>NZ_CP181247.1:0-2293581 GCF_047839235.1 Neisseria sp. CCUG17229
GTCAAAGCCAACATGCAGGAAGTCGGCGCACGCGGCGGCGAATTGTTTGTGTTCACCGACCTCGACAGCCAGTTCAACGAAGCCGACGGCGTACACGTGATCCGTACCCCACGCCACGTTGGCGTGTTGTCACCGATTGTGCACACCATTCCAGTGCAATTGCTGTCTTACCACGCCGCCTTAGCACGCGGCACCGATGTGGACAAACCACGCAACTTGGCTAAATCAGTGACCGTAGAATAATGGTTGGTACCGTCTGAAAAAGACGAAAACAAATGCCGTCTGAAAGATGAATCTTTCAGGCGGCATTTGTTCATTACCTTAAACCAAATCTTTCAAGCGGTAAAGCGCATCCAAGGCTTCGCGCGGTGATAGGTTATCGGGGTTGATTTCAGCCAAAGCGGCCAGTAATTCGCTTGATGTTTCAGACGGCCTTTCGGTAAGGAACGCATCGGCTTCAACATCTTCCGCTTCAGACGGCATGGCTTGGAAAATATCCATTTGCGGCTGCTGGGCAGCGGCTTGCGTTTCCAAGTCGGACAAATGTTTTTGCGCGGCTTTGAGGGCGCGGGCGGGCAGGCCGGCGAGTTTGGCCACGGCGATACCGTAGCTTTTGCTGGCGGGGCCGGGTTGGATTTCGTGTAAAAACACAATGTCCTGCCCCTGCTCGAGCGCAGAAAGGTGCATATTTACCGCGCCGGCATGGGCTTCGGGCAGGCGGGTGAGTTCGAAATAATGGGTAGCAAACAGGCTGAACGATTTGTTTTTCTGCAGCAAATGTTCGGCGATGGCTTGCGCGAGGGCGAGGCCGTCGAAGGTGGAGGTGCCACGGCCGACTTCGTCCATCAACACCAATGATTGCTCGGTGGCGTGGTGCAGAATGTAAGCGGTTTCGCTCATTTCCACCATAAAGGTCGAGCGGTTGGAAGCCAAATCGTCGCTGGCACCGATGCGCGTGAAAATGCGGTCGATGGGGCCTATTTTGGCCGCTTCAGCCGGCACGAAGCAGCCGGTGTGGGCAAGCAGGGTAATCAGCGCGACTTGGCGCATATAGGTCGATTTACCGCCCATATTCGGGCCGGTGAGCAGCATCAGGCGGTGTTTGTGGTCGAAACGGGTGTGGTTGGGTGTGAAGTGGCGCACCTGCTCTTCCACCACGGGGTGACGGCCGCCGTCGATTTCCAACACCGGATAATCGGCAAATTCGGGGCAGACAAAGCGGCGTGTGTGCGCGAGTGCGGCAAAAGTGGCCAACACATCGAGCGCGGCAGCGGCTTTGGCGGCTTTTTGCAGCTGCGGTAAGGCCGTCTGAATCTCTTTGAGCAGGGTTTCAAAGAGCTGTTTTTCCAAAGCCAGCGCTTGCTCTTGCGCGGTCAATACTTTGTCTTCAAACGCTTTTAATTCCGGCGTGATGAAACGCTCGGCGTTTTTCAGCGTTTGGCGGCGTTGGTAGTCGGCAGGTGCCTGCTCGGCCTGCACTTTGGATAATTCGATGTAAAAGCCGTGTACGCGGTTGAACTCGACTTTTAAGGTCGACAAACCCGTGCGTTCGCGTTCGCGCGTTTCTAAGGCCAGCAAAAATTCGTCGCCGTGGTTTTGAATGTGGCGCAATTCGTCCAATTCGGCATGAAAACCATGGTTAATCACGCCGCCGTCGCGCAGCCAAACTGCAGGTTCGGGCAAAATCGCCGCCTGTAATTGTTCGGCCACAGGCAGGGTAGCGGGGAACACGTTTTGCAGCGTTTCCAAAAGGCTACTGCCTTCGGTGGCCAATTCCAGCTTGGCCAATTCAAACAAGCTGTCGCGCAGCGCGGCCAAATCGCGTGGACGGGCATTGCCCACTGCCACGCGCGCGGCGATGCGTTCGATGTCGGCAATGTTTTTCAGACGGCCTTGAATAGAGGTAAATTGTTCCGCCAAGGCAGACACAGCTTGTTGCCGCGCGCGGATGTGGTCGCGGTTACGTAAAGGATGGTGCAGCCACATCGCCAATAAACGGCTGCCCATGTGGGTGACGCAGCGGTCGAGCGTGGACATCAAGGTTGGCGCTTTTTTGCCGCTTAAGGTTTGGGTGATTTCCAGATTGCGGCGGGTGGCCGCATCCATGCCGATAAACTGGCTGTCGGTTTCTAAGGATAAGCCGTCAAGGTGTTGCGGCATCAGGTTTTGCGTGAGGCGGATATAGTTGATAAGCGCACCGGCCGCACCAATCGCCGCAGCGTGTTCATCGGTTTCCAAACCAAAGCCGCGTAAATCTTGGCTGCCGAAATAATCGGTCAACAGCTTCACCGCCGTATCGGGCGCAAACTGCCACGCATTCAGGCGTGTGAGGTTGGCGTTTTCCAAAGGCGGCAGGTTTTGGCCGTCGGCCAGCAGAATTTCCGCCGCCTGCAAACGCGCCAATTCATCGGCCAACTGCGTCGCATCAACCTGCTTCACTTTAAATTCGCCGCTTTGCAGCGAAGCCCACGCCAAGCCGATGTGTTTTTTGCTGTGGTTGACCGCCACAATGCGGTTGGTTTCTTTGTCTTCCAAAAAGGCCGAATCGGTGAGCGTGCCGGGGGTGACAATGCGTACCACTTTGCGTTCCACCGGCCCTTTTGTTGCCCCCACTTCGCCGACCTGCTCGCAAATCGCCACACTTTTGCCCATTTTCACCAAACGCGCCAAATATTGCTCGGCCGCATGAAACGGTACACCAGCCATCTTAATCGGCTCGCCTTCCATCTGTCCGCGCGTGGTGAGTGTGATGTCTAACAGCTTGGCCGCTTCCACCGCATCATCGAAAAACAGCTCGTAAAAATCGCCCATGCGGTAAAAAACCAATTTGTCGGCATGTTGCGATTTAATGCCGAGATATTGCTGCATCATCGGCGAAACGGCGGGTTTGCTCATGGAAAAAGCCTTGTGAAACGTGGGTTAAGGGAATGGCGTATTGTAACAAAAAACAGGGTTTTTACGGGAAAAAGGCCGTCTGAAAAGCAACAGATGCTTTTCAGACGGCCTTTCGATTCAAACGATTAAAACTTAACCGCGCACGCGTTCGATTTTTGCGCCCACGCCGCCGAGTTTTTTCTCGATGTGTTCATAGCCGCGGTCGAGATGGTAGATGCGGTCGACGATGGTTTCGCCGCTGGCAATCAAACCGGCCATCACCAAGCTGGCGGAAGCACGCAAGTCGGTGGCCATCACAGTTGCGCCAGACAGGCTTTCCACGCCGGTTACGAAAGCGGTGTTGCCTTCGGTGGTGATGTTCGCGCCCATGCGGTTGAGTTCGGGAACGTGCATGAAGCGGTTTTCAAAAATGGTTTCGACCACGCGGCAGCTGCCTTCGGCCACGGCGTTCATGGCCATAAATTGCGCCTGCATGTCGGTCGGGAAGCCCGGATGCACGACGGTGCGGATGTCGACGGCTTTCGGGCGCTGCTGCATATCGATGCTAATCCAGTCGTCGCCCGCTTCGATGATGGCACCGGCTTCAACCAGTTTGTCCAACACTACTTCCATGGTTTTCGGTGCGGCGTTGCGCAGGGTCACTTTGCCGCCGGTCATCGCTACGGCGCACAAGAATGTGCCCGCCTCGATGCGGTCGGGCACGACGCTGTGTTCGCAGCCGTGCAATTCTTTTACACCTTCAACCGTCATGGTCGATGTGCCGATGCCGCTGATTTTCGCCCCCATTTTCACCAAACATTCGGCCAAGTCGACCACTTCAGGCTCAATCGCGCAGTTTTCCAAGACGGTGGTGCCTTCGGCCAACGTGGCGGCCATTAATAAGTTTTCCGTGCCGCCGACGGTGACTACGTCCATCAATACGCGCGCGCCTTTCAGACGGCCTTTGGCTTTGACGTAACCGTGCTCGATGACGATTTCCGCGCCCATGGTTTCCAAGCCTTTCAAGTGTTGGTCAACCGGACGCGAACCGATGGCGCAACCGCCCGGCAGGCTCACTTGCGCTTCGCCGAAACGCGCCAAAGTCGGGCCCAATACCAAAATCGATGCGCGCATGGTGCTGACCAATTCATACGGCGCGCAGGTATTGTTGACCGTGCCGCCGTTGATTTCGAATTCGTGCACATTGTCGGTCAACACGCGCGCGCCCATGCCTTGCAAGAGTTTTTGCGTGGTTTTCACATCGGCCAGCATCGGCACGTTTTTCAGGCGCAGCGTGCCCGAAGTCAGCAAACCGGCACACATCAGCGGCAGCGCGGCATTTTTCGCGCCGGATACAATGATTTCGCCGTTTAACGGGCCGTTGGCAGAGATTTTGAGTTTGTCCATAAGTATTCGCTTTATCAGTCGCCAAAACACAGTGTTTGAGCGTAAAAAAATGAGGTTTAACTTGGAATTATAAGGATTTTTACCGCTCTTGTGGGTATGACAGTAAAAATTTTCTCCAAACATAATAAAGGCCGTCTGAACGGTTTGGTATGGGCAAACGGGATTCAGACGGCCTACTTTATACTGCAATTGATTTACGGGCGATACTGCGGTGCCATGCCGTTTGGCAGCAGCTGCCAAACATAACCGGTGGTTTTCTGTTTGCCCGCAACATTACCCGCTTCGTCGCCGTAGCCCCAGAAATAATCCACGCGCACTGCGCCTTTAATCGCGCTGCCGGTGTCTTGCGCCATAATCAGGCGGTTAAGTGCTTTGTGGGTAATCGGGTGGGCGGTGGCTACAAACAAAGGCGCACCCAGTGTGATGTAGTGGCGGTCAATTGCACCGGCGTATTCGCCCATCAATGGTGTACCCAATGCGCCGACAGGGCCTTGGTCGCTGCTGCCGTCTAATTTACGGAAAAAAATGTAGCTCGGGTTTTGTCCCAATACTTCGGCTAAGCGGTGGGTGTTTTGCTGCATGTAGGCTTTGATGCCCTGCATGGTGGTCTGACCCAAAGTCAGGTAGCCGCGGTCGGCCATGTAGCGGCCGATGGATACATAAGAATATTCGTTTTTATCGGCAAAACCGAGGCGCACATATTCGCCTTTCGGGGTTTTCAGACGGCCTGAACCTTGGATGTGCATGAAAAAGAGTTCAACCGGATCATCGGCGTAACCCAAAATCGGCGCTTTGCCGTTGAGTGCACCGGCGTTGATTTGCGCGCGGGTGTGATACGGAATGAATTGGTTGCCGACAAAGCGCCCTTTAATCGAGGTCGAGCGGGCGGTAATCGGGAATTGCGACAGGTTGGCGGTGTGGGTGCCGTTGGCCGCAATCACGCCGCTGTTTTGGCCGGTTTGGCGCACGCGCACGATGCCTTTACGGTTGCGCTGGGCAGACGACAGCGGCACGGAAACGAAATCATACGGAATGCCGTAAATCGGGAAACGCGCTTTGTTGGTCTGCACGGTGTCGCCGTGTAATACCGGTTCATAATAGCCGGTAACGGTGCCCGCTTGCGAGCCGTTGCCGCTCACTTGCCACGGTGTGAAATAGCGCTCGAAAAACGATTTGGCAGCGGCTTGGTTCAACTGGGTTTGCGCGGCTTGGGCACACACATCTTGCCAGCCTTGACGGCTTTTCAGTCTGTCGCAACCGAGTTTGAAAGATTGCAGGCTTTTGACGAAATCTTGGCCGTTCCATTGCGGCATGGCGCTGTGTGGCACGGCGAGATAAGACGCATTGCCGCCCGGTGTGAAGGTGGTGCCGACTGGGTGCGGTGTGCCGGTTGGGCGGTCGGGGCCGCTGATCACGGTTTGGTCGATGGTCGGTAATTTTTTGACGCTCTTGCTCGGACAAGCGGCCAGCAAGGCGGCGGTGATGCCCAATAAGGCGGCGCGGAACAGGGTTTTCTTCATGGCTTTTTTCAAGTCGTTAAAGGCCGTCTGAATACAAGTTTCAGACGGCATGAAAAACAAGGAAACGGCGCAGCGGCATAAATAGCCGCTTGCCTGCGGGGTTTGATTCTAGCACAGAATCGCTGCTTACCTGTGGATGAGGCCGTCTGAAAGTTGGCAACGCTTATCTGGAATATGGGTATAATAGAGCGTGTAAACGGCACACGCTAATGAATATATGGTGACTATTTTTGCGTTTGCGTTGCGCCTTGAGTGGGGCTGCAAATAAAGGGATAAAGGCCGTCTGAAAGACATTTGGAAGCTTGAAAATTATCCCGCCTCCGTTTGTTATTTTAATATTTAATGATTTGTTTTAAATAAATTATTTTTAAATTTTAATGTTTTTTTTCAGATGGCCTTTTATTCATTAATAGGCCGTCTGAAAATGAGGAATCAAGATGAGATCGCTAGTGTTTTTTATTGGTTGGACGCTGTTTTTCACGCTGCTGTTTGGCGGCATTTCATGGCTGGCACGTGCCTTGGATTTGCCCAATGCCTCGCTGTGGATCAGCTTGGCCATTGCCGTATTTATCGGCTTGCTGCTGGGCAAAAAAATCGGCCGCCGTTCGCCGCCGAAATGAGTTGAAGAGGCCGTCTGAACAATCTTGTTTCAGACGGCCTTTTGATTGTGAACACGATATTTGCAGAGGCCAAGATTTAAGCCGATGTGATTATGCGCGGCATACTGTTCATCTCAACAAAATACGCTACAATAGCCCTTATTTCTCAAGCATTTTACTTTAAGGAACCGCCATGTTCGATTTCTTCCGCCGCAAAAAACAGGAAACTCCCGCTCCCGAAGAAGCGGTTAAACCCGAGCTCCAACACACCGAACAAAACGCCGCCGCTGAGCCGACCCAGTCGGTAGAAGAAATGCTGGCGGCACTGGAAAATGCGTTTGCCAAAGAAGCAGCAGAGAAAGCGCAGGCCGCGCCACCGATCGAAGAAATTTCTGTTGAACCTATTGAAAATCAATCAGTTGAAGAAGAAATTTTAGCGCAAAAATCGCCAACTGAAACGCTGATTGATGATGTTCAAGTGGAAGCAGAAGCGCCTGTCGAAATGCCGTTTGAGCATATCGCGGCGCAAGTTGAAGTGGCGGATGATGTTTCTATTGAAGACGAGAACACAGAAGAAATCGTCTTAACCGACGATGGCAAAGTGGTGATTGATTATGTGCAAGTGCCGGAAGGCACCGAAGTGGTTTCGGTGACACCGGAGCAGGCGGAAGCCATTGCCAATGAGCAGGAGTCTGCGGCTGAAATGACTGAAGATACGTCATCAACAGAATCGAACATTCAGCCAGAAGAAGCGGAAATTCAAACTTGGGAAACCACGTTCCCCGAAGCAGAAACGGCACAAACCCAAGCAGCGGAAGCCGAGCCTGCAGAAGCGGTTCAGGTGCAGGAAAATGTTGAAACTGAAGAAGTTAAGGCAGATGAATTATCTGAAGAAACGCCGTCTGAAAGCGTAGCGGCCACTGCGGCGGCAACGACAGCCGTCGCCGCGCAAACTGCGGCAGAAGAAGACCAAGCGCAAACCAAATTAAGCTGGGCTTCGCGCTTGAAACAAGGTTTGACCAAATCGCGCGATAAAATGGCCAAATCGCTGGCAGGCGTGTTCGGCGGCGGCAAAATCGACGAAGATTTGTATGAAGAATTGGAAACCGTGCTGATTACCAGCGACATGGGCATGGAAGCGACCAATTATCTGATGAAAGACGTACGCGACCGCGTCAGCCTGAAAGGCTTGAAAGATGGCGAAGAATTGCGCGGTGCGTTGAAAGATGCGATTTACGATTTGATTAAACCTTTGGAGCAGCCTTTGGTGTTGCCTGAAAGCAAAGAGCCGTTTGTGATTATGTTGGCAGGCATCAACGGCGCGGGCAAAACCACGTCTATCGGCAAGCTGGCGAAATATTTCCAATCGCAGGGCAAATCGGTGCTATTGGCGGCGGGCGATACGTTCCGTGCTGCGGCGCGTGAGCAGTTGCAGGAATGGGGCGAGCGCAACAACGTGACCGTGATTTCGCAATCCACCGGCGATTCGGCGGCGGTGTGTTTCGATGCGGTGCAGGCCGCCAAAGCGCGCGGTATTGATATTGTGCTGGCCGATACCGCCGGCCGCTTGCCGACCCAGTTGCACCTGATGGAAGAAATCAAAAAAGTAAAACGCGTGCTGCAAAAAGCCATGCCCGATGCGCCGCACGAAATCATCGTCGTGTTGGATGCCAACATCGGCCAAAACGCGGTTAACCAAGTGAAAGCCTTCGATGAAGCTTTGGGCTTGACCGGCCTGATTGTGACCAAGCTCGATGGCACGGCCAAAGGCGGCATTCTCGCTGCGCTGGCCAGCAACCGTCCGATTCCGGTGCGCTACATCGGTGTGGGCGAACGCATCGATGACTTGCGCCCGTTTGACGCGCGGGCATTTGTGGATGCATTGCTGGATTGATGTTTGAATGATATTGAGGCCGTCTGAACAGGTTTGGTGCAAACCATGTTCAGACGGCCTTAACTTTTCTTAAAAGCCAAACGTAAAAAGCCGTATAAAACAACCATCTGCGTTGAAAATCCTTTATAATGCCGATTCATAAACATAACAACAATCTCAATCAAGGATACACAAACATGGCCAAGAAGTTTCCGATTTTCCCCAAAGCGCCGGAGCGGATTTGCTGGGGCTGCGACAAATATTGTCGGGAAGACGATTTGCAGTGCGGCAACGGCTGCGAGCGCATTCAGCACCCGATTGAATTGGACGGCCGCGATTGGTATAAAACCGGCGACTGGAGCAATTTGTTGAGCGATGAGCAGCAAATCGAGCTGGGCTTGAAAGAAGCGCCGAAAGCGGCCAAACCGCACATCAAGCTGCCGTTGAAAAACAAAACGGTTTAATAGATTGAAAGGCCGTCTGAAGATTTCAGACGGCCTGTTGTACTTTTCTTTAAAGGTAGGCGTAAAATGCCTGCCTGTTTTCTTTGGTTTTGAACACGCACACATCTCATGAATACCCAACCCGACGAATACCGCAAAGGCCTGTTGTACGCACTGGGCTGCTACCTGATTTGGGGCATTTTCCCGCTTTATTGGTATCCCATCACCGGCACGGCCATCGGCGCCGATCAGATTTTGGCACAACGCATTTGCTGGTCGGCGGTGTTTGCGCTGGGGGTATTGGTGTTTAAAGGGCAGCTCGGTACGCTGTGGCAGGCGGTGCACAACCGCAAATTGCTGCTGACTTTTATCGGCTCGGCGTTCGCGATTTCGCTCAATTGGTTGGTTTATCTGTGGGCAATTACCAATAACCATATTCTCGATGCCAGCTTGGGCTATTTTGTTTCGCCGCTGGTGAATGTGTTGTTCGGTTTTCTGTTTTTCAAAGAAAAGCTCAACCGCACGCAGCTGTTGGCGATTGCTTTGGCGGTGGTCGGGATTTTGTGGCTGGCGGTGCCGGCGGGACACATTCCGTGGGTGTCGCTGCTGTTGGCGGGCAGCTTCGGCGTGTACAGCCTGTTGCGTAAACTCGCGCCGCTGGATGCGCTCACCGGCATGACTTTGGAAACGCTGGTGTTGGTGCCGTTTGCGCTGGGCTATTTGTTGTGGGTGGCGCAGCAGGGGAATTTGGTGTTCGGCAGCTTAGCGCCGCTGCCCTTGGCGGTGTTGATTGGATCGGGCGTGGTGACGGTGTTGCCGCTGCTGCTGTTTGCCGCCGGAGCGAAACGCATTTCCATGAGCGATTTGGGCATGATTCAATATGTGTCGCCGAGTATGCAGTTTTTCTTGGGGCTGACTTTGTTCAGCGAGGCATTCAGCCTGCAAAAATTCACCGGCTATGCGTGGGTGTGGCTGGGGATTGCGGTGTATTTGTTTGGCGTGGTGCTGGCGAAGAAGAAGGCTCGCGTCGGGTAAGTTTTTCATCATAAATTGAACAGGCCGTCTGAAAGATTGCAAATTTTTCAGACGGCCTTTTGCATGGGCGGGTGCTTGATTCGGTTGGGCTTTTATTTTACATTCGCATCATGTTCTCTACGATTTTACGATAGGGGTCAAACTTATGATTCACACTGCTTTAACGCCTTACCAAGCGTTTGATTGGTGTCGCATTGCGGCTATTCCGATTGGTGACAACGGCGAGCCGCTCTGTATGCTGCGGTCTGCCGCGCGGCTGCGTGTGCGGCCGGTGTATGCCGAGATGGATGTAACGGGGGCGGTGGACGCGGTGTGGTTGCGAGAATCTGTTATCGATAAACTGCATCAGGCGTTGGCGCATTTGCCGGCGGAATACGGTTTGGAAGTGCTCGACGGCTGGCGGCCTTTGGCGGTGCAGGCGGCGTTGCGCGAAAGTTTTCGTGCCAATATTGTGGCGCACCATCCCGACTTTAGCGAAGCACAAATTCAAGCGGCTTTGGATGATTTTGTGGCCGACCCTTATCGCGCCGCCATGCCACCGCCACATTCGACCGGTGGCTCGGTGGACGTGGCTTTGTTTGCCTGTTCAGACGGCCTGTTATTGGATATGGGCACAGATTTTGACGAAGTTGATGAGCGTTCGTTTACTGCCGCATTGGAATCCGAAATCGATCATCCTGCCCGCCGACACCGCCGTGTGTTGGTGAATGCGATGGCGGCGGCAGGGTTTACCAATCTGCCGAGCGAATGGTGGCACTTTGACTTTGGCAATCAGAATTGGGCATATTTCAGCGGCAAACCGAGTGCGGTGTATGGCGGCACCGAGCCTAAATTTGATACTTAAATAAAAATTCAGACGGCCTAATCCGTGAGGCCGTCTGAAACCATTGCTTGATCAAACAAGATCATCACGAGAAAAAAGGAGAAACATCATGACCCCTCTTATTCCAGCCGACAACCATCTGCTTTTGTGGGCTTTTGTGATGCTGGCAGCCGCGGCAGCGGTGTATGCCGAACAGAATTTCCGCTGGGCGGCCAAAGTGCCGGGGGCGGTGATTGCGCTGCTGATTGCCTTGGCAGCGTCTAATCTCGGCCTGATTCCGATCGATGCGCCGGTGTATGACGCGGTGTGGGGCTATATTGTGCCGCTGGCGATTCCTTTATTGCTGTTTCAATTGGATTTGCGCGCGGTGTTTAAAGAAAGTCGCCGTTTGCTGTTTCTATTCCTGATTAGCTCGGCAGGCACCATGATCGGCGTGGTGCTGGGCTTTTTCATGCTGCGAGAACGTATTCCCGAGTTGGATAAAATCGCCGGCATGATTTCCGCTTCCTATACCGGCGGTGGCGTCAATTTTGCTGCGATGACCGCCAAGTTGGAGCCGACCAAAGACATGACTGCCGCGACCATCGTGGCCGACAACCTGATGATGGCCTGTTATTTCCTGATTCTCATCGGCTTGGCCGCCGCACCTGCCGTGCGCCGCATATGGGGCAGCCCGTTCCAAGACAAAGCCGATGCCGAATCGCAAGGCAGCGACACCAATCCGGCGGCGGCATTTTGGCGCGCCAAACCGATTTCGCTGCAAAGTATTGCTTTGTCGTTGGGCGCATCGATTTTGTTGGTGGCGGTGGCGTTTAGCGTGTCGGCGTTTTTAAAAGGTGTGTTGGGCAGCGGCAGCAACATCGCCACGGAAATGCTGATTAGCTTGGTGACCGACAAATACCTGCTGCTCACCACGCTGACCTTTGCCGTGATTGCGCTAATGCCGCGCAGCATGGCCAAACTTGATGGTAGTCAGGAATTGGGCACTTACTGTATTTTCTTGTTCTTCGTGGTGATTGGCGTGCCGGCATCGATTCCGCTGATTCTGCAAAATGCGCCGTTGCTGTTTGTGTTTACCTTAACCGTGGCGGTGGTGAATTTGGCGGTGACGCTGGCGGCGGGCAAGCTTTTCAAATTCAGCATCGAAGAAGTGGTATTGGCCTGTAACGCCAATATCGGTGGTCCGACCACGGCGGCAGCTTTGGCCATCGGTCGTGGCTGGCGTGCGCTGGTGGGCCCGATTTTGGTGATTGGCACGGTGGGTTATATTTTCGGCAACTACATTGGCTCGATGATTTATGCGGTGTTGCATTCGCTGTAAGTGCGTTACAAAAAAGAAACCTTTGTACAATCCCAGATTTAAGCTCGTTTGAAGTGCATGCAGCATAGAATGTTCAGGCACATCAAAAAAACATAGGCAAGGTTTTAGGTGCGCCAAACGAAGAAACGTACCTAAATCAGAAATGTGCAAAGATTTCCGGCCGTCTGAAACAGTTTTCAGATGGCCTTTCCTCTATAATCCCCATCATTTGATGTTTCAACAGACGCGTTTTACATGATAAAAAATCAATCTATCCCTATCCATACCACCGAACACGATGGCGAATTTTCCCATACCCGCGTGCCTGCCGACCGTTTGCTCGGGCGCAGCCATTTTGCCGCCGCTTACAGCAGCGAACACATCGCGGGCGGCGAATTTGTCGTCGGCGCGGCGTTTGCCGCTTGGGGCGCATCACCGGTGACAGTTGTATTAGGACTGCTGATCGGTAATTTGGCAGCGGTGTTGAGCTGGGCATTGGTGTGCGCGCCGGTGGCGGTGCGTTCGCGGCTGACGCTGTATCAATACTTGGAACGCGTGGCCGGCCGGCGCTTGGTGTTTTTCTACAATTTGATGAGCGGCTTGATTTTTGCCGTGATTGCGGGCGGCATGATGACGATTTCCGCCGCTGCCATCCGCGGCTTAACCGATGCGCCGCCGCAGGTGCAGTGGTATCCGACCAGCGGCGTATTTGTCGCGGCGGTATTGCTGATTGGTTTGGCGACGGTGTGGATTGCGTTGCGCGGTTTTGCACAGGTAACCAAGTTTGCCAAAATCTGCGCGCCATGGCTGTTTACCGTGTTTGCCGTGTGCGGATTGGCCGCCTGGCCTTATCTGACGGCCATCGGCGGCGCGCAGGGGTTGGACGGCTATGAAACGCTGCAACGCTATGTGTGGACAGGCAACACGCCCGATGGTAGCCCGTCGTTGACCATGTGGCAGATTGCCGCTTTCGCATGGGGGCTGAACCTGCCGCTTCATTTGGGCATGGGCGATTTGAGCACGCTGCGTTTCGCGCGCAAGCCGGGCTACGGTGCGTATTCCGCCTTTGCCGCATATGGCGGCCATTTTGTCGCGTGGCTGACCGCCGGTATGCTCGGTGCGGCCAGCGCGGCTTTGCTGCAAACCGACATCGGCAAGCTCGACATCGGCGGTGTGGTTGTGCCGGTACTGGGTGTGGCGGGCACTGCGGCCGTGGTAGTCGCTTCGTTTACCACCGCCGTGCCCAGCCTCTACCGCGCGGGCTTGGCTTTTCACGCCTTCTTGCCGCGTTGGTCGCTGGCGAAAACCACTGCCGTGGTCGGTGCCGTCACCACGCTGATTGCCTGTTTGCCGCTGATTTTCCTGAAATGGCTGGATTTGATGGCCTATTTCAACATTCTCACCGCCCCCGTGGGTGCGGTTATCGCTGCCGAACATTTTATCCTGCCCAAGCTCGGTATTGCCCCGTTTTGGCGCCACGGCCGCCGCGACCAAAACAACCGCGCCGCTTGGTCGGTGTGGGTGTGCGGCATGGCCTTGGCCGGGGTGTTGCTGGCCGCCGGAATGCACTTGTTTACCGTGTTTATCCCGCTGTGGGCGGCATGTTTGCTGCTGTACACCTTTTTGGCCTACCAACAGGCACCGCAAAGCAACAGGCCGTCTGAACGCCTGTATCACGATGCCTACGGCAGTGATGATGTGCGGTTAACCACCCGCGCGCAACCGGCAAAAACCACAGCATCCCAACGCCGTCACCCACTGCTTTACGGTGCCGCCGCCAGCCTGCTGCTGATGATGGCCAGCTGCGGCATGCTCTATCTGCCGTCATCACCGCAACAATACACCACCGCCTTCCAATGGCTGCTGGCCGTGTTCTCGGCGGCTTATTTCATTCAGACGGCCTTGTGGGTGAAAGTGTCGGGGAAACAATAAATAGTAAAAGGCCGTCTGAAAAATTATCTTTCAGACGGCCTAAGACCTTTGCAAAATCCCCATCTTTGGCACATTTCTTCGTTATGCGCTGCTCGAAATCTTGCCTATCTTTGTGATATGTCTGCGCTTTCTGCGCTGCTATAACTTTGAACTGCACTCAAATCTAGGTTTTTGCAAAGGTCTCGGCCTAATCATCAATAACGTGCATCTTTCGGCTTACCGCCATTCGGCCAATCATTCACCTTGCCGGCAAAATCAGGACGCGGCTGATGGGTGAAGTATTCGGCAATGTCCACCGCATCTTGGTCACTCAACACACCGCCCTCACCCCACATGCCGTGTGTTTGCGCACCCATCGGCATAGCGGCTTTGATAAAAGCGGCGGCTTTATAGGTTCGCGCCATGCCTGCACCGATGTTAAACGATTCGTCGCCCCACAACGGCGGAAACGCATATTGCCCCAAACCGTCTTTTTTACCTTCGCCGTTGCTGCCGTGGCAGGCGGCGCAATGTTGGGCGTAAAGCGTTTTGCCGCGCACAGGATCCGGCACCAGATTGGTGTCGATATCGACCGCGTTTTGAATATCCACACGCTGCCCTTTCGGCACGCCTTGCCCCATCCATTTGATATAGGCAATCATGGCCTGCATTTCTTCGCCGTCTTTAGGCAGCGGTTTGCCGTTCATCGAGCGTTGGAAACAGCCGTTAATCCGCCCGACCAAATCAATTTCTTTACCCGGGCGCGGCATCACGCGCGGATAAGAATTGTAGGTATTGATATACGGATTGCCGCCCGGCACTTTTCCTTGTGCGATATGGCAGCTGCTGCAGTTCATATGGCTGCCCACATGCTGCGGCAACAGGCGCTTGGTCTCATTCATTAAACGCTGACCATAGCGGATTTGCGCGGCATTGGGTTGTTTGTCGATATCGTCATCAGAAGGCACGGTGTATTCGCCCACTACTTTTTTATCCGCACCTTTACCGGTCACAATCGGATAGGTTTGCGCTTGGGTAGTAGCGCCGTTGTGCGCGGTTTCGGCAGCGGGTTGGCCGCATGCAGACAAAACCAATCCCGACAATACGGCAACCCAAAGGATAGATTTATTCATGATGCGCTCCTTGTTGGTGATGGGCCGGCACGATATTCGGTGCCTTGCTGTTGACGAACCGGCGGATTTCCGCCACTTCTTTGCGGCTGATTTCCGGTGCTTGGTTGTGCCAACCGTTGCGCACGAAATTCACCAAATCCGCTACATCATCATCACTCAAATGCTTAAAGGCCGGCATACTGAAGGTCATGACATCATGTCGGGTATGCGGCGAACGGCCGCCTTCCAGCGTCACCTGAATCACCGACTGCGCTTGTTGCGAATATACGGCGCTGTTGCGGTTGAGTGCCGGGAAAATTCTGGCTACGCCGTTGCCGTCGGCGCGATGACAGGCCATGCAGTGTTCCGCATACAATAAGGCACCGCGGTTGGCGTATTGCCCGCTGCGCAGCATATCAGTCGTGGTATCCGGTTTGTCGGCCAGCTTGGTTTCCTGATTGGCGGCGGCAGGCAGCGTTTTCAAATATTCCGCCATCGATGCGATGTCTTCATCGTTCCAATATTGGGTGCTGTGTTCCACCACTTCGGCCATCGCGCCAAAAGCCGCGCTGCGGTCGGTGCGGCCGCTTTTGAAGAATTCGGCCAACTCTTCCGCGCTCCACGAAGCCAAACCACGGGCATCGCCGCGCAAGCTTTTTGCGCGCCAGCCGTCAATCACCGCGCCGCTTAAGAAATGCGTGCCGTCTTCACTCAAGGCTTTTTCCTGATACGCCACACCACGCGGTGTATGGCAGGCACCACAATGCCCTGCGCCTTCCACCAGATATTTACCGCGGTTCACACGGGCATTGCTTTCGGGTAGGCTGACAAATTCGCGCTTGGGTGCAAACACCGCCTGCCAATAAGCCAGCGGCCAACGCCAATTCAACACCGGCGCAATCGTGCTGTCGGCATTGGCTTGTTTGACCGGGGAAACGCCTTTCATAAAATAGGCATACATGGCTTGAATCTCTTCATCCGACATCACCACATAAGACGTATAAGGCATGGCCGGATAAAGCGGTTTGCCGTTGGGCGCGATGCCGTGTTGCACGGCCGCCTTAAAATCGGCATAACTGTAAGAACCGATACCCGTTTCAGGGTCGGGGGTGATGTTGGTGCTGTAAATCGCGCCAATCGGTGTCTGCATGGCCAAACCGCCTGCAAACGGTTGCCCTTGCGGTGCGGTGTGGCAGGCATAGCAATCCGCCAGCCGCGCCACATATTCACCGCGGCGGATTTGCGTATCGCTAAAATCAATCTCGTGCTGCACACTTTCGGTACGGTACGCATTCAATGCAAAACTGCCGCCATACGCCACACCAAGCGCAGCAAGAGCAAACCCTACTAATTTGGTCAGTTTGTTCATAACCGATCCTTCGCTGGTTGGATTGTCAGGAAGAAGCGTGAATCCAAATTACATTATCTATTTTATATATGTTTTTATTCTTATATCTTAATTGATAAATTAATCGCAATTGTATGTTTTGGCAAGCCTATAAGTTGTAAAAAATAAAATTTTTTGATTTGACTCAAATCTTTAATGTCACATAAATGATTAACCGGCATAACCTGCAGACAACACAAGGCCGTCTGAAAGACAAACTTTCAGACGGCCTTTTCCTTCTTCTCAAACTACTAATTCAATTACTCGCCACCCAACACTTCACGCAAAGCATTCGGGTTTTTCAGCACATTTTCCGCCTGTACCAAGCAATCGGCGGTGATTTCGCTGATGTTGCGGCAGCTGGTCAAGGTCATGGCGACGCGCATTTCTTTTTCAAACAGATTCAGCAGGTTGGCGACACCGGCTTCGCCGTCGGTCGCCAGCGCGTAGATAAAGGCGCGACCAATCATGGTGCAGTCGGCGCCAAGAGCAATCATGCGCACCACGTCGAGGCCGTTGCGGATACCTGAGTCGGCTAAAATTTTAATGTCGCCTTTCACGGCATCGGCAATGGCGGGCATGGCGCGGGCGGATGACAATACGCCGTCGAGCTGGCGGCCACCGTGGTTGGACACGACAATGCCGTCTGCACCGAATTTCACCGCATCGCGCGCGTCATCGGGGTCGAGAATGCCTTTGATGATCATCGGGCCTTCCCAGAAATCGCGAATCCATTGCAAATCTTTCCACGAAATCGACGGATCGAAGTTGGCGCCGAGATAGCCCATGTAGTCTTCCAAACCAACGGCTTTGCCCATGTATTTGGAGATGTTGCCCAAATCATGCGGCTTGCCGTGGATGCCGACATCGTATGCCCATTGCGGATGCAACACGGCTTGCAGGTAGCGGCGCATGGCGGCGTTGGGGCCACTCATGCCGGAATGGGCATCGCGGTAGCGTGCGCCGGGGGTCGGCATATCGACGGTAAACACCAGCGTCGAGCAGCCGGCGGCTTTGGCGCGCTCCAAGGCGTTGGTCATAAAGCCGCGATCTTTCAATACATAAAGCTGAAACCACATCGGCCGCTGAATCTGCGGCACCACTTCTTCAATCGGGCACACGGATACGGTCGACAAGGTAAACGGAATGCCTTTTTTATCGGCGGCACGCGCAGCCTGCACTTCTCCGCGGCGGGCGTACATACCGGTCAGGCCAACGGGCGACAGGGCAACGGGCATGGTCAGTTTTTCACCGAATAATTCAATGCCCAAATCCAGCTCGGACATATCGCGCAACACGCGTTGGCGCAGGGCGATGTCGGCTAAGTCGGACACATTGCGCTCCAGCGTGCGTTCGGCATAGGCGCCGCCATCGATGTAGTGGAACAAAAACGGCGGCAAACGGCGGCGCGCGCCTTCGCGGTAATCACTTGCGGATGAAATAATCATAAATCGGCTCCGAAAACAGGGTTAAATACATTTGATTGTGATTTTTATTTATAAAGAAACTCATTGTAATCGTTTTTGAACGAAATTTCATCTGTGAGATGATTTTTAAGTTGTCTCCGGCCGAGACCTTTGTAAAACTCCTTCAAAAGCTTGGACACACAAAACCGCCGTCATTCCCGCGTAGGCGGGAATCCATTTTTAATAATAGCAAGCTTTTGAATAAAATAGGTTTCTTAGAGGCTACGATGGATTTCCGCCTACGCGGGAATGACGGACTTTAGGTTTTTTATTGGTGGTTTTTGAGATTGTGCAAAGGTCTCGCCGTCTGAAAGAACCATCTACCTTTCAGACGGCCTGTCTCGCTTTGCCTATGCTGCACCATCACTTTTCAGCCTTGTCATGCTGCTGACACAATCTTTTGCCCATAATAAGGCCATAAATCAATGAGAAACCAAAAAAGGAGCGCCCCATGAAAACGCCGTCTGCCTTATTGAAAATTCACGGAATCGACACCGAATTATTGTTTTGGCTCAACCGCCACAGCCGCATCCGCGCCATCGGGTTCATCAGCCGCCAAATCTCGCGTTTGGGCGACGGGCCTTTGTATGCGGCGGTCGGTTTGATGGTGTGGCTTTGGGGCGGCGCGGCAGGGGCTGCCTTTTTTTACGCCGGTTTGGCCGCTTATGCCTTGGAATTGCCGTTGTATTGGGTGCTGAAAAACAGCATCCGCCGCGACCGGCCGAAAAAAGGCGTGCGCGATTTGAATGCGCTGATTACGCCTTCGGACAAATTCAGTTTCCCATCGGGGCACACCGCCGCTGCATTTGTGTTCGCCACACTGATTGCGGCCTTTTTCCCGATGTTTGCGCCGGCAGCTTATGTGTTGGCGATGTTCATTGGTTTGTCGCGCATTATGCTGGGCGTGCATTATCCTTCCGACATTGCCGCCGGTGCCGCCTTGGGCGTATTATGCGGCGAGACGGCGCTTTATGTGATGGGTTGAAAAAATGAAGATTTTGTATGGCGTACAAGCCACCGGCAACGGCCACATTACCCGCGCCCGCGCCATGCTGCCCGCGTTGCAGGCGCGGGGGATTGAAGTGGATTTTGTGTTCAGCGGTCGCGATAAAAACGCCTATTTTGATATGGAATGCTTCGGCGATTACCGCACCTTTCGCGGCTTCACCTACCGCATGCAGGAAGGCCGCGTGCGCCGCTTGGATACCTTGGCCGATGCCCGCCCTTACCGCTTTGTGCAGGATGTGTTGGCCTTGGACACGCGCGCTTATGATTTGGTGTTGACCGATTTTGAGCCGGTTAGCGCATGGGCGGCGCGGCGGCAGGGCGTGCGTTCGGTTGGTTTGGCGCACCAATATGCGCTTTTGTATCCGCTGGCCGATGTGCCGCCGCCACCGCTGTTGCCTTACGGTTTGAAAGCGTTTGCCCCTGCCGATGATTATTTGGGCGTGCATTGGCAATCATTCGGCCAACCGATTTTGCCGCCGCTGATTCAGGCCAATCCGCATCCGGTTGACGACAAAGGCTTTGTGCTGGTGTATCTGCCGTTTGAAGATTTGGCACAGGTGCAAACATGGCTGCGTAGCGCACCGCAGCAGCGTTTTCGGATTTACGCGGCTGTGGATAACATAATTTCAGACGGCCTGATTGAAGTGCATCCGTTTTCACGCACCGCTTTTCCGCGCGACACCGCCGAATGCAGCGGCGTGATTTGCAATGCCGGCTTCGGCTTGTGCAGCGAAGTAATGGCGCTGGGCAAAAAATTACTGGTGCGACCGCTGGATAATCAAGTAGAACAAGCATCTAACGCCAAAGTATTGCAAACAATGGCCACTGCCGATGTGATGCATCACTTCGATGCCGACACTTTGCACCAATGGCTGCAACGCCCCAATCCCGCGCCGATTCACTTTCCCGATACCGCCGCCGCAGTGGCCGATTGGCTGGCCGATGGCTGCCGCGAGCCTGTGGATAAAATGGTGGAAAACGTGTGGGCGCGTGGTTGGTAAAAGGCCGTCTGAACAGTAAGCCCACTGTTCAGACGGCCTTTCATCATTCATTTCAAAAGATTATTCTGTATAATGTGCAGCCATCATCTGAACAAAGGAACACGCCATGTTAACCCCCGAACAAGTCAAAGCCATGATTGAAGCCGTGGCGCCATGCCAACACGTTGAAGTGGAAGGCGACGGCCACCATTTCTTTGCCGTGATTGTGTCATCCGCATTCGAAGGCAAAGCCCGTTTGGCGCGCCACCGCTTGATTAAAGACGGTTTGAAAGAAAAATTGGCCAGCAATGAATTGCACGCCCTGTCGATTTCCGTAGCCGCAACCCCTGAAGAATGGGCAGCAAAACAGGGGTAATTTTTGTGCAGAACAAAGGCCGTCTGAAAGCGTTATGCGTTTTCAGACGGCCTTTTGTTTATGGGACTTTAAAGCAAAATCATTGCTCATCACCAAGCCACCCTCTCCCTAGCCCTCTCCCGCCAGACGGGAGAGGGGATCAGTTGCCGGGATAAACAAAATTGCTTTGCCAAATCCAATGCAGCTATTTTCTACACATTCGGCTTGAGTCAAAATCTTTTTCAGCCGCCACAACTTCACATCCCACGCTGAATGGCTTCAATCCGCGCCGCCACGGCTTCGGCAAAACGTGCGGTCGCCGGCTCACAAGTGTGCAGATACAGCGCCGGTTCGATTAATTCCAATTCATTCAGCAGAAAAGTATCGCCGATAAGGGTGCCGTCCACCCGCGCATACAGCGGCATTTTGGGTAAGGTGCGCAACACGGCTTCGGCGGTTTCAACCGCAAAATCGGGCGGATTCACCGGCAAGATGGCCACGCCGTAAGCGGAATTGGCGCGCCATTCACCTTGCGGCGGCTGGCGGCGCACGGCGTGGCTGAAACGGCCGTTGATACACACCAGCGAGGTTTCGCCTGCTTGCTCGATGTCGCGGATATAGGGCTGCACCATCAGGCCGTCTGAAATATTGCTGTCTACCCATACTTCCCCCGAGTTTTCCCCTGCTCGGATTTTGCACACGCCTTTGCCGCTTTGGCCGATGGCGGGTTTCACCACGGCTTCGGGCCATAGTTGGGTTGACAGAATATCTTGCAAGGCTTGCTGGTGCGCTTCGCCAAACTGCCCGTCACACGGCAGAAATTCGGTCGGAATCACATTGATGCCCTGCGCGGCCAAATCGATGAGATAGCGCTTGTTCATGTTCCAGCGCATGAGTTCGGGCGGATTCAGAAAATGCTGGCCGTTGCCGACGGCATCGTCTATCCATTGAGCAAACGCGGCCGGTTGGTCGGCATAGTCCCATGCACACAAGGGCAGGATAAACGGCGTTTGCGGCGCGTTTTGCCAAGTGTCGAAATGGGTATCGATGCCGCGTTGCTGCAGGGCTTGTGCCAAGGGGATTAAGTTCGGCGGCGGTTCGGAATAGCAGCGGCAAGTGGTAATGGTGAGCATGGTTGGGTCTTTTGATGGTTAGCAATACAAAAAAGGCGGGAAACCCGCCTTTAATTATTTTACTTGTTCCAAATATTTTTTCAGACGGCCTTTATTCTGCATGGAACGTTTTTCCATTTCGTCCACCGCCGCTTGCGCTTGGGCTTTGTTAACCGGCTTGCCGACTTGAATCACGCCGCTCATGTTCATCATGCGGTGCGGCGGGCAGGTGTACACATACACGCCTTCTTTGGTCAGCTTCAGGGTAAATTCTTGATCTTCTTCCGACAAAAAGTTTTCCACACCTTCCGGCACGGCTTTGCTTTGCACCCAATGGCCTTTGTGGGTTGGCTTGAAGGTGACGGTATCGCCGACAGCGGCTTTAACAAAACCCGGCTCAAACACCATGCCGCCATCGGCGCCGTTGTTGAGCATTTTTACTTCGTGGTTGGCGGCAAACGCGCTGACAGAAGCAGTCAGCAACAGGGCAAACAGGGATTTTTTCATTTCAGTTTCCTTTTTATGGATTCAAACACATTAAGCGGTAAAGGCTTGGCTGCTTTCAGATGGCCTGTTTCGTAAAGGACGAATCACCGGCGCGCCGAAGCGGTCGTACAATAATTCGACATCAACTTGATACAGCTGGCTGATTAATTCGGGCTGCAACACGTCTTTCGGTGCACCTTCGGCATGCACTTTGCCACCGCCGATTAACACGATGCCGTCTGAAAACTGCGCGGCCAAACTCAAATCGTGCAACACCATCAGCGTGGTCAGGCCGTTGGCGTGGGTGTAGTTGACCACGCGCTCAAGCAGGTTGATTTGATGGTGCATATCCAGCGCCGACACCGGCTCATCGAGCAGCAGGATTTCCGGCCGGTGCATCATCACTTGGGCAAACATCACCAATTGCCGCTGGCCACCGCTCAAGTTCATCACATCATGATGCGCCAGATGGGCAATGCCGAGTGATTCCATGATGCCGGCCGCTTCGTGCAGCATCTCGTCGCCCACATGCAGCCCCAAGCCGTCCATGCGGCCGAGCAGCACCACTTCCAAGGCGGTCAGCGCGGCTTCAGCAAAGGTGTTTTGCGGCATATAGCCTATGCGTTTGCGCCAGCTTTGCAGGGTGAGTTTGCTCAAATGCTCGTCTTTGTAGCGAATGCTGCCTTGGTGTGTCACTTCGCCGAACAGGGTTTTCAGCAGCGATGATTTGCCCGTGCCGTTGGGACCGAGGATGGTGTACACCTTGCCCGGCTCGAAGGCCAGATTGATTTGGTCGGCCACCACGAAACTGCCGCGGCGGATGTGTACGTTTTCAAGTTGAATCATTTCAGACGGCCTTAAGCAAAGAGGGTGGCAAACCAGTTTTTAATGCGTTGCCACAATGAAACTTCGGCAGCAGGCTCGGCTTGGGCAGGAGTAGCATCGGCAGCAGCTTGGTTTTTACAATCGTCCAAACCGTCGCAGCCCAAGCGGATAAAGAATGTGCCTTTCGGCTCAACCGGCAGGTATTTGCGGTGAAATTCACGGTAGGTTTCTTCCGGATTCACATCGGCAAAGGCTTCGGGATACAACGCTTTGGCGATGAATTGGGCGGATGCCAAATCCGACAGCGAACGCGATGCGGTGTGGTAAATGCCGAACACGCGGCCGTTTTGAATGGCCGGAATATCTGCCCAACCGGCGCGCCCGGTGAAGCCTTTCAGGCGTTTTTGCGCTTCGTCGGCGGCAATGTCAATGCCCATCGCCATGGAAGTGGGCTGCTTCAGGCCGACTTCGGTGCCGGAAATAATCACCACATCGGGCTTGGCGGCGAGAAACTGCTCGGGGTTAATCGGCCCCCAGTCTTGGATAAACGCAGCGGCAATATTGTCGCCGCCCACGGTATCGGCAATCGCGCCCCACATGTTTTTGCCAAAGGTGAAGCTGTGTTCGGCCGGGCCTTTATCGCCGAACTCGATGTAGATTTTCGGCTTAGGCTTGCCCGCATCGGCCACGCGTTTTTGAATATCGGCCATGCCTTGGGCGTATTCGTCGGTGGCTTGTTTGGCGCGCTCTGGCGTGCCGGCGATTTCACCAAAAAGCTTGGCGCTGGCGGTGTGGCGCTCGACCGTTTGCGCGTTAAAATCGACCACCACCACCGGAATGCCCGCTTTTTCAAAACGCGGCATTTCTTCTTTTAAGGTGTCATACTGCCAATCGGCCAACACCACCACATCGGGCTTCATCGCCAAGGTTTTTTCAAATGAAAACGTGCCGGTGTTCACATTGCCGATGTCGCCGATGTTTTGCAGCGACGGGATTTTGGCAGCATAAAGCGACCAACTGCCGGGGTTGAACTTTTCCCAAAATTCGCGCGAAATGCCGACCACGTTTTCAAATTTATCCGCACCGGTTACGGCGATGTAATCGGGGTAATAAAAGCCCAGCACCACGCGCTTGGCCGGCACATCGACTTGCACTTCACGCCCGCGCACATCGGTGAGCGTTTTCACTTCGGCTTGCGCGGTGAGCGCGGCCAAGCTGAATACGGCGGCAGCTAAAATACGGCACATAGGTTTCATTGATTTATCTCTCTATAAAAAAATGATTTCAGACGGCTTTAATGATGGATATAGTCGTTTAAAGGCCGTCTGAAACTCATCGCTTGGTCAACACAATCCAAAAGAAAAACGGCACGCCGACAAACGAGGTCACAATCCCCACCGGGAACAGCGCACCGGGAATAATCACTTTCGACAACACACTCGCCACCGACAAAAACGCCGCGCCCGCCAGCATCGAGCCGGGCAGGAAAAAGCGCTGGTCTTCGCCGAGCAGAATGCGTGCCACATGCGGCGCGACCAAGCCGATAAAGCCGATTACGCCGACAAAACTAATCGCCGTGGCGGTCATAATCGCCACCAGCACCAAAGTTTGAATGCGCAGGCGTTGCAGGTTGATGCCCAAGCCGGCGGCGCGTTCTTCACCCAAACGCAGGGCGGTGAGTTTCCATACATCTTTCGCCAACAAGCTCACGCACACGGCAGTCACCACCGTGGTGACGATAACCGTTTCCCACGTTGCCTTAGTCAAACTGCCGAACAGCCAAAACAAAATCTGCTGCGAAATTTCCGGCGCGGCGATAAACTGAATCAGCGATAAAATCGACTGAAACAAAAACAACAAAGCAATCCCCACCAACACCAGCATGGCCGAATTGAAGCGGCGGATGGAGGCAAAAGCAAACAACACCCCCGCCGCCAGCATGGTCATCACAAACGCGCCAATCGGCACTGCAAACGCATGCGGTAAACCAAAGCCGCCAAAGGCAATCACCAGCGACGCACCCAAACCGGCCGCCGCCGCCAAGCCCAGCGTGTAGGGGCTGGCCATCGGGTTATTCAGCAGGGTTTGGATTTCCGCCCCGCCCACGCCCAAGGCCGCGCCGACCACCAAGGCCATCACCGCCATCGGCAGGCGCAAATCGTACACAATGACCTTGCTCATTTCATCCACACCCTGAATGTTCAGCAGCGATTTCACCACCTCACTTACCGGCAGCATGGAAGGGCCGGTCGCGATGTCAAACACAAAGCCAATCAGGCTGACGATTAAAAAAGAACAAACAACCAACCAGCGTTTGCGCTCCAAGGCGCGCTGGTTTTTGACAATATCGGCGGCGGTAGGGGTCATGATGAATTTTTTTAAAATGAATGGGGATAAAGGTAAGAAACCGTTTTTTCAGACGGCCTTTTGATGAAGCTATCTGAAAAAACGGACTCTGGCCACACAGGGCGAATCATACCATGCGCGGCATCAGGCCGTCTGAAAGATAAGGTGTGCGTAATATGATGGCTGGCGTGGAATGAAGTTACGCTATCGGTTTAGCGGAACACCCCCTCCCTAACCCTCCCCCGCAAGGCGGGAGAGGGGACAGGTTGCTGCCGACGAAGAAAGTTTCTGTATCCGCGTTGTTTTTGCACAAGAGTTCGCACTCAATATCGTCATTTGACATTCTGAACGCCATCGGCAATCTTTCGGACATACAGCAACCTATCCCCTCTCCCGCCTTGCGGGGGAGGGCTAGGGAGGGGGTCACTCATCTAAAAATCACCGGCTACATATTCATGCCTAAATGGCTTTTCAGACGGCCTCTAATATAAAGGCCGTCTGAACACCTCACTACGCCCTTATCGCGGATAAGTATAGAACGTACCGCTTGGCACCACCGGCAGGTTTTGACGGTAGAAATCCAAATAGGTTTTTTCCGGATTCAGGTCTTTAAACAGCTGTGGATAAATCGCTTTGGCCATAAACTGAATCGAAGCGCCGTCTGAAAGTGTGCGCGAATTGGCGTGGTATGCACCGTAAACGCGGTTGTTTTTCACGGCCGGTAAATTGCTCCAGCCCGGGCGTTTGGTGAAACCGGCCAAGCGGCGTTCGGCATCGGCTTTGTTGATGCCCCAGCCCAACACCATCGCTTGCGGGTTTTTCTTCACTTCGGTTTCACGACCGGTAATCACAATCACGTCAGGCTTGGCGGCCAACACCAATTCCGGATTAATCGGGCCGTAGTATTCCACCGCTTTGGCCGCGATGTTGTCACCACCCACCAAAGTGGTCATCGAACCCCACATGCTCTTGCCGAAAGTGAAGCTGTGTTCGGCCGGACCTTTGTTACCGAATTCGGTGTACACCTTAGGTTTCGGCAAACCGGCTTTTTTCACGCGGCTTTGAATGGTATCGACGATGCGTTTGTAATCGGCGGCGAGCTTGGCGGCTTTTTGCGGCTGGCCGGTCAAGGTGCCGATGATTTGGGTCGATTTGATGTGTTTATCCACAGTTTGTGCGTTGTAGTCCAACACCACCACCGGAATACCGGCTTTATTGATGCGGTCGAGATCCGAACCCAAAGCCTGATACTGCCAATCGGCCAACACCAGCAAATCCGGTTTCAAGGCCAACACTTTTTCAATCGAGAAGGTGCCGACTTCCACTTCGCCCACGTCGGTGAGCTGGTTCAATTTCGGCACGGCTTTGCTAAACGCAGCCCAGCTTGGCGGCGCCCAATCCGACCACACTGCTTTAGAAAAACCGACCACATTATTCAGCGCATTTTTGCCACCGATGGCCATATAGTCTTGATAATAAAAGCCCAATACCACACGTTTGGCCGGTAAATCCACAGTTACTTTACGGCCGGCCACGTCGGTAATCTGCACCGGTTTGGCATAAGTGGACACAGCACCCAGCGACAAAGCTGCGGCGATAGCAAGAGAAGACAAGCGCACAAGTTTCATCGTACATTCCTTCTAACAATTAATAAAAATAATTCCTGTTTCGTTAAAATATACGAAAACAAATGATAAATCAAGTGAAGAAATGAACAAAAGGCCGTCTGAAAAGTTTACGGTATGTCTGATATGAGTCTGCCGCGTTGCTGAAAGGCATAAGCAATCAGCTTGAATCATGAAACGATGTGCGCTGTCGGTAGGCTTTTATCTGTTAATAATCAGCCTAAGCAGGCAGCCTGTTTAGCCCAATTCATGCCCAATAAAAGAGAAGCAAATGCCGTGATAACAAATAAAGCAAAGGCCGTCTGAAATATTTCAGACGGCCTTCACTACTATCAACACAAGTATTTATTTTAACAAAATCAAGCCTTTTTGACAAACTCGGATTTCAGGTTCATCGCACCGAAGCCATCGATTTTGCAACCGATATTGTGGTCGCCTTCCTGCAAACGAATGCCTTTTACTTTCGTGCCTTGCTTGATGACCGACGAGCTGCCCTTCACTTTCAAATCCTTAATCAGCACCACGGTATCGCCATCAACCAGCTCGGCACCGTTGGCATCTTTGACCGACAAGGTTTCATCGGCGGCTTCTTCGCCGACTTGCCATTCGTGGGCGCATTCGGGGCAAACCAAGTTGGCGCCGTCTTCATAGGCATATTCGGATTGGCATTGTGGGCATGGTGGAAGTGACATGGGGATTCCTTTTTTGTTCTGGCTATTGAAATAATTTGACAGCATTATAAACGAAACAGGCCGTCTGAAGACTAAGTTTTCAGACGGCCTGTTTATTGCTTAAAAAGCGGCGACAATCTCCTAGCCGCTTTCAGACGGCCTTAACCCACTTTATCGCCCGGTTGCGCACCGGCATCGACGTCCAGCAATTTCAGTTTGCCTTCAGATGTGGCCGCGCTCAAGATCATGCCTTCGCTCATGCCGAATTTGGCCATTTTACGTGGGGCAAAGTTGGCCACGGCAATCACCATGCGGCCGTTGAGTTCGGCCGGATTCGGGTAAGAGGCGGCGATACCGGAGAAAATCACGCGTTGTGCAAAGCCGAAATCCAAATCGAATTTCAGCAGTTTGGTGCTGCCTTCTACCGCTTCGCAGTTCAGTACTTTGGCCACGCGCATGTCGATTTTCATAAAGTCATCAAAGCTGGCTTGCTCGGCCACCGGCGCGAATTTGCTCTCTTCGGCAGGCACGGCTTCGGCGGCGGCTTGGATGCTTTGTTTGTTGGCTGCGATTAAGTTATCCACTTGTTGTTGCTCCACACGTTGCATAAGGTGTTCGTATTTGTTGATGGCGTGTTCGCCTAAGGTTTGGCGGGTGTTTGCCCAAGTAATCGCGTCCAGATTCAGGAATTTGGCGGCGTTTTCGGCTACTTTCGGCAATACCGGTGCCAAGTAGGCGGTCAACACGGCAAAGGCGTTGATCAATTCGCTGCACACTTCATGCAGGCGCGCGTCTTGACCTTCTTGTTTGGCCAATTCCCAAGGTTTGTTGGCATCAACGTATTCATTCACGATGTCGGCCAAAGCCATGATGTCGCGCAGGGCGCGGGCGTATTCGCGGTTTTCGTATTGCTCGGCAATGGCTTCGCTTTGCGCGGTGAGTTTGGTCAGCAATTCGCTATCGGATACGTCTTTCAGACGGCCTTCAAAACGCTTGGCGATGAAACCGGAAGCACGGGCGGCGATGTTGACATATTTGCCGACCAAATCACTGTTTACGCGGCTGATAAAGTCGTTCAGGTTCAAATCGATGTCTTCGATTTTGCTGTTGAGCTTGGCGGCGATGTAGTAGCGCATCCATTCCGGATTCAGGCCTTGGTCCAAATAGGATTTGGCAGTGATAAACGTGCCGCGCGATTTGGACATTTTTTGGCCGTCCACAGTCAAAAAGCCGTGGGCGAAAATGCCGCTCGGTGTGCGGTAGCCGGAGAATTTCAGCATCGCCGTCCAAAACAGCGCGTGGAAATACAGAATGTCTTTACCGATGAAGTGATACATTTCGGTTTGGCTGTCGGCTTTGAAAAATTCGTCGAAATCCAAGCCGATGCGGTCGCACAGGTTTTTAAACGAGGCCATGTAGCCCACCGGTGCATCCAGCCACACATAGAAATATTTGCCCGGCGCATCGGGGATTTCAAAGCCGAAGTAAGGCGCATCGCGGGAAATGTCCCAATCCGACAGCGAGGTCTCTTCGCCTTCGCCCAGCCATTCTTTCATTTTGTTCAAAGCTTCGGGCTGCAAATGCGGTTTACCCAAGGCGTTGGTGCCGGAAGTCCACTCTTGCAGGAAGTCGGCGCATTCGCCCAGCTTGAAGAAGAAGTGTTCCGATTCTTTCAACACCGGCGTGGCACCGGATACGGCGGAATACGGGTTGATCAATTCGGTCGGGGCGTAGGTGGTGCCGCAGGATTCGCAGTTGTCGCCGTATTGGTCTTTGGCATGGCATTTCGGGCATTCGCCTTTGACGAAACGGTCGGGCAGGAACATTTGTTTTTCAGGGTCGAAAAGCTGCTCGATGACGCGGCTTTCGATTTTGCCGTTGGCTTTTAAGGCGCGGTAAATTTCTTCGGAAAACGCTTTGTTTTCAGGCGAATGGGTGCTGTAGTAATTGTCGTAGCCGATACCGAAGCCGGTAAAGTCGGCCAAATGCTCTTCGCGCACTTTGGCAATCATGTCTTCCGGCTGCAAACCTTGCTTTTGCGCCGCCAGCATCACCGGCGTGCCGTGGGTATCGTCGGCGCAACAGTAGTAGCATTCGTGGCCGCGTAATTTTTGAAAACGCACCCAAATATCGGTTTGGATGTGTTCGACCATGTGGCCTAAGTGGATGCTGCCGTTGGCATACGGCAGGGCGGAAGTCACTAGAATTTTTCGTGTCATGGTTTATGCTTTGGAAACAATCAAATAAAGATGGGGAATTATACCGCAAAAGGCCGTCTGAAAATCATCTTTCAGACGGCCTGAGACCTTTGCCTTTTTCTGATGGGTTTAACGCAAACTGCCACACGCACCACGGCTGACTTTGATAATCTTGCCGCTGTCGCTGCACACGCTGCATGGATTGCCGAACGACTGCTCTACCGTGCGGCCGCCCTGCTCGATGGTGGCGCATACGGGGTAGTATTCGCGGGTGCAGACGCGGCTGTGACAGGATTTGGTGGTGAATGTGGTGTCGGGCTTGGCCGTTGGTGCAGGCTGCTGGCAGGCGCTGAGCATAAGCAGCGGCAATACAATCCATAAACTTTTCATGATGGCTATCCTTTGTGGTGAAAGAGTATTAAGGCCGTCTGAATGCTTATCTTTCAGACGGCCTGATGTTATTTACCAATACAGAAACGCGAAAAAATCACGCCCAATAAATCATCGGCGGTAAATTCGCCGGTGATTTCGCTGCACGCCACTTGTGCCAAGCGCAGGTGTTCGGCCAAAAGCTCGATTTGATGGTTGCCACAAAGTGCCGCGTTTTCCAGTTCGGCTTCGGCAGCGTGCAAGGCAGTCAGGTGGCGGCTACGGGCGAGAAACAGGCTTTCGCTTTCGCCCTGCCAGCCGATTTCCTGCAACAAGGCTTGTTTGAGCAAATCCAAGCCTTGGCCGGTTTTGGCGGAAAGTTTGATTAAGGTATCGGCACCGGTTGGGGTGAGACCGTCTGAAATTTTTTCTACGGTGTCGCCGGTTAAGTCGGCTTTGTTGTGGATTTCGATGCGCTTCAAGCCTTCGGGCAGGCCGTTGAGAATGGCTTGGGTTTTGGCGTTGATGCCTTCGCGTGGGTCAATCAGAATCAGCGCCACATCGGCTTCGTTGACGGCTTTTTGGCTGCGCTGGATGCCGATTTGCTCGACCACATCGTCGGTTTCGCGCAGGCCGGCGGTGTCGATGATGTGCACCGGCACGCCATCGAGCGTGATTTGTTCGCGCACGGTGTCGCGGGTGGTGCCGGCAATATCGGTGACAATAGCGATGTCGTCGCCGGCCAAAGCGTTGAGCAGGCTGGATTTGCCCACGTTCGGCGCACCGACCAACACCACATTCATGCCTTCGCGCAAAATCGCGCCTTGTTCGGCACTGGCCAACACGGTTTTCAGACGGCCTTGCAAGCCGGCCAGCTTGCCGCGTGCATCAGCCGCTTCGAGAAAATCGATGTCTTCTTCGGGAAAATCCAGCGTGGCTTCAACCAGCATTCTGAGCGTAATCAAATCATCGACCAGCGCGTGAATGTGCTGCGAAAACGCGCCTTTGAGCGAACGCAAAGCCATGCGCGCGGCGGATTTGCTCGAGGCATCAATCAAGTCGGCCACGCTCTCGGCCTGCGCCAAGTCGAGTTTGTTGTTGAGAAAAGCGCGTTTGGTGAATTCACCCGGCTCGGCGGCTTTGGCACCGAGGGCGAAACAGCGCTGCAACAGCATATCCATCACCACCGGCCCGCCGTGGCCTTGCAATTCAATCACGTCTTCGCCGGTAAAACTGGCGGGCGCGGCAAAGTAGAGCATCAGGCCGTTGTCGATGGCTTGGCCGTCGGCATCGAGAAAATCAGTATACAAAGCCACGCGCGGCTTGGGCGTTTTGCCGCCGCTCAATGCCTGTGCCAAAGGCAGCAAATCTTTGCCGGACAAACGAATCACGCCGACGCCGCCGCGGCCGGGCGCAGTGGCGATGGCGGCGATGGTGGGATTGGGTGCAGACATGGTCGTCTCTTTTCGGATAAATAAAGGGGATTATAACAAAGGCCGTCTGAAAAGGGTTTCAGACGGCCTCTTAATCAATGATCACATCTCATGAAATTTGGTCATCCGTTAGGTTTCATCCCGAATCTTTCCGTTCTCACATACGCTTTTCCTTTATGCTCGTGGTTTCCTAACTGTAAAACAAATTGACCAAAAAACGGGGCTTATGCGAAAAACAGCACCAATTTTGGCGGCATATGTCAATTTAAGGCTACAATAACACTATCTGATTAGGAGGCCGTCTGAAAATGTATTTATGGTTAAAACTGGCGCATATTTTCTTCATTATTTCTTGGTTTGCCGGGCTGTTTTACCTGCCGCGCATTTATGTAAATTTGGCGCAGGTCAATCCGCAAACCGAAGCCGCCGAATACGCGCGACTGCTCGGCATGGCGCAGCGGCTGTATAAATTTATGTCGCCTTTGGGGCTGTTGGCCGTGATTTGCGGCTTGGCGATTCCGTTTATCACCGGCTGGTGGTCTATGGGCTGGGTGCATGGCAAGGCCACTTTGGGCATTTTGCTGATCGGCTACCAACACATCTGCCGCGCCCACCTGCGCCGCTTCGAGCAGCATGCCTGCCGCCATTCGCATAAATTTTACCGCGTGTTTAATGAAGTACCGGTGTTGCTGATGCTTTTGGCGCTGTATTTGGTGGTGTTTAAACCGTTTTGAAAGGCCGTCTGAAAAATGTCTGTTGAAATCGAACGCCGTTTTTTATTGAAAAACGATGGCTGGCGCGATATTGCATCGGCGCCGCAAACGCTGCAGCAAGGTTATTTGAGCGTGGAAAAAGAGCGTACCATACGCGTGCGCATTATTGATGACCAAGCGTGGCTGACGCTGAAAGGCTATATTTCCGACGTGAGCCGCAGCGAGTTTGAATATGAAATCCCGCTGGCGCACGCGCAAACGATGATGGCAACGATGTGCCCGTTTAAGATGGAAAAACGCCGTTACCGCGTCGAATTTGAAGGTTTTCTCTACGAAATCGACGAATATTTTGGCGACAACGCACCATTGATTGTGGCGGAAGTCGAATTGCCGTCTGAAGATGCCGCGTTTGCCCACCCCGATTGGCTGGGCGAAGAAATCACGTCCGACGGCAAATTCACCAATGCTTATCTGAGCAAACACCCTTACGCCACTTGGGAGCGTTAATTGCGCCTGCTGCTTGCCCTGTCACTCATCTGTGCCCTGCCCGCATGGGCTGCCGAACCCACCATCCACCGCCAAGTTTACCCTTTGAGCGCGGCGGATACGGTGCAGATCACGCGCTATTGTCACCCCGAAGCGGCGGGCATGTATTTATTTCACCCACACGACAACGAATACACCGCCAAGCAGGTCGCGCTCGAAGCGGTGCGCCGCTACCCGGTGTGTCTGATTGCGCTGGAACACCGTGGCACGCGCCGCATTTCGTTTCGTAGCGGCGAATCGTATGCCGATTTTGATCCCAACCGCATCTATTCACCGCAAGGCCGTACCGCCACGCTTTCAGACGGCCTTGATGAAAATGCCGCACACACCACCGCTGCTTTTGCCGATGCGGTGTTAAGCGCCTTGCAACCGGCCAAATTCATCATCGCCATGCACAACAACACCGATGGCGCCACCAACATCGAAAGCTATGCGCTTGAATCTTTGGCCGGAACCGATGCACCGGTGTTTATCCACCCGCAACACGACGAAGACGATTATTTTTACGTCAACGACTCACGCGCGTTTGCCTTTTTCCAAAGCCGCGGCTTCAATGTGGTGCAGCAAACGGAAGACGTGGCCGACGATGGTTCGCTGTCGGTCTATGCAGCCAAACACGGCATCGACTACATCAACATCGAAGCCGAATACGGCCACGAAGCCGAGCAGCGCGATATGCTGCAAGCGGCGTGGCAATATTGGCAGAGCCTGCGTTAGGTTTATTCAAAAAAATGCCGTCTGAAACTTTCAGACGGCATTTGTTTTATCCTTCAAACGGCCAAAACATCGGGATCAACAATAAAGTCAGCGCCATCAAAATCACATTCAGCGGCAAACCGATTTTCACAAAATCACCGAAGCGGTAGCCGCCTGCGCCGTACACCATGGTATTGGTCTGGTAACCGACCGGCGTCATCAGGCTGGCACCGGCGGCGAACATCACCGCAATCAGAAACGGCTCCGGACTCACGCCGAGCATTTTGGCCGTAGAAATGGCAATCGGCGCAAACAACACCGCCACGCCGGAATTGCTCATGAATTCGGTCAACAGCTTGGTCACCAAATACAGCGCGCCCAATGCCAACAAGGGGCCGGAATCTTTCACCAAGCCGACGGTGTGATCCACCACATATTGCGCCGCGCCGGTTTCAGTCATGGCCAAGCCCAAAGGCAGCAATCCGGCTAACAGAATAATAATCCGCCAGTTAATCGCTTTGTAAGCGGCTTCGGCACTCAAGCAGCCGGCCGCCACCATCGCCACTGCACCCATCATCGAAGTCATGCTGATGTGCGCCCATTCCAAGGCGGCCACAATCACCACCGCCAGCATCACCACAATAGAAAACGACGCGCGCCAGTTGTTCGGCATCGGTTTTTCACCTTCGGCCAACACGATAAAAGCCGAGTCGTGGCGGAAATCGTCGATGTCTTTGCGTGGCACCAGCAACAATAAAATATCGCCGACTTTGAATTTCAGACGGCCTAATTGTTTGCGCACGATATTGCCGCGCCGCTGCACACCAATCACTTGCACGCTGCGGCTCCAGCCATCGTCTTGCAACGTATCCAGCCGCTCTTGCGCCCAATCGGAACCGGGTGCAATCATGGCTTCAACCACCACCAAATCCTGTTCTTCCTGATGGCTGTTGTCCTGATTGTCGTGCAGCTCCAAACCAAACTGCTGCTGCAAGCCGAGCAGGTTTTCCGGTTCGGCGCGAATCAGCAACACATCATCCACATGCACCATCTGATGCGCGGGCAGCGATAATTTTTCACCACGGCGGATTAAAGCCAGCGGAAAGGCATGAAATTCTTTGCGCATGGCCGAATCGCTGATGGTTTGGCCGATAAGCAGCGAATCTTGTTTCACTTGGAACTCAGCCACATAATGACCGTTGGAACGGCTGTCGTTTTCCTGCATGCCGGTATCGGGCAGGAAGCGGTACACCAGCAATAAATACACGCAACCGGCGGCTAACAGCAGCAAGCCGAACAGGGTAAAATCAAACACGCCGAAATCGGCTGCGCCCTGCTGCTCGGCAATGCCGTTGACCAGCAGGTTGCTCGATGTGCCAATCAGCGTGGTCAAACCGGCCATCTGCGCCACCAACGACAAAGGAATCAAGGCTTTTGACGGCGCCATGCCGATTTTGTAGGCCGACGCCAGCACAATCGGGATAAACACCGCCACCACGGCGGTATTGCTGATGAACATCGACATTACCGTCGCCGAAACAAACATCACCAGCAAAAACATCAACGGCGATTTCACCTGCCCAAGCATTTGGCCTATGCGGTTGAGCGCCCCACTGTGTTGCAGGCCGGCGGCGAGAATAAACATCGCCGCCACGGTGATAGTTGATGAATTGCTAAAGCCGCTCAAGGCATCTTTGCCATCGATTAAGCCTGTTGCCGCCAGCGACACAATCAGCAATATCGCCACCGCGTCCATGCGCACTTTTTCAGTGGCAAACAGCACAATTGCCACCGAGGTAATGAATAAAGTTAAACCGATTTCTAATGTCATTGTTTTTCCTTACGCTCGGTTTTTATAGTTGTTTCAAATAAAAATCAGACAGCGTTGCCAGCGCCCTATGCTATTTGGGAATAAATGAGAATGATTCCCTTAGTTGAATTTTGCTATCTTACACAATTCCGTGTCACGAAAATGTAAAATTTTCATCAAAAAAATAGACAAGCTTCTCAAGCAGCGCACAATAAATGAATATGCCAAAGACAGTGATGTTGCCAAGATCTTGGGCTTAATGAAAAAACAGGCCGTCTGAAACCTTTCAGACGGCCTGTGGATCATCAAACCACGTTTATTGCGCACCCACCACCACAACATGCAAATCGCTGAATTTCAGCCGACGCTGCCAGGCATCTTTGATTTGCGCGGTGGTGAGCTGTTCCACCGCTTTCGGGTAGTCTTGCAAATAGCTGCTTTCCAGATTATGCACACCAATCAGGCTCAAGTATTTCAGCAGCTTGGCATTGGAATCAAAGCGCAGCGGGAAACTGCCGATGATGTTGGCCTTAGCCTGTTTCAACTCGGCTTCAGTCGGCCCTTCGGCGATGAATTGCTCTACCACCGCCTGCACATCGGCCAAAGAAGCGCGGGTGTTTTTCTTTTGGGTCGAATAACCAATGCTGAACACGCCTGCTTCGGTCAGCGGCATCAGGCTGCTGTACACGCCGTAGGTATAGCCTTTTTGGTCGCGCAGGCGGTTCATCAATCGGCTGTCGAAGCCGCCGCCGCCCAACACATAATTGCCTGCCACCAAAGCGTAATAATCGGGGTCGTGGCGTTTAATCAGCGGCATGCCCAAAATAATTTGCGCCTGTTCGCCGGCAAACGGAATGTCACGGCGCTGGGCGGTTTGTGCTTGCACCGGCGCAATCTCGCTGCCCGCTTGGCTGGTGTTCGGCAAGCCTTTTAGTGCGGTTTGCACCATTTTTTCGGCTTGGCGGCGGCTGACATCACCGACAATCGCCACCACGGCGTTGTCTTTACCGTAATGGGTGCGGTGGAACGCGCGGATGTCGTCAAGCGTGACGGCTTTCAGGCTGTCCACCGTCACATACGCATCGCTGCCGTAAGGATGGTTCGGATACGCGAGCTTGGTAAACGCGCGCTCGGCGGCAAAATCGGGCGTGGTTTCCTGCTGCTGCAAAGCGGTAATCGCTTGCTTTTGACGGCGGGCAAACACAGCCGGATCAAAGCGCGGTGAGATTAAGGATTCGTTGATTAAGGCCAAAGTCTGGTTCAGGTTTTTGGCTTGACTCAAACTGCGGAAACCGATGGTCGCGGTTTCGTGGCCGCTGCCACTGCCGATGTTGGCGGCGATGTCGTTGGCTTTTTCATTGAAGGCCTCTTCATCCAGCGTTTTTGTGCCGTCGGTCAACAGTGCGGCGGTAAATTCGGCCACTTGGCTTTTGCCCGACGGATTGAACACGCCGCCTGCGCCTTTGAAGCTGATTTCCATATCGACAATCGGATTTTCACGGCGCTCGACCAGCAGAATCTGCGTGCCTTCCAGTGTCGTCCAGCGCTGAATGTCGGCAGCGGCTTGGGCGGTCAGCGGCAGGGCAGCCAGCGCGAGCAGTAAAGTTTTAGAATACATGGTTAGCCTTTCGGTTGAGGCCGTCTGAATGTTTCAGACGGCCTGTGGATTATTTTGCTGCTGTTTGCGGTTTGACAACGACCACGCTGGAGCGTTTGTCGGTCAGCAATTTAGCGGCAGCCTGCACGTTGGCGGCAGTCACTTTTTGCAGGCGGCGGCGGATTTCGGCTTCATCGCTGTAACGGAAACCGCGTGTTTCCAAGCGCCCCATCAAAGATGCTTGCGAGGTCATGGAATCGCGCGCGTAGATTTCGCTGCTCATCATGCGGGTTTTGACGCGTTTGAGTTCGTCCTTGCCCACGCCGTTGTCGGCGATGTCTTGGATTTCGGCACGCATGGCGGCCAGCAAATCTTGTTCGCTCACGCCGTTGCTCGGCATGGCCACCACGTTAAACAGCGGCATTTCGCGGCTCAAAATATCGTAGTTCACGCCCACACTCAAAGCGATTTGCTTGCCGCGCACAAGGTTTTTATCCAGGCGGCTGGATGAATTACCCGACAAAATATCGCTCAACACATCCAGCGCGTAAGGCAGCGTGTCGTTAATTTTTTGCAAGGCAGGCACGCGGTAAGACAAAGCCACCAAAGGCTGGCGGGTCACGGCGGAAGTGGTCTCAGCAAACACCGGCTCGCGCTCAAAAGCTTCGCTCAAATCGTTGCGCGGCGGCAGGGTTTTGGCAGGAATGCTGCCGAATAATTGCGAGGCCGTCTGAAGGGTTTGCTTGACATCGACATCGCCGACAATCACCAAAGTGGCATTATTGGGCGCGTAAAACTGACGGTACCAATCGCGCAAATCGTCGGCTTTAAGCGTGTGCAAATCGTCCATGTAACCAATCACGCTGGCGCGCATCGACGGCTTGGTGAAGCTATTAAGGAAAACGTGTTCCCACATTTTGCCGGCGGCGGTGTCTTCGGTGCGCTGGCGGCGTTCTTCCCGAATCACGCTCATTTCATTAATGAAATCTTTGTCGCTGAAATTGAGGTTTTGCATGCGGTCGGCTTCGAGCTTCAACACTTCCGGCAGATTGGCGGCAGAAATGTTTTCGTAATACACGGTTTCGCTGCGGTTGGTGTAGGCATTGTGTTTGCCGCCCAAAGCCGCCACGCGCTGATGAAACTCACCGGCCGGCACCGACGGCGTACCTTTAAACATCATATGCTCCAACGCATGGCTCAAACCGCTTTTGCCCGGTTTTTCATCGACGCTGCCGACCTTATACCAAAGCTGCGACACCGCCACCGGCGCGCGTTTGTCTTCTTTGACAATCACTTTCAGACCGTTGGGCAGGGTTTGCGACAACGTTTGCGCCCACACAGGCGCGGCAATGGCCAACGCGGCCAGCCAGACGGTTTTGCGTAACATGGTTTTCCTCATCGTTGCAGTTGAATGGAATGATAAACATTTCCATCCAAATGATAAAGCGCGTTTGCACGGTTTCACAGTAGCGTGTTCAGACGGCCCAAGCCCTTTACCCGATTTCCGTGATGGCGGATAATAGCCCTGATTTGATCCGCTTTTTTCCATTCATACAAAGGAAACATCATGGCATTTTTGAAACTGACCGACCAAAACGTCAACGGCAAAACCGTTCTGATTCGCGCCGACATGAACGTCCCGTTTAAAGACGGCCAAATCAGCGACGACACCCGCATCCGCGCCTCGCTCGAATCCATCCAATACTGCCTAGATAACGGCGCAGCGGTAATCGTGATGACCCACCTCGGGCGCCCGACCGAAGGCGAATTCAAGCCGGAAGACGATGTCGCCCCTGTGGCCGCGCATTTGGGCAAACTCTTGGGCAAAGAAGTCAAGGTGTTGAACGACTGGCGTGACAACGCGCCTAAACTGCAAGCCGGTGAAATTGGCATGCTGCAAAACGTGCGCATCAACAAAGGCGAAAAGAAAAACGATTTGGAGCTGGGCAAAGCCTACGCCGCTTTGTGTGACGTGTTCGTCAACGACGCATTCGGCACCGCCCACCGCGCCCAAGCCTCAACCGAAGCCGTGGCACAAGCCGCACCGGTAGCCTGCGCAGGCGTATTGATGGCAGGCGAACTCGAAGCCTTGGGCAAAGCCTTGAAAGAACCGGCGCGCCCGTTGGTGGCAATTGTGGCCGGCAGCAAAGTATCAACCAAGCTGACCATTTTGGAATCACTGGCCGACAAAGTGGATCAACTGATTGTCGGCGGCGGCATCGCCAACACTTTCCTGCTGGCAGAAGGCAAAGCCATCGGCAAATCATTGGCCGAAGCCGACTTGGTGGAAGAATCGAAAAAAATCTTGGCCAAAATGGCGGCCAAAGGCGGCTCTGTACCGCTGCCGACTGATGTGGTGACCGCCAAAGAATTTGCCGAAACCGCCGCAGCCGAAACCAAATCCATTGACGATGTGGCCGCAGACGACATGATTTTGGATGTCGGCCCGCAATCGGCGCAAGCCTTGGCCGAAGTGTTGAAAAACGCCGGCACCATCGTGTGGAACGGCCCGGTCGGCGTGTTTGAATTCGACCAATTTGCCGGCGGCACCGAAGCCGTGGCCAAAGCCATTGCCGAGAGCCAAGCCTTCTCGATTGCCGGTGGCGGCGACACGTTGGCGGCGATTGCCAAATTCGGCATCACCGACCAAATCAGCTACATTTCCACTGGCGGCGGCGCGTTCTTGGAATTCTTGGAAGGCAAAGAATTGCCTGCCGTCGCAATTTTGGAAAAACGCGGCGCGTAATATTGTTTGATTGTGGATAAGTAAAGGCCGTCTGAAACATATGTTTTCAGACGGCCTTTTATTAACTAGATTTATCACAAATCCAATTTCATAATCGATACCGTTTCACCGTTGTACCAATGTTGCGCAATTTCCTGCCAGCCGAATTTGGCATACACGGCCTGCATATCGGGTGTATATAAATAGAGGCTTGGCAGCTTCATCTCGCGGGCAGCGGCCAAGCAATGTTGCACCAATTTTTTGCCCACGCCTTCGCCGCGATATTCGGGCAACACAAACACATCGCCCAGCCAATATTCATAATCGCTGAAAGCTTGAATATCGTGGCGTTTGAGCGCGGCCGAACCTTTCAGACGGCCTTGTTCATCTACTGCGGCAAAAGCCACAGGCAGTGGCGCTCCGTTTAGACAGGTTTGGTAATACGTATGGATTTTCGCCACATCTGCCCACGGCGCAAAATCGTGCCATTCGGTATGCAGGGCTTGGGCAAGCGGGGCGATGTGTTTGGGTAATAAGGGAATAATACGGCAATTCATGGAAATGTCATTGAGATGATAATTGCTTTATGATATAACATGCTGGCTGCAATGGCAGTTTTTATTCACACATTCGGAGAAATTCATGGATTGGTATTTAAAAGTATTGAAAAACTATGTCGGCTTCAGCGGCCGCGCACGCCGCAAAGAATATTGGATGTTTACCTTATTCAATGCGATTGCGTTTATTCTGTTGAGCATCATTGACGGCATCATCAGTTCTGCTAATTCGCAGGGCGGCTTTGGCATGTTGTCATCGATTTATTTGTTGGCCGTGTTTTTGCCTTCAATTGCGGTTACGACACGCCGCTTGCACGACACCGACCGTTCGGGCTGGTGGCAACTGCTGCTGATTATTCCGGTAATCGGTACGGTTGTGGTGTTGGTGTTTACTGCAATGGACGGCACACGTGGCGACAACCGTTTCGGCGCTGATCCAAAAGCGGGCGAGCGCTTATAACAGATTGAATGAAAAAAGGGGAACTGTTTACCAGTTCCCCTTTTTTCATGCTTATTGGTTGGCTTTGGTGCCGCCCGGGCCGTAAACCGCGTTCCAAGCCGAATCCAGCTGCTGGCCGGCTTGCTGCAATACGGTTGCCTGCTGGGTTTTTACCGCGGTTGCCGCTTGAATTTCGCTTTGCAAACGGGTGATGTCTTCCTGCGCTTGTTGGGCGCGTTTTTGCGCATCGGCTAAATTGGTTTGCAGGGTAATCAGTTTGCTGTCGTTGTCGTTTTGCGCTTTCAGGGCGCTGCGGTAAGCAGATTGTGCCGAGAGCAAGGCATCTTCGGCAGGACCGGCATAGGCGGCTGCGGATACCGCCAACACGGCGATAGTCAGAAATCTTTTCATGGGTACGTCCTTTAAAGATGGGGTTTGCCGGATAATGTAGCATAATCGAGGCCGTCTGAACACTTTGCATAAGGTTCAGACGGCCTGTTATTGAATCAACAAAAATCATCCACAACTTAGCTGCGGATACGGCGCAACACTTCTTCTTTGCCGATTAAGGCCAATACTTCGTCCACGCTCGGGGTTTTGGCGGTGCCGCACACGGCCAGACGCAGCGGCATGCCGAGTTTGCCCATTTTGATGTTTTCTTCGTCGCAAAACGGCTTGAACAAATCGTGAATCGACTCGGCATTCCATTCGGCCACGCCTTCGAGTTTGTCGGCAAAGCGCAGCATACGCGCGGCGGCTTCGTCGTTCCAATGTTTTTGCACATCGGCTTCGGCAGGGGTTTGTTTTTGGTAGAAATACAGGCACTCGTCGGCCAGCGTGTTCAAATCTTGCGCACGGTCTTTTACCAAGGCCAACACGTCTTCCAGCGGCGGCTGGCTGGTGTCGGTCAAGCCGCGCACGGCCAAGCGCTCTTGCAGCAATTCGGCCAATTGGTCATTCGGCGTGATTTTGATGTGTTCGCCGTTAATCCAATAGAGTTTCTTCAAATCCATGCGGCTTGGCGATGGGGAAACATCTTTCAAATCAAACCATTCGATGAATTGTTCCATGGTGAAAAACTCATCGTCGCCGTGCGCCCAGCCCAAGCGTGCCAAGTAATTGAGCATGGCTTCAGGCAAAATGCCTATCGCGCCGAAATCGGTAATCGCCACGGTGTCGCCGCTGCGTTTGGAGATTTTTTTGCCCTGCTCGTTGAGAATCATCGGCAGATGGGCGTATTCCGGCAAAGTGGCGCCGATGGCTTTTAAGATGTTGATTTGTTTTGGGGTGTTGTTGACATGGTCGTCACCGCGAATCACATGGGTCACGCCCATGTCGTAATCGTCCACCACCACGCAGAAATTGTAGGTCGGTGTGCCGTCGGCGCGGGCGATAATCAAGTCATCCAGCGCTTCGTTTGGAATGCTGATGTCGCCTTTCACCAAATCGTGCCACGCGGTCGCGCCTTCCAGCGGGGTTTTGAAACGCACCACCGGCTCTACGCCTTCGGGAATTTGAGGCAGGTTTTTGCCTGCTTCCGGACGCCAGCGACGGTCGTAAGTGGCGGTGCCTTCTTTCTCGGCCTGCTCGCGCATGGCTTCCAATTCTTCTTTGGAGCAATAGCAGTGATACGCGTGGCCGCTTTCTAAAAGCTGGGCGATGACTTCTTTATAGCGGTCGAAACGGCGGGTTTGGTACACGACATTGTCGGCATTGTCGTAATGCAGGCCGACCCAATTCATGCCGTCTAAAATGATGTTGACTGATTCGGCAGTAGAACGCGCCAAGTCGGTGTCTTCGATGCGCAGCAGGAATTCGCCTTTGTGCTTGCGTGCATACGCCCATGAAAACAAGGCGGTGCGCACGCCGCCGATGTGGAGGTAGCCGGTCGGGCTCGGGGCAAAACGGGTTTTGACGGTCATGATGGTTTTCCTAATGCGGTGCTGATGAAAGGGGTTATTGTACTGTTTTCAGGCGGTTTGAACAATTCACAGGCCGTCTGAATGCGTGTTCAGACGGCCTGTGGATAAATGGACAACTCAATTGCGGCGGGTGAGGATATTCCAGATTTTGTCGCTCCAGCTTTCAAATTGGTAGAGAAACAGCGCATAGCTTTCCTGTAGCAAGAATTTGTCGCGCTCTTTACCGGCATCGTAAAGCGTGGTCGGCGTGGCGGAAACGGCGGCATTCATACCGAAATTTTTAGCAATCGCCTGTGCGCGTGCCAAATGGTAAGGATCGCTCACGATAACCAGCGTTTCAATGCCGTTAGGGCGCAATAAGGGCTGGATATTTTGCAGGTTCTCATAAGTGTTGCGCGAGGTGTTTTCAAACACAATATGCCGCGCCGGAATGCCTTGTTTGATGGCATAGCGCCGTCCGACTTCGGCTTCGGTCATGAAGCCTTTTTTCGGTGTGCCACCGGTGAAAATAATTTTGTCCACACGCTGGCTTTGATACAGCGTAATCGCATGGTTGATGCGCTCGCGGAACACGGGCGACGGGCGTTTGTCCCACGCTGCCGCGCCCAATACCACCGCCGCATCGGCATGAAAATCTTTCGGCAGCGTCTGATTGCCCATGCGGTACACCTGCCAAACCGTCACGGCAAACATCGCCAGCACCAGCAATACGCTGAGTGCCAGACCGCGCAACAAATAGAAGCGCAAGCCGGTTCGACTGTGGAACAAATGGGGCATGATTCAGACGGCCTCTCAATATCAGGTTATGCCAATAAGGCTTCGATGTTTTCCAATGGGCGGCCAATCGCGGCGCGTTCGCGGCCGACCAAAATCGGGCGCTCCAACAAGGCAGGATGCTCAGCAATGGCAGCAAGCAGCGCGTCATTGTCGATATCGGGTGCGTTTAAACCCAATTCTTTGTATAAATCGTCTTTCACGCGCATCATGCCGCGCACATCGTCCAAACCGAGTTTGCGGAAAATCTCGGTTAAGGTTGCCAAATCCGGCGGCGTGGTCAAATAATGCACCGTTTCGGCTTTAATTGCGCGCGATTCCAATAAAGCCAAGGCCGCACGCGATTTGCTGCAGCGGTTGTTGTGATACAAAATCCATTCAGACGGCATGATGATCTTCCTATGGTGAATCGTCTTATTATCAACCCCATTGTGGCTTTACTCAACCATGTTGATGAGTCATTGGGAATAAATCTCATTTTTGTGCAAAAATCCAACACCTTGACTTGAACCAAAACATTGGCCGTCTGAAAGGTTTACAATAGGCATATTATCAACCTCATTATTTGGGCCACGACCATGAAAACATTATCCGCCCTGATTTTCGCTTCCCTGACTTTCTTCTCTGCCAACGCATTCGCTGCCGATTTGCAAATGTGGAACAGCACCGCGCCGCAATCGCTGCAAAATCTGAAAGCGCCGGTGCGCGTGGTGAACCTGTGGGCAACGTGGTGCGGCCCGTGCCGTAAGGAAATGCCGGAAATGTCGGCATGGTATAAAGCGCAGAAAAAAGGCAGTGTCGATATGGTCGGCATTGCGCTGGATTCCACCGACAACATCGGCAAATTTTTGAAAACCACGCCGGTGGCTTATCCGATTTGGCGCTACAGCGGCACCAGTAGCCGCCAATTTATGAAATCGTTCGGCAACCAAGTCGGCGTGTTGCCGTTTACCGTGGTGGAAGCGCCCAAATGTGGTTACAAACAAACCATCACCGGCGAAGTCAACGCCAAAAGCCTGACTGCTGCCTTAAAAGCCGCCCAAGCCAAGTGCAAATAAGATTTGCCGCCGCTTCGGCGGTTTGGCATATCAGGTGTCACCGTTTTGTGTTATAAGTGGTTCATACAACAACAAACAAAGCAGAACAGGAGCCACAGATGGATATTTTTAAAGCATTAATCGAAAACCACGACGTGCAACGCAAGCTGTGCGACGAATTGGCTACAGCCAAGCAGTGGGAAACGAAAAAGAAAAAATACGAAGCCTTGCGCCTTGAATTGGTGGCACACGCGGTGGCGGAAGAGCGTCATCTGTATCTGCCCCTGATGCAATACGATGACGGCATGGAAATTGCCCGCCACGCCATTGCCGAGCATCACGAAATGGACGAATTAATCGCCACCTTGAGCGACGGGCGCACCGGCGAGAGCCGCTGGCTGGAAACGGCGGAAGAATTGATCGAAACCGTTGAGCATCATTTGAAGGAAGAAGAAGACGAAATTTTCGTTGACGCGCGTAAAGTGTTGGATAAAGCCCAAATCGACCGTTTGGGGCCGCTTTATCAAACCGAATACGAAGAATTCAAAGCAGCCGAAAGCCAATAAACCCTATTGTTTCACCCGCTTGCCGAGCTGACAATAAGCTGTGGATAAATTCGGGATAAAAATGCCGAGCCTTATCCACCCTGCCGCTGCCGATTGTGCAGCGGTTTTGCCGTCTGACGGTAAGTGTCCCGAACAAATATTGTTCAAAACGGTGCAAAGCCTTTATAATCGGGCAAATCCGATTTTTTCAGACGGCCTGCAGCAGGGTTTATCCACATAGAGAAAATGCTGTTGTTGCATGCATATTAACATCGGCATAACAAGGGGAATTTTGTGGATAATTTTTTTAATCCCTTTATTTTTTAGGCCGTCTGAACCATTTTTCAGGAAGAGTTATGATTCGTTTCGAACAAGTTTCCAAAACCTATCCCGGCGGTTTTGAAGCCTTAAAAAACGTCAGCTTTCAAATCAACAAAGGCGAGATGATTTTCATCGCCGGCCATTCAGGCTCGGGAAAATCAACCATTTTGAAGCTGATTTCGGGCATCACCAAGCCGACCGAAGGCAAAGTGTGGTTCAACAAGCAGGATTTGAGCGAACTGAGCGACAACCAAATTGGCTTTATGCGCCAACACATCGGCATTGTGTTCCAAGACCACAAAATTCTCTACGACCGCAACGTGCTGCAAAACGTGATTCTGCCCTTACGCATCATCGGCTACCAACCGGCCAAAGCAGAAGAGCGTGCACGCATTGCGATTGAAAAAGTCGGTTTGAAAGGCCGCGAATCGGATATGCCGGAGTCGCTTTCCGGTGGTGAGCAGCAGCGTTTGTGCATTGCCCGTGCTGTGGTACACCAGCCCAGCCTCTTGATTGCCGACGAACCTTCCGCCAGCCTCGACCGCGCCTACGCGCTCGACATCATGGAATTATTCAAAACCTTCCACGAAGCGGGCACCACCGTGATTGTGGCGGCACACGATGAAACGCTGATGGCCGATTACGGCCACCGCGTCATCCGCCTGCAGAAAGGACGTTTGGCATGAGTTTGATTCATTATGTTTCGCTGCACGTCGAATCGGCACGCGCTGCGTTGAAACAATTAATCCGCCAACCTGTCGGCACTTTGCTGACCCTGCTGATGCTGGCGATTGCCATGACCCTGCCGCTGTTTCTCTATTTGGGTGTGCAAAGCGGCCAAAGCATTTTGGGCAAATTGAACGAATCGCCACAGATTACCGTGTATATGGAAACCGATGCGGCCAAAGCAGATACGGATACGGTGCAGAATCTGTTGCAACGCGATACGCGTTTGGATACGGTGCGCTTCATCAGCAAACAAGACGGCTTGGAAGAATTGCAATCGAATCTGGATCAGAATTTGGTGTCGATGCTGGATGAAAATCCGCTACCGGATGTGTTTATCGTTATCCCCGATGCCAATGCTTCTCCGGCACAAATGCAAGCGATTTATCAGGATTTGGTGAAGCTGCCGATGGTGGAATCGGCGACCATGGATACGGAATGGGTGCATACCCTGTATCAAATCAATGATTTTATCCACAAGATTTTGTGGTTTTTGGCGATTACCTTAGGCATGGCGTTTATTTTGGTGGCACACAACACCATCCGCCTGCAAATCTTGAGCCGCAAAGAAGAAATCGAAATCACCAAGCTGCTGGGGGCGCCGGCTTCGTTTATCCGCCGCCCGTTTCTGTATCAAGCCGTGTGGCAGAGCTTACTCTCCGCCACCGTGAGCTTGGGCTTGTGTGCATGGCTGCTTAATACCGTGCGCCCGATGGTCGATTCGATTTTTAAACCTTACGGCCTGAATATCGGCTGGCGCTTCTTCAACGGCAGCGAAATTGCGCTGGTATTGGGTTTTGTGATTGCGCTGGGCGTATTCGGCGCATGGCTTGCCACCACGCAGCATTTGCTCGGGTTTAAAGCGAAAAAATAAATGGTTTCAGACGGCCTGTGGATAACATAGGCCGTTTTTATTTGGCCTAGTTTTTTAAAACCGCGTACAATCTTTTCAGACGGCCTGAAGTCTTAGCCCTAGTTCGTTTTCCACCCTATCTATCCTGAAAGGAACCCTCATGACGGCACTTCAAACCATCGCCCAACACTTGTCTGACCACCGCCAAACCGTTACCAGCGCGGAATCCTGCACCGGCGGTTTATTGTCGGCCGCGTTTACCAGTATTTCCGGTAGCTCGCAGTGGTTTCACCAAAGCTTTGTCACCTACAGCAACCAAGCCAAACAAAATACCTTGGGCGTCATGCCCGAAACCTTGTTGCAACACGGCGCAGTCAGTCGCGAAACGGTACATGAAATGGCGCGTGGGGCAAAGGCGGTGGCGCAGGCGGATTATGCACTGAGTATTTCCGGTATCGCAGGCCCCAACGGCGGCAGCAAAGACAAACCGGTCGGCACGGTTTGGTTCGGCTTAGCCACGCCGGTGAAAAACATCGAATGCACGGCTTTATTCGAAGGCGACCGAGAAAGCGTGCGCCGCCAAGCAGTGAATTTTGCTTTAAACCTCTTGGCAGAACATTTAACTTCCCGTTAAGCTGTGAGGTAAATAGCAGATATAAAAAAGCCGTTTGGAACGATCCAAACGGCTTTTTTGAAACTCAACATATTTAGTCGTGAACTTTTAACAGCTCCACCTCAAAAATCAAAGTCGCATTCGGCGGAATCACGCCACCGGCACCGCGCGTGCCATAACCCATTTCTGCAGGGATGGTTAATTTGCGTTTGCCGCCTTCTTTCATGCCGCCGAAACCTTCGTCCCAGCCCTGAATCACTTGGCCAACACCCAAAATAATGGTCAAAGGCTGGCCGCGGTCAACGCTGGAATCGAATTTGGTGCCGTTTTCCAACCAACCGGTGTAATGTACGGTGATTTCTTTGCCTTTAACGACTTCTTTGCCGCTGCCGACTTCAATGTCTTCAATAATCAAGCTCATGCTGTTTCCTTCTTTGCGTTGGAGAGGGGAAGGTTTAGCTTAACACATTTTCTGCGCATCGACACACTGATGCAGTGGCAGCAGCATTTCCTGCTTTTTTGTTTTTTTGCGCTCGTAGCGGTTCCATGCTTTTTCATGGAAATAAAACACCACAGTATTGACCATCGGCTCAATCAAGGCCACTGCGCTGGAAATGCCAATGCTGCCGGTCAAAATATAGGCCACGCTAAAGGCTACGCCGAAATGAAGCATTGCAAAGGTAATGGTTTTAATCATAATATTGTCCTCCAAGGCCGTCTGAAACCCGGCCCGTATCATTAAGACAAATAATAACGATTCGCAAATCATGCGTACAGTTGGATATTTTTATTTAATCTTAGTTTAAAACAATCGTTATAAAATTTCTCATAAAGGAAAATTATATGAAGCCGCTAAAAATCGTCATGCTCGACCGCGCTACGCTGCCGGAACGCGACATTACCTTTGATTTTCCACATGAATTGATTTGCTACGATGCCACCGAGCCGCACGAAGCCCCAGCTCGTATTAATGGCGCCGATATCGTGATGACCAATAAAGTGGTGGTCTCCGCCGAAGCCATTCAACAAAATCCACAGCTTAAACTGATTGCCGTGGCGGCCACCGGCGTGAACAATGTCGATGTCGAAGCAGCCAAACAAGCCGGTGTGGCGGTGGCGAATGTGCGCGCTTACGGCAATGAATCGGTGGCGGAACACGCCTTTATGCTGATGATTGCCTTAAGCCGCAACCTGCCTGCCTATCAACGCGATGTTGCCGCCGGCTTGTGGGAACAATCGCCGTTTTTCTGCCATTACGGTGCGCCGATGCGTGATTTAAACGGCAAAACATTGGCAATTTTTGGGCGCGGCAACATCGGCCAAACTTTGGCGCGCTATGCCGAAGCTTTCAATATGAAGGTGGTTTTCGGCGAACACAAACATGCCGAAATGGTGCGTGAAGGTTATGTCTCGTTTGACGAAGCCATTCAGACGGCCGATGTGATTTCGCTGCACTGCCCGCTGACCGAGCAAACCACCAATATGATTGGTGAGAACGAATTGAAACAAATGAAACCCGGCGCGATTTTGATTAACTGCGGCCGCGGCGGTTTGGTTGATGAAACCGCCTTAGTCGCTGCCCTGAAATACGGTCAGATCGGCGGTGCAGGGTTTGATGTGTTGACCGAAGAGCCGCCGCGCAATGGTAATCCGTTGCTCAAAGCCCGTTTGCCAAACTTGATTATTACGCCACACATGGCTTGGGCAAGCCACGAAGCCATCAACCGTTTGTTTGATATTTTGCTGGATAATGTGGATAAGTTTGTCAAAGGCCAGCCGCAGAATTTGGTGTAAGGTTCAACAAACAATCCACAATCGAGTAGCCTTCATTTCATAAGGTTTCGATGAATCAAGGTGTATCCATGCCAAAATACTTCTTGAAAACTTGTGGATAATTTTGTGAACAATATTAAAATGCCGTCTGAAAGGTTCAGACGGCATTTTATTTTTTATTGCTAATTCAAAAAGATAGAATCATAACTTTATCTATTGACTTTGATATTCAATGTGGAAAAACTTATCACGAATAAAATCAAGGCCGTCTGAAATACTTTCCGATTTCAGACGGCCTTGAATCAATCAGCCATTAAAGCAGATTTAGGTAAATCAGTTATCCACAATTGATTAAATATCGTAAGTGGTTGACGCAGTGTCGCCGCCGGTACCAGTCCAGTTGGTGTGGAAAAATTCACCACGCGGACGGTCGGTTCGCTCGTAAGTGTGTGCGCCGAAGTAATCGCGTTGTGCCTGCAGCAGATTGGCCGGTAAACGTTCGGTGGTGTAACCGTCCAAGAAGGTAATCGCCGACGCCATACACGGCATAGCAATGCCGCTTTCAATCGCTTTGGCCACCACTTTGCGCCATGCCGGCAAGCAGCTTTCTAATACGCCTTTGAAATACGGATCGGTACCCAAGAACACCAAATCCGGATTGGCTTCGTAAGCATCGCGGATGTTGCCCAAGAAAGCGCTGCGGATAATGCAGCCTTCACGCCACAGCAAAGCGGTGTTGCCGTAATTCAACGCCCAGTTGTTGGTTTCGCTGGCTTCGCGAATCAACATAAAGCCTTGGGCGTAAGAAATGATTTTTGACGCCAACAGCGCTTGGCGCAAAGCATCCACCCACTCGGCTTTGTCGCCGCTGATTGGGGTGATGGTTTTGCCGAACAGCTTGCCGGTTTGTACGCGTTGTTCTTTGAATGCCGATACGCAACGGGCGAACACTGCTTCGGAAATCAGCGTCAACGGAATGCCCAAATCCAAGGCGTTAATGCCAGTCCATTTGCCGGTGCCTTTTTGACCGGCGGTATCGAGAATTTTTTCAACCAGCGGTTCACCGTTTTCGTCTTTGTAGCCCAAAATATCGGCTGTGATTTCAACCAGATAGGAATCCAACTCGGTTTGGTTCCACGCGTTAAAAATGTCGTGCATTTCATCGTAAGACAAACCCAAGCCGTCTTTCATGAATTGGTAGGCTTCGCAAATCAGCTGCATATCGCCGTATTCAATGCCGTTGTGCACCATTTTGACAAAATGGCCGGCACCATCACGACCAACCCAATCGCAGCAAGGCTCGCCTTCAGGCGTTTTCGCGGCGATGGCTTGGAAAATCGGTTTCACTTCCGGCCATGCACTTTCGTCGCCGCCCGGCATAATTGAAGGGCCGTTGCGCGCGCCTTCTTCACCGCCCGATACACCGGCGCCGATAAAGCGGATGCCTTTAGCAGCCAGCTCGTGTGTGCGGCGGGTAGAGTCAGGATAATTGGCATTGCCGCCGTCAATGATGATGTCGCCTTGGTCCAATAAAGGCACCAATTGTTCGATAAAATCATCGACCACGGCACCTGCACGCACCATCATCATGATTTTGCGTGGTTTTTCTAATTTATCAACCAAGTCTTGCAGCGAATATGCGCCAATAATATTGGTGCCTTTGGCGGCACCATTTAAAAAATCGTCTACTTTACTGGTGGTACGGTTAAACGCCACTACTTTAAAACCGTGGTCGTTCATGTTCAAAATTAGGTTTTGACCCATGACGGCCAAACCAATGACACCGATGTCGCCTTTCATTGAAGGAAGCTCCGTTATTGTTAATTTATCGGGCATTACTCTACCCGATTTACAGTGTTTTAACAATCCTTAACTTTTTAATTTTTTGAAAAGTTAGCTTAAGGTTTTTATTTGGCTTGAAAAGCCGTAAACAGAATAATACTAAAATTTAAAATATAAAAAGATTATGATTATGAGCAGGCAATTTTCTTGTGTATAACTTTTATCCCGATTATTTTTCAAAAACTTATCTAAAAAGAAACTGCAAGGATAAAGCGGCTTGTGGATTGTTTATCAATGTGGATAATTTAAAAAATTTCAGACGGCCTGTGTATAAATATCGGCTTACCGACAAGCTTATGCCAACTTATTCTTGGAAAATGCGAACGCTTTGGGCTATAGTCGGTCTGTTTAAAGTTATACATTCAACTTAAGCTTATTCAGGCCGTCTGAAACATGAGAAAAGAGGAGTATCAAATGAAATCGACTTGGACACTAAGCATTCTGGCCACTTTGGTGCTGGCCGCTTGTGCACAATCTTCCGCGCCGAAACCGGCCGCGGTTTCCGCCGACAGCCACGCGCCGGAACAAGGCACGGGTTTGACCGAACAGAAATTGGTGCACGCCAAAGAATTTATGGCTGCTTCTGCCAATCCACTGGCCACCGAAGCTGGTTATGAAATTTTGAAACGCGGCGGCAGCGCGATTGATGCGATGATTGCCATGCAAACCACTTTGAGCCTGACTGAGCCGCAATCTTCCGGCTTGGGCGGCGGCGCGTTTTTGGTGTATTGGGACAATAAAGCCAAAAAGCTCACCACGTTTGACGCGCGCGAAACCGCACCGAAATCAGCCACACCGGAATTATTTTTAGATGAAAACGGCAAACCGCTGGCCTTTATGAAAGCCGTGGTCGGCGGCCGTTCGGTTGGTGTGCCGGGTATTCCGAAACTTTTGGAAGATACCCACAAGCGTTATGGCAAATTGCCGTGGCAAAGCCTGTTTGACAAGCCGATTCAGCTGGCCGAGCAAGGTTTTGCCGTGTCGCCACGCATGTCGCAATCCATCGAGCAAAACAAAGAATCGCTGCAACGTTATCCACAGACTGCTGCCTATTTCCTGCCTAACGGCGCACCATTGGCCGCAGGTACGATGTTGAAAAACCCTAAATTTGCCCAATCGGTAAAACTGTTGTCCAAAGAGGGCAGCGCGCCGTTTTATCATGGCAAACCCGCGCAGAATATGGTGAACACCATCACTGGCGCGGCGGACAATCCGGGCAAAATCACGCTGACCGATTTCAAAAACTACCGCGTGATTGAGCGCACGCCGGTGTGTTCGCCTTATCGTGAATACGAAGTGTGCGGCATGGGTGCGCCAAGCTCGGGCGGCATTGCCTTGAGTCAGATTTTGGGCATTTTGCAAACGCAAGACATGAAAAAATTGGGCGCAGAAAATATCCACAGCTGGCGCTGGATTGGCGACGCCTCACGCGTGGCCTTTGCCGACCGCGATTACTATGTGGCTGATCCTGATTTCGTAACCGTGCCGACCAAAGCCTTAATCAGTCAATCTTATTTGAATAGCCGCGCACAAGAAATCCGCGCCACCGACAAAGCCCTGCCGCAAATCAACGCCGGTAAATTGAGCAACCAATTTGCCGCCGGCAAACCGGTGGAGCTGCCTTCGACCAGCCACATCGTGGTTGTGGATAAAGAAGGCAACGTGGTTTCCATGACCACTTCGATTGAAAACGCGTTTGGCTCTACCCTGATGGCCAACGGCTATTTGTTGAACAACGAATTGACCGACTTCGCCTTTAATCCGGCCAATGCCGAAGGCAAAGTAGTGGCCAACAGCGTAGCCGGCGGCAAACGCCCGCGCTCTTCCATGGCACCGACCATCGTGATGAAAAACGGCAAGCCTTATATGGCTGTCGGCTCACCGGGCGGCAGCCGCATTATCGGTTATGTGGCCAAAACCTTAGTCGCGCACATCGACTGGGGCATGGATATTCAGACGGCCATTTCCCTGCCAAACATGCTCAACCGCGGCAGCAGCTATGAAATCGAGCAAAACACCGCCGCCACTGAGTATGCACCGCAATTGGAACAACTGGACTATAAAGTGCAGGTGCGTGATTTGAATTCGGGTGTGCAAGGCATTGTGATCGGTCAAGACGGTTTACAGGGCGGTGCCGATCCGCGTCGAGAAGGAAAAGTGATGGGGGATTGATCAAACCTTTGCTGAGACCTTTGCAAACTCCCCACCTTTGGCACATTTCATCGTTGTGCGCTGCTCGAAAGCTTGCCTATCTTAATGATATGTCTTCGCCTTCTGCGCTGCTATCACTTCGAACTGTACTCAAATCTGGGGTTTTGCAAAGGTCTCTTGCGTTGAATAAAAAAATGCCGTCTGAAAGGTTTCAGACGGCATTTTTGTGGATAAGTGTTCAGCGTTAAGCCGCGCTCGGCAATTCATGGAATGCAGCCGGTAAATCGTCTTCGTGGCTGAATTCTACCCACTCATAATTGCTTTCATCGGCCAAAATCGCACGCAGTAAGGCGTTGTTAATGGCGTGGCCGGATTTGTAGCCTTCGAATGCGCCGATAATCGGGTGGCCGACGATGTATAAATCGCCGATGGCATCGAGAATTTTGTGGCGCACGAATTCATCGGGGTAGCGTAAACCTTCCGGATTCAAGATATCCACATCGTCAATCACGATGGCGTTGGTCAGGTTACCGCCCAAGCCAAGGTTGTGGGCGCGCATGAGCTCGACTTCCTGCATAAAGCCGAAGGTGCGGGCGCGGGCAATTTCGTCCACATATGATTTGCCGGCGAAGTCGATTTCAAAAGTCGGCGCGCTGCGGTTGAACACGGGATGGTCGAATTCGATGGTCAACGTCACTTTAAAGCCGTCGTAAGGGGTGAAACGCACCCATTTGCCGGTTTCTTTCACTTCTACCGGTTTCAAAATACGTAGGAAACGTTTTTGCGCTTTTTGATCCACAATACCAGCATCCTGCAACAGATAAATAAACGGCAGGCTGGAGCCGTCCATAATCGGGATTTCGGGTGCGTTGAGTTCGATTAAGGCGTTATCCACACCGTAGGCGGATAAGGCGGACATAATGTGTTCGATGGTGCCGACGCGCACGCCGTTTTCGGTCACCACGGTGGACGACAGGCGGGTATCGTTGATTAGGTAAGGCGTGAGTTTGATGATTTCGCCCTGCTCGCCGCTCAAATCGGTGCGACGAAAGGAAATGCCGCTGTTTTCCGGTGCAGGATGCAGGGTCAGCGCAACGCGTTCGCCCGAATGCAGGCCGACGCCGGTGACGCTGATGGATTTGGCAAGCGTTCTTTGTAACATAATGGCTCTCCAATAATGAATAATTTGATAATACGATAAAAATGAATCAATCAGCCATCATTTTTAATAGTATTTACTTATGATTTCATTAAAACGCAATAGGCCGTCTGAAAAAATAGTGGGTAATCGGTGGAAAAAGATGCACTTATCCACAGATTAAAAAAGAAGTAGATGGTTTATCCCATTTTGTGATGCCGTTTCAGCGAAGGTTAAACCCAGCATAATAGATAATCTATCATTTTGTTTTCACATTGATTTGTTTACTTATCCACACTACAATTAAGCCATCATCAAAATCATCTTTTTATTTTAATAAATTTTGAATTGTAGTGGTGTATCCTCTTTTATGTTTTGTTTTACCAACAAGGTTTCTTTCAGACGGCCTTATTTGACTGTTTATTTATTTAAATCAAACATTTTTAAAGTAGTGGAATGTAATCGTAGGTAGTAGTTTTATTTCACGATACAATCAAGCCATCGAAAATTTTCCCCTTTTTATGTAGGAGTACACACATGAGCATTAAAGTTGCGATTAATGGTTTCGGCCGTATTGGCCGCTTGGCGTTACGTCAAATTGTAAAAGCCGAAGGTATTGAAGTTGTCGCGGTGAACGACTTGACCCCTGCCGATATGTTGTTGCACCTGTTTAAATACGACAGCACCCAAGGCCGTTTCCAAGGTACTGCCGAATTGAAAGACGATGCAATCGTGGTTAACGGCAAAGAAATCAAAGTATTTGCCAACCCGAATCCTGAAGAATTACCTTGGGGTGAATTGGGTGTAGATGTGGTATTGGAATGTACCGGTTTCTTCACCAGCAATGAAAAATGCCAAGCACACATCCGTGCCGGCGCACGTAAAGTGGTGATTTCTGCACCAGGCGGCAACGATGTGAAAACCGTGGTATTCGGTGTGAACGAATCTGTATTAGACGGCAGTGAAACCGTGATTTCTGCTGCTTCATGCACCACCAACTGCTTGGCGCCTATGGCAGCTGTGTTGCAAAAAGAATTCGGTGTGGTAGAAGGTTTGATGACCACCATCCACGCGTACACCGGCGACCAAAACACCTTGGACGCACCGCACCGCAAAGGCGACAAACGCCGTGCCCGTGCTGCTGCCATCAACATTGTGCCAAACAGCACCGGTGCAGCCAAAGCCATCGGCTTGGTGATTCCGGAATTGAACGGCAAATTGGACGGTTCTGCCCAACGCGTACCGGTGGCGACCGGCTCGTTGACTGAATTGATCACCGTGTTAGAACGCCAAGTGACCAAAGAAGAAATCAACGCTGCGATGAAAGCTGCTGCGAATGAATCTTACGGCTACACCGAAGACGAAATCGTGTCTTCTGATGTGGTGGGCATTGAGTTCGGTTCATTGTTTGATGCCACCCAAACCCGCGTGATGACCGTTGGTGACAAACAATTGGTGAAAACCGTGGCTTGGTACGACAATGAAATGTCTTACACCTGCCAATTGGTGCGCACTTTGGCATACTTTGCCGCTAAAATCTAATTGATTTAAATGTAAAAATGCCGTCTGAAAAATAATTTTTCAGACGGCATTTTTTGTTTATCGCCATATTTATGCTTGATGCAAGGCCACATTAATAATGGTGGCGGTTTGCGCTTGAATTTGAAATTTCACTTCGTAATCCAAAATGTTCATCACATAAACACGCTCGGGAATGTTTTGATAGGCCGGGCGCGGGTCTTGGGCAATGCTTTGCGCAATCACATCACACTCTTTAGTGGATAAAGCGGTTTGCAGCGCTTCATCTTGCCACACGACAGCCAACTCTTGCGGTTTGCCGGTAACAAAGCCGCTGGCGGCATCAGGCTTGGCTTCGACAAATGGGATATAGGGTTTGATGTCGATGACCGGTGTGCCGTCGAGCAAATCCGCGCCGCTGCAATAGAGTTTCACGGTTTTGTCGGTTTCAATGCGTTCGAGTTTGAGTAGCGACAAACCGAGATGATTGGGGCGGTGTGGGCTGCGTGTGGCAAATACGCCCATTTTCTGTTTGCCGCCTAAACGTGGTGGCCGTACCAACGGCGACCAACCTTCGCCCAACACACCATGAAAAATAAAGCTGACCCAGATATAACCGAAATCTTCCAAACCGCGCACGCTGTCGGCATTGAATTCAGGGTTTAACTCAATGCATACTTCCGCTGCCGGCACCAAGCCTGGCTGACGCGCCACGCCGAATTTTTGTTTGTAGGGAGAATGCACGCGGGCAATGGTTTCGATGGTGTAAGACATGGTCGGCAAGGAGAGAAAAACCGTATCATATCACAGCAATAAGCCCCAAATTGGGCATGGGTTTGATATAATACTCAAGCTTATTTTGCTGATAAACTGCATGTCAAACAGTGTTTCACGCGTTTTGATATAGTAGCGATTTGGCTAAGTAATAAATATTTATTTAAAATCAAATAGTTATCATTGTTTCACGTGAAACATTACCGCTTATGAAAATTCTGCTTGTCCGTTTGTCCAGTATGGGCGATTTGATTCACACCTTGCCTGCTGTACAAGATTTGGCGCAACAGCGTCCGGATGTGGAATTGCATTGGTTGAGTGAAGCCGGTTTCGCCGATATTACCCGCTTGCACCCGTTTGTTAAAAAAGTGCATACCATGAAGTGGCGGCAGTGGCGGAAAAACCTGACTCAAGCAGAAACATGGCGTGAAATAGGCCGTCTGAAAACGGCTTTGCAACAAGAGCAATTTGATTTTGTGCTGGATAGCCAAGGGCTGATGAAAAGTGCTTTATTTGCCAAAATGGCGAAAGCGCCGATTTATGGCTTGGATCAACACAGTGCGCGTGAAAGCTGGGCGGCACATTTTTATCAGCAGAAGTTTGCTGTAGAAAAAGGTAAAAATGCGGTATGGCGCAATCGCGCATTGTTTGCGCAAGTATTCGGTTATACCATGCCGGCGCAGCAATCTTTTGGGTTAGAAGTGCCTGAAGCAGGCCGTCTGAATAATTTAGAAACGCCTTATTATGTGGCGCTGCATGCCACCAGTCGCGATAGCAAATTATGGCCGTCTGAAAACTGGATGGCCTTATTGCAGAAATTGCATGCCGAGCAAAATGCCAAGGTGTATCTGCCTTGGGGTAATGCCACCGAGAAAGCACGTGCTGAACACATCGCCGCTGATCTGTCGTTTGCCATTGTGTACGATAAAATGAATTTATTGCAGGCAGCGGATTTATTGGATAAGTCTGTTGGCGTGATAGGTGTGGATACTGGGTTGCTGCACTTGGCCAATGCCTTGGATAAGCCGGTAGTCGGCATTTATACCGATACCGATCCGTTGAAAACCGGTGTGCAAGTGTCGCCGTGGGCGCAGAATTTGGGTAATGTGGCGCAAATCCCTGCAGTAGAAGAAGTTTATAATGTGTTGATGGAATGCGTAGCTGCTAAAAATAATCATCAGGCCGTCTGAAGCGCAATACCATCAAATCACTAAGCCGATGATTGAATCGGCCGAATTGAAATTATTTTTGAAATTCCTGTTTAGGAGTATGGAATGAAAGCATTGGTCGCAGTAAAACGCGTGGTCGATTACAACGTGAAAGTCCGTGTGAAGGCGGATGGCTCGGATGTGGATATCGGTAACGTGAAAATGTCGATGAACCCGTTTGATGAAATTGCCGTAGAAGAAGCCGTGCGCTTGAAAGAAGCCGGTAAGGTCAGCGAGATTGTGACTGTGTCTATCGGTGAAAAAAAATGCGAAGATACCTTGCGCACAGCCTTGGCAATGGGTGCAGACCGCGCAATTCACATCGAAGCCGATGTCAAGCTCGAGCCTTTGGCTGTGGCCAAATTATTGAAAACCGTTGCCGATAAAGAAAACCCACAAATTGTGTTGCTGGGTAAGCAGGCGATTGATGACGATGCTAATCAAACCGCGCAAATGCTGGCTGCTTTGTTGAATGCGCCGCAAGCAACATTTGCCTCTAAAGTAGAATTAAACGACAACGAAGTCATCGTGACCCGCGAAATTGATGGCGGCGAAGAAGTGATTGCATTGAACCTGCCTGCAGTGATCAGCGCCGATTTGCGTTTGAATGAGCCGCGCTTTGTGAAATTACCTAATATTATGGCGGCCAAGAAAAAGCCGCTGGAAAAAGTCGCTTTGGCCGATTTAGGCGTGGATACTGTCGCACGCGTCAATGTGGTGAAAGTATTGGAGCCTAAAGCACGTCAAGCTGGGGTGAAAGTTGCCAGCGTGGCCGAATTGGTTGAGAAATTGAAAAACGAAGCTAAAGTGATTTAAGGGAGCGGAACGATGAGCGTATTAGTGATTGCTGAACACAACAACCAGCATTTGAATCCTGCTACCCTGCATGCGATTAAAGCGGCTGAAAAATTAGGTGAAGTTCATGTGTTGGTGGCCGGCAACAGTGCTGCCGTAGTGGTGGAAGAAACCAAGCAAGTAGCCGGTGTCGCTAAGGTATTGGTTGCCGAAGCCGTGCATTATGCTGAAGGCTTGGCTGAAGAGTTAACGCCATTGGTGGTAAAACTGGCTGCCGATTACCGCTATGTTGTCGCAACGGCCACCGCATTCGGTAAAAACCTGTTGCCGCGAGTGGCTGCGGTTTTGGATGTGCCGCAAATTTCCGATTTGACGGAGATTGTGGATAACCAAACTTTTGTGCGTCCGATTTATGCCGGTAATGCTTTTGAAATGGTACAAACGCCGTCTGAAAAATTGGTGCTGACTTTCCGTGCCACGGCTTTTGAAGCTGCGGCTGTCACCGGTGGTAATGCAGAAGTGGTGAATGTTGCCGCGTTTGAAGCGCAAAATATCAGCCGCTTTGTGAAACGCGAATTGGCGCAATCCGACCGCCCTGACTTGACTCAAGCCAATGTTGTAGTAGCCGGTGGCCGTGCATTGGGCAGCGCGGAAAACTTCAAACAAATTTTGACCCCATTGGCAGATGTATTGGGTGCAGCGATTGGTGCATCGCGCTCTGCAGTTGAAGCCGAATATGCGCCGAATGATTTGCAAGTCGGCCAAACCGGTAAAGTGGTTGCGCCTCAGCTGTATATTGCGATTGGTGTATCTGGTGCGATTCAACACGTTGCCGGCATGCAAGACAGTAAAGTGATTGTGGCGATTAATAAAGATGCTGATGCGCCGATTTTCAATGTAGCAGATTACGGTATTGTCGGCGATTTATTTGAAGTTGTGCCGCAATTAACTGAAGCATTAAAAAACTAAAGCGTTTCACGTGAAACATTTCCAGACGGCCTGACGAAAAGGCCGTCTGAAATTTTTCCAGAGTAATCATGACTGTTACCACTTATTCCACCATTGTCGCACCTGTTCAGGCTGAGCTCAAAGACAAAGGCAGCCGATTTATTGCCTATGTGTATCCGATACACAGCGTGGCTCAGGTTAAGCAATATGTCGACGCTTTGCGTGAAGAGCATCACAAAGCGCGGCATTGGTGTTACGCTTACCGCTTGGGTGTGGATGGTTTGCAGTTTCGTGCCAATGATGATGGCGAACCATCCGGCAGCGCAGGCCGGCCGATCCTTGGTCAAATCGATTCAGCAGGCTTGACTGATGTTTTGGTGGTGGTGGTGCGTTATTTTGGCGGCACATTATTGGGCGTACCAGGCTTAATTCAGGCTTATAAAAATTCAACCGCCGAAGCCTTAGCCATTGCCGAAATCATTGAAAAAAACATCGAAAAAACGGTTTGGATTCGTTGTGAGTATCCAGTGTTGAATGATGCAATTCGGATTGTCAAGCAGCATCAGGGCTATATCGTCGAACAAGATTTGCAATTAGATTGTAAATTAACCGTGCGCCTACCGTTGGCGAGTTACGAAGCATGTGTGGCTGCATGGCAGCACACGCGGCAAATTGAAGTTAATTTAGAAGAAGAAGCATTTTAGCCTGCCGTCTGAATTATTTCAGACGGCCTATTTTGTTTTAATTAAGTTTAAAACCATAGTGATTTAACGCTGTTTAAGTATGTGAATATAGGCTATAATTTCGCTTTAATCTGATTCAGAAATCAATGTTTTAAAGGAGAAAGCATGAAATTGCTGGTTATTGGCAGTGGTGGTCGCGAGCATGCATTGGCGTGGAAGTTGGCGCAATCCGAGCGCGTAGAAACCGTATTTGTGGCACCCGGTAACGCAGGCACGGCGATTGAACCGAAGCTGCAAAATATCGCTTTAACCGCGCATGCTGATTTGATTGATTTCTGTAATAAAGAAAACATTGCGTTTACTGTAGTAGGTCCGGAAGCGCCATTGGCCGCAGGTGTGGTAAACGATTTTCGCGCACAAGGTCTGAAAATTTTCGGCCCTACTCAATATTCGGCGCAATTGGAAAGCTCCAAAGACTTTGCCAAAGCGTTTATGGCTAAATACGGCATTCCGACCGCGCAATACCAAACCTTTGAAAACGCGGAAGCCGCGCATGATTACATTAATCAAAAAGGCGCGCCGATTGTGATTAAAGCCGATGGTTTGGCTGCCGGTAAAGGCGTAATTGTCGCCCTCACCTTAGATGAAGCGCATGCCGCCATTGATGATATGCTGCTCGGCAACAAAATGGGCAATGCCGGCGCGCGCGTGGTGATTGAAGATTTCCTGCAAGGCGAAGAAGCCAGCTTTATCGTGATGGTGGATGGTGAAAACGTTTTACCAATGGCCACCAGCCAAGACCACAAACGATTGCTGGATAACGACCAAGGCCCAAATACCGGCGGTATGGGCGCATATAGTCCGGCACCGGTGGTCACTCAAGCCGTGTACGAGCGCGCCATGAATGAAATTATTTTGCCGACCGTAAAAGGTATGCAGTCTGAAGGCCATCCGTTTACCGGCTTTTTATATGCCGGCTTGATGATTGATGAAAACGGTGCGCCTTATACCATCGAATTCAATTGCCGTTTTGGTGATCCGGAAACGCAACCGATTATGAGCCGCTTGGATACTGATTTGGTTGGTTTGGTTGAAGCGGCGATTGACGGTAAATTAAATGAAGTCAGCGCCGAGTGGAATCCGCAAACCGCTGTCGGTGTGGTTTTGGCCGCAGAAAACTATCCGGAAACGCCGAAAAAAGGTGATGTGATTTCCGGTTTGGACGAAGCCAACCAAATTGGTAAAGTGTTCCATGCCGGTACATCTATGAACCAACAAAACCAAGTTGTGACCAATGGCGGCCGTGTATTGTGTGTGGTTGGTTTGGGTGACGATGTGGTGGCAGCCAAAGCCAAGGCTTATGCAGCTTTGGAAAAAGTCAGCTTCAACGGCATGCAATACCGCAAAGACATTGCGGATAAAGCAATTAACCGCTAATCTGTATTTTATAAAGGCGGAGACCTTTGCAAAATCCTAGATTTGAGCACAGTTCAAAGTTGTAGCGAGGAGAAAGTGAAGACATATCATCAAGATAGGTAAGCTTTCGAGCAGCGTACAATGAAGAAATGTGCCAAAGATAGGGGTTTTGCAAAGGTCTCAGGCCGTCTGATCACTCAGACGGCCTTAATTATTTAGAAAAGATCATGAAACCGTTTCCCCGAATCTTATCTGCCAGCCAACAAAGAAAGCTCAGTGCCCATTTGAAATCAGGTGGTGTGGTGGCGTATCCGACCGAATCTTGTTACGGTTTGGGTTGTTTGCCGAAACATCCGCAAGGATTGAAGCGGGTGGTTCATCTGAAAAAAAGGCCACAGCATAAGGGTATGATTGTGATTGGCAGCGATTTAGACCAGTTGCAACCTTTGATTAAAAGGCCGTCTGAAAGCATGCGAGCTTTATTGCAGCAAACTTGGCCGGCAGCGAAAACGTTTTTATTGCCGTCTGAAAAAAGCGTGTTGCCATTATTGCGCGGTAAAGGCAGGGAAAAACTGGCTGTGCGCGTGCCCGATCATGCCGCTGCACGTCGATTATGTCACGCTTTGAATACAGCTTTGGTTTCTACATCGTGTAACCGTGCCGGAAAACGCGCCTGTAAAAGCGAGCGCGAAGTCAGAAGACAATTTGGTCGAAAAGTGTGGATTATCGGCGGTTTAATCGGTCGTCAGAAAACACCCAGCCAAATTATTGATGGTGAAACGGGTAAACGTTTGCGCTAATAAGTTTTAAAAATCAGCTAATTATGAAAAAGCCGTCTGAAAACATGATGTTTTCAGACGGCTTTTTAATTTGTGGATAATTTTGTGGATTAAAGTTTTTTACCACACACCAATTCATATTGTTTTTCAGTAATCGAGCCGCTCATCACGCTCATCGGGCGCAAATTGGTGGCGGTGTAGCGTTGGTTGGTGACTATTTGGCCGCGGTCATTCAGCAATTGTAAAGCCGTCAGGCGGTAGGTTTTATTGCCGCAATGTATTTCCCAATCGGCCAATGCTGTTTTATACGCCGGCGTGTTGACGAATCTTTCTTCACTGGGTTTGGAAATCACTTTACGGTCACGGAATGTCACCAACTGCCCATTTTTTTGGATGCTGCTTTTATCCACCGTCACTTTAATGTTGCCGTTAGAGGTAGTACCGATATTTTGCCAATTGCCGCTGCTTGAACCATCGGATGACGCACAGGCAGCCAAAATCAATGCCAAAGAAGCAGCCATACCCAAGCGATACCATTGCATATTCATGTTTATCCTCATGTTTAAATCAATCAGCGCTATTATGCGTGAAGAATTAAGGTGAAGTAAACTGGCTTTGCAAACCTTACCTTCAGGCAGTATAAATGAAGCCATGCATACGGCGGATAAAACAGTTAAAATAAAGCTTTTCAGTCAAACGGACGCATCATGAGCCAGCCCACAGCCCGACAAATTTTGCACGAAATATTCGGTTATCCCGAATTTCGTGGCAATCAGGAAGCGGTGGTTAATACCTTGGCTCAAGGCGAAAGCCTGATGGTGCTGATGCCCACCGGCGGCGGAAAATCGTTGTGCTACCAGATTCCGGCTTTGATGCGCGAAGGTGTGGCCATTGTGGTGTCACCTTTGATTGCACTGATGAATGATCAAGTCGCAGCCCTGCATGCTGCCGGTATTGAAGCGGCCAGCGTCAACAGCAGCACCAGCGGCGATGAAGCGCGTGAAATTGCCGATAAATTGGCGGCAGGCCGTCTGAAACTGCTATATGTTGCCCCCGAACGCTTGGTTACCGACCGCTTTTTGCGTTTTCTCGATCAACAAAAAATCAGCCTGTTTGCCATTGATGAAGCCCATTGCGTGAGCCAGTGGGGGCATGATTTCCGACCCGAATATCAGCAGCTGGGCATGTTGGCGCAACGTTATCCACAGGTGCCACGCATTGCCTTAACCGCTACCGCCGATGCCGCCACACGCGCCGATATCAAGCATTATCTTCAGCTCGAGCAATCGCCCGAATACATCGCCAGCTTCGACCGCCCGAATATCTATTACCAAGTCATCGAAAAAAACAACGGCAAAAAGCAGCTGCTTGATTTTATCCACAAGCAAATGAGCGGCCAAAGCGGCATTGTGTATTGCCTAAGCCGCAAAAAAGTCGAAGATGTGGCGCAGTTTTTGTGCGACAACGGTTTAGAAGCCATTCCTTATCATGCCGGATTAAGCATGGACGTGCGCGAAGCCAATCAACGCCGTTTTACTCGCGAAGACAATGTGATTGTGGTGGCGACGGTGGCTTTCGGCATGGGAATTGATAAGCCCGATGTGCGCTTTGTCGCCCATCTCGATATGCCGCAAAGCATTGAGCATTTTTACCAAGAATCCGGCCGTGCGGGGCGGGACGGTCTGCCTGCCGCAAGTTGGTTGTGTTACGGCTTGAATGACTGGGTGTTATTGCGTGAACGCATTGCCGAAGGCAACAGCGACGAAGCGCAAAAGCAAGTTGAAATGCAAAAGCTCGATGCCATGCTGTCGGTGTGCGAGACCACTGAGTGCCGTCGCGTACTGCTGCTGCGTCATTTCGGTGAAACTTCGCAACCATGTGGCCATTGCGACAACTGCCTGCATCCGCCGACCCGTTTTGATGGTACGGTGTTGGTGCAAAAACTATTAAGCTGCGTGTATCGTGTCGGCCAAAGCTTTGCGGCTGGATACGTTACCAACGTGTTGCGCGGTAAAAGCGATGAATGGATTCAGCGCAATCAGCATGATCAATTATCCACATTCGGCATCGGCGATAACCTTACTGACAAAGAATGGCGCAGTGTGATCCGCCAGTGCATCAGCTTGGGCTATCTCACCGTCAATACCCAGCAATTTCAATCTTTACAGCTCACCGACGATGCCCGCAAAGTATTAAAAGGCGAAGCCGAAGTATGGTTACGCCCGCTCAAACGCGACAAAGCCGCTACGCAGAAACCGAAAGAAGAATGGCTGCGTACCGAGCGCGAAGAACGCATCTGGCAGGCGCTGCGTAAATGGCGCATGGAAAAAGCCAAAGCGGCGGAAGTGCCGGCTTATGTTATCTGTGGCGACAAAACGTTGCGCGATGTCGTGGAAAAGCTGCCGCAAAATCTAACCGAATTGCACGAAATCTACGGCTTGGGCGAAGCAAAAATCAACAGTTTCGGCTTGGAAATCTTGGAAGTCTGCCAAGCAGCCGTTAATGAGCAAGGCACGCCGTCTGAAAACACAAATGAAAACATTTCAGACGGCCTGACCAGTGAACGCGATAAAATCATGTGGCAAACTCTCACCGCATGGCGCGACAAACAAGCCCAAACCGAAGGCGTGGCCTTAAGCAAAATCTTAAGCGACGACACCCTGCTTGACCTGATCCGCCTCACCCCGGAAACCGATTTAGACTTACAAGGCATACACGGCTTGGGCGAAGTCAGAATCGGCCGCTACGCCACCGACATCTTATCGGCCTGTTATCCCTTCGCTGATTCACTGGACGATGAAGCAGTCAGTATGCGCAAACTTATGCGCGAATTGCTCGAATGGTGCAATAAAACTGCCCGCGTTGAAGACATCGAGCCACACCAAATTTTCAGCAAAGTAACCCTGCGTGCCATTGCCGCGAAACAACCGCAAACCATGGCAGATTTGGCGGAAATTCATGGGGTAAACGAAGAGAAGCTGGAGAAATATGGGGAAACGATATTAGAGATTGTGGGTGAGTTTTAAATCAATCAAAGAGGCCGTCTGAAAATAATAGATTTCAGACGGTCTCATCACTTATCCACAACCCTTGACTCACAAAAATGCTAAAATAACACCTTATTTTCCAAACCTTTTCAGACGGCCTCATGCTCACCGATTTAGAAAAAAACGCCATTCGCGACCACTACCAAAACATCAGCAAAAGCCTGCCGCATTTCCGTCCGCGCGCCTCGCAGAGGGAGATGATTGCGGCCATTGCCAATGCCTTTTCGCGCACGCAAACGCGTGAAGAGGGCGGCGAGGCACCGCAGCGCGAAGGCGAGAGCATTGCCGTGATTGAAGGGCCGACCGGCGTGGGCAAATCGCTGGCCTACCTGTTGGCCGGCGGCATCATGGCGCAAACGCGCGGCAAGCGGCTGATTGTGTCGAGCGCGACCGTGGCCTTGCAAGAGCAGCTGGTTGAGCGCGATTTGCCGTTTTTAGTGGAAAAAAGCGGTTTGGAACTCAGCTTTGCCTTGGCCAAAGGGCGAGGCCGCTATCTTTGCCCCTACAAACTCTACCAACTCACCCAAGGCAATGCGCAGCAAAACCTGCTTGGTTTTGAAGCGCCAACCGTGTTGTGGGACAGCAAACCCAAGCCCGAAGAAATCCAGCTTTTGCGCGAAATGGCCGATGAATTCGGCGCGCGCCGCTTTAATGGCGACCGCGATACATGGCCGGAAAAAATCGATGATGTGATTTGGTTTAAAGTCACCAACGACCGCCACGGCTGCCTGAAAGCAGCTTGCCCCAACCGCGCCGAATGCCCGTTTTATCTGGCACGCGATACGCTGGAAACAGTCGATGTTGTCGTTGCCAACCATGATTTACTGCTGGCCGACATCAGCATGGGGGGCGGCGTGATTCTGCCTGCGCCGGAAAACAGTTTCTACTGCATAGACGAAGCGCATCACCTGCCGAAAAAAGCCTTAAGCCAGTTTGCCGCCGAGCATTCATGGAACACCGCCGTGTGGACTTTGGAAAAACTGCCGCAAATCACCAATAAAATCGCCGCCCTCACCAACAAAACCGAGCTGGCGAACTTAGCCGACGAAGCCGCCGTGTCGCTGCTCGACAGCCTGCACGAATGGCAATTCCACCTTGCCGAAGAACCCAAACTCGGCCTCAACGCCGGCGAATACGACAGCGACACCGGCCGCAAAAGCAGCGAACCGATGTGGCTGTGGGAAGACGGCAAAATCCCCGAAGATTTGGAATTGTTGGTGTCCAACACCGGCGTGGCCGCGCGCAGCCTGCTGAAACACGTTTACGGCCTTAACGATGCCCTATCCGCCAGCCGCCGCGACAAAGAGCAAGACGGCGCATTGGTCGACCGCCTAAGCAGCGAATTCGGCCTGTTTGTCGCCCGCATCGAACAAATCGGTGCCGTGTGGGATTTGTTTTCCACCGTGCCGAAAGAAAAAGAAGAGCCGTTGGCCAAATGGATTACCCGCCGCGTAGACGACAAAAACGACTACATTTTCAACGCCAGCCCCATCAGCAGCGCCAGCCACCTTGCCAACAGCCTGTGGCGCCGCGCCGCCGGTGCCGTGTTGACTTCGGCCACCCTGCAATCTTTGGGCAATTTCAACCTGCTGCTGCGCCAAACCGGCCTGATTTGGTTCCCGCAAACAACCACCCTCGCGCTGCAAAGCCCGTTTGACTTTGAAGCACAGGGCGAGCTTTACATCCCGCCGATTTACGCCAGCCCGAAAGACCCCCATGCCCACACCGCCGCTATCGTCGAATGGCTGCCCAAGCTGATTGCCGCCGACCAAGCCATCGGCACGTTGGTGTTGTTTTCCTCGCGAAAACAAATGCAAGATGTCGCCCTACGCCTGCCCGAAGAATACCTGCCCCTGCTCTTGATACAGGGCGAATTGCCCAAAACCGTGCTGCTGCAACGCCATTACCAAGCCTTGAATGAAGGCAAAGCCAGCATCATCTTCGGCCTCGACAGCTTTGCCGAAGGCCTTGATTTACCCGGTGAAGCCTGCGTACAGGTCATCATCGCCAAACTGCCGTTTTCCATGCCCGACAACCCGATTGAGAAAACCCAAAACCGCTGGATCGAACAGCGCGGCGGCAACCCCTTTATCGAAATCACCGTGCCCGAAGCCAGCATTAAACTCGTCCAAGCTGTCGGCCGCCTGATCCGCACCGAACAAGACTACGGCCGCGTCACCATTCTCGACAACCGCGTGAAAACCCAACGATACGGCCAGCAGCTTTTGGCTTGTTTGCCGCCGTTTAAGCGGATTGGGTAGCTGTTGGGTCGAAGAAAGGCCGTCTGAAAAGTTAAGATTTACAGGCATCTATTTAGTTAACTTATTAAACTTTCAAATTTTAAAAAGAAAAAACATCATAATGAATTTACGGTTTAATACAGATTTAATCGCAGGTTATCATAGCTCAAGTCAAATTATTAGGCGGTTGTCAGAAGACTGGCTGGCACATAACGGTTATTGTCCGAATTGTGGCAAGCATCCTATACAACCGTTTCCTAACAACACAAAAGTGGGTGACTTTTTTTGTTCGGAGTGTAATGAACAATTTGAATTGAAGAGCAAAAACGGTCTTTCGATGGGTAATAAAATCCCCGACGGTGCCTATAACAGCATGATTGATCGTATATAGGCTCAAAACAATCCGAATTTTTTGTTCTTAGCCTATAAAAAAATTGATTATTCTGTGCAGCAACTTATTTTAGTTCCCAAACATTTTGTAAGCGTAGATATGATTGTCCCGCGTACAAAACCATTGAAAGGCCGCGCAAACTACCTAATGTGTGATATGGACATCAGCAGATTACCTGAAAGCGGTAAAATTCTGTTGATTGATCAAGCCCGAGTGATCGATTCTGAAAAAGTATGCCAACAATGGCAATCTCATTTGTTTATGCGTCAGCAACAAAGTAAGAATAAAGGATGGCTACTTGCCATTATGAAGTGTATCGATCAATTACCTGACCAATTCGATTTGCAGCAAATGTATGCATTTGAACAAATATTATCGTGGCAATTTCCTGAAAATCAGCATATTAAAGAGAAAATCCGCCAACAACTACAAATTTTGCGCGACAATGGTGTTATTGAATTTTGGGCTCGGGGAAAATATCAAAAAATGAAGCCTTAAGTGTTTAAAAGCCCAATAAATTTATAGCCGTAATAATTATGTTTCAATAATCTATATTATAAGGTATAGTTTTTGCTACTACTTCTGAATGAGAAAGGCCGTCTGAAACAAATCGTTTCAGACGGCCTTTTATCATTCAAAACCAATCAACAACCTACCCCTTAGGATAAAACTGTACCAAACTTTCCCCCTGCGGCAAGGCCAGTTTTTTCACTGCGTGGCCGTACACTGTTTCCAGCGTGATGTTCAGACGGCCTTCTTCAGCAAAAATCCGGTTCACACAATCTTTGGCGGTTTGCGGATGGGTGAATTGTAGTGCCTGCCAAATGCCTAAGGTGTCCATGTCCTGCCAAAAGGTGGCGGCTTGGTGGTAGCTCAAATCGAGTTTGGCGGTGTCCATCACGGGGTCGTAGAAGCCGTTGTCGGCGAGCATATCGCCGATGTCGTGCATATCCATAAAGATTGGTGCGGCGCAGGCAATACCGGCGGCGTTCAGACGGCCTATCAGCTCAGCTAAGGTGTCGCGGCCGAAGTGGGTGAAAAACAGCAAACCGTCGGTTTTCAAGGCGTTTGCCCAGTTTTGGAAGATGACGGGCAGCGCTTCGGTGGCGGTGGGTAGGCTGAGGTTGGCCCACAGCATATCGGCGGCGGCTTCGGGCAAAGCTTGGCTTAAAGGTTGGCAATATTGCTCAATCTGTTTGCCGGTGAGCTTTTGCCAGAAACCGCTTTTGCGCTCGGCTGCGGCCGTCTGAAGAAAATCGGCGCGCGGGTCGTATTCGCTGAAGACGGCTTTGGGGTAACGTGCGGCCAGTAGGCTGCGGCTGATGTCGGCATCGGCGCCGACCAGCAGGATGTGTTGCGGGATGTGGCGCACCAATGCCAAGCGTTCGTCGGTTTGTTGGGCAAGGTGGCGGTGGATTTGCCAGCGTGGGTCTTGATTCATTTCAGACGGCCTCGATAAAGCGTTGATACACATCGGCAAACTCATCGGCATGGCTGAGAAACGGCGCGTGAGCAGCTTTTTCAATGAGATGCAGGCGGCTGTCGGGCAGATGGCGGTGTAAGTATTCGCCCATGCGCGGCGGGGTGATGGCATCTTTTTGGCCGTAAACGAGCAACACAGGCTGCTGAATGTTCGCTAAAAACGGTCGGGCATCGGCGCGGTTAACCGCATCCAAGGCGGCTTGCAATGCTTGTGGTGCGCCGTGTCGGATTAAATCGGGCAATACTTTGTGCAAAATGGTGTCGGCATTTTGTGTGTTTAGTAATTGTAATTGTAGAAACTGTTTAATATGTTTGGCATAATCCTGCTGAAACGCGCCGACCATTTTCGCCAAAGCAGGATGGCTCAAGCCTTCGGGATAATCGGCTTCGGCGGTGAATTTGGCAAAGCTGGCGGTGAGACACAGCGATTTCACTTTGTCGGGGTGGCGGGCAGCCAAATAAAGCGCGACCAAGCCGCCGAGCGACCAGCCGAGAATATGCGCCGGTGTATCGATTTGTGCAGCGTAATGGTCGGCAATAGCGGCAATGTCGAAATCATCGGCAAAAGGTGCATCGCCGTGGCCGGGCAGGTTTAGCGCGTGTGCTTCCCAATCGTGCGGCAAACGCGGTATGAAATCGTCGAAAACGTGGCGGTTGGCCGCCCAGCCGTGAATCAGATAAACTTTTTTCGCAGAGTGTGGCATGGATGTTCTTTCTTTTTGGCGCAGAATGAAACAACGCTCGTGGTGGCGCGCCCATCGCTGTGTATTATGCCACGATTCCGCTTCAGACGGCCTGTGTGGTGGCTGCTTGGCTGATTTGGCGGAACACTTCACCGATGCGGCCAACAGCTGCCCTTTATGTTTCCGGCAGGTTGTCGGTGGGGCGGTGTGCGGCCAATGCCAGAAAAAGCCGCCGAAATTTGAGCGGATGTGGGCTTCGGTGTATTATGAAGCGCCGGTCAGCGGCATGGTGCATCAGTTCAAGTATTTGGGCGACATGAGCATGCGGCGGCCGTTGGCCGATTTAATGCGCCGCCATGCGCCCGATTGGCTGGATACCGCCGAAATTGATTGCGTGTTGCCCATGCCGTTGAGCAAGGCCAGACGGCTTTATCGCGGTTTTAACCAAAGCGAAGAATTGGCCGAAAGTTTGACGCGCGAATATGGCTGGCAAGTATTGCCGCGCCAAACCATCGAACGCGCCCACAAACCGCCCCAAAGCACGCTCAAAAGTGACGATCGCCGGCGCAATGTGCGCAACATTTTCAAGCTAAACAAGCCCTTGTCTAAACATTGTAAGATATTGTTAATCGATGATGTAGTGACCACCGGCGCAACATTAAATGAATTGGCGAAAATGCTGAAAGCATCGGGCGCAAGCGCGGTTTATTGCTGGTGTTTGGTACGTTCGCAATTGAAAAGATAGCTAAAAACTTTGACACCGCCACGTTGCTGTGGCATCTTATTCGACTGCTAAGTGACTGATTTATATGTTTACTATTGTTTTGTATCAACCTGAAATCCCCCCGAATACGGGTAATATCATCCGATTGTGTGCCAATACCGGCGCGGAATTACACTTAGTCAAACCACTTGGATTTCCGCTCGATTCCACCAAAATGAAGCGCGCGGGTTTGGATTATCATGAGTTTGCAAAACTGACGGTACATGAGGATTTCGAAGCCTGCTTGAAGGCGCTCGAAGGCCGCCGTATTTTCGCGTTGACGACCAAAGGCAAAACCCGCCCCGATAAAGCCGAATTCCGGCCGGGTGATGTGTTTTTGTTCGGTCCTGAAACACGCGGTTTGCCGGCGGAAATTCTCGATACCTTGCCAGCCGGGCAAAAGCTTCGCTTGCCTATGCTGCCGGATAGTCGCAGCATGAATTTATCTAACACTGTTGCTGTGATGCTGTTTGAAGCATGGCGGCAAAACGATTATCAGGGCGGTATGTAAACAGCCGAGACCTTTACACAACCCTTAAGTTTGCGTGCATCACGAAGAAATGCATCAAATGGCCAGGGTTGTGCAAAGGTCTCGATACCGTCTGAGAAGTCGTGATTGAAGTGCCGGTGTTTATATTGCAACATCATGTACTTTTCGTGATTAACTCAAGAATGGATTTTGTTTTGACCTTAACCCCCCACACTTTATTTGCCACGCTGACGGCAGCTGCCATCGGCATTTTTTCTATCAGTAACGCATCAGCGCAAACCGCCAAAGGTGCGTTGTTGGCCAAGCAGGCCAACGATATCATCGTCACTCAGCAAGACACCATCGTACGTGCTGAGAAACTGCATCCTTCTGCCAACCGCAGCTACAAAGTAGCAGGCAAACGTTACCAGCCGATGACTAAAGTATCGTCGTTCAGCCAAAGCGGCAACGCTTCTTGGTATGACGGCAAATTCCACGGCCGTAAAACCGCCAGCGGCGAGCGCTACAATATGCATGCCATGACCGCCGCACACCGCACCCTGCCGATTCCGAGCTACGCCAAAGTGACCAACACCCGCAACGGCAAAAGCGTGATCGTGCGCGTGAATGACCGCGGTCCGTTCCACGGCAACCGCGTGATTGACGTATCAAAAGCCGCCGCGCAAAAACTCGGTTTCATCAACCAAGGTACGGCTCATGTCAAAATCGAGCAGATTGTGCCGGGCGTGAAAACCCAACAAGCGGCCGCACCTAAAGCCGTTACTCCGAAAAACACTGCGCCGGCCGCGATTGCTGCCTTGTCACCGGCACAAGAAATCTATGTGGATTTGAAAGCCTTCGGTACCGAGCGTGATGCACAAGCCTACATCGACCGCACGACCGAACAGCTGGCTTCTTCTTTGACCAGCCCGAAAATGGCGGTTGAAAAACGCAGCCATGAATATGTGGTGCGCATGGGTCCGTTTACCGCACAAGAGCGTGCGGATGAAGCTGAAACCCGTATCCGCAGCTTGGCATACAGCAGTGTAGGTTCTGCAATTTAATTCTTTCAGACGGCCTGTCTCATTGCAGGCCGTTTTTCATGGAGGCTGACGATGTTATCATTCAGTATTTACGACATGACTTTGGCCGAGTTTGAAGGTTTAAACCGGCAATTCCGTTGTCAGGAAATCAATCCGTTACAATACCAACATGAGTTGGCTCGGCGTTTGGTTGTATCCGGTTTCGACAGCGACACCGCCCAATATATTGTCAGCCTGCAACAGCAAGGCAAAGCCGATACCGTTGCCACGTCGCCAAATGCATGGACTACGCATTTGGCCGTAAAAGCCGGATTATTGCATGATAAACTGACCGAGCGGGTTCAATACATAGAGCGTGAACTTTTACGGGACATCCGCCAAGTCAACAAACCGCTGCTCAAGCAACTGGCAAGTTACCCTGCTCAGGAGTTGACTGTGGTATTGCTGGAAGAAAATTGATACCGGTAATTTTATTTATATGAATGCCATCTGATCAACTTATAGCCGTTTCAAATAGAAAGTAAGACAAGGCGACAGCAAACACTTTGTACATCCAGTACATCAGGGCATGGGCAGCGCCATATTATTTTTATTTAAAATGACGATCAATGTTCAGACGGCTTTTTCCACCTAACCCAGAGCCTTTTATGATCAGCAGACTCACCGGCAAACTCATCGAAAAACAGCCGCCGCAAATCGTCATTGATGTCAACGGCGTCGGCTATGAAGTCGACGTGTCGATGCAAACCTTTTACAACCTGCCTGCATTGAATGAAACCGTGCAGCTTTATACCCAATTAGTGGTGCGCGAAGACGCGCATTTGTTGTTTGGCTTTGCCTCCGCGGCCGAGCGGGAGACCTTCCGCCAATTGGTGAAAGTGAGCGGTATTGGTGCCAAAACAGCCTTGGGCATTTTATCTGCCATGAATGCCGACGAACTGGCGCAAGCTGTGGCCGAAGAAGACGTGAAACGCCTGTCTTCCGCACCCGGTATCGGCAAGAAAACCGCCGAGCGCATGGTGTTGGAATTGCGCGGAAAATTGGTGTCGGAAAATATTTCAGACGGCCTGTTTGCCCCGACCCCGAGTACAGACGAAACCGACGATATTGTCAGCACTTTATTAGCCTTGGGCTACAACGAGCGTGAAGCCAAAGCGGCGGTGAAAGGCATTCTGAAAGGCACCGACGTCGGTGAAGGGGTACGATTGGCGTTAAAGAATTTGCTGAAGTAATGGCAGGCCGTCTAAAAATCGTTGAACTGCACCCCAAAAGTTGGACACTTCCCCCCAACTTAAAAAGGTGCAGTTTTCTTATGTCCAAATATACACTAGACTTCAAATACCGAGCCGTACTCCATTACCATCAAGTGCACAGCCAACAGCGTACCGCAGACCATTTCAACGTCTCACGCACCCACCTGCGCCGTTGGATTGCCGCCTACCGTCAAGGCGGTATAGCCGCACTTCAGCACCCACAGGCTACGCTTATGAAGACTACGCAGACCAAACGCAACAATCCCTTTATCGTCGACAAACCCGACCATGAAAAAACTCAGGCAGAGCTGATTGAAGAGTTACGCTACATGAGGGCGGAGATCGACTACCTAAAGCACATGAAAGCCCTCAACGAAAAGAACGCCACCAAAGTTGCGAAACCGTTCAAACGCTGAGGGCGAAGCACCCGCTGAAATACTTGTTGCACAGTGCCGGCATACCCAAAAGCAGTTTCTACTACCACATCGGTAAATCCGATCCCGATATGGAAGCCAAAGCGGCGGTGAGTGAAGTTTATCACCAACACAAAGGTCGCTACGGCCAACGGCGGATTGGAGCTGTATTATCGTGGAATAAAAAGAAAGTGCAGCGTATTATGGGATTATTGGGTTTGAAAGCCAAAGTGCGCAACAAAAAATCCTATCGTCCGCAAGTTATAGGAGAGACGTCGAAAAACATCCTTAAGCGTGCATTCACTGCTGATAAAGCGGGAGATAAATGGTTGACCGATGTGACCGAGTTTAAATGCACCGACGGCAAACTGTACTTATCGCCGATATTGGATGTATTCAATCGTGAGATTGTGGCTTATGAGCTCAGTAGAAAGCCGGACAGCAAGATGGTCATGCAGATGCTGGATAAGGCATTCGGCCGTCTGAAAGGGCAGACCCCGCTGCTGCATTCTGACCAAGGTGTGCTTTACCGAACTCAGGCTTATCGGGAAAAGCTGGCGGAGAAAGGCATTGTGCAGAGCATGTCGCGCAAAGGGAATTGCTGGGACAATGCACCGATGGAGAGTTTCTTCGGGACATTAAAAGTGGAAAGCTTCTATCAGGAAGGTGTGTTATCGGTGGCAGAGTTGACCAAAGTGATAGATGATTACATACGTTACTACAATTATGAACGTATTAGTTTGAATTTAAAAAAGCTGAGTCCTGTGGCTTACAGGACCCAGCTTGAACAGGCTGTTTGAGAAAGATTTTTAATTTGTCCAAGAATTGGGGGACAGTTCATCGTTCTTCAGACGGCCTTTTAACCTTTTCATTTTCGCTAAAACCGCTGTTGTTCGCTGCACCAACATGACTGCTACACTGGATGTAGGGCAGGGCTGCTTCCGGTTTAAATTCGCCTTGACCTTGTTTTTCCCGTAAAATTACCCATATCGTTTTCACAGACATTTTTTCTGAAACATTTGATTTTAAAAACACATAACAAGATGATTAATAAAATATTTTCATGGTTTGAGGCACGTATCGAGCCCTATCCGGCCGATGCGCCCACTACACCGGAAAAAGGCTTGTGGCGCTTCATTTGGAGCAGCATCGACGGCGTGCGCAAATGGATTGTGGTGCTGGCATTGGCGACGGCAGTGATCGGCGTGATGGAAGCCTTGCTGTTCCAATTTATGGGTAAAGTCGTCGATTGGCTCGGCCAATACACACCCGAAACGCTGTTTGCCGAAAAAGGCTGGGCGTTGGCCGGTATGGTGGCGATGATGCTGTTTTCGATGGTGTGGACATTTCTCGCCTCCAATCTGCGTCTGCAAACGCTGCAAGGTGTGTTCCCGATGCGTTTGCGCTGGAATTTCCACCGCCTGATGCTCAATCAAAGCTTGGGTTTTTACCAAGACGAATTTGCCGGACGCGTTTCAGCTAAGGTGATGCAAACTGCGCTGGCCTTGCGCGATGCGGTGATGACTATTGCCGATATGGTGGTGTATGTGCTGGTGTATTTCATCACCTCCGGCGTGATTTTGGTGGCACTCGATTCACGCTTGTTGCTGCCGTTTCTCGGTTGGATTATCGGCTTCTCGCTGGTGATGCGCTTTTTGATTCCGAAGTTGGGTAAAACTGCCGCTGCCCAAGCTGATGCCCGCAGTCTGATGACCGGCCGCATCACCGATGCCTATTCCAACATTACTACTGTCAAACTGTTTTCCCACGGCGCGCGTGAAGCGGCCTATGCCAAGCAGTCGATGCAGGAATTTATGGTAACGGTACACGCGCAAATGCGTTTGGCAACACTGCTGCACACCTGCAGCTTCTTCGTGAACACCGCGCTAACGCTTTCCACTGCCGCTTTGGGCATTTGGTTGTGGCAGCAAGGTTCGGTCGGCGTGGGTGCGGTAGCAACTGCGACCGCCATGGCCTTGCGTGTGAACGGTTTGTCGCAATACATCATGTGGGAATCGGCGCGCCTGTTTGAAAACATTGGTACCGTCAACGACGGCATGTCCACCCTGACCAAGCCGCACACCATTCTCGACAAACTCAAAGCGCTGCCGCTTAAAGTCGATCATGGCCAGATTAAATTTGAGCATGTTGATTTCTCTTACGAAACCGGCAAACCATTGTTGAACGGTTTTAACCTGACCATCAAGCCGGGTGAAAAAGTAGGTTTAATCGGCCGCAGCGGCGCGGGCAAATCGACCATCGTCAATCTGCTGTTGCGCTTTTACGAACCGCAAAGCGGCAGCATTTCGATTGACGGTCAGAATGTGAACGATGTCACCCAAGAAAGCCTGCGCGCACAAATCGGCTTGGTGACGCAAGACACATCGCTGCTGCACCGTTCCGTGCGCGACAACATCATCTACGGTCGCCCTGAAGCCAGCGATGAAGAAATGTACCAAGCAGCCGAGCGTGCCGAAGCCGCCGACTTCATTCCGAATCTTTCCGATTCCAAAGGCCGCCGCGGCTATGATGCCCACGTTGGCGAACGCGGTGTGAAACTTTCCGGCGGCCAACGCCAACGCATCGCCATCGCCCGTGTAATGCTGAAAGATGCGCCGATTCTGTTGCTTGACGAAGCCACCAGCGCGTTGGATTCGGAAGTGGAAGTGGCGATTCAGGAAAGCCTCGATAAAATGATGGAGAATAAAACCGTCATTGCCATTGCCCACCGCTTATCCACCATCGCCGCGATGGACCGCCTGATTGTGCTGGACAAAGGCCGCATCATTGAAGAAGGCTCACACGCCGAATTGCTGGCCAAAAATGGTTTGTATGCCAAATTATGGTCACACCAAAGCGGCGGTTTCCTAAGTGAAAACGTGGAATGGCACCAAAGCTAAAGTCTGCAGGCATCAAATAAAATGCCGTCTGAAAATTAATCTAAATTTTCAGACGGCATTTTCGTATTGTGCCATAATTTCATTTTCCGCTACCACTGGATTATTCATCAAAAGGCCGTCTGAAATCATGAACCTGTTCCCTACCGCATTCCGTTATGTGTTGCTGTCTGCCGGCGCGCTGGCTTTAGCTGCTTGTACCACCGATTCGCCGAAAAACCAACCGGTGGCCACGCCGAAACCGGTTGTCAAAGCCAAACCCAAAGCCGTTGTCGGTTTGGCACTCGGCGGTGGTGCATCGAAAGGCTTTGCCCACATCGGCATCATCAAAGTCTTGCAGGAAAACGGCATTCCCGTGCATGTGGTGAGCGGCACATCGGCAGGTTCGATTGTCGGTAGTCTGTATGCTTCAGGTATGTCGCCCGACCGCATGGAATTGGAAGCCGAAATCTTGGGCAAAACCGATTTGGTGGATTTAACGCTCTCGACCAGCGGTTTTATCAAAGGCGAAAAACTGCAAACCTATATCAATCAAAAAGTCGGCGGCAAACCGATGGAACGCTTCCCGCGCAAATTCGCTGCGGTGGCGACTGATTTTGAAAGCGGCAAAGCGGTGGAGTTCAGCCGTGGCAATGCCGGTCAGGCTGTACGCGCATCGGCTTCGATTCCGAACGTGTTCCAGCCCGTGGTTATCGGCGGCCGACGCTATGTGGACGGCGGTTTGTCGCAACCCGTGCCGGTGACCGCTGCCAAAAACCGCGGCGCCAATTTTGTGATTGCAGTGGATATTTCCGCCAAACCGGTAAAAAACGTCAGCCGCGATTTCTTTTCGTATCTCGACCAAACGCTCAACATCATGAGCACCACCTCGCTGCAAAACGAATTGGGCAAAGCCAGCGTGGTCATCAAACCGCAAGTGTTGGAATTAGGCTCTATCGGCGGCTTTGACCAGAAAAAACGTGCCATTCAATTGGGCGAACAAGCCGCCCGCGCCGCTTTGCCGGAAATCAAACGCAAATTGTCGGCGTATCAGTATTGAGGTTTGAGGCCGTCTGAAAAACCATGTTTCAGACGGCCTGTTACCTGGTTTTGTCATATAGAAAAAACTACGCAAATCCAGTACAATACGCCCCTAAAATTTTGAAAGCACAAGAAAATCATGGAAGCTGAAGTTATTAATCAGTTGAACAACACCTTAGACGATTTGGAACAGCGCAGCGCCGACATCCGCGTGTATATGGATTACCAAGGCAAAAAAGACCGCTTGGAAGAAGTAATCGGTTTGTCGGAAGATCCCGAATTGTGGAACGACCCGAAAAAAGCCCAAGAAATCGGTAAAGAGCGCAAAATTCTCGAAGGCATCGTGTTGACGCTGGACAACATCGCCACCGGCATTGACGACAACCGCATGCTGATTGAAATGACGGTTGAAGAAAACGACGAAGAAGGTTTTGCCGCCGTGCAGGAAGACGTGGCCGGTTTGGAAAAACAAATGGCCGACCTCGAATTCAAGCGGATGTTTAACCAGCCGGCCGACCCGAACAACTGCTTTATCGACATCACCGCCGGTGCGGGCGGTACCGAAGCAGAAGACTGGGCGGGCATGTTGCTGCGCATGTATTCGCGTTTTGCCGAACGCCGCGGCTTCAAAGTGGAAATCTTGGAAGAAGACGAGGGCGAAATCGCCGGCATCAACCGCGCTACCATCCGCTTGGAAGGCGAATACGCCTACGGCCTGTTGCGCACCGAAACCGGCGTGCACCGCTTGGTGCGCTACTCGCCGTTTGACTCGAACAACAAACGCCACACCTCGTTTTCATCGGTGTTTGTCTATCCTGAAATCGACGACAGCATCGAAGTGGAAATCAACCCTGCCGATTTGCGCATCGACACCTACCGCGCATCCGGTGCCGGCGGCCAGCACATCAACAAAACCGACTCCGCCGTGCGTATTACCCACGAACCGACCGGCATCGTGGTGCAATGTCAAAACGACCGTTCGCAACATGCCAACAAAGCCGCGGCGATGGATATGTTGAAAGCCAAGTTGTATGACTTGGAAATGCGCAAACGCAACGAAGAAAAACAAGCCTTGGAAGAAGGCAAATCCGATGTGGGTTGGGGCAGCCAAATCCGATCGTATGTGCTGGATTCGTCACGCATTAAAGACTTGCGCACCGGCTACGAAGTCGGCAATACCAAAGCCGTATTGGACGGCGATTTAGACGGCTTTATCGAAGCCAGTTTGAAACAGGGTGTGTAAGGCTTAATAATGTAAAGGTAGGCCGTCTGAAACGTTTCAGACGGCCTCTTCATGAAAACCTTAAAAATGATTGTTTATTTGCTGATTTTGGCCGGTCTGATCTTCTTTGCCGCGCTCTACGCCGTGTACCGCAGCGAACAACATGCCGTGCGCCAATCCGAGCAGCATCCGCCGCACAAAGCCGATGTGGCGCTGGTGTTGGGCAATATCGTCCACCGTCGCGGTAAGCCTAATCCGTGTTTGCGCAGCCGTGTCGAAGCGGGTGTGTGGCTGTATCGGGCGGGCAAAGTCGATTATCTGCTGATGAGTGGCGGCACCGATGCCGATGGCAGCAACCAAGCCGAAGCCATGCGCGAGATGGCGGTGAAGCTTGGCGTGCCGTCTGAAAACGTGTGGCTGGAAAACCAATCCGAAACCACCTATCAAAACATCAAATTCAGCACCTTGCTTCTCAAAGATCATCACGACATCATTATCGTCAGCGACGGCTTCCATTTACCACGTGGCTTGTGGCTGGCACGACACCAATGGCCGGAAAAAAATCTGCAAACCTTCGCTGGACGCAATTGCGGTGATTCGGCGGCGGTGATGTGGCGCAAACGCATTCGCGAAGTGTTGGCATGGGTAAAGGCGCTGGTGTTGGATCATGATTAACCAAAATCTCAGGCCGTCTGAATGTTCAGACGGCCTTTATTCATCTCAAAACCACAGTCAAATCAACCGAAGCAAACACATTAAGTTACCCTATTATCAGGATTTTTACGCAAAATTCGCGTATAATTCTCACCAATTTCGTCGGCAGCCGTCTGAACCCGACTTCATCGCGTTTAAAGCTGCCGCTTTTCCTGATCCGAAATCCACCGTTCCCATAGGAAACCATCATGATTAACCCGATTGCCGCCCTTTCCCCGTTAGACGGCCGCTACGCCAAATCCGTTGAAGCCCTGCGCCCGATTTTTTCTGAATACGGCCTGATGAAAGCCCGTGTCAAAGTCGAGCTGGAGTGGCTCAAAGCCTTGGCTGCTGAACCGAAAATCAGCGAAGTGGCTGCATTCAGCGACTTCACCATTGCCGAAATCGACAAAGTGATTGCCGGTTTCTCGCTTGACGATGCGGCGGCGGTTAAAGCCATCGAAGCCACCACCAACCACGATGTAAAAGCCATTGAATACTGGCTGAAAGAGCGTTTTTCCGGTGTGCCGGAAGTGGCGGCGGCGAGCGAATTTATCCACTTTGCCTGCACCAGCGAAGACATCAACAACCTGTCACACGCCCTGATGCTGCAAGAAGCGCGCGAAGCCGTGTTGCTGCCGAAATTGGACGAAATCATCGCCAAGCTCACCGAAATGGCGCACGAATTGGCGGCTGTGCCGATGATGAGTCGCACCCACGGCCAACCGGCTACCCCGACCACTGTCGGCAAAGAAATCGCCAACGTGGTGTACCGTCTGCAACGCCAAGCCAAGCATCTGCAAGCGCAAGAATTTTTGGGCAAAATCAACGGCGCAGTCGGCAACTACAATGCCCACATGGTCGCTTATCCTGATGTGGATTGGGAAACCCATTGCCGTCATTTCGTTGAAATCAGCCTCGGCCTGACTTTCAACCCATACACCATCCAAATCGAACCGCACGACTACATGGCCGAGTTTTTCCAAGCCATCAGCCGCGTGAACACCATTTTGATCGATTTCAATCGCGACGTATGGGGCTATATTTCACTGGGCTACTTCAAGCAAAAAGTCAAAGCCGGCGAAGTGGGCAGCTCGACCATGCCGCACAAAGTGAACCCGATCGACTTTGAAAATTCCGAAGGCAACCTTGGCATGGCCAACGCCGTATTGGGCTTTTTGTCGGAAAAACTGCCGGTTTCCCGCTGGCAGCGCGACCTGACCGACAGCACCGTGTTGCGCAACATGGGCGTGGGCGTGGGTTATACCGTATTGGGTTTGGTTGCCCATTTGCGCGGCCTGAACAAGCTCGAAGTTAATCCAGTTGCCTTGGCCGCCGATTTGGATGCCACTTGGGAACTCTTGGCCGAGCCGATTCAAACCGTGATGCGCCGCTATGGTGTCGCCAATCCATATGAAAAACTGAAGGACCTGACCCGTGGCAAAGACGGCATCACGCCGGAAGTGTTGAAAGTGTTTGTCGAATCGCTGGAGATTCCTGCCGATGCCAAAGCGCAATTGCTGGCTTTGACCCCTGCGCTGTATGTGGGTAAAGCGGAAGAATTGGCAAACCGCATTTAAGCTTGAAACATCATCAAGGCCGTCTGAAAACCAAGTTTTCAGACGGCCTTTTTAATCAATCATGATTGAAGTTAGTATCGCGTCACCACGGCCAAACCACGGTCGGCATGTTCGCCTAAGGCTTCACTATCGACAAAGCGCACACGGCCACCAGCTGCCAATACTTTTTCAATCATTTCATCGACAATGTCTTCATAAGCGCTCTCGCCTTTGGCATCTTCGATGTTGATTTCAGTAAGCTTGCGACCGTCTTCGCTGACTTGAGCCGGAATGTGCAAATCTTCTTCCACCACCAGCAATTCAGCACGGCCGTCTGTCACCGCCTGCCATACTTCGTTCAGGCCGCCGACAAACAGTTTGTTGCCCTTAGCATTGTTCAATTCATCGAACACTTTGGCGCGTTCGGCTGTCAATGCTTCTTTGATTTCCGGCCAAAGGGCTTTGCCCAGTTCGTGCGGGTTGTCGCTGTTGTGGCCGCTGTGGATAGACAGCATCACGTCTTCGCTGATGCCTGAGCCGTCGTTAAAGTGGCCGATGTTGCGGTCAACGCCCACCACCACAATCGGGGCAGACAATTGCTTTCTAGCTTCCAACAAAGCTTGGCCGACTTCGCGCATTTTATCGGTGACGATTTGATCGCGCACATGGCTGATGTCTTGGCTCGGGTTGGCTTCGGCAACTTCGTTTTCCACGCTGAACGGGAATCCGAAATCATGTACTTCATTCAAATGTTCTTTGCGGCCGACAAACAAGCGTGTGCTGTGTTCGCTCAAAACAGTTAACAAATACAGCGGGCTGCGGTTCATGGCAAACACCAAATCGCGGGTCAGGAAATTATCAGCGATGGTCACGCGCTCTGGCACACGGAAAGGCAGGCGGAACAATTCGGCATATTCTGTGCTGGCAAAAATCACCAAGCCGTCGAGATTGTATTGGTTGTCCACCGATTCGGCCAAGCGGTTGATTTCATCGACGATGTGTGCTGTTTCACGTTTGCCGAATTCTTCTTGCAGACGAGTTACCGCTTCCGATACCAAGTTTTTCAAACGAATAATGTCTTTTTCATTGTCGGGCGAGGTGCGGTAAGTTGGCAGGGTAATCGTCACGCTCGGGTAAGATTGTTTGGATTGGATGGTTTTAATGGTATTCAGATTCATCGCATGATCCTTTCGGTCGGATGGGTGGGAGACGTTTCCGGCAAAGTGTCCGGCAAACTGCGTAGGGCTGATGTGAAAGAAAGTTATTCATTCAACATCAAGGGATTAGGTCGAAGTTGAAAAGCGGTGTGTCGGTATCGACCTGATGGCTTTAAGTTAACATTCGACACGGCAAGCTGCAATTACATACAATTACATTAACAAACGCTTAGCGCTGTCATTTGTTTTAAAACAATTATTTTTGGTTTTAATTAATTGAAAATAAAAGATAAATACATTTCTTTTCACAATGTTGACAAAGTTTGTTTGATTACTTTTATTTACGGAACTTAAAACGTTAAACCCTAAATCACCTCAAATCATCAGGCCGTCTGAACGCCAAGTTTTCAGACGGCCTGCCGCATATTCCTGTAAAATAAGCTTTTTTCCAACCAAAGCCAGACATGAGCCACACCGCCCAAATCATCACCAGCTACGGCCGCCGTTACATTGTACGCACGCCCGACGGGCAAACCTTTGATGCCACCACGCGCAAAAAGCGCGTCGATTTTGCCTGTGGCGACCAAGTTAAAATCAGCCCGATTAACGCCGAGCAAGTGGTGATTGAAGATTTTCTGCCGCGCCAAAGCCTGCTTTACCGCCAAGATGCGTGGAAAACCAAGCTGATTGCAGCCAATGTCAGCCAATTGCTGATTGTCACCGCTGCCGTGCCCAGCCCGAGCGAAGCCCTGTTGCAGCGCGCTTTATTGGCGGCGGAAGCGGCGGAGATTGAAGCGGTGATTGTATTGAACAAGGCCGATTTGTCCGAAACCGCCCAATGGCGCGACAAACTCGCCTTTTACGAGACCTTAGGCTACCGCGTACTGGAAACGCGCGCGCTGGAAGGGGCAGAAACCTTAAAGCCGGTTCTGCAAGGCCACACCAATATCTTTTTGGGGCAAAGCGGCATGGGCAAATCGACGCTCACCAATGCGCTGTTGGGCAACCAAGCCGCGCGCACCGGCGACATTTCCACCGCGCTCGATTCCGGCAAACACACCACTACCCACGCGCAATTGTATGATTTAAATGAGGAAACCCAGCTCATCGATTCGCCCGGTTTGCAGGAATTCGGTTTGCACCATTTGGAAGCGGCTGATTTGCTGCACTATTTCCCCGATTTGCGCCACTTGGCCGGCCAATGTCGCTTCCACAACTGCACCCACCGCGCCGAACCCAACTGCGCCGTGAAGGCCGCTGCCGAAGCCGGTGAAGTGAAAGCCGAGCGTGTGGAGTTTTTGCAGTGTGTGACGGATGAATTGCTGCGGTAAGCTGGTTATGAAAACAAAGGCCGTCTGAAAGTATCGTTTTCAGACGGCCTTTTCACGTTTAAAAATGCTACAATAAGCCTTTGATTTTTCCTACCCGATACCCATGAAAAAAGCCGCCCCAAAATCCTTTGAAGAAGCCCTGAAACGCTTGGAAACCTTAACCCAAGCCATGCAGAGCAGCGATATGCCGCTGGAAGACGCGCTCGCTGCCTATCAGGAAGGCAACGAATTGGTGCAATATTGCCAAGAAAAACTGGCCGAAGTCGAACAAAAATTGCAGGTTTTGGATGCCGGCGAACTGAAGGAGCTCAACCTTGACCCAAGCGAATGATTTAAAAGCATGGCAGCAAAAAGCCCAAGCGCAAACCGAATTGCTGCTGGAGCGTTTCTTGCCGTCTGAACACACCAAACCGGCCAAGCTGCACGAAGCCATGCGTTATGTTATGCTCGGCGGCGGCAAGCGTTTGCGTCCGCTGTTGGTGTTGGCCGCATCTGAATTGGGCGAGGCCGACAATACCGCGGTCGAACAAGCCATGGCCGCGATTGAGATGGTGCACGTTTATTCCTTGGTTCACGACGATATGCCGCCGATGGACAACGACAGCCTGCGCCGCGGCAAACCGACCTGCCATGTACAATACGACGAAGCCACCGCGCTGTTGGTCGGCGATGCGCTGCAAACACAAGCATTTGATGTGTTGAGCCGCGCCACCGAATTGCCTGCGGCGCGCCAGTTGGCCATGTTGGCGACGCTCGCCAAAGCCAGCGGCAGCTTAGGGATGGCCGGCGGACAGGCGATTGACTTGGCCAATGTCGGCAAAGCAATGAACCAAGCCGAACTAGAAGAAATGCACGGCCTGAAAACCGGCGCGCTGATTCGTGCCGCCGTGGTATTGGGTGCGCTGGCCTGCCCTGATTTGAGCGACGAACACATCGCCCGACTCGACCAATACGCCACCAAACTGGGCTTGGCCTTCCAAGTGATTGACGATGTGCTCGACTGCGAAGCCGACACCGCCACGCTCGGCAAAACCGCCGGTAAAGATGCCGACAACGACAAGCCGACCTATGTCAAACTGATGGGCTTGGCCGAAGCGCGTGCCTACGCCGAAAAACTGACCGCCGAAGCCGTGGCCTTGCTGCAGCCGTTTGGCGACAAAGCCGCCCACTTGCGCCGGTTGGCGGAATTTGTGACGGCGCGTAAGCATTGAGTTTGCTGTTGTGAATTGAAACAAAGCCGTCTGAAACTGCTAAACCCAAGTTTCAGACGGCCTTGTGTTATAATCGCTTCCGCATACAGGCCAGACAGACAGTCGCCGCGTAACGCGTAAGGCTTACGGGGAGGAAAGTCCGGGCTCCAAAGAGCAGAATGCCGGCTAACGGCCGGGCGTGGTAACACGACGGAAAGTGGAACAGAGAGCAGAACCGCCGATGGCCATGATTCCCGCCAGCCTTTTGTATCATTGCAAAACGAAATGCCACAGTCATGAGTATGGCAAGGCAAGCAGGGTGCAAAAGGCTGGCGGGAAGGCACAGGTAAGGGTGAAAAGGTGCGGTAAGAGCGCACCGTGCGGCTGGTAACAGTCCGCAGCAGGCTAAACCCCATTCGGAGCAAGACCAAACAGAACGCATTGACGCGGCTCGCCGAGCGTTCGGGTAGGTTGCTGGAGCGTATCAGCAATGGTGCGACTAGAGGAATGACTGTCCAACGACAGAACCCGGCTTATCGTTTGACCTGTATGCACAGAATAAATCAAGGCCGTCTGAAAAATCATCAGCAGATTTTTCAGACGGCCTTTCATGCATCAGCTATGTTTATTCGCGGTTGCGGCTCATATCCGCTGCAGCAGTAAACAATACGTCGGTGGACGAGTTCAGCGCGGTTTCGGCTGAGTCTTGCAACACGCCGATGATGAAGCCCACAGCTACCACTTGCATGGCCACATCGTTGGAAATGCCGAACAAGGCACACGCCATCGGAATCAGCAGCAGCGAGCCGCCGGCTACCCCGGAAGCGCCGCAAGCGCCGGCGGTGGCCACCAAGCTCAACAGCAGCGCGGTGAAGAAGTCAACTTGAATGCCCAAGGTGTGCGCTGCTGCCAGTGACAATACGGTAATGGTAATTGCCGCGCCGCCCATGTTGATGGTGGCACCCAATGGAATCGAGATGGAGTAGGTGTCTTCGTGCAAACCGAGTTTCTTCGCCAAGGCCATGTTCACCGGAATGTTGGCGGCAGAAGAGCGGGTGAAGAAGGCGGTCACACCGCTTTCACGCAGGCAGGTTAGCACCAACGGATACGGATTGCGGCGGATTTTCCACCACACAATCAGCGGGTTCACTACCAATGCGATAAACAGCATACAGCCGAGCAACACGGCGAGCAGTTGGGCATAGCTGGCCAAAGCGCCGAAGCCGGTTTCGGCCACAGTAGAAGCCACCAAGCCGAAAATACCCAAAGGCGCAAATTTAATCACCCATTTCACCACAGTAGAAATCGCTTCAGCCAAATCGGCCACGACTTGACGGGTGGTGTCCGAACCGTGATTGCGGATGGCAAAGCCCAATACCAAGCCCCAAGCCAAAATGCCGATGTAGTTGGCATTGGCGATGGCGTTCACCGGATTGGCAACCAAGTTCATCAATAAGGTTTTCAACACTTCGACAATGCCGGATGGCGGGGTAGTGGAAATATCGCTGGCGCTGGATAAAACGATATGGGTTGGGAACATCATACTGGCCAATACCGCAACCAAAGCAGAGGCGAATGTGCCGACGATATACAAGCCGATAATCGGTTTGATGTAGGCTTCGTTGCCTCTGCGGTGTTGGGAAATGGCTACGACCACCAAGATAAACACCAAAACCGGTGCCACGGCTTTCAATGCGCCGACAAACAGGCTGCCGAGTAAGCCGACAGCCAGGCCTGCATTAGGTGCAATCCAGCCGACAACAATACCGATCACCAAGCCGATGGCGATTTGTTTCACCAGGCTGACGCTGTTGACTGCGTTGAGAAGAGGGTTTTCACTGGACATCATTCATCCTTGTGTTAAAAGTATGTTAAGAATAAATTACATTCTAAAATAAAACCTTACCTTCGGTGAAGATTTTGATCATAAATCAGATAATTTAGCATAAAATTCTTATATTTTTATAAATATAAGAATTTACAATCAATAATATATTAATTTTAATATTAAATTTTTTTGGTAAATTGCATAATATGTAGCATGGATGAAAAATTGTTGACGATTTTTGCGCCCGATAAACATTTGCTGATTTTCAGACGGCTTGGAGCATTGTAAGCGCAGGATTCGGCTGTTAAAAGAAGGCATAAATAGTGTTAGAATCAGAAACCTCCGAATTTCCGTACTGTTTGGCAATATGAACAAGCTGACCCCACCGATTCTCCTTACCACGCTGTCGCTGGCCTGTGCGCAGGCATTTGCGGCCGATGCGTTTGTGCCTCAGGCCGATGATTACGAGCCTGTGCCCGAATCGGAACGCACGCCGCCGCCGGGCATGAGCACGGAAACGGTCAAACTTGACCCAAAATATCCGGTTAAAGTTGAAACTGACAACAGCGAAGTCAAAGAAATGGTGGAAACCCATTTGCCGCTGATTACCCAGCAACAACAGGAAGAGCTGGATAAAGAGCAAGTCGGTTTTTTGGCGGAAGAGGCGCCGCAAAACGTGACAACCATGTTGCGCACCAAAGGCTATTTCAACAGCCAAACCAGTATTCGTGACGATCGCGCCACCGATGGTTATGTGGTCAACATTATTCCGGGCCCGCGTACCACAATCGATAATGTCAGCGTGGCGATTATCGGCGATGTGTTGTCTGAAGGCGATGTCGGTGATTATTATAAAAACGCCATGCAAAACTGGCAGCAGCCGGTGGGCGACAATTTCGACCAAGACCGCTGGAGCAGCAGCAAAACATCTGTGCTCGCAGCGGTCACACGTAAAAAATACCCGTTGGCTAAAATCGCTAATTCACAAGCGACTATTGATCCCAATCGCAACATGGCCGACTTGGAAGTGATGGTGGAGAGCAACCGGCCGATTTATTTCGGTGATTTCCAAATTACCGGTACCAAACGCTATCCGGTGACCGTCGTCTCCGGCATGGCGCGTTTTGAACCGGGTGATCCTTACGACTTGGATAAACTGCTCGATTTTCAGCAGGATTTGGAGCAAAACGGCCATTATTCAGGTGCTTCGGTACAGGCCGATTTTGACAATCTGAACCAAGACCGCGTGCCGGTGAAGGTGACGGTGAGCGAAGTGAAGCTGCATAAATTGGAAACCGGTATCCGTTACGATTCGGAATACGGTTTGGGCGGCCGCATCGCTTACGATTACTACAATTTGTTCAACCGCGGCTACATCGGCTCGGTGGTGTGGGACATGGATAAATACGAAACCACCTTGGCTGCCGGTATCAGCCAGCCGCGTAAAAGCAACGGCAAATACTGGACCACCAATCTGGCCTACAACCGCTCCACCACACAAAATTTAGAAAAACACGCCCTCACCAGCGGTGTGTGGTATGTGCGCGACCGCAATAATATCGATGCCCGTGTCGGTTTGGAATTTATTATTGAAGAGCGCAAAGTCCCCGATACCGATTACGATTTGGGCCGCAGCCACGCCACCATGCTCACTGCCTCATGGAAGCGCCAAGACATTGAGACTACGCTACGCCCTGAAAACGGCTACTATCTCGACGGCAAAATCGGCGCTACTTTAGGCAAAGTGTTGTCGTCCACCATGATGGCGCGCGCCCATGCTCGAGCCGGCTATTTCTTCACACCGGAAAACAAAAAAATCGGTACCTTCATTGTGCGTGGCCAAACCGGTTATGTGTATGCCAATGAAGGCGAAGAAGTGCCATCAAGTTTGTTGTTCCGTACCGGTGGTGCATCATCGATTCGCGGTTATGAGCTCGACAGCATTGGCTTATCAGGCCCGAATGATTCGGTCTTGCCGGAACGCGCTTTATTGGTCGGCAGCTTTGAATACCAATATCCGGTAACTAAAAGTTTCTCTGCCGCCTTGTTCCATGATGTCGGCGATGCGGCACCAAACTTCAAAAAAATGACCATGAAACACGGTACTGGTTTGGGGGTGCGCTGGTTTAGTCCGGTAGCACCGTTCTCGTTTGACGTGGCTTATGGCCATCAAGACAAAAAACTGCGTTGGCACATTAGCTTAGGCACGCGTTTTTAATGCTTCAGACGGACTTTGAGGCCGTCTGAAAGTGTCCTACTCTGCTGTGATAAGTGATTTCCGTTAGATGGAGACCCCCTATGATGACACCTCAAGAAATCGAAACACTCGTTGATTTCGAGCAGCAAATACAGTGGCGGTGGAGTAGTGGCGATCCGACGGCCTATATGGATGCATTGGCGGAAGACGTTATTTATGTCGATCCCCTTGCCCAACATTTTCTTGTGGGACGTGAAGCAGTACGCCAACATTTTAAGCGTATTCACTCAGGTGACGACACCGGTATAGTGCGGCAGGCATATCACAATCAAATTTGCCGAGTGTTGAGTGAAAATGAAGTATTGCTGACATTTGGTTTTACAACTTATAAGCAAGACGAAAACGGCCAAGAAGAAATTTTCTTATCGTGGAATATGTCGCTTATTTTCCGTAAGACCGACAGCAAATGGTTGATGACGCATGGACATCTGTCTCTGCGGCATGCATTTGATCCGGATAGCATTCCTAAGCTGCGTGAAATGTGGGCGCATGATGATTTATAAAATAAGCTCCTAAAATTATTTGTTTAATATTACCAATATAGTTTCACCGAAATTTTTCATGTTCAGACGGCCTATCAAATGCATGAAGGCTGCTGAACATAAACCTTCTTTTTTGTATCGTAACCATGACCACAGAACAAGCACCTACCGCTGCGGTGGACACGCCGCCAATCGACAACAGGCCGTCTGAAACGCCGCCTAAGCGCAAACGCCGCTGGCTGCACGTGTTGGCATGGCTGCTGTTGTGTGTGTTGGTGTGTCTGCTCGGTTTGGTGGGGTGGGTGGCCAGCACCGAATCCGGCTTGCGCTTCGGTCTCTACAAAATCCCATCATGGTTCGGCGTGAACATCAGCTCCAAAACCTTACAAGGCACCTTGATTGATGGTGTACGCGGTGATGAATGGCTGATTGAAACCAAAGGTGCCGACATCAAAATCAGCAAGCTCACGCTGCAATGGGTGCCGTCTGAATTAACCCGCCCGAGCCTGCACATCAAAGAATTAATCGCCGGTGACATCGCCATTGTCACCAAGCCGACCCCGCCAAAAGAAGACAAACCTTCAGACGGCCTGCCTGAGAGCATCGACTTGCCGGTGACCGTGTTCGTCGATCATGCCGAAACCGGCAAAATTACGTTAGGCCCTAACTTCGATGAGCAAACCGTTTACATCGAAAAACTCAAAGCTGCCTACCATTACGACCGTAAAGAACACCGTTTGGACTTGGCTGAAGCCAAAACGCCGTGGAGCGAATCGGCCGGCGCGGTGGTATTGGGCTTACAAAGCCCGTTTCCACTCAATACCGCGATTTATACCAAAGGTGAATTAGAAGGTGAAACCTTCCACGGTACCACCCGCTTCTGGGGCAGCCTGCAAGACGTGAAGACGCAAATCCTGCTTGATGGCAAGCAGGTGCATTTGCATGCCAATTCCATTATGCATCCGTTTGCCTCAAAACTGAATGATATGGTGGGCGAAGTACATGTGAAGGGCATCAACATTAATCCCGAAGCATTTATGCCGTCGCTGCCTAAAGCCAACTTGACCTTTGATGCCATTCTCGTGCCTTCGTTTACCGACGGTATTGCCTTAGATGGTGCGCTGGACTTGGGCAACAGCCAAGCCGACTTTGCCGACAACAACGGCATTCCCGTGCGTGCCGCCTTAGCAGAATTCACGATTGACGAGCAAGGCATGGTCAAAATCAATGAAGCGGAATTTGAATTGCTGCAACAAGGCCGTCTGAAAGCAGCAGGCAGCATCGATACCGTCAAACAGCAATTGGATTTGGCCGTCGGTGTAGAAAATGTCGCCGCCGCCGATGCGGTGCAGCAAAACATTGCCGGCCGTCTAAACGGCAACATCAACATCAAAGGCGAGACTGCATCGCCGAACATTGATTGGTTGCTCGACAGCGGTTTTGCCCGCACCACCGGTCTGCTTTCCATCCTGACCGACAAGCAGCAAGGCCAGCGTACACTCAAGCTTTCGGATGTGAGATTAACACCGCAGGATGGCGGTGAAATTACAGCCGGAGGTGAGCTTCAGTTCTTTAAAAATCAACTGCTTAAACTCGATATTGTGAGTAAAAATTTCAATCCGAGCAAGATGGATAAACAGCTTCCGATAGGCAATATCAACGGTAATATCGCGCTGACGGGCGAACTAGGCAAGCAGAAATTCGGCGGCAAAATGCAGTTTGGCCCGAGTACGCTCAATGGCGTGTCCTTGAGCGGTAAGGCTGATATTTTGTATGAAGACCAACACCTGCCGCGTGCGCTGACCGACCTTAAGCTCGGCACCAATGTTATCAATACCAGCGGCAGCTTCGGCAAAAAAGGCGACCGCCTGAATCTGAATATCAGCGCCCCCGATTTATCGCGCTTCGGTTTCGGTTTGAGCGGTTTGCTCAATGCCAAAGGCTATTTGGGCGGTGATCTTTCAGACGGCATCAAAACTTTGGAAACCGATTTATCCGGCGAAGCGCGCGCCCTGCGTGTGGGTGATTTGTTCAATGTGCGCGATTTGGATTTCAAACTCAAAGGCTCACCTGATGTGACCAAGCCGCTGACGGCAGAAATTTCCGGCGATCGGATTGTGTTTGCAGGTGAAGCACCGACAGTGATTGATGCCATCAACCTGAGCATGAACGGTACCGGCCTCAACCACCGCATCCGCGGCACCGGCAATATGGTTTTAGACAGCAAACCTTACAAGCTCGACCTTGATGCCAATGGTGGTCTGAATCAAGACCTAGATCAATGGAAAGGCGTGGTGAATGCGCTCGACATCAGCGGTGCGTTTAACCTCAAGCTGCAAAATCGCATGAACTTGGAAGCCGGCGCCGAACGCGTGGCGATGAGTCCGGCGCGATGGGCGGCGATGGGCGGTGTATTGAATCTGCAAAGCTTCGTGTGGGATAAACGCAGCGGCATCACCACCAAAGGCAGCGCGCAAAACCTGCACATGGCCGAATTGCACAATTTCTATCAGCCGCCGGTGAGCCATAATCTGGTGTTGGGTGGCGATTGGGATATGTCGTACAGCGAAAACGCCCGCGGCTACCTGAATATCATGCGTCAGGGCGGCGATGTGATTCTGCCGCAAAACAACCAGTCTTTGGGCTTGAGCAACTTATCCTTGCGCACCCGTTTCCAAAACAACCGCATCGATGCACAGCTCGACGGCAACAGCCGTTTCGGCCGCGTTGATGCCGATGTCGGCATCAACCAGCAATTCGGCGGCAATTTGGCCAATGCGCCGCTCACCGGCCGCGTGAACGCCAATATTTCCGATTTAACCGCTTTACGCCCGCTCTTGCCGCCATCGGCACAAAGCTTAAGCGGCAGTTTCGTTGGCAGCGCAGTGTTGGGCGGGCGCGTGGCCACGCCGAGCATCGCGTCTAATCTGAAACTCAACACCAATTATGGTAACGGCGACGGCATCATCAATATTGGTCAGGGCAACAGCTTGGGTACTTCGCCTTTGAGCGGCCGCATTAATCTGAATGTTGCCAATTTGGAAGTGTTCCGCAATTTCATTCCGGTCGGCCAAACCATCAAAGGCCGTCTGATTGGCGCGGTGAACTTGGGCGGCAGTGTCGGCGATCCGCTGTTTAACGGCACGCTCAACGGCGACAATCTCTATTACCGCAATCAGGCACAAGGTTTGATTTTGGACAACGGCGTATTGCGCTCGCGTCTGCAAGGCCGCCATTGGATCATCGACAGCCTGAAATTCTATCGTGGCGGCACAGTCGAATTGAAAGGCCGAGTCGAATTGGAAGACGTGAATCCCGATGTCGATGTCGATATCGTGTTCGATAAATACCGCACACTTTCCCGACCGAACCGCCGTTTGGCGTTAAGTGGCAGGGCCAAAGTGCTGTATAACGTGCAGCGCGGTGTGTCTTTGGTGGGCGGATTAAAAGCCGACTTCGGCCAATTCGGTTTCCAAGAATCATCCATGCCGACCTTGGATGACGATGTGGTGGTATTGGGCGAGCCGCCGAAAGAGCAAGCCGCCACTACGCCGATTTTCATGGATTTGGATTTGGACTTGAACGACAGCGTGCGCTTTGTCGGTGAAGGCTTGAACGTGACCTTGGGTGGCACATTGAAGCTGACTGCCCGACCGGGTGAAACGGTACAGGGCATCGGCACGGTGAAGGTAGTCAAAGGTCGCTACAAAGCCTATGGTCAGGATTTGGACATTACCAAAGGCACGATTTCTTTCGTTGGCCCACTGGGTGACCCGAATCTGAATATCCGCGCCGAGCGCCGTCTGTCGCCGGTGGGCGCGGGTGTGGAAGTGCTGGGTAATTTGAGTGATCCGCGCATCACCTTAGTGGCCGATGAAGCCATGAGCGAAAAAGACAAACTCTCGTGGCTGATTCTGAACCGTGCCAGCAGCGGCAGCGATGGCGATGAAGCGGTATTGTCTGCCGCCGCCGGTGCTTTGTTGGCAGGGCAGCTCAACGACCGTTTGGGTTTGGTGGACGATTTCGGCATGACCAGCAAACGCAGCCGCAATGCCCAAACCGGCGAACTCAATCCGGCCGAACAGGTGCTAACCGTGGGCAAACAATTGTCGCAAGAGTTGTATCTCGGGTACGAATACGGCCTAACCAGCGCCGAGCAGTCAGTCAAACTGATTTACCAACTGACCCGCTCGATTCAAGCGATTGCCCGTGTCGGCAGCGAATCATCAGGTGGTGAATTGAAATACACCATCCGCTTTGACCGCTGGTTTAAAAAAGCCGACAAAGAAGAAGCAGAAAAAGAAAAACAACCTTAAATAAGCAGGCCGTCTGAAAAGTTACAAAGTTTTTCAGACGGCCTGAGACCTTTGCAAACTCCCCATCTTTGGCACATTTCTTCGTTATGCGCTGCTCGAAAGCTTGCCTATCTTGGTGATATGTCTGTACTTTCTGCGCTGCTCTAACTTCGAACTGTGCTCAAATCTGGGGCCTTGCAAAGGTCTCAGCCTTTATAATGAAACCGCTTATCAGAAAGACAAACATGAAACCCATTATTTTAGATGGCGGCATGGGGCGCGAGCTGCACCGCCGTGGCGCACCGTTCCGCCAACCCGAATGGTCGGCACTTGCCCTGACCGAAGCACCTGATATCGTGCGTGATACCCATGTCGACTATATCCGCGCCGGCGCTCAAGTGATTACCGCCAACAGCTATGCGGTGGTGCCATTTCACATTGGCGAGCAACGCTTTTCAGAAGAAGCCGAAAGCTTGGCCGCCACCGCCGGTCAACTTGCCCGAGAAGCCGCCGACCAAAGCGGCAAAGACGTGAAAGTGGCCGCTTCATTGCCGCCGTTGTTTGGTTCATACCGCCCTGATTTGTTCGACGCTTCGGCCGCCCCCGAGTTGGCGAAACCATTAATCAACGGCTTGAAAACCTATAACGATATTTGGCTGGCGGAAACGCAAAGTAGCATTGCCGAAGCTGAATTCTGGCGCAGCTGCCTGCCGGATGACGGCAAACCGTTTTGGGTGTCGTTTACCTTGGAAGATACGCACGAACACGATGCGCCGGTGTTGCGTTCGGGTGAGTCGGTGGCAGAGGCGGCGCAAGCCGTAGCCGCTTTAGAGGCAGAGGCTTTGCTGTTTAATTGCAGTCGTCCGGAAGTGATGTTGGCGGCAGTCGAATGCGCTGAATTAGCGTTAGAAAAACAAGGTAAGTCATTGAAAATAGGTGTTTATGCCAACGCCTTCGAACCGGTGGAAGACGAGATGAATGCCGCCAATGACGGCTTGGACGAAATCCGTAAAGATACCACGCCGCCGAACTATTTGCGCTGGGCGCAAGAATGGGTGGCGGCAGGCGCAGGTATTGTCGGCGGCTGCTGCGGCATCGGCCCTGAACATATTCAGGTATTGGCCGAACAATTATAAATCGCGTTTTAGACGGCCTCATTTTAGGTGAGGCCGTCTGAACATATGGATACTCAAAACGGATTAATATGCGCCCTACTCTTGTGATTAATATTATCGGCAACCTTATCGGCTGGGGGCTTTATTTTCTGTTGCTGCGCCGCTTGCCCCTGCCCGGTATCGTGCAAATTATCTTGGCGTTTGTGCTGTGTTTTGCTGGGATTAAAATCGCCGAAAAAATCTACCGACGTTTGAACTGAGTTATCTTTCAGACGGCCTAATGATGGTTGGTGTTTTCTAAACAATCAAAAGGTAAACCCATGAACCCGAAACTTGCTTTTGTCCTTTCCGCCGCCTTTGCGGCCACCGCCTGCAGCAGCCCGAATCAGCCTAACAACGCGGCCAATCCGCCGGCCGCCGAACAATGCCTTGCCTTAAAACAAGCGCAGATTGAACACACTAAAATTACCAAAGCAGAATGGTCAAACGATGGGCTGGTGGGCGCTGACCGCATGTCGTCACTCACCAGAGGCTCGACCGCCGGCAAACAAGCAGGGGCGCATTGTGTGGTGGAAGGCGAGATTGGCACACGCACCGGTGTGGATGGCAAACCTTACGGCACCAAATTCCAAATGCGTTTGCCGCAAAACTGGAACCGCAAGTTTCTGTTCCAAGGCGGTGGCGGGGTGGATGGTTTTGTCGCGCCGGCATTGGGCAGCATTCCGGTGCGCACCTCAACCGCTATGCCGGCTTTAACGCGCGGCTATGCTGTGGTCAGCATGGACGGCGGCCATCCGACGCCGACACCTGATTTCGGTGCTGATCCGCAGGCGCGTTTGGATTTCGCTTATCAATCCACCGGCAAAGTGACCAAAGTGGCCAAGCAGCTGATTCAAAAGCTCTATCAAAGCACACCGCAACACAGCTATTTTATGGGCTGCTCCAACGGCGGCCGTGAAGCGATGATTGCGGCGCAACGCTATCCGACTGAATTTGACGGCGTGATTGCCGCCAATCCGGGTTTTCGTTTGTCGCGCGCGGCAGTGGCCGAAGTGTGGGACACACACCAATTGATGAAAATCGCACCGAAAAATTCAGACGGCCATAAAATCTTGGCCAACGCACTGACTCAAGCCGATTTGGACAAAGTCAGCCAAGCGGTGCTCAATCGCTGCGATGCCAAAGACGGCTTGAAAGACGGCGTGATTAACGCATGGGAAAGCTGCGACTTCCGCCCTGAAATGGCCGGCTTGAGCCCTGCCAAAACCGCCGTACTCAAAGCCGTGTTTGACGGCGCGAAAAACAGCAAAGGCGAGCAGATTTACAGCGGCTGGTTTTACGATTCGGGCATCAACGGCGAAGACTGGCGCCGCTGGAAATTGGGCACTTCGCAAACTGCCGAACCGAATGCCCGCAATGTGACGCTCGGTTATGGTTCGCTGAAATGGTATTTCATGACGCCACCTGTGCCCGATTTTGATTTCAGCCGTTTTGATTTCGACACCGATACGCCGAAAACCTACGCCACCGGCAAAATCAACGATGCCACCGATACCGACATGAGTGCATTCCAAAAAAATGGCGGCAAGCTCATCATCGTCACTGGCATTTCCGATCCGGTGTTTTCCGCCAAAGACCAGCGCGACTGGTTTGTTGCCATGCAGCGCGACACGCCGAATGCGGAAAACTTCAGCCGCATGTTTATGGTGCCGGGCATGAACCATTGCGGTCGTGGTAAAGCGTTTGACGATTTCGACCCGCTCACTGCCTTGGAAAATTGGCACGACAAAGGCCAAGCGCCGGAGTGGTTGCTGGCAAAAGGCAAATCTTTCCCCAACCGCAGCATGCCGCTGTGTGCATATCCGAAAATCGCCGTATATAAAGGCGGCGATGAGCACAAAGCGGAAAGTTTTGTGTGTGAATAAAATAAGGCAATAGCAAAAGGCCGAGACCTTTGCAAAATCCCCATCTTTGGTACATTTCTTCGTTATGCGCTGCTCGAAATCTTGCCTATCTTGATGATATGTCTGCGCTTTCTGTGCTGCTATAACTTCGAACTGTACTCAAATCTGGGGTTTTACAAAGGTCTCAGGCCGTCTGAAAAATCATTTTTCAGACGGCCTTTATCATGTGTCATCAGTAGCAATCATCGGATTACAAACCCAATTGCTGCTCCAGTTTTTCTACCAATTCTTCGTCCAAATTCAGTGCTTCGGCCAATTGGGCGAGGAACACGATTTCTTTGCGCGACATATCGTCACACACCACGCGGGCGGCAAGGTAAGCGCCGGAAGCCAAAGCGCGGTCGTTGCCGACGGCTTGGGCGATATCGGCAATGCTGGCCGGATTGGCGTATTCGGCAGCCAACCAACGCAAGGTAGCCGGATCGTCGCCGCTCTCGTTGCTGATGAGCTGTTTCTCGTTTTCATCGATCAGGCCGTCTGAAGCGGCGGCGGCAATCATGGTACGCAATAACACGCGGCTTTGTTCTTCGGCCTTGCTTTCATTCGGCTCGAAATCGCTTTTTAAGGGCGCAGGCTTGGTCGGGTTGTTTTTCTGCCAGCCTTGATAGGCTTGGTAGGCCAGCATGCCCAGCGCGGCCAATGAGCCGACTTTTGCCAGCGAACCGGTGTTTTTCTTTTTCAACAACATCGACACCAAGCTGGCCGCTACGGCGCTGCCGCCCAATGAACCGAGCAAACCGCCGCTGTTGGCACCTGCGGCAGGTGTGTTGTTTTTCTGAACGCTGTTCAAAACCAAATTCAATAAGCTGTTTAAGTTCATGGTCGGTCTTTCTTAATGAGTGAGTTGTGTTCTTAACATATCGGTTTTCCGTGTCATTGCCAAGCTTGGCGAAGGTTAAGTATTTGAAAAGCCTGTTTACATTAGCGGCCGTCTGAATACGATTCCTGTGCTAAGGGTATGTTTCAGACGGCCTTTTTGAGCAGATTTTGTGTAAATCGGTTAAAATTGCCGCCCCCACAAAAAATTCAGAAAGAGATTAATGTCTTCCAAATCCACAATCGGGCTGGCCGCTCTCACGGCGTTGGTGATCAGCTCCATGATCGGCTCGGGCATTTTCAGCCTGCCGCAAAACATGGCCTCGGTGGCCGGATCGAAAGCCTTGCTCATCGGCTGGCTGATTACCGGTGTCGGGATTATTTTCTTGGGCATTTCGTTTGCGGTGTTGGCACGGTTGCGCCCAGATCTTGATGGCGGCATCTACACTTATGCACGCGAAGGCTTCGGCGACATGGTCGGTTTCTTTTCGGCTTGGGGCTATTGGTTGTGCACCACGGTCGGTATCGTCGGCTATCTGGTGGTGGCATTTGAAGCGGTCGGCACGTTTACCGATACACCCGATTTTGTGTTGTTTGGCAAGGGCAACACCTTTTGGGCGTTTCTCGGCGAATCGGCGGTAGCGTGGCTGATTTATTGGCTGGTGGCACGCGGCATTAAAGAAGCGGCAGGCGTGAACTTGGTGGCAACGTTTGTGAAAGTGTTCCCACTGATTGTGTTTATCGGTTTGGCGGCTTATTTCTTCAAAAGCGATGTGTTTATGGCTGATTGGACGGGCGCGAGTTTGGCCACGCCGGAAAATCCTGATGCCAGCATCATGAGCCAAGTGAAAAACACCATGCTGATTACGCTGTGGGTATTTACCGGTATTGAGGGTGCGGCGGTGTTGTCGAAACACGCCAGAAGCCGTGCCGATGTCGGCAAAGCGACCGTGTTGGGCGTGGTGTTGGTGCTGGCGATGTATGTAGCGATTACCGTGTTGGCGCAGGGTATTTTGCCGCGTGCCGAAATTGCCGAGATGGCCAATCCGTCGATGGCGGGCGTGTTGGCGCACATGGTCGGCCAATGGGGCAAAGTGTTGATTAGCGTGTGTTTGATTGTGTCGGTGTTGTCGTCGTATTTGAGTTGGACGCTGTATGCCACCGAAATCCCGCACTTGGGCGCGAAAAACGGCGCATTCCCGCCATCGTTTGTGAAGCTCAACCAAAACAGCGTGGCGCGCGGCTCGCTATTGTTTACCACGCTGACGGTGCAATTGTGTCTGTTTTTGGTTTGGCAGACCGGCAATAGCTATGAAACGCTGCTGCTGATTTCCACCTCGATGATTCTGATTCCGTATTTCCTCATCGGCGCGTTTTTGCTCAAACTCGCTTTCACACAGAATTTAAGCATCGGCATCAAACTTATCGGCCTGATTGCCACCGTGTACGCGCTGTGGATTGTGTATGCGGCGGGCACGGAATATTTGCTGTTTTCCGTGTTGCTGTATCTGCCGGGTGTGTTGCTGTATCTTTATTCGCAATACAAACATCATGGCCGTCTGAAACTCAAGGGCTTTGAAAAAGCGATTCTGCTGGTGTTGGCGGTCTTGGCCGTGCCGGCGGTGCAGCAGTTGGTGGCCAGCCTGTCGGCTTGAGGCGGAACAAAAACCGCCTGCTTTTTAGGCAGGCGGAAAACATTGATTTAATTACAAAAGGCCGTCTGAAAACGTTTTCAGACGGCCTTTGTATACTTTATTCAATCAAACCTGCGGTGCTACCGCTTTCACATAATTCAAACCGATAAACTGCTTTTCCGAATCTAATCCGGTGATGTTCAGCAGCACTTGCGATTTCGGCAAAGTGTCAAACGGAATGCCCACCGCGCGGGTTACCAGCGGCAGCCCTTCGATGCGCACCAAGTCTTCTTTCAACACCGTGGCGGTGAGTTCTTTCGTGCCTTGCTGTTCTAAGTACACCAAGCTCCAGTAGGCTTCCATTTGGCGTTGGAAATCGGCATAGGCGGAATAGGCGGTGTCGAAATCGCGCAGCGCGGCGAAGAGCTCGGCATCGTTTTTGTGGAACAGGGCTTCGCTGCGTTCGTCAATCAGGCTGATAAGCTGTTTTTGGTTGATGTAGTCGGCGGCGCGACGCAGCGGCGAGGTGAACCAGCCGTAATGTTGCACGCCCATGCCGATGTGCGGCTCGGATTGGGTGCTCATGCGCACTTTGCCGCTTGGCTGCACGCGGAACAAGCCCGGCAAATCGTTTTCATCGAGCATTTGCGCCCATGTGCTGTTGGCCAGAATCATCATTTCGCTCACCAGCGTGTCGATGGGCGAACCGCGTTCGCGGCGGGTAACGGAGACGATGCCGTCTGAAGCCACTTCCACGCTGTAATCGTATTGTGGTGCGCGGTTTTCTTCGTATTTGCCGCGTGCTTTTTGGCGCGCGATGGCAAACTGATGAAACCAAATCAAATCCTGATGATGGTTGAACATGGCTTCACCGGCGGCATCCAAGCCGGTTTCGGCGTTGAAATGCGGCTCAATCGCTTGAATACGCAGATTTTCGGCGATGTTGACCGCTTCGATTTTGTTCACCGGCTCGCCGACCAAGTTGAACTCGGCATCGACATTAAAATAAATGCTCACTGCCGGACGGTATGCGCCTTCGTCCAAGCTGAATGCGGCAATCCAGTTTTCCGGCAACATGGTGATTTTGCCGTTGGGGAAATAGGCCGTGCTCAAGCGGCTCATCACCGTTTTTTCAATTGCGCTGCCCGATTCAATCGCCAACGACGGCGCGGCGATGTGGATGCCGACGCGTTTCAGGCCGTTGCCCAAATCGGTCAGGCTCAAGGCATCGTCCACTTCGGTGGTGGATTCGTCGTCAATCGAAAACGCCGCCACATCGGCTTGAGGCAATTCAGGCAGCGGCGCAACTTCCATATCCGCCAACACCGCGCCTTGCGGATAATGCTTCATTTCAAACGCATCGAGCAGGTATTGCGGCAGCGACGTCACCGCGCCGGTTTGCTTGGCCAAATCATACGGCTGCAATTTCAATGCGTCCGCCGCTTTGATAAATGCCTTATAAGTCAAAGCCTGCTTGTCGGGCGCGTGTAAAATCGTTTTCAAATCCGCCGCGATTTCAGACGGCATTTCACCTGCCTGCAAAGCCGCCGCCCACGCATCAATTTGCGCATCTTGCTGCTTTTTGCGCTCAATCGCCGCCAAAGCTTGTTTTAAAGTTTCTTCCGGCGCGGCTTTAAACACGCCCTTGGCCTTTTTGTAGAAATACATCGGCGCGGCATACAGCGCAATCAAAGTCGCCGCCAATTCCGCTTGGCTCGGCGCGTGGCCGAAATATTCTTCCGCAATCGCTTCGGCAGAAAACTCGTCTTCCCCGCACACTTCCCACAGCAAATCCGTGTCAATCTCAGCCGCATCCGCCTGCGCTTTCTCCAAAAACGCCGCCATGTCGCCGCTAAACTCGGTAAACACATTATTCGCCTTCACCTTCGTGCGCTTGCCGTGTTGGGTATCGACTTGGTACGTGGCATCGTTTTTCTGCACGATGGCAGCAACTTTAAACTGGCCGGATTCTTCGTAAAAAATATTCATTTGCTTGCGGTTAGGTAAATTTTTAAGGTGTGGATTTTAGCAGAAAGGCCGTCTGAAAGCTTCATTTTAAAAATATATTTGATATTTTTAAAAAATCATATGATATATCTATTAGATATATGTTTGCATTTTTGAAAAATGATAGAATTACTCTTTTGGCATAGGAGTGGTTGTTTAAATGATTACACTTAATGTAAACAAAGAATTAGTCCGACATAGTAATTGGAGTGATTTGGCAGAACTTCCCGGGTTTATCCAAAATTTAAATCCACAAGAGAAAGAGCTAAAGGAAATTATTGGGCGCTATTATGAAAGTGAAGAAGTTAAGTGCGGATTATCAATATGCAGAACTCCTCATAAACGTGGGTATATAGTTTGTACTACTGATGGCTATATAACAAATATAGGGAATCATTGTGGGAAAAAATATTTCGGTGTTGATTTTGAAACAATGTCAAAAATGTTAGACCATGATTTGGATATGAAAGAGTACCGAGAAAAACTCAATTATTTTGATAGGAATGAAAGAAATGGATTAATTAATTGGGTTGAAAATAAGATACAGATTAGTAAGGATATTATAAGGTTCTTAAAATCAATAAATGGGGAAAGTGAGAGTCGTTTAGTTCCAAGTCTTATTAGTAATAAGATTCGGGATATGGCAAAAACAAGAAATAATACTTTAACAAAGGTTCGAGAATTAACGAAAGAGGAGAAGGATTTGGAAAGCTCTAGGAGAGGGGCTGCAACTAAGATGTCAAAAGATTTACAGTACAGGGAAGAAAAGATTGCTGATATTGCAGGCTTGGGTATTATGAGTTCAGTAGAAGGGCTTAGAGAACTATTAGTTTTGGAATTACAGGATAAGCTTAAAATATTTCCACATGAAAGAATTGATAAACTGACTGATCAAGAATTAAAAGATTGGAATAAATGGCATCAAAACATATCCTCTACCAAAAATAAGATTGAACAGTTAATTGAAGAAGGAATGCGCTTTTTTGAATATGACAATCTTAAACATTTTGAAAAAATTTTATATGATGAAACTGATAAGAGAATGTGGAATGAGTTCTTGACACCACTAAAGAAATAAATATGAAAAGGCCGTCTGAAAATCATGTTTCAGACGGCTTTCAATATTCAATCATTGTCTCATTACACAAACTTCTCCAACCAAACCGCCCATTGCTCATCAGTCGGCGCGGTAATCTTTACCGTTTCCCCGTTTTCCAAACTTTCAAACGATAATGCCCGCGCGTGCAGCATTAAGCGGTTGGTGCCCAAGTGTTCGGCCACGGCGTGGTTTTGGCGCAGGTCGCCGTAGTTGGTGTCGCCGACGATGGGGTGAAAAATGTGTTTCATGTGGCGGCGCAGCTGGTGTTTGCGGCCGGTGTGCGGAGTGAGTTCTACCCATGAATAGCGCGATGTGGGATAGCGCAAGGTGGATTGGAAGGGTAATTCGGTTTGCGCCAAGCAGCGGTAGTCGGTGACGGCATCTTGTAAGGTGGCTTCGGTGCGGCTTTCGGCGATTTGGTCGGGCTGGTATTTGAGCGGATAGTCGATGCGGTCGTGTTCGGGCAGGTGACCACGCACAATCGCCCAATAGGTTTTGGTGACGGTTTTGCGTTCAAATTGTTGCGTCAGTGTGCGTGCGGAATCGGGGTCGAGGGCGAACAGCAACACGCCGGAGGTCGGGCGGTCGAGGCGGTGCACGGGGTAAACGTGTTGGCCGATTTGGTCACGCAGGGTCTGCATGACAAAGCGGGTTTCGTGGCGGTCGAGCCATGAGCGGTGAACGAGCATGCCGGCCGGTTTGTTGACGGCGATGCTGTGGTGGTCGTGGTGGAGAATGTCGAGCATATGATTGGCTTTGGGGTTCAGACGGCCTCTATTGTAAACGAGGCCGTCTGAAACGCTGCTGTTTTTTGCACAATCTTTAGGCGTTGTATTTTCAGCCAAATCCGTTACAATCGGTTGAAACAGTTGAAGGAGAACGAGATGACGCTGCATAAAAAATTGCCGATGCCGATGTTGACCGATGAAACGCGCCGTGAAATTCATGGCCGCGAGTCGTATCATGTGCTGAAGATTATTTCTGAGTTTGTCGAGTCGGGCGAGGAATTGCGGGCGATTCAGCCGGCGGTGAGTATCTACGGTAGCGCGCGCACGCCGGTGGATCATGCGGATTATCTGTTTACCGAACGTTTGTCGCGCAAGCTATCTGATGCCGGTTTCTCGGTGATTTCGGGCGGCGGGCCGGGCATTATGGAGGCGGCGAATAAGGGTGCGTTTGCCGGTGCCAGTCCTGCGGTGGGCTTGAATATTGTGTTGCCGCATGAGCAGCATGCCAATCCGTATCAGGATTTGTCGATTAAATTCCAACACTTTTTCCCGCGCAAGGTGATGTTTGTGAAACACGCGGTGGCCTATGTGGTGATGCCGGGTGGTTTTGGTACGCTGGATGAATTGTTTGAAAGCTTAACTTTGGTGCAAACGGGTAAAATCCCGAACCGCCCGATTATTTTGGTCGGCAAAGTATTTTGGGCAGGGTTGTTGGATTGGATTAAAGACCAGCTGTTGGGCAACCGTTTGATCTCGCCGGAAGACATGGATTTGATTCAATTGATTGATGATGAAGATGAAATTGTGGAATACATTTTCGCGCATTATGAAAACCGCTTGGAAGATTTGTCGGATCAAGGCAACGATACTTGGTCGTTGGGTTTGTGATGAAATATTAATAAGTTATTAAAAAGGCCGTCTGAAAACGCATGAATGTGGTGAACTGCACCCCAAAAGTTGGACACTTCCCCCCAACTTAAAAAGGTGCAGTTTTCTTATGTCCAAATATACACTAGACTTCAAATACCGAGCCGTACTCCATTACCATCAAGTGCACAGCCAACAGCGTACCGCAGACCATTTCAACGTCTCACGCACCCACCTGCGCCGTTGGATTGCCGCCTACCGTCAAGGCGGTATAGCCGCACTTCAGCACCCACAGGCTACGCTTATGAAGACTACGCAGACCAAACGCAACAATCCCTTTATCGTCGACAAACCCGACCATGAAAAAACTCAGGCAGAGCTGATTGAAGAGTTACGCTACATGAGGGCGGAGATCGACTACCTAAAGCACATGAAAGCCCTCAACGAAAAGAACGCCACCAAAGTTGCGAAACCGTTCAAACGCTGAGGGCGAAGCACCTGCTGAAATACTTGTTGCACAGTGCCGGCATACCCAAAAGCAGTTTCTACTACCACATCGGTAAATCCGATCCCGATATGGAAGCCAAAGCGGCGGTGAGTGAAGTTTATCACCAACACAAAGGTCGCTACGGCCAACGGCGGATTGGAGCTGTATTATCGTGGAATAAAAAGAAAGTGCAGCGTATTATGGGATTATTGGGTTTGAAAGCCAAAGTGCGCAACAAAAAATCCTATCGTCCGCAAGTTATAGGAGAGACGTCGAAAAACATCCTTAAGCGTGCATTCACTGCTGATAAAGCGGGAGATAAATGGTTGACCGATGTGACCGAGTTTAAATGCACCGACGGCAAACTGTACTTATCGCCGATATTGGATGTATTCAATCGTGAGATTGTGGCTTATGAGCTCAGTAGAAAGCCGGACAGCAAGATGGTCATGCAGATGCTGGATAAGGCATTCGGCCGTCTGAAAGGGCAGACCCCGCTGCTGCATTCTGACCAAGGTGTGCTTTACCGAACTCAGGCTTATCGGGAAAAGCTGGCGGAGAAAGGCATTGTGCAGAGCATGTCGCGCAAAGGGAATTGCTGGGACAATGCACCGATGGAGAGTTTCTTCGGGACATTAAAAGTGGAAAGCTTCTATCAGGAAGGTGTGTTATCGGTGGCAGAGTTGACCAAAGTGATAGATGATTACATACGTTACTACAATTATGAACGTATTAGTTTGAATTTAAAAAAGCTGAGTCCTGTGGCTTACAGGACCCAGCTTGAACAGGCTGTTTGAGAAAGATTTTTAATTTGTCCAAGAATTGGGGGACAGTTCATGGTTTTCAGACGGCCTTTTGTTGGTTGGCACTCATAGGCTGTGGAATAGGTAAAATCCATCATTGCCCTAAAGGCTAGTATGCGGATAATTCTAAAGAATTAGGTTTGTATGTCGGAAAGTTTAAAATAAATACAAACAATAATCGTTATCAAAAAATGATTGAATTTATTGAGGTTTTTTTGTGCTTTTCACAATATTAATCTTTAAATGGCTTATAATTTTGGATAAAATAACCAATTATTTTTCGGTATTTTGTGTTATCGGCCAAAGCGGTGGCGGGGCGGATGGATGTGCCCTTGCGAGTTGTGTTGCGGCCGGCTGTTTGGGCGAACAAAATACCCTTGACCATGTTGCTCATCCACACACTCAGGTGCAAGCATGTTAGCCAGTTACTTTCCCGTTCTCATTTTTATCCTCGTCGGCCTGATTGCCGGCGTGGCCTTTCTCTTATTGGGCTCGATTCTGGGGCCGAAAAACCACTACCACGAAAAAGACACGCCGTTTGAATGCGGCTTTGAAGCCTTTGAAAACGCGCGCATGAAGTTTGACGTGCGCTACTATCTGGTGGCGATTCTGTTTATTTTGTTCGATTTGGAAGTGGCGTTTATGTTTCCGTGGGCGGTGGTGTTTAAAGAGCTGGGCGTTTACGGCTTCTGGTCGATGATGGTGTTTATCGTGTTGCTGACGGTCGGTTTTATTTACGAATGGAAAAAAGGGGCGCTGGAATGGGAATAGAAGGTGTGTTGAAAAAAGGTTTCGTCACCACCAGCGCGGACACGGTGTTGAATTATATGCGTACCGGCTCGCTGTGGCCGGTAACTTTCGGCTTGGCTTGCTGTGCGGTGGAAATGATGCACGCTGGCATGGCGCGTTACGACCTTGACCGTTTCGGCATTATTTTCCGCCCGTCGCCGCGCCAGTCGGATTTGATGATTGTGGCCGGTACGCTCACCAACAAAATGGCACCTGCCCTGCGCCGCGTGTACGACCAAATGGCCGAGCCGCGCTGGGTGTTGTCGATGGGCTCGTGTGCCAATGGCGGCGGCTATTACCACTATTCTTATTCGGTGGTGCGCGGCGCCGACCGCGTGGTGCCGGTGGATGTGTATGTGCCGGGCTGCCCACCAACTGCGGAAGCCTTGATTTACGGCCTAATTCAGTTGCAGCAGAAAATCAAGCGCACTTCAACCATTGCGCGCGATTAAGGAGACCGCATGGCAACGTTAAATCATTTATACGAGCAGGCTGTCGGCGTGTTGGGCGACAAAGCGCTAAACGTGATTCAGGATTTGGGTGAGATTACCGTCGAGTGTCTGCCCGAGCATTATTTGGACGTGATGACCACCCTGCGCGACCACGAAGCCTTACGCTTTGAATTGCTGGTCGATTTGTGCGGCGTGGATTACAGCACCTACCGTAACGACACGTGGCAGGGCAAACGCTTTGCCGTGGTCAGCCAGCTCTTGTCGGTGCAAAACAACCAGCGCATCCGCGTGCGCGTGTGGGCGCAAGATGATGATTTTCCGGTGGTGGAATCGGTGGTTGAGATTTACAACAGCGCCGATTGGTATGAGCGTGAAGCCTTTGATATGTATGGCATCTTGTTCAACAACCATCCTGATTTGCGCCGCATTCTGACCGATTACGGCTTTGTCGGCCATCCGTTCCGCAAAGATTTTCCGGTATCCGGCCATGTGGAGATGCGCTACGACGAAGCACAAAAGCGTGTGATTTACCAACCCGTTACCATCGAGCCGCGCGAAATTACGCCGCGTATCGTGCGCGAGGAGCATTACGGTGAGTGAAAACAAATTAAGAAACTACACCATCAACTTCGGCCCGCAACATCCGGCGGCGCACGGCGTGTTGCGTATGATTTTGGAATTGGAAGGCGAAACCATCGTCCGCGCTGACCCGCACATCGGCCTGCTGCACCGTGGCACCGAAAAGCTGGCCGAAACCAAAACCTACCTTCAAGCCCTGCCTTATATGGATCGTTTGGACTACGTTTCCATGATGGTCAACGAGCAGGCGTATTGCTTGGCGGTGGAAAAACTGGCCAATATTGATGTGCCGATTCGTGCGCAATATATCCGCGTGATGTTTGCCGAAGTAACCCGTATTTTGAATCACCTGATGGGTGTCGGTTCGCACGCGCTCGACATCGGCGCCATGACCGCCATTCTGTATGCTTTCCGAGACCGCGAAGAGCTGATGGATTTATACGAAGCCGTATCCGGCGCGCGTATGCACGCCGCCTATTTCCGCCCCGGCGGCGTGTACCGCGATTTGCCCGACTTCATGCCGAAATATGAATCGAGCAAATTCCGCAATGCCAAAGTATTGAAGCAGCTCAACGAAGCGCGCGAAGGTTCTATGCTCGATTTTATCGATGCTTTCTGCGAGCGTTTCCCGAAAAACATCGACACTCTCGAAACCCTGCTCACCGACAACCGCATCTGGAAACAGCGCACCGTCGGCATCGGCGTGGTGTCGCCCGAGCGCGCCATGCAAAAAGGCTTTACCGGCGTGATGCTGCGCGGCTCCGGCATTGCGTGGGACATGCGCAAAACCCAGCCGTATGAGGTGTATGACCTGATGGATTTCGACATCCCCGTCGGCGTCAACGGCGACTGCTACGACCGCTATCTCTGCCGCATGGCCGAAATGCGCCAATCCGTGCGCATCATCAAACAATGCGTTGACTGGCTGCGCGTCAATCCCGGCCCCGTGATTACCGAAAACCACAAATTCGCCCCGCCGAAACGTACCGACATGAAAGCCGGCATGGAAGATTTGATTCACCATTTCAAACTTTTCACCGAAGGCATGCACGTTCCCGAGGGCGAAACCTACACCGCTGTCGAACACCCGAAAGGCGAGTTCGGCGTTTACATCATTTCAGACGGCGCCAACAAACCCTACCGCCTGAAAATCCGCGCACCGGGCTTCGCCCATTTGCAAGGCATGGACGAAATGGCCAAAGGCCACATGCTCGCCGACGTTGTGGCGATTATCGGTACGCAAGACATCGTATTCGGAGAGGTAGACCGATAATGTTATCCACTGAATCTTTACAACAAATCGATACCGAGCTGGCCAAATATCCGGCCGAACAACGCCGCAGCGCCGTGATGAGCGCCCTGCGCATTGCCCAAAACGAAAAAGGCTGGCTCGCGCCCGAAACCATCGAATTTGTTGCCGACTACATCGGCATCCCGCCGGCGCAAGCCTATGAAGTAGCCACGTTCTACAATATGTACAACTTAGCACCGGTGGGTAAATACAAGCTCACCGTCTGCACCAACCTGCCCTGTGCCCTGCGCGGCGGCATCGATGCCGGCGAATACCTGAAACAAAAACTCGGCATCGGCTACGGCGAAACCACTTCAGACGGCCTCTATACCTTAGTTGAAGGCGAATGCATGGGCGCGTGCGGCGATGCACCGGTGATGCTGGTGAATAACCACAGCATGTGCAGCTTTATGACTGAAGAAGCGATTGAGAAGAAATTGGCGGAATTGAATTAAAGGCCGTCTGAAAACAGCAGCTGCACATTTAAAAACAGGGGAGTTAAATATGAAAAAAATAATTTTGCTATTTTCACTACTTACCTTATCGACCGGTTATGTATCGGCAAATCCAACTGAAACAGAAGCCAAAGCATTTATTTCTGAATTTTATAAGCAATATGTTTTTAGTGGGGCAATTGAAGAGTTGGATGCCAGCAGGGTTGGTACGCCTCGGTTTTTAAGAAAATTAGAACGTGCCTACACAGCGGAATATGATTGTGAGAAGGGTGCTTGTTATGGTGTCTGGGCGTTACGAACAGGGGCACAAGATGGTGAAGGAATAAGTATTATATCAACAATCCAACCGAAGTCTGGTGGTTGGTATCGTGTGAATTATCGTGACATGGGTTGGAAAGGTGTAACCGATGTCAAAGTTGTTGAAGTAAACGGGGTAATTAAACTCGATGATTATAAAAAGATTTATGACAATGTGCGTTGATATAGGATGGTGTGGACATCGCATGTAGTGTGGACATGACCCAACGTAATGACTGAAACCACACCCTCCCAACAAGAAATATTTTTTTCAGACGGCCTTAAATACCCAACACTCCAACAGGCCGTCTGAAAACAGAACCAACCCTAAAACCAAATAGGCAAACCCAAATGGCTATTTACCAAACCGGCGTGATTTTCGACCAAGTCGATGCCTCCCAATCCGATTGCTGGACACTCGACGCCTACGTCCGACGCGGCGGCTACCAAGCCCTGCGCCGCATTTTGACCCAGCCGATGACGCAAAACGAAGTTATCGAAGAAGTCAAAATCTCTGCCCTGCGCGGCCGTGGCGGTGCAGGTTTCCCGACCGGTTTGAAGTGGAGCTTTATGCCGCGCTCGTTCCCCGGCGATAAATACGTTGTCTGCAACACCGACGAGGGCGAACCGGGCACCTTCAAAGACCGCGACATCATCATGTTCAATCCGCACGCGCTGATTGAAGGCATGATTATTGCCGGTTTTGCCATGGGCTGTCCGGCCGGTTACAACTACATCCACGGCGAGATTTTCGAAGGCTACCAACGCTTTGAACAAGCCTTGGCCGAAGCGCGCGCCGCCGGTTTCTTGGGTCAAAACATCATGGGCACGGATTTTTCTTTCGAACTCTACGCCCACCACGGCTACGGCGCGTATATCTGCGGCGAAGAAACCGCCCTGCTTGAATCGCTCGAAGGCAAAAAAGGCCAGCCGCGCTTCAAACCGCCGTTCCCCGCTTCATACGGCCTGTATGGCAAACCGACCACCGTCAATAACACCGAAACCTTCGCCTCCGTGCCGTTTATCATTCGTGACGGCGGTAAAGTCTTTGCCGACAAAGGCGTTGCGGGTGCGGGTGGCACCAAATTATTCTGCATTTCCGGCCACATCGAACGCCCGGGCAATTACGAAGTGCCGCTGGGCACGCCGTTTGCCGACGTATTGGCGATGGCCGGCGGTATGCGCCACGGCAAAAAACTCAAAGCCGTGATTCCCGGTGGCTCATCTGCTCCCGTGTTACCGGCCGATATCATGATGCAGACCAACTTGGACTACGACTCGATTGCCAAAGCAGGCTCCATGCTCGGTTCCGGCGCGATTATCGTGATGGACGAAGACGTGTGCATGGTCAAAGCCTTGGAGCGTTTGAGCTATTTCTACTTTGAAGAATCCTGCGGCCAATGCACCCCGTGCCGCGAAGGCACCGGCTGGCTTTACCGCGTGGTGCACCGCATCGTGCAAGGCAAAGGCCGCATGGAAGATTTGGACCTGCTCGATTCCGTCGGCAACCAAATGGTCGGCCGCACCATCTGCGCCCTAGCTGATGCCGCTGTGTTCCCAGTACGCAGTTTTACTAAGCATTTCCGCGATGAATTTGTGCATTATATTGAACACGGCAAGCCGATGAAGCCGAATAAGTGGTGTTGAGTTTCAGACGGCCTTGGGGCTGAATAGGCCGTCTGAAAAATCAGGCTGCTTTAAATGCCGTCATTCCCGCGCAGGCGGGAATCCACGGTTGAGATGAAGCAGCTTATGTTTATTAAAGTTGCTCAAGGTCTGGGATGGATTCCCGCCTGCGCGGGAATGACGGCGGATAGGGTGCTTGAGCAAGTAGGTTTGGGGCGCGCCTCAACATTAAAACAAGCAAACCTACCTGCTGAATGAAAGAACTTTAAAAAAATTACTAAAGAAATCAGTTTTCAGACGGCCTAGAAGAGAAACATAAGGATAAAAAATGGCTAATCAGCCGCTTGTCAAACAACCTGTTGTCTATATGATGGCGAGCGGTAAAAACGGCACACTTTATCTCGGTGTAACCATGAATTTACGCGAACGGCTTTGGCAGCATAAAAACGGTATCATTCCCGATAGCTTCAGCAGCCGATATGGCGTAAAAAAGCTCGTTTGGTATGAATGCTTTGAAAGTATGCCCGTAGCGATTGCCCGTGAAAAAGCACTGAAAAAATGGCGACGTGAATGGAAAATCAGGTTGATTGAGGAGGATAATCCGGATTGGCTGGATTTATCACACACTGTGATGGCCGGGTAACTGGGCTTTGCCAATCCTCCTTGTGCCGTCATTCCCGCGCAGGCGGGAATCCATGGTTGAGATGAAGTAGCTTATGTTTATTAAAGTTGCTTAAGGTCTGAGATGGATTCCCGCCTGCGCGGGAATGACGGCGGAGAGGGTACTTGAGCTGTCTTAAAGAACCCAGATGTACTAAAAACAGTAAACATGCCGTTTGAAACCTAAAAGAAACTTTTCAGACGGCCTACCGAAAATATTTTTAATCAAAGAAAAAAGTAACTAGGAAACCACCATGTTACAAATCGAAATCGACGGCAAACACCTGACGGTGGAGCAGGGTACAACGGTGATTGAAGCCGCCAACCGGCTCGGAACCTATATTCCGCATTTTTGCTACCACAAGAAATTGTCCATCGCCGCCAACTGCCGCATGTGTTTGGTCGAAGTGGAAAAATCCAACAAGCCGTTGCCTGCCTGTGCCACGCCGGTGACCGACGGCATGGTGGTGCGCACGCATTCGCTTTTGGCCAAAACCGCGCAAGCCGGTGTGATGGAGTTTTTGCTGATCAACCACCCGCTGGATTGCCCGACTTGCGACCAAGGCGGCGAATGCCAGTTGCAGGATTTGGCCGTGGGCTACGGCAAACCGGCCAGCCGCTACACCGAAGAAAAACGCGCGGTGGTCGGCAAAGACATGGGGCCGTTGGTTTCCGCCGAAGAAATGAGCCGTTGCATCCACTGTACCCGCTGCGTGCGTTTCACCGAAGAAATCGCCGGTGTGCAGGAAATCGCCATGGCCGGCCGCGGCGAGCATTCGGAAATCATGCCGTTTATCGGCAAGGTGATTGAAACCGAATTATCCGGCAACGTGATTGATTTGTGTCCGGTCGGCGCGTTGACCAGCAAGCCGTTCCGTTTCGATTCGCGCACGTGGGAGCTCAATCGCCGCAAATCGGTGTCGGCGCATGACGCGCTCGGCTCCAACCTGATTGTGCAAACCAAAGACCACACCGTGCGCCGCGTACTGCCGTTGGAAAACGAAGCCATCAACGAATGCTGGCTGTCCGACCGCGACCGTTTCGCCTATGAAGGCCTGTATCACGAAAGCCGTCTGAAAAACCCGAAAATCAAGCAGGGCGGCGAATGGGTGAATGTGGATTGGAAAACCGCGCTGGAATATGTGCGCAATGCGGTGGACTGCATCGCCAAAGACGGCAACGCCGACCAAGTGGGCATTTGGGCGAACCCGATGAACACGGTTGAAGAATTGTATTTAACCAAAAAACTGGCCGAAGGTTTGGGCATCCGCCACATCGATACCCGCCTGCAACGCCAAGACAGCCGCGTTTCAGACGGCCTGTCGGGGGCGCAATGGTTGGGTCAGAGCATTCAATCGCTGGCAGAAAACGGCGCGGTGTTGGTGGTGGGCGCAAACCTGCGCCAAGAGCAGCCGCTGTTGACCGCGCGTTTGCGCCGTGCCACGCATGGCCGCATGAAATTGAGCGTGTTGGCGAGCCGCAAAGAAACGCTGCACATGCCTTTGTTTGCCCAAGAAGCGGTGCATCCGAATGAGTGGGCAGGCCGTCTGAACGAATGGGCGCAAGACTTGGATCAAGACGTGGCCGCCAGCCTGTCGAATGCCGAGCAAGCCGCGATTATTTTGGGTGCGGAAGCGCAAAACCATCCGGATTACCCTGCGATTTACGCCGCCGCGCAACGTTTGGCCGAAGCCACCGATGCCACTTTGGGCATCCTGCCGCAAGCCGCCAACAGCGTAGGTGCCGCTGCATTAAACGTTAACCAAGGCGACAGCATTCAAGCCATGATTCGCCAGTCGAAGCAGGCCGTTTTGCTGATGAACGTTGAGCCTGAAATCGATGTGGCCAACGGCGCGCAAGCCGTGGCTGCTTTGAAACAGGCCAAGAGCGTGATGGCGTTTACGCCGTTTGTCAGCGAGACTTTGCTGGATGTGTGCGACGTGTTGCTGCCGATTGCGCCGTTTACCGAAACTTCGGGTAGCTTCGTCAACATAGAAGGCCGTTTGCAGTCGTTCCACGGCGTGGTGCAGGGCTTCGGCGATTCGCGCCCGTTGTGGAAAGTGTTGCGCGTGTTGGGCAATCTGTTTGACGTAAAAGGCTTTGATTACCACAGCAGCGAAGAGATTTTGCAAGACGCGCTCAATCAGGAAATCGTGTCGGTGCAACTGAATAACCGCTCAACCTTTAATGGCGAAGCCGTTCAGACGGCCTCGAATCAATTGGTGCGTATCGGCGGTGTGGGTTTGTATCACACCGATGCCATTGTGCGCCGCAGCGCGCCGTTGCAGGCAACCAGCCATGCCGCGGTACCTGCTGCGCGCGTGCATCCGAACACCTTAGCGGCTTTGAATCTTTCAGACGGCCAGCAAGCCGTGGCCAAACATGATGACGTGGGTGTGAATGTGGTGGTGGTGGCCGATGCGGCCTTGCCGGAATATGTGGTGCATCTGCCGCTGCACAGCGACAACGCGGCCTTGGGTGCGATGATGAACACGATTGAATTGGCGGGGGCGTAAACATGCAAGAATGGTTCCAATCCCTGTTTGCCGTGACCTTAGGTTGGGGCGACATCGGCCTGAGCGTCGGCTTGGTGGTGTCGGTGATTTTGAAAATCGTGATTATCCTGATTCCGCTGATTCTCACCGTGGCCTATCTGACCTATTTCGAGCGTAAAGTCATCGGCTTTATGCAGCTTCGTGTCGGCCCTAACGTGACCGGCCCGTGGGGCTTGATTCAGCCGTTTGCCGACGTGTTCAAGCTGTTGTTTAAAGAAGTGACGCGCCCGAAACTGTCGAATAAAGCCTTGTTCTACATCGGCCCTATGCTCTCGCTTGCGCCCGCTTTTGCGGCGTGGGCGGTGATTCCGTTTTCCGAAGAATGGGTGCTTACCCACGTCAACGCGGGCTTGCTGTTTATTTTGATGATTACTTCGCTGTCGGTGTATGGCGTGATTATTGCCGGCTGGGCGTCGAACTCGAAATACTCGTTTTTGGGCGCGATGCGTTCATCGGCGCAAACCATTTCGTATGAAATCGCCATGAGTGCCGCGCTGGTGTGTGTGGTGATGGTGTCGGGCAGCATGAATTTTGCCGACATCGTGGCGGTACAGGCCACAGGCATTGCGGGCGGTTCGGTGTTGTCATGGAACTGGCTGGCTTTGTTTCCGGTGTTTATCGTCTATCTGATTTCCGCCGTGGCCGAAACCAACCGCGCGCCGTTTGACGTGGCGGAAGGCGAATCGGAAATCGTGGCCGGTTTCCACGTCGAATATTCCGGTTTCGCCTTTGCCTTGTTCTTCTTGGCCGAATATATTTTCATGATCCTGATTGCCGCCCTGACCGCGCTGATGTTTCTCGGCGGCTGGTTATCGCCGTTTCCGCAAAGCTGGGGTTTGGTCGGCACACCGAGCGCGTTTTGGATGTTTGCCAAAATGGCGTTTGTGCTTTACGGCTACTTGTGGATTCGTGCCACTTTCCCGCGCTACCGCTACGACCAAGTCATGCGCTTGGGCTGGAAAGTGCTGATTCCGATTGGCTTTTTGTGCATCGTGTTGCTCGGCGGCTGGATGATTTCGCCGTTGAGTTTGTGGAAATAAAATGGCGGGCTGATATCCCCCTGCCCGATTGAAACATATTGTTCAGACGGCCTGAAAGAATAGGCCGTCTGAAACCGAAATTGAACAAATAGAGAACCCGATTCAAAGGGAACACCAATGGCAAACCTAGTTAAAACCTTCTTGCTCGGCGAACTGGTCAAAGGCATGGGCGTGACGCTCAAAAACTTTTTCGCCCGCAAAGACACAATTTATTTCCCCGAGGAAAAAACGCCGCAATCGGTGCGTTTCCGCGGCTTACACGCGCAACGCCGTTATCCCAACGGTGAAGAGCGCTGCATTGCCTGTAAGCTGTGTGAAGCGGTGTGTCCGGCGATGGCCATCAATATCGAATCGGAAGAACGCGCCGACGGCACACGCCGCACCACGCGTTACGACATCGATTTGACCAAGTGCATTTTCTGCGGTTTCTGCGAAGAAGCCTGCCCGACTGATGCCATTGTCGAGACGCATATTTTCGAATACCACGGCGAGAAAAAAGGCGATTTGCACATGACCAAACCGATTTTGCTGGCCATCGGCGACAAATACGAAGCCGAAATCGCCAAGCGCAAAGCCGCTGACGCACCGTATCGTTAAGGAGCGGACGAATGACTTTTTCTGCAATTCTGTTTTACATTCTGGCCGCAATCGTGCTTTACGGCGCCATCGGCACGGTTATCGCTAAAAACCCCGTGCATGCCGCGCTGCATTTGGTGCTGACCTTCTGCGTGAGCGCGATGATTTGGATGCTGATGCAAGCCGAATTTTTGGGCTTGACGCTGGTGGTGGTGTACGTCGGCGCGGTGATGGTGTTGTTCCTGTTTGTGGTGATGATGCTGAATATCGATGTCGAAGAAATGCGTAAAGGCTTTTGGCGTCATGCGCCGGTGGCCGGTGTGGTCGGCGTGTTGCTGGCGGTGGCCTTGATTCTGATTTTGATGAACCCGAAAACCGATTTGGCATCATTCGGCTTGATGCAAGATGTGCCGGCCGATTATGACAACATCCGCGATTTGGGTCGTCAGATTTACACCACTTATCTGCTGCCGTTTGAATTGGCGGCGGTATTGCTGCTGCTCGGCATGGTGGCGGCGATTGCCTTGGTGCACCGCAAAACGACCAATCCGAAATATATTGCACCGGGTGATCAGGTGAAAGTTACGGCCGATGAGAGTCGTATGCGTTTGGTGAAGATGGATGCGGTCAAACCGAGTCCGAAACCGGAAGAAACCGTTTCAGACGGCCAATCATCAGAAAGCGAGGGCAAAGCATGATTACCTTGACGCATTATTTGGTGCTCGGTGCGCTGCTCTTCGGCATCAGCGCGATGGGCATTTTCATGAACCGCAAAAATGTGCTGGTGTTGCTGATGTCGATTGAATTGATGCTGTTGGCGGTGAATTTCAACTTCATCGCGTTTTCACAGCATTTGGGCGACACCGCAGGGCAGATTTTCGTGTTTTTCGTGTTGACCGTGGCTGCCGCCGAATCCGCCATCGGCTTGGCGATTATGGTGCTGGTGTACCGCAACCGACAAACTATTAATGTGGCCGATTTGGATAAACTGAAAGGCTGATTTTCAGGCCGTCTGAAAACGGAATCGAACCATGAAATCAATCGACGAAAAAAGTTTACAACATGCTTACTGCCTGTTTGACAGCGGCGACATTGATAAAATGGAAGTCGGCACCACTCGCGGCTTGCAGCAGATTCATGCTTATTTGTTTGACGGTTTATATGATTTTGCCGGCGAAATCCGCGAGCTGAATATTTCCAAAGGCGGTTTCCGCTTTGCCAATGCGCTGTATCTGAAAGAAGCCTTGGCGAAAATTGAAACGATGCCGGAAAACACTTTTGAAGAAATCATCGCCAAATATGTGGAAATGAACATCGCCCATCCGTTTTTGGAGGGCAACGGCAGAAGCACGCGGATTTGGTTGGATTTGGTGCTGAAGAAAAACCTGAAAAAAGTCGTGGATTGGCAGCATGTCGATAAAACCCTGTATTTACAGGCGATGGAACGCAGCCCTGTCAACGATTTGGAATTGCGCTTTTTATTGCAGGCGAATTTAACCGAAGACGTCGACAACCGCGAGATGATTTTCAAAGGCATCGAGCAATCTTATTATTACGAAGGTTATCAGAAGGGCTGAAAGGCCGTCTGAAAAAGCTGAAACATTTTTTAAATTAAAAGGTTCATTTCTATGAACGACATGACTTTATATTTGATGATTGCCTTGTTGCCGCTGGCAGGCAGCCTGTTGGCGGGCTTGTTCGGCAACAAAATCGGCCGTGCCGGTGCGCATACGGTGACGATTCTCGGCGTGGCGGTGTCGGCGCTGTTGTCGGCTTATGTGTTGTGGGGCTTTATCAGCGGCACGCGCGCGAAGTTTGATGAGAATGTCTATACCTGGCTCACCATGGGCGGCTTGGATTTTTCGGTTGGCTTCTTGGTCGATTCGTTGACGGCGATGATGATGGTGGTGGTGACGTTTGTGTCGTTGATGGTGCATATCTACACCATCGGCTATATGCACGATGAAAAGGTCGGCTACCAACGCTTTTTCAGCTATATTTCGCTGTTTACCTTCAGCATGCTGATGCTGGTGATGTCGAACAACTTTATCCAGCTTTTCTTCGGCTGGGAAGCGGTGGGCTTGGTGTCTTACCTGCTGATCGGTTTCTATTTCAAACGCGACAGCGCGATTTTTGCCAACTTGAAAGCCTTTTTGGTGAACCGTGTCGGCGATTTCGGCTTTTTGCTCGGCATCGGTTTGGTGTTGGCTTATTTTGGCGGCAGCTTGCGTTATCAAGATGTGTTTGCCTATCTGCCGCAGATTCAGACGGCCACGATTCAGCTTTTCCCCGGCGTGGAATGGAGCTTGCTGACAGTGACCTGCATTTTGCTTTTTGTCGGCGCGATGGGTAAATCGGCGCAGTTTCCGCTGCATGTGTGGCTGCCCGATTCGATGGAAGGCCCGACACCGATTTCCGCGCTGATTCACGCGGCCACGATGGTGACGGCGGGCTTGTTCATGGTGTCACGCATGTCGCCGATGTATGAATTGAGCACCACGGCCTTGAGCTTCATCATGGTGACTGGTGCGATTACCGCGCTGTTTATGGGCTTTTTGGGCACGATTCAAAACGACATCAAGCGCGTGGTGGCGTATTCGACCCTGTCGCAACTGGGCTACATGACCGTGGCCTTGGGCGCATCGGCGTATTCGGTGGCGATGTTCCATGTGATGACGCACGCGTTTTTCAAAGCCTTATTGTTCTTGGCGGCGGGCAGCGCGATTATCGGCATGCACCACGACCAAGACATGCGCCACATGGGCAATCTGAAAAAATACATGCCGATTACGTGGATTACCATGCTGCTGGGGAACTTGGCCTTGATCGGCACGCCGTTTTTCTCCGGCTTCTATTCCAAAGATTCGATTATCGAAGCGGCCAAATACAGCACCATTCCGGGCAGCGGTTTTGCCTATTTTGCGGTGCTCGTCAGCGTGTTTGTGACCGCGTTTTACGCGTTCCGCCAATATTTTATGGTGTTTCACGGCAAAGAAAAATGGCGTGAGATTGAGCATCATCATTCAGACGGCCACGATGAACACCATCACGGCTTGGGCAAAAACGACAACCCGCATGAAAGCCCGTGGGTGGTGACCTTGCCGCTGATTTTGCTGGCAATTCCGTCGGTGGTGATTGGTTATATCGCGATTGAGCCTATGTTGTATGGCGATTTCTTCAAAGACGTGATTTACGTCAACCACGAAGCGCATCCGACCATGCAGATAATGGGCGAACATTTTCACGGCGCATTGGGCATGGTGGCGCACAGCTTCCAAACGCCGGTGTTGTATCTGGCAATTGCAGGCGTGTTGGCGGCATGGTTTTTGTATGTCAAAGCGCCGCATCTGCCGGCCAAAATCGCCGCCACATTCAGCCCGATTTACAAACTGCTGGACAACAAATACTTCCTTGACACGATTTACTACAACGTGTTCGCCAAAGGCAGCCGTGTATTGGGTAATTTCTTCTGGAAAATCGGCGATGTGGCGATTATCGACAATGGTATCGTCAACAATTCCGCCAAAGTGGTGGGCGCAGTCGCCGCGCAAGTGCGCAAAATGCAGACCGGCTTTATCTACAGCTACGCCGCTGCGATGGTGTTCGGCGTGTTGGTGCTGCTGGGGCTGACTTTCTGGCGTTTGTTTGTGTAGTAGGTTTCAGACGGCCTCAAGATAACAACCTTAACTGTTTAAATTAAACTAAAAACCACAGGAAAAAAACATGTTTTCCAACCACTTACTCAGCCTGGCCATATGGGTGCCGATTGCCGCGGGCTTGCTGGTATTGGCCACGGGCAAGGATAAGCGTGCGCCTTTGGCGCGTATCATCGCGTTTGTCGGTGCTTTGGCCGGCTTCTTGGTCACGCTGCCCTTGTTTACCGGATTCGACCGCTTGAGCGGCGGCTATCAGTTCACCGAGTTTTATCAGTGGATTCCGCTCTTGAAAGTGAATTACGCGCTGGGTGTGGACGGGATTTCGGTGCTGTTTGTCATTTTGAACGCGTTCATCACGCTGATGGTGGTCGTGGCCGGTTGGGAAGTGATTCAGAAGCGCACGGCGCAGTATATGGCGGCGTTTCTCATCATGAGCGGTCTGATTAACGGGGCGTTTGCGGCACAGGATGCGTTGTTGTTTTATGTGTTTTTTGAAGGCATGCTGATTCCGCTGTATCTGATTATCGGCGTGTGGGGCGGCCCGCGCCGTGTGTATGCGTCGGTGAAGCTGTTTCTCTATACGCTGATGGGTTCGCTGCTGATGCTGGTGGCGCTGGTGTATTTGTCGTATCAGGCGGGCGGCAGCTTTTCGATTGTGGAATTGCAAAACATCAAACAGATTCCGCTGACGGTGCAGCAATTGCTGTTCGGCGCGTTTTTCCTGTCGTTTGCGGTGAAAGTGCCGATGTTTCCGGTACACACTTGGCTGCCGGATGCCCACGTTGAGGCACCGACCGGCGGTTCGATGGTGTTGGCGGCGATTACGCTGAAGCTGGGTGCGTATGGCTTTTTGCGCTTTGTTTTGCCGATTGTGCCCGATGCCGCGCGCTTTTTTGCGCCGGTGATGATTGTGTTGAGCCTGATTGCGGTGATTTACATCGGCATGGTGGCTTTGGTGCAGACCGACATGAAAAAGCTGGTGGCGTATTCTTCCATCAGCCACATGGGGTTTGTGACGCTGGGTATGTTTTTGTTTGTGGAAGGCAGTCTGAACGATTGGGCGCTGAAGGGTGCGATTATCCAGATGATTTCACACGGTTTCGTGTCGGCGGCGATGTTTATGTGTATCGGCGTGATGTACGACCGCCTGCATACGCGCAATATTGCCGATTACGGCGGTGTGGTGAACGTGATGCCGAAATTTGCCGCCTTTATGATGCTGTTTGGCATGGCGAACGCGGGTTTACCGGCCACTTCAGGCTTTGTCGGTGAATTTATGGTGATTATGGGGGCGGTGGAAACCAATTTCTGGATTGGCGCACTCGCTGCCTTGACGCTGATTTATGGTGCGTCTTACACCTTATGGATGTATAAACGCGTGATTTTCGGCGAAATTCACAATCCGCAAGTGGCGGAAATGAAAGACATCAACTGCCGCGAGTTTGCCGTATTGGCGGTGTTGGCAGTGGCCGTGTTGGGCATGGGTTTGTATCCGCAAGCCTTTATCGAAGTGGTGCATCAGGCGGCCAACGACCTGATTACGCAAGTCGCACAAAGCAAGATTTGAGGTGTGTGAATGAACTGGACTGATTTGAATTTACTTCCTGCCATGCCTGAAATCGTGTTGCTGGCGGTGTTGTGCGTGGTGTTGCTGGCCGATTTGTGGATTAGTGATGACAAGCGTTTTCTGACCCACAGCATGAGCTTGATCGGCATTGTGATTGTGACGCTGGTGCAATTGGCGGTGTGGGAAAAGGGCAGCACGTCTTCTTTCCACGGCATGTATATCGCCGACGGCATGTCGCGTTTGGCCAAACTCACGCTCTATGGCTTGACGGCGGGTCTGTTTATTTACAGCAAACCTTACAATCAGGCGCGCGCGCTGTTTAAAGGCGAATTTTACACGCTGTCGATGTTTGCCCTGTTGGGCATGAGCGTGATGATTAGCGCGGGACATTTTCTGACGGCCTATATCGGCTTGGAACTGCTGTCGCTGTCACTGTATGCCATGATTGCACTGCGCCGCGATTCGGCCGCTTCCGCCGAAGCCGCTTTGAAATATTTCGTGCTTGGCGCCTTGGCTTCGGGCTTGCTGCTGTATGGTATTTCCATGGTGTACGGCGCGACCGGCTCGCTGGAATTTGCCAGCGTGTTGGCCACGGCGTTTAACGAAGAAGCCAACGATTGGCTGCTGAAATTAGGCTTGGTGTTTATCGTGGTGGCGATTGCGTTCAAACTCGGCGCCGTGCCGTTTCATATGTGGGTGCCGGATGTGTATCACGGTGCGCCGACTTCGGTGACTGCCTTTGTCGGCACCGCGCCGAAAATCGCCGCCGTGGTGTTTGCTTTCCGCATTTTGGTGACCGGTTTGGGCACCACATTTGAAGATTGGTCGCAAATGCTGGCGATTTTGGCGGTGGCATCGCTGCTGGTCGGTAACTTGGCCGCCATCATGCAAACCAACATCAAGCGCATGTTGGCTTACTCAACCATTTCGCACATGGGCTTTATCCTGTTGGCGTTTATGGCGGGCGCAGTCGGCTTTGCGGCAGGCTTGTATTACGCGATTACCTATGCCGTGATGAGCGCGGTCGGTTTCGGCGTGTTGATGGTGTTGTCGAACGAAACCATCGAATGTGAAGACATCAAAGACTTAGCCGGCCTGAACCAACGCCACGCGTGGTATTCGTTTTTAATGCTGCTGTGTATGTTCTCGATGGCCGGTATTCCGCCGTTGATGGGCTTTTATGCCAAATTCGCCGTGATTAAGGCGCTGTTGTCACAAGGCTATGTCGGCCTGTCGGTGTTTGCCGTGATCATGAGTCTGATTGGCGCGTTCTACTACCTGCGTGTGGTGAAAACCATTTACTTCGACGAAGCCGACCACGACCAAGCTGTCGGCGGCAATTATGCAGTGAAATTCGTGCTGACCGTTAATGCCTTGTTGCTGCTGCTGTGGGGCATCATGCCGCAAACCGTCATCGACTGGTGCGCCGCGGCCTTGAATAATACGTTGTAAACGACGAAGAAAAGCAACGGCAACCTGCAAAAGGTTGCCGTTTTTTGTTAAGATAGCAGGCGTGTTGTTCAGACGGCATATGATATTTTGAGGCCGTCTGAACAACGTTGGGTTTAAACCCAATCACAACCTCGCATAAACCGAAAAGATTTTTTCAGACGGCCTCAAAATATCATATGCCGTCTGAAACCCGAAAGACCAAAATGACCGCATCCATGTATATCCTGTTGCTGTTGGCGCTGATTTTTGCCAACGCACCTTTCTTAACCAATAAGCTCTTGGGCGTGATTCCCGTGGCCAAAAAACATTTCGGCCATCACCTGCTGGAGCTTTTTATCGGCTTCGGCATCACCGCCGCGCTGGCTTATCTGCTCGAATCACGCGCCGGTGCCGTGCATCCGCAGGAATGGGAGTTTTACGCCGTAACCGTGTGCCTGTATCTGATTTTCGCGTTCCCTTGTTTCGTGTGGCGTTATTTTTGGAACGCACGCAACGTTCAATAATGTTTCAGACAGCCTAAAACACTAAACACTTGAATGCCGTCTGGAACCGCCCCTGCAACCTACCCCTCCCCATGAGGGTGAGGGTTAGAGAGAGGGGAAAACTTAAAACACGTAGCCCCGATATTTTCCAGTCACCTGAAACCATTGCACAACTTAGCCTGAAGTGAACCCACCATGACCATCCAAAACCTGTCGCAAGCCAAACTCATTGTCGTTAAAGTCGGCTCTAGCCTTGTTACCGCCGAGGGCAAAGGCATCGACCAAATCGCACTCAACCGTTGGGCGACGCAGATTGCCGAATTGAAAAACAAAGGCGTGCAGGTGATTTTTGTGTCCAGCGGCGCGATTGCCGAGGGCATCAAGCGTTTGGGCTGGGCGAAGCGGCCTACCGCCATCAACGAATTGCAAGCGGCGGCAGCGGTCGGGCAGATGGGCATTGCACAGGCTTACGAATACGCCTTTGCCTACCACGGCATCCAAACTGCACAAATCTTGCTCACGCATGAAGACTTAAGCAACCGTACCCGCTATCTCAATGCCCGCAGTACCTTATTGACCTTAGTTGAAAAAGGCATGGTGCCGATTATCAATGAAAACGATACCGTCACCACCCACGAAATTAAACTCGGCGATAACGACACCTTGGGCGCGCTGGTGACCAACTTGGTCGATGCCGATGCGCTGGTGATTCTCACCGACCAAAGCGGCTTATACGACAGCGACCCGCGCAAAAATCCGCACGCCAAGTTTATCCATCAAATTGAAGCCGACCATCCCGAACTTGAAGCCATGGCCGGCGGTGCAGGCAGCAGCGTCGGCACCGGCGGCATGTACACCAAAGTCACCGCCGCTAAACGCGCAGCCTTAAGCGGCGCAGCCACCGTAGTTGCCAGCGGCCGCGAGCCGAATGTGCTGGTGCGCCTTCAACAAGGCGAATCCATCGGCACGCTGTTCACCAGCACCCACAGCCGTGTTGCCGCCCGCAAACAATGGCTGCTCGGCCATATTCAAATCGCCGGCAAAATCACCGTCGACAGCGGCGCCGCCCGAGCCGTAGCCGAAAAACACGCCAGCCTGCTGCCGGTGGGCTGTATCGGTGTGGACGGCCATTTCCATCGTGGCGAACTGGTGGCCGTGGTCGATCAAAACGGCCAAGAAATCGCCCGCGGTTTAATCAATTACAGCAGCGATGAAACCGCCAAAATCCTGCAAACCGATTCGCATCATATCCATGACAAACTCGGTTATGCCCAAGAAGAAGAGCTGATTCACCGCGACAATATGGCTTTGCGCCGATAGGAAATATAAAGGTCTCAGGCCGCCTGAAACGTGAAGTGGGTTTCAGACGGCCTTTAATATTTATATTGGATACATTTTGCTATGATCCGCACCAAGCCGGATAGTGCAACAGCCTATCCGGTGAGGTGGGCGGGGAAATACAAAATCCCCGCGGCCACGGGGATTTTGTTTGGTACCTGCCTAGGTGTAAAACCTTACAGGAGTTGTACCATGCAATTCACTATCTCTTGGCAAAGGGGTAAGTTGCTGATGGCCTAAAGATTGATGCAAGATTTACCTTAGCGTTTATCATGCTGTTCAGTCAATAACCCGACCACTGAAAAAATAAAACTTTACGCAAATGAAGTTTTTCCGCCTGTGGTTGAATCTGCAGGCGGTTTTTTATTGGCGGTACTTTGCGCGTAAATTTCCTGATTTTTCTGCTAAAATCCATTCCATGACTTCATTTCAGACGGCCTAAGCTATGCAAAAAATCACCTTGATTTGGTTTCGCCGCAATTTACGTCTGTCCGACAATGCCGTGCTGCAACATGCTTTAAAGCGTGGTTTGCCGCTGGCGGCGGTGTATGCTGGGCAGCGGCCGTCTGAAAGCGTGAATCAGCGCCAAGCGGCGTTTCATCATCAGGCAGCGGCGGAATTGTCGGCGGCTTTGGCAGAAAAGGGCGTATCGTTGTTTGCCGTGCAGGGCGATGTGGCGGAAGCCATGCTGGATTTGGCCACGCGTTTGAATGCGCAATATGTGTTGGCCGATGAGGCCTACACACCGTCTGAAATCGAGCGTGACAACCGCATTTGGCGGCTGCTGGACGCGCAAGGCATTGCCTTTGAGCGTTTCAACGACCGCGCCGTCTTTGCCAAGGCCGACATCATGAGCGAACACGGCCGCCCGTATCTTGAATTTGCCCCGTATAAACAGGCGTGGTTGCAGGCGTTTGCGCAGCAGATAGCTGAACACAGGCCGTCTGCATTATCCGAAATTCCATTTCAGACGGCCTTTGCCGAGTTGCCGCCGTTTCCAGAAATGGAACCGATTGCATTGATGCAGCAAGGCGGCGAACAGGCGGCGTGGCGGCAATGGCAGCAGTTTGCGCCGCAATTGGGCGTGTATGCTTTGCTGAAAGATTTTCCTGCCAAAAAAGCCACGTCGCAATTGGGCGCGTATTTGTCCGCCGGCTGTATTTCGCCGCGCGTGTTGGCCGCTGAAGCCGCTGCGAGCGGTGCGCATGATTGGCTGGAAAACCTGATTCGGCGCGATTTTTACCAGCAATGGATGTTTCATCATCCCGAAGCGGCGCAGCAAATGGATGACGACATTGCCGTCAACGCCGATTTTTTTCGCCGTTGGACGCAAGGCGAAACCGGTTTTCCACTCATCGATGCCGCCATGCGTTGTTTGCAGCGCAGCGGCTGGTTGCCGCCGGTGTTGCGGCAGGTAGTGGCGCAGTTTTGGTGCGTGACCTTGCAGCAACCTTGGCAGCACGGCGCGCGTTGGTTTGCGCACAATCAGTTGGACGATGATGCCGCCGTCAATCTCGGCAACTGGCAAACCGCCGCCGGATTGTTGTCGTTGCACACACCGCGCGTGCCGCATCCGACTGTAGCCGCGCAACAATTCGACCCCGATGGCACGTTTATCCGCCGCCATCTGCCCGAGCTTGCTCATCTTCCCAAAGACGTGATTCACGCGCCGTGGCTGGCGCGTGCTGATGTTGACCGGCATGGCTATCCGCTGCCGATGGTGGAGATTTGAAACGTATTGCCGACTAAGAAAGGCCGTCTGAAAATAAAAAGATCAAAAATCGATGCTTTTTCAGACGGCCTAGACGATTCTATTTTAAAAACAATAAACCCTTTAAACCTCAACATTTATGCGCCCCTTCACATTCAAAAAACCGTCTTTCTTCAAAACTTCCGCCTTTTCGCGCCGCCGGATGTCCGAGCGTACGCACTTTGTTGAAAGCTGGCTCAATTCTTACGAACGCTACCGCTACCGCCGCCTGATTCATGCCGTGCGTTTGGGCTTGGCGGTGGTGTTCGCCACGCTGCTGGCGCGTTTGCCGCAGGTCGAACACGGAGAATGGATTGGCATGACGGTGTTTATCGTATTAGGCATGTTGCAGTTTCAGGGCGCGATTTATTCCAAGGCGGTGGAGCGCATGCTCGGCACGGTCATCGGTTTGGGCGTGGGCTTGAGTGTGTTGTGGCTGAACCAGCATTATTTTCACGGCGGCATTTTGTTTTATGTGGCGGTGGGCGTGTTGAGCGCGTTGTCGGGCTGGGCGGCGGTCGGAAAAAACGGCTACATGCCGATGCTGGTCGGCTTGACCATGTGTATGCTGATTGGCGACAGCAGCATGGATTGGCTCGATAGCGGTGTGACCCGTGCCTTGAATGTGTTGATTGGCGCGCTGATTGCGATTGGCGCGGCCAAATTACTGCCTTTGCGCTCGACTTTGATGTGGCGTTTTATGTTGGCAGACAACCTGACCGAATGCAGCCGCATCATCGCTGAAGTGAGCAACGGCCAACGCATGACGCGCGAACGTTTGGCGCAAAACCGCGTCCAAATGAAGCAGATTAATGCGCGTTTGGTGAAAAGCCGCAGCCATCTCGATGCCATGTCGGGCGAGAGCCACATCAGCAAACCGATGATGGAGTCGATGCAGTTGGCACACCGCAAAATCGTCAACAGCACCGAATTGCTGCTCACCACTTCGGCCAAGCTGCAGCAGCCGGAAATCAGCGAAGCCGAAGCCAAACTCATCAGCCGCCAGTTTGCCCAATTGCAGCGCGAATTGCGTTTGACCGTGCGCCTGATTAAAGGCCACTACGCGCGCCGCATTCGTTTTGACAACGGCCCGAATCCCGAATTGGAAAAGCTGGCGCAGCATTTGCCGTTTGATTGGCAGGGTTTTTTATGGCTCGGTGCCAACACCCGCAACGAAGTCTCCGGCTTGGTGATTTTGCTGCAGCGCACCCGCCGCCGCTGGCTCGATGGCTATGAATTGCAGCGTTTGCGCACTTATTTGCTGGAGCGTAGAGCAGGCGAAGTTTCGGAAGAGCAGGCCGTCTGAAAATAAATTTGAGTTTGTCATCAAAAAACGGGGTGGTCTATTGTATGATGATGCCCTTTCGAGAAAACAATAATCTGTTAATATCAGCTTATCCACAAGGCCGTCTGAAAGCCGATGATTCATGTTTTCAGACGGCTTTTGTTTTCCGTTTGCGATTAAATAAGCTAGAATATTGACTAAATAACGACAACCACAAAGTAGAAATAGCATGATCAACCGTTGGCTTTACACACAACTTTGGAAAACAGCACCGCCGCTGATTCGCCGCTACCTAAAAAAACGTGCCGACAAATCGCCTGCTTATTTGGATAACTGGGACGAACGTTTCGGCGCGCCTTTGCACAATCCGGTGCAGCAGCCGATTTGGATTCACGCCGTGTCGGTGGGGGAAACCCGCGCCGCGCAGCCGTTGATTACTGCTTTGCGCCGCTATTTTGCCGATGCGCCGCTGTTGCTGACACAGATGACGCCGACCGGCCGCGCCGCTGCCGAAGAATTGTTCCCCGATGCGCAATGCCGTTACCTGCCGTATGACAAGCCGGAGTGGATTGAGCAATTTTTGCGCGAACACAAGCCGCGGTTTGGTGTGTTGATGGAAACCGAAATCTGGCCGAATTTGATTTATGGTTGTGCTGAAGAGGGCGTGCCACTGTTTTTGGCGAACGCGCGCTTGTCGGAAAAATCGCAAAACGGCTATTTGAAAATCCGCCGTTTGGTCGCACCTGCCATGCAAACTTTGTGTGGCTGCTTTGCCCAAACCGCCGCCGATGCCGAGCGCCTGCACTTAATCGGCGCATCGAATGTGCATGTCTGCGGCAACACCAAATACGATATCACCCCGCCGGAAGGCATGCGCGCGTTGGCGGCAGCATTTAAGGAACGCATCGGCAACCGGCCGGTGGTGTTGTGTGCCAGTACGCGTGCGCACAAAGGCACTGATGAAGCCGAGTTATTATTGAAAGCATGGCAGCGCTATCAAGGCGATGCTTTATTAGTGATTGTGCCGCGCCATCCCGAGCGTTTTCAGACGGCCTTCGATACCGCAGTCGAATTGGGCTTTACGGTACAAAAACGCAGCGACAATGACTTGGTGTCGCCGCAAACGCAAGTGTGGATTGGCGACAGCATGGGCGAATTATTTGCCTATTATTTGAGCGCAGATGTGGCGTTTGTCGGCGGCAGTTTGGTTGATACCGGCTGTCAAAACATCATCGAACCGATTGCCTGCGGCGTGCCGACTTTGTTTGGTCCGTCCACTTATAATTTTGCTGCCGCGTGTGATTTGGCGGTTAAAGCCGGTGCGGCGCAACAGATTAAGAGTGCAGAAGAGTGGTTGCAAGCCGCTGAAACCTGTTTGAATGATGCAGAAGTGAGCAACCGGTTTAGCGGCAATGCCGAAGCGTTTGTGTCGGCACACCGAGGCGCGAGCGAGCGCATGGCTTATGAAATCGGCAAAATGATTTTGAAAAAAGAAGTGCTGCGCTTTAAAAAAGATGATGAAGAAGCAACTGCACCGGTGGTTGTGGGCAAATAAGTTTTTCCACATAAGAAAAAGGCCGTCTGAAACCAATGAACTGCACCCCAAAAGTTGGACACTTCCCCCCAACTTAAAAAGGTGCAGTTTTCTTATGTCCAAATATACACTAGACTTCAAATACCGAGCCGTACTCCATTACCATCAAGTGCACAGCCAACAGCGTACCGCAGACCATTTCAACGTCTCACGCACCCACCTGCGCCGTTGGATTGCCGCCTACCGTCAAGGCGGTATAGCCGCACTTCAGCACCCACAGGCTACGCTTATGAAGACTACGCAGACCAAACGCAACAATCCCTTTATCGTCGACAAACCCGACCATGAAAAAACTCAGGCAGAGCTGATTGAAGAGTTACGCTACATGAGGGCGGAGATCGACTACCTAAAGCACATGAAAGCCCTCAACGAAAAGAACGCCACCAAAGTTGCGAAACCGTTCAAACGCTGAGGGCGAAGCACCTGCTGAAATACTTGTTGCACAGTGCCGGCATACCCAAAAGCAGTTTCTACTACCACATCGGTAAATCCGATCCCGATATGGAAGCCAAAGCGGCGGTGAGTGAAGTTTATCACCAACACAAAGGTCGCTACGGCCAACGGCGGATTGGAGCTGTATTATCGTGGAATAAAAAGAAAGTGCAGCGTATTATGGGATTATTGGGTTTGAAAGCCAAAGTGCGCAACAAAAAATCCTATCGTCCGCAAGTTATAGGAGAGACGTCGAAAAACATCCTTAAGCGTGCATTCACTGCTGATAAAGCGGGAGATAAATGGTTGACCGATGTGACCGAGTTTAAATGCACCGACGGCAAACTGTACTTATCGCCGATATTGGATGTATTCAATCGTGAGATTGTGGCTTATGAGCTCAGTAGAAAGCCGGACAGCAAGATGGTCATGCAGATGCTGGATAAGGCATTCGGCCGTCTGAAAGGGCAGACCCCGCTGCTGCATTCTGACCAAGGTGTGCTTTACCGAACTCAGGCTTATCGGGAAAAGCTGGCGGAGAAAGGCATTGTGCAGAGCATGTCGCGCAAAGGGAATTGCTGGGACAATGCACCGATGGAGAGTTTCTTCGGGACATTAAAAGTGGAAAGCTTCTATCAGGAAGGTGTGTTATCGGTGGCAGAGTTGACCAAAGTGATAGATGATTACATACGTTACTACAATTATGAACGTATTAGTTTGAATTTAAAAAAGCTGAGTCCTGTGGCTTACAGGACCCAGCTTGAACAGGCTGTTTGAGAAAGATTTTTAATTTGTCCAAGAATTGGGGGACAGTTCACAACTAGAGTTAAGGTTTTAGACGGCCTGATACCTTTGTAAAATCCCTATCGTTGGCACATTTTTTCGTTGTGTGCTGCTCGAAAGCTTGCCTATCTAAAGTGATATGTCTGCGCTTTCTGTGCTGTTACAACTTTGAATTGCACTCAAATCTAGGGTTTTGCAAAGGTCTCAGATTTTATTGTTTGGCCGGATTAACGGTTTACTTGGCTGCCGATTACACCCCCCAAGGCTGCACCGCCCAAAGTAGAAGCTGTATCGCCACCCAACAGGTTACCTGCTACGCCACCGACAACAGCGCCGGTTGCGGTGTTACGTTGGGAAGTTGACATACCGCCGGCACATGCGCTCAAAGAAGCGGCAACGGCAATCAGGGCAACGGTTTTGGTGATCATTGATTTCATAAAAGTCTCCAATCCAAAAGGATTTTTGTTGTTCGGTGTTGTTTGGCTAGTATGGCACAAACTTGGTTTAATAATATCTTATAAAAGTAAAGACTCTTTAAACTAAGAAAATTTTTTTATGCGTGACACTTCTTTCGCAGCAGGTGTACACTATGGCGGCAATTTTAGAAGAATAGAGAATCAGCGATGAGTATTTATGCGGTGGCACACATTGTGCATTTATTTTGTGCGATTGCTTTTGTCGGCGGCGTTTTTTTTGAAATGCTGGTGTTGTCGGTTATGCACACCAAGCGCGTATCGCGCGAGGCGCGGCGCGAAGTGGAAAAAGCGATGTCGTATCGCGCCGTGCGGGTGATGCCGCCGGTGGTGATTGTGTTGTTTTTATCGGGCTTGGTGATGGTGTTTGAACGCTATGTGCCGGTGTTTCATCAGCCGTTTGCATCGTCTTTCGGTACGATGCTGTTTCTCAAGGTATTGCTGGCATTTAGCGTGTTGCTGCATTTTGCCATCGCCGTGGTCAAAATGGCGCGCGGCACCTTAACCGTGGGTTGGTCGAAATACATTCATGTTGTGGTGTTTACCCATATGCTGCTGATTGTGTTTTTCGCTAAAGCGATGTTTTATTGGGTGTGGTGATAACGAGATGAAAAAAAAAGGCCGTCTGAATGTTCAGACGGTCTTTTGCTGCAGGATACTAAAATTATTTAGTGGCTGCGTCTTTGGCTTCTTGAGCTGCGTCTTTCGCTGCTTCAACAGCGTTTTCAGCCGCATCTTTGGCATCAGCAGCTGCGTCTTTGGCTACGTCAGCCGCATCGTTTGCCGCATCTTTGGCATCGTTTTTGGCATCAGTCATGGCAGAAGCGGCGTTATCAGTGGCTTCTTTTACTGCAGCAGCTGCATCGTTTGCAGCAGCTTTGGCATCAGAGGCTACGGCTTGAGCCGCTTCTTTAGATTCTTGTTTGGCTTCTTGTGAACAAGCGGCCAAACCGGCTACCATCATCGCAGCAATCAGAAATTTTTTCATATTTTGTCCTTTCATTATCAACGTATCGGTTTTGAGCCGATGGAAAATCATAGCACAGCGTATGCATTGCGACAGCTTTATTTCAATCAAAAATGCCTGAAATAAAAATTTTTTCAAAAAAGTGTTGACAGTAAAAAATCCGGTCTCTATAATACGCAGCTTATCGGGTCGTTAGCTCAGTCGGTAGAGCAGCGGACTTTTAATCCGTTGGTCGAAGGTTCGAATCCTTCACGACCCACCAGATAAAGAAAACCTGCTTAGCAATAAGCAGGTTTTTTTACGCTTGTTGCAAAAGGTTGTACGTGATTCCAGACGGCCTTTACTAGATAAAACAAGCGGTTTCGCGTAAAATATGCGCAATTTTATTATCTTCTCAAAAGGCCGTCTGAATCCGCGGCCTGTCTTTATTTTTGGAAAACACCATGAGCGAACAGCACAATCCGTCTGTCGAGCCGCAACTTGACGAAAACCAAATCATGGCCTTGCGCCGCGAGAAACTCAACGACATCCGCAAAGTACGCAATGCCTATCCCAACGATTTCAAACGCGACAGCTTTGCCGCCGATTTGCACAACCAATACGATGCCTTGAGCAAAGAAGAGCTTGATCCGCAAGCCGTGCCGGTGAAAATTGCCGGCCGCATGATGCTCAAGCGCGCGATGGGTAAAGCCAGTTTTGCGACTATTCAAGATGCCAGTGGTCAAATCCAGCTGTATATCAACAATCAAGGCGTGGGCGAAGCGGCGCACGATGATTTCAAACATTGGGACATGGGTGACATCGTCGGCGCGGAAGGCACCTTGTTCAAAACCAACCACGGCGAACTGACCGTACGTGTGTCGGCGATTTACTTGTTGAGCAAATCGCTGCGCCCGCTGCCGGACAAACACAAAGGCTTGTCTGACCAAGAAACCAAATACCGCCAGCGCTATGTGGATTTGATTGCCAACGAAGAATCGCGCCAAACCTTCATCAAACGCAGCCAGATTATCCAATCAGTACGCAATTTCATGGTGGGCGAGCAATATTTGGAAGTGGAAACGCCGATGATGCACCCGATTCCGGGCGGCGCCACGGCCAAACCGTTTGTGACCCATCACAATGCTTTAGATATTCCGCTGTATCTGCGTATCGCGCCGGAATTGTATCTGAAACGCTTGGTGGTTGGCGGTTTGGAGCGTGTGTTTGAAATTAACCGCAGCTTCCGTAACGAAGGTATGTCGGTGCGCCACAATCCTGAATTCACCATGATTGAGTTCTACGAAGCGTTTTCCGATTACGAACGCATGATGCAAATGGCGGAAGACATCATCCGCAGCGCATCGGTAACAGTTAACGGCACGGCCAAAATCAGCTACAACGGCAAAGAAGTCGATTTGGAAAGCCCGTTTGAGCGTTTGACAATTTTAGGTGCGATTAAAAAATACAACCCGCAGTACACCGACGAGCAGTTGAACGATGCCGAATGGCTGAAAAAAGAAATCGTCAAACACGGCGAGAGCCTGCCGCCATCACCGGGCATCGGCAGCCTGCAATTGGCATTGTTTGAAGGTTGCGCCGAGAGCAAATTGTGGAACCCGACCTTCATCGTGGACTATCCGGTCGAAGTGTCGCCATTGGCACGCGCCTCCGACAGCAAACCGGGTTTGACCGAGCGTTTTGAATTGTTTGTGGTCGGCCGCGAATTGGCCAACGGCTATTCTGAGTTGAACGATCCGGAAGACCAAGCCAACCGCTTCAAATCGCAAGTGGCACAAAAAGATGCCGGCGACGATGAAGCCATGCATTACGATGCCGACTACATCCGCGCGATGGAATACGGTTTGCCGCCGACCGGTGGTTGCGGTATCGGCATCGACCGCTTGGTGATGCTGCTGACCGATGCGCAAACCATCCGCGATGTGATTTTGTTCCCGCAAATGCGTCCGGAATAAAACGTTATTTTCAAGGCCGTCTGAAACGTTCAGACGGCTTTTTTGTGTGCATGATGGTGTACGGCTGCAGTAAAGACGTTGGGATTTCTGAAAATACAACCGTTTAAACAGGCGCTTACACAAATATCAACAATCTGCTACAATTGTTTACAATTCAGACGGCCTGATTGAACAGGCCGTCTGAAACCGTTTTTGATTTTGAAAGGTGATTATGACCGAATCTTTACACCAATGGGTGAATGCCATCAACGGCCCGCTGTGGAACGGCCTGATTTTCTTATTGCTGGGTGCGGGTTTGTTTTTTACCGTAGCGACCGGCTTTGTCCAATTTCGACTGTTTGGCCGCAGTGTGAAAGAAATGCTGGGCGGCCGCAAGCAAGGTAGCGATCCGCACGGGATTACGCCGTTTCAAGCGTTTGTGACCGGTTTGGCCAGCCGCGTGGGGGTGGGCAATATTGCCGGTGTGGCGATTGCCATCAGTGTTGGCGGTCCGGGTGCGGTGTTTTGGATGTGGATAGTGGCCTTAATCGGCATGAGTTCGGCCTTTGCTGAATCGTCGTTGGCGCAGCTGTTTAAAATCCGCGATTACGACAACCATCATTTCCGCGGCGGTCCGGCGTATTACATCACGCAGGGTTTGGGTCAGCGTTGGTTGGGCGTGTTGTTTGCCTTGAGCCTGATTTTCTGTTTCGGCTTCGTGTATGAAGCGGTGCAATCCAATACCATCGTGGCGGCGACCGAAGTGGCATGGGGCTGGAACAAACACGTGACCGGCGTGGCCTTGGTGATTCTCACCGCACCGGTGATTTTTGGTGGCATCCGCCGCGTGGCGAAGCTGGCCGAAGCAATTGTGCCGCTGATGGCGGTATTGTATCTGCTGCTGGCGCTGTATATCGTGTTCAGCAATCTGAACATGATTCCGCAAGTCTTCAGCATGATTTTTGCTGATGCGTTTAAAGTCGATGCGGCCGGTGGCGGTTTGCTCGGTGGCCTGATTTCGCAAACCATGATGATGGGCATCAAACGCGGCCTGTATTCCAACGAAGCAGGTCAGGGTTCGGCACCGAATGCGGCCGCTGCGGCGGAAGTGAAACATCCGGTGTCGCAAGGCATGATTCAGATGCTGGGCGTGTTTGTTGATACCATTATCGTGTGTTCGTGCACTGCGTTTGTGGTGTTGGTGTCGGATGTGCACGGTGGCGATTTGAGCGGTGTACAACTCACTCAAGCGGCGATTGTGGCGCAAGTGGGTGACTGGGGCGCGGATTTCTTGGCCGTGATTCTGTTTATGTTTGCCTTTTCGACCATCATCGGCAACTACGCTTATGCCGAATCCAATGTGCAATTTATCAAGAGCAATTGGCTGATTATGGCCGTGTTCCGCATGGGTGTGCTGGGTATGGTGTATTTCGGCGCGGTGCAGAGTGTGCCGCTGGTGTGGGACATGGCCGATATGGCGATGGGTACGATGGCATGGATTAACTTGATTGCGATTTTACTGTTGTCGCCGCTGGTGTTCCTGCTGCTGAAAGACTACACCGTCAAATTGAAAATGGGCAAAGAGCCTGAATTCAAATTATCGGAACATCCGGGTTTGAAACGCAAAGTCAAATCGGATATTTGGTAAGAAGAATAAGCAAAGGCCGTCTGAAACGTTTCAGACGGCCTTTGTGATAGGTTGTTGGGAAAGCTTAAGGCGAAGTCAGTCGTTTATTCTCATCAGTATTTGAGATAAAGCGATGCGCCGCAAAACATCCAATGTATAGTCGATTCAATCGGGAATGCGGTTGAAGATAATAAAAGGCCGTCTGAATTTCAGACGGCCTTTTTTAATCAACTCACTTAATCTTTCACAAATGACACACCGTTTAATTGCGAATTCAAAATCGCGGCGCGTAAAGCGGTCAATGCTTTCGGGCGCACGAAATTGCGGCGGTAGGCCAACACCACACGGCGGTTGGGCGCAGTTCCTTCAAACGGAATGATGCTGAACAACAAATGATCGTTTTCCGTCAGGGCAGTGGCCGGCATCACGCTGATGGCCAAGCCGCTGGCGACCATGTGGCGGATGGTGTTGATAGAGCTGCCTTGCAAGGTATTGGTCAAACCTTGGATTTTTTGCTTGGCAGCCAATTCCGAGCAGCTCGACAATACTTGGTCGCGCATGCAGTTGCCTTCGGTCAAGAGCAAGACTTGTTCTTCGGCCAACATGCTCGGGGTGATGGCATCCAGTTCTTCAAACGGATGGCCTTTGGGCACAATCACGAAGAATGGTTCGTCATACAACGGCTCGGTCACAATGCCCGGCTCTTGGAAAGGTTCCGCCACCACGATGGCATCTAAATCGCCGCGTTTGAGCGATTCGGTCAGCGTGTAGGTGTAGTTTTCTTCGAGCATCAGCGGCATTTTCGGCGCGGTGTCGCGCAGTGAAACAATCAGCTTCGGCAACAAATAAGGAGCCACGGTGAAAATCAGGCCCAACTTGAATGCGCCTTCCAATTCGTTTTGCTCTTCGTTGGCCAAATGCTTGATTAAATCGGCTTCTTCCAACACGCGGCGGGCTTGGGCAACGATGCGTTCGCCCGCTTCGGTGGTGATGATGTCGTTGCTGCTGCGGTCAAACAGTGAAACCGACAACTCTTCTTCCAGCTTTTTAATCGCAATGGAAAGGGTAGGCTGGCTGACAAAGCAGCGTCGCGCTGCGCGGCCGAAATGGCGCTCTTGGGCAACGGCGACGATATAACGCAATTCGGTTAAAGTCATTCAGCGGCCTTTTTTTGTTCAGGCAGGGTGATGTTCAGTTCAAGAACGTCCAAGCCGTCTTGTTTTTCTTGGGAAATGCGGATATCGTCTAAGGAAACGTTGACATACTTAGACAGCACTTCCAGCAGCTCTTTACGCAGCGTCGGCAGGTAATCCGGCGCACTGTTACCGTTTTCATTGGCGCGCTCTTGCGCAATGATGATTTGCAGACGGTCGCGTGCTACTTCGGCGGTTTTCGGCTTTCGGCCAAACAGGATATCTAACAAAGACATGGCTTAACCTCCGAACAAGCGTTTGAAGAAGCCTTTTTTCTCTGCTTCGAGGAAACGCATTTCGCGATTTTCACCCAGCAGACGGGCAATCACGTCTTTATAGGCTTCAGCAGCTGCCGCGCTGTTTTGGTGAATCACCGGTTCGCCGGCATTGGAAGCCTGTAACACGTTTTGTGACTCAGGAATCACGCCTAACAACGGAATGCGCAAAATGTCGCAAATGTCTTGTACTGACAACATTTCGCCTTTTTCCACGCGCTCAGGTGAGTAGCGGGTAATCAGTAAATGCTCTTTGACTGTGTCACCTTGTTCGGCTTTACGTGATTTGCTTTGCAAGATACCCAAGATACGGTCAGAGTCGCGCACGCTTGATACTTCAGGGTTGGTGGTGATGATGGCTTCGTCGGCAAAATACAAGGCCATCAGTGCACCTTGTTCGATACCGGCAGGCGAGTCGCAGATGATGTATTCGAAGCCCATTTTTTTACCGGCCAATTCTTCCATCACTTTTGCTACGCCTTCGCGGCTTAGGGCATCTTTGTCGCGGGTTTGTGAAGCCGGCAGGATAAACAGGTTTTCGCAGTTTTTGTCTTTAATCAGGGCTTGGTTCAGTGTGGCTTCGCCTTGGATCACGTTGATCAAGTCGTACACAACGCGGCGTTCGCAGCCCATAATCAAGTCAAGGTTACGCAAGCCGACGTCGAAGTCGATGACGGCGGTTTTGTGGCCGCGTAAGGCCAGACCGGTTGCAATACTGGCGCTGGTGGTGGTTTTGCCCACGCCGCCTTTACCTGAAGTTACCACAATAATTTTTGCCACGATATTTCCTTTTCAGATACTCAAATTTAAGATTTTAAAACATTATTCGGTGTCGATTGCGCTGATAACCAAGCGGTTGTCTTGCAATGAAACTTGCACCGCGCGTTTGTGCAGGTGTTCGGGTAAATCCTGCTCGAAATTGCGGTAAATGCCGGCCACGGAAACCAATTCGGCCTGCATGGAATGGATGAAAATGCGTGCATTGGTGTCACCTTTGGCACCGGCCAAGGCACGGCCGCGCATAGGGGCGTAAATGTGGATGTTGCCATCGGCAATCAGTTCCGCGCCTTGGCTGACGATGCCGGTGACGATTAAGTCACCGTTTTCTGCGTAAACTTGTTGGCCCGTGCGCACAGGGGTGCTGATTAATATGGTCGGATTGCTGATGACGGTGGTGGATACGGCTTGAATGTCGGCCGGTTGCAATTGTGGTGGTTGAGGCGTATCCGATTTCTCACCACGGCTGAACACCAAATGATAGCGTGTGGCATAGTCGGCCCATGCTTCATTGTCGTGACGCAAGCCCAAAATCTGCATGCCGTAGCGGGCAAACAGCGAAATAACCGCAGCCAAATCCAATGATTCCGGGTGTTCGAAATCCTGCATATCCAAAACAAACGGTACAATTTCCAGACCTTGGTATTGACCGGTACGCTGGCGTAGAAACTCTTCCAGTTCAGTCAAATCTGTGGTATGCAGATGAATAGCCAACACATCCAATCGTGCCGACTTAACGTCAAACGCGGGTTTCATAGTGAGTAAACAATAAAAAAATTTAATGGCGTAAGTTTACCGTGTTAATCTAAGCTATTCAATCCGTTTAGGCCGTCTGAAATGAAAAAAATATTCCATATCGTAGGCGCAGGTCGCGTCGGACAAACTTTTGCCACTTTATTGAGCCGTCATCCCGAGTGGCAGCTTTCCCATATCGTCAGCCGCAGCCTGCCGTCGAATGCTTTTGGCGCAACGGTTTTGGCAGATATGGCCAATTTGCCGCCGGCGGACGTGGTCATCATCGCCACGCCGGACAATGCCATCGAAGCCACCGCCGAATGCCTAGCCCGTGAGGTGGAATTGACGCCGCAAACTGTGGTGTTGCACTTGAGCGGCGCCAAAACCATACAGGTTTTACAAGCGGTTACGACGCGTGGTGCGTTGGCGGGCAGCCTGCATCCGGTGTTTGCTTTTGCCGATGTCGAACACTCGGTAGCCAATCTGGCCGGAAATTTGTGCGCCATTGAAGCGGAGCAGACGCAAGCTGTCGAGATTTTGCAACAATTGGCCGAGGCGTTGGGTTTAACTGCGTTTGCGCTGCCGTCTGAATATAAAGCGCGTTACCATGCGGCTTTGTCGGCGGCTTCCAATTTCAGCGTGACATTGGCCGCGTTTGCCCAAGACCTGCTTACGCCTTTAGCGCTGCCGGAAACCTTATCACGCCGCTTGGTCGGCAACTTAATGCAGCAGAGTATTAATAATTTGGGCAAGCTGCCCCCATTGCAAGCCCTAACCGGCCCGATTGTGCGCGGCGACGACAGCACGGTTGTAGCGCACTTGGCGGCCATGACGGCAGAAGAGCAGGCGGCTTACCGTGCGTGGGCGCAGGCGACCTTGAATTTGGCCGCAGCAAGATTGGATAAACAATCGGTAGAAAAAGTTCAGACGGCCTTACATTCAGGAAGCGAATCTGTTTGAGGCCGTCTGAACATATTGGTGCATGATGGTTAATGCGCTGTTCGATTTAAACGTAATTAAGGCCGTCTGAAACCTGACAAATGGTTTCAGACGGCCTGGATTGATTAGTTAACGCATCAAATTAGTTTTGCGGCATTGGCGGCATATCAGGACGTGGTTCGCCTTGCATGTTTGGCTGACCCTGTTGGCCGCGTTGGGCTTTGCGGTCGGCACGTTCTTGTTGGCGTTTTTGCTGGTTTTCCAGCAATTGTTTTTGCTGTTTGGCGGTCAACACTTGGAAAATGTCGTGGCGCTCTTTCAAGCGTTTTACTTCCATGTCGGCCATGCGTTGTTTGCGCTCAGCAGCGTGTTGTTCAAATTCAGCCTGACGCTCGTTAACCAAGCGGCGGGCAGCGGCTTCGTCGAAGTTTTTACCGGTAATCAAGGCTTGCTCGGCGGTGCGGCGTTGTTGCATTTTTTGTTGGAACTCAGCACGTTTGGCGGCATCAACGGTCGGGCGCTTGTCGGCTTGTTGCGGGCGGTTGGCTTCCATAATTTTTTGGATTTGCGCTTTTTGTTTGCTGCTCAAATTCAATTCTTGCAAATCGCGCGGCAATTCGCCTTTTTGATGCATTTTCTGACCGTGTTTGTGCATGTGGCCCTGTTTGGCCGGACGGCTGTTTTGTGATACGGCATCAGCGGCAGTGGCCACACCGGCCAAACCGATTAAAGAAGCAGCGGCAACGGCAATATATTTTTTCATCATGGGGTTGGTCCTTCGAAAAGTGTTTTATGAAGTGTTTTTGGGGAGAAACAAGATGAAACGAATCATATCGCCTGCAGCGGTTAATGAGTGTGCGGCTTAGGTAAACCCTGTTTGCAGATGGGTTATGGATTGTGTAAAGAGCGCACGAAAACGTAAGCGGCCATATTTTGATTGCTGTCACCATCTTAAATACATTTCTTCGCAGTAAACTGCTTGGATAAGTAAGCTATCTTGATGATATTTATTCGGTTTCTATACCGCGTTCACTGCACATGACACATTAAATTCAGTTTTTATCTAACACTTAGGCCGTCTGAAAAAATCATCAATCAGTTAATTTTCTGGTATTCAAGTTAAATAAAAACAGCGCCTCGCTAAGCGATGCGCTGTGTAGTCTTATTTGCTGCATATTAATGATGGATGTCCAACACTTTAGCAGTGTGGCTGATGATTTCTTCGGCAAATTCAGGGTTGTCGTTCAGTTTCACGCCATAGCCCGGAATCAGCTCTTTGATACGGCCTTGCCATGCATCTTTGTGTTGCGGGAAGCATTGGTTAACCAAACGAATCATCAGCGGTACAGCAGTTGACGCACCCGGTGACGCACCCAAAAGGGCAGCCAAAGAGCCGTCTTCGTGCATCACCAATTCGGTACCGAATTGCAATACGCCGCCTTTTTTGTTGTCTTTCTTAATCACTTGCACGCGTTGACCGGCGGTAATCAGTTCCCATTCGTCAGGATTGGCGTTCGGGTAGTATTCCATCAACGAGGCAATGCGCTCTTCTTTGGTTTTGCGCAATTCGCCCAGCAGATATTTGGTCAGCGGCAGGTTGTCCCAGCCGGCACGCAAAATCGGCAACAGGTTGTCGCGGTGAATCGACATCGGCAAGTCCATCATCGAGCCTTGCTTCAGGAAGTTGGGTTTGAAGCCGGCATACGGGCCGAACATCAAATGGCGTTTGCCGTCCACATGGCGGGTATCCAAGTGCGGTACCGACATCGGTGGCGCACCGACCGAAGCTTGGCCGTACACTTTGGCATTGTGGCGCTCGGATGTTGCTTCGTTGTTGTTGCGCAGGAACAAGCCGGATACTGGGAAACCGCCGTAGCCGCGGCCTTCCGGAATACCAGATTTTTGCAGCAGCGACAAGGCGCCGCCGCCTGCACCCAAGAAGACAAAACGGGTGCGTAGAGTGAGTTTTTGGCTTTTGTCGCGCGTGTCGTATGTTTTGATTGCCCATGCGCCGTCGGCTTCGCGGTTGATTTCTTCCACATGGCGGTTGTACAGTAATTTCACGCCGCGGCTGGTCAGGTTTTCAATCATTTGGCGGGTGATGTTGCCAAAATCGACGTCGGTACCTTCAGCGGAGTAGTTGGCGGCAACCGGTTGGCCTTCGTTACGGCCTTCAATAACCAATGGGGCCCATTCGTGGATTTTGTTGCGGTCGGTCGAGAATTCCATTTTCTCGAACAATTTTTGTTTTTTAAACGCGTCAAAACGTTTCGGCAGGTAGGCACAATGGTCGTCGGTCATCACAAACGACATATGCGGCACGCTGTTGATAAACGAATTGTCGGCCAATTTGCCTTCGCTGACCAACGTTGCCCAGAATTGGCGGCTGATCATGAATTGTTCGGCAATATTCAACGAACGTTCAGGGTCGACCGTGCCGTCGCTGCCCAGCGGGGCATAGTTTAATTCACATAGAGCCGAATGGCCGGTGCCGGCATTATTCCAAGCGTTGGATGATTCTTGCGCGATATCGTCAAGGCGTTCGACAATGGTGATTTCCCAAGAGGGTTCGAGTTCTTTGAGCAGAATACCCAAAGTGGCACTCATGATTCCTCCACCAACCAATACAACGTCAGTTGCTTCAGCCATGGTTATACTCCTAAAGGATAGGCAATGATTTGCCTTTATGATTATTCCGTATCGGTGCTGTCTGTGCATAGACAGATTGTTAACAACGTATATCCTTAGAATTTAGTAGATTTCGCACAGAAATGCAAAGATTTTATGAAAGGAATCAGTGGATTCGATGATACAAAGGCCGTCTGAAACATTCAGACGGCCTTGTCAGATAAGGGATTGATTGCTTATATATGAAAAATCATTAACATCGAAAAATTTTTAGATTTTCAAAAAAAGTCAAAATTGGTAAGCGTAGCGGTATTATCAATTACACAATAATCGCGCCGAGTGAGTCGGTCGGTTTGAATGCCGCCAATACACCTTCAATGATGCCGACAATAGTCGGAATACCGGTCCAGCAGAATACCGCGTAAAACAAACCCATCCACACGCGGCCGGCACAGAATTTATGTACGCCAAACGAACCAAACAATAAAGCCATGGCAATATAAAGTGCTTTATTACAGGTGTGGGGATAAGATGCAGCATAAGAAAAAGACGTTTGCATAATACTTTCCTTAATCGATTGTTCTTGTTTTCAACAATCAGTATATAGGGGATAAAGTGGCAGACTCAAGGCCGTCTGAAACAGGTTTACTTGAATTTATGCGTGTTTACGAAAAGATTTGAATCAAACTTAATTGAGAAATAAGTTTCACTTACATAACCAAAAATTATTTGGCCGCGAATAAAAATTCTTTTGTACGGCGGTAATAAACGGTTACATTGCGCGATTATTTGTTTTCCAACGGCATAACCATGAGCGACAACCGCGATTTTTTCCCCACGAAATTTTGCAAGATACGATTATCAAAAGCCAAAACAAATCCATGGCCAGCGTGAAAATGTTGAGTATTCTCAGCTTTTTGGGCGGTGGTTATGTCGGTTTCAGCTATTTGGCTTATTTGAAAGTGGTCAGCGGCATTCCGGCTGAATGGGCGGGCTTGGCGGCTTTGTTAGGCGCGGCGGTGAATTGGCCACCGGCAACATGATGTTGATGTCGCTCGGTTTCTTAACCAAAAAAGTATCGGTGAAATTATTGGCGCGCAACTGGTTGATTGTCAGCTTGGGCAACTTGGCCGGTGCGGTGGCGATGGCGTATTTCCTTGGTCATTATGTCGGCTTGTCGGAAGGTGCGGCGGCTGCCAAAACCATGGCGATTGCGCAAGCCAAAGTGGATATGGATTTCGGTCGTGCCTTTATTTCCGCCATTGCGTGTAACTGGATGGTATGTATGGGCATTTGGTTTTACTTCGGATCGAAATTTACCTCCGGCCGTATTTTGGCGATGTGGTTCCCAGTGATGATTTTCGTGTTGATCGGTTTCCAACACTTTGTGGCTAATATGTTTATTATTCCTGCCGGTATTTGGGCGGGCGCAGATGTGACGTGGGGACAGTTTTTCCTGAACATGATTCCCGTGTTTTTGGGTAACGTGGTTGGCGGTTCGTCATTTGTCGGCGCGTCTTACCTGTATGCCTACAAGCATTTGTTGAAAGAAGATTTTTCGATTTAAGCGATACATGACAAACGGCGTTTGCCCTGAGTGGGTAAACGCCGTTTTGCTTTTGAGGCCGTCTGAAAATTTAAAACTTCAATTCGCCCCGTTCCGAAACAAAACCATCTAAAGCAATATCGTGCGGCTCAATCGGCAATTCATCAACCAATTGGCAGCCGAAGCCCACGCCTAGGGTTTGGGTGTGCAAACGGTATTTCATCTGCGCCAAAGACGCATCATAAAAACCGCCGGCTTGCCCCAAACGATAGCCGCGTTTATCAATGCCGACAATCGGTACCAGCAAGATATCCAAGCGATGCACGCGCCGTTTTTCGCCGGTAAATTGCGGAATCAACAATTTGGCTTGGCCGCGTTTGCGTTCGGGCTGCTGCGTTTTATTGGCAAGATAACGCGTAAACCACAAGCGGCGGCTGTGTGACTCGATATAAGGCAGATAGAGTTTCGCGCCGCGCTTTAAGGCCGTCTGAATAAAATCGTCCAAACGCAATTCCTTGCCAATCGGCCAATACACGCCGATGTGGCGGCCTTTTTTGATGTGGCGCTTCAGCAGGCGGTTGATGGTTTGCGTGGCGGCCGCACGTTCGGTTGGATGCATGTGCGCCCGTGCGCGACGCAAGCGGCGGCGTAATTCGGTTTTATCAAGATTCATTAGGTTGCTCCGTTTGGGCGGATGGGGCGGATTTGCGGTAAAATCCGCTTCTCTTGTCATGAGGAACACGATTATGTGGCATATCGTCATTATCGGCTATTTATTTGTGGCGGTGATGTTTTCCGCTGCCCAGCCCAGCATTGCGCGAGCTTTGATTTACCTGCTTTTTTGGGCGGTGTTGCCGATGATTTTTTTATCATGGGTGGTGGTCACACGCCGGCGCAACCGCTTGATAAAACAGGCCGACCGCGCCGAAACCGAAGCCTTAAAGCAGAAAAAACAAGCGGCAGAGCAGGCGCAACATCCCGATTCGGAATAATTCACCGCAGCCATTCATCAGGCCGTCTGAAAAATCCGACAATACACGCAGCAAAAGCACGACATTTCCCTTTTCAGACGGCCTGTTATCCTATATAATTCTCGGGCTTTTGATTTTAAAAGCAAATTTCCATTTTTTAAACTATGCCCACTTTCGCCGAAGGGTGCTTGGCTGAAGCCAAGTTCTATGCGATTGAATGTGTGCTCTTAACCCTTTCAAATTTAAGGAATATTATGTCTCAAATTACCATGCGTCAGATGATTGAAGCCGGTGTTCACTTTGGTCACCAAACCCGTTTCTGGAACCCGAAAATGGAACAATACATTTTTGGCGCGCGCAACAAAATCCACATCGTAAACTTGGAAAAAACCTTGCCGATGTTCCAAGATGCGCAAGAAGCGGTTCGTCGTCTGGTTGCCAACAAAGGCACCGTATTGTTTGTCGGTACCAAACGCCAAGCACGCGAAATCATCCGTGAAGAAGCGACTCGTGCAGACATGCCTTTCGTTGACCACCGTTGGTTGGGTGGCATGTTGACCAACTACAAAACTGTAAAACAGTCTATCAAACGTCTGGAAGAAAAAACTGCTGCTCTGGAAAATGCTGCCGAAGCCGGTTACAGCAAAAAAGAAATTCTGGAAATGCAACGCGACGTTGAGAAACTGGAACGCTCTTTGGGCGGTATCAAAAACATGAAAGGCTTGCCTGACGCCATTTTCGTGATTGACACCGGTTACCAAAAAGGTACTTTGGTTGAAGCTGAAAAATTGGGTATCCCTGTGATCGCCGTTGTTGATACCAACAACAGCCCTGACGGCGTGAAATACGTGATTCCAGGTAACGATGACTCTGCAAAAGCCATCCGTCTGTACTGCCGCGGTATCGCCGACGCCGTTTTGGAAGGCAAAAACCAAGCCTTGCAAGAAACCGTTGCCGCTGCCCAAGCTGCTGCTGAGTAATACAGCGACGAAAGAGGGGCTTTTAGCCCCTTTTTTCAGATAATCAAGCGCGGCTTAAGTGCCGCACTTACCGATTCCAAATAAAGCTGATTGGCTTTATTTTCCTAAAAATTCAAGGAGTTTAACATGGCAGATATTACTGCAAAAATGGTTGCCGACCTGCGCGCCGCTACCGGTCTGGGTATGATGGAATGCAAAAAAGCGTTGGTTGAAGCCGAAGGCAACATGGAAAAAGCCGAAGAAATCCTGCGCATCAAATCAGGCGCGAAAGCCGGTAAATTGGCTGGCCGTACTGCTGCCGAAGGCGTATTGGCTTATGCCATCGAAGGCAACGTGGGCGCTTTGGTTGAAGTAAACTGCGAAACCGACTTCGTGGCAAAAGATGCCGGCTTTGTGGCCTTTGCTAACTCTGTGGCCAAAACTGCTGTTGCGCAAAAACCTGCTTCAGTAGAAGCCTTGAGCGAAGCCGTTGAAGCTGAGCGTAAAGAAATCATTGCCAAATTGGGCGAAAACATGTCTGTACGCCGTTTCGAATTGATCGACACTGCAAACCAACTGACTGCCTACATCCACGGCGCATTGGCGACTGAAGGTGTATTGGTTGAGTTCAAAGGTTCTGAAGATGTTGCCCGCAAAATCGGTATGCACATCGTAGCCGCTAAACCGGTTTGCGTTTCAGAAGCCGAAGTGGATGCCGAAACCGTTGAAAAAGAACGCCGCATCTACACCCAACAAGCCATCGAGTCTGGCAAACCTGCCGACATCGCTGAAAAAATGGTTGAAGGCCGTATCCGCAAATTCTTGGCAGAAATCACTTTGAACGGCCAAGCGTTCGTTATGAACCCGGATCAAACCGTGGCTCAATTCGCCAAAGAAAACGGCACCGAAATCATCAGCTTTGTACGTTACAAAGTAGGTGATGGTATCGAGAAAAAAGAAGTTGACTACGCTGCTGAAGTAGCCGCTGCTGCTAAAGTGTAATCAGCCATGAATAAGAAAGCACCTAGATTCATTCATATTGAATCAGGGTGCTTTTTTTTGAGAATTTTATTCAGACGGCCTGTTGATTTGTCATTTATAGGCCGTCTGCAAACCAAATGAGTGAAACACACGTTAAATCTATGCTTTGATTTATCCAAAGAAAAATACTAAAATTGCAGAGAATTCAAAGCGTTTATCCTTGTTGAAACACTCATTACGCATATCCCTATTTGTATCTTAAATGCCGTCTGAAAACCTAATCCGATGTTCAGACGGCCTCTGTAAACCCGTAAAGAAAAGGCATTCCCATGACCCAGCAAGTAAAATACAAACGCGTATTATTGAAACTCTCAGGCGAAGCCCTGATGGGTAAAGATGCGTTCGGCATCAACCGCGACACCATCATGCAAATTGTCGGCCAAGTCAAAGAAATCGTTGATTTAGGTGTGCAAGTCGGGATTGTCGTCGGCGGCGGTAATATTTTCCGCGGTGTATCCGCACAAGCCGGCAGCATGGACCGCGCCACCGCCGACTATATGGGCATGATGGCCACCGTGATGAACGCCTTGGCCTTGAAAGATGCCTTTGAATCATTGGGTTTGAAAGCCCGCGTGCAATCTGCTTTAAGCATGCAGCAAATCGCCGAAACCTATGCCCGTCCGAAGGCCATTCAGTATTTGGAAGAAGGCAAAGTGTTGATTTTCGCCGCCGGTACCGGTAACCCATTCTTTACCACCGATACTGCTGCAGCCTTGCGCGGTGCAGAAATGAACTGCGATGTGATGCTGAAAGCCACCAACGTGGATGGCGTGTACACTGCCGACCCGAAAAAAGACCCATCGGCCACCCGTTACGAAACCATCACCTTTGACGAAGCGCTGAACAAAAACCTGAAAGTCATGGACGCCACCGCATTTGCCTTGTGCCGTGAACGCAAACTCAATATCGTTGTGTTCGGTATCGCCAAAGATGGCGCGCTGAAAAACGTGATTTTGGGTGAAGACGAAGGCACATTGGTGCATTGTTAAGCCGTTGTTGCATAGCTGAATGCTTTATGAAAAGAGGCCGTCTGAAAAATTCTCAGACGGCCTTTTGATTGTGTTCAAGTTAAGCTAGATTAAATATCGGTTAAAAAACAAGGCCGTCTGAACGGTTTGGCTTGTCGGAATGTCTTAATAACGGTACTATTCAACGTTATTAAGCCGATTTGTGTGCCCAAAAAGCGCGTTTCAGACGGCCTGAGTCCTTATCTGTTTGATTTTAATAATAAGTGAGCTAAGAAATGATTAGTGATATTCAAAAAACTGCTGAAAGCAAAATGCAGCGTTCATTGGAAGTGCTGAAGGAAAACCTGTCTAAAGTCCGCACCGGTCGTGCGCATACCGGCTTATTGGATCAAGTGGAAGTGGAATATTGGGGCAGCATGGTGCCGGTGAGCCAAGTAGCCAACGTGACTTTGATCGACTCGCGCACCATCGGCGTGAAACCGTTTGAAAGCAATATGGCGGCTAAAGTGGAAAAAGCAATTCGCGATTCTAATTTGGGTTTGAACCCTGCCGCAGTGGGCGATTTGATTCGCGTGCCGATGCCGATGTTGACCGAAGAGCGTCGTAAAGACCTGATTAAAGTGGTGCGCAGCGAAGCCGAGGAAGGCCGCGTGTCTATCCGCAATGTGCGCCGCGATGCCAACGACCACATCAAAAAATTGTTGAAAGACAAAGAAGTACCGGAAGATGATGCACGTCGTGGTGAAGAAGCGGTGCAAAAACTGACCGATAAATACATCGCCGAAGTAGATAAAACTTTGGCTGCCAAAGAAGAAGATTTGATGGCCATCTAAATCCAAACATTAGGATTTGAAACAGACAGGGCAGTTTGCCCTGTCTTTGCAGTCGTTCTTCCAATGAGGCAAACATGAACAGCAGTACGCAGACAATTTTGGCGTATACCGACGTGCCACGTCACATCGCCGTGATTATGGACGGCAACGGCCGTTGGGCGAAAAAACGCTTTCTGCCCCGCGTGATGGGGCACAAACGCGGCCTTGATGCGCTTGAGACCATGGTGAAGCACTGTGCCGAAATGGGCGTGCAATACTTGACCGTGTTTGCCTTTTCAACAGAAAACTGGCGCCGCCCCGAAGATGAGGTTTCTTTTCTGATGGGGCTGTTTTTGCAGGCTTTGCAAAAGCAGGTGAAGCGTTTGCACGAAAATAATATGCGCTTGAAAGTGATCGGCAGCCGCGAGCGGTTTCATGCCGATATTGTGGCGGGGATTGAGGCCGGTGAGGCGCTGACCGCCGACAATACAGGCTTGACCTTGAGTATTGCCGTTGATTACGGCGGCCGCTGGGATATTTTGCAGGCGGCCAACAAGGTGGTGGCTGAGGGCCATAGCGAAATCACCGAAGCGCTCATCAGCCGCTATTTGATGCTGGGCGATGCGCCCGAACCGGATTTGTTTATCCGTACCGGCGGTGAAACCCGCATCAGCAATTTCCTATTGTGGCAGATGGCTTATGCCGAGCTGTATTTTACCGATGTGCTGTGGCCGGATTTCGACGAAAAAGCCTTAAGCGCGGCCATTGCATCTTTCCAAAACCGCGAACGCCGTTTCGGACGCACTTCCGAGCAATTGCCGGTAGAGCAGCAAAGGGGTTGAAACGATGTTGAAACAACGAATCCTTACCGCGCTGGTGTTACTGCCCGTGATGTTGGGCATGCTGTTTTATGCACCTGACGGCCTGTGGGCAGCATTTAGCGGCCTGATTGCATTGGTCGCCCTGTGGGAATATGCCCGCATGAGCGGCTTAACCAAAATCCAAATCAACCATTTCATTGTCGCCAGCCTGATTTTCGGCATCATCGCCTATTTAGGCGATTGGAAGCTGCCGAATGTGGTGTGGTATGCCGTGTTGGTATTTTGGCTGCTGATTATGCCGCTGTGGCTGAAGTATAAATGGACGCTGAAAGGCGGTTGGCAAGCGTATGCCACCGGCTGGATGCTGATGCTACCGTTTTGGTATGCATTAGTCGATCTGCGCCCCAGCCCTGAAAGTGCCGTATCACTGTTAGCGATAATGGGTTTGGTGTGGGTGGCTGATATTTTTGCCTATTTCACCGGCAAAGCATTCGGCAAAAACAAAATTGCCCCCACCATCAGCCCGGGAAAAAGCTGGGAAGGCGCCGTCGGCGGCGCAATATGCGTGGCTTTATACATGACTTGGGTATGGTATGCGGATTGGCTGGCGTTTGAAACCAGTTGGCTGAATGTGCTGTTGATTGGTTTCGTCTTGACTGTGGTGAGTGTGTGCGGCGATTTGCTGGAAAGCTGGCTCAAACGTGCCGCCGGTATTAAAGACAGCAGCAACCTGTTGCCCGGACACGGCGGCGTGTTCGACCGCGTGGACAGCCTGATTGCGGTCTTGAGCGTGTATGCCGCAATGATGGCAATTTTGAATTAAAGGCCGTCTGAACTGAAAACTATCTCATGGTTTTCAGACGGCCTATCCCTTTAAAGCAGTAAACATTTTATTCTATGCCGCCTGAACGTTTCAGACGGCCTAAGCAGAAATCAAACCATGACCACACAAGTTCTCACCATTTTAGGCAGCACCGGCAGCATCGGCGTCAGCACCTTAGACGTGATTGCGCGCCACCCTGATAAATTTCGCGTTTTCGCGCTGGCAGGGCACAAGCAGGTTGAGAAATTGGCAGCGCAATGTGTGCAATTTGCGCCTGAATATGCGGTGGTGGCCGATGGCGAACACGCCGCGAAGTTGCAAAACTTGCTGCAAGCCAAGGGCTGCAAAACCCAAGTGCTTTATGGTGCGCAAGCCTTGATTGATGTGGCGAGCGATGAGCAAGTCAGCGGCGTGATGTGTGCGATTGTCGGCGCAGCGGGTTTACCTTCCGCGTTGGCGGCAGCGCAAAAAGGCAAAACCATTTATTTGGCGAACAAAGAAACTTTAGTCGTCTCCGGTGCGCTGTTTATGGAAACCGCCAAAGCCAACGGCGCGATCGTGTTGCCGATCGACAGCGAACACAATGCCATTTTCCAAGTATTGCCGCGCGATTATCAAGGCCGTCTGAACGAGCATGGCATCCAATCGATTATTCTGACCGCTTCTGGCGGCCCGTTTCTCGAAACCGATTTGGTCGCATTTGGCAGCATCACGCCGGCGCAAGCGGTGAAGCATCCGAATTGGAGCATGGGGCAGAAAATTTCGGTCGATTCCGCTTCGATGATGAATAAAGGCTTGGAGCTGATTGAAGCACATTGGTTGTTTAACTGCCCGCCCGAGAAGCTCGAAGTGGTGATTCACCCGCAATCCGTGATTCACAGTATGGTGCGTTATCTCGACGGCTCGGTGCTGGCACAAATGGGTAATCCCGATATGCGCACGCCGATTGCCTATTGCTTGGGCTTGCCCGAGCGCATTGAATCGGGCGTGGGCGCGTTGGATTTCGGCAGCTTGTCGGCCTTAACCTTTAAAGAGCCTGATTTCAACCGCTTTCCGTGTTTGAAGCTGGCCTACGATGCCATGCATGCCGGCGGTGCCGCGCCTTGCGTGTTGAACGCCGCCAATGAAGTTGCCGTGGCCGCATTTTTGAACGGCAAAATTCGTTTTACCGACATCGCCAAAGTGGTGGCCGATTGTTTGGCACACAATGTTTCAGGCGGTCTACACGATATTGACAGCCTGCTGGCACAAGATGCGCATACTCGCATGCAAGCACAGGAATTTATTAACCGTTTAAAATAATGTTAAGACGGCATGTTTGTCATTAAGACCGTCTGAACACACCACATCAAAACATCAGGGGATTTTTTTGCAAACCTTATTAGCATTTCTCGTTGCGATTCTGATTCTGGTCAGCCTGCACGAATTCGGTCATTATATTGTGGCGCGTTGGTGCGGCGTGAAAGTGCTGCGCTTTTCTGTCGGATTCGGTAAGCCGTTTTTCACTAAAAAACGTGGCGACACCGAATGGTGTTTGGCGCCGATTCCGTTGGGCGGCTATGTAAAAATGGTCGATACGCGTGAAGGCAATGTGCCGGAACAAGACCTGCCTTATGCCTTCGATAAGCAGCATCCGGCCAAGAAAATTGCTATTGTCGCCGCCGGCCCGTTGACCAATCTGGCCTTGGCGGTGTTGCTGTATGGCTTGAGTTTTTCTTTCGGTGTGACCGAAATCCGCCCGTATGTCGGCATGGTCGAACCGGCCAGTATCGCCGCCAAAGCGGGTTTCCAGCCGGGCGATAAAATCCAGTCGGTCAATGGCACCGCTGTTGGCGAGTGGGGCGATGCGCAAACCGAAATTATTTTGAACGTGGAAGCAGGCAAGGTGGATGTGGCCGTTCAGACGGCTTCTGGGCAAGACGCAATGCGCGTGATTGACGCCGCCGGTACGCCGGAAGCGGGTAAAATTGCGAAAAATAACGGCAACATCGGCTTGTGGCCTTTTAAAATCACCAACCATGTCGGCTTCGTGCAAGAGGGCAGTCCGGCCGAGCAAGCCGGTTTGAAAACGGGCGATAAGCTGATCAGTGCCGATGGCCGCGAAATTGGCGAGTGGGCGGCTTGGGCGGAATTGTTCCGTGATAGTCCGGGCAAGAAGCTGGAAGTGGTGTATGAGCGCGACGGCCAAACCTTTCAGACGGCCTTACGCCCCAATACCGTAGAATTGAAAGACGGCACGTTAGTCGGTCGTGTCGGTGTGGCCGCGCAGCGTGATGAAGCGTGGGATAAGCAAGTTCGCTTCCAATATACGCCGTCGGTCGGCGAAGCCTTTCAAATGGGCTGGGATAAAATGGTCGGCTATTCGGCCACCACTTTGAAATTTTTCGGTAAGCTGATTACCGGCAACGCTTCGGCCAGCCATGTTTCGGGGCCGTTGACGATTGCCGATGTGGCCGGTCGTTCGGCTTCATTGGGCTTGCAGAGTTATTTGGAATTTTTGGCCTTGGTCAGCATCAGTTTGGGTATTCTCAACTTGCTGCCGGTGCCTGTTTTAGACGGCGGTCACTTGGTGTATTATACCGCCGAATGGATACGCGGAAAGCCGTTGAGCGAGCGCATTCAGGCCATCGGTTTACGATTCGGTCTGGCTGCCATGCTGATGTTGATGGCGGTGGCGTTCTTTAATGATATTAATCGTTTGTTTGGATAATTGTATGAAATTAAAACAGATTGCTTCTGCTTTGATGATGTTGGGTTTGGCGCCTTTGGCATTGGCCGATTTCACCATTCAGGATATTCGTGTCGAAGGTTTGCAACGCACTGAGCCGAGCACCGTGTTTAACTACCTGCCGGTCAAAGTGGGCGACAACTTCAGCGATGAGCGCAGTGAAGAAATCATCCGCAACCTGTATGCTACGGGCTTCTTTGACGATGTGCGCGTGGAAACCTTGGGCAATCAAGTGCTGCTGGCCGTGGTTGAGCGTCCGACCATCGCCACTTTGAACATCACTGGCGCGAAAATGCTGCAAAACGATGCCATCAAGAAAAACTTGGAAGCGTTCGGTTTGGCGCAATCGCAATATTTCAACCAAGCAACTTTGAATCAAGCCATTGCCGGCCTGAAACAAGAATACATGAGCCGCGGCAAACAGTCGGTAGAAATCAAGCCGACTGTGACTAAGTTGGCGCGTAACCGTGTTGCGATTGATATCGCGGTAGAAGAAGGTAAAACCACTAAAATCACCAACATTGAGTTTGAAGGCAACGAAAAATATTCTGACCGCAAGCTGATGAAACAAATGTCGTTGAGTGAAGGCGGCATGTGGACGTGGCTGACCAAAAGCAATCAATTCAACGAACAAAAATTCGCGCAAGACATGCAGCGCGTGAATGATTTCTATCAAAACAACGGCTATTTCGGCTTCCGCATTTTAGATACCGACATTCAAACCAACGAAGACAAAACCCAACAAACCATCAAAGTGGTGGTGGATGAAGGCGAGCGTTTCCGTTGGGGTAAAGTGCACATTGAAGGCGACACGCGCGAAGTGCCGAAAGAAGATTTGTACAAACTGCTGAAAATGAAAGAAGGCAAGTGGTACGAGCGCCAGCAAATGGTGACTGCACTGGAAGGCATTCAAAACCGCATGGGTAGCGCCGGTTATGCCTTTAGTGAAGTGAATGTGCAGCCGCAACCGAATCCGGAAACCAAAGTGGTGGATTTTGTGTTGCACATCGAACCGGGTCGCAAAGTCTATGTAAACGAAATCAACATCACCGGCAACAACAAAACCCGTGATGAAGTGATTCGCCGCGAATTGCGCCAAATGGAAGCCGCACCTTACGATACGTCTAAGCTGCAACGCTCTAAAGAGCGCGTGGAATTGTTGGGTTATTTTGACAACGTACAATTCGATGCCAAACCGGTAGCCGGCACGCCTGACCAAGTGGATTTGAACATGAGCCTGACTGAACGTTCGACCGGCTCGCTGGACTTGAGCGCAGGTTGGGTACAGGATACCGGTATGGTGGTTTCTGCCGGTGTGGCGCAGGATAACTTGTTCGGTACCGGTAAATCCGCTTCCGCCCGTTTGTCGCGCAGTAAAACCACGCTTAACGGCTCGCTGTCGTTTACCGATCCATACTTCACCCCCGACGGCGTGAGCTTGGGTTACGACATTTACGGCCGTAAATACGACCCACGTAAAGCATCTTCCAGCGCGAAACAATATCAAACCACTACCGTCGGCGGCGGTTTGCGCATGGGCGTGCCGATTACCGAATACGACCGCGTAAATTTTGGTTTGGCAGCCGAGCATTTGAAGGTGAACACCTATACCGGCGCACCGAAACGCTATCAAGAGTTTATGGAAGACCATACTGGTAGTGAAATCGGCAGCTACAAAGGCTGGCTGTACAAAGGCACCATCGGCTGGGGGCGCAACAAAACCGACAATGCCTTGTGGCCGACCCGCGGTTACCTGACCGGTGTCAACGGCGAAGTGGCCTTGCCGGGCAGCGATTTGAAATACTACACACTGACACACAATCAGACTTGGTTCTTCCCACTGAGCAAAGATTTAACCCTGATGTTGGGTGGTGAAGTGGGCTACGGCAACAGCTACGGTAATACCAAAACCATGCCGTTCTTTGAAAACTTCTACGGTGGCGGTTTAGGCTCGGTGCGTGGCTTTGAAAGCGGCACTTTAGGTCCGAAAGTGTATGACAAATACGGCGACAAAATCAGCTACGGCGGCAATAAAAAAGCCAACGTATCGGCTGAATTGTTGTTCCCAATGCCAGGTATTAAAGACGCGCGCACCGTACGTTTGAGCCTGTTCGCCGATGCCGGTAGCGTGTGGGATGGTAAAACCTATACTGATGAACACAACGATAATGGCAACAATGTCTATGGCTCAGGTGTTAACCACAAATCGACCTTTAAAGAAGAGTTGCGTTACTCTGCCGGTGCAGCGGTAACTTGGCTCTCGCCTTTGGGTCCGATGAAATTCAGTTATGCTTATCCGATTAAGAAAAAAGAAGGCGATGAAATCCAACGCTTCCAATTCCAATTGGGTACTACATTCTGATTCAGGCAGGCCGTCTGAAAACATTCAGACGGCCTAGGTTTCTCGCCACAAGAATGTAAAGGAATTGATGATGAAAAAATTATCGACAATCATCCGTTTGGGCGGCGCTGCGGTCTTGGGCTTTGGCTTGATGGCGCAAGCAGTAGCGGCCGAAACTGTACAGAAACTCGGCTTTATCAATACCGAGCGCGTGTATCTTGAATCTAAACAAGCGCAAGGCATTCAGGCTAAGTTGGAAAAAGAATTTGCCGGTCGCCAAAAAACCTTGCAAAAGCTGCAAAAAGAAGGTGCAGAGTTGGAGAAAAAACTGGCCGATAAAAGCTTACAAGGCCAAGCGCGCGAGCATGTTGCCAAGCAATGGGGTGACATGGTGCAGCGTTTCCGCCGCGAGCAAGCCGAATTGGCGGAAGACTACAACTTGCGCCGCAATGAAGAATTTGCCGCTTTGCAGCAAAACGCCAACCGCGTGATTCTTGAATTGGCTAAAAAAGAAGGCTATGACGTGATTTTGCAGGACGTGATTTACGTCAACAGCAAATACGACATCACTGACAGCGTGATTAAAGCGATGAATGCCCGATAGGGTTTCTTCAGACGGCCTTAAAAAATGATATAGGCCGTCTGAAAACACGAGGCAGTGATTGTTTTGCCGATTCAGACGGCCTATTGCGATTGGCCGCACATTATTTATTCTTCGCCGCTGACGTTGATGATTTCCAGCGTTTTAGCGGCCTGAAAGTCCCATCATGACTTCACAAACCTACACCCTTTCCCAAATTGTGGCCGAACTTGGCGGCGAATGGCGCGGCGACGATATTGCCATTGAAGCCGTGCGCCCGTTGACCGAAGCGCAGGCCGAACACATCAGTTTTTTGGCCAACCCGAAATACAAAGCCGATGTGCACGACAGCCAAGCCGGTGCGGTGATTGTGGCGGCCAAATCTGCCGATGAATTCAGCGGCCGTAATTTGATTGTTGCTGCCGACCCTTATCTTTATTTCGCTAAAGTGGCGCGCTTGTTTTCACCTATCGTGAAAGCCACCGGCGGTGTGCATCCGACTGCTGTGATTGAGCCAAGCGCGACCGTGCCGGCCAGCTGCGAAATCGGTGCCAACGTCTATATCGGTGCCAATACCGTTTTGGGCGAAAACTGCCGCATTCTGGCCAATGCCGTGGTCGAACACGACTGTACCTTGGGTGAAGAAACCGTGATTCATCCCAACGCCGTGATTTACTACGGCTGCACCTTGGGCAAACGCGTGGAAATCCATTCCGGCGCGGTTATCGGTGCCGACGGTTTTGGCTTGGCCTTTGCCGGAGATTCATGGTTCAAAATCCCGCAAACCGGCGGCGTGACCTTGGGTGATGATGTCGAAATCGGCTCGAATACCAATATCGATCGCGGTGCCATGAGTGACACCACCGTCGGCAACGGTACCAAAATCGACAACCAAATCCAAATCGGCCACAACTGCAAAATCGGTTCGCATACCGTGATTGCCGCCAAAACCGGCATTTCCGGCAGCGTGACCATCGGCAATTACTGCATCATCGGCGGCGGTGTCGGCACTGTCGGCCACATTGAAATTGCCGACAAAACCAACATCGGCGGTGGCACCAGCCTGACCCACAGCATCACCGAACCGGGGCAGCACATTGCCGGTATCTTCCCCGACATGCCGTATAAAGAATGGGTGCGCAACGGCGTACACATCCGCCATCTGAATGACATGCACAAGCGTCTCAAGCAGTTGGAAAAAACACTGAACACCGATAACCCAATCCACACTGATTCTGAAAAATAAAAGGAAAATCATGGACTTCACGTTACCGATTGAAGCAAAAGACATTCAAAAACTGATTCCACACCGCTACCCGTTTTTACAGCTCGACCGCATCACTGCTTACGAGCCGATGAAATGCCTGACCGCGATTAAAAACGTCACCATGAACGAGCCGCAGTTCCAAGGCCATTTTCCAGATTTGCCGGTGATGCCGGGCGTGCTGATTATCGAAGCCATGGCACAAGCTTGCGGCACGCTGGCCATCTTGAGCGAAGGCGGCCGCAAAGACAACGAATTTTTCTTCTTCGCCGGCATCGACAACGCCCGCTTCAAGCGCCAAGTGATTCCGGGCGACCAGTTGGTGTTTGAAGTTGAACTCATCACCAGCAAACGCGGCATCGGCAAATTCAACGCCGTGGCCAAAGTTGACGGCCAAGTGGCGGTGGAAGCCGAAATTATGTGTGCCAAACGCGTGGTATAAACCAAGCGTTGCCATTTATGCAGCAGACTAACAGGCCGTCTGAAGCTTTTCAGACGGCCTCATTGAAATAAGGAGCATAATATGTCTCTCATTCACCCAACCGCCATCATTGACCCGAAAGCGCAGCTTGATTCCAGCGTCAAAGTCGGCCCGTACACCGTAATCGGCCCGAACGTGCAAATCGGCGCCAATACCGAAATCGGTTCGCACGTTGTGATTAACGGCCACACCACCATCGGCGAAAACAACCGCATTTTCCAATTCGCCAGCTTGGGCGAAATCCCACAGGATAAAAAATACCGCGACGAGCCGACCCGCCTGATTATCGGCAACGGCAACACCATCCGCGAATTCACCACCTTCAACCTCGGCACCGTAACCGGCATCGGCGAAACCCGCATCGGCGACGACAACTGGATTATGGCCTACTGCCACTTGGCGCACGACTGCGTCATCGGCAACCACACCATTTTCGCCAACAACGCGAGCTTGGCCGGACACGTCACCATTGGCGATTATGTAATTCTCGGCGGCTACACGCTGGTGTTCCAATTCTGCCATATCGGCGACTACGCCATGACCGCGTTTGCCGCCGGCGTACATAAAGACGTGCCGCCGTATTTCATGGCCGCAGGCTACCGTGCCGAACCGGCCGGCTTAAACAGCGAAGGCATGCGCCGCAACGGCTTTACCGCCGAACAAATCGCCAGCGTCAAAGATGTGTACAAAACCATCTACCATCGTGGCATTCCGTTTGAAGAAGCTAAAGCCGACATTTTGAAACGCGCCGAAACCCAAAGCGAATTGGCTGTGTTCAAAGATTTCTTCGCCGAATCTACGCGCGGGATTATTCGTTGATTGCACGGCAAAAATATGCGCGAGGCCGTCTGAAACTTTCAGACGGCCTTACATTCACATTTCAAGTGCAACGCTCAAATGCCATTGGCAAGGGCTGCTGAAAACAGATCACCCGGTGTCTCATAGTCCAATGTCTTTCTCGGTCGGCGGTTAAGGGCCTCCTCAACCGCTTTAATCTTTTTAGCACCCAGTTTCCTAAAATCCGTCCCTTTGGGGAAGTATTGTCTGATCAGCCCGTTGGTATTTTCCACCAAGCCTTTTTCCCAAGAATGGTATGGACGGCAGAAGTAAGTTTCCGCACCCAGGGCTTTGGCAAAGGTTTTATGCCGGTAAAACTCTTTACCGTTATCCAAAGTAATCGTTTGAATGATATCTTTAAACGGCTTCAATGCCCGAATCACTACCCGGGCTACATCTTCTGCTTTGAAATTGCTGATTTTGCGGATAACGACAAATTTGGTTTTTCTTTCAACAGCAACCACCAGTCCGCTTTTTTGGTCTTTACCGACAATGGTGTCCATCTCGAAATCGCCGACCCGCTCTTTTTGATCGACAATGACAGGTCTGTGTTCAATGTCGGTTCTGTCCGGTACGCTGCCTTTTGTCCATGCACCGCTGCCGTATTTTCTGCGGTAGGGTTTGGAAACGATACGCAGATGGGTGTACAGGTCGCCGCCGTTTTGACGGTCTTTGGCGAGATAGCGGTAAAGGGTGCTGTGGTGCAGTTTGATGTGTTGATGTTTCAGCAGGTAGCCGCAGACTTGTTCGGGGCTGTATTTTTGGGTAATCAGTTTGTTAACAGTCTGTTTGACGGCAGTAGTCAGTTTGGTTGGCTTTTTGTTTTTCTTTTTAACTTCGCTTTGCTGTTGTGTTTTTCGGTAACAGTAGGTTCCGTTGACGGAATGCCGTCTGATTTCCCGACTGACGGTGGCGGGATGACAACCGATGTTCTGTGCGATTTGGTTTAGGGGTAGGTTGCGGTAATGTCTGGAAATGTAGTATCTTTGGTGTGAGGTCAGTTGTGTGTAGGCCATATTGCAATCTTTCTTGTCAGGAAAGGCAGTATACTACCGCATACTGGCCTTTTCTGTTATTGGAAATTGCACTTGTTAGGCGAATGTAAGGGCCTTTTCGTATCAATCTGTTAAAATAACCTCAACTTATCTTTCCATTTCAATCATGAAAACAAATCTAACCATCGCCATCTGCGTTGGCGAGGCTTCGGGCGATTTGCTCGGGGCGCATTTAGTCCGCGCGTTGAAACAGCGTTGCCCTGATGCAAAATTTATCGGCATCGGCGGCGAGCGCATGAAAGCGGAGGGCTTTGAGAGCCTGTATGACCAAGAAAAGCTGGCGGTGCGCGGTTTTGTTGAGGTGGTGAAACGCTTGCCGGAAATTTTGAAAATCCGCAAAGGGATTGTGAACGATTTAATCCGTATCAAGCCCGATGTGTTTGTCGGCATTGATGCGCCGGATTTTAACCTTGGTGTGGCGGAGAAACTCAAGGCGGCAGGGATTCCGACCGTGCATTATGTCAGCCCGTCGGTGTGGGCGTGGCGGCGCGAGCGGGTGAATAAGATTGTGCATCAGGTAAACAAGGTGTTGTGTCTGTTCCCAATGGAGCCGCAACTTTATTTGGAAGCGGGTGGGCAGGCGGAATTTGTCGGCCATCCGATGGCGCAAGCCATGCCGTTGGAAACTGATCAACAAGCGGCGCGGGTGCATCTGGGTTTGCCGTCTGACATTCCGGTGTTTGCCTTAATGCCGGGCAGCCGCGTGAGTGAAATCGATTATATGGCACCGATATTTTTTCAGACGGCCTTATTGCTGCTGGAAAAATATCCGCAAGCGCAATTTATTTTGCCAGTGGCCACCGCCGCCACGCGCAGCCGCTTGACGGAAATATTGGCGCAAACCGAGTTTGCCCATTTGCTGCTGACTTTGGTGGACAAGCAATCCGATGTGGTGTGTACCGCCGCCGATGTGGTTTTGGTGACGAGCGGCACGGCCACGCTGGAAGTGGCTTTGTGCAAGCGGCCGATGGTGATCAGCTATAAGATTTCGCCGCTAACGTATGCGTATGTGAAGCGCAAAATCAAAGTGCCGCATGTCGGCCTGCCAAATATTTTGTTGAACAAAGAAGCCGTGCCGGAATTGCTGCAACACGATGCCACGCCGGAGAAGCTGGCCGCTGCGGTAGCGCATTGGTATGACCATCCGGCAGCGGTGGCGCAGTTGAAACAGGATTTCCATGCGCTGCATGAGCTGCTGAAAAAAGATACCGCTGCGCTGGCTGCGGAAGCGGTGTTGGCGGAAGTGCAGGCCGTCTGAAAATTTGATACTTTAAAACCAAAAGGCCGTCTGAAAGCAAAACACTTTCAGACGGCCTTTCATTTGAAAACAAGTTTAAACCATTAGTGATCCGAAGCCTTCGCCGCGCCTACGCCTGTCATGGAGCGCATGTATTGTGCGGCAAAACCGGCTTTGTCTTTTGCCGCTTGTGCAGAGCTATCGGTAATCGATACCAGCCAAGCCACGATAAAGGCCAATGGAATGGTGAAGATGGCCGGGCTGCCGTATGGGAAAATTGGCGCTTCATTACCCAGTACCGCCACCCAAATGCTCGGGCCTAAGATAATCAGCAGCAATGCACCAAACAATCCGGCCAAGCCGCCGGCCACAACACCGCGGGTGGTCAAGCCTTTCCAGAACATGCTCAGCATCAGAACAGGGAAGTTGGCCGAAGCGGCAACGGCGAACACCAAGCCTACCATAAAGGCCACATTTTGGTTTTCAAAGGCCAAGCCCAAGACGACGGCCAACACGCCCAAGACAACCGTTGCCACGCGGGAAATACGCATCTCTTCATCTGCGGTTGCTTTGCCTTTACGAATCACCGATGAATAAATGTCATGGCTCACCGCAGATGCACCGGAAAGGGTCAAACCGGCGACTACCGCCAAAATGGTGGCGAAGGATACGGCAGAGATAAAACCGAGCAGCAGGTTGCCCCCCAAAGCGCCGGATAAGTGGACTGCGGTCATATTGACACCGCCAACCATTTCGTACACGGTTTTGCCGTCGCGCAGCATTTGGGTGAAGAATTGTGGGTTGTCTTTGGTCAGGAAAATCATCGCACCAAAGCCGATAATGCCGGTTAGCAAGAAGAAGTAGCCCACCAGGCCGGTTGCCACCACCACCGATTTACGCGCTTCTCGGGCATCGGGTACGGTAAAGAAGCGCATCAGAATATGCGGCAAACCGGCAGTACCAAACATTAGTGCCAAACCGAGTGAGAGCGCATCAATCGGGTCTTTCACCATGCCGCCCGGCCCCATAATCGCTTCACCGTTTTCATGCGACTGCACGGCGGTGGCAAACATGGTTTCCAAGCTGAAGCCGGAGTTTTTCAACACGATAAACGAAATCAGTGTTGCGCCGCCCAGCAGCAATACGGCTTTAATCATTTGTACCCAAGTGGTGGCCAGCATACCGCCGAACAACACATACACCACCATCAGCGTGCCAACCAAAATCACCGCCGACAAATAGTTCATGCCGAACAGCAGTTGGATCAGTTTGCCCGCACCGACCACTTGCGCGATCAAATACAAAATGACAATCAATAGTGTACTGGTTGCCGCAAACATACGTACCGGCTTTTGATTGAAACGGTAAGCCGCTACATCGGAGAAAGTAAATTTACCTAAATTGCGTAAACGTTCGGCCATCAGGAACAAAACAATCGGCCAGCCTACCAGAAAGCCAACAGAGTAAATCAGGCCGTCGTAGCCGCGGGTGAACACGATGGCGGATACGCCCAGGAATGCTGCAGCCGACATGTAGTCGCCTGCAATGGCCAAACCGTTTTTGGTACCGGAGATGCCGCCGCCACCGGTATAGAAATCCTGCGCCGATTTGTTTTGTTTGGCTGCCCATTTGGTAATGAACAAGGTTGCAAAGACGAAAATTAAGAACATCGTAATGGCCGTCCAGTTGGTGGCTTGACGTTCTACCTCACCGGTAATGGCATCCGCTGCCCACAGGCTGCCAGAAGCCAAAAGTGTTGTTAAAGCTAATAATTTTTGCATCATTGAACTGCTCCTTCACCGATAGGGGTGTCTGTGGCTGATTCAGTTGTAGACGGCTTGGCTGTCACAGGGGCAGCTTCGTCACCGAATACTTCGCGGATCACTTCTTGGGTGATGTTTTCAAATCTGCCGTTGGCAATGTAAACATAAATTGCCGTGGTAATGAATGAAAACACAATCACAAACACACCAATATAAATACCCCAAGTGGTCACACCGTCAGGGTTTACTTTGGTGGCGAAGAGTTGTGGATTGATGCCGATGGTCAGAATGAAAGCCACATATACAAAAAAGATGATGGCGGAAAATGTCCAACCCAAAATCGATTTCTGCATGGCCATACGTTTGAATTTCGGATGAGCTAAGACTTGCGCTACCCGACGCTGCTCCTCAACAGCATAGTGGTCGTGTTGACTCATGATTTTTTCCTTTAAAGACTAAAAATAAACTGCTTCTTTTCTTTTTTCAGTAGCCGTATAAAATTTCTGCTGATTTTATTACAGCTATGTGCACTTCTGATGAGGCCAGACAACATTAATGCAGCTAAATTTTTATTTCAATATTCGATAAAATATTAATTTTCATAAAAATTATATGGTTATGATGTTAACCATTCGTTTTGTATAAAATTTAAGCCCGATTTTTCAATAAAATCGGGCTTAAATAGAAGTAAAACATCTGACAGAAAAATATTTTATTTAATTTTAAAATTTACGATTTAAATAATTATTTGGATATTTTTGTTAAGTTGTGATCATAAAAAATTTAAAAAAATCCAATAATTAGAAGAAAGATGCAACTAAAGTAGCCTTATCCATCTTGTTGATGGTCAGTTAGGATTTTTTGATATACCTCTTCCGGCAGGTAACGGCGAATCATCTCGCGCCAGCCTTCGGGGCCGACCAAGCCTTTGACCATGGTCGATGAGACTTCGGCAATTTCGCGCGGCGGCATCAGGAATATGGTGGAAATTTCCGGTGCCAAATCGCTGTTGATGTAGCGCATCGAGCGTTCGTATTCGTAGTCACCCGCGGTGCGGATGCCGCGCACAATAAAGTGTGCGTCGACTTCGCGGGCATAGTGCACCAGAAAGCGGTTTTCAAACACGGTGATTTTGACGTTGGGAAATTCGGCGGTCACCGCTTCCAGCATCGCCTGCCGCTCTTCGATGGTGTAGGTATTCTGTTTCTCCGGATTCACGCCGACGGCGACAATCAGCTCGTCAAACAAAGCCTGCGCTTCGCGAATCATCCAAACATGACCGAGCGTAGGTGGGTCGAAACTGCCGGCATACACAGCGCGGCGGATGGGGGTGGTGTTCATAATAAGTTAAGGGGAAAGGGTTAAGGCGACAGAATAATGCTTGCAAGGCGGGGTGTCAAAGAAAAATCTGATAAAGCAACAGGCCGTCTGAAACCGCATATGCCCCATAAAATGGAAGCTATCGCGTTTCAGACGGCCTGTCGTGTATGAGCAGCTAAACTAATTAATCGTCGCCGCCCAATGCCAACAACAAATGCAGCAGGCTGCTGAAAATGTTGTACAGAGAAATAAAGATGGTCAACGCCGCGCTGATGTGGCTGTCTTCGCCGCCGTCAATCACTTGGCGCACTTGGAACATAATCAGCAGCGAGCTAAACAACACAAAGCCGGCAGAAATGGTCAGGCTCAAAGCCGGAATCTGCATAAACAGGTTCGCCACCACCGCAATCATCAAAATCACCGCGCCGACAGTCAAGAAACGGCCGAGCGAACTCATGTTGATGTTGGTGCGGCGCGCCATGGCCGACATGGTGAAGAATACGGCGGCAGTCATTGCAGCGGCGATGCCGACGATTTGCGCGCCGTTAGACATGCCCAAAGCGTATTGCAACAGCGGGCTGATCAACACGCCCATGCCGAAAGTGAACACCATCAGCAGAGTCACGCCGGTGTTGCTGTAGCGGTTTTTCTCAATCATGAAGACCATGGCGTAGAAAAACACGAAAAAAGCGATGGTTGCCATCCAGCCGCCACCAAGGATGCTGTAGATGCTGAAGCCCATTTTGCTGCTGATAAAGGCACCGGCCATCGCTGGAATAAAAGATAAGCCCAGCAGGCGGTAGGTTTTTTGCAGCACGGTGTTTTTCTGTACCGCGCTGCCGGTAGAGGTGTAGTCGTAAACGTCGTTTTGCATGGCGTTTGCTCCTGAAGATAAGTGTGTAAAAATGAATGAAACCGGATTTTAACAGTAATTGTCTGACTTTGTGCGGAATTTATCGTGAGGCATTCAAATAAATAATGCCAACACCATCACCCACGCCAAAACCGTGATGCTCCATTGCGGCAGTAGTTTGTCCAGCTCATGAGAAGATGGTGTATTGTTCAATAAATTCAAGTGAACAAACGTTGCTGCGAGCATAAAGACTTGTAAAACCAGCCACGAAAAGCCGTGAACATACCGCGCCAGCCACACGCTCCAGCAAACCGCCGCGATGGTAGCCAATGCCCGATGGTAATGTTTGGCACGGCGCAAACCCAAACGCGCGGCCAAAGTACGTTTGCCGCTGATCCAATCATGCTCGATGTCGCGCATATTGTTCAGATTCAGCACCATGGTGCACCACAAACCCATCGCGCTGGCCGGCAGCCACGAATCCGCGTTCAGACGGCCTGTATGCAGATATTCACTACCCAACACCGCCAGCCAGCCGAAAAACACAAATACTGCCACATCGCCGAAACCAATGTAGCCGTAAGGTTTGCGTCCGGCGGTGTAGCCGTAAGCCGCCGCCAAAGCCGTGGCACCGAGCAGTAGCCAAACCAGCCAATCCGTGCCACTGCTTTGTGCTAACGTCGGCAAGGCGGTTGCCAAGAGCGCAAGGCCGAGTAGGCAGCATAATCCGGCGCTGATGACCAAGCCTTTTTGCATGGTGCGGCGGCTGATGCGGCCGGCAGCTACCATACGCGGCGGCCCTTGCCGTCCGGCAGAATCGGCACCGTTTTGTGCATCGCCGTAATCGTTGGCCAGATTGCTGAAGATTTGCAAAGCCACCGCGGTAGCAATGGTTAATAGTGCGGTCGGCCAATGCAATGACTGTTGCAATACCGCCAGCAGGCAGCCGCACAGGGTCGCCGCAACGGCCAAAGGCAGAGTACGCAAACGGGCAGCGTGTATCCAAGCGTTGATAAACATAGCGAAAGCAAAATGTGAATGAGAAAAGCGGGCGGTGAAAAGGCCGTCTGAAAAAGTTTCAGACGGCCTGTAGTATTAAGCCGGTTCTTGCGGTACATAACCCTGTACTTGGTCGGCACCGTCGCCGAAGAAGTATTGTTCCATCTGCTGTGCCAGGTATTCGCGTGCACGCGGGTCGGCGAGGCTCAGGCGGTTTTCGTTGATGAGCATGGTTTGGTGGCGTGTCCAAGCCTGCCATGCTTCTTGTGAGACATTTTCAAAAATGCGTTTGCCCAATTCGTTCGGCAGTGGCGGGAATTTCATGCCTTCGGCTTCGCGGCCGAGTTTGACGCAATGTACCATACGGGTCATGGCGGTTCCTTTAGTGGGTTTCAGACGGCCTTTATTTTAACGGATTGTCGCCGATTGCGAAAGGCGCATGCTTTTGGGCACAGGCACAAAAATGCCGTCTGAAACGGATTTCAGACGGCCTGTATGCAGTTTTAGATTAACGGCTGCCTTCGCGTGAAAGACGTTGGTAGCTGTTGTCTTGGTAAGTGCCGGTGCTTGGTGCGGTGTATTCAATGCGGTCTTTTTTCTTGAAACGTTGGCCTTGTGGTTGCTCAACTTGTTGCAAGCCGGCAATCGGGCCTGAATCGTTGGCGTGATCCCAAGCCGGTTGCGGTGCGCCTTTGGCGGCGGCTAAAGTGGCGGCTAAAGTGGCGGCAGTGGCGATCAAAGTGGTGAACAAAATAGTTTTCATGATAAATTCCTAATGTTGTGAATGCGTTATGTGTTAAAGGTTGAGTTATTCAACCAATGGGTGCATTCTAGGCCGATTGCAGTAGCGGATAAACAGCACTTTTTGCAATACAGCTTTTCCATTTTGGCAACATTCAGGCTCATGATGTTTTCAGACGGCCTAAAGCATTATTTATTCAAATAAAAAAGAGCGCATCAATCATTACGCTCTTTTTTATCACGACATTAACTTTACAAATCGTAAACAAAAACTTTGGAATTGCGGCCACTGTCGAGTAAATCTTGACGGCGCTCGGGCGGTAAATCTTGTGCCGAGGCCGTCTGAAAGCCACGTTCGATAAACCATTCGCCGGTGTGGGTGGATAGGGCGAATAATGTGCGGATGCCGGCTTGGCGTGCTTTATGGAACAAATGCGCCAGCAGCAGCTCGCCGTAACCGCTATCTTGTGCATCGGGCGAGACGACCAAACAGGCCAGTTCGCCCAAATGCGGTTCGGCAAAGGTTTTCAAGGCCACGCAGCCGTAGATGTGTTGGTCGTGTTCCAATACGGAAAAGGTGTGAATTTGGTCTTCGAGGTATTCGCGGCTGCGGCGCAGCAAAATACCTTTTTCTTCCAGCGGACGGATAAGCGCCATGATGTTGGGGATGTCGTCGCTGTGCGCGGCACGGATGTTGACAAAGGAATCACGGGCGATGGAGGTGCCGGCGCCGTGGCGGGTAAAGAGTTCGCGAATCAGGCTGCCGTCGTCGCGGCCGCTGAGAATTTGCGTGCGGGGGATGCCGTGTTCGACGGCATTGAGTGCGGATTGAATCAGACGTTGTTGCGGCGGTTGTTGCGCCATCAATTGACGCGCTTCTTGGGCGGAAAGGTTGGTAATCAACAGGCCGTCTGAATTTAAAATACCTTCTTCTTCAATCAGATAAATCAGTTTTTCCGCTTTGAGCGCGATGGCGGCGGCTTCGGCAATGTCGCCCATGCTGAGGTTGAAGGTCTTGCCGCTTAAAGAATGGCCGAGCGGGCTGATGAGCACCAATGCGCCGCTGTCGAGGCGGTTGACGATGGATTCGGTGTCGATTTTGCGCACCAAGCCGGTGTAGCCCATGTCGGTGCCGTCGATGATGCCCATCGGACGGGCGGAAAGGAAGTTGCCGCACGCGATGCTTAAAGGTTTGTTGCGCTGCGGCGATTGCGAAATGCTGCTGCACAAGGCGGCTTCGATGTCGCTGCGCAATACGCCGTTGGCCTGTTTGGCCAGTTGCAGCGTGGCTTCGTCGGTGATGCGGCGCTCATTGTGGTAGGTCGGGGTGCGGTTTTGCGCGGCAAGGGCGGCGGTAATCTGCACGCGCGAGCCGTGTACCAATACCAAACGTACACCCAAGCTGGCGAGTAGGTTTAAATCAGCGGCCAAGCGTTTGAGCGGTTCGCCTTCCAACAGGCTGCTGGCCACGCCGATGACCAGCGTTTTGCCGCGCAGGTAGTTGATGTAGGGCGCGGCTTCGCGAAAGTCGCCGACAAAACCAACGGATGTATTCATGTGGGGGATTGATCTAATAATATTAAATAGAAAGGCTGCCTGAATCACTGGCCGGGTAAGGAATACAGTGGGTTGGTAAAGACGAATGCTGCTTTACTGTTATCCTATCGGCTGCTTGGCTTTGTATGTTGTCGAGCCGTCTGAAACGTTCAGACGGCCTCATTTATGATCAGGCCACGCCGTAACGTTCGCGGTAAGCCTTCACCGGCTCGAAAAAGCCGCCGAACTCGGTATTGTTTTGCAACAGCGTGAACAAATCGTTCAAATTGGCAATCGACACCACCGGCAAACCGTATTGCTGCTCGACTTCCTGCACCGCTGACAATTCGCCTGTGCCTTTTTCCATGCGGTCAAGCGCAATGGCAACGGCGGCAGGAGTCGCACCTTCCGCTTTAATCAGTTTCACCGATTCGCGCACCGAGGTACCGGCCGAAATCACGTCATCGATAATCAGCACGCGGCCTTTGATCGGCGCACCGACCAACACACCGCCTTCGCCGTGGTCTTTTGCTTCCTTGCGGTTGTAGGCAAATGGCACGTTTACGCCTTTTTCCGCCAACATCATCGCCGTGGCCGCCGCCAAAATAATGCCTTTGTAGGCCGGGCCGAACAGCATGTCGAATTCCACTTTGCTGGCAATAATTGCTTCGGCGTAAAATTTCGCCAGTTGCAGGGTAGAAGCCCCGTCGTTAAACAGGCCGGCATTGAAAAAATACGGCGATTGGCGGCCGGCTTTGGTGGTGAACTCGCCGAATTTCAATACATTTTGAGATAAGGCGAATTTCAGGAAATCTTGGCGGAAATCAGACATAACACAGGCTTTCAAAAGGTGTTGATTTAAAATGGGGATTATAAAGGATTGCGCGGCAAAACCCAAAGGCCGTCTGAAAACCATGAACTGCACCCCAAAAGTTGGACACTTCCCCCCAACTTAAAAAGGTGCAGTTTTCTTATGTCCAAATATACACTAGACTTCAAATACCGAGCCGTACTCCATTACCATCAAGTGCACAGCCAACAGCGTACCGCAGACCATTTCAACGTCTCACGCACCCACCTGCGCCGTTGGATTGCCGCCTACCGTCAAGGCGGTATAGCCGCACTTCAGCACCCACAGGCTACGCTTATGAAGACTACGCAGACCAAACGCAACAATCCCTTTATCGTCGACAAACCCGACCATGAAAAAACTCAGGCAGAGCTGATTGAAGAGTTACGCTACATGAGGGCGGAGATCGACTACCTAAAGCACATGAAAGCCCTCAACGAAAAGAACGCCACCAAAGTTGCGAAACCGTTCAAACGCTGAGGGCGAAGCACCTGCTGAAATACTTGTTGCACAGTGCCGGCATACCCAAAAGCAGTTTCTACTACCACATCGGTAAATCCGATCCCGATATGGAAGCCAAAGCGGCGGTGAGTGAAGTTTATCACCAACACAAAGGTCGCTACGGCCAACGGCGGATTGGAGCTGTATTATCGTGGAATAAAAAGAAAGTGCAGCGTATTATGGGATTATTGGGTTTGAAAGCCAAAGTGCGCAACAAAAAATCCTATCGTCCGCAAGTTATAGGAGAGACGTCGAAAAACATCCTTAAGCGTGCATTCACTGCTGATAAAGCGGGAGATAAATGGTTGACCGATGTGACCGAGTTTAAATGCACCGACGGCAAACTGTACTTATCGCCGATATTGGATGTATTCAATCGTGAGATTGTGGCTTATGAGCTCAGTAGAAAGCCGGACAGCAAGATGGTCATGCAGATGCTGGATAAGGCATTCGGCCGTCTGAAAGGGCAGACCCCGCTGCTGCATTCTGACCAAGGTGTGCTTTACCGAACTCAGGCTTATCGGGAAAAGCTGGCGGAGAAAGGCATTGTGCAGAGCATGTCGCGCAAAGGGAATTGCTGGGACAATGCACCGATGGAGAGTTTCTTCGGGACATTAAAAGTGGAAAGCTTCTATCAGGAAGGTGTGTTATCGGTGGCAGAGTTGACCAAAGTGATAGATGATTACATACGTTACTACAATTATGAACGTATTAGTTTGAATTTAAAAAAGCTGAGTCCTGTGGCTTACAGGACCCAGCTTGAACAGGCTGTTTGAGAAAGATTTTTAATTTGTCCAAGAATTGGGGGACAGTTCACTATTTTTCAGACGGCCTTGAAGTTTTATTAAATTAGGATGAATATTTTAAGTTATGAAAAATCCCAAGCACCCCATTCAGTAGTATCCATTTCAGTAGCGCAGATAGTAGCTAGCTGGTTGAAAAATAGAAATTTATCTCCATCAGTAAAATCATTTAACAGGCAACCGGCCGTAAAACGATGGCAATTATCTACCAATAAATGATATTGGCGATTTTTTCCTACATGTTTTTTGGCAAGTGTGGCCGCTTTTTTAGAACCTACAGGCTTGCCATTTTTACAGCTGACGAAAATACTGATTGCATTATTCCATCCATTCAGTCTGGCCATAAATTTTTTAGGAGAAACAATTTCTACTGTTCCGGAGCCATCAAGATGGACGATTTTATTATTGCCAATATAAATGCCACTGTGTTCTACGTTCCATAAATCGCACCAAAGTACAGATCCGATAACCGGTTTGACGCCGGGGCGAAATAAGCTACTTGAAGAGGTATCATACAGTTTAGGTATATTAAACTGATAAGCAGAGCTGATTAAAGCCTTATGCATAGTTATATATTTTCCATAATCCGTTGCCGAAGCGGCTTGGCGATGTGGCTGTGCAGGATGTGTACGACTTGTCGCTTGATGAATTTGAAGAGTGGTAGAAAGAAGCAGTCCGCCAAATTAAGGCGGGCTATCGGAAAGGGGTTTAGCTGCTTTTAGACTTACGCTGTTTGAATATTTCAGCTATCCAGCCGATGATTGTCAGCGCAACGACGGTTAAGGTGATGGTCGGATAAAAATTGTAGGCAATAGCGGCAATAGTAGCAAGCAGGCTGAAAAAGGCAAATGCAAGCAGCCAGCGAAACATCGAAATCACGTCATTTAAGTAATCCAATAATTCTTTCATTCCAACCTCCTTTCTTTCGCGAACTATTACAAAGAAATCTACCCGATGTCATCAAATTTGGCAATAGCAATTACTGTCGGAGCAACCGTCAGCGGGAGCATTTGCAGAAATCAAAATCTGCGCTTGGTGGTCGGATTGTTTGAAAGTAACTATCTATTATTGTCGGATGTTAAATTGATTGACTATATCTGTATCATGTAAATATTTATGTATCTGAAAACAGGCTGAAACCGTATCATTCTGTTTCAACAATTTTTTTGAGGCATTCTCTCCAATTTTGATAAAACATTTCTGCTACAATTCTCTTTTGACTTTTCAATACATTTACACTCATTATGCTAAAAATCATCTCTGCCAACGTCAACGGCATCCGTTCTGCTTACAAAAAAGGTTTTTACGAATACATCGCTGCTTCCGGTGCAGATATTGTCTGCGTGCAGGAATTGAAGGCGCAGGAAGCGGATTTGTCGGAGGAAATGAAACAGCCGCACGGGATGCACGGGCATTGGCATTGTGCGGAAAAACGCGGTTATAGCGGCGTGGCGGTGTACAGTAAGCAAAAGCCGGATGCGGTGCAATACGGCATGGGCATTGAGGAATTCGACCGCGAAGGACGGTTTGTGCGTTGCGATTTCGGCAATCTGACCGTGATTTCGCTGTATCTGCCCAGCGGCACCAGCGCGCCGGAGCGTCAGGAATTGAAATACCGCTTTTTGGATGCGTTTTATCCGATGTTGGCGGCGATGAAGGCGGAAGGGCGCGATATTGTGGTGTGCGGCGACTGGAACATTGCCCATCAGAATATTGATTTGAAAAACTGGAAAGGCAACCAGAAAAATTCCGGTTTCTTGCCTGAAGAGCGCGAGTGGATCGGCAAAGTGATTGCGACTTTGGGTTGGACGGACATGTGGCGCACGCTATATCCCGAAGTGCCGGGTTATACGTGGTGGAGCAACCGCGGGCAGGCTTATGCGAAAGACGTGGGTTGGCGGATTGACTATCAAATGGTCACGCCGGAATTGGCGGCCAAGGCGGTGTCGGCGCATGTTTATAAAGACGAAAAATTCTCCGACCACGCGCCTTTGGTGGTGGAATATGATTATACGGTGTGAGGCCGTCTGAAACGGAAATGCTATGTTGAGCGCGTATGACCTTGAAGATTTGACGCTGTTGCTGGTACACGATACCGAAGCGCCGCCTGTGTGGATGGAGCGCTGGGCGGTGAGCTATCCGATTGTGTTGCAGGCGGAAGTGTCGCGTTCGCAAAGCATTCGGGAATGGCAGCAGGCGGTTCAGACGGCCTTTGCCGCGCACCAGAGCCGTCATGTGGCGGTGGTGGCGCACGGTGCGGGCGTGTCGGCGGTGTTGGCGTGGCTGTATCAGGCGGATGTGAATGTGCAGAAAACGGTGTGCAATCTGATTTTGGTGTCGCCTTTGCCGGAAGCGTTTCCCGATGATGCCGAACACACCTTGCAACGCGCCCGCTGTCATTGCCGCGCGGCCTTGGTGATTGGACAAAGTGGAGATTGTCCGCTGGATTGGGCGCAGGAAAAGGCGTTGCGTTGGAATGCGCGCTTGCTGGTGTCGCCGCACGAAGGCCGTCTGAATGGTGCGTTAAGTGGTTGGCAGTGGGGCATGAAGCTTATGCAGGAAATGTTATTGACGTGAATGAATTAGAATAATTTCACTAAAAAAGGCCGTCTGAAAAGCTTATAAAAGGAATGCTTTGATTCCTATAAAGCTTTTCAGACGGCCTTTACAGATGGTTAAGCTGAATATTGATGGCATAACATTTTTTTAGATTTTATATGAATAAACGACACACATTTTTTCAAATCCGTGGTTGAGCGTTTACAATGATGGTTATATTATAACAACTCATTCAGGCGCTAAGCTCGCATGAATCGTATGAAACAAACAAGGACAATCAACATGAAAAAATGGTGTGTAATGGCCATGGTTGCTGTGATGGCCGCCAGCGGTGCAGCGCAAGCTGCCAACAACAATCCGACGGTCAGCAAAAAATCGGTGTCTTACCGTTGCGATCAAGGCAATGCATTAAAAGTGACGTATGGTTTCAACAAACAAGGCTTGCCGACCTATGCTTCAGCTTTGCTCAAAGGCAAAAAACGCGTATTGCCGATTAATCTCGATCATTCCAGCGTGGCCGGTACGATGTTTGGTAAAGAAGGTGGCTACATGATGAGCACCGATTACATGGATACCAAAAATTACCGCAAATCGGCACTGATGGTCACTGCGCCGAACAACAATATCTTGTATAAAAACTGCGAGCCGCGCCGTAGCCGTCGCTGATCTGTTTTTAACGCTTAAGCCAAAGGCCGTTTGAACGAATATTCGTTCAGACGGCCTTTGGCTTAATGATGAAACAAAGCTAATTCTGCAATTCCATTGCCGCCTCAATTTTGTCTGCGGCTTCGTGTTTGTCGCCGTGGTCGGATTCGGGCGTTTCGTGGACGTGTTCTGCCGGTGGGTGATATTGGAATTTACCGTAAATCGGAAAATGGTCGGAACCGATGTGCGGTAACACTTTCAAATCAGCAACCAAGAAATCGTTGCTGTGGAAAATATGGTCGAGCGGCCAGCGCAGCAGTTTCCAATCGGCATGAAAGGTGTTGTACAAACCACGGCCGATACGCGGATCGAGCAGGCCGCTGATGCGTTGGAACAGGCGCGATGTGTCCGACCAAGCGACATCGTTCAAATCGCCGAATACCATGCAGCTTTCATCGGATGCGGCGATTTCTTTGCCAACTAACAAAAGCTCGCCGTCACGTTCGGTCGAGGTTTCACTTTCGGTCGGGCTTGGTGGCATGGGGTGTAGGCAGTAAATGCGGATTAGCTCGCCGCTGGGCAGTTCGACTTTGGCGGTAATTGAGGGAATATCATCGCGCACACGGTATTTCACTTGCGCATCATGCAGCGGCAGGCGACTGTATAGATGCATACCGTAAAGATTGTCAAGCGGCACTTTGACGGTATAAGGGTGGTCGGTTTCCAATTCTGCCAGTGCATTTTCCCACCATTGGTCACTTTCCAAAGTGAGCACCACATCGGGGCGGTATTGGCGAACAAGCAACAGCAATTTATCGGCTTGGCGGTTGGTGGTCAGCACATTGCTGGCCAGAATGCTGACGGTGCGGTTGTTGTCTTCGCCCTGATAGCCCATCACCTGTTTTTTTCTCAAGCGGGTGTAGGCGCTGATTTGCCAAAACTGCCACACGGCGCAGACAAAGTTCACCACTTCCATAAAATCAAAAATGGCGTTGCTGCTTTGTTCCAGCCAATAATTGAGCAGCATGCACAACACGCTCAAGGCGGCAATTTGTAAGCGTGGGAAATCGAATATCCGCATCACCCAGTGGTCGGATTTCAGCAGCGACAGCAGGGTAGCCACCACAGGCACGCACAGCAGCGCCAACAGCAGCCAATCGCCTAAGGGTAAATCGGACATAATCGTTTCCTGATGAAATCTTGGTCAGTGTCAAACACGTTTGCGCCGCTGCCATCATTCATCACGGTAAAGCTAATCGGCATATTGGGTAATTGCATCCATGTCGACATGAAAAGGATGAAGCCGCTTAGGGCGTTGAAGTGTGATTGGTGAATGTTTTATTATCCATTTTAATGAATAGTTTGTAAATGTGGCAAAAGCTGTTGATGATGGGCGAATTTGAATAAGAGGTAAAGCTATTTTGTTGTAAATATTAAGGCCGTCTGAAATATTTTTTCAGACGGCCTGGGCGATGGATATAAATTGAAGCGCTCAGCGGATATCTACAAAGGCGCTGGAGTGTAATTCACGCAGCAAATTGGTGGTGGCTTGCTGGGCTTTTTGTTGAGAAATGTATTGGCGTACGGCATTGCGTTGGCGTTCTTCCGGCGTACCGGCTTCACGGATGTCGTTCAGTTTGATGATGTGCCAGCCGAATTGCGTGCGCACCGGTGCACTGACTTGACCGGGTTTGAGTTTGTGCACGGCATCTTCAAACGGGGTCACCATCATGCCGTCTGAAAACCAGCCCAAATCACCGCCATTGGCTGCGCTGCCGTCTTGCGAGTATTGACGTGCTAAACCGGCAAAATCCGCGCCGCTGCGGGCTTGGGTGTAGATTTTGCGGATGCTGCTTTCAGCTGCGGCCGCGGCGTTGTCGGAATCGGCTTTAATCAGAATGTGTTGCGCGTTGTATTGGCGCAATGGCTCACCTTCCGGCAGGGTTACGCCTTGTTGTTGCGCGCGGTTGATGAAGCGGGTGACTTCGCTGTCGCTGACACGGCTGTTTTCCATAATGGCTTGTTGGCGTACTTTTTCGACAATGATGCTGTCGCCGATTTCGCGGCGTACGCGTTTGTTGGCATTTTTCAAAGACGGATTTTGCGCAATTACGGCATCGATTTCGGCTTCGCTGGCTTGAATACCTCGGCGTTTGCCCGCTTGCACGATTAATGATTGGTTGACCATTTGCGCCACAACTTGTTGGCGCAGTTCGGTATCGGAGACTTGCGTGCCTTTCGGCAGGTTGCGGCGCGCATCGGCCAGCGCTTCGCTGACTTGGCGCTGGGTGATGATGTCGTTATCCACCACAGCAGCGATGCTGTCGGAAGCTTTGACATCGGCAGCATGCGCGGCATTCAGGCTCAGACCGAGTACCACGGCCAGCATTAAAGGTTTCACATTCATGGGTTCACTACCTCGTTGGTTTTGCTGTAGCCCGGAATGGCTAAGCGGAGTTGTTCAAAGGGATTTTGGCCGACGTTGCTCAAATCTTTCAGCTGTAAGTTGAAGAAAACGGCGTTTTTCTTGCTGTTTTCACCGGTCACGTAGCGTTGCGCCACCACGCTGGCGCTCCAGCAGCCGCAATCACTCTTGTATTCGACACCGGCCAGCATTTCCAGGGGTTTTTTCACGGTGATTTCGTAGTTGTAGCGGGCAACGGCATACAGGTTTTTACGCAGTGGCCATTGGGCGGCCAAATCGACTTGGTTTAATTTATCGTACAAATATTCCCCATCGTCTTGTAGGTAGATGCGGGCGTTGCGGTTGTGTTTGTAACGCGCACTCAACACCTTACCCGGCTCCGGATTGTAGCGGATGCCTGCCGCGTAGCTCTCGGCGCGGTTTTGGTTTTGATTGTAGTGGATGTCGAAATCAAAACGCACGCTGTCAGTCACATTGCCGTGGGCAAACGCCACCCAGTCGGAACGGTTACGCTCGTATTGGCCCACGCTGCCGTCGAGCAAGACGGTGTCGGTTTTGAAATAGAATTTCTGACCGACACCGGCGCGGAACAATTCGGCACCGGTTTTTGGGTTCAGGATACGGCTTTGCACTGCAGTCGACAGGCTGTTGGAGGCATTAATGCGGTCGTTACCCGAAAACAGGTTTTCACGGAACAATTGCTCGTAGGTGAAGCTGTTTTCCGATGTGTCGAAATTCGGTAAATCGTTTTGTGATTTAGTGGGCACATAATTGTAGAATAAACGTGGTTCCAGCGTTTGTAGATAATTGTTGCCCAAAAATTGTGTGTGGCGTTCAAACGTCATGCCGCTGTCGATGCTGGCCATTGGCAAAACACGGCTGACATGGCGGCCATCACTACCGTCGAAGCTGTCTAAATCATAATAGGTAGCATGCACACCGACTTTCGGGCGCACATAGCCCCAATTGTTGTGGAAATCCCATTTTACGCTTGGGTTCAATACCACACGGCTACCGCTTTGTTTGTCGTCATGTTCGAAGCGGGTGAATTGGCTGAATACATTAGCTTGCATATTGTCGAAGCTGCGCTGCCAGCGGCCGGACAAGCGCGGCATGATGGCGTAAGGTTCGTCTTTGTAGCCGTATTCGTTGGCCAAGGTTTGGTATTTTTGCGCCATCAGCGAGCCGTCGAAATTACCGCCCCAATAAGTGTCGTGGTAGTTTAACCAAGCTTGGCGGTTGAGGTTGACGTTGTCGGCGATGTCGTTGCGGCCGTAGAAGTCGCGATAGTAGTCGTTATCCGACACGCTGTTGAAATCCACGCCGCCACTGAGTTTGGCGGTGAATTGATGATTGTGGTTCCATTGGAATTGGTAGCGGTTGTTGTGGTCACTTTTTTTGTCGTTAGGCATCCAAGCACCGTTCACTTGCCCTCGGTATTGGGGCTCGAGATAGCGCATTTGTCCGCCCAAACGCACACCGCGGCTGGAAATGATGCCCGGGGTCACAGTGGCATCTAAATTCGGTGCCAAGTTCAAATAATAAGGCAGTGACAATTCGAGGCCGTCTGAACCGGTGGAGATATTTGGCACCAACAAGCCGCTTTTGCGGTCGCCGTTAAGCGGGAAATCGGCCCAAGGTGTGTACAAAACAGGCACACCGCCGAACACCAGTGAGGCGCCTTTGGCTACGCCGATGCCGGTTTCTTGGTTGGCATCAATGCTTTTGGCCTTGATGTACCAGCTGGCATCGCCGGGTGCGCAGGTGTTGAATTTGGTGTTGATGAGCTTGTAGCGCTCTTTGCTGTGCATTTCGGCTTTTTCGCTGACGCTTTGCAGGCGGCGGCCGTCGCGTTCGGTCGCCATGCGTACGTTTTCAGTGATGCCTGCGCCCGAATCCAAGTTGTAGTTGATGTGTTCGCCGCTGACAATGGAGCCGTTTTGATACAGCACAAACTGATTGCCGGCAGTCACGGTATTGCTGGCTTGGTCGTAATGCGCCCAATCGGCGTTGAGCACTTCATCATTGCGCTCGATAATCACATCGCCTTTGGCCTGCACTTGCACATTGGTTTGCCCTTCGACGTAATCGGCAGTGACGCGGGTGTAATCGGTGGGCAAAGGTTCTTCACCGCTGCGTTTGACAGCGGTTTCGTCTTGTTGGGCTTTGGCATGATCGGCCAAGGTTTCTTTGGTGCAAAACAGACAGGTGCTGCCCAAAGACAATTCGTCCGTTTGTTCAGACGGCCCTGCTTCTGTGGAGGCAACTTGATTGGCCGTGTCTTGGGCGGTTTCAATCGGCACGTAATCGGCCGCATCCGGCACAAACGCGCCGCCGGTCTGTGCCGCCGCCGCTGTGCTGAAGCCGACGCTTAATGCGATGACCAAAGGTTTGAGTGAAAATAAACGAGCCAAAGTTGCACCTTAAATCGGTTTTGCCAGTTAGAATAGCGTTTATTTTAACCTGAAAATCCAAAAAACTGCTATGCAACGACAAATTGAATTACAAAAATGGTTGGAAACCGTTTATCCGAATGAATCTTTTGAATTGAGCTTTGCCGCGGCCGATGCCGATTTCCGCCGCTATTTCCGTGCTACTTTTTCAGACGGCCGCACGGTGGTGTGCATGGATGCGCCGCCGGAAAAAATGAGCGTGGCGCCGTATTTGAAGGTGCAGAAATTGTTCGACATGGTCAACGTGCCGCAGGTGTTGCATGTGGATGAAGCGCTGGGCTTTATGGTGCTGAACGATTTGGGCAACACCACGTTTTTGACCGCCATGACGCAGGAAACATCCGAATCCGCCCACAAAGCCTTGTTGCTCGAAGCGATTGACGAATTGATTGTGCTGCAAAAAGCCAGCCAACCTGACCAATTGCCGCCGTATGACCGCGAAGTGTTGCTACGCGAGATTAATTTGTTCCCAGAATGGTTTGTGGCCAAAGAATTGGGCAAAGAGCTTAATTTCAAGCAGCGCCAATTGTGGCAGCAAGTGATCGATATCTTGCTGCCGCCGCTGTTGGCGCAACCGCAAGTGTATGTGCACCGCGATTTCATCGTGCGTAATCTCATGCTGCAAGCCGGCCGCCCGGGTGTATTGGATTTCCAAGACGCGCTGTATGGTCCGATTTCCTATGATTTGGTGTCGCTGCTGCGCGATGCGTTTATCGAATGGGAGGAAGAATTTGTGTTGGACTTGGTCATCCGTTACTGGGAAAAAGCCCGTGCCGCCGGTTTGCCTGTGCCGGCCGATTTTGACGAATTCTACCGTTGGTTTGAATGGATGGGTGTGCAACGCCATCTGAAAGTGGCCGGCATTTTCGCCCGTCTGTACCACCGCGACGGTAAAGACAAATACCGTCCTGAAATCCCACGTTTCCTGAATTACCTGCGCCGTGCCAGCCGCCGCTATGTCGATTTGGCACCGTTGTATGCGCTGTTGGTGGATTTGGTGGGTGATGAGGAGTTGGAGACCGGATTTACGTTTTAAGATAGAACGCGTTATTGTCCAGCATTATCGGTGTCACACTGTTTAAGCCAACACCAGCAGGCCGTCTGAAAATCCCACGTAAATTGAGACCTTTGCCAACCCCCAGATTTGAATGCAGTTCAAAGTTGTAACAGCACAGAAAATGCAGACATATCATAAAGATAGATAAGCTTTCGAGCAGCGTACAACGAAGAAATGTGCCAAAGATGGGGGTTGGCAAAGGTCTCCTATTTTCAGACGGCCTTTTACATCGGATGCCTTGCTTAAGTCGGGTAAATTGTTCACAATCAGGCCGTCTGAAAAATAATATATATTCCTCATTTACTTATGGCTCACTTTTTTATCCACCGCCCCGTGTTTGCGTGGGTGTTGTCGATTTTCATCACGCTGGCCGGTGCGCTGTCGATTTTGGCGTTGCCGCTGGAGCAGTATCCTGATATTGCGCCGCCGCAGGTTTCTGTGGTGGCGCGTTATACCGGTGCGTCGGCGGAAACGGTCAATGATTCCGTGTCGCAGGTGATCGAACAGCAGCTGACCGGTTTGGACGGTTTGATGTACATGACTTCAACCGCCGATTCGTCCGGCCAGTCGCGCACAACCATTACTTTCGAGCCGGGTACCGACATCGATGTGGCTCAGGTTCAGGTGCAAAATGCGTTGCAACAGGTGATGTCGCGCCTGCCTGAAGCGGTGCGCAGCCGCGGTGTGTCGGTGACGCGGGGCGGGCAGGATAATTTGGTGTCGTGGATGTTTTATACCGATCAGCCGAATGTGCCGCGCGTGGCGATTACCGATTATTTAGCGAGCAATGTGGTGGACGTGTTGGGGCGCATCGACGGCGTGGCAGAAGTGCAGCTTTACGGCAGCAGCTACGCCATGCGCATTTGGCTGGATCCGAATAAACTGGAACAATTCCAGCTGATGCCTTCAGACGTGCGCGCGGCTTTGGAGAGCCAGAATACGCAGGTTTCAGCAGGGCAATTGGGGCAACTGCCTTCGGTTGACGGCCAGATGCTGAATGCACCGATTCAGGCACGCAGTAAGCTGCAAACGGTTGAACAATTTGAAAACGTGGTACTGAAAAGCACGCCGAGCGGTGCGGTGGTAACGATAAAAGACGTGGCGCGGGTGGAGTTGGGCGCGGAAAGTGCCGATGTGCAAACGCGGTTCAACGGTAAAAACGGCGGCGCGTTGGGCATTGTGCTTTCAGACGGTGCCAATGCCTTGGACACGGCTGCGGCAGTGGAAGCGAAAATCCGCGAGCTGGAGCCGGATTTCCCTTATGGTATGAAAGCGCAAACCAGCCAAGACAGCGTGCCGTTTGTGAAAGCCTCGCTGAAAGAAGTGATGAAAACGCTGATTGAAGCGATTGTGTTGGTGGTGCTGGTGATGTTTGTGTTCCTGCAAAGCTGGCGCGCCACGCTGATTCCGGCGATTGCGGTGCCGGTGGTGCTGATGGGCACGCTGGGCATTTTAGCGGCCTTGGGCTATTCGATTAACATGCTGACCATGTTTGCGCTGGTGTTGGCCATCGGCTTGCTGGTGGACGATGCCATCGTGGTGGTGGAAAACGTCGAGCGCGTGATGCACGATGAAGGTCTGGACGCGAAAACCGCTACCGAAAAATCGATGAAAGAGATTTCTTCCGTGCTGGTGGGTGTGGGTATGGTGTTGTCGGCGGTGTTTGTGCCGATGGCGTTTTTCCCCGGCACTACGGGCGTGATTTACCGCCAGTTTGCCGTCACGCTGATTGCGGCGATGGGCTTTTCCGTGTTGGTGGCCTTGACGCTTTCACCGGCCATGTGCGCCCAGTTTCTGAAGCCTAAAGCGCACGACAAACCGAGCGGTGGCCTATTCAGACGGCCTTTTGCTTGGTTCAACCGCAGCTTTGAACGCTTATCGCAACGCTATGCCGGCTGGGTAGGAGGCACTTTCAAACGCGGCAAGTGGATGTTTGTCGGCTTTCTCGCCATCATCGCCGCTTGCGCTGCCTTGTTCCACTTTTTGCCGACATCGTTTTTGCCGGAAGAAGACCAAGGCTACCTGCAAGTCAGCGTGACCATGCCGTCGGGTTCGACCGACGCGCGTTTGCGCGAAACCTTGGACGATTTGGAAGCCTTTTTCCAACAGCAGCCCGAAGTCGCCAATGTGATGGCACTTACCGGCATACGCGGTAATCAGGGTTTTGGCCTGCTCACTGTGCGCCTGAAACCGTGGGAAGAGCGCAGCGCCGAGCAAAGCGCGCGGGCATTGGAACAACGCGCTTCACGCCTGTTCCGCCAGCGCAAAAACGCCAAAATTTTCGTCAACCTGCCGCCGGTGGTGCGCGGCTTGGGTTCGGCGGGTGGTTTGAATTTTGTGATTAAAGACAACAACGGCCAAGGCTACGACAAACTGGTGGCCACTGCCGAGCAATTTACCGCACTGGCCGCACAAGATGCCCGCTTACGCAGCGTGCGCGTCAACAACCAAGACCCGCGCAGTCAGGTGGTGGTCGATGTGGACGACCGCAAAGCCTTGGCTTACAGCATTAATCTGAACGACATCAATGCCGTGTTAACCAACGCTTTAGGCGGCACATACGTCAACGACTTTATCCACAACGGCCGCGTCAAACGCGTGTATCTGCAAGCCGATGCGCCATTCCGTATGCAGCCGCAAAATATCGGCGAATGGAAAGTGCGCAACCAAAACGGCGAAATGATTCCGCTCTCCGCCTTCAGCAGCGTGCGTTGGAGTGTCGCGCCGCCACAGCTGATCCGCTTCAGCGGCAGCTTGGCGATGGAAATGCAGGCTTCGGCAGGCGAGGGCGTGAGTTCGGGCGATGCCATGGCGGCGGTGGAGGAAGTCATCAAACAATTGCCGCACGGCTACAACATTGAATGGACGGGTGCATCTTTGCAGGAAAAACGCGCCGGTGCGCTCGCGCCGCTGCTGTATGCCTTGTCGGTGTTGTTTGTGTTTTTGTGTTTGGCCGCATTGTATGAAAGCTGGAGCGTGCCGTTTGCCGTCATGCTCTCGGCGGTATTGGGTGTATTGGGCGCATTATTGTTTACTTCGGCACGCGGTTTGGCGAACGATGTATTTTTCCAAGTTGGTTTGCTCACCACCATTGGCTTGGCAGCGAAAAACGCAATTTTGATTGTCGAATTTGCGGTGCAACTACAAGAACAAGGCAAAAGCATTTGGCAGGCCGCCACCGAAGCCGCCCGCCTGCGCCTGCGCCCGATTTTGATGACCTCGCTCGCTTTCGGCTTCGGCGTGATTCCGCTGGCACTCGGTACCGGCGCCGGTGCCGGCAGCAGAGTGGCCATCGGTACGGCGGTATTGGGCGGCACGGTGTTTTCAACGGTATTGGGTTTGCTGTTTGTGCCGATCTTTTTTGTGTGGATTCGGGGCTGGGTGAACAAGCGGAACGTGCGTGTGTGAAGATAAAATGAGGCCGTCTGAAAGGAGTTGCTTTCAGACGGCTTTTTATCATCAAAAACCTTATTGCGCAGGCGCGGCTTTTTGTTCTTCGCGGACTTTGTCCACCAGCAAATCAACGGTATTCATACCCGATTGCCAATCTTGAAACTTCACTTGGTATTTGCCGCCGACAATCACCACCGGTGTGCTGCTGATTTGGAAGGTGTTGGTCAGCTCTTCCATTTTATCGGCGCGGGCTTGGCTTTCAGGTGATTCAAATGCGGCCAAAACTTTTTTGCCGTCGAACGCGGTTTGTTCCGGCAGCCAAGTTTTCAACACATTCACATCGGCCAAGTTGATTTTTTGATTAACGATGGCGTCGAAAATCGGCATATCGGCGGCTTTTTCACCGGCGATTTGCACGGCAGCGGCCAAGCGCGCCAAAGGTTTTACTTCAGGACCCCAAACCACGTGTTCTTTACGCAGGTAGGTATCTTCTTGGAATGATTTGGCGTGTTCGCTCAAGACTGGTTCCAAGTGGGCGCAATGCGGGCAGAAGTAGCCGAAAAATTCGACCACTTCGACTTTGCCGGCTTGTAATTGCGGAATCGGATTGGCCAATACGGTGTAGTTTTGGCCTTCTACCAAGCCGACAGGGGCAACCGGTGCCGGTGCGGAAGCGGTGTTTTGCGTAGTGCCTTCAGCAGGTACGCTGGTTTCGGCTTGGCCGCCGCAAGCTGCCAAGGCCAGAGCCGTGAATGTGGTGAGGGTAATTTTTTTCAGGTTCATGATGTTACTTTCTATAAAAACAGGTGTGATTTTAAAACATTTTTAATAGTGCATGAACGGTTTGGGGTGAAAAAGAGGGTTTCACTGCGGGAAACAATCGTGATGTGTGGGAATTATTTTTCAGAAGACCTGAACATAAATTGGAAAACATAGCCGAAACCGTCTGCGCTGTCGTACAATAAACGGTTTTTCTTAAGGCCGTCTGAACATTTCAGCTTCGCGGAAACGATTCTTAAACATGACGGCCGAATGCTGTTTCAGACGGCATTTTGTATTAATTTTCAAACTGATGAAACGATTATGAATTTATTAGGTGCTTTGGCCAAAGTCGGCGGCCTGACCATGGTGTCGCGTATTCTCGGCTTTGTGCGCGACACAATTATTGCCCGTGCGTTTGGCGCAGGCGTGGCGACGGATGCGTTTTTTGTGGCATTCAAGCTGCCAAACCTGTTGCGGCGGGTGTTTGCCGAGGGTGCGTTTGCGCAGGCATTTGTGCCGATTTTGGCCGAATACAAGCAAACCAAATCGGAAGAAGCCACGCGCGAATTTGTGCGCCATGTGGCCGGTATGTTGAGCTTTGTGCTGGTGATTGTGACCGCCATCGGCATTTTGGCCGCGCCGTGGGTGATTTATGTTTCCGCGCCCGGTTTTGCTAAAAATCCGGATAAATTCCAGCTCTCGATTGATTTGTTGCGGATTACCTTCCCGTATATCTTATGGATTTCGCTGTCATCTTTTGTCGGTTCGATTCTCAATTCCTACCATAAATTCAGTATTCCGGCCTTTACGCCGACCTTGCTGAATATTTCCTTTATCGTATTTGCGCTGTTTTTCGCACCGTATTTCGACCCGCCGGTGATGGCATTGGCGTGGGCGGTGTTTGTCGGCGGTATTTTGCAGTTGGCATTCCAATTGCCTTGGTTGTCGAAACTCGGCTTTTTGAAGCTGCCGAAACTCAGTTTTACAGATCCTGCTGTGACACGTGTGATGAAACAAATGGCGCCGGCGATTCTCGGCGTGAGCGTGGCGCAGATTTCTTTGGTGATTAACACCATTTTCGCTTCGTTTCTGCAATCGGGCAGCGTGTCGTGGATGTATTACGCCGACCGCCTGATGGAATTGCCCACCGGCGTGCTCGGCGCGGCTTTGGGTACAATTTTGCTGCCAACCTTATCCAAACACGCTGCCAGCCAAGACAGCCAAGCCTTTTCCGACTTGCTTGATTGGGGTTTGAGATTATGTATGCTGCTGACTTTGCCAGCGGCGGTGGGCTTGGCGGTGTTGTCGTTCCCATTGGTGGTAACGCTGTTTATGTACCGCGAATTTACCTTGTTTGACGCGCAAATGACGCAACACGCGCTGATTGCCTATTCCTTCGGCCTGATTGGTCTGATTATGATTAAAGTGCTGGCGCCCGGTTTTTACGCACGCCAAAACATTAAAACGCCGGTGAAAATCGCCATTTTCACACTGGTGTGTACGCAGTTGATGAACTTGGCTTTTGTCGGCCCGCTCAAACACACCGGCTTGGCGCTCGCCATCGGCTTGGGGGCGTGTTTGAACGCCGGTTTGCTGTTTTACCTGCTGCGCAAACACGGTATTTACCAACCCGGCGCGGGCTGGGGCGCGTTTCTCGGCAAAATGCTGCTGGCGCTGGCGGTAATGGGCGGCGGCTTGTGGGCGGCGCAAACCTATTTGCCGTTTGCTTGGGTCGATGTCGGCGGCCTGCAAAAAGTGCTGCAATTGTGTGTGTTGCTGGCGATTGGCGGCGGCCTGTATTTCCTGACCTTGGGGCTGCTTGGTTTCCGTCCGCGGCATTTTAAGCGCTCGGAAGGTTAGGGGTTTCAATATGAAAATGCCGGTAGAAACATGCCGTTTGAAACTTTTCAGACGGCATGTTTATTTACAAAGGCGCATTGTCGATTTTCGATAAATCTGTGTTGATTGCAAAAATTTTACCGTTCACATGCGGCACACCGAAGCTTTTCAAACGTGCGGTGTGCATGGTCAGATAATTTTGTGCATCTTGCTCGGTAGCAAAATAATAAATGCCGCCGGCTTCTTGCGCCGCTTGGTTTTCCGTCCAAAATTTCCAAATCAAACCCGGCTCTTGGGCGATGGATTCGGCCAGCGTTTTCATTTCAGCAGCCATCTCTTCGCCCCATGGGCCTTGATAGGGGAAATCGACTTGTAAGATAAACATTTTTTGTCCTTTAGATAAGTGCAATACAGGCCGTCTGAAACTTTTCAGACGGCCTGTATTCATGATTAAAACAATTTCTTCACTTCCGCTTCAATATCATCGGCACGCATAAAGGTTTCGCCGATGAGGAACGTGTGCACGCCGTGGCTGCGCATGAAATCGACGTCGTTTTTATCGCGGATGCCGCTTTCGGTGATGACGGTTTTGCCGCTTAAATCGGGCAATAAATCCAGCGTTTGCTGCAAATCAACGTGGAAAGTGCGCAGGTTACGGTTGTTCACGCCCCACAGCGGGGTGGTCATGTTGCGGCATTTTTCCAGTTCGGATGCGTCGTGTAATTCGAGCAATACCGACATGCCCAAGTCATGTGCCACTTGTTCGAAATGTTCCAATTGTTCCGCTTCTAAAGCGGCGGCAATCAGTAAAATGGCATCGGCGCCCCATGCGCGGGCTTGGTAGATTTGGTATTCGTCGATGATGAAATCTTTGCGCAACACCGGCAAACTCACCGCCGCGCGCGCCTGTTTCAAATACTCGGGCGAACCTTGGAAATAAGGCTCGTCAGTCAACACCGACAAACACGCCGCGCCGGCCGCTTCGTAGGCTTTGGCGATTTCGACAGGGTTGAAATCGGCGCGGATCAAGCCTTTGCTCGGGCTGGCTTTTTTCACTTCGGCAATAATGCCCGGCAGGTTTTGCGCGTGTTTGGCATGCAGCGCATCGGCAAAACCGCGCACCGGCTCAGCGGCACGGGCTTGGGTTTTCATCTCTTCTAAAGAAACAGCGGCTTTTTGCGCAGCGACTTCTTCAGCTTTGGTGGCCAGAATTTTATTCAGAATGTCGGTCATGGTCGGCTTTCGGAAAAGTTTGGGAAATCAGTTGGGGTTGTTCGGTTTAAAATTTCAGACGGCCTGAGAGCTTAATCTTATAGTTTCGGCAACGTTAATCGGGTTTTATATGCCCACATCCGCAGCACATAGCCGCCAATCAGCAGGATATTCAGCGTCAGCGGGTTGACCCAGTTCCAGCGGTCGAGCAGGAACACGGCCAGCGCGACGATCACAGCGACGGTGCCATAAAAATCCTGCCGCATAATCATCGGAATGTCGTTCACCAGCACATCGCGCACCACGCCACCACCAACGGCGGTGATGAAACCGAGCATGACCACGCCAAAGACGTTTAAATCATACATCAGCCCAACTTGTGCGCCGGTGATGGTGAAAGCCACCAGCCCGAGCGAGTCTGCCCAGACGAAGGCTTCGGCTAATACGCGGCCTTGGTTGTTTTGCACTTTAAACAGCCACGCCGCCAGCACGGTTAGCGCGGTAATCGTCAAAGCGCCGTATTCGGTAAATACCAGTGGCATGCGCCCGACCAAAGCATCGCGAATCAGGCCGCCACCGATGGCGGTGAGCAGCGCGCAAATCCACACGCCGAGCATGTCCAGCCGTTTGCGCGCACCCACCAGATAGCCGGAAAGGGCAAAGGCAATCGTGCCGATAATGTGGATGACGTCGGTGGCGGTCATGGGTGAGTTTGTGTGGAAAAGTCAATGAAGCGAGATGATAGCATGAAGCGGTGGGGAAGGGGGAAGGCCGTTCAGACGGAGTGAGACCTTTGCAAACTCCTCATCTTTGGCACATTTCTTCGTTATGCGCTGCTCGAAAGCTTGTCTATCTAAGTGATATGTCTGCGCTTTCTGCGCTGCTATAACTTCAAACTGTACTCAAATCTGGGGTTTTGCAAAGGTCTCGCTCTTTGGTTCCCCTTCAAATTGCGAAAAATATTGCAGCAAAGTGCGCGGCAGCCATTGGATATTCAGACGACCTTCATCTTGATTCACAAACCCGACATGACCGCCGTGCGACGGTTGCAGCAGGGTCACGCTGTCGGACACATCGGCCGCGGTAGGCAAGACTTCCGGTGGCAGGAACGGGTCGTTAACGGCATTGAGCATCAGTAGCGGCGTGCGCACCGATTTCAGATAGGGCTTGCACGAGCTTTGGCTGTAGTAATCGATGCGGTCGGTGAAGCCGTGCAATGGGGCAGTGAACAAATCATCGAAATTGCCCAGCGTTTTGCAGTTTTTTAACGGAGAGGCCGTCTGAAACCGCGTAAACGCTTCGGCTTTGGGAATCAGCGAATGGAGAAAATAGCGTGTGTAGAGCAGGCGGGTGACGCCTTTGTCAAAGCGCGTACCGGCAGCGACCAAGTCTAAAGGAGCGGATACAGCAGCCGCGGCTTTGGGCAGCGCATCGCGGCCTTGTTCGCCCAAATATTTGACTAGCGCATTGCCGCCCAGCGAGACGCCGACGGCGTAAATTTTGGTATAACGTTGCGCCAAAGTGTTCAATACAAAACCGATTTCCGCCGAGTCACCCGAGTGGTAAAACACCGGCGCGGTGTTGTCGATACCACCGCAACCGCGAAAATGCGCCACCACGCCATGCCAACCACACGCCTGTACGGCTTTCATCAATTCTACCGAATAATGGCTGTGGCTGCTGCCTTCCAAGCCGTGAAACAACACCAGCAAAGGCGCGTCGGGATCGGCGGCATCGACAAAATCATAGGCAACCTGCGTTTGGCCGGTGCTGTCGGGCAGCAATTCGCGGCGGTAAAGCGGCGGTTTGCCTTGCAGGGTTTTGGCGAAAATGGTTTCGGCGTTGCCGTTGCGCAGCCAAAACGGCGTATTCAGGGGCGGAAAATGTTTCATTGGGCAAAACGTTTTCGGAAAAAGAAATAATACAGCGCCAGCGTGGTGACCACGCCGTTAGTCCAGCCGACCCATACGTCAGTTGGGTAATGTACGCCCAGATACATGCGCGAATAGCCCATCAACAGCGCAAAGCAAATGCCTGCCAGCAAAATAATGCCGCGATGGCGCGAACGCATGCACAGCAAAAAGGTGAGGGTTGCCAAAGCGGCGGAAAAAGTGCTGTGGCCGCTGGGGAACGAGCTGTTGGTCTCGGCAATGATGCGCGGCCAAAATTCAGGGCGCGGGCGCGAAATGGAGAATTTGACCGCCAGCATAATCAGCGTCGGCAAAAGTGTACTCAAGCCGATAAACAGGCCGTAATCGCGCCGGCCGGTGAAGAGCAGCCACACCACCAGCAAGGCAATCACCGGTACCGCCAGCGAAGTTTTGCCAACATAGTGCATCACGCCGGCAATCGGGGTAAACCATTCGCTGGTGTGGGTGTGAATCCACATCATGAGCGGTTCTTCAAAAGCGAAACGATGGCCGGTAATCACATGAGCGGCAATGATGCCCGCGATGACCAATAATGCGACACAGACAATAAAGATAAACGTATGGCGGAAGGTATGAGTGGGGGGCGTGTGGAAATTCATTAAAATGTTTGAAATCTTGATAATTCAGTAGGTTAATAAAACAAAAGCTATAAAAATCTCGATATTGATAGTCTATTGCATTAGTTTTTGATAATTATTGCTTTTTTCTCATTGGAAAAGCAGGTAAAGGCCAAGGCCTTGCGTGACAAAACTTGCTATTCTGTCATCAAAAGGGGCGCGCAGACAATGTTGCACCCAATCACACAAACCATTGTCGTGCAGTTCAGACGGCATATAACAAGGCGTCAAGCGGTAAGGTAAAAAATCGCAAACGCTGTTTTCTAGTCGTTTCAAATTTCTATTTGAAACGACTATACCCAACATACGGAGGTTATCATGTCAGTCTTCTTTTTAAACGTCATTATGGTCATCGGCTTCGCATCGCTGGCAACGTTGGCAGCGTTGTGGGTGAGTGAGCCGGATTTGTAACTCAGTTTTTGATTTCATTCAAAAGGCCGTCTGAAACGTTTGGTTTCAGACGGTCTGAGTCCTTTACAAACTCTCAAGAACCAGCAATAAAAACTTAAACGCCGTCATTCCCGCGCAGGCGGGAATCCATTTTTCAGCATAGCAAACTATTGAATAAAATAGGGTTATTAAAGCTTGAGATGGATTCCCGCCTGCGCGGGAATGACGGCGGTTTAGGTTTTTATTAATGATTCATCAGTTTTACAAAGGTCTCAGTTTTTATTGTTCAAACTGTATCTTTCAATTCCGCCCCCAAATCATGCAAGCGTTGCAACACATCCGCCCACGCCGTATCCAGCAGTACACAAGCAGCGCCTTCTGCTTTAATGCCGAAATCAATATGCGAATGCACACGCTGGCCGTTGTCGTCGGTGCGCGCCACCGTCGGCAGGCTGTATGAGCGCACGCCGGGGTAGGTTTGCTCAATGTATTCCATCAGTGGTGTCAGGCGTGATTCGGGCTGGCCGAACACATACACGCTGCGAAAATCGCTTTCTACCTGATTGAAACGTTCGGCGTAATACGTGTCCAATACCCATTCCGCCATCGGGTGCGCCATCACCGGAAAGCCGGGGAAGAAATAATGCTCGCGGATGGAAAAGGCGGCGATGTTGTTGAACGAATTGGGTACAATCTCTGCGCCTTCAGGAAAATCCGCCATGCGCAAACGGTTGGCGTGTTCCGCCGAATCGAGCGACTCGCCGCGGCCTAAGGTGACGCCGTCGATATTGGCCGCTGCTTCGGGATGGCGCACCACCGGCACGCCCAACGCCGCCGCTGCGGCCTGACGCGTGTGGTCATCCGGCGTGGCACCGATGCCGCCGGTCACAAAAGTTGGCAGGCCGTCTGAAAAACTGCGCTGTAACTGCGTCACCAGCAAATCGAAATCATCGGGCAGATATTGCACCTGATTGAGCTTCAGGCCGCGCGATTCCAACAAAGATTTGAAAAACGCAAAATGCTTGTCTACCCGTGTACCGTGCAGGATTTCGTCGCCGATGATGATGAGGTTGAATCGATTCATGATAAAAGCTTTCGTTTTGAGCAGGCCGTTGTAGGGAAAGAGAGGCTGTGCGGACACAAAATCCGCTTTTTCAGACGGCCTAAACTGGATTATCTGCCGTATTTATAAGATAATAAACCCAATTTAACGGATATGCGCCTGAGAAGCGCATTTATTTTTAGTCTGACAGGATTTTTTATGAGCCAAAATCATACCATTTTGCAGTCGTTGCCGACCGGCCAAAAAGTCGGCATCGCCTTTTCCGGCGGCTTGGATACTTCAGCCGCGTTGTTGTGGATGAAACTCAAAGGCGCGCTGCCTTACGCCTATACCGCCAACTTGGGTCAGCCTGACGAAGACGATTACAACGCCATTCCGAAAAAAGCGCTGGAATATGGCGCAGAAGCCGCCCGCCTGATCGACTGCCGCGCGCAATTGGCGCACGAAGGCATCGCCGCGATTCAGTGCGGTGCGTTCCACGTTTCCACCGGCGGCATCACTTATTTCAACACCACCCCGTTGGGTCGTGCGGTGACCGGTACCATGCTGGTGTCGGCGATGAAAGAAGACGATGTGAACATCTGGGGCGACGGTTCGACCTACAAAGGCAACGACATCGAGCGTTTCTACCGCTATGGTTTGCTGACCAATCCAGCCTTGCGTATCTACAAACCTTGGCTCGACCAACAATTCATCGATGAATTGGGCGGCCGCCATGAGATGAGCGAATTCTTAATCGCCAACGGCTTCAACTACAAAATGTCGGTAGAAAAAGCCTACTCGACCGACTCCAACATGCTGGGTGCCACCCATGAAGCCAAAGACTTGGAATTCTTGAACACTGGCATCAAAATCGTCAAACCGATTATGGGTGTGGCGTTCTGGGATGAAAGCGTCGAAGTGAAAGCGGAAGAAGTGAGCGTGCGCTTTGAAGAGGGTGTGCCGGTTGCTTTGAACGGCAAAGAATACGCTGATCCGGTGGAATTGTTCTTGGAAGCCAACCGCATCGGCGGCCGTCACGGCTTGGGCATGAGCGACCAAATCGAAAACCGCATCATTGAAGCCAAATCACGCGGCATCTACGAAGCCCCGGGCATGGCTTTGCTGCACATCGCCTACGAGCGTTTGGTGACCGGCATCCACAATGAAGACACCATCGAACAATACCGCATCAACGGCCTGCGTTTGGGTCGTCTGCTGTACCAAGGCCGCTGGTTCGACAGCCAAGCCCTGATGTTGCGTGAAACCGCACAACGCTGGGTAGCCAAAGCCATCACCGGCGAAGTGACCTTGGAATTGCGCCGCGGCAATGACTACTCAATTCTGAACACCGAATCGCCAAACCTGACCTACCAAGCAGAACGCTTGAGCATGGAAAAAGTGGAAGATGCTGCGTTCACCCCGCTCGACCGCATCGGCCAATTGACCATGCGCAATCTGGACATTGTCGATACCCGCGCCAAACTGGGCATCTACTCGCAAAGCGGTTTGCTGCAATTGGGCGAAGGCTCGGTATTGCCGCAATTGGGCGAGAAAAAATAATTCAGTTGATTTGAACTGATTGAATAATCAAGGCCGTCTGAAACATTTGTTTTCAGACGGCCTTTTTTAAGATTGGTTGGTTTAACCCTGATTCTTCCACGTCAACGCCAAATCATACAATGCCTTTTTGCTCTCGCCGGTAATCTTCGCCGCCAAATCGGCAGCTTGTTTGGTCGGCAGATCGGTAGCCAAGACTTTCATTACGTTTTGCGCATGGTCGGGCAAATCGCTGCTTTTTTCTTTCACGGCAGGATGCAGAATCAACACCATTTCACCGCGGGTTTGGTTGCTGTCTGCCTGTAAGGCCGTCTGAATCTTGCTGACCGTGCCGCTGAGGAAGGTTTCAAAAGTTTTGGTGATTTCGCGTGCCAACACCAATTGGCGTTCGGGAAACAGGGCGGCCATGTCGGCCAAGGTGGCTTCGATGCGGTGCGGCGTTTCAAACATCACAATCGGATAATCGGCTTCTGCCCATTTGGCGAACAGTTTTTGCCGTTCGCCCGATTTTGGCGGTAAGAAGCCGTTGAAATAGAAATTCGGCTCGCTCACGCCGGCGACGCTGAGTGCGCCCATCACCGCGCTGGCACCGACCACCGGCACCACTTTATAGCCGGCTTGGCGCACGCGTTCGGCCAGTTTTGCACCGGGATCGCACACGGCAGGCGTGCCCGCATCGGAGACTTGCGCCACCATCAGGCCGTCTGAAAGGTATTGGATGATTTTGTCGGCCATGTGCTGCTCGTTGTGTTCGCGCACGCTGACGAGTTTGCCCTGTATGCCGTAGGCGCTCAATAATTGGGCGGTCACGCGCGTGTCTTCGGCGCAGATAATGTCGGCGGTTTTCAACACGGCCAAGGCACGCAGGGTGATGTCGGCCAAATTGCCGATGGGGGTGGCGACCACGTATAATGTTTGCGCGCTCAGGCTGTCGCAGGCTTTTTGATGGTGTTTTTGAATCATGATGTTTTACGGCATGGTGGCCGTCTGAAAGAAAGTGCGCTCATTATATAATAAGGGGAACAAGATATGCGTTTAAACCACAAACAGGGCGCGGCAGGCGAAGATGCGGCGCTGGTGTTTTTGCAGCAGCAGGGCTGCCGCTTAGTGGCACGCAACTGGCATTGTCCGTATGGGGAAATCGACCTGATTGTCAAAAACGGTAACATGATTCTGTTTGTTGAAGTAAAATACCGCAAAAACCAGCAATTCGGCGGGGCGGCATACAGTATTTCTTCGTCCAAATTATTGAAATTGCAACGAAGTGTAGAGTATTATTTGCAACAACACGGCCTGAATCATGCCCCATGCCGCTTGGATGCGGTGCTGATTCAGGGAAGCCAACCGCCCGAATGGGTGCAAAACATCACAGGTTGATTGATTAGATGACGACATTACAAGAGCGCGTGGCGGCGCATTTTAGCGAAAGTATCGAAGCCAAGCAGCAGGCGGCACAAGTGTTGGTCGAGCCAACCGCAGAGGCCGCCCAATTGTTGCTGCAATGCTTGATGAACGACGGCAAAATTTTGGTGTGCGGCAATGGCGGTTCGGCTGCCGATGCGCAACACTTTGCCGCCGAGATGACCGGCCGTTTTGAAAAAGAACGCATGGAATTGGCCGCAGTGGCGCTCACCACCGATACGTCCGCACTCACCGCCATCGGCAACGATTACGGCTTTGACCATATTTTCAGCAAACAGGTGCGCGCTTTGGGTCGTGCCGGTGATGTGCTGATCGGCATTTCTACCTCGGGCAATTCCGGCAACGTCATTGAAGCGATGAAAGCGGCGCACGAGCGCGATATGCACGTCATCGCCATGACCGGCCGTGACGGCGGTAAAATGGCGGCGATGCTGAAAGACAGCGATGTGTTGCTCAACGTGCCGCACCCGCGCACCGCCCGCATTCAGGAAAACCATATCCTGCTGATTCATGCGATGTGCGATTGCATCGACACCATGCTGCTCGAAGGCATGTGATTTCTGTTCAGACGGCCTTATTCAATCAAGGCCGTCTGAAATCTGTTTGACATCATCCGAAAGGACGTTTATGAACAAACCATTCCAAACCTTGCTGACGGCAGCTTTGTTGGCAGCAACTTTGAGCGGCTGCGTCAGCGCTGTGGTCGGCGGCGCGGCTGTGGGCACCAAATCTGCGGTTGACCGCCGCACCACCGGTGCGCAAACCGACGACAATGTGATGGCCTTGCGTGTTGAGCAAACCGCATTGTCTTATTTGCGCCAAAACAATCAAACTGCTGATTACCAACCCAAAATCAATGTAGTCAGCTACAACCGCCGTTTGTTGCTGCTGGGTCAAGTGGCGACCGAAGGCGAAAAACGTTTTGTCGAACAAATTGCCCGTTCCGAGCAGGCTGCGGAAGGCATTTACAACTACATCACAGTAGCCACACCGAGCCGCACTTTTGGTAATGTCAGCGCCGATACTTGGGGCACTTCCAAAGTGCGCGGTACCTTGTTGGGCGTGAAACCGGCTACCCAAGCGCGCACCAAAATCGTGACGTATGACAACGTGACTTATGTGATGGGTATTCTCACGCCTGAAGAGCAGGCTTTGGTTACCCAAAAAGTCAGTACCACACTAGGTGTACAGAAAGTCGTGACCCTGTATCAAAACTATACCCCACAATGATAAGAATGCCGTCTGAAACCCTTCAGACGGCTTTACCGAATCTTTGATTCGCCACACCAACGGACAGTTTCTATTCATGGCAAAACAGAAATTCCAACTCAGACCGAAACACTTGATTACGACTATCTTAGCTGTCTGTGTTTTGGCCATTATTGCATTGATTATCGGCGTCGTCGGTACGTTTAAACCGCGTGACGAAGAGCGCAGTCAGGAAGAGCAGGTACAAAAACAGCAGCGCGAGGCCAATCGCGTTGAAGTATGGAAACCCAATGGCAGCAGCCAAGAAACCGTTATCTTGAATCCGGATGCCGTCAATACGGCGCGTACCCCCACAGGCGGACAAAACGCAGCGGATAACGACGAGCAGGCCGCACGTAATCCGTTTATCAATTCTTCGCCTTCAGGCAGCCGTGCCGAATCGCGTGAGACGCAAGAGCAGCCACGCCGTGCCCATCCGCGCAGCGACAGCGAAAGCAACCGTGCGCGTCCGGCAGAAACGCAACCTGCCCAACCGGCACCATCGCTGCAAAGCCCGACTGTCGAAGCGCCGCGTCCGGTAGAACAAGCCGTGCTGGTTCAGCCGCGCAACGAGCCTAAGCCTGAACCTAAACCGGAACCACGCCCAGAGCCGAAACCTGAGCCACGTCCGGCACCGGCGCCTGCACCGCAACCGAAACCGCAGCAAAAAGAAGTCATCGATAATTTATTCTGATGCGCGGGCGGTAGGCCACAGTTTTAAACCTTTCAGACGGCCTAGGGAATCATTCATCAGTTCCCATGACTAGGCCGTCTGAAAACATGAAGGAATGTATCAACATGATGGATGAAGTATCAATTAAAACCCCCGAAGAAATCGAGAAAATGCGTGAACTCGGCCGCTTGGTCGCCGAAGCGCTCGATTATATTACCCCGTTTGTGAAACCGGGCATCACCACCAATGAAATCGACAAGCTGGTGTATGACTACCATGTCAATGTACAAGGCGGCTATCCGGCGCCTTTGAATTACGGCAATCCACCGTATCCGAAATCATGCTGCACGTCTGTCAATCACGTTATCTGCCATGGTATTCCTGATGATAAGCCTTTGAAAGAAGGCGATATTTTGAATATCGACTTAACCATTAAAAAAGACGGGTTTCATGGCGACTCCAGCCGTATGTTTACCGTTGGCGAAGTGAAACCGTTTGCCCAACGTCTGATTGACGTGACTCACGAATCGATGATGGCCGGTATTGAAGCAGTTAAACCGGGTGCGACTTTGGGCGATGTCGGCTATGCCTGTCAGCAGGTCGCCGAAAATGCCGGCTATTCGGTGGTGCAGGAATTCTGTGGCCACGGCATCGGTCGCGGCTTCCACGAAGCGCCGCAAGTGTTACACTACGGCCAAAAAGGCCAAGGCTTGGTGCTTGAGCCGGGCATGATTTTTACCGTAGAGCCAATGATTAACCAAGGCAAACGTCATTTGCGTATACTTCCCGACGGTTGGACAGTGGTTACGAAAGACCGGTCCCTGTCAGCCCAATGGGAGCACGAAGTATTGGTGACCGAAACCGGTTATGAGATTCTGACCATCAGTCCGGCAAGCGGTAAACCGTAAACAAAAGTAGGTTTTTGTAAAAAATAGACAAGAAGAGCGGTATTTATCATTTTAAGTAATTGATTTTTCTTTAAGAAAGTATCAATAATTGGCCGGCAACCGGGATTTATTCCGGTTGCCGGCCAAAATCATCACATTTCTCTTGAATGATGTGTCGGATATATCTGTATAATTAGGGAAAACGGTATAGAGTGGATGCTTTACTTTTCAACAGGCCGTTCTCGAGGCTTGACCAGTAAAATTTTTACCGTCCGTTTAGATGACAATATCAGACATTAAGAAGGAAATCTCATGAAGTCATTTGAGAAAATTGATAATATCCGTGACATCCGCAAAAAACTCGGTTTAAATCAAATGGACTTTTGGAGTCAAATTGGGGTGACTCAGTCCGGCGGTTCACGTTATGAGTCAGGCCGTAACATGCCGAAACCGGTGCGAGAACTGTTGCGTCTGGTGCATATCGAACAAGTTGATTTATCGAAGGTCAATCGCGATGATTTAATTGTTGCCTCCTTGTTAAAACAGCGCCATCCGGAGCTGTACGCATCTTTGAAAAAAGATGCCAAGGCAAGTAAGGATAAATAAATTCAGAATTTTGTGCCTGTCAGCCCAGCAGATGTAAACCCGAGGCCGTCTGAAACGCAAATCTCGTTTCAGACGGCCTTTTTGCGTTATAATCAAGGCTATCTTATTTTCGACATCCGCTGACCTTTAAACGCTAATGTTTTGAGAGCAGGGCAGATGTTTTGTCATATTCTCACCAAACAGAATCCATCATGCTAGACAAATACAATCCCGCCGAAATCGAAGGCAAACATTATCAAAACTGGGAAAAACAAGGCTATTTCCAACCCCACATGGATTTGGCCAAACCGGCATTCTCCATTCAATTGCCGCCTCCAAATGTGACCGGTACGCTGCACATGGGGCACGCGTTCAACCAAACCATTATGGACGGCCTGACCCGCTACTACCGCATGAAAGGCTGCAACACCGCCTGGATTCCGGGCACCGATCACGCCGGTATCGCCACGCAAATCGTGGTTGAGCGTCAATTGGCAGCAGAAAACATTTCACGTCATGATTTGGGTCGCGAAGTCTTTTTAGAAAAAGTATGGGAATGGAAAAACATTTCCGGCGGCACGATTACCGAGCAAATGCGCCGTGTCGGCTGCTCGGCCGATTGGTCGCGCGAATACTTCACCATGGACGACGTGCGCGCCGAAACCGTGACCGAAGTGTTTGTGCGCCTGTTTGAACAAGGCCTGATTTACCGCGGCAAACGTTTGGTAAACTGGGATCCTGTGTTGGGCACCGCCGTATCTGATTTGGAAGTGGAAAGCGTGGAAGAACAAGGCTCGATGTGGCACATCCGCTATCCGCTGGCCGACACGCCGTCTGAAAGCGTGATTGTTGCCACCACCCGTCCCGAAACCTTATTGGGCGACGTGGCTGTGGCCGTGAACCCTGAAGACGAACGCTACGCCCACTTAATCGGCAAAGAATTGCTGCTGCCGCTGACCGGTCGAAAAATCCCCGTGATTGCCGATGAATATGTAGAAAAAGATTTCGGTACCGGCTGCGTGAAAATCACCCCGGCACACGATTTCAACGACTACGAAGTCGGCAAGCGCCACGACACCGTGTTGGTGAATGTGTTCGATTTAGAAGCCAAAGTATTGAGCCAAGCCGAAGTGTTCAACTTCAAAGGCGAAGTGCAAACGGGCTTTGCCCTGCCGGAAAGCTATGCCGGACTCGACCGCTTTGCCGCACGCAAACAAATGCTGGCCGATTTGGAAGCGCAAGGTCTGCTGGCCGAAGTGAAACCGCACACGCTGATGACGCCGAAAGGCGACCGTACCGGCTCGGTGATTGAGCCTATGCTGACCAGCCAATGGTTTGTAGCGATGTCTGCCACACCAAACGGTGGCGAGCCGGAGAGCGAATTTAAAGGCATGAGCTTGGCGCAAAAAGCCAAACACGCGGTTGACAACGGCGCGGTGAAATTCATCCCTGAAAACTGGGTCAACACCTACAACCAATGGATGAATAATATCCAAGATTGGTGTATCTCGCGCCAATTGTGGTGGGGTCATCAAATTCCGGCTTGGTATGACGAGCAAGGCAATGTATTTGTTGCCCGCAACCAAGAAGAAGCAGAAAAATTGGCCGGCCAAACCGGTTTGACCCGCGATGAAGACGTGTTAGACACATGGTTCTCATCGGCTTTAGTGCCGTTTTCAACCTTGGGCTGGCCGTCTGAAACCGATGAATTGAAAGCCTTTTTGCCAAGTAATGTGTTGGTGACCGGTTACGAAATCATCTTCTTCTGGGTGGCGCGCATGATTATGATGACCACTCACTTCACCGGCAAAGTACCGTTTAAAGACGTGTACATCCACGGCATCGTGCGCGACCACGAAGGCAAAAAAATGTCCAAATCCGAGGGCAACGTGATTGACCCGGTGGATTTGATTGACGGCATCGATTTAGAGCAGCTTTTGGTGAAACGCACCACCGGCCTGCGCCGCCCTGAAAAAGCACCGCAAGTGATTGAAGCCACGAAGAAACTTTTCCCCGAGGGCATTCCCGTATTCGGTGCCGATGCCTTGCGCTTCACCATGGCCAGCTACGCCAGCCTCGGCCGCAGCGTGAATTTCGACTTCAAACGTGCTGAAGGCTACCGTAATTTCTGCAATAAATTGTGGAACGCGACCAATTTCGTGCTGATGAACGTAGAAGACAAAGACTGCGGCCAAAACGAAACCGATCCGCTAGCCTACACCTTCGTTGACCAATGGATTATCGGTCGCCTGCAGCAAACCGAAGCTGCCGTAACCGAAGCTTTCGATACCTACCGCTTCGACTTGGCCGCGCAAACGCTGTATGAATTCGTGTGGAACGATTTCTGCGACTGGTACATCGAGTTGGCCAAAGTGCAAATCCAAACCGGATGCCCGACCACCCAGCGCACCACCCGCCGTACGCTCGTGCGCGTATTGGAAGTGATTCTGCGCCTGCTGCATCCAATTATGCCGTACATTACCGAAGAATTATGGCAAACCGTCGCGCCGTTGGCCAACGCCAAGCAAACCGACAGTATCATGATTACCGCATGGCCGGTAGCCGATGAAGGTAAAATCGTTCAGACGGCCTTTGATAAAATGACCGCGCTGCAAGACCTGGTTGGCGCCGTGCGTAACTTACGCGGCGAAATGGGCATTGCACCAAACGTTAAAGCGCCGCTGTTTATTGAAGGCAGCAGCGACATTGAAGATCTGCTGAAATACCTGCCGTCAATGACACGCCTGACCGAAGCCAAGCTGGTTGAAACCCTGCCGGAAGGTGACGATGCCCCAGTAGCCGTGTGCAACGGCGCTCGCCTGATGCTGAAAGTGGAAATCGACAAAGCTGCCGAAACCGCGCGTCTGACCAAAGAAGCCGAAAAACTGCAAAAAGCCTTGGACAAACTCAACGCCAAACTGAGCAAGCCCGGCTACACCGACAAAGCACCGGCGCATTTGGTGGAAAAAGACCGCACCGAATTGGCCGAGTTGGAAGACAAAATGGCTAAGGTGCAAAGCCAGTTGGCGAAATTGAAAGATTGATGATTGAGCTTAACTGCTTGAAATCATAAAAGGCCATCTGAAAGTTTACCCTTTCAGATGGCCTTGTTTCTTTTATAATCATATTATTGCCCAAAAGGAGTTGGTTATGACCATACCTAAAACCATCATCAAAACTGAGCCGTTGCCAAAAAATGCCACCGATGAAACCAAGCTGGAAAAGTGGGCGGAAATTTCCGCCGAATATGGCTTGAGTGGCGAATGGGCAGTGGCTGCGCGTTTAGGCGAAACACAAACAAGTGATGAACAGGTTGAGATGATTGCGAATTTGTTTGGTCGGTAAAGAAAAGGCCGTCTGAAAACATATTGTTTTTAGACGGCCTTTCAGTTCAACGCTATATTATTGTGAAACATTCAGTTTTTTCTGTTCCAACTTCATCACGCCGCGGTGGGTCATGTAGCAGCAGAAAATACACGTCACGACAGCAAACAGCAGCAGGTAGAAGCCTGCATCCCAGCCGTAACGTTCAGCCAAAATGCCGAATAGGGCGGTGCCGGAGAAGCTGCCCAACACATAGCTCAACAGGCCGCGTAAGCCGGTGGCGGAACCGGCGGCGAATGACGGCACCAGTTCGATGGCTTGCAATGATGATAAGAACATCGGTACATAAATCAAGCAGCCGACAATGCCCGCGCCGATGGTGACGGTGGCCAAGTCTTGTCCGCCCCAGTAGGCGAAGATGGCGGCACCCACGCCGAGCAAGGTGACGATGGCCAAGGGCATGCGTTTGCCTTTGAAGTATTTATCGGTCACATAACCGGCCAGCAGGGTTGACGGAATCGCCGCCCATTCGAAAATGGCAAATGCGGTGGCCATTTGGCCTTTGCTGAAGCCTTTGGTTTCCAAGAGATACAGCGGTAGCCAAGTCAATACGCCGAAGCGGATCATGTAGGTGAACACGTCGATAAAAGAAACGAACCAAACATTGATGTCTTTTAAGATGTATTGTTTGAAAATCTGCCAAGTGGTCAAATCGATGTCTTCGGTTTTGGTCACCACCAATTCTTCGTCGGCATTGTTCAGAATTTGGTTCATCGGCGGCAAACCTTCGTTGTAGGTACGGCCTTTACCAAAAATGTAGACGATTACTGCAATAATTGCTGCAATGGTTGTCGGCACGATGAAGTGTGCGGCCTGCCAATGTTCGGTACCGAGCCAAGCAATGGCGCCACCGGCAATCGGGGCCACCAAGCCGCCGCCGACGTTGTGGGAGATGTTGAAGAAGGCAGTAGTCACGCCGCGTGATTTACGCGGGAACCAGCTGGCCAATACTACATAAGCTGGACCTGCGCCCATGCCTTGAAAAATACCGTTGAGAATACACAAAAACAGGAAAATCCAAAACGAAGCGGAAAAACCCATCATCAGATTGACCACGCCCGACATTACCAAACCGAAAATCATAAAGTGTTTCGGGTTGGATTTGTCTGCCAGCGCCGACATTACGCCTTTACTGATGCCATACACCACCAACATGGTGCCGGAAATAAAGCCGATGTCTTTTTTAGTGAACCCGAATTCGCTGATGAGTTCAGGCGATGAGAGCAAGAAGTTGTTACGCAGGATATAGTAGGCGGCATAACCGATAAAAATGCCGAATAATGCCTGCCAACGCAAGCGGTTGTAGCGGTCGAGTATTTCCGCTTCGGGTACAGGGGTACCCGGTTTGGACTTCAGGAATGACAACATAAAACATCCTTAAATTTAAATGGAAAAAAATAAACCAAGCTGCGCAAAGCTTGGCAGCTTGACGGGGATAACAAAAATGAGAAATATTACAAAATTGTGACAATGGTAATGTAATTCTAAGTAGCTAACTATTTAATAAACGAACAAGTTTGATTTATGACAATAAAATAGCAAGTCTAGGCGGTATCCATTTCGGCAATGGGTGAATAGTAGCCAGACACGATCATTCAAAAATGAAATAAGACCAAGCTCAAGGCAATCACCGCCATGCCGGAGGTGAGGCCGTACACGGTTTCGTGGCCGTCTGAATAGCGTTTGGCGGCGGGCAATAATTCGTCTAAGGCAAGGAACACCATCACGCCGGCGATGATGCCGAACACGCTGCCGAAAATGGCTGGAGAAAGAAACGGTTTGAGCAGGGTGTAGCCCAAAATTGCACCCAAAGGTTCGGCCAAACCGGAAGCCAAGCAGGCCAAGACGGTGAGTTTGCGGTTGCGTGTGGCAAAATAAACCGGTGCGGCAATCGAAATGCCTTCGGGAATGTTGTGGATGGCGATGGCAAAAGCCAGTGGCATGCCGAGGGTGGGGCTTTCGAGCGTGGCGAAAAAAGTGGCCAAGCCTTCGGGAAAGTTGTGCGCGGTGATGGCAAACGCCGCCATCATGCCGATGCGGGCGACGTGTTGGCGGCGGCTTTCTTGAAATGCAGGGTCGTTGGCATCTAAGGTTTCGTGCGGGTTGGGCACAAGGCGGTCAATCAGCGCAATGGCCGCCATGCCGATTAAAAAGGCAATCGTGGCAGCGGCAAAGCCGTGCGATTCGCCGTGGGCTTGGGCGAAGGCTTCTCTAGATTTATCAAAAATTTCGGTGAGCGACACGTAAACCATCGCGCCGCCGGCAAAGGCCAGGCCAAACGATAAGGCGCGTGGATTGGGTGTTTTGGAAAACATCACCAAGCCGCTGCCCAATACGGTAAACAAACCTGCGGCCAGCGTGATGCCGAAAGCCGTCCAAAGATTAGATGAGCTGATTTCTAACATGATGTGTGTGATGACGTTATTTTATTAAAACGCAAACAGATTATCATAAAAAATAATAGTTATCATTAATATTTTGAGTAAGCAGGTATGGAGCGACGCATTAATTTTGCTGTGCGGCGCAGCGGTAAAATAATTGAACAATAAGCCTTGATGCAGGCAACGCGGTTTAGCCGCAAAAATCCGTCGCAGGGCTTGAAAAAAGGCAGCGGCTGGGGGAAACTGATGCCGATTTTCATTATAAAGGAACGACCATGTCCCAACCGATTTTAGCCGTCACCAGCGGCGAACCTGCCGGTATTGGCCCCGATATTTGCTTGGATTTGGCCTTTGCCGATTTGCCGTGCCGTCCGGTGGTGTTGGGCGACAAAACCTTATTGCAACAGCGTGCCGATATGCTGGGCAAAGCCGTGCAATTGGTTGATTTTGAAGCACAAAGGCCGTATGAACAGCAAAGCGGTGTATTGGAAGTATGGCATGTGCCGTTGAATGAACCATGCGAAGCAGGCCGTCTGAATCCGAATAATGCTGCGTATGTGTTGCAATTATTGGATACGGCTTACCAAGGCATTTCAGACGGCCTGTTTGCCGGTATGGTCACCGCGCCGCTGCACAAAGGCGTGATTAACGACGGCCATGCCAGCGGACATTTTTTCAGCGGCCACACCGAATATCTGGCTGAAAAAAGCAACACCGAGCAAGTGGTGATGATGCTCGCCGGCGGCGGTTTGCGCGTGGCTTTAGTCACCACGCATCTGCCGTTGAAAGATGTGGCCGCCGCGATTACGCAGCCTTTGGTGGAATCGGTGGCGCAGATTCTGCACGCCGATTTGCGTGATAAATTCGGCATTGCCGAGCCGCGTATTTTGGTGACGGGCTTGAATCCGCATGCGGGCGAGGGCGGTCATTTGGGTTGGGAAGAAATCGAAGTGATTAACCCTGCGCTGAACAATTTGCAGGCGCAGGGCATCGATGTGCGCGGGCCTTATCCGGCCGATACCGTGTTTCAGCCATTTATGCTTAAAGATACCGACGCGGTGTTGGCGATGTATCACGACCAAGGCTTGCCGACCTTGAAATATGCAAGTTTCGGGCAAGGCGTGAACGTGACCTTAGGGCTGCCGTTTATCCGTACATCGGTTGACCACGGTACAGCCTTGGATTTGGCCGGCAGCGGCAAAGCCGATTCGGGCAGCCTGATGGTGGCGGTGGCAACCGCATTGGAAATGGCGCGCAACGGGGCAAATCAATAAAGGCCGTCTGAATCAGTATGCCGTCTGAAAATCACATGTTTCAGACGGCTATTTGTTATACAATCACAGCTTGCGTTTAATCACAGAGAATCATCATGCAATACCGAATCCGCCGCCAAGGCGACCAAGTTCAAGAACATCCGGATCAGATGCCGTCTGAAAGCTGGGAGCGCCACACCTTGCGCGAAGTGTTGCTCGAAGCCTATAAAGACCGCCGCCGCGCACGCTTTTGGAAAAACTTTTGGCGTGTGATCGGTTTGCTGGTGTTTGTGTCATTTATTTTCAGCATGAGCCAAAGTGGTAAGAAAAGCAGCCCGATGGCGATGGGCACCGCCAAAGCACACACCGCTGTGATTAATTTAAGCGGCACCATCGGCGGTGGTTACGACGACCAAGTGCAGATGCTGCGTGAGAGCATGGAAGCGGCGTATAAAAACGGCAACGCCAAAGCGATTGTGATTCGCGCCAACAGTCCGGGCGGTTCGCCGGTGGTGTCGAACATTGCCTTCAACGAAATCCGCCGTCTGAAAGCCTTGCATAAAGATGTGCCGGTGTATGTGGTGGCGGAAGATACCTGCGCTTCAGGCTGCTATTATATTGCCGCGGCCGCCGATAAAATTTATGCTGATCCGTCCAGCGTTGTGGGCAGTATTGGTGTGATTAGTGGAGGTTTTGATGCTTCGGAAATGATGGACAAACTCGGTGTCAAACGCCGTCTGAAAACATCAGGCAGCAACAAAGGCATGGGCGATCCGTTTACCCCTGAATCACCCGAGCAGGCGAGAATTTGGCAGCAAATGCTGGATCAAATCCACGGCGAATTTATTAAAGCTGTACGCGAAGGGCGTGGCAATCGTTTGAAAGAAAAAGAAAATCCCGATATTTTTAGCGGCCGCGTCTATACCGGCTTGGAAGCGAAAAATGTCGGTTTGATTGATGATTTCGGCAGCATTTACAGCGTGGCGCGCGATGTGGTGAAAGCACCTGAGTTGGTGAATTACACGCCGGAAGACGATTTAACCAAATTGCTGAGCCGCCGTTTTGGTGCGGAAGTGAAAGCGAAAGTAGAAGAAACGTTGGCGGATATGTTGCGTTGAGTAAGTTTTATTGACAAGGCCGTCTGAAAATCTATGCTGGTGAACTGTCCCCCAATTCTTGGACAAATTAAAAATCTTTCTCAAACAGCCTGTTCAAGCTGGGTTCTGTAAGCCACAGGACTCAGCTTTTTTAAATTCAAACTAATACGTTCATAATTGTAGTAACGTATGTAATCATCTATAGCCAATAAACTTAATTTTTGCCACCCAGTCTTTACGCAAATAACTCATCAATACACTGGATACGATGCCTTCGTCTAAAGTCCTTAACCCAAGCCCAACAGTGTTCAATCGGATTGAGGTCGGGGCTATACGGCGGCAACCATAAAACCTGATGACCGGCCTCCTCAAGTAAGGCTGCTGCTTCTCCTTTATGGAAAGTGGCATTATCCATAACCACGATGCTTTGTGCAGGGAGTTGAGGGAGCAGCATCTGTTTAACCCAACTGTCAAAAATACTGCGGTTGATACTGAAATCAAACAGCCCTATGGCAAACAGCCTATTATCCTGTAAAGCACCAATCGCATTGGTTTGATTTCTCCCCTGCCAATCGTAGCTGCTGTAGCACCTACTACCCCTTTGTGCATAGCCGTAAAGGCGACAGTCGTTCTTTTTAAAGCCACTCTCATCCAAATAAACGATAGGGTGCTTCTTTAAGCGAAAACGATGCAGCCGTTTCAAAAATCTTTTTCTGATTTCCTTATTGGCTTTCGGATGACTGTGGGTCTTTTTTTCGGCTAATGTTCCACTTTTTTAAAGCTTTTCCAATAGCGGCGGCAGAACAGCCGAAGCGCTGTGCCCGTTCGTCATGGTAGGCATCGGGATACTCGGCCACATCTTGAAGTAAGGCTTCTCGGCTGATCTTTCGGCACTTTCTCTGCTTGGGGTAACCTTTGGGAATGGGATTCTTTATCCATCCTCTTAAGGTTGCCCGAACGATACCCATTTCTTGCGCGGCCTGCCGGACGGAAAGGCCTTGTTCAATTTTCTGTAGCGCCAATTGGCGGAAGTCGGTTGAGTAAGTCATAATGGGTATTATGGCAAAATTTAAGTTTATTAGCTATATCACTTTGGTCAACTCTGCCACCGATAACACACCTTCCTGATAGAAGCTTTCCACTTTTAATGTCCCGAAGAAACTCTCCATCGGTGCATTGTCCCAGCAATTCCCTTTGCGCGACATGCTCTGCACAATGCCTTTCTCCGCCAGCTTTTCCCGATAAGCCTGAGTTCGGTAAAGCACACCTTGGTCAGAATGCAGCAGCGGGGTCTGCCCTTTCAGACGGCCGAATGCCTTATCCAGCATCTGCATGACCATCTTGCTGTCCGGCTTTCTACTGAGCTCATAAGCCACAATCTCACGATTGAATACATCCAATATCGGCGATAAGTACAGTTTGCCGTCGGTGCATTTAAACTCGGTCACATCGGTCAACCATTTATCTCCCGCTTTATCAGCAGTGAATGCACGCTTAAGGATGTTTTTCGACGTCTCTCCTATAACTTGCGGACGATAGGATTTTTTGTTGCGCACTTTGGCTTTCAAACCCAATAATCCCATAATACGCTGCACTTTCTTTTTATTCCACGATAATACAGCTCCAATCCGCCGTTGGCCGTAGCGACCTTTGTGTTGGTGATAAACTTCACTCACCGCCGCTTTGGCTTCCATATCGGGATCGGATTTACCGATGTGGTAGTAGAAACTGCTTTTGGGTATGCCGGCACTGTGCAACAAGTATTTCAGCAGGTGCTTCGCCCTCAGCGTTTGAACGGTTTCGCAACTTTGGTGGCGTTCTTTTCGTTGAGGGCTTTCATGTGCTTTAGGTAGTCGATCTCCGCCCTCATGTAGCGTAACTCTTCAATCAGCTCTGCCTGAGTTTTTTCATGGTCGGGTTTGTCGACGATAAAGGGATTGTTGCGTTTGGTCTGCGTAGTCTTCATAAGCGTAGCCTGTGGGTGCTGAAGTGCGGCTATACCGCCTTGACGGTAGGCGGCAATCCAACGGCGCAGGTGGGTGCGTGAGACGTTGAAATGGTCTGCGGTACGCTGTTGGCTGTGCACTTGATGGTAATGGAGTACGGCTCGGTATTTGAAGTCTAGTGTATATTTGGACATAAGAAAACTGCACCTTTTTAAGTTGGGGGGAAGTGTCCAACTTTTGGGGTGCAGTTCATGGTTTTCAGACGGCCTTTTTATGTGTGCATCAACCGTTCACTTGCTGAATCTTCTCGTTAATAAAATCAATAAAGCTGCGCACCTTCGCGCTCAAAAACGCGCGGTCAACATAAGCGGCGTTGAGTTGCTCGTTTACCATGGTGTATTCGGGCAACAGGCGCACGAGCGTGCCGTCTTCCAAATCTTTTTGCACCACCATTAGCGGCTGATAGCCGATGCCGCCGCCGGTTTTGACCAGCTCGCGCACCATCAGCGTATTGTCGGTGAGCATCACCGGCTTCAAGCTGAGCGTGGATTTTTCGCCGCTGGCGGTGTGGGTGATTTCGACATTGCGCTGGTTGGTGTAGGAGGGCAGAATCGCTTGGTGCTGCATCACTTCTTCAAGTGTGGTCGGCTTGCCGTGTTGGCAGATGTATTCGGGTGAAGCGACCAAAACAAATTGAATCACCGCCAAGGGCTTCACAATCAGCGAAGGGCTGGGCGTTTTCGATACGCGCAAAGCCAAATCGAAACCTTCAGCAATCAAATCGACGTGGCGGTTGTCGAGCACCAAATCCAGCGTGACTTCGGGATAGCGTTCGCGGTATTCCACCAGCCAGCTGCTCAATAAGCTGTTGGCAAACCAAAGCGGCATGGTCACGCGCAGCATACCTTGCGGTTTGTCGGTGCCGCCGGCGGCTTTTTGCGCGGCGGTGTCGAGAGTATCAAGCGCGTAGCTGCATTGGCGGTAGTATTCTTCGCCCGCTTCGGTTAAGTGTAGGTTGCGGCTGTTGCGGTGCAGCAGCTTGGCTTGAATGGTGTTTTCCAAATGGCTGACGTGTTTGCTGGCCATGGCGGTGGAGATATTGAGCTGCTCGGCTGCGCGGGTGAAGCTGCCGTTTTGTACCACATGGCGGAAGACTTTTAAGCTGAATAAGGTATCCATGTTTTCTTATCCGGAAATAGTGTATCAATGAAAAGAGTATATATTAACCAAAAAGAATTATCTATACTGCGTTCATTGATGCTTAACCAAGAAGAAAACAAAATGAATTTCTTAGCTCGCTTCCAACCCATGCTCTTGTCGATTCTGCGCATTGCCGCTGCGTATATGTTTATGTTGCACGGCTCGGCCAAGCTGTTTGCCCTGCCGCATATTGAAATGTTTGACGGTTTGCAGATTTTCTCGATTTACGGCTTGGCCGGTATTTTAGAATTTGTTGGCGGGATTTTACTGTTGCTGGGCTTGTTTACCCGTCCGGTAGCGTTTATCCTGTCTGGACAGATGGCGGTGGCCTATTTTATGGCACACACCGAACCCAACGCTTTATTGCCTTTGTTGAATGGTGGCGAAGCAGCTGCTTTGTTCAGCTTTATTTTCATCTACATTGCCGCAGCGGGCGGCGGCGCGTGGGCGTTGGACAACCAATTTAAAAAATCTCATTGATATAAAGGAATGAAAATGGCTTATCAAGATGTACAGCAAGCAGCAGAAACCCGTCGTTCGATTTACGCATTAAACAAAAACCTGCCAATCAGCAATGATGAAGTGAATCAAATCATCGAACATGCCGTGTTGCACACGCCGTCTTCGTTTAATTCACAATCTACCCGCGTTGTGGTGGTGTTTGGTGCGGAACACGAAAAAGTATGGGGTTTTGTCGAAGATGCGTTGCGTCAAATTGTTCCGGCTGAAAAATTTGCACCAACCGAGCAAAAATTGAACGGCTTCAAAGCCGCTGCCGCGACGGTTTTGTTCTTTGAAGACCAAGCGGTAGTGAAAGGCTTGCAAGAGCAATTCCCATCGTATGCGGAAAACTTCCCGATCTGGGCGGAACACAGTAACGCCATGCACCAATATGCGATTTGGACAACTTTGGCCGCTGCCGGTGTCGGCGCCAACCTGCAACACTATAATCCGTTGCCGGATGAGGCGATTGCCAAGGAATACGACTTACCGAAAAGCTGGACTTTACGCGCGCAAATGGTTATCGGCGGCATTGAAGCGCCGGCCGGTGACAAAGAATTTGCCCCGTTGGCAGATCGTTTGAAAGTATTTGGTGCGTAAGTATCTTAAGCACGAAAAAGTGATATAAAACATGCCGTCTGAAACCTTTCAGACGGCATGTTTTTAATATAAAAGGCCGCCTGAAGAAAATGATTCAGACGGCCTTTATCTTTATATTGATTCAAGCAAACAGCATTACATGCCCGGGAACATCCCTTTCATGCCCTTCATGCCTTTAGCCATTTTCATCAGCTTCGACATGCCGTTGCCGCTGAACATTTTCATCATTTGCTGAGATTGCTCGAATTGTTTCAACATTTTGTTCACTTCCTGCACATTGGTGCCGGCACCGGCAGCGATGCGGCGTTTGCGGCTGGCTTTAATTAAAGCAGGGTTGGCACGTTCTTTCGGAGTCATCGAGTTGATAATGGCTTCAACTTTGCCCATGGCTTTTTCGGTAGTACCTTCCGGGATTTGTTTGGAAATCTGGCTGAGTTCGCCCGGCATTTTCGACATCAGGCTTTCCAAGCCGCCCATGTTGCGCATTTGCTGAATTTGTTCTTTAAAGTCATTCAGGTCGAAGCCTTTGCCTTTTTGGATTTTCTTCGCCATTTTGGCAGCGGCTTCTTCATCGATGCCGCGCTGAACGTCTTCAATCAGACTCAATACGTCGCCCATGCCCAAAATGCGGCTGGCGATGCGATCAGGGTGGAACGGTTCCAAGCCGGTGACTTTTTCGCCGATACCGATGAATTTAATCGGTTTACCGGTCACATGGCGCACAGACAAGGCCGCACCACCACGCGCGTCACCATCCATTTTGGTCAGGATGACACCGGTAAGCGGCAAGGCTTCGTTAAAGGCTTGGGCAGTGTTTACCGCATCTTGACCCAGCATGGAGTCGATGACGAACAGCGTTTCCACCGGATTAACGGCCGCATGAAGCGCTTTAATTTCGTTCATCATCTCTTCATCGATGGCCAAACGACCAGCGGTATCGACCATCAACACATCATAGAAATGCTTTTTGGCATAATCCACTGCGGCGCGGGCAATATCAACCGGCTTTTGACTGATGTCGGAAGGGAAAAAATCCACGCCGACTTGTTCGGCCAATAAACGCAATTGTTCAATCGCAGCAGGGCGGTACACGTCGGCAGACACCACCAGAATTTTTTTCTTTTGCTCAGTTTTCAATAAGCGCGCCAATTTGCCGACAGTCGTGGTTTTACCCGCACCTTGCAAACCGGCCATCAACACCACAGCAGGCGGTGCAACGGATAAATCCAGCGAGGTGTTTTCTTTGCCCATCAATTCAATCAGGGCATCGTTCACCACGCCGATAAAGGCTTGGTCGGGTGTCAGGCTGCCGGCCACTTCTTGGCCGAGTGCTTTTTCTTTGACGTTGTTGATGAATTCTTTGACGACCGGCAAGGCAACGTCGGCTTCCAATAAAGCCAGGCGGACTTCACGCAAAGCTTCTTTAATATTGTCTTCGGTTAATTTTGCATGGCCGCGGATGTTTTTCAAAACGCTGCTGAAGCGGTTGGTTAAGTTGTCTAACATGCTTATCCTTGATAATGAGAATAGCTGCCCACAAGAGAGCATTATTTGATAAAATAAAATCGGTTTTATTTTACACTATCGTACGCGGTTATGAATATGCGTACAGAGAAAGTTTGTTATGCCGATAATTTTGATTTGCCTGATGCTGGTGTATGCTGGTTTGTCAGGCTTTGTGTGGTTGCGCCATAAAAAACACCGCGATCAGGCGTATCCCATCCATGCCGAATTAATGGTATTGGGCGTAGCGTTGCTGGTACATGGCGCGGCTTTATTACTGCCTGTGGTTAGAGATCAAGTGTTGATTACAGGATTCGGCTATTCCATCAGCCTGATTGTGTGGCTGATGCTGATGATGTATTGCTTAGGCAGCTTCTTTTATTGTTTGCGCGGATTGCAATTACTTTTATATCCGTGTGCGGCGCTGTCTTTAATATTAGGTATGATTTTTCCGGGCAAATTTATCGGTTATGAGATCAGTGATGTACCGTTTATGCTGCATGTGGGTACATCATTATTGGCATACGGCTTATTCGGGATTGTCACGCTGTTCGCCGTATTGATTCTGCTGTTAAACCGGAGCCTGCATAAGCGCAAAATGTCATCATTGGTCACATTTTTACCGCCGCTATTGAGTTTAGAAAAATTGATGTTCCGCGGTATGTTGGTCGGCTTTGTTTTGTTGACTTACTCCGTGGTCAGCGGAACATTCTTCGCTGAAAGCGTATTTGGCAAGCCGGTCACCTTTAGCCATAAAACTGTGTTCGGCATTTTGTCGTGGTTGATTTACGGCGGCTTACTGCTCAAGCACAGTATGATGGCATGGCGCGGCAAAAAAGCAGCGATTTGGACGATTATTGGTTTTATTAGTTTGGTATTGGCTTATGTCGGCAGCAAATTTGTTTTGGAGGTTATTTTGCCGCAGTAAGTGAAATGGAAAAGAGCTGCTATAAAAGCAGCTCTTTTATTGGATATTGCGTTGGTACTACCATTCTCTTCTATTTTATAACCTTTGCTATCTTGGCTTTTTCTTCGTCGAATGAAAATGAATTCATCACGACTATGGCTTAAATGTAATAGATAGTTAACAAATATGCAAGTATTATTTTGAATGATTTACTACCACTAAAGTATTAAATAGAAAAGTATTTTAGTTGAAGATTATGGATAACAAAGGCCGTCTGAAGATTTCAGACGGTCTTTGTATATAACGCTGATAAGTTTGGGTAGTTGGAGTAGTTTTTTACAAATTAGTTTAAATTGAATTTCATTGTAAAACAGCGATTTGTTGATTTTTGTAGAAATTATTTGTTTGTGGGAGTTGACGGTTTTGGGGGAGAGGGGTATAGTTCGGTTCTTCGCTGCTGACGCAGTAGCGAAACGAACTGATAATTATAGCACGGTTGATTTAATTTTTCGATGAAATTTGAAAAAAAGAGTTGACAAGCAGTTTGAGTGATGTATAATTCGGTTCTTGTTCTTTAACAAACAGATTACCGATAAGTGTGAGTGCGACAAGCCTCACACTGCGACAAAAACAGACAAGATGTAGAAATATCTATACTTTGTCAGTTTCTTTGAAGCAGACCAGAAGTTAAATAAGTTAGAGATTAAACATAAGAGTTTGATCCTGGCTCAGATTGAACGCTGGCGGCATGCTTTACACATGCAAGTCGGACGGCAGCACAGAGAAGCTTGCTTCTTGGGTGGCGAGTGGCGAACGGGTGAGTAATATATCGGAACGTACCGAGTAGTGGGGGATAACTAATCGAAAGATTAGCTAATACCGCATATTCTCTGAGGAGGAAAGCTGGGGACCTTCGGGCCTAGCGCTATTTGAGCGGCCGATATCTGATTAGCTAGTTGGTGGGGTAAAGGCCTACCAAGGCGACGATCAGTAGCGGGTCTGAGAGGATGATCCGCCACACTGGGACTGAGACACGGCCCAGACTCCTACGGGAGGCAGCAGTGGGGAATTTTGGACAATGGGCGCAAGCCTGATCCAGCCATGCCGCGTGTATGAAGAAGGCCTTCGGGTTGTAAAGTACTTTTGTCAGGGAAGAAAAGCATAGTGCTAATATCACTGTGTGATGACGGTACCTGAAGAATAAGCACCGGCTAACTACGTGCCAGCAGCCGCGGTAATACGTAGGGTGCGAGCGTTAATCGGAATTACTGGGCGTAAAGCGAGCGCAGACGGTTAGTTAAGCAAGATGTGAAATCCCCGGGCTCAACCTGGGAACTGCGTTTTGAACTGGCTAGCTAGAGTGTGTCAGAGGGGGGTAGAATTCCACGTGTAGCAGTGAAATGCGTAGAGATGTGGAGGAATACCGATGGCGAAGGCAGCCCCCTGGGATAACACTGACGTTCATGCTCGAAAGCGTGGGTAGCAAACAGGATTAGATACCCTGGTAGTCCACGCCCTAAACGATGTCAATTAGCTGTTGGGCAACTTGATTGCTTAGTAGCGTAGCTAACGCGTGAAATTGACCGCCTGGGGAGTACGGTCGCAAGATTAAAACTCAAAGGAATTGACGGGGACCCGCACAAGCGGTGGATGATGTGGATTAATTCGATGCAACGCGAAGAACCTTACCTGGTCTTGACATGTACGGAATCCTCCAGAGACGGAGGAGTGCCTTCGGGAGCCGTAACACAGGTGCTGCATGGCTGTCGTCAGCTCGTGTCGTGAGATGTTGGGTTAAGTCCCGCAACGAGCGCAACCCTTGTCATTAGTTGCCATCATTCAGTTGGGCACTCTAATGAGACTGCCGGTGACAAGCCGGAGGAAGGTGGGGATGACGTCAAGTCCTCATGGCCCTTATGACCAGGGCTTCACACGTCATACAATGGTCGGTACAGAGGGTAGCCAAGCCGCGAGGTGGAGCCAATCTCACAAAACCGATCGTAGTCCGGATTGCACTCTGCAACTCGAGTGCATGAAGTCGGAATCGCTAGTAATCGCAGGTCAGCATACTGCGGTGAATACGTTCCCGGGTCTTGTACACACCGCCCGTCACACCATGGGAGTGGGGGATACCAGAAGTAGATAGGGTAACCGTAAGGAGCCCGTTTACCACGGTATGCTTCATGACTGGGGTGAAGTCGTAACAAGGTAGCCGTAGGGGAACCTGCGGCTGGATCACCTCCTTTCTAGAGAAAAGAAGAGGCTTCTCGCATTCACACTTATCGGTAAACTGTAGAAGATGCAAAAGATATTGAGAGATCAAAAAAAAGAACGGTTAAAAACTGAACTTAAACGATTTCAAAATAACGACCTTGGGTTTGTAGCTCAGCTGGTTAGAGCACACGCTTGATAAGCGTGGGGTCGGAGGTTCAAGTCCTCCCAGACCCACCATAACTCATACTGGGGGCATAGCTCAGTTGGTAGAGCACCTGCTTTGCAAGCAGGGGGTCATCGGTTCGATCCCGTTTGCCTCCACCACGCACTTCCCAAATCAAAGTCAGTTGGCAGGAAGAACAAAAAAGCGCATAGCGCTGATTTTTTTGTTTGACCAATAAAAGCTTGACAGAAAAAAGAAGGCTGATATAATGGCCAGCTCATTTTGATTTGCGAAGTCAATAGCAATATTGAAAAGCATCGATCTTTAACAAATTGGAAAGCCGAAATCAACAAACAAAGACAATGTTGATTTACTTTGACAATCAGCTATTTGCAAATGGCTGATTGTTGTAAAGAAGTAAATCACAGAATTTGGGTGATGATTGTATCGACTTAACCCTGAAACACAAAAGGCAGGGTTAAGACACAACAAAGCAGTAAGCTTTATCAAAGTAAAAACATCTAGTTCCACTACTTGTCAACGGTAGTGCGGATTAAGTCAAAGAGGTTCTTGAAATGATAGAGTCAAGTGAATAAGTGCATCAGGTGGATGCCTTGGCGATGATAGGCGACGAAGGACGTGTAAGCCTGCGAAAAGCGTGGGGGAGCTGGCAATAAAGCTTTGATCCCGCGATATCCGAATGGGGAAACCCACTGCATTTTGTGCAGTATCCTAAGCTGAATACATAGGCTTAGAGAAGCGAACCCGGAGAACTGAACCATCTAAGTACCCGGAGGAAAAGAAATCAACCGAGATTCCGCAAGTAGTGGCGAGCGAACGCGGAGGAGCCTGTACGTGATAATTGTTGAGATAGAAGAACAAGCTGGGAAGCTTGACCATAGTGGGTGATAGTCCCGTATTCGAAATCTGATCAATGGTACTAAGCGTACGACAAGTAGGGCGGGACACGTGAAATCCTGTCTGAATATGGGGGGACCATCCTCCAAGGCTAAATACTCATCATCGACCGATAGTGAACCAGTACCGTGAGGGAAAGGCGAAAAGAACCCCGGGAGGGGAGTGAAATAGAACCTGAAACCTGATGCATACAAACAGTGGGAGCGGACATGTTCCGTGACTGCGTACCTTTTGTATAATGGGTCAACGACTTACGTTCAGTAGCGAGCTTAACCGAATAGGGGAGGCGTAGGGAAACCGAGTCTTAATAGGGCGACTAGTTGCTGGGCGTAGACCCGAAACCGAGTGATCTATCCATGGCCAGGATGAAGGTGCGGTAACACGCACTGGAGGTCCGAACCCACGCATGTTGCAAAATGCGGGGATGAGCTGTGGATAGGGGTGAAAGGCTAAACAAACTCGGAGATAGCTGGTTCTCCCCGAAAACTATTTAGGTAGTGCCTCGAGAATGAGACTGATGGGGGTAAAGCACTGTTATGGCTAGGGGGTTATTGCAACTTACCAACCCATGGCAAACTAAGAATACCATCAAGTTGCTCCTCGGGAGACAGACAGCGGGTGCTAACGTCCGTTGTCAAGAGGGAAACAACCCAGACCGCCAGCTAAGGTCCCAAATGATAGATTAAGTGGTAAACGAAGTGGGAAGGCCCAGACAGCCAGGATGTTGGCTTAGAAGCAGCCATCATTTAAAGAAAGCGTAATAGCTCACTGGTCGAGTCGTCCTGCGCGGAAGATGTAACGGGGCTCAAATCTATAACCGAAGCTGCGGATACGTGTTTACACGTATGGTAGGGGAGCGTTCTGTAGGCCGAAGAAGGTGCATTGAGAAGTGTGCTGGAGGTATCAGAAGTGCGAATGTTGACATGAGTAGCGATAAAGCGGGTGAAAAGCCCGCTCGCCGAAAGCCCAAGGTTTCCTACGCAACGTTCATCGGCGTAGGGTGAGTCGGCCCCTAAGGCGAGGCAGAAATGCGTAGTCGATGGGAAACAGGTTAATATTCCTGTACTTTGATTCAATGCGATGTGGGGACGGAGAAGGTTAGGTTAGCAAACTGTTGGAATAGTTTGTTTAAGCCGGTAGGTGGAAGACTTAGGCAAATCCGGGTCTTCTTAACACCGAGAAGTGATGACGAGGCACCAAGGTGCTGAAGTAACCGATACCACGCTTCCAGGAAAAGCCACTAAGCTTCAGTTGAATCAGAACCGTACCGCAAACCGACACAGGTGGGCAGGATGAGAATTCTAAGGCGCTTGAGAGAACTCAGGAGAAGGAACTCGGCAAATTGATACCGTAACTTCGGGAGAAGGTATGCCCTTCGATGTGAAAGACTAGCTCTGTAAGCATTGGAGGGTCGCAGAGAATAGGTGGCTGCGACTGTTTATTAAAAACACAGCACTCTGCTAACACGAAAGTGGACGTATAGGGTGTGACGCCTGCCCGGTGCTGGAAGGTTAATTGAAGATGTGCAAGCATCGGATCGAAGCCCCAGTAAACGGCGGCCGTAACTATAACGGTCCTAAGGTAGCGAAATTCCTTGTCGGGTAAGTTCCGACCCGCACGAATGGCGTAACGATGGCCACACTGTCTCCTCCTGAGACTCAGCGAAGTTGAAGTGGTTGTGAAGATGCAATCTACCCGCTGCTAGACGGAAAGACCCCGTGAACCTTTACTGTAGCTTTGCATTGGACTTTGAAGTCACTTGTGTAGGATAGGTGGGAGGCTTAGAAGCAGAGACGCCAGTTTCTGTGGAGCCGTCCTTGAAATACCACCCTGGTGACTTTGAGGTTCTAACCCAGACCCGTAATCCGGGTCGGGGACCGTGCATGGTAGGCAGTTTGACTGGGGCGGTCTCCTCCCAAAGAGTAACGGAGGAGTTCGAAGGTTACCTAGGTCCGGTCGGAAATCGGACTGATAGTGCAATGGCAAAAGGTAGCTTAACTGCGAGACCGACAAGTCGAGCAGGTGCGAAAGCAGGACATAGTGATCCGGTGGTTCTGAATGGAAGGGCCATCGCTCAACGGATAAAAGGTACTCCGGGGATAACAGGCTGATTCCGCCCAAGAGTTCATATCGACGGCGGAGTTTGGCACCTCGATGTCGGCTCATCACATCCTGGGGCTGTAGTCGGTCCCAAGGGTATGGCTGTTCGCCATTTAAAGTGGTACGTGAGCTGGGTTTAAAACGTCGTGAGACAGTTTGGTCCCTATCTGCAGTGGGCGTTGGAAGTTTGACGGGGGCTGCTCCTAGTACGAGAGGACCGGAGTGGACGAACCTCTGGTGTACCGGTTGTCACGCCAGTGGCATAGCCGGGTAGCTAAGTTCGGAAGAGATAAGCGCTGAAAGCATCTAAGCGCGAAACTCGCCTGAAGATGAGACTTCCCTGAGGATTTAATCCTCCTAAAGAGTCGTTCGAGACCAGGACGTTGATAGGTCGGGTGTGGAAGCGCAGTAATGTGTGAAGCTAACCGATACTAATTGCTCGTGAGGCTTGACTCTATCATTTGAAGAACTTCAAAGATAAAAGCTTACTGATGATTCAGTCATCACCAACAGTTGATTAAAGAATAAATAAGTGCAGGAGACTGCATAACGGCTTACCGATTTGTACAGTTTAAGTTTGGCGGCCATAGCGAGTTGGTCCCACGCCTTCCCATCCCGAACAGGACCGTGAAACGACTCAGCGCCGATGATAGTGTGGTTCTTCCATGTGAAAGTAGGTCACTGCCAAACACCCATTCGAAGCCTCTGACCCTTGTCAGAGGCTTCTTTACGTTTAAATATAGGGTTAATTTAGATTTTAATGTGTTCCTTTTATTGGATATTCAATTTTCTAAATCTTAAAAGAGGTTGTGTAGATAAGGCACAAGCATTATAATTTTGTTTCTCTTTACGGGAGTAGCCATCCGGATGATTCGGTTTCCGGAGCGGTTGTCAACATAATTGCTTCGGCATGGTAACCGCATCTTCGCTCAAACGAATGACAGGCAAGACGTAAAGCATGGTAATTCCAGTGGGCAATTGCTGTGCTTTTATGTTGCCCACAAAACGGTTGAGTATCTTATGGAAGCTTTTTTCTCTTCGACATTGGGTGTGATGATTGCCGAAATTGGCGATAAAACCCAACTGCTCGCATTATTTTTAGCCACCCGATTTTCACAAAAGAATGCCATTGTTTTTGGTATTTTTGTAGCTACGCTATTGAATCATGCGCTTTCTGCTGTCATTGGTGTATGGCTGGCACAATATATTTCGCCTGAATTGATGAAATGGATCGTCGGCTTGAGTTTTATTGCGGTAGGGCTGTGGTTGCTGTTGCCGGATAAAGATGAGAATCCGGATAGCCGATGGCTGAAATATGGTGCTTTTGGCGCAACGGTAGTGCTGTTTTTTATGGCGGAAATCGGTGATAAAACGCAAATCGCCACAGTACTGTTAGCAGCTAAATATCAAGAGATGTTTTGGGTGATATGTGGTAGCGTGTTGGGCTTGATGTTGGCAAATGTGCCGGTCGTTTATTTAGGGCAGATGCTGATGAAGAAGATTCCGGCTAAAGCGGTTCGCATTTCTGCGTGTATTTTATTTTGTGTGTTGGGTGCCATTACGCTAATGGGTCAAGGCATCGCATTGAATTAAGGCCGTCTGAACATGTGGGAGATTCTTTTTCAGAATCAAAACTTCGTTGCCATCAACAAACCTTGTCACATTGCGGTGCATCAGGAAGAAAATCAAATCAGCCTGACGCAAACGCTGGCAGTGCAATTGGGTTTAGAAAGGGTATGGTTGCTGCATCGATTGGATAAAGCAACCAGCGGTGTATTGTTGTTAGCACTCAATGAGCAAACGGCTTCAGAATTGGCCCAACAATTTTCTGCCAAAACCATGTGCAAAACTTATTTGGCACTGAGCGATACAAAGCCATCTAAAAAGCAGGGTTGGATTAAAGGTGGGATGGAAAAATCCCGCCGTGGAGCATGGAAGTTAACACGAGATATGGCCAATCCTGCCATTACCCAGTTTTATAGCCATGCGATAGCACTTAATCTACGCTTATTTGTGTTGCAACCGCACACTGGTAAAACGCATCAATTGCGTGTTGCTATGAAAAGCTTAGGCAGCCCGATTCTGGGTGATGAATTGTATGGCGGAACGCCCGCCGAACGAATGTTTTTGCACGCTTGGCGAATAGAGTTCCAACATCGCGGTGAGCATTTTAAAATTACTGCACCCTTAGATACAATATGGCCGTCTGAACACATTTATGCCGTATTATCTCCATCGCTTTAATACAGCATTTACGCACTTTACAGACGGCATAGTATAATAACCGCTCTCATATCTGAATGGCTTTACCAACAGCATGAAACTTATTTTTCAAAAACTGATTCTGGCATTGAGCCTGAGCACTGCTGCCATGTCGGCACAAGCCGTTACTTATATCTGTAAGGTAGATGGTGACATTGTCTTTACCGAAAAGAAAATTGGTACACAATGTGAGGAGTCCCATCCCAATGGTGCTGCGCAGGTTGTACCTGAAGAAGCGAACAAAATCTTACCCGAGAAGGTGGATTTAAAAGAAGCTCCAGGTTCGGCTGTGCCGGATGTCAGCGATATTAAAATTTTGCCACAGGCCACCAGCGGTAGCGTAACCAATAGTGCCGAAGCGGCTCCCCGCATGAATATCAAGCTGCGTAATGGTCATGATACCTCAGGCCGTAAAACCAGCGCCGGTGATTTGAAGTCAGCCCAAGCGCGAGCCGCCGAGTTGAACCGCAAGGCCAAAATCATTCATGCACCGGTGATTAATGCGCCAGTTGCGAAGCCGAAGCCACAGCTTACCCGCAAGCAGATTCTGCAAAACGAAATCCGCAATGAGCAAGCCGCATTGGCGCGTGCTAAAGTGCAATTGAATGTGGCGCGCAAGAAAGGCGACCAAGCCAAAATCAGTCGTCTGAACCAAGCAGTACGCGATCGTGAAGCCAATATTCGTGCCATTCAGGGCGAAATGAAGCGTTAATTAATGAAATTCAACAAAAGGCCGTCTGGAACATGATGTTTCAGACGGCCTTTTGTTGTGTGATTAAGCCGGACGACAGGCAATCATATAATTGGTGTCCGTCACATCGCTGATGCTGTATTCTTTGGTTAACAGATTGTATTTCATACCTTTTGTATCGACAACATCCAAACCGGCTTGGCGACACATCCGTGCCAATTCCGCAGGCGTAATGAATTTCTGCCAATCGTGCGTGCCTTTCGGTACAAAGTTCAATACATATTCTGCGCCGACAATCAAATGCAGATAAGATTTCGGATTGCGGTTGATGGTGGAGAAAAATACCATGCCGTCGGGTTTTACCAATTGTGCGCAGGCTTTGACAATGGCGGCCGGATCAGGCACATGCTCAAGCATTTCCATGCAGGTGACCACATCAAAGCTGTGTGGTTGCTCAGTAGCCAATTCTTCTACTGGTACGCAGCAGTAAGCAATATTATTGACTTTTTGTTCTGCCGCGTGCACTTCAGCTACTTTCAAAGACTTTTCCGCCATGTCGATGCCGGTTACATGCGCCGCGCCGCGTTTGGCCATGCTTTCGGCCAGAATGCCGCCACCGCAGCCGACATCCAAAACCTGTTTACCGCTCAAATGACCTAAGCTGTCGATGTAATCCAGTCGCAGCGGATTGATGTCGTGCAGCGGTTTGAATTCGCTGTTTTTATCCCACCATTTTTCAGCGATTTGGCTGAATTTGGCGATTTCGTTGTCGTCAACATTGCGTTGGATGTCGGTGGTCATGATCGGTTTCCTGAGTGAACAGAATAAGGATTTTATAACAAAGCAGGGTAGAGTGGTAGGCCGTCTGAAATCTCCGTCAGCTTCTTTCAGACGGCCTTAATTTCTTGTGCATTTGCCATTTTCAGCCATAAAACGCGCTTTTGTGCGGCGTTTAATTTCTTGGTGGCGATTTCCTGCTTGAGTGCATCGCTTTTACTGAGGCCGTCTGAAAGCACGCGCATGGCGATGGGCTTGTGAATGCGGGTGTAGCGAGCGCCTTTACCGGTTTGGTGCGCTTGAAAACGCTCGTTGGGGCGGTTGGTAATGCCGCAATAAAGCGATTCGTTGGCACACAAAATCAAATAAACGCACCAATTTTCAGCGTTCATAGAATGTGTTCCGTAAATAGGCCATCTGAAATGTAGCGGCAAAGATTATAAAATGTTGAATCATCATCGGTCTTTTCAGACAGCCTTATCGTTTGATTCATGCTTGTCTTCACGCGTCCAATGTGTTTTTTGGGCAAACACCAATTTGTTATCGGTAAATTTCACTTTATCCAGCTGCAATGTCCAGACATCGCTTTTCATTGCTCGTGCTAGCGGATGGGCATGGTAAAAAAGGGCAGCAGCGGCGTTGCGTTCGGCTTCGTCGGTCAAACATTTGGCTTGTGCTTGAAACTGAATGCCGCTGATTTTGGTGATGCTGTCGGGCTGGCCGGCAATGGTGCCGGCAATGCGGGGCTGCGCCGCCATGTTGCTGCCGTGTTGCGTGGTTTGGGAAGTCAACACAATCAGTTGTACATTGGCTTCGTCAAATACATAAAAGCAGCAGGCGCTCCATAATTCGCCTGTGCTCGATTGAGTGGCGATGCTGACGACATGGTTACGCTGGAAAAATTTGGCCATATTGTGGGGTAGGTCGTTCATCAAAATTCCTATCGGTTCAGACGGCCTGAATCGGCCGTGGTTGAGTGAAGCGCAAACCATGATACGCCGATACGGCTGGAAATTAAACTATCTACCGCTTTGAATGCCCAATAGGCCGTCTGAACGCTACACCACATACGTTGCCCAAATATGCGACAGCGGCATCACCAAAATCAGGCTTGGCAGCATATTGGCCACCGGAAACGATTTGATTCCCATAATTCGCAAGCCCGTCATCAGCAGCATCAGGCCACCGGCAGCAGCAAAATCTGCACGCATATCAGGCGTGGTAAGCGGCACAATCAGCGCAGCCAAGAAAAACAGCAAGCATTGAAACAGCGTTTGTGGAATGGCGATAAAAGCCACAATCGCGCCAAGGCTGATGGCGAAAATCATCGCTGTGAACACATCTAAAATCGCTTTAATATACAAAATAGACGGATCGCCGCTCATGCCTTCGTTCATCGCGCCGAAAATTCCCATGCCGCTGAAGCAGAACAAAATCACCAGCGACACATAGTTTTCTAAAAATTTTTCCGCACTTAAGTCGCCTTTTTTCGGCAGAATTTTATCCACAAGATTTTGGCTGGCAGTCGCAAGCTGTTTAATCCATTTTTCGATGTCCACCCATTCGCCGATAACCAAACCCAGCACCGAAGCAATGCTGACCGCGGCAAAATATTTCACACCCGGAATGGTCATAATCCCCAAACCAATACACAACAAACCAAATAAAGTGGGCAGATTGGCGCGCACGCGTTCAGGCAGTGCGCTGCCAAGACTGAGGCCGATGATGGCACCGCCGACAATCGCAGCGGCATTAACCAAAGGGCCGACAGGTAAATGCATGATGTTTCCTTTGATATCGGGAATGAGGATTTCCCATAAAACAGGCCGTCTGAACATTCAGACGGCACCGTGGTTTTACAGCATATTGTAAAGCAAACTTTACGATTGTTGCCGATTTCATCTATTTTGATTCGCCTTCGCCCCAGTGCGGTAGCTCAGGCACATCAATGTCAAACATTTCCAAGGCGCGGCCGACGCTGTGGGTGACGATGTCGTCCACCGATTGCGGTTGTTGGTAAAACGCAGGTACGGGTGGGAAGATGATGCCACCCATTTCGGTGACGCGTTTCATGTTGTCTAAATGTGCCAGATTCAGCGGCGATTCGCGCACCATCAACACCAAGCGGCGGCGTTCTTTCAATACCACGTCTGCCGCTCGTGTGAGCAGGTTGTCGTTGTAGCCATGGGCAATGGCCGCCAGTGAACGCATGGAGCAGGGCGCCACCAACATACCGGCGGTGCGGAAAGAGCCGCTGGAGATCGTCGCGCCCAAATTGCCGATGGGGTGCACGACATCGGCCATCGCCATGATTTCTTCCTTAGAATAGGGCGTTTCCAGTGCCCGCGTCATGTCGGCACCTTTGGAAACCACCAAATGCGTTTCGATGTCGGGCAAGTTTTGCAGAATTTGTAGGGCTTTGTAGCCGTATTGAAAACCGCTTGCGCCGCTGATGCCGATGATGAGCCGACGTGTCATGTATTGCCTTTCTGTGTCAGGCCGTCTGAAAGCGTTATTATAGAATACAAATTGTCTATCCGTAGCAATATCCGATAAAATAGCGCATGATTTGATAAGGCCGTCTGAAAAGCGCTGTTGTGGCGCCGTTAAAATAAAGGATAACAATATGGCAAAAATGAAAGGCGGTTTGGGCCGCGGTTTAGATTCCCTGATTTCCAATGGTGTGGACAACAGCACCAGCGACCGTCTGACCTCCGTCGCCATCAGCGATATCCAGCCCGGCCGCTATCAGGCGCGCGTGCAGATGGATGATGAAGCGCTGCAAGAATTGGCCGATTCGATTAAAGCGCAAGGCGTGATTCAGCCGGTGATTGTGCGCGAACACGGTTTATCACAATATGAATTGATTGCCGGTGAACGCCGCTGGCGCGCGTCGCAATTGGCCGGATTGACCGAAATTCCAGTGGTCATCAAAACCATCAGTGACGAAACCGCGCTGGCGATGGGCTTGATTGAAAACCTGCAACGTGAAAACCTGAATCCGATTGAAGAAGCACAAGGTTTGAAACGCTTGGTTGATGAATTCGGCTTAACGCATGAAACCGTAGCTAAGGCCGTCGGCAAAAGCCGCAGCGCGATTTCCAACAGTTTGCGTTTGTTGAGCTTACCCGAGCCGGTACAAGATATGCTTTACCAACGTCGCTTGGAAATGGGTCATGCGCGCGCATTGTTGACGTTGCCGGTGGTTGAGCAATTGGAACTAGCGCAAAAAGCAGTGAAAAACGGCTGGTCGGTACGAGAAGTCGAGCGCCGCAGTCAGCTGGCGCATCAAAGCAAAGAGGTTGAGCCGAAGAAAACCATCAGCCCTGATGTGCAACGTTTGAATGATGTGTTGACTGAGCGTTTAGGCGTGAATGCCGAAATCAAAACCACCAATCAGAAAAAGGGCAAAATCGTGTTGCATTTCGACACGCCGGAAACCTTTGAATATCTGTTGAAACAATTGGGCATTCAATACGATGCATAGCCTTTTATTAGGCAAAATACCAAAAATTTTGGGTGAATTTGCTTCATTTGCACAAAAATTTGATGCTTAAGGCCGTCTGAAATGTTCAGGCGGCCTTGTTGAAAGTTGATTGAAATCAAGGAGATTGTAATTTTTTGTGGAGCAGGCATACCCAAATAAGGCATAAATTGTTGTATTCCAATGTTAATAAATATGTAACGCTGTGTAATTTGTGTTAAAATCCCCGCGAAACAGCAGTTACAGAATAAGACATTTGCCACAAACTGCTGAATCTTTAAATAATGACGTTTCACAAAGCTTAACAATCGCTTGACGACATAGCACTTCTTGATTATAGTAGCCTCGCTTTGGTATTGTGGCTCAATCGCCTTAAAAATATGAAGCAGATTTTAATTTTACAAGTGATTGTCTTGTTTGCGGTTTCCGCCTTAAGCGCGATAATCGTAGGCAAAAGCGGTTTTTGGTCGGCATTAGCCGGCGGAATCACGTATCTCATCCCTTCATCTATTGCAGTTTTACTTTTAAAGCTTGTTAAAAATAATCCTTACCTGCAAAGCAGGGTGTTTATTTTTGGAGAAGTTTTAAAAGTAGTGCTGTCGCTGGTGTTGATGCTGATTGTGTTTGCAATTTGGCATGAATCACTGGTTTTCCTTCCGTTTTTCTTCGGATTGCTCGGCGTCAGCCATTTGGTTTTTTTGTATTATTTGAGAGTTAAAGACTATGGCAGGTGAATCTATGACCGCTGCCGACTACATCAAGCACCACTTGCAAAGCTTGACCAGTTTGTCGGACGTAACCCAAGGCCAAGGCCTGAAAAATATCGCTGATTTCTCTTACATCAACTTGGACGCAATTTTCTTTGCGGTCGTGTTGGGGATTATCGGTAGCTTTATCTTATGGCGCGGAGCCAAAAAAGCAACCGCTGGCGTGCCCGGCCGCTTTCAAGCTGCGGTAGAAATCCTGTTTGAGTTTGTGGATGATATGTGCAAAAGCATTGTCCATAACGAGCAGTCACGTAAAGCGGTCGCGCCATTGGGCTTAACCTTGTTTGTATGGATTTTCCTGATGAATGCCATGGACTTACTGCCGGTTGATTTGTTGCCGGTTGCATGGCAGGGCATTACCGGCGACCATCACGCCTTATTGCGTGTTGTGCCAACTGCTGATTTGAATACCACGCTGGCATTGGCCATCGGTGTCTTGATTATCTGTATTTACTACAATGTGAAAATCAAAGGCTTCGGCGGTTGGATGCACGAGATGTTCAGTGCACCATTTGGTGCGAAATTGGCACCGGCCAACTTCTTGTTGAACATCGTGGAATTCTTGTCAAAAACCGTATCACACGGTATGCGGTTGTTCGGTAACATGTATGCCGGTGAGCTGGTATTCTTGCTGATTGCTTTGTTGGGTGGTGCATGGGCAGCTTCCGGCAGTATTGGCGTGATGGATCCGATTCTGTTTGTGCTTCATATTTTAGCCGGTATGGCTTGGGCGATTTTCCACATTCTGGTAATTACCCTGCAGGCATTTATTTTCATGGCGCTGGCGTTTGTTTACATCGGCCAAGCACATGATGCACACTAAGTTTAGTTGTTCTTTTTAAGTAGTTTTTCAATTTTTTCAACGTAGTTTTAACCTTTGTTTTCTTTTAAGGAGTTTTAAAAATGGGTTTGATTGCTATCGCATGTGGCTTGATCGTAGCTTTGGGCGCTTTGGGTGCTTCTATCGGTATCGCTATGGTAGGTTCTAAATACTTGGAATCTTCTGCTCGTCAGCCTGAATTGATTGGTCCATTGCAAACCAAACTGTTCTTGATCGCCGGTTTGATCGATGCCGCGTTCTTGATCGGTGTTGCTATTGCCTTGCTGTTCGCCTTCGTTAACCCGTTTGCAGGCTAATCCGAACACAAGTTCGTTACAAACGGTTCATCGTTTGTTTGATTAACCCTAATACGAAGGTTAAGTAAAGTGAATATTAATGCAACCTTATTTGCGCAGATCATCGTTTTTTTCGGTTTGGTTTGGTTTACCATGAGATTTGTGTGGCCGCCGATCGCAAAAGCGTTGGACGAGCGCGCCGCCAAAATTGCTGAGGGTTTGGCTGCTGCCGAACGCGGTAAAAGCGATTTTGAGCAGGCAGAAAAGAAAGTTGCAGAACTCATGGCCGAAGGGCGTGGACAAGTTGCCGAAATGGTGGCTAACGCCGAAAAACGTGCTGCTGCAATTGTAGAAGAAGCCAAACAGCAAGCTTCTACTGAGGCCGCACGCATTACAGCACAGGCTAAAGCCGATGTTGAGCAGGAAATGAACCGCGCGCGTGAAGCGTTGCGCGAGCAAGTTGCTGCATTGGCTGTGAAAGGTGCAGAGTCTATCTTGCGTAGCGAAGTGGATGCTTCTAAACACGCAACCATGCTCAACACTTTGAAACAGGAGCTGTAATCCTATGGCAGAGTTCGCAACGATTGCCCGACCTTATGCAAAAGCATTATTTGGTTTGGCACAGGAAAAAAACCAAATTGAGTCTTGGTTGGGCGGACTGAAAGAATTGGCAGCAGTGTTGCAGGATCAGAAAGTATTGTCTCTGGTCGAGCAGCCTGAAACCGCTGCTTCCGATAAAGCAAAAGCATTGACTGATTTGGTCGGTTTGAATGATGTAAGCCTTACAAATTTTGTAAGCGTTCTGGCCGAGCAAAAGCGTTTGAATGTTTTGCCGGAAGTGTACGCGCAATATCAAGACTTAGTCTTGGCACTCAACAATACCAAATCAGCCGTTATTTACAGCGCATACGAATTAACGTCTGAGCAGTTGGCTGATTTGACCGCTACTTTAAAAACACGTTTCAACACCGATTTGCAAGTGACTACGAAAGTTGATCCGGAATTAATCGGTGGTGTGAAAGTAGAAGTGGGTGACCAAGTCTTGGATCTGTCGGTGCAAGGTAAATTGAATGCCTTGTATACGACTATGACAAATTAGGAGAGTTTTCATGCAGCTTAATCCTGCTGAAATTAGCGATTTGATTAAAGCCAAAATCGAAAATCTGTCGGTTAACGCAGAAGTACGTACCCGCGGTACAGTGATTTCTGTGACTGACGGTATCGTACGCATTCACGGCTTGTCAGACGCCATGCAAGGTGAGATGCTCGAATTCCCAGGCAACACTTTTGGCTTGGCCATGAACTTGGAGCGTGACTCCGTTGGTGCCGTAGTGTTGGGTGAATACGAACACATCAAAGAAGGCGATACCGTTACTTGTACCGGTCGCATTTTAGAAGTACCGGTAGGCCGCGAGCTGGTAGGCCGTGTAGTTGATGCATTGGGTCGTCCGATTGACGGTAAAGGCCCGATCAATGCTTCCGGTTCTGCACCAATCGAAAAAATTGCACCGGGTGTAATTGCCCGTAAATCGGTTGACCAACCAATGCAAACCGGCTTGAAAGCCATTGACTCTATGGTTCCGGTAGGCCGCGGCCAACGTGAGTTGATCATTGGTGACCGTCAAACTGGTAAAACTGCCGTTGCTTTGGACGCGATTGTGAACCAAAAAGGCACCGGTGTGATCTGTATCTATGTTGCCGTAGGTCAAAAAGCATCTTCGATTGCCAACGTAGTGCGTAAACTGGAAGAGCATGGCGCAATGGAACACACCATTGTGGTAGCAGCAACTGCTTCTGAAGCAGCGGCATTGCAATACATTGCCCCTTACTCAGGTTGTACCATGGGTGAATTCTTCCGCGACCGCGGTGAAGATGCCTTAATCGTTTACGATGACTTGTCTAAACAAGCCGTTGCATATCGTCAAATTTCCCTGTTGCTGCGCCGCCCACCAGGCCGCGAAGCCTATCCGGGTGATGTATTCTACTTGCACTCTCGTTTGTTGGAGCGCGCTGCGCGTATCAACGAAGATGAAGTGGAAAAACTGACCAACGGTGAAGTGAAAGGTAAAACCGGTTCATTGACCGCATTGCCGATTATCGAAACCCAAGCCGGTGACGTATCTGCATTCGTACCGACCAACGTAATTTCGATTACCGATGGCCAAATCTTCTTGGAAACCGACCTGTTTAACTCTGGTATCCGTCCTGCAATCAACGCCGGTATTTCTGTATCGCGCGTGGGTGGTGCAGCGCAAACCAAAGTCATCAAAAAACTGGGTGGCGGTATCCGTTTGGCATTGGCGCAATATCGTGAATTGGCTGCGTTCTCTCAGTTCGCATCTGATTTGGATGAAGCAACACGCAAACAATTGCAACACGGTGAGGTCGTGACTGAATTGATGAAACAAAAACAATTCAGCACCTTAAACACCGCTGAAATGGCATTGACTTTGTGGGCGATTAACAATGGCTCGTATTCTGATGTTCCAGTTTCTAAAGCATTGGCTTTTGAAGCAGAATTCTTGAGCTATGTCCGCACCCAATTGCCGGATGTGCTGAATGCGATTAATGCTTCAGGCGCGATGTCTGATGAAGCGGAACAAGCTTTGACCGAAGCCATGAAAACTTTCAAATCTTCTTACGCTTACCAAGCCTAAGAATAGCAGATGAAAGGAGTCTGAAATGGCAGTAGGAAAAGAGATTCTCACCAAAATTCGCAGTGTTCAGAATACCCAAAAGATCACTAAAGCGATGCAAATGGTGTCTACCTCTAAAATGCGGAAGACTCAGGAACGGATGCGCTTAGCGCGTCCGTACGCCGAAAAAGTACGTACGGTAATGAGCCATTTGGCACAAACCGAAACCGATCACGGCATTAAATTGTTGGAACCGCATCGCGAAGTACGCCGTGCCGGTTTCATCTTGATGACGACTGATAAAGGTTTGTGTGGTGGTTTGAACGCCAACGTATTGAAGAAATTTTTGGCGCAAGTTCAAGAGTATCAGGAACAGGGCATTGAAGTTGATGTCGTGTGTCTGGGCAGTAAAGGTTTGGCAGCTTGCCAAAGCATCGGTTTAAACGTGATTGCCAGTGCAGTAAATTTGGGCGATACGCCTAAAATGGAATTGTTGCTGGGTCCGTTGACTGAAATTTTCCAACGCTACGAAAAACATGAATTAGATGTGATTCACTTGGTGTATTCCGGTTTCGTGAATACCATGCGCCAAGAGCCACGTATGGAAGTATTGCTGCCTATCGGTCAAAACGAGATTGAGCAAGTCAATCCCGATTCTCCATATGGTTGGGAATACCGTTATGAGCCGAGTCCTGTTGCTGTATTGGAATATCTGGTTCGCCGCTATTTAGAATCTGTGGTTTATCAAGCATTGGCTGATAACATGGCATCTGAACAAGCCGCGCGTATGGTAGCGATGAAAGCCGCTACCGACAACGCAGGCAATGCCATTAAAGAGCTGCGCTTGGTGTACAACAAATCGCGTCAAGCTGCGATTACCACAGAATTGTCAGAAATTGTTGCAGGTGCAGCGGCTGTTTAGGCCGTCTGAAACTGTACAGAAAATAGGATACGATAATGAGCCAAGGCAAAATCGTACAAATTATTGGTGCCGTAGTTGACGTGGAATTTCCACGCGATGCTATCCCGCACGTTTACGATGCCCTGAAATTGGACGAAACCGGTCTGACCCTGGAAGTGCAACAACTTTTGGGCGACGGCGTGGTACGTACCATTGCAATGGGTAGTTCAGACGGTTTAAAACGCGGTATGACCGTAAGCAATACCGGTTCTCCGATTGCTGTACCTGTGGGGCAGGCAACATTGGGCCGTATTATGGACGTATTGGGTAATCCAGTTGACGAAGCAGGTCCTGTGACTGCTGCTGAAACCCGCGCGATTCACCAGTCTGCACCTAAATTCGACGAGCTTTCAGCTGCAACCGAATTATTGGAAACCGGTATTAAAGTGATTGACTTGCTTTGTCCGTTTGCCAAAGGCGGTAAAGTAGGCTTGTTCGGTGGTGCCGGTGTGGGTAAAACCGTAAACATGATGGAATTGATCAACAACATCGCCAAAGCGCACAGCGGTTTGTCTGTGTTTGCCGGTGTAGGTGAGCGTACCCGTGAAGGTAACGACTTCTACCACGAGATGAAAGATTCCAACGTATTAGATAAAGTAGCCATGGTTTACGGCCAGATGAACGAACCTCCGGGTAACCGTTTGCGCGTTGCTTTGACCGGTTTGACTATGGCCGAATACTTCCGTGACGAAAAAGACGAAAACGGCAAAGGTCGTGACGTATTGTTCTTCGTAGACAATATCTACCGCTACACTTTGGCCGGTACCGAAGTATCTGCATTGTTGGGTCGTATGCCGTCTGCAGTAGGTTACCAACCGACTTTGGCTGAAGAAATGGGTCGTTTGCAAGAGCGTATTACCTCTACGCAAACCGGTTCGATTACTTCTATCCAAGCCGTTTACGTACCTGCGGATGACTTGACTGACCCGTCTCCGGCAACAACCTTTGCCCACTTGGATGCAACCGTGGTATTGAGCCGTGATATTGCTTCTTTGGGTATTTACCCTGCCGTTGACCCATTGGACTCTACTTCACGTCAATTGGATCCGATGGTATTGGGCCAAGAGCACTATGATGTTGCGCGCGGCGTTCAGTCTACTTTGCAAAAATACAAAGAATTGCGCGACATTATCGCCATTCTGGGTATGGACGAATTGTCTGACGAAGACAAACTGACTGTAATGCGTGCCCGTAAAATCCAACGCTTCTTGTCACAACCGTTCCACGTTGCTGAAGTATTTACCGGTTCTCCAGGTAAATATGTGGCATTGCGTGACACCATCGCCGGCTTTAAAGCCATCTTGAACGGTGAATACGACCACTTGCCGGAACAAGCGTTCTATATGGTGGGCGGCATCGAAGAAGCAGCCGAGAAAGCGAAAACCTTAAACTAAGGAGGCCGGCATGAGCATCATGCAAGTTGAAGTGGTCAGTAGCGAACAAAACATCTATTCAGGCGAAGCCAGCTTTGTGGTGGTTCCGACTGTACAAGGTGAGCTCGGTATTTACCCGCGACACGAGCCGATCATGAGTTTGGTACGTCCCGGTGCATTGCGTTTGACCGTGCCGGGTCAGGCTGAAGAAGTGTTGGTTGCTGTTTCCGGCGGTTTGTTGGAAGTGCAGCCTGAGAAAATTACCGTATTGGCAGACGTTGCTGTCCGCAGTGCGGAGATGGATCAGGAGCGTGCCGAGCAAGCTAAGAAAGCAGCGGAAGACCGTATTTCTAAGGCGCAAGACGATGAATCTTTGGCAAAAGCACATGCTGCTTTGGCCGCAGCCATCGCCCAGCTCAAAACCTTGGATTATCTTCGTTCGCAAAAAAACAAATAAGCATTTTTTGCTTCAAAAAAGCACGGTGGAAACCGTGCTTTTTTATTGCCTGGATGTTGATTGACTGTGTTCAGCAGGCAAGATATCAAACAGCGGCTTATTTTTACCGGATTATGGAATGGTCGGTTTAAGTAAATAATACAGCGTTGAAGCATGCTTATGCAAAGGGTGTGGGCTATTGCTGCCCTTTGTTATTTTTATTTTAAATGATTATATATAAATTTATTGGCCGCTTTGATCTAGGGCAATCAATCAAATATAAGGTTTGACATCTAGTGATATGGTTAAGAATGCCGATATGGCTTAGGTTTTGATCAAAGCCGGTATGTATATTACATACCGGCTTTTTGTTGGAGACAGTTATCGTGAGAGGCCGGCCGACAGAGTCATGTTACTTAATAGTTGTTAAAAAATCCGGTAAGGCGGATAAATTCGGCAAAATTGCTAAGTGAGGACTGGTGCGCAGTCTTTCTGCCGAATGTGCGCCGGTGGTGACCGCAATCGCCGGTGCGCCTGCGTTGGCGGCCATGTCCAAATCATGGGTGGTGTCACCAATAACCACGGTTTCAGACGGCATCAAACCGAGCTCGTCACATAATTTCAACACCATGTCCGGCGCGGGTTTCGACGGCTGTTCGCTGGCGCAGGTGGTGGCCAGCCAAAAGTCGGCTGTGCCGGTTTGGGCGATGGAATTGTCCAAACCCGTGCGGCCTTTACCGGTGGCCACGGCCAGCCAGTAGCCTTGTGCTTTCAGCGTTTCCAAGCAGGGGATGGCATCGGGGAACAAGGTCATGTTGCGGTTGTTCGGATTTAAGTGATGTGCGGCATAGGTTTCCATGATTTCTTCCTGCTGGCGCAAGTTCAAATCCGGTGCAAGATGGCGCACGATGGTCGGCAGGTTGTAGCCGATAAGTGGACGGATCTGGTCGGCTTCAGGCGCGGCGTGGCCGTTTACGGTAAAACTTTCCTGCACGGTGGCGATAATCGGCAGGGTAGTGTCGGCCAGCGTGCCGTCCCAATCGAAAATAACGAGTTTCGGTTTCATAATCGGTTCCTTTTTATTTTCAGACGGCCATGAAATCATGGGCAACAAGCATTTAAGGGATGGTGCAGAATGTTCAAGGCCGTCTGAAAAACCCATCCCATTTACTTATATTTTGGTACCGCGCGGCCATATAAACGGCCCAACAAACGGCATAACCGGCAGCATAATCAGGTCGCCGACAATGGCAAATGGCGTCAGAATAATTGTCGAGGCAAGACCTGTAGCAGTTAGCCCGACGTCACCTTTTTGGCTTTCAACACGGACGACTACCGGCGTTTCAAAACGGTATTCAGAAGGCAGAGGGGTCTTCATGGCGTATATTTTCCCTTGGGTGCCGTTATAGCATCGAGTGTAAAGCAGTTTTTGCTGTTGTGTGGCAGGGGTGGTGGCAAGTTTGAAGCCTAATTGGGTTAATACTGCCGTTTCACGTTTTTTTAATGCTGGATTGGTGTTCGGTTCAAAACGGTAAGCCAGACAGATACGCTCCTTGCCATCAACATGATCAGAATAGGCTGAAAAGGTATCAGGGTTTGAGATGTATGAGTATATCCCTAATTTTTTTGGGCGGTTTTCGCGATTGACCACTTCAAACTGTTTGCTCAATTCTGTTGTCCGTAAGACTTTGACCATCTCGTTGTCGGGCGTAATGTCGGTCACATAGGCCGTTTTTTCCGCCAGCATCACCAAGCGGTTGGGCGGCAGGTTTTTGCTGTCGGGTTTGGTGAAACCGAAAGAATAGATGTTTTCATCTGTGATGACGGTTTCAGGCACCGCGTCGATGTTCTCCAATGCGCGGTTGGTTAAGTAGCAGCCGGAAAGGGCAAATGTGGCCAATACAGCGACCGATAGCTTGGATAATGTGGATTTTTTCATGATGCGTCTCCTTTGTCGTGTTTGTTTTGTTCAGACGGCCTGATGCTGATTGTCCAACATCACGATAAATTGCGTCAATTCTTGCGGCAATTCGGCTTTTAAAACCAGCTTTTCGCCCGTGAGCGGATGGTCCAAATGCAGCTCGGATGCGTGCAGAAACATGCGTTTGAGGCCGAGCTTTTGCAGGCGTTTGTTGGCTTGGTAGTCGCCGTAGCGTTCGTCACCGGCGATGGGGCTGTGTTGCGACTGCATGTGCACGCGGATTTGGTGGGTGCGGCCGGTTTTGAGCGTGGCTTCAACCAAGGTCAGCGCAGATAGGCCGACTTGGTGCAGCAGGCCGTCTGAATAGCGTTTGAGCACTCGGAAAATGGTGTGCGCCGATTGGCCGTCGTCACTCACGCGCACCATTTTTTCGCCTTGTGCGCCGGTGTATTTGAATAATGACAGTTTGACGTGGAAACGGTCGTTGTTCAGACGGCCTACACCCAGTGCCAGATAGATTTTTTTCGGGTGGTCGTTGCGGATCATTTCGTGCAGTTTCACCAAGGCGCTGCGTTTTTTGGCAATCATGAGCAGGCCGCTGGTGTCTTTATCAAGGCGGTGCACCAATTCCAGATATTTGGCTTCGGGGCGTGCTTGGCGGATTTGTTCGATCACGCCGAAGCTCACGCCGCTGCCGCCGTGTACCGCCACGCCGGAAGGTTTGTTGATGACCAACAAGGCATCGTCTTCATAAACAATCTCGAATTCGCGGGCAGGGGCGGCGGTTGTGTTTTCAGACGGCCTTTGTTTTTCGGCAATGCGGATGGGTGGAATGCGCAAAATTTGGCCGGCTGCGATGCGGGTGTCGGGCTTGCAGCGCTTTTTATCCAGCCGCACTTCACCGGCGCGGATAATGCGGTGGATATGGCTTTTCGGCACGCCCTTGAGAATTTTTATCAGATAGTTATCAAGACGTTGGCCTGCTTCGTGTTCGCTAAGGGTGATTTGGCTGACTGAATCTTTGCGTATTGGGTGCATTTTCTCTATAATCCAAACATTCGTTTTCACCGTTTTGTAAACGGGCGCGCGGCATGAAGTTGCAGCCGCCGCTGCCGCAGGGAAAATCCCTTTCGGAAAACGGATTTACTGTTAAAAATAGATTTTATATTAAAAACGCACTCTACAAAGCATTTCCTTCTGTTTATGCACAGCCAGTAAACGGAAGAGCGTAATTAAGTTTGAATTGATTTGCCCATCTCACAGAGCATAAGACGAACGGATTTTCAGGGTTTTACCCCGCCGCGCAGCAATCTGAAGAATAACAACAGGCAAACGATGAAGAAGATGACGGCTACCTGATTTATGCGGCTTGATGATGTTCAATCCGCGCTTGATTTTAGGCCTGACATACTGAAAAGATGGTATACAGGCGGCGGTATCTTTTATTTTACGATACCGAATTGTTCTTTATGACCTTCTTTATCCGAACCCGACCGCACATGACCGTATTTTTTCAGACGGCATGAAACCTTGCGGAAATTCAACTCAAAAACTGATTACATCAGGACAAACAACCTGCTTACCAAGTTTTCAAGTAAGCAGCGTGTCCCGCCTCGTGAGTGCCAGCCGGCTGCGTGAGGCCGTCTGAAAAGACGGTGCAGCCCAACGAGGTTACTATCATGAAACGTATGTTATTTAATGCAACGCAAGCCGAAGAGCTGCGCGTTGCGATTGTCGATGGCCAAAATCTGTTGGATTTGGACATCGAAACGCTGGGCAAAGAACAGCGCAAGGGCAACATCTACAAAGGTGTGATTACCCGTATCGAGCCGTCGTTGGAAGCGTGTTTCGTTGATTACGGAACCGACCGACACGGCTTTTTGCCGTTTAAAGAAGTGTCGCGTTCGTATTTCCAAGATTACGAAGGCGGCCGCGCCCGCATTCAAGACGTGCTCAAAGAGGGCATGGAAGTCATCGTGCAGGTGGAAAAAGACGAGCGCGGCAACAAAGGCGCAGCCCTGACCACGTTCATCAGCTTGGCCGGACGCTATTTGGTGTTGATGTCGAACAATCCGCGCGGTGGCGGTGTATCGCGCCGTATCGAAGGCGAAGAGCGCGCCGAACTGAAAGCCGCTATGGCCGAATTGGACGTGCCGCGCGGCATGAGCCTGATTGCGCGCACCGCCGGCATCGGCCGCAGTGTGGAAGAATTGCAGTGGGATTTTGATTACCTGCTGAAACTGTGGCGCGCCATCGAAGAAGCAGGCGAAGCGCATAAAGATCCCTATTTGCTGTTTATGGAAAGCTCGCTGCTGATTCGTGCCATCCGCGATTACTACCGCCCCGACATCGGCGAGATTTTGGTCGACAATCAAGAAGTGCACGACCAAGTTTCTGAATTCATGAGCTATGTGATGCCGAACAACGTAGGCCGTCTGAAACTTTACGAAGACCACACGCCTTTGTTCTCGCGTTTCCAAATCGAACACCAAATCGAAAGCGCGTTCTCACGCAGCGTCAGCCTGCCGAGCGGCGGCGCGATTGTGATTGACCACACCGAAGCGCTGGTGTCGATTGACGTCAACTCCGCCCGCGCCACACGCGGTGCCGACATTGAAGACACTGCGTTTAAAACCAATATGGAAGCGGCCGAAGAAGTGGCGCGCCAAATGCGTTTGCGCGACTTGGGCGGTTTGGTGGTCATCGACTTCATCGACATGGAAAACCCGAAACATCAACGCGATGTCGAAAACGTGTTGCGTGACGCGCTGAAAAAAGACCGCGCCCGTGTGCAAATGGGCAAATTGTCGCGCTTTGGCCTGCTTGAATTGAGCCGCCAGCGTTTGAAACCGGCTTTGGGCGAAAGCAGCCATGTGGCTTGCCCGCGTTGTGCCGGTACCGGCGTGATTCGCGGCATCGAATCGACCGCGCTGCACGTGTTGCGCATCATTCAAGAAGAAGCCATGAAAGACAATACCGGCGAAGTGCATGCACAAGTGCCGGTGGATGTGGCGACCTTCCTGCTGAACGAAAAACGCGCCGAGCTGTTTGGCTTGGAAGAGCGTTTGGACGTATCTGTATTGCTGATTCCAAACATTCATCTGGAAAATCCGCACTACGAAATCAGCCGCATCCGCACCGATGATGTGGAAGAAGACGGTGAGCCGAGCTACAAACGCGTGGCCGAGCCAGCAGAAGACGAAAACGCCAAACCGTTTGGCAGCGAGCGCGCCAAAGCCGCCCGCCCTGAACCTGCGGTCAAAGGCGTGCAACACACCCAACCTGCGCCGACCGTAGCCGAGCAAAAACCGGCCACTTGGTGGGACAACTTCAAAGCGTGGTTGGGCAAAATCTTTGGTGGCGCAACGACTCCTGCCGAGCCTGAAAAACCGGCGGAAGAAAAAGCCGAAAAGCGCCAAGCCAACGGCAACCGCAACGGCAACAACAACCGCCGTCAGCAAAACCGCCGCCAAAACCCGCGCCGCAACAAGCGCGACGGCAGCAAGGTAGAAGTGCAAGAAGTCAGCGCCGAAGCCAAAGAAGCCAAAGCTGTTGACAGCAAAGCCGACAACAAGGCCGAAGCCAAAGCAGAAGGCAAGGACAACAACCGCAACCGCCGCGAGCGCAACCGTTCAAATAAAGAAGAACGCAACCAAGTAGCCGCCGCTCCAGTTGCCGCCCTGACCGATATGCCGTCTGAAACTGCCGAGCAAGCTGCACCGGCTGCCAACAAACGCAGTCGAAACAACCGCAATGCCAACAAAAACGTAGCCGTTGAAACCGCAGCAGAAAACGCCGTGGTTGAAAATGCTGCCGTAGAAAACGTGGCAGAGGTTGTTGAAACCGCACCGGCAACTGAAAAACAGCCGCGTGAGCGCAACAACCGCAATCAACGCGATCGCAACAACAACCGCAATCAGCGTGACCGCCGCAGCAGCAACAAAAAACGCAATATTCCGTCTGCCGAGAAAATCGAGCATTATCTGAATATCGCCGATTCAGCGGACAAAGTACGCTTTGCCGTGGCGCATGTGTTTGGTGAAACCGTGGCGCAAACGCCGGTAGCGATTGCCGTGCCGAGCGAGCCGGTGGCTGAAGCGGAAGACAACGCACCATTGGTGGTGGTGATTCCGGAGCCGGTTGAGGCCGAAGCCGTGACTTTCGCCATCGAAACTGAAGCGCCTGAAGCGGAAGCCATCCGTGTGGAAGAAAGCACCGATGACGAACGCGCCATGATCGATAACGCAGTCGGCAACGTAACCGCTGCCGTGACTTCCGTATTTGCGATTGAAGCGGCCGATGAGTTACTGCCGATGACTGCCGTGCCGGCTGAGCAAGAAGCTCAAGCCGTGGCGGTCATGGAAGACGAGCTGATTGCGGCCAAGGCTTCTAAAGAAGTTGAAGCGGCGGTGCAAGAAGTGGTGGTGAAAGAGCAGGCCGTAGCGGTAAAAGCTGCCGAAGCCATGCCCGCATTGGGTAACTTGGTGTTTGTCGAAACCAATCCTGATGCCGTTGCTGCCTTGGCTGCCCAAGAACAACCGGAACAAGAATACGGTTTGCGCCGCTCCGATGTGCCGAAAGTGGAAACTGAAAACGTTGAAGTTGAGATGATTTTGGTGGAAACCCGCAAAGATTAAGCAATCAATCTTGGTAAAAGCCCGATGGTGAACATCGGGCTTTTTTGTTTTTGATGATAGATCACAGGCCGAGACTTTTGCAAAACTGATGAATCATTAATAAAAACCAAAACTGCCGTCATTCTCACGCAGGTGTGAATCCATTTTTTTGAACATGACAAACTATTGAATAAAATAGGCTTATTAAATTCTGAGATGGATTCCCACCTGCGCGGGAATGACGTTGGTTTTGTATGTGCAAGCTTTATAAAACAATCAATATCGAATTTGCATGTCGTATTTTTACCATTTTTGATGTAAACACGCAGTCAACAGTTGTCAGGATAAATTGAGTAAATATAGAATATAATTATTATCATTTATTTAAAATTAGTTGATATTTGGGAGGAAAAATGTTCCGCCACAATTTAACCGCTGCAGCCGTGTTGGCTGCATTATCATCTGTTGCCTTTGCCGCCGAAACCGAGCAAGCGGTGGATTTGGAAACCGTGCATGTTTCCGGCCAGCGTTCTTATAATGCCATCGCAACCGAAAAAGACGACGAATACAGCTCATCGGCCGTGACCGTCGGCACCAAAATTCCGGCATCTTTGCGCGATATTCCGCAATCCATCAGCATTTTGACCGACCAGCAAATCAAAGACCGCGATGTCGATACCTTCGACCAACTGGCGCGCCAAACGCCGGGCATGCGCGTGTTGGCCAATGACGACGGCCGCTCTTCCGTGTATGCGCGCGGTTATGAATACAGCGAATATAATGTCGATGGTTTATCATCGCCGATGGCCAGTATTTACGGCACCATGCCCAATCTGTTTGCTTTCGACCGCGTGGAACTGATGCGCGGCCCGAGCGGCTTGTTCGACAGCAGCGGTGAAATGGGTGGGATTGTGAACTTGGTGCGTAAGCGTCCGACCAAAGATTTCCAAGCCCATGTCGGTGCGGGTGGCGGCACTAAAAAGCAATATAAAATCGAAGGCGATGTGTCAGGCCGTCTGAACGCTGACGGCAGCGTGCGCGGCCGTATCATGGCGCAAACATTCGGTTCTTCACCGAAATCGGCAGAAGACAACAACCATCACGAAACGGTTTACGCCGCGCTGGATTGGGACATCAACCCAAACACCACCTTCGGCTTGGGCTATCTTTATCAGCAGCGCCAAATCACACCCGACAACGGCTTGCCGACCTATACCGACAAAACCACTCTGCCGGTGACGCATGACGTGTTTGTCGGCGCGGATTGGAACGATTTCAACATGAAAAGCCATGATGTGTTTGCCGATTTGAAACATTATTTCGACAACGGCGGCTACGGCAAAATCGGCATGCGTTATGCCGACCGCAAATCAGATTCTAATTATGCCTTTGGTCTGAGCGGTGTCAATCCTGCCAATAATACGTTTAATGCCACCGGTTTGGGTTTGGAAGCCGAACAAAAAGCGTTTACCGTTGATGCCAGCTACAGCCAGCCGTTTGCATTGGGTGCGACGGCCAATGAATTTGTCGTCGGTATGGATTACAAAACCGTCGATTCAAGAACGGAGCGCGGCCAATACCACAACGGCACACCGCTTCGCCGCGGCATCGACTACCGCGATCTGTCGTCTATTGGCTATGAAGATGTTTTGGCGACCGCACGCAGCAACGGCAGCTTGAATCATATTATTTCAGACAACGAAACCCGCGAACTGGGCGCATACGGCAAAGTCGTGTTCCGCCCGATAACCGATTGGTCGCTGATTGCTGGCGGGCGTGTCGGTCATTACAAACAGGAAAACTCAGGTTACAACCGCAGCTTCTCCCGCAATACCCGCCAAATGGCGACATCAACTTCAGCTTCCCAAGGCAGTCAAACCAAATTCACCGGCTACTTAGGCACGGTATGGGATTTCTCCGACACCGGCAGCCTGTATGCCAGCTACTCAACCTTGTTCCGCCCGCAATCGGAAACCGGTGAAGACGGCACACCGCTGAAACCGCGCGAAGGCAATCAATTGGAAGTGGGCTACAAAGGCAGCTACCTGAACGACCGACTGAACACACGCGTGTCGCTGTATCGTTTGCAGGATAAAAATGCAGCGGCAACCGTTGCCGGTTCGAGCTATTCTCTGCCGCTGGCCAAACGCGTGATGCAGGGTGTGGAAACCGAAATCAGCGGCGCGATTACGCCGAAATGGAACATCCATGCCGGTTACAGCTATTTGAACAGCAAAATCAAAACGCCGTCTTACGCGTCAACCAGCGGTGATTTGTTCTTCCTGTTTATGCCGAAACACACGGTGAATTTGTGGACAACTTACAAACTCACGCCAAAATTGACCGTCGGCGGCGGAGTCAACGCGATGAGCAAGTTTGAGTCGAACCAAAACGTAAAAACCGGCGGCTATGCCACCTTTGACATGATGGCCGGGTATCAAGTGACGCCTAAATTGAAGGTGCAGGTCAATGCCGACAATATTTTCAACCGCAAATACTATACCCGTGTGGGTACGGCCGGTACATTTAACATCCCGGATGCCGAACGCAGCGTGATGGCGAATGTGCGCTATGATTTTTAATGTGTTGAAATAAACAAAGGCTGAGACCTTTGCAAAACTCATGAATCATTAATAAAAACCAAAACCGCCGTCCTTCCCGCGCAGGCGGGAATCCATCTCAGAATTTAAGAAGCCCATTTTATTCAATAGCTTGCCATATTCGAAAATGGATTCCCGCCTGCGCGGGAAGGACGGCGGTTTATGTATGCTGGCTTTTGAAGGAATTTTGCAAAGTCTCAGGCTGTCTGAAATTTCAGACAGCCTTTTGATTAAACTACTTGATTAAACGACAAATTCAGAAGGCTTAAATATCAGTTTCTAAATAAACCACTTGGGTTTGCAAGTATTCTTCCAAACCATGTTTGCCGTCGGCACCGCCGATGCCCGATTTTTTCCAACCGGCGTGGAAACCTTGCATGGCTTCAAAGTTTTCGCGGTTGATGTAGGTTTCACCGAATTGCAGGCGGCGGGTGACGTAGAAGGCTTCGTTTAAATTGGTGGTGTACACCGAGCTGGTGAGGCCGAATTCGCAATCATTGGCCAAACCGATGACTTCGTCCAGCGTTTCAAACGTTGCAATCGGCAATACTGGGCCGAAGGTTTCTTCTTTCATGATGTCCATGCTGTTGTCGACATTGGTTAGCACCGTCGGCTCGAAGAAGAAGCCTTTTCCTTCGGCGCGTTTGCCGCCACAAGCCAAAGTTGCGCCTTGCTGCACCGCGCGTTCGACTTTTTCGGCCACCGATTTTACCGCACGCTCTTCAATCAGCGGGCCCATTTCCAGCGCGCCGGTTTCTACTTCGGCCGGATTGCCAAAACGCACGCCCTGCATGGCGGCAATCATTTTTTCAGTAAACGCGTCTTTCACGCTGTTGTGCACATACACGCGCTCGGCGCAGTTGCAGATTTGGCCGGTGTTGCCCACGCGTGAAGCCAAAATCGATTTCACCGCCAAATCCAAATCCGCGTCTTTCAACACGATGGCAGGGGCTTTGCCGCCCAATTCCAGCGACACTTTGGTGATGTTTTGCGAGGCGGCTTCCATCACTTGGCGGCCGGCTTCAACCGAACCGGTCAGGCTCACCATATCGACTTGCGGATGCGCCGACAAGGCATTGCCGATTTCCGCGCCTGCACCGTTCACCACGTTGAACACGCCGGCAGGTAGGCCGACTGAATCGACGATTTCGGCAAAAATATGGCAGTTAATCGGGGTGACGCTGCTCGGTTTTACCACGATGGTGTTGCCGGTGACCAAAGCTGGACCCATTTTGCGGGCAATCAGGAAAAACGGGAAATTCCACGGCAAAATGCCGGCAATCACGCCCAGCGGACGCTTAAACAGCAAAATATTTTCGCGCGGACGGTCGCTTTGGATAATTTCGCCTTCGTAACGGCGCGCCCATTCGGCCTGATAATCCAGATAATCGGCGGTGAACATCACTTCCACGCGTGCCAAGTCTTTGGTTTTACCACCTTCAGCCACGATGGTATCGGTTAGCTCGTCGGCGCGCGCACGAATGCCGTCGGCGATTTTACGCAGATACGCGCCACGTTCAACCGCCGGTGTGCGTTCCCATTCGGTTTGCGCCAAACGTGCCGCCGCAACCGCACGGTCAACATCGGCCGCGCTGCCTTTCGGCTCTTTGGCAATCACTTCTTCGGTCGATGGGTTTAATACATCGCGCCATTGGCCTTGAAAATCGTTTTCAAAGCGGCCGTTGATGTACATCGCTAATTGTTTCATGCGTTTCTCCTGAGGTTGTAGTTGGATGTAATTAAAGTGTAGAAAATAATGCCGTCTGAAACAAGCAAAAAATGATGGCGGCTTGTCTGTAAGTGTTAATATTTTGATTTTAAACAAATCATTTGATGAGGCCGTCTGAAAACAAATCGCAGGTAAATCGTTTATAATAGAAATGGATTCGCCGTCACCACATTTTCAGACGGCCTGAATGAAACGAATAATAGAGGACAGTCAAAACATGGCAAAAGAGCAGTTAAATCCCATGATTCTGCCGGATTCAGACGGCAATTTCGGCAAACACGGCGGAAAAATCGGCCATCCCGAATTGGCCAAGGCTTTAGAAGAATTAAACACCGCGTTTCACAACATCATCGGCGATGAAGATTTCATCAACGAGATGAAACGCCTGCAGGCAACTTATGTCGGCCGCCCAAGCCCGATTTACCATGCCAAAAGCCTGTCGCAACGCGGCGCACAAATTTTCTTGAAACGCGAAGACTTAAACCACACTGGCGCTCACAAAATCAACCACTGCATCGGTGAAGCGTTGTTGGCGAAAAAAATGGGCAAAACCAAGGTCATTGCCGAAACCGGTGCAGGTCAGCACGGCGTGGCGCTGGCAACCGCTTCAGCTTTGGTCGGCTTGGAATGTGAAATCCACATGGGCGTGGTCGATATCGCCAAAGAGCATCCGAATGTGTCACGCATGAAGATTTTGGGCGCGAAAATCGTGCCGGTGTCTGCCGGTGCGGGCACGCTGAAAGAGGCGGTGGATTCGGCGTTTGAATCGTATTTGTCGCAAATGGATACGGCTATGTTTGCCATCGGCTCGGTGGTAGGCCCTGCGCCTTATCCGGAAATGGTGGCGTATTTCCAATCGATTGTCGGTCACGAAGCGCGCGAACAATTTGCCCAACAATACGGTGGCTTGCCCGATGAAGTGGTGGCCTGTGTGGGCGGCGGCTCAAATGCCATCGGCTTATTCAACGCCTTTATCGACGATGAATCGGTCAATCTGGTCGGTGTCGAACCTGCCGGCGAAGGTCTGGACAAACCCGGCCGCCATGCGGCAACCATGGCCAAAGGCACATTTGGCAACATTCAAGGCTTTAACTGCTATTATTTGCAAGAAGAAGACGGTACACCGGCCGCCGTGCATTCCATCGCATCCGGTTTAGATTATCCGGGCGTGGGGCCACAACACTGCCTGCTGAAAGACAATGGCCGCGGCCGCTATGAATGCGCCACCGACCAAGAATGTTTGGATGCGTTTTTAACCCTGTCGCGCGAAGAGGGCATTATTCCGGCGCTGGAGTCGTCCCACGCCATTGCCTACGCCTTGCGCCGCGCTGCCGAGCTCGATAGCAGCAAGCGACTGCTGGTGAATTTGTCCGGCCGCGGTGACAAAGACATTGATTATGTGTTGAGTAAAATCGAGGTTTAATGATAAGAATAGGCCGTCTGAAAGTATATTTTCAGACGGCCTCATCTCACCCAAATCCCCTAAGTCTAACCATCAGAGAAAGGAAAGATCATGAGCATTCTCACACGCACCGTCAGCTACACCGACAGCACCGGCACCACCCTGCAAAGTCATTTCGCCTATCCGGCACAAGGCGAAAAAGCCGCCGCCGTGTTGGTCGCCCCCGAATGGTGGGGCTTGAGCGAACACGCTAAAAACAGCGCCGAGCGTTTGGCCGAACAAGGTTATGCCGCACTGGCCACCGATTTATACGGCAATGCCATGCTCACCGGAGATGCCGCCGTGGCCGGTGAAAACATGATGAAGCTGGTGAATAATCCCGAGTTGCTGGCCGAGCGCACGCAACTGGCTTTAGATGCCTTAGTGGCACAAGCCGAAAGCGACGGCGAGCGCTTGGTGGCCATCGGTTTCTGCTTCGGCGGCCGCGTGGTATTGGAAGCCGCCCGCAATGGTGCGCCATTGAAAGCGGTGGCGAGCTTCCACGGCAATCTCACGCCTTCCAAACCGGCGGAAAAAGGCGCGATTAAAGGCGAATTGCTGATTGAACACGGTGAGCTGGATACCTTGGTGACCATGGAAGATGTTGAAGCCTTCCGCGCCGAAATGGAAGCCGCCGAAGCCCGTTTCCACATTGATGTGTTCCCCAATGCCAAACACGGCTTCACCAACCCGAAAGCCACCCACAACGGCGAGCGCAATGGTGTAGATTTAGGCTACCAGCAAGAAGCGGCTGAGCAATCATGGCAAAATATGCTGGATTTGTTCAAACGCGTGTTATAAAGTAATATTGATTTATAATATCAACAGGCCGTCTGAAATTAGGCGGCCTTATATCAAAAGGGAGAAACCAAATGAACAAAATCACATGGGCAGCGCTTGCGCTGACCTTAAGTGCGCCTGCTTGGGCGCAAACACCGGTGGAAATCGTGCATCGTTTTTATCCGAAAGTTTATCGGGCGCAAAGCTGTTTTGTGGCGCAGAAAGATGATGCTTTTTACTGCATGAAGCAGGTGAAAACCGAAGTGCGCGATACGGCTTCCGGCCGGCTGATGTATTTGCTGTTTGCCGGCGACCGATTTAATTTTGCCACCGGCAAACCCGACGGCAGCCATGTTGAGTTAGGGTTGGCCGGTATGTTTGTGCTGAAATTTTTATCGGGCAACGATTGGGAATTGGTGGCCGCCAAGCCCAAAGCTTCAGTGGGCTCGTTTGGCAACGCACCTTCCGCTGATTTGTGGACGTTTCACGAATTCGGCCCCGGTCGTTGGGGCTTTTTAACCGAGCATAGTGATATGCACCAAGGTCATGCCGGCAGCGCTTATGTTGTGTATGCCCACAACGGCAAGCGCATCAGCGAAAGCTGGTTCACCGCCAGCTACAACAATTTGGGTGCGTATGGCGATAATTGTGAAATGTATCGTGAGGAAGGCGCCAAAGCCATGCGTGAATGCCGCGCCAAATTGAGCGATCTTGAGAGCAAAATCAAAATCCGTCGCGATTTGCCCGCAACCAACGGCTTTTATCCGCTACAGCTGACATTATCCGGCTATGAAGGCCGCAAAACCTACCGCAATCAGGCTTATGTTTTGCCGTTTAATGCCAAGAAAAATCAATATCTCCAGCCGAAAAACTATCCTTTGCGCGACAAAGAATATTGATAGAGAATGTCTTCAGACGGCCGATCCATCTCTCAGGCCGTCTGAAAAAGATTCATGCAACTGTGCTAGTTCAATAAAGAGGAAAAACATGAAACGAGAAACCATCGCCCTGCATGCCGGCTATCATTCCGACCCGACCACCAAAGCTGCTGCCGTGCCGATTTACCAAACCACGTCGTACACCTTTGATGACACCCAACATGGCGCCGATTTGTTTAACTTGGCCGTGCCGGGTAACATCTATACCCGCATCATGAACCCGACCACTGCCGTGTTGGAAGAGCGTGTGGCCAAGCTCGAAGGCGGCATCGCCGCATTGGCCGTGGCCAGTGGTATGGCGGCGATTACCTATGCCGTGCAAACTTTAGTGGAGGCGGGCGACAATATCATCACCACCAAAACACTCTACGGCGGCACCTACAATTTCTTCGCCCACAGCCTGCCGCGCCAAGGCATCGAAGTGCGCTTTATCGATGCCGACAAGCCCGAGCAAATCGCCGCGCTGGCCGATGAGCGCACCAAGCTGGTGTATTGCGAATCCATCGGCAATCCGGCGATTAACGTGGTGGATATTAAAGCCTTTGCCGAAGCCGCCCACGCACAAGGTTTGCCGCTGATGGTGGATAATACCGTGCCGTCTCCGGCTTTGTTCCGCCCGATTGAACACGGTGCCGATATCGTGGTGCAATCGCTGACCAAATACATCGGCGGCCACGGCACCACCATCGGCGGCGCGATTATCGACGGCGGCCAATTCCAATGGGCCGGCAATCCGCGTTTCGACAAAATTTTCAACCAGCCCGATCCGTCTTACCACGGCGTGAACTACACCGAACACTTCGGCGCCGCAGCCTACATCGCCCGCGCCCGCGTGGTGCCGCTGCGCAACACCGGTGCCGCTTTGTCGCCGCAAAGCGCGTTTTTACTGCTGCAAGGCTTGGAAACGCTTGCCCTGCGCATGGAACGCCATTGCGAAAACACCGTGAAAGTGGCCGAATTCCTGCAAAACCACCCGCAAGTAGAATGGGTAAATTATCCTGCACTGGCCGACAGCCCGTATAAAGCCTTAATCGACCGCGACTACGGCGGCAAAGCTTCAGGCTTGCTCAGCTTCGGTATCAAAGGCGGCCGCGAAGCCGGTGCCAAATTCATCGATGCGCTGCAACTTTTCTTGCGCTTGGTAAACATCGGCGATGCCAAATCACTCGCCACCCATCCAGCCAGCACTACCCACCGCCAGTTAAACGATGAAGAACTTGCCGCCGCTGGTGTTGGTGTCGACATGGTGCGTTTGAGCGTGGGCATTGAGCATATCGACGATTTGCTGGCTGATTTATCGCAAGCGTTGGAAGCGGCGAAGTAATGTGTTGAATAAATAGTAGGCCGTCTGAAAAGCCATTACGGGTAGGGTGGGTGTGAACCCACCATGATGTTTAATCCGCAATGGTTGAAAGAGGGAATGGAAAAAGGTGGGTTGACACCCACCCTACCAAATCAAAAGGCCGTCTGAAAGCATAACTTTCAGACGGCCTTTCTATCGCTTATTTAATATCCTACTATTGCGCTTTACGCTTATCCCACCACGCAAACAGGTTGCCCAATACTGTGCCGGATACCGAGTGCCATACACAGGCGACGGCGGTAGCGACGGCAGCTTCGGCATTGGTCGGGAAGAATTTTGCACTCAAGCCCGTGGCCAAACCGGCGTTTTGCACGCCCACTTCAAGGGCCAGCGTGCGTTTTTTCGCCGTCGTCATGCCGAACAATGCGCCCGAGTAGAAGCCCAAGACATAGCCGACAATATTGTGTGCGGCAATCGCCAATACCATCACAAACGCTGATTCCATAAAGCGGTGGCCGTGTACTGCGGCCACGCCGCCGACAATGCAGGCAAAGGCCAGCACCGCTACCCCCGGCATAATCGCACGCACTTCGGCAAACCAGGCTTGGCGTTCAAACAGCATATTGCACACCGAACCGATCACCACCGGCAGCAGCGTCACCAATACCATGAATTTAAACATCGCCCAGCCGTCCATCTCGACAGTTTGTCCGACCAAATACATCATCCACAAAGGTGTCATCACCGGCGCCAACACAGTCGAAACCGTGGTCATGCCGACAGAAAACGCCACATCGCCTTTGGCCAAAAACGCCATGATGTTGGAAGATACCCCCCGGGGCAGGTGCCGACCAAAACCAAGCCCAAAGTCAGGCCGGGCGACAGGTTGAAGGCTTTGGCAATCGCCAGCGCCACCAGCGGCATAATGGTGTATTGAGCAATCGAGCCGACAAAAATATCAAACGGGCGTTGCGCCAAAATGCGGTAATCGGCTTTACCCAAGGTCATGCCCATGCCGAGCATGATGATGCCCAACACCAAAATTTGCGTGTCGCCCTTTACCCAGGCAAAGGTGGCCGGTTCGATAAAGGCGATGATGGAAGCCAAAATAATCACCGGTGCAGTAAACCGCGTCAGTTGGTGGCTGATGGCAGCAAAAATCGACATTTAGTTATCCTTATAATGAGAAAAAATCGGTAAGGCGGTTTTTAACAGATTTTTACTGTGTTTAGCAAATACATTACGGCCAAAATATGCGGCAAATAGGTAGATAAATGCGCATAATCTACTGTTTATTACCATAATATTTCATCAATCTATCAACGAAATCAGGCCGTCTGAAACATAATGGTTCAGACGGCCTTGCAATTGGCGTTTACAGGCTAATTTTTCAGATGGCCTGATAAAATTTACAGAGAAAAGTAGTAGAATGTAATTCATTATTGGTAATGCATAAGCATACCGCAACTGAAAAGGAGTGTTTTTATGAAAACCATCACTGCCGCCGCATTGGCCGCTTCGATTACCCTGTTGGCTGCCTGTGCCCAAAGTGGCAACAGCCACAGCCATCATCATCACGGTCACCACCATCACCATGCCGACATGAGTAAAGCCGTGACCTTTGAGTGCAACAACGGCATGACGGTCAATGTTGAAAACTTAGGTCAAGACAAAGTGAAACTCACTGTAGAAAACCGCAGCGCCGTATTGACCCAAGCTTCCGCTGCTTCGGGCGAACTTTACACCGGCACCACCGGCCTGTGGGGTACGGGCGCGGAATGGCACCAAAAAGGCAGCGAAGCCCACTTTGAATACACCGGCCTGCACGGTGCCAAAGGCGCAACCGCCTGCTACTTGCGCAAATAGTATTCTTACAGCATATATGCTTTAAAAGAACAGTTTAAAGGCCATCTGAATCCGATTCAGACGGCCTTAATTGATTTGGATTGGCATTACTTCTGGTCATTACCGGCCACATCGTTGACCACATCTTCCACAAATTGCTCGACCGGATTGATGCCCGACTGCTCACGCACGATTTGACGTTGCTCATCGGTCAACGGCTCATACACTTCCGTTGCCGCCCGCTCACGTGCTTCTTCACGCTTGCGGTCTTGCTCGTCAAAGCTCTCGTAGGGTTGCGGTTTGACTTGGCTCAAATCCACTTTATCGTCTTTAAACAAGCTCATGTCTCACTCCTTTGCAGTGTCGTTGGGATCAGGATTGAGTGTAAACACATAAGATTGGGGTGGCAAGTAAGGATGGGTAAAGGGATGATGCCGTCTGAAAATCATGCCGGGCGGCGGGCTTTCCTTGCGGCCCTATCTTCTTATTCCTCCAGCCCTAAGGGGCTTTGCGCATTTTCCACCAAGCGTTTATCCAACTGTTTGCCTGCTTTTACCCCCAGCAGGCGCAGTTTTTCAGCGCGGTTGACCAAGTTGCCGCGGCCTTCGGTAAGCTGTTTGTAGGCCGTCTGAAACTGGTTTTGCGCTTGCTCGAGGTTTTTGCCCACGCCGTCTAAAGTGGTGACAAAGCCGACAAACTTGTCATACAGCTTGCCGCCTTCTTCAGCAATCGCCAGCGCGTTTTGGTTTTGCTGTTCGTTGCGCCAGATATTGGCAACGGTGCGCAGGGTAGCGAGCAGGGTGCTGGGGCCGACCAGCATGATGCGTTTGTCGAAACATTCTTGAAACAGGTTGCCGTCGTGTTGCAGCGCGAGCAGGTAGGCCGGCTCGACCGGAATAAACATAAACACAAAATCCAGCGTGTTCACGCCTTCCAAATCGGTGTAATCCTTGCGCGACAAGGCTTTGATGTGGGTGCGGATGCTGGCGGTGTGGGCAGCCAGTTCGCGCGCGGCTTCATCGGGCTGCTGCGCCTGCACATAGCGCGTGTAGGCGGTGAGCGAGACTTTGGCATCAATGACGATTTGCTTGTTGTCGGGCAGATTGATTAACACATCAGGCTGCAGGCGACGGGTGCTGCCGTCTTCTTCTGTGCGCGTAGTGGCGGCTTGGATGATGTATTCGCGGCCTTTTTGCAGGCCGGAATTTTCCAGCACGGTTTCCAAAATCATTTCGCCCCAGTTGCCTTGCGTTTTGTTTCGCGTGCCGGTGAGCGCGTCGGTTAGCGCTTTGGCATCGTGGTGCAACTGGGCATTGAGGCTTTGCAGACGCTTGAGCTCGTTTTCCAAGGTCAGGCGCTCGCGGGCTTCTTTTTCGTAGGTGTTTTGTACCAGCTCGCTGAAGCCGTGAATACGCTCATTAAGCGGATGAAGTAGTTGACCCAAATGCTCGCGGTTTTGCTCAGTGAAGCGGCGGCTTTTTTCTTCGAGAATTTGGTTGGCAAGATTATGGAATTGATCGCTCAGGCTTTGGCGCGCTTCGGTCAGCAGCAGAAGCTTGTCGTCGGCGGCTTGACGTTCCTGCTCGATTTGGGTGTAGAGCCGCTCGTTGCGGATTTGCAGGTTTTGCACGGTTTGCTGCAAATCCTGATAATCCTGTTTCAGACGGCCTGCTTCGTCTTCGCGCTGCTGTAAATATTCGATTTGCTGGCAGGCGGCGGCAAAGCGGCTGTGCAGCTCTTGCATTTCGGTGTGCAAATCTTGAATTTCGCGGCGGCTGTCGGCCAGCTCGGCTTCGGTGTGGGTAAGCGCTTGCGTGGCAAACTCATGCTGCTGCGTGCGTTCGGCAAGCTGTTGGCGCAGCGCAAACTGCCGCGCTTGCGCGGCATGACGGGTAAAAAGCCATGCCATCAGCGCGCCCAGTAATAAAGCGGCCAGCGCGGTGGCAATCAGATAAAGGCTGAAATCGGACATATGAGGCCGTCTGAAAAAAAAGAATGATGAAACGCTGAACTATAGCATGTTTAAGGAAAGCTTTCAGACGGCCGAGACCTTTGCAAACGCCCCATCTTTGGCACATTTCTTCGTTATGCGCTGCTCGAAAGCTTGCCTATCTTTGTGATATGTCTGCGCTTTCTGTGTTTGCTTACTTCGAACTGTACTCAAATCTGGGGCTCTGCAAAGGTCTCGGATTAATTACTTCACCACATCCAGCAACACTTCCCGCAACCAACGATGCGCCATATCTTGTTCGGTGCGTTCGTGCCACGTCATCAACATAGTGAAACTTTCCACATCAATCGGCGGCGTTTGCAAATGCACATTCGGCAGCGTGCGGGCAAGGTGTTGCGGCAATACGGCGACCAAATCGGAATCCTGCAAAAGCTGGGGCAGCAGCGAAATATGGTTCACCGACACCATCACTTTCCGCTGCCTGCCGAGTTTGTGCAGCGCAATATCGGTGGCGCCGCTGAATTCGCCGCCGTTGTAAGAGAGCATGGCAAAGGGCAGGGCGCAGAATTGCTCCAGCGTAAGCGCGGTTTTGGCCATCGGATGGGTTTTGCTCATGGCGCATACATATTCTTCATGATACAACACGGTATGCGGCATATCCGCGCTGATATGCTGCTGGCTCACCAAAGCCAAATCGATTTTATTTTTTTCAAACAGGGTTTTGATGTTTTGCCCCTGCACCGGCAGCAACGCCACTTTCACATTCGGCGCCAAGCGGCGCAAGCGCAAAATCAAGGGCAGGGCGATAATTTGCTGCACATAATCCATCGCCGCGATGCGTAAAGTCATGTTCAGCTTTTCAGGCTCTAATTTTGGCGGCGACAGCATCGAGCCGACATCTTGCAACACTTTGCGTGCAATCTGCCCAAGCTCAAGCGCGCGGTCGGTGGGTTGCACACCGTGCTGCACGCGCACAAACAGCGGGTCGTTGAAACTCTCGCGCAAACGGTTGAGAATGCCGCTCATGGCAGGCTGCGTCACCGACAAGCGCACCGCCGCACGGCTGACATTGCATTCATCGAGTAGCACAACAAAGGCTTTGAGCAGGTTTAGATCCAGCGCTCGGATATCGGTCATATTATATTCCTACGGCTCTTTGCAAATCGGCAATCAATGCCCGTTGAAAGCCTTCGTCTTTGATAAAGTGTTTGTACAATTCCACTTCCTGCTGGCGGCGGTTGCTCATCACAGATTTGACAATATCGCTAAAAATTTCCATTTTTAATACAGGATCTTGGGTAACCAAATATTTGTTTTCATAATCCTGATGCCCTTTGACGCCAGCGACAACTGCCACAAAGCGAATTTTGCGTTCTTCGGGTGTATCGCCCCAGCCGCCAAACCATTTTTCATTAAAGAATTGAATAATTTGATCCAATTCATCTTTTTCACGGTCGTCATCATGCGTGCCGTGCATATTTTGGCTGCCGGGCGTGAACGTGCCTGTTTCCTCAGAAAGCCGGATATTGTGTTCATGTTCGGTCATCGCCAACGCATACGAACTCAAATCCACGTTTTGCAACAGCTCGTCAATCACATCTTCATCATCCGCAACATTCAATTTCGGAATCAGAAATTTATAAAACCAATAGCGTTTTTCCCATGCCACATTTTCAAAGGCAATAATGCTTGCCATTTGATTGTAAACTTTCACAAACTGTTTGGTTTTAATTTTAAAATCAACCTTTTGTTCCCGTTCCCAATCAAATTCAGAGTTGAACCTGTCGGCACAAATTTGATTGGTTGCTTGCAACATTTCCATGGTCGCACCGCCAAATAAACGCTCGGCAAACAAATCTAATTCACTCAATTCATATACGCCCGTTGCGTCCAATTCATTTTGCAAATCGTACAAAATATTGATGTCGGTTTCGCCTAATAATTCGGTTTGCGTGTAAAACGGTTCAAAGGCCGTCTGAATGGCTGTCACATCATTGAAAAAATCCAAAATAAACAAATCATCAGCCGATTTACCTAATTTAGGGCTGCTGCGGTTTAAGCGCGATAAGGCTTGCACACACAGCACGCCATCCAGCGGCTTATCCACATACATGGCGCAAAGTTTGGGCTGGTCGAAGCCTGTCAAATATTTATTGGCAACAATCAAAATGCGGTTTTCATCTTTATCAAATTCATCTTTGGTTTTGCTGTCATCAAAACCGTTGATTTGGCTTTCGGTGTATTCAATGCCGTTTACGGTTTTCTCACCGGAAAATGCAATCAACGCCTTAAACGGATTGCCTTTTTCCGCCAAAATTTTACAGACGGCCTGATGGTATTTAATCGCCATTTCAATATTCTGCGTGATAATCATGGCCTTGGCCTGATTTTTCAAACGTTTGGTTTTGACCACTCTGTCTAAAAAATGACTGACCATAATATCCGCTTTCACAGCAATGGAATGCTCGCTTTTTTCTACAAAAGATTTCAAACGCTGCTGGGCTTTTTTGCTGTCAAATTCAGGGTTTTCTTCAATGGTTTTATGAATTTCATAAAAGCTTTGATAAGTGGTGTAATTCTTTAACACATCTAAAATAAAACCCTCTTCAATCGCCTGTTTCATAGAGTATAAATGAAACGGCTTAAAAGTCGGCGGGGTGTCGGGGCTGCTGCTGTCGTGTCTTTCGCCGAATTTTTCCAGCGTGCTGTTTTTGGGCGTGGCGGTAAAGGCAAAATAAGATGCATTGTGGCGCATCTTGCGTGACTGCATGGCAGAAACGATTAAATCTTGGGCATCGCTTTCATGGTTCATGCCCATCACACGGTTCATGTTGTCATGTGCCGAGCCTGATTGGGAGCTGTGTGCCTCATCAATAATCACCGCAAATTTTTTGTCGGTCATATCGGCGATACCGTCCACAATAAACGGGAATTTTTGAATAGTGGTGATGATGATGCGTTTGCCGTTTTCCAAAGCAATTTTTAAATCGGATGATTTATCGGCGTGGGCGATGATGTTTTTCACGGTTGAAAAAGCACTGATATTGTCGCTGATTTGTTTGTCCAACACTTTTCTGTCGGTAACGACAATCACCGAATCAAATATCGGTTTTTCGCTGTTTTGGGCATAAATTTCAATCAAATGAAAGGCAAGCCAAGTGATGGAGTTTGATTTGCCCGAGCCCGCTGAATGCTGAATCAGATAGCGTTTGCCCACGCCGTGATCTGCCACATCAGATACAAGTTTTCGCACCACATCAAGCTGATGATAACGGGGAAAATACAATGTCGCCTTGCTCAAATCTTTTTTGCGTTTGTCGTCAAATTCAAGGCGGGCAAAATGCAAAATAATGCCGGCAATGCTGTCTTTTTGCAAAATTTCTTGCCACAAATAGGCCGTCTTAAAACCATTGGGGTTAATCGGATTTCCCTTGCCGTGATGATTGCCTTTGTTAAACGGCAAAAAGACGGTATTTGCCCCATTTAATTTGGTGGTCATAAACGCATTTTGGGTATCGACGGCAAAATGCACCAGCGTGCGGGCAGGGGCAAACAGCGTTTGTGTGATATCACGTTTGCAATATTGCTTTTGGCTGTCGGCATAAGTCTGCCCCGTCCATTCGTTTTTCAGTTCCATGGTGGCAAAAGGCAGGCCATTGACAAACACCGCCATATCCACCGTTTCATGGCTTTGCGTGGAAAACGGCACTTGGCGCATGATACTAAAGCGGTTTTTGGCGTAATTTTGAGCAACTTTTGCAGGGCTGTTGGCAAGCGGCGGCACAAAAAAACAAATCCAAATGCACATTGCCCACCTGCAAGCCATTTTTAAACAAATGCAATATTCCTTCTTTCTTGGCGATGTTATCCAGCCGGGTCAAAATCTTGGCTTGCCAGTCGCTGGGATTCAGGCGGATAAAGTCGTCCAATTTATCCTGCTGGCTGTCTGCCAAAAATGCCCAGAAATTCGGCTCATCAATAGCAAAACGGGCATTAAAACCGCTTGCGGCCGTCTGAAAAAAGCCGCTATCTAGCAAATCTTGTTCTATGGCGTCTTCAAAATGGATCTCTTTGGTGTGAAACATATTTTTGCTCCTAATCTTGAATGGCACAAATCAATTCATATTTGAGTGATACGTCATAGTCATCTTCATTTTCAATAATTGAAGTAACGAGTTTGCATAATAGTTCTTTGCCAATTTTGCCTTCAGCCAGCCAAACCACAATATTTTCCATTTCTAATACAAATTTTTTAACGCAATAATCATAACCATTTAATTTCAAAAAATAGGCACCAAGTACCAAACTAGACCGTTTATTGCCATCGCAAAAAGCATGTAATTTATTGATGGAATAAATTAAGTGTGTGAGTTTGTCTTCAAAAGTCGGATAATACCAATCGTTTTGAATGTGTTCTAACACGCTTTCCAATTTACCTGCACCATCAGGATAAACCCCTGTCAGTCCGCCAGAATGCGCAATAATCCAATCGTGTGTTTCTATGGCATGATGAACATCAAAATATAAAATTTCAATATCCATTTATCTGTCCTTTAATCGCTTTAATACCGCTAAGGTTTCAGGGTCGGATAATTGTTCTTGCAATGAACGACTTTTTTCTCCCAAAAATTTTTCAAAATCGCCTTGTGGTATGGCTTGAATGTACTGCTCTAATTTGTGGTGTAAAGCGTCTCTGAAACACAAATCACGGCTGGACATTTTAATTCTGGCATCAAGAATAAACGGCTCTAAAAACGGATTGTTTTCTGCTTCTTCTATCATTTTATCCAGTTCATTAGGTAGAATTTTCCGCCCTAAATTTTCTGATGTTTGTTTTAATTGCATTGCCAATCCTTTTTCAAAACTGGCAACAGCTGTTAAAACTTCGGTGTACATAGTATCTCGGACTTGGTCTTTTGCGCTTAATTTAAGAATTTGTTTATATTCTTTGGCATTTTCACGAAATATGGCTTGATAAATCTTATCGGTATAAATGCCGTACTTGTACTTGCCCATTTGCAGATAATCTCGCAATGCATCGGTAAACAATTTGCGATGGCTTTGCTCCGTGTAAGCCGACATCAGATAATTGCCATCTCGTTGATTGATGTATTTGGTATTTCCGCCTGCTTTTTTGGCGATGACATCAATGACCATATCCAACATTTTTGAACGGATGAACTTGGCTTTTTCGCTTTCTGTTACCAGCATTGCCAGATTTAAAACGGCACGAAAGCTGAAAATACCCAAAGATGGTGTTTTAGGGTTGATGTCTCCGACATTTGTGTCGGAGACATCTGTTAAGATGATGTTTTTTAAATATTTTCCCTTTAAAACTCGATACCCATTGCTTTGTAATTCATCTGCATAATCGGACAAATAACGCTCAATAGTACGAATATTAACTTCCAAAATTTGGGCAACTTGGGCTTTGGTAAAGACAGTTTCGCCCTCAAATTGCAATCCGCCCAACTGCAAATGATTTTGAAGTTCGCTGACGGCATAAGGGTTATTTAACACATTATTTCTGGCAACTAATGATGTGGTTAATTCGCTCATTGATTATCTCCAAAAATTGATTTTTTGTTTTCAGGCAGTCTGAACGCTGATTTTCCCCGTCACCACATCATTGATTAGGCTTTGCTGATATTCTTTTAACCGCTCTATTTGGGTTTGGTGGTGGGTGATAGCGGTGTCTATTTGGACGGTTTTTTTGTCTAAAAATTCGGCAATGGCGGTTTGTTCGGATAGTGGAGGGATTGGAATTTTGAAGTTTCTGTATTTACCCATTGATAAACTAGGCACCGCACCTTCATTCACAAACCAATCAAAATCAATTGCACAATGTAAATAATAGCCAAATAAATGGTCTATTTTTATAAATTCAATTCCAAGACAATTATTATCAATAATTGAATTCTCTAAAAGAATTTTTCTATGATTTTTTCTTAATGCTTCACCGATTTTTGCTGTAACTAAAGTACCTTTGGGAACTACATTCCATTTTTTTGATTTTGCTGTAATTTGAGTTACAGAATTATTCCATTGTTCAATAAATTTATTGCTATTCAATGAAAAATCACTAACTTTTAAAAAAGGAATAGAGCCATTATTTCCTTGTAACTCAATAGGGAATCCATTTCCAGAATGTTCAGTAATTACTCGTTTTAATGCTAAAACCTCCCAATGCTCTGGCATATCACCAAGCCATGCCACACCGCTATTTTTTAGTGGGGCGTTGGGGTTTAAGCCTTGTGTGACGGTTTGGTTGATGAGCGTTTGGCGGTATTCTTTTAGCCGTGCGATTTGCTCGGTTTTTAGGGCAATGGCTTTTTGAATTTGGGCGGTTTTTTTGTCCAAAAACTCGGCAATGGCGGTTTGTTCGGAAAGTGGGGGAATAGGGATTGGTAAATTTGCCAAAAAATCAGAATTGGCTCTTGGCATCTTTGTGCCATAAGTTGATGAATTAACCGTTGCAATAAAGTTCTGACAAATCATCAAATAAAACGCAAATTTATTAAAAATTTGCTGTGAAGTTTTATAAACTAAAAATTCTGTTGAACAAATACCAGCCATTTGCGCCAAATAAACTTTTGCCAAATAAGGGCGTAATTTTCCAAATAAGATGTCATTTTCATAAAAAACATTGGCAATTCCGTCTGCTTGTAAAATTGTTTCGGTTAATTCACCTGTATTTGAAACAATATTTTCCATTCCAAGATAACGTAAATCCGATTTTTGACTTTCAATTTTTTCTGTGCTTAATTGCAAAACAAACTTCAATTTCTTAACTTCCCAATGCTCCGGCACATCACCAAGCCATGCAATTTGGGTGGGTTTGGTGTGTTGGTAGGTGTTCATGTTGGACATTTTCCTTATATTTACGACTTGTTATTGCTATACACGCACGACATTCATTAAATGCTCAAAAGTATAACGTGCAGATTTTCTGCCAGAGGCTTCTTCGGTTAAGGTGAGAATGCCTTTTTCTTGCAATGCTTTGGTAAAACGGTTGGCTGTGGCGGTGGAAATGCCCGTTTCTTTGGATAAGGTACTGTTGCGAAAAACAGGATAGGTAAACACAAAATCCAATACCGCAAGAGAATGTTTGCTGGATAAAATATCGCTGAATTTGGTTTTCATGTCTTCGTATAAGGCACGAATGTTTTCTGCAATATTCAGATTGCGTTCAGATTGATGTTCTATCGCATTTAAAAAGAATATCGCCCATTCATTCCAGTCGCCTGTTTGGGAAACATTCCGCATTAAATCAATATAGCGGTTTTTATTTTCTTCTAAATAACCACTGATATAAAAATGCGGTGCAGAAAGGGTGTGTGCATTCCACAGCATCAATGTGATGAGCATTCGCCCTATTCTGCCGTTTCCATCTTGAAAAGGGTGCAGGGCTTCAAATTCCAAATGTGTTACTGCGGTTTTTAATAACACAGGGTCGGTATTTTGGTGGATATAATCAAATAAACGGTCTAAACCGCTTTCTAAATTTTCAGGGCTAATCGGCACAAACAAAATTTTGCGACTGAGCGTATCGGCAATATAGTTTTGCTCTTTTTTAAATTCCCCCGGAGATTTATTGGCTCCTCGTCCAAAAGAAAGCAGTTGCTGGTGCATGGTTTTAAGTAGCGATTTACTGAGCGGATAGCCCTCTTCCATCGCCTTTTGGGCATTTTTGAGTGTGCGCTGGTAAAGCACGGTTTCAATAATATCCGAGCGGACATCTGCACTGTATTCATCTTCGGGGTAGTCTGCTTCGTATTGCAAAATTTCATCCATTGTACTGACGGTGCCTTCCATGCGTGAGGAAATCACCGCTTCTTGGTTTCTTAACGGTGCAAGCAAAATTTCACTGTTGTGCATATTTTTCAACATTTGGTCATAACGGGCGATGGCATTGGTTGCCCCGAGTAATGCTGACAAAATTTGAGTTAAGTCTATCTTTTCTGGAGGGAACACGCTTTCAGGATAATATACCGCTTCGGAAAAATTGAGGTTTGCTGACATTTTGTTTCTCATATTTTGGTAATTTTGATTCACAAGATGGATTGTCGCTCATTGATGAGCAACAAGCAAGTTTGTTGCTCATTTTCTTATAAATATGATTAACAAACCTGTTTGTTAATCATTTGTGAGAAACAAAAGGCTTTGTTTCTCAACTATGGATATTTCTGATAAACAACTGATTGGATTTAACCCAAAATCTCGCCAATCAAGCCGTCTGCTTGGCGGTCTAATGCCAAAATATCGGCTTTGATTTCGTCCAGCGTGCGTAAGGCTTTGTGCTGGTAAAAGTATTTGTTAAAGCTAATCTCATAGCCGATTTTGACGCTGTCAATATCAATCCACGCTTCATCAATGTGCGGTTTGACTTCGTCAACAAAATAGCCGTGAATGTCTTGATTGAGCGGAATATTTTCACTGTCGGATAAGTCGCTGTTGGTTTCATAACAGACAAATTCGCCTTGTTTGCCGGTGGGGTAGTAGCCAAAATCGGGCAAATGCTTTTGATCGGTTTTGAGTTTACCTAATAATTGTGCCAATTCGTCTGCTGTAAAGGCGTGGATTTTGCTTACGACTTTTTCTGCACGTTCATCATAAACGCTAATGGCATTAAAAATCGCTTTTTTGTCGCTGGTAGAGAGTTTGATTTTGTGGTCTTTTAAAACTTTGTCCGCTTGTTTAGCAAAGGCGTTGTAATCCATAAAAATTGCATCGCCAAAATGGGCAAACAAAACTTCGGCAGCCTGAAGCTTTTCTTTGGCTTTTTGCCAAGTGTCGGCTTTTAGGATTTTGGCTTTGTTTTTGTTGTTGAGCGTGTAGCCGTTGTCGTCCGCCCAAGCGGTGAGTTCATCGGCAAAATTGGCTAAGTTTTCTGAATAAACATCATCGCCATGTTGGGTGTACAAAAACTGCATGGGTTCGGCAAGGGCTTTGTCAAAACGAAGTGGCAAAATGTTATCGGCGGTAAACTGCACTCGCTTGCGGTCGGGGCGTTGTATGGCAACTTTGTGATAACCAAAATCTTGATTATCAAACACTTGGCTTGCCAAGCCGTCTGTACGTTCTAGAGATTCGCACGACAGATAAATTTGTGTGATTCGGCTGATGTGTTCGGCGGTGAGTTCGCAATTTTTTCGCCCAGATTTTTACGCAATTTGGCGTACATCTCGCCTGCGTCAATAAGCTGAACTTTGCCTTGGCGGTGGGTGGGTTTGTTGTTGTTCAACAGCCAAATATAGGTGGTGATGCCTGTGTTGTAAAACAGGTTGTTGGGCAATTGGATAATGGCTTCTAGCAGGTCATTTTCAATCAAATATCGGCGGATATTGCTCTCTCCGCCGCCGGCATCGCCGGTAAACAGTGATGAGCCGTTATGCACGCTTGCGACACGGCTGCCTATGCCGTTGACGGATACGGGTTTCATTTTATTTGCCATTTCCATGAGAAACAGCAATTGCCCGTCTGAGGTGCGTGGCGTGGCATCGTATTCGCCCATTTCGCCCCAATAGTCGGCCAAATTCACTTTAAAACGGCGGTCTATGATGGTTTTGCCGTCTTTGATGTAGCGCTCATCCGATGACCAGCTTTTGCCGTAGGGCGGATTGGAGAGCATAAAATCAAAAAATTGTCCGCCAAACTCATCGCTTGCCAATGTGGAGCCGACACGGATATTGGCAGGGTTGTTGCCTTTAATCATCATGTCGGATTTACAGATAGCATAGGTCTCGTCATTGATTTCTTTGCCATACAGATAAATGGTGCGGCTGGTGTTGGCAAGAGGGTATTTTTGTTCAATGAAGTTTTGTGATTCGGTCAGCATACCGCCACTGCCGCAGGCGGGGTCATACACACTAATCACAGGCGGAATGTTTTGGCTGATGGGGTCAAAGACCAAGTGTGTCATCAGCTCAATCACTTCACGGGGCGTGAAATGTTCGCCCGCTTCTTCGTTGTTTTCTTCGTTGAATTTGCGAATGAGTTCTTCAAACACATAGCCCATGCCGAGGTTGGTTAAGGCCGGCAGCTTGTTGCCGTCCGGGTCTTGTCTGTCAAATGGGGTGAGGTTGATATAGGGTGAGACGAATTTTTCCAATACGGCCAGCAAAACGCCTTTGTTTGACATATGGGCGATTTGGCTGCGCAGATTAAAGCGGTTGATGATTTCTTGGACGTTGGGCGAAAAGCCGTTTAGGTATTCGTCAAAATTGTGCAGCAGGTATTGGGCGTTGTTGTTGGCGTTGTCTTTGAGCTGTGACAGTGTCCATTTTGATGTGTTGTAAAACACAAAACCACTGGCCCGTTGCAGATCCTCATCGGGGGCTTCTTCATCGCCCCAAAACGCCAATTCGTCCAAAACGGTCTGTTTGGTCGGCTCAAGCAGGCTGTCCAGTCGGCGTAATACTGTCATCGGCAAAATGACATCACGATATTTGCCGCGCACATAAACATCGCGCAAGTAATCATCAGCAATAGACCAAATAAAGGAAATCAGGCGGTTGTGGACGGTGTGGTTCATGGATAGTCTGCCAGGGTAAATTTTTGAAGAAGTAAGAGAATGGTGATAAAGCCAATGATATTAGATATATTGATATCGGTCTATCAGAATAATCAATTTGAAATGATACCATCGATTGCCTATGATGGCGGTGTTTTGAATCTTTTAGGAAAACCATCATGGCCAAATTCCGTAAGCTGCTCACTCCATACAGCCTAAAAAATCTTGAGCTCAAAAACCGCGTGGTGATGCCGCCGATGTGTCAATATTCTGCCACCGACGGTGTGCCGAACGATTGGCATTTTGTGCATTACACCAGCCGCGCCATCGGCGGTGTCGGTCTGATTATTGTGGAGATGACCAATGTTGCCCCTAATGGCCGTATTACGCCGAATTGCTTGGGCTTGTGGAATGATGAGCAACAACAGGCCTTTAAAAAGTTGGTTGACAGCGTGCACGCTCATGGTGCCAAAATCGGCATTCAAATCGCCCATGCCGGCCGCAAAGCGCAAGACGAGCCGAATGCCGTGGCGCCAAGCCCGATTCACTATGGCGAATTGGATTATGCCGGTCAAAACCTGATTACCCCGCGCGAGTTGACCACCCAAGAAGTCAAGGATTTGGTGCAAGCTTTCCAAGATTCGGTGAAACGTGCAGTCGCTGCCGGATTCGACACCATCGAGCTACACGGCGCACACGGCTATCTGATTCACCAATTCTATTCGCCAAAATCCAACCAGCGCAGCGATGAATACGGCCAAGACAAGATGCTGTTTGGCGAACAAGTTATCAAAGCCGCCCGTGAAGTGATGCCGTCTGAAATGCCGCTGATCGTGCGTATCTCGGCGCAAGAATACGGCGAAAACGGCTTTGACAGCGATTATGGTGTCGCAGTCGCCAAGCGCTTCTCTGAAGCCGGTGCCGATGTGTTCGACGTGAGCGGCGGCGGTGACGGCGTGCTGCATGCGGGTAATCATCCTGAATTTTATGCAGGCTACCAAGTGGATTTGGCGCGTAAAGTCAAACACGCCACCGGCAAACCGGTCATCGCCGTGGGTATGCTCGATGAGCCTGCCGTGGCCGATCATGTGCTTGGCGTGGGCGATGCTGATTTGGTCGCTATTGGCCGTGCGCTCTTGCGTGATCCGTATTGGGTGTTGAACGCACAACACCGCCAAAACGCCGCCGATGCCGCAGAAATGCAGTTTGTACCGCGCCAATACCAACGCGGCTTTATGTAATGTTCAGACGGCCTTGATTGGCCGTCACCATGATAAAACGATTTAAATTTGGAGTATCCAACCATGCAGTTTTTAAATAAAGAAGATGTATTAAACGCCTTTCATTACCGCGCATCTACCCGCTCGTATGACGGTAATAAAAAAATCCCTGCCGAAGATTTCAACTATATTTTGGAACTTGGCCGCTTAAGCCCAAGCTCAGTCGGCTCAGAGCCGTGGCAATTCTTGGTATTGCAAAATGCCGACTTGCGCCAAAAAATCAAACCTTACTGCTGGGGCATTCCAACTATGGAAACATCCAGCCACATTGTGGCGATTTTGGCGAAGAAAAACGCCCGCTACGACAGCGAATATTTTGCCGACATTATGGCGCGCCGCGGCTTGGAAGGTGAAGCCAAAGACAAAGCCATGGCGATTTATAAAAAATTCCAAGAACAAGACATCGCGATTTTGGACACCGAGCGCAGCCTATACGACTGGGCAAGCAAACAAACCTACATCGCACTGGCCAATATGATGACCGGTGCGGCGATGATCGGTGTGGACTCTTGCCTGATTGAAGGTTTTGCTTATAAAGAAGTGAACCAAATCTTGGCTGACGAAGGCTTGTTTGACCCGGCTGAATGGGAAGTGTCGGTGATGGTGACTTTCGGTTATCGCGATAAAGACATCAAGCCAAAAGCGCGTAAGACTTTTGAGCAGGTTGTGAAGTTTGTGGAGTAATCTAAAGCTGTGTAAGGCTGTCTGCATTGATTTCAGACGGCCTTCAATTTTTCTTTTTTATTTTGCGACATTGACATGAAACTATCCGCCTTAAGCCTTGTGCCGGTACGCGAAGGCCAAACCCACAAACAAGCCATTGACACCATGCTGCGTGAAGCCAAGCTCGCTGAAGAGCTGGGTTTTGAGCGTTACTGGATTGCCGAACACCACAACATCAAAGCCTATGCCAGCTCGGCCACGCAGATTTTGGTGTCGGAGATTCTGCACCATACCGACCGCATTAAAGCAGGCGCAGGCGGTGTGATGTTGCCCAATCATGCACCGCTGCTGGTTGCGGAGCAATATGGCACCTTGGCAACCCTGTATCCTAATCGTGTCGAGATTGGCTTGGGGCGGGCAAGGGGTACTGATCCTTTCACCGCGCGGGCGTTGCGCCGGCAAGCGACCAATCATGAACAAGACGTTGATGATTTGCAAAGCTATTTTGGTGTAGAGCAAGCTGGCGGGGTGAATGCCTTGCCGGGCGTGGGGACGGATGTGCCTTTATATGTTTTGGGCTCAAGCACCAACAGCGCCTATTACGCCGCCGCTAAAGGCTTGCCGTATGTGTTTGCCTCGCACTTTATGCCGATGGAGCAAAAGCAGGCGATTGCCATTTATCAGCAGAACTTCAGGCCGTCTGAACACTGCCAAACGCCTTATGTGATTTTGTGCCTGAATATTGCCGTGGCGGATACAGACGAAGAAGCGCACTACAACAACAGCACGCTGATTCAGCTGTTTTTGAATGAACAGCGCGGCATCAATATCCCGATTCAGCCGCCGGTGGCGCAGGTTGATTATGATTCGCCGAGCGAAGCGCGTTCGATTGACATGCAGACGGCAGGGATTTTCATCGGCAGCAAAGAAACCGCCGCCAAGCAATATGCCCAATTCTGCCAAGAATTTGTTGGCGTGGATGAAATCATGTGCACCGGCTATATCTGGGATGAAGCCAAAATGCACCACTCCTACCGGCTGTTTGCAGAAATTGTGGCCGAATACGAAGCAGGGCAACAGCGTAGCTAACTATCATCAAGCCTGATACCTAGCTATCACGATTATCAATTTCTAAGAATAAGAAAAACTTCTTATAATATGAATGTTTTAAATCCATCAGGAATCAAACCATGACTTACCCCACACAATCCTATGCCGCATTCAGCGCCACCACGCCACTGGCACCGCACAGCTTCGAGCGCCGCGATTTGCGTGAAGACGATGTATTGATTGATATTTTATACTGCGGCGTGTGCCACAGCGATTTGCACACCGCCCGCAACGACTGGGGCTTTACCCACACTTATCCGATTGTGCCCGGCCACGAAATCATCGGCCGCGTGACCCAAGTCGGCACCAATGCCAAGAAATTCAACATCGGCGATTTGGTCGGCGTGGGTTGCATGGTCGATTCCTGTCGCACCTGTTCGCCTTGCCAACACGGTTTGGAACAATACTGCGAAGCAGGCAACACCGGCACCTACGGCAGCCATGACCGCCATGACGGCACGCTGACCCAAGGCGGCTACAGCACCGCCGTGGTCGTGAGAGAAGATTTTGTGCTGAAAGTATCTGAAAGCTTGGATACCCAAGCCGTCGCGCCGCTGTTGTGCGCTGGTATCACCACTTACTCACCGCTGCGCCATTGGAACGTCGGCCAAGGCTCGAAAGTGGCCGTAGTCGGCTTGGGCGGCTTGGGTCACATGGCGGTGAAGTTGGCCAAAGCCATGGGCGCAGAAGTGACCTTGTTCACCCGTTCGCTGGGCAAATCTGATGACGCCTTCCGCTTGGGTGCCAGCCATGTCGTGCTATCAACCAACGAAGAACAAATGAAAGCCGTGGCCAACACCTTCGACTTAATCATCGACACCGTGCCGTACACCCACGATTTAAAACCATATGTACCAACCTTGGCACTCGACGGCACGCTGGTGCTGGTCGGCTTGGTCGGCGAATTGGAACAAACCATCAACACTGTGCCGATGATTATGGGTCGCCGCAGCATTTCCGCTTCTGTCATCGGCGGCATTGCCGAAACCCAAGAAATGCTTGATTTCTGTGCCGAGCACAACATTGTACCTGATGTGGAGATGATTAACATGCAAGACATCAACACCGCTTACGAGCGCATGGAAAAATCCGATGTGAAATATCGCTTTGTGATTGATATGGCGAGTTTGAAGGGCTGAAATTAGCCGCATCTAACAAACCATTAGGCAGCATTTCTGCTTAATGGTTTGTTTTGTTTTATGAAATTAAAGAATCAATGATTAGAAAAATTTTAAAATTTATTGTTGTGATATTGCTGGTGCTGCTATTGATTGTAGCTATTTTGGGCATCATGCTTTATCGCAACATCGGCGGGTTACCTGATGAGAGCCGATTTGCTGACTTGCCGTATTACAAAAACGGCCAATTTATCAATCTTTATACTGAAGATTTGCCTTCTTATCCCGAGCGGGCTACTGGGCAGGGCGGGTTTGTGCGTTATGATGGTTATACGCCGAAAGGGCGTTTGCCGATGGAGATGTTGGATAAAACCAGTTTCAGACAGCCTGAACAATTTGCTTATTATTGGCTGGGGCACGCTTCGGCGGTTTTGGAATTGGACGGGCAGCGTTTCTTAATCGACCCTGTGTTGGATAATGCCAATCCGCTGAATGCGCCTTTGGTTGCGCCGCGTTTCCAAGAAGCGCCGATTCAGCGCAAGGATTTGCCTGAAATTGATGTGGTGCTGATTTCGCACGATCATTACGACCATTTGGAAGCGGCGACCATGCGTTATTTGGCGGACAAGGCCAAGCGCTTTGTGGCGCCGTTGGGCGTGGGCGCACGATTAGAATCTTGGGGTGTGCCGTCTGAAAAGATTACCGAATTGGGTTGGGGTGATAGCACGCAAATTGGCAAAATCAAACTCACCGCCGAGCCGACGCAGCATTATTCTTCACGCTGGACTAATGACCGCAACAAAACGCTGTGGGCGTCTTTTGTCTTTGAGGGCAGCAGGCGGTTGTATTGGAGTGGGGATACGGGCTATGCGCAGCATTTTAGTGACATCGGCCAAAAATACGGCGGCTTCGACCTTGCGTTTATCGAAATCGATGCGGCCAATGCCGGCTGGCCAAAAACGCATATGTTTGCACACCAATCGGTGCAGGCGGCGTTGGATTTGAAGGCGCAAAAGATGGTGCCGATGCATTGGGGCGTGTTCAGCTTGGGGCGCAATCCGTGGTATGAATCGATTGATAATGCAGTGAAAAGTGCCAAAGCGCATGGCGTGGCGTTGGATGTGCCGAAAATGGGCGAGCGCTATGCCGATGGTTTTGTCGGCGAAGAATGGTGGACGGATAAGTCGTTGCGCCGTGAATAGTTGATGTTTTGGCATGATAAGGCCGTCTGAAAGTGTATTGCTTTCAGACGGCCTTTGCTTTACCAGTCTTCATTTTCAAAGCGTTCTGCCAAAAAATCCAGCAAGCTGCGCACGGCCAGCGGCAGGCGGTGGCGGGTGAGGTAGAGGGCGTAAAGCGAATAGACCGGTAGCGTCCAATCGGTGAGCACGGGTTTCAGACGGCCTTCGGTGAGATGCTCGTTGATCATGTATTTGGGCAACATGGCAATACCGCCGTTAGATAAGACACAATTGAGCAGGGCGTTACTGTCGTTGACGGAAAACGGGCTGGTCAATTCGAGCACGGTTTCTTTGCCGTCGCGGAAAAAGCGCCAGGTTTTTTGGTTGACGTTGGCATGTGCAAGGTAGCGGTGATGGGCTAAATCGTGCGGTGTGGCAGGCATGCCGTGGCGGGCAAGATAGTCGGGCGTGGCGACGATTAGGGAATGGATTTGATTGAGCCGCCGCGCGACCAGACCGAGTTCGACATTATTGGTAAAGCGCAAAGCCAAGTCGATGCGGCTTTCGATCAAATCGACTTTTTGATTGGAAAGCTGCAATTGGATATTGAGCTTGGGGTGGATATCCATAAAGTCTTGCAGCGCGCGCAAAAGATGCGTGCCGCCGAAAGATGGGTTGGCGGCGATGCGTAAGGTGCCACTCAATTCACCCGAGCGGGCGAGAAAATCCTGTTCGATGTCGTCGGTGAGGTCGGTCATTTTGCGGCAATATTCCAAGGCTTGCTCGCCCGCTTCGGTGAGCGACACCTTGCGCGTGGTGCGTTGTAATAATCGCGCTTTGAACCAGTCTTCCAGCAAGGCAACTGCGCGGCTGACCATGGGTTTGGACAAATCCAAACGCTCTGCGGTGGCGGTGAAGCTGCCGGTTTCGGCAACGGTTAAAAAGACTTTGATGGCTAAGATTCTGTCCATTTTATTCCTTTGTTTCATTATTTGAAACAATTATATTCAAAATAAGCACTTTTTCCTATTTTTTATTTCACTATAATGCACATCATCAAATGTCATGGAAATCAGGAAAATCAAATGAAAGTAAAAGCACTCTTAATCTCTACTGTATTGGCTGCGGCCGTATTGAGCGGTTGCCAACATACCAACGCTGCAACCCGCACCCATGCGGCGCAAACTGCCCAACAGCAACACGTTGAGCGCAACAAAGCCAACGCGTTGGCCTTCTATGAAATGGCGTTCAACCAGCATAAAGTTAAAGAAGCCACGGAACAATATGTCGGCGATGTGTATTTGCAGCACAACCCTGATGTGGCTGACGGCGGCCAAGCCTTTATCGATGCGTTTGTACCGTTCTTGAAAGCGCATCCGAAATCAAAAGCCGAAATCAAACGCGTGATGGCTGATGGTGATTTGGTGATGCTGCATGTACACAGCACCGTTGATGAAAAAGATCGTGGCGAAGCAGTGGTGGATATTTTCCGCTTTGATGAGCAAGGCAAAATCGTTGAGCATTGGGACGTGATTCAGCAAGTGCCGGAAAAAACCGCCAGCGGCCGTTCAATGTTCTAATTGAGTAAGGAATCAGCTATGAAAAAAATCGCAGTTATCGGCGCGACCGGCTATGTCGGCGCTGCCGTGGTGAAAGAGTTGGCCGCACGCGGTCATCAAGTGGTGTGCTTTGCCCGCAATGTGGATAAAGTTTGGCAAGCGGATAATGTGCAGGCCGTCGGTTTTGATGTGAACGCCAGCAATTTTGCCGATCAGTTGCAAGGCTTTGATGCGGTGGTGAGCGCGTTTAACCCGGGTTGGGACAATCCCAATATCGGCGCGGATTTTACCCGTGGCGCGAATGCCATTGTTGAAGCCGCCAAAGCCGCGCAAGTGCCGTATCTGCTGATTGTCGGCGGTGCAGGCAGCCTGTATGTGGCGCCGGATGTGCAAGTCATCGATACGCCTGATTTCCCGAAAGAAATTTATGACGGTGCCAATGCCGCCCGCCATTTGTTGAACGATTTGCGCGAGCGCCGCGATGTGAATTGGGCGTTTGTTTCACCGCCTGCCGCCTTGGGTGCAGACGGTGGCTTTAGCGAAGAGCGTTTGGGCGAATATCGCTTGGGCGGTGAAGCATTGCTGATGGCCGGAGACGAGCCTGCGGGCATTTCGGTGGCGGATTTGGCGGTAGCGATTGCAGATGATGCGGAAAACAAAGCGCATTTGTTCCAACGCTTTACCGTAGCCGCGAAGTAATCTGAGGCCGTCTGAATATTGTTTTCAGACGGCCTAAATCAGTAGGTCGGATACTTGTATCCGACATTGCTTTATGTGGCGCAATAGTGGTTTGATGCCGTAACATTGTCGGATTCAAGAGCCTGACCTACTTAGAGCGTTCAGACAGCCTGATTTTTTAGGCCGTCTGAAAATCAGTTTGCAGGCACTATTTTTTAATGTAAGAACGCATTTGATGAACAAAAAAAATTCCAAACTCTTTTTAGTTTTACTGCTGGCGGTACTTTCCGCTTTTGGCCCGTTTGTGGTGGACTTGTATCTGCCGGCATTGCCGCAACTGGCTGAATTTTTTGCAACTTCCGCATCGATGACGCAGCTGACACTGACAACGGCGATGGTGGGTTTGGCGCTGGGTCAGCTTTTGTTCGGCCCGATTAGCGACAAATTCGGCCGCAAAAAGCCGCTGCTGATTTCGCTCTTGATTTATATCGTCAGCACCGTGGCGATTGTGTTTTCACCCAATATCGAAACCATGATTGCCTTGCGGATTGTGCAGGGCTTGTCGTCTGCCGGCAGCGTGGTGATTTCGCGCGCGGTGGCGGCTGATTTGTATCAAGGGCGCGAGATGACGCAGTTTTTCGGGCTGTTGATGACGATTAACGGCTTGGCGCCGATTATTTCGCCGGTGTTGGGCAGCGTGTTGCTGGAATACATGAGCTGGAAGGGCATTTTTGCGTTTCTTACACTGATTGGCGTGGTGGTGGCAGCGTTCAGCTTACGCCTGCATGAAAGTCTGCCGCCGGAAAAACGCCAGCAGGGTTCGACTTTTGCCAGCTTTGCTTCGTTTGGCAGCATTCTGAAAAACCGCCGCTTTATGGGCTATGTGTGGATTGAAAGCCTGCTGTTTGGCGCGATGTTTGCCTATATCGCTGCGTCGCCGTTTATCCTGCAAAGCGTGTATGGCTTGTCGGCGTTTGCGTTTAGCTTGTGTTTTGCCGCCAACGGCGCGGCTTTGGTGATTGGTTCCAACCGCGGCGGCCGCTTGGCGGAACACACCGCTTTGCGCGTGGGCGTGTTTGGTTTTGTGTTGGCGGTGGCTTATACCGTGGCGGTGTTGCTGCTGCAAGCGCATTGGTTGTGGGTGGAAATCGGCTTTTTCGTTACGCTGCTGATGGTCGGTATCCCGTTACCGGCCTTGTCGTCATTGGCGATGGAAAGCGAACGCCGCTACTCCGGCGCGGCTTCTGCTATTTTGGGCTGTATGCCGTTTTTGTTGGGTGGCATCATTTCGCCGCTGGTGGGCTTGGGCGATATTTTCGTGGCAACCGCTATCGCCATGGCGGCATGTGCGGCTTTGGTGCTGCTGGTGTATCGCGGTGTGAAGTCGTATCAAGCGGCTTAAATAATCAAATCAATAAAGGCCGTCTGAAACAACAGTTTTCAGACGGCCTGTTTTACATGATATGAAAAACGTTTGATATTCGTCCGAAAATTGATGATAATTCAAAAATCATCAATTTTCGGACGAATTTTATGCGCACATTCCCGCCGAATGCTTTAGAGCAAATTGCTGAGCTGTCCACGCAAATGTTGGCTGGTTACGAACGTTTTGCTAAGGCGCACCATATCAGCAGCAACGAGCTGGATATTTTGTACACGCTTTGGGTCGAAGGCGCGTGCAGCCAAGCCAGGATTGCCGAAAAATGCTTGCTGGCAAAGCAGACGGTCAATACCCTGTGCAAAAAATATGAAGCACAAGGCTTGCTGACTGGGCATGTCAGTGAACAGGACAAGCGTGAAAAAGTGATGGCGCTAACCGAGCAAGGCCGCGCGTTTGCCGAGCCGATAGTGGGCGTATTGTTAACGCGGGAAAATTCGGCGGTAGCGGCATTTGGGCAGGCCAGAATTGATTTTTTATTGAGTGAGCTGCAGGCGCTGAAAAGTGTGGTAGAGACGAATTTGGAGCAAGATTCATGAGTTTATCGATTCAAAGCATACACCCGTTTTCGCCATATTTCGCCGATTTCAAGCGTTTGTATCAGGCTGTGTTTCCGGAAAAATCACGGTTTCCGGTGGCGCTGCTGGTCATCATGGCTTGGCGGCCTGATGTTGATTTTTGGGCGGTGTTGGATGAGGGGGAATTTGTCGGTTTTGTGTATTTGATTAACAATCAACAGGCAACTTTTGTGCTGTATCTGGCGGTGGACGAGCGGCAGCATTCCAAAGGCTACGGCTCGAAGATTTTGGCTTTGATTGAAGCCGAAAAAGCGGGCAAAACCATTGTGTTGGACATCGAAACGGTGGACAACACCGCCGCGCCCAATCACGCCCAACGGCTCAAACGTGAAGCGTTTTACCTGAAAAACGGTTTTGAAACCATGGATTTCCAGCTGCAAGACGGCGATGATTGCTTGGATGTGCTGTGTAAAAACGGGAGAATTGATGAAAAAGGCTACCATGCGTTGGTGACCAAGCCGGTGTTCGGGTTGGTGAATATTCGCACCATCAAACGTAAAATCAAACGGCAGTAAAATAGCTTGAGGCCGTCTGAAACAACAGTTTTCAGACGGCCTTTCTGCTGCCTGCCCCGCTTGAGATGGTGTATGATTGACCGTCTTCATTTTTTCTCTTTGGAAACATCATGCAGGATTTTCTAAGCTCGGTCGGGTTTGCCATGGGCGTGACGCTGCCGAGTCTGATGCTGCTCGGCATTGGCGTGTTGATTCGGCGCTTTGGGCTGATTGATACCGTGTTTATCGCGCAAGCATCGAAAGTGGTGTTTTATCTCGGCTTGCCACTGCTGATGTTTCACAATCTGATGCACGGCGAGATTCATTTGGGCGAACAGGCGGTGTTGCTTGGGGCGGCGGTGGCGGCGACGCTGGTGTGTTTTGTGTTGGCCGAGCTGTATGCGTGGAAGTGGGTGCCGGATGTGCGCGACAAAGGTGTGTTCGTGCAAGGCGTGTTTCGCGGCAACTTGGGCGCGATGGGCTTGGCGTATGTGTTGAACGCATATGGTGCGCCGGGCATTGCGGCGGGGGCGGTGTACACGGGGGCGATTACGCTGCTGTTTAATATTTTGGCGGTGATTGCGCTGAGCCGCGGGCAGGACGGTTCGCTGTGGTTGAAAATCCGCGATATGCTGAAAAAAATCTTCACCAATCCGCTGATTATCGGCATTTTGGCGGCGGCGGTATTGCAGATGGTGCACGTGATGCCGCCCAAACCGATCATGAAAGGCGTGGAATATGTGGCAGACTTGACCGTGCCGCTGGCCTTGATTTGTGCGGGTGCGGCGTTTGATTTCCGTTCACTGGCCAAATTGGGCGATATTTCGATGGTCGCCAGCATCGGGCGCTTGGTGGTGGCGCCGGTGATTGCGGTGTGTATTGGCGTGGCATTCGGTTTGCAGGGCATGGCTTTGGGTATTTTGTTTTTGATGACCGCCACGCCGCAGGCCGCCGCGGCTTATCCGATGGTAAAAGCCATGGGCGGCAACGATGTGGCTTGTGCCAATATCGCCAGCATCACCACACTCGGCTCGGGCTTGAGCGCGGCGGTAGGCATTGTGATTTTGCGCAGCTTGGGGTTGATGTAGAGAAAAGGTATTGTCTATTTGAACAGGCCGTCTGAAAGCAAATTGCTTTTCAGACGGCCTGAGACTTTTGCAAAACTCAATTTGAACCAAGAAAACTATGCCCGTCATTCCCGCGTAGGCGGGAATCCAGATTGATAGTTTTCAGGAATATTTAATTATTTCAGTAATTTTATGTTCTGGATTCCCGCTTACGCGGGAATGACGGTTTAAAGATTTCTGAAAATTAACGAGTTTTGCAAAGGTCTCAGCCTTTATATATGTTTAGCAAATGGCAATCGCTGTTATTGGTTTTTACTAAATTACATGGTTTGCACTGAATTTTATTTGAATATATCTTTTTGAAATTAAATATAAAATTTAATTTATCACAAAAGTGATACATAAATACAACGTCTGAATCGGTGTGAATTTCCATCCAGAAAGTTAATTTGTAACCGCACTGTAATAAAGACATCGGTGTCATTAAGGCAGACATCGGTGTCATTTTCAAAACTAAATATTAAATAATATAAATTAACGTAAACCACTATTTACGGATTATTTCTTTACGAAAAAAGTGTTAATTTTAATAATTAAAGCGGTATGATTCGTTCTGTCGGCAAAGCGTGCTGTTTTGTCGAAGTAGGAAATGTTGTTAAACAACATATTTAAATTAAATAAGGAAATAAATTACATGAAACACTTGATGACTTTAGCTGCTGCGTCTCTAATCGGTATGGCCGGTGTGACTGCTTCTGCTGCCATCGTTGCCCGCAATTTGGCGGACGCTGCTAAAAAATAATGATATTTTAAACATTCATCTGAAAACGTATCCGCTTCACCGTAAGCGAACCCCACAAACCACACTCGACAAGAAAAGAAGATTCCCTGCCGTCGCTCAACATGCGGCAGGATGACACTAGGAAAGGAAACAAGCATGAAAGAATTGATCAAATTGGCCGCCGCTTCATTAATCGGTATGTCAGGTTTGACTGTGAGCGCGACCAACGTGGCACACAACATGGCTGATGCCACTAAAAAATAAACAAAAGAATACGCAAATACAAGCGTTTTGGTGATAGAAAAGGCCGTCTGAATTTCAGACGGCCTTTTTATATTTAAGCGTGTAACAAGCGTTTGAGTTTTTTCAATTCCGCCCATGCCTGCGCTTTTAAATGGGTTTGGCGCAATAAACGTGCCGGATGGGGAATCACAAAATAAGGCCGTTCGCCGCACACGGCTTGCATGAGCGCGCGTTGGTTTTCGTGTTCAAAAATCTGCCCCAAAAACAATACCGCTTTGGCTTGCGATTGCGCCAATTCTTTGGCCAACTCATCAGCCGCCGCTTTAATTTGCGTATCGCTCGGATTGGCGTTGCTGATGGGGGCGGATTTTACCCAGCAGGTTTTGTGCGCCTGTTGCGGCTGCAAGTTAATTGCGGCCAGCATATTGTCGAGTAACACGCCCACGCTGCCGCTAAATAGTTGATTGGCGGCGCTGTCTTCCGTAGAAGGACAAATGCTGACAACCATGATTTCAGACGGCCTTACATCAATGTGTAAAGGCGGTAGGCCGTCTGAAACAAGGGTTTGGTTTTCTTGAGCCGTAGGGCTTTCGGCAGGGTTTTCGACATTGGCACGCAGTTGTGCCGGTGTGGTAGCGGGCGGCGCTATTGGCGCATGTTTCTTTTCGTTTACCAAGGCCGCCGCAGCCAAGCGGGCGTGATGGGCAGCAGGTGAGAGCGAGCGCACTGCTTCGGCAATTGGTTGCGCAGCCGCTTGCGGTCGGGCATTCGGCGCAGAACGCACGTTGCCGCCGGCCGTTTCAGACGGCCTGACGCGCGCTTGCTGATTGAGCCACATCGGCCCCAATCCCAGCGCTTCGTGCAAATGTAAATAGCGGCTGCTTAACATAGGAATCGTTTCAAAATATGCCGTCGTTTCAGACGGCCTTGTCCATCAACACCGCATCTTCGCGGCGGCCATCGGGCAGGGAGTAATAATCTCGGCGGCGGCCGCATTCGGCAAAACCGTATTTGCGGTAAAGCGTTTGCGCCGCTTGGTTACTGTCGCGCACTTCCAAAAACAAACGCGTGATGTGTTGCGCAGAGGCCGTCTGAAACCATTGCGTCAATAAGGCGGCGGCAATGCCTTGGCGGCGGAATTCGGGCGCGGTGGCAATCAGGTGCAGCTCCGATTCGTCGCACACACTTTGCCATACGATAAAGCCGCTGATGCAGCCGTCGGTTTCGTTCACCAAAACCGTTTCCGTGCGGCTTTCAATGGCCGATTCAAATTGTTTGGCCGACCATGGCGACGGATTGCTGAGTGCATCAATTTTTGCCAAAATAGCACAATCTGCCGAAGTTGCTGGTCGAATCATGCTTGGCTTTTCCGTTCAGCTTGTTCTTTTGCTGTCAGGGCAATTTTATTGCGTACATACAGCAATTCGGCTTGCGCCGCAACGGTGGCCGGATAGCGGCCGGACGCGGCAAGATTCAGGTAATCGGCGGCGGTCGGCATATCGGCCTCACCGTCAAACGGCGGTTGGTCGGCCAGCGTAAACGCATTGCCGATGCCGTCTGAACACACCATGCCGTCAGGTGCGGTGATTTCTGCGGATTTGCCGACTTGGTAGTCGCTCAAGCGGCGGTGGTTGGCGGTGTCGAACCAAGCGTAAAACACTTCACCCATGCGCGCATCGGTGGCCGCCAACACGCAAGGGCGGTCGGGGCGCTGGTAGGCCACGGCATCTAAGCAAGGTACGCCGATTAAAGGCGTGGCAAACGGTGTCGCCAAACCTTGCGCCACGCCGGTGCCGATGCGCAAGCCGGTGAACGCACCCGGGCCTTGTGCATACACAATCGCGCCCAAATCGGCGGCGCTGATGCCCGCTTTGGCAAACAACACGCCGATTTGCGGCAAAATCAGCTCGGATTGCTTGGTGCCGACCGCCTCATGATACACATGGGTTTGATCGCGGTGGCGCAGGGCGAGCGAGAGGTAGGAAGTGCTGGTGTCGATGGCCAACACAGGGCGGTTAAAATCAGCTTGCATGGTGGGTGCTTTACAGTTTTTTCAGACGGCATTATAGCATTGCTTGACTTATAATATCGCTTTTGAACATGCTTGAGGCCGTCTGAAAGATTCGGTGTGCAAGCGCTTTGGTTAATCATCAGATGGAACGGTTTGCGCTATGTATGTAGGACGTTTTGCCCCCAGCCCGACGGGTTTGCTGCACATCGGCTCGCTGCTGACGGCGCTGGCTTCGTATGCCGATGCCCGCGCGCACGGCGGCAAGTGGCTGGTGCGCATGGAAGATTTAGATCCGCCGCGCGAGATGGCTGGAGCAGCCGACCATATTTTGCGCACGCTGGAAGCTTTCGGCTTTGAGTGGGACGGCGAAGTGGCCTACCAAAGCCGCCGCCATCATTTATATGAAGACGCTTTAGGCCGTCTGAAAGACAAGGGTTTGGTGTATCCGTGTTATTGCAGCCGCAAGGATTGGCAGGCGGCGGCGGGCATGGGGGCGGATGGCTTTGTGTACAACGGCCGCTGTCGTGTGCCTGAACACAGGCCGTCTGAAAATGGTAAGCCGCCGGCTTGGCGCATTCGTGTGCCGGATGAAGTGATTGGTTTTGATGATGTGATTGTCGGCCATTATGCGCAGAATTTGGCGAGCGACATCGGCGATTTTGTGCTGCTGCGGGCAGATGGTTTTTGGGCGTATCAATTGGCGGTGGTGGTGGACGATGCCGAGCAGGGCATCACGCATATCGTGCGCGGGCAGGATTTGCTGGTGTCCACGCCGCGACAAATTTTTTTGCAATCTTCTCTTGGGTTTATGCAAACGAGCTATGCACATTTGCCGCTTTTGGTGAACCAATCGGGGCAAAAATGGTCTAAACAAACACTTGCGCCAGCGCTGGATGATTCGCAAGTCGAGTTATTGTTACGGCAGGTTTCGGCTTATCTAAGTCTGCCGTCTGCGCCGCAAATTGACCGTCCGCGCGATTTACTCGATTGGGCGGTGGCGCATTGGCAAATCGGCCGTGTGCCGCAGCAAGCGATATGCACCGAATGAGTTGGTATCGATGCGACAAGCTTTTTTGATCATGTATCGAACGGCTCTTTGCTTCAGATGAAACGTCGGTGATCAAATTCAGCCAAATAAAGAATGAAAGGATAAAACATGGCTTTAGAAGTGTATTTAGTGCGTCACGGCAAAACAGTTTTTAATCACGTCGGCCGTCTGCAGGGATGGAGTGATTCGCCATTGCTGCCGGAAGGAAAAGAAGTAGCGCGTGTATTGGGGCGGGCATTGCAAGGCAAAGTACATTTTGATGCCGCATTTTGCAGTGTCAGCCCACGTGCGGCTGACACGGCCAAAATCATTTTACAGGCGCAAGGTCAAGCAGATTTACCCTTGGGCGTGATTGAAGAAGTGCGTGAATATTGTTTTGGTGGTTTTGAAGGTGACTTGGTGCACAATGTGCATGCTCTGATTGCACAACATCGCGGATTCCCATCGGTAGAAGCATGGCTTGAGGCCTACCGGACCGGAACATACCACATGCTGGCTGAGACCGTGAGTGAGTTGGATCCATTAGGGCTGGCGGAAAATGAAGCCCGGTTCATGGGCCGTTTGAAACAAGGGTTGGATATTTTGCGGCAGAAGTCACCTGAGGCAGGCAAGGTGTTGCTGGTATCTCACGGTATGGCGATTACCGGAATATTAAAATCGATTGACCCACGGTCCACATTATATCAAAGTGTGGATAATGCGACTGTTTCACGGCTCCGGTTTGAGGACGGCCGGTGGACGGTGGAGTCTGTGGGGGCGGTTTTATAGAGTGTTTCATGTATGGCCCAAGTTTGGGGATAAAGCGCCGATCGAGCTGAGTTTTTGAAAAGGGCGGCCGGTGTATATTCTGACTATCAGAAAATGAACAAAAAGCTTGACAGTTAAGAAAGAGGCTACTATAATTCATAGCTTATCGGGTCGTTAGCTCAGTCGGTAGAGCAGCGGACTTTTAATCCGTTGGTCGAAGGTTCGAATCCTTCACGACCCACCAGATAAATTAAAAAAGCCATCGTTTTCGATGGCTTTTTTATTACAGGCAAAGTAAAAAGCTTCGGCCTTTCCAAATCTAAGCCATCAAAAAGCCGTCTGAAAAATGTTCAGACGGCTTTTTGATTATTTAATCTGACTGGTTTTATTCCACCACAATTTTCGGGAAACGGCTGCTGAAGTCTTTGCCTTTATCGGCAATAGATAAAGCCAGTTGGAACGCAGCGTCGGTGTAAATTTTTTCCACTTCGTCGTGGTTGTCTAATAACGCGGCTGCTTGGCCGTTGTCCATTGCTTCGCGCACCGGCAGGCTGAGCGGCAGCTGGCCGAGCAACGGCACATTCAGACGGCCTGCTAAGTCTTTGCCGCCTTCGGTGCCAAAAATCGCTTCGCTGTGGCCGCAGTTAGAGCAGATGTGTACCGACATGTTTTCCAACACACCGAAGATTGGGATATTCACTTTCTTGAACATATCCACCGCTTTACGCGCATCAATCAGGGCAATGTCTTGCGGCGTGGTTACGACCACGGCGCCGGTTACCGGAATTTTTTGCGACAGGGTTAATTGAATGTCGCCGGTGCCCGGTGGCAAATCGATAAACAGGTAATCCACATCGTCCCATTCGCTTTGGAACAATAATTGCTGCAAGGCTTGGCTCAACAATGGGCCGCGCCAAATCACGGCTTGGTCGGTATCCATCAGAAAGCCGATCGACATCACTTGAATGCCGCTTTCGGTGGTAATCGGCACCAGTTTTTCATTTTTGGTATCCGGTTTGCCGGCCGATACGCCCAGCATGGTTGGTTGGCTCGGGCCGTATAAATCGGCATCCAATACGCCAACGCGTGCGCCCATGCGTGCCATGGCGGTGGCCAAGTTGGCAGTGGTGGTGGATTTGCCCACGCCGCCTTTGCCGGAGCCGACAGCGATGATGTTTTTCACACCTTTGATGGTGGCCACACCCGGTTGCACTTTGTGTGTGCCGATCACGGTGTCGATGCTCAAATGAATGCCGGTATCGCCGGTGAAGCCGATGATGGCTTCCTGAATACGGTTGGCCAATTCATTGCCGATGTGCAAAACGGGATAGCCGAATTGCAACGTAATGTGCAGGCCGTTTGAATCATGGTTGACGCTTTTGACGGCATTTTCGCTGCCAAGCGTGCGTTGTGTGTGTGGAATGGCAACTGCCTGCAGGGCAGTCTGAATCTCTTGGATATTCATGAATCTCTCGGTATGAATGGAATGTGGTGGGGTTTACAATTGGGCTGATTACGCTAAATTCAAGCGCGCAATCGGCTCTGAATGTCTATGCGCATATTTTAACAGAGCAGGTTTGTTTGTGCTGGGAATCGAGATTCTTTCAGATGACCTTTAACCTATATTTATGCAGCAAGAAGTCGGATGGTAAGAAAAGTTAAGATGGCAGGCGGGCTTATTTTCTCAATATTACATTAATAAATTGAAATGTAGTCTTGTGTAATATGCTTTGTAAAGCTATGAAATATAGGCTTTGAGGGTTGGATTATCAGAAATGACTGTGTTATTGTAGAACCATGCATTCAGTTAACCCGAATCGGAATGCGGCATCAATTCAATATAAACAAAGTTGAGGAGACTCTTATGTTACATTATGCAATCGTCTTTTTTGTGATTTCGATTATTGCTGCGGTTTTAGGTTTCGGCGGTATTGCCGGTAGTGCTGCAGGTATTGCAAAAATCTTATTTGTCGGCTTTTTGATTTTGGCGGTATTGTCACTGATTTTTGGCCGTAAACGCTAACATAAAATGATAAAAAACCATTCAGCTGAATGGTTTTTTTATTTGTGCGGCAGAAACGGATGGGCTATCCGGTCCAATTATGAAAAATGCCGTCTGAAAGCTGTTCAGACGGCATTTTTTATCAGGATTTATTCTTGTTCGTCACCAACTACATCGGCAGGACGTGGCGCACGGGCATCGCTGCTTTTTTCTTTATGCTTCAACACAGCACGATCCAATTTGTCCATCAACACATCAATTGCGGCATACATGTCTTGTTCTACTGCTTCAACGTGCAAATCTTTACCGGCCAAGTGCAAGTCGGCTTCGGCTTTCTGATTTACTTTTTCAACCGAAAGGGTAATCGCCACAGAAATCACATTGGCAGCATGGCGGTTGATGCGCTCCAGTTTTTCAGATACGTAATTTTTAATCGCTTCGGTAACATCAAAATTCAGACCGGTAATTTTCAGGTTCATAATACAGCTCCTTCGGTGAGTCAATCCGCCAAGGCGGCGGACATAAAAATCTTGTGTTCAGCTAATCATCTGGGACGTGTAAAAGCATTCGCCACATTCGGTTTGCAAGCTTTTGCGCCTATTAACTGCGTATGCTTTTCTCGTTGCTTGAGGTCAGGCTTTCGTTTTGCTGCCGGTATTGTTGTCTGTCTGTAGAAATAGCGTAACGCAAATAAACGGTGCGGGCAAGCTAAATCTCGCCGGCGTGATGACAGTCATTACTTAAGGTGTTGGACTGCCTTGGGTTTTTGATCGTATTAATGGCGTGATGTTTGTTGTGCCGGTTTGTTAGGCGGTATGTGTATGGGTAGCAGAATACAGAAGGCCGTCTGAAAAACTGCTGCATTATATGCGCAGTTTTTCAGACGGCCTCTTTGGATAGTGGACACACAAGTGATGCGTCAGCCGGATCAGTATTTGAAGTTTTCGCCTAAGTAAACCGCACGCACTTTCTCGTCGTTGACCAAGTCGTCCGGCTTGCCCGAAGCTAATACCGTGCCTTCGCTGATGATGTAGGCGCGGTCACAAATGCTCAAGGTTTCACGCACGTTGTGGTCGGTAATCAACACGCCGATGCCGCGTGATTTGAGAAAGGCGATGATTTTTTGAATATCGATAACGGCCAAGGGATCCACACCGGCGAAAGGTTCGTCCAGCAGAATAAAACGCGGTTTCATTGCCAAAACACGGGCGATTTCCACGCGGCGGCGTTCACCGCCCGATAAAGACGGTGCAGGGTTGTGGCGCAGGCGCTCGATGTTCAAATCGGCCAATAATTTGTCGATTTCGCCATCGATGCCGCTTTTGTCTTTCATGCTGATTTCTAAGATGGCGCGGATGTTTTGCTCGACCGTCATTTTGCGGAAAATCGACGCTTCTTGCGGCAGATAGCCCACGCCCAAGCGTGCGCGTTCGTGAATCGGCAGGTGGCGCAATTCTTGGCCGTCGAGCGTGACGCTGCCGCCATCGGCAGCAATCAGGCCGACAATCATGTAGAAACTGGTAGTTTTGCCCGCGCCGTTGGGGCCGAGCAGGCCGACCACTTCGCCGCTTTCGATTTCAAGCGAGAAATCTTTCACGACTTGGCGTTTTTTGAAACTTTTTTGCAGGCCTTGGGCGACAAGGCGGCTGGCTGGTGCAGTCATAATCTGTTCTTTAAACGGAATCAAGGTGGGATAGGCCGTCTGAAAGCTTGGTTCAACCAATCATTCAGACGGCCTCAGCTTATTATTTGGTCGAAGTCGGTTGAATCACCACGCTCACGCGGCCGGATTTGGCCGGTGATTTCACGCCGGCTTGTTTCGAGCCGCCATGAATGGTATAGACTTCGGTGCGCATGTTGTAGGTAATCACCGCGCCTTGGGCGACATCGCCGCCGCGCTGCACTTTGGCATTGCCGGTGAGTTTCACTAAGCCGGTGGCCGAAGCGTATTCGACTTGGTTGCCTTGGCCGTTGACTGTACCTTTGTTGCCGTCAAGCTGCTGGCTGAAGCGTACGGGCGAGCCGTTGGCTTTCATCAGCTGGTCGCCTTTGTCGTTGCGCGACACGGTCACGTTGGCGGCATTGATGTTCAGCGTGCCTTGTTTGATGATGACGTTGCCGCTGAAAGTGGTGGTTTGGTTGGCTTGGTCGAGCGAGCCTTGGTCGGCTTCGATTTGAATCGGTTGGCGGCTGTCGCTTTGCAACGCGAAAGCAGGCGCACTGATCATCAGAGCAGACAATGCGGCGGCTTTAAAGATTTTTGGCATCATAAATCGTGGCTTTCACTTTTGATGAGAAATTGAGTAAACCTTTGGTGTGGTCGTACGTCATGCCGACTGAAGAGCCGTGGGACTGGCCGTAGGCAAATTCAACCGGATGCTCGGTTTGGGCAAACTGGGCTTGGGTGTCGACATGAATAAATTCGGTTTTGACTGTACCGGCAGGGTGGGTGCCGTCGGCCGGCTTGGTCAGCAATACTTCTTTTTGGAACACGGCAACGCGTGTATCGGTGTTATACAGGCCTTCTTTGCCTTCCACTTGATACGCCAGCTTGCCTTGCTGGTGTACATCCAGTTTAGGCATACGGAAATGCACGTCTTTACTGTTGGGCAATTGGAATGCTTGGGTAGCGGTGAAATGCTCTTGCAAATTACCTTCCTCGTCAAAACGCTTGCCTTCCATGCCACCCATCCAATATTGCGGCTCATCGGGATTGAGTTGCACTTCTTCCGTTTGAATCTCGCTGATGCGGCCGAGCCAAGCCGACAGGCCGCCGAGTGCGACGGCCAGAATCAAAGGAAAGGCCAGACCGTATTGCCATCTTATTTTCATTTAATATACTCGTCCAAAGCAGGTTGCAAGGTGCCTTGCGCCTGCATAATCAAATCGCACACTTCGCGCACCGCGCCTTTGCCGGCAGGGCGTTGGGTGATGTAGGCCGCGTGTTCGCGTGTGAACCAGTGCGCTTCAGGCACAGCTACCGGCAAACCGCAGCGCACCATCACCGGCAAATCGACCACATCATCGCCGACAAACGCGCATTCGTGCTCCGCCACGCCGGCTTGTTCGCGTAATTGGGCATAGGCCGCACGCTTATCGTGAATGCCTTTGAAATAGTAGGCAATGCCCAATTGCTGCACGCGGATGCCGATCGATGGCGCATCGCGGCCGGTAATAATGGCCGTCTGAACGCCGCTGGCTGCCAGCATTTTGATGCCGTGGCCGTCGAGGGTGTGGAAAGATTTGATTTCTTCACCAGTGTCGCGGATGTAAATATGGCCGTCGGTCAATACACCGTCCACGTCTAAAATCAATAATTTAATCGCGGCGGCGCGCTGTTGCAATTCTGGGGATAAGCTCTGCATGGCGGATTCCTTGTTCAGACGGCCTATTCTAGCATAAAGGCCGTCTGAAACGTTTTGGGGAGAATAAACGGTTGGTAAAGTTTTGCAGCCTTACACAATACGCGCCATCAGCAAATCATGCATATTGAGCGCGCCGATTAACAGGCCGTCTGAATCGGTCACTAAAAGACCGTTCACATGATTGGTCTGCATATGTTTCAAGGCTTCGGTGGCGAGCTTGTCGGCAGCGATGGTTTTCGGTTCGGTGTGCATGATGTCGTTGACGGTTAAGCCTTTGAAATCATCGCGTTGTTGGAATAGACGGCGTAAGTCGCCATCGGTGAACACGCCTTTCAGACGGCCTTCATCATCGGTCACGGCCAACATGCCCAAGCCTTTTTCGCTCATGCGCACAATCGCGTCTTTCAATAAAGTGCCGCACACGACTGCAGGCAGCTCGTCGCCGCCGTGCATAATGTCGGCCACGCGCAGCAGCAGACGTTTGCCCAAGCTGCCGGCAGGGTGGCTGAGCGCGAAATCATCGGGTGTGAACGCGCGCGCTTTCAGCAACACAATCGCCAAGGCATCGCCCAGCGCCATCACGGCGGTGGTGCTGGAAGTCGGCGCTAGTCCGAGCGGGCAGGCTTCTTTGGAGACCGAAGCCATAATGTGGATGTCGGCATGACGTGCCATGGTCGAAGTCGGGCGGGCGGTGATGCAGATTAAGGTCACGTTTTTGCGTTTCAAGGCCGGAATAATCGCCGCAATTTCATCGCTTTCGCCTGAATTTGACACTGCCATCACCACGTCGCCGTCGACAATCATGCCCAAATCGCCATGCGCCGCTTCCGCCGGATGGACGAAAAAAGCCGGTGTGCCGGTGGAGGCCATGGTAGCGGCCATTTTGCGGGCGATGTGACCCGATTTGCCCATGCCCATAATCACCACGCGGCCTTGGCAATGCAGCAAGGCTTCGGCGGCCTGAACAAAATGTTCGTCCAATTCATCGGCGATTTCGTGCAAGGCTTCCGCTTCGATATGCAGCACATCGCGCGCCCAAGGTAAGTAAGATTCGGTCGTTGTCATCATTGTGTCCGTCAAAGGGTGATACTGTTCAAAGGCTGGAAATCAAGGTATAGTGAAAATCCATCGGTTTTGCTATAAATATAAACCCGCTCAACAAAAAGGATTCAGAGATGACTATTTTATCGGACGTTAAAGCATTAGGCCAACAAATCTGGTTGGACAACTTATCCCGCTCGCTGGTGCAAAGCGGCGAATTGGCCGAAATGGCCAAGCAAGGCGTGTGCGGCGTGACTTCCAATCCGGCGATTTTCCAAAAAGCCTTTGCCGGCGACGAATTGTATGCCGATGAAGTGGCCGCTTTAAAAGCGCAGGATTTGAGCCCGAAAGAGCGTTATGAAACCTTAGCGATTGCCGATGTGCAGGCGGCTTGTGATGTGTTGCTGGCCGAACACGAATCTACCGGCGGCAAAACCGGTTTTGTCAGCTTGGAAGTGGCGCCGGAATTGGCAAAAGACGCCGCCGGCACCGTGGCCGAAGCCAAACGCTTACACGATGCCATCGGTCGCAAAAACGTGATGATTAAAGTGCCGACCACCGATGCCGGTGTGGAAGCGTTGGAGCAATTGGTTTCAGACGGCCTGTCAATTAACCTGACCTTGCTGTTTTCGCGTACGCAAACCCTGAAAGCTTACGCTGCTTACCAGCGTGGCATCGCCAAACGCGTGGCGGCCGGTTTGCCGGTTGACCATATTCAAGTGGTGGCCAGCTTCTTTATTTCGCGTGTGGATGCCGCTTTAGATGCGACCTTGCCAGACCATTTGAAAGGCAAAATCGCCATCGCCTTGGCCAAAGCCGCTTATCAAGATTGGGAACAATTCTTCAGCAGCGCCGAATTTACCGAATTGGCCGCCAAGGGAGCCAACCGCGTGCAATTATTGTGGGCTTCGACCGGCGTGAAAAATCCTGACTATCCGGATACTTTATACGTTGATAGCCTGATTGGCGCGCACACAGTGAATACTGTGCCGGATGCCACGCTGAAAGCCTTTGTTGATCACGGCACGGCCAAAGCCACGCTGACCGACAATACCGACGAAGCCTTGGCACAACTGGCCGAAGCGGAAAAACTCGGCGTCGATTTGGAAGCCTTGGCTACCCGTTTGCAGGAAGACGGTTTGAAACAGTTTGAAGAAGCTTTTGATAAACTGTTGGCACCGTTGGCTTAAAGTTTGATTGGAATACATAAGGCCGTCTGAAAGAATCATTTTCAGACGGCCTTATTGTTAATCGCTTTCCTGCACAATATGCAGTGATTCGGGGCGGTTTTCAAAACGGTTGAGTAAATCGGTAAACAACACCGGCGATTGCGCGTGTTCGCGCATCAAGGCTTCTGCCCGTGTGCTTTGGCGGCTGCAAAGTGCGCGCAAAATGGCATGGTGCTGCAAGTGGGCATAGAGCAGGCGTTTTTTCTCGCGCGGCATTTCGCGCCGGTCGATGACCAGCGATTGAATTGATGAAAACGGCAGGCTTTCGATTTTCGCCAAGGCCAGGCGAATGACCGGATTTTGCGAAGCATCAATCACCGCATCGTGAAACAACACATTGAATTTTTGATAAATTTCCACTTCTTCAATACCAAATACATCGCGCTCGAACACTGCATCCAGTTCGGCTAAACCTTGCTCGAGCAGGGCAACGGTTTCAGACGACATCCCCAGTTCCGCCGCCTGACGTGCCGCCAAACCTTCCAATGCGCCGCGCACTTCCAGTGCATTGAGAAAATCTGCCGAAGTGATTTTACGGGCGGTGTAGCCGCGTTTTGGCAGGCGTTCGACCAAGCCTTCCTGCTCCAAAATCTGCAAAGCCATGCGCACCGGCAAGCGCGACACGCCGAGCTTTTCCGCGGTCGGAATCTCGGTGATGCGCTCGCCCGGTTTGAGTTCGCCATCGGCAATCATTTCACGCAAGCGCACCAAAACCTGATGGTTGTGTTCCATAGTATTTCCTTTTTCAGACGGCCTGACTATCCGGCAACAGCCATTGCAGCAAACTTTGGCTGACGTTGTGCGGCGTTTCAAAAGGCGCCATATGACCGGCTTGTGGGAACACGACCAATTCGGCATGCGGTGCGATTTCCTGCATGGCGGTGTGCTGCGCGACCGGGCTCCACGCATCCAATTCACCAACGCCCAGCAGCAACGGGCAACGAATCTGACGCAACACCGCAGCCGCATCAGGGCGGTGAACCAGCGCGTGGATCTGCTTGGCAAAATCTTCAGGCGTAAAGCGCAACACCATCTCTGCCAGTGGCTGCACCATTTCCGGCTGCGTGCGGTGATGTTCGGCCAGCATCGGCAGCAGCCAATGCTCGATTAAGCGCGGCATGCCGTTTTCTTCGGCAGCTTGCACTAAGGCCGCGCGCTTTTCGGTTTCGCCTGCTTTCAGCGGATGGATACCGGTGTCGAGCAAAATCAGTTTTTCCACGCGTTGCGGTGCCAAGCGGCAGATTTCCAAGGCCACGCGTGCACCCATGGAATGTCCGGCCAGAATAAACGAATCCGAACCTTGCACCAAAACGTGTTCTGCCATCGCCGTCAAACTGTCAAAACCCTGAAAGCTGAACGTTTCCACATCAAAATAGGGTGCAAGGGCGGCGGCTTGGTGTTGCCAAACCGTGGCATCACACAATAAACCGCACAATAAATAGATTTTTTTCTTCATGATGAGTATCCATTAAATAGGCCGTCTGAAAGGCCGAAACGAAACGGTGATAAAACGGTTTCGTCTGCTGTTTCAGACGGCCTGAACGATACGCGATTATATCAAACCGGCTTGAGTTTTCTCAGTTTTAATACTGCCAAAATCGCCAAGGCAAACACCACCGCATTCAGGTAGAACAAGCTCACCGGCTGCCAACCGGCATCGAGCAGGAAACCGATAATCATCGGCGATACAATGCTGCCGACGCGGCCGAGCGTAATGGCGGTACCGACGCCGCGGGCGCGGTTGGCGGATTCGTAAAGTGTCGGTGCCACAGCGTACAAACCGGCCACCGAGCCGTTGGCAAAGCTGCCGAGAAAAAACGCCAAAGCCATGGCCAAAGTGAGCTGCGACAAGCTTTGGGCAAAGGTAAGCGTCAGCAGCGCGGTGAGCAGCAGGAACACGGCATGCACAGTTTTGATGTTGAAACGTGTGCCCAAGAAGCCGATTAACACCGCACCGAACATCGAGCCGATATTCATCCAAATACCGACGCTGATGCCTTGTTCGGCAGTCATGCCGGCGCCGGTCAAGAGCTTCGGTGCCCAGCTCAAAATGCAGTAAAACGCGAACATCACCAAGAAAAACGCCGCCCAAATCATCAGCGTCGGCATGGTTTTGCCCTCGCCAAACAGGCTGCCGAAGCCGGAAGGGGCTTGTTGGCTTAATTGTGGTTTGGGCGGCAGCACATCAAGACGCGGCAAACTGAGTTTGGCGGTGAGTTTTTGTGCTTTGGCTAAAGCGGCTTTGGGCTGTTGCGACAGCAGAAATTCCAATGATTCGGGCAGACGCAGCAACACCACGAAAATAAAGGCAGTAGAAAGCAGGCCGCCGAACAGGAAAACCGATTGCCAGCCGTAGGTTTTAATCAGATACATCGACACCAAACCACCACCGGTTGCGCCGATGCCGTAGCCCGCCGATTGCAGGCTGATGGTCAGGCTGCGCCATTTGGCGGATGAAAACTCGCTGGTCAACACGTTGCTGCTGGCCAAAATGCCGCCGATACCTAAGCCGGTGATAAAGCGCAAAACGCCCAACTCCAAAGCGGAAGTGCTGAAGCTGCTTAAAATCATGCCGACCGACACCACCACCAGCGACAACAAAATCACCGGTTTGCGGCCGAATTTATCGGCTTGCGGCGCGAGCGTCAGCGAGCCGGCCGCCATGCCGAACAGGCCAGCGCTTAACAATAAGCCGATTTCCGAGCCAGACAGCCCCCATTCTTTGGCCACCGCCGATGCGGTAAACGCCATCACTAAGACATCAAAGCCGTCGATGACGTTAAGACAGATACAGATGGCAACCACCGACCATTGAAAAGCATTCATGGGCTTTTGGTCGATTTGCTGCTTGAGTGTTGCGGCATTCATGGTTTCTCTCCTCAAGAAAATATTGTTTTTTTGTGTCGGATTCAAAGGCTTGCCGCCGATAAAGCCGATGAAAAAAACAATAGCGAAATTGGATACAAAAATCAATGATTGTTTCTGGGTATTGTTTTTGAAATTCCGATTATAAAATTAACTATATGATTTAATTAAAATTAAAATTTATGATTTTTAATCAAATGGTAAATTTTAAAATTTTGGATACAATTTTGTTGACAGCGCTCGTACTTGTCGATTAAATTTTTCCCAAAGAGAAACAACAGGCCGTCTGAACGTTTCAGACGGCCTGCCATAAACCAATAAAAAAACAGAAAAATCAAAACACAAAGGAGCCATCATGACCACCACCCCTACCTTTATCCGCAATGCCTGGTATGTTGCCGCACGCAGCGAAGAAGTCGGCGAGAAGCCGCTGGGCCGCACCATCTGCAATGAAAAAATCGTATTGTTCCGCGGCAAAGACGGCATTGCCGCTGTGGAAGACTTTTGCCCGCATCGTGGCGCGCCATTGTCGTTGGGTTTTGTGCGCGACGGCAATTTGGTCTGCGGTTACCACGGCTTAGAGCTCGACTGTAAAGGCAAACCGCAAGCCATGCCTATGCAGCGCGTGCAAAGTTTCCCGTGTATCCGCCCGTATGCCGTGGTTGAAAAATACGGCTTTATCTGGTTTTGGGCGGGCGACAAAGAAAGCGCCGACGAATCATTGCTGCCTTATTTGGAATGGGCGGAAAGCGACGAATGGGCGTATGGCGGCGGCCTGTATCACATCAAAGCCGATTATCGCCTGATGATCGATAACCTGATGGATTTGACCCACGAAACCTATGTACACGCCAGCAGCATCGGTCAGAAAGAAATCGACGAAACGCCGCTAAAAACCACCGTAAAAGGCGATGTGGTGACGCTTGAGCGCAATATGGAAAACATTTACGCGCCGCCTTTCTGGCAATCGTGTATGAGTTCCAAAGGTTTGGACGAAACGCAATTGGTTGACCGCTGGCAGCGCTGCCATTTCCACCTGCCGAGCAACGTGCACATCGAAGTAGGCGTAGCCGAAGCAGGGCATGGCGGTTATCACGCACCGGAAGAACACAAAGTATCCAGCATCGTGGTCGATTTCATCACGCCGGAAACCGATACCTCGCATTGGTATTTCTGGGGCATGGCGCGCCATTTCAACGCGCAAGACGAAGAAACCACGCGCCAAATCCGCGAAGGCCAAGGCAAGATTTTCAGCGAAGACTTGGAAATGCTGGAGAAGCAGCAGCAAAACCTGAGCGAGCAACCCGAGCGCCGTTTGCTGATGCTGAACATCGATTCCGGCGGCGTGCAAGCGCGTAAGATTATCGACAAAAAAATCCAAGCCGAACAAGCGGCTCAAACCGCCGGAGCCGAATCATGAAAGCGCACGTGACCGAAGTCCGCAGCTGTGGCAGCAAAGTCAAGCTGATTACCCTGCAGCCCGAAGCAGGCAGCAGCTTGCCCGATTACACCGCTGGCGCACACATCGACCTGAATCTCGGTAACGGCCTCATCCGCCAGTATTCACTTTGCCAATACCCGATGACGGACAACCAATACCGCATTGCTGTATTGCGCGACGAAGCCTCACGCGGCGGCTCGCAGTATATCCACGAGCAGATTCAAGTCGGCGATACGCTTGAGATTAGCGAGCCGCGCAACCTGTTCCCTTTGGCTGAAAACCAACAACGCGCCTTGCTGTTTGCCGGCGGAATCGGCATTACCCCGCTGATGGCCATGTTTGATGCCTTGTTGCAGCAGGGCATAGACGTGAAGCTGTATTACTTCTGCCGCGACGAAGCCGACGCCATTTTCGCCGAGCGCCTGCAACAAGCCGATGTGGCCGATAAAGTCGAGCTGGTGTGCCAAAGCCCGCGCACCTCGCCCGAATTGTTGCAACGCATGGTCGAAGCGCCGGCCGAAGGCCTGCATCTTTACACCTGCGGCCCATTGGGTTTTATGGATGCCGTATTTCAGACGGCCTCAGAAAAAGGCTGGCCGTCTGAAAACCTGCACCGCGAATTGTTCCAAGCCGCTCCTGTGGACGAATCGGCAAACCGCCCGTTTCAAATCCAAATTGCCAGCGACGGCGCCGTGATTGACGTACCCGCCGACAAAAGCATCACGCAAGTGCTGGAAGAAGCAGGTTATTTCGTGCCTGTTTCCTGCGAAGAAGGCATCTGCGGCACCTGCCTGACCAACCTAATCGAAGGCGAAGCGCTGCACCGCGACCAGTTCCTTACCGAAGAAGAACACGCCGAAGGGAAAATCTTCACTCCGTGTTGCTCACGCGCACGATCGGAGCGGTTGGTTTTGGATTTGTGAGTGTATGTGTTAACGTGATGATTAAATCATGAAAAGGCCGTCTGAAAGATTTAGCTTTCAGACGGCCTTTTTGTATTGTTGGGGCATTTTATGGTTTATATCGTGCGTTGTAATCTGACTGTTTTAAGAAATCACTGTTTCATAGAAGAAATCTTGTGCTCGTCCGTAGGATTCCCGATATTCCAATACCGTGCCATCCATGCCTTGGGCAAAGCGACGGATTTTAATAACCGGTTCGTCTGCTTGGGTTTGCAGATAAGGATCAGAATAGTGCGGCAAAAAAGTCAGTTGCTCTCGTGCGGAAAGAATCAGTTGTCCGCAAACGTTGATATAGAGCGGATACAGCAGATTTTCAAATTGTTCAGGTGCAAGGCTGAGTAAAGATTGGAATGGTTCAAAGGGCAACCATATTTTTTCGCTGACCATCACCATCCCATCTAAAAGGCGTGTGCGCTCGATATAAATGAGCGGCGCATTGGGTTCACGCTGCAGATAGGTGTTGATTTCTGTATGGCCATCGATGGCAGTTATGTTTTCTATATGGCCTGTCGGAATAATCGGTTCGCCGGTCTTGCTGCGGTGACGAAAAAAACGGATGAGGGAGCTGTTAAAGTCCGGATATTTGACAAATGTGCCCTTGCCTTGAATTTTGGTAAGTAGTCCATCCCGCACCAATTGGTCAATGGCTTTACGTATGGTGCCAATCGATACTTGGTAAGTTTCTGCCAAAATATGTTCGCTTGGAATTGGTTCACCAATCTGCCATTTTTGCTCGGCCAATTGCTTTTGGATGAGATGGCGTATTTGTTCGTAGCGAGGTAATTTACTAAGCTGACTCTGATTGAGGTTCATTTTTCTAGCATTAAATTCAAATAAAATAAATAGATTGACAAATATAGCACAAGTTGACAATATTCAATTCATCTAGTCATCTATATGACTAGATGAATATGAGAAAACACAAAGAGGTAGATAAAGGAGCAGTTTAAAATGATTGCGCTTATTTTGTTGGTGATTGTATTCGTGATTGCCGCAGGGTACATCACCAAAATCAATATCGGGTTTTATGCGATTGCCGCAACCTATTTAATCGGTTGCTTTATGATGGATTTGTCACCGAATGATTTGGTGAAGATGTGGCCGGTCAAAATCTTTTTTGTGATTTTGTCGGTCAGCTTGTTCTACAACGTGGCATTGGCCAATGGCGCTTTGGAAAAATTGGCCGGACATCTGCTTTATCAATGCCGTAATTTTCCGAATATTTTGCCATTGGCCGTATTCGCAGCAGCGACCATTATTGCGGGTCTAGGTGCGGGATTTTACACCGTACTGGCATTTATGGCGCCGCTGACCCTGTTACTTTGTCAGAAAACCAAAATGAATTTGGTCGTTGGCAGTATGGCTGTGAACTATGGTGCATTGGCCGGTGCCAATTTCATGACCTCGCAAAGCGGTATTATTTTTAGGGGTTTATTAGAAGGTACAGGCATGCCAAAAGAAACTGCCTTTAATTATGCAACTTCGATTTTTGCAGTAACTTTTTTAGTTCCTATCGTAGTGTTGGGTGCTTATTCTTTGTGGAACCGCAGATCTTCTACCATTCAAATTGATGCGGAAAAACCGGAGCCGTTTGATTTGAAACAAAAGCAGTCAATTTACCTGATTGTTATCCTGATGACGATTGTATTGTTGTTCCCAATTTTGCATTTGCTGCTGCCGCAAAATGAGTGGATTGCTGCAATGAATAAGAAAATGGACATCGGCTTTTTGGCTATTCTCTTCACTTTAATCAGCATGGCTATGAAGTTGGCAGATGAGAAAAAGGTGATTGCATTGGTGCCATGGAATACCTTATTGATGATTTGCGGTATGGGCATGCTGATTGGTATCGGTGTTAAAGCAGGCGTGATTGAGGCATTTTCAGGTTGGGTTTCGGGTAATGTGGCTTTTTGGCTCATTCCCGTGGTGTTGTGCTGCATTGGCGCAATCATGTCGGTTTTCTCCAGCACACTGGGTGTGGTTGCGCCGACTTTATTTCCGATTATTCCTGCCATTGCAATCCATTCCGGTTTGGAACCTGCGCTGCTGTTTACCGCGGTTGTGGTGGGCGCACAAGCAACGGCAATTTCACCATTCTCTTCAGGAGGCAGTCTGATTTTAGGTTCTGCGCCGGAAGGAATCGATAAAAACAAGTTACTCAATAGTTTGCTGTTCCGTGCTATTCCGATTGGTCTGGTTGCCGCGCTGATTGCTGTGGTTTTGGCTCAATTCATAATCTAATAAAGGAAAAAACATGTATAACGTTGATACCCATGCCCATGTTTTTAGTCAACATGATCATTTTGTTGAAAATGCCCGCTACACGCCGTCTTATACGGCTTCGGTCGAAGCATTTTTAGAATTGCTCGATGCGCATCAATTTCAATACGGGGTTTTAATCCAGCCGAGTTTCTACGGTACAGACAACAGCGTGATGCTGCAAGCTGTTGCTGAATCGAAAGGCCGTTTAAAAGCAGTGATTGTGGTTGATCCTGATATTTCTGCGGAAGATTTACAGCAATATCACCAGCAGGGTGCCCGAGGAATTCGATTAAACCTCTTTGGAAAAGACATACCTGATGTGAGTACGCCCCAATGGCAAGTACTGGCAAAAAATTTAAAATCATTGGGCTGGCATGTTGAATTGCATTGCCCGCCGGATTATCTGTTGGCATTGCTGCCGGCACTGAAACAATACGGTGTAAATGTGGTTATTGATCATTTGGGCAGACCGGCATACGAGCAAGATCTAGATGGCGAAGTATTCCAGCAGTTTATTGCTTTGCTTGACCCAGAATATCATTGGATTAAATTGTCGGGTTTATATCGTTTGGCTCCTTCAGGGCAGGCAGTCGAGCGAGGCAAGAAAATTTATGACATGTTGAAAGCTCAAGGAATGTTAACCCGAATCGTATGGGGCAGCGATTGGCCGCATACCCAGCATGAACATGAAACCGGCTATGCTGAGAATTGGCAATTGTTCCATGAAATCGTGCAAAATGAAGATGAACGTGTACAAATTTTAAGTGCGAATCCTTGCCAGCTTTTTGGGTTTTAAACGTCTTTAGTGAAGCAAACAGGCCGTCTGAAAGATAAACTTTCAGACGGCCTGTTTGTTTTTTCCTGCCTATTCAAACAAGTTTTTCACTTCATCCAAATCAAACGATTTTTTCTCGTTGTCGACGCTGATCAAGCTGTCGGCAATACCTTGTTTTTTCTGCTGTAAGGCGAGGATTTTTTCTTCGACGCTATCGCGGCAGATGAGGCGGTAGGCCATGACTTGTTTGGTTTGGCCGATGCGGTAGCAGCGGTCGATGGCTTGGTTTTCTACCGCCGGGTTCCACCACGGGTCGACGATGAACACGTAATCGGCTTCGGTGAGGTTCAGTCCGGTGCCGCCCGCTTTGGTGCTGATGAGGAATACGCGGATGTCGGCGTTGTTTTGGAAGCGGTCGACTTTTTGCTGACGGTTGCGTGTTTGGCCGTCGAGGTATTCGTAGGCGATGTTTTCTGCGTTCAGACGGCCTTCGATCAGGGCAAGCATTTTGACGAAGCTGGAGAACACGAGGATTTTGTGTTGTCCGGTTTTGTCTTTGATGTGTTCTACCAAGGTGTCGAGCTTGACCGATTCGCTGCCGTAATCGGCATCTGCTAAAAGCGCGGGGCTGTTGCAGATTTGGCGCAATTTGGTCAGGCCTTCGAGAATATACATTTGCGATTTGTTGATGCCGTCTGAACCGATTTTGTCCAGCAAATAAGTGCGGTATTGCTCTTTGACACGGTCGTACGCTTTGCGTTGCGCTTTGCCCATTTCGCAATAAAGCACGCTTTCGGTTTTGGGCGGCAATTCGTGTGCCACCTGATTTTTGGTGCGGCGCAAGATGAAAGGATGCACCATTTTGGCCAGCAGGGCAGCGGCTTGTTGGTCTTGTTTTTTGTCGATGGCATCGGCAAAGCGGCTTTTGAAATGGCTTTGGTTGCCGAGCAGGCCGGGATTGAGGAAATTGAGCTGCGTGTATAAATCGAAGGTGTTGTTTTCGATGGGGGTGCCGCTCAGAATCAGGCGGTTGTCGGCCTGTATCAGGCGGGCGGCTTTGTAGCGTTGCGACAGCGGGTTTTTGATGGCTTGGCTTTCGTCAAGAATCAGGTAGCTGAAATGGTAGCCTTGCAGCAGCTCGATGTCTTGCAACAGTGTGCCGTAGGTGGTGAGCACAACATCGCAGCCGTCAAATGAAGCGGTATCTTTCAGACGGCCTGCACCGGTGTAATCCAATACGCGCAAACCCGGGCAGAATTTTTCGATTTCGGCCAGCCAGTTGAAGGTGAGGCTGGTGGGGGCGACAATCAGGCTGGGTTTGTCCGGTGTGTGGGTGGTTTTGAGGTATTGCAAAAAGGCGATGGTTTGCAGCGTTTTGCCCAAACCCATATCATCGGCCAAGCAGCCGCCCAAGCCGTTGGCATGCAGAAAAGCCAGCCAGTTCAAACCGTGTTGCTGATAGGGGCGTAGGGTGGCGTTGAGGCCGTCTGAAAGTTGTACGTCGGGTTGGGCTGACAAATTTTGCAGCCGTTGTCGGCGTTGGTATAAGGTGTGCAAAAATTCCGGCTTGTCGTCCAAACTTTCATAGAGCTGGTCGATGATGCCGAATTGGTAGGGCGACAGGCGGATGCTGTCTTTTTTCACTTCACCTGCCTGAAAATACGGCGCAAACTGTTCCAGCCAGCTTTCGGGCAGCATGCCGATGGTGCCGTCTGAAAGTGTGACGAAATTTTGCCGGTTGACAAAGGCTTTGTGTATGTCTTTCAGGTTGACGGTTTCTTCGCCGTAACGGATGGCTATGTTGAGGTCGAACCAATCCGTGCCCGATTCGGTGCGGATGCTGATTTGCGGTTTATTGAGGTTGTAACGCCACGATTTCAAATCCTTGGCACCCAAAAGCTCGATGCCTTGGTTTTTTAAGCTGTCGGCAAAGTCGATGAACCAAAAGTCTTGTGTCAGTTGTTCGGGCGTGAGCAGATATAGGCCGTCTGAAACTTGGGCAAAATCCGGATGTAAGGCTTCAAAAAAACGCAAAAATGCCTGCTCTTGCGCTTCATCGCGCTCAAGGCGGTGGAATTTACCGTCTTGAATGTGCAGGCGCAAGGCATGGCTCGGTAGTTCGATCAATGTTTCGTCATATTGTGCGGCCGGTGAGAAGCGGATGAGGCCGTCTGAATCGCGGACGTAAACCTGTTTTTGAAAAGAGCAATCAGCACCGTTTGGCGTATTTGCCGTTTGTTTGCGCTTCGTTTTCGGAGGGGTGACAAAATCGCGGCTGGTGATGGGGTAATGTTTTGCCAAGGGTGCGATGATGTTTCGACGGAAGGTTTCGGGATGGCGTTTGAGTACGGCCAAGCTCGGATGCACCACACAGCGCATGATGTCGGCGGCAGTTTTGGCATCGGGATAGCGTGTGAGCGTATCGGCGCGATAAATGAAAAAAGGATTGACCGCTTTGCCCAACAAACCGGGGCGGACAGATTTGCCGCCGAGTATAATCCTGCCCTCAAGGCGGTATAGCGCGCCGTCCTCTTTAAAACGGTAGCTCAGGCCGGCGGGTTCGGGCGAAACGGTAATCGGGGAAAGGCGGTTGAGGCTGCCGGTGCGGGCATAAGACGGGCCTTGGGCGGCAAACAGCGGCAAATCCGGGAAGGTTTGCAAAAAGCGGTTGAAAGCCGCCACTGTTTTACTGAGCGCATCAACGTTTTGCTCTTCAGCAAACTCGAGATACTGCTCATTCATGGCTTGCAGGGTATACCAGATGTCTTTGGCTTCGTCAGGCAACATGCCGTTAAACAAGACGCTGCCGGCATTTACATCACTGATCTCTTTTAAATTGGCCGAGATTTCACCGTTTTTCTTAAGGTTGGCGTAATAGAGCACAAATTCTTGAAAAACACCTTCGTCAAAATTCAATGCCAACACCAAACCCGCTTTGGGCGGCAAAGCAGTTTTAGCGGAAATTTCAGACGGTATGGTGCGAGAAACCAACGAAAAGTGCAGCGGCATCAAGTCGGGCACTTTCGGTTGGATCACAAAGCCTTCATCATCGATGGAAAAATCAAAAAACTCAGCGTAATCGTCTTGCGGCGTCATGCCGTAATCGCTGAGCACATCGGCAATAAAGCGTTCGCGGTAATCAGGCAGCAGACACTCCGCCCCCAGATTTTCCGCCGCCAGCCTGACCATTGCTGCCATATGGCTGCAATATTGTTTAGCGGTTTTGTGGGTGCAGTTGCAAGCAAGCCCGACTTCTTGTTCAGACAGCCTTGTTAAAGTAGAACGGAATGTCCCCTGCCAATCACTGGCTTCAAACGTCCATTTGCCCGGCTCAAAATCCATAATGCGGCAGTCGGCGGTATAAAACGAAAAATTGTTGAAACGGCTAAAGTCAGACCAAATGCTTTGAAAATCGACCAATCCACCGTCCAAGAGCGGATAACGCAGCAGCGTTTCTTTCGGCTTGGCAGACCGAGTCGGCTTGGTTTTCTTTTCAGGTTGACCGTCGTCACTCATCGCCGCCAATTGGCGCAAAGCCGCCACCGTATGTTTGCAGATGCCGCCGTTGTGATAAGGGCAGGAGCATGAAACCTTAACCGGTTTGCTTTCATTAAATTCAACCATCTGCCGGTAGGTCTGCTTATACGAACCTTTGCATTGAAATGTCGCCCGATTGCCATCTATTTCCACCAATTCCGCCCGATAATCCCGCGCACGCTCAATACTGGCCGGCAGGGCTTTTTCAGTGATAAAAGTTTCGATGGCATGGCGTGGTGGCAGCATGGAGGTATCTTTAAAGCGGTTGGATGTAGGAACGGCAATTATAGCAAAAAGGCCGTCTGAAAGATGAATCTTTCAGATGGCCTCTCTATTCTTAATCGATAGACCAGCTATCTACACTACACCACCAATACCTTTGAATTTTTCCACAAAATCAGCAATTTTTTGGAAAATACTTTGTTTGGCGGTCAAATAGTTGGGGTTGAGTGGGCTCATTTTGGGTAAGACACTATTCAAATCCGTACCATTCTCGCTGGCATATTCGCGCTTGAGTGAGAGCATCAGGTAGCGCTTGGCCGCCTCGGTATTCAAACCATTCTCTTCAATCAGAGCCTCTGCTTCTTGTTGCTGTTTTCCTTGAGCGAACTGGTAAAATTCATCCAGAATAGACGGCTTGTCTTCGATGGCATCCAAATTGGTTTCATTGATGAAATCCACCACCAAAGTTTCTTTGGCGCGGTTGCCGATACTGGCGCGGATGGTACGGCGGATTTCTTCCACCAAAGCGCTTTTGTCTTTGATTTTTTTATTGTGTTCAAAAATCAATTCCAAAATATAGTCCAAGTTGATTTCTTGTGATTTTAACAAATCCACTTCAAAAACCACATCATCCCAATCGATTTGGCTTTGGTTTTGTTTCCTTACATTCGCATTTCAAGTGCAACGCTCAAATGCCATTGGCAAGGGCTGCTGAAAACAGATCACCCGGTGTCTCATAGTCCAATGTCTTTCTCGGTCGGCGGTTAAGGGCCTCCTCAACCGCTTTAATCTTTTTAGCACCCAGTTTCCTAAAATCCGTCCCCTTTGGGAAGTATTGTCTGATCAGCCCGTTGGTATTTTCCACCAAGCCTTTTTCCCAAGAATGGTATGGACGGCAGAAGTAAGTTTCCGCACCCAGGGCTTTGGCAAAGGTTTTATGCCGGTAAAACTCTTTACCGTTATCCAAAGTAATCGTTTGAATGATATCTTTAAATGGCTTCAATGCCCGAATCACTACCCGGGCTACATCTTCTGCTTTGAAATTGCTGATTTTGCGGATAACGACAAATTTGGTTTTTCTTTCAACAGCAACCACCAGTCCGCTTTTTTGGTCTTTACCGACAATGGTGTCCATCTCGAAATCGCCGACCCGCTCTTTTTGATCGACAATGACAGGTCTGTGTTCAATGTCGGTTCTGTCCGGTACGCTGCCTTTTGTCCATGCACCGCTGCCGTATTTTCTGCGGTAGGGTTTGGAAACGATACGCAGATGGGTGTACAGGTCGCCGCCGTTTTGACGGTCTTTGGCGAGATAGCGGTAAAGGGTGCTGTGGTGCAGTTTGATGTGTTGATGTTTCAGCAGGTAGCCGCAGACTTGTTCGGGGCTGTATTTTTGGGTAATCAGTTTGTTAACAGTCTGTTTGACGGCAGTAGTCAGTTTGGTTGGCTTTTTGTTTTTCTTTTTAACTTCGCTTTGCTGTTGTGTTTTTCGGTAACAGTAGGTTCCGTTGACGGAATGCCGTCTGATTTCCCGACTGACGGTGGCGGGATGACAACCGATGTTCTGTGCGATTTGGTTTAGGGGTAGGTTGCGGTAATGTCTGGAAATGTAGTATCTTTGGTGTGAGGTCAGTTGTGTGTAGGCCATATTGCAATCTTTCTTGTCAGGAAAGGCAGTATACTACCGCATACTGGCCTTTTCTGTTATTGGAAATTGCACTTGTTAGGCGAATGTAAGGCCGTCTGAAAACGCAAGATGCGCTTTCAGACGGCCTTTCTATTCACACAACTGCCTTATTTTTTCAGACGGCCATGTAATTCCTGCACGCTGTACACGCCCAAGTGGTCGCGGCTTTTTGCACCTTCGCTCATGGCTTCGCCGCCGGCGATGGTGGTGTATTGCGGCACGCGTTGGGTCAGGGAGGTGCGGCGGATGCTGTGGCTGTCGGCAACCGATTGCGCATCGCTGGCGACGGTGTTCACCACTAAGGCGATTTCATCGTTTTTGATGGCGTCAACGATGTGCGGACGGCCTTCCAACACTTTGTTCACCACGCCGACTTCGATGCCTTGCTCTTTCAGGTAGGCTGCGGTGCCGCGTGTGGCGACGATTTCGTAGCCCAAGGCTTGGAAGTTTTTCGCGGTTTTGGTCAGCAGCGGTTTGTCTTCGTCGCGTACGGCCAAGAAGACTTTGCCGCTGGCCGGTAAGCGTTCGCCTGCGCCCAATTGCGCTTTGTAGTAGGCTTCGCCGAAGCTGGCGCCTACGCCCATTACTTCGCCGGTTGAGCGCATTTCAGGGCCTAAGATGGTGTCCACGCCCGGGAATTTGATGAACGGGAACACGGCTTCTTTCACGGCGTAGAAATCCGGAATCACTTCTTTTTCAACGCCTTGCTCTTTCAGACTGATGCCGGCCATGGCGCGTGCGCCGACTTTGGCCAACGGCACGGAAGTGGCTTTCGACACAAACGGCACGGTACGTGAAGCGCGTGGATTCACTTCCAATACGAACACGACATCATCTTGCACGGCAAATTGCACGTTCATCAGGCCTTTTACGTCCAAGGCTTTGGCCATGGCGACGGTTTGGCGGCGGATTTCGTCTTGAATCTCTTGGCTCAGCGAGTATGGCGGCAATGAGCAGCCTGAGTCGCCCGAGTGGATGCCGGCTTGTTCGACGTGTTGCATGATGCCGCCGATCACGACGTCGGTGCCGTCTGAAACGCAGTCGACATCGACTTCAATGGCGTTGTTCAAGAAGAAGTCGAGCAATACCGGGCTGTCTTCGGAAACTTGCACCGCTTCGCGCATATAGGTTTTCAATTGCTCTTGGGTATGCACCACCTGCATGGCGCGGCCGCCCAATACGTAAGACGGGCGCACCACCAGCGGATAGCCGATTTCTTCTGCCAACACAAGGGCTTCTTCTTCGTTGTGGGCAATGCGGTTAGGCGGTTGGCGCAAGCCTAAGTCGTTGAGCACTTTTTGGAAGCGTTCGCGGTCTTCGGCAGCGTCAATGCTGTCGGCGGATGTGCCGATGATGTTTACGCCGTTTTCCACCAAGGCGTTGGCCAGTTTCAGCGGGGTTTGGCCGCCGTAATGCACAATCACGCCCCAAGGGTTTTCTTTGCGCACGATTTCCAGCACGTCCTCCAGGGTCAGCGGCTCGAAATACAGGCGGTCGCTGGTGTCGAAGTCGGTCGAAACGGTTTCAGGGTTACAGTTGACCATGATGGTTTCAAAACCGGATTCGCGCAGCGACAGGGCAGCGTGTACGCAGCAGTAGTCGAACTCGATGCCTTGGCCGATGCGGTTCGGGCCGCCGCCGAGAATCATCACTTTTTTGCGGTCGCTCGGGCGCGCTTCGCATTCTTCTTCGTAAGTTGAATACAGGTAAGCGGTGTCGGTGGCGAACTCGGCCGCACAGGTGTCGACACGTTTGTATACCGGATGCAGGTTCAAGGCGTAGCGGTGTTCGCGCACTTCTTTTTCGCTGATGTTCAGCAATTGCGCCAAGCGCTTGTCGGAGAAACCTTTGCGTTTCAGACGGCGTAAAGCCGCGTAGTCCAAATCAGTTAATTGGCCGTCTGAAACTTTTTGCTCTTCTTGCACCAAGTCTTCGATTTGTGCCAAGAACCAAGGGTCGATGGCGCAGATGTCGAACACTTCTTCTTTGCTGAAACCGGCACGGAAGGCATCGGCCACAAACAGCATACGCTCAGGGCCCGGGTTGGCCAATTCGCGGCGGATTTCTGATTTGTCGGTCGAGCGCGGATTAAAGCCGCACAAGCCGGTTTCCAAGCCACGCAAGGCTTTTTGGAACGATTCTTGAATGGTGCGACCCATGGCCATCACTTCGCCCACCGATTTCATTTGTGTGGTCAGGCGGTCGTCGGCGGCTGGGAATTTTTCAAAGGCAAAACGCGGGATTTTGGTAATCACATAGTCGATAGACGGCTCAAACGACGCAGGCGTGCGGCCGCCGGTGATGTCGTTTTGCAATTCGTCCAAGGTAAAGCCCACAGCCAATTTCGCCGCTACTTTGGCAATCGGGAAGCCGGTGGCTTTAGAAGCCAAGGCAGACGAACGCGATACGCGCGGGTTCATCTCAATCACGATCATCTCGCCGTTTTCAGGGTTGATGGCGAATTGAACGTTAGAGCCGCCGGTGTCCACACCGATTTCGCGCAACACTGCCAAAGAAGCATTACGCATGATTTGGTATTCTTTGTCGGTCAGCGTTTGCGCAGGGGCAACGGTGATGGAGTCGCCGGTGTGCACGCCCATCGGGTCGAAGTTTTCAATCGAGCAGATGATGATGCAGTTGTCGTTTTTGTCACGCACTACTTCCATCTCGTACTCTTTCCAGCCAAGTACCGATTGCTCAATCAACAATTCGTGGGTAGGGGACGCGTCGAAACCGCGTTCGCAAATCGCCAAAAATTCATCACGGTTATACGCAATGCCGCCGCCCGAACCGCCCATGGTAAACGAAGGGCGAATCAGCGTTGGAAAGCCGACTTGCTCTTGCGCCGCCAAGGCTTCGTTCATGGTGTGGCAAACGAAAGATTTCGGGCAATGCAGACCAATTTTCGCCATCGCTTCTTTAAAGCGGCCGCGGTCTTCGGCTTTGTCGATGGCATCTTCAGTCGCGCCAATCAATTCGACATTGTATTTCGCCAGTACACCGTTGCGCGCCAAATCCAGCGCACAGTTCAGCGCCGTTTGGCCGCCCATGGTCGGCAATACCGCGTCAGGACGCTCTTTGGCGATGATTTTTTCTACCGTTTGCCAAGTAATCGGCTCGATGTAGGTCACATCAGCCATTTCAGGGTCGGTCATGATGGTGGCCGGATTCGAGTTTACCAGAATGACTTTATAGCCTTCTTCACTCAAGGCTTTACAGGCTTGAGCGCCCGAATAGTCAAATTCGCAGGCTTGGCCGATCACAATCGGGCCGGCGCCAATGATTAAGATGGATTTTAGGTCGGTACGTTTGGGCATGGTGTCTACTTCCTTATAAATTCTGAGATGAACTTTAAATTAAATATCAAAATTGTTAATAATTTCTTGCTTGGCTGCAAAATACGATGATTCGGTTGTGGTTAAGATTTGCTATCAGGCCGTCTGAAACTTCAAACATCCAATTTCAAATCCCCATCCTTAATCCAGCCCTTTTTACGCATAAACGCGGCAATCACCAGCGTCAACACTGCGGGCAAGACAAAATGCAGCAGCGCAATACCCAGCCACACGGTCGGGGCGTTTCCCATGGCGTTGATGGTGCCGACTTGGCCGACTAAGCCGCTGGTGCCCATGCCTGCGCCGCTGGGGATGTTGGTCATTTGAAAGCCGACGGTGGCGACCGGGCCTAAAATCGCGCCGCTGAGTGTGGGCGGCAGCCAAATCAGCGGGTTTTTCACGATATTGGGCATTTGCAGCATGCTGGTGCCTAAGCCTTGGCTGAGTAAGCCTGACCAGCGGTTTTCTTTAAAACCCATCACGGCGAAACCGACCATTTGCGCGCAGCAGCCGACGGTGGCTGCGCCGGCCGCCAAGCCGCTGAGTGACAGGGCGATGGCGACAGCGGCGCTGGAAATGGGCAGGGTCAGAATCATGCCCATCAACACAGCAACAATGATGCCCATCAACACGGGTTGCAATTCGACTGCCCACATAATCAGCGCGCCGGTTTGGGTCATGGCGGTGGCGATGATGGGGCCGACAAACTGGGCGGCAGCCATGCCGCTGATTAAGGTAGCGGCAGGCGTGGCGATGATGTCAATCGGTGTGGTTTTGCTCACCAGTTTGCCGATTTCGGTGCCGATGGCAACTGCGATAAAGCAGCCGACAGGCCCGCCTAATGCCGCACCGGCCAGGCCGATGATGGTGCTGGCGAATAAGACCAGCGGCGGGGCTTTCAGGGCATAAGCCACGCCCACACCGATGGCCGCCCCCATGCCGGCTTGTGCTTGGCCGCCGATGTCGACCAGCCAAGGTAGGTTTGTCCAGCCGCCGACGGTTTTTAAAATCAGGCCGATAATCAGCGAGCCGAACAGGCCGAGTGCCATAAAGTTCAGCGCGTCAATGCCGTAGCGGCGCAGACTGAATTCGATGTCTTTTTTTGCGAGTAGGGCTTTGATGTTCATTTTTCCTCTTGATGAACATGCCGTCTGAAACAATCAAGGTTTTTCAGCCGGCCTTTGAATACACGCGTGAAGCAGCCATCAGTATGGTTTTAATATTATTTTGAGGTGGAATGGTTATTGTTCAGACGGCCTTGTTTATCCCATAAGAGGCCGTCTGAATCTGCAGCATTATGCTTTTGCTGCTTTTAGGCTGTCGATAAATTTATCAAACAGATAAGCCACATCGTGCGGGCCCGGGCTGGCTTCTGGGTGGCCTTGGAAGCTGAATGCCACTTGGTCGGTCAATTCAATGCCTTGCAACGAGCCGTCAAACAATGAGCGGTGGGTTACTTTCACATTTTCAGGCAGCGTGTCTGCGTCCACTTCAAAACCGTGGTTTTGGCTGGTAATCATCACGCGGCCGTTTTCCAAGTTTTGCACCGGATGGTTGGCGCCGTGGTGGCCAAACGGCATTTTGCGGGTTTTGCCGCCCACCGCCAAGCCCAATAATTGGTGACCTAAGCAAATGCCGAATACCGGTTTTTTGCTGGTCAAAATCTCTTGAATCGCTTTGATGGCGTAGTCGCAAGGCTCAGGGTCGCCCGGGCCGTTGGATAAGAACACGCCGTCCGGATTCATGGCCAACACATCTGCTGCCGGGGTTTGCGCCGGAACGACAGTCAGGCGGCAGCCGCGTTCGGCCAGCATGCGCAGGATATTGGTTTTCACGCCGAAATCGTAGGCAACCACATGATAAGGCTGTTTTTCAGGGGTAACAAAACCTTGACCCAGCTTCCATTCGCCTTCCGTCCATTCGTAGGTTTCCGCGCAGGTCACTTCTTTGGCCAAATCTTTGCCCACCATGCTGCCGAACGCAGCAATCAATTCTTGTGCTTTTTCTTCGGTCGCATCGGCACCGGTCAAAATCGCACCGGCTTGCGCACCTTTGTCACGCAAAATGCGGGTTAGGCGGCGGGTGTCGATATCGGCAATGGCCACGGTTTGGTTGCGCACCAAGTATTCTTGCAGGCTTTCATCGGCACGGAAGTTGCTGTGTTGCAAAGGCAGGTCGCGGATAATCAGACCGGCCGCGTACACATTGCGGCTTTCTACATCTTCGCCGTTGGTGCCGGTGTTGCCGATGTGCGGGTAAGTCAGCGTGACGATTTGTTTGCAGTATGACGGGTCGGTCAGAATTTCTTGATAGCCGGTCATGGAAGTGTTGAACACCACTTCGCCGGAAGTCGAGCCGTCAAAGCCGATTGAGGTACCGTGAAACACGCTGCCGTCGGCGAGAACCAGAAGTGCTGGAGTTGTCATGATGAAGTCCTGTCTTGCTGAATGGAAATGTTTTGATATGAGGCCGTCTGAAAAGATAAATGTGTGTCAGACGGCCTTTAAAATATGGTTAAAAAAAAACACGCCACACAATATTGGGAATATTGTGTTACGTGCTTTTTCAGGCATATCGGTTTATGCCGTAGAAGCACTGCATTTTAAGCGAAAATGTGGTTTGGTTCAAGCCTAAAAGCGGTCGGTGCAGAAAAAAGCAAATAAATAGCGGATTGATTTTGGCTGTTGGCTTGCGATGCAGGCAATGAGAGGGGAAATTGCTCAAAATTTAGGTGGAAGGCGTTAAAATATACGGCAACAGTAGTGGCAAGCTGTGGCGGTATGCCTTTATGAAGAGATCAATGAAAATGAGAAGCAGTATTTTGGGTAAAAAATGGCGGTCAATAAACTTTTTCTGGGTGTAGTGTGTGTTTTATGGGCATGGGAAGGATTTGGGTTTGCAATTTATCCTGAAGCCGTCAGGCCGGCGGTCACCAGTCGCATCGCTTTGCCTGATATGGCGGTGGTGGTTGAATTGGATAAATGTTCATGGAGCAGCCGGTTGAGGTTTTATCAATTGGGTGAGGATGGAGCGGTTAATGGCAATGTAGCCGAGCCCGCATTTTCCAACCGAAAAACCATAATTAATAATGGTAAGGCTGTTATGTGGGTACAAAATCTGGCCGATAACCAGATGTCTAACGCCGACTTTAATATCAGTAGCGCGACCTCTGCCGATCAGTTGGAATGGAAGAATGTGCTGCTTCCTTGGACGGTACGTTTAAGCAATGATATTGTCTTGAATCAAATGGCGCAAAGCCGCCAATACAGTCAGGCATACCGTATCCGTGAAGATGGTAAACGCGATTTGGGCGATATTCAGGGCAGTGCAGTAAATATGGTGGGCGACAGCGTGGGCGGCCGTCAGGAGTTTATGGTTACCGCTGCCAATGACGGTATGGTGCATATGTTCCAACGTATCGATGGTGTACATCCTTATGAGTTGAAACTCAGCTATATTCCTGCGGCCATGGAGCGTGAGGGAGATGACGGTCATCCGTCTGTGATGGGCAAATTCTTGAAAGATGTGGCGCATGAGCAATATGGCTCGGCTACTGTGCCACACCGTTATCTGGTAAATGGCGGCATAACTTTGCGGCGTACGCCAAATTCAGCGGAATCTAAAGGGCAGCAAGTGTTTATGTTTGGTGCCATGGGTCAAGGCGGACGTGGTGCGTATGCATTGAATATTGGTGGTGTGAATCGTCATAGCGGTTCTGCATTGGCTTTGAATGCTGGTGAATCGAATTGGTTGTCGGATGTGCCGTTGTTTGAAACCGTAAAAGGTGAAAACAATAAGTTGGGTTACACCATTGGTACGCCGCAAATCGGCCGTATTTCTGTGCGGCGTGGCGTGGATAAAGTCAGCACCACTGAAAATGTGCGCTACGCAGGCTTCTTATCCAGCGGTTATCGCAATTTGACTGATGCAGATGGTAATGATGCCAGCGAAACCGCGCTTTATGTTTATGAGATGCTGGGTCAAGAAGCAGGTAGCGGTGAGGCGAATGGTCAGGCTGCCGGTGCGGAAATCAGAAAAATCGAAGTGCCAGGTGGCGTAGGCGGTTTGTCATCGCCTACATTAGTTGATACCGATTTTGACGGTATCGTCGATGTGGCTTACGCGGGTGATTATGGCGGCAATATGTACCGTTTCGATTTGCGAGGCACCACGCCGTCTGCTTGGACGGTGACCCGTATTTTCGCAGGCAATCCTAGTCAGCCGATTACTTCCGCACCGGCGATTTCCCGTCGCGGTAGCGGCAGCTATGTGGTGATTTTTGGTACCGGTAGCGACATTTACGAAAGCGATTTGGAAAACAAAAATCAGCAGGCAGTGTATGGCATTTTCGATAAATTGCCGGATGCGCCTGATACCAGTGCTGTACGGTCAGACGTTGCACAACAAGCTGATTTATTGCAACAAACCATGAGTGTGAATGAGAATGGCCAAGTATTTTTGACCAACAATCGAGTGGATGAAAACATACAAAAAGGCTGGTTCTTTAATTTGGATGCCAATGGCGAACGCGTGGTCGTGAAGCCGACCATGATTCTTCAGACGGCCGTATTGTCAACGCGCAGCTATAATAAGGTAACGATTAAGACCGAGCCGCAAGGTGATATTTGTATTCCGGAAAAAACCGAAACCAAAACCGAAAGCGCCAGTAAGATTTTGGGTGTGAACGCGGAAAATGGCGGTGCGCTGAACCAGCGTAGTGCGCGTTTGAAATTCCATATGGACAACAATGTGGCATTCTCAAAATACGCCAACGGCATCAGCATGCAAGGCATGACCAGCTTTACTTATGTTGACCAAACTAAGCTGAATGATTCACCGGTAACGCGTGATGGCGATAGCGGTGAGACCGGTACGGATCAACCATTAAAAGCAGCCAATAGCGAGATTCCAAACAACACATGTTTCAGTCGCGAAGCCGTGCGCAAGCTCTTAATCTCCAATTCAACACCGGGTAGCCAGTTGAGAGATTTGGATATCGAAGGCCGAATCTGCGGTATCCGCCGCTTGTCTTGGCGTGAAATCTTCTTCTAAACTAAGACAGTAACAAATCAAAGGCCGTCCGAAAGGGTTACCAAAATCTTTCAGACGGCCTTTTCATATGATGAACCGGTTATTCAAAATTGAGTGGTTCAATCTTTAATCATGCAATTGGGCGGCGTGTAAAGTGTTTTCCAAAAGCGTGGCAATGGTCATTGGGCCGACACCGCCGGGAACCGGGGTAATCATGGCTGCGCGTTCTTTGGCAACATCAAATTCCACATCGCCACACAAGCTGCCATCTTCCAAGCGGTTGATGCCGACGTCGATGACCACGGCGCCCGGTTTGACCCACTCACCTTTAACAAAATTCGGGATGCCGACGCCAACCACCAAAATATCGGCTTGGGCCACTTCTTCAGCCAAGTTTTCTGTGGCGCTGTGACAAATGGTTACAGTAGCGCGGGAGAGCAGTAATTCCAATGCCTGCGGGCGGCCGACAATATTGGAAGCGCCTACAATCACGGCTTTTTTTCCTTTCGGGTCAACACCGTAGGTTTCAAGAAGCGTCATTACACCCTTGGGTGTGCATGGACGCATCAGCGGCATTTTGACAACCAAACGACCGACGTTGTACGGGTGGAAGCCATCCACGTCTTTGTGTGGCAAAATGCGTTCCAGCACGGCTTGGCTGTCGATGTGTTTCGGCAAAGGCAGTTGCACCAAAATGCCGTCTACTTCGGGATTGGCGTTTAATTCGTCCACTAGCTTCAGTAATTCGTCTTGCGTGGTTTCGGTAGGTAGTTCGTAAGACAAAGACGCAATGCCTGATTTTTGGCAGGCAGTTTTTTTGTTGCGCACATAAACCGCGCTGGCCGGATCGTCACCGACCAGGACCACGGCCAGACAAGGGGTGCGCAAGCCGGCAGCGGTGCGTTGTTCGACAGCTTGGGCGACTGCCGCCAAGCGTTGTTGGGAAACTTCTTTGCCATTGATTAATTGAGCAGTCATGTTCACTCTCTAGTTGTCAGGGAAGGTAAAATGGGAAACCAGGTAATTATCTCATTTTTAAACCGCTTTTTACATTGTTATTATCAGTTTTGTGGAAGTTATGATCGGATGGTCTGAACGTTTATGGGAAATAAATAAGAGCGTTATGAATTAAATTCTAAATAAAAATAAACAGATAAAAACAATTTTAAAAAAATGTTAATTATAAAGGTTGACGTGATTTTCGAAAATCAGTATAGTTCAGTTCTTCAAGTCGGGGCGTAGCGCAGCCTGGTTAGCGCATCTGCTTTGGGAGCAGAGGGTCGTGAGTTCGAATCCCACCGCCCCGACCACACCAAATTCAGCACGTAACGGCATGAGCGCCCGTAGCTCAACCGGATAGAGCACCGACCTTCTAAGTCGGGGGTTACAGGTTCGATTCCTGTCGGGCGTGCCAAAAGTTTACGGTGGCTATAGCTCAGTTGGTAGAGCCCCGGATTGTGATTCCGGTTGTCGTGGGTTCGAGCCCCATTAGCCACCCCATTTATTTCGGGGCGTAGCGCAGCCTGGTTAGCGCATCTGCTTTGGGAGCAGAGGGTCGTGAGTTCGAATCCCACCGCCCCGACCAAAAATAAAAAAACCTGCTTTTAATAAGCAGGTTTTTTTATAGCCGTTTAAAATGGAAATTAAGATAAGTCGACAGCGGCCGCCGTGTACACTGGTACATAAGGGCGCTGGTAACGCTGTATTATTTTTATTTTAAACGACTATATTTGTCACATTAAATTCACAAAATCACACGCAAAGGCCGTCTGAAACCTGTTCAGACGGCCTTTTGCTTTGCCTTTTGACGGCACTTCGGTATCATAGCTTTAATCTGAATGAAACAATGGAACGCATTATGTCCGAATGGCCTTTCCCCGATTTTGAACAAAAAATCTGCCCGCCCGAAGCGCTTGCCGAACGCTTGGCTGCATTGCCGCGTCCACTGGTGTTTACCAACGGCTGTTTTGATATTTTGCATCGCGGCCATGTCACCTATTTGGCGCAGGCACGTGCGACCGGCGCAGCGATGATTTTGGCCTTGAACACCGATGATTCCGTGCGCCGTCAAGGTAAGGGGGACGATCGCCCGATTAATCCCTTGGAAAACCGTGCGGCGGTAGCGGCCGCGTTGGCCAGTGTGGACGTGGTGACGTGGTTTGATGATGACACACCGGCGGCTTTGATTGAGTTGGTCAAACCGGATATTTTGGTCAAAGGCGGGGATTGGACAGTCGATAAAATTGTCGGTTCGCAAGAAACCTTGGCACGTGGCGGCAAGGTGTATTCGATTCCGTTTTTGCACCAGACATCCACCACGCAAACGCTGGCGAAAATCCGCGCCGCAGAGGCAGCCGATAAATGAGCAGCATGAAGCCTCAGCATTGGCAGGTATTGGCGGCGCTTTCAGACGGCCTGCCGCAGCATGTCTCGCAATTGAGCCGTTTGGCCGGTGTGAAGCCGCAACAGCTCAACGGATTTTGGCAGCAAATGCCGCCGCATATCCGCGGTTTGTTGCGTCAACACGATGGGCAATGGCGGCTAGTACGGCGTTTGGCGGTGTTTGAAGCCGAAGCCTTGCAGCGTTTGGCGCAGGTGTATGGTTTTCAGACGGTCTTGAAAAATGAATGCGTTTCCAGCAACGACGAAATTTTGGCTTTGGCGCGCGAGTCGGCGAAAAAAGCACACAAAGCCTTGTGCGTGGCGCATGTTCAAAGTAAAGGGCGTGGACGACAAGGGCGCAGTTGGCAGCACCGTTTGGGCGAATGCCTGATGTTCAGCTTTGGCTGGGCGTTTGATAAGCCGCAGCACGAATTGGGCGCGTTGGCCTTGGTGGCAGCGTTGGCCTGTAATCGTGCGTTGGCAAAATTGGGTTTGAATACACAAATCAAATGGCCGAATGATTTGGTGGTCGGGCGCGACAAGCTCGGCGGCATTTTGATTGAAACCGTGCGCAATGGCGGCCAAACGGTGGCGGTGGTTGGCATCGGTGTGAATTTTGTGTTGCCTAAAGAAGTAGAAAATGCCGCTTCGGTGCAGGCTTTGTTTCAGACGGCCTCACAACGCGGTGCGACGGTAAATCAATTAATGAGCGCCTTGCTGGCTGAGTTAAACAGCGCGTTTGAAGCTTTTGCAAAAAGCGGTTTTGGTGCAATGTTGGGCGAATATCAGGCTGCCAACCGCGACCACAATCGTCCGGTGATGTTGTTGCAAGACGGTGTGGTGCTGCATGAGGGTACGGTATCGGGTGTGAACGAACAGGGCGCATTGCGTTTGGCAACTGTCGCAGGTGAGAAAACCATCGTCAGCGGCGAAATCAGTTTGCGCCCGAACGATAATCCTGTGCCGCAAACCATTGTGCGCAACGAGCGCTATTTGCTGCTTGACGGTGGCAACAGCCAACTGAAATGGGCATGGGTGGAAAATGGCGCATTCAGTGAAGTGAGTCGCGCACCTTACCGCGATTTGAGCCGCTTGGGTGAAGAATGGCGCGAGCGTTCAGACGGCCTGGTAAAAGTGGTCGGCTGCGCTGTGTGTGGCGAAACCAAAAAAGCCTTGGTGGCAGAACAATTGTCCCAGCCGGTCGAATGGTTGCCATCAATGGCGCAAGGTTTGGGTGTGCGCAATCATTACCGCAATCCGGCGGAACACGGTTCCGACCGTTGGTTCAACGCCTTGGGCAGCCGCCGATTCAGCCAAAATGCCTGCGTGGTGGTGAGTTGCGGGACAGCAGTCACCACTGATACACTGACTGACGACAATCATTATCTCGGTGGTACGATTATGCCCGGCTTTCATCTCATGAAAGAAGCGATGGCACTGAAAACCGCTAATCTCAACCGCCCAATCGGAAAGGTATATCCGTTCCCGACGACCACGTCGAATGCTTTGGCCAGCGGTATGATGGACGCTGTCTGTGGTGCGTTGATGATGATGCACGGCCGTCTGAAACAAAAAGTTGGTATGGAAAAAGCGGTTGACGTTATTATTACCGGCGGTGGGGCGGCCAAAGTGGTGCAGGCTTTGCCGGAAACATTTGTTTCAGAGCATACGGTGAGAATTGTTGATAATCTTGTCATTTACGGCTTACTTAACTGGATATCGCAAGAATAAATCATCGTACTTTTATGGAGTATACCTAATGTCATCGTCTTGTTTCATGTTAAAACGATATAAAACATAGGGAGATATCCGAATATCTTTTTTAGGCCATTGAATTTCGCATGGCGCATCAACAGCAAACCCGTTGCATATGCAACGGGTTTGCTGTTTTTCGGTTTTGAGTATCTGATAAAGGGAACAATCGATATGTCGTATACGCACACTCCGATGAAGATGTCGGGCAACAGGGAGATTGGCCGACGAAGCAAAGTTTAAGGAAAAATTAAAAAGGGGTCATTCTGTCGTTTAATGGCTCGGTGCAGGACGCTGCCGAGTAAGTTTTATTATACGTTAATAATAACTATTATCAATAACAAAGTGAATTTATCGGGAAATTTTCTGATAAATAATTGAATTTGATAAAAATAAAATTTGCTCTCTCAGATATGCAAACACAAAAACCGGCATAGCAGCAAGCAATCAGCATGCCCAAGCCTGTGCAAATACCGTATAATTCCACACCACTCTTTTGATTACACTTTTTTGAAAAGGCCGTCTGAAAACCATGCAGCAAACCTATTCTCAAGTACAACGTGATTTGCTCGAAGCCAATCAACTTTCACCGGAATTGTTGGCTAAAAGCCTGAGTCTGATTGGCGCGCATCATGTCGATTATGCCGATATCTACTGCCAGCGCACGGCCTATGAAAGCTGGCATTTGGAAGAAGGCATGGTGAAATCAGGCAGTTTTCAGATTGACCAAGGTGTCGGCGTGCGTGCCGTATCGGGCGACAAAACCGCTTTTGCCTATGCCGACAGCCTCAACATCGATTCGATTAACCGTTCCGCCCAAGCCGTGCGCGTGATTGGTGCGGCGGGGCGCGAACAAAGCATTAAAGTACCTAGCGCGGTATACGGCAAACCGGTGCATGCCGTGATCGATCCGATTGCCAGCTTGGATTCTGCTGCCAAAGTTGCCTTGCTGAACAAAGTCGAGGCATTAGCCAAAGCCGCCGACCCGCGCATTGTGCAAGTAATGGCCGGTTTGACCTGCGAACACGACATGATTTACCTTGCACGTTTGGACGGCAAACACGCCGCCGATATCCGCCCGATGGTGCGGCTGAATGTGAGCGTGATTGCCAAGCAGGGTGACCGCCGCGAGCAGGGCAGTGCCGGTGGGGGCGGCCGTTATGATTTGGCTTATTTTGATGAACAATTGGTGCAGAAATTTGTCGATTCTGCCGTGAAACAAGCCTTAACCAATCTTGAGTCACGCCCTGCACCTGCCGGTGAAATGACCGTGGTGTTGGGCAACGGCTGGCCGGGCATATTGCTGCATGAAGCCGTGGGTCACGGTTTGGAAGGCGACTTCAACCGCAAAGAAACCAGCGTGTTTACCGGCCGCATCGGTGACCAAGTAGCCGCCAAAGGCGTTACTGTGGTCGATCAGGGCGATATCGCCGACCGCCGTGGCTCGCTGAATATTGACGACGAAGGCAACGAAACCCGCCGCACCGTGTTGATTGAAGACGGCATTTTGGTCGGCTACATGCAAGACGAAACCAACGCGCGCCTGATGGGCGTACCGGTGACCGGCAACGGCCGCCGCGAGAGCTATGCTTCCGCCCCCATGCCGCGTATGACCAACACCTTTATGGAAAACGGCGCCTACGACCCGCAAGAAATCATCGCCTCGGTGGACAAAGGCATTTACGCCGTCAACTTCGGCGGTGGCCAAGTTGACATCACCAGCGGCAAATTCGTGTTTTCCGCATCAGAAGCATGGTGGATTGAAAATGGCAAACTGCAATATCCGGTCAAAGGCGCGACCATCATCGGCAGCGGCGCGGAAGTGTTGAAACACGTTTCCATGGCCGGCAACGACACCGCGCTCGACAGCGGCGTGGGCGTGTGCGGCAAAGACGGCCAAAGCGTGCCCGTCGGCGTAGGGCAACCGACCTTGCGTATTGATGCGGGGCTGACCGTTGGGGGAAGTGAAATTTGAGTGATAGGCCGTCTGAAAGTAAATTTTCAGACGGCCTTTATATTTACCAAAAAATACATTTTCAGACGGCTGGTAACGGTTTTTCTGTTACGATGAAGACACGTTGTAAAAAATATTTTCATTCAAATAAGGAGAAAACCATGAGCACGAATACCCCAAACAACCAAGACAGCACTTTCGATGTCTCTTCTGCTGCCGAGATGGAAGCGCTGGAGCGTGAATTGGTAATTGAAGATTCGGTGGACAATGTAGTGCGTTATGCCGAAGAGCCATTGTCTGACGAAGAAATCGAAGCGCGCAAATTGGATGAAGAAGAGATTGTGCCGGATTCCGGTCCGATCGGCGGCTTGGAAACCAAAGTCGACGAGTAATATTTTCTATATGTGAGAAAGCCATCTGAATATTCAGATGGCTTTCTCACATGCTGATTATTGTATTGGGAGATCAAATATCTGGGTTAGTATCTGCAGGTGAAGATTGACGCTGATATAATGGCAGCACTTCAATGACAAGGCCGTCTGAAATGACTTTAGAGCAATGGTTGCGCCAATCTGCGCTGCCGAAAAACGAAGCGCGGATGTTGCTGCAAGACATCACCGGCTATTCGCGTGTGCAGTTGATTACGCAAGGCGATGCCGAAATGCCGTCTGAAACCGCAGCAAAATTGGATGCGGTGGCGCAACGCCGTCTGAACGGTGAGCCGATGGCCTATATTTTGGGCGAACGCGAATTTTACGGCCGCATGTTTGCGGTCAACCCACATGTCTTGATTCCACGCCCCGAAACCGAGCATTTGGTTGAAGCGGTGATGGCGCGTTTACCGCAAGGCGGCAAGGTGTGGGATTTGGGCACCGGCAGCGGTGCGATTGCCGTTACCATTGCGTTGGAGCGGCCGGATGCTAAGGTGCGCGCTTCCGACATCAGTAGCGGCGCATTACAAACCGCACAAAGCAATGCGCAACATTTGGGTGCGGCAGTAGAATTTGCCTTAGGTTCGTGGTTTAACGTGGACAGGCCGTCTGAACCGCGCAGCTATGGTGTGATTGTGTCGAATCCGCCTTATATCGAAGCGGAAGACGAGCATTTGCAGCAGGGCGATTTGCGTTTTGAGCCACAAACAGCTTTAACCGATTTTTCAGACGGCCTCAGCTGCATCCGCGAATTGGCCGCTGGTGCGCCGCAATATTTGAAACAAGGCGGCTGGCTGCTGTTGGAACACGGCTACAATCAAGGCTTGGCGGCGCGGGAAATTTTGATGGAGAATGGGTTTGTGGGAGTGAACACTTTGCAAGATTTGGCCGGACTTGACCGCATTACCTTAGGCCAATGGTCGCAATGATTTCAGACGGCATAAAATCAAGACAGACTGAGACCTTTGCAAAATCCTTAGATTTGAGTACAGTTCAAAGTTGTAGCCGCGCAGAAAGTGCAGACATATCATTAAGATAGGCAAGCTTTTGAGCAGCGCATAACGAAGAAATGTGCCAAAGATAGGGATTTTGCAAAGGTCTCAGGCCGTCTGAAAGTCACATCAGGTGAATATTTCCGATTAACAAGGTTTACCGAGGCTTACCTGCTTTTGCCGAATCCATAAGAACGAATCGGCTAGAAATGGTCATAATACGCATACATTCACTATCGTATGTATGATAAAAAAATGACCGAGCAGAAGGAGGCCTAATATGACTTCATACAAAAAATACTGTGCCGTGGCATTGATGTCGGCGGCATTGATTTTGCCGAGTACCGCCGTACACGCACGCGGCACATCGAATCAAACCAAAGCCACGGTGGTTGGTGCAGTGGCCGGTGCCGCATTGACCGGTGCTTTGGGTGGCGATGGCCAAAGCATGTTGCTGGGTGCTGCAGCCGGTGGTTTGGCCGGTAATGCTTATGCCTACCACAACAAAAAAATGGATCAAAAAGAAAACCGTGGCTACCGCCATGACAAAGTATCCAACAAAAAGCATAAAAAACACAAAAAATATGCCAAACACCGCCGCCATCACCGCGATTGGGATTGATGGTTTGGTCACCTGATGAGTTGTTAAACACAAAGGCCGTCTGAAATTTCAGACGGCCTTTGTTTTGCTTGGCATTTTGTTGCCGTGTATGTTATGCCGATGTAAATTTATGTTATGATACCGTTTTCTTTTTGATGTTCCATCAAGAAGCTGTTTCTTTACAACAAAACGGAGAAAAGGCATGAATGCCGTTGTAATTGCAGTAGTGGTGATGCTGGCGTTGTCGCTGGCCAGGGTGCACGTGGTGCTGAGTTTGGTGATTGGCGCGTTTATCGGCGGTTTGATTGCCGGTATGCCGCTGGCCGATTTGAAAGATGCGGCCGGTGCGGTGTCGCAAGAGGGCATTATTACCGTGTTCCAAAACGGTTTGGCCGGTGGTGCGAAAATTGCGCTGTCGTATGCCATGTTGGGCGCGTTTGCGATGGCGATTACCCATTCGGGCTTGCCGCAGCAATTGGCCGGCGCAGTGGTGCGCAAACTGAATAACGGCGGCGTGCCGGATCAGGTCAACCGCAGCGGCAGCTCGGTTAAATGGATCTTGCTGATGGTGTTGCTGGTAATGGGCATCATGAGCCAAAACGTGGTGCCGATTCACATTGCCTTCATTCCGATGATTGTGCCGCCGCTGTTGCTGGTGTTTAACCGCTTGCAAGTCGACCGCCGTTTGGTGGCTTGTGTGATTACCTTTGGTTTGGTGACGACGTATATGTTCCTGCCGTATGGTTTCGGCGCGATTTTCTTGAACGAGATCTTGTTGAGCAATATTAAATCTGCCGGTTTGAACACCGATGGTTTGAGCGTGATTCAGGCAATGGCGATTCCGGCTTTGGGCATGGTCAGCGGCTTGGTGTTGGCGTTTATCCACTACCGCAAACCGCGTGTGTATCAAAACAGCCAAATCGATACCGACAATAACGATGCCAGCACCAAACAGCCTGAGCCGTCGTCTTACCGCAGTTTGGTGGCGGCCGTGGCGATTGCCGTGTGTTTCGCCATTCAGTTGATTTACAACGATGCCTTGCTGCTGGGCGCGATGTTGGGCTTTGCCGTATTCATGACCTTGGGCGTGGTGAAACGCAGCGATGCCAATGATGTGTTCGGCGCGGGCATTAAAATGATGGCGATGATTGGTTTCGTGATGATTGCCGCACAAGGTTTCGCAGCCGTAATGAAAGCCACCGGCGACATTCAACCGCTGGTTGACGGCAGCATGGCCGCATTCGGCGGTAGCAAAGGCATGGCCGCGTTTGCCATGTTGGTGGTCGGCTTGCTGGTGACCATGGGCATTGGTTCGTCGTTTTCGACCTTGCCGATTATTTCCGCGATTTATGTGCCGCTGTGCATGAGCTTGGGCTTCTCACCGCTGGCAACCATCGCCTTGATTGGTACCGCCGGTGCGCTGGGTGATGCCGGTTCGCCCGCATCCGATTCCACGCTTGGCCCGACCATGGGTTTGAACGTGGACGGCCAACACGATCACATCCGCGATTCTGTGGTGCCGACCTTTATCCACTACAACATCCCGCTGATGATTGCCGGCTGGATTGCCGCCATGGTGTTGTGATGGAGGATTTGGAAAACCGTATCACCGAGCTGGAAATTCAGACGGCCTTGCAAGACGATCTGATTGCCAGCTTGAGTGATACCATCGCCAAAATGCAGCAAACGCTGGATTTGCAGCAAGCGCAAATGCGGGTGCTGTATCAGAAAATGCAGGACAAAGGTGCGAACGGCGAGCGCGAGGCATACAGTTTGCGCGATGAGATTCCGCCACATTATTAGTGATGTTTTGAAAATGATTAAAAGGCCGTCTGAAAGTGAAGTCAAACTTTCAGACGGCCTTTATTGTAATATCAGGCCGTCTGAAAAAACGACGTAATCCAAAGCCTTAATTGTTGAACCTTGATTTCTATGGCTTTATAATCCGTCTATATTCTTAAACGTATTGACTAAAATGACCGACCAGATACCTGTTTCTCAAGCAGAAGCCATGCAACTTCTAAAAGAATGTATTCCGATTTTCACCGTTTTGTCGGATGAAAACCGCCATTTGATTTTGAAATTGCTGCTGGAAAACGGTGAAATGAACGTGAACCAACTCACCGAAAACCTGCATCTTTCACGCCCTGCGGTTTCCCATCATCTTAAAATCATGCTGGCTGCCAATGCCGTGAGTGTCAGGCAGACCGGGAAAGAGCGGTTTTATGCGCTGGCGATGAAAGATGAAGTGGAGAAAATGGGGGTATTGGTGGATGTGTTGAAGTTTTATTGTCCTGCTCGGGCAGGTTGATTTTCAGACGGCCTGCAAGCTAAACACACGTTATTGACTTATTGTTTATAGTTTGTATAATATGTTTAAATTTTTAAACATATAAACGTAAGGTAAAAAATGCTGTTCCAACCATTTACTTTTCCCAACGGCATGACTGCCAAAAACCGTTTCTTCAAATCCGCGATGGAAGAACAACTCGCGCAAAACAGCCAACCCACGCCACAATTGGTGCATCTCTATCACACTTGGGCGAAGGGCGGAGCAGGTGTTTTGGTTACTGGCAATGTGATGGTGGCCGAAAACGGTAAAGGTTCGATTAAGGATGTGGTATTGAGCGATGAACGCAGTATGGCCGTGTTGCAACGTTGGGCTCAGGCAGGTAAGCAAAACGACACGCTCATCATCATGCAGATTAATCATGCCGGCAAACAATCGCCAAAAGCGGTGAATCATGAGCCGGTTGCGCCAAGTGCCGTACCGTTGGTCGGGATGGACGGTTTCATCAATCCGCCCCGTGCTTTAAAAAGCGATGAAATCGAAGCGTTGGTGCAATCTTTTGTCCGCACCGCCCAATTGGCGGAGCAGGCCGGCTTTTCAGGTGTACAAATTCATGCGGCACACGGTTATCTCATCAGCCAATTTTTGTCGCCGCATCACAACCGCCGTGAGGACGAGTGGGGCGGAAGTTTGGCCAACCGCATGAATTTTGTTTTGAAAATTTATCAAGGCATTCGCGCCAATGTCGGCAAGGATTTTTTGGTCGGCATCAAACTCAATTCGGCAGATTTCCAAAAAGGCGGATTTGATGAAAGTGAAAGCATTCAAGTGGTGCAAAAATTATCGGAATTGGGCATTGATTTTATTGAAATTTCGGGCGGGAATTATGAAAGCCCGCAGATGCTGTCTGAAAAATCCAGCACGCGCCAACGTGAAGCCTTTTTTATTGATTATGCCGAAAAAGCCCGCAAAGTCAGCCGCGTGCCGTTGATTATTACCGGCGGTTTCCGCTCGGAGCAGGCGATGAATGAAGCCCTGCAAAGCGGTCATTTGGATATGGTGGGTGTGGCGCGCCCCTTTGCGCTTATGCCTGATTTACCCAACCAAATTCAAAACGGTCATTATCAAACCGTGACAACCGAGCGCATCAAAACCGGCTTCCGTCCGGTGGACAATAAAGTCGGTGCCGTATTGGAAATGGATTGGTATATGGCGCAAATGGCGTTAATCGGGCAGGGGAAATCACCTAATCCCAAACTGGCGCCATGGAAGATATTGCTCAACACCTTGTGGCAAAACGGCAAAGCGGGGCTTTCTACCGGACGCAGTTAATTTGCCTGTTTTTTGATTTTTAAATATCAAAAGGCCGTCTGAAAGTGAAATTCCACTTTCAGACGGCCTTTTCGTTTGCAAACAGCAAAACCCTTATAAACACGTCAATTCGTTGGCCATTTGCTGCTCTAAGGTTTCGCGTTGGCGGATGAGTTTGGCTTCGCTGCCGTTGACCAACACTTCTGCCGCGCGGTTGCGGGCGTTGTAGTTGCTGGCCATGCTCGCACCGTAGGCGCCTGCGCTGCGCACGGCCAACAAGTCACCGGCTTCGCAGGCGATTTGGCGGTTTTGGCCGAGGAAATCGCCGGTTTCGCAAATCGGGCCGACGATGTCGGCGGTAAACGGGGCGATGTCTTTTTGCTCGACGTTTTCAATGTGGTGATAAGCGTCGTACAGGGCGGGGCGCATGAGGTCGTTCATGGCGGCATCGACCATCACGAAGTTTTTCTCTTCTCCGGTTTTGACAAATTCCACGCGTGTGAGCAGGGTGCCGGCGTTGCCGACCAAGCTGCGGCCGGGTTCGAGAATCAGCTTCAAGTTGCGGCCGGCCAAGCGTTGGTGGACTTCGGCGGCATAGGCAGCCAAATCCGGCACGTTTTCGTCTTTATACACAATGCCCACGCCGCCGCCTAAGTCTAAGTGTTCCAACACAATACCGTGTTCGGCCAAAGTATCGACCAGCAGCAAAATGCGCTCGCAGGCTTCAACTAATGGGCTTAAATCGGTGAGTTGCGAACCGATGTGGCAATCGATGCCGACGATTTTCAGATTCGGCTGTTTAGCGGCGTGTTGGTAGGCGGCCAAGGCATCGGCGTAGGCGATGCCGAATTTGTTGGCTTTCAGGCCGGTGGAAATGTAGGGGTGGGTTTTCGGATCAACATCGGGGTTCACGCGCAATGATACAGGCGCGGTGGTGCCGAGTTTGGCGGCTACTTTTTGAATGCGGTCAATTTCGGGAATGCTTTCCATATTGAAGCACTTCACGCCGGCATTCAGGGCAAACTCGATTTCGGCTTCGCTTTTGCCGACACCGGAAAAAATCACTTTCGCCGCATCGCCGCCGGCCGCCAACACGCGCGCCAGCTCGCCGCCGGAGACGATGTCGAAGCCGCTGCCAAGCGCGGCAAAGTGTTTGATGATACTTAAATTGCCGTTGGCTTTGACCGCATAGCAAATCAGCGGGTCGAGCGCGGCAAAGGCGGAAGTGTAGGCGCCGAATGCTTCAGTCAGCGCGGCTTGGCTGTACACATACAGCGGGGTGCCGAACTCTTCGGCCAAATGAGTGTGGGGGACTTGTTCGCAATAAAGTGTCATAATCGTTTAATCTGGTGATTGGGTGGTTGGTTCTTTGGAGTTGCGGTTGAATTCGAGGCCGGTTTGAATCACGCCGAAACGCGCTTTGTCGCCTTCCTTGGGTAAATACAAATCGCCTTTGTAACCGCAGGCCGACAGCAAAACCGCCGCCGCAACCGATAAAAATACGCAGGATTTCATGGGAAAACTTTCGTGTTGAGCGTGAATGTGGCAAGATTGAGTATCTTAAACAAAAAACACACAAAAAGCCATGATGACCGAGAGTGAATTTATCCGCCACACGGAAGAATTGTTCAACCACATCGAAGACCAAATCGATGAAAACGGCTGGGATTTCGACTGCCAGTTTGCCGGAAACGTATTAACCATCGAAGCCGACGACGGCACGCAGATTATCGTCAACCGCCACACGCCCAATCAGGAATTGTGGATTGCGGCCAAAAGCGGCGGCTACCACTTCACCGAAAAAGACGGCCAATGGTTGTCCACTCGCGACAACAGCGAATTTTTCGCCGTGTTAAACGATGCCTTGAGCGCGGCTTCGGGCGAAGACGTTGCTGTGGCGGCCTTGTAAACCGATCACCTGATTCCATTATTTCAGATACCAACATTTAAGGAAAAACCATGCCTTTATTAGACAGCTTCAAAGTTGACCACACCCGCATGCACGCCCCTGCCGTGCGCGTGGCCAAAACCATGACTACCCCGAAAGGCGACACCATTACCGTGTTCGACCTGCGTTTCTGCATTCCGAACGAAGAAATTTTGCCGGAAAAAGGCATTCACACGCTGGAGCATCTGTTTGCCGGCTTCATGCGCGACCATTTGAACAGTAGCGACGTGGAAATCATCGACATTTCGCCGATGGGCTGCCGCACCGGTTTTTACATGAGTCTTATTGGCACGCCGTCTGAAAGCCAAGTGGCGGATGCATGGCTGGCATCGATGAAAGACGTGTTGAACGTGCAAGACCAAAGCAAAATTCCGGAATTGAACGAATATCAATGCGGTACTTATCAAATGCACTCGCTCACCGAAGCACAAGGCATTGCCGAAAACGTATTGGCGCGTAAAGTGGCCGTGAATAAGAATGAAGATTTGACTTTGGACGAAAGCTTGCTGAACGCGTAAGCAGGTTTGAAGTGATGATAAAAGGCCGTCTGAAAAGGTATTTTTCAGACGGCCTTTTATGGTTGGGAAGGCTTAGTTAAAACCTATAAGCTTTGAAACCTTTGCAAAACTTCGTGACTATCGATAAAAAACAAACCTGCCGTCATTCCCGCGCAGGCGGGAATCCATTGTAAAATCGAAGAAACCTATTTTATTCAACAGCTTGCCATGCTTGAAAATGGATTCCCGCCTGCGCGGGAATGACGGCGGTTATGTATATTCTGGTATTCGGATGGGTTTTGCAAAATCCTCAACCTAATGTTGTTTGTTAACGGGGAAATTAGCCCTTTCAGACGGCCTTTACCCCTGTTTCGCTTCTTCCCCAAACACTTCTAACCACAACTTTCGAACGCTTTCATAATGCCCCAGCAAAACATCATTCACTTCCACTTTGCCGACATCGCGCAGCTTGGTGTTGTGCTGCTGTTGGCGGTAGAAGCGGTAAGCGGTGCGGCTTTGTTCGGCCAGTTGTTTGTCGATTAAACCGCAGTCGGCGGCGATGTTCAAAAGAGCGATGTTGCCGTAGTTGTCGAGCAATTCGGGGTGTTGGTGGGCGTGTGCCAAAATCAGGTATTGCACGATGAATTCGACATCGACCACGCCGCCGCGCGCGTATTTGACGTTGCTGTCGGCAGGCGGATGGGGGGGGAACATTTTTTCGCGCATGTCGATGATTTCGCGTGCCAGCTTGGCGGTGTCGCGTTCGGTGGTGAGTATATCGGCGCGAATGCGGTCAAAGGCCGTCTGAATCTCGGGCATGCCGCAGATAAAGCGGGCGCGGGTGAGGGATTGGTGTTCCCATGTCCAAGCATTTTCGCGTTGGTATTTTTCAAACGCAGCCACGCTTTGGGCGAGAAAACCGCTGTCGCCGTTGGGACGCAGGCGCACATCGACATCGTAGAGCGTGCCTGCGCCGGTGGGGGTGGAGAGCCAGTTGGTCAGGCGGCGGGCAAAGCGGATATACACGTCTTGCGCGTCGGGGTCGTTGTCGTCAAACAGGTAAACCAAGTCTAAATCCGAGGTGTAGCCCAATTCTTTGCCGCCGAGTTTGCCGTAGCTGATGACGGCAAATTGCGGTGTATCACGGTGTTTTTTCGGCATATCCGCCCACACGAACGGCAGCGCGGCGGCAATCACGGTGTCGGCCAGCGCGGAGAGTTCGTCGGAGAGGGCTTCAATTGTCCACAATCCGGCCAAATCCTGCACTGCCAAACGGAACAGCTGGGCGTGTTGGAAATGGCGCAGGATGTCCATTTGCGCTTCAGTGTCGTGTTTGCAGTTGTTGAGGCCGTCTGAAAGCTCGGCGGCCAGCTTAGTCCAATCGAAATCGGTTTCCAGCAGTTGGGTGCTGATCAGCTCGTCAAGCAGAATCGGGTATTGCGTGAGATAAGCGGCGACCCACGAGCTTTGGCTCATGATGTCGGCCAGTTGCTGCAGGGTTTGCGGGTGTTCGTTGAGAAAGGCGAGATAAGCCGAGCGGCGGCTGATGTTTTCTAAAAAATCCATCAGGCGCATAAAGGTGTCGGTGGGGTTGGGCTGGGCGGCGGCGGCCTGCATAAAGGCGGGCACCATCGCGTCGAAACGTGGCTGGGCTTGCGCCGATAAATGGCGGTATTTGTGGCTGCCGCGCAATTGGTCGAGACGTGCAGCCACGCTGTCGGCATGGAAACCGTGTTCGTTCAGGCGTTGGGCGCGCTCTTCTTCATCGGGTCTTTCCTGCCAAGCCCACAGCCATTCGTGGTTGCTTTCGTCAATTTCGCTTTCGGAATCGCTCAAAATCTCGTTAAACAAAGCGTTCACGCGGCTGCGGTGTTGGTTGAGGCCGTCTGAAAACGCAGCATAATCGGCAAAACCCATGCTTTCGGCCAGCAATTGCTGTTGTTCGGGCGAAGTCGGTAGGGTTTGCGTTTGCTGGTCTTCCCAATATTGCAGGCGGTGCTCGACATCGCGCAAAAAGCGGTAGGCTTCCAGCAGCGTGGCGACTTGTTCGCTCGGGATAATGCCCAATTCTTCCAACTTCAGCAGCGTTTCCTGCGTGCCTTTTAATTGCAGCGCGCGCATTTGGCCGCCGCGTATCATTTGGAAAATCTGCGCGATAAATTCCACTTCGCGGATGCCACCGGCGCCGAGTTTCACATTATCGGCCAAGCCTTTTTTGCTCACTTCGTTGCGGATTTGGCGATGCAGGCTACGCATGGCGCTGTAGGCGTTGTAGTCCAAATATTTGCGGAACACAAACGGGCGGATTAAACCTTTAATATCATTCGGATAAGGTGTCACCACGCGGCCTTTGCACCACGCATAACGCTCCCATTCGCGCCCCTGCTGAATCAAATATTGCTCTAAGGCGGTTTCGCTCAACACCAATGCGCCCGAATCACCGTCCGGCCGCAAACGCATATCGACGCGGAACACCCAGCCGTCGGCGGTGACATCGTTCAACAGCGTAATCAGCTTCTTGCCCACGCGCGTGAAAAATTCCTGATTGTCGCGGTCGCGCTTGCCGTCGGTCGAACCCGATTCGGGATACACGAAAATCAAATCAATGTCGGACGATACGTTCAACTCATAACCACCGGCCTTGCCCATCGCCACCACGCTCAAATGCTGCAGCTCGCCCGTGTAGCGGCCGATAGGCGTGCCGTACATGTCTTGGTAGTAGTCATAGGCAAAATCCAGCGCCATATTGATGGCAAAATCGGCAAACAACGTAATCGTGTGGGTGACTTCGTCTAAATCACTCAAACGGTTCACATCGCGCACGATGATTTGCGACACCACATAGCGGCGCAATTCGCGCAACTGCTTGGCTAATTCTTCTTCGTTTTCATCGGCGCGGATTTTGTCCCAATCGGCAAACGCTTGGAAGTCTTCCATGCTTAAAACTTTGTGCAACATGGGCTGGAAAATATCCATGTTCAGACGGCCTGAATCCAAATTGCGGGCGAGAAACGGAGAATAGCGGCGGGCAGTGTCGAGCAGGTTCATGATGGTGGGTGAGAAGGGGAAAGGTTTATCATAGCAAAGAAAACAGGCCGTCTGAAAGAGGTTAGCAGATTGAAATTTCTAGAATGCGGTTAGGGTGATTAATGCAGTATTTCAGATAATCAAATTTTGCTTGGCAGAAACTTCTAGAGCTTACAGTCAATCCGCTGGCGCAGCTGAGCGAAGCAGGATTTTGTCAGGGGAAAAGGCTCGGTGTTTGAGCTGCCCAAAGCAGCGAGTTCGAGCCTGCTGCCAAAATCCTGCGTAGTGAGGGAAGTTCGCCCCAAAGGGCGAACCTGCAACTGCGGTCGCCTTTCTTTTGCCTACTTTTCTTTGGCGAAACAAAGAAAAAGTAGGTGGCCGCGCGGCCATGAAGCGCAACCTTTAAAATAACATTAATCTTCAATCATGACTCAACCAATTTTACAGACACTGTTTCCATAAATCCCTTGATACACTTCAAAATTCATTCAGACGGCCTTTATCCGCATCATTAAATTGTTTACAATGCCAAACAGTCATTTTTCAATCCAACAAAGAGCAAAAGATGAAACACATCGCAGTATTGGGCGGCGGTTTGTCCGGCCGTTTCACCGCGTGGGGCTTGGCGCAACAAGGCTTTGAAGTGTCGTTGTTTGATAAGGGTACGCGCACGGGCGAGCAGGCGGCGGCTTATGTGGCGGCGGCTATGTTGGCGCCTTTGGCCGAATCAGTGGAAGCCACGCCGTTGGTGGTGTCGCTTGGGCGACAAAGCATGGATTTGTGGCGCGATATTACAGGCCGTCTGAAAACACCGGTGTTCCATCAGGAAAACGGCAGCCTGATTGTGTGGCACGGGCAGGATAAGCCCTTGTCGCGCGATTTTCAGCAGCACTTAAGCCGTGCCAATCAAGGGGAAAACCCGACTGTGCGCTGGTCTGCTACCGATATTGCCGCCCATGAACCGCAACTGGCCGGCCGTTTTTCAGATGGCCTGTATTTGCCGGGTGAAGGGCAGTTGGACAACCGCCAAGTGCTGGTGTCGCTGGCGGATACGTTAGAAGACATCGGCGTACATTGCCATTGGCAAGAAGCGCGTGAAGTGGCTGATTTGCAAGGCTTCGATGGCATTATTGATTGTCGCGGTTATGGTGCCAAAACACGTTGGAACAGGCCGTCTGAAATGAGTCGTTTGCGCGGTATGCGTGGTGAAGTGGCGCGCGTTTATGCGCCCGAAGTCAGCCTGAACCGTCCGGTGCGTCTGCTGCATCCGCGTTATCCGCTCTATATTGCGCCGAAAGAAAACCATTTGTTTGTGATTGGTGCGACCCAATTGGAAAGCGAAAGCGACTTGCCGGCCAGCGTGCGTTCGGGCTTGGAGTTGTTGTCCGCGCTGTATGCGGTGCATCCGGCTTTTGGCGAAGCAGAAATCCGTGAAATTGCGGTCGGTCTGCGTCCGACTTTACACCACCACAATCCGGAAATCCGTTATCATGAGGCATCGCGTTTGATTGAAGTAAACGGCCTGTTCCGCCACGGTTTTATGATTTCGCCGGCGGTGGCCGGTGCAGCGGTGCGCTTGGCAGTGAATTTGTTCGGCGGTGGCGAGCTTGCCGAATCTGATGCCGAAACCGGCTTGGATTATGTTCGCTTGGCGGCCGTCTGAAAACCATATAAGGAAACCTGAAATGCAGTTCCCAAAATTAGTTAAACCATTGAAATTTTATGCAGTCGTTCCGACCGCCGACTGGGTCGAGCGCATGGTGAAAGCCGGTGCGGATACGGTGCAGTTGCGCAATAAAGATTTGAGCGGCGAAGCCTTATACTGCGAAATCGAACGCTGCGTTGCCGCCTGCCAAGGCAGCGATACCCAGCTTTTCATCAACGACCATTGGGAAATGGCGGTGAAAGCGGGCGCATATGGCGTGCATTTGGGGCAGGAAGACATGGATACTGCCGATTTAGCTGCCATTGAAGCCGCCGGATTACGCTTAGGTTTGAGCACGCATTCGGTGAGCGAACTTGACCGCGCTTTGTCGGTAAATCCGAGCTATGTGGCCAGCGGAGCGATTTTCCCGACCACTACCAAGCAAATGCCGACTGCGCCGCAAGGCTTGGATAATCTGCGCCAATATGTGCAGCAGGCGGGCGATACGCCGGTAGTAGCGATTGGCGGCATTGATTTGAACAACGCGCGTGAAGTGCTGGCGACCGGCGTGGCCTCGCTGGCGGTGGTGCGTGCGGTCACTGAAGCAGCGGATCCTGAAACAGCGGTAAAAGCGTTTCAGGCGTTGTGGGATGAATAAGCCGTCTGAAACGTTTCAGACGGCCTCAAGGAAAGTTGGCATGAACATTAAACTTAATGGCGAAAATTTTGAATTTTCAGGAAAAAATGTGGCTGATTTGGTGGCGGTGGTCGAGCCTGCGAAGCCGTTTGCCGTGGCGGTGAACACGCAATTTGTGTCTAAAGGCGTGTATGCGCAAACGTTGTTGAATGAAAATGATGCGGTCGATATTGTGCGGCCGGTGGTCGGCGGTTGAAGCGGAAAGGAACATCATGTTGAATCTTTATGAAGAATCGTTTGCTTCGCGCCTGCTACTCGGCACCGCAGCTTATCCGACGCCTGAAGTGTTGCGCCAGTCGGTTGAAGCGGCCAAGCCCGGTATGATTACCGTGTCGCTGCGCCGTGCCGGTTCGGCAGGAGAAGCACACGGGCAGGGCTTTTGGGATTTGTTGCAGCAAATGAATGTGCCGGTGCTGCCCAATACTGCCGGTTGCCAAAGTGTGCAGGAAGCCGTGACCACGGCGCAAATGGCGCGTGAAGTGTTTGAAACCGATTGGATTAAATTGGAATTAATCGGCGACGACGACACTTTGCAGCCGGATGTGTTCCAATTGGTTGAGGCGGCTCAAATCCTGATTGACGATGGTTTTAAAGTGTTGCCGTATTGCACGGAAGATTTAATCGCTTGTCGCCGTTTGCTGGATGCCGGTTGTCAGGCGCTGATGCCGTGGGCGGCGCCGATTGGCACCGGTTTGGGCGTGGTGCATGAATACGCACTGAAAGTGTTACGCGAACGCTTGCCCGACACACCGCTGATTATCGATGCGGGCTTGGGTCTGCCGTCGCAAGCCGCGCAAGTGATGGAGTGGGGCTTTGATGGCGTGTTGCTGAATACCGCCGTGTCGCGTTCGGGCGATCCGGTCAACATGGCACGCGCGTTTGCACTCGCAACCCAAGCCGGACGTGCCGCATTTGAAGCCGAACCGGTACAAGCGCGTGAACAAGCGCGGGCAAGTACGCCGACCGTGGGGCAGCCGTTTTGGCATTCGGCTGAATATTGATTTATCGGCTAAATATAATAAAAGGCCGTCTGAAAAGCGTTGTTTCAACCTTTTTCAGACGGCCTTTTTATATTTAAATCAATGTTGCCCACACACACGGCAATCGGGATTTTTTTCGAATTCAAATTTCTGCCAATCGCCCGATAAACCATCATACACACGCAGGCAGCCGTATTGGGCGGTGCCGCTGCCCATCAGGATTTTCAAGGCTTCGGCGGCTTGGCTGGTGCCGATGATGCCGACCAAAGGCGAGAACACGCCAAATAAAGCGCAAGCGCCGTCGCTGGCGGAATCACCGTCAAACAGGCAGGCGTAGCAGGGCGAATCGGCCAAATCGGGGCGGTACACGGCGAGCTGGCCTTCAAAGCGCACCGCCGCGCCGGAAACCAATGGCGTGCGCGTGGCGACGCTGGCGCGGTTGACGGCTTGGCGCGTGGCGAAATTGTCGCAGCAATCCAAGACGATGTCGGCGTGTTGCAGCAATTCGGTTAAGCGTGTTTCGTCGAGTGCTTCGGTGATGACGGTGATGTCAACCGCGCTGTTAATTGCGTTCAGGCGGCCTGCCATCACTTCTGCTTTGCTGCGGCCGATGTCGGCTTCGGTGAACATGATTTGGCGTTGCAGGTTGCTGTCGTCGATGGTGTCGAAATCGGCGATGGTCAGGCGGCCGATGCCGGAGGCGGCAAGATAGGGTAGTGCGGCGGCACCAAGTCCGCCGCAGCCGACTACCACGACATGGGATTGTAGTAATTTTTCTTGGCCTTCAATGCCGATTTCGTCTAGCAGAATATGGCGGCTGAAGCGTAGGAGTTGGGCATCATTCATGGTATCGTTTGAGGCCGTCTGAAAGGTTTTAGACGGCCTTTTTAAATAAAAAGTCTGCGCCGATTATAAAGCAATCGTGCAGACTTGGTGGAATAGGAAAACGGTAATTTTATTGCTGTTTAGTAGTCGATGTTTTCAAAATCGTTGTTAAATAGGAAGTTGCCGCTTTTGCCGCCGGTTTTCTCTTCTAAATGGATTTGGGTGATGGTCATTTTTTTATCGACAGCTTTCATCATGTCGTAAATGGTTAAAAGCGCGATGTTGACACCGGTGAGCGCTTCCATTTCTACGCCGGTTTGGCCTTCGGTGGTGGCAGTAACGGTGGCTTTGACGCGTGCCAGCTCGACATCGACATTAAAATCTACGCGCACATGTGTCAGTGAAATCGGGTGGCACAAGGGAATCAAAAAGCCGGTTTGTTTGGTGGCCTGAATTGCGGCTACACGCGCCACGCCCAAAACATCACCTTTTTGTGCGGCATTGTCAGCCAAGATGCCGATGGCTTGCGGGCTCATATTAATCACGCCGCTGGCACGGGCTGTACGGGCGGTGGAAGCCTTGCCGGAAATATCCACCATGTGGGCTTCGTTGTTTTCGTTTAAGTGGGTCAAGTCTGACATTGTCGTTTCCTGAAATGTGTCGGCCAAAGCCGGTTTTGTTTATCAATGCGTGAATGATGGCATTTTAAGCTATTTTTGGTTTAGGGAATAGGGTTTACGCGGATTGGGTAATGATGAGGCCGTCTGAAAATCTGCATCTTATCGCGATATTAATAATGAAATAAAAATCGCCTTATGCGAAAAGAAACAGGCGCATGGCTTGCGATAAGCGGCATTATTATCATTGTAGCGGTTTTCCTAATCCTGCTATACAATGGAATCGTCTAAGCTTGAAATAAGAGAGAAAAATATGCAGCTCCATATTCTGAATAACCCGAAAGACGCGGCGCTGGCTGCGGATGCCGAGTTTTTGAAACAATGCCTGTTTAACCTATTACATCAAGAAGCATCGCCATTGGTGGTGGAGATTGTGAAGCAGTTATCCACATCAGACGATACCGGCGCGCTGATTGAGAAAGTTTTGCCGCAGCTTGATGAGCAGCAGGCACACGATTTGACCTTGGCTTGCGGTTTATTCGCCCAAATTTTGAACATTGCCGAAGACGTACACCACGAGCGCCGCCGCCAAGTGCATGAAGATGCCGGCCACAACACCGCCGACGGCAGCTTGGCCGAAACCGTGCGCAAACTGCGTGCCAATAAGGTTGACGGTAAAACAGTACAAAAACAATTGAATGCAACCAATGTCACCGCCGTATTGACCGCGCATCCGACCGAAGTGCAACGCCAATCGGTATTGCGTTTCAACCGCCGCATCCGCGCATTATTGCCACAGCGTGAGCGTTGTACCAATGCCGAATCCTTAGCCGATTTGCGCCGTGACATTGAAACCATTTTGCTGGGCTTGTGGCAAACCAGCGAAACACGTCATTATAAATTGACGGTTAACGATGAAATCAATAATGGTGTGAGTATTTTCCCGATGAGCTTTTTTGAAGCACTGCCGAAACTCTATCGTGGCATGGAGCGTGATTTTCAGACGGCCTATCCGGATGTAGAAGTGCCGGATATTCTAAAAATCGGTGGCTGGATTGGCGGTGACCGCGACGGCAATCCGTTTGTGACTGCCGAGACCCTGCGCCATGCGTTTACCCGCCATGCCGATGCGGTGTTCCGTTGCTATCGCAGCGAATTGGATGGGTTGTATCACGAGCTGCCGTTGTCCACGCGCCGCGTAAAAGTGAATGATGATGTGATGGCGATGTCGGACGAATCGCCGGATGAAGAAATTGCCCGTTTGGAAGAACCTTACCGCCGCGCGATTGCCTACATCATGGCACGCGTGATGGGTAAGGCTCGCTCATTGGGTTTGGGCATGGGCTGCCATTTTGGTTTTGGCGAGCCGTATGCCAACGTGCAGGAATTTATTGCCGATTTGCAAAAGCTGCAACGCTCGTTGCGCGACAACGGCAGCGCCTTGATGGCCGAAGGCCGCTTGGCCGATTTAATCCGCATCGCATCGGTGTGCGGCTTCAATATGATGCCGTTAGATTTGCGCCAACATGCTGAAAAACACGGCGATGTGGTGGCTGAATTGTTCCAACATGCCGGTTTGGAAGATTATGCCAATTTGTCGGAAGAAGAAAAGCAAACTGTGTTGCTGCGCGAATTGCAACACCAACGTCCGTTGTACAGCCCGTTTGTGACATACAGTGAACATGCCCGCCGCGAATTGGCGATTTTTTCCGAAGCACGCAAAATTAAAGATGAATTTGGTGAGCAGGCAATTACCCAAAGCATTATTTCCAACTGTGAGCAGCCGAGCGATTTGCTGGCCTTGGCCTTGTTGCTGCAAGAATGCGGCTTGTTGCTGATTGAAAACGGCAAACCGAAAAGCCGCATGAACATTGTGCCGCTGTTTGAAACCATCGAAGCCTTGGAAAACGCTTGTCCGGTGATGGATCGAATGTTTGGCTTGGAATGGTATCGTGAATTGGTGATGAGTCGCGACAACATTCAAGAAATCATGCTGGGCTATTCCGATTCCAACAAAGACGGTGGCTATGTGACCAGCTCATGGTGTCTGTATCAAGCCGAATTGGGCTTGGTGGATTTGTTTAAGAAATACGATGTACGCATGCGCCTGTTCCACGGTCGCGGCGGCAGCGTCGGCCGCGGCGGCGGTCCGTCTTACCAAGCGATTTTGGCGCAGCCTGCCGGTTCGGTAGCCGGTCAAATCCGCATTACCGAGCAGGGTGAAGTGATTACCGCCAAATATGCCGACCCGAGCAATGCCCGCCGTAATCTGGAAACTTTGGTAGCAGCCACCTTGGAAGCGACTTTGCTGCCCGACAGCAAAGACCCGGATCCGAAGCTTATGCAAGCCCTGTCGGATATTTCCTTCAAGTATTACCGCGAACTGATTACGCATGAAGATTTTATCGATTACTTCCTGCAAACCAGCCCGATTCAGGAAATTGCCACGCTGAACTTGGGTAGCCGTCCGGCCAGCCGCAAAACCTTGGCGCGGATTCAGGATTTGCGCGCGATTCCGTGGGTGTTCTCATGGATGCAAAACCGCCTGATGCTGCCGGCGTGGTATGGTTTCGGCAGCGCAGTAGAGACCTTGTGTCAGCAAGATCCGGCAAGTATGGCGGCGATGCAAAATCACGCCAAACACAATCCGTTCTTCCAAGCCATGCTGTCGAACATGGAACAGGTGATGGCCAAAACCGATATCACCTTGGCAGAAGACTATGCCGAATTGAGTGAAACGCCGGAAAAAGCCGCGGCCATTTTCCAAATGATTAAAGCCGAATACCTGCGCAGCCGCAAAGCTCTGCTGGATATTTTGCAAACCACCGAACTGTTGAGCGACAACCGCAGCTTGGCACGCTCGCTGGCCTTGCGCATTCCGTATCTGAATGCCTTGAACGGCTTGCAAGTGGCCATGCTCAAGCGTTTGCGTCAAGACCCGAACAACCGCCATGCGTTGCTGATGGTGCATTTGACCATCAACGGCGTGGCGCAAGGTTTGCGTAATACCGGTTAAGCTTGTGTGGAACAAGGCCGTCTGAAAGTATATGTGTTCAGACGGCCTTATATTTTGTATGAAAATGATTCATTCCAACATGCCGATTTTTCAGACGGCCTTTACTCGATAGGCCGTCTGAAACCCTGCAGATTCTGTTATACTCAAACGTTAATTAAAGTCGTTTAAAATAGAAATTAGACAAGGCAATAGCAACCGCCGTGTAGACCGAGTACATAAGGGCACTGGCAACGCAGTATGATTTTTATTTCAAATGACGATATAAAACCGTTACCTAAAAAGGATCATCATGAGCACGCTTTTCCCAAACGCGACTTTACGCGACCGCGCCCCTTTCCGTTTCGACATCGTCGGCAGCTTTTTGCGCCCTGATACCCTGAAAAAAGCCCGCAGCCAATGCGCGTGCGGCGAGTGTTCGACCGACGAATTGCACCAAGTGGAACACGCCGAAGTGAGCCAATTGGTGGCCAAAGAAAAAGCAGTCGGCCTGCCAAACGTGACCGACGGTGAATTCCGCCGCACATGGTGGCACTTGGATTTCCTGTTTGAATTATTGGGCGTGGAATTGGTAGAAGCAGAAGAATACAGCACCCAATTCCAAGCGCACATGCGCCCGATTACCTTGAGAATCACCGATAAAATCGAATTCCCAAAAGTGCATCCGTTCATCAACCACTTCAAAGCCCTGAAAGCCGAAGCGGGTGATTATCCGGTGAAATTCACCATTCCGTCGCCAAGCATGCTGCACCTGATTACCTGCGTGCGCACGCCGAATCCGCAATTGATTGAGCGCTATCAAGACAACGAAGAATTGTTGTTCGCCGACATCACTCAAGCCTACATCGATGCGGGTAATGCGCTGTATGCCGAAGGCTGCCGCATTTTGCAATTGGACGACACTTCTTGGGGCGAATTCTGCTCGGAAGAAAAACGTGCCAAATACGAAGCACAAGGCTTGGATTTGGACGACATCGCGCGTAAATATGTGAAAGTGTTGAACGACATCCGCGCCGCCTTGCCGCAAGACATGGCCGTGACCATGCACATCTGTCGTGGTAACTTCCGTTCGACTTGGTTCTCTAGCGGCGGTTACGAGCCGGTAGCGGAAATTTTGTTTGGCGGCTGTAACGTTGACGGCTTCTTCTTGGAATACGACAGCGACCGCGCCGGCGACTTCAAACCATTGCGTTTCATTAAAGACCAGCAAGTCGTGTTGGGTTTGATTACCTCAAAATCAGGCGAGCTGGAAGCCAAAGAAGAAATCATCGAGCGCATTAAAGAAGCCACGCAATACGTTGACATCAACCAATTGTGCCTCAGCCCGCAATGCGGTTTCGCTTCTACCGAAGAAGGCAATGAGTTGACCGAAGAAGACCAATGGAAAAAATTGGCACTGATTCGCAGCATTGTTGATGAAGTGTGGGGTAGCAAATAATCTTAGTATCGTGAAAGATGATTGAGATAAGAAAAGGCCGTCTGAACGTAAAGGGTTCAGACGGCCTTTTTGTGTTTTCGTGAATATTCGTAGGTTAGGTCGAGATCTTTTTAAAACTTCATGAGCCATCCATAAACACTCAAATGGCCGTCATTCCCGCGTAGGCGGGAATCCATCTTAACATTTAAGTAAGCTATTTTATTCGATAGTTTGCTATGTTCAAAAATGGATTCCCGCCTACGCGGGAATGACGCCAGTTTTGTGTGCAATGGCTTTTAAAGGAGTTTTGCAAAGATTCAAGGCCGTCTGAAAGATAAAGTGGGTATTGCTGCTTGAGTTTTCAGACGGCCTTGTTAATCAAATCCTAAACCTTAAGGCTGGTAATACGTTGCCGAGCCCGGACCCACCGGCCAGCCCAATACGAATACCCACACATAGAACAAAATCATCCAGCCGATGGCAAAGGCAATCGAGTAGGGCAGCATCAGCGAGACTAAAGTGCCCACGCCCGCGTCTTTTTTGTAGCGGATAGCGATGGCCAAGGTCAGGCTGAAGAAGGGCATCATTGGTGTGATGATGTTGGTGACCGAATCACCGATACGGTAGGCCGCCTGAATCATTTCCGGCGCGTAGCCAGCCAACATCAGCATCGGCACGAAAATCGGTGCGGTGACCGCCCATTGCGCCGAAGACGAGGCAATCATCAGGTTAATCATGCCGCAGATGATGACGAAAAAGACAAACAGCAAGCCGCCGCCCAAGCCGATTTCTTTCAGGAATTCAGAGCCTTTCACCGCCAGAATCGGGCCTAGGTTGCTCCAGCCGAAATAAGCCACGAATTGCGACACGAAGAAGATCAGGGTCAGGTAAATCGCCATCGAGCGCATGGAGCTGACCATACCGTCCACTACGTCGGAGCTGGTTTTCAAGGTGCCGGCGACTTTGCCGTAAGCCAAGCCGGAAAGGGCAAAGAACACGAAAATCAACGCCACAATGCCCGACATCAACGGCGAATTCATCAAATCACCGGTTTCCGGATTGCGCAGCGGTGCGCCTTCGGGCAGACTGGCGGCGGCAATCAAACTGAGCAACACCAAAATCGTGGCAAAAGCCGCCCACAAACCTTTTTTCTCTTGCGCGTTCAGTTGCTCAATGCTCATGCTTTCCGCACTACCGTCACCTTCGGATTTGTCATAAGCGCCCAAGCGCGGCTCAATTAATTTATCGGTAATCAGAAAACCAAGACCGGCCACCAAGAAGGTGCTGACTGCCATAAAATACCAGTTCGCTTGTGCGCCGACCAAATAATCCGGTGCAATCAATTGCGCAGAAGATTGGGTGATGCCTGACAAAATTGGGTCAACCGTGCCGATTAATAAGTTGGCGCTGTAGCCGCCTGATACGCCGGAAAACGCAGCAGCAATGCCGGCCAAAGGATGGCGGCCGAGCGAGTAGAACACCATTGCAGCCAAAGGAATAATCACCACATAGCCCAGTTCCGCTGCGATGTTGGACATCACGCCGGCGAACACCACTGCCAAGGTCACCAAGCGTTTCGGCGCATTCAATACGATGGCGCGCATGGCCGATGAAATCAGGCCGGATTTTTCTGCAATGCCCACGCCGAGCAAGGCCACCAATGCTGTGCCCAAAGGGGCGAAGCCGGTGAAATTGCTCACCAGATGGGTCACCATTTTGGCCAAGCCTTCGCCGTTGAGCAGGTTAATCACGCGGATCATGCCGTCTTCGGCGCGGCCTTTGGTACCTTCAGGGCGCGGGTCAATCACGCTTACGTCAAAATACGCACCCACTGCCGATAAAATCAGCAACGCGATAATCAAGGCTAAAAACAACACCACCGGATTGGGCAGAATATTGCCCAGCCGCTCGACAATGTTGAGAAAACGGTTAATGCCCGTTTGTTTGTTCGCTTGCGCCATACAGCTTCCTTTGTGAAATCAATATTTCAGCTATTGTATGTGAAATTTCGTAAATTGCTAAATATCAGGAAGTTATTAATGCGCGTTTTTCGGGCATAAGAACAGGCCGTCTGAAACATATTTACCTAAGGACTTATTCGGTAAGTGTTTCAGACGGCCTGATATGACTATTAATTAATTGCGTACAACCAACACATCGGCTTTGGCGTGTTCAATAATGTAGCTGGCGCACGAGCCAATCATCAAGCGCTCGAATGCGTTCAGGCCGGTGGCGCCGGTCACAATCAAGTCCACTTTTTCACGAGATGGAATATCGATGGCAAGCAGGGCTTTCGGATTGCCTTTTTCAACAATGCAAATCACATCGGTGCAGCCTGATTCCACGCAGCGTTTGGCGCAGCCGTTGACCAATTCTTGTGCCTGATCCTGAAACTTGATTTGTGTGCCATCGTCGAATGCTGCCGCGCGGTAGGATTTGATTTCTTCAACGATGTGCACAATCGTCAGGCGCGCGCCATTTTGTTGGGCAATGGTGGTGGCTTTTTTCAAGGCAGCTTCTGCTTGTGGCGAACCGTCGATACCGACCAAAATGTTTTTATATTCATTCATACGTCATCTCCTTGGTAAATATAAAAAGGTAAATGTCTCAAAGTATTTTTCTTCAGCTTGTTTTATCATAATCAGATTCAGACGGCCTCTCATTGATTTAAATCTAAATTCCGGCCGATTTCTGCTGCGAAATCGGTTTTTTAGAATAGGCCGTCTGAAAAACATCGGCTGATTATGCAAACTGCACCTGAATTCAGGTGCAGTCGGATAACGGAATAATCGTTTGGATTATTCGGTGCGTACTACCAAAACATCGGTTTGCGCATTTTGAACAATATATTCAGAAGACGAGCCGACCAGCATGCGCTCCAAAGCATTCAGGCCGGTTGCACCCAAAACAATCAGGTTGATGTTTTCACGCTGTGGAATATCTTCCGATAAAAGCTGTTTCGGATTACCGGTTTGCAAAACCAAATCCACTTCGGCGACACCTTGTTGGCGCGCATGCTCGGCATAATCGTTCAACATGGTTTTGGCTTCGGTTTCAAGCTGCTCATAGACGTTTTGCGTAAGCAGCGTGGTGTGCTGCATCAGCGATTGATCGAGAATATGCGCAATTACCAAGCGCGAATGGTTACGCAGGGCAATGGCCACGGCTTTGTGAAAGGCTTTTTCTGCTTGTGGGGAACCATCGATGGCGACAAGAACGTTGCGGTATTCGAGTAACATGATATTGTCTCCTTTCTTGTTGTCAGACACTATGGGCCATTGTTATTATCTGTTTTCATTTTTAGTATAGCGCCACGTGGCAATGAGGGCGTAGTGTATTTACACTTATTTTCATGTTTATATTGATTTCAATTACTTATCATTTGAATTTCATCGAATTTGAACGATGACTACGCCAGCGCAAAAAGAGCAGACAAAAAAAACCATTCATACCAAGGGAGAAGTATGAATGGCCAATACATTGCGGGAAAACGTCTTACTTGCTGCACTGCCCAAAAGGGATAAAAGAGCAGTGTGTGTCAGCACGAATAATTTTACTATTCTGAGTATTAAATACTGTTAAGAAGTGAAATTATTTTAATAAATTGTCTAATTTAAGCGAATATTAAAGTTAGATAAAAGACTTTATTGATTCTGGCGTATCCAAGCTAGCCATTTATTGAACACATTTGGCTCAAGCGCGGCGATGACCGAGCGTTTGAATACATGCTCGCCACTCCAAAACGCATCACCTTCTAAAGTATCCAAGCAGCCGCCTGCTTCTTCAAAAATCAGCGCACCGGCAGCATAATCCCACAATTTCTGCCCGCCGTGCACATACACATCATAGCGGCCGCAAGCCAGATAGCACCAATCCATCGTGCTGCAGCCCATGCTGCGGCTGGTGCCAACTGGGGAGAGCGTGCTCATGCGGCTGGTGAGTTTGCCCGAGCGCAGGTATTTGATTTCCACACCGGCAATCGATTCTTTTAAGTTTTTTTCCACCAAGCGCAAGGGCAGGCGAGTGCCGTTTAAAAATGCACCGTTGGCGTGTTCGGCGTAAAAGCATTCTCCGCTGACCGGATTGTAAATCACGCCCAATTGCGCGCGCCCGTTTTGAATATAGGCCACGGAAATGGCAAAATGCGGCAGACCGTTGACGAAATTATTGGTGCCGTCAATCGGGTCGACTACCCACAAGCCGCTTTCCGAGTGCGCCTTCCACAAACGGATTTGCTCTTGCAGGGTCATTTCTTCACCCATCATCGGGCTGTCGATAATAAGCGGTAAACCTGCTGCCAGCGCGGTTTGCGCCGCTAAATCGGCTTCGCTGAGCATGGAGCCGTCAACTTTTCGGCTGGCCGGCGTGTTGAGAAAACGAGGCATCACTTCCGTTTGCGCGACGTGACGAACCAGTTTTTGCAATCGGTGTAACAATTTTTGTCCTTAAATAGCAGAGGTCGCTTAAAATAGCGGTACCGCGTTGGCCAAGTGACCCATGCCGGTATCGCGTTTGCCCGAATGCAGCTTGGCCACTTCGGTCTGTTTGACACATTATATACGTTAATAATCCTGAAAACTATGCCCCGTTTTTATCTTACCGATTCGCTTGCTTCAGGCCAAATCCTTGACCTGCCTGATAATATTGTGCGCCATCTGAATGTGTTGCGCTTGAAACATGAAGAAGAGATTGTTTTATTTAACGGCAACGGTTATGCTTATCCTGCCCGCTTGCTTGATTTGGAAAAGCGCCGCGCCCGCGCCGAAGTCTTGCGTGAAGAACATACCGACAACGAATCGCCGCTCAATATTACCTTAATCCAATCCGTTTCCAGCGGCGAGCGCATGGATTTTACCCTGCAAAAAAGCGTGGAATTGGGTGTAAGCGAGATTCAACCTGTGATTAGCGAACGCACCACCGTGCGCCTACAAGGTGAGCGCGCCGATAAAAAAGTTGAGCGCTGGCAGGAAATTGTGATTTCCGCCTGCGAGCAAAGCGGCCGCAATATTGTGCCGAAAGTGTTGCCGCTGATTTCCTATCGTCAGGCTCTACAGCACATGCTGTCTGAAAAAACCAAATTATTATTGAGCTTAAACCGCGCGCAAAAGCTAAACCAAATCCAACCCTCTTCAGACGGCCTCATTTTTATGGTCGGCCCCGAAGGTGGCTGGAGCGCTGCCGAAGAAGAGCAAGCTTTTGCGGCCGGTTTTCAATCCGTTACCCTAGGCCCGCGCGTGTTGCGTACCGAAACCGCTTCTCTGGCGGCCATTGCAGCCATGCAGACGCTGTGGGGGGATTTTGTGTAGGTGAGAATTAATAGAAAAGGCCGTCTGAAACTCATGGTTTCAGACGGCCTTTAGTTTTAATCATTAAAACCTTATTCGCTCAACAACGCAATATCGGCCACCGCATTCATTTGTTCGGCCAATTGGTTCAGCAGATTCAAGCGGTTTTGTTTGATAGCCGCATCATCGGCCATCACCATCACGCCGTCGAAGAAGGCATCGACTTGTGGCTTGATGGCCGCCAATTCGGTTAAGGCCGTCTGAAAATCGCCTTGGGCAACGGCGGTAGCGATTTTTGGTTGCAAATCGCGTGCGGCGGCAAACAAGGCTTTTTCTTCGTCTTGCTGCAACAGGCTTTCGTTAACGGCACCCAGTTCGGCATCGGCTTTTTTCAGCAGATTTTGTACGCGTTTGTTGGCAGCCGCCAGCGCAGCAGCTTCCGGCAGCGCTTTAAACGCAGCCACGGCTTGCAGCTTGGCTTCCACATCGTTCAGACGGCTTGGATTTTTCGCCAATACCGCGGCTACGATGTCTTGCGGATAATCGTTTTGCAACAATACCGCCAAACGCGCTTGCATGAATTCGGCCACTTCAGACGGCGTGTTGGCATTGAGCAAACCTTGTGGGAATACGGCAAAGGCCGTCTGAACCAGTTCGTTAACGTCCAAATCGTTTTGCATCACCATGCGCAAAATACCCAAAGCCGAGCGGCGTAGGGCGTAAGGGTCTTTGTCGCCGGTCGGAATCAAGCCGATGCCCCAAATGCCGACCAGAGTTTCCAGTTTGTCGGCCAGTGCGGCGGCAGTGGCGACTTTGCCTTCCGGCAGCGCATCACCGGCAAAACGTGGCTGGTAGTGTTGCTCGATGGCGTTGGCGATTTCTTCGCTTTCGCCGTCCAAGCGGGCATAGTATTTGCCCATTGTGCCTTGTAATTCAGGGAATTCGCCCACCATTTCGGTGACCAAATCGGCTTTCGACAAACGGGTCGCGCGTTCGGCAGCGGCAGCATCCGCGCCCAAATTTTCGGCGATGTGGCGGCTGATGGCCGCCAAACGCTCGATACGCTCGGCTTGGTTGCCCAGTTTGTTGTGGTAAACCACTTGTGAGAGCTTAGGCAGGCGGCTTTCCAACGTGGCTTTTTGGTCTTGCTGGTAGAAGAATTCGGCATCGGCCAAACGCGCACGCAATACGCGCTCGTTGCCAGAAATAATGTGCGACGGATCAGCAGCTTCAAGGTTGGATACCAACAAGAAGCGGTTCATCAGCTTGCCCGAAGCGTCTAACAGCGGGAAGTATTTTTGGTTTTGCTGCATGGTCAGAATCAAACATTCCTGCGGCACGGCCAAGAAATGTTCTTCAAAACCGGCTTCTAATACTACCGGCCATTCCACCAATGCGGTCACTTCTTCCAATAAGCTGTCATCAGCCGCTACGGTAGCGTTCAGACGGCCTGCTTGTTGGTTTAAGGCCGTCTGAATCGCCGCTTTGCGCTCGGCAAACGAAGCAATCACTTTGCCTTCGGTGCGCAGTTGTTCGGCATAGCTGTCGGCTTGTTGAATGGTGATCACGCCGTCTGAAAGGAAGCGGTGGCCCAAAGTGGTGTTGCCGCTTTGTAAGCCCAAAACGCTTGCGTTTACCACATCCGCACCGTGCAGCACAATCAGGCTGTGCACCGGACGCACAAAGGTAAAGGTGCTGCTGCCCCAGCGCATCACTTTCGGAATCGGCAGCTTTTTCACCGCCTGATTGATGATGTCGTCGAGCAGGGCAGACAAAGGCTGGCCGGTTTGGGTAAATTCATAGGCAAACACATCTTGCTTGCCGTCGTGAATCACTTTCAAATCTTCAATCTTCGCACCCGCACCGCGTGCAAAACCTTCCAAAGCCTTAGTCGGCGCACCGTCTTTCATGCCGTTAGCCACGGCAGGGCCTTTTTTCACAATCTGCTGATCAGCTTGAACCGGCTTCACGTTTTTCACCTGCACAGCCAAACGGCGCGGCGAGGCGTAAGCGGTTACGGCAGTTTCACCGTCAATCAGTTGCGCTTTTTCCAAGCCTTCGGCAATGGAAGCGGCAAAATGGTTGCCCAGATTATTCAGGGCTTTTGGTGGCAATTCTTCGGTTAAGAGTTCGATTAAGAGGGTTTGGGTCATTGCATGCTTTCAATCAATAATTGAACGACGGCTCTTCAAACAGGCCGTCTGAAAATAGGGTTTGTTCAGCAAAAATATGGGCTTGATTATACACAAAGTCACAAGGGAAATTAAGCAGAGCAAGGCGATGGCTTACTCTGTGTTTTCATAGTTGGCAGAGTGGTGTTATTCAGCATTTTGCGGCATATGCTGCAAGGCGGCATAATAACCTTGTTTTTTCAACAGCTCTGCATGACTGCCTTCTTCGATAATTTTGCCGTCATCCATCACAATAATACGGTCGGCCTGCTCGATGGTGCTTAAACGGTGGGCAACAATAATGCTGGTTCGGTCGTGCATCAGGTTTTCTAAGGCTTGTTGTACTAAGCGTTCGGATTCGTTATCCAATGCGCTGGTGGCTTCGTCCAGCAGCAGAATTGGTGCATCTTTGAGAATGGCACGGGCGATAGAAACGCGTTGTCGTTGGCCGCCGGAAAGTTGGCTGCCGTTGGCGCCGATGGTTTGATGTAAGCCATGTGGAGAGTTGTGTACCAAATCTTTCAGATTGGCGGCTTCGAGTGCAGCCATGACTTCCGCTTCTGTGGCTTCGGGGCGGCTGTAACGAACATTTTCCAATAGCGTGTCGTCAAACAGGAATACATCTTGCGATACAAGTGCAAATTGGCTGCGCAGATTAGTCAATTGCACATCAGCAATATTGATGCCATCGAGATAGATTACCCCTGAGCTTGGCTCGACAAAACGTGGTAGTAGGTTGATGGCAGTCGTCTTGCCGCTGCCGGAGCGGCCAACGAAAGCAACACGTTCACCGGGGCGGATGTCAAGATTGAAATTGTCAAGCGCTTTATGACCTTCTTCGGTGTAGCGTACATCAATATGATCGAATTTCAGACGGCCTTGTACATTAGACAAGGTGTGTTTGCCTGTGTCGTTTTCGGGTTTTTCATCTAAAAACTGGCAGACATTATCTGCGGCGAGAAACATGGTTTGCATGGGGATGCTGATGTTGGCCAAGTTTTTAATCGGCGAGAGCATTTGCAGCATAGCCACAATAAAAGCCATAAATTCACCGATGGTGGTATAGCCTTGCTGGCTTTGCCATAAAGCGATAAAAATGACGATGGCTAAAGCAAATGAAGCGATGAGTTCGCTAAAAGGCGAACGGGCGGCAGTAGCTTGGGTGATTTTTTTGCCTAAGCGTACGATGGTATGGTTGACATCAGCAAAGCGGCTTGAAGCCTGTTTTTGGCCACCGAACAGTTTCATCACGCGGTGGCCTTGATGTACTTCTGTCACCACATTATTGAGCTTACCAATACTGAGTTGCGCGCTGGCGATGATGCCTTTGAGGCGGTTGCGGTAATAGCGTGAAAGCAATGACAAAAGCGGGAACATCAGCAATACAATTAAGGTCAATTGCCAGTTAAGATACAGCAATACGCATACCAAACCGATGACGATTAAGGTATCGCGGGTAAGAGTGATGAACACATTGCTGGCGTTGCTGATGGATTGTTCGGCCATCTGAACCATGCTCATCAAGACGGTGCCGGATGGATTTTTTTGATGGTAATCTGAAGAAAGAGTGAGCATGTGTTGGAACATGTCGCGGCGGATATGGCTAACGGCCATCACCGATACCCATGTCATCAGATAGGTGCTGGCGAAGCGGCAGATGCCGCGAATCAACACAATTACAATCAGAAACAGCGGAACCGTCCAAACTTTATTTTCGGTGCCCCAAATCATGTGGTTAAACTGGTCTTTCCAGTTTTGCACAGTGGCCACAATGCCACTGGCGGCATTTAATTCCGGCGGTGCGCTGGGAGCAGCAAAGCCTTGATTGACCAAAGGTGCGATAAAGGCGGCCAGATAGCTTTCGGTGGCGGCCACACCGACAATGGCCAGCAACGACCAAATAATGCGCGCTTTGTAGGGCTTCACATAAGTGAGCAGGCGCATGAAATTGTGCGTGTCGGCTTTGGTGAAGAGACCGAAGGTGAGTTTTTCTATCATAGGGCACTTTTAGTGGGTAAAGCTTTGTCGCCTAAATGCTTTCAGACGGCCTGTTTAAACTAGCTGGTTGTGGCTTGATTGGATGTGTTCAGCAAACAAACATACCGGATTTAAATTTCAGACGGCCTGTGTGATGGAATCAAGGCCGTCTGAAATTTTTATGCTGCTTTGTTTTTAATCAATGGGAAGCCCAGCTGTTCACGGCTTTCCACGAATTTTTGCGCCACGATGCGGCTTAAGGTGCGGATGCGGCCGATGTAGGTGGCGCGTTCGGTCACGGAAATGGCGCCGCGGGCATCAAGCAGATTAAAGGTGTGGCCGGCTTTCAATACCAATTCGTAAGCTGGCAGGGCAAGGCTGGTGTCGTCGATATCCAGCAGGCGTTTGGCTTGGGCTTCATAGTCGTTAAACTGGCGCAGCAGCCATTCGGCATCGCTGTATTCGAAGTTGTAGGTGGATTGTTCCACTTCGTTTTGGTGGTACACGTCGCCGTAAGTGACGGCTTGGCCGTCGGGCGTGTGTGACCAAACCAAGTCGTACACGTTTTCTACGCCTTGCAGATACATCGCCAAGCGCTCAATGCCGTAGGTGATTTCGCCCAATACCGGTGAGCAGTCGATACCGCCGACTTGTTGGAAATAGGTAAACTGGGTAACTTCCATGCCGTTGAGCCATACTTCCCAGCCCAAGCCCCATGCGCCTAAGGTTGGGTTTTCCCAGTCGTCTTCAACAAAACGGATGTCGTGTACTTTCGGATCGATGCCCAGCTCGCGCAATGAGTCGAGATACAAATCTTGAATATCGGCCGGTGCCGGTTTCAGGGCAACTTGGAATTGGTAATAGTGTTGCAGGCGGTTGGGGTTGTTGCCGTAGCGGCCGTCTTTGGGGCGGCGGCTCGGTTGCACATAGGCGGCATACCAAGGCTCAGGGCCGAGTGCGCGCAGGCAGGTAGCAGGGTGGCTGGTGCCGGCGCCGACTTCCATGTCGAAAGGTTGGATTAGGGTGCAGCCTTTGTCGGCCCAGAATGTTTGCAATTTGAAGATGATTTGTTGGAAAGTCAGCATGGCTTTTGTTATTCAGATAATCGAAAGGCTTTATTTTACTGTTTTGATGAGGTTTTGAATAGTTTTGTCCGTCGGTATCTGCGGATTTTTCAGACGGCTTTGTATGATTATCGCGATTGTTGGCGACAGCAGCATTTAAGATCAGAGAAGTTGCGTTACAAATACGGCTTTTTAGGTATAATGGCGGCTGAATGCTTTTTAATGGTTTAACTTAAAAGAGGAAATAGAAGATGTCGGATAATGACGATCACAAAGAACAACGTCTGGGTTTATGGATTGCCGGTGGCGCCGCAGCTTTGGCAACGGTTGTAACCTTGTTCCTTTCAGTTTGGGGCTGGGAAACCGGTAAAATTGAAGGTTCTCCAAATTATGGCCAAACTGAAATGGCGGCGCATGAACATGCTGTTGCAGCGCACGGCGCGGCGCATAATCTTGCCGATGACGCAGCTGCGGTATTTGTGGAAAACGGTATCGTAAAATTCTACTTTGCGACCGGTAAATCCGATTTGGCTGCCGGTGCACAAGAGGCGTTGAAAGATGTATTGGCTGGTGTAAAAAACGGTCAAAAAGCAGTGGTATCCGGTTTCCATGATTCAACCGGTAATCAAGCATTTAACGAGCAATTGTCTAAAGACCGTGCCTTGGCGGTAAAAAATGCCCTGATGGGCTTTGGTGTGGCGGAAGAGCAAATTGAATTGCGCAAACCGGCAGATACCGAAGGCAGCGGCAGCAATGCAGAAGCGCGCCGAGTGGAAGTGGTGTTGGAATAAAGTCAATTGTTTGAAGGCAATTGATAATGCCGTCTGAAAAGTTTCAGACGGCATTTTTCATGAGTGGGACTTCCTGGATTCTTAAGCAGATTCGTTTAATATGAAGCAAAGATGCTGCATGATTGCTAAAGGACGTCTGACACAATAAACATGAAAAAAGCCTTATGCAATGCATAAGGCTTTTTGATTTGGTGGGTGATGACGGAGTCGAACCGCCGACATTCTGCTTGTAAGGCAGACGCTCTACCAACTGAGCTAATCACCCGTATTAAGAAAAGCACCGAATGTCGGTGCTTTCTAATTTTGGCGCGGCGGACGGGGCTCGAACCCGCGACCCCCGGCGTGACAGGCCGGTACTCTAACCAACTGAGCTACCACCGCGCAAGCAATTGTGTTACCACAACTACAAGAAACTTGGTGGGTGATGACGGAGTCGAACCGCCGACATTCTGCTTGTAAGGCAGACGCTCTACCAACTGAGCTAATCACCCAAAAGATATTGATGACCTCAATATCCTGAAAGGTTTGGCGCGGCGGACGGGGCTCGAACCCGCGACCCCCGGCGTGACAGGCCGGTACTCTAACCAACTGAGCTACCACCGCGCAAGCAATTGTGTTACCACAACTACAAGAAACTTGGTGGGTGATGACGGAGTCGAACCGCCGACATTCTGCTTGTAAGGCAGACGCTCTACCAACTGAGCTAATCACCCATTGACGCAAAACTGCGAAGACGCTATTAAATCAAAAATCGTTATTTTACGCAAGTTTTATTTTTGCATAATCAAGATTCACCCTGCAAACTCCAGTTTTCAAAAGAAATAATTTTATCTTGTGGGCCTGCAACAACCAAGATATCTCCGGAAGCTAAAGTGAAATTCGAATCAAAATCTTCAATTCGGCTGGCGCTGCGGCGCACAAATAATAATTTGATGCCCAAATCGGCCAAAGGTAAATCACGCACAGGGTGGTTGATGGCGTAAGCTTCGCCGGTTAGAGCAAAGGCATGGCGGCAAATGTGTTTGTGTTCTTCAGAGAAAATGGTTTCGTCATCGCTGCCGACAAATAAGTCTTCCAAAAAGGCATAGCCGCTGCGGCGGATATTCATGATGGTTTGATGTACATGGCTGTAGGGTGAGCCATTGGCCAACATGGCATAGCTTGCCAAGGCCAAACTGGTTTCTTTGGTATCGGAAACGGCTTCTTCCACACCCATTTCAGTCAGGTTTTTCACGTAATCGTCGTCAATCGCGCGCGCATAAATTGGCATGGTCGGATGAAGGGCAATGATGTGGTTGACCACATGTTTGGCTTCGGCCATGTTGTTGAGTGTCAATACCACCATTTTGGCACGCGCTAATCCTGCGGCTTCCAATACTTCGCGGCGTTTGGCATCGCCGAATGCCACTGGTTCGCCTGCGCTGCGCGCAACTTGAACGCGCTCGACATCCAAATCCAGCGCGAAGTAGGGGATGTTTTCCTGCGCCAAAATACGGCCGACGGTTTGACCGCCGCGACCAAAACCGATAATCAAAACGTGGTCGGATTTGCTCATGGTTTCGACCAGCATATTATGCAAATCCAACGCTTTCATGTCCCAGTTGGATTTGATGAAGCGGTTGATGATTTTATCGCTGCTGCCCAGTAAGAAAGGTGCAATGATCATCGACAGCAACACGGCAGCGGTAGCCGCTTGTTCCAACTCAGGTGAAACCATATTGATTTTGCTGGAAATGGCCAACATCACAAAGCCGAATTCACCGCCTTGTGCCAAATACAACGCGGCTTTCATGCTGTCACCAACTGGATGTCTCATGCGGAAGGCAATCAGGAACACAATCAACGCTTTCAACACCACCAGCATCGCCAGCAACACCAAAATCATCTGCCAATTATTAATCAGCGCCTGAATATCCAGCTTCATGCCGACGGTGATGAAGAAAAAGCCGAGCAGAATATCGCGGAACGGACGAATATCGTCTTCGACTTGGAAGCGGTACTCGGTTTCCGATAGCAACATACCGGCAACAAACGCGCCCAAAGCCAGCGATAAGCCTTCCAGTTCGGTCAGGTAGGCCACACCCAGTGTCACCAGCAAAACGTTGATCATGAACAATTCAGACGATTTGCGCTTGGCCACCATGCGGAACCAAGGCGACATCACCTTGTTACCGACAAAGAACAACACGCCGAGCGCCACCACCATTTTCAAGCCGGCCCAGCCCAGTTCCGCCCACAAATTGCCCTCGCTGCCGCCCGCCAGTGCCGGAATCAGAATCATCAGCGGCACCACCGCAATATCCTGCATCAGCAACACACCCATCGACATTTGGCCATGGGGCTGACCCAATTCGGTTTTCTCCGACAAAATGCGGCTCACAATCGCGGTAGACGACATGGCCAACGCACCGCTGACGGCAAACGCCCAGTTAAATGGCGTGCCCATCAGCATCAAAATGCCCATAATCGCCAACATACTGATGATGACCTGCAAGCCGCCCAAGCCGAACACCAGCTTTTTCATCGCTTTGAGTTTCGGCAGCGAAAATTCCAAACCGATGCTAAACATCAAAAACACAATACCGATTTCACCCAAATAATCCGTAGCATGGCTTTTCGGAATCAGGCTAAACATGCCCGGGCCGGCGATAAAGCCGACCAGCAGATAACCGAGCATGGAAGGAATATTGAATTTACGGCAATAGATAACGGTGATGACCGAAACCAGCAGAACGATGACGACATGGGCAAGGGAAAACTCATGCATAAAAGGCGGCCTTGTTATGAATAGAGAGAAGAGTGAGCAAGGCCGTCTGAAAAAATCTTAGCAAAATAGGGCGGGGATTTATGCAAACGGCGAAAGATAAATTATAGCAAAAAATAGGGGGGATTCAGGGTTTTATCGACAAAAGGCCGTCTGAAAACGATTTTCAGACGGCCTTTCTTCATTCATACAAATCTTAAGGCATCAACATACCGCCGTTGACATGCAGCGTTTGGCCGGTGATGTATTTGGCTTGGTCGGAAGCCAAGAACAAAACCGCATCGGCGATGTCTTGCGCTTCGCCGAATTTGCCCAAAGACGTTTGCGCTTCAAACATTTTGCGGGTTTCTTCCGGCAGGGCGCGGGTCATGTCGGTGTCGATAAAGCCCGGTGCCACACAGTTGACGGTTACGCCACGGCTGCCGACTTCGCGTGCCATCGATTTGGCAAAACCGATTAAGCCTGCTTTGGCGGCGGCATAGTTGGTTTGACCGGCATTACCCATCACGCCGACTACGGAAGTGATGTTGATGATGCGGCCGCTGCGTTGCTTCATCATGCCGCGTAACACGGCTTTAGATGCGCGGAAGACGGATTTCAGGTTGACTTGCATGATGTCGTCCCATTCTTCTTCTTTCATGCGCATCAATAAGTTATCGCGTGTGATGCCGGCATTGTTGACCAGAATATCCAGTTTGCCGAATTCTTTTTCAATCTCGGCAATCAATGTTTCGATGCTTTCCGGTTCGGCAGAATTCAATGCGCGGCCTTGACCGCCCCACTGCGCCAAACGCTCGCCAATTGCCGCTGCACCGCTGTCGCTGGTGGCTGTACCAATCACGGTGGCACCGGCAGCAGCTAATGTATCAGCAATTGCCGCGCCGATACCGCGCGATGCGCCGGTCACTAAGGCGATTTTGCCGCTTAAATCTTGATTACTCATCCAGAATCCTTTCGTTGCGTAAAATAAATTTTCAGACGGCCTTTATAGCATAAATAGGCTTTTTAATCTAATGTTAGGTATGTTAGAAATGTAAGGCCGTCTGAAATCTTGGTCATGGATTTCAGACGGCCTCAATATTTAAACCGCTGCCAGCATTTCTTTTAAGGCTTGAATATGCGTGGCTAAAGTCGGGTCGTAGTTAAGAGCGGAACGAGGGTCGTTTATTTTGTGAGTACCCTGTTGTTTTCGCTCGTGCGCTTGGATAATGGCAGCGGCAAGTGAATCCGGATTGTCGCGTTGGAAAAACAAACCGGCTTGTTCATTCATCACTTCGGTGCAGGCGATGTTATCGGCGAACACAACCGGCGTGCCACACAAAACGGATTCTATGCCGACCAAACCGAAAGGTTCGTATAGGGAGGCCATGATAGTGAAATCGGCAGCGCGATATAAATCCGGCATGTTTTTGCAAAAACCCAATTCGGTGACGTTTTTCATCGGGCGGGGCAAGGGCGAACCGGCCACAACCAAGCGAACGGGCAAATCGGTTTGCTCGAAAAATGCCGTCAATACATCCAGCCCCTTGCGTTTGTGGCCGGTGGAAGGAAACACAAAAACGGTTTCATCATCACGGAAACCAAATTGGCGGCGCAGTTCCGCCACACGTTCGGGCTGTGGGAAATAGCGTTCGGTATCGGCAGGAGGGTACACCACACGGATTTTTTCAGACGGCACGCCGTAATACTCGGTCAATTCCTGCGCCATCATCGCCGAATGAGCCATGATGCTTTTTGCGGTGGCATAGTTGGTGCGGTTGCGGCGGATGGTCAGTTTATCCAACAAATTGGCGTTTTGCTTCATGTGTTTGAGATAACCTAAATGGGTGCCGCCACATACTAAAACATCGGCATGATCGCTGGGATTGCAGGCGATGAGTTTGCCTTGAATATTGTACTTGGTAAGTTGGTGGGTGAAGAAAAACGGGCGTAATTTTTTCGGTATCCGCTTTTGGTTGATATGCACTACATCAGCCATAGCAAATTCAGCCATGGTCTGGTCAATCTGTGTGGCATAAACAGTGGGGCGGATGTTTTCTGTATTTAATCCGCGAACCAAGTCGAAGGTATAGCTTTCCATACCTCCGCCTTTTCTGAAGCAGTTGATGGCGATGTTTAAGTGGGACATATGAGTTTAAAGTAATAAAAGTTGTTAGCGATAATTTTCTAGATTTGGACGAAGTTTATCGGTAAGTAAAATTTTATCGCTGTATTTTAAGCATAAAGGATGAAAAATATCGCCAAGAATATTTGTCCATGGAATCGGGTAGCCGGGATTGTTTCCCAAAATATTACCAGGGTTTTTTGCTAATTTTTCAGCGTAGTGATCCATTCTTCTTAATAATTCCGTGTACCATTCTTGCGTAAATGGTGTGTTTTTACGGAAGATATAGGCGCAATTTCCGGCCATCATGCTGAAGTAAAGTTGCATTTCTTGGCCTGTGTTCCCTTTAACTGGTGCTAAATCTTCTGCTTTGATCTCAGGGTAGCCAATAAAATAAGCGGCGCTTTGATTCAAGGTATCGAAAATGGTATTCCAGTCATGTTGTGCTGCTTTAATGTCGCTGTATCCTCCGCCATAATGGTGCATAAAGTAGCAACGTAAATAATCGGCTTTATGTACTAGAGATAAATGGTTGAATGCCTTATGTAGAGGGTGTTCAGGCTGAATGTATTCTGCCAGATTATCGGGGGTTACCAATACCACTTCTACGCCGGCAGTTGATTTGAGACGGTTGAAATGGGAAAGGCGCGATTCGGGCATTGGATTGTTGCCGGTCCAAAAAGCATAGATTTTTCTAGGGATTGGGCTGTTGTCCGGTATAAAGTCAGTTTGCTTTGGGTAATGTGCTAAAAAACTATCTGCATGGTTTTCAGGCTGATATATGTAAGGATTTTCAGAAATAAAGCGGAGATTGGCTTGATGTGCGCGCTGATTGTTCCAGTTGCGTAACATTTTTTTGAATATTCTTTTCATTGATTACTCCAAATAAGCCTGAATTTTTTGATATTTTTTGGGCTTAAACCATTTATAGAAATATTTTCTGAACGGGTGGTTGTATTTTTTTCGGTTTGCTTGATATTGTTTAAGTGCAGAATCGGTTAGTGATTGAAAGAAAATACCATTTTCTTTATAGAATTCATAATGTTTGTTATATATTCTTAATATATTATCGGAAAGTCTGGTGTCAGAAGCTAAGTTGCTGACTGATGATTCATCAATGCGTTGACGATACAAAAAAAGTGGTTGATGAATACGTTTAACTTTACCTCCATTTTTAATGATGGAAATAAATAATTCCCAGTCTTCTATGAAAGTCATATTGCTGTCAAATCCACCTACTGCATCGTAATGTGTTTTTCTAATTAAAGCGGTAATATAAATGCAGTTTTGCAAGAGGAAATCTGGTAGCTTAAATTCGGGTAGTTTCCACGGTTTGTTTTTTGCATCAAATAATATGGCATCAGTATAGACGATAGCTAAATCTTTATTTTCTTCAGCTGCTTCTACGCATACTTTAAGATAGTTTTTTTCTAAAATATCATCCGAATCAAGGCAGACGAGATAGTCGCCTTGAGCATATTGAATAGCGTGAATACGGGCTTTTACGCAGTAAGTATTCTCTTGTGCGATCACTTTTAAACGCGGCTCAGTAACAGCGCACTCATGTAAGATTTCCAATGTATTATCAGTTGAGCCGTCATCAATCGCGATAATCTCAAAATTTTGATATGTTTGATTATATACGCTTTCTAATGTTTCACGAATATAGGCGGCGGTGTTGTAGCAGGGGATAATAATGGATACTAAAGGCTGTGTGTTAGTCATACTTTACTCGATATGTAAGATGCGTTTTACCCAATTGCTGAATGCGTACTGTTGTGAAATTTCTGGGGCGATCGGGTGGTATGGTCGCTGCAAAAAGTCTTTCAGGTCGTCTGAATTGTTTTCAGACCAGATAAAAATATTATTAGGATGATAAAAATTGTATTTTTTTACTTCGGCATTTGTCGTGATTAGTTTTTTCTTCATGCCCAATGCTTCAAAGGTGCGGAATGATAAGCCTTTATGTTCATTAATCACAAAATCCACTAATACACGGCTGAGCTGGCTATTTATAATGTTGTCTCTAAAAGAAATTAAATCATTTTTTGTGTGGATTTGAGGTAAATAGTCATTGCGGATATTTTTGCCAATGATTGTGAAATCTAGCGTAAATCCCTGACCTGTTGCCCAGTCTACAAAGTCATTAATATGATGCAAGCGAGAAACTTGATGTGAACCGGTAAAGTAGAAATCATATTGAGGTTGTGGTAAATCTTCACAGAGATGTGGGAAGTAGAAGTTCGTAGCCATATCCACAGGGTAATCAGTATTGCTGATATCGCTTTCGTCAAAGACATAAAAATGGTCGAATAATGGGATGCGGTCATAAATTTTTGGAAAGCGATGAAGCACGTCAAATTGGTAATTTGCGCAAGATGTAGTGGTTTTTTCTTTGATAAATTTGATTAGTGAAGTGCTGTATATATCTGCGCTTATCATGAGCGTGTAATCTACACGACTATTTCCTAATAATTTTTCAAGCTTATGACGTAATACCTCGCTTTTCATTTCCATAGCGATATCTTTGTCTTTATAGACAATTTTACGGTATTTCGCATAAATTCTGTGAAGTAATGAAGGATAACGTCCACTCGAATTTGCCAATTGAGGGAGGCTAATCACATCAAAGCCTTCCAATCTTAAGGCTTCTTCTATCAAATTATCTAATCCAGCTATTTTAGGCATACCAAATATTATTTTGGGTTTATTAGGCAACATGTGGTTTTTATCCCTTTAGCTTTTTATTTATACGGTACTGCTGTTAATAGAGAGGTGTAAATTATATATTTTATATTATAATGGATATGTTCAGACGGCCTATTATTGATATAAAGGCCGTCTGAACATATGTTGCGAGATGAAATTAAATCAATGCGCTTCAGCAAAAGTCTTCACATTATCGCTAGAAACCAACGCGCTGCATGAAGCTTCTTTATTGATACGTTTAGCCAAACCTGCCAATACTTTGCCCGGCCCACATTCGGCAGATTCAGTAATGCCTTCGTTGACTAAGGCATTGACGGTTTCTGTCCAGCGCACGGGGCTGTAGAGTTGGCGAACCAAGGCATCTTTAATGGCTTCTGGATTGTCATAGGCAGCCACATCGGCGTTGTGAATCACGCGGATTTGTGGCTGCTTGATGTCGACTGTTTTTAAGGCTTCGGCCAGTTTTTCGGCAGCAGGTTTCATCAGGCTGCAATGTGAAGGTACGGATACAGGCAGCGGTAGGGCGCGTTTGGCGCCTGCTTCTTTGGCGGCTGCCATGGCGCGTTCTACGGCGTCGGCATTACCGGCAATAACTACTTGGCCGGGTGAATTGAAGTTAACGGCTTCGACGACTTCGCCTTGTTCAGCAGCGGCGCAGATGGCTTTGACTTGCTCATCTTCCAAGCCCAAGATTGCTGCCATGGCACCCACGCCTTGCGGTACGGCCGATTGCATTAATTCTGCACGCAGGCGAACCAGTTTCACGGCATCGGCAAAGTCTAATGCACCGGCGGCCACTAATGCGGTGTATTCGCCCAAGCTGTGACCGGCCACCACGGCCGGTGCTTGACCGCCGGCTTCCAAGTAGGCGCGGTAGGTGGCGACGCCGGCAGCGAGCATAATCGGTTGTGTGTTAACGGTTTGGCCGATCAGCTCGGCATTGTCGCCGTTAATCATTGCCCATAAGTCTCGACCCAATGCGGCAGAGGCTTCGTCGAAAGTGGCTTTAACGACGGCTTGTTCGCTAAATCCGTTCATCATTCCTAAACTTTGCGAGCCTTGGCCAGGGAAGAAAAATGCAAAAGACATGATATTCCTTTAATTTCTTAATAATGAGAGAAGAGGATTATCTGCGTAATGTATCAGCAGGGCATAGGTTATGGCAATATTTATTGCCACGGTCAGCCAAAAAATGCGGATAAAACTGATTTTGCTGGTTTTGTGTTGGTAAACGGTGCGCGAAACCAAGGCACCGGGCCAGCCGCCAAGTGCATCAAGAATATGCAGGTTTTTTTCCGGAATTCTGCCTTGGTATGTTTGGCGTTTCTTTTTTGTGGTCTGCGCGATTTGTTTATCAAACTTATACATCAGGTAAGACACGATGCTGACGGCAAAATACACGCCGGCCAATATTTTAGAAACAGCTGTAACGCATATGATAAATGTGACGGCAATCAGGCTGTTGGTCAAAAAAATTGGCTTGGTATATTGAAAAGCATGGTGTGGCAGCCAAGAAGGGCGCATCAGTATTTCACCAATACTGCACCCCATGCGAAACCGCCGCCGATGCCTTCGAGCAGCAGGTTTTGGCCGCGTTGGATTTGGCCGTTGCGGATGCCGTGGTCTAAAGCCAACGGAATCGAGGCGGCAGAGGTGTTGCCGTGATCTTGTACGGTCAGGATGACTTTATCCGTGCTCAAGCCCAAGTGTTTGGCAGTGGCGTCGATGATGCGTTTATTGGCCTGATGCGGCACCAGCCAATCGATTTGATCTTGTTGGTAACCGGATTCGGTAATCACATCGTCAGCCACTTGCGACAGCATTTTCACGGCGAATTTAAATACGCCCGGGCCGTCCATTTTTAAGTAAGGTGTGCCACAGATTTGGCCGTCGGCGATTTGCACCGGCACATTCAATAAGTCCAGATAATTACCGTCGGCCTTTAATTTGCTGTGGATAATGCCCGGCTCATCGGATGCGCCTAAAACGACTGCGCCGGCACCATCGCCGAACAGTACGCAGGTGGTGCGGTCGTTCCAATCTAGAATACGGCTGAAGATTTCTGCACCAATCACCAACACATTTTTGGCCATCCCGCTTTTAATGTAGGCATTGGCGGTGGTTAAAGCATACATGAAACCGGCGCACACAGCCTGCACGTCAAAAGCAGGGCAGCTATTGGTGATGCCGAGTTTTTGCTGCACGATGGTGGCGGTCGATGGGAACTGCATGTCGGGCGTGGTGGTGGCCACAACAATTAAATCAATATCGTCGGCGGTGAGCTTGGCAGATTCTAATGCGCGTTGTGCGGCGTGCACCGCCAAATCGCTGGTTTTTTCGTTGTCGGCTGCAATATGGCGGAATTTGATACCGGTGCGCGTGGTGATCCACTCGTCGGAAGTATCCACTTTTTTCGCCAAATCATCGTTGCTGACGCGGTTGGCGGGAAGATAGCTGCCGGTGCCTAAAATTTTGGCATATTGCATAATGAAAAGCCCTTTGAAATAATTGGAACAGATGCTGTATTGTAAGCGAAAAGTCAGGATTTTTGTAACAAAAAACCGTTGCTTTAATAAAGGATTAGGTAAATTCTTTGAATGGGTTAACCAATCATTTAAAGGCCGTCTGAAACATTATGTTTCAGACGGCCTTTAAATGATTTCGCGATTAAGGGGTGCTGATATGAGAAGCGCCGCTATCCAAGGCTTCTTGTTCGCGCACTTCTTCCAAAGCAGCCAATTGTTCGGCTACACCTTGTTCGATTTTGGCTAAGCTGGCAAATTTGGCTTCGTGATAGGCTTCTTCCAGCGCATACATAAAACCGATTTCATCGGTGCCGCCGTGGCTTTTGATGACCACACCGCGTAAGCCTAAGAAAATCGCGCCGTTGAATTTACGCGGATCAAGCTTGGCTTTCATGCCTTTGAGTGCGGGCAGGGCGGTCACGGCGGCCAGTTTGTTAAACACATTGCGGCTGAATTCCTGCTTGATTTCGCCGCTCATGAATTTTACCGCGCCTTCAATGGTTTTCAGCATGATGTTGCCGACAAAACCATCGGCTACGACCACATCAACTTGATCGTTGAATACGCCGTTGCCTTCAACATTGCCGATAAAATTCAATTTGCTGTTTTTAAGCAGCTTGAAAGTTTGTTTGACTGTTTCTGTGCCTTTAATGTCTTCTGTGCCGACATTGAGCAGGCCGACGCGTGGTTGGCCTTTTTCTGGATACATGGCCTGCACCAATTCGCTGCCAATCACGGCAAACTGAGTGAGTTGGTCAGCGCTGCAGTCCACGTTGGCACCCAAATCCAGCATCAAGGTGAAATGGTTGGGATTGCTGGAAGGCATGAATTTGGCGATGGCAGGGCGCTCAATACCCGGGATGGTTTTGAGCACAAAGCGGGCAGTCGCCATCAGTGCGCCGGTATTGCCGGCGGATACAGCAGCTTGCGCGTTGCCTTCTTTTACCTGATTGATGGACACGCGCATAGATGAATCTTTTTTGTTTTTCAGTGCCAATTGCGGCGCTTCATCCATTTCAACCACTTGGCTGGCGGGAATAATGCTGATGCGATCCATCGGGGCATTGGCAGATTTTAATGCTTGCTGAAGGGCGGCTTCATCGCCGACCATCATTAAGTGCACGTCGGGCTGATTTTTCAAAAAAGCAATGGCACCCGGCACGGTAACCGTTAAGCCGGCGTCACCGCCCATGGCATCTACGGCTAATGTAATCATGTTGTTCTCCGTTTTGTGTTTCAGACGGCCTAATTGAATTTAAGGCCGTCTGAAAACGGAAATGCCGTGAATCAGCGGCATTTCTTAAGAAGGGTTGTGCTGCTTGATACGATTGTATTTGGTAGCAATCTATCGAAATATCAACCGCGGCCTTGTGCGGCCAATTGGTTATGCTCGTCGATATCGAGCGCATCCCATGGGTAGTTGATCCACCAGTCTTCTACTGTAATGCCACTGAAATAAGGGATGTTTTCCGGCAGCTTGCCAACTTTTGTTTTGATTTTTTCGTGCAACACGGCCACACCGATGGTGTTGAAATCTTCTTTTTGCAATTCGGTCAGACAAAATTCCATGGTTACGCGGCTGTCGTCCACTTCGTCAACGACCAACACATTTTTGCCTTTTAAGGCTTCCGGCAAAGGATCAAGCCATTGCACTTTTTTCACTTCTTCGGTCACTTGGCCTTGGTTGTCGCTGTCGTAATAGGCAGTGGTGACGGTGTAAATCGGGATTTCCAAAAAGCAACGCAACATACGGGCAGGGATAAAGCCGCCGCCGCCGATGGCAATCATGGCATCGTATTTAACGCCGGAATTTTGGATTTTTTCAGCCAAGCCTTTGATCACGCGATGAATATCATCGTATGTGTACCAGATTTTCTGAGTCATTTTAACGTCCCGATTGAGAAAATGTGACGAATCGACGGTAGTTTGCGTGTGATACGTTTGCTGCCATCCATTCATATCAGAGATGTAACGTAAAAAAGCCAGCATTGCAGGGCAATATTCTGGCTTTTTCAGTCAGTCGAATAAATTATTCGCCTTTGGCTTTAACCACTTTGCGACCACGGTACATGCCGTTAGGTGAAATGTGGTGTGGGCGGTGTACTTCACCGGTGTTGCTGTCAACAGACAGAGCAGGTGCAGTCAGCGCATCGTGTGAACGGTGCATACCGCGTTTAGAAGGGGATTTTTTGTTTTGTTGAACGGCCATTTCAAGCTCCTAGATAAATAATACTGTGTCCTAATTAACTGTTTTTCAAACCTTTTAAAACAGCGAAAGGGTTGGGTTTGTCCTGATTGACGTGTTCCAGCGAAACATTGTTGCAGTCTTCGTGACGCGGTGAAAACGGTAAAGCCATCAGGATTTGGTCTTCAACCAATTCTCGCACATCAAGCGATTTGGTGATGAGCATACCTTCCAATTCCTCGTCGGAAAGCATGGCATCGTCCAAATGCTCGTCATCGGCAAACAAAACAATGCGGCTGGTTTCGTTGAGTTCGAACGGCATAGGCTTCACGCAACGCTGACAAAGCAGTGGCATATCGGCGCGTACCGTCAAATCAAGAAACAGTCGCTGCAAGCGGTCGCGTCCGCCTTGCAGCGTAAACGAAACTTTGGTTTGCTTGTCAGCCGGATATTCGTGCGACCAAACACGTTCGTCCAACTCATTGAGCAGGAAACTGCCTTGCAGATTCTGCTTTTCGGCGGCGAAAACTTCTGGGTCAATCAAATTAGGGTCTAACATAAACGGGGTATGATATAATTTCAGCAGTCTAACGTCAATATTTTTAAGCAAAAATGAGTGAAAAACTGCCATTAATTTTAGGGTCGAGTTCGGTATTTCGCCGCGAGCAGTTGGCGCGATTGGGTTTGGCTTTTCAGACGGCCTCACCGGATTTTGATGAAACACCGGTTGAAGGCGAACACGCACAAAGCACCGCCTTACGTTTGGCGGCAGATAAAGCGCACTCGTTGGCAGCGCAATTTCCAAACGCTTTGATTATCGGCGCCGACCAAGTGGCATGGTGCAACCAGCGTCAATTGGGCAAACCGATGAACGTGGCGAATGCACAACAAATGCTGGCCGAGCTCAGCGGCAAACGCATAGAATTTTACAGCGCAATCGTGCTTTTGAACACTAAATCTGGCCGTATGCAGCAGCATGTTGACCACACCGTCGTGACCATGCGCGAATTAACCAACACGCAAATCCGCCGTTATCTGGAGCGTGAACCCGATGCCGTGTATTGCGCCGGCGCGGCCAAAAGCGAAGGTTTGGGTGCGGCGTTGTTGGCAAAAATCGACAGCACCGACCCCAATGCGCTCATCGGCCTGCCGATTTTCCGCCTGATTGATTTTCTAAACAATGAAGGCGTGGCCGTGTTGTAAGAGTCTGTCTGAAGAAGATGATATAGTCGTTTCAAATAGAAATAAGACAAGGCGACAGCGACCGCCGTGTACACCTAGTACATAAGGGAGCTGGCAATGCTGTATTATTTCTATTTGAAACGACTATAAGGCCGTCTGAAAGTTTCAGACGGCTTATTGAATAGAAAGTAAATCATGTCCCCCATTTTATATCTGATTCCTACCCCTCTAGGCGCACCCGACACGCCGTGTTTGTTGCCGCATGAGCAAGCGCAGATTGTCGGTTTGACCGATTTTGTCGTCGAAGCCGAAAAAACCGCCCGCGCACATTTGAAGCACTTGGGCGTGACCACGCCTATCCGCGAATTGAATTTGCAAACGCTCAATGAACACACCGATTTGAAAACCCTGCCAGAGTTGCTCAAGCCTTTACAAGAAGGGCGCAGCATGGGTATTGTCAGCGAAGCCGGTTGTCCGGCGGTGGCAGATCCGGGCGCGAATTTGGTGGCACTAGCACATAAACATGGCTTTGAAGTGCGGCCGCTGATTGGGCCGTCGAGCTTATTATTGGCCTTGATGGCCTCGGGCGCAAATGGGCAAAACTTTGCTTTTAAAGGCTATCTGCCGTCTGAAAAAAGCGAGCGCATTGAAGCCTTGAAAACCTTGGAAAAACGCAGTCGCAGCCAAAACGAAACCCAGTTGTTCATCGAAACCCCATACCGCAACGATGCCTTGCTGGGGGACGCGCTGGATAACCTGCATCCTGAAACACGCCTGTGCATCGCTTGCGATTTAACCCTACCGACACAAACCATCATCAGCAAAACGGTCGCCGATTGGAGAAAATTGGGTGAATTACCGAATTTGAAAAAACGGCCGACCATTTTTGTGCTGCATGCGGGCTAGGCCGTCTGAAAATTTCACAATTGGGTTAATGTAAAAAACACCATTAGGCAAATGTAATGAAAAAACTAAGTCAACCGGCAAAAGTAGCGGCATTTTTACAGAGAAATCCTGAAAAGAAATTTACTGCCCGTCAAATTGCTGAAGGGATTACGATGCAATATGCATCTGATTATCAGCATAAAAAGAAAAAATATGCTGATGAGAAAGCATTTATTCAGCAAATTGTGGCTGAAATTGGTGCGCATAAGGATTCAATTATCAAAATTTGTCCTGAAATTGAAATGCAGGATAAACCAAGACCGCGTTTGTTTTGGTATCAGCCACATGAGTCGCAGGTAATCGAACCTATGGTCATTGAAACACATGATGCAGAAAGAATATCGGAAGCAGATTTATATCCTAAACTGATGGCATTTTTATCACAGGAGTTGAAATTATATTGTTTGCGGATTGATGAAAAACGTTCTAAAAATACTCGCGGTAGTAAGGGGAATCAATGGCTGCATCCGGATATTGTAGCCATGCAGGTGATGGATCAGGATTGGGCTGAAGATGTTCGCCAATGTGTGAAGTTGGGGTCAGGGCAAAATGTTGCGCTTTGGTCTTTTGAAGTGAAATTGGAATTAAATGGCAGTAATGTACGAGAGAGCTTTTTTCAGGCGGTCAGTAACTCTAGCTGGGCAAATGAAGGCTATTTGGTAACGGCCTCTATTGTGGGTGAGCATACTGAAGAAGAATTGAGAATTTTGTCGGCGCTACATGGTATTGGTGTGATTGTGCTTAATGTCCATGAATTATCAGAAAGTGAAATTCTACTGCCTGCTAAACGTAAAACAGAAATGGATTGGCAATCCGCAAACCGTATCGTAGAGCAAAATTCTGATTTTGCAAGATTCATTGAATATGTAGCGATTTATTACCAATCTGGCAAGGTAATCAAAGAAAACTGGAATAAATAAACCAGTGCATTTACTTTTAGATGATTTAAAAGGTAGAGAAAGTGAAAAAATATTTGATTGCATTTGTGCTGGCAATAGCCCCCTTTACTCATGCTGCCGATCGTTTGGTTTTCTTCTGCACCAATGCTCAAGGCAAACAAGTGCGTGTAAGCGAGCAGGGTGGGAAATTCCGTTATCAGTTTGGTAAGCCTAAGCGTGCGGAATTGGTGTTTGAAAACGACCGGCAGGAAGCGATTGACCGTTCGCCGCGTTGGGGTGGTATCGGGCGTGATTTGTGGACGAGTTTGGTGCTGCAAAACGGTGATTATCAATATGCGCTGTTTTCGTCGATGGATAGATTGTCGCCAGGTCATGAAACGGTGTATGGCGTAACGGTGCATCGCTTGGTTAATGGTGAAGAGCAGTATGTCACGCAGGTTAAATGCAGCAAAAAGTGCAAAATCGTGGTGAATTTTCCGGAAGAATTGATGTTTTAATCGCTAAATAAAGTTGGTTTGAACATACAAAAAGGCCGTCTGAAAAATTGTTTTCAGACGGCCTTTGTTTTATTTCACATTAAGAAACCACTTCGCCTTGGGCGCGTTGTTTTTCAATGCTCTTATTGATCCACCATTGTTGGGCGATGGTCAGCAGGTTGTTGACTACCCAGTACAACACCAAACCGGCAGGGAAGAAGAAGAACATTACCGAGAAAATCAACGGCATGATTTTCATCATTTTCGCCTGCATAGGGTCGGTTGGCGGCGGGTTCAAATAGGTTTGGATGAACATGGTCGCGGCCATAATCAGCGGCAGGATAAACCACGGGTCAGGGCGGCTCAAGTCTTGAATCCAGCCCAGCCAAGGTGCTTGGCGCAACTCTACCGAAGCGAACAATGCCCAGTACAAGCCGATGAACACGGGAATTTGCAACAGCATAGGCAGGCAGCCGCCTAGTGGGTTGATTTTCTCGTCTTTATACATCTGCATCATGGCTTGTTGCTGTGCCATGCGGTCGTCGCCGTATTTGTCTTTAATTGCTTGCAGCTTAGGCGCAACGGCGCGCATTTTCGCCATCGAGCGGTAAGAAGCGTTGGTCAGCGGATACAGCACGGCTTTGACGATGATGGTCAAGGCCACAATCGCCCAGCCCCAGTTGCCGATTAAATCGTGCAATTCGTTCAACAGCCAGAACAGCGGTGAGGCAAACCAATGCACTTTGCCGTAGTCTTTGGCCAATTGCAGGTTGTCGGCTACTTGCACCAAAGTATCGGTGGTTTGCGGGCCGGCATACAGATTCATCACGGCTTGGCTGTTGCCGTTGGCCGGAATAGCGGCTAAAGGCACGCTCACGCCGGCGCTGTAAAGATTGTCGTTGCGGCGTTTCAGGTCGATTTTGCAGTCGCCTTGGGCGCAAACGGTTTGGCCGTCTTTCGGTTGCAAAATCCAAGTGGCCATGAAGTGATGCTCAATCATGCCCAGCCAGCCGGTTTTGGTTTGGCGGGCGTATTCGGCTTCGTTTTTACCGGATTTGGCATCGTCATCCAAGTCGGAAAAATCGACTTTTTGGAAGTCGTCTTCAGGGGTGTACACCACTGGGCCGACATAAGAATGGGTGAAGTAGCCTTGGCCTTCCGGCTCGCTGTCATCGCGCACGACATTGTAGTTGGCTGACAGATTCACTGGATGGCCGGTGTTGTTGGCAACATCAAAGCGCACGTTCACCAAGTAGCTGTCTTTGGTAAAGGTATATACTTTGTCAATTTTCAGGCCGTTGGTTTCCGGCGCGCTCAAGCGCACTTCGACTTTGTCACCGTTGAGGGTATAGTCTTTTTGTGCGGCAGTAAAGTTGACGCCTTTTAAGACATTATTGCCTTGCGCGTCCAGTAATTCGGATTGGGCAACGTAGGTGTATTCTTTACTGTCGTTAAACAAAACGAAGTTTTTGCTTTCGTCGCCGGTGGCTTGGTATTTCAACAAAGTCATCTGTCGCAAATCACCGCTTTTTTCATCGATGACCGCTCTCACGGTATCGGTGGTCACGGTAATTGGTGTGGCGGCGGTAAGCGCGGCTTCATTTTGGGCAACGGCCGCTTGCTGTTGCTGCTGCGCGGCTTGTTGTTGTGCCGGTGTTGGTTTTGGTGATGGGAAGAGTTTTTCCCAGCCCATCAAAATCAACAAGGCGATGGCAAAAAATGCCATAAGTCTTTTGAAATCCATAAGAAATTCCTGGAATTGCTGGATAGGTAAATAAAGTGCTGAATATTGCTTCAGACGGCATTATATAGAAATCACTGAGAAATAAAAGGAAATCATGCCGATAAGCGATGATTTTCATGCAGATGGGTATGAAGGCAATCCCCCTATTTTCAGACGGCATCTATATCGTGAGCGGTAAACGGGAAGCAAAGTGAAAGAAAGAGAATCCCGTTTTATATTTATGCTTAAGGCACGGGGTCGTGGCCGGAGCCGCCGAAAGGGTGGCAGCGGGCGATGCGTTTTAAGGCCAACCAGCCGCCTTTAAGAGCGCCATGTTTCTGCACCGCTTCCACAGCATATTGCGAGCAAGTCGGCGTGAAGCGGCAGCGTGGCGGAATGAGCGGGCTGATGGCGTATTGGTAAAATCGGATCAGCAGTAGCATTAATTTAGCCAAAGGCGATTTCATCGGCGTTTCTGCATCATGAGTTGGGCGAGCTGGTCGCGTGCTTCGGGTGCATTGTCGCGTGTAAACAAACGGCGTACCTGCACCACATAATCATGCGGCGGCAGTTGGTCGCGATGGCGGCGGAACCAATCGCGAATCACACGTTTCATGTAATTGCGTTTGTTGGCGCGTTTGGCGGTTTTTTTGCTGACCACCAAGCCTAGGCGCGCATGATCCAAGCCGTTATCACCGGATTGCGAAACATGCAGTAAATCGCGGCTTTTGCGGTTTCTCAACGCAAAAACGGATGAATAATCATCCGTTTTTAATAAGCGATACTGCTTGCCGAAGTCGTAATTCAAGATTACACAGCCAAGCGTTTGCGACCTTTGGCGCGACGTGCAGCCAATACTGCACGACCACCGCGGGTTTTAGAGCGAACTAAGAAGCCGTGGGTGCGTTTGCGTTTGGTAACGGAAGGTTGATAAGTGCGTTTCATGTCTTTTCCTAAAAAATCGGTAGAATTAAACTGTGAATTACACCCCAATTTCAGGCTTTTGTCAATCAATATAGCAACTTCGTTGATTTGGACGAGTGGAATGTGTTGGATTTAACATTTGTCATAAGCAAGACAAGAAGGGTGTGAGATATGCAAGCAGTAAAATGAAGCTGGTTAAAGCTGCCGATTGTGGATAAAAATTTGATGCGGTTGTGGATAAAATTCAGTATAATTGCTGAATCTGTATATGCTTACATAGATTCAGGCCGTCTGAAAAACAGTGTGTTATCAAGCTGTTCCTTTTATTTTCAGGCGGCCTTTGCTGTTTTTCCTACCTTTGTTTTCCCCCAACCGTTTCACGATTTGAGCCATTCCATGACCTTAGCTGAATTTTGGCCGCAGTGCCTTTTGAGTCTGAACCTGATCTTACCCGCGCAACAGTTCCAGCAATGGATTGCACCGTTGACCGTAGGTGAGGAGGATGGGGCATGGGTGGTATATGGTAAAAATCAGTTTGCCGTCAATATGCTGAAAAGCCAGTTTGCGGCCAAGATTGATGCTGTCCGTGCGCAATTGGTGCCGCAGCAGCCTGCGCTGGCGTTTAAAGTCGGTATGGGACAAAGCTATGCTATGGCGGAGCAACAGGATACTTCGGAGGTAGAGAGTCAGACTGTCGAAGAGGCAGAAGATCCGGTACAAGAAACAATTGCCGAAGCGGTTCAAGCGGATTTAGTTATGGTCTCGGAGCCAGCAGCCAAGCCGACGCCGAAAAAATCCGCTGCTGATATTTTGGCCGAACGGTTGAAAAATCTGCCGGAAAATAAAACTGCGCCGGAAGTGGACGAAGACAAACCTGCACCCAGCAAAATCAAGCAGGAAGTGCAGCGTGAAGCGGAAGAAGCGCGCTATCAGGCGACCAATTTGTCGTCGGATTACACGTTTGATACTTTGGTGGAAGGTAAGGGTAACCGCATTGCCGCCGCGGCCGCACAATCGATTGCAGAAAATCCGGGACAAAGCTACAACCCGTTTTTTCTATACGGCAGCACCGGCTTGGGTAAAACCCACTTGGTGCAGGCCATCGGCAACGAATTGCTGAAAAACAAGCCCGATGCCAAAGTGCGCTACATGCATTCAGATGATTACATCCGCAGCTTTATGAATGCGGTACGCACCAACGCCTATGATGTGTTTAAGCAGCAATATAAGCAATATGATCTGCTGATTATCGACGATATCCAGTTCATTAAAGGTAAAGACCGCACGATGGAAGAGTTCTTCTATCTGTATAACCATTTTCATAATGAAAAGAAACAGTTAATCCTGACTTGCGACGTATTGCCGGCCAAAATCGAAGATATGGACGACCGCCTGAAATCACGTTTCTCATGGGGTTTGACGTTGGAGCTGGAACCGCCGGAATTGGAAATGCGCGTGGCGATTTTGCAGAAAAAAGCCGAATCCGCTGGTGTGAATCTCACCGAAGAAGCGGCGTTTTTCATTGCCAATTTGATTCGCTCGAATGTGCGAGAATTGGAAGGCGCTTTCAACCGCGTCAGTGCCAGCAGTCGCTTTATGAATAAGCCGATTGATATTGATTTGGCGCGCGATGCGCTGCAAGACATTATTGCCGTGCGCCACAAAGTGATTACCGCCGATTTGATTATTGATGCCACCGCCAAATATTACCGCATAAAAATCAGCGATATCCTCGGTAAAAAACGCACGCGCAATATTGCGCGCCCGCGCCAAGTGGCGATGAGTTTAACCAAAGAGTTGACCAATTTAAGTTTGCCGTCCATCGGCGATGCTTTTGGTGGCCGCGACCACACCACCGTGATGCACGGCGTGAAGGCTGTGGCGAAACTGCGCGAAGAAGATCCCGAGTTGGCGCAGGATTATGAAAAACTCTTGATTATGATTCAGAACTGATGTTCAGACGGCCTATTAATGGTTTAATTTGATATTGCTGCCATAATAAATTTTTTTCAGACGGCCTGATTAATTTTAGGTCGTCTGAAACCGAAAACCAACAAAACCAAACAAAATCCAAAGGACTTCCCCATGTTAATTTTGCAAGCCGACCGCGACAGCATTCTCAAGCCGCTGCAAGCCGTTACCGGTATTGTGGAACGCCGCCATACCTTGCCGATTCTGTCTAACGTATTAATCGAAAGCAGCAACGGCCAAACCAATATTTTGGCGACCGACTTGGAAATCCAAATCAACACCCACGGCCCGGACAGCCAAGCGGGTGATTTCCGCATCACCACCAATGCCAAAAAATTCCAAGACATTCTGCGTGCGCTGCCGGATACGGCGATTGTGTCACTGGATTGGGCGGATAACCGTCTGACTTTGAAAGCAGGTAAATCGCGTTTCGCTCTGCAAACCCTGCCGGCAGAAGATTTCCCATTGATGAGCGTAGGCGAAGACGTGAGTGCCGCCTTTTCGCTGACGCAGGAAACCTTTAAAAACATGCTGTCGCAAGTGCAATACAGCATGGCAGTGCAGGATATCCGCTATTACCTCAACGGCTTGCTGATGCAAGTCGAAGGCAACCAATTGCGCTTGGTAGCCACCGACGGCCACCGCTTGGCGTATTCCGCCACCACCATTGAAGCCGAATTGCCGAAAGCCGAAGTGATTCTGCCGCGCAAAACTGTGTTGGAGCTGTTTAAACTCTTAAATCATCCGGGCGAAGCCATCAGCGTGGAATTGCTGAATAACCAAGTGCGTTTCCGCTGTAATGATACCGTGATTGTGAGCAAAGTCATCGACGGTAAATTCCCTGATTTCAACCGCGTGATTCCGTTGGACAACGACAAAATCTTCTTGGTATCGCGCACTGAATTGCTGGGTGCTTTGGAGCGGGCATCGATTCTGGCCAATGAAAAATTCCGTGGCGCGCGTTTATTCTTGCAACCGGGCTTGCTGAGCGTAGTTTGCTCTAATAACGAGCAGGAAGAAGCGCGTGAAGAATTGGAAATCGCTTATCAAGGCGGCGAACTGGAAGTAGGCTTCAACATCGGCTATCTGATGGACGTATTGCGCAATATCCATTCCGACGACATGCAGCTTGCTTTTGGTGATGCCAACCGCTCGACCTTGTTCACCATGCCAAACAATCCTGATTTCAAATACATTGTGATGCCGATGCGCATTTGATGAAAATACAGCTGCAAGGCCGTCTGAAAAGCGATGGCTGAACAACCATAACTATGCCGTCTGAAACTGTTTTCAGACGGCATTTTTTCATGGAACATTTGCATACATAAAGGCTGAAATATCCAACAAAATCAGGTATAATAACGTGTTATTTGCCGTTGCGTTGCAGGTTTGGCCAACATCGATTTCCGCTACTTGCAAACGCACTTGAAAAAGCATTCAGACGGCCTGTTTTTCTATTTAGTTTCAAAAAGATAAAGATTATGACCGACCAAAAACACGAAGAATACGGCGCAGACAGTATCCAAGTCTTAGAAGGCTTGGAAGCGGTGCGCAAACGCCCGGGTATGTACATCGGCGATACGCAGGACGGCAGCGGCCTGCATCATATGGTATTTGAAGTGCTCGACAATGCGATCGACGAAGCTTTGGCCGGTCATTGCGACAAAATTACTGTTACCATCCATGCCGATAATTCGGTCAGCGTGTCCGACAACGGCCGCGGTATGCCGACCGGTATTCATCCGAAAGAAGGCCGCTCGGCTGCCGAAGTGATCATGACCGTGTTGCACGCGGGCGGTAAGTTTGACAACAACAGCTACAAAATTTCCGGCGGCCTGCACGGCGTGGGCGTGTCGGTGGTGAATGCCTTGTCTGATTGGGTGACTTTAACCATCTATCGCGACGGCAAAGAGCATTTTGTGAAATTCGTAAACGGCGCGGCGGAAAAACCCTTGGCCGAATTGGGCGCGTCGGATAAAAAAGGCACCATCGTGCGTTTTCGTGCCAGCGAAGAGACTTTCGGCAATGTCGAATACAGCTTCGATATTTTGGCCAAGCGCATCCGTGAATTGTCGTTCCTGAATAACGGCGTGGACATCGAACTCACCGATGAGCGCGACGGCAAACACGAAAGCTTCGCCTTAAGCGGCGGCGTGGCGGGTTTCGTGCAATACATGAACCGCAAAAAAACACCGTTGCACGAAAAAATCTTCTACGCCACCGGCGAAAAAGATGGCATGAGCGTGGAATGCGCCATGCAGTGGAACGACAGCTATCAAGAATCGGTGCAATGTTTCACCAACAATATTCCGCAACGCGACGGCGGCACCCACTTGGCAGCATTGCGCGGCGTGATGACGCGCACCTTGAATGCTTATATCGAATCTAATGAAGTAGCAAAAAAAGCCAAGGTCGAAACCGCCGGTGACGATATGCGCGAAGGCTTGACCTGTGTGTTGTCGGTAAAATTACCCGACCCGAAATTCTCATCACAAACCAAAGACAAGCTGGTGTCGAGTGAAATCGGCCCGGTGGTGAACGAAGTCATCAACCAAGCCTTGACCGAATTTTTGGAAGAAAACCCGAACGAAGCCAAAATCATCACCGGCAAAATCGTTGATGCAGCACGTGCGCGCGAAGCTGCGCGTAAAGCCCGCGAAATTACCCGCCGCAAAGGCGTAATGGACGGTTTGGGTTTGCCGGGCAAATTGGCCGATTGCCAGGAAAAAGATCCGGCCTTGTCAGAACTGTATCTGGTCGAGGGTGATTCCGCCGGCGGCTCCGCTAAGCAAGGCCGTGACCGCAAATTCCAAGCGATTTTGCCGCTGAAGGGTAAAATTCTCAACGTGGAAAAAGCGCGTTTTGAAAAAATGCTGGCCAGTCAAGAAGTGGCAACGCTGATTACCGCTTTGGGTGCGGGCATCGGCAAAGAAGAATTTAATCCGGAAAAATTGCGCTACCACCGCATCATCATCATGACCGATGCCGACGTCGATGGTGCGCACATCCGCACGCTGCTGCTGACTTTCTTCTACCGTCAAATGCCTGAATTGGTCGAGCGCGGCTATATCTACATCGCCCAACCGCCTTTGTACAAAGCCAAATACGGCAAACAAGAGCGTTATTTGAAAGATGAATTTGAAAAAGACCAATGGTTGTTGGGCTTGGCGGTGGATAAAGCCAAATTGGTTTCAGACGGCCGCACCATCGAAGGCGAAGAATTGGCGCAAATCGCCAAGCAATTCTTGTTGGCCAAAACCGTGATTGAACAGGAAAGCCGCGTGATTGACAGCTTGGTGTTGAATGCCATGCTGCATGCCAAACCGGTGGATTTATCGACAGCGGAAAGCACCGACCAAGCCATTGAGGAACTGAGCAGCTTGTTGAAAGATCAGGAAATTGCGCTGCAACGCATCGAAGGTCATCAAGAAGGCAGCCATTTCATCAAGATTACCCGCCAGTTGCACGGCAACGTGGCCATCAGTTACATCGAGCCAAAATTCTTGAGCAGCAAGCCGTATCAGACCATCGTGCAAACGGCTGAAATGTTGGATGGTTTGATTGGTGAAGAAGCGGTGTTGGTGAAAGGTGAGAATGAACAGCCGATCGCGAGCTTCGAGGAAGCCTTGAATATCTTGATGAGCGCCGCACAAAAAGGCATGAGCATTCAGCGATACAAAGGCTTGGGCGAGATGAACCCTGAGCAATTGTGGGAAACCACCATGGATCCGAACGTGCGCCGTTTGCTGAAAGTGCGCATTGAAGATGCCATTGCTGCCGATGAAGTGTTCGTCACTTTGATGGGCGATGAAGTGGAACCGCGTCGCGCGTTTATCGAAAACAATGCCTTGATTGTGCAAAATATTGATGCTTAATTGAGTGAATGTATCCTAAAGGCCGTCTGAAACTGTGTTTCAGACGGCTTTTTGTATGGTATTGGTGATGATTGAATCAAACCAATGAGAATGAGACCTTTGCAAAATTCCTATCTTTGATACATTTCTTCGTTGTGCGCTGCTACAACTTGGAACTGCACTCAAATCTAGGGTGTTGCAAAGATCTCTGAATGTAATTATTGCGTTAAGTTTTCAAGCGGAATAGGCCGTCTGAAACAGATAAGGGCGTGAGATATGATGATTGAAACAAGATTAAATGATTGTATTTTAAATAGAATAAATACTTTGTTTTGAGAATTATCCTATTCATTTGATTTAATTTTTCGTAAAAATTCTGCCGTTGGCTGCGCTTTGTGTCACACTGCATAAAACAGAATGGATGACCGCTTTGACAGAATATTAATAGTTTAAAGCTACCAATATTTAAATTTAGATTTAAAATAGCAAATTATAATCGGTTTCATAGTTTTAATAGCTAAAATCTTCAGGTATAGTTTGTTTCATAGCAGCAAGCAAACCGTATCTGGCGGCAGTCATTATCCGACCATGATAAGAAAAGTCATCAAAGCAGCGTAAACCAAGCCTGCTTTAAAGATTTCCATCTAAATTCAATACCAAGGAGCAACACCATGAATAAATGCCCTGTGAACCACCTGACCATGAGCAACGGCGCGCCGGTTGCCGACAACCAAAACAGCCTGACCGCCGGCCCGCGCGGTCCGTTACTGTCGCAAGATTTGTGGCTGAATGAAAAATTAGGCGATTTTGTCCGCGAAGTGATTCCTGAGCGCCGTATGCACGCCAAGGGTAGCGGTGCGTTCGGTACCTTTACCGTGACCAACGACATTACCCGCTATACCCGCGCTTCGATTTTCAGCGAAGTGGGCAAAAAAACCGAGATGTTTGCCCGTTTCTCGACTGTGGCCGGTGAACGTGGTGCGGCTGATGCCGAGCGCGATATTCGTGGTTTTGCCTTGAAGTTTTACACCGATGAAGGTAACTGGGATATGGTCGGCAACAATACGCCGGTGTTCTTTGTGCGCGACCCGCGTAAATTCCCGGATTTGAATAAAGTGGTCAAACGCGACCCACGCACCAATCTGCGCAGCCCGAACAACAACTGGGACTGGTGGACTTTGCTGCCGGAAGCCTTCCATCAAGTGACCATCGTGATGTCGGATCGTGGTATTCCGCGCTCTTACCGCCACATGCACGGTTTTGGTTCGCATACTTACAGCTTCTGGAACAAAGAAGGTGAACGTTTCTGGGTGAAATTCCACTTCCGCACCCAGCAAGGCATTGAAAACTTTACTGATGCCCAAGCTGAAGCCGTGATTGCAAAAGACCGCGAAAGCAGCCAACGCGACCTGTATGAAGCGATTGAGCGCGGTGAGTTTCCGAAATGGAAAATGTATGTGCAAATCATGCCGGAAGCCGATGCCGAAAAAGTGCCTTACCATCCGTTTGACTTGACCAAAGTATGGCCGAAAGGTGATTACCCGCTGATTGAAGTGGGTGAGTTTGAGCTGAACAAAAATCCGGAAAACTACTTTGCTGATGTCGAGCAAGCTGCCTTTGCACCGAGCAATCTGGTGCCGGGCATCAGCGCATCGCCGGATAAAATGCTGCAAGCGCGTTTGTTTAACTATGCCGATGCCGAGCGTTACCGTTTGGGCGTGAACCGCAATCAAATTCCGGTAAACGCGCCACGTTGTCCGGTACACAGCAATGCCCGCGATGGTTTGAATCGCGTTGATGGCAACTACGGTAGCCTGAAACACTACGAACCAAACAGCTACGGCCTGTGGCAAGAACAGCCTGAATTTGCTGAGCCGCCTTTGAAAATCAACGGTAATGCCGATTACTGGAATTTCCGTGAAGATGATGCGGATTACTTCAGCCAACCGCGCGCCTTGTTCAACCTGATGAACGACACGCAAAAACAAGCCTTGTTTGACAACACTGCGGCGGCCATGGGCGATGCGGCAGACTTCATCAAACACCGCCACATCCGCAACTGCTTCATGTGTGACCCTGCTTATGGCGAAGGCGTTGCCAAAGCCTTGGGCATGACCGTTGCCGACGCACAAGCTGCCCGCGCGACCGATCCTGCGCTGGGGCAACCGGGTTTGCTGTAATGTGGTTGGAAATCAACGAGTGGATTGATGTATTGATTCACCCAAATCAAGATTAAAGTTTGATATGAATAAAGGCCGTCTGAATGTTCAGACGGCCTTTTTATATGATGAAACAATGGATTAAGTTATTTGGCGATCAAATCAACAACCAATACCGTTTGCTCGATTTGGGCGGCGGTGATTTTGTGCGTTTTCAAAATGTCTTTAAATTCGCCAAACACGCTTAAATTGATTTGAATGGTTTGCTGTTCCATATCGATTGATAATTTTTTGGTTTTGATGTTGCCAAACAAGCCGGAAGCGCCTTTTGCCAATAGGCTCGTACCCCAGCCGAGACGGTATTGGAACAACAAATGATCGGCGCCATGGCCAATCAGCGTCATGTCGATATTGACCAAATAATTGGCGCGGATTTCATTCGGAGCAGTTTGCTTCAGCGTGATGTGTTTGCCGCTTTGCTTTTGCAACATATCGCTGATTTCGGATAAGGTTTTTCGGATTTGCATGTTGGTATTTAAATCATTTTAGAGGCCGCCTGAAATTTCAGACGGCCTTGTTTTGAAAATAAAAAAGTTTCAGACGGCCTCAACCAAATATTTCCATTCGCCGTAGCCTTCTTCGTCCATTTTGTCTAACGGAATAAAACGCAGGCTGGCGCCGTTGATGCAGAAACGCAGGCCGCCAAGTGCTTGCGGGCCGTCGGGGAAAACGTGACCCAAATGTGAATCGGCCACTTTGCTGCGCACTTCGATACGGCGCATATTGTGGCTCAAATCTTCCAGCGCGGTGATGTGTTCGCGTGCAATCGGTTTGGCAAAGCTCGGCCAGCCGCAGCCGGAATCAAATTTATCGGCCGAGCTGAACAAAGGTTCGCCGCTGACAATATCGACATAAATACCCGGTTCGAATAAATGGTCGTAAGCGTGGGAAAACGGACGTTCGGTGCCGCTTTGTTGGGTGACGTAATATTCTTCGTCGCTCAATTTTGCCCGAATTTCGCTTTCAGACGGCTTGCTGAACACGCGCGGGGCAGTATTATCGGCGGATAAGGGTTTGTGCGCCAAACGAATGTCGATGTGGCAATAGCCGTTGGGGTTTTTGCCCAAGTAATCTTGGTGGTAGTCTTCGGCAGGGTAGAAATGCTGCAAACGTTCGCATTCGACCACAATCGGTGCGGCGTGTTTTTGCTGCTCGACGGCTAAAGCGGCGCGGATGACTGCTTCATCGCCAGCTTCGGTATAATAAATGCCGGTGCGGTATTGCTCGCCGACATCGTTGCCTTGGCGATTGAGTAAGGTCGGGTCGATGATGCGGAAATAATATTGCAACACATCGGCCAAACTGATTTTTTCATCGTCAAAGACCACTTTCACCGCTTCGGCGTGGCCGGTGTTGCGGTGGCAAACATCTTCGTAAGACGGATTTTCGGTGCGGCCGTTGGCATAGCCCGATACCGCTTCTGCGACACCGTGAATGCGGCGGAAATAGGCTTCCACGCCCCAGAAGCAGCCGCCGGCCAGATAAATGGTGTGTGTCATTGTCATTCTCCGTTTAAAATTGAATCACTTACATATGGGGGCATTCCCTAAAATTTCTATTCGTTTTACAATTGCGAATTATTCTTAATTTTGTGCCGAAATCATCAGGCCGTCTGAAAGCTCACGAAAGCTTATTATGTCCATCGCTGACCCCAAACGAATTTTAATCATCAAATTGCGCCATCATGGCGATGTGTTGCTGACCACGCCGGTGGTTGCCGCTATCAAACAGCGTTTTCCCACTTGCGAAGTCGATATGCTGGTGTATCAGGAAACAGCCGACATTATCCGCGATAATCCTGAGATTACCCATATTTTCGGCGTGGATCGCACATGGAAAAAGCAAGGGGTGAAAGCGCAGATTCAGCATGAAACCGATTTATTCAAGCAGCTTAAAGCGCGCCGCTATGATTGGGCATTTAATTTGTCGGACCAATGGCGCACGGCGTTTATTGCCAAATTCTGTGCCGAATGCAGCGCAACCTTAGCCTATGAAAAACGCGATAACGCAGCATGGCGTTTTTTCCATGATTTTATCAATCCTGATTTGGACGTAAACCATCATGTGATCGAGCGGCATTTGGCGGTGTTGCCGCCATTATTGGCGCGTGAAGATTGCGGCGAAGCGAAAGCGCTGCTCACCATCAGTGATGAAGTACGGCACGGTTGGCAAGAGAAATTGCGCCAACAAGGCTGGCGTGGCGAGGATTATGTGTTGGTGCATCCCGGTTCGCGTTGGTTGTTTAAATGTTGGGAAGACGGCAAAAATGCAGCGGTGGTGCAGCTTTTGCTCAATCACGGCTGCCATGTGGTGCTGACTGCTGCACCTGACGAAGTCGAACGCAATATGCTGGATGAAATTTTAGGCCGTCTGAATATTCCTGCCGGTGTGAAGGTGTGGGACATGGGCGGTAAGCTCAACCTGCGCGAACTGGCCGCCGCAATCGACGGTGCGCAATTGTTTTTCGGCGTAGATTCCGTTCCCATGCACATTGCAGCGGCTTTGGATAAACCGCAAGTCGCTCTATTCGGCCCGACATGGGTTGGCCGCTGGCGGCCGTATTCGCAGCAGGCTGACGTGGTATGGGCAGGCGATTTCGGCAAACTGCCATATCCGGATAGCATCAATACTGATGACAAAACGCGTTTGCTCGGCGGGATTCCTTTGGAAGTGGTGTGGGAAAAAATTGCAGCGAAATTAGGCTTGCCGCGTTAACAGCTCCCTAATATACCAATAGGCCGTCTGAAAAACTGGTTTCAGACGGCCTGTTTAATTTCAGCGGTCTTTCCCAAAGCCGATATACGATTCGCCACGTTGTTTGCGTTCGCGCCATTCTTGGCGCAATGAGCCGTTGTTGTTGCCGTTGCGTTTATCAGAAACAGTGGGCGCGTCTTGCTCCCATTGCCATGTCATTTGGTTGCCGTTGCTGCCAATCGGGTAAGAGCCGCGCAAACCGATAAAGCTGCCTTGATCGGCGACTTGGGTGTTGGAAACGGATTTGCCGTTGATTTTGGTGCGCGAGCTTTCCATGCCGCTTTTGAGTTCGCCGTAGATTTTCACTTCGGCGCACGCCAGCGCGGGCAAAAGCAGGGCGGTTAGGATCAAGGCGGTGGATTTCATGATTTGCCTTTCGCGTCAAAAGAAAATAAGATGGGGTCAGTATAACCGACTTGGCTGTAAAAGAATGACGGTTCAGGTAAAGGCCGTCTGAAAGGAAATGATATGGCTCACACAATCCGCGCTGCCGCCGTGCAGATGGTTTCCACGACCGACCCCGATACCAACATCCAAACCATGCGCCGCTTGGTGAAAGAAGCTGCCGAAAAGGGCGCCGATTGGGTATTGTTGCCGGAATATTGGCCGATTATGGGACGGCAGGACACCGATAAAATCGCTTTTGCCGAAACCTTAGGCGAAGGCAAACTTCAGACGGCCTTAAGCGAAGCCGCGCGAGACAATCAGGTGGTTTTGTTCGGCGGCACCATCCCGTTAACCAGCGATGAAGACGGTAAAGTGATGAACACCATGCTGGCTTACGACCGTGACGGCCAGCCTTTGACGCATTACCACAAAATGCATTTGTTCGGCTTTTCTGGTTTGGGTGAACGCTATGCCGAAGCAGATACCATTTCCGCAGGCAAAGAAGTGCCTGATTGGCAGGTGGACGGGCTGAATGTGGCGGCCGGTGTGTGCTACGATTTGCGTTTCCCCGAATTTTTCCGCATGCAGGCGCCATTTGACGTATTGTTGTTGCCCGCGGCCTTTACCTACACGACCGGCGAAGCGCATTGGGAATTGCTGTTGCGCACACGGGCGGTGGAAAACCAATGCTATGTCGTTGCTTCGGCGCAGGGCGGCAAACATGAAAGTGGCCGCCGCACCTTCGGCCACAGCATGATTATCGATCCATGGGGCGAAGTGTTGGCTGTGTTGCCGGAAGGCGAAGGCGTGGTGGTGGCCGATTTGGATGCCAGCCGTCTCAGCAGCGTGCGTACGCGCTTGCCTGCTTTGCAACACCGTTTGCTTTAAATACAAAGGCCGTCTGAAACCAATTCAGACGGCTTGTTTCCCAACTTGAATTAAATGAATAAGAAACCCATCCGCATTTTAGGCATCGACCCTGGCAGTCGCATTACCGGTTTTGGCGTAATCGATGTCTATGGCCGCGAACACAGCTATGTTGCTTCCGGTTGTATCAAAACCATTCCTGGCGACGAGCTGGCCGGTCGTATCGGCGTGATTTGCGAACACATCAACGAAATCATCGATGTGTACCAACCCAATCAAACCGCCATCGAACAGGTATTTGTCAACGTCAATCCTGCGGCCACGCTGATGCTGGGGCAGGCGCGGGGGGCGGCGATTGCCACTATGGTGATGCGCGGTTTGCCGGTGTATGAATACACCGCTTTGCAGGTCAAGCAGGCGGTGGTCGGGCAGGGCAAAGCGGCGAAAGAACAGGTGCAGCACATGGTGGTGCAGATGCTGGGTTTGTCGGGTACGCCGCAGGCCGATGCCGCCGATGGCTTGGCCGTGGCGCTCACCCACGCGCTGCGCAATCACGGTTTGGCCAATCAAATCAACCGCAATGGCTTGCAGATTAAGGGGGGGCGGTTTCATGGTTGAGGCCGTCTGAAAAGCTTGGATTCTGTAAAAGTGACACTTGCTTAAAAATCAGGCCGTCTGAAACCAGTAAAAATTTCAGACGGCCTTTGCTGCTATAATAGCCACACTTCACACACAGGTCGTCTGAATAATGAAATTTGCTTTTTTTATTTTGTATCTGGTGCAGCTTTTGCCTTTCAAGCTTATCCACAAAATCGCCGATGCGGTGGGCTGGCTGGCGTATTACGTCGTGAAACCGCGCCGCAAAGTGGGGCAGGTAAACCTGAAAAAATGTTTTCCTGAGTGGAGCGATGACAAACGTGAAGCAGTGTTGAAACGCCATTTCCAACACATGGCTAAGCTGATGTTGGAATACGGCCTGTATTGGTACGCACCTGCCGAGCGCTTGCGCAGCTTGGTGCGCTATGAAAACAAACATTATCTTGATGACGCGTTGGCGGCGGGTGAAAAAGTGATTTTGCTTTATCCGCACTTTACCGCCTTTGAAATGGCGGTGTACACGCTCAATCAGGATGTGCCGCTGACCAGCATGTATTCGCATCAAAAAAACAAAGCGATGGACGATCAGATTTTAAAAGGCCGTCACCGCTACGATAATGTGTTTTTGATTGGCCGCACGGAAGGCCTGCGCGCGATTATCAAGCAGTTGCGCAAAAGCGATGCGCCGTTTCTTTATCTGCCGGATCAGGATTTCGGCCGCAATGATTCGATTTTTGTCGATTTTTTTGGGATTCCGACGGCTACGATTACCGGTCTGAGCCGCATTGCCGGCATGGCGAATGCCAAAGTGATTCCGGCGATTCCGTTTCGTGAGGCCGATAATACCGTGACTTTGCGTTTTTACGAGCCATGGGAACATTTTCCCAGCGAAGATGTGGTCGCCGACACCCAGCGCATGAACGGCTTCATCGAAGCGCGCGCGCGTGAGATTCCTGAGCAATATTTCTGGTTGCATAAGCGTTTTAAAACCCGTCCGGAAGGCGAAGCGGGCTTTTATTGATTACATACAGTTACAAAAAATTAAGGTTCGGTGGCTGCCGAACCTTTTTTATTTCTGTTTAATTGAGTAGCAGGCTGATATTTATTCATACATGTTTGTATGTGAGAAAAACGCCGTATGCTTAATTTAAAAGGGAATTAGGCCGTCTGAAAGATTGAGATGATGGCTATGAAATCATTTGCGTCATTTAAGTTTCATATAATCTGAATATTTAATTAATATATTAAATTTAATGTTTTTAAAAAACAATAGTTTGTGAAAAATTAGTTCAAATTTAAATATTTTATTATTTTGGAGTAAGATTTTAAATTTTAAATTTAAGAGAAAATCAGTATTTTATTTTTTAAAAATTAAATTTTAGAAATTATTTTAATATAATTTGATTTTTAGAGAGATATTCTATTTTTAGAAGAAAAAGAGAATTTTTCAAAAAAACACTTGGCAAGTGCGCTAAAAACGCGTACATTTGACTACATCAAGTTACAAGATATTCAGCCAAACGGATTTTGAATATCGCCAAGTTCCCTTAACGGGCGTTTTGCCGGTGTGATTCCTGCCGATGAAACGACTGTTTATTAATGCAGAGTTGAGCTGCATTAATAAAGCCGCAGGCGAAAGCCTGTATTGTTTGTGAAGCGTAAATCTCTGATTTGAGGTATTGAGGCAATCCTGTGGGGGGTTGCCTCTTTTTTTATCCACGGCTTCGTGTCACAATGCCCATATCCTGACCCAAGGAGCATGTCATGACCCCGATACTCGCTTTTGATATTGAAACCATTCCCGATGTCAACGGCATTCGACTGCTTTACGATTTACCGCAAAGCGTGCCGGATGACGAAGTGGTGTTGTTTGCCCAACAAAAACGGCGCGCGCAAAACGGCAGCGATTTTATGCAGCACCATTTGCATCAAGTGGTGGCGATTTCGTGCTGTATGCGTTGGGGCAGCGAGAAAATCCATGTCGGCACCATTGGCGAAATCGACGACAGCGAAGAGACGGTGATTGCCAAGTTTTTCGAGTTGATTGAAAACCATACGCCGCAATTGGTGAGCTGGAATGGTGGCGGTTTCGATTTGCCGGTATTGCATTACCGCGCCATGATACACGGCATAGCCGCCGCGCGTTATTGGGACATGGGCGAGGGTGATTTTGGCGACAGTCGCGATTTCAAATGGAACAACTACATCAGCCGCTACCACAACCGCCATTGCGATTTGATGGATTTGCTCGCGCTGTATCAACCGCGTGCCAACGTGCCGCTGGACGACATGGCCAAGCTGTGCGGCTTTCCCGGTAAATTGGGCATGGACGGCAGCAAAGTGTGGGAAGCGTATTATCAAGGCCGTCTGAAAGACATTCGCGATTATTGCGAAACCGATGCCGCCAATACTTATCTGATGTATCTGCGTTTCCGCCTGATGAGTGGCGCTTTGGACAGCGATGAATACGAAGTCGAAGTCAAACGCTTGAAAAACTATCTCAAAGAGCAAGCCGAGGATAAACTGCATTGGCAGGAATTTGTCGGCCAATGGCGATGAATATTTGAATGAGGCCGTCTGAAACGCAATCATGTTTCAGACGGCCTTTTACTCTCAACGCTTAATCAGGTAAACTCATTTTTTTGTTCACATTGTCGTCTGTCATGTCTGCCATTACCCCACTCAAACAAATCACCCTTATCGGCGTCGGGCTGATAGGCGGCTCGTTTGTGCTGGATTTGAAACGCTTGGGGCTGGTGGAAACGGTGGTCGGCATCGACTTGAACCGCGAAAACCTTGACCGCGCATTAGAACGGCGCGTGATTGATGCCGCGTTTACCGAAATCAATGCCGAGAGCATTGGTGGGGCGGATTTGGTATTGATTGCTACGCCAGTATCGACTTTGCCGACGATTTGTCAGGTCATCAAGCCGTTTTTGCGGGCTGATGCGTTGGTGTCGGATGTGGGCAGCACCAAGCAAATCGCCGTTGAAGCTTTCCGCACGTATCTGCCCGAACATTTGCCGCGCTGTATTGCTGCGCACCCGATTGCCGGTTCCGACCGCCACGGCGCGTTGGCGGCGCAATTTGGTCTTTATCAAGACAAAAAGCTGATTATCACACCGCACGGTGATGAACATTCAGACGGCCTTGAACGGCTGGAATCGTTGTGGCAGGCGGTGGGCGCACAAACGTTTCGCTTAAGCGCGGCCGAACACGATGCCATTTTCGCCGCCGTGTCGCACATGCCGCATCTGTTGGCTTTCGCCTTTGTACACGAAATTTTCGACCATCCCGACGGGCAAGCCTATTTGAGCTTTGCCGCTTCCGGTTTCCGTGATTTTACCCGCATCGCGTCCAGCCATCCGGCGATTTGGACGGACATTTGTTTAGCCAATAAAAACAGTCTGCAAGATTTAATCGGTGGTATCCGTCGGCAATTGGATACTTTGGAACATCTGCTGGCAACGGAAAATAAAGCTGCGTTGTACACATATTTTGAAGAAGCTAAAAACACACGCGATGAGTGGTTGAAAGGGCAGTAGTTGTCAGCTAACAATAAGGCCGTCTGAAAGCAAACGCTTTCAGACGGCCTTAAGCATAAACAGGCTTAACCCGGTTTGCCATCGGCGCGCGGACGAATCAGCCAAGGAATGTATTTCCACGCATAGAGCAGCAGAGCGGCGGCAAACAGCGCGGCCGACAGGCGGATGCTGTGGGTGTAAGCCGTGCCGTGAACGAAAGTTGCCAAAATGCGCACCAAGGTTGAAGCAATCATCAGCCAAAATGCCACCGGCACTGATTTTGGCGGCGGATAAATCGCGTTGCCGGTGTGGCCGAGCGCCGTGCGCGCCATCATGCCCAAGGTCAATACGCCAATGCCGCCGACGCCGATTAAATGTACGCCCAAGTTTAGGAACGATGGCGAGAAGTAGGAAATGCCGACTGCCATCAAGCCCAATCCGGTGAAGAAATAGCCGGCGAACAAAATCCAAAGCATGGGTTCTTTCAACACATCTTTATGCCACCAACGATACACCTGCACCAAGCTGATGATACCTGCCGCAAAGGCAAACAAGGCGGCCAGCGGCAACAGCATTTGGTGTGCCATCAGCATGGCGGTCAACATCGGCAGCCATAAAGACGCGTGGCCGACCCATTGCGGGCTGGTGATTTGCAGAATATTTAAGCGTTTGGATGTGAAAAATGAGATGATGCGCATGCCGATTAAGCCGATGAAACCGGCCACCATAATCAGGCCGGATTGCAGGCCGACCAATAAAGCTGCGGGGTCAAACGGGCTGAGTTGGCGGTGAAAAGCGACGTGTGTGCCGCCCAACACAAAAATGGCAAACACGGCGACATAGTTGCGTTTGTTTTTGGTGCGGAACACCGGCAATGCCATGCACACCGCGCCATACCAAAAGAAAATCGTACCGAAAATGCCGCTGGCTGCGGCGCCCCAGCCGGGAATAAATGCGCAGATGCGTGCCAAAAGCCAAAACGCGGTTAAGCCGGCCAACACTGCGCCGCGGGTAGGCGGCTGGCTGGTCCACGTGGCAACGGCGGTGAGCAGAAAGGCAATCACCACCAAACCGGCATAGCCCCAAATCATTTCATGCGCGTGCCAGTAAAAGCCGGGCAGCTCGGGCGTGCCTTGATAGCCGAAGCCCCACAGTAAAATCGACAGCGCACCGTAAAGGGCGGCCAGCGAGTAAAACGGGCGGAAAGCCATGGCCCAAACAGGGTGTTTGAACAATGCGTTCATGGTGGTTCCTTGAATGATTATGGTCAATAGTGGATAGGCCGTCTGAAAGTTTCAGACGGCCTTATATTATGTTTAAGCCGTTACGTTATCTAAGTAAGGCTCAACGGCAGGGAAAAGCTCGCGTTCTTCAAAGCGGGCGTGGTCGCGCAGTGTAGTGGCGAATTCTTGGTTCCATGCTTCGCTGGTGTATTCAGGTTGCGCCATCATTTGGCGCAGTTTGGTGTGGTCGTGTTCAAAACGGACACGCAGCTCGGGTGTAATATTCGGCCAATGCGGTGCAAACTGGTTTTCTTCTTCTTCGAAATGTTGCATTAATTCAACAAAGTGCGGCTCGAGTTCGGCCTGATGGCTTTCAGACGGCGTGCGCAAGATACGTAGGCATAAAGAAAGGGAGTGATGGTGTTCGCGCGACAAATCAATCAGCGCGGGATGGCGTTTCAATGGTGTCATAATCAGTGGCCCGTGTTGGATTTTACTGGATTAATTTATAAGTTTCATATATTATGAAACTTAACCTCATATAAAGTCAAATACATACCGTCCCAACTTCATGATAAATTATTAGGACGGCTGATTTTAAATAACAAATACAACCCATTTCAGAACAGAGACTGTTATGTATTTAACCCAGCATACAGATTATGGATTACGCGTTTTAATCTATACCGCCATCAACGATGATTCGTTGGTCAACATCAGCACCATTGCCGATACATACGGTATTTCTAAAAGCCATTTAATGAAAGTGGTGACTGCCTTGGTTAAAGGCGGCTTTCTCACCAGTGTACGCGGCAAGGGGGGCGGATTAAAGCTGGCTATGACCGCAGACAAAATCAATATCGGTGCAGTCATACGGCATTTGGAGCCCATGCAGCTGGTTGAATGCATGGGTAATAACAACGATTGTCTGATTACGCCGTCTTGCCGCTTGGCCGGTATTCTCGGCGGTGCGATTAAGTCGTTTTTCAATTATCTGGACGGTTTTACGCTGGAAGATTTATTAAATAAGCCGACTTACGATTTATTGTATTTCTCTAAGATTGACATTGTACCGGAACAGGCAATCATAGAAATTATGCCGGCCTCCCAGCCTGAAGACGCAGAACGCATACCGGAAACAATGACCTCACCGGTTTCTCCCCATCTGGATGAGGCCAGTTAGATATTAAATAGAATAAAAGCGTTTAATTTTAGGCCGCCAGCCACCTATTTGTCAGGCATATGAAATTTTAGAATGATTCAGACGGCTTTATTTCCATGATATTGGGAAATAAAGCCGTTTGTTTACATCTTTATAATAATGAATATCAAAATCAAGACATTTGCACGATGAAAGTGATATATGACGGAGAAATAAAGCTATAAAAGGCTGTATTGTATAAAAATAAGTTGCAAACAGGAATAATTGCTATTACCATGCGCATACTATGAAAAAAGATCGAATGATAAACCCCACGGTGGTTGCCGTGGTTGCTCTTTTACACATTGGATTGATGTCTTTATTATGGAAAGCCCATAAGCCGGACATAGTTGATGTTGGGCATATTGAGTTTGTTGAATTAGGAGATTTCGGTGGCGGCGATGGTGCACCGGAAGGTGCCGGTGCGCCTGCTACGTTGCAAGTGCCGCCACCGAAACCTAAACCGCGTCCTGAGCCCAAGCCGAAACCGGTAGAAGAGGCAAAGCCGGTGATTAAGCCAGTCATCACCAAAAAAGCAGATGCGGATATTCAGCAGCCTAAAGAAAAACCGAAACCGGTCGAAAAAAACAAACCGAAACCCGAGCCTAAGTCGGAACCCAAACCGGAACCTAAGCCTGAGCCAAAACCCGAACCCAAGCCTGAACCGAAACCGGCGCCAGAGCCTAAAGCAGAAAAACCTGCCGAGAAACCGGCAGAAAAAGCCGGTGGTAGTGCATCTGAAAAAGCAGGCAGCGAGAGTGGCAAAGGTGGTTCATCTGCCAAAGGTGAAGGAAAAGGCAGTGGCAGCGGCACCAAAGGTGAAGGCAGCGGTCGCGGCGAAGGTAGTGGCAGTGGTTCAGGCGGTAAAAAAGGTGAAAGCGGTTCCGGTGACGGCAGCGGCGCAGGCGGCGGTAGCGGCCCGGGCAGCAGCCGCAGCAATCCGGTAAAAGCCACCGGCTCCATTCCGACTCCGCCGTATCCTGCTTTATCGCAAGAGAATGGTGAAGAAGGTACCGTTGTGCTGAATATATTGGTGGCGCCGGGCGGGAAAGTCGCTTCAGTATCGGTTGCCAAGAGCAGCGGCTCATCACGCTTAGATCGCGCAGCACGCAATGCCGCCAAATCCGGCCACTTTAACACCAATGTTTGGACCAGCTACCGTGTACCGGTGCGCTTCAGTTTAGGTGGATAGGCCATCTGAAAGCAGTCATGCGGTGGGCTGAATCCCAACAGTCTGCCGCCAAATGTTTGATTTATTTATTTTGATTTTGGAAAAACCATGAATTTAGGATTAGTGTTTGAATCGGGCGATTACGTCTTAATCAGTGTATTTTTATTGATGGTCATCATGAGCATTGTGACTTGGAGCGTTTTGATTGTGCGTGTGATTAAGCTGCGCAAAGCCAAAGCAGGTAATGCGGCGGCCAAAAAAGCAGTCATGGATTCGTTCACATTAAATGATGCTGTGCAGAAAGTCAGAAACATTGATGCGCCGATCAGCACGCTGACCACTGACGCCGTTCATGCTTATGATAACTATCGCCAAAGCACCACCAAAACCTTGGCCAACGCATTGCCGCTGAATGAATTCTTAGTCGGCCAAATCCGCACCAGCATGAATCAGACCATGCGCCAGTTTGATGGCGGCATGACGGCGTTGGCTTCGATTGGTGCTACTGCGCCATTTATCGGTTTGTTTGGTACCGTTTGGGGTATTTATCACGCGTTAATTAACATCAGCGAAAGCGGCCAAATGAGCATCGCCGCCGTGGCCGGCCCGATTGGCGAAGCTTTAGTGGCGACTGCAGCCGGCTTGTTTGTGGCGATTCCGGCGGTATTGGCTTACAACTTCCTGAACCGCGGTAAGAAAACCGTTTCCCAAGACTTAGACGCTTACGCGCATGATTTGCACGTTCGTCTGTTGAATCAAAAGGATTAAGATATGGCATTCGGTTCAATGAATTCCGGTGATGAAGATGCACCGATGTCTGACATTAATGTAACGCCTTTGGTCGATGTGATGCTGGTGTTGCTGATTGTGTTTATGATTACCATGCCGGTATTGACGCATTCGATTCCGCTGGAGCTACCAACTGCTTCCGAGCAGGCAGCGAAAAAAGATACGCAGCCTAAAGAGCCTTTGCGTGTGACGATTGGCTCGGATGGTGCTTATTATATCGGTGGCGATTCCGATAAGAAAATCACCATCGAAGAAGTGACTGCGCGTTTGAAAGAAGCCAAAACGGCAAATGAAGATGCCATCGTCGCCATTGCAGCGGATAAAGCCGTGGAATACGATTATGTGAACAAAGCCTTGGGTGCGGCGCGCGAAGCCGGTATCAGCAAAATTGGTTTCGTTACAGAGACCAAAGCAGAATAACCGTTGAAAACGGTGGCAATATTTCCGCTTATCTGTTGAAAAGGCCGTCTGAAAGAATAGTTGAACTAAAACTTTGAGTGTTTAGTCTAAGCTTTCAGACGGCATGTTTGTATGAACGTCAAAATTCTGCAACATTAGCCGATTAAAATAAGCCTACCTGATGAAAAGGAGTACAAACATGACCTTATTGGATGTGAGTTTATGGCTGATGGCTGCGGTTTTGTTGTTGGTGCTGCTTTCCATCGTATTTGGTTTGGTGCATATGGCCGTGATGATGGCGACGCAGCAAGAATTTTGAGTAAAAAAAACAATGAAAAGGCCGTCTGAAACGTTTCAGACGGCCTTTTACGATGCGGAATTAAGCTAATTTATGCTCGGCAGCTTCCTGCAAACGTGCTTCAAAATTGCTTAAATCAATGCCGGCTTCGGCAGCAGCAGCTTTGGCCTCGGCAACGCTCATGCCGTTTTGCACTTGATGATAAGCCCACAATAAAGAACTGCGCGTGCCGGTGCGGCAATAGGCCAAAACGGGTTGGCCGGCTTGCTGCAATAAATCTTGGAACGCGGCAACATCGGCAGCGGTGATATTCGGTGCGACAACAGGCTGATGTTTGAATGAAGTAATGCCTTCTGCCGACAGCCATTGTTGCACTTGCATGGTAGAAGGCTGATTCTCTTCTTCACCGTCCGGGCGGTTGCAGATAACGGTTTGAATGCCCAATTGCGCGGCATCTTTTGCATCTTGTTCGGTCAGTTGTGGTGACACATATAATTGTTCGCTCAATTTCAAAATAGCCATGATTTTCCTTCCTTTCGAAAATTTTCAGACGGCCTTTTATCAGGCCATCTGAAAGTTTAGCGGTTAAACAACCATTTATCTACCAAATCTTGGTTGGCAACTTTCAACAAAGCCGTATTCGCTTCCACGGCTTGCACGGTGATGTGCGTTTGGTGCAGTACGCCGCTGCGGAAAAAGTGCAGTGTGGCGTGTTCGCCGACAGCCAATTGCGCCCATTGCGCGGCCAAGTCAGTGCAGGCATAGCCGTTAAGCGCGATGATTTTGTCTTGTGGACACAAAGCCGCATTTTCTGCGCTGCCGCCATTAAATACGTGTGTCAGGGTGGCGCTGTCGCTGTTTTGTTTGAAACGTGCGCCGAAATCGCCGGCAGGTTTGACGCAAACAGTTTCGCCCGCCAATCCGCCGCCATGACTGCGTGGCAAAGGTTGCCAATCCAATGTGACGCCAACGTTTGCCAAGCATTCTTGCAAGGGTAGGTCATCGGTGCTGTATAAGGCCGTCTGAAAAAACGATTGCAAATCCAAGCCGGTAATTTGTTGGCAACGCTCTTGCCATTGTTTTTCGGGAATGCCTTTGCCAGTGTTGACCCAATCGCGGTAGTGCTGCTGCATCACGCTGTCTAATGAATGCTTGCCGCTGCTTTTTTGGCGAATCAGCATATCCAAACACAATGCCGCCAGCGCGCCTTTTTGGTAATAGCTGACGATGGCGTTGCTGCTGTTTTCATCTTGCTTATAAAACTTGTTCCATGCGGTAAAGCTGGATTCGGCCAAGGTTTGTTTCAGACGGCCTTTTGTATGTTGCACACGGGTAATCGATTGGGCGAGCAGATTTAAATAAGCATTGCTGTCAATTACGCCGCTGCGTGCCAAGAACAAATCATCATAATAAGAGGTAATGCCTTCAAATGCCCACAGTTGCTCGGTGTAGCTTTCTTGATCGAGGTCGTAAGGCACAAATGCTTCGGGTTTAATCGATTTCACATTCCAAGCGTGAAAGTATTCGTGGCTGAACAGGCCGAGCAATTGGGTGTAGGCTTCGTTGGCTTCGCCCATGCTGTGCGGCGGCAGGCTGTTGCGGTCGGCCAAAAGGGCGGTGCTGCTGATGTGTTCGAGGCCGCCGTAGATGTTGTCGCCGACATGCAGCATAAACAGATATTCTTGAAACGGTGCAGGCTCGGGGAACATAGCCAATTCGGTTTCGCAGATTTTTTGAACGTCGCTGACAAAACGCTGGCGGTCAAAATCGCGGTAAAAACCGCTTAAAGCAATGCGGTGGGGAATGCCGGCGGCGGTAAAATCTAAAAATTCAATCTTGCCCATTTCGACGGGGTGGTCGATTAAATCGGCATAAGAGGCCGTCTGAAATTGGTGTGTGGCGGTTTGCGGTAGGGTAGTAGCGATTTGCCATTGGTTGGGAAAGTCTTTTAGGGAAACACTGTGTGGCAGGTTTTCGCAGCCATGAATCTTTAAAAAAAGACAAGCGCCATCGAAGAAGCCGCGTTCGATGCTTAAAAACGCACCGCGTACAGATAAGTCAAACGCATAAACGGTGTAGCAAATTTGCCACTCACCTTTTTGGCCGTTTGCTTGCCATTTGTTTTTGGTCAATTGCGCCAATGCAACAGTATGGCCATTACAAGAAGCACTTAATTGCGTGATATGTCGGGAGAAATCACGAATCAGATAGCTGCCCGGTACCCAGTTGGGTAGGCTGAATTCAATAGGTAAATCATTGTCTTGATTGAAACTCAATGTAATTTGATATTCATGACTCAAAGGGCGGAATGAGATTTTGTAATTAATCATATCTATTGCTTAGTTTGTTAAAATTAATGAATAACGTTGGCATACAGTGTCTGATATTTAATTTACATCAAAAAGCCTTTAAAAAAATGGGGCTTGAAAAAAATGTATGCCTTTTATTGGAACTGATTTACTTTAATTATTTGATTAATATAATTTTTTATTTTTTAGGTTACATATTCGCTTGAGCGGAAGAAATGTAATATTGCTTGGCTCAATCTTGTATATATGTTAAATTTAGAAAAATTTATACTTTGCCTTAATGTTTTTTGTGGAAACGTAGAAAACATTCGGGCGGGTAAAACAAAAATTTTCAATTCCCATAATTTATGGAGACTCCCATGGACACACAAACTTATAACTACAAAGTGGTGCGCCAGTTCGCCATCATGACTGTAGTTTGGGGCATCGTGGGTATGTTGGTCGGCGTGATTGTTGCCGCCCAATTATACTTGCCGGCTCTTAATTTATCTGAAATCGGACCTTGGTTCCACTTTGGTCGCCTGCGTCCATTGCACACCAATGCGGTAATTTTCGCATTTGGTGGCTGTGGTCTGTTTGCCACTTCTTATTATGTGGTACAGCGTACCTGTAATACCCGCCTGTTTGGCGGCTGGTTGGCATCATTTACCTTTTGGGGCTGGCAAGCGGTTATTGTAGCAGCAGTCATCACTTTGCCGATGGGTTTTACCCAAGGTAAAGAGTATGCCGAATTGGAATGGCCAATCGATATCCTGATTACTTTGGTATGGGTGGCTTACGCAATCGTATTCTTCGGCACCATCGCCAAACGTAAAGTAAAACACATTTACGTGGCTAACTGGTTCTACGGCGGTTTCATCTTGGCCGTTGCCTTGCTGCATATTGTGAACAACATTAGCATTCCTGCCGGCTTCATGAAGTCTTATCCAGTGTATGCCGGTGCCATCGATGCTATGGTTCAATGGTGGTATGGCCACAATGCGGTAGGTTTCTTCCTGACTGCAGGCTTCTTGGGCATGATGTACTACTTCGTTCCAAAACAAGCAGGCCGTCCGGTTTACTCTTACCGTTTGTCTGTGGTTCACTTCTGGGCATTGATTTTCACTTATATGTGGGCAGGTCCTCACCACTTGCACTACACCGCATTGCCTGACTGGACACAATCTTTGGGTATGGTTTTGTCGCTGATTCTGTTCGCACCATCTTGGGGCGGTATGATCAACGGTATCATGACCTTGTCTGGCGCGTGGGATAAACTGCGTACCGACCCGATTTTGAAATTCTTGATCGTTTCCCTGTCTTTCTACGGTATGTCGACCTTTGAAGGTCCGATGATGTCGATCAAAACCGTTAACGCCTTGAGCCACTACACCGACTGGACTGTTGCACACGTACACGCTGGCGCATTGGGTTGGGTGGGCTTTGTAACCATCGGTTCGATTTACTACCTGATTCCGCGTTTGTTTGGTAAAACCCAAATGCACAGTGTGAAATTGATTGAAACCCACTTCTGGATTGCGACCATCGGCGTGGTATTGTATATCGCTGCGATGTGGATTGCCGGTGTGATGCAAGGTTTGATGTGGGGTTCGTTGAATGACGACGGTACTTTGACCTACTCATTTGTTGAGTCTGTAAAACGTACTATGCCTTATTATGCAATCCGTGTAGTAGGTGGTCTGATGTATTTGGCTGGTATGTGTATCATGGCGTACAACGTTTACCGTACTGCAATCAGTGGCAAACCTGTTGAAGCTGAGATCCCTGCGGTTTCTCAACAACACCACTAAATAACAAGAAAGTAGGCTACCAAATGAAATTACAACAATTAGCTGAAGAAAAAGTCGGCTTTCTGATTATTTTCACTGTGATTGTAATCAGTTTCGGCTTGTTGATTGAAGTTGTGCCTTTGTTTGGCACGAAAGCAGTCATCGAACCTGCTCCGGGTGTGAAACCTTATAATGCGCTGCAAGTGGCGGGTCGTGATATTTATGTGCGTGAAGGTTGCTACAACTGTCACTCACAAATGATTCGTCCTTTCCGTGCAGAAACCGAGCGTTACGGTCATTACTCTGTTGCTGGCGAGTCTGTTTACGACCGTCCGTTCCAATGGGGTTCGAAACGTACCGGTCCTGATTTGGCGCGTGTCGGCGGCCGCTATTCTGATGAATGGCACCGTATCCACTTGCTGAATCCGCGTGACGTGGTTCCTGAATCTAATATGCCGGCATTCCCATGGTTGGCACGCAACAAGGTAGACGCTGAAGCTACTGTGGCACGCATGAAAGCATTGCGTGCCGTAGGCACCCCTTACAGCGATGAAGAATTGCAAAAAGCACCGGAAATGTTGACCAACAAATCTGAGCTGGATGCAGTGATTGCCTACTTGCAAGGTTTGGGCTTGGCATTGAAAAACGTAAGGTAACATCATGGATATTAACTGGATTCGCTCGCTTTTTACGCTGCTGATTTTTGTCAGCTTTATGCTGGTCATCTATATTGTGTTCAGCCGACGCAATAAAAAAAATTATGATGAAGCAGCCAGCAGTATTTTTGACAATAATGACGACACGCCTGATAAAAACGGGCGATAACCGGTTAGTCCGTGGTCACGGAGCAAAAGAATGAACACAACATCCCAATTTACCAGTAATTTCTGGAATATATACATTGCCGCCATTGTCCTGCTCAGCTTTATCGGTTTGGCTTGGCTGCTTTTCTCACAAAACGTGGTGAAACAGCCGAAAAAAGGCGAGGAAGTCGAAACCACAGGCCACGAATGGGACGGTATTGAAGAATATAACAATCCGTTGCCGCGTTGGTGGTTTTGGTTGTATGTTTTCACTTGGATTTTTGGTACCGTTTACTTGGTGCTGTATCCGGGTGTAGGCGACTGGAAAGGTATCTTAAATTGGACCAGTCACAACCAATACGAAAAAGAAGTGGCCAAAGCAAACGAGCAATACCAACCGCTGTATGCTAAGTTTGCCAAAATGCCGATTGAGCAAGTGGCAAAAGATCCGCAAGCGCAACAAATCGGTAAAAATATGTTCGATACCTACTGTATCCAATGTCACGGTTCGGATGCCAAAGGTTCTAAAGGTTTCCCTAATCTGACCGACCATGACTGGTTATGGGGTGGCGAACCGGAACAAATCTATGAAACCATCGAGAAAGGCCGTACCGGCGTGATGGCGGCATGGGGCCCTCAATTGGGTGAAGAGCGTGTGAAAGACGTGGCACACTATGTAATGTCTTTGTCTAAAGGTAAAGAACAATACGATGAAGAGCGCGCTGCCCGTGGTCAGGCTTTATTTAGCGGCCCACCGGCCAACTGTTTCACCTGTCACGGTGACAAAGGCCAAGGTATCCAAGGTTTGGGTCCTAACCTGACTGATGACATTTGGTTATGGGGCGGTACGCAAAAAGCCATTATCGAAACCATTACCAATGGTCGTCACAACCAAATGCCGGCATGGGGTAACTTCTTGGATAAAGACAAATTACACATCATGACTGCCTATGTTTGGGGCTTGTCAAATAAAGACGGTAATGCAGCAGCGAAAAAAGCAGAACCTGCTGCACAATAATCGGTAAGAAGCAATACAGATCCACAGATTTAATAGTATTTTCATACTACTGTTGGTAGTGGGTCTTGAGCGGACTGATAAAAAAAGCCACTCGAAAGAGTGGCTTTTTTAGTGGGCGGATGGGTTTTTGAGATAGCCTTATGGCGACATCAGATATAAAGCATTTCAGACGGCCTGGAAAAATCAGTTATAATGAAACTTGACTTATTATCAAGCTGAACCCTTTGTAAATTCCTATTTTGATACATTCTTCCTTATACGCTGCTTAAAAGCTTCATTATCTTGTGGATATTTTGCTTTCAGTGGTGAGATGGCTTCGAATTGTATCCAAATCGGTGATTTGCGCGGGCTTCAGACCGTCTGAAAAGACGGTTTTTTATTCTATTCACGCGGTTCGTAATCCTCCCGCGATACCAAAACTAGGAATCAATATGCACAATCAAAAAGCCTTGGTCATCTTTTCCGGTGGCCAGGATTCTACCACTTGCCTGCTTCAGGCACTTCAAACCTATGGTCGAGACAATGTCCAAGCCATTACTTTTCACTATGGCCAGCGCCATTCCATCGAATTGGAACGCGCACATTGGATTGCCCAAGATTTAGGCATTGCGCAAACCGTGTTGGATTTAAGCCTGATGCGGCAGATTACCCATAATGCGTTGATGGAAGAGGGCGCAGACATTCAGACGGCCGCTAACGGTATGCCGAATACGTTTGTTGATGGCCGTAATGCCCTGTTTTTAATGTATGCCGCTATTTACGCCAAAGGTCAAAACATCAAACACATCATCGTTGGGGTCTGCGAAACCGATTTTTCCGGCTATCCCGATTGTCGCGATGTGTTTGTGAAATCCATGAATGTGACCCTCAATTTGGCGATGGACTATGATTTCCAAATTCACACGCCTTTGATGTACCTAACCAAAGCGCAAACATGGGCGCTGGCTGATGAGTTGGGCTACTTGGATTATGTCCGTGAGCAAACGCATACCTGTTACAACGGCGTGGTCGGCGGCTGCGGTGAATGCCCGAGCTGTGTGTTGCGTGAACGCGGTTTGCAGGAATATCTGGCAAGTAAACAGGCCGTCTGAACACATCCTTTCTTATTTTCTACAACAAAGGCCGTCTGAAAAGTTTCAGACGGCCTCAAAGAATACATCATGAAAATCACCAAAATCTTTTCCTTTGATTCATCCCATATGCTTGATGGTCATGACGGCAAATGCCAAAATTTACACGGCCATACTTACAAACTCGAAATCACCGTTTCAGACGGCTTGATTCAAGGCGGTGCCAAAGACGGCATGGTGATGGATTTCACCGATTTAAAAGCCATAGTCAAACAAGAAATCATCGATCCCTTTGATCATGCCTTTATCTACGATGGCAGCAACGCACGCGAGAGCCAAATTGCCGCTTTATTAGACGGCTGGAACATGAAAACCTTACGCTTAAATTATCGCACCACCGCCGAAAATATGAGCATGGAAATGTTTACGCGATTAAAGCAAGCCGGCTTAAAAGTATGCAGCGTCAAGCTCTGGGAAACGCCGACTTCCTGCGCCGAATATGAGGGCGCATGATGGTGACGATTGAGCCTGTTAACCCGCAATACCGCATTGTTGAAATATTCGAAAGCTTGCAAGGCGAGGGCTACAACACCGGTATGCCCGCTATTTTTATCCGCTTGGGTAAATGTAACTTGGCCTGCTCGTGGTGTGATACCGATTATCTGCGCTTTGAAATGATGAGCCTGCACGAGATTTTAGGCCGTCTGAAAAATTATCGTGCGCGTAACATCATCATTACCGGTGGTGAGCCAACCATTCAGCCACATTTGGATACCTTGCTCAACACGCTGAAAGCGGCAGGTTATTATTTGTGTATGGAAACCAATGGCCTGAATCCTACGCCCATACAAATTGATTTTGTCGCCACCAGCCCAAAGGCGTGTTACGCAGATAAATATGCTAAAAGCTGCATTGAAAAAGCCGATGAAGTGCGCATTGTTGCCGATGGTGATGTGTTGGCCTTTTGCGAACAGATGGAACGAAAAATTCAAGCCGAGCATTTTTATTTATCGCCTTGTGAGCGAAATGGTGTGATGAACATTTACGATACCATCCGCCAAATCGGTCTGCTCAACAGCCGCGCCCATACAACCGTGCATTGGCAATTAAGTGTGCAAACGCATAAATGGGCAGGAATTGAGTAAACGTTAAAAATTCATAGCTAAGGCCGTCTGAAGTGTATTTCAGATGGCCTTTATTATATTTAAGCTTTGAGTAAAGACTATTGAGATGTAGTTCTTTTGTAGTATTTTCTCAACAGTTCTGAGATTTTTATGAATGTATATTCAATAATCAAAAAATATAGATGAATATTTTTAATTTATTATTGAACATAAGCCAAGATTTATGCTCAAGAAAACAGACAAGTTTTAAAAATCATTTGGTATTTTTTCTAATACTTTTGAAGTATTCCTAATAACATATTCATTTTAAAAAATAATTCTTTGCATTTTAATGGATTTACCTAACAGTAATCAGAAAAAACTTGACCGCTTACATAGGATTACGTAAAGTAATCGGCATAATAAGTAAATTGGTGTGACCAATTTTAAAAAGCTTTCTTAATCACTGCAGGCCTAGGGTGGATTAAGGCAAGCGTTTTTTATTTGGTTGTCTTGATGAATGCTTTACACGTAATACAAGGATTCTCTGTATGGCACTTTTTCTCAGTATTTTTCCCATTGTTTTCCTGATTTGGTTGATGGTGAAGAAAAACAGCATGCCTTCCTATATCGCTTTGCCGATTGTGGCGGCGTTGATTTATGTGATTAAGATCACCTATTTTGGTGATGATTTCATGTTGTTGAATGCTACTGCTGCTTCAGGCTTGGTATCAACTTTGACGCCGATTACCGTGATTTTCGGTGCGATTATGTTTAACCGCATGATGGAAACTACCGGTTGTATTGATATTATTCGTAAATGGTTGGCCAACATTAACCCAAATCCGATTGCGCAATTGATGATTATCGGTTGGGCGTTTGCCTTTATGATTGAGGGGGCATCCGGTTTCGGTACGCCTGCTGCCATTGCCGCCCCAATTTTGATGAGCTTGGGATTCAACCCTTTGCGCGTAGCCATTTTTACGCTGGTAATGAACTCGGTACCGGTGTCGTTCGGTGCGGTGGGTACCCCGACTTGGTTTGGTTTTGCGCCGTTGAATCTGACGCCTGCCGATATTTTGAGTATCGGTAAGCAAACCGGCATCACCCACTTCTTTGCCTCTTTTGTTATTCCGGTAATCGGCTTGAGTTTCATTGTTTCTAAAGAAGAAATTCGCAAAAACTTGGGCTTTATCGGCATCAGCGTGTTCTCATGTACCATTCCTTACGTTGCATTGGCGATGGTGAATGAAGAGTTTCCTGCTTTGGTGGCCGGTGCCATCGGCTTGATGATTTCTGTGTTTGCAGCCAACAAAGGTTGGGGTTTGAGCAAAGACTATCCAAAAGATGTCAACATGGAAAAAGTGCCTTTGGCGCAAGTGGCCAAAGCCTTGGCACCATTGGGTATGCTGATCGGTATGCTGGTGATTACCCGTATCAAACAGCTCGGTATCAAAGGTTTGCTCACCAGCACCGAGCCATGGTTCAGCTTTTCGCTGCCGGGCTTGAGCGATATTACCGTCACCCAATCGCTGACCATTATGTTTAGCAATATTTTCGGTGAAGCAGTATCAGAGCGCTATCAAACCCTGTATGTGCCGGCTTGGATTCCGTTTGTGATTACGGTATGGATTTGTATTCTGCTGTATAAAACCAAATTCAAAGATGCATGGACATTCTATGTCGGCACCTTCAATCAAACCAAGAAACCATTGCTCGCTTTGATGGGTGCGCTGATTATGGTGAAATTGATGATGGTCGGCGGTGATGATTCGATGGTGAAAATCATCGGTAAGGAATTTGCTGCGGTTGCCGGTGACAACTGGATTTACTTCTCGCCTTACTTAGGTGCCATCGGTGCATTCTTCTCGGGCTCGAACACCGTATCTAACCTGACATTTGGTCCGATTCAACAACAAATTGCATTGGATACCGGCTTATCGGTAACGCTGATTTTGGCCATGCAGTCAGTGGGTGGTGCAATGGGTAACATGGTGTGTATTAACAATATTATTGCTGTGTGTACCGTATTGGGTATCGATAAATCCGAAGGTGCGATTATTAAGAAAACCGTGATTCCGATGGTGATTTATGGTGTGATTGCTGTTTTGGTAGGGTTGATTTTCTTCATGTAGCCGGATTGATTCAGTAAACATTAACATGCCGTCTGAAAAACTTCAGACGGCATTTTTTATAAGGCTCAATTATGATGCCGTTGTTTATTGGGTCAATACGATAAAAGCGATACAACGACCATAGCCAGATAAGATAAGTGCACAGCATTCAGACATAATGGAAGTGGAACAACTGTACCAAATCCGCGCTCAAACTTTTTGCCACTGGGCAGGTATGCGCCGCAGCTTCCAAAACCATGCGGCTGCGTTCGTCTAAATCTGCGCTCAAATAAAAAGCAACCGTCACCTTTGCCACACGGCGCGGATTGGCCGCCATTTCCTTCGCCACTTCTGCACGCGCACCGGCTAAGTCCACGCCCAAATCATCGGCTTTCATGCCCATAATCGTCAGCGCACACGCAGCCAGCGAAGTGGCCAGCAAATCCGTCGGTGAAAACGCTTCGCCTTTGCCGTTGTTGTCGGTCGGCGCATCAGTAGAAATCGTGTTGCCGCTTTGTAAGTGGGTTAAGTCGTTGTGCAGGTTGCCGGTGTAGCGGACGGTGGAGATGTGGGACATGGGAGTTTCCTTTTTTGTGAAAGGGTTGATTAGGTTAGAAAAGCCGTCTGAAAATTATTTCAGACGGCCTTTATCATGTCAATTCAATCAGTTCAGTACCCAATCAAACCGCTTCCAACTTCGCAAACTTCGTATCCAATTCCTTCACGCCTTCTTTGCCAAAGTTAATCGTCAACCGCGCCGACTCGCCTTTATCGACGGCATCGATAATCACGCCGGTGCCGAATTTGGCGTGGCGCACGTTTTGGCCGATGCGGAAACCCGCGTATTCCTGCGGCAGTTTGTAGTCTTCGACGACTTTGTTGCTGCGGGTGCGCGGGGCATCGGTGAAGCTGTTGAAGCTTTGTTTTTTGGCCGACAGATAATGCAATACTTCGGGCGGGATTTCTTCGACGAAGCGGGACACGATGCCGAATTGGGTTTGGCCGTGCAGCATGCGTTGTTGCGCCATGGTGATGTAGAGGCGTTTGCGTGCGCGGGTGATGGCGACGTACATCAGGCGGCGTTCTTCTTCGAGGCCGCCGCGTTCGGCGAGGCTGAGTTCGCTCGGGAAGCGGCCTTCTTCCATGCCGGTAAGGAAAACGGCGTTGAATTCCAAGCCTTTGGCGGCGTGGACGGTCATCAGTTGAATCGCGTCTTCGCCTTCGCCGGCTTGGTTTTCGCCTGATTCCAGCGCGGCGTTGCTGAGGAACGCCAACACCGGAAAGGCAGGGTGTTCGGCGGCGTTTTCCGGCAGGATTTCAAAATTGCTTTCTTCCGGCTTGAACGCCACGACGGCGTTGACCAATTCGTCTAAGTTGTCCAATCGGTCTTGGTGATCGCCTTTTTGTGTTTTGTAGAATTCGACCAAGCCGCTGTCTTGAATCACGCTGACCATGATTTCGGCCAGCGACAATTGGCCGATTTGGTTGCGCAAGTTTTCAATCAGTTGGACGAAGGCGGCGATTTTGGTGGCTTTGGCACCGGCATTGCAGGCGGCCTGCCACAGGGAAATGCCTTGTTCGTTGGAGGCCGTCTGAAGGTTTTCAATCGTGCGCGCGCCAATTCCGCGGGCGGGCACGTTAATCACGCGCAAGAGGGCGTTGTCGTCATCGGGGTTGACCGCCAAGCGTAGATAAGCCAGCGCGTGTTTGATTTCTTGGCGCTCGTAAAAGCGCAGGCCGCCGTAGATTTTATACGGCACGCCGCTGCGGAACAGGGCTTGTTCGATAACGCGTGATTGGGCATTGCTGCGGTAGAGCACGGCCATTTCCGACAGTGGCCAGCCTTCGCGTTGCAGCGATTTGGCTTCGTCGATGATGAACTGCGCTTCTTCAAAATCGCTGGGCGCGGAAAGGTAGCGGATTTTGTCGCCCAACTCAGCATCAGTGCGCAGGTTTTTGCCCAAACGCTCGTCGTTGTTTTCAATCACGGCATTGGCGGCGGCAAGGATGTTGCCTACCGAGCGGTAGTTTTGCTCGAGCTTAATCGGCGCTTCGATGGCGAACTCTTTCATCAACGCGGTCATGTTGCCGACATTCGCGCCACGGAAACGGTAAATGCTTTGGTCGTCGTCGCCCACAGCAAACACCGCCGCCTGATTACCCGCCATCAGCTTAAGCCACGCATATTGCAGCTTGTTGGTGTCTTGAAATTCGTCCACCAAAATATGGTTGAAACGGTTTTGATAATGCACGCGCAGCATTTCGTTGCTTTTGAGCATTTCATAGCTGCGCAACATGAGTTCGGCAAAATCAACCACGCCTTCACGCTGGCAGATGCGGTCGTATTCGGCATAGCATTCAATCATACGCTGGGTGTGCGGATCGGGCGCTTGCAGGGCAGACGCGCGCAGGCCGTTTTCCTTTTGCGCGTTGATAAATCCCTGTAGGCTGCGCGGCGCAATGATTTCTTCGGCAATGTTGAGCTGCTTCAACATACGTTTGATTAAGGCCAGTTGGTCGCTGCTGTCGAGAATCTGAAAAGTCGCCGGCAGATTGGCATCGCGGTGGTGCAGGCGCAAAAAGCGGTGGCACAAACCATGAAACGTACCCAACCACATCGCGCGCACGTTCACCGGAGTCATCGCCCCCAAGCGCGTCTGCATTTCTTTGGCGGCTTTGTTGGTAAACGTCACCGCCATAATGCTGTGCACACTGGCCTGACCGCTTTGCAACAGCCACGCAATACGCGTCGTCAGCACACGCGTTTTGCCGCTGCCGGCACCGGCCAACACCAAAGCCGATTGCGGCGGCCAAGTCACTGCGGCAAGCTGCTCGGGATTCAAGCCGGTTAACAAAGAAGAAGGGGATTCGCTGGGAAACATGATGAGGCCGTCTGAAAAAGATTTTGGAATGCGGTATTTTAATATAAAACGATGAAGAAGGCCGTCTGAAAACGTGTTTGCAAGTGTGTTTTAATCTTCAGACGGCCTGATGGTGTTTCTGCCTTGAATTGACAAATATGATGAAAACAGGCACGATAGAACTCAGATTTTTCAGGAGAAAACAGATGAAAAAGCTTGATCCGATTCTGTCTCAATTCGATACCCAGCAGCAGGCCGATGATTATCATGCGTGGCTTTCCGATAAGGTGGAAAAAGGCTTGAACAGCGAAACGTGGCATGAGCAGGAAGATGTATTGGCACGCGCCGCGCAACGGCGTGCAGAATTGATGGCGAATCTGAAAAATGCAGGTTAAATGGTCGCGACAGGCGGAAGATGATTTAGACCAAATCGTCCGCTATATTTTTGAATTCAATCCGGTGGCCGCGTTTGAGCTGGAAGAGCAAATTTTTAACGCTACGCGCACCCTTGCACAATTTCCCGATTCCGGCCGCTTGGGGCAGTTGTTTGGCACCAGAGAATGGGTGGTGCATCCCAAACAACGTTATCCATAATAAAATGCCGTCTGAAAAAATCTTTTCAGACGGCATTTTTTAATCAATCAAGCCAAGCTCAATTATTCAAAGTCTTTCACTTCCAAATCAAACATACGCATAGCGGTGCGCAGCATTTGGCAGCTGAAGCCCCATTCGTTGTCGTACCATGCGAATACTTTCACCATGCTGCCGTCAACGACTTTGGTCAGGGTGGCGTCGAAATTGCTGCCTTGGGTGGTGTGGTTGAAGTCCATCGATACCAGTGGCAGGGTGTTGTAGCCCAATACGCCTTTCAGACGGCCTTGTTCCGAAGCGGCTTTCATCAATTCGTTGATTTCTTCCACGCTGGTTTCGCGGCCGGCTTGGAAGCTTAAGTCAACCAAGGAAACGTTGACGGTCGGTACGCGAATGGCCAAGCCGTCGAGTTTGCCTTTCAGGTCAGGTAACACCAAGCCCACGGCTTTGGCGGCGCCGGTTTTGGTTGGAATCATGTTTTCCACACCGCTGCGGGCGCGGCGCAAGTCTTTGTGGCGCACGTCGGTAACGGTTTGGTCGTTGGTCAGGGCGTGGATGGTGGTCATCGCGCCTTTCACAATGCCAATGCTTTCATTCAACACTTTGGCCACAGGTGCCAAGCAGTTGGTAGTGCAAGAAGCGTTGGAAACAACGGTCATGTCGGCGGTCAATACATCATCGTTTACGCCGTAAACTACGGTGGCATCGACATCGGCTTCACCCGGTGCGGAAATCAATACTTTTTTCGCACCGCTTTCCAAGTGGACGTTGGCTTTGGATTTGCTGGTGAACGCGCCAGTGCATTCCATCACCAAATCAACGCCCAAGTCTTTCCAAGGAAGCTCGGCCGGATTGCGGGTGGAGAAGTAAGGGATTTTGTGGCCGTTGATAATCAAATGGGTGGCATCGTGATCGACATCGGCGTTGAAGCGGCCGTGTACGGTATCGAATTTGGTCAGGTGGGCGTTGGTTTCCAAGCTGCCGCTGGCGTTGACGGCGACGATTTCGAGCTGGTCTTGCAGGTTGTAATCGTAGATGGCGCGTAATACTTGACGGCCGATGCGGCCATAACCGTTGATGGCGACTTTAATGCCCATAGTTTGTCCTCTTTGTTGGGTGTCTGGGTTGGTGGGAAATTGTTGGGCAGGATTATAGCAGAATTTGTAGTGATATGTAATTAATATTTTATTGATTTTTGCGTAAATGAAACACTTTGATTGTTGACACTTAGTGAGTGGATTCTAAAATTTTATGGTGTAAATTGAATATTTAAGGCGAAATATGCTTTTATTTTGAAATTTTCGCGATGATGTTTTAAAAATATTAGCTTAAGACTGGAAGTATTGAATGTGAATGATGATGTATATTTATTTTAAAATGATTTTTAAGGGCAATAATCACTACATTGAAGAACAAAAGTTCAAAGGCCGTCTGAAAGAGATTACGTTCAGACGGCCTTTGAACACTTAGCTGCGGCGCAATAAAGCGGCAATCACGCTTTGGTTGTTTAAGGTGCGTTGAAACATGGCTTTGAGCGGCATCACGTCTTTATTGGCGACGACCAGCACCATGCGTCCGCTGTCGGGGTTACGCCAAGTGTCAAACCACAAACCGCAGGCGTGTGCGGCCATTTGTACGGCATGGACGGTAAATTTTGGCTCGAGTGCGCGTTGGAACAAAGCAGGATTGCGAATGAAATAATCACTTAAGCGGTTTTTCGATAAGGCATAATCGGCGCGATCGCGGTCGATGGGGTAAACGGGCAGGGGAAGCTGGTTGACAAGGTTTGGGCGCATGGTGGGCTTCTTTCTTAAATCAATAAAGGCCGTCTGAAAACACAGTTTCAGACGGCCTAAGCATTAAGATTGCTGCGCGCGCATTTGTTTGGCTTTGCGTTTGGCGGATTTTTTTGCTTCCTGTTCGGCTTTGTATTGACGCAAATAAACCAGTGCGGCGGCTTTTTCTTCTTCGTTGCCGTATTTCATGTCGCGTTGGGCGCGGCGCAATACGGCGCGTTGTTTGGCTTCTTCGACTTGTTTGGCTTTGAAGTCTTCGTGGTTGTGTGCGGTGGCCAGTTGGGTTTGCTGCTCTTGCGCTCTGGCCATGGCTTTGGCGATTAAATCCATCGGGTTAAACGCCGGTTTGGCAGCCGCTTCAACCGGTTGCACCGCTTCGGCTGCGGCTTGCAGCTTGGCTTTGGTCGCAGCTTCGCGTTCGGCCAACTTGGCTTTGCGCTCGGCGGCATCGCGGGCTTTGCGCGCTTCGTGCCATTCAAAACGGCTTTTGGCGTGTTCCGCCGCGGCAAAGCGCGCATCGCTTTCGTGTTCTGCACGGGCCAAGGGTAAAAAATCGCTTTCAATCGGCTGCATATAAATGCAATCGACCGGACACGGGGTCACACACAAGCCACAGCCGGTGCATTCGTCTTTAATCACGGTGTGCATCAATTTATGCGCCCCCATAATGGCATCGACGGGGCAGGCGCGGATGCAGGCGGTGCAGCCGATACAGACGGCCTCATCAATCCATGCCAAGGCTTTGGGCTGAATTTTGGCCGGTGCCAGCGGCGATTTGCCCAGCAGATTGGCAATATCGAGCATGACTGTTTCGCCGCCCGGTGCGCATAAATTCACCGGCGCATCGTCGCGGGCAAGGGCTTCGGCATACGGCAGGCAGCCTTCATAGCCGCACTCGCGGCATTGGGTTTGCGGCAACAAACGATTCAGACCTTGTGCTGTGGCAGTCATGGTGTTCAAATATCAAATACAAAATCGAAAGGCGGTATTTTAGCAGAAAATCGGCCTGAAAAGCTTCTACATATTGATTTTGTTATATAATTTGAGTCATTCTCATTTGAAAGCCCATATCCTGATATGCAGATTTGTCCGTGCCAATCGCAGCGCGCTTATGCCGATTGCTGCCAACCTTTTCATGCGCAACAAAAATTGCCCGCTACCGCTGAAGAGCTGATGCGCTCGCGCTACAGCGCTTATACGCTTCAAAATATTGATTATATTGTGCAAACGACTGTGCCGTCGCAGCAAAAATTATTGGATACCGCCGATATGCTGGCGTGGAGCCGCGAAACCGATTGGCAGGGTTTGGACGTGTTAAAGCATATCCCCAACATCGGCAAACACCATGCGCAGGTCGAATTTATCGCACATTTTCAGGGCGCAGGTGAAGCGCAGCATCACCATGAATTGTCGGCTTTTGTGAAGATTGACGGGCGCTGGTATTTCATCGACCCGACCGTGCCGCTGCCGACCATGAAACAGCCGTGTATTTGCGGTTCGGATAAAAAATTTAAGGCTTGCTGCGGGCAGTTTTTTAAATAAAACAAGGCCGTCTGAAACAATATCGTTCAGACGGCCTTGATTCAGTAATCCGTATCAAACGTGATGCACCACCAATTTTTTCCCTTCGTAATCCAATACGTCCACATCCATATCAAACAAATCCAAAATGTTTTCCTTGGTGAACACATCGTTCGGCGTACCTTGCATGGCGACTTGGCCGTTTTTCATCGCCACCACATAATCCGCATAAGCCGCAGCTTGGTTGATGTCGTGCAACACCACAACGGTTGTGCGCTGGTGTTCGTGGGTCAGGTGTTGCAAAAGCTGCATCAGCGAGCGGGCGTGATACATGTCGAGATTGTTTAGCGGCTCATCAAGTAATACATAATCTGTACTTTGGCAGAACACCATCGCAATCATGGCGCGCTGGCGTTGGCCGCCGGAGAGTTCGGTCAGGTAGCGGTTGGCAAATGATTCCAGCTGAAAGCGGTGTAACGCTTTTTCCACAATCGCTTTACATTCTTCAGACGGCCTGCCTTGATGATACGGATAACGCCCGAACATCAGCAAATCGCGCACGGTGATGCGGCTCATGATGCTGTTTTCTTGCGTGAGAATCGACAGGGTTTTGGCCAGCTCGGCTGTTGGGGTAGTAGTGATGTCTTGACCGTTGTAACTGATTTTGCCCTGCGTCAACGGCTGCAAACGCGCCATAAACGACAGCAGTGTCGATTTGCCCGCACCATTGGGGCCAATCAGCGCAGTAATGCCGCCTTGCGGAATATCAAGGGACACGTCATTTAAAATAAGGTTGTTGCCGATTTTGTGGCTGACATTTTGAATTTTAATCATGGATTCGGTTCGTCTGATGATTTTTTAAAACAGGATTGGGCGTTTGGTTATTCGATTAAATTAAGGCTTTTTCTTCAAAATCAAATATAAAAATACCAAGCCGCCGGCAAATTCGACTACCACGCTCAACACGGCCTGCATGCCCAAGAAATGTTCAAACAAGGTTTGGCCGCCAACCAGTAAAATGCCGGCGGTGCAAAACGTCATCGGCAGGCGCACGGCATGTTTCATGGTGGGGGCAAAATGGTTGGCCAGCGCAACGACCAACAGGCCGAAGAAGCTGACGGGGCCGACCACGGCGGTGGCGGTGGCGACCAGCGCGGCGATCCACAGCAGCAGCCACAGCGTGTTGCGCGAATAGTTGATGCCCAAATTAATCGCCTGGTCACGTCCGAGCATGTACACATCCAAGCGGTGGCGTTCGCGCCAGATAAACACTACGCTGGCCAGCAGCACCACCGCGCCGATGGTAATCAGTTGCGGATTGACGCTGTTGAACGAGGCAAAGGTGTAGGCTTGCGCCACGGCAAATTCTTCGGGGTCAATCATGCGCTGCAACAATGATGCCAAGCTGCGGAACAGAATGCCGAAAATCACGCCGATCAAAATCATGCGCGCCAAATCGCGGCCGCCCTGTTTCATCAAAGTGGCAAACAGCAGCATTGAGCCGCCCATCATCAGCACCAATTCCAGCGAAAATTTGCCCAATATCGACAGCGAGGTGAAGCCAACGCCGCCCAATACAAACACCAGCAAGGTTTGCAAAAACACATACAGCGCATCAAAACCAAGTATCGAGGGCGTGAGAATCGGGTTGTTGGTCAGCGTTTGGAACAATAAAGTGGACACGCCGACGGCATACGCCACCAGCAGCAAGGCGGCCAATTTGGTCAGGCGCAGGGGCAGGGCGAAATCCCAGTTGCCGTTGACGTTGTAGGTCAAAAACAGGGCGCAGCAGCCGATGAGCAGGGCGAAAGCCAGCCACAGCGGTTTGGTGCTGCTTGGGTGTGAAAGGGGAACAGTAGGCGCGTTCATTAAAATCGTCTAAATTTGTGGGGTTAATCGTCAATATGGGTTGAGGCCGTCTGAAACATCTCGGCCTACCATTCGGTAAACGCCAAATCCATCCATTTTGTTTGCGGAAAATGGGCGGCCAAATATGCGCGTAAATAGCGGCGCGTGTCTTCTTTAATCAGCTCGTCGCTGCATGGATAATGGTTGTAAACCACGGTATCCAAGGTGATGCCGCGCATATGGCAGGCGGCCAAACTCAACAGCGTGTGGTTGATGCTGCCGAGCTTGGCGGAAGTCACCAAAACAACGGGATAGCCTTGTCGGGCGATGTAATCCAGCGTGGTTGTGTCGTCACGATAAGGCACGGCCAAACCGCCTGCGCCTTCGAGCAAGACATAATCATAATGTGCGGCCAATTGCTCGGTGGCGGCGGTGATGCGCTGGTCGTCAATTTCCGTTTGTTCCAAAGCGGCGGCCAAATGTGGCGAACACGGATGCGCGAACACATAAGGACAAGTGGTGCCGTCGAGGTCTTCGGGCAGCCAAGTTATGCCTTGAATGCGGCGGTGTGTCTGCAAATCGGCCGATAATCCTGTGCAGCCGGTTTGCACCATTTTTTGCGTAATCACGCGGTGGCCTTGTTCGGCCAATTGTTTGGCCAATACGCCGGTGGCCACAGTTTTGCCGACATCGGTATCGATGCCGCTGATAAACAATACTTTTCCCATCATTTTCCTTTGCCCGCCGTGTGCCGCTGGTGTTTCAGACGGCCTTTTGAATACGGCGGACGGTTTATTTTTTGCGTGCGGCAATATAAAGCGGCGTGTAATCCAAACCGACCCGCCCATCCGCCAAGGCATGGTGCGCGTGATATTGCGTTTCAAAGTTGTGCAGGCGTTGTTTTGTCCACACAAAGTCGGTATCGGTGGCGGTCACACCGGTGTATTGCAGGTGGCGCAAGGCATCGCGCGGGGTGTCGAAAGCCAGCGTAATTGTGCGCTGCTCAATCGCCAAAATGTCGTAGTCGCGTTGCAACCAATCTGCCCATTCTGCCGCCGTCGGATAATGCAGGCCGCTGCCGGTCAGCGTGCGGATGGGGTGCAGATTGTCGGGCGTAAACGTGTTAAACAGCAACAGGCCGTCTGAAACCAACATCTGCGCTGTGCGTCGGATAAACGCATCAGGCTGTGCCAGCCATTGCAGCGCGGAAGCGGAAGCAATGATGTCGTAGCCGCTGCCTAAATCGATGGTTTCGGCATCACCGAAACGGTATTCCGTTTCAGACGGCCTGTTGTCTGGCCAATCCGGTGCGCAAGCGGCATTCAAATCGTTTAACACCAGCTTTGCCTGCGGGAAACGCTGCGCCAACAAGCGGCTGAATAAGCCGGTGCCGCAGCCGATTTCCAGTATTTGGTCAACACGTTCGGGCGCGTAAAGTGCCAACCATTTATCCAGCTCGCCATGAATGATTTTTTGCGCTTCGGCATGGCGGTCGTAATGCGGCGTGGCGGCAGCAAAACGCGCGGCGATGCGCTGTTTGTCGGGCATCATGTGGCCGCATCCCAACGCGGCCAATGCAGATGTGGATAATGGCCGCCGTCAAATTCGATGATGGGGCAGCGCGATTGCCAGTAGGCCGATTGGTTGGCCGCCGGAATAATGCGGTCGCGCGTGCCTATCCATGCTTCGCGCCAAGCAAGCAAATCGGTGCGGCGGTCGGCTTGCACGGCCTGATGCAGAAACAGCAATTCTTCATGCAGGCTGTCGTGGCTGCGGTGGCCGTCAAGTTGGCGGTAGTGCGCCAAGCTGTCGGCATCGGCACACATGCGCTGCTCGAATTTGGCGCGGTTGCGCTCATCGAAGCGGGCTAAGGTTTGGTCGAACACAGCGCAAGGAATGCCGTATTGGTCATCGTAGGGCAAGCCCGTGCCGTTGACGGCCCCCGCCCAATCCACGTTCACGCCCTGCATGGCACGCTCGGCAACCCAAACACCCATCGACCATGCCAACACGCCGATGCGGCGGTAGCGGTTGAAATCAAACGCTAAAGCGGTGTCGCGGTAATCGCTGCACAACAAAATATCGGCATCGGCCGGAGCGAAGGCTTCCGCCACGCTGTCGGGCGTGCCCCAGCCGGCGAAATAAACCAAAAGCGTGTCCGCATTCGGGCGGGAAATCAATCGGGTGTGCATGGTGCTTGTGTTCTTTTCATAATGTTTCAGACGGCCTGTTATGATGTTAGGTGGCCGTTGTGTTTAGGGTTTGGATAAACCCGTCTAATTCATCGTCGCTGATGTCGGCCGTGAGCGACAGCCGCACGCGCGCGCTGCCTTGCGGCACGGTTGGCGGACGAATCGGCAGGCAGTAATAGCCCTGCTGTTGCCATGTTCTCGCCTGCTTGACCGCCGCTTCATTACTGCCGAGTACACACGGAATAATGTGGCTGTGTGCTGCGGCCAACATGGGCGATGGGTAATGCGCTGCTACCGCTTCACGCAGCCGTTGGCTGAGTGCGGCCAAACGCTTCCTACGCGCTTTCATTTCGGGCAGCTGCTGGAAGATAAAATGCGTCCACGCCATATTGATTGGTGGCAGGGCGGTGGAAAAAATCAAAGTGCGCATGTGGTTGGTCAAGTATTCTTTAATCAAACCACTGCACACGGCAAACGCGCCTACTGAAGCCAATGCCTTGCCGAATGTGCCGGTGAGGATGTCGATGTCGGCCACGCAGCCCTGCATTTCTGCCAAGCCTAAGCCAGTTTCGCCGTATGCGCCGACCGCATGGGCTTCATCGACATACAGCAATACATGGTCATACCGTTTTTTCAGGCGCACCAAATGTGGTAGATCGGCCGTGTCGCCATCCATGCTGAACAGGCTTTCGGTCACGATGATGACGCAGCGGTAATCGGCGGCGCGTTGTTCGAGCAAGTGTTCAAGCTGGGCGTAATCATTGTGGCGGTAGCGCAGATAATCGGCACCGCTTAAGCGGATACCGTCAATCAGGCTGGCGTGTACCAATTTATCGGCCAAAATCAGCGTTTTTTTGTCGGCCAGCGCCGGCAGAATACCGACATTGGCATGATAGCCGCTGTTGAACAATAAAGCCGCTTCACGCTGATAACGCGTGGTCAACAGCGCTTCCAGCTCCTGATAAATTGGAAAACCGCCGGTCAGCAGCCGTGATGAAGACGACGACCACGGCAGCGCGCGGCAGGCTTCACTTGCTAAAAATTCATGCTGCAAGGCTTCATCGTGTGCCAAACCAAGATAATCGTTGGACGACAAATTCAGCAGCTTAAGGCCGTCTGAAACAATATAGCGGCCTTGTTGCGGCAAATCGGGTAGACGGCGCAAACGGTCTTGGGCTTTTAATTCGTCCAGCGCGTGTTTAAAGTGTTGCACCGTATTCCTCCGCCAAAGCAGCCAGCAGGCCGTCGGTTAATCGGGTCAATTCATCAGGCGTGATGATAAACGGCGGCATCAGATAAACCAGTCTGCCAAACGGCCGCACCCAAACACCATGCGCCACCAGCCGAGCCTGCAGCGAAGCCATATTGACCGGCGCTTTCATTTCAATCACGCCGATGGCACCCAACACGCGTACTTCAGCCACGCATGCCCATTCGGTGGCAACTGCCAAATCCTGCCGCAATTGCGCTTCAATGCGGGCAATGTGCTCTTGCCACGGGCTTTCCAGCAGCATGGCAACCGATTCGGCGGCCACGGCGCAGGCCAGCGGATTGGCCATAAAGGTTGGGCCGTGCATAAAGCAGCCCGCCGCGCCCGATGAGATGGTTTCAGCCACGTGGGTGGTGGTGATGGTGGCCGAAAGTGTGAGGTAGCCGCCCGTGAGCGCTTTGCCCAAGCAGACAATATCGGGCACGGTGTTGGCATGTTCCATCGCAAACAGTTTGCCGGTGCGGCCAAAGCCGGTGGCGATTTCATCAAACACCAGTAATACCCCATGTGCCGAACACAATTCACGCGCTTTTTGTAGGTAAACCGGCGAATAAAAATACATGCCGCCCGCGCCTTGTACAATCGGCTCCACAATCAGCGCGGCGATTTCGTGGCCGTGTGCCGCCAGCAGGTCGCGCAACGGCTCGATGGCTTCATCACGCCACGGTTCATTGAATTTGACGGCAGGTTGCGGCAGAAAATATTGCACCGGCAAGCTGCTGCCGAACAAACCGTGCATACCGGTGACCGGATCGCAAACCGACATCGCATGCCAAGTGTCGCCGTGATAGCCTGCTCGAATGGCGGCAAAACGGTTGCGCTCAGGTTGCCCGATGGCTTGCTGGTATTGCAGTGCCATTTTCATGGCCACTTCAACCGCCACCGAGCCGCTGTCGGCATAAAAAACCTTGTTCAACGAAGGCGGCAGAATGCGTAATAGTAATTCGGTCAGCTGCACCGCCGGTTCGTGGGTCAAACCGCCAAACATGATGTGGCTCATTTGTTCCAATTGCGAAGTGGCAGCTGCATTCAAACGTGGGTGATTATAGCCGTGCAGCGCCGCCCACCACGAAGACATACCGTCAACCAAGCAACGGCCGTCTGAAAGCGTGATCATCACGCCATCGGCACGCGCCACCGGATAGACCGGCAATGGCTTGGTCATGGACGTGTAAGGGTGCCAGATGTGGTGTTTGTCGATATGAAGCAGGTGATCGGTGTGCATATTCGGTATTCTTTAGTTAGGCCGTCTGAAACGTTTCAGACGGCATGGGCAGGTTTTCTCAACAATAAACCTAAGAATAACACCGTACCGACTACGCCGAAAATCACCGATACCGGAATTTCAAACGGAAACACCACCAAGCGGCCGATAATGTCGCACAGCAACACCAGCGATGCGCCCATCAAGGCCACCGCCGGCAGGCTTTGGCGCAGCTTGTCGCCCATCAGGCGGCTGATGATGTTGGGCACAACCAAGCCGATAAACGGAATATTGCCTACCGTCACCACCACCAGCGAGGTAATCAGCGCCACGATAATCAAACCCGCCCACAAAATGGTATTACGGTTTAAGCCCAAGTTCACGCTGACCGTTTCGCCCAAACCGATGATGGTGAGCTGGTCGGCAATCAGGTAGGCAAACACCGCCAATGCGCCGGTGAGCCACAGCAATTCATAACGCCCCAGCAACACCCCTGAAAAATCACCTTGCTGCCATACGGTCAGCATTTGCAGCATATCGGTTTCATACGCGATAAACACCGCTACCGATTCAATTACCCCGCCGAAAATAATCCCCACCAGCGGCACCATCAATTGCGCGGTCGGTGGCAATCGGCGGATCAGCGCCATAAACACCAGCATCCCCACCATCGCCGCTACTGCCGCTGCCGACATTTTTACCAATAGGGCGGCCGATGGCACAAACAACGCCATCAGCAGCAAACCCAAAGACGCGCTCTGGCTCGCCCCCACCATTGAGGGTTCGACAAAACGGTTGCGCATCAAAATCTGCATAATCATGCCCGCCACCGCCATCGATGCACCAGTCAACACAATCGCAAATGTGCGCGGCAAGCGGCTCACCCACATCAGCTGCATGTTGTCGGACATGTCAAACAGATTGCGCCAATCGAAACTGGCCACGCCGACCGAAAGGCTGATGAAAAACAGCACAATCAGGGTGAAAATGCTGGCTAGGTTTAAGGAAAGGGCGTTTTTGAACATGGGTTTTATTTATTCATTAAAGTGCATTTTATTTTCAGACGGCCTTGATGTATTTTTTAAAAGGCCGTCTGAAAATAAAACGCGTTATGGTTCAATAAGGTTTATTGGTAAATTTTTAGGGTTTGTGTTGCAGTAAAGTTTTCCACCCTCTCCCTAACCCTCTCCCTCGGGGAGGGAGAGGGGACGGGTTGCTGTGTGGGTCAAGTTTTGCTGTTTTTATTTAAGGCCGTCTGAAAAAAATGGACGGGCTAAGGTTCAAATAAGGTTTATTGGTAAATTTTTAGGGCTGTGTTGCGGTAAAGGTTTTTCACCCTCTCCCTAGCCCTCTCCCTCCTAGAGGGAGAGGGCTAGGGAGAGGGTGAAAACCGCCAAAGTTCAGTTTTTAAAAATAACATCCGCCCACATCTATAAAAATCCGCTAACAGCAATGCCGCAAAATCTCTTCTAAAACACTTTCCGTATGCTGCAAAACATCATGATTCCAAAAACGGACAACACGATAGCCTTGCCGATTCAAAAATTCAGTCCGAATGCGGTCGTATTCGGCTTGTTCGGCATGCTGTCCGCCATCCAATTCGATAATCAGCTTATGTTCATGACACATAAAATCAACGATATAGCCTCCGATTCGCTGCTGGCGGCGGAATTTCAATCCGTTTAACCGTTTGGCACGAAGGTGATACCACAAGCGCGTTTCCGCTTCTGTCATGTTTTGGCGTAAAAGCAATGCTGCTTCTTTTAATTTCGGATTACGTTTGCTGACAGCCATATGATTTTTCTCAATCCGATAAACGCGTTCAGACGGCCTTTGCTAATCAAAGGCCGTCTGAATAATCAAATACGCTTATTTTGCGGCATTGAAAGCATCGGTCAGCTGTTTGCTGGCGTTGAGCAATTCTTGCGCGCCGCCGGCTGCCAGATAGGTTTCAGGCACTAAATACACCACTTGGCCTTTTTTCCAAGCGTTGGTTTCGGCTACCAATGGATTATCCAACACGTCTTTCGCTGCTTGGCCTTCTTCACCGATGGCTGCACCGCGGTCTAATACAAACAACCAGTCCGGATTTTTCTCTTTTAAGTATTCAAAGGTCACCGGCTGGCCATGACTGCCTTCTTTGATGGCTTCATCTACCGCAGGTACGCCGATGTCTTTATGAATCCAGCCGCCTAAACGGGAAGTCGGGCCGAAAGCAGACATTTTGCCGCCGTTCACAATAATCACTAAGCCGTTACCTTTGCCTTCGGCTGCTTTTTTCGCCGCATCAAAAGAAGCGTCGATTTCGGCTTTCAACGCGTCTGCTTCGGCTTGTTTGCTGAAGATTTGGCCGAAAGCATCAATGCGCTCTTTCGCGCTTTCTTTCAGGTTGGCGGTATCGGCGGTCATTTCGATGGTCGGCGCAATCGCGTTCAATTGGTCGAAGGCTTTGGCGGTGCGGCTGCCGATGATGATTAATTGCGGTTTGTAGCTGTTTAAGGCTTCAAAGTTCGGCTCAAACAAGGTGCCGGCAGGTTGGGTGTTTTTCAGGTAATCGCCCAAGTATGGCAACAGGTTTTTGGTGCTTTCAATCGACATACCGGCTTGCACGCCCAATTTTTGCAGCGTATCGGCCATGCCCAAATCGTACACGGCTACGCGCTCAGGATTTTGCGGCACTTGCACATCGCCGCGCGTGGTTTTCACGGTCAGGGTTGCGCCTTCAGTTTGTGCAGCAGGTGCCGCAGAAGCCGCAGCAGCAGAAGCGCCTGAAGCAGCAGGTGCAGCCGGTTGGGCGGCTTCTTGTTTCGGGGTACATGCGCTTAAGGCCAGCGCGCAGCATACGGCCAAAGAAGTTAAACGTAACATTAAAAATCTCCAAAAAATGAATGTGTGATACGGGCAAGAGCGCCTGATTAAGCCCATGATTTGAAACCGTATCAATGATGAGAATGGTTTTCTTTTATTTTCGCACAGATTTGATGAATTTCCAAGTTTGTCATAGGTAAGTCAGCAAACTGTTGAATAGGCCGTCTGAAAGCCAATTTTGTTTTCAGACGGCCTGAAATAGACATCATTTTGCCAAAAAACGCTCATCCACCGCAAAACCGCGCGGATTATCCGGTTTGGCAACATCAAACTCGCGGAACGTGCTGTTGACTTTAGTGGCAACTGTTTTGCCATCAATCACGGCTGACGCTTCCAGCACCACACCGCCGCCGCTGCGTTCGCCCGTTTGCATATCAGGCAATTCCAAACGGCTTAATTTCAAAGACGTTTGGCCGATTTTGGCATCGTTGCCCGCAATTTGCTTGCCGCGCGGGCGAGTTTTGTCTTCTGCTTTGAAGGCTGCCGCATCAACGCCGACATCATCAATCACCGCCATATCCAGCAAACGCGCTTGGTTCAGCTGCATTTTGCCGTTTACCACCGGAATGCCGACCAATACCTTGGTGCCGCGGTGAATGGCGCGGTTGTCTCCCCAAACGGTTTGCTCGCCACGAGGCGGGCGGGCGGCGTGGTTCAGCGAATAAGCGCGGCTCATAAACATGATTTTGTAACCCGGCACGGCACGCGCGGTTTTTCCGTCGGTGATGTTGTCCAGCAATTGAGGCGCATTGCCTTGGGCGTTGCCGATAATACGGGCGGACGTATCCATCACGTTCACGGCACGACCATCAATCGAAACATCTTGCTGATGGCCGAAACCAGCGGCAACAGCGGAAACAGAAGCCGCGCCCAATGCGGCGGCGACGAATAAAGCAGTCAGAATTTTCATGAATTTCCTTTGTGTGAAAATAAAGTGTGGAAAATACTGATGGCAATGGTTTTTAATATGAGGCCGTCTGAAAAATGGTTTCAGACGGCTTTTTTATGGTTCAAGAATTGCGTACAAAATTGGTATGCTGGTGTAATGAGATAAAGATTGATGTCGCTTCTCTGCTACAGTTATTTTTTTGCTCAGTGGAGCGGAAACTGGTTTGGACTATTAAGTTTCAGCAATTCTAGAAATTTCTTTTTTTTGATATAACTATATGAAAATCATTATCTTAAATATTATTGGATTTTTAGAATGTAAATTATATCTAGAATATTTTCAAATCATCAGTGTCATATTTCAAAAGAGCCAAATTCAATTCTTATGTTAATCTTACCATAAGAATTGGTAATCATTATTATCTTCTGGTAATTATAGTAAAATACTGCTAAGATTCTTTTCAGTTGGCAAAATGTTTTGAGTAAGTGGATTGAGATTCAGGTAGTTTTGTTGTTGCCTAATTTCAGTAAATAATTCATCAAAATAGCTTTATCAAGGAGATAATTAATGAAAGATTTTAAGAAGTTGCCATTGGCTTCTGCGGTAATGTGCGCATTAGTGGCATTGCCTGTGTCGGCTGAAACCGAAGTACAGAATACAGCTGATTTGGATACAGTAGTGGTAACCGGTGACCGTCAAGGTGCTAAGGTTAAAACGAATGTGGTGAACAGCAAAGAAAAAGATGAAAGCGTAGAGACTGATTTGCGTGGTTTGTTTAAAGATGAGCCAGCAATTGGTATGGGTGCCGGTAATGGTACCACGCAGTATCTGTATATCCGTGGCATGGGTCAAAACTCGGTAGATGTAAAAGTGGACAACGGCTATTCAGATAGTCAAATCCACTACCATCAAGGCCGCCATATGTTGGATCCTGCTTTGGTAAAAATCGTTTCTGTGCAAAAAGGTGCGGGTAGTGCCTCTGCCGGTATCGGTCAAACCAATGGTGCAGTGATTGCGAAAACTTTGGATGCAGATGACTTGTTGAAAAACAGCACCAACCCTAATTTTGGTGCGCGCATTACTGCAGGTTACAACAGCAATGACGGTCATAACTATGGCGCCGCTTTGTTTGGTAAGGCTGGTTCATTTGATTACTTGCTTGCCGGTAACCGCGTTAACGAAGACGAATATAAAGGCGGTAAAAATTATGCGAATGAGTACAACGGCTCAGACCGTGTGCCTTACAGCAAATTGGATAAAACCGGTTACTTGGGCAAAATTGGCCTGAATATCAACGAAGACCACCGTGTCGCTTTGAGTCACCGTCACGAACAACACAAAGGTGAGCGATTGGTTCGTGAAGAATTTGCGGTAGGCGGCCCACGTTTGTCTTTGGATCGCCAAGCACCAGCTATGCGTAAAATGACGGTTAACCATACCAACTTGGAATGGACAGGCAAAAACTTAGGTTTTGCCGAATCAGCCAACGCAAATATTTATCGCTTGGAGCAAGGTCGTTGGTCTGCTGATGACAGTGGTAACGGTTATGCCGGCGGTCGACAAAATACCGGTGCAACTAAAGCCAAACTTGATACCATTGGCGCAAACGTAAACTTTGATTCGCACGTACATGATAATGTAGTAGTGAAATACGGTGTGAACTACCGTAATCAAGAAGTGAAACCACATCAAATTTTCCGTGAAGGTGTTCGCAATCAGGAAAAACAAGATGTAGGCGTATATGGTGAAGCCATCGTTGATATCAACGATGTCACTTTGACTGCGGGCTTGCGTTACGACCACTTCAATTTCAAAGCCATGGATGGTAAGAAAATCAGTGATGGTGCGATTAATCCAAGCGTAGGTGTGATTTGGCAAGCTATGCCGAGCTTAAGCTTCAGTGCCAGCCATAACTATGCAACCCGTAGCCCACGTATGCATGATGCACTGATGTCTCACGGTGCACGTGGTGTGGTATCGATTGCTGATGGTACCAAAGCTGAACAAGCCCGTAATACTGAAATCGGCTTTAACTACAATGATGGTACGTTTGGTTTCGAAGGCAGCTACTTCTGGCAAAATATTAAAGATGCCTTGGGTACCAACACCGGTCGTGATAACCACTTGTGTGATGGCACCAACCTGCAGTGTGCCTCTGAAATCATCAATGCTGGTCGCATTAAGAACAAAGGTTACGAGTTGGCCGCTTCTTATCGTTATGAAGGTTTGACAGCACGTTTGGGTGTGGCTCATGCAAAACCTCGTTTCTACGGTGAGAATTTGAGCTCTAATCCGGAATACGCTTCTGCTATTGGCCGCACATGGACTGCTTCTTTGGCTTACCGCTTCAACAAGCCAAACTTGGAAGTGGCTGTACATCGTCGTCAAGTTGAGAAAGTTAAACCGGAAGATAACTTCTTCACCAGCAGTGCTCAAATTACTGCAGCTAATGGAACTGGTAAAGCTTCTTACGGCGTTACCGATATTTCGGCTAACTGGAAACCTTTGAACAACGATAAGATGAATGTGAATTTTGCGGTAAACAACATTACCAATAAGAATTACATTCCACACGCTCAGCGTAGTAACTTACCAGGTGCTGGTCGTGAATATCGTATCGGTATGAATTACACGTTCTAAAAGTAGTATGCAAAATGCCCGACTTAAGTCGGGCATTTTTTACGAGATGGACGATTAAGTTGAATAAGGCCGTCTGAAAACAACCAAACGTAGCTTATTCCGCATCGCTGTCCATAAAATCATGGCGTTTTTGGTGGTATTTTTCTTCCGCTTCACCCAAGCGCCAGTATGGCACGGCGTAGCATTGTTTGATGGAAAGCTGCCATTCTTTGCGCACCAAATCGCGCAACATGCTTACCATCTCGGCTTCACCGGCAATCCACACATAACAATCATCGCTAGTTGGGCGGACTTGGCGCACTTGCTCGATAATATTCGGGTATTGCTCAGGTTCGGCATAAACGGTATGCACGTTCATGCCTTGCGGGTGGCGGAAGGTGGCGGGCAGGGTTTCGTTTTCGGGTAGCAGCATAAACACATTGCCGCGCGCGCCGGCATCCATATCCAGCAGCATGGATTCGATGGCGGGCAGGGAGGTGAGATCGCCCACCATCAGGTATTCGGCGGCAGGCTTGAGCATTTCGTCGCGGCCGCGTGGTGCGCTCACGCCGATGGTTTGGCCGGTTTGCACGCGTTCGGCAAAAGCAGAGGCAGGGCCGTTGTCGCCGTGCAGCACAAAATCAATCGTCAGCGTGTTGGCTTGGCGGTCGAAATCACGCACGGTATAGGTGCGCACAAACGGGCGTTGCACGCCTTCTGCCCATTTCGGGCCGGTCGGTGTCATTTCGGGAAAATTCGGCACGGTTTGGCCGACGGCAGGCAGAAATACTTTCATCGGCGCACCGTTGAAAGCGTAAGGATAGTCGGCCAATTCTTCGCTGTGGAACACAATGCGGCGCAGATGCGGGCTGACATCCTGCCATGAGGCAACTTGTACAAGACGTGGGCGGTTGGGGTTCATTGTCTTTTCCTTTTTGGTGTGTGGGTTTCAGACGGCCTTTATTTCAAATAGGCCGTCTGAAAAAATATTATGGCTCGGCGGCAATTTCCAAGGCGTGTAGAAAGGAAATCGGTAAGATGCCGCCGTGATCCAAGTCGGGATAGCCGGTAAATTTCGCGCGGATGTCGTTTCGGGCGGACATTTGCTCGGTTAATTTTTTACCCGCATCGCTGGGTAATTGAGCGGCAGCCTGTTGTCGTGCGGCCAAACGGGCAGCTTGTTCGGGTGTGAGTTTGCTGGTGTTGCGCTCGCGTTTGCGCTGGCTTTGTTCGATGAATAACGTGCGGTTGTCAAAGACATCAGGCCGTCTGAACGCGGTTTGGTATTGCTGATATAAACTGCCTTGCTCAAGCCACAAAGCGGGGTCGGCGGCGATGTAGTGGGTAAAACTTTGCGGCGAATTTAAAAGCGTATACAGCACAAACAAACCGCCGTAGGAATGCCCCCATAGCATTTGCCGCTTAGGATTGAGCTTCACGCGCGCTTCGATTTGCGGGCGGATGGCGGTGTTGATGAGTTGTAAAAAGTCCGCCGCGCCGCCGTGGGTGCGCGTGGTGTCAACGGCATCGCTGAAGGTTTGGCCTTGGTGATTGGGCGGCGTGTAATCGTGCGCACGGGCGGCGGTGTCGAAGCGCAAATCGGTGTCGTAACCAATCAGCACCAACACCGGCGGCTGCTTGAGCGTGTTTAGGCGTGACGGGCTTAGGTTTTCGGTCAAGGCGTTGCCATCCAGCGCATACAATACGCTGTGGCCTTGCTTTGGCACGGCGGTTTTTGGAATACCTAAATACACGCGATATCGGCGTTTATTGTCGGCAGATTGGAAATTCAGCGTTTCAAAACGATAATGGCTGTCGGGCGCGTAAAGCGGCGCGGTGTCTGATTTTTGGCTTAAATCAGGCGCGGCTACGGCAATGCCTGTGGTAAAAAGCAGGCTGAAAGTGAGCAGGAATTTTTTGAGCAGCATAGGCATAACTGGCTTCAGGTAATGGAGGCCGTCTGAAACATTTCAGATGGCCTAATAAGAAATATGCTGAAGATTATAGTCTAATCGAAAATGATTATCAAAAAATAATGCCGTCTGAAAAATTGGTATTGTGCAGAGTGCCATCTGTTTTCAGACGGCCTACTGCATATCATGAAACATAATCGGCCGCACCCCACAGAAAAATTTACGCTTCAGGGCTTGAATTTTGCGCCGATAACCTTATTTTTAGCTGCGTTGAAGCAGATATCTTTGTTTTATCTGTGAATTTTCAAAACAAACTTTATGCAACTTTTTTGGAGAATATTACATGACCATCCGTCCTTTACATGACCGCGTAGTGGTAAAACGCGTTGAAGCTGAAGAAAAAACCGCATCAGGCATCGTGTTGCCGGGTGCTGCAGCCGAAAAACCTGATATGGGTGAAGTGGTTGCCGTGGGTGCCGGCAAAGTAGGCCGCGACGGCCAACGCCGTGCTTTGGATGTGAAAGTCGGTGACAAAGTGATTTTCGGCAAATACAGCGGCCAAACCGTGAAAGCCGACGGCGAAGAGCTGTTGGTGATGCGCGAAGAAGACATTTTTGCGATTGTAGAATAATCTCAACCTAATATTTAGGCCGTCTGAAAAGGTTCGACGGCTGTAAACCAGATAATTTATTGGAGCATATCAATGGCAGCAAAAGACGTACAATTCGGTAGCGAAGTTCGCCAAAAAATGGTGAACGGTGTCAACACCTTGGCCAACGCCGTGCGCGTAACTTTAGGCCCTAAAGGCCGCAACGTGGTATTGGATCGCGCATTCGGCGGCCCACACATCACTAAAGACGGCGTGTCTGTCGCCAAAGAAATCGAATTGAAAGACAAATTCGAAAACATGGGCGCGCAAATGGTGAAAGAAGTCGCTTCTAAAACCAACGACGTGGCCGGTGACGGTACCACTACCGCAACTGTGTTGGCACAAGCCATCGTGGTGGAAGGCATGAAATATGTGACTGCCGGCATGAACCCAACCGATCTGAAACGCGGTATCGACAAAGCCGTGGCCGCTTTGGTGGACGAGTTGAAAAACATCGCCAAACCTTGCGACACTTCCAAAGAAATCGCCCAAGTGGGTTCGATTTCGGCCAACTCTGACGAGCAGGTCGGCCAGATCATTGCCGAAGCGATGGAAAAAGTCGGCAAAGAAGGCGTGATTACCGTAGAAGACGGCAAATCTTTGGAAAACGAGTTGGATGTGGTAGAAGGCATGCAGTTCGACCGTGGCTACCTGTCGCCATACTTCATCAACGATGCCGAAAAACAAATCGCGGCCTTGGATAATCCGTTTGTCTTGTTATTCGACAAAAAAATCAGCAACATCCGCGACCTGCTGCCTGTTTTGGAACAAATCGCCAAAACCAGCCGTCCGCTGCTGATTATCGCTGAAGACGTGGAAGGCGAAGCCTTGGCGACTTTGGTGGTGAACAACATCCGCGGCATCCTGAAAACCGTGGCCGTGAAAGCACCGGGCTTCGGCGACCGCCGCAAAGCCATGTTGCAAGACATCGCCATTTTGACCGGTGGCCAAGTGATTTCGGAAGAAGTGGGCTTGTCTTTGGAAAAAGCCACTTTGGAAGATTTGGGTCAAGCCAAACGCATCGAAATCGGCAAAGAAAACACCACCATTATTGATGGCTTCGGTGATGCCGCCCAAATCGAAGGCCGTGTGGCGGAAATCCGTCAGCAAATCGAAGTGGCCACCAGCGATTACGACCGTGAAAAACTGCAAGAGCGCGTGGCCAAATTGGCCGGCGGTGTGGCGGTGATTAAAGTCGGTGCCGCAACCGAAGTGGAAATGAAAGAGAAGAAAGACCGCGTAGAAGACGCGCTGCACGCGACCCGTGCCGCCGTTGAAGAAGGCGTGGTCGCAGGCGGCGGCGTGGCCTTGCTGCGTGCCCGTTCAACTCTGGAAAACCTGCACACCGGCAATGCCGACCAAGATGCGGGCGTACAAATCGTATTGCGCGCGATTGAGTCTCCATTGCGTCAAATCGTGGCCAATGCCGGCGGCGAGCCAAGCGTGGTGGTGAATAAAGTGTTGGAAGGCCAAGGCAACTACGGCTACAACGCAGGCAGCGGCGAATACGGCGACATGATTGAAATGGGCGTATTGGATCCGGCTAAAGTAACCCGTTCTGCATTGCAGCACGCAGCCTCTATCGCCGGCTTGATGCTGACCACCGACTGCATGATTGCTGAAATCCCTGAAGACAAACCGGCTATGCCTGATATGGGCGGCATGGGTGGTATGGGCGGCATGATGTAATAGGCCGTCTGAACACTTCAGATTGTAAAAAGAAAATCCCACACGGTTTTGGCTGTGTGGGATTTTTTTATTCGTATAAAACAAGAATAGAGGCCGTCTGAAACGTTTCAGACGGCCTCGATATATTTAAGCATCTTTACCCTGCATAATCGCTTGCAGTTGTTGGTTTAAGGTATCGGCATCCATCCAACCGGCTTGGATAAACAGAATCAGCAAGACCGAACCGACGGCAAGTGTGCCGAGGAAATACAATAGATAACCGAGCATGATTTTCCAGCCGGAAACATTGCCCATTTTCATAAAACCGATGGCCTGTGCCCAAAAAATCCATACCTGGTAAAACAGTGCCAGTGTGGCCAATTGCGGTACATAAAACAAAGCCAGCATGGGAATGGCTAAGGCTTCGGAAGCCAAGGTGAAACCCCATAGCGGCAAGCGTGGAGTGCCGCCGTAATAATGAATCACTGCACGCATGGCTCGGCTCAATACCAGCCATTTCACGATGGTGAGCAAAACCGCAAACACAATCGCGGCAGGTTCTTGGCCGAATAAAGGCGACATACTGGCCGCGTTGATCACGCCCAGCAGCAATAATACGGCAGCGATGACCGGCAGTGTGTAGAGGTATTCCATCGGCGGACGGTAACGCAGGCGCAGAATATTCAGCATATCTTTTAAAAATTGATAAAGCATGTGTGTGTTTTTTATTGAGAGGGAAACGGATATTGTAGCTTAAAAACAGGATGAACGACCATGATTCTGTTTTCAGACGGCCTGATAAAATAAATTCTTGGAAAATACCGGAAATGCAGACAAAATCATGAAATTTTAATTCAATATAAAACATGTATTTAGTGATTTTATGCAGATTTTTGTTAAATAAGGCTTGCATAAGGGCGGTATTTTTGGTTTAATACACATCTCGCAACGAAACACGCGAAGGCCAGATAGCTCAGTTGGTAGAGCAACGGATTGAAAATCCGTGTGTCGGCGGTTCGATCCCGCCTCTGGCCACCACTAACCGCTTAAGCGGTTATTTTTTTGTCTGGAATATGTGTAAAGGCCGGAATCCATCCGGCCTTTTTGTTTTTTGTTTTTCAAAATTCAAATTGGATGAGGTCTTTGAAAAACCTCATTCACCCGTACAAATCACCATGGCCGCCATTTCTGCCGGTGCGTGAATGACATCGGTTTTGTATACGCCGGCTTTCAAATAGGTTGTGCCAAGGTTTGTTGATGTCTATTGATACCGATTCAAAAGTGGATTTAAAATCAGGCCGGTCGGCAGATAAAAATGTAGAAATCGAAGCCGGCTATTCAATACAGCCTCTTTAAAAACGGATGAGCCAACATGAGTGTCGGACTACTGCGGATATTATTACACAATCAGATAATTAAACCTGAGCAGGCAGAATATTATCAAAATGCGTCAAAACATCAAAAGATGATATCAATGTTGTTTGATGACGACATAATTTCGCCCAAAGCGCTGGCTAAGTTAATGGCAGAAACATTCGATTATCCCTTGTTGGATTTGCGCTATTATCCGCGTAGTCGTGTTTTGGCCGATGTCTTAACTGAAGAGCAGATGGTGGCAAGTGGCTGTGTACCGATTTTCCGCCGTGGCCGTAAGGTTTATTTGGCTGTTGCGGATCCGACTCAGATTCAGATTTTCCAAAAGCTGGTTGCATCTTCCCGGTTTTCTGTTGATCTGGTTGTGGTGCCTTATGATCAGTTGGTTTTTTTGCTGGAATGGATTGGCCAACGATCTACAAACTTATTAAAGGAAATCAGCCAAGATCAAGAATCTTCCCATCCTTCCCAAGTTTTGTATATTGATAACGAGGAAGCGGAAGACGGTCCGATTCCGCGTTTCATCCATAAAGTATTGTCGGATGCTTTGAGTGTGGGTGCTTCGGATATTCATTTCGAATTTTATGAGCAGACGGCACGGGTGCGTTTTCGTGTCGATGGGCAATTACGTGAAGTGGTGCAGCCGCCGGTTGCATTACGCGGTCAGCTGGCCTCCCGTATTAAAGTGATGGCGCGTTTGGATATCTCTGAAAAGCGTGTACCGCAGGATGGCCGTATTCAGATTGCCTTTCATAAACATGGCCGCCCGATTGATTTTCGTGTGAGTACCTTGCCGACTTTATTCGGCGAAAAGGTGGTGACGCGCATTCTGAATTCGGATGCCGCCACATTGAATATCGACCAATTGGGTTTTGAGCCATTTCAAAAAGAAATGCTGCTTGATGCTATTCAGCGGCCTTACGGCATGGTATTGGTAACAGGTCCGACCGGTTCGGGTAAAACTGTTTCGCTTTATACCTGCCTGAATATTTTGAACACGGAAGACGTGAATATTTCCACGGCGGAAGACCCTGCCGAGATTAACTTGCCGGGGGTTAATCAGGTTAATGTCAATGACAAGCAGGGTTTGACCTTTGCGGCCGCACTACGCTCTTTTTTACGTCAGGATCCGGATATCATTATGGTTGGTGAGATTCGTGACTTGGAAACGGCTGACATTGCGATTAAAGCGGCACAGACCGGTCATATGGTCTTTTCGACACTGCATACCAATAATGCACCGGCTACTTTGTCGCGTATGTTGAATATGGGTGTGGCTCCGTTTAATATTGCCAGTTCGGTCAGTTTGATTATGGCACAGCGTTTGTTGCGTCGTTTGTGTCCAAGCTGTAAAAAACCGATTGAGCGCCCTCCGGTGCCTGCATTGAAAAAAGCCGGTTTTACTGATGAAGATTTAGCTAAAAATTGGCAAATGTATCGCCCTGTCGGTTGCGACAATTGTCGTGGCAAAGGCTTTAAAGGGCGGGTCGGTGTATATGAAGTGATGCCCATTACAGAGGAAATGCAGCGTGTGATTATGAATAACGGTACCGAAGTCGATATCCAAAAAATGGCCTATCAAGAAGGTATGGTGGATTTGCGTCGGGCCGGTTTATTGAAAGTGATGCAGGGTCTGACATCATTAGAAGAGGTAACGGCACGCACCAATGACTGATTTTAAGAATGGGAAAGACAAGGGAGATTTGTAGTACTTATTCTGAAAAGTAAGGGGAAATTGAATGATGGCTCGATCGAAACCCAAAAGGAGCGGGATCATCCGACAAAATAAAGGTAAACATTTTACATTTGAAGGTCAAAATATCTATATTGAACAGCTGGTGCGCGGTGAGGTGGTGGCGAAGGATGAGGCAGAGGCGCGTAAAAAGCTTCAGCGCCGCGGCATCCGTCCGTTGCGTATCAGTAAGGTGAAGGCAGTACGCAAGCGCCGCATCACGCAAGAAGACATCACGGTATTTACCCGCCAGTTGGCAACCATGATGAAAGCAGGCCTGCCTTTGATACAGGCGTTTGAAATTGTGGCGCGCGCGCATTCGAATCCTGCGATGACACAAATGCTTATGCAGGTCCGGGCTGAAGTAGAGCAGGGGCGTGCATTGGGTGAGTCTTTCGCCCAATACCCGAAATATTTTGATCGGTTCTACTGTAATTTGGTTGCTGCCGGCGAGGTTGGTGGCGTGTTGGATAACTTGCTGGATAAATTGGCGGTTTATAAAGAAAAAACACAAGCCATTAAGAAAAAAGTGAAAACGGCACTGATTTATCCAATTTCGATTATCGTAGTTGCCGTAATGTTGATGTTTGTCATGATGATGTTTGTGTTACCAGCGTTTAAAGATGTATATAGCGGCATGGGGACCGAGCTGCCTTGGCTGACTCAAATGGTGATGAATGTTTCCGATTTATTTGTCGAGTATGGCTGGATAATGATGATTGGCTTGATGCTAATTGGTTTGGTTATATATAAGCGGTATCAAAATTCACCTTCTTGGCAAAAACGTGGCGATACGGTATTGCTGAAACTACCCGTTTTCGGGCGAATTGTACAGAAGGCGATTCTTGCACGGTGGGCTCGAACCACGTCTACTTTGTTTGCTGCAGGGGTGCCGTTGGTGGAAGTGTTGGATTCGGTGGCAGGTGCGTCAGGCAATATCCTGTATGAAGAGGCTACGCAAGACATTTGTGCCAAAGTGACGCAAGGTTTGTCGCTGACTTCCGGCATGCAGGCTACAGATCTGTTTCCGAATATGGTGATTCAGATGACTGCAGTGGGTGAAGAATCAGGTTCTTTAGATGATATGTTGAACAAAGTGGCAGAGATTTATGAGGATGAAGTGGATAATGCTGTTGCGCAATTATCTTCGTTGATGGAGCCGATTATCATGGTAGTATTGGGATCATTGATCGGTGTGTTGCTGGTAGCGATGTATTTGCCGCTGTTCAACTTGGGCAACGTGGTGGGTTAAGATGCTGGAAACTTGGAATGCCTTAGCGCCGTTTGTTGTGCCATTGGCGGTGATTTTCGGTTTGTTAATCGGCAGCTTTTTGAATGTGGTGATTTATCGTGTGCCAGTCATGATGGAGCGCGGTTGGACGCAGTTTGCTAAAGAGCATTTGAATGTGCCGCTTACGGCCGAAGAAGAAGCACCGTTTACATTGTCAAAACCTGATTCACGCTGTCCGCAATGTCATGCGCCGGTGAAGGCTTGGCAGAATGTTCCGATTGTGAGTTACTTGCTGTTGGGTGGCAAATGTAGTTCGTGTAAAACGCCCATCAGCATCCGTTATCCTTTAGTGGAATTACTTACCGGCATCTTATTTGGTGTTGTGGCATGGCAATACGGCTGGTCGTGGCTGACATTTGGTGGCTTGATTTTCACTGCCATGTTGGTGGCGCTCACTTTTATCGACTACGATACCCAATATCTGCCCGATTCCCTAACTCTGCCGCTGGTGTGGCTGGGTTTACTGTATAACTACAACGGCACATTTACCACGTTGCAATCGGCGGTGTTGGGCGCAGTGTGCGGTTATATGAGTTTGTGGTTGCTGTGTTATGTCTATAAACTCTTAACCGGTAAAATCGGCATGGGTGGTGGCGACTTTAAATTATTGGCTGCACTGGGTGCATGGCTAGGTGTGGACGTATTGCCGATATTGGTGTTTATGGCAGCATTAATCGGCATTATCGGCGCGCTTGTATCGCGGGTTGCTAAAGGGCAGCCATTTGCCTTTGGCCCAAGCTTGGCGGTGGTCGGATGGGTTATTTTCATTACCAATGAACCGATTCACCAATTGATTCAATGGTGGTTAACGAAATGAGGATGTTACATGACGGTTTGGGTCGGATTAACAGGCGGTATCGGTAGTGGCAAATCACAAGCAGCGGCGGCATTTGTTGCGTTGGGCGTGCCGCATATTGATGCTGATGCCCTCAGCCGCAGCCTGACGGCGGACAACGGCAAAGCCTTACCAGCCATTCGTGAAACCATTGGCGAGCATGTATTTGAAAGTGAAGGCCGTCTGAATCGTGTGGCGTTGCGTGAGGAAGTGTTCAGACGGCCTCAAACCAAAGCTATGCTCGAAGCTTTGATGTTTCCATTGATTTTGCAAGAAATTCGCCTGCAACAGGCGCAATATCCGGAAGCCATTTATGGCATTATCGATGTGCCGCTGCTGGTGGAAAATCCGTCGTTTCTTGCTTTGGTGCAACGTGTGCTGGTGATTGACGTGGATGAAGCCACGCAGATTGAGCGTGTCAAACAGCGCAACGGCTTGAGCGAAGAAGAAATCCGCCGTATTATGGCCAGTCAAGCGTCACGCCGTGAACGATTGCTGCATGCTGATGATGTGATTAAAAACGACGGTAACTTGAATGAGTTAGCCGAAAAAATCCAACGCTTACATCGTTATTATGCCCATACACTCAAGGCCGTCTGAATATGAATGAACACATTACCATCGTGAAATGCCCGACCTGCCAAACACCGGTTATTTGGAGCAGTGAAAGCAAATACCGTCCGTTTTGCAGCCATCGTTGCAAGCTGATTGACTTGGGCGAGTGGGCGGAAGAGCGTTATAGCGTTGAAGCAGTTGAAGACGACAGTTTGTCGGATTTATTGAAATAAACGCATCAACAAAATACGGAATATAATCAAGGCCGTCTGAAAGATCATTTTTCAGACGGCCTTCATGATTCTGGGCGGAAATTAGCCCTTATTCAAAACCTGCTTATTCTCACCTTCTCGGCGCAATTCTTTCGGCAAGACAAATACAATACTTTCTTCCGCCCCTCCGCCTTCACGCACAGTATCGTGTCCCCAAGATTGAATGGTCTCCAAGACTTCCTGCACCAACACTTCCGGTGCCGACGCGCCGGCTGTTACACCGACTTTAGTTTTACCGTCGAACCATTCTTTTTCTAGATAGCTGGCGTTATCAACCATATACGCATCCACGCCGCGCACTGCTGCGACTTCACGCAAGCGGTTGCTGTTGGACGAATTCGGCGAGCCGACCACAATCACAATATCGCATTCTGCCGCCAAATCTTTCACCGCTTTTTGGCGGTTGGTGGTGGCGTAGCAAATGTCTTCTTTGTGTGGGTTACGGATATTCGGGAAACGCGCATTCAGCGCATCGATGATGTCTTTCGTTTCGTCGACCGACAAAGTAGTCTGGCTCACATAGGCCAGCTTATCGGGGTCAGCTACTTCCAATGCTGCTACGTCTTCCACCACCTCGACCAGTAACATTTTACCCGGCGGCAGTTGCCCCATTGTGCCTTCTACTTCGACATGGCCTTTGTGGCCGATCATAATGATTTGATAATCTTGCGCATCCAAGCGAGCCACTTCTTTATGCACCTTGGTTACCAGCGGACAAGTCGCGTCAAACACGCGGAAACCGCGCATTTTTGCTTCTTCCTGTACCGCCTTCGATACACCGTGCGCCGAATAAATCAGCGTAGCACCGGCCGGTACTTCCGACAATTCTTCAATAAAAATTGCACCTTTATCACGCAGATTATCCACTACAAATTTATTGTGCACGACTTCATGGCGCACATAAATCGGCGCGCCGTATTCTTCCAGCGCTCGCTCCACGATTGCAATAGCGCGGTCAACGCCGGCACAAAAGCCGCGTGGATTGGCCAGCATAATGGTTTTGTTTGTCATGTGTGTATTCCGAAAAATTCAGTTTCAGACGGCCTGATTCTCTGCCGCCACATTCTTTTTATGTTTGCTTGAAAAGCCATCTAATATCAACAATACTGCACCTACGCAGATAAAGCTGTCGGCGATATTGAAAGCAGGGTAATACCAATCTTGCCAATAAAATAATAAAAAATCAACTACATGTCCATAAGCGACACGGTCAATTGCATTGCCGATCGCGCCACCGATAATCATTGCCGCGCCGATTTTGCCCCAGCGCGCAAAGTCATTTTTCGCAATGCCGCGCCATAAATAGCCGCTGATTACCAATGCTAGTGTTAAAAAGAAATACTTTTGCCAACCGCCTTGGTCGGCTAAAAAACTAAATGCCGCACCAGGGTTAAATACCAGTGTCCAGTCAAAAAAGTTTGGAATGATGTTTACGCGTTCTTGATATTGGAAATTCGCCAGCGTCCAGATTTTTGTGATTTGGTCGAGCGCAATTGCTGACAATGCCAGCAACAGATAAGAGATTTTAGAACTCATGTTTCAGACGGCCTGAAGTCAGTCAAAAGGGGTATTTTACCTGAAAGCAGGAATAAGGTGTTTGTGAAATATAGGTTGATGAATTTAAAAATAGTTTGGATAAGAAAAGTTAACCGGGTACTGGTAAAAATGGTAATCAATGAAGATAAAGGCCGTCTGAACAATATTGTTCAGACGGCCTTTGGTCTACTTACCGGTTAAATGAATTGTCGGCAGGTATTAAGCGTAATGACGCTCTTCGCCTTTGCCATCGACATTATCGGCACAGCGTTTACATACGGTGGCATGACCTGCTACGCTGCCGATGTCGTCGGTGTAGTGCCAGCAGCGTTCGCATTTCTCGCCGGTGCTGGCTTTAGCGGTAACGCTCAATTCGTCGGCTTTATGCACGTTGGCTTTGGAAACCAATAGGGCAAAGCGCAATTCTTCGCCCAAGGCTTTCAGATAGCCTGCCAATGCTTCCGGCGCGTGGATGTCGACTTCGGCTTGCAGTGATGAGCCGACTGTTTTGTCGGTACGCAGCGGCTCAATCGCGGCGGTCACGGCTTCGCGCACTTCGCGCACGGCTGCCCATTTTTTCACGATTTCGGCTTCGGCTTTTTCGTTAATCGGCGGGAATTCGTGCCATGTGTGGAACAACACGCTGTCTTCTTCGCCGCCGCCGATGATGTCCCACGCTTCTTCGCCGGTGAAACACAATACCGGCGCAATCAGCAGCACCAAGCTGCGGGTGATGTGGTACAGGGCGGTTTGTGCGCTGCGACGGGCGTGGCTGTCGGCTTGGGTGGTGTAGAGGCGGTCTTTCAAGATATCCAAGTAGAACGCGCCCAAATCTTCCGAGCAGAACGACACGATGTCTTTTACGGCAAAGTGGAAGGCATAGCGTGGATAGTAATCGCCGGCCACGCGCTCTTGCAGTTGGCGCGCCAAAATCAGCGCGTAACGGTCAAGCTCGACCATTTGGTCTTGCGGCACGGCGTGTTCAAACGGGTTGAAGTCCGACAGGTTGGCAAACAGGAAGCTCAAAGTATTGCGGATGCGGCGGTAGCTTTCGGTCACGCGTTTGAGGATTTCTTTGGAAATTGCCAGTTCGCCCGAATAGTCGGTTGAAGCTGCCCACAGGCGAAGAATGTCGGCGCCAAATTCGTTGTACACTTCTTGCGGCGCAACCACGTTGCCGATGGACTTCGACATTTTGCGGCCGTTTTGATCGACCACGAAACCGTGGGTCAGCAATTGCTTGTAAGGCGCGCGACCCATGGCGGCGCAGCCGGTGAGCATAGACGATTGGAACCAGCCACGGTGTTGGTCGCTGCCTTCCAGATACAAATCGGCCGGCCACGTCAATTCTTCGCGTTGTTTCAACACAGAATAGTGGGTTGAACCTGAATCGAACCAAACGTCCATGGTGTCGGTGAGCTTGTCGTATTGCTCGCAATCTTCCGTGCTCAACAATTCGCTTTTATCCAGCGAGAACCAGGCTTCAATGCCTTTTTCTTCAATGCGTTGTGCCACTTGTTCCAGTAATTCGGCAGAATTCGGGTGCAATTCGCCGCTTTCTTTGTGTACAAAGAAAGTCATCGGCGTGCCCCAGTAGCGTTGGCGTGAAACCACCCAGTCCGGACGGCCTTCAATCATTGCTTGCAAACGCGCACGACCCCATGACGGGAAGAATTCGGTGTCGTCTACCGCTTTCATCGCATTGCCGCGCAAGGTTTTGCCGTCGGTGCCCGGTTTGTCCATACCGATAAACCATTGGCCGGTGGCACGGTAAATCAGCGGCGTTTTGTGGCGCCAGCAGTGGGCGTAGCTGTGTTCCAGCTTGGTATTGCACAATAAACGGTTGTTTTCTTGCAGCCATTCGATAATCACCGGATTGGCTTCCCATACAGTTAAACCGGCCACGCGCGGCACTTCGCTGATGTAACGGCCTTCGCCGTTAACCGGGTTGTAGAGCTCAATGCCGTATTGGTTGCAGACGGTGTAGTCTTCTAAACCGTGAGCAGGGGCGGTGTGCACCAAGCCGGTACCGGCATCGGTGGTGACGTGGTCGCCGTTGAGCATCAGAATGTCGCGTTCTATAAACGGATGGTTCAAATGCAGGTTTTCCAAATGCGCGCCGATGGTTTCGGCCACGACGGTCATGCCGTCTGAAAGGCCGTAGCGTTTCAGCGCATCTTCTGCCAAATCTTTGGCCAAGACCAAATGGCCTTTGGCGGTGGCAATCAGTTGGTACACCACTTCCGCACCGGCAGAAATCGCTTGGCTGGCAGGGAGTGTCCAAGGTGTGGTGGTCCAAATCACGGCGAAGGCTTCGCCATCAATGCTGTTCACGCCGAAGGCTTTGGCTAATGCGGCGTTGTCTTGAAACAGATAAGCCACGTCGATGGCCGGAGAGATTTTGTCTTTGTATTCCACTTCGGCTTCGGCCAATGATGAGCCGCAATCCAAGCAGAATTGCACCGGCTTGGCACCGCGATACAGATAACCGGCTTTGTAGATTTCGCCCAAAGTGCGCACGGTGTCGGCTTCGGTTTGGAAATCCATGGTGAGGTAAGGGTTGTCCCAATCGCCCAATACGCCCAAGCGGATGAAATCTTTTTTCTGGCGGGCGATTTGTTCGGCGGCATATTCGCGGCACAATTCGCGGAAACGCGCTTTAGGCATGTCTTTGCCGTGCAGCTTTTCCACCATCACTTCAATCGGCAGGCCGTGGCAGTCCCAGCCAGGTACATAAGGCGCATCGAAACCGGCTTGGGTTTTGCTGCGGATGATGATGTCTTTCAGAATTTTGTTGACGGCATGACCGATGTGGATGTCACCGTTGGCATACGGTGGGCCATCGTGCAAAACGAATTTCGGACGGCCTTTGGTTTTGTCGCGCAATTTTTGGTAGCGTTTTTGTTCGTACCAGCTTTTGAGCCATGCAGGTTCGCGCTTGGCCAGATTGCCGCGCATTGGGAACGGGCTTTCAAGCAGGTTGACGGTTTTGCTGTAATCGGTCATGTTTGTTCTCGGATTGAATGGTGTCACTGGGTTTCAGACGGCCTGTTGTTTGATAGGCCGTCTGAAAAATCATAAAAGGTTATTGTAGCGGAATTATATTGTTTTTATAAGAGGTCTGGTCAGGAAGGATTTGTTGGCAAAATAAAAAAGCTGTATGAATATATAGTCAGTCCTTAAATCATTATTTTAAATTCAGCAACAAATCACGGAAAGCATTTGGATCCTTAATAAAGGTCATTTCACCGGATTGTGGGAAATGGAAATCCAATAAGCGTGATACCCAAAAGCGGATACAGCCTGCACGTTGTGCAATAGGGAAATAGACGCGTTCTTCATCAGACAGAGGTCGGATACTTTCGTAACCTTTAATAAAGGCATCTCGTAAAGATACATCCAAATGATTATCGGCTGTTCGTGCCCAATCGTTTACCGCAATCGCTAAGTCATACATAAAATTACCGTTGCAGGCATAATAAAAATCAATAAAGCCGGCAACCTGTTCTCCATCCAGCAAAACATTATCTTTGAATAAATCAGCATGAATAATGCCGGAAGGTAGGTGATGGCCTAAATTTTGATCTAAAAAAGCGATTTCCTGTTGCAATAACTGTGCATCTTCGTTACTTAAAACGGGTAAAAGCTGAGTGCAGGCTTCATGCCACCAGCGATCATAACGCGGATTTTCCATAGTCAATGGAAAGTCTTGGCCGGCTAAATGCATCTTCGCCAACATCGCGCCAGTATTAAAACATTGAGCTTCCGTCGCCCAGCTGGTGTCGGAGCCTTTCAAGCAGGTTACCAGGCAAGCCGGTTTGCCAACTAAGGTAGAATCTAATTTGCCGTCTTTACGAATAATCGGAGCTGGGCAGGCAACACCGTTATTGCTTAAATGTAAATTCAATTGTAGGAAAAAAGGCAATTCTTCTTGTTTGAGTACTTCAAATACAGTTAATACATATCGCCCGGTTGTGGTAGTTAAAAAATAATTGCTGTTGGTAATTCCTTGGGCGATACCTTGCAAAGAAATAAAATCACCTAAATCATATTGAGTGAGAAACGCACGCATCTCATCATCTGAAACACTCGTATAGACCGACATAATCAAAAGCCTGATGGATAAAAAAGATAAAAGTAGCCTGAATCATACCAAAAAATTCCCTATATATCCCTATATAAGTATCAAGGCCGTCTGAAAGCTGTGGCTTCTGATAGAAATATGTCGTAAAAAGACAAGTTAAAAGCCGTCTGAAAAATTTCATTTCAGACGGCCTTTGTATATAACGCTGATAAGTTTGGGTGGTTGGAGTGGTTTTTTTTTACAAATTAGTTGAAATTAAATTTTGTTGTAAAACAGCGATTTGTTGATTTTTGTAGAAATTATTTGTTTGTGGGAGTTGACGGTTTTGGGGGAGAGGGGTATAGTTCGGTTCTTCGCTGCTGACGCAGTAGCGAAACGAACTGATAATTATAGCACGGTTGATTTAATTTTTCGATGAAATTTGAAAAAAAGAGTTGACAAGCAGTTTGAGTGATGTATAATTCGGTTCTTGTTCTTTAACAAACAGATTACCGATAAGTGTGAGTGCGACAAGCCTCACACTGCGACAAAAACAGACAAGATGTAGAAATATCTATACTTTGTCAGTTTCTTTGAAGCAGACCAGAAGTTAAATAAGTTAGAGATTAAACATAAGAGTTTGATCCTGGCTCAGATTGAACGCTGGCGGCATGCTTTACACATGCAAGTCGGACGGCAGCACAGAGAAGCTTGCTTCTTGGGTGGCGAGTGGCGAACGGGTGAGTAATATATCGGAACGTACCGAGTAGTGGGGGATAACTAATCGAAAGATTAGCTAATACCGCATATTCTCTGAGGAGGAAAGCTGGGGACCTTCGGGCCTAGCGCTATTTGAGCGGCCGATATCTGATTAGCTAGTTGGTGGGGTAAAGGCCTACCAAGGCGACGATCAGTAGCGGGTCTGAGAGGATGATCCGCCACACTGGGACTGAGACACGGCCCAGACTCCTACGGGAGGCAGCAGTGGGGAATTTTGGACAATGGGCGCAAGCCTGATCCAGCCATGCCGCGTGTATGAAGAAGGCCTTCGGGTTGTAAAGTACTTTTGTCAGGGAAGAAAAGCATAGTGCTAATATCACTGTGTGATGACGGTACCTGAAGAATAAGCACCGGCTAACTACGTGCCAGCAGCCGCGGTAATACGTAGGGTGCGAGCGTTAATCGGAATTACTGGGCGTAAAGCGAGCGCAGACGGTTAGTTAAGCAAGATGTGAAATCCCCGGGCTCAACCTGGGAACTGCGTTTTGAACTGGCTAGCTAGAGTGTGTCAGAGGGGGGTAGAATTCCACGTGTAGCAGTGAAATGCGTAGAGATGTGGAGGAATACCGATGGCGAAGGCAGCCCCCTGGGATAACACTGACGTTCATGCTCGAAAGCGTGGGTAGCAAACAGGATTAGATACCCTGGTAGTCCACGCCCTAAACGATGTCAATTAGCTGTTGGGCAACTTGATTGCTTAGTAGCGTAGCTAACGCGTGAAATTGACCGCCTGGGGAGTACGGTCGCAAGATTAAAACTCAAAGGAATTGACGGGGACCCGCACAAGCGGTGGATGATGTGGATTAATTCGATGCAACGCGAAGAACCTTACCTGGTCTTGACATGTACGGAATCCTCCAGAGACGGAGGAGTGCCTTCGGGAGCCGTAACACAGGTGCTGCATGGCTGTCGTCAGCTCGTGTCGTGAGATGTTGGGTTAAGTCCCGCAACGAGCGCAACCCTTGTCATTAGTTGCCATCATTCAGTTGGGCACTCTAATGAGACTGCCGGTGACAAGCCGGAGGAAGGTGGGGATGACGTCAAGTCCTCATGGCCCTTATGACCAGGGCTTCACACGTCATACAATGGTCGGTACAGAGGGTAGCCAAGCCGCGAGGTGGAGCCAATCTCACAAAACCGATCGTAGTCCGGATTGCACTCTGCAACTCGAGTGCATGAAGTCGGAATCGCTAGTAATCGCAGGTCAGCATACTGCGGTGAATACGTTCCCGGGTCTTGTACACACCGCCCGTCACACCATGGGAGTGGGGGATACCAGAAGTAGATAGGGTAACCGTAAGGAGCCCGTTTACCACGGTATGCTTCATGACTGGGGTGAAGTCGTAACAAGGTAGCCGTAGGGGAACCTGCGGCTGGATCACCTCCTTTCTAGAGAAAAGAAGAGGCTTCTCGCATTCACACTTATCGGTAAACTGTAGAAGATGCAAAAGATATTGAGAGATCAAAAAAAAGAACGGTTAAAAACTGAACTTAAACGATTTCAAAATAACGACCTTGGGTTTGTAGCTCAGCTGGTTAGAGCACACGCTTGATAAGCGTGGGGTCGGAGGTTCAAGTCCTCCCAGACCCACCATAACTCATACTGGGGGCATAGCTCAGTTGGTAGAGCACCTGCTTTGCAAGCAGGGGGTCATCGGTTCGATCCCGTTTGCCTCCACCACGCACTTCCCAAATCAAAGTCAGTTGGCAGGAAGAACAAAAAAGCGCATAGCGCTGATTTTTTTGTTTGACCAATAAAAGCTTGACAGAAAAAAGAAGGCTGATATAATGGCCAGCTCATTTTGATTTGCGAAGTCAATAGCAATATTGAAAAGCATCGATCTTTAACAAATTGGAAAGCCGAAATCAACAAACAAAGACAATGTTGATTTACTTTGACAATCAGCTATTTGCAAATGGCTGATTGTTGTAAAGAAGTAAATCACAGAATTTGGGTGATGATTGTATCGACTTAACCCTGAAACACAAAAGGCAGGGTTAAGACACAACAAAGCAGTAAGCTTTATCAAAGTAAAAACATCTAGTTCCACTACTTGTCAACGGTAGTGCGGATTAAGTCAAAGAGGTTCTTGAAATGATAGAGTCAAGTGAATAAGTGCATCAGGTGGATGCCTTGGCGATGATAGGCGACGAAGGACGTGTAAGCCTGCGAAAAGCGTGGGGGAGCTGGCAATAAAGCTTTGATCCCGCGATATCCGAATGGGGAAACCCACTGCATTTTGTGCAGTATCCTAAGCTGAATACATAGGCTTAGAGAAGCGAACCCGGAGAACTGAACCATCTAAGTACCCGGAGGAAAAGAAATCAACCGAGATTCCGCAAGTAGTGGCGAGCGAACGCGGAGGAGCCTGTACGTGATAATTGTTGAGATAGAAGAACAAGCTGGGAAGCTTGACCATAGTGGGTGATAGTCCCGTATTCGAAATCTGATCAATGGTACTAAGCGTACGACAAGTAGGGCGGGACACGTGAAATCCTGTCTGAATATGGGGGGACCATCCTCCAAGGCTAAATACTCATCATCGACCGATAGTGAACCAGTACCGTGAGGGAAAGGCGAAAAGAACCCCGGGAGGGGAGTGAAATAGAACCTGAAACCTGATGCATACAAACAGTGGGAGCGGACATGTTCCGTGACTGCGTACCTTTTGTATAATGGGTCAACGACTTACGTTCAGTAGCGAGCTTAACCGAATAGGGGAGGCGTAGGGAAACCGAGTCTTAATAGGGCGACTAGTTGCTGGGCGTAGACCCGAAACCGAGTGATCTATCCATGGCCAGGATGAAGGTGCGGTAACACGCACTGGAGGTCCGAACCCACGCATGTTGCAAAATGCGGGGATGAGCTGTGGATAGGGGTGAAAGGCTAAACAAACTCGGAGATAGCTGGTTCTCCCCGAAAACTATTTAGGTAGTGCCTCGAGAATGAGACTGATGGGGGTAAAGCACTGTTATGGCTAGGGGGTTATTGCAACTTACCAACCCATGGCAAACTAAGAATACCATCAAGTTGCTCCTCGGGAGACAGACAGCGGGTGCTAACGTCCGTTGTCAAGAGGGAAACAACCCAGACCGCCAGCTAAGGTCCCAAATGATAGATTAAGTGGTAAACGAAGTGGGAAGGCCCAGACAGCCAGGATGTTGGCTTAGAAGCAGCCATCATTTAAAGAAAGCGTAATAGCTCACTGGTCGAGTCGTCCTGCGCGGAAGATGTAACGGGGCTCAAATCTATAACCGAAGCTGCGGATACGTGTTTACACGTATGGTAGGGGAGCGTTCTGTAGGCCGAAGAAGGTGCATTGAGAAGTGTGCTGGAGGTATCAGAAGTGCGAATGTTGACATGAGTAGCGATAAAGCGGGTGAAAAGCCCGCTCGCCGAAAGCCCAAGGTTTCCTACGCAACGTTCATCGGCGTAGGGTGAGTCGGCCCCTAAGGCGAGGCAGAAATGCGTAGTCGATGGGAAACAGGTTAATATTCCTGTACTTTGATTCAATGCGATGTGGGGACGGAGAAGGTTAGGTTAGCAAACTGTTGGAATAGTTTGTTTAAGCCGGTAGGTGGAAGACTTAGGCAAATCCGGGTCTTCTTAACACCGAGAAGTGATGACGAGGCACCAAGGTGCTGAAGTAACCGATACCACGCTTCCAGGAAAAGCCACTAAGCTTCAGTTGAATCAGAACCGTACCGCAAACCGACACAGGTGGGCAGGATGAGAATTCTAAGGCGCTTGAGAGAACTCAGGAGAAGGAACTCGGCAAATTGATACCGTAACTTCGGGAGAAGGTATGCCCTTCGATGTGAAAGACTAGCTCTGTAAGCATTGGAGGGTCGCAGAGAATAGGTGGCTGCGACTGTTTATTAAAAACACAGCACTCTGCTAACACGAAAGTGGACGTATAGGGTGTGACGCCTGCCCGGTGCTGGAAGGTTAATTGAAGATGTGCAAGCATCGGATCGAAGCCCCAGTAAACGGCGGCCGTAACTATAACGGTCCTAAGGTAGCGAAATTCCTTGTCGGGTAAGTTCCGACCCGCACGAATGGCGTAACGATGGCCACACTGTCTCCTCCTGAGACTCAGCGAAGTTGAAGTGGTTGTGAAGATGCAATCTACCCGCTGCTAGACGGAAAGACCCCGTGAACCTTTACTGTAGCTTTGCATTGGACTTTGAAGTCACTTGTGTAGGATAGGTGGGAGGCTTAGAAGCAGAGACGCCAGTTTCTGTGGAGCCGTCCTTGAAATACCACCCTGGTGACTTTGAGGTTCTAACCCAGACCCGTAATCCGGGTCGGGGACCGTGCATGGTAGGCAGTTTGACTGGGGCGGTCTCCTCCCAAAGAGTAACGGAGGAGTTCGAAGGTTACCTAGGTCCGGTCGGAAATCGGACTGATAGTGCAATGGCAAAAGGTAGCTTAACTGCGAGACCGACAAGTCGAGCAGGTGCGAAAGCAGGACATAGTGATCCGGTGGTTCTGAATGGAAGGGCCATCGCTCAACGGATAAAAGGTACTCCGGGGATAACAGGCTGATTCCGCCCAAGAGTTCATATCGACGGCGGAGTTTGGCACCTCGATGTCGGCTCATCACATCCTGGGGCTGTAGTCGGTCCCAAGGGTATGGCTGTTCGCCATTTAAAGTGGTACGTGAGCTGGGTTTAAAACGTCGTGAGACAGTTTGGTCCCTATCTGCAGTGGGCGTTGGAAGTTTGACGGGGGCTGCTCCTAGTACGAGAGGACCGGAGTGGACGAACCTCTGGTGTACCGGTTGTCACGCCAGTGGCATAGCCGGGTAGCTAAGTTCGGAAGAGATAAGCGCTGAAAGCATCTAAGCGCGAAACTCGCCTGAAGATGAGACTTCCCTGAGGATTTAATCCTCCTAAAGAGTCGTTCGAGACCAGGACGTTGATAGGTCGGGTGTGGAAGCGCAGTAATGTGTGAAGCTAACCGATACTAATTGCTCGTGAGGCTTGACTCTATCATTTGAAGAACTTCAAAGATAAAAGCTTACTGATGATTCAGTCATCACCAACAGTTGATTAAAGAATAAATAAGTGCAGGAGACTGCATAACGGCTTACCGATTTGTACAGTTTAAGTTTGGCGGCCATAGCGAGTTGGTCCCACGCCTTCCCATCCCGAACAGGACCGTGAAACGACTCAGCGCCGATGATAGTGTGGTTCTTCCATGTGAAAGTAGGTCACTGCCAAACACCCATTCGAAGCCTCTGACCCTTGTCAGAGGCTTCTTTACGTTTAAAATAACCCCAAACCGACCACACGATTTGCCATCCCGGCAGCGGCTAAATATAATGCACACTTTAACCGTTCAAAAAAGGAGCAACCGGCGTGAATACTTTGAAAAAAATCCTCTTTACCGCACTGGCTACTCTGGCCGCCTCGATATCGGCTGCAGCCGTCAATATCAATACGGCCTCCGAAAGCGAACTGACCGCCCTGCCGGGCATCGGCCCAGCCAAAGCCAAAGCGATTGCGGAGTACCGCAAACAGCACGGCAGCTTTAAAACGGTGGACGAATTGAAAAACGTCAAAGGCATTGGCGAGGGAATCTTCTCGAAGCTGAAGAATGAGGCTACTGTCACTGCGCCGGCCAAGAAGGCTGCCCGGCCTGCTGTTAAGAAGTAGCCGCTTGCTGGATGATTGGAAAGTGGAGGCCGTCTGAAACATGTCAGGTTCAGACGGCTTTTTGTTTTGTCTCTTGGCAGGTTAAATTTGAGATAAAATATATCATCTGATGGATTATTTTAATGAACCGTTAGAAGACAGCGAATCCATTAAACATAATAACAGTTATTCCTACTGAAGTATCCTGAAAATAAATTTAGAATAAAATTCTAAATAATAATAAAAATTAGAAAATTATATAACTAATTAGGTTAGAAAATTAGACTTTTGATATAAAATTGCGATATATAAATTTTAATGCTTGTTTAATTCATGTAAAAAAGGTAATCTATACACACTTAATGAATAATAGAACAGAAAGATTAATCTAATGAATCAACCACGCCAAACAGATGATGTCAGAATTAAAGCAGTAACCGAATTATTACCACCGATTGCTCATTTATATGAATTACCGATCAGCGAACAAGCTGCTGAATTGGTTCATCAAACCCGACAAGAAATTGCTGATCTAGTACATGGTAAAGACAACCGTTTATTGGTGATTATTGGCCCTTGTTCGATTCATGATACCAAAGCCGCAGTAGAATACGCTGAGCGATTATTGCCATTGCGTCAGAAATATGAAAAAGAATTATTGATTGTGATGCGTGTATATTTTGAAAAGCCGCGTACCACAGTCGGCTGGAAAGGCTTAATTAATGATCCATATTTAGACGGCACTTTCGATATCAACTATGGCTTGCGTCAGGCACGTAGCTTGTTGTTGACTTTGAACAATATGGGTATGCCGGCTTCGACTGAATTTCTTGATATGATTACGCCACAATATTATGCCGACTTGATTTCATGGGGGGCAATTGGTGCGCGTACCACTGAAAGCCAGGTTCACCGTGAATTATCGAGCGGCTTGTCTTGTCCGGTTGGCTTTAAAAACGGTACAGATGGTAATTTGAAAATTGCCATTGATGCCATTGGTGCCGCGAGCCATCCGCATCATTTCTTATCAGTAACCAAAACCGGCCATTCAGCGATTGTACATACTGCCGGTAACCCTGATTGTCATGTGATTTTACGCGGTGGCAAAGAGCCGAATTACAGTAATGAGCATGTGAAAGCAGCGGCCGAGCAGTTAACCCAAGCTGGTCAAACACCAAAAGTGATGATTGATTTCAGCCATGCCAACAGCCGTAAAGACTACAAACGTCAAATGGAAGTGGCGCAAGATGTTGCCCAGCAATTGCGTGATGGTGAAAACAACATTATGGGTGTAATGGTGGAAAGCCATTTGATGGAAGGCCGTCAAGATAAGCCGGAGAATTACGGTCAAAGCATCACGGATGCCTGCATAGGTTGGGACAGTACAGAAGAATTGTTGGCATTATTGGCAGAAGCCAATCGCTCTCGGGTATAAGTAATCTGTCTGAACGGATGGGAAATATTGGGTAAAGGTGGGAATATGTTTGCCGGCAAAATAAACTTTGCCACAGTAGATTTAACCTGATAAACTATCCAAATCATTATTTTGATAAGGCATACATACCCCATGAAAGACGCGGAGCAGGATAGTTCGATATTACGTCCTTCGTGTATGTATTGTATATTTGAAGCAGCCGGATGAATCTTATTCATCGGGCTGCTTTTTCACATTTAAAGGAATAGAAAGATCATGGATCTCAGTTGGTTAGCCGACCCGCATACTTGGATAGGCTTTGCAACGCTTTTGGTGCTTGAAGTGGTTTTGGGCATTGATAACCTTGTGTTTGTCGCGATTTTGGCCAATAAGGTCAAACCTTCGCTGCGCGATAAAGCACGGATTACCGGCTTAGGCTTGGCTGTGGTGATGCGCGTCATCATGCTGGCTTTTATGGCGCACATCATGACCTTGACCGCACCGCTGTTTCACATTGGCGACTGGCCGGTGTCAGGGAAAGATATAATTATGCTCGCCGGTGGTCTGTTTTTGCTTTATAAGGCGACTACTGAATTGCACGAGCGCTTGGAAGGCCACAACCATTTTGCCATTGCTGAAACGCAAAAAAAACACGCCGCGTTCGGTGCGGTGGTGGCGCAAATTTTGGTACTGGATGCGGTATTTTCCATCGACTCGGTAATCACCGCTGTGGCCATGGTGGATCACATTGTGGTGGCAATGGCGGCTGTAGTTGTAGCGATGACCGTGATGATTATTGCCAGCAAACCGTTGACCGAATTTGTAGAAAAACACCCGACAGTGGTGATGCTCTGCTTGGGCTTCCTGCTGATGATTGGTTTCAGCCTGATTGCTGAAGCCTTCCATTTCCACATTCCTAAAGGCTATCTGTATGCTGCCATCGGCTTCTCGATTCTGATTGAGGTGTTTAACCAAGTTTCGCAGAAAAACAGCCGTAAAAACGATTACATCAGTAGCTCATGGCGTAAACGCACGGCTGAAAACGTGTTGGGCATGATGGGTATCCGTGAAACGATTTTAGCGAAAAATGGTGATGAGGCAGAGGACAGCAGCCATTTTGAAGAAAACGAAAAATCCATGATTCGCAGCGTGTTGACGTTGGCCGAACGTCCGATTCAAGGTGTGATGATTCCGCGCCGTGAAATTGAGCGCTTGGATATTTCGCAAAGCAAAGAAGAGCAGCGTGAACAACTGCAAAATACGCCATACAGCCGTTTGCTGGTGGTGGGTAAAGCAGGTGTGGACGAGCCGTTGGGCTACATCAACAAAAAAGATTTGCTGACCCAATTATTGCAAGGCGGCGAATTGAATATTCAGACGGCCTTACGCCAGCCGCTGATTTTGCCGGAAACGACTACTGCGCTGAGTGCGATTGAATTGTTCCGCCAAAGCAGTGCGGATTATGCCTTGGTGGTTGATGAGTTTGGTGCGGTATTGGGTATGGTGACGATGAAAGACATGCTCGAAACCATTGCCGGTGAATTCCCTGAAGAATTCGAGCGGGAAGAAGAGCCGATGATGCAGGCCAATGCCGACGACGAAAGCCTGACGGTGGACGGCGCTTTGGAATACGTCGATTTGGCGCCACAATTAGGCTTGCCGCCACAAGATGAAGATGCGGACTACCATACCGTCGCCGGCTTGATTATGGAAGAGCTGGAGAGCCTGCCGAATGTTGGTGATTTTGCCGATTTCCACGGCTGGCGTTTTGAAGTGATTGAAAAAGAAGGCCAGCGCATCGACCGCGTGAAAATTACTCGATTGCCGGAAGAAGAGTAATCGGTTATACAAAAGGCCGTCTGAAACTTTGCTGTTTCAGACGGCCTGTTTATTTTAAGAAAGTTAAATTAAAACAATATCATACTGTTCTTGCGTGTAAGCAGTTTCTACGGCCAGCGAAATCGGTTTGCCGATAAAATCAATCAGCATGGCCAACGATTGAGATTCTTCATCAAGAAACAAATCAATCACATTCGGCGCGGCGAGAATGCGGAATTCCTTGGCATCAAAGCGGCGGGCTTCACGCACAATCTCGCGTTGAATCTCGTAGCACACGGTTTGTGGTGTTTTCAGACGGCCTCTACCTTGGCAGGAAGGGCAGGGCTCACACAAGATTTGGTTTAGGTTTTCGCGTGAGCGTTTGCGGGTGAGTTCGACCAAACCTAGGCTGGTAAAGCCGTTGAGCGTGACACGGGTGCGGTCGAAACTCAAGGCTTTGGCCAATTCCTGCAACACGGCTTCGCGGTGTTCTTCTTTGGCCATATCGATGAAATCGATGATGATGATGCCGCCCAAATTGCGCAGGCGCAGTTCGCGGGCGATGGTGTGGCAGGCTTCGAGATTGGTGCGGAAGATGGTTTCATCGAAATTGCGTGCGCCGACAAAGCCGCCGGTGTTCACATCGATGGTGGTCATCGCTTCAGTCGATTCGATAATCAAATAGCTGCCGAAATTCAGATTCACGCGCGGTTGCAGTGAGCGGCTGATTTCCTGCTCGATGTTGTGGGTTTCAAACAGCGGGCGGTCGCCTTTGAACAATTCCAATTTGTCCACCGCACCTTGCACATACAATTGCGCAAACTCATTCATGCGGCGGAAATTTTCAGTGGAATCGACCAGAATTTTTTGCGTATCCAAGCTGAACATATCGCGCAACACGCGCAAGTTGAGCGACAAATCTTGGTAAAGCAAGGTTTCAGGCGGCTGGGTTTTCGATTGGTGCTGAATGTGTTCCCACACTTTGGTCAGGTAATGGATGTCGGCCTGCAATTGCTCGTCGGTGGCATTTTCCGCATTGGTGCGGATGATGTAGCCGTGGCACGCACTTTCAGGCAGCAAATTCAGCAAACGCTCACGCAGAATAGTGCGCTCGGCATCGTCTTCAATGCGTTGCGAAATGCCGATGTGCTCTTCTTGCGGCAGATGAACCAAAAAACGGCCGGCCAGCGAAATCTGCGTGGAAAGGCGCGCACCTTTGGTGTTGATGGGGTCTTTGATGACCTGCACCAAAATGGTTTGCCCTTCAAACAGCATATGCTCAATGCGCTGCGTTTCATCGGGATTGCGGCGTTGCTCCAAGACATCGACGATGTGCAGGAAAGCCGCACGCTCTAAGCCGATGTCGATAAACGCGCTTTGCATACCGGGTAAAACGCGTCGCACCACGCCTAAATAAATGTTGCCGACCAAGCTGTGGCCGGTGTTGCGTTCGATGTGCAACTCGCAAATGTTGTTTTCTTCCAAAACCGCCACACGCGTTTCCTGCGGGGTGATGTTGACCAAGACGGTTTCGGGCGGACGAATGGTGTCCTTAGGAATCGGAATACCTGCTAACATATTGAATTTCCAAGAATATAAAAAATACTTTTGCAATCTGCCCGCTGGGGGCAAACAGATTGCAAAAGTAGCTTTGTCTTGCCTTGGTAATGATACTTCAAAAGCCGTTTGTCTGCCATGACTATGATGGTCTTATAAGCGCCCGATAGGCCGTCTGAAAACGTAGCAGCAAACATCGCCAACCTTTAGCACGACCGCTTATCTGAATTCACAATCCATTCACACGCCCACTTGTAAAATGCGCCTTATGCCCATATAGTGTTCAAAAGCATTCAAGAAAGCGCATTATGCAACCCGTAACCATGTACACTGGCGCGTTTTGCCCGTATTGCACCATGGCAAAAAAGCTTTTGGCCGCCGTGGGCGTGACCGAAATCAAAGAAATCCGCGTGGATAAAAATCCGGCCGATTTTGCCGAAATGCAACAATTGAGTGGTCAGCGTAGCATTCCGCAAATTTTTATCGGCGACACCCATGTCGGCGGTTTTACCGATTTATACCGCCTGCAGCAGCAAGGCGAGTTAATTGAATTACTCAATTCATAACCCTAAACAGATAGGAAAACAAAATGGCAGAAGAATTGCAACCTGTATTCAGCATTGAGCGTTTATATGTAAAAGATTTGTCTTTGGAAGTGCCTAATGCACCACAAATCTTCTTGGAACAAGGCGATCCTGAAGTCGATATGCGCGTGTCAACCGCCAGCCAAAAGCTGGAAGAAGGCATTTACGCCGTTGATGTCACCGTGACCGTTACCGCTAAGCTGAACGCAGAGCGCACCATGTTCCTGAACGAAGTGACCCAAAGCGGCATTTTCCGTTTGGAAAACATTCCGGAAGAAGACACCCAATTGCTGTTGGGCGTGGCTTGCCCGAACATCTTGTTCCCATACGCACGCGAAGCCATTTCTTCAACCGTGACCCGCGCCGGCTTCCCACCGGTATTGTTGGCACCAATCAACTTTGAAGCAATGTACCAACAACAGCAAGAAGGCAATGCTTAATTTGAAGCCTTGATGTTTCATCAAAAGGCCGTCTGAATTTCAGACGGCCTTTTTTCCGTTAAAATACGGCAAACCACGATTGTTTTGAATATAACCGCCATGATGACACCCGAAACCCAAAAACAGCTCAAAGTCGCCGACACCACCGCCCAAAAGCTCGACAAGCTGAATTTAAACAGCGCGTGGGATTTGGCGCTGCACCTGCCTTTGCGCTATGAAGACGAAACCCACATCATGCCGATTGCTGATGCGCCGGTGGGCGTGCCGTGTCAGGTGGAAGGGGAAGTGGTGCATCAGGAAGTGACCTTCAAGCCGCGCAAGCAATTGGTGGTGCAGATTGCCGATGGTTCTGGCAGCGTGTTGCATTTGCGTTTTATTCATTTTTACGCCAGCCACCAAAAGCAGATGGCGGTGGGCAAACGCATTCGCGCGGTGGGCGAAATCAAGCGTGGGTTTTACGGCGATGAGATGATTCACCCGAAAATCCGCGATGCCGAGAGCACCGGTTTGGCCGAAAGCCTTACGCCGATTTACCCGACGGTGAATGGCTTAAACCAGCCGACCCTGCGCCGCATTGTTCAGACGGCCTTAGACAGCATTCCTTTGCACGACACCTTACCCGACGATTTATTAGGCCGTCTGAAACTGCCGCACTTGGCCGAAAGCCTGCGCCTGCTGCACTCGCCGCCGCCAAGCTTCACCATCCATCAGCTTTCAGACGGCACCTTGCCCGCATGGCAGCGGCTGAAATTTGACGAACTGTTGGCGCAGCAATTGTCCATGCGTTTGGCGCGACAAAAGCGCGTCAGCGGCGCAGCGGCACCGTTAAACGGCGATGGCAGTTTGGTGCAAAAGCTGCTCGATTCCTTGCCGTTTGCCCTGACCCAAGCCCAGCAGCGCGTGGTGGGCGAAATCAAGCAAGACTTGACCGAAACCTTTCCCATGCACCGCCTGCTGCAAGGCGATGTCGGCAGCGGTAAAACCATTGTTGCTGCATTGTCCGCGCTCACCGCCATCGAAGCCGGCGCACAAGTCGTCGTGATGGCACCGACCGAAATCTTGGCCGAGCAACACTTTATCAAGTTCAAACAATGGTTTGAGCCGCTGGGTTTGACCGTGGCATGGCTTTCCGGCAGCCAGCGCAAAAAAGAAAAAGACAGCAACAAAACCGCCATTTCAGACGGCCTTGCCCAAATCGCCGTCGGCACGCATGCGCTGTTTCAAGACGATGTCGCCTTCCATAATCTCGGCTTGGTGATTGTCGACGAGCAACACCGCTTCGGCGTGGCGCAACGTTTGGCCCTAAAAAACAAAGGCAACGACGTGCATCAGCTGATGATGTCGGCCACGCCGATTCCGCGCACGCTGGCGATGAGTTTTTTCGCCGATTTGGACGTGTCCGTCATCGACGAATTGCCGCCCAACCGCACGCCGATTAAAACACGGCTGGTGAATAGCGTGCGCCGTGCCGAAGTCGAAGGGCTGGTGTTGGGCACTTGCCAAAAAGGGCAGCAGGCGTATTGGGTGTGTCCGCTGATTGAAGAGAGCGAAACGCTGCAACTGCAAACCGCCGTCGATACCCTTGCCGAGCTTCAGACGGCCTTACCCGAACTCAACATCGGCTTGGTACACGGCCGCATGAAACCTGCTGAAAAAGCCGAAGTAATGGCCGAATTTATCGCAGGCCGTCTGAATGTGTTGGTGGCGACCACCGTGATTGAAGTCGGCGTCGATGTGCCCAATGCCAGCCTGATGGTGATTGAACACGCCGAACGCATGGGCTTGGCGCAACTGCACCAGCTACGCGGCCGTGTCGGACGGGGTGCCGCCGCCAGTGCCTGCGTGCTGCTGTTTACCGAGCCCTTGAGCGAACTGGCCAAAGCGCGGCTGAAAGTAATTTACGAACACACCGATGGCTTTGAAATCGCCCGCCAAGACTTAAATATCCGCGGTCCCGGTGAATTCTTAGGCGCACGCCAAAGCGGCGTGCCGATGCTGCGTTTTGCCAATCTGGAAGAAGATTTGCACCTGCTCGAACAAGCCCGCGAAATTGCGCCGAAACTGATTGCCGAGCGGCTGGATATTGTGCAGGCGCATTTGGATCGGTGGTTGAGTAGTCGGGAAGGGTATTTGGGGGTGTGATTTAAGGCCGTCTGAAAGCGCAATATTTTTCAGACGGCCTGTGTTTACGGTACAATCCAATCACATTATTCATGCCGTCTGAAAAAGGAGAAAAATCATGAAACCGGAAAATACATTATGCATCGTGGTTGATATTCAGGAGCGTTTGCTGCCTGCTTTGCACAATGCAGATTCAATGGTTGAACGCAGCCGTGTGGTGATTCAGGGCTTGCAGGCTTTGGATGTGCCGTTGGTGGCGACGGAGCAGTATCCGAAGGGCTTGGGTAAAACTGTGCCGGCGGTGCAGCTTTTGTTCGGTGATGGGGCGGCGGTGTTTGAGAAAACTCGTTTTTCGGCAGTGATTGATGAAGTGGAAGCCGTGTTGAATGAAAAGAAGATTGAAAACGTGATTTTGCTCGGTGCCGAAGCGCATGTGTGCATGTTGCAAACGGTGTTGGATTTGCGCGCCAAGGGTTTGGCGGTGTATGTGCCGTTTGATTGCACCACTTCGCGCAATCCAGCCAATAAAGACAATGCGTTGCAGCAAATGCGTGATGCCGGTGCGGTGGTGAGCAACAGCGAAAGCGTGTTGTTCCAATTGTTGGGCGACGCGAAGCATCCGGCGTTTAAAACCGTATCGAAACTGATTCAGTAAAGGCCGTCTGAAATGCAATATGTGGTTGCCGAAGCGGTGCAGGACGATTTGCCTGCCATTGTCGCTATTTACAACAGCACGATTGAGTCGCGCCAATCAACGGCGGATTTGCAGCCGGTGACGGTAGCCGAGCGGCAGACGTGGTTTGAGGCGCATGGCGGCAAACGGCCGTTGCTGGTGTTAAGGGATGTGCGCAACGAGATTGTGGCGTGGGGCAGCTTCAGCGATTATTATCCGCGCCAAGCCTACCACATCAGCGCGGAAATCAGCGTGTATGTGCGGCAGGATGTACGCGGTGTCGGCGTGGGTAAAGTGTTGCTGCGCTATATGCTGGAGCGTGCACCGTCGTTGGGCATCCGCAATGTGTTGGCGGTGATTTTCGGTCACAATCACGCCAGTATTCGCTTGTTCCGTTCGTTTGGTTTTGAAGAATGGGGGCGTTTGCCGCAGGTGTGCGATTTGGAAACGCAGTTGGCAGATATTGTGATTTTGGGTAAGAAGATTTTGGATTGATTGTATTGGATAAAAAGACCGTCTGAATTTCAGACGGTCTTTTTATCTTATTTATCTTAACGGCGCAAAATCGCTGAATTGACATATTTCTGCACGCCTGTGGCAATCGCTTGGGCGCAGCGGATGCGGAAAGACGCATCGGCCAACAGCTTTTCTTCAATCGGGTTGGACAAGAATGCCGTTTCGACCAGAATCGACGGAATATCCGGCGCACGTAATACGGCAAAGTTGGCTTCATCCACACGGCCTTTGTGAAGCTGATTGAGCTTACCTAATTCCGTCAACACCGATTGGCCGAGCTTACGGCTGTCGCGCATGGTGGCGGTTTGCGCCATATCGAGCAAGGCATTATCTACGAAGGGGTTGCCGCTGGCACGGACACCACCGATGGCATCGGCGTTATTCTGGGTTTGTGCCAGAAATTTGGCTGCTGCGCTGCTGGCTCCGCGCGGGTTGAGAATATACACACCGGTGCCGCGAGCGGTGGGACTGGTAAATGAGTCAGCATGTATCGAGATAAATAAATCGGCCTTTTTTGCTCGGGCTTTGGCTACGCGAACATTGAGCGGAATAAAAACATCTTCGTTACGTGTCATGTAAACTGTATAGCCTAAGGCTTCCAGTCGTTTTTTGACTTCGCGCGAGATAGACAAGACGACGTTCTTTTCTTGCAGTCCCCCTCTACTGATGGCTCCGGGATCCTCGCCACCGTGACCGGGGTCAAGCATGATGATAGGGCGGCGTGTTTTGCTGTTGCTTGGCGGGGATGGGGTATTCACTCTGCGCGGGCGTAATGGATCTGAAGAAGCATTGCCGTTGAGCAAAGCCATCATTGGATCATTGACATCTACGCCGTGTGGATAAAGATCGATTACCAAGCGGTGTTTGAAACCGCTCACCGGTGCGAGTGCAAACAATTGTGGGTGTATGCTTTGCTTTAAATCAATTACTATGCGTACGGTAGTCGGTGTATTTTGTCCGACACGGATGCTGCGGATGAAAGGATCATCCGCTAAGACTTTCTTTGAGAAATTCTGCAAAACGGTATTGATGTTGGCATTTTGAATATCGACTACCAGGCGGTTGGGATTATCGAGCAGAAAATGCTGGAATTGCAATGTCGAAGAGGCCTCAAGCGTTACACGCGTGTAAGAGTGTGCCGGCCAAATGCGGGCAGCCACAAATTGGACGGGCTTGGTGCTTTTAGCCAATGCGGCAGAAATCGGTGTCAGTGTAAAAAACAAACCCGCCGTGTGGCGGACCATTTGTCGTCGTGTCAGTTTAACCATGCTTCCAAACTTTTTCGGCCTTGGGTTGTGTGGGCAGTGAACTTCACCGTTCTGCCGTGGTCTGTGTGATTTAATGAAAGAGTGATGTCTGCTGCCGGTGTAAATTCACCGCCTTGTTGCGGCCATTCGATCAGGCAGATGCTTTGATTATCGAATAAATCGTCTAAGCCGGCATCTTCCCATTCTTCGGGTGTACTGAAGCGGTAGAGATCAAAATGGTGCAGTGTGAAATCGGTAAGCGGATAAGATTCGACAATGGCATAAGTCGGGCTTTTTACTGCCCCCTGATGTCCTAAGCCGCGCAGTAAGCCGCGAGTCAACGTGGTTTTGCCTGCGCCCAGGTCACCTTGCAGATAAACCACCAATGGTGCGGTCAACGATTGCGCCCAGCTTGCACCCAGCGCCAAAGTTGCTTCTTCGTTGGCAAGAAAACGGCTCACGTTTGCACCATCAGTCATAAAATCGGCCTTATTATCGCGATATTAAAGTATAAATTATGATGGAATCCGGCTGATTTGCAAACCTTATGAATGATAAATTTAGATAAAGTTGGCGTAAAATTCGGGTTTTGAAGGAATCGTTGGCATAATTTTTAGATTAAAGGCGACAGATGGCCTAAATAACATTTCAATGAGGCAGGTAAGTTATCAGCTGGAACGGCTATTAAAATACCGTCTGAAAGCGTGTACAATAACCGCCATATCGACTTTTGAACCCGACCAATCATGAGTATCAGCAAACAGCGCCCCATCGGCGTCTTCGATTCCGGCGTCGGCGGCTTGACCAATGTCCGTGCATTGATGGAGCGGCTGCCGATGGAAAATATTGTTTATTTCGGCGATACTGCCCGAGTGCCCTACGGTACCAAATCGCGAGCCACCATCGAAACCTTTTCCCTGCAAATTGTTGATTTTTTGTTGGAACACGATGTCAAAGCCTTGGTTATCGCCTGCAATACCATTGCCGCGACCGCCGGCACGAAAATCCGTCAAAAAGCCGGCAATATGCCTGTGTTGGACGTGATTTCTGCCGGTGCCGAAGCCGCGTTGGCGACCACGCGCAACAATAAAATCGGCATCATTGCCACCAATACTACTGTGAACAGCAATGCCTACGCCCGCGCCATTCATGCACAAAATGCCGATACTTTGGTGCGCACACAAGCATCGCCTTTGCTGGTGCCGCTGGTGGAAGAGGGCTGGCTCGATCATGAAGTGACCCGTCTGACCGCGCGCGAATATTTGAGACCTTTGCTGGTCGACGACATCGACACGCTGGTGTTGGGCTGTACCCACTTTCCGCTGCTCAAACCGCTGATCAGCCAAGAGGCGCCGAATGTGACCTTGGTCGATTCCGCCATTACCACGGCTGAAGCCACCGCCAAAGCCTTGGCCGAAGCCGGTTTGCTCAATACCGACAATCCCGCGCCGGATTACCGTTTTTATGTCAGCGACATTCCGCTGCGGTTCCGTACCATTGGCGAGCGTTTTTTGGGACGCAGCATGGAGCAAATTGAAATGGTGACGTTGGGTTAACCGTTAAATCATGAATCAAGGCCGTCTGAAAAGTGTTTTTCAGACGGCCTTTACATACAGGTTGAGACAAAAAAACGCATGCATTCGAGTGGTGAAATTGCTATCATCAAATCATCAGGTAAGGGCATGAATGTGAGGCCGTCTGAAACAGATGTAAAGGAGAAAAATATGAACAACGCAAGCCGATTATTATTATGGGTGCCGGTGTTGATGCTCGCCGCTTCTGTGAACGCTGCTTCTTTGGATAAAGCGCAGGCATTCGAACTGAACGATGTGACTCTGAGCCAAGTGGCAGATGATGTGATTGCTGCCAAACGTCCGCATAAAACGCTTAATCAGCGTATTTCTGATAGAATCGAAAAATCCCGCCGCAATCGCGAAGCCCGCAAAATGATGCGCCAGCAGCGTGAAAAACGTGAGCAAGAGCACAAAGAAGCGGATAAGGCAGAGCAAAAAGAAGCCGCTTAATTTATTGATTGCAAAGGTTTAAACCTATATAAAAGGCCGTCTGAAAAATGATTTTCAGACGGCCTTGATGTTTTACCGCTTAGCGATCCATATACAGAAACTGAATATGGCGCTCATATTGATTCAGAATATCGATAATCGCCTGCTCTTTGGTGTAGCCAAGAATATCGTAATCCTGACTGCCTTCAATCAAAAAGACTTCGGCGCGGTAGTATTTTTCATGCTCTTGCAGCGAAGCCAGATTGCCTGCTTGACCGAGCGCGAAAATCGGTTTTTCCGCTTCAATCAGTTCCACACGATAGATAAAGTCGCGTTGTTCGGGATAGCGCACAGCAATTTGATGCACCAAGCCGCCGTTTTCCGTAGTAAGTTCGACTTCAAGGCGTTGTTTTTCTAATTCAATCGCCACTTCCGCCATGGCTTGTTCTAATGTATGGGTCATGAAGTGTTTGGCCGTCTGAAGGTCAGGGAAGCTGGCCAAGCGGCTTAAGCGGTTGCGCCAGTTTAGGCCGTTGTCGAGCACCAATGCGCGGTCGATTTGGCCTGCTTTGCGCTTCATGCCTTCTTGGCGCAGGCTGATCCACATCGAAATCATGTACAGCACCAAAATCAGCGAGAAGGGCAAACCGGCCACCACCGACACCGATTGCAGCGACGCAAACCCACCGGCAAACAGCAAGCCCAAAGTCACCAAGCCTGTGCCGGCTGCCCAGAATAAACGCAGCCACACCGGCGCATCGGCGGTAGAAGCCAAATCGCGCGAACTCAAATTCGCCAATACCAAAGCGCCCGAGTCGGCGGAAGTCACAAAGAAAATCAAGCCGATAATCACGCCCATGGTCGACCACAAACCGGCCAGCGGATAATGTTCAAACAGCAAAAACATACCCATCGCCGGATTTTCGACTGCGGTTTTGGCCAAATCGGCCGCTTGACCGCTGTTGACCAAATCGATGGCGCTGTTGCCGAAAATCGAGAACCACGCAAAGATAAAGCCCAACGGGATAAACATCACGCCAAACACAAATTCGCGCAGCGTGCGGCCGCGTGAAATGCGCGCGATAAACAGGCCGACAAACGGTGCCCATGCCACCCACCAAGCCCAGAAGAAAATGGTCCAAGCCGATTTCCATTCCGCGCCGGATTCTCCTTCATAAGCATACACGCGGAAGGTTTTGTCCATGATGGTTTGGAAATAGCTGCCGATGTTGTCCACCAAGCCGTTGAACAGAAACACCGTCGGCCCCATCACCAACAGCGCAATCAATAAGCCTGTCGCGCCCAACATATTGATTTCGGACAAGCGGCGCACGCCTTTGTCCACGCCCGACATGGCCGATAAAGCTGCTGCTGCGACCACGCCCAAGATGATGGCTGTCTGAACCGTTTTGCTGGTGTCGATACCGAATACATGGTTCAAACCGGCATTGGCTTGCAATACACCAATACCCAAGCTGGTAGCAATACCGAGCAGGGTACACACCACGCCGAAAATATCGACCGTGTTGCCGAGCCAGCCGTTGACGCGTTTTTGCCCAAAAATCGGCAGTAAGGCGCTGCGTAAGGCCAGCGGCATGTTTTTGCGGTAGGCAAAATAAGCCAAAGCCATGCCGATCAGCGCGTAAATGCCCCAGCCGTGCAAGCCCCAGTGTAAAAAGGTTTGCGCCAAGGCCGTGCGTGCCGCTTCGGGTGTGCTGCCTTCGCCGATATTGGGCGCAAGGTAGTGGGTGAGCGGCTCGGATACACCGAAAAACAGCAAATCGATGCCGATACCGGCGGAAAACAACATCGCCGCCCACGCCAAAAACGGAAAAGCCGGTTTGTCTTGGTCTTGGCCGAGTTTGATGTCTCCGTAACGCGATACGCCGACAAACAGCGAAAATACGCCGTAAGCGGCCACCACCAGCATGTAATACCAGCCGAAATGGTCGGATACCCATTTGAGCGCGCCACCAAGCACGGTTTCACTGACGGCAGGGAATAAAATGGTGAACAAAATCAGCGCCACCGTAATCACAGACGATGCCAAAAACACGGTTTTATTCACCGCTAGCTTGGCGCCGCCGGAAAACGCGGAATTCTGCATAGGCTTTCTCCTTATGTGTTATTGATTATTGTCGGGGGATAAGGCCGTCTGAAAAGCATTCAGGTTTCAGACGGCCTGAAGGTGAAACTTAATCGGGAAATTCTTCACTCGGACGGTGGGTTGGCACTTCTTCTTCACCGCGGTGATAGCGTTCCGCTTCTTCGGCAGGACGCTTAATCGGCAATGTGTCCGGCAACACCAAATGCGCTTCGATGCGGAGCACCTTGATAATCGCGAACAACATCAAAATCAGAATAATCGTGAAGGGCAAACCTGCCACAATCGAACCTGCTTGCAGGCTCTTCAAACCGCCCGCCACCAGCAGCGCCATAATGATGCCCGACAGCAAAAAGCCCCAGACGATTTTCAGGCGCAAGGTCGGATTAAGTGCGCCGCCGCTGCTCATGCTGGCCAGAATATGTGTGGCCGAGTCGGCAGACGTAATCAAGAAAGTGGCAATCAACACCAGTGTGGCGGTAGAAGTAAATGTGTGCAGCGGGAATTGTTCCAAAAAGGCAAACATCGCCAGCGTGTAATCATTGGCCACGACCTGCGCTAAGCCCGCATTGGCATATAAATCCTGATAAATCGCCGTGCCGCCGAATGCCGCAATCCACAAAAACGAAATCAGCGGCGGCACAATCAACACACCCACCACAAATTCACGAATGGTGCGGCCGCGCGAAATGCGGGCGATAAACGCGCCGATAAACGGGCTCCACGAAATCACCCATGCCCAGTAAAACACCGTCCATTTTTCCACCCAGTTGCTTTCTTTGCGGAACGGGTCAAGGCGCAGGCTGTAATCGATAAAATGTGTCAAATAATCGCCGATACCGGTTACAAGTGATTTAAACATCACCGAAGTCGGTCCCAGAATCATGATAAACAGCGTCAAACCGAGCGCAATCGCCATATTGATGTTTGACAGCCATTTCACGCCGCGACTCAAGCCCGACGAGGCTGAAATCACGAAAATCACCGTAATCACTGCCAAAATCGCCGCATGTGTCCACGGATTGCCCGGCAGGCCGTACACATAGGTCAGGCCGCCGTTAATCTGTAATACGCCCATGCCGATGGACGTGGCAATACCCATCACAGTGGCAATCACTGCCAAAATATCGACCGTGCGGCGCCAAAAGGTCGGGTAATTATGGCCAAACAGCGTTTCCATCGAGGTCGATACCAAGCTGTCTTTCTTGATACGGTATTGAAATAAGCCGATAATCAGGCCGGCAATGGCAAAAATCGACCATTGCGACAAGCCCCAGTGAAAATAAGTGTAGCCCATCGCCATACGCGCGCTCTCAATCGAACCCGGCTCAACACCCGGCAGCGGCGGGCTGGCAAAATGCGTCATCGGTTCAGCCACGCCCCAAAACACAATCCCCACGCCCAAGCCGCCCGAAAAGAGCATACCAATCCACGAAGCGGTGCTGAATTCAGGTTTCTCATCGAAACGCCCCAGTTTCAATTTGCCGTAGCGCGTGAAAATCAGCCCGATTAAAAACACATCAAACACAAACACCGACAGCATATATACCCAGCCGAAATGCGCCGCGATGTATTGGTAAATCACATCGGCGTAGTGGCCGAAAGCTGCGGGAAACATCAAACCGATGGCGGTAATCGCTACAATCAATACAGCAGAAATATTCAAAACAGTAAATTGTTTCGACATGATTTTCTCCAAGATTGTTGGATGGTATTAAATTATTTTATTCTGAATAATTAATATACGCCTTTACCTAAAGACATTCAATTGGCAAGAGGCAGGCTGTTCAGACGGCCTGATGCGCATCAAAAGGCCGTCTGAAAGCTGGGTTAAGGATTCTTGTTGTTGTCACTGTTTTGCTGGCGCATTTCTTCGTAAATCGCCTGTTGTGCCAATACCGAGCCTTCCGGTGCCTGCGAAGTATCACCGTCTTCCCACGGCGCATTATCCGGCACAGTTTCAATGTGAATGGTGCTGAGTGAATAATCCGGTTGGTAGTGCAAATCGTATTTGGCCGCTTTGATGGTCGCCAACATGATTAAACTCATGATGATCAGCAAAGGCGCACCGGCAAAAATCGAGGCCGTCTGAAGGGTGGACAAGTCACCGATAAACATCAACACTGCCGGCATGAAGCATAAAGTAAACGCCCAGAACAAGCGGTTCCAGCGGTGTGGTTCGTCGTTGACTTCATGCTGCACCACCGAAGAAAGAATGTAGGAAATGCTGTCAAACGTGGTGGCGGTGAAAATAATCGCCAACATGGTAAACACGGCAATCACCAATTTCGCCATCGGCAAGGTGTTTAACACGGCAAAAATAGTGGCGGTCGCGCCTTGATTGTTCAATACGGCCACTACATCGAGCGCGCCGGTCAATTGTAGATACATGCCGTAGTTGCCTAAGATGATGAAAAACACCGAGCAGCCGAGCGAGCCGAAGAAAATCGAGCCGACCGCCATCTGACGGATGGTGCGGCCTTTGGAAATTTTGGCGATAAACAAACCGATGGTCGGCGCAAACACCAGCCACCATGCCCAGTAGAACACAGTCCAATCTTGCGGAAAGCCTGTTTTTTGGAAGCCGTGGCCGGAGAATTCGCCGAATGCTTCCGTCCACGTCATCATCTTAATCATATTGGTGAGCGAGCGGCCGATACTTTCCAAGCCAGTATTGAGCATAAATACCGTCGGTCCGGTTACCAACACAAACAGTAAAAACGCCACCGCCATATAGAAATTGATGTTGGATAAAAACTGAATGCCGCCGCGCAAACCCTGATAGGCGCTGTAGGCAAAAATCAGCGTGGTCACCAGCAACACCACCAATTGCATGGTGATGTCTTTCGGCGTGTTGAAAAGTTCGTGCAGGCCTTCGGTAATCATCGGTGAGGCCAAACCGAGCGAGGTTGCGCCGCCGCCAATCATGCCGAACACAAAGAAAATATCCACCAGCTTGCCCCAGTTGCTCTTGGCGAATTTCTCGCCGAAAAGTGGCATCAGGCTTTGGCTGACCTTCAAAATCGGTGAATTGCGCACATGGGCAAAATAGGCAATTGACACCGCGGGCACCAAATAAATCGCCCACGCCACCGGCCCCCAGTGGAACATGCCGTAGGTTGCCGCCCAGCGCACTGCTTCCGGTGATTTTGGCTCAATACCGAAAGGCGGGCCCTGATAGTAGTAAACCCATTCCAAAATGCCCCAGTACATAATGCTTGCGCCGATACCGCCGCAAAACATCATCGCCGCCCATGAGCCGGTTTTGAATTCGATGTCGTCTTCGGGTTTGCCTAATTTGATGTTGCCGATGTCAGACGAACAGATATACACCACAAACAAAATCGACAACACGCCAAACGCCAAATAAGCGCCGCCGAGTTTGTTGGTGACAAATTGTTTGGTCGCGCCAACCCATGCCGCGCCTTGCTCGGGGAACAGCACCAAAGGCAGGGTCACGGCAAACAGAATCAGCAGCGTGCCAAAAAAGGTAAATTTATCAATGCGGGTATCGGGCGTGGCCGAAGTTTTTTGGCGGAAATATTGATCAGTATTGAACATACCCAAATGGCGCGAATGCGTCATTTTGACCGGTTTGTATTTAAGCTCGGGGCGGGAATCTTTATTCATGGGATGACTTTCTTATTGTTATGTCACGATAAATGAGACTGTGTTTTCAGACGGCCTTTTCTAAGTATCAGGCCGTCTGAAAATCCTTAGCCGCGTTTGGCTTCGCCACGCACAGGCGCGCCGTTGGCGACATAATAGTCTGCTTCCGATTTCGGCAGCTTACGGCCACGCATGGCATCGGCGATTTTTTCACCGATCATGATTGTGGTGGCGTTCAGATTGCCGGTGATGATGTCGGGCATGATGGACGCATCGACCACGCGCAAGCCTTCTACACCGTGCACGCGGCCTTGGCTGTCGACCACGGCATCATTGCCTTCGCCCATCGCACAGGTGCAGGACGGGTGATAGGCGGTTTCGGCGTGGTTGCGCACATATTCGTCGATTTGTGCATCGGTTTGCACGTCTAAGCCCGGGGTGATGACGGCGCCGCGGTAAGGGTCGAGCGCGGGCTGATCCATGATTTCACGCGTGATGCGGATGGCGGCGCGGAATTCTTCCCAGTCTTGTTCGTGGCTCATGTAGTTGAACAAAATGCTCGGATGCTCGGCCGGATTGCGTGATTTGAGTTTGATGCGGCCGCGGCTGAGCGAGCGCATCGAGCCGACGTGGGCTTGGAAACTGTGCGATTTGCTGGCGTTGCGGCCGTCGTAGCGCACGGCAATCGGCAGGAAGTGGTATTGGATGTTCGGCCACTCGAATTTTTCGTGGCTGCGGATAAAGCCGCCGCCTTCAAAGTGGTTGGTCGCGCCCAAGCCGGTGCCGTTGAACAGCCATTCCGCGCCGATGGCGGGTTTGTTCCACCAATGGGTTGCCGGTGCGATGGAAACGGGCTGGGTGCATTCGTATTGCATGTAGAGTTCGAGATGGTCTTGAAGGTTGTTGCCCACGCCCGGCAAATCCAAGATTTCGCTCACCCCTGCTTCGGCCAGCCATGCGCCGGGGCCGATGCCGCTGCGTTGCAGGATTTGCGGCGAGGCAATTGCACCGGCGGACACAATCACTTCTTGTCGCGCTTCGACGGTTTTCAGACGGCCTTGATGCTCGAAACGAACCCCGCGCGCGCGTTTGCCGTCAAACAGCACCACATCGGTCAGTGCGCCAGTGAGAATGGTGAGACGTTCGCGGTGTTTGGCCATGTCGAGATAACCGCGTGAAGTGGACGAGCGGCGGCCTTCGGGATTGACAAACCTGTCCATCGGGCCGAAGCCTTCTTGTTGGTAGCCGTTTAAATCATCGGTGCGCGGATAGCCTGCGTCCACGCCTGCCTGAATCATGGCTTCGAATAAGGGATTGGCGTCTTTTTTGGCGGTGGTAACGTGAATCGGGCCGTTGCCGCCGTGGTAATCGTTTTCACCGGCATCGCGGTGTTCCGATTTTTTGAAATAGGGCAGGCAGTCGAGGTAAGACCAGTCGGCCAAGCCGTCTTTTTTTGCCCAATGGTCGAAATCAAGCGCGTTGCCGCGGATGTAGCACATGCCGTTAATCAACGATGAGCCGCCCAAGCCTTTGCCGCGACCGCAGTCCATCACGCGGTTGTTCATGTAAGGCTCGGGATCGGTTTTGTAGCCCCAATTGTAGGTCGTACCTTGCAGCGGCATCGCCAATGCAGCAGGCATTTGGGTGCGGAAATCCAAGCGGAAATCGGGCAAACCGGCTTCCAAGAGCAACACGGAAACGTTTTCGTCTTCGGTCAAACGCGCCGCCAATACCGCGCCTGCGCTGCCGGCGCCGATGATGATGTAGTCGTAAGCGGATTTTAAAGTCGGGTTGGGATGAATCATCTTGTATTCCTTTCTTGTTATCGGTTTGACGGAAAATATACTTGAGGCCGTCTGAAACGCTTAATCGCTTTGATTGCTGTGGCCGCTGTGGTTGCGGTCGCGATCCAGCGTTTCAATGCAGTCGCGCATCCATTGCCATGCCAGCGTCTGCTGGTCGCCGTAGGCATCCCATAGTGCATCTTCGCTCAATACGCTGTATTCGCCCTGCGTGGTTAAGTCGGGCTGCCAGCCTTGTTCTTCGGCTTCCAAGCAAGCGCGGTATTCGCCGCCGAAGTAAAACGTTGCCAGCTCGCGCATAATCGCCTCGCCGCGCTGCCAGTCTTGGAGTGCGGCTTCGAGTTTGGGCAGAAGTTGTGTCCATTCGCGGTAGAGGGCTTGGATTTCGTCAAGGCGTTGTTGGGTTGGTTGGCTCATGTGGTTTTCCTGAGAAATTGAAAAATGGTTTTCAGACGGCCTTAAAACACCGATTGAAACTCACCCAAATCCACCAAAACCGATTTGGTTTGGGTGTAGTGCATCAGGGTTTGTACGCCGTTTTCGCGGCCGATGCCCGATTGTTTGTAGCCGCCCACCGGCATTTGCGCCGGCGATTCGCCCCATGCGTTAAGCCAGCAGATGCCGGCTTGCAGGCGGCCGATTAAGCGGTGGGCGCGTTTGATGTCGTTGGACACCACACCGGCGGCCAAACCGTAATCGGTGTCGTTGGCGCGCTCGATGGCTTCGTCTTCGGTTTCATAAACCAAAATGCTCATTACCGGCCCGAAAATCTCATCACGGCAGATGGCCATATCGTCGGTGCAGTCGGTGAACACGGTCGGCGCAACGTAAGCACCATCGGCCAAACCTTCATCTTTCAGACGGCCGCCGCCGGTGAGCAGTGTGGCGCCTTCTTGTTTGCCGCGTTCGATGTAGTCCAACACTTTTTCCATGTGCGGGAAACTGGCCAAAGGGCCGAAATTTGTGGCTTCATCGAGTGGGTCGCCAATGCGGATTCGCTTCACACGCTCGATGATTTTTTGTTCAAACTCGGCTTTCAAGGTTTTCGGCACAAACACGCGCGTGCCGTTGGTGCAGACTTGGCCGGAACTGTAGAAATTCGCCATCATGGCAATGTCGGCGGCGGTGTCCAAATCGGCATCGTCGCAGATAATCAGCGGCGATTTGCCGCCCAATTCCATGGTGACGTCTTTCAGGCTGCTTTCGGCGGCTTGTGCCATCACTTTTTTGCCGGTCGGCACGCCGCCGGTGAAGGAAATCTTGGCGATATTCGGATGACTGCTTAATGCCGCGCCGACACGTCCGCCACCTTGTACCACGTTAAACACACCATCTGGCAAACCCGCTTCGGTGAAAATTTCCGCCAGCTTGATGGCGCCCGTAGGCGTGGTTTCGCTTGGTTTGAACACCATCGCATTGCCTGCCGCTAAAGCAGGCGCGGCTTTCCACATCGCAATTTGAATCGGGTAATTCCACGCGCCGATGCCACCGACCACACCCAACGGCTCTTGGCGCGTATAGGCAAACGCATTCTCGCGCAACGGAATCTGGCGGCCTTCAATGGCCTGCGCCAGACCGGCATAATATTCAATCACATCGGCACCGGTCACCACATCGACATACAGCGTCTCCGACAAAGGTTTGCCGGTATCCAGCGTTTCGATGCGTGCAAGTTCATCATTGCGCGCACGCAAAATTTCTACCGCTTTGAGCAAAATGCGGCTGCGCTCCACCGCCGTCATCGCCGCCCAAACTTTCTGGCCTTCAATGGCCGTCTGAACCGCGCGTTCGATTTCGGCGTCATCACTTTCCTGCACGCGGGCAAGGATTTCGCCATTGGCCGGATTGATGTTGTCGAAAGTATCGGCATTCGGATTCGGGGTGGCATGGGCGCCGTTGATGTAAGCAGTAAGCGTTTGCATGATGAACTCCTTCACGATAATCGGTTTTGATTTTGGTATAAATTCTCAACTGCTTCTTACCATAACATAAATTGAACATTATTCAAAATCCGCATGAAAGCAGGGGTTTGCTTGAAAAGTATTCATAAAAATCAAGCTGTCGTTTTAAAGTAAACAGCTTTTCAGACGGCCTGATTGCGTTTAAAACCTTACGAAAAGCCGATTTTCGGTTAGAATCGGGAAGTCTGAAATTTCTGTTTCAGACGGCCTGACTTTTAGATTGAGGCCGTCTGAACAAAGTAACCATTAAGCGAGAATATTTATGAGCCAATACGTTTATTCCATGCTGCGCGTGAGCAAGGTCGTGCCGCCGCAAAAAACCATTATTAAAGACATTTCATTGTCGTTTTTTCCGGGTGCCAAAATCGGCCTGTTGGGCTTGAACGGCGCGGGTAAATCGACCGTGTTGCGCATTATGGCCGGCGTGGACAAAGAATTTGAAGGCGAAGCCGTGCCGATGAGCGGCATCAAAATCGGCTATCTACCGCAAGAGCCGGAGCTTGATCCGGAAAAAACCGTGCGTGAAGAAGTGGAAAGCGGTTTGGGCGAAGTGGCCGCCGCGCAAAAACGCTTGGAAGAAGTGTATGCCGAATATGCCAATCCCGATGCCGATTTTGATGCGTTGGCTGAAGAACAAGGCCGTCTGGAAGCGATTATTGCGGCCGGTTCGTCAACCGGTGGCGGCGCCGAACACGAATTGGAAATTGCCGCCGATGCGTTGCGTCTGCCCGATTGGGACACCAAAATCGGCGTATTATCAGGCGGTGAAAAACGCCGCGTGGCCTTGTGCAAACTGTTGCTGAGCAAGCCCGATATGCTGCTGTTGGACGAGCCGACCAACCACTTGGATGCCGAATCAGTTGAATGGCTGGAGCAATTCTTAGTGCGCTTCCCAGGCACCGTGGTTGCCGTGACCCACGACCGCTATTTCTTGGATAACGCCGCCGAATGGATTTTGGAACTCGACCGCGGTCACGGCATTCCGTGGAAAGGCAACTACTCTTCATGGCTGGAGCAAAAAGAGCAACGCTTGGCCAACGAAGCCAAATCCGAAGCCGCCCGCATCAAAGCCATGAAACAAGAATTGGAATGGGTGCGCCAAAACGCCAAAGGCCGCCAAGCCAAATCCAAAGCCCGTTTGGCGCGTTTTGAAGAAATGAGCAATTACGAATACCAAAAACGCAATGAAACACAGGAAATCTTTATCCCTGTGGCCGAGCGTTTGGGTAACGAAGTGATTGAGTTCACCAACGTGAGCAAATCATTTGGCGACAAAGTATTGATTGACGACTTGAGCTTTAAAGTGCCGGCCGGTGCGATTGTCGGCATCATCGGCCCCAACGGCGCGGGTAAATCGACCCTGTTCAAACTGATTTCCGGTAAAGAACAGCCCGATTCCGGCGAAGTGAAAATCGGCCAAACCGTCAAAATGTCGCTCATCGACCAAAGCCGCGAAGGCCTGCAAAACGACAAAACCGTGTTCGACAACATCGCCGAAGGCCGCGACATCTTGCAAGTCGGCCAATTTGAAATCCCCGCACGCGCCTACCTCGGCCGTTTCAATTTCAAAGGCAGCGACCAAAGCAAAATCGCCGGCAACCTCTCCGGCGGCGAACGCGGCCGCCTGCACTTGGCCAAAACCCTGCTGAGCGGCGGCAACGTCTTACTGCTTGACGAACCGTCAAACGACCTCGACGTCGAAACCCTGCGCGCCCTCGAAGATGCCTTGCTCGAATTCGCCGGCAGCGTGATGGTGATCTCGCACGACCGCTGGTTCCTCGACCGCATCGCCACCCACATTCTCGCCGCCGAAGGCGACAGTAAATGGGTGTTCTTCGACGGCAACTACCAAGAATACGAAGCCGACAAAAAACGCCGCTTAGGCGAAGAAGGCGCGAAACCGAAACGGATTAAGTATAAGCCGGTAACGCGTTGATTTTATTGAGTGATAAAGAGGCCGTCTGAAAAAATAGTTTTCAGACGGCCTTTTGCATTAATGGAATTAACGTTCGACAGCATTCCGGCAACAGGTAATCAGATTATTCAATAGTAAATCCGGTTCGGCTTGTTCGCGCCAAACCATACCGACGGCACCTTCAGGAATGTCCAAATCAATCGGCAGTTCGGTCAGTAGGCTGCGTTGGAAGAAATGTTCAGCCACACCTTTCGAGGCCACAGAGAGCATGTCGGTATATTGTAGTAGCCATAGATTGGCAACTTGTGAGGTAGAGCGAACACGATAGACCGGTGGTTGTTTACCTGCTGCGGTCAGGGCGTTGTCAAGGCGGCTGCGGATGGGTGTTCCTGACGGCCATACAATCCATTCGTAACCCTCCAAATCCGTCCATTCCAATTTAGGCTTGTGGGTTAGCGGGTGGTCGATGCGGCTCACGATGCGGATGGGGTCGTGATAAAGCAGCTCGCTTTGCATTTCGCCATCGGGGATATAGTTGTCAAGCCTGCCCACGACCAAATCTATTTCGCCTTGTTTGAGGTCGGCAATCAGGCGGTTCATGGTGTTTTCTTGTATTTCCAAGCGGACATTAGGGTTTTCATTGAGAAAATGCATGGCTGCTTTGGGTACAAAATGAGGTGCAGCGGCTGGTGACATGCCGATGATGAGCGTGCGGCTTTTGCCGCTGGATATGTCGTTCAAATCCTGCTGGGTGCGTTCTGCCTCAATCAAAATGCGTTTGCCGCGGGCAATCAGGATGTTGCCGGCTTCGGTAGGTGTGAGGCCGCGGGGGTGTCTTTCAAACAGTTCATAGCCGACATCTTCTTCCAATTCTTTCAACCAGCGCGACAAGGCGGGCTGGGTCATGTGGTTTTTGCGGGCGGTTTCGCTCAAATTGCCGGATTCTGCTAAGTGAATTAGTAAAGCCAGCTGTTTGAGTTTGAGTCTTTTAGTCCATTTCATATATCAAAAATGTTATCGATGTATCCGTTTTAATCATTATACAGATATAACGATTGTGTGAATAATAGCTTTTAAGACAACAGCCACCTATTTGGCAAGAGAGGCCGTTTTATGATGACTTTATATGGTTTTTTTAACAGTTCGACTTCTTACCGTGTACGGATTGCGCTGGCCTTGAAAGGTATTCCTTACCGTTATGAAGGGGTCAATATCCGCATCGGTGAACAGTCTTCCGAAAAACATCAACAGCTGAATCCCTCTAAGGGCGTGCCGGTATTGGTTGATGAAGACGGTTTTACGTTGAGTCAGTCGATGGCGGTTTTGCAGTATTTGGAGGATCGTTTCCCGCAAACGCCGCTTCTACCGGACGACGTGAAATTGAAGGCGCAGATTTTGGCGTTTTGCTACGGCATTGCCTGTGATATTCATCCGGTGAACAATCTGCGTGTTTTGAAATATTTGTCCGAAACCCTTGAGATTGACGAGCAGGAAAAGAAAGCTTGGTATACACATTGGGTGGACGAAGGTTTGTTGGCGGCAGAAAAGGTGTTGGCTGCAAGGCCGGAAACGGATTATTGCTTCGGCAACCAGCCGACATGGGCGGATGTGTGTTTAATTCCGCAAATCGCCAATGCCGAACGCTTTGGTTGTGAGTTAAACAAATATCCGCGATTGATGAGGATTTATCGTTATTGTATCGGGCAGCCGGCTTTTATTGAAGCACAACCGGACAAGCAGCCGGATTTTATGAAATAGGTCGTTTAAAAATAAATAATAATCAAGATATAAGGAGCATTTGAGATGGCTGAACGGAAAAAAATAATTGTAGTAGGCGGCGGTATCGGCGGCTTGGCAGCAGCCTTGGCCTTGGTCCGACAAGATATTGAAGTGTTGTTGTTGGAACAGGCTTCACATATCGGCGAAATCGGTGCCGGCATTCAATTGGGGCCGAATGCCTATGCGGCATTGGATGCGCTGGGTGTGGGTGACAAGGCGCGCGAACGCTCGGTATTTGTGGACAAGTTGACCATGATGGACGCTGTGAATGCGCGTACGGTGGCGGTGATGGAAACGGGTGAAGCATTCAGCCGCCGTTTCGGCAGCCGTTACGGTGTGATTCACCGTGCCGATATTCACCTGTCGATTTTGGAAGCGGTGGAAAGTCATCCGCTGATTACGTTTAAGACATCAACCAAAATCAGCAAAGTGATGCCGTCTGAAAACGGTGTCGCAGTAGAAGACGAGCAAGGCAATGTTTATCAGGCTGATGCATTGATAGGCGCGGACGGTGTGAAATCCGTGGTTCGCGAATATCTGTTGGGTGATCCTGCAAGGGTATCGGGACATGTGGTGTACCGTGCCGTTGTGGAAGAGGAGGAGATGCCCGAAGACTTGCGCATCAACGGGCCGGTATTGTGGGCAGGGCCAAACTGCCATTTGGTGCATTATCCTTTGCGCGGCGGCCGCCAATACAATCTGGTGGTGACCTTCCACAGCCGTGAACAAGAGCAATGGGGTGTTAGGGAAGGTTCGAAAGAAGAAGTGCTGTCTTATTTTCAAGGTATAGACGATAGTCCGCGCCGCCTGCTTTCCCTGCCTAAATCTTGGAAACGTTGGGCGACGGCTGACCGTCAGCCGACAGAGCAATGGGGGCAAGGTAACACCACTTTGCTGGGTGATGCCGCCCATCCGCTGATGCAGTATTTGGCGCAAGGCGCGTGCATGGCTTTGGAAGATGCCGTGGTATTGGGTAAATGTATCGAACAGCAAACCGACGGCGATTTGGCTGCCGCTTTCCGCCGTTATGAAACCATCCGCATTCCGCGTACCGCCAGGGTTGTGTTGTCTACGCGTGAGATGGGACGGATTTATCATGCTTACGGTGCCGAGCGGCTGGTACGCAACCAATTATGGAAAGGCCGCAGCCAAGAACGTTTTTACGATGCGGTGGAATGGCTGTACGGCTGGAACGTGCAAAATTGTTTGGATGAATAAGCAGGCTGTTTTCAGACGGCCTTACCGACATACAAGGAATACATCATGAGCCAATTGGGTAGTTTGAATGATTTGCCGCAATCTTACCGCGACGACTTAACCACGCAAAACCTCGTCCCATTGTGGCCGAATATGCGGGCAGTGTTGCCGCACGGGAAGCCTTCATGCCGTACACAGACGATGGTTTGGCCTTACGCGCAGGTTCACCCGTTACTGCTTCGGGCGGGTGAATTGACGCCGATTGAAAAAGCGGAACGCCGCGTGCTGGTGTTGGCCAATCCCGGTCACGGCTTGGAAAACATGCAGGCGACACCGAGCATTTACTTGGGGCTGCAATTGATTTTGCCGGGTGAAACCGCGCCTAACCACCGGCATACGCCGAGTGCCATGCGGATTATTGTCGAGGGCGAGGGTGCATATACGACGGTCAACGGCGAACCTTGCCGTATGGAGCGTGGTGATTTGATTCTGACGCCGTCGGGCATGTGGCACGAACACCATCATGAAGGCGAAGGTCCGATTGTTTGGCTGGATGTTTTGGATTTGCCGCTGATTTATCAGCTGGAAGGCTCTTGGGCGATGGAAGGCGAACCGCAAACTTTAACCCTGACGCGCGACAAATCGTTTGCGGAATATAGTGCCTGCGGGATTGTGCCTAATGGGCAGTTTACCCGCAATCAAGACGATGTGCCGATGCTGCGTTATCCGTGGCAGAAAACCCGTCATTGTTTGATAGAGATGGCCGCACACAGCCGTGATGATTTAGTGCAGGTCAGCTACGTTAATCCTGAAAACGGTAGAAGCCTGTTTCCGAGCATCGGGTTCGGCGCGATTATGCTGCGTGCAGGTGCAAGCGTCACTTTGCCGAAACGGACGACACCTTGTGTTTTCCATGTCATTGAAGGAGAAGGCCGTCTGAAAGTAGATACCGCTGCTGAACTGGATTGGCAGGACAAAGATACCTTCTGTGTACCTGGTTACAGCGAAGTGACTTTGAGTAACACGGGTAGCGAACCGGCATTTTTCATCACAGCCGATGAAGCGCCGCTGCATGATTACCTGCGTATTTTTTAATTTTGGTTATTTATATAGATTTTGTTATTGAAGGAGTAAGTGATGAGTGAAGCGACTGTTTTTCCGGTAAAAGCGCCGGTATTGGCTGACATTGCAGGCAGTGAACAAAAATTTCCGATTAACCGTATTTTCTGCGTTGGCCGCAACTATCTGGCGCACGCTGCGGAAATGGGTGTCAGCGTCGATAAAAACACACAAGAGCCATTTTACTTTTTGAAAGATGCTTCGGCTTATGTACCCAGTGGTGACACTATCGATTATCCGCCGCAAACGGGAAATTACCATTATGAAATGGAATTTGTCGTAGCCATCGGCAAAGAAGGCTTTAATGTGGACGAAGAGGCTGCTGATGATTTGATTTTTGGCTATGCCTGCGGTTTGGACATGACCCGCCGCGATTTGCAGCTCAAAGCACGTGAAAGCGGCCGCCCTTGGGATTTGGGCAAAAACTTCGAACAGTCGGCAGTGTTGTCGCCGATTGTCCCTGTGGCCGAGAGTGGTGTGCTTAACGATGGCAAAATCGAATTGCAGGTCAACGGCCAAACCGTGCAGCAGTCGGTTTTATCGCTGCTGATTTGGAATGTGCGCGAGATTATTGCCCATTTGTCCAAGTTTTATCATTTACAGCCCGGCGATTTGATTTATACCGGTACACCCGAAGGCGTAGGTGCGGTTAAGGCCGGCGACATCTTGGAAGGTTCGGTAGAGGGCGTGGGCGACATCAAACTGACCATCCGCTAGGCGGTATACGCCAACCTTGTCTGCCACAAAAAAACATAATTCAGGCAGCAAGGCAGCGGTTGGGCGGAATATCGTTTTGAGGCCGTCTGAAAAACACCTTACCTTTTCAGACGGCCTCTGCCGCAACATCAAAGGAGAAAAAGCATGAAACGGATTCATCCGAAATGGTGGCTGGCATTGGCTGCCTTGGGTTTGTCTGCCGCCGTGTCGGCACAGACACTGCGCATGGGGCATGTCACACCGCCCAGCCATATCTGGCACAAAGTTTCATTGCGTTTTGCCGATAACCTGAAAAACGGCAGTCAAGGCGCATTTCAAACCAAAATTTACCCGCTCTCAAAATTGGGCGGTGACGATCAAATGATTGAGTTGCTCCAATCGGGTGCGATTCAGTTTGCCGTGTTGACGGCAGGCAATTTGTCCAACCGTTCACCTTCAATGAACGCATGGTTCCTGCCTTATACCTTCCAAAATATTGATGAAGCCGCAGCGGCTGTCCACTCGCCGGAAGCCCGCCGTCTGCTGGATGATTTGGCGCAGCACAAATTAATCGGCCTCGGCTATACCTTGGCGGGGATGCGCCACCTGATTACAACGGCTCCGGTCGGCGGTATCGGTGATTTGCGTAACCAGAAAATCCGTTCTTTTCCTAATCCGCTGTTTAACCGCTGGTGGCGCCAATTGCAGGCTGCACCGACGGCCTTGTCGGTAAGCGATGTGATGCCTTCGCTCACCACCAATCTGATTAACGGCGTTGATGCCGATTTGGATATTGTGGTCGGCATGAAAATGTATCATCAGGCACCGCATCTCACACTCACCAACCACATGACGTTCCCCGGCGTAGTGGTGGCTTCCAAGACTTGGTGGGATAAACTCACGCCACAGCAGCGTCGTCAAGTAGTTGAGGCATTTAACGAGGCGGAGCAGTGGGGTTTGGCCGAACAGACCCGTCAGGAAAAAAATAATATCGCCGAACTGGAAAAAGCCGGTGTGAAAGTCGTGACGCCGGATTATGCCCCCCTACGGGCAATTGGTAAAAAAGTGGCGCAAGAATATGTGACGCAGCAGCCTTCAACGGCAGCGTTTTACCGCCGTTTCGCCAAACAAGAATAAGGGAGGAAGCCATGAATCTATTGACGAAGGCCGATGATGTATTGGCTAAATTCGAACATGCCGTTTTGGTGGTTTTGGTAGCGGCCATGACCTTGATTTTGGTGGCACAGGTCATCCTGCGTTATTTCTTTTCCAGCCCGATTTTTTGGGCAGAAGAAGTGGCTGTTCAGATTTTGATGATGGTGACCTGTATCGGACTAAGTTACCTTATTTATCAAAATAAAATGGTTCGTGTAGATGTGATGGCGGCATGGGTATCGCCAAAAGTGCTTGCTTACGTTGAGAAGGCGGTTTATGTCATCAGTCTGGTTGTCATCGCGGTCGTGTGCTTTCACGCGGTCGGCTGGCTGATGCAGCCGGAAAACCGGCTTAATCTCTCACCGACCACCGGCATCAGTAAATGGTACAACTACGCAGTGATTGTGGCCAGCTTTCATCTGATGGGCTTTCACTTGTTGGCGAAGCTGTTTACGCATCCGAATCACCTACGCACGGAGGAAACGTCATGCTGACCTTATCCGGATTTCTGATTGCGCTGTTTATCGGTGTGCCGATTTTTATCGCGCTGATTGCCGCTGCCTTGATTTTTATGTATCAAACCGACAATACGCTTTTATTGAATTCGGTCACCATCCAGTTTGACGGTGCGTTGAGCCAAAGCGGTTTATTGGCGATTCCACTATTTATGTTGGTGGGCGAGCTGATGAATAAAGGCGGATTAACGAAAAAACTCTTGGCCTGTGCCGATTTGTTCGTCGGCGGTTTTCGTGGCGGTTTGGCTTACGTCAACCTGTTGACCAATGCCATGGCTGCTTCTATTTTGGGCTCGGCAACCGCGCAAATTTCGGTGATGAGCCAGCTGATGATTCCGACCATGACCGAAAAAGGTTACGACAAGCATTTTGCCGGTGCGGTAACCATTGCGGGCGGTTTGTTGGGACCGATTATTCCGCCTTCCATGTTGATGATTATTTACGGGGTCATCGCTTATCAGCCGGTCTCTGCACTTTTTTTGGCGGGCATTTTGCCGGGTTTGTTGATTGTTGCTGCGTTTGCATTGGTGATTACGGTTATCGGTTGGACGAAAGGCCTGCCCAAAGGCGAGCATATGGCGCACAAAAACGTCAAAGCCGATTTGCTGGCAGGTATTCTGCCCGGCATGATTCCGGTATCCATCATCGTGCTCATCATCAGCGGCGTGATGACGCCGACCGAAGCAGGTGCGGTGGCGGCGGTATTGTCGTTCCTTATCGGCATGTTGGTTTACAGACAGTTGAGGTTTGCCGATTTGCCGGCGGCGTTTGCCGAAGTCGCGCGCAATACGGCGACCATTACCGGATTGATTGCCGCCGCATCATTGTTTGGTTGGGCGTTGACTTTTGAAGGCATTCCCGATCAAATCGTGCAGTTTATGGTTTCGTTGACCGATTCGAAAATGGTGTTTCTGCTGTTGGTGTTTGCTTTGGTGATTGCCTTGGGCATGTTTTTGGAGAGCATCAGCGTGATGATTGTTATCGTGCCGATTTTGCTTCCGGCCGTAAAAAGTTTCGGTATCGACCCGATCCATTTCGGTGTGATGATCAGCCTGGCGACTTTGGTCGGATTGGCAACACCGCCTGTCGGTCCTGGGCTCTTTATTGCGATGTCGGTGGCAAAATTGAAAATGGCACCATTGTTCAAAGCAGTAATTCCGTTCCTTTTCGCAATGATGGTGTGTATGATGTTGATAGTGGCCATACCTGAATTATCATTGTGGCTACCTAGAATCTTTTTAAGATAGTATTTAAATAAAGATCATCTGAGAAATAAATTTTTCAGATGATCTTGTGTTTTATCTATATGAATAGTTATGGTAATATTTGAAATAATTAGTGTTTTTATTCTAATGGCGGAGGTGTGCTGATTTCGTCTCACTGTGGTAGGTTGATTAAGCCATTTATTTATCAAGTTTTGTAATGCATTCTTCTGAATATGTATTGGAAGCTAAAAAGAGGCCGTCTGAAACGTTCAGACGGCCTTTGATGTTGTGTGTTTTAACGGAGTTTTGTTGTGAGGCGTAAAGGAAAAATCAAACTGCTTTTTTGCGCAGTGAAGGATGGTTTTGCAAATTATCTAAAAGAATGTCAATCATGCGTGGGGCGACAAGGTGCAGCTCGAAATTGTGTGGGGCAGACAGCCATTGCTGAATCAGGCCATCGATGCTGCATTTGACGAATATAGTAGCAAATTCGATATCCAGATTTTCATCTAAAGCGTGTTGCTCTATGCATTCAGCCAAAATCATGTTGAGCTTGTGATTCCATAGGGTTTGGTATTTGGTCACCAGCGAAATAATGGCTTCATTTTGCTCAGTATGTTCACATTTGAGAAACAGAATATTGTAAAACTTATTATGCAGGTTGTTGTTTTCCAAGCGCTCGAAAAATTTCATCAAGGTCAGACGGAAATTGAGCCAGCTGTCTTTATTGGTGCTTTCCAAATCCTGCGCCAAACAATTTTCAATGTCGTCTGAAATGCGTTGGAACAAGCCGTCGAACAAATCTTCTTTGTTTTTAAAATGCCAATAGAGCGCACCACGGGTCACGCCGGCGGCTTGGGCGATTTCGTTGAGTGAAGTGCGGGCAACCCCTTTTTTGTAAAACGTTTCCAAAGCGGCCAGCATTAAATGCTCTTTGGTCTTTAAAGCCTCGATTTTGGTTTTTCTCATTTTGTGTTCAAATCTTTATGTAAAAAATCTTGTGTATTATAAAAAATAATTCCATAACATGCAAGAATGTATGTATAATGGCACCTGTCATCACAGCTTATGTAATCAATGTTTTAAGCAAAATATTGATGTTTTCTTGCCTGCCTTACCGGTTAAAACGTGTAAGCAGGCAGTTAGTGTTTATGCGCTGTGTGTAATAAATTTACAGAAACAATCAAGACGATAGGAAAAGTAATGAATCTTCATGCTTCTCAAATGCTGCGTGTGGCAGCAATTGCCGCTGCAACCGCCTTGGCTTTGTCGGCCTGCGGAAAAGGCGATGACGCGCAGAAACAAGGCGGTCAAAATGCCCAAGCTAAACAAGAAGCCCGTGCGCCTGAAGTGGGCGTGGTAACGGTGTATCCGCAAACGGTTTCTTTGACCACGGAATTGCCGGGTCGCTTGGAATCCATCCGTACCGCGCAAGTACGCGCACAGGTAGGCGGTATTATTGAGAAACGTTTGTTCCAAGAGGGTAGTTATGTCCGCGCCGGTCAGCCGTTGTATCAAATCGACAGCGCCACTTACGAAGCCAACTTGGAAAGCGCACGCGCGCAATTGGCGACTGCAGAAGCGGCCTTGGCCAAAGCCAATGCTGACTTGGCACGCTACAAACCATTGGTAGAAGCCGATGCCATCAGTCGTCAAGAATACGACGCAGCCATCACGGCTAAGCGTTCGGCCGAAGCCAACGTGAAGGCAGCGCAAGCTTCGATTAAATCAGCCGGTATTAATGTTCGCCGCAGCCGCATTACTGCGCCGATTTCAGGTTTTATCGGTCAGTCTAATGTTTCTGAAGGTACGTTGGTGAATGCGGGCGATACTACTGTATTGGCTACTATTCAACAAACCAATCCGATGTATGTGAATGTGACCCAATCGGCTACCGACATCATGAAGCTGCGCCAAGACATTGCCGAAGGTAAATTGCAAACCGTCAACGGCGGCATCCAAGTTGGCATTAAATTTGAAAATGGCAGCATGTACAACCAAACCGGCCGTTTGCTGTTTGCCGACCCGACCGTAAACGAATCAACCGGTCAAGTGACTTTGCGTGCGGCTATTCCGAATGAAGACAATGTCTTGCTGCCGGGGCTGTATGTGCGCGTGTTGATGAATCAGGCAGATGTGGCCAATGCGTTTGTGGTGCCGCAACAAGCAGTAACCCGTGGCGATAAAGACACCGTGATGATTGTCAACGCACAAGGCGGTATGGAGCCACGTGTAGTGACCGTAGCGCAACAGCAAGGCGCATACTGGATTATTACCGAAGGCTTGAACGAAGGCGACAAAGTGATTGTCGATGGCACGATGATTGCCGGTATGACTGGAGCGAAAAAAGTAACACCGAAAGAATGGACGCCGCCAGCTGAAGCCGGTCAAGCGCAACAGGCTTCACAAGCTGAGGCTTCAGCACCACAAGCCGCTTCTGCACCCGCACCGGCAGCGCAAGCGGAAGAAACCGCTGCTGCTTCTGAAGCCAAGAAGTAAGGATGCACTAAATGTCTAAGTTTTTTATTGACCGCCCCATTTTTGCATGGGTAATTGCGATTTTTATCATCGCAGCGGGTATTCTCGGCATCCAAAACTTGCCGATTTCACAATATCCTTCTGTGGCCGCGCCGACCATTACGATGACCGCCACCTATCCGGGTGCGTCGGCACAAGTGATGGAAGATAGTGTGTTGGCCGTTATTGAACGTAACATGTACGGCGTCGAAGGATTGGATTACATGACGACTTCTGCAGACTCAAGCGGCAGAGGTACTGTGAGTCTGACTTTTACACCGGAAACCGATGAAGATTTGGCGCAGGTAGACGTACAAAACAAATTGTCGGAAGTCTTGTCTACGCTGCCCTCAACCGTACAACAATACGGTGTAACGGTATCGAAAGCGCAATCCAACTTCCTGATGGTGGTGATGCTGTCGTCAGAAGTGCAGTCTGTCGAAGAGATGAACGACTATGCGCAGCGCAACATCGTGCCTGAATTGCAACGTATCGACGGTGTCGGCCAAGTGCGTTTGTTCGGTGCGCAACGTGCAATGCGTATTTGGGTGGATCCGGCCAAATTGCAAAACTATAACTTGTCGTTTGCCGATATTTCCAGCGCATTGCAGGCGCAGAATATTCAAATTTCTGCCGGTTCGATTGGTGCGCTGCCTGCTGCACAGGGGCAAACCATGGCGGCGACCGTGACTGCCCAAGGTCAATTGAGCACGGCTGAAGAATTCGGCAATATTATTCTGCGTTCCGATACCACCGGTGCCAACGTGTACCTGAAAGACGTGGCTAAAGTGAGCCTGGGTATGCAAGATTACTCGACTTCAGCCCGTTTGAATGGTCAACCAACCACAGGTATGGCGGTAATGCTGTCAAACAGTGGTAATGCCATGGCGACGGCAACTGCCGTGAAAGCACGCATGGAAACATTACAACGCTTCTTTCCTGAGGGCATGAAATGGCAAGCCCCTTACGATACATCGACGTTCGTTGAGTTATCGATTGAAAAAGTGGTGCATACTCTGCTGGAAGCGATTGTGCTGGTGTTCTTGGTGATGTATTTGTTCCTGCAAAACATCCGCTATACGCTGATTCCGACTATTGTGGTGCCGATTTCGCTGTTGGGTGCGTTTGCCTTTATTTCCTACATGGGCATGTCGATTAACGTATTGACCATGTTTGCGATGGTATTGGTAATCGGTATTGTGGTCGATGACGCGATTGTGGTGGTGGAAAACGTCGAGCGTATTATGGCGACGGAAGGTCTGCCACCAAAACAAGCCACCAAAAAAGCGATGGGTCAGATTACCGGTGCGGTAATTGGTATTACCGCGGTATTGATTTCGGTGTTTGTGCCATTGGCAATGTTCAGCGGTGCCACCGGTAATATTTACCGCCAGTTTGCCATCACCATGGCTTCGGCGATTGCGTTCTCAGCCTTCTTGGCGCTGACGCTGACGCCGGCTTTATGCGCCACCATGCTGAAACCGATTCCGAAAGGTCATCACGAAGAGAAAAAAGGTTTCTTCGGCTGGTTTAACCGCAAATTTGATGCCGGTACGCACCGTTATACCGGTGTGGTGGGTAAGGTATTGAATAAAGCAGGCCGTATGATGGTGATTTATGTCTTGCTGGCTGCGGTAGGTGTGTTTTTCTTTGTTCGCCTGCCAACTTCGTTCCTGCCGTCTGAAGACCAAGGCACGATTATGTTGAATGTGCAATTGCCTGCCGGCGCAACAAAAGAGCGTACCGATGCGACTTTGGCGCATGTCAACCAATTGGCCAAATCTATGCCTGAAGTGCGTGATGTGATTGCCGTATCGGGCTTTAGCTTCTCAGGTTCCGGCCAAAACATGGCAATGGGCTTCATTATTCTGAATGATTGGGCGGAACGTACCGATCCGGGCAGTGGTGCGGCAGCTGTGGCCGGTAAATTAACCGGCGCAATGATGGGCACAATTAAAGACGGTTTTGGTTTGGCGATTGTACCGCCGGCCATCATGGAATTAGGTACCGGTTCAGGTTTGACCATTTACCTGCAAGACCGCAACAGCTCAGGCCATGAAACATTATTGGCCAAACGCAATGAATTGCTGCAAAAAATGCGTCAAAGTCCGATTTTTGATGCCAGCACAGTTCGTGCAAACGGTTTGGAAGATGCGCCACAGCTGAAAATCGACATTAACCGTCAGGCAGCAGCAGCGCAAGGCATCAGCTTTGCCAGCATTCAAAGCCTGTTGTCCAATGCTTTGGGTTCGTCTTATGTCAACGACTTCCCGAATAGAGGCCGTCTGCAACGCGTGATGGTGCAAGCCGATGCCTCCGCCCGTATGCAACCTGCCGATATTCTCAACATGACCGTGGTAAACAGTTCAGGTGTAGCAGTTCCGCTTTCCAGCATTGCCACTGTTTCTTGGCAAACCGGTATGGAACAAAGCGTGCGCTTCAACGGCTATCCGGCCATGGAAGTGACCGGTACACCGGCAAGCGGTTATTCTTCAGGTGAAGCCATGGCTGCTGTGCAGCAGATGGTGGACGAAATGGAAGGCGGCTACAGCTTAGAGTGGGGTGGTCAGTCTCGTGAGGAAGCCAAAGGCGGCTCGCAAACCTTGATTCTGTATGCATTCTCGATTGCAGCGGTATTCTTGGTGTTAGCGGCGCTGTATGAAAGCTGGTCGATTCCGCTGGCCGTAATTCTGGTGATGCCACTGGGCTTAGTTGGTGCTGCAGTAGGTGCGACAGGCCGTAATCTGTTTGAAGGTTTGTTCGGTGCGCCACCGGCTTATCTGAACGACATTTACTTCCAAGTCGGGTTCGTGACCGTGATGGGTTTGAGTGCGAAAAATGCGATTTTGATTATTGAGTTTGCCAAAGACTTGCAAGCTCAAGGCAAGAGCGCGTTGGACGCAGCATTGGAAGCTGCCCGTCTGCGTTTCCGTCCGATTTTGATGACCTCGTTTGCGTTTATTCTGGGTGTGGTTCCGCTGTATATTGCCAGCGGTGCCAGCTCGGCCAGCCAACGTGCCATCGGTACGACGGTATTCTGGGGTATGTTGATCGGTACGATTCTGTCGGTGTTCTTGGTGCCGCTGTTCTATCTGGTGGTGCGTAAGTTCTTTAAAGAAACCGCACACGAGCATGAAATTGCTGTTCAACAAGCCGCCGCTGCGGGTATGTTGACCGATGAAACCACGCAATCTGACGCTGATAAGCACTAATCGAAGCTAACAGGCCGTCTGAAAAAGACTTTATTTTTCAGACGGCCTCAAGGATTTATTATGAAAAATACAACCATCAAACCTGTGTTGAGCGCGGTGGCTGCTGCGGTGCTGCTGTCAGCCTGTTCGCTGATGCCAAAATACGAGCAGCCGACGGTGGCCGTTGCCGACACTTTTAAACACGATACTGCCGAACCGGGTATTCAAGCCGCTTCATTGGGTTGGCAGGATTATTTTGCTGATCCGCGCCTGCACCGTTTAATCGAAATCGCATTGGAACGCAACACCGATTTGCGCCAAGCCGTATTGAATGCAGAAATCTACCGCAAACAATATATGATTGCCCGCAATGATTTGTTGCCAAATGTTGATGGCAGCGGCAGCGCGACCCGTTCGCGTACTGCTCGTGACATGGGCGGTACCGGTTCGTCATTCGTCCGCGAAGCCTACACCGTGGGCTTGGGCGTGGCTTCTTACGAAATCGACTTGTTCGGCCGTGTACGTAGCACCAGCGAAGCCGCTTTGCAAGGCTACTTCAACAGCGCCGCTACCCGCGATGCCACGCATTTGACTTTGGTTTCCAGCATTGCCAAAGCCTATTTCAACGAACGCTACGCCGAAGAATCCATGGCGTTGGCACAACGCGTGTTGAAAACGCGTGAAGTAACCTACGATTTGTCGAAACTGCGCCATCGAGCCGGTGTGATTTCCGCTGTGGACTTGCGCCAACAAGAAGCCTTGATTGAATCGGCCAAAGCCGACTACGCTTCTGCCGTGCAAGCCCGCGAACAAGCGCGTAATGCTTTGGCTTTGCTGATTAACCAGCCTTTGCCGGAAGATTTGCCGAAAGGTTTGTCATTGAGCCGCCAGTTTAAAATCGACCGCTTGCCGGCCGGTTTGAGCTCAGAAGTATTGCTGAACCGTCCTGATGTGCGTGCAGCAGAATTTGCGTTGAAACAAGCCAATGCCAATATTGGCGCGGCGCGTGCAGCGTTTTATCCACGCATCAGCCTGACCGGTTCTTTGGGCACTGGCTCTACTGAATTGGACGGCTTGTTTAAAGGCCCGAACCGCATGTGGTCGTTCGGCCCGTCGATCAGCATTCCGATTTTCAACTGGGGTACCAACAAAGCCAATCTGGATGTAGCCAAACTGCGCCAACAAGCCCAAGTGGCCGCGTATGAAAACGCCGTGCAATCCGCCTTCCAAGACGTATCCAACGCCTTGGTAGCGCGCCAACAGCTTGACCAACGCTACACCGCGTTAATCAAGCAAAGCCGCTCATACGGCGACTATTTGCGTTTGGTGAACCTGCGCTACAAACATGGCGTATCCAATGCTTTAGATTTGCTGGATGCCGAGCGCAGCAGCTACGGTGCCGACACGCAAGTATTGGCCACCCAGCTGACCCGCTTGGAAAATCTGGCCGATTTGTACAAAGTATTGGGCGGCGGTTTGAAACGCTTTACCAACGATCCGGTTGAAACCAGTAATTAAGGTTTGAATCATGAAAAAAATGCCGTCTGAAAAACAAAAGTTTTTCAGACGGCATTTTTCATTTTTATTGCTCAGCAAATCAAATATCAACGCTTAATCGCCAAAGTCAACACACCCGCCGTCACCAAACCCAAGCCAATCCATTCCTGTGTGTTCGGGCGTTCATCCAAAAACACCACCGCCATCAGCGCGACCAAGACCAAGCTGAATTTATCCACGGGCGCGACTTGCGATGCATTGCCCATTTGCAGCGCTTTGAAATAGGCCAGCCATGATGCACCGGTAGCGAGGCCGGAGAGAATCAGGAATGTCCAGTTGCGGCCGGTAAAGCTTTCTACGCCTTGCCATTTCCCGGTGTAGGTGAGAAACAAAGCCAGCGCGGCGATGATGACCAGTGTGCGGATAAAGGTGGCAAAATCCGAATCAATGCCCTGCAAACCGGCTTTGGCAAAAATGGCGGTAAGTGCGGCGAAAAATGCTGAAGCCAATGCCCAATAAAACCAAGTAGCACCCATGTGAAATCCCTTTTTTTTTAAATATTTTAAATAGAAATAAAACAAGAAGCTTTCAGACGGCCTGATAAGCCGTATTAGGCCGTTTGAAAACAAAAAACAGTCTCTCAATTTGAAAAAATGCGGTTCATTCTCAAAAACGTTATAATGCCATGATACACCCAATTCCATCTACTTGGAGGAGAAAACATGAGTTTCAAAACCGATGCCGAAATCGCGCAAGCCGCAACCATGCAGCCGATTGCCGACATTGCGGCCAAGCTTGGCATTGCCCATGAAAAGCTGGAGCCATATGGTCATTACAAAGCCAAAATCAATCCTGACGAAGCGTTTGCGCTGCCGAAAAAACAAGGCCGTCTGATTTTGGTGACCGCCATCAACCCAACCCCAGCAGGCGAGGGTAAAACCACAGTAACCATCGGTTTGGCCGATGCCTTGAACTACATCGGCAAACAGACCGTGATTGCGCTGCGTGAGCCGTCTTTAGGTCCGGTGTTTGGCGTAAAAGGCGGTGCGGCCGGTGGCGGTTATTCGCAAGTGTTGCCGATGGAAGACATCAATCTGCACTTTACCGGTGATTTTCATGCCATCGGCGCGGCCAACAATCTGCTGGCGGCTATGCTGGACAACCATATTTATCAAGGCAACGAGCTGAACATCGACCCGAAACGCGTGCTGTGGCGCCGTGTGGTGGACATGAACGACCGCCAACTGCGCAACATCATTGATGGTTTGGGCAAAAGCGTGGACGGCGTGATGCGCCCTGACGGCTTTGATATTACCGTTGCTTCCGAAGTAATGGCCGTGTTCTGTTTGGCCAAAGACATCAGCGATTTGAAAACACGCTTGGGCAATATTTTGGTGGCTTACGCCAAAGACGGCAGCCCGGTTTACGCCAAAGATTTGAAAGCCCACGGCGCAATGGCGGCTTTGTTGAAAGACGCGATTAAACCGAATTTGGTGCAAACCATCGCCGGTACGCCAGCGTTCGTCCACGGTGGTCCGTTTGCCAACATCGCCCACGGCTGCAACACCGTGTTGGCGACCCGTTTGGCGAAACACTTGGGCGATTATGCCGTGACCGAAGCCGGTTTCGGTGCCGATTTGGGCGCGGAAAAATTCTGCGACATCAAATGTCGCTTGGCCGAATTGAAACCTGATGCCGCTGTGGTGGTAGCTACCGTGCGCGCGCTGAAATACAACGGCGGTGTGGAACGCGCCAGCTTGGGTGAAGAAAATTTAGACGCGTTGGCCAAAGGTTTGCCAAACTTATTGAAACACATCAGCAACCTGAAAAACGTATTCGGCCTGCCGGTGGTGGTGGCGCTCAACCGCTTTGTGTCCGACACCGATGCCGAATTGAAGCTGATTCAAGAAGAATGCGCCAAGCAGGGCGTGGAAGTGTCGCTGGCCGAAGTATGGGCAAAAGGTGGCGAGGGCGGCACGGACTTGGCGCAAAAAGTGGTTAACGCCATCGAAACCCAGCCGAACAATTTCCAATTCGCCTACGAAACCGACCTGCCGATTAAAGACAAAATCCGCACTATCGCGCAAAAAATCTACGGCGCGGCCGATGTGGAATTCAGCGCCGAAGCCAACGCCGAAATCGCTTCACTGGAAAAACTCGGCTTGGACAAAATGCCCGTGTGCATGGCGAAAACCCAATATTCATTGAGCGACAACGCCAAACTGCTCGGCAAACCCGAAGGCTTCACCGTCAGCGTGCGCGGCATTACCGTATCCGCCGGTGCAGGCTTCATTGTTGCCCTGTGCGGTAACATGATGAAAATGCCGGGCTTGCCGAAAGTGCCGGCTGCCGAGAAAATCGATGTCGACGAAAATGGCGTGATTCACGGCTTGTTCTGATGGTAAGTAGGTAAAAGGCCGTCTGAAAGTAATATGTTTTCAGACGGCCTTTCTGCTCTATAAATCATTAAATTTTTTTAAAAAATTAACATGATCTTCTTGGGAGTAAAGTTCAATTCTAGAGATCTCAATAATTTTTTTATTTTTAAATTTAAAAATTACTTCATCTCTAAATCCCATTACATATGGTTTATTAGCTTTTTTTGAATTATCTATAGTAATGATTTCTAGGAAACTATCATTATCTATATCATTAAAAATATACCCAGACATTGTATTTACTGTAACTGAGTCTAAGAGCACCAAGGAAGACATATTATTATTTCTAGAAAATTGATATATTTCTAATTTACAACTGTAAGAGCCATCTGTAGACTGAATTAGTAATTCTTCTTTGCCATCATGGTCGATATCTAATTTTGTAATGTGATAAGGAGATGAAACTTTTTCTTGGAAGTCGTATGGTGTAATAACTTTATCTTGAGCAGAAACTCCTAACATTCCTATTAATTCAAATGGTTGGGCTTGCTGTTTATTCAGTAATTCTTTTTGCATTTTCCCATTAGCTATATTTGTATAAACTGCATAGATGAATGAAACTACGCCAATAATCCATCCGGACCAAGTTAAAAAGGTAGTAATTTGATTATTTTCTGACATTGTTTTTTCTCAATTATTTGCTTTTTATAATACCGTAAGGAAGGTATTGTAAATAGTCTTTATTTCTACAACTACATCAAATCTTTTATAATAACGGCAATTCAATACAAAAGGCCGTCTGAAATGACCCAAAACACAAACAATCTCTGCTGGCTCGACATGGAAATGACCGGCCTCTATCCCGAAACCGACAAAATCATCGAAGTGGCGATGATTATCACCGACCAAGATTTGAATGTATTGGCGCAATCGGAAGTGTATGCTGTGCATCAAAGTGATGATGTTTTGAACGCGATGGACGAATGGAACACGGCGACCCATGGCCGTACAGGTCTGACCCAGCGGGTGCGAGAGTCAAGATACACCGAAGCGGAAGTTGAGCAGAAATTACTTGATTTTATGGCCGAATGGATTCCGGAAAAAGCCACGCCGATGTGCGGCAACACCATTCATCAAGACCGCCGTTTTATGGTGAAATACATGCCGCGCTTGGAAGCGTATTTCCATTACCGTAATTTAGATGTATCCACTCTGAAAGAACTGGCCAAACGCTGGCATCCGGCTGTGGCTAAAGGCGTGGTGAAACGTGGTTCGCATCAGGCTTTGGACGATATTTTGGAAAGCATCGAAGAAATGCGTTATTACCGCGAGCATTTTTTGAAATTGCCGCAATAGGGTAAAACAGGCCGTCTGAATGTTTCAGTTTCAGACGGCCTTTTATCATTCAGACATCAAACTGCGCTACAATCGTCACACACTGTTGATAAAAGGTTGCCCTTATGACCTACCAATACCGCCAAACCCTACCCGATACGCCGCTGGATATTGTCGGCGATGTGCACGGCGAATTTGCCGCCTTGCAAAACCTGTTGCGCCATTTAGGCTACGATGCAGACGGCCGCCATCCCGATGGGCGCAGGCTGGTGTTTGTCGGCGATTTGTGCGACCGCGGACCGGACAGTCCGGCTGTGTTGAAATGGGTGAAACGCGCGCAAGAGCAGGGCTTGGCCTATGTGGCGTTGGGTAATCACGAATTGAATATTTTGGTGGACGACCGCAAAGACGGCTCGGGCTGGCTTTTTGATTCACGCGCACAAAAAGACGGAATCAACTATGCGCCGTGGCAGCGTGCCAATGAAGCGGAAAAAGAAGTGTTCGCCGCATGGCTGGCCAAGCAGCCGATTATTTGTGAACGCGCCGATATCCGCATTATTCATGCTGCGTGGTTGCCGGAAATGTTCCCACGTTTGGACGACGCACAGGCGCGTGGCGAAGATTTGGTCACGCAATACCGCCGTTTTGATCAAGAATTGAAACAGCAGCTTCAGACGGCCTCATGGTATGAAGATTACCGCTACGAGCAGCAGCATTATGCCGAATTGGCGGAAAATCCCGACCAAGCGCCGCCGCCGATGCCGGCTACCGCACAATATGATTTTGCCCGCGGCAAAGCGCACCCTTTGCGCGCCTTAACCAGCGGCGTGGAAAAATTGGTGTCGGAACTGTTTTATGCCGGCGGGCGTTGGCGCGGTACCAGTCGCTGCCCGTGGTGGGAAGATTATCAGGAAGATGTGCCGGTGGTCATCGGCCATTATTGGCGCATTTGGCAGCCGAATCCGAACACCGTTACTGCCGAGCGCAAATTGCTGCCGGCGCAACCGACGGCTTGGCACGGCGCGAGAAACAATGTGTTTTGCGTGGACTTTTCCATCGGCGCCAGTTGGCGTGTGCGCAAGTTCCCCGAAAAATATTCGCCGCAACAATTCCGCTTGGCCGCCTTGCGTTGGCCGGAACGGACTTTGATGTTTGATGATGGGCAAGTGGTGGCGACGGATTAAAGTACTGTTAGCTGCTTGGATTTTTGATTCAGTGAAAAGTACGTTGATGGATGTATGTAGGCCGTCTGAAAAAAATCATTTTCAGACGGCCTGATAAAGTTTACTACTAATCACATATTGAGATGATTTTATTGTGGCATATCACGATTGAGAAACCAATGACTAAGCGGCCAGTCAACGCTGTCAAGCAGGTTTTTGGTGATTAATCCCAGCTCTGTATCGCCTTCAATCTGTAATTTGCGTTTAAAAAATAATGTATCCGGATCTTCTTCCCGCATAATCATGCGCATAAAATCAACACCATTGGCAGCCAAACGTAAATCAGGTGTCCCTTCAAAAGCGTTTGCAATAAATTTTTCTTCATTGGCGCTAAACCGGATTTTAACTCCAGCATCTAACACATCGATTTCAAACTTCCTTCCGGCAAAAAGGCTCATATCGGCCGGCAGCAGCTCTTTAGCCAACATGGTGTTTAAGGCGGTGACCAATATAAAACGGGGCGGTTTGGCGGGTAATTTACCGACCAACTTTCCCAGCCATTGTGGCAGGATGATTTCAGGCAGCTCCATAATATTTCTCCTTAACGGCCTCAATTCCAGGCTGGCCAAACCAATATCCATCGACCAACGTTCCGGTTGATAAATGTTTCAATTCGGGTAAAGCATCGGTTAAAGACAATATGCCGTCTGTAACGTCACGATGAATTTGCACAATCTCTGCCATACCGGTCATTTGAGGTGATAAACGCAGCATATCTACACCGATGTCTGCCATATCTTGATGATGCGGCAATAGGTTTTGGCAGCCGTAAGACATGGTTTGAATGCCGTTGATGGTTAAGAAAGGTTGGCCTTCGCGCGTATTCATGGTCATACCGTGATCGTAATCCAAACAACGGAATTCACAGCTGTCTTTATTCAAATTGTAATGGCGGGCCGTAAAACAGCGGGATGAATAGGCTAATGGCATTTTCCCCCATGCAAAGACTTCGGTTTCGATACCATCTGTTGCAGCAGTAATGGCAACCAATTTTTCTCGGCTCAATTCGGCAGGAGCCAACCAACGATATGCGCCTAAATGTTTAAATAATGCTAGGGTAGAGTCGTTATAAATATTGAGGCTGGCACCGGCGACAAACGGTATGTCGTGTTCGCGAGCCAATTTCACAGCACCCATATCGTTGGCTTCAATTTTGAATTTTCCTTGCTCGGCAATTTTGCGCAAACGTTTCAAATCAGATTCACTTTCTAGTAAAACCTGTGAAGACAAAATAATTTCTTTGCCGCTGTCTGCCAAGTCTTCTGCCAAGCCAAACCAGTCTGAAAAGCGCATTTTTTGTCGGCGTGAACACACAACTTCCCCAAGATAAATGGTATCGAGTGGGGCATCCAACATAGTTGTATAAAACTCCAGTAAAGTTTCTTTTTGCCAAAAAAACAATACAGGGCCTAATGATAATTTCAATTTGTTCATGCGGTTTATCCTATTTCCACGGACGGCTATATGCACCTAAGGTTGTCTGGCTGCCTTCAGAAACTTTGCCTAAAGCATTATTCCAAGCGGGTTGGATACGGAAATGTTTCGTATCGGCTGCTGCGGCATCTAACGCTTGCCGCATGGCTTTTGTCACTTGTGCGGTGTACATCGGGCTGCGTTGGCGGCCTTCAATTTTTATGGCGCTGACGCCGATATCGATGAGTTGTGGCAGCATTTCCAGTACATTCAGACTGGTTGGCTCTTCTAATGCGTAATACGTTTCATCATTGACTTCAAAGCGGCCTTTGCACAAAGTCGGGTAGCCGGCCGGCTCATTTGGATTAAATTGGTCAATCAAGACATGGTTTAAGCGTACATCCATGCGGTCTGGTTTTTGTTCCCAACGAACTGATTTTGCAGGAGAACATACTCCCTGCATATTGGGTGATTCCCCGGTAGCATAGCTGGATAAAATACAGCGGCCCTCAACCATCACGCACAGGCTGCCAAAGCCAAATACTTCGATTTCGGCATCTGTATGTTCGATAACATGCTTTACCTGATCAATTGTCAATACACGAGGCAAGACGACTCGGCGGATGTTAAACAAATCTTTCATCAGGTTGATGGCTTCGTAATTGGTTGCGGAACCCTGCACAGACATATGCAGCCGTAAATCAGGATATTTGTCGGTGGCATAAGCCATCAGTGCTGGATCGGCGACAATCACGGCATCAGCGCCCAGTTGCACTGCAGTATCAATAGCTTTTTGCCACTGTTCGGATTGTCCGGCTTGGGCAAAGGTATTGATGGCCATTAACACCTGCCGCCCTCGCTCATGAGCATAGGAAACCCCTTGCATTGCCGATTTCATATCAAAATTTAAGCCTGGAAAATTTCGGGCATTCGTAGCATCTTTGAGTCCCATATAAACGGTGTCTGCACCATTATCAATTGCTGTTTTCAAAGCAGGTAAATTACCAGCCGGGCAGACCAGCTCCGGAATTTTCTGCATATTATGCTCCTTGTTATTTACTATCTTAATATCGGTTGGAAATCAATATCTGGTATGGCAAGGCAGATTCTATGTATAAAAAGCACAATATGTTCTGACTTAAATCAAGCTGATTTTTGGGAATTAGATGTTTGTTAATATTGAATCAAAAAAGAGATCAGTATTTGAATATGTTTTTCAAAGGATTATAAAAAGTGGGAAGAGTTCACATTGAAAGAAATTGGCTATTATATTTATAAATTTTTACAATAATAGCAGTTTGTTTGAGGCTGATTTAAATAAAAGGCCGTCTGAAAAACCTGAACTGTCCCCCAATTCTTGGACAAATTAAAAATCTTTCTCAAACAGCCTGTTCAAGCTGGGTCCTGTAAGCCACAGGACTCAGCTTTTTTAAATTCAAACTAATACGTTCATAATTGTAGTAACGTATGTAATCATCTATCACTTTGGTCAACTCTGCCACCGATAACACACCTTCCTGATAGAAGCTTTCCACTTTTAATGTCCCGAAGAAACTCTCCATCGGTGCATTGTCCCAGCAATTCCCTTTGCGCGACATGCTCTGCACAATGCCTTTCTCCGCCAGCTTTTCCCGATAAGCCTGAGTTCGGTAAAGCACACCTTGGTCAGAATGCAGCAGCGGGGTCTGCCCTTTCAGACGGCCGAATGCCTTATCCAGCATCTGCATGACCATCTTGCTGTCCGGCTTTCTACTGAGCTCATAAGCCACAATCTCACGATTGAATACATCCAATATCGGCGATAAGTACAGTTTGCCGTCGGTGCATTTAAACTCGGTCACATCGGTCAACCATTTATCTCCCGCTTTATCAGCAGTGAATGCACGCTTAAGGATGTTTTTCGACGTCTCTCCTATAACTTGCGGACGATAGGATTTTTTGTTGCGCACTTTGGCTTTCAAACCCAATAATCCCATAATACGCTGCACTTTCTTTTTATTCCACGATAATACAGCTCCAATCCGCCGTTGGCCGTAGCGACCTTTGTGTTGGTGATAAACTTCACTCACCGCCGCTTTGGCTTCCATATCGGGATCGGATTTACCGATGTGGTAGTAGAAACTGCTTTTGGGTATGCCGGCACTGTGCAACAAGTATTTCAGCAGGTGCTTCGCCCTCAGCGTTTGAACGGTTTCGCAACTTTGGTGGCGTTCTTTTCGTTGAGGGCTTTCATGTGCTTTAGGTAGTCGATCTCCGCCCTCATGTAGCGTAACTCTTCAATCAGCTCTGCCTGAGTTTTTTCATGGTCGGGTTTGTCGACGATAAAGGGATTGTTGCGTTTGGTCTGCGTAGTCTTCATAAGCGTAGCCTGTGGGTGCTGAAGTGCGGCTATACCGCCTTGACGGTAGGCGGCAATCCAACGGCGCAGGTGGGTGCGTGAGACGTTGAAATGGTCTGCGGTACGCTGTTGGCTGTGCACTTGATGGTAATGGAGTACGGCTCGGTATTTGAAGTCTAGTGTATATTTGGACATAAGAAAACTGCACCTTTTTAAGTTGGGGGGAAGTGTCCAACTTTTGGGGTGCAGTTCAACCATTTTCAGACGGCCTTTTATGTTAATCATCAATCATTTATAAATCAAACACAGCCGTCACCGGCGCATGGTCGCTCGGACGCTCTTGGCTGCGTGCAACCAAATCAACGTTCACATCTTTTAATACCGCAGACAAGGCCGGGGAAATCAGCAGGTGGTCGATGCGCAAGCCCAAACCGCGTTGGAACATGGCGCCGCGGTAGTCGAACCAAGTGTAAAACGCGCCTTCGGGGTGGATTTGGCGCAGGCTGTCGGTAAGGCCTAAGTCGAGCAGGTTTTTAAACCATTGGCGCTCAATGCTGGAACAATGGATTTTTTCATGCCATTTTTCCGGGTCGTAGCAGTCGGCATCGGCCGGAGCGATGTTGAAATCACCGAGCAAAACCAATTTTTCATGGCGGGTCAGTTCGTCACGCACAAATTCGGTAAGCGCGGCAAACCATTGTTCTTTATATTCAAATTTCGGGCTGTCGAGCGCTTCGCCGTTAACGCAGTAAACATTAATCACGCGCACGCCGTTGATGGTGGCGGCAATCACGCGGCGTTGCGGGTCGTCGGGTAGGTTGGGCAAGCCGGTGTGCACATCTTGCGGCTCGGTGCGGCTGATAATCGCCACGCCGTTGTAGGTTTTTTGGCCGCTCCAAACAGTGTGCCAGCCCATCATTTGCAGCGCGGCGGCAGGGTATTTGTCTTGGTCGAGTTTGAGTTCTTGCAAGACCAAGACATCGGGTTGGTGTTCGGCCAGCCAGTTTTGCACTTGCGGCAGGCGCACGGTGAGGGAATTGACGTTCCAAGTGGTGATTTTCATGGGGATTCCGTATGTGGGAGAACAGGCCGTCTGAAAGTGTCGGCCGAAAAAACAGCGCGGTTGGCTGATCAACCGCGCTATTTTAGCATTGATTTTGGTGGGATTTAAACTCAAGCGGCTTGTTGGCCGGCCTGTTTTAAGCTTTTCAGCGTGTGCAAAATCATGGCGGCTTCATCGGAAATCAGGCGGTATTCGAGCACGCGGTGATAGCGGGTGAATTCGACCAAACCTTCGCTGCGTAATTTGGCTAAGTGGTTGGACACAGTGGTGGCGTGTTGGCCGGTGGCGGCGCAGAGTTCATTGACGTTGCGATCGCCTTCGAGCAAGAGAAACAGAATGCTCATGCGCTCGGGTTGGGCGATGAGTTTTAATAGGGTTGAGAGACGTTGGTTTTCCATGGCTGTGCTTTGTGTTTGGTGGAGTGGATGCGGCTGTAAAAGATGAAAAGATAGTCATTCTTTTTTCGATTATTCTGATACCAAACCGCTTGTTTTCATTGAGTTTAACATCAAATTTGTGCTTGCCGATTTACTTAGTTTAAAAATATCGTAAAGAATTGTTAATGGCGAAAATCAAAAAGCCGTCTGAAATGTTTCAGACGGCCTTTGTATGGATTCAGCGCTTATTTTTGCGCAAAACCTTGTTTGTGTAAAAACGGCAGAATTTCAGGGCGGATTTCGCCTTTGAGCGATTCAGTCATTTGTTCGACCCAATCGGTGTCCATTTTGCTGCGTTCTTGGTAATAAGCGCGGGTAAGGGCGCGGTAATCGGCCAGCACTTGTTCGTCAATCGGCTGGTAATGGTTTTCGGAAACCATGGCTTCCAGCGGCAAACGCGGGCGCAGCATTGGGTCTTGTGCCGGATGGCCGAGCGCCATGCCAAACATCGGCACAACGTGTTTCGGCAGCTTTAAGATTTCGGCGGTGCGGTTGATGTCGTTGCGGACGTAGCCGAGATATACGCCGCCCAAGCCCAGCGATTCGGCCGCCAGGATCACGTTTTGCGCGATGATGCCGCAATCGACGGCGCCGATTAACACCATTTCCGTCCAATCCAGTTGCGATTCTGGGGCGAAAGATTGGTGTTTGGCGAAGTTGAAACAGTAAATCAGCAGTTCGGCGCAGGTGTCGATGCTGCTCAAAGCGCGGCCGATGTCGCGGATTTGGGTGCGTACTTCGGGATCGGTCACGCGGATAATGTGGGTGCTTTGGAAAAAGTTGGAAGTTGAACCAGCGCGACCGGCATTTAAAATGGCGGTGAGTTGTTCGCTGCTGATCGGCTCATCGGTGAACTTGCGGATAGAGCGGTGCGCCAAGGCGGTTTCGATGACGGGTTTGCTGGATAAAGTCATGATTTTCCTTTCTATTTGATTAGGTGTGAGGCCGTCTGAAAAAGATAGCTTGGGTGATGGTGTTCAGACGGCCTTGATGTTGTGTTTTGTATGGGGAAGGTGTTGTGGCTCAAACCCTCTCCCTAGCCCTCTCCCTTGCTTAGGGAGAGGGGACGGATTACAGAAGCATGAAGATTGTTGCGTGAGCGGTCAACCGATTTACGCCAATTTCAATGCCAATTCGGCCAAACGCTTGCCTTGGGCAAAAGCCAATTCGTTTTCATCGGCGCTTAATGCCACGCTGCCGTCGTGTCCGGCCACATGTGATGCACCGTAAGGCGTGCCGCCGCTTTGGGTGTGGCTGAGGGTGCTTTCGCTAAACGGAATGCCGCTGATGACCATGCCGTGATGCAGCAGTGGCAGCATCATGGTCAGCAAGGTGGATTCTTGACCGCCATGTAAAGAACTGCTGCTGGTGAACACGGTGGCCGGTTTGCCGGATAATTCTGCGCCCAGCCATTGCGGAATCGTGCCGTCGATAAAGTATTTCATGGCGGCGGCCATGTTGCCGAAACGGGTCGGGCTACCCAATGCCAAGCCGGCGCAGTTTTTCAAATCGTCGGCGGTGGCGTAAGGGGCGCCGCTGTCGGGGATGTCGCTTTCTACCGCTTCGCACACGGTGGAAACTTTCGGCACGGTGCGCAACACGGCTTCGCAACCGGCCACGCTTTCGATGCCACGGGCGATTTGGCGGGCGAGATTGAGCGTGCTGCCGTTTTGGCTGTAGAACAAAACTAAAATGTTAAGGGAAGTTGGGTTCATGGCGTGATTCCGTTACAATGGCTTAATCAAACTGCTTTTCAGACGGCCTAAAGGGAAGGCCGTCTGAAAAATCATCATCATACAATACATTAAGGAAAAGAGTATGCCGTTTTTAAAATGGTGGCAAGGCTTGTTGGAAAATAAAGTGGTCGGATTTTTGAAGTTTGTGTTCGACCGCTTTAATAATGAACGCGTGCCGCAAGTGGCATCGAGCCTGACCTTTACCACGCTGCTGGCATTGGTGCCGGTGTTGACGGTGATGTTGGTGGTGGTGTCGGCTTTTCCGGTGTTTGATCAATGGACGACGTCGTTTGTCGAATTCATCAACCGCATGATTGTGCCGCAGGGCGCGGATGTGGTGTTTGAATATTTGAATCAATTCAAAGACAAAGCCAGCAAATTGACCGCCATTGGTAGCGTGATGTTGTTTGTGACCTCGCTGATGTTGGTGCAAACCATCGACAGTGCGTTTAACCGTATTTGGAATGTGCACACGCAGCGACCGTTGGTGCGCCAATTTTTGGTGTATTGGGCATTGCTGACGTTTGGCCCCTTGTCGCTGGGAGTGAGCTTGTCGCTGATTGTTGGCGCGGTAAACGGCTTGGGCTTGGAATACATTTCGCCGGTGTTAGCCGAAGCGGTTAGGTTTTTGATGTCTTTGTTTTTCAGCACAGTCTTGCTGTGGGCGCTTTATCGCTTTGTGCCGCACCGTTTTGTGCCGGCCAAACATGCTTTAATCGGCGCGGTGGTGACGGCGTTTGCTTTGCAGATTGCGCGCTATATTTTTGCGTGGTACGTGAGCAATTTCGACGGCTATAAATCGATTTATGGTGCATTTGCCGCGATTCCGTTTTTCTTGGTGTGGTTAAATCTGCTGTGGTCGATGGTGTTGGCCGGTGCTGTGTTGACGTCTTCGCTGTCGTATTGGCGCGATAATGCTTTCCGTCGCAATTTCGATTCTTCCGGCCGCTTTGATGATGTGTTGAAAATTCTGTTGTTGCTCGATGCAGCGCAGCAGGAAGGCAAAGCCATGCTGGTGCAGGAATTGCGCGCCCACATCAATATGGGCTACGACGAACTGGGCGAGCTGTTGGAAAAACTGGCACGCCATGGTTATGTGTATTCGGGCAAACAGGGCTGGGTGTTAAAAACCAGCGCGGATAAAATCGATTTGGCCGAACTGTTTAAGATTTTTGTGTACAGCCCGTCGTATGTGAAAAAAGACAAGGTCAACGCCGCCGTCGATAAAATCATGCAGCCTTGCGTGGAAACCATGAACATGACCTTGGCCGAATTCCGTGTGCACACGGATAATCAGGATAAATCTGTTGCGGCCTTAAAGAAAATTTTTGACGATATATAATATTCAGGCCGTCTGAAAACAATTTTGCTTTTCAGACGGCCTGATACCTAAATCTAAATCAGCCATGAAAATCACCGCTTTTGTTTCCCTTTTGTTCGCCACATCTTCAGCCTTTGCCGCACACGGTTTGGGCTTGGGGCAGCCGCCGAAGTATCCGCCGCATTTCAAAGCCTTTGATTATGTGAATCCGAATGCGCCCAAAGGCGGCACGTTTACGCTGCCGGTGCAGGGCGGGTTTGACACGCTCAATCCGTTTACGCTCAAGGGCGACCATGAAGCGGGCGTAGCCACGTTGACGCTGGATACGCTGATGGAGAAAAGCTTGGATGAGCCGTTTGCCATGTACGGCTTGTTGGCAGAAGACGTCAGCTTGGCTTCAGACGGCCTGTCGGTCACATTTAAGCTCAACCCGAAAGCGCGTTTTCACAACGGCGAGCCGGTATTGGCCAAAGACGTGGCCGCTTCGTTTCGCACTTTAACACAAGACAAAGCCGCCGCACCGATGTATAAATTTTACTGGAGCGATGTCGCCAAAGTGGAAACACCGGAAGCGCGCACGGTGGTGTTCCGCTTCAAGAAGAAAAACGCCGAATTGCACATGATTTTGGGCGAATTACCGGTGTTTTCACACAAAAGCTATCCGCAAGGGTTGGCGGCTGCGGCCAATACCATGCCCATCGGTTCGGGCCCTTACCGCTTCGCCCGCGCCGACAGTGGCCGTCTGAGCGAATACCGCCGCGACAAAAATTACTGGGCGCAAGATTTACCGGTGCGTAAAGGGCGCTATAACTTCGACACCGTGCGTTTCCGATATTTTAAAGACGACAGCGTGCGCATTGAAGGCATCAAAGGTGGCCGCTATGATTTTGTGCAGGAAAACGTCGCCCGCAACTGGGCGCGCGCCTACCCCGACGACATGCTGAAAAAACGCGGATTGAGCAAACACGAATGGCAGCACGGCAACACCGCCGGTATGCAGGGCTTTGTGATGAATCAGCGCCGCAAACCGTTTGACAATGTTTTGGTGCGCCAAGCGATGGTGGAGAGTTTTGACTTTGAAAACACCAATACCAAACTGTTTTACGGCGCATATCGGCGCAGCAACAGTTTTTTTACCAACAGCGCAATGGCGGCAACGGGCAAACCCAGCGGCGCGGAATTGGCGTTGCTGAACACGGTGAAAACGCAGTTGCCGCAGGCGGTGTTTACGCAAAACGTGCCGCAGCCGCCGGTAGGGAATCCGCAAATCGGCGTGCGCCCGCAGCTTTTGAAAGCGCGCGCATTATTGCTGCAAGCGGGCTACCGTTACCAAAACGGCAAGCTGGTGGACAAACAGGGCAGGCCGCTGGTGTTTGAATTTTTAAGCCCAAGCAAAACCTATGAGCGCGTGACCGCCAAATGGCAGCGCGATTTGGCCAAAATCGGCGTGGGCATGAACATACGCATCGCCGATCCGGCGGTGTTTCAAAAGCGCATGAACGCGTTTGACTACGACATGACGATTGTGGTGTATGCCAATAGCGAAAGCCCGGGTAATGAGCAGTTTAATTATTTCAGTTGCGAAGCGGCGAAAACCGAAGGCAGCCGCAATTGGGCGGGCGTGTGTGATCCGGCGGTGGATGTGTTGCTGAAACGCTTTGAAAATTTCAGCAACCGTGAAGAATTGACTGTCTCTGCCCGCGCTTTAGATAGAGTGTTGCGCCATCAATATATTGTCGTGCCCAATTGGTTCAGCGACCGATACCGCGTGGTTTACCGCGATAATTTGGGCATTCCGAGCACGCTACCGAAATATTACAGCCCGCTGGATTGGGCGCTCAGCTCGGCATGGGTGAAACCTTAAGACGGTGGCTGCTGATAAAAACGGCCATATGATGAACTTTATTTGGGATCAGTCAGACGGATGAAGAATAAATAAAAGGAAACCAGGCAGGGCTCCCCACACCTGCACACGCTCTCGCACACCCTTTCGGGCAGGCTGCGATAGGGAGATTCATCGCTTTTCCAGTTTCCTTGGGAATGATTATAGCATGATTGAAGTGTAAATCGATAACCTGCCTATGGTACACAACCAGCGCACAAGCTTCGGTGATGACATGGAAAACCGCCATCTGCTCATGCGCTGCCTGCCGGAAACCATGCATAAAGGTGTGCGCGACAATTTACGTGTAGCCGGCCGAAATACCGAAAAGGTAAGCCGTAAATAATATGCGGGGTTAATCGGAAAACTTGGGTATTTAAAACAAGTGAATGGACTGAATCATTAAAGCCTGTCTGAACGGTAACCAACCCTTCAAACGGCCTAATATCTTTAAAATTGATTGATTCGGTAACGATAAAGATTAACGCTTCACGCCGCTTAAGCGCGCCCAGCCTTCATCAATTTCGGCAGGTTCGATGTCGAACCATTGGCCGTAGATTTCGCTTAATTCTTCTACTTGCTCGTCTAACAAGCCCGACAAAATAATGCGCCCGCCCGACTTGGTGCGTCCGGCCAGCATTTCGCCAAGCATACGCAAAGGATTTGCCAGAATATTGGCTACTACCACGTCAAACTGGCCTTCAGGCACGGCATCGGGCAGATAGAATTGCGCGTGCACATTGTTTTGGTCGGCATTGGCCTTGCTGGCGCGGATGGCTTGTTCGTCAATATCCACGCCGACTGCCGAGCCGGCACCCAGCTTCAAGGCGGCAATCGCCAAAATACCTGAGCCACAACCGTAGTCCAACACACTTTCGCCGCCTTTTAATTGTGCATCCAGCCATTGCAGACACAGGCGGGTAGTCGGGTGGCTGCCGGTGCCGAAGGCCAAGCCCGGATCGAGTTGCAAGTTGACAGCGTTTTCATCGGGCGCGTTGTGCCAAGAAGGGGTAATCCACAGGCGGTCTGAGATCTGAATCGGGTCGAACTGGGCTTGGGTTAAGCGCACCCAGTCTTGGTCTTCCAAGATTTCAGTGGTGTAGTGTAAGTCGGTCAAACCACAGGCTTGTGCGGCGTTTTGAATCACCGCAGCCGCATCGTCGCTTTCGCCAAACAGGGCAATCACTTTGCTTTGCTGCCAGATTTGCTCGGTCGGCATGCCTGGTTCGCCGAAAATGGCCTGTTCGTTTTCGGTGCCGGCGTAGGCATCTTCAATCGCTGCGGAAAGCGCACCGTGCTCCATCAACGCATCGGCCAATGGCTCGGCAACGGTGTCTTTCACGGCAAGGGTAATTTGTTGGTATGGCATAATTGGTCTCTATCAGAATATAGGCCGTCTGAAACGGTAGAAACATTTTCAGACGGCAATGAATGAAATAGGTTTATTGTAACGGATGCGCGTGGATTGAAAAAGGCCGTCTGAAAGATAGGGCAGCTTCCCTTCGTTTCAGACGGCCTTGATGATGATCCGCTTATTTATCAGCCAATTCGGCTTTGCGTTGCTCCAACCATTTTTCTAAATAGTGGATGCTCACGCCGCCTTGGGCAAAGCCTTCGTCTTTGAACAAATCACGGTGCAGTGGGGTGTTGGTTTTGATGCCGGTCACCGCCAATTCAGCCAGTGCCACGCGCATTTTCGCCATGGCTTGCGCGCGGTCTTTGCCGACCACGCAGATTTTACCGATCAAGCTGTCGTAAAACGGCGGGATGAGGTAGCCTTGGTAGATGTGGCTGTCGACGCGGATGCCCAAGCCGCCCGGTAAGTGGCAGCTTTCAATCAAGCCCGGGCTTGGAATGAAATTATAAGGGTCTTCGGCATTGATACGGCACTCAAAGGCATGCCCTTCGATTTGAATGTCATCTTGAGTATATTGCAACGGCAGGCCGCTGGCAATGCGGATTTGCTCTTGCACGATGTCCACGCCGGTAATCAGCTCGGTGACAGGGTGCTCAACCTGAACGCGGGTGTTCATCTCAATAAAGAAGAATTCGCCGTCTTCATACAAGAATTCAAACGTACCCGCGCCGCGATAACCAATGCGTTTGCAGGCATCGGCACAAGCTTGGCCGATTTTGGCGCGCTCTTCCGGCGTGATACCCGGTGCAGGCGCTTCTTCGATGACTTTTTGGTGGCGGCGTTGCAAAGAACAATCGCGCTCGGCCAAATAAATCGCATTGCCGTGTTCGTCGGCCAATACTTGGATTTCCACGTGGCGCGGACGTTGCAGGTAGCGTTCCATATACACCATCGGATTGCCGAATGCGGCACCGGCTTCGGTTTTTGTCATTTCCACCGAGCGAATTAGGTCTTCTTTTTTCTCGACCACACGCATACCGCGACCGCCGCCGCCGCCCGATGCTTTGATGATTACCGGAAAACCGACCTGATCGGCGATTTTGAGGATTTCTTCGTCATCGTCAGGCAAAGCGCCGTCTGAACCCGGTACGCAAGGCACGCCGGCTTCAATCATGGCGTGTTTGGCAGATACTTTGTCGCCCATCAGGCGGATGGTGTCGGCTTTGGGGCCGATAAAGGTGAAGCCGGATTGCTCGACTTGCTCGGCAAAATTGGCATTTTCCGCCAAAAAGCCGTAGCCCGGGTGAATGCCGTCGGCGCCGGTCACTTCGGCAGCGGCAATCAGGGCAGGGATATTCAGGTAGCTTTGAGCAGAGTTGGCAGGACCGATGCACACTGATTCGTCGGCCAATTTAACGTGCAGGCTGTCTTTGTCGGCTTCGGAATGCACGGCAACGGTGGCGATGCCCATTTCACGGCAGGCACGCAGCACGCGCAAGGCGATTTCACCGCGGTTGGCGATTAATACTTTGTTCAACATAATGATTTTCCTGTATTTCTCAGATGGCGTTTTTAAAACAAGCCGTCTGAAAATGCTTATGCTTCAAATGTTCCGAAAAGTTTCAGACGGCCTATTTGTATCAGGCCGTCTGAAAGTGGATTATTCGATGATAAACAACGGTTCGCCAAATTCCACAGGAGTGCCGTTTTCCACCAGAATTTCTTTGATCACGCCTGATTTCTCGGCTTCGATTTCGTTCATCAGCTTCATGGCTTCGATGATGCACAAGGTATCGCCGGCTTTCACGCTTTGGCCGATTTCGACAAACGGCTTGGCATTCGGGCCAGGGGCGCGGTAGAACGTACCGACCATTGGTGATTTTTGGGCATCGGCCAAATTGAGTGCGGGTGCTTCTGCTGCCGGTGCGGCAGCGGCAGCCGGCGCAGTAGCCACGGCTGCAGGTGCGGCAACCGGAGCCGGGGCATAGACAGGCGCCGGAGCGGCGGTAGCACGGGTAATACGGACTTTTTCTTCGCCTTCGGTCACTTCGATTTCGGCGATACCGGATTCTTCAACTAAATCAATCAGTTTTTTCAGTTTGCGCAAATCCATTTTGGTTCCTTATAGAGACGGTCTGTTGCAGAGCCGTGTTACGTTACATAGTGATGTTGAAAGCAGATGGTGTTTGTCCGTTACCCATATGCGGTAAAGGACAAAAGAGATAGAGAATACACCGGTGATAACCGGAATTTAACCAAGCTATTTTCCCGAAGTTACAGCAAAATGTCTAGCAAAATATCGAAAAATCGCTCATTTTGGCGTTAAATGGCCAGAATCGAAAGCAAAAGCAAGATGAGTTTGTTAACAAGAGTATATATTCTAATCGGTTGGTTTTATAAGAAAACAGGCCGTCTGAAAAGAAGAAATATGCGTATAATAACGGCTGTTTTGGATTGTGAAAAAAATCATGGATATTGCTGATTTTGACTTTGAATTACCTGAAAAATTAATCGCGCAACACCCGCCTGAAGTGCGCGGCAGCAGCCGTTTGTTGGTGGCTTTGCCCGATATGCCGCTCAAAGATGCTCATTTTGCCGATTTGCCTGATTATGTCGAACCTGGTGATGTGCTGGTGTTTAATAACACTAAAGTGATTAAAGCACGCTTGTTTGGCCAAAAAGCCAGCGGCGGCAAAATTGAAGCATTGATTGAACGTGTTTTGGATGAACATACCGCTTTAGCGCATGTGCGTTCGTCAAAATCACCCAAGCCAGGAACGGAGCTGATTTTTGAAGGCGGCATTAATGCGGTGATGGTTGAACGGCAGGAAGAATTGTTCTGCCTGCGATTTGACGGCACGCAAACGGTTTATGAATTATTGGAGCAAAACGGCCATTTGCCTTTGCCGCCTTATATTGAACGGGCGGCGGATGATAAAGACGACAGCCGCTATCAAACGGTTTATGCCAAGCATCAGGGCGCAGTTGCCGCGCCGACGGCCGGTTTGCATTTTACCGATGAGCTGTTGGCCGCGTTGAAAGCCAAAGGCGTGGAAATGGCGGAAGTGACCTTGCATGTGGGCGCGGGCACGTTCCAGCCTGTTCGCGTGGATAATATTGCCGATCATAAAATGCACAGCGAATGGTTTGAGGTGCCGTCTGAAACGGTAGCAGCGATTGACGCGGTTAAAGCGCGTGGAAACCGGGTGTGGTCGGTCGGCACCACGTCGATGCGGGCATTGGAATCTGCTGCGCGGGAAACAGGCCGTCTGAAAGCCGGACAGGGCGATACCGATATTTTTATTACCCCGGGCTATCGCTTCAACGTAGTTGACCGCTTGATTACCAATTTCCATTTGCCGAAATCAACGCTGTTGATGCTGGTTAGCGCATTGTCGGGTATGCAGCATATCCGTGATGTGTATCAACACGCGGTTGAGCAGGAATACCGTTTTTTCAGCTATGGCGATGCGATGATTTTGGGGCGCGTTGAGCATACGGACTGAAAATGCCGCTCCGTATGATTGATGGTTCATTCGTATTGTGCGCCATTCATCTAAAATCGGCTTGGTTTCTGATCAGTTTTCAATAAGCCCGCAGATGGAGGGAAAAGCCGTCTGAACATAAACGGCAATTGCTGAGTTTTAATGTTCAGACGGTTTATTTATGCGGTAACCAAGTGAGGTCACAAATATCATCTTTGGGATGAAAGCCGATTGGGGCTTCCATTAAAAGAGCACGAAGAGAGGGGTGATCCATGTCCCGACAGGCAGATTCCATGCGTGTCAGGATATCGGATAATTGCGCCCAAGATAACATGATTTCATTAGCAGTCATGATGCGGGGGTGAGAGGTTTTTTGTACTTCATCACTGATCAGCAGTTCTTCATACAGTTTTTCACCCGGACGCAAACCGGTAATTTTGATGGCAATGTCACCTTCAGGGTGTAAGGTATCTTTAATCTTCAAGCCGCTCAGATTAATCATTTGCTTGGCAAGGTCAATGATTTTGACCGATTCGCCCATGTCCAACACAAACACATCACCGCCTTTGCCCATTGCTCCTGCCTGAATCACCAGTTGTGCTGCTTCCGGGATGGTCATGAAGTAGCGGGTAATGTCTTGGTGGGTGAGGGTAATCGGGCCGCCGGCTGCAATTTGTTTTTCAAATACAGGTACCACTGAACCGGATGAGCCCAATACGTTTCCAAAACGCACCATACAGAAACGGGTATGCTGGTTTGGTTCGGCAGCCAAAGCCTGCAGGCATAGTTCGGCCATGCGTTTGCTGGCGCCCATGGTGTTGGTCGGACGCACGGCTTTGTCGGTTGAAATCAGAACAAAAGTATCGACCTTAGCTTCAATTGCCGCTTGTGCGCAGAAGAGGGTGCCGAAAATATTGTTTTGAATGCCTTCGATGGTATTGAATTCAACCATCGGCACATGCTTATATGCTGCAGCATGGTAAACGGTTTCGACTTGGTAGGCGCGCATGATGCTTAACAGGCGCTCTTTGTTTTGTACTGAGCCCAATAGCGGTAGTATTTCAAAAGGAGAGCCGGTTTCTTTTTGTTTTTCATTGAGTTCTTGATGGATGTTATATAAAGAAAACTCAGATAGTTCAAGCAGCAATAATTTAGTGGGGGCGCACTGTAAAATTTGTCGGCATAACTCCGAACCAATCGAACCGCCGGCACCGGTGACCATGACGACTTTGCCGGTAATATCTGCACACATCAATTCAGCGTGCGGTTCGACAGGATCGCGACCTAATAAATCAACAACTGAGATTTTTTTCAATGAGCCGACATTGATTTTGCCGTCGACCAAATCTTTCATACTGGGAATCGTCAAAACTTCACATTTATATTGTTCTAAATGTTTGATAATGGCCTTGCGTTCTTTCTGGGTTGCATGCGGTATGGCCAATAAGATTTTTTCGACACCGTAACGGCTGATTAGAGATTGGATTTCATGTGGCGCATAAACCGTTAAATCATAAATCATATTATGCTGAATACTTTTGTCGTTATCCACAAAAGCAACTGCATGGTATTCACGGACTTGTTTGATGGCCTCCAGTAATTGACGTCCCGAACTGCCTGCTCCGTAAATAATAACCGGGCTCATTTTTTTAGTATGGCGTTCAGATAAGACTGCCCGCAGTGTAATACGTGAGCTGGTGATTAGTACGACAACGAGCAGGAAGTAAACCAGTGGCAATGCAAATGTAAATCTATGCTCAAAAATCAGGATGCTGGTAAAGAAGATGACAGCTGAAAAAGTACTGCCGGCCATTGCGGTCGTCAATACACGGGTGCTGACATAACGGGTGACTGCACGATAGAGGCCTAAACGGATAAAAATGGTGATGCTCAGTACCGCGGTTACGAGAAAAGCAGGCCAGTTAATGATGTTGAGCCATTCGTCAGAATGGTTGAATTTCAAGCTTTGGGTAAACCAAAAAGCAATAAATAGGACGACCAGGTCATAAATGACAAAGAATGCCTTTTTAATGCTGCGGGGTAGAGCTAACAGGGTTTCCAAATTCATTTTGGTATGTCTAAAGTAAAGATATCAATAAATAAATATTTATGAAATAAATATTTATGCAGTCGCTTCTGCTAAGATTTGTTCAATATTGTGGCAGCAAAAAGCCATTTCTTCTATAGTTAAAGTTGGGTGTACCAAGAACATCAAGCTGGTTTCGCCCAATTCAACGGCGTTTTTCAAACGTTCTTTCGGGCGCCACGGCGTGCCTTCAAAGGCTTTTTCCAAATATACTTCCGAGCAGCTGCCTTGATAAGCCGGCACGTTGCGTGCATTCAATTCATTGACAATGCGATCGCGTGTCCAACCTTCTTTCAAGTTTTCCGGTTTGACGAAAACATAATATTTGTACTGTGCATGTTCGATGTAATCGGCAACTTCAACTAAACGGATGCTGCTGAATTTACGGAATGATTGCGTTAATTGTTCGGCATTGGCTTGACGTTTGGCTGTCCAATCCGGCATGCGTTTGATTTGAATACGTCCGATGACAGCTTGCATTTCCATCATACGCCAGTTGGTGCCGAAGCACTCATGCAGCCAACGGAAACCCGGTGCATGTTCGCGGTGGTAAACGGCATCGTAGCTTTTGCCGTGGTCTTTGTGCGACCACATTTTGCTCCACAAATCTTTATCGTTGGTGGTAACCATGCCGCCTTCGCCGCCGGTGGTCATGATTTTGTCTTGGCAGAACGACCATGCACCGACATGGCCGATAGAGCCGACTGATTTGCCTTTGTATTTGGCACCGTGTGCTTGCGCGCAATCTTCAATCACCCACAATTTGTGTTCTGCCGCCAGAGCCATGATGTCGTCCATTTCGGCAGGCATACCGGCCAAATGCACCACGATAATGGCTTTAGTATTCGGTGTCAGTGCGGCTTTAATGGTTTCAGCGCTGATGTTTTGGCTGTTTAAGTCAACATCGGCAAACACCGGATTGGCGCCCGCAGTGACGATCGAAGAGGCGGAAGCCAAGAAGGTACGTGACGTCACAATCACATCATCGCCTGCGCCAATGTCCATGGCTTTAAGTGCAACATCCAATGCCACCGTGCCATTTGATAATGCAATGGCATATTCGGTTCCGATATATTGGGCAAATTCTTTTTCAAATTCGCGGCATTCGGTGCCAGTCCAATAATTGACTTTGTTTGACAGCAGCACGCGTGATACTGCATCTGCTTCTTCTTGGGTGAAGCTGGGCCATGGAGAGAGAGAGGTATTAAGCATTTGCTTTTCCTGAAAAAAAGGCTGGTGGAATTTCTTAAATAAACAGTGCCGATTAAATGCCGAAGTGCTTTTTTAAATCGGTTAAAGACTCAATCCAAAAATGTGGGTGGTATGCGGCATCAAAATCGTCAGATTTGTGCTGATGAATATTGTGTTCAGAACCTTTCAGCCCAATCGTAAGCCAGCCCATTTCTTTAGGGGTAATAAAGTCTTTTTTAATATTGTCGCCCACATAAATGAATTGATGGTTTTTACCATATTTATTTTGCAGATAGGCAAAGCGTTCGGGGTTGGGCTTTTCTGATTGAAAAGATTCCGAAATCAGAATATCTGCAAATAAATCCATGAGGCCAAGCGCTTCTAATTTGAGGCACTGGGTCATGCTGCGGCCATCCGTAATCAATGCGGTCGCAGCAAAATATTGGGTGAGATTCTTTAGCGATTCGTAATCCATATAAGGCTTGATAACCGGTTTATGTAATCGGTATTGCCATAATAAAGTTTGTTTTTCCGAATCATTCAGACGGCATTGAGTACAGATGACATCCAGCCAGTTCTTATCCTGATAATCAATAGCAGATTCTAAAGAATGTGCATCGTATTCAGGATAAAGTGTGGCAATGGTTTGAATCACGGATTGAATGCCGGACACTTTATAGTCGTATTCTGAATATAAGGTATCATCTAAATCGAACACCAATACTGCGTTTTGAGGATTATTGATTTTCATGAACCAGTACCTTGGCATCGTAGCGCAGCATCATCAGGTTGTTTTCCCATTGGTCGAAAAAGGAAATTTCCTGATCCATCAAGTATTCTTGAATCAGCCAGCCGGGATAATTGCCACCGGCCGCATAGGTCAGCGGGAAACCACCGCCGAAGCGTGGGTTGATTTCGACGCTGTAAAATTCTTCGGTTTGGTCGTTGTAGAAAAATTGAGCAGTGATACAACCGCGCGCACCTTCCAATACCGCCATTTTTTCAACCAATACATCATATAAGTGATTGCGACGGGTAATGCCTTTGCTGACTTCACCGGTACGCACTTCCAAGCGCTCACGTGGAATCACGCATTTCAGACAGCCTTGATTGTCGTAATACATGTCAACGGTAAATTCTTTGAATTCATTGACGATATCGATGAGTTGGCAGAACATTAATTTAGGATCGGCCATCATCTCTTCAGAAATATCTGCTTGAGTATCAATACGTTTGGCACCAATGGCGCGGCTGCCGTCATAAGGTTTGACGAAGCAGGGCAGGGTTAAGTTATCACGGTCGTAAATTTTTGGGGATTGAATGCCGTATTGGGCAAACAAATCAGCAGTTTTGCGCTTATCACGACATAAGGTAATCAGAGCGCTGTCCGATACAATGATGTGAATACCGGCTTCTTCAAAACGAGCACGGGCATCGGCCAGCTTTTGCAATTCGGTATCGATGGTCGGAATAATCAAGCCGATGTTGTGTTCAACGGCCAGTTGGTAAATGCTGTCGATGTAATCATTGGCTTTGATGGCCGGTACCACAAATGAGCCGTCTGAAACATGACAAGCCGATGACATGTGCGGGAACATATCTGTTGTGAATACTTTGATGTCACCTTCAAATTTAGCGGCTTCGGTTTTAAAGTCTTGAACCAGCTCAACACGGCGGCCGGCAGATAAAATCAGTACATTATTTTTTTCATTGGTGTTATTTCCTGTGAAAAATGGCATAGTGGCTTCTCCATCAGCGGAAATGCCTTCTTTGATCAATACTTTCTTAACCGTTAAAAATAAGATTTTGATGTCCAGCCAAAGGCTGAAATTGTCGATATACCAAATATCGTGGGCAAATTTCTCATCCCATGACAATGCATTGCGGCCATTTACCTGAGCCCAGCCGGTAACGCCCGGTTTCATTTCATGGCGGCGGTTTTGGAAATCATTGTATAAAGGCAAATAGCTCATCAGCAGCGGACGTGGGCCTACCAGACTCATATCGCCTTTTAAGACATTCCAAAGCTCGGGGAGTTCATCGAGACTGGTGGCACGCAATTTGCGTCCGAACGGGGTCAACCGTTCGCTGTCAGGGAGTGGATTGCCGTTGGCATCAATGGCATCGCGCATGGAGCGAAATTTAATCATTTTGAACGGTTTACCGTTTTCGCCCGGGCGCTCTTGGGTAAAAAATACCGGCGAACCCAAATTTTTCTTGATGAGATAAATCAAAATCAAGAATACCGGTGACAAAATAATTAAGCCGGCTGCCGAAGCAACAATGTCGAATAGGCGTTTAATCAGTTTATTCATGACCTAATCTTTCAATAAGGCGGACAATTCTTTGGTAGGAAATATTGCGCTTGAAGCGGCAGATAATTTCTTCAGATTGCACAGGGTCGTTTTTATGCAATAAGATTTTTTGTGCGGCCTGTACAAAGCTTTCTACATCGCCTGAGCGATAGTTGGCGTGAGGAAGCAGCTGTAAAACTTCTGCAACTTCATCGTTTACTTGACTGTTTAGAATAGGCTTTTGTAAAGCCATATAATCCGACAGTTTGTTGGTAATCGATTGCATGGCATATGAATGAATGGCATTCACTGCAACATCACAACCTTTAGCAACGGACATCATTTCTGCATAAGGGATGTAGCCATAAAATTTAATCGAAGCATTTTCATATTGCTTTAGCTTCTCTAAATCAGGTCCGCCGCCCATGATATGCAGTTCAACATTTTCACCTTGATCCAACAGCTTCTGTACACCTTGGCAGACTGTTGCTACGTCATAGCTGAAACTCAATGTGCCTAAGTAGAAAAAACGTGTTTTGTCGTTACCAAAGTCTTTTGCGACTGCGGTATCGAGCTTAGGAAAGTCTGCACCGATATGAACTACTTCACCGGGCACATTCGGGTTTACCTCTTTTGCACGATCCAGATAAGTTTGTGATACGGCAACCAAGCCATCGGCGTAGCGATAAGCTTGATTGGCTCTTGAAGCAAAAGGCAAAAAGTTGTGCGGAATTTTTTTCAAGAAAGGAATAACCGATGAGAATGATTCCGGCCATACATCTTGCACGTCAATAATCAGCTTGTAACCTAAACGTTTTTTATGCTTGCCTAACAAAAGATTGGTGGCAATCAATGGATAAGCAGAGAACACGACGTTTTGTTCGCCAGGTTGGCATTGTGCCAACCATTGCTCAAATGCTTTCACGAATACATGGTGACTTTTTAGGCGATCCAATGAAACGTTTTTTTGATAACCACTTTCTTTCATCAACATCACTTTCAGACGGCCTTGTGAGGATGCTTCGGCATCTTCAGGCCGTCTGAAAGATTTGTCGTAATGCTTAAAATTGCTGGTAATCAGCAATACATCGTGCTTTTGCGATAATAATTCTGCCAAATACCAAAAGCGGTTGAAATGTGGCTCGCTAGGTAAAGAGCAATAAGGGGCAACAATGGTAATGTTCATTGTTCAGACGGCCTTACATGTTGTACGCAGCCATAGTGGTGCGGTAAATTTCGTCATCAGAACACAGATGGGCAACATGTTTATGCAATGCCTTACCCATTTCATCTCGTAATTCTCGACTTCGTACCAGCTCGGCAACCGCTTCGATAAATGCTTCTTCCGCACCAAAAGGAATGCAGTAGCCGGTTTTGCCGTTGATGACCATTTCAGAAATGCCGGCCATATTATAGGTAACAACCGGTGTGTCATATAAGCCTGATTCCAAAATATTGTTGCCGACGCCTGCGCCATGATCGCCTATGCAGTGTGGTGTATTCACCAGAATATCGATTTCTTTGAAGTATGCAGTCAAATCACGTACCCCCCCTAAAAACGTGACTCTGTCGTCGATGTCCAGACGCTTTGCCTGCGCTTGCAGGTTTTCCATTTCTTCACCGATACCGGCTACGTTTAGGCGGACAGGTAAACCACGGTCAACCATTTTTTTGAAGATGTCCAACATTAAATGTACGGCACGAACGGTATCCAAGCGCGAAAGCGTTCCCAGCATAATGTAGTTTTTTGCTGTTTTTTCAGGCAAATCACCTACTTTATGCAACGCATTATAGGTATAGGTGATTCGGTTGGCCGGGAAACCATGACGAATTAATTTTTCTTGCTCGTGCTTACAGTTGCCAATGATGTATACGCCTAATTTATCAAACAGTTTGGCAATTTTAGGGTAGGTTTGCGGATCCAAACCGCGGGCATGGTAAAACACTTTGGTTTGAGGTGAGGCAATTTTGGCCGCAACAGCGCAAGCAGGGACAATGCGTGCCATTTGGCAATGAATGATGTCAGGTTGCTCTCGTTTCAACATTTTAATATAGGCAAACATGGCTTTAATGTAGCCTTTTTTACCGCCTTGATAGAAGTCGATAGGTTGCCATTTGATACCTGATTCTTGCGCTTCTTGAATTAACGGCCCGTCTGAAGAAGCCAAGAGCACGTCATGGCCACGGCTGTGCAATAAACGGCCCAATCGGAAGGTGGCGTTTTCAGTACCGCCTAAGCCCGACATAGAGGTTGTCAGAATAATTTTCATCATATTTCCAGTGAATGATTGAGAGAGCAGGCAAATGGTATATTATTTGCGATTTTAATAACTATGTTTCTGTGATATTTAACACTTAAATCATCAAATTAAAAGCGTAAAAATATCTTTTTTTGAGTCCAATAAAATGTTCGGTATTAATATACTCCGACCTATCTGTTTTCAAGTTGGATGAGAACGATATCATTCAGGCAGCCCTTGAATAAATCCAGTTTATTAATTGTTTTAAATGAATCTTTAAGAGAGCTTTATGTGTCCAGATTGTAATGATGAAGAGACATAGCCAGGCCAGGACAAAAAATGGGTAATTGTCTTTGGTACCATAAAATGTATAACTCAGACATAACATAAGCAAAAATCCCATGGTGAGATAAATTTTATTACGTTGTAAAGGTTGCCATAAATAAGACGAAAGCTCAGTTTTAACCATAAAAAATAGCCAAAAAGAAACAGCATTGGCCATTGCGGCACCTTTTGCCCCTAATTTAGGCACCAAATAGTACAAAAGACATAGATTGATCAGCAGGCAAAGAATGTGGACAAGTGTGATTAGCCATGTTTTTTTAATAATGTTCAATCCGATGCCACTTACCTCAGTTAAAGTATAGAATACCGGCAACATTATGGTTGAAAGTAAAATAAACTGTACCGTTGCATATTCTTCGGGAAGCATCAAAGAAATCAACGGCGACATAATGCCGATAATACAGATGGCGGCGCACACTAACACAGTGATTAAGTGCGCAATATCATTAATTTTTTGGAGATTCTTATTTTCTTTTACCCACTTGAATACCATTGGTGCCCAAATAGTTGAAAAAACACTTTGAAAAATTAAAGCAATAGCACCGAAGCTGATTGCCATCGAATAGATGCCCAATTGTGCTAAACCTACTGTTTTTTGTAATATAAAACGGTCAATAGAAGTCAGCCCCCAGTAGGCTAAATTACCAAAAACTAAAGGCAGGCCATAGCGTATCCCAATGCGGTAGAGGGTAGGCGACCATTTTGCATGCAGGGCAGAGGCAAGGTCGTTTTTTGTCTGAAAGAGTAATACTAAGACAGTTAATACTTGTGAAAAAGTATAGAAAAAAATTAAACTGGTGGTATCGGCCTGAATATTGAATGCAATATAAGTAAGGGTAAACAGTAAAATGAGTAATTTTGGGGTTAACTGGCTTAAGGAAAAAGCCAATGCTTGTTCCTTCATTCTTAAAATTAAAGCAAGAAACCGAGTCAATAAAGTAGTAACAAGAAATAGTAAAAATAAAAATCCCAATGTTTTATCTTGAATCGAAAAAATCATTTCAGATAACCAAGATATATCCCATAGCATTAACATAATACTCACGGCAATCATAAAAAGCAGTGGTGGAAAGGCTAAGGTTTTCAATAGGGCAGACTTGTTGTCAATGTTACAGTATTCACGGATATATGCCTGATCCAAGCCGAGTCCGAAGATTAAAATAGCCAGACTTGCCAAGGTTTGCAATAAAGCAATACGGCCGATATCTTCTGCAGGGAAATACCAAGAAATAGCAGGCAGTAAAATTAATCCTAGTACAGCGCTGCCCATAGGGCCGAGTGCATACCCTAAAATTTTTTGAACATTCATAAGTTAGGTGTTTCAGAAAGTTGTTTGTAATTGTGGGGAACAAAATACAAACAATATGGCGAATTAGGCGTTGTTCTTTTATCCGGCTGTGACACGAAGAAAGCCGACTGGAACGAAGGCAGCCGGCTCTTTTGCGCAGATTAAGTCAAGCTTTGATTACATTCGGATGATTGACGGGGAATTTCCCGCGTGTATCCACAATTAATTGTGCATGTTCGGCAATCATGGGGTAGTCAAATTTGTCATGATCTGTGGTTAATACCACACAATCGAATCGGGCAATATTTTCAGGTGTTAAACACGTACTCTGCAAGTCGAAGTGGATGTGTTCTGGAATATGTGGGAACTTAGGCACGTGCGGATCAGCATAAGCAATATCTGCCCCCAGCTTGGCTAACCGCTCCATAATTTCTACAGAAGGGCTTTCACGCATGTCGTCTACATTTTTCTTGTAGGCAATGCCCAAAATTAAGATTTTGCTGCCTTTGATTGAGCGGTTGCGTTCGTTCAGACCTAAGCTTACTTTTTCGATGACATAGTCAGGCATGTATGAATTTACTTCGCCGGCCAGCTCGATAAAGCGGGTGTTGACACCGTATTCGCGTGCTTTCCAAGTCAGGTAGAATGGATCGATCGGGATGCAGTGGCCGCCCAAGCCCGGGCCCGGATAGTAGGCAACGAAGCCGAAAGGTTTGGTCGCAGCGGCAGCAATGACTTCATGAATGTCGATGTCCATTTTGTCGGCGACAATTTTCATTTCGTTTACCAAACCGATGTTAACGGCACGGTGAATGTTTTCCAAAAGCTTGGTCAATTCAGCAGCTTTGGTTGAGCTTACCGGCACAACTTTATCAATAGCCGGTTCATACAAGGCTTTACCGACTTCCAAACAAGCCGGAGTATGGCCGCCAATCACTTTAGGAATAGTGCGGGTTTCAAAGTTAGGGTTGCCCGGGTCTTCACGTTCCGGAGAGTAAACCAGGAATATGTTTTCGCCGACTTTCAGGCCGCCTTCCTCTACGCGTGGCAACAGTTCTTCTTCGGTGGTGCCAGGATAGGTGGTTGATTCCAAAGACAACACTTGGCCTTCTCGCAGGTAAGGTTTAACCGCGTTGGTGGTGTTGATCACATAGCTCATATCCGGTTCGCGGTATTTGTTCAATGGTGTCGGTACACACAAGATCACGGCTTCTGCTTCACCAATGCGTGAGAAATCTGTAGTCGCTTCAAACAAAGATTGACTGGCGGCTGCAATTTTTTCAGAAGGGATGTGCTCGATGTAGCTTTCGCCTTTGTTTAATTTGTTGACTTTGGTTTCATCAATATCGAAGCCCAATACGTGATAACCGATATCAACATAACGCAGCATCAGTGGCAGACCGACATAACCCAAACCGACAATACCGATTTTGGCGGTTTTATCGGCAAACTTTTGAATAGTAATATTTTTCATCATGAACCCGGCAATTAAACAGTCACTTTATTTAAGCGGAGGATAGCTGTTGGCTTATATCAACTTCTGGGGATTTGATTTTGCTCAGTTTTCCAGTATACCGTGAGTCATGAGTATATTGGGAAGGTTATCCATCGGCTGTTTCGATACAATAATACTGGAGAATTATAACGATTTTTTGTCATCAGTATTCTAAATATATTTAGGGTTCGCTATTATTAAGCGCGGGATAACACCCATTTTAAATCCGAATTCAATAAAGTTATATGTTTGGTTTCCCATCGGGCAGGGTTTCTTAATGCTTCAGGCTGCTCATCAAAATCAAACAGCATTTTACCCGGGTTGCCTAAGATTTTAGGCGATTGGTACAAGACAATTTCGTCCACCAAATCAGCCTGTAAAAAACTGGTGTTGAGTGTGGTGCCGGCTTCAATCATCAATTCGCCAATGCCTTTTTCGGCCAAGATGGCCAAGACTTGCTTTAAATCGATGCGTTCGCCCATGCTTTCAGACGGCCTGACAATATCGATATGCGGATGAGCCAAATAGGGCTGCCAACGTGTTTCATCCTCAACCAAAGTAACAATCAGGGTAGGACTTTGGCTGTCTGAAACCAAATGGCTGTTTAAAGGTGTACGCAATTGGCTGTCTAACACCACGCGGACAGGTTGGCGCAGGGTAGGGAATGCGCGTACATTTAAGCGCGGATTGTCTGCCAGTACCGTGCCGATGCCGGTGAGTATAGCGCAGCTTTCGGCGCGCATTTGCTGCACGTCGTTTCGTGCTGCATCGCCGGTAATCCATTGGCTTTGGCCGTCTGAAAGTGCGGTTTTGCCGTCAAGACTGGCGGCGCATTTGAGCCGTACATAAGGGCGGTTGCGCTCGATGCGGGACAAAAAACCACGGTTTAATTCACGCGCTTCACGTTCCAGCAAGCCGCTTTCGGTTTGAATGCCTGCTGCGGCCAGCATGGCCAAACCTTTTCCGGCTACCAAAGGATTGGGGTCGGTCATGGCGGCGACCACACGTGTCACACCGCTTTCGATTAAGGCTTTGGCGCAAGGGGGTGTGCGGCCATAATGGCTGCAGGGTTCGAGCGTGACATAGGCGGTTGCACCTTGTGCCATGCCACCGGCCTGCCGCAAGGCATGTACTTCGGCATGCGGTTCGCCTGCTTTGACATGGTAGCCTTGGCCGACAATCTGCCCGCCGTGTGCAATGACGCAGCCGACGCGAGGGTTGGGGGAAGTGGAAAAACGCCCCAGCCGGGCAAGGGCAAGGGCGTTTTGCATCATCTGGATATCGGTGTTGCTGAACATTTCAGACCGCCTTTATTTGATTAAATTGACGTCTTTTAAGACGAAAGCCAGTTGCTCGGTAGAAGCGGTAGTCGAACTGGCGCATACGGTATAAATATTGGTTTCGTGAATGGCAATGCAGTTTTCAGAGAGTGTGTTGCCGTCTTCAGTAGGTTGGCTGAAACGGTAGTTCATACGGTTGTCAGTCGCAATGCCCACACGCATATTATCCATGCCCTTGGCGGACTGAAGGGTTTCTTTTAAATGGGTGAAATAAGCTTTGGCATCGGTTTTGGCTTTGCCCAAGTTGGCGGTATAGAGCGTGATGCCGGAAGTGTTGTCGCGTTGCAGCAAGGTCAGCTCATCAGCCGAAATGCCTTCGGGATGTAAATTCTGATCGTCAATCACGTCAGTAAATTGAGTATTTTCAATCATGATGCGGATTTTACTGTCTTTGCTGTTTAACTCTTGCACGGTGTTTTCTTTTACCATCGGCACAGACGCGGCAGAAGTTGCTGAAGCCATTGGTTCAGAAGCAGCGGCTGGGGCAGGCGTTTCGCTGACTTTATTGCACGCACTCAGCAATAGTAAAACAAGGATAGACAGTAAAAATTTTGTATTCATGTTGATGACTCATTGTCTTCTCATGGTCAAATGGTTTCAGATGGCCTTATTCAGCTTGCTGGGATTGTGGCAAGGTAGCAATTGCTTGGGTAAATTCCGAAACATCATTAAAACTTTTATAAACCGAAGCAAAGCGCACATAGGCCACTTGGTCGATTTTGGCCAATTCTTCCATCGCCATTTCGCCGACCAGTTGTGATGGCACTTCTTTTTTGCCCAATTGATACAGCCGCTGCTCAATCAGGGCAACGGTTTCGTCGATTTTTTCCGGAGTAACAGGGCGTTTGTGCAGGGCGCGGGAAAGGCTGGTGTGGAGCTTGTGCGGGTTGAAATTGACGCGGCTGCCGTTGGTTTTTAACACTTGCGGCATACGCATTTCAACCGTTTCAAAGGTGCTGAAGCGCTGTCCGCAAGACACGCAGCGGCGGCGGCGGCGGATGCTGTTGGTTTCTTCCAGCAGGCGCGAGTCGGTAACCTGTGTGTTGGCGTGTTGGCAAAACGGACATTTCATATGCAGCTAAATCGTTTGTTTGTAAATAGATATTGTAACTGATAGCCGCATATCCGTATAGCGGAAAAGCATAGCAGAGGCCGTCTGAAACGTTTCAGACGGCCTTTGTCAATCAAACTATTTTTAGCAAGACACGCCGACGGCACGCGCCAGCGCCAACCCCTCTTCCACACTCATGTAAATGGCAGTATGCGGTTTGTCGGAGCGGACAATATCGCCTTGGTGGAACATCACCAATTCATTCACCGCCAATTGGTGCCAAGTTTCGTCGCGGGTCAACGGCAGCGTGGCGATGACGGCCACTTTATCGTTGGGCGTGGTCACTTCGGCAAAATCGATCATCACATCATCATCTAACAAACGGGCTTGGCCAAATGGTGCTTTGCGCACGATATAGTGCAACAAAGTGCTGGCATGGGCAAACAGGCAATCGCCGTTGGACATCACAAAATTAAACAAGCCGTAGGTGCGAATCTCGTGGGTTAATTCGCTGATGGCGGCAAATAAAGTGGCTTCATCAGGCTTCTCGCTAAATTGCTGACGTAAGCGGTTGAGAATATAACAAAAAGCACGTTCTGAATCAGTGCAGCCGACAGCGCGGTAAAAATTGCTTTGTTCCGGTGCAAAATCAATCAGATGGCCATTATGGGCAAACAGCCAATATTCGCCCCACATTTCACGCACAAACGGATGCGTATTGGCGAGCGAAGTTTGGCCTTGGGAGGCTTTGCGGATGTGTGCGATGACATTTTCTGATTTGATGGGATAATCGCGCACCAAATCGGCCACAGGGGAATTGGCACTCGGTTTGTCGTCATGAAACAGGCGGATGCCTTTGCCTTCAAAAAAGCCGATGCCAAAACCGTCTGCGTGGTGGTCGGTGATGCCGCCACGCCGTCTGAAACCTTCAAACGAAAATGTGATGTCGGTAGGAGTGTTACAGTTCATGCCGAGCAGTTGGCACATGGGCAAAGCCTTTATGAATGTGAGAGCGAGACATTAGATTATGGTATATCAGACCAGGGATTTCAATAGCTTTGTGGTGCTATGGTTAGCGTGAATCGGAATATAGCTTGAGGCCGTCTGAAAGGGTTGAACAGATCAATCTTTCAGACGGCCCCCTTCATCATTCAATCTCGCTTACAAATAAGGCTGTAATGTGCGCTCAAGAATAGCCATATCGGTGATTTCGGTAATATTGGCTTCGCCTAGGCGTCTTAAACCGATAAAACGCATCACGCCGCTGCTGACTTTTTTGTCGTGGCTCATGTGTTCAATCCATTTTTCAAAGGCAAACTGCGGCGGTGCGGCAGGCAGTTTGGCGGCTTGCAGCAAGGCGGCGATGCGTTGGGTATCGGCAGCGGTGGTGTTGCCCAGCTGTTCTGATAAGCGGGCGGCTAAGACTGTGCCGGCAGCGACGGCTTCTCCGTGTAACCAAACGCCGTAGCCCATTTCGGCTTCAATCGCATGGCCGAAAGTGTGGCCTAGATTGAGCCATGCACGGATGCCTTGTTCGGTTTCGTCTTGTGCCACGATGTCGGCTTTCATTTTGCAGCAATGATAAACTGCTTGTGCCAGTTTTTCTGGATGTTGCGCCATTAAATCGGGCATATTTTGCTCTAACCAAGCGAAGAAATCGGTATCGCCCAGCGCTCCGTATTTCACCACTTCAGCCATACCGGCAGATAATTCGCGCTGCGGCAAGGTTTGCAGCGTGCTTAGATCGGCGAGTACGGCTTGTGGCTGGTAAAACGCGCCAATCATGTTTTTACCCAAGGGGTGGTTGATGGCCGTTTTGCCGCCGACGGAAGAATCCACTTGGCTTAACAAGGTAGTCGGCACTTGGATAAACGGTGCACCGCGTTGGTAAGTGGCTGCAGCGAAACCGACCATATCGCCAATCACGCCGCCACCCAATGCGATTAAGGTGGTTTTGCGTTCCGCACGATTTTGCATCAGGCCATCAAAAATTAGGTTTAGGGTTTGCCAGTTTTTGTGTTCTTCGCCATCGGGGAGAATAATGCTGAAATGCGCGATGCCAAGTTTGTCTAAGGCCGTCTGAAAGCTTTTTAAATACAGCGGGGCAATGGTTTCATTGGTGATGATGGCGGCTTTTTGGGTCAAATAAGGCTGCAACAGTTCATCAGCTTGCGCCAGTAGGTTTTGGCCGATGAAAATCGGATATTGATGCGAAGGGGTTTGAACGCTTAGGGTGTGCATGATGATTCCTACGGTGTGTCGGTTGACGAGAAAGGCCGTCTGAAAGCATGAGGAAACCTGTTTTCAGACGGCCTTTGCCGTAATATATGTTTAAAATAGAAATAATACAGTGTTGTTCGCGCTGATGTATTTAGCTGTACAAGGAGGCTGCTGTTGCTTTGTCTGATTTCTATTTTAAAACGACTAGAATTGCCATCTGTGTTAACCGGCTTGCAGGGCATTGAGCAGGCGGTTGACGGTTTTTTGATAGTGCTCTGATTCAATGACCAGATGGGCGGTCTCGCGGTAGATGCGGTCGCGAATGTCGTATAGCTCTTGCAGCTTGGCCAACGGGTCTTCAACTTGCAACAAGGGACGATTGGTGTCGTAGCGGGTACGTTCCAATAAAATTTCCGGGCGGGTGTGCAGATAAATGACGGTGCCGTGTTCTCTTAAGCATTTGCGGTTTTCTTCGCGCAAAGGCGCGCCGCCGCCGGTAGATAAAACGATATTTTCTAAGGCGCACAGCTTTTTGAGCATATTGCTTTCACGGTCACGAAAACCTTGTTCGCCTTCCATTTCAAAAATAGTCGGAATAGAGACACCGGAAGCCACGCAGATTTCATGGTCGCTGTCGTAAAAAGGGCGGTCGAGCATTTGGGCGATGTGTTTGCCCAAAGTGGTTTTGCCGGCGCCCATCAGCCCGATAAAAATTAAGTTGCCGTTGATTTTTTCCATAATAGCGGCATTCTATACGAAATTGGCAGGAAAATGTTTTATCCTGAATGTTTCTCATTTTTTACGCAAGGAAATATTAAAACGGGCATACATTTGAGAATATGTATGCCCGTTTGGCAGGATTAGTAGCGCAAGTTGTTGCCTACGCTATCCATAATGCGCGGCGTGATGAAAACCAGCAATTCACGGCGCGCTTCATTGCGGCTACGTGATTTGAACAAGTTGCCCACTACCGGAATGTCACCCAATAAAGGTACTTTGTTGACCGTATTGGAATTTTCTTCCTCGTAAATACCGCCCACAATCAAGGTGCCGCCATCTTCTACCATGGCTTGTGTGTTCAGGCTTTTGGTGCTGATACACATGGTATTTAATGAATCTACCGTACAGGGTGAAGGGGTATCTTTATTGATGTTGACTGCCATAATAATTTGACCATCGGGCGTAATATTCGGTGTGACCGTCAGACCTAATACGGCTTTTTTGAAGGATACAGAGGTCGCACCGCTCGAAGTGGCTTCTTGATAAGGAATTTCCGTACCCGATTCAATAGAGGCTTCTTGACGGTCTTGCGTCAGGATGCGGGGGTTGGAAATGGTTTTGCTTTTATTCTGGCTTTCTGCTGCGGCTAATTCCAAGCCTAGCGCACCAGAAGAAAGTGAGCGAACTAGAGCAATGGATGTAGTTGGGGTATGGGTGATCGGTAGGTTGATATTGGGATTCAACGCCAAAACAGAATGAGTATTCCCTAAATTTGAGCCCCAAGTATTGCGTCCTCTGACACCATGATAACCAAATTTGACGCCCAAATCATGAGAAAGGCTTTCATCGGCCTCTACAATCCGAGCTTCGATCATAACTTGGCGTGTAGGAACATCGAGTTCGGCGATTAATCGGCGGAACTTCTCAATGACGCTGTGGTTGTCACTGATGATTAAGGTATTGGTGGCAGAATCAATTAATGCGCTGCCACGGGTACTCAGCAAAGTATTGCTTTTGGTACGGCTGTTATGACTATTGTTTTCTTCTAAACGCAGAATTTTGCGGAATTCTTCAACATTTTTGTATTTCAGTTGGAAGGTTTGTGACAACAATGGGCCTAATTCAGCAAGCTCTTTTTCCGCTTGCAAGAACACTTTGTCTTTAGCCAACAATTCATCGCGCGGAGCGATATTGATGATATTGCCTTGGCGACGCATATCTAAATTACGTGCCTGCATCACCAAATCCAATGCCTGATCCCAAGGCACATCTTTTAATGATAAAGTCATTTTACCGTTAACCGTATCGCTGGCCACGATATTCACATCTGATTCTTTAGACAAAATTTGCAAAATAGTACGGACTTCTACATCTTGGAAATCTAAAGAAATTTTGTGGCCGCGGAAGGATTTGTTGGCATGGTTGCGTAAGCTACGGCTTTCAGTCGTGGCAGCTTTTGGCACAATTTCAAAAGTATGACGACCGGCAGCAGATTGGGTGTTGATGTCCCAGTTGCCTTTGGTGCGGATAATCAATTGTGTTGCATTACCAATGCGTTTTAATGTCACGTTTTGCACCGGTGTATTGAAGTCGCCTACATCTAAATTGCGTTGTGCTTGAGTGGGCAGAGGATGATTTTTTAAGGTAATTACCACACGGTCACGCTCTTGCTTCACATCAGGGCTGCCTGAGAAGGTAGGCGCTGATAATTCGACAACACCAGAGTTACGCGAACCTTTGCGGAAATCAACATTGGCACTGGTGGCGACTTGGCTGGCTTGAGTAGCACGTGCTGCGGCAGGAGTAGGGGCTGGTGCGGGAGCCGAATAGGAGGCTGCGGGTGCAGCTACATTTTGATCAGCGGCTTCTCTGACATAAACCCATACTTCGTCACCACGGATTTCGGTGTTGTATTGACCGGTTTTGTTCAGGCCTAACAAAATGCGGGCGTAATCTTTATTCTGAGCCGCGGTAATTTGGCTCAATAAAGGGTCTGAATATTCCAATACCGGTTGGGATAATTGAATATTGGTATTGGCAAAATCTAAGGCGATGCGTGCAGGTGTAGAAGTCACAAAGCCGGTAGGGCTGGTAATGTCGCGATCAAAACGGATTTTGATGATTTTTTGATTATCTGGCAAAGCGGATACATTGATATCGGTAATGTTGCCGGCAAAGGCCGTCTGAACAGCCAGTACCATGTTGAGGGCGGCAAAGGGCTTTGTCATACAGTTGATTCTCATAAATAAACCCCATTGATTAATCGGTCACAGACAGCATGTTTTTACTGACAGGTATGGTTTGTGAAGCTGTCGAAAGTGTAGTCGATGGCTGGTTATGGCTGTCGGATTGACTGCGTAAAGGTAATTCGGCTATGCGGTCAATCCAGTTGCCGTAGCTGTCTTCAACCATTTCGGTAATGATGATTTTATCTTTGGTAATCCGTTGGATTTTACCGTAATTTTGTCCGATGTAATTCCCCGGTACAACGGTGTAAACGTGATTTTCAGCTTGGATGAAGCCGGAAATACGGTTGCCGCTGCGCAAGCTGCCCACATAGCGAAGATTTTCTAAGCTAAAGGCTTCTAAAGTCTCTTTGGTACGGCGCAGGTTAGGTGCATTGCTGCCGGTTCGTACAGTCAAATTTTGCAAGCGTCGAGAATCGAATGCGTTCGGACCGGAGTAGCTTGGCGGAATATACGCTTTAGGTGGCGTCACAGTCGGTTCTTCAAAAGGAATAATGTGTTTCTTGGCATCGGCGCGGGTTTGCGTCATCCATTGACTTAAATCATCATAAGTCGGGGTGCATGCCGCAAGGCTGAAAACGCCTAGGAGTAAGATAGTATTTTTCATGATTTCCCTATATTACTTTTTCTATTCTTGTGGCTTACCGGAATCGCCGTTTTGTTTGGCTTCTTCGGCTGCTTGTTGTTCGGCAGCAAATTCTTCGGCAGGGCGTGCTTTATAGGTGGTCGCTGTTGCACTCAGAGTGAGTAAGTCACCTTTGCCGTCTTTGCTGTTTTTGTCTTCTGTTGATTGGGTAATTTTCAAGGATTCCAAAGTAATAATGCGTGAAAGCTCGCCGACATCACGGGTAAACTGGCTGATTTGGTTGTATTTGCTGGTAATCGCAATTTCATAAGGCAGCTTTTCAATAGGGCCATCAGGTACTGATGGTTGTGGCAACACGCTGTCTAAGCGCAAACCGTTGGTTGAGCCGGCCTGATGCAATTCTTGAATCAGCGTTGGAATCTCGGCATCAGTCGGCAATTGTTTGAGCAACACATTGAATGCTGAGCGAATCGATGTTAATTCAGCTTGCAGATTGTTCAGGCTGGCAGCCTCAATACTTTTCTTGGTGTAAGTCTCCTTGAGCTTAACTTCGGTTTCTTCGTGTTGTGCCAATGTTTCTAATTGGCCTTTGAATAAAGCAAAATAGCCAATCACCAAAATGGCTAAAATCGCCAGTGCCGCCAAAAACAGTTTGGCAGGTGTGCTGAGCAAGTAAAGGTTTTGAACATCGATGTCTTTTAATTTCTTTGCGGCCATTTATTTTGCCTCCTGTACAGGTGTCGTCTGAAGCGTAGCTTCCGAAGCGGTAAGGTTGGCTACAGGAGCGGTATTTTGAGTCAGTAAGACACGCAGAGTAAATTCTTGATAGTTTTCTACTTTTTTAATGCTTAACAGTTCAGGTTGGGTGAATACACCTGTGCTTGGCAATGCGCGCATAAATACGGCGATTTTGTTGTCGCTGATGGCACGGCCGGTTACCTTATAAGTAGTCGGATTTTCAGCTTCCAAAGCAGTCAGGTAGGTATTGTCAGGTGTCAAAACATTCAGCATATCAATAATATATGCTGCTTGAGAGCGTTTTTCTTGCAATTCTTCAACCTTGATTTTCTTGGCTAAGAAATTTTCTTTTTCTGCTTGCAGCTTTTTGATTTCGCCCAAATCGTCATCCAGTTTTTTGATTTCCGACTCAAGGAATGCATTGCGGCCCTGTTGGCTGTCGATGGCACCATTAATGCTCAAATAGGTCAATGCTGATAAGCCCAGGCCAATCAGCAAGGCAGTCAGCATTAATATTTTGAACTGTTGCTTTTTACGTTGTCTAATCTCTTCCCGATAAGGAAGAAGGTTGATTTTAATAAGTTCAATCATATTACAATCCCCTTAAAGCTAATCCGAAAGCCATGGTTAATGATGGCGCATCTATTTGTAATTGTGGTAAATCTACTTTGCTGCTTCGTTCAGTGTAGGTTACTGGATGAACGCATTGGGTCGGCGTATTGGTTTGCGAGAAAATGCTTTCGGCTAAACCGTTTTGCTGAGAAGGTGCGCCTGTGAGCAAAATATGTTTGACGTTGGAGAAGGTCTCCGTGTTTTGCGTGGTGTAGTAAAACTGCAAGACACGTTGCACTTCTTGCGCAACCTGCACGTTGAAACGGTCGGCAATTTGGGTTTGGTAATCTGATGGCTGGGTTGCTGCTACCATCATTTGCGCCGCTTTTTCTTCGGTAACCTGATAAGTGCGCTGGATTAATTGATTTAATTGTTCGGCGCTGACCGGTGTTTCTTGTTTGTAGAGGATTTGACCGTTTTGCATAATCAGCGCATACATTTGTGTGGCATAGATGCCGAATACGGCGATTTTTTCATTGGTCAATTCAGGCGCATGGTGGTTGATCCAATAGGCATAAGCATTGCGCTGTGCCAATAAATCCAAATCCATGGCAGACAAACCCATACCTGCATTTTCAAACATCTCAATGCGCGGTTCGATGTCATCTTTTCTGGAAGCTACCAGCAGCATGTGCTGACCGGCAGGGGAAACGGAAGTACCGGTTACTTGGTAGTCGTAGTTCATCTCTTCAACCGGACCGATTTGGGACACTTCGGATTCAGCAAAATCTTCCAAATCTAAATCAGTTTGTTTCGGGTTGTAGATAATTTTTTCTACGGTTGCGGTGCTTTGCGGAATAGCGGCAACGAAATTTTTGCAAGAGGTGCGCAGTTGGGTGTAGCTATGTTGCAAATAAGTAACAAGTTGCTCGTAATCTTGAATGGTATTACCATAAATAATATTTTGGGGTATTTGTGTAATGACATATTTTTCCAGTTGGATTTGGTTTAAACTATACAGGGATAATTGAACCATCTTGATTGCATATTGGCTGATGTCGATGCCGATGGCCGAGTGATTATTCAATGAGGTGGGTTTTGTAGAAAATGATTTGTTTTTGTTAAACAAGCGCATAAGATAAATTCCCTGTATTATGAATAGGAATGCAATAATTTTTTAACCTTGCAAATGAGTGCTTAGGTAGCATGAAGGTGAATTTTTGATAAAACCACTTACTGATTTTAATTTGATTTACTGCGTTTCATTAGCAAAATATTTGATTGGTCATGATTAAAAAGATTATAACAACTTGTATTGGGTTGCTCCTCGGATTGGTGCTTTTTGGTATTGGGCTGGTTGCCATAGCAATTTTGGTTACTTATCCGAAGCTGCCTTCATTAGACACGTTACAGCACTATCAACCCAAAATGCCGCTTACCGTCTATTCCTCGGATGGTGAGGTAATTGGTTTATATGGTGAAGAGCGTCGGGAATTTACAAAAATCGAAGAGTTTCCGAAGGTGCTCAAAGATGCTGTGGTGGCGGCGGAAGACAAACGATTTTACGAACACTGGGGTGTGGATGTGATAGGTGTGGCCCGCGCCGTGGTCGGGAACTTAGTTGCAGGAGGTGTGCGATCAGGAGCGAGTACCATCACACAGCAGGTTGCCAAAAATTTTTATTTGAGCAGCGAGCGTACCTTCACCCGTAAATTTAACGAAGCATTACTGGCCTATAAAATTGAACAGTCGCTGAGTAAAGATCAGATTTTGGAATTGTATTTCAATCAAATCTATTTGGGTCAACGTTCCTATGGTTTTACTTCAGCGGCGCAAATCTATTTCAACAAAAGTGTAAAAGATTTATCTTTGGCCGAAGCAACCATGCTGGCGGGCTTGCCTAAAGCGCCTTCTGCATACAATCCGATTGTGAATCCGGAGCGGGCCAAAATCCGTCAGGCATATATTTTGAATAATATGCTTGAAGAAGGCATGATCACCATGCAGCAGCGAGACCAGGCGTTGAAAGAAGAACTGCATTATGAGCGTTTTGTTCAGAAAATCGACCAAAGTGCACTGTATGTAGCTGAGATGGTCCGCCAAGAGTTGTATGAGAAATATGGTGAAGATGCCTACACCCAGGGCTTTAGGGTGTATACCACTGTCAGTACCGATCATCAAAAAGCGGCAACGACTGCGTTGCGGCGTGCTTTACGCAATTTTGATCGTGGCAGCAGCTATCGCGGTGCGGAAAATTTTATTGATTTATCTAAAGTGGATGATGTGGAAGATGCGGTCAGCCAGCATCTTTCCACACTTTATACGGTAGACAGTATGGTGCCGGCAGTGGTGTTGGAAACGGCGAAGAAAAGTGTACAGATTCAATTGCCAAGCGGCCGTAAAGTAACGTTGAATAGTGCGGCATTAGGTTTTGCTGCGCGTGCAGTAGAAAATAAAAAAATGGGTGATGACCGTATTCGGCGTGGTTCGATTATCCGCGTGAAAGGCAGCGGTGACAGTTGGCGTGTGGTTCAAGAGCCGCTGCTGCAAGGTGCGCTGGTATCGTTGGATGCACAAACTGGTGCAGTACGCGCTTTGGTGGGCGGTTATGATTACCACAGCAAAACGTTTAACCGTGCTACTCAAGCCATGCGTCAACCGGGTTCAACGTTCAAGCCATTCGTGTATTCTGCGGCATTGGCAAAAGGTATGACGGCATCAACCCAAGTGAATGACGCGCCGATTTCCTTGCCGGGAAAAGGCCCTAACGGCACGGTATGGACACCGAAAAATTCAGACGGCCGCTACTCGGGCTATATTACTTTGCGCCAAGCGTTGACTGCTTCAAAAAATATGGTTTCTATCCGTATTTTAATGTCGATTGGTGTGAACTATGCGCAGCAATATATCCAGCGTTTTGGCTTCAAGCCGTCTGAAATTCCGCCAACATTGTCGATGGCCTTGGGTACCGGTGAAACCACGCCGTTGCGCATGGCAGAAGGTTATGCTGTATTTGCCAATGGCGGTTACCGCGTATCGGCGCATGTGATTGATAAGATTTACGACAGCCAAGGCCGCTTGCGTGCGCAGATGCAGCCGTTGGTGGCTGGAGAAAATGCGCCGCAGGCAATTGATCCGCGTAATGCGTATATCATGTATAAAATTATGCAGGATGTGGTGCGTTCCGGTACGGCGCGCAGTGCAAATGCTTTAGGTCGTTCGGATATTGCTGGCAAAACCGGCACGACTAACGACAATAAAGATGCATGGTTTATCGGTTTCAATCCGAGTGTGGTTACGGCGGTATATATCGGTTTCGACAAACCGAAGAGCATGGGACGTGCAGGCTATGGCGGTACAATTGCTGTGCCGGTATGGGTTGAGTACATGCGCTTTGCACTGAAAGGTACGAAAGCAACAGGCATGAAAGCCCCGGAAGGAATGGTCACTAAAAACGGTGAATATTACATGCGGGAGCGTCAGGTAACCAGCAGTGATTTGTCGCTGGATAATAGAGGCAGCGTACCGCGTAATAATGCTGCGCCACGACGTGCTAGTCCTAGTGCTGCCGAAACGCGGAGACAAACGAATGAAGCAACACCGTCCGAGCCGGTAGAAAAGCCTTTGCCACCTACCAGTAGTCATGATGGCGGCAACAAACAGTTGGATTCGTTGTTTTGATGATGTGAAAGGCCGTCTGAAACGTTTCAGACGGCCTTGTTTTTATTATTTGCCCGTGATTTGCGGTTTATCAATACCGCATGGGCTACACTTGGTTACAATATTTTAATCGTTTGATTGCATTCCGGCTATTTCTGCATGATGATGGGCAAACCATTCGCCAACAACTTGATTTACTTCCTCAATGCCTTGTTTTTTTAAGCTGGAAAAGAGTTGAATGCTGATGCGTTGGCGTTCCATGTAAGGTTTGAGCGATTTTTTTACCACACCCAGCGTTTTAATTTGGTCGTTTTTGGAAAGTTTGTCGGCTTTTGACAACAGAATATGCACCGGTCGGCCGGTAATATGGAAAAAGTCCAACATCTGAATATCCAAGGCTTTTAACGGATGGCGGGCATCCATAATCAGTACTAAACCAATGAGCTGATGGCGGGTCTGTAAATAGTCCCCTAAGAGTTTCACCCAGTGCGCACGGATGGCTTCCGGTACTTGTGCATAGCCGTAGCCGGGTAGGTCGACCATGAAGTTGCCGTTGGTCAGCTCAAAGAAATTGATGTGTTGCGTGCGGCCGGGGGTTTTGGAAACATAAGCCAAGCGCACATGATTGGTAAGTGTGTTAATCGCGCTGGATTTGCCCGCATTACTGCGTCCGACAAAGGCGATTTCGGCCGGTGTGTCGGGTAAATCTTTCAAATGATTAACGGTGGTGAAGAATTTTGCGTTTTGGAAGAGATTCATAGTAGTAATTTAATGTAAATTTAGTATAGAATACCATGTTTATAGAATCATCGGTTTTAATCCGGTAAAAATATATCCGGTATTTGAGTATAAAAAAGGCATTGTTTCGCTACGCAATGCTGTAATCAGGAGCACTCCATGAAACGATTCACTTTATTGGCTTTAGCCTTGGCAGCTGGTGCGGTAACAGCTGCGCCAAAAGCCGATGTGGCAAAAGGCAAAGAAATTGCAAACAACGTTTGTGCGGCGTGTCACGCTGCCGACGGTAACAGCGGTATTGCCATGTATCCGAAAGTATCTGCCCAACACGAGGCTTATATTTTCCAACAAACGCTGGATATTAAAGAAGGTAAACGTATCCACGGTTCTGCTGCGGCAATGAAACCTTTGGTGATGGGTTTGTCTGAGCAAGACATCCGCGATGTGTCTGCTTTCTATGCTAAGCAACAAGCCAAACCGGGTGAAACCAATCCGAAAGAAAATGCGGAATTGGGTGCGAAAATTTTCCGTGGCGGTATTGCGGATAAGAAAGTACCGGCTTGTATGTCATGCCACGGCCCGAGCGGTGCAGGTATGCCGGGCGGTGGTGCCGATATTATCGCCTATCCGCGCATTGGTGGTCAGCACAAAGCCTATATCGTGGCACAAATGCAGGCTTACCAATCTGATCAGCGTGAAAACGCGATGATGCAGGATATTGCCAAACGCATGTCGGCTGAAGAATTGGAAGCAGTAGGTAACTTCATTCAAGGTCTGCATTAATTTGCACGATTACGCGATTGCATAATAAGGCCGTCTGAAAGAATTTGATTTCAGACGGCCTTAAGCACATACGGTAACAAATCATTTAAAATAATTATCAATATTTTCTGATTAATTGTACTCAATGATTTATACTGTATTTTTAAAGTTGTTGTATAGAATCTACATTTTATGAGCACTACTTCAAAACCCGTTCCGTTTATCCGTCGGCCATGGTTTGCTTTTTTAAGCTCCATGCGCTTTGCCGTTGCCCTGTTGAGCTTGTTGGGCGTGGCTTCGATTATTGGTACGGTGTTGCAGCAAAATCAGCCGCAAGTGAACTATGTGGTGAAATTCGGCCCGTTTTGGTCGCAGATTTTCGGTTTCTTGGGCTTGTACGATGTGTATGCATCGCTTTGGTTTGTCATCATCATGCTGTTTTTGGTGATTTCAACCGGTTTGTGTCTGATTCGCAATGTGCCACCGTTTTTGCGTGAGATTAAATCCTTTCGTGAAAATGCCAAAGAGAAATCACTGGCGGCCATGCGCCATTCTACAGAGCTGGAGCAGAACATTTCACCTGACGTGGCGCAGCGCTATTTGGAAGTGCAGGGCTTTTCTGCTAAAACCGTGCAGCGTGATGACGGCTCGGTATTGGTGGCAGCCAAAAAAGGCGCAATGAACAAATGGGGCTATATTTTTGCCCACGTTGCGCTGATTGTGATTTGTATCGGTGGCTTGATTGACAGTAATTTGTTGCTCAAAGTGGGTATGCTCACCGGCCGTATTGTGCCGGACAACAATGCCATGTACGCCAAAGATTTTAAGCCGGAAAGTGTGTTGAGCACCGCTAATCCGTCTTTCCGCGGCAACGTCAATATCAACGAAGGGCAGAGCGCCGATGTGGTGTTTGTGAATGCGGATAGTGGCATGCTGGTGCAGGATTTGCCGTTTGAAGTGAAGCTGAAAAAATTCCACATCGATTTCTACGATACCGGCATGCCGAAAGACTTCGCCAGCGATTTGGAAGTGACTGACAAAGCCACTGGCGAAAAAATCGAACAAACCATCCGCGTTAACCATCCGCTGACTTTGCACGGCATCACCATTTACCAAGCCAGCTTTGCCGATGGCGGCTCGGATTTGAAATTTAAAGCGTGGAGCTTGAGCGATCCAAGTCGCCAATCGATTGAGCTGAAAGCCACGTCGATGCGCGATTTTCCGTTTAATATCGGCGATACCTCATACCGCTTGGAATTCGATCAGTTTACGGCCATGAACGTTGAAGACATGAGTAAGCCGTCTGAAAAAGCGGATGCCGGTTTGCAGGGCACGATTAACGATGTGCGCGCCGTATCGCAGGAAAACAAAAAATTCACCAACATCGGCCCATCGATTATCTACCGCTTGCGAGACAGCGCAGGGCAGGCCGTAGAATATAAAAACTACATGCTGCCGATTAAGCAGGAAGAAGATTATTTCTTCATCACCGGCACGCGCGCAGGCTTGGCGCAACAATACCGTTGGCTGCGTATCCCGATGGATAAAAGCGGCAAAGTTGATACCTTTATGGCTTTGCGCGAGTTGCTGAAAGACGAAGCCGAGCGCAAAAAAGTGGTGCAGCAGGCCACGCTTGGCGCGCCGTCTGAAATCAGTGAGCAGTTTAAGCAGGCAGCGACCAATACCTTGAGTATTTTTGCACAAGGCGGCTATTTGGCCTTGGATGAGTTTGTTACGAAAAACATTCCAAAAGAGCAGCAGGAAAAAATGCAGGGCTATTTCTATCAAATGCTGTTTGGCGTGATGAATGCTGCCGTTGATGAAACCCTGAAAAAATATAATTTACCCACTTGGCCGCAAGATGACGCGCGTAATCGTTTTGTACTGCACAGCATGGATGCCTACACCGGCTTGACCGAATATCCGGCGCCGATGTTGCTGCAACTTGACGGCTATACCGAAGTGCGCTCATCAGGCTTGCAGATGACGCGTTCGCCGGGCGCATCATTGGTGTATTTAGGCTCGGTTTTGCTGGTGCTGGGCACGATTTTCATGTTCTACATTCGTGAAAAACGCGCATGGCTGCTGTTTTCAGACGGCCGCATCCGCTTTGCCATGTCATCAAGCCGTAACGAGCGCGATTTACAAAAAGAATTTCCGCAACACACCCAGCGTTTGCAACAGCTGGCGAAGGATTTAAACCATGACCACACAAAATAAAGCCGTGCCTGAACACGAGCTCTTAACACACAAATCATTCATGCGCAGCCTGAATGCCTTGGATTGGGGCTTTGCTTTAGTCATTGCCGCCATTGCCTATTTTGCGCAAACCCACGTCGGCCATCACATGGATATTTACGAGATGGTGATTTTGTGGACAAGCGCGGGCATTGCCATTTTCTTGGGCTGGTTTTTCAAACCGATGCGCTGGTATATCGTGCTGTGTTTGGCCTTGGCGTATGCGGCAGTGAATTTGTACGCGGGCGACATCAAGAATGCAGACAGCTTCTTGCTGAAATATTTCCTAAGCAGCCAATCGGCGATTATGTGGCAATGCGCGTTTGTGTTTTTTGCGCTGTTTGCCTACATTGCCGGCGCAATTATTGCCAACCGCCAACATCAGGAAACTAATACCTTGCTCGGCATGGGCACAGTATTCGGCTGGATTTCTGCGGTGGCCGGCTTTACCGGTTTGTTGGTTCGCTGGCATGAAAGCTATTTGCTGCGTCCGGATGCCGGTCATATTCCGGTATCCAACCTGTATGAAGTGTTTATTTTGTTCTTGGTGATTACCGGTTTGATGTATGTGTATTACGAAGGCCGTTTTGCCGTGCAGAAGCTGGGCGGGTTCGTTTATACCTTTATGGCGGTGGTGGTGTGTTTTGTGTTGTGGTACAGCATTTCGCGTGAAGCGCACACCATTCAGCCTTTGATTCCAGCCTTGCAGTCGTGGTGGATGAAGATTCACGTTCCGGCCAACTTTATCGGCTACGGCGCATTCTGTATTGCCGCCATGTTGGGTGTGGCGGAACTGTGGTCGTTGCGCAGCGAAGAGAAGGGCAAGAAATCATGGTTGCCTGCTTCGCAAGTGATTGAAGAAGTGATGTATAAAGCGATTGCTGTCGGTTTCTTGTTTTTCACCATCGCGACGATTCTCGGCGCTTTGTGGGCAGCAGATGCATGGGGCCGCTACTGGAGCTGGGACCCGAAAGAAACATGGGCGTTTATCGTGTGGTTGAACTACGCGGTTTGGTTGCACTTACGCTTGGTGGCCGGTTGGCGTGGCCGTGTATTGGCTTGGTGGGCGATTATCGGCTTGTTTGTCACCGCCTTTGCCTTTATTGGCGTGAACATGTTCTTGAGTGGTTTACACTCGTACGGTACGCTGTAAATTTTATCATAAAGGCCGTCTGAAACAGATTATGTTTCAGACGGCCTTTTATCATTTTAAATGGATTCAATCCAATTAGTTTTTATCCAAGTCCAAATCGGCTTTATATTCGATACGGCCATGGTCTTTGTCTTCGATTGATACGTCTAATTCATGATTGCCGCGTTTGAATTTCAAATCGGCATCGTCGCGTTTGATTTCAGATTCAACCACTTTAAAGCCTTTGCGTTTAGCGTGGGCAATCACTTTTTTGGCTAATGCAGGAATTGAAGTATTGCGTGAAGACAGTTCGGCTTCGTATTCAAATTCGCCATTACCTTGACGATCGGCTTTGATGGTTTTCGCGCCGGCAGGTTTGTAGATTTCAGACGGCACTGGTGCGGCAAACGCGCTGGCTGAAAACAGAGCCAAAATACCGGTCAACATCAAAGATTTGGTTTTATTCATGATAGATTCCTTTTCTTCAAGGGTATTAAATTTGTGATGTAGCGGATTGTAGCGCCAGCCTGAAAAAATCGGCAAGCGGCTAAACCAGCTTTTACCTTGGCGGATTTTCTTACCATTTGGCTTAAGAATCTTTGCAAAATCTGCGGAAACTTACGCAAATTGCTGCGCATAAATCAGTAAAAAACTAAGCTTTAAATATAGTCTTCATCAATGTGCGCAGCAAGCAAGATTAAAATCGGCTAAAATACAGCATTATTTTTTCAGACGGCCTTAAGTTATGTTGGTATTGGGAATCGAATCTTCTTGTGATGAAACCGGTGTTGCCTTGTATGACACCGAACGCGGCTTGCTGGCGCATCATCTGCACACGCAAATGGCCATGCATGCCGAATATGGCGGCGTGGTGCCTGAATTGGCCAGCCGTGACCATATCCGCCGCGTGGTGCCGCTTACCGAAGGCGCGTTGCAGGAAGCCGGTGTCGGCTATGACGATATTGATGCGGTGGCCTTTACCCAAGGGCCGGGCTTGGGCGGCGCATTGTTGGCCGGTTCCAGCTATGCGAATGCCTTGGCCTTTGCGCTTAATAAGCCGGTGATTCCGGTGCACCATTTGGAAGGGCATTTATTGTCGCCGTTGTTGGCGGATGAAAAACCGGCATTTCCGTTTGTCGCCTTGCTGGTGTCGGGCGGCCACACGCAATTTATGGCGGTGCGCGGTATTGGCGATTACACGCTGCTGGGCGAAAGCGTGGATGACGCAGCAGGCGAAGCGTTTGATAAAACCGCCAAGCTGCTGGGTTTGCCGTATCCGGGCGGGGCGAAATTGTCGGAGTTGGCTAAATTAGGCACGCCTGATGCGTTTACCTTTCCGCGCCCGATGCTGCATTCGCACGATTTGCAAATGAGCTTTTCCGGCTTGAAAACCGCCGTGTTGACTGCGGTGGAAAAAGTACGCGCGGAAACGGGCAGCGATGAGATTCCCGAGCAAACGCGCAACGACATTTGCCGAGCGTTTCAAGATGCGGTGGTCGATGTGTTGATTGTCAAATCGAAAAAAGCCTTGCTGGATACCGGATTCCGCACCTTGGTGGTGGCCGGTGGTGTGGGGGCAAACTGGAAGCTTCGCGACGAATTCAGTCGCTTGAGTGTAACCATGCCGTCTGAAAAAGGTAAGCCGAAACCAAAAGAAGAAGCGGTAAACGTGTTTTTCCCGCCGATGGCTTATTGCACCGATAACGGCGCGATGATTGCCTTTGCCGGTGCCATGCGTTTGCAGGATAGGCAACAGGCAGCCGGTTTTAATGTCAAACCGCGCTGGCCACTGTCGGATATTGTGAAAGCGTGATGCTTTCACCTGATTGAACAAAAAGGCCGTCTGAAATCAAATTCTTTCAGACGGCCTTTCCTGTATCTAAACCAAATTATTTTTGGTTTTTCTCAATAATTTCTTTCAGCTGCGGCATCGGGCTGTAACCGCTTTGCGTGCGGCCGTTCGGGAACACGATGGTCGGTGTGCCGGTGAAGCCCAGTTGCTCGCCTAAAGACATGGTTTCGGCGACCGGATTGTCGCAAGCTTTGGCGGCAGGCGGGGTTTTGCCTTCGCGCATCCATTCTGTCCATGCTTTGGTGGCGTTTGGTTGGCACCAGATGTTTTCGGCTTTGCGCTGCGCATCAGGGTGCAGGCTGGCGATTGGCATCATGAAGTTGTAAATCGTGATGTCGGTCATTTTGGCAAATTCGTGCTCCAAGCGTTTGCAGAACGGGCAATCCGGATCGCTGAACACGGCTACTTTTAATTTGCCGTTGCCACGCACTTCTTTAATCGCTTTATCCAAAGGCAGGCTGTCGAAATCAATCTTGTTCAATTCCGCTGCACGCTCGTCGGTCAGGCTCGCGCGCGAGTTCACGTCAATCAAATCGCCGACCAGCATGTAATCGCCTTTTGAGTCGGTGTAGATAATTTGATTGCCGCTCACAACCACTTCATACACGCCTTGCATCGGGGTTTCGCCCACGCTCATCACTTTCAAATCCTGCGCTTCATACACTTTTTCCAGCTTGGTTTTCAGTGATTCGGCTACGCTTTTATCGGCGGCTTTCGGTGCGGCAGCAGAAGCGGCTGCAGCAGGAGCGGAAGCGGCGCCTTTATTGGTCACGGTGGTTTGGCCGCAGGCAACCAAAGGCAGCATGGCCAATGGCAGTAAGGTGTTGATTAATTTTAATTTCATGTTGCTCTGAATGAGAATGTAAAAACCGCATTGTAGCAAAACTCGGCGCACTATGCAGATAAGTTTATTGCTGTGTGGCTTACTGATAAAATGGCTTTTTTCAGGCCGTCTGAAACATCAGGCGCGCAAAACCCAAACTAATTGATTTAAATCATGATTTATCATCATATTGCCCTTAATGTACCGCTTTCAGACGGCCTGTTGACCTATGCGCACCACGAAGCCTTGCCGGTTGGCACGCGCGTGGTGGTGCCGTTTCGCAACAAACCGCAAGTCGGCATGGTGTGGGCAAACGATGTCATGCCCGATATTGATGTGCGCAAGATTCAAAGCGTTCAGACGGCCTTTAGCGATGAACCGCCGCTACCGGAAGATTGGCGCGCATTGTTGGCGTTTACCGCGCGCTATTACCATTATCCGCTGGGGCAGGCCGTGTTCACCGCGTTGCCGCAAGGCTTGAAGGAAACCAAGCCTGTGGCCATGCCCGAGCCGCCGCTGTTTTACCGCTTAAACGAATGCGGCAGGGTGCAAACGCCGCCGCCCGAGCGCTTCCATAAAAAACGCGCCGTGTGGGAGGCTTTGCTTTCAGACGGCCTTACCTTATCCGTGTTGAAAAAAATCCATGCCCAAGCAGAAAAATTGTTAGATGAATGGGCGGAACCAGGCTGGATAGACGCGTTTCACTCCGCCGCACCAAAATTGATGCCGTCTGAACACATGTTAAACGCCGAGCAGCAACACGCTTCGCAGCAGATTCAGACGGCCTTCGGGCAGTTTCAACCGTTTTTGCTCTACGGCATCACCGGCAGCGGCAAAACCGAAGTGTATTTCGATGCGATTGCCCAAGTGTTGGCGAAGGGGAAACAGGTGTTGTTTTTACTGCCCGAAATCAATTTGACGCCGCAGCTGTTGAAGCGCGTGCAAAATCGTTTTGCCGATGTGCCGACCGCTGTGTTACACAGCCAAACCGCCGCCGGCAAGCGCACGCAGGATTATTTGCGCGCGATGTCGGGGCAGGCGCAATTGGTGATTGGCACGCGGCTGGCGGTGTTTACGCCGATGAGCGACATCGGTCTGATTGTGGTCGATGAAGAACATGATTCGTCGTTCAAACAAGACAACGAATTGCGCTACCATGCGCGTGATTTGGCGGTGTGGCGGGCGAAACAGGCCGATTGCCCGATTGTGTTGGGCAGCGCGACGCCGAGTCTGGAAAGCTGGCACAAAGCGCAGAGCGGTGCTTATCAGCTGCTTGAATTGACCGAACGCGCCCACACCGCCGCGCAGTTGCCGCAAGTGGAGATTTTAAACGTAGGCCGTCTGAAACTCGACAACGGCTTTTCGCCGCAAGCCTTGAAATTGCTACAGCAAAATTTTGAAGCGGGCGGCATGTCGCTGGTGTATCTCAACCGCCGCGGCTTTTCACCGGCCTTGTTTTGCGGCGATTGCGGCCATACCTTTGGCTGCCCGAACTGTTCGGCCAAAATGGTGTTGCACCAACGCGCGCGGCAATTGCGCTGCCACCATTGCGACCACCGTGAGCCTGTGCCTTACAAATGCCCCGATTGCGGCAATCAGGATTTGACCGCCGTCGGCCACGGCACGCAGCGCGTGGAAGAAACGCTGCGAAACTTCCTGCCGCAAGCCAAAGTGGTGCGCGTGGATCGCGATAGCACGTCACACAAAGATGATTGGGCGGATTTGTACCAACGCATTGCCGCGGATGATGTGGATATTTTGGTCGGCACACAAATGTTGGCAAAAGGGCACGATTTCGCACGGCTGAATCTGGTGATTGTGCTGAATGCCGATGGCAGCTTATACAGCTCCGATTTCCGTGCGCCCGAACGTTTGTTTGCCGAGCTGATGCAGGTGTCCGGCCGAGCGGGGCGCGCCGACAAAGCAGGGCAGGTGCTGATACAAACGCAATTGCCCGACCATGCCGTATTTGCCGCTGTAAAAGCGCAGGATTACCGCCATTTTGCCGCCAACGAATTGAGCGAACGAGAAATGTTTGCCATGCCGCCATTCGGTTTTCAGACGGCCATCCGCGCCGATGCGCCGAATGTGGCGCAGGCGATGGATTTTCTAAATGAAATGAAAGCCCTAGTTCAGCCCTTGCTGCAAGAGAGCGTGACCCAATTCGGCCCCGCGCCCATGCTGATGGTGCGGTTGGCCGAGCGCGAACGGGCGCAGCTTTTTCTGGAATCGGCTTCACGCAAGGATTTGCATCATGCGGTAAGTTTGTGGGTGCAGGTATTGCAACAAAACCGTGACCACAAAATCCGCTGGAGTGTGGATGTGGATGTGCAGGATATGTAGCAATAGTCGTTCCAAATCAAAATAATATAGTGTTACCAGCTTCTTTAAACGATTATATTTTAGACAGATAAAACGAGGCCGTCTGAATCTTCAGACGGCCTTGTTTGCTTGATTCAATGATATTCAAATCATCGGTGACCACACGCTTTCTTCTTTTAACAGGGTATCGACCGCTTCGGCAGTGCTGACAAAAACGCTGCCGGAGAGGCTTTTGATCATCACCGAATGCTGCAGCTTGTCTGCCAACGGGCCTTTGATGTCGGCAAAGTGCAGCGAAATTTGCTGTTTTTGCAAATCATAATTGAGCGCGAGCAGCATTTCTTGTGCGGTTAAGTCGATGTTATTCACGGCAGAAAGCATTAAAATCAAATGTTTGCAGTCGGATTTTTCGGCAAGGGTACGTTCCAAATAATGGCGGACTGGCTGGGCGTTGCCGTAAAACATACTTTCGTCGATGCGCACAATCAGCAGGCTAGTGTATTGCGTGGTTGCGTAGCGCTTGATGCTGCGGAAATGGCCGTCTGCCGTTTGGCCGACAACGGTTAAATGCGGATGGCTTGATTGCCAAATCAAACCGGCAAACGACACCAAAATCCCCAATACCAAACCAATATTCAAACCAAACAGCAACACGCCGAAACAGGCCGTCAGAAATGCGGCGACATCGGTTTTGTCGCTGCGGACGGCGCGTTTGAGCGTGTCCCAATCCATCATGCTGAGAATCGCCACCATGATGTTGGCCGCCAATACGGCATAGGGCAAAGGCTCGAGATAATCGGTCAGCAGCAATAAAAAAGCTGCCATGACACCGACTGAAATGATGCTGGCTAACGGCGTTTGCGCACCGGCATCGACATTCACCGCCGTGCGCGAGAAGCCGCCGACTACAGGGAAACTTTGGAAAAACGCGCCAATCATGTTCGCCCAGCCCAAGCCTTTCAATTCCTGATTGGTGTCGAAGACTTCCTGCCGTTTGCGCGCGCAACTGGCGGCCACGGAATTGCTGGATATAAAGGTAATCAGCGCCATCAAGGCGGCAGTGGGCAAAAGCTGAATGACTTGGTTCAACACATCATGCAGGCCGCCTGAAAATGGCAGCACAAAATGTGGCAGCTTGGCCGGCACATGCTCGATCACGGCAATGCCGCGGTGTTGGAAATCCAATATCAAACTAAACACCACCGCCGCAATCATGATGATTAAAGGCAGCAGGCGCACGATGAATTGGGCGGTTTTGGGTGCAAGCCAATGTGATAACCAGCGGTTGAGATAATAGCGGTTGATAAAAAACAGGCCAAACGCCAGCGCACCGACCATCAATGTCGGCAAATGCAGCGTGTGAATGCGGTTGAGAAAGGCTAAGGCGTAATCGATGATGGTGCTGCCGGAAAGGTTAATACCGACTAAAAATTTGATTTGGCTGATAAAAACCAGAACCGATGCGCCGGTGACAAAACCGGCCGTGACCCCTTGGCTGATAAAGCGGGTAATCCAACCCAAGCGAAACAGCGAAGCCAGCCACAATAATGCGCCCATCAGCAAAGCCAAAAATCCGGCCAAGAGCGCATATTGCTCTGGCGACAGATGTTGGTAGTTTTGCAGTGCATGGGCGGTCATGATGGCGGTCACCGCCACAGGCCCCACCGCATTGACATTGCTCGCACCAATCCACGCATACACCAACACCGGCACAATCGCGCTGTATAAACCATACACCGGCGGCAAACCTGCCAGCGCGGCATAACCCAAGCTTTGCGGAATCACGATGATGCCGACAATCAGTCCGGCCATAATATCTTGGCTCAGACAGCGGCGGTCGTAGCGGCGCAGCCAATCAGGTAGAAAAGATAAAGGCATAGTGAATCTCAACAAAGTCTAAGAATTTTTTATTTTATATATAATAAAAATATAATATAATGGTTCCGTGATGAAATCAATCAGGAGAAAAACATGACCATGCAGATAAAATCGTTTTTGGATCCCGATACAGAAACCTTCAGCCATATTTTGACCGACGAAGGCAGCAAGCTGTGTGCCGTTATCGATCCGGTATTGGATTTTGACCCTAAAGCCGGCCGTGTTTCTTATGATAATGCCGATAAACTGATTGATTTTGTGCGGCAAAACCAGCTGCAGCTTGAATATATCATCGAAACCCACGCCCATGCCGACCATTTATCGGCGGCGCCTTATTTAAAGCGCGAATTGGGCGGGCGTTTGGTCATCGGCAAACACATTGAAAAAGTGCAGAAAGTATTCAAGCCCTTGTTTAATTTGGGCGATGATTTCAAAACCGATGCACGTCAATTCGATATTCTAACTGAAGAGGGCAGCGAACTGTGTTTAGGCAGCTTGCGCATCAAGGCGATCCATGTGCCGGGACATACCCCTGCCGACATGGCGTATCTGGTTTCAGACGGCCTGAAAACGGCGGTGTTTGTCGGCGATACCTTGTTCGCACCCGATGTCGGCACCGCGCGTTGCGATTTCCCCAAAGGCAGCAGCAGCGATTTGTATGATTCCATACAGCGTTTGCTGGCGTTGCCTGATGAAACCGAGCTGTATTTGTGCCATGATTATCCGCCGGAAGAGCGAACGACATACATTGCCAAAACCACTGTGGGTGAACAAAAATGCAGTAATATCCATGTCAAACAAGGTACTGACAAAGCCGCGTTCATCAAAATGCGCGATGAGCGCGATGCCACATTGGCCATGCCGCGCCTGATTTTACCGTCGGTGCAGACCAATATTAATGCCGGCCAATTACCGCAACCGGAAGACAACGGCGTGCGCTATCTGAAAATTCCGCTGAATCAGTTGTAGCTTGTTCAGACGGCGTTTGGGATGGCCGTCTGAAACGCAAAGCCGCAGTGTAGAATATGCGGCTTTGCTGGGGATGCCGTCTGAAATGCTTTATGCGTTTCAGACGGCCTTTTTATGTAAACCAAGACTCAGGCCGTCTGAATGGCTTATAATATTGCCGTTTTACCCAAAACAATCTCTTGAAATCACAATGAAATTACGCGAAAGCCTTACTCTTTTCATGCTCACCGCCTTCTCGTTACCCGCTATGGCCTTAAACTTCGGAAAAATCCCTGCCGATGAAATTTCGGTGTATGTGCAGGATTTGGACACGGGCAAAGTGCAGATTGACCATCGCTCGGGCGTGTCGGTGAATCCGGCTTCCACCATGAAACTGGTGACCGCGTTTGCCGCGTTTCAAGCCTTGGGCAAAGATTACCGCTGGACGACCCATTTCAAAAGTGCGGCGCCTATTGTTGGCGACACGCTCAACGGTGATATTTATTGGGAAGGCAGCGGCGACCCGGTGCTCGATCAAGACGGCCTGATTGCTTTGCAGCAGCAATTGCGCGACCGCGGTATCCGCAATATTGCCGGACAACTGGTGCTCGACCGCAGCCTGTGGGGCGACATCAGAAACAGCAAGGAATTTGCCGCCGACGAAGCCGAGACCTACATGACGCCGCCCGACCCCAACCGCTTGGCGTATAAAGTGGTGGCGGTGAAGGGCGAACGCAGTCCTTTGGGTGATATTGTGTGGACGACCAATCCGCCGCTCCCTAATATCAAGCTCGACAATCAAACCACCATTGTCCCATCTGCTGCCGAATGCAAATCCATCAGCCGCTACATGAGCGGACGATACAGCGGCGGCGCATTGATTATCAGCGGCAATGTGCCGGAAACCTGCTTGAGCGAGACTTTGTATGTGAACATGCTCACGTCGCAAGATTTCGCCCGTCGCAGTTTTATCAATCAATGGCGCGCTGGCGGCGGCTCGATTTCAGACGGCCTGAAAGTCGCGGCCACGCCGTCTGAAGCCAAGACCTTAGCCAGCTTGCAATCCAAGCCTTTGAGCGAGATTTTGGTGGATATGAACAAGTTTTCCAATAATCTGATTGCGCGTTCGGTGTTTTTAAAACTGGGGCAAGACAAGGATTTACATGAAGCCTTACACCGCGCTGATTCGGCGGTGAAGCTGGAATTGGGCATGGCGGGTGTGGATACCACCAATTTGGTGCTGGAAAACGGCTCGGGCTTGTCGCGCAAAGAACGCGTGACCGCGAAAATGATGGGGCAATTATTGGAACAAGCCTATTTCAGCCGCTATAAAGACGAGTTTATCAACACTCTGCCGATTGCCGGTGTCGACGGCACGCTGAAAACGCGTTTGAAACAAGCCGGCGACAGCCTGCGCTTGAAAACTGGCACACTCAAAAACGTGCGCGCGCTGGCCGGCTATTGGCTGGGGAAAGAGCCTAAAATTATTGTGGTGATGATCAACAGCCCGAATTCGGATGCTTATGTGAAAGATATGGATAGGCTGGTGTCAGAAATTGTTTTGCCCGGCGGCAAAAGTTGGGTGGCATTAGGTAACACTTGCGAAGTGCGGCAAGATGTTTGATTGGGTTGAATTTATATAACAAGCCGTCTGAAACCATGGGGTTTCAGACGGCTTGTTTGTCAATTTAAAAGCTTCACAAAGATTGAGACCTTTACAAAATCTCATGAATACCAATAAAACTCTACTAGCCGTCATTCCCGCGCAGGCGGGAATCCATCTCAACGTTTAAGAACCTTGTTTTATTCAATAGCTTGCTATGCTGAAAAATGGATTCCCGCCTGCGCGGGAATACGTAGGTTTTTTATGCGCGGGCGTTTAGAGAGGTTTTGCAAAGATTTTAGATTGCTTCTGTTGTTCAATTACTTTTTATTTCAAATAATTAGCTAAAAGCAAGGAAGATAGTTTCATGTTGGGTGCGAAAATAAAGCCGGTTGATTTTTCGGTAAATATTTGTTTTATTTATAAAATTGAATAGATTTTATTCGATTATCAAAAAAATCATGGCTGGTCGCTTTGCAAGGCGCGGGAATTGCGGTATGCTGAAACCAAATATTTACAAATCTTGATGTAATTTAAACATATCTAATTGTAAATGAAATAAATTTGTCTTGAATGTGCATGAAAAACGCATAAAAGCCAAGTTGTTGTTTTTTTTAACAAAAGAAAAAAGCCCAGATCTGAATCTGCTTATCAAAAGTAAGTTTATTAAAAATGAGGAGCGATAACATGAATCCCATGTATATCACGTTTGGTTTATACCTTGTGGCGGTGTTGCTGATTGGCTTGGCCGCTTATTTTTCCACCCGCAACTTTGACGACTATATTCTCGGTGGCCGCAGCTTAGGCCCTTATGTGACGGCGATGTCGGCAGGTGCATCCGATATGTCGGGCTGGCTGTTGATGGGCTTGCCGGGTGCTATTTACGCGGTGGGTTTGAGTGAGGCTTGGATTGCCATCGGCTTGACTATCGGCGCGTGGCTGAACTGGTTGTTTGTGTCCGGTCGTTTACGCGTGCACACCGAATACGCCAACAATGCCTTGACTCTGCCGGATTATTTCTTCCACCGCTTCGGCGCCAAAGGCCAAGCGATGAAAGTGATTTCCGCGATTATTATTCTGTTTTTCTTCACTATTTACTGCGCTTCAGGCGTAGTGGCCGGTGCGCGTTTGTTCCAAAGCCTGTTTGAAGGTATGAGCTACGAAACCGCCATTTGGCTGGGTGCGGGTGCGACCATTGCCTACACCTTTATTGGCGGCTTCTTGGCAGTAAGCTGGACGGATACCGTACAAGCGACCCTGATGCTGTTCGCTCTGATTTTGACGCCGGTGATGGTGTATTTGAGCTTGGGCGGTGCGGAAGAAATGAGCGCGGCAGTGCAAGCCGTAGCTGCAACCACCGGCAAAGAATACGGCAGTCTGTTTGCCGGAACCACCTTCTTGGGCATTATTTCTACCGCCGCATGGGGCTTGGGCTACTTCGGCCAACCGCACATCTTGGCGCGCTTTATGGCGGCTGAAAACGTGCAATCGCTGAAAAGCGCCCGTCGCATCGGCATGACATGGATGATTGTCTGCTTGGCCGGTGCCGTAGCCGTAGGTTATTTCGGTATCGCCTATTTTGGCGGTCATCCTGAACAAGTGGCTGCGATGGAAGGCAACAACGAACGCGTATTCATTGCCTTGGCCACCTTATTGTTTAACCCATGGATCGCCGGTGTGATTTTGAGCGCGATTCTGGCAGCGGTAATGTCCACCTTGTCTTGCCAATTGCTGGTGTGTTCAAGCGCGATTACCGAAGACTTCTACAAAGGCTTCCTGCGCCCTGATGCCGAACAAAAAGAATTGGTATGGGTCGGCCGCATCATGGTATTGGCCGTAGCCGTGATTGCCATTCTGATTGCCGGTAATCCCGACAGTAAAGTCTTGGGCTTAGTGTCTTACGCATGGGCAGGCTTCGGCGCTGCGTTTGGCCCGGTGGTAATCTTATCCGTATTCTGGAAACGCATGACCGCCAATGGCGCATTATGGGGCATGATTACCGGTGCTGTTGTGGTGGTATTGTGGGCAGAGTTTGCCAATCCGGCACTCAAAAACGCCGGCATGGCCACCATGTACGAAATCGTGCCGGGCTTTATCGCCTGCTGGTTGGTGACTTACATTGTGTCACTGATGGGCAAAGAGCCTAGCCGCGAAGTGATTGAGAAATTCGAAAAAGCCGACGCGGATTATCGTGCAGCAAGCTGATTGAAATAAGTAAATGAGGCCGTCTGAAAAGAGATTTTCAGACGGCTTTTTTATGTGTTTTAAATTTTATTTATTTGTTATATTTATAATGAAAATCACGGGGCAAACAGTTACAATGATTTGGTATGAATGTCTGGGATTGTTTGAATATTAGCTGAAAGGAGGAGGGAAGTGAAACAAGCTATTGCGCATGTGCGGCAATCTGATAAAGCCGTGCAATCGGTTGAAACTCATTTGATTGAAACGGCAGAGATTGCTCAGGCTTTGGCAAAAAAGCTGGAATTGTCTGAAGCAGGGGCATTGATGGGTTTAATGCATGATTTTGGAAAATATTCTAGTGCTTTTCAAGAATATATCCGCGCAGTTACCAAGCAGGATCCTGATGCGGATAATGATTATGTGTTGCCTAATGGGAAAAAAATTGACCATTCTACAGCTGGGGCGCAATGGATTTACCGCCGTTTGAAAAAATTCGGGGCACAAAACGGAATCGGCGAGTTGGTCGGGCAAATATTGGGCTTGTGTATTGCTTCGCATCACGGCGAAGGCTTGATTGACTGTTTAAGCATGAACGGTGAAGCGGTGTGGCAAAAACGCTTTGATAAAGAAGATGCATTGACCCATTTAAGCGAATGCGAACAACGTGTTGATAAGGTGGTAAAAATACGGGCGGAAGAACTGGCAGGCGAAAATTTGGTGAAATCGCTATTAAAGCCGCTTGCCGCCATTTGTAAGAACCCTGACAGTAACGACAAAATCAAAGAATTCTATCTCGGCTGTTTAACCCGTTTCCTGTTTAGTTGTCTGATTGATGCCGACCGCATCAACAGCGCCGATTTTGAACGGGAGGAGCAGAAAGACTTACGCCGCCTGAATCAATCCCCTGATTGGCAGCAAGCCATTGATAAATTGGAAACGCATTTGGCAAATTTTGAAATCCGTTATCCGATTGATGAAATCCGCCGTGAGATTTCCGCCACTTGCCTAGAGCGTGCAAATGATCTTCAAGGCATTTACACTTTAACCGTGCCGACAGGCGGCGGTAAAACATTGGCCAGTCTGCGTTACGCCCTTCACCATGCGAAAAAGCACAGTCTTGACCGTATTATCTACATCATTCCCTACACGTCCATTATTGACCAGAATGCTTCTGCCGTGCGAGAGATTTTGGGCGAAGACTGGGTGCTGGAACACCATTCCAACCTTGAACCCGAACAGCAAAACTGGCAAGACAAACTGCTTTCGGAAAACTGGGACAAGCCGATTGTTTTCACCACCATGGTGCAGTTTCTGGATGCCTGGTTCGGCGGCGGTACGCGTGGTGTGCGGCATGTGCATGCGATGACAAAAAGTGTACTGATTTTTGACGAAATCCAAACCTTGCCGGTGAAGTGCGTACATCTGTTTTGCAATGTGCTGAACTGGCTGACGCAATTCGGCAAATCTAGTGCGGTATTGTGCACGGCAACCCAGCCATTACTGGATAAATTGCACAAATCCGATTTGGGGGCGTTAAAGCTGGCGGAAAATGCGGAAATTATGGGACGGAACAAAACGCTGAATCAATTATTTGATGATTTATCGCGCGTGGAAATTCACTATAAGCCAAAGGCGGGCGGTTGGTCGACGGATGAAGCCGGTGCATTCTTGCTGGAACAGTTTCAGACGGCCTCAAGCTGCCTTTTTATCGTCAATACCAAAAAATGGGCGCAGGAGCTGTATCAATATTGCCAACGGCAGGATGTACCGCCCGAAGCCTTATTTCATCTCAGCACTAATCAATGTTCGGTACACCGCAAAGCCATCTTTGATGAAATCAAAGGCCGTCTGAAAAACAAACAACCCGTGATTTGCATTAGCACCCAGCTGATTGAAGCGGGGGTGGATATTTCCATGAGTTGTGTGATTCGAGCCTTGGGCGGGCTGGACAGCATAGCTCAAGCGGCGGGGCGTTGTAACCGTCATGGTGAGAAAGCGGGCAAAGGGCAGGTGTATGTGCTGAACCTGCAAGAGCCGAATTTGGCACGGGTACTGCCCGATATTGACCAAGGGCAGCAAAATGCCGAACGCGTACTGCGCGAATTCGCCGAACAGGATATTTTACAGCCTGATGCCATGCGGCAGTATTTTGAATACTATTTTTATAGTCGCAGCAACGAGATGAGTTATACGGTTAAAGGCAGCACTTCAGGCAGCCTGTTAGACTGGCTTTCCGATAACCGTTTAAACGCCTATGCCGCGAAAAACGACAAACGCCGCCCTAAATTACCGTTGCTGATGCAGTCGTTCAAAAGTGCGGGGAGAGCCTTTCAGGCGATTGACGCACCGACCCGCGCAGTTATCGTGCCTTATAGCAAGGGCAAAAATTTAATCGCCGAACTGTGCGGCGCCTGGAATCCGAAAGAAATGTGCCGCACTTTGACCAAAGCGCAGCGTTACAGCGTGAACGTATTTCCGAATGTGTGGGAAAAGCTGGAAAAAGAACAAGCCGTGCAGGAAGTGCAGGCCGGCTTGGGTATTTATTATTTAAAAGATCGTTATTACAGCGACGAATACGGCTTGTCCGTCGATGAAGTCGGTGCGATGACTTTTTATGAATTGTGATTTAAGGAAATGTGATGAACAACAAAAATACATTCCGCAGTAAACCGTTCTGCTTCCGTGTCTGGGGACGGCAGGCGTTGTTTACCGACCCCGTCACCAAAATCGGCGGCGAAAAATTCAGTTATCAAGTGCCGACTTATGAAGCGCTTAAAGGCATTTTAAAAAGCATTTACTGGAAACCGACCCTGATTTGGCACATCGACCGCGTGCGGGTGATGAAAGCGATCCGTACCCAAAGCAAATCCACCAAACCGCTGGATTGGAACGGCGGCAACACACTGGCGATTTACACCTTTCTGCAAGACGTGGAATATCAGGTAGAAGCGCATTTTACCTGGAACGAAAACTGGGAAGAACTCAAAGGCGACCGTAATGAAGGCAAACATACCGCGATTGCCGAACGAATGCTCCATCGTGGTGGTCGACAGGATATTTTCCTCGGCACCCGCGATTGTCAGGGCTATGTCGAACCATGTGAATTCGGTTCAGGTAAAGGCTTTTACGATGAAATCGACAATCTGGATTTCGGGTTGATGTTCCACAGCTTCGGCTATCCGGAAGAAACGGGCAAACATGAGCTGATCAGCCGCTTTTGGAATGCCGGTATGCAGCGCGGCAAGATTGAGTTCCCAAGCGTGAATGACGTTTCGGGCAGCCTGAAAACCCGCTTTATCCGAAAAATGAAACCCGAAAAACCGTTTAAACGCGGTGAAAACGTGAAGCCTGTGGAAGACGAGACTAAGGAGTTGGGATTATGAGCTGGATGCAGAAACTGTATCGGACGTATGAATTTGTCCAAAACCAAGGATTGGATGATGAAGAATTAGCATTGCCTTTTCATCTGTCCAAAGCGGTTCACTTGAAAATTGTTCTAAACGACAAGGCGGAATTGGTGCGGGCAGAACGGTTTGAAGGCAAAAAGCAGGTTCCTATTCAAGTAACTGAAAAATCGTCAAAACGTTCCGGAACAACGATTGCAGCATACGCGTTACACGATGGTTTGCAATATATCGCCAAGACCGCAAAACGATATTTGACGATTGAATATCTTTCCAAAATAGCGGAAAAAACCAATGGCAAAAAATGGAAAGAATTTCTTGCAGGCACTGACGAGGAAAAACAAAAATTTGTCGATGCGGAAAAAGCAAAATATCAAAGCTGCTTTGAATTTTATGAGAAGCAACTATCCGATTGGGCTGAGTTTAGCCATTTGCAGGAGATAAACATTGTCTTGCGGTATATCCAAAAAGGTTCGCTGATTGAAGATTTGATCGAGAAAAAATATTTTTCTTTTGAAGATAATATTCTGTTATCTGTTAAAGATGATCCGTTTGGTCTGACGATCGTATGGGCAGTGGAAATGCCTGATGACCCTCATTCCGATTTATGGAGCAAAGGTAATATCAAGAACCAATGGATTAAATACCAAGAAAATCAATCTGAACAAGGCAATAAAAATAAAGCGTTATGTTACGTAACCGGAGAAGAAGATTATCCGGTAGAGGCATATCCGAAAATCGACGGTAATGCCAAATTAGTTTCTGCTAATGATGATACCGGATTTACTTTTCGGGGCAGGTTTTATGGAGATAAAGACAATGGAGAAAAATCTGAGCTAGGTAGCCAGGCTGTGACTTTGGGAAGAGATGTTTCTCAAAAGGCATTCAATATATTGAAATGGTTGATAAAACGTCAAGGTCTCAGCAATGGTGATCAAAAAACAGTTGCTTGGGCAATTAGCGGTAAAGAAATTCCCTCCCCGATGAAAGATTCTTTTGGTGTGATTGACTGGGACAATTTAGATACGAGTGCGGTTGAAAGTGAAACTGAAATTGATATGCTGTTTGAAGAAAAAACTTCAAGCAAAGATTGGTCAAGTAATGTTGGGAAGCCGGCAGCAGAAATTATCAAGAAAAAACTGCATGGTTATAAAGCCGAACTGGAAGAGCATGAGCAAATTTCTTTGTTAATGGTAGATAAATCAACGGATGGTCGCATGGCATTAACTTACTATCAAGAATTCCTGCCTGCTGATTACTTCGCTAATCTAGACGCATGGGTAGACGATTTTGCCTGGTATCAACGCCTCAGTATTGAAAAGAAAAACAGCAAAAAAAACGACAAACAAATCTGGCCGGTACTGCCGCCTTCGCCTTTTGACATCGGCCACGCCGTTTACGGAAAGGCATTGAGCGATACCCTGAAAAAACAGCTCTACGCCCGATTATTACCTGTGATTGCCGGCGGCAGACAAGCGCCGATCCCATACGATTTGGTACAGAAAAGCTTTCAGACGGCCTGCAACCCTTATGCACATCATCGCCCTGAAGATGGAGAAAAAATTCGTCATACAAACTGGCAACGCAATATCGGTGTCGCCTGCGCCTTATATAAAGGCTGGCGCGCCCGTCATCATGATTTATCACAACGGAGAATTTACCTTATGAGTTTAGACAAAGAAAACCGTTCGCGCGATTATCTGTTCGGCAGATTATTGGCGGTGGCGGAAAAATTGGAAAGTAAGGCTTTAAAAATTGCCGATGAAAATCGATCAACTAACGCCGAAAGGTATATGCAGCGTTTTGCTGTGCGTCCTCTAAGCACTTGGTTGCAAATCGAGCTCGGACTCGAACCCTACAAAAACCGCCTGCGCAGCAACCGCTATATAGGATTTTTACGCAATCGGGAAAAAGAGATTGATGAAATTATGTCGGCACTGAACGAATTGAACAGCCCGCTGGACAAACCGTTGGACGGCGAATTTCTGCTTGGTTATCACAGCCAAAAAATGGCTTACCGCAACAGCTCAAATACCACGTCTGAACAAGATGAACAAGAGCAAACCGAAACCCATTAACCCCCTTATGGAGATGAATAAAATGTCTTTAACTAAAAAAATCGATTTCGCCCTGATTCTTAAAGTAACCAATGCCAATCCCAACGGAGATCCCTTAAACGGCAACCGCCCGCGTACCGATTTTGCCGGAATCGGCGAAATGACCGATGTTTGTTTAAAACGCAAAATTCGCGACCGTCTACAAGACAGTGACGAAAGAATTTTTGTTCAGGCTAATGAACGCAAAGATGATGGAATGGGGAGTTTGAAAAATCGTTACGATGCTTTTATTAAATACCTAAAAAGTAATGATAAAGAAGAATTGAAAAAAGACCAAATTGCACATGAGGCTTGTAAAAAATGGGTAGATGTTCGTAGCTTTGGGCAAGTATTTGCTTTTAGTGGAAAGGATGAGGGGGGTGTTTCAATCGCTGTAAGGGGGCCTGTAACCATTCATTCGGCATTCAGTATAGAACCGATAAACATTACTAGTACACAAATCACCAAAAGTGTAAATGGTGATGGAGACAGTGATGTGAAAAAAAGCTCGGACACCATGGGCATGAAACACCGCGTGGACAGCGGAATTTACGTTGCCTTCGGTGCCATGTCGCCGCAACTTGCCGAACGCACCGGTTTTTCTGACGAAGACGCTGACAAAATCAAAGCCGTGCTCACCAAACTGTTTGAAGGCGACGCATCTTCCGCCCGTCCTGAAGGTTCAATGCAGGTATTGAAACTGATTTGGTGGGAACACAACTGCAAATCAGGCCAATATTCATCTGCCAAAGTACACGGTAGCTTAACGGTAAATCCTGACGGAAGTTACCAACTGGAGAATCTTGAAGGATTGCAGCCACAGGAAATTGAAGGTTTCTAAATGTCGATTGATTTGCCATCCACTACGCAAATCCCAGCAGCAGGGCAGAATAAAGAATATGACCAACGTCAGATTTCCCTATCCGCCCTGCAGCATTACGCCTTTTGCCCGCGCCAATGCGCATTGATTCACAATGAGCAGGTGTGGGCAGAGAATTTTCTCACCGCGCAAGGGCGTACTTTGCATGAGCGTGTCGATTCGGGCGAGCCGGAAACCCGCAAAGGCGTGCGCTTTGAGCGCAGCGTGCATGTGTCGGCAGAAAAGTTGGGCGTGAGTGGTATTGTCGATATGGTGGAACACGACTTGCAAACAGGCCGTCTGAAACCTGTGGAGTACAAGCGCGGCAAACCAAAGCCGACGGCGATGGACGAGATTCAATTATGCGCCCAAGCTTTGTGTTTGGAAGAAATGACCGGGCAGTCGATTGATGAAGGGGCATTGTGGTATATGCAAACCCGTCATCGCGTGCCTGTATTGTTTTCAGACGGACTCAGGGCACAAACGCTGGCAGCGATCGAACAGGTACGGGCGTTACTGGAAAGCGGGCAAACGCCGCTGGCAGAATACGGTAAACATTGTCAGGCATGTTCGCTGTTGGATATTTGTGAACCGAAATTGTTTGGGCAGGATCGGTCGGTAAAATATACAGAAGCGTTATTTGGAGAAAGCTAAATGAAAAAACTCCAAAACACTCTCTACATCACCACGCAAGGCTCTTATCTTCATAAAGAACGGGAAACCTTGGTCGTGGAGCAAGAGCGTAAAAAAGTGGCGCAGTTGCCGATTCATTCCATCGGGCATATTTTCTGTTTCGGTAATGTGCTGGTGTCGCCTTTTTTAATGGGGTTTTGTGGTGAAAATAACGTCAATTTGGCGTTTTTTACCGAAAATGGGCGGTTTTTAGGGCGCTTGCAGGGGCGACAGAGTGGCAATGTGTTGCTGAGGCGAGCGCAGTATCGGCGGTCGGAAAGCGATCCTGTACCGATTGCGCGTAACATTATCGCTGCCAAAATTCAATCCACTAAGCGGGTGTTGCAACGTCAAATCCGCAATCATGGGGAGAATGCCGATATTCAGACGGCCATTACGGCTTTGAATTTCAGCGTGCAGCAATTGAAGCTTGCCCATGATTTGGATGTGATACGCGGGATTGAAGGCGATGCGGCGGCGCGTTATTTTGGGGTGTTTCAGCATTTGGTTAATGAAAAAAGCGGTTTTGTGTTCGACGGCCGCAACCGCCGCCCGCCGCGCGATGAAGTCAATGCGTTGTTATCATTTACATACAGTATTTTAGGCAAAGATATCAGTGGTGCGCTGCAAGGCGTGGGGCTGGATCCGCAAGTGGGCTTTTTGCATGTGGATAGGCCGGGGCGCGACAGTTTGGCACAAGACATCTTAGAAGAATTCCGCGCTTGGTGGGCGGATAGGTTGGTGTTGTCGCTGATTAACCGCGGCCAAATCAAGCCGCAGGATTTTACCCGTGAAGCAGGCGGCGCAGTAGTTTTAAAGGCTGAGGCGCGCAAATTATTATTTCAAACCCTGCAGGCAAAGAAACAGGAAAAAATTCTTCATCCTTTTTTGCAGGAAGAAGTGGCAATCGGTTTACTACCGCATATTCAGGCCATGCTGTTGGCCAGACATTTGCGTGGCGATTTGGCCGAATATCCGCCATTTTTAATGCGTTAGGCAGGGTATGCTTTAGGCCGTCTGAAAATAAGTGGAAGAAACAATATTCAGACGGCCTCTGCTGTTGATTAATAGGGAAAGATTGATGTTAATGCTGATTACTTACGATATTTCATTGGAAGATGCGCAAGGCCAAGCCAGATTGCGGCGAATCGCCAAACACTGCCAAGATTACGGCGTGCGCGTGCAATTTTCGGTATTCGAATGCGACATTGCCCCCGATCAATGGGTCGTGCTCAAAGACAAACTGCTCAAAACCTACAACCCCGAAACAGACAGCTTACGCTTTTACCATTTGGGCAGCAAATGGCGCAGAAAAGTCGAACATCACGGCGCCAAACCGGCGGTGGATATTTTCCAAGATACATTGATTATCTGAATCGCTGACCACTGGTTCTCATGAAATCATCAGGAAGTTAGCGATTGAGAAATGTTCTTTAAAAATGAGGACTTATTTTTGATTAATGCCTTTTGCAGGAGTGTGCTATAATTTTTTCGGCTCTCTTGAATAACGCTAGCGAATCAGTGCATTATCTGCCTTGATTGGTAAGGATTGTACAAGGGGCTCCAGCCACCTTCGGGTGGCTGTGTGTTGAAACTTCATACAGCATCTCTCCATGCAGATCGGAAACAGCCAGCCACCTTCGGGTGGCTGTGTGTTGAAACAGTCCTTAGTCCAACACCTAGGGTTGCCTTCCCGACCAGCCACCTTCGGGTGGCTGTGTGTTGAAACTATACCACTGGTAACACCTCAATGTACGACATCATCCAGCCACCTTCGGGTGGCTGTGTGTTGAAACCGTAAGGGGGGATTTATACCCGCCACCACTCCCACCCAGCCACCTTCGGGTGGCTGTGTGTTGAAACCTCTTCAGGAATCTGAGGTACAACCACTTCATAATACCAGCCACCTTCGGGTGGCTGTGTGTTGAAACTCAACGAACTCAACATCAACCCCGCCTTGCAGCGCCAGCCACCTTCGGGTGGCTGTGTGTTGAAACACCTGCCAGGTGGCGCTGCGTGTGTATGGTGACCCCCAGCCACCTTCGGGTGGCTGTGTGTTGAAACTCTTCAAACTACGCATTTACCAACCAATCACTGCCAGCCACCTTCGGGTGGCTGTGTGTTGAAACATTGCCCTAGGCTACAAGATTGGCGGCGCACATACCCAGCCACCTTCGGGTGGCTGTGTGTTGAAACGTGTTGACGAGAGCAGCAGTCCGAACCGACCACAGCCAGCCACCTTCGGGTGGCTGTGTGTTGAAACAACCGCATTAGCGATGCTAAATTGTACATCAGCAGCCAGCCACCTTCGGGTGGCTGTGTGTTGAAACAGCGGAAAGATTACCTGAATAGATAAAGTCAATCCCAGCCACCTTCGGGTGGCTGTGTGTTGAAACAAATTCGCCCTTAGGTGGTCTGGTTACTTTTTCCTCCAGCCACCTTCGGGTGGCTGTGTGTTGAAACAAGTTCCCGTGCAGATAAACCGTCATCATGTTCACACCAGCCACCTTCGGGTGGCTGTGTGTTGAAACCATGCTCAATTTCTCAAGCAACGCGCGGAAATGCCAGCCACCTTCGGGTGGCTGTGTGTTGAAACCGACACGAAAATCCAAGCCTCGGCGAATAATGCAGCCAGCCACCTTCGGGTGGCTGTGTGTTGAAACTTCCACGCCACCATGGCGGGCGACGTCTCGCTGTCCCAGCCACCTTCGGGTGGCTGTGTGTTGAAACCTCTTGTTCGGCAGCTGCTCTGGTTGACTGATACCCAGCCACCTTCGGGTGGCTGTGTGTTGAAACACCCAATAAATCAATGATTTCCGCAACCTGTGCCCAGCCACCTTCGGGTGGCTGTGTGTTGAAACCAGTCTGTAGTTATCACCTTCTTCCCGCATGAGCCAGCCACCTTCGGGTGGCTGTGTGTTGAAACATTCCGAATCGGTTTGTTACTTCGGGAATAGGCAACCAGCCACCTTCGGGTGGCTGTGTGTTGAAACATCTGCACTGGTGACGTGACGAGTTGCTTTCAACCAGCCACCTTCGGGTGGCTGTGTGTTGAAACACTCAAGACGGTTTTAAACCGCCTTGATAAGGTTCCAGCCACCTTCGGGTGGCTGTGTGTTGAAACAAGTTCAAACCTAATAGCCTTCAGGAGCGCTGTACCAGCCACCTTCGGGTGGCTGTGTGTTGAAACCTCATTCCGCCCTCATAATTTTGAATACGATACAGCCAGCCACCTTCGGGTGGCTGTGTGTTGAAACGCCAACCGAGTTGTCGGTCAAACTTCAACGATTGCCAGCCACCTTCGGGTGGCTGTGTGTTGAAACCGCTCGGGCTTTGTCGTTGTCTGCAACAGTCTTTCCAGCCACCTTCGGGTGGCTGTGTGTTGAAACAAATGGAAATGGGCGCATATTCTGAATTGAGTGAACCAGCCACCTTCGGGTGGCTGTGTGTTGAAACCCTCACCAAATTGGAAGTTAATTCTAGCTACTTCCCAGCCACCTTCGGGTGGCTGTGTGTTGAAACAAGGTATTCACTATCCACTAATAGGTTAACACCACCCAGCCACCTTCGGGTGGCTGTGTGTTGAAACTTTTAAATTGAATCGTGATTGTTTGTTGTTTTGACCAGCCACCTTCGGGTGGCTGTGTGTTGAAACTACGCTTCGATACATGCCATCCCCTTAAATCTTACCCAGCCACCTTCGGGTGGCTGTGTGTTGAAACATACCCATGCCGCACGTTCCTGCCATGCGGTAATCCAGCCACCTTCGGGTGGCTGTGTGTTGAAACCTGATTGCTATTCAGCAGGGCGGTCAGTTGCGTGCCCAGCCACCTTCGGGTGGCTGTGTGTTGAAACGTTTTGACCAATACGGGATTTGGCAGCACGTAACCCAGCCACCTTCGGGTGGCTGTGTGTTGAAACCTTTGGTTTGTTGTTTCGATAGCTGCAACCGAAGCCAGCCACCTTCGGGTGGCTGTGTGTTGAAACAGGTTTCGGCATGGGCGGAAACGCGTGTTGGGGCCCAGCCACCTTCGGGTGGCTGTGTGTTGAAACATCGACCATCGCGCTTGTGATGGTCTGCTTGCCTACCCAGCCACCTTCGGGTGGCTGTGTGTTGAAACAATGCCTTAACCGCTTGTTGCTGCGGCTTCGACAACCAGCCACCTTCGGGTGGCTGTGTGTTGAAACTTGCCATCGGGCATGACCTTAGGGACATGTGTGTCCAGCCACCTTCGGGTGGCTGTGTGTTGAAACTCTTCAAACTATGCATTTACCAATCAGTCACTGCACCCAGCCACCTTCGGGTGGCTGTGTGTTGAAACTCCAAGCTGGCCGAGCCGGTAAGCAGGGGGAGCCCCCAGCCACCTTCGGGTGGCTGTGTGTTGAAACCACGGTTCGCTCTCAGCAGCACGCATTTCCCAAAGCCAGCCACCTTCGGGTGGCTGTGTGTTGAAACATCGGCATGGTGTGGCCGCCCGACCGGTTGAAATCCAGCCCCCTTCGGGTGGCTGTGTGTTGAAACCACACCAACCCAGCTCTCGGCGTCCACCTCTTTCCAGCCACCTTCGGGTGGCTGTGTGTTGAAACCCATAAAGTAAGGCCGCCTGAAATTCAGACGGCCCCAGCCACCTTCGGGTGGCTGTGTGTTGAAACCCGAGAAGCCCAGCAGCGAGCAATCAACGACATGCCAGCCACCTTCGGGTGGCTGTGTGTTGAAACCCCTTAATCTTGTAGGAGGTGGAATGACAGTATCACCAGCCACCTTCGGGTGGCTGTGTGTTGAAACATTTCTAATTCAAAAATTCTTTCTCAATCCGCACACCCAGCCACCTTCGGGTGGCTGGGTGTTGAAACTCCTTCGGGACTGGCTTTTTTTTATGCCGCCACATCCAGCCACCTTCGGGTGGCTGTGTGTTGAAACTGCTACAGTAATTTGCATTTCTCCTCCCTCCTACTTCCAGCCACCTTCGGGTGGCTGTGTGTTGAAACATACGTTGCGATGACCGGATTGCCGTCATCATCCCAGCCACCTTCGGGTGGCTGTGTGTTGAAACATTGTCGGCAAACGCCGCCACATCGTGCAAGCTCACCAGCCACCTTCGGGTGGCTGTGTGTTGAAACCCGCCGGAGGCTTTTCAGCGGCAGATTTGGGAAACCAGCCACCTTCGGGTGGCTGTGTGTTGAAACGGCAGCAACCATTTTGACTACATTGACACGCCGGAAGCCAGCCACCTTCGGGTGGCTGTGTGTTGAAACGCACAGATGGACGATGACTTTGTCGGCTTGGTGCAACCAGCCACCTTCGGGTGGCTGTGTGTTGAAACAGTTGGTGGCCCGAAAAAAGCCTATGAATACTACGCCAGCCACCTTCGGGTGGCTGTGTGTTGAAACTTGTTTGAAAACGCCGTGGGTTAATGCAGTGGGCCAGCCACCTTCGGGTGGCTGTGTGTTGAAACTTCAATTTCACCGGCGGCCAAGCCGTAAAACTTTGCCAGCCACCTTCGGGTGGCTGTGTGTTGAAACTTCGACACCGACCATCCGGTCAACAGCAAAACAGCCAGCCACCTTCGGGTGGCTGTGTGTTGAAACACACCGGCAACGGCGGAAACGATGGCAGCAAGACCAGCCACCTTCGGGTGGCTGTGTGTTGAAACATTAAACCATTGGGCTGACGAGGCCGCGCCATCCCCAGCCACCTTCGGGTGGCTGTGTGTTGAAACTTGGTTGTATGCGCCTCGGCAATGGTTCGCCTGCCCAGCCACCTTCGGGTGGCTGTGTGTTGAAACCTCGACAACGTAGTCGATGTTTTCGGACTGGTAGCCAGCCACCTTCGGGTGGCTGTGTGTTGAAACTGCACGATGTTGATTTTGCTCAAAAATGCGGAGCTCCAGCCACCTTCGGGTGGCTGTGTGTTGAAACGCCGACGAACGAAACGCGCGTTTTGTCCAGGCCACCAGCCACCTTCGGGTGGCTGTGTGTTGAAACAAGAATAAAACGTTTATTCAAAGCAGTAGCGATGTCCCAGCCACCTTCGGGTGGCTGTGTGTTGAAACCACGCCCAAATTCGGCATTATCGGCTTCAGAATCCCAGCCACCTTCGGGTGGCTGTGTGTTGAAACATCTGCCCGTAGGCGGTTGGTTGTTGTGGTAGGCCCAGCCACCTTCGGGTGGCTGTGTGTTGAAACCTCACCAATCTTAATTTCAACACGCAGCCGCTTAACCAGCCACCTTCGGGTGGCTGTGTGTTGAAACAATTTTTTTAACATCGGCCGCAAAGTCGCGTGATCCAGCCACCTTCGGGTGGCTGTGTGTTGAAACAATAGAAGCAGAAACGTCTGCCGCATGGTGGATCCAGCCACCTTCGGGTGGCTGTGTGTTGAAACGCCGACCAGCATTTCATGCTCGTCTTCGTCCTCTCCAGCCACCTTCGGGTGGCTGTGTGTTGAAACCCGGCAGTGTGTTTGCCGAACTCATGAAAAAATCCAGCCACCTTCGGGTGGCTGTGTGTTGAAACTACGCTGCGCGTAACCGACACGCCCGTCCAACCGCCCAGCCACCTTCGGGTGGCTGTGTGTTGAAACCTGCGTCCAACCGGCTACCGTTACCGATAAGCTGGTCCAGCCACCTTCGGGTGGCTGTGTGTTGAAACCAGCGTGAAAGCCAATAAAGCACCTTCGCCGCCACCCAGCCACCTTCGGGTGGCTGTGTGTTGAAACTGCTGCTTGGATGATTTTTGTCGGAGCTATTTTTACCAGCCACCTTCGGGTGGCTGTGTGTTGAAACGTCTTAATCAAACAGGCCGTCTGAAATTCAGACCCAGCCACCTTCGGGTGGCTGTGTGTTGAAACCGCGTTTCGGCGGGTTTCGGCGCAATCGCCGCGCCAGCCACCTTCGGGTGGCTGTGTGTTGAAACACCGCTCACCGTATCGATGGTGTAGTTTTCGCCTCCAGCCACCTTCGGGTGGCTGTGTGTTGAAACCGCCATTACGAATATATCGGTCGCTAACCTTAGGCCCAGCCACCTTCGGGTGGCTGTGTGTTGAAACTGCAAGCCGTCGAAGCCATCGCAGATGCGGTGACCAGCCACCTTCGGGTGGCTGTGTGTTGAAACCACCGCCGATTCATACAGTGAGCGCAACAGCGGCACCAGCCACCTTCGGGTGGCTGTGTGTTGAAACATATTTATTACCCCATCTCCATCATCTCTTGCGCCGCCAGCCACCTTCGGGTGGCTGTGTGTTGAAACTGCGTCCTAAGCTTCAAACATGGGATGTGTAGAACCAGCCACCTTCGGGTGGCTGCGTGCTGAAACAGGTAACAATAACCGCGCTGTTTGCCCAGCGTAAATCAGCCACCTTCGGGTGGCTGAATGTTAAAATACAGAAAAATACGGCGCACTTTGGCTGTATTGCACCACAAAGAAAAGGCCGTCTGAACATTTCAGACGGCCTCAGCTACTGAGCCATTTTCTTTGAAGTGAACTCGTTAAAGTATTTGTTTAAGCTTCTATAAGGACAAACGGTTGCTTTGAGAAGAATATATTTAAATAGGAATATTTTCTTTTAGTCTTGCTGCAAATGCGACAGCGGCAGGGCGGTAGTGTTTTTGATTTCTTTCAGCACAAAGCTTGATTGTGCATCTTGCACGCCGTGGTGTGACAATAGGGTATCCAGAACAAAATGGGAGAACGCGTTCATATCGGTGAAAAAGGCGTGCAGCAAGTAATCGGTTTCACCGGTCAGCGCAAAGCAGCTCAACACTTCAGGCCAGTTTTGCACTGCTTGCGAAAAATCATCACGCGCATCAGCCGCTTTGCTGATGGAAACGCGGATAAATGCTTGTAAGCCTAATTCAACGGCAACCGGCGACAATAAAGCCGCATATTTGCGAATGATGCCGGCATCTTCTAATTGTTTCAGACGGCGTAAACACGGAGAAGGAGAGAGGGCAACACGTTCGGAAAGCTCGACATTGGTCAGGCGGCCGTTTTCCTGCAAAACCTGTAAAATTTTAAGGTCTGTTTTATCCAAAGTGATTTGAGCCATTTATTATCTCCCTTTATTCGTGTGGCCTGCGTGTTAAAAAAAATGAAGGATAACAGTTTTTTATAATCTTAAGCTAAATAAACTTAACATACAATAGTTCAATAAAATAATCTTTACAAAAATAATCTGTGTTAAAAACCGAAAATCGGGCAAAATTAATTTAATCATGCTATTAATATTTTGTTGTTAATAGGTTGCATAAAAATAATCCCAAAGAATGCTTGCCCCGAAAAAAGAATCACGCCATAATCAAAAAACGTGCAGGAGAGCGCTGCTGATCCAACTACCGGCAGCCACCGAAGGCGCAGATGCCCTTAAATCGCTCAGGTAAAAGGACTGCTCGTTGAAATAAAACATCTGGAGAGCGGCACGATATTGCATCATGCCCACCGAAGGGGAGAAGGCCGTCTGAACCACCATTCAGACACCCGTTGCCAAATGGCGCGCAATGAGCAGATTGCGGTCGAAACGACACGGCGCCGAAAATCTCAGGTTCAAGGACAGATAGGGTCATACGCGCAGATAAAAACAGCAACGTGCGATGACGCTAATATACTGGAGAACTTGATATGACTGCCCCCAACATCACCCCTTTTCATCAAAACCATATCGAAGCAGGCGGCAAGCTGGTTGATTTTGCCGGCTGGGAATTGCCTGTGAATTATGGTTCGCAAATCGCCGAACACGAAGCCGTGCGCACCGATGCCGGTATGTTCGACGTATCCCATATGCTGGTTACCGATGTGGCCGGCGAACAAGCCAAAGCCTTTTTCCGCAAATTATTGGCCAACGATGTGAATAAATTAGCCTTTGTTGGTAAAGCCTTGTATTCTGCTTTGCTGAACGACAACGGCGGCGTTATCGATGATTTAATCGTTTACCGCATGAACGAAGCCGAAACGCAATACCGTATTGTGTCCAACGGTGCGACCCGCGAAAAAGACAGCGCCCAATTCCAAAAAATCGGCCAAGCCTTCGGCGTAAACTTAACGCCGCGCACCGATTTGGCGATGCTGGCTGTACAAGGTCCGAAAGCGGTTGAGAAATTATTGAGCGTCAAACCCGAATGGGCGGCGCAGGTAAACGCGCTCAAACCATTCCAAGGCCATGATTTCGGCGGTGATTGGTTTGTTGCCCGCACCGGCTACACCGGCGAAGACGGCGTGGAAGTGATTTTACCGGCAACCGAAGCATCTGAATTTTTCAAAGCCCTGCAAGCGGCAGGCGTGCAGCCTTGCGGTTTGGGTGCGCGCGACACCTTGCGCATGGAAGCAGGCATGAACCTGTACGGCAACGATATGGATGACGACACCAGCCCGCTCGAAGCCGGTATGGGCTGGACGGTGGATTTAAAAGACGAAGCCCGCGATTTTGTCGGCAAGGCTGCTCTGGTTGCGTTGAAAGAAAAAGGCGTGGCGGTGAAACAAGTCGGCCTGCTGCTGGATAAAGGCGGCGTGTTGCGCGCAGGCATGGAAGTGGTCACCGACAAAGGTAACGGCATCACCACCAGCGGCGTGTTTTCCCCAAGCCTGAAGCAATCCATCGCCATCGCACGTGTGCCGAAAGATTTTGACGGCGAAGCGGCTAAAGTATTGATTCGCGGCAAGGAAGTGGATGTACGCGTATTGAAACTGCCGTTTGTACGCAACGGTCAGAAACAGTTTGACTGATTAAGTTTCAGACGGCCTAATGATGAGTGAGGCCGTCTGAAAAATAGTGGAAGCACAATAAGTGAAACAAAATATCATTTTTTTACTGATTTTTTCGGTATGCCTGAATTTAGCCGGCTGCGATGCCAAAGACCGCTGTTTGGATCAGGGCGGCAGCTACAACGAAGCGACCGGAAAATGTGAAAAATAATGTCAGAGTTTAACCTAACCTACTTTTGGAGAACACAAAATGAGCAATATCCCAGCAGAATTGAAATACGTCGCCAGCCACGAATGGTTGCGCAAAGAAGCCGACGGCACGGTAACGGTCGGCATCACCCATCACGCGCAAGAATTGTTGGGCGACATCGTGTTTATCGAATTGCCTGAAGTCGGCGCCAACTTGGCGGCTGAAGAACAAGCCGGTGTGGTGGAATCGGTGAAAGCCGCATCCGATGTGTACGCCCCGATTGCCGGTGAAATTGTGGCCGTCAACGATGATTTGCCAAGCGCACCGGAAACTGCCAACAGCGATCCATATGGCAAAGGCTGGTTCTTCAAAATCAAACCGGCTAATCCGGCTGATTTAGACGGCTTGCTGACTGCCGAGCAATACGCTAACGAAGTCAATTAATCCGCTGTAAAAGGCCGTCTGAAAACAAACTACTTTTTCAGACGGCCTTTGTGCATTAAAGAAACACCATGAATTATTGCGATTTCGCCAACAGCCTGCCGCCCGATACCGACGACCCGAACAAGCATTACCACGATCATCAATACGGGTTTCCCGTTGATGATGACAATGCGTTGTTTGGTCGATTGATTTTGGAAATCAACCAAGCCGGTTTGAATTGGACGCTGATGCTGAAGAAGCAGCACGCGTTTCAGACGGCCTATGCCGGTTTTGATATTGCCAAAGTAGCGGCGTTTGATGAACACGATATCGAAAGACTGTTGAGCGATGCAGGGATTGTGCGCAACCGTTTGAAAATCAATGCGGCTATTGATAATGCGCGCGCGATTTTGCGTTTGCAGGCCGAATACGGTTCGTTTAAAAACTGGCTCGATGCCCATCATCCGCGCGAGAAAGCAGCGTGGGTGAAATTGTTTAAGCAGCATTTCAAATTTGTTGGCGGCGAAATTGTCGGTGAATTTTTGATGAGTACCGGTTATTTAAAAGGTGCGCATGACGAGCGTTGCCCGATTTATCGGCAAACATTGGCGGCGGGCGCAAAATGGGCTGAGGCCGTCTGAACAGGCCGGTGTTGATTTTCAGACGGCCTGTTTATTAGAGAACAACCGGCTTCCACTTAGGCGGAGGTCGGATAAAAAATAAAATAATTCAAATAAATAGACTAAAATACCAACATAAAAACACACGCAAAGAACTCTATCATGAAACTGAACGGCCTTTTAAAAACCGCTATTTTGCTGACCGGTATGTCGGCATTCTTGCAGGTGTATTCCGTGCAGGCGGTGTTGCCCGTGTTGATGGCGGAGCTGAATGCCACGGCGGTGCAGGCGGGTTTGTCGGTGGGGGCGACGGTGTTGGGCGTGGCTTTGATGTCGCCGTTTATGGGCATGTTGTCGGATGCCTTCGGGCGCAAGCTGTTTGTGGTCGGGTCGCTGATTTATCTGGCTTTGCCGACCATGCTGCTGGCGTGGTCGCCGAATATTGAAATATTTACGCTGTTGCGTTTTTTGCAGGGCTTGGCGGTGCCGGGAATTACGGTGGTGCTGATTGCCTATATCGGCGAAGAGTTTACTCAAAACGAAGTCGTGCAGCTGATGACGATGTATGTGTCGGGCACGGTATTGGGTGGCTTTCTCGGTCGTTTTCTGTTGGGTTATCTGACGGAATGGTTCGACTGGCGCACGGCGTTTTATGTGATGGCGGTGTTGAGCTTGGCTTGCGCGGTGTTTGTGTGGAAGCAGTTGCCTAAATCGCAGAATTTTGTGCCGAAACCGAATTTTCAGACGGCCTTGAATACGCTCAAATCGCATTTGCACAACCGCTATGTGTTTGCCGCATGTTCGTTGGGCGGCTGCGTGCTGTTTTCCTTGGTGGGCTGCTTTACCTACATCAACCTGCATTTGGCCGATGCGCCGTATCGCTTGAGCAGTAGTGCCTTGGCGAACATTTTTGCCGTGTATCTTATCGGCATGGTGATTACGCCTTTATCGGCCAGACTGATGACGCATTTTGGCAGCGTGAAAACGATTTTGCTGGCGGTGGGCGTGTCGATGACAGGTGTGTTGCTGACTTTGGCGACTGATTTGCCAGTGATTATTGTCGGGCTGGTGTTGATGTCTTCGGGTGTGTTCATCACGCAGGCGGCGACCATCAATTATATTGCCGCCAATGTGAAAGAAGGCCGCTCGCTGGCATCGGGCTTGTATTACATGGCGTATTACAGCGGCGGCACGTTCGGCGCGTGGCTGTGCGGTTTGGCATTTAAGGCTGCCGATTGGCATGGCGTGGTATGGGCGTTATTGGCGGTGCAGGTGTTGGCCATCGCCATTGTGTTCAAAGGTATGATCAACAGGCCGTCTGAAACTGTTGCTTAAATGAATCAAACGGATAGCGTTTTTGCTTATCTGTAAAAAACTGAATTAAAACAATGAATGTATTAAAACTTAACGTACGCTTCCTTTCTTCTTTGTTGGTCATCGGTGTGGTCGCCGGCTGCATCGGCGTGTTGTTTACCGTGTTGCTGCATACCATACAGCATTATGCGTTTGGCTATGGCTTTCTCGATGCGCATATGTCGTTTCGCGAAGGGGTGGAACAAGCCACGCCGGTGCGCCGTTTGTGGGTGTTGCTCGCATGCGGTTTGGTGGCCGGTGTCGGCTGGGTGATGGTGCACCGCTATTGCAAACCTTTGGTGGAAGTGAAAAACGCATTAAAAGGCGAAGCGATGCCGTTTCGCGCGACCACTTGGCATGCGTTGCTGCAAATCGTTACCGTGGGCATGGGCTCGCCTTTGGGTCGTGAAGTGGCGCCGCGCGAAATGAGCGTGGCCGTGGCGGAAAAATGGTCGGGTTATCGCGGCTTATCGGCCGATGAACGCCGCGTGTTGCTGGCTTGCGCGTCGGGTGCGGGCTTGGCGGCGGTGTATAACGTGCCGTTTGCGGCGACGATTTTTATTTTGGAAACCTTGCTGTTGAGCTGGGAAACGCCGTTGGTGGTGGCGGCTTTGATGACCAGCGGCACGGCGGCGATGGTCACGCGTACGGTGTTGGGCGATGTGGTGCAGTATGTGGTGCCGCAAATTCCGTTTGAACATTCATTGGTTGGCTGGGCATTGGTGGCGGGGCCGTTGATTGCGCTGGGTGTGTACGCGTTTGACCGCTGCGTATTAAAGCTGCCAAAGCTACCACGCAAAAGCCCGAAGATGATTGTGTTGTCGGTGGCGTGCTTCGGCCTGATTGGCGCGGTGTCGATGTATTACCCAGGTATATTGGGCAACGGCAAGGCGGGCAACCAATTGACCTTTGCCGCGTTAATCGACTGGGAATACGCCACGGGTTTGCTGGCGGCGAAATGGCTGGCAGTGATTTTGGCAATGTTGGCCGGTGCTTATGGCGGCAGGCTGACGCCTTCGATGATGCTCGGCGGATTGTTGGGTTTGCTGTTTGCCGTGGCATGGAATGTGTATTTTCCAGTGGTGCCGTTGGGTGCGGCGGCGTTTGTCGGCGCGGCGGTGTTTTTGGGTTTGTCGCAAAAAATGGTACTGACCGCGCTGGTGTTTATGTTGGAAGTATCGCGCTTTTCGACAGCGTATTGGATGCCCTTGTGCGTGTGCATGGTGGGCGGTTTGTTTGTGTATCAAATGCTGCAAAGAAAAGCATAAAGATGAATGTTTTTTCAGACGGCCTTTATGAATAATCAGGCCGTCTGAACGCTGATTGATGGGCTAATGGCCTGCCTGTTTAAAAGGAGTAAATAGATGAAACTGAGTGAATTATTTGATAAAAACGAATTTTCCGCGCGCCACATCAGCTTTCGCGACCAAGAAGCGCTGTTGGCGGCGCTCGGCGAAAAAAGCATGGCGGATTTTGTTGATCACACCGTGCCGCAATCGATCCGTATGCCGTCTGAACTCGATTTGCCCGAGGCGCTGACCGAAGCCGAAGCCTTGGCCAAAATCAAATCGATTGCCGCGAAAAACAAAATCAACAAATCCTACATCGGCTTGGGCTATTATCCGACCCGTTTGCCGAATGTGATTGTGCGCAATGTATTGGAAAACCCGGGCTGGTACACCGCCTACACGCCATACCAAGCGGAAATCGCGCAAGGGCGTTTGCAGGCTTTGCTGAATTTCCAGCAAGTGTGTATCGATTTGAGCGGTTTTGAAGTAGCTGGTGCTTCTTTGTTGGACGAAGCAACCGCCGCTGCCGAAGCAATGGCGATGGCCAAGCGAGTGGGTAAATCTAAATCCAACCGATTTTTTGTCGATGAACGCGTCTATCCGCAAACGCTGGACGTGATGAAAACGCGCGCCAAATATTTTGATTTTGAATTGGTGGTGGGCGATTTTGCCGCAGCGGCTGAAGGCGAATATTTTGGCGCTTTGTTGCAATATGTTGGCAAAGACGGTGATGTGGTCGATTTGACTCAAGTGATTGGCCGTCTGAAAGAAACCGGCGCGATTGTGGCGGTAGCGGCTGATGTGATGAGCTTGGTGTTGCTGAAATCGCCTGCCGAACTGGGTGCCGACATTGCCTTGGGCAACACGCAGCGTTTCGGCGTGCCGATGGGTTTCGGTGGGCCACACGCCGCGTATTTTGCTTTTAAAGACGAATTCAAACGCTCGGCTCCCGGCCGCATCATCGGCGTATCGAAAGATGCTTCAGGCAAACCGGCCTTGCGCATGGCTTTATCGACCCGCGAGCAGCACATCCGCCGCGAAAAGGCCACGTCCAACATCTGCACAGCGCAAGCCTTGCTGGCAAATTTGGCCGGTATGTATGCGGTTTATCGCGGCCCCGAAGGCGTGAAGCGCATCGCGCAACGCATTCATGCGCTGGCTTCCGCGTTTGCCGATGCCTTGGTTTCAGACGGCCTGAAAGTGGTGCATGAAACTTTCTTTGATACCGTTTTGGTTGAGTGCGGCGATAAAGCCGCTGACATTTATCAAAACGCTTTAAACGCAGGCTACAACCTGCGCCGAGTAGGCGAAAGCCAAATCGCCGTGGCGTTTAGCGAAGAATCAACCGTGGGCGAATTGGCGGTATTGGTTACTTTGTTTACCGGCAAAACCGACGTTGATTGCAGCGGCGAAGTCACAGGCCGCCTGAAACAAAACCTGTTGCGCCAAGACGAAATTCTCACACACGAAGTGTTCAACCGCTACCACACTGAACACGAAATGCTGCGCTACCTGAAAAAGCTGGAAGAGCGCGACTTGGCGATGAACCGCAGCATGATTTCACTTGGCAGCTGCACCATGAAACTCAACGCCACCAGCGAGATGATTCCGATTACCTGGCCGGAATTTGCCAATCTGCATCCGTTTGCGCCGAGCGAACAAACTGAGGGCTACCGCGAATTGCTGCAAGGGTTGCAAACCCAGCTTGAAGCGATTACTGGTTTCGATGCCATCAGCCTGCAACCGAATTCCGGCGCTTCAGGCGAATACACCGGCTTGCTGGCCATCCGCCGCTACCACGAAGCCAACGGCGACATCGAGCGCAACGTCTGCCTGATTCCACAATCGGCGCACGGCACCAACCCTGCCACTGCCGCCATGCTGGGCATGAAAATCATCGTGGTGAAAACTGATGAAAACGGCAACGTCGACGTGGCCGATTTGCAGCAAAAAGCCGAAGAAAACAAAGACCATCTCGGCGCGCTGATGATTACCTATCCATCCACCCACGGCGTGTACGAAGAAGGCATCCGCGACATTTGCCGCATCATTCACGACAACGGCGGCCAAGTGTATATGGACGGCGCCAATATGAACGCCCAAGTCGGCATTATGCAGCCGGCGGAAGTAGGTGCCGACGTGTTGCACATGAACTTGCACAAAACCTTCTGCATTCCGCATGGCGGCGGCGGCCCGGGCATGGGGCCAATCGGTTTGAAAGCCCATCTGGCACCATTTGCCCCAAGCCATGTTGTTGCGCCGGTTGAAGGTGCAACCGAAGGCATGAGCGCCGTATCCGCCGCGCCTTATGGTTCGGCAGGGATTTTACCGATTACATGGATGTACATCACCATGATGGGCAAACAAGGTATGCGCCAAGCCACCGAATGGGCGTTGCTCAATGCCAATTACGTCGCCCAAGCCTTGAGCGAAGACTATCCGATTCTCTACACCGGCAAAAACGGCCGAGTGGCGCACGAATGTATCGTTGATTTACGCCCGCTTAAAGCCGAAAGCGGCATCAGTGAAACAGACATCGCCAAGCGCCTGATGGACTACGGTTTCCACGCACCGACCGTCTCCTTCCCCGTGGCCGGTACGCTGATGATTGAGCCGACCGAATCGGAAAGCAAAGCTGAACTCGACCGCTTCATCGCCGCACTCAAAGCCATCAAGCAGGAAGTGTTGAAAGTGCAAAACGGTGAGTGGCCGAAAGACGACAATCCGCTGGTCAACGCGCCGCATACCTCGTTTAACGTCACCGCCGAAGAATGGACGCACCCATACAGCCGCGAAGAAGCCGTCTTCCCGCTGGCTTATGTGCGTGAAAACAAATTCTGGCCAAGCGTGAACCGTGTGGATGATGTGTATGGCGACCGCAATTTGGTGTGTTCTTGCCCGCCGATGGAAGCGTATGAGGATTGATTTAGGTAGGGCAGGTATGAACCTGCCTTATGTTGAAGCATAGAAAATGCCGTCTGAAAAATATTTTTCAGACGGCATTTTTAGTGAACAAAACTAAAGTAGATTAGTTAGTGCCCACTTTGATTTTTTGCCACAGGCTGACGGTCAGTTTCTTCGCATCAGAACCCATTTGCGGCATTACGAAACCGTTTTGTATGTCTTCCGCAGTTGGGAAGATTGAGCGGGTTTCAACCAACTCTTTCGGCATTTTTTCACGCGCCGGCAAGCTGGCAGGGGCGAAGGTTACGGCAATACCGTTTTTCGCTGCGATGTCGGCATCCAAAGTGTAATTGATGTATTTGTGGGCATTGTCGATGTTTTTCGCATCGGCAGGAATCAACCAAGATTCAATCCAGAAGCCCATGCCTTTAGGAGTCAAGACTTCGATGCCGATGTTGTTGTTAACTTCTTCCGAACGGGCTTTGGCCAAGTTCAGGTCGCCACCGTTACCGGCTGCCAAACACACGTCGCCGCGTGCCAATTCGTCAATTACTGAAGGGCTGAAGCGTTTAACGTCAGGACGCACGGCTTTCAATACTTCGGCTGCGGCGTTGATGTCGTCGGTGCTGGTACCTTTAGGATCTTTGCCCAAGTAGTTCAACACAATCGGGAACATTTCAGACGGCGTATCCCACAAGGCGATGCCGCATGATTTCAGTTTGTTGGTGTATTCTGGTTTGAATAATAAATCCCAGCCGTTTTCAGGCAATTGGCCGCCCAGCAGCTCTTTACCTTTGGCGGTAATGGCCAAAGTGTTCACGCCTGAGAAGTAAGGCACAGCGTATTCGTTGCCCGGGTCGGCTGTTTCCAGCATTTTCAACAGCTCAGGGTCGATATTTTTGTAGTTTGGAATCAGGTCTTTATTAACTTTTTGGTAGGCACCGGCTTCAATTTGGCGCGGCAAAAAGGCGATACCCGGTACAACGAGGTCGTAGCCTGATTTGCCAGTCAGCATTTTGGCTTCGAGGGTTTCGTTGTTTTCATACAAATCGTAGGTCAGCTTCAAATTGTTTTGTTTTTTGAAGTCTTCAACGGTGGTTTCGTCCACGTAGTTTGACCAGTTGTAGATATTTAAGGTATCGGTAGCGGTTGCTTCAGCATTGGCAGCAGGCGCGCTGCCTGCTTGAGGTTGCTCGGCTTGTTTCTCGCCACCGCCGCACGCGGCCAGTGAAAATGCGGCCAATACGGCTAATACGGATTTTTTCATACGGGTTGGTTTCCTGATGAAAGAGTTAAAATTAAAAAGCAACAGACTTGCCCCATAAAACACCCCGGCAAGCTGCAAGGCCATTGTAATGTAAGCTTAATCAAAATCAAAGCCATATCGGGAAATTTATGCAAAAAAAATTCTATCGCCAGCTTTGGAAAGGTGGGGAAGTGGCAGGTGGGTGGTGTGGTTTTTGGGCGAACACACGGCGCGAATCGGTAAGTTTGCAGAGAAAAGACTTGCATATAGGGGCAATCGTCTTTAAAATTGCGCGTTTACAGAATTTATTTTTCATTCAGGAGATATTCAATATGGCAAACAGCGCACAAGCCCGTAAACGTGCCCGCCAGTCGGTTAAACAACGCGCCCACAACGCTAGCTTGCGTACCGCATTCCGCACTGCAATCAAAAAAGTGTTGAAAGCTGTTGAAGCTGGTGACAAAGCTGCTGCTCAAGCAACTTACCGCGAATCAGTAAAAGTGATTGACCGCATTGCTGATAAAGGCGTGTTCCACAAAAACAAAGCTGCTCGTCACAAGAGCCGTTTGTCTGCTAAAGTAAAAGCCTTGGCTTAATCTTTTGCAGCCAGCCGCATAAGGCGGCAACTCTGTAGGTGGCGACACCTGCACTAAGCGATTGCCCCTGACCGCGAAGGTATTTCAGGGGCATTGCTGCATCTTACAGACAGTGATTATTTTTCAGACGGCCTAATTAAATCCATGCCGTCTGAAAAATAAGAACGCATATCGGGTGAATTCGGATAATCCGGCCAAGCAAAAAGCCGGCGGGTTTGGCGGATTGACATAAACGGTGAACATGATGTTGAAACATTATTTATGGGTAGGGGCAGGTTGCGTATTGGCTACGCCAGCTGCTTGGGCTTTGGACGCGGCAGCCTTGCAATGCGCCGCCATGACCGATAACGCCATGCGTTTGGCTTGCTACGATAAAATTTATGCGGCGCAGTTGCCGCCTGCGCAACCAGTGGCAACTTTGGATACCTTAGAAACCAAGCAGCCGGTGGATTTGGCGCAAACGGTCAATGCCAGCATTGAAAATAAAGAAACCACCATTGTTTTCGATGAAAAGGCCGATGATTTGCTTTCTGAATCCGCATTGCGTGATGCGGCTGAAGCCTATACGCCTTTGAGCATAATGTATGATTTGGATGCCAATGATACGCGTGGTATTTTGACGGTGCGCGAGCATAACCCAATGTATCTGATGCCTGCTTGGTATAATTCCAGTCCGAATTACTATCCGGAATCGCCTTCGCGTGGTGTGACCACGGAAGAAAAGTTTACCGAGCAAAAACGCCTTGAAGCCAAAATGCAGGTATCGTTTAAAAGCAAGCTGATGGAAGACGTGTTTAAAACGCGTGCGGATTTGTGGTTTGGCTATACGCAAAAATCTGATTGGCAGCTGTATAACCAAGGCCGTAAATCGGCTCCGTTTCGCAATACCGATTACGAGCCGGAAATTTTCCTGACCCAGCCAGTGAAGCTTGATTTGCCGTTTGGCGGTAAATTGCGCATGGTGGGTGCCGGTTTTGCCCATCAATCCAATGGGCAGAGTCGACCGGAGTCGCGCTCGTGGAACCGTATTTACGCCATGGCCGGTATGGAATGGGATAGATTGACCGTGATTCCACGTGTGTGGGTGCGCACCGATGCGAGTGGTGATGAAGACGATAATCCGGATATTTCCGATTACATGGGTTATGGCGATTTGAAAGTGCAATACCGCTTAAACGATAAGCAAAATGTTTATTCTGTGTTGCGCTACAATCCGAAAACTGGTCACGGTGCGGTGGAAGCGGCCTACACCTTCCCGATTAAGGGTAAACTTAAAGGCGTGGTGCGCGGTTTTCACGGCTATGGCGAGAGCTTGATCGACTACAACCACAAGCAAAACGGCATCGGTTTCGGCCTGATGTTTAACGATTGGGACGGCATTTAAACCGCGGTTGGCGACAGCAGTTCAGCAGGTTTGTGCGCATGGCCGATGCAAGCATGAGCGTTTATGCCACAAACCATGAAAAACACTCGTTTCTTACCGCCCAAACGCGTATAATAATGCGTTTGGGCGGTCATATTGCGTATTTGACGGATAGGAAAACATGGCAGAGCAACCAGCGGAAAGCGGTAAAATTGCTAAATCATTGAAAAGATACCTGATTACGGGTGTTTTGGTGTGGCTGCCGATTGCGGTCACCATTTGGGTGCTTACCTACATCGTCACCGCCGCCGACCAATTGATTAATCTCTTGCCGGCGCATTGGCAGCCACAGCATTTCTTAGGCTTCAATATTCCCGGCTTGGGCGTGATTGTGGCGATTGTGGTGTTGTTTGTCACCGGCCTTTTTGGTGCCAACGTTTTGGGCAAACGCATCATTTCCGCTTGGGATGGCATACTCGGCCGCATTCCGGTGGTGAAATCGATTTATTCCAGCGTGAAAAAAGTGTCGGAATCTTTGCTGTCCGACAGCAGCCGATCGTTTAAAACGCCCGTACTCGTGCCTTTTCCGCAGCCGAATATTTGGACGCTGGCCTTTGTTTCCGGCCATATTCCCGATTCGGTCAAAGCCTCGCTACCGCAAGGGGAAGAATACGTTTCAGTATATGTGCCGACCACGCCCAACCCAACCGGCGGCTATTACATCATGGTGAAAAAAAGCGATATCCGTGAGCTCAACATGAGCGTGGACGAAGCCCTGAAATATGTGATTTCGCTGGGCATGGTGATGCCTGATGAGCATGTGCCAAAAGTATTGGTAGATGATGCGGGCAAGCCTTTATCGGAACCTAATCAACATTAAGTAATTCAGGCCGTCTGAATCTTTCAGACGGCATAACCATTTCAAACCAAATTAAATCAAACACAAAAAGGTGATTTTATGCGTACCAACTATTGCGGCTTAATCAGCGAGCAATATTTAGACCAAACCGTAACCGTCAAAGGTTGGGTGCATCGTCGTCGCGACCACGGCGGCGTGATTTTTATCGACTTGCGCGACCGTGAAGGCATTGTTCAGGTTGTGATTGATCCGGATACCAAAGAAGCATTTGAAACCGCCGATTCCGCGCGTAACGAATACGTTTTGAGCATTACCGGCCGTGTGCGCAACCGTCCGGAAGGCACGACCAACGACAAAATGGTATCAGGCAAAATCGAAATCTTGGCCAAAGAAATCGAAGTATTGAATGCTGCTGCCACGCCACCGTTCCAAATCGACGATGAAAACATCAGCGAAAACGTACGCCTGACCAACCGTGTGATTGATTTGCGCCGTCCGGTGATGCAAAACAACCTGAAACTGCGCTACAAAGTCGCTATGGGCGTGCGCCGTTTCTTGGACGACCAAGGCTTTATCGACATCGAAACACCAATGTTGACCCGTTCGACCCCTGAAGGCGCGCGCGACTATCTGGTGCCAAGCCGTGTGCATCCGGGTGAGTTTTTCGCCTTGCCGCAATCACCGCAATTGTTCAAACAATTGTTGATGGTGGCCGGTTTTGACCGCTATTACCAAATCACCAAGTGTTTCCGCGATGAAGACTTGCGTGCCGACCGTCAACCTGAATTTACCCAAATCGACTTGGAAACCTCGTTTTTGAACGAGGATGAAATCATGGACATCACCGAAGCGATGGCGAAAAAAGTATTCCAAGACGCCATCGGCGTTGAGTTGGGCGATTTCCCACGCATGCCGTTTAGCGAAGCCATGTTCTATTATGGCTCCGACAAACCGGATTTGCGCATCAGCCTGAAATTCACTGAATTGACCGATTTGATGAAAACGGAAGAATTCAAAGTGTTCCGTGGCGCAGCCGACATGAAAGGCGGTCGCGTGGTGGCCTTGCGCGTACCGGGCGGTGCCAAATTGAGCCGTAAAGAAATCGACGATTACACCAAATTTGTCGGCATTTACGGTGCCAAAGGCTTGGCCTACATCAAAGTAAACGATGTGACTAACCTGAGCAACGGCGAAGACAGCGGCTTGCAATCGCCGATTGTGAAATTCCTGTCTGAAAACGCGTTGAAAGAAATCATCGCCCAAACCGAAGCACAAAACGGCGACATCATTTTCTTCGGTGCCGACAAAGCCAAAATCGTGAACGAAGCCATCGGCGCATTGCGCATCAAAGTGGGTTTGGAACACGGTAAAGAAAACGGCTATTTCACCGATGAATGGAAACCTTTGTGGGTGGTTGACTTCCCGATGTTTGAATATGACGACGAAGCAGACCGCTACACCGCCGTACATCATCCGTTTACCGCACCGAAAGAAGGTCATGAAGACCTGATGGAAAGCCAACCGGAAAACTGTTTGGCACGCGCTTACGATATGGTGTTGAACGGCTGGGAAATCGGTGGCGGCTCAATCCGTATTCATCGCGCCGACGTTCAAGAAAAAGTGTTTGCCGCGCTGAAAATTACGCCGGAAGAGCAGCAAGAAAAATTTGGCTTCCTGCTGGATAACCTGAAATTCGGTGCGCCGCCACACGGTGGTTTGGCTTTCGGTCTTGATCGTTTAGTGACCTTGATGACCGGTGCCGAATCGATTCGCGACGTGATTGCCTTCCCGAAAACCCAACGTGCGCAATGTCTGCTGACTAACGCGCCAAACGTGGTGGACGACAAGCAATTGCGTGAATTGAGCTTGCGTTTGCGTCAAAAAGCGACCGAAAACAAAGAAGCTTAATATCCGCTTGATTACAGGCCGTCTGAAAGAGTGATTCTTTCAGACGGCCTTTATATACACAGGCCGTCTGAAAATTTATAATGGCTGAAATTGATTTAATGAACCATTCTATGCCGATTTATTTTATTGCTGACTTACATTTGAGCGAATCACGCCCCGAGCTGACGGCGCTGTTTCTGCGTTTTATGCAGAAAAAAGCACCGCAGGCGCAGGCGGTGTATATTTTGGGTGATTTGTTTGATTTTTGGGTCGGCGATGATGAAACGTCGCTCCTAATTGATTCGGTGCAGCAAGCCATTCGCAAGGTAAGCGATGGGGGTGTGGCCTGTTATTTTCAGCATGGCAACCGTGATTTTATGATTGGTGAACGTTTTGCGCGCGCATGCGGCATGAAGCTGCTGCCCGATTATCAGGTGGTGGATTTATTCGGCCAGCAAGCTTTGCTGTGTCATGGTGATACTTTGTGTATCGATGATGTGCGCTATCAGCAGTTTCGCAAAAAAGTGCATCAAAAATGGCGGCAGAAGCTGTTTTTAATGCTGCCGTTATCGGTACGCTTGAAAATCGCCCATAAAATCCGCCACGCCAGCAGGCAGGATAAACAGCAAAAATCGGCTGAAATCATGGACGTGAATCCTGAATTTACGGCGCAAATCGTCAAGCAATATGGTGTGCCGCTGTTGATTCATGGTCATACGCATCGGGAAAATATTCATGTAAATGAGGATTTTACTCGCATTGTGTTGGGCGATTGGAAAGCGGATTATGCTTCGGTATTAAGCGTGGATGAACAAGGGTTTCGGTTTGTCAGAGAGTAATAAAAAGAGTGGCACAATCTGAGACCTTTGCAAAACTCTTTCAAAAGCTAGCCCCAAAACCGACGTCATTCCCGCTCAGGCGGGAATCCATTTTTTAACGTAGCAAGCTTTTGAATAAAATAGGTTTCTTAGATATTGCGATGGATTCCCGCCTGCGCGAGAATGACGGCCTTTAGAGTTTTTATGGGTGGTTCTTGATGTTTTGCAAAGGTTTCAATCTGCGTAAACCATAAAAAGGCCGTCTGAAATCGAAAATTTTCAGACGGCCTTTTTGATATATCGAAAACACGTGATTATGCTTCAGTTTGCGTTTCAGTAGTGGGTGCAGTTTCGGCGGCAGCCACTTCAGCAGCAGGTGCTTCAGCCTGTTCAGCAGCTTTGGCTGCTTGGCGTTCTGCTTGCGTGGCCATGGCTTGTTGCACGGCAGGGTGTTGTTGCGCAATAGCTTGTTCTTCCCGGCTCACTTCGCCTTTAAAACGGTTGTTCAAATCAAAGCGTTTACCGCCGCGAGCCAATGCTTTCAGATAACGCGGGCGGCGGCAGTGGTTTGCCAATACGCGGGCAATCAGACTGGCGTCGTATTGCGGCAGGGCGGCAACTAAGTCTTGGTCGATACCGACAGCCAGCGGTTTGAAGCGCTTGAATACGTCGTATTTGCTGTAAATATGATCGGCAATCATGTCGGTTTGTTTCTTTTTGCTCATGGTTTGGACGGCGGTTTTGAGTGCGGCGCCCAAAGCGGTTTCTTGTGTCATGTTGTCTGTATTCCTGTCAGTCTGAAGCCGTGCGCTCCCTAGTACACGGCGAATGCTTGCCATTGTAGTATAAAGCGGCTGATTTGGCGAAGTTTTTGTGTGTGAATTTGTTCAGACGGCCTGATTTATCTTAATAGGCCGTCTGAACATGTGGATTATTTGAAACGGGCGATGTCAGGCGTGTTGACGCGAACATCAGCATTTTGGGCACGGTGGCGCAAGGCATGGTCCATCAACACTAAGGCCAACATGGCTTCGGCAATTGGCGCAGCACGCAAGCCGACACAAGGATCGTGGCGGCCGTGGGTGGCGATTTCAACCGGATTGCCGTCGATATCAATACTGCGGCGTGGTGTAGCAATCGAGCTGGTTGGCTTGATGGCGATGTTGACGTGAATGTCTTGGCCGGTGGAAATGCCGCCAAGAATGCCGCCGGCGTGATTGCTCAAAAAGCCTTGTGGAGTGAGTTCGTCACCGTGTTCGCTGCCGTGTTGTGCCACGCAATCAAAACCGGCACCGATTTCAACGCCTTTGACGGCATTGATGTTCATCATGGCGTGGGCGATGTCGGCATCTAAGCGGTCGAACACCGGTTCGCCTAAGCCGACCGGAATGTTTTTCGCTTCAATGTGCAGCTTCGCGCCAACGGAATCCAGCGATTTGCGCACGCTGTCCATATAGTTTTCTAATTCTTCGATTTGGCTTTGATTGGCAGCGAAGAATGGATTTTGGCTGATGAATTCTAGGTTTTCGAAGTGGATGGCTTTTTCGCCGACTTGAGTCACATAGCCAATGATTTCGGTGCCGAATTGTTCTTTCAGCCATTTTTTCGCCACGGCACCAGCGGCCACGCGGGCGGCGGTTTCGCGAGCAGAAGAGCGGCCGCCGCCACGGTAATCACGCGTGCCGTATTTGTGCCAATAGGTATAATCGGCGTGGCCGGGGCGGAATTGCTGTGCGATGTTGCCATAGTCTTTGCTGCGCTGGTCGGTGTTGCGAATCAACAGGGCAATCGGTGTGCCGGTGGTTTTGCCTTCGAATACGCCGGATAAGATTTCCACTTGGTCGGCTTCGCGGCGTTGGGTAACGTGGCGGCTGGTGCCGGGTTTGCGGCGATCAAGGTCGGCTTGTATGTCGGCTTCGGTCAGCGACAATCCGGGCGGGCAGCCGTCGATAATGCAGCCCAAAGCGGGGCCGTGGCTTTCGCCGAAGGTGGTGACGGTGAAGAGTTGTCCGAAAGTGTTGCCTGCCATAATTCTGCTCTAAAAATGTTGTTAAACGAATGGGCTGAATTTTAACATAAAGGCCGTCTGAAACGGATTTTGTTTTCAGACGGCCTTGATTGATGAGTTGATATGATGCATTAAAAAAGATTGATTTTTGAGCATAATAATTCTTTAAAACGCAACAAAATAGATTTTCCGAGATAAAAAGGCCGTCTGAAAACGCAAAATATTTTCAGACGGCCTTGATTCATTTTTAATCAATCAGCTCAATTTACCGTGGCATTGCTTGTATTTTAAGCCGCTGCCGCATGGGCATGGGTCGTTGCGGTGAATGATTTGACCTTTGGCAGCAAGGGCTTCGGGGCTGAAGTCGTTACCGGCCGGATTGAAGGCGCCAGCAGCCAAGTCGCTCTTCGATTCGCCGAGCAATTCTTCGATATCAGGCGCATCGGAATGCATTTCCTGCATATCGGTGATTTGTTGGGCAGAAAAGTCTTCGGCAGGGGTGTCGTTGCGCTCGATTTGTACCGAAGTCAGCAGCGACGCAATGTTGTGCTTGATGCCGCTCCACAGGTTTTCAAACATAGCAAAAGCTTCGCGTTTGTATTCTTGCTTCGGATTTTTTTGCGCGTAGCTGCGCAAGTGAATGCCTTGGCGCAGGTAATCCATCGCCGCCAAGTGTTCGCGCCATTGATTGTCAATGACTTGCAGCATAACATTGCGCTCGAAATCAGCCATTTGCTGTTTGCCGACCAATTCAACTTTTTCCGCGTATTCGGTTTCGATGTGGTCAATCAGACGCTCTTTCACATCTTGGCCGTCTAAGGTGTTGTCGGCTTGCAGCCAGCCCGCAATATCGGCATTCAGGCGGAAATCGGCCAGCAATTTGCTTTGCAGCGTTGGCAAATCCCATTGCTCTTCCATGGTATCCGGCGGCATGTGGGCATCGACCAAATCGCTGATGACTTCGGCGCGGATGTCTTTGGTTAAGTCGGTAACGTCTTTGTTGGTCAGGATGTCGTTGCGTTGGTGGTAAATCACTTTACGCTGGTCGTTGGCCACGTCATCATATTCCAAAACTTGTTTACGCATATCGAAGTTGCGGCCTTCGACTTTGCGTTGTGCGCCTTCGATTTGGCGGGTCAACATGCCGTGTTCGATGGCAACGCCGCGTTCCGGTGCCAAGCGGTTGAGAATGGCGGCGGCGCGGTCAAGCGCGAACAGACGCAACAATGGGTCTTCAAACGACAAGTAGAAACGGCTCGAACCCGGATCGCCTTGACGGCCGGCACGACCACGCAACTGGTTGTCGATACGGCGGCTTTCGTGGCGCTCGGTACCGATGATGTGCAAACCGCCCGCCGCAACCACTTGGTCATGCTCGGCCTGCCAGCCGTTTTCCAACGCGGCGATTTGTGCGGCTTTGTCTTCATCGCTCAAGCTTTCGTCGGCTTGGATGGCATCGGTTTGGTGTTTCAGGTTGCCGCCCAATACGATGTCGGTACCGCGGCCGGCCATGTTGGTGGCTACAGTAATCGCGCCCACTTTACCGGCTTGCGCCACGATTAAGGCTTCGCGTTCGTGTTCTTTGGCGTTCAATACATTGTGCGGCAGGCCGGCTTCGGTAAGCATGCGCGACACCAATTCGGAGTTTTCAATGCTGGTGGTACCGACCAAGACCGGTTGGCCTTTGTTGTAGCATTCTTGGATGTCTTTGACCACGGCTTCAAATTTTTCGTCGGTCGAACGGAAAATCTGGTCGTTGAAGTCTTTACGCTGAATCGGGCGGTTGGTCGGAATAATCACCGTTTCCAAGCCGTAAATGCTTTGGAATTCAAATGCTTCGGTATCGGCCGTACCGGTCATGCCCGATAATTTGGTGTACAGACGGAAATAGTTTTGGAAGGTGATGGATGCCAGCGTTTGGTTTTCGCGCTTGATTTCCACGCCTTCTTTGGCTTCAACGGCTTGGTGCAAACCTTCCGACCAGCGGCGGCCGGCCATCAGACGGCCTGTGAATTCATCGACAATCACGATTTCGCCGTCTTGAATCACATAATGCTGATCCAAGTGGAACAAAGTATGCGCGCGCAAAGCGGCCATCAGATGGTGCATCAGCGCGATGTTGCTGGCAGAGTAGAGCGAGTCGTTTTCGGCCAGTAAGCCCATTTGGGTGAGGATCTGCTCGGCGTGTTCGTGACCTGCTTCGCTCAAAATTACTTGGTGCGCTTTTTCATCGACCCAGTAATCGCCTTCGCCGTCTTCGGTTTCTTGGCGGATTAAGTGCGATGGAACGCTGTCCATCACTTGATAAAGCTGCACGTTGTCGTCGGCTTGGCCGGAAATAATCAGCGGGGTACGCGCTTCGTCAATCAAAATGGAATCGACTTCATCGACCACGGCAAAATTCAAATCGCGCTGAACTTTGTCGTATTGGTCGGTAACCATATTGTCGCGCAGGTAGTCGAAACCGAATTCATTGTTGGTGCCGTAGGTGATGTCGGCGCCGTAAGCGGTTTGCCGGTAGAAAGGTTCCATGTCGGACACAATCACGCCCACGCTTAAGCCTAAGAAGTTATACAAAGGCTCCATAATGCCCGCGTCGCGTGCGGCCAAGTAATCGTTGACAGTCACGACGTGAACGCCTTTGCCGGACAGAGCATTGAGGTAAACGGCCAGCGTGGCGACCAAGGTTTTACCCTCGCCGGTACGCATTTCGGCGATTTTGCCGTTGTGCAACACCATACCGCCGATGAGCTGCACGTCAAAGTGACGCATGCCCAAAACGCGGCGGCTGGCTTCGCGGCAGACGGCAAACGCTTCGACCAAAATGTCGTCTAAAGTTGCGCCATCGGCCAAGCGTTGTTTGAATTCTGCGGTTTTCCCTTGTAATGCCTCATCGCTCAAAGCCTGCATGTCGGCTTCAAGGGCATTGATTTTCGCAACGGATTTACGGTATTGTTTCAGCAAGCGGTCGTTGCGGCTGCCGAAGATTTTCTTTGCAATGTTTGTCAGCATGAATGGTTCCTGCGCCTGATATAAAATAGTGGCGAAAGCTGGATTTTAACACAAGCGATAGTGTAAGGTAGTCATGCCGTCTGAAATAGAGACAGTTTTACCGTATTTCAATATTCGTTGACAAAATCACCGATAAAAAGGCCGTCTGAAACATGAATTTAGAACAATTGGGCAAACGCGACCGGCATTTGCAGGCATTGTTGCAACAAGCGCAACAGTGGCACAGGTTGGACAAGGAAGTGAAAAATATCCTGCCCGCCAACTTGCGTGCGCATTTTCAGACGGCCTGTGTTGAAAATGGCAAACTGGTTTTGCTGGCGGCCAATAATATGGCTTCTTCGCGCCTGAAAATGATTTTGCCCTCGCTGCTGCCGCAATTGAAGCTGTTGCGCGCAGATATTGCCGATGTGCAGGTGCGGGTGTTGCCCAAACCGCCCAAGCCCGAGCGCAAAAATACCTTGCAATTAAGCGATGCGGCGTTGCAGAGTTTTGAAGACACCGCTGCTAAACTGCAGGAACAGCATCCAAAATTGGCCGAACGCTTAGAACAGTTGGCTAAAAAGCATTATCGACAAAGATAATTTGTTAAATAATGTTAGTGTGACAATGAAAAAATAGCCTAATTAAATAGAATGAATTCTCATTTTGTAAGCAGGTGTAAATCTTCATTTAAACTTTGATTTAAATCAAAGTTTATAGCAGAATAAAGTCGCATACTTCTCTTTTGTCACAGAAGGCATGGCGCCTTTTGGCACAAATATTTTGGATAACTGAAACATTCTCATCATTAGGAGATATACATGAAAGCTTATTTGGCTCTGATTTCTGCCGCTGTTATCGGTTTGGCGGCCTGCTCACAAGAACCTGCTGCTCCGGCTGCCCCTGCTAGCGAGCCTGCGCCTGCTGCTGAAGCATCTGCTCCTGCAGAAGCCGCGCCTGCTGAAGCTGCTCCAGCTTCTGAAGCGGCTGCCCCAGCTGCCGACGCTGCTGCTGCCGGTAACTGTGAAGTCGTGGTTGAATCAAACGACGCTATGCAGTTCAACACCAAAGATATCCAAGTTAGCAAAGCATGTTCTGAATTCACCATCACATTGAAACATGTTGGTACTCAGCCTAAAGCCAGCATGGGTCACAACTTGGTGATCACCAAAGCTGAAGACCAAGACGGCGTATTCAAAGACGGCGTGGCTGCAGGTCCTGATGCTGAATATGTAAAAGCTGGTGATGAGCGTATCGTAGCACACACCAAATTAATCGGTGGCGGTGAGGAAGACACCATCAAAATCGACCCTGCTAAATTGGCAGACGGCAACTACAAATTTGCTTGTACCTTCCCAGGCCACGGTGCTTTGATGAACGGTACCATCACTTTGGTTGACTAATATCTTTGCGCAACCGATATGAATCAAACAGCCTGCCTAGTTGCGGGCTGTTTTACTTTCCTAGGCCTTAAAAAACATAGCATAATCAACAGGCCGTCTGAACACAAGGAACCTCATCATGAATCTCTTCAACACCCAAAGCGTGACCTTTGCCGAACCCATCGATATGCTCTATGCCTGTCATGACAAAGTGCGCCGTTTTTGCAGTCAAGTAAAAATGCTGCCCGAATATATGGCTGAAAACGGCCGCAATGATGTGGTGCTGCAGGCGATGCGCCAAATCAGCCAATATTTCAACGTGGCCGCGCCGTTACACCATGAAGATGAAGAAGAAAATTTCTTTCCATTGCTGTTGCAATACGCCCCGCAAGCGCAGGAAAGCATTGACGAATTATTGCGCCAACACGAGAGCCTGCATGCCAACTGGTCGGCAGTGGCAGAAGAGTTTGCCCGCTTGGAAAAAGATGCGGATTATCAGCTAAACACCGAAGTATTGCAGCGCTTTACCGCCGGATACGATGTGCATTTGGGCATTGAAGAGCCCTTGTTTGAAATGGGCAAAACCTTTATCCCGAAAGAAAAGCTGACCGAAATCGGCGAGATTATGGCGGCGAGAAGACGCAAATAATGCTTAGAAATGATTGTTTGATGGTTTCAGATGGCCTTCACACACCATAGGCCGTCTGAAAGCGCAAACCGTTTATTTATCCCATAAAGAGAATCCCCATGCTCACTCCGCAAAGCAGCGAACTTTTCGACATTCCCTTTTATCAGTTTGCCCAAATGAAAAAACACGCGCCGGAAATGATTGAGCCGACCAAAGCCGCGTATAAACACCATTGGCAGATTTGGCGCGAACTCATTGGGCGCGTGGCCGATGATTTGGGCGAACCCTTCGCTCCGCCGCACATCGAGCGCTGGTGTAACGGCTGGCAGGTGCGCGCGCACTTTTTCGCCTATTTCAAATACGCGCAATACCAAGACTCTGCCGCGATTATTTCCGTGTTGCTTAACCGCCGTCGCCTCACCGTCAGCCTCGATTGGCATTGTTACAAAGCCGGCGTATCGCCCATTGCCTTGCCGCAATACAACCAATGGCTGGACGAATTAGACGCGCAAAAATACGCCGCTTTTGATATTTGGCACGGTGCAGAAGACGAATACGCCGATTACGCCACCGTGGTCGACACGCCGTCTGAAAACATCAGCCTGCAGCATTCAGACGATTTTTTCTGCATCGGCAAACACATTGAGCGCGTAGATTTGGGCAAGCAAGATGTGCAGCAATGGATTGTGGATGCGATAGAAGAGTTGATTCCGCTGTATGAAGCCTGTTTTAAATAAAAAAGCCATTTCAGACGGCCTGTTGCGAGTTGCCAGATAAAGCGCATCTCGTTATCATCACAAGCATTCTCAGGCCGTCTGAACAGCGGAATGCGTTTTCTTTCAGACGGCCTCAATCTAAAAAATACCATTGAAAATAAAGCATAAAATGACTGAAACCCAATCCCTAGACCTAGCCAAACAACTCATTGCCCGCCCGTCTGTCACCCCCGATGACCAAAATTGCCAGCAGCTTTTGGCCGAACGCCTGCGAAAAATCGGTTTTATCATCGAAGAAATGAATTTCGGCGACACCAAAAACATCTGGGCGCGCCGCGGTAACACCGCGCCGGTGTTGTGTTTTGCCGGACACTCCGACGTGGTGCCGACCGGCCCTTTGGAAAAATGGGATTCGCCGCCGTTTGAACCGACCGAGCGCGAAGGGCGTTTGTATGGGCGCGGTGCGGCTGATATGAAAACCAGCATTGCCTGTTTCGTTACCGCTTGCGAGCGATTTGTGGCCGAGCATCCCGACCATCAAGGCAGCATTGCGCTGCTGATTACTTCCGATGAAGAAGGCGACGCGCACGATGGTACCACCAAGGTTGTGGACGTATTGAAAGCGCGTGGCGAGTTGATTGATTACTGCATTGTCGGCGAACCGACCGCGACGAAAGTATTGGGCGATATGCTGAAAAATGGCCGCCGCGGCTCGCTTTCGGGCAATCTAACCGTCAAGGGCAAACAAGGTCATATTGCGTATCCGCATTTGGCGGTGAACCCCGTGCATACCTTTGCCCCAGCCTTGCTCGCGCTCACGCAAGAAGTATGGGACGAGGGCAACGATTATTTCCCACCGACCAGCTTCCAGATTTCCAACATCAACGGCGGTACCGGCGCTACTAATGTGATTCCGGGCGAGCTTAACGTCAAATTCAATTTCCGTTTTTCGACCGAATCCACCGAGGAGAGCCTGAAACAACGCGTGCACGATATTCTCGACCGTTGCGGCGTGCAGTACGATTTAGCATGGTCTTGTTCCGGCCAGCCTTTCCTGACCCAAGCCGGCCGCTTGACCGACGTGGCGCGTGCCACGATTCAGCAAATCTGCGGCGTGGAAGCGGAATTGTCCACCAGCGGCGGCACTTCAGACGGCCGTTTCATCAAAGCCATCGCCGCTGAATTGATTGAATTGGGCCCGAGCAACGCCACCATTCATCAGCTTAATGAAAACGTGTTACTAGACGATATTCCGAAATTATCCGCGATTTATGAAGGCATGATGGCGGAATTGTTGAAATAAGAAGTGAAGGCCGTCTGAAATGAATCCTGCCGATTTGCGTTTTGCCCATTGCGATGACTACACCGCCATCTTAAACGTGGCGCGGTTGGACACGCCCATCGGCAAAATCTTGGCCGTGTTCAGCAGCGAAGGTTTGTGTTTGCTCGAATTTACCGATCAAGACCAATTGCAACGCGAATTAAACCAGTTGCACCAAGCCTTGGCAGCCAATTTCAGTTGGCAAAAAAGCGTGTATCATGATGAATTTCAACATGAATTGGCCGAATATTTCGCAGGCTGTCTGAAAACATTCAACACGCCGTTGCACATGGTCGGCACCGATTTTCAAAAGCAGGTGTGGCAGGTGTTGCTGACCATTCCCTACGGCGCGACCTTAAGCTACAAAGAGCAGGCGCAGCAGTTGGGCAATGTAAAGGCCATCCGCGCGGTTGCCGCGGCCAACGGGCAAAACAAAGTGTCGATTCTGATTCCGTGTCATCGCGTGATTGGCAGCGACGGCAAGCTGGTCGGCTACGGCGGCGGCATGACGCGCAAACGTTTTTTGCTGGATTTGGAAAGCGGAATGGAGCAGGGAGAGCTGTTTTAAGGTTTCAGACGGCCTTGTTTACAATCAGGCCGTCTGAAAAAAGATTTGAATTATTTGAAAACATAACGATAGAGAGATTACCATGAACCTCAAAAACCGCCATTTTTTAAAGCTGCTTGATTTTAGCCAAGAAGAAATCCTGCATTATTTGAAGCTTGCCGCTGAACTCAAAGCCGCTAAAAAAGCAGGCAAAGAAGTGCAGCAGATGAAAGGCAAAAACATCGCGCTGATTTTTGAAAAAACATCTACCCGCACACGTTGCGCTTTTGAAGTGGCGGCACGCGATCAAGGCGCGGGCGTGACTTATCTCGAGCCGACCGGCAGCCAAATCGGTCACAAAGAAAGCATTAAAGACACCGCGCGCGTGTTGGGACGTATGTATGACGGCATCGAATACCGTGGTTTCGGTCAAGAAATTGTTGAAGAATTGGCCAAATACGCCGGCGTACCCGTGTTCAACGGCCTGACCAATGAATTTCACCCGACACAAATGCTGGCCGACGCGCTCACCATGCAGGAACACAGCGACAAACCGCTTCATCAAGTGGCTTACGCTTATGTCGGTGATGCGCGCTACAACATGGCCAATTCATTGTTGATTCTGGGCGCCAAACTTGGCATGGATGTGCGCATCGGCGCACCAAAAGCCTTGTGGCCGTCTGAAGAGATTGTGGCACAAGCCAAAGCCGTGGCGGCGGAAACCGGCGCCAAAATCCTGTTGACCGAAAACGCCAAAGAAGCCGTCAATGGCGTGGACTTTATCCACACCGACGTATGGGTGAGCATGGGTGAACCGAAAGAAGTGTGGCAGGAGCGCATCGATTTGCTCAAAGCCTACCGCGTCACGCCTGAACTGATGGCCGCTTCGGGTAACGCGCAAGTGAAATTCATGCACTGCCTGCCGGCTTTCCACAACCGTGAAACCACCGTCGGCGAATGGATTTACGAAACTTTCGGCCTCAACGGCGTGGAAGTGACCGAAGACGTTTTTGAAAGTGAAGCCAGCATCGTGTTCGACCAAGCGGAAAACCGTATGCACACGATTAAAGCAGTGATGGTGGCTGCACTGGGTGAGTAAGGTTTAAGAATAAAATCAAGGCCGTCTGAAACATGATTGTTCAGACGGTCTTTTGTTGTTGATTGGTTTTCAGAAGAAATCAACCTTCACGGCTGTGTTCATCAGCTACTTTCACCGCTTCTTCAGCATTAAATTCGCTCAACACGCCTTGTTTCATCGAGATAATCCGTTCGGCGTGATGGAAATATTTGTCATCGTGGCTGATGGCGAAGACAGTGTAGCCTTGTTGCTGCAAAAGCGGCAGCAGTTCTTCGTAAAACACGCGGCGGAAATGCGGGTCTTGGTCGGCTGCCCATTCGTCGAGAATCAGCATGCTGCGGTTTTTGAGTGCGGCTGCCAACAGGCCGAGACGTTTTTTCTGGCCTTGCGATAATTTGCTGTTGAGAATGCGGTTTTTTTGAAGTTTTACTTTGTCGCTCAATTGCAGGCGGTCGAGCCAGCGGGCAATCATGTCAGCCGAAGCATCTTCGCCCATGTTGTCGACCAGTTGGTCGAATAAATGAAAATCGGTGAATACGCTGGCAAAAAGTTGGCGGTAGGCATCGCGGTTGTGTTCGGTGATTTCGATGTCGTCCACAAAGATTTTGCCCGAAGTCGGGATGTACAAACCGGCCAAAATCATCGACAGCGTGGATTTGCCTGATCCGTTGCCGCCGATGAGAAAAACGGTTTCATGGCGACGAAGTGTGAGATTCACCGGCTGCAATGCGAATGATTGCCCGCCTTGTTCGGGGTAGGTGTAGGTGATATTTTCCAAACGGATGGTCTGCCATTCAGATGGCATGTGATGATGGCTGTGAAACTTTGGGTGGTATGCCGTTAAACCGAGATTGTTCAGTGCTTCGAGTGCCACTTTGCTGTTCATCAGCATGGGAAACGCGCCGATGGCTTGCGACAGCGGCGAGCGCATAAATAAAACGGTCATGGTGACGGTCGCCGCATCGGTCAGGCTCGCCCATTGATGATACACCGACAGATAAAAAATAATGCCGACTGCCGCCAGCATGGCGGTGTTGCCCCAGTTAATCGCCAAGGCATGTAGGCTGTCGGCACGCACCGCCCAACTGCGGTTATTTTGTGCGGCGGTGGTGAAGTCTTCGCGATAGAAGCGCTCGGCGCGGTAGCGGTTGAGCGTTAGCTCTTTATGACCGTCGAGGCTGGTTTCATAATGGGTGTAAAGCTCGTCTTCAAAACCACGCATTTTACGGAAGCTTTGGAACACGTGTTTGACAATCAGATTGGTGCCGACAATCATCAGCAGCAACACGACAGCGGTAACCAGAAAAAGCTTGGGCGACAGCCACATCAAATACAGGCTGCAACCGACGGTAAACAATACGCCTTGTGTAAACTCGGGCAAGCGGGTAAATGCCATGCTCAACGAGCGGATGTCGTTCGACAAGCTGGCCAGCAGTTTTGGTTTGCCCGTCAGCTGGATTTGCGCTTCTTGCGAATCCATAATCCGCTTCAAAAGCTGTGTGCGCATTTCAAACACAAACTGATGACCAATACGCGATAGGCGGATTTGCGACCAAGTGGCCACTACCAAATAAGCCAGTAACAGTAAGCCGAACGGCCACATCAAGCCACTGATCGCGCCGGCTTCACTTTGCAGCAGATAAGTGTTGATAAACATTAATACGCCGATGCCGAACAGGCCGGACAGCAAAGTCAGGCCGAACATAATTAGAAAAGGCTTACGGTATTGGCGGTAGATAAGGGAAATGATGTTCATGTATAAAGCAATAGGAATGCCAAGGCCGTCTGAACGATTCAGACGGCCTTGATGATTTATTCATGATTGTCCAAATGGTAAATTTGGGCAACAGTGTCGATGATGTCGTTGTCGGAAGAGCCGGCTTTGTTGAGCGCACGGGTAGGCGAGTGAAGCAATTTATTGGTCAATTGAATGGATAAACGCTCCAATACTTCTTCGGCCGACGTGCCTTTGGCCAATTGTTTCATGGCGTTTTCCAATACTTGGCGGCGGGCGCGTTCGCCTTCGTCACGCAATGCGCGAATCAGCGGCACGCTTTGGCGGCTTTTCTGCCATTCGACAAATTCACCGACTTTTTCTTCTACCATGGCTTCGGCAGCGGAAGCGGCTTTTTGGCGTGCTTCTTTGCCGCTTTGCACGATGTCCTGCATATCGTCCACGGTGTAGAGATAGGCATCGTTTAATTCGCTGACTTCTTCTTCAATGTCGCGTGGCACGGCTAAATCGAGCATGAACACAGGCATGTGGTGACGTTTTTTTAATGCGCGTTCGACCATGCCTTTGCCGACAATCGGTAATTGGCTGGCGGTAGACGACACAATCACGTCGTACTCATGCATGATGTCGGGCAGTTGGCTTAACAAGCACGGCTCGGCGTTGACGCTGAGTTTGTCGCACAATTCTTGCGCGCGCGGCAGGGTGCGGTTGGCGACGGTAATCAGACGCGGATTTTTGGCGGCAAAATAAGTGGCCACTAATTCAATCATTTCGCCCGCGCCGATAAACAAGACATTTAAATCGGCAATGTCGGGGAAGATTTGTTCGGCCATTTTTACCGAAGCAGACGCCATCGATACCGAATTTTCGCCCACGGCGGTATCGGTACGCACTTCTTTGGCGACGGCAAATGTTTTTTGGAACAAGGCATTCAGGTTGCTGTTGATGCTTTCTTGTTCTTGCGCGATGCGCACGGCATCTTTGATTTGGCCGAGAATTTGTGGTTCGCCCAATACCATCGAATCTAAGCCACAGGCTACGCGGAAGGCATGGCGCACGGTTTCGTTGCTGTCGAAGGTGTAGAGATAAGGGCGGATTTCATCGGCGGGCAAGTCGTGGTATTGCGCCAGCCATTCGATGATTTCTTCGGTGTCGCCGACGCAATAAAGCTCGGTGCGGTTGCAGGTGGACAAAATTACCGCCTCTTTGGCCGCATCGCTGCTGGCCAAGCTTTGCACGGCATCAGGCAGGCTTGCCGCAGCAAAAGCCAGCTTTTCGCGTATGCTCAAAGGCGCAGTTTGATGGTTGAGTCCGACGGCGGTAAGTTGCATGGGAATGTTAAGATAGGGTAGTGTGCGTGAAGGCGTTATTATAGCGTAAGTTGGTTTTAAAAAGAATGTTTTGCGGCTTATGCAATCTGTTTGATTGCTAAATTTTAGCAGAAAATGGTTGAGTTAACTGGTTGAACAGATAGAAAAAGGCCGTCTGAAATGATTCAGACGGCCTTTGATTTTGGTTTTAAACTGCTTCGGCTTCTTCAGCCAAGAAGCCGCGCAATTTTTGCATGGCTTTGGCTTCGATTTGGCGGATGCGCTCGGCCGATACACCGTATTCGGCAGCCAATTCGTGCAGAGTCAAACCGCCATCGTCTTGCAACCAGCGGCTTTCAACGATGTGACGGCTGCGGTCGTCCAGTTGTGCCAAGGCATTTTGCAGGCCATCGGTTTGCAGCGCGTAATGGGCTTGCTTGGCGATTTGCTGGGTAGGCTCGGTTTCATTATCGGCCAGCCAGTCAATTGGGGCGAAGTTGTCTTCGTCATCGTTGCTGTCCGCCAAGATGCCAATATCGTGGCCGGTCATGCGTTGTTCCATTTCCAATACTTCGGAAAGTTTTACACCCAAATCATCGGCGATGTCTTGTGCTTCTTTTGGCGACAAGGCATTCAGGCTTTTACGCATGCTGCGCAGGTTGAAAAACAGTTTGCGTTGCGGCTTGGTGGTGGCAACGCGTACCAAGCGCCAGTTGCGCAGAATAAATTCGTGGATTTCGGCTTTAATCCAATGCACGGCAAATGAGAATAAGCGCGCGCCGCGGCTTGGTTCGTAGCGTTTCACTGCTTTCATCAGGCCGATGTTGCCTTCTTGAATCAAGTCGGCTTGGTTCAGGCCGTAACCGTCGTAACCGCGAGCGATGGACACCACCACGCGCAAGTGGGAAAGAATCAATTGTTTGGCGGCGTTTAAATCGCCTTTTTGTTGGCGTTCTGCCAGTTGGGTTTCTTCTTCGGCAGAAAGCATCGGAATGTTGTTCACGGTATGAATGTATTGCTCCAAGCTACCGTTACCGCTGTGGATTACTGGTAATGCAAAAGCGTTATTCATCATTAAGTGGCTTTCCTTGTTATCTGCGCCGGCCGATAATCGGTAAGCGCTTAAGAATGTGTGGCGAAGCAGTATAACACTACTGTTTTGATATGGCTATTAGACCGCTTTTTTGTGTTAATGTGGTATATCTGATAGGTTAAATTTTGTATTTTTAAAAATATGATTAATTTTTAATATTTGAGTATTTTACTCGGGAATAGTTCATTATAGAACAATTTATGGGTGATGTAAATTCAGACGGCTCCGAGACCTTTGCAAACTCCCCATCTTTGGCACATTTCTTCGTTATGCGCTGCTCGAAAGCTTGCCTATCTTCATGATATGTCTGTGCTTTTTGAGCTGCTATAACTTCGAACTGTACTCAAATCTGGGGTTTTACAAAGGTCTCGGCCTGATAAACAATCAGTCTATCAGGCCGTCTGAACAGGGCAGTGATGGGCTTATTCTTGCTTGTTGCGCAGGGCGAAAAGCAGTAAGGCTGCGGCGCTGAGTAGGCCGATTAGCCACCAAGAACTGCCCATTTTCATGTAAGGCGTTTCACCGATATAGCCTTTAATATGGCCTTCCAGTACGGTTTCGGTATTGGCTTCGGCTTCGCTGATGATGCTGCCTTTAGGCGAAATAATCGCGGTGGCGCCGGTGTTGGTGGCGCGCACCATATAGCGGCCTAATTCCATCGCGCGCGCTTGCGACTGCTGCAATTGCTGATACATGGCGTTGGAATCGCCATACCATGCCATATTGCTGACGTTGGCCAGCAGGGTGGATTGGCGGGCAGTGGCGATTAATTCGTCGCCAAAACCGTCTTCATAGCAGATGTTGAATGCCACACGCTGGTCTTTCATCACCAAAGGCGCTTGGCCTTCGCCGCCTTTGCGGAAGTCGGCCAGCGGCATGTTCATCATGCGGTAAAGCACGTTGGTGATGGCGGGTAAGGGTTTGTATTCGCCAAACGGCACCAAATGGTTTTTGGCGTAATACGGGATTTCTTCGGCGGTGGTGTTGTTGTAGTTGCTTAAGTTAATCACGGCATTTTCATAGCCGTTGCCATCACGTGTGTATTGGCTGATGCCCAAAGCCAGCGCGCTGCCGTTGCTTTGTGCTTGGGCGGCAAAGGTGCTCAACACTTCTTCGGGCAGGGTTTGGCGCATTTCCGGAATGGCGGTTTCCGGCAAAATTACGATGTCGGCACGGGTTTTGCTCAGCTGCTCGTAATACTTTTGAATGGTCGGAACGATTTGGTCTTCCTGCCATTTGATGTGTTGTTCGATATTGCCTTGCAGCAGGGCGACGGTGTTGGTGCTGCCGTCCGGTTCGGTAAATTCGGCTTCTTGGGCGATGTAGCCGACGGTGCACAAAGCCACGCCGCAACATAAAGGCATGAGCCGGTTTTTCAGACGGCCTGCGTTATCGACCAACAATACCAACCATGCGCCAATGCAGGCGGTGGCAAAGGTCACCAAATGAATGCCGCCGATGGGTGCGAAGCCGGCCAGCGGGCTGGTTTTGGTGATTTGCGAATAGCCTAATGCGCCCCAGCCGAAACCGGTCAAGAAACGTTCGCGGGCAAACTCGGTCAGCGTCCATAAAATCGGCAGCACAATACCGATTTTAATCCAGCGCGGAAAGTGGAATTTTTTCCATAACCAAAAACACAGGGCAGGGTAGAGTGCCAAAAATGCCGGTAATAAAACCGTCATTGGAATGGCATAAAGATTTGGCAGGCCGGAAACTTCGTGTAAGGCCGTATGAATCCAGTAAAACTGTGACACATAAGCAAAAAATCCAAACACATAAGCCGTTGAAGCAGCCACACGCGGGCGCAGCTCAATCAGGCGGATCAGCGCACCGAACAGCAGCGGCATTAGCCAAAAATGATAATATGGGGCAAAGGTGAGCGGCGTAGCGGCGCCAAGAATGATGACCAGTGGCCAGTAGAGCAGAGGTTTTTGCCAATATGCTTCGAGCTTACGGAGAATCTTCATGCGTTGTTAGAATAAAAAAGGATTTCAGGCCGTCTGAAAGTTTCAGGTTTCAGACGGCCTTGTTGTTTACAGCAAAATCACATGATTTCAGACGGCCTCACGGCACGCAAATCAATGTTTTTTACGGAATACTTTCATCAAAGGCAAGACCACGGCACACACCACTGCACCGGTGAGTACACCGACCACCAAGTTGGCCACTTGAGCCATCAGGCCGGTATCCCAATGATGGGCGTGCAGGAAATCGTGTACCGGACCGAAGTTGTGGGCGATGATGCCGCCGCCGACTAAGAACATCGCCAAAGTGCCGACCACGCTCAATGCGCGCATAAACCACGGCATAAAAGCGATGATGCCACGACCAAAAGCTTTGGCGGCGCTGCTGCCTTTTTCGATTAAACGCAAACCTAAATCATCGAGCTTAACAATGATGGCAACCAAGCCGTACACAATCACGGTCATGCCGATGCCGATGGCCGACATCACCAAAGATTTGGTCAGCACGCCGTAGGCGCTTACCACGCCCAAGGCGATGATGATGATTTCGGCCGACAAAATAAAGTCGGTGCGGATGGCGCCGGTGATTTTGGCTTTTTCATCAAAAATTTCATCGCTGGCATGTGAAGCGGCTTCAGTGTCGTCGTTTTTATGCAAAAATTTATGCAGCAGCTTTTCCACGCCTTCAAAACACAAATACGCGCCGCCAATCATCAATAAAGGCGTAATCGCAGCCGGTAGGAAAATAGATAACAATAAAGCCGCCGGTACCAAAATGACTTTATTAATCAGCGAGCCTTTGGCCACTGCCCATACAATCGGCAATTCGCGTTCGGCAGAAGCGCCGGTCACTTGGTTGGCATTCAAGGCCAAATCGTCGCCGACCACGCCGGCAGTTTTCTTGGCGGCCATTTTGGTCATTAAGGCCACGTCGTCCAATACGGCGGTAATGTCGTCAAGCAGGGTAAACAGGGAAGCAAAAGCCATTTTGGATGGTTCCTAATTAAAGAAAAAGGTCATGATTTTCTGCTAAGCTCGGCTTATCGGCAGAAGTGTGGCGCGCGAATATGCCTTTAGTGAAACCTAACATTATAACTGAAAATTATGCGGTTTTTATGATTCAGACGGCCTTTAATTAAATTAAAGGAAAGAAAAGATTCTTGAGTGGTTGCCAATTGCATGGCATGCATGTGTTAAAATTCTTCGCGACCGGCTGATGATGCAATAAATCGCCGGTTCCCCATCAACCTTCAGTAGATCAGGAGAAATAAAAACGTGGATTGGATGAATATCTTATTCCTGCTCGGCGGCGCGCTGCTGTTTTTGAGTGTGGTTTCCACCACACTGTCGGCGCGTTTGGGTATGCCCTTGCTGTTGGTGTTTTTGGGGGTTGGCATTTTGGCCGGTGAAGAGGGGATAGGCGGCATTGAGTTTGACAATTTTGTCTCGGCCAACTTCATTTGCCAGCTTGCTTTGGCGGTGATTTTGCTGGATGGTGGATTGCGCACGCGTTTTCAGAGCTTCCGTATCGGTTTGAAACCGGCGGCGGTGTTGGCAACATGGGGTGTGTTTGCCAGCGTAGCTTTGTTGGGTATTTTCACCACGCTTTATTTGGATGTGGATTGGCGCTTTGGTTTACTGATGGCGGCGATTGTCGGCTCGACCGACGCCGGTGCGGTATTCAGTCTGTTGCGTAACAGCGGCGTGCGCTTGAATCAGCGTGTGCAAGCGACGCTGGAAATTGAATCCGGTGCCAACGACCCAATGGCGATTTTCTTGGTGACTGCGGTCATTGCCATGATGGTTAAGCCGGATGAGGGCGGCGTGATGTCGTTTGTGTGGATGTTGCTGCTGCAAATTGGCTTTGGTTTGCTGATGGGCTTTATCGGCGGTAAATTGCTGGCCAAGTTGGTACGCCGTCTGAATCTGCCGGAAGGTTTGTATGCCTTGATGATTGTATCGGGCGGTTTGCTGGTGTTTTCGTTTACCAACTTGATTGGCGGCAGCGGCTTTTTGGCGGTGTATTTGGCCGGCGTATTGGTGGGCAATCAGCATAATCACGCGACGGAGCATGTGTTGCGCGTCATGGACGGCTTGGCATGGCTGGCGCAGGCAACTATGTTTGTGGTGTTGGGTTTGCTGGTAACACCGTCGAGTGTGTTGGAGCGTGGTTCCGATGCGATGGTATTGGCGGCATTTTTGATGTTGGTGGCGCGACCGATTGCAGTGTTTACCGGCTTGTGGCCGTTTAATTACAGCGTGCGTGAAAAGGCATACATCAGTTGGCTGGGTTTGCGCGGTGCAGTGCCGATTACGCTGGCGATGATGCCATTGGTGATGGGCGTGCCCAATTCGCGGGCATTGTTTGATGTGGCGTTTGCGGTGGTGGTGTTGTCGCTGCTGATTCAGGGTACAACCATTCCGGTAATGGCGCGCTTGCTGAAAGTGGCCATGCCGCCGAAGCCGGAGCCGACCGACAGCCGCGATATTTGGTTGGCGGAAAAAGAAGCGGTGCGCATGACATCGTTTAAAGTGGTGAAACAATCCGAAGCAGAAGGCGTGCATCCCGATGATGTGGCGCCAATTTCTGCCAGCTTCGACCGCCGCTGTTTTGCCTTAATTCGAGAAGGACACCGAATCGAGTTGCAAAGCGATACCAAGCTGAAAAAAGACGACATTGCTTGGTATATCCTGCCTGATGATCAGGTTGAAAATATGGCCTATTACTTTACTGAAACCGATAAGAGCGTGTTGCTGAATTTCGATTATTTTGGCGAATTTTCATTTGATCCGGTCAGCCGTGCCGGTGATTTGGCGAAGGCTTATGGTTTAAAATTGCAGCCGAACGAAGAGAGCTTGAGCTTGAGCGAATTATTTGAGCTGCGTTCGGAAAGCACCAAATGGGTGGAGGGCGACCGCGTGAGCATTGGTGAATTTGAGCTGACGATTAAAGAATTGAATAAAGACGGCAGCATTAAATTGATGGGTATGAAGTTCCCTGATTAAACAATGAGCTGTTTATATGAATCGAGGCCGTCTGAAATGTTTCAGACGGCCTCGATTTATTTTTCAGGCTGAGACCTTTGCAAAACCCCAGATTTGAGTGCAGTTCGAAGTTAAAGCAGCACAGAAAGCGCAGACATATCACAAAGATAGGCAAGCTTTCGAGCAGCGCATAACGAAGAAATGTGCCAAAGATGGGGAATTTGCAAAGGTCTCAAGCTTTAAAACGCTTCACCAACTTTCACACCGTTGGCAACATCTTTCGGTGTCGCCAGTTGGGCGGTCAAGGCTTGCGCTGCTTTGAATTCATCACGCTGCATCATTACTTCGGCGGCTTCGGCGCTCAAGGTGTTGGCCATGTAAGCCCAACGCGCGGCCAAGTGCGGATTATGCGGCATATCGAAATCTTCGCGTAATTCATCGACCAAGTCAGGGCGGTTGCACACCAATGCAATATCGCAACCGGCGGCAAACGCGCTTTGAACGCGCGCTTTAATGCCGCCCGCGCTGCCAGCGCCTTCCATGGTGAGGTCGTCTGAAAAAATCACGCCGTCAAAACCAATATCTTGGCGCAAGATTTGTTTCAGCCATTTTTCTGAAAAACCGGCCGGATTCGGGTCGATTTGTGGATAAACCACATGCGCAGGCATCACCGCAGCCATGCCTGCATCGCTGAGTTTGCCGAACGGAATCATATCGGCGGCCTGCAAATCGGCCAAGCAGCGGTCGTCTTGCGGCTGGGTGAGGTGGCTGTCGCCTTTGACAAAGCCGTGGCCGGGGAAGTGTTTGCCGCAGGATTTCATGCCGCCTTTGTTTAAACCTTTTTGCAAGGCCAAGGCCAATTCGGTGACGATGTCGGCACTTTGGTGGAAGCTGCGGTTGCCGATAACGGCGCATTGCCCCCAGTCTAAATCCAGCACCGGAGTGAACGATAAATCCACACCGCATGCGCTCAATTCGGTGGCCAATACCCAGCCTACTTGCTCGGCTTGGGCTTTGGCGGCGACTTCGCCTTGGTTGTCCCAAATTTCGCCCAATACGCGCATGGCCGGCAGACGTGTGAAACCGTCAATAAAACGCTGCACGCGGCCGCCTTCGTGATCAACGGCGATAATCAGTTCAGGCGTGCGCAAGGCTTTGATGTCACGGATTAAGGCTTTGAGTTGCGGCACGTTGTCGAAATTGCGGCGAAACAGAATCACGCCGCCGATGGCAGGGTCGAGCAGGCGTTGTTTTTCTTCGTCGGTCAATGCAAACGCATTCACATCGGCCATCACCGGGCCGCGTTCCATCACGGTTTGGGTCATTTTATTTCCTTTATTCCAAAACGTTTCAGACGGCCTTGAGGCCGTCTGAACAATTAAGCGGCAAGCGCGGCTTTTTTGCTGCGCAACACCAAAATCAATACCGCCAACACCACGGCAGTCACGCCGAAGCCGAGCAGGGCGGAATGGGTGAAGCCCAGGACCAGATAGCCGCTGGTGGCTGCGGCGGCCACGGTCAGCGCGTAAGGCAGTTGCGAAGTGACGTGGTCGATGTGGTTACATTGTGCGCCGGTGGACGACAGAATAGTAGTGTCGGAAATCGGTGAGCAATGGTCACCACACACCGCGCCAGCCATCACTGCCGACAAGCAAGGGATAATCAGGCTCGGGTCGATTTTCACTGCCATGGCCGCAGCAATCGGCAACATAATGCCGAAAGTACCCCAGCTGGTGCCGGTGGCAAACGCCATTACGCTGCCCAAGGCAAACAGAATCACCGGTAAAAAGCCCGGGTGAATGTTGCCCGCGACTAAGGTGGATAAAAATTCGCCGGTGCGCATTTCGCTGACCACGGTACTGATCAGCCACGCCAAAATGAGAATGCTGATGGCGCCAAACATTGATTTCATGCCTTCCCAAATCGCTTTTGGGTAAACATGTGCTTCGATGGTGCCGACTGTGCAGAACAATACTGCCAACACGCCCAACACGCCGCCGAATACCAATGAAGTGTTCACATCGGTGTTTTCAAATGCGCCTAAAATGCTGAAGCTTTCCAAGGCTTGTGCGCCGGTGTAGAGCATGGCGGAAATGGTGGCGAAAATCAGCACCAATACCGGAATAATCAGTGCAAACACACGGCCTTTGGTGCCGTCTGAAACGGCTTGTTCTTCATGCGTTTCATTCAAGGCTTGTTGCTCGAAGCGGCTCATCGAACCGATGTCGAACGAAAAGTAAGCCACAAAAAACACCATCAACAGCGCAAATAAGGCGTAGTAGTTCATCGCGCTCATGGCGACAAACGTGCCCATCGGCGTGTATTCGGTGATGTTGTAGGTCACCAGCAAGCCTGCCAACGTGGCGATAATCGATGCGCCCCAGCTGGAAACCGGCATCAATACACACATAGGCGCAGCGGTGGAATCCAAAATATAAGCCAATTTGGCACGCGATACTTTGAAGCGGTCGGTCACCGGACGGGCGATTGCGCCCACGGCCAAGCTGTGGAAATAGTCATCAATAAAGGTGACGAATACCAAGCAGGCAGTCAACATTTTGGCGCCACGACGGCTTTGAATGTGTTTTTTCGCCCAGTCGGCAAACGCTTGATTGCTGCCGGAATAAGTCAGTAAAGAAGTAAAAATGCCCAATAACAACAAGAAAATCAGGATTTTGAGTTTGCCTAGCGACCATTCGCCATCAGCCCAAACCAACGATACGGCAATGTCTTTAAAGTGGGTTAGGGCATTGAGCGGGTTGCCGCCGGTGAGCATCAAGACGCCAACGATGATGCCGATGGCCAGAGAGAGTAAAACGCGGCGGGTAATCACGGCCAGCGCCAGCGCCAAAAATGCCGGAATCACCGACATAAAAGAGCTTGAGTAATCGATTAATTGCATAAAATAAATAATAAAATGTAAATGAAATCAGTCTGTTTCAGACGGCATAGCGTGTGTATGGATAAGGCCATCTGAAAAAGCGCTAAGGCTAAACGGCAAAATACCCGCCATTTCAAAAATAACGGGTATTTTATCATTACTTTACAAGTTTATGCCGTTTTATTGCAGATTCAAGGCCAAGAAGAGAGTATCGCCGCCGCGACGTACCAGCAGTGGGACATTTTTACCGGCGCTGATTAAGGCACTGCGGAAGCTTGATTCGTCATTCACCGACATTTGCCCTACCGCCATGATTTCGTCACCGCGCTTCAAACCGGCACGTTCGGCCGCACCGCTTGCGCGGGCGACGATTAAGCGTTGTGTGTTATCGGTGGCTTGAGTCTGCAGGGTCAGACCGGCTTCTTCTATCATAAAGGTTTGTACATCATTGGGTGACATCAAGTTTCCCATTTCAGCTTGAGCGCTAGGCGATGATGTCCCCGTACTTCCTAAGGTTACAGTGATGGCAATTTTCTCACCGTTGCGCCACACTTCCAGTGTTACTTCTTTCCCCGGGGTCATGGCGCCGACCATGACCGGTAAGTCGCTGGAAGCGCGCACTTCTTCACCATTTACACTGCGCACAATGTCACCTGCCTGCAAACCGGCTTGTTGTGCCGGGCTGTTTGGCAATACTTTGGCAATCAAAGCGCCGCTGGCACGGTCTAAGTTGAACGATTTCGCCAAGTCGTAAGAGACTTCTTGAATAATGACACCCAATTGGCCGCGCTGCACTTTGCCGGTGGTTTTCAGTTGCTCGGCTACATTCATTGCCACATCAATCGGAATGGCAAACGAAATACCCATAAAGCCGCCGCTGCGGCTGTAGATTTGTGAGTTGATGCCAACCACTTGGCCTTTGAGGTTAAACAGCGGACCGCCTGAATTACCGGGATTGATAGCAACATCGGTTTGGATAAACGGGGTGTAGTGTTCGTTCGGCAGACTACGGCCTTTCGCCGACACAATGCCTGAGGTGACGCTGTTGTCAAAGCCAAACGGTGCGCCGATGGCCGCCACCCATTCGCCCGGTTTGAGCATTTTGGGATCCCCGATTTTGACAGTCGGGAGATTGTCGGCCTCGATTTTCAATAAAGCCACATCAGATTGCTGGTCGGAACCAATCAGCTTGGCGGTGTATTCGCGTTTGTCGTTGAGCAATACTTTGATGTTGCCCATGCCCGCAACAACGTGGGTATTGGTGAGAATGTAGCCGTCGGGGCTGATGATAAAACCTGAGCCGAAGTTCAGCTCGCTGCTGTCGGCTTCTTCTTGAGGCATATCGGGCAGATTGGGTACCAAGCGTTTAAAAAATTCATAGAATGGATCGTTATCCGGAAATTGACTGAGATCCATGCCGCTTTCTTCAGCACGCTGCTGGCTGCGCTTGGCTGCCGTGGCTTGAATATTGACCACGGTTTGCCCTTCGTTTTGTACCAATTGGGCAAAATCAGGCAGCAACATACCGATGCTGCCGTCGTCTTTTTGCGGCTCAATGCGTTGAACCAGTTCTTTTTCTTCGTCTTGGGTGTTGTCGTTACTGAAAAAACTGCCGGCTTTGTCACACGCGCTCAACGCCAGTGCGGAGGCGATGGCTAAAGCCATATATTTTTTGGTATTTTTTGTCACAGTCATTCCTTGTTATGCGTATCTGTTTTATCGGGTTGCGGTTTGTCAATCAGACGGAAGGGCAAGATGCCCGCAATACCTCTAATTCGAATGGATAGGGGCAATTTTACCGATTATGGGCATTTTTTCAAGCGTTTCATTTTCAATGGAAAAGGCCGTCTGAAACGTTTCAGACGGCCTCAAAGCCTGCCTATATTTTATTCTGAATCATGCCGCGGGCAAATTTAATTAACAATATTTTTCGCCTTCCATTCGCACAAATCGTTAATGATGCATTGTTCACATTGCGGCTTGAGCGCTTTGCAGGTGTAGCGGCCGTGTAGAATCAGCCAATGGTGCGCGTCCATCAAAAATTCTTTCGGGATAAAGCGCATGAGTTTGTCTTCCACTTCGCGCACATCTTTGCCCGGGGCAATTTTGGTGCGGTTGGACACGCGGAAAATATGCGTATCGACCGCCATCACCGGCCAGCCGAAAGCCGTATTGAGCACCACATTGGCAGTTTTGCGGCCGACACCCGGCAGCGCTTCCAATGCCGCGCGGTCTTCGGGCACTTTGCCACCGTGTTGCTCCAGCAAAATGCGGCAGGTTTGCATGATGTGTTTGGATTTGGTTTTGTAAAGGCCGATGGTTTGGGTATATTCCATCACGCCGTCTAAGCCTAAGTCCAGCATGGCTTGCGGGGTGTTGGCGACAGGAAACAGCTTGGCCGTGGCTTTGTTTACGCCGACATCGGTGGCTTGTGCCGACAGTAACACGGCAATCAGTAATTCAAATGGCGAACTAAAATTCAGCTCGGTGGTCGGGTGCGGATTGGCAGCGCGGAAACGCTCGAAAATTTCTTGGCGGATGTGTTTGTTCATGGTGTGTTTTTATTAAAATATTTGTGCGTTATTATAGCAAAAAGGCCGTCTGAAACGTATGTTTTCAGACGGCCTGTCTAATCATGTAAACCGATAAACAGTTTACGCAGATTCTTTCAAAACGGCTTCAATCAATTCCATTGCGCCATCATCGGCCAAGCGCTTGGCGACTGCTCGACCTAATGAATCGGCGTATTCTGCCGGCGCTTGGGCATCGGCTTCAAGAATGGTGGAGCCGTCAGGATGGCCGACCAAGCCGCGCAGGGTCAGCAAGCCATTTTCTTCGGTGCAATATGCGGCCAGCGGCACTTGGCAGCTGCCGCCCAAAGCACGGGCTAAGGCACGTTCGGCGGTAACGCAGGCGTGGGTAATATCGTGGTTGAGCGGTTTCAATACTTCCAGCAAGTCTTCGCGGTGGGCGGCGATTTCAATGCCCAACGCACCTTGTCCGGCGGCAGGCAGGCTGACGGTATCGGAAATAATCAGACGAATGCGGTCGTCCAAGCCCAAACGCTGCAAACCGGCGGCGGCAAGAATAATCGCATCGTATTCGCCTTTATCAAGTTTGCCCAAACGGGTTTGCAGGTTGCCGCGCAAAGGTTTAATCACCAAGTGCGGATAGCGTGCGCGCAATTGTGCTTCGCGGCGCAGGCTGGCCGTGCCGACTACCGCGCCTTTTGGCAAATCTTCCAAGCGTTCGTATTGGTTGGACACAAACGCGTCAAACGGATTGGCGCGTTCGCCAATCGCGGCCAGCGCAAAACCTTCCGGCAAATCCATCGGCACATCTTTAATCGAATGCACCGCCAAATCAGCGCGGCCGTCTTGCAGGGCTTGTTCTAATTCTTTGATAAACAATCCCTTACCGCCAATTTTGGAAAGGGTTTTGTCTAAAATCTGGTCGCCGCGCGTGGTCATGCCCAATATTTGCACGTCGCAGTCGGGGTAAAGGGCTTTCAGACGGTCTTGAATATGTTCGGCCTGCCACATGGCCAACAGACTTTCGCGGCTGGCAATCACAAGTTTTTTCGGGTTCATAAGCTTGTTTCGTCAAAGTCGGAATGGGTAGAAGTTTAACACAAACTTTCTATCATGACCGCTTTCTGATGGCCGTCTGAAAGGTAGAATAAGCCTGTCAGACAGGAAATTTTGCCGCGAATACCACATCATTAAGCGCTTGGCATGGCGCTTCGGTGTGAAGAAGATTTCATCCGCAAACGCTTCATGTTATATTGTGGGTGCAATCCGCTTTATCCCTCTAAAATCTCGATTTACATGAAACGCGCCAAAAAATATCCTTTTCTGTCATTACAACGTCAACGTTTTCATTTAAACTTTGACAACGCTTCTTCCGCCGATTCGGTGCCGTCTGAACACGATTTTTACCGCTGGGCTTTTGCCGCATTGAAAGACGAATACCGCCGCGCCGAAATCAGCCTGATTTTGCTCGATGAAGAAGAAGCCCGTGCTTACAACCGCGATTACCGTGGCAAAGATTACGCCACCAATGTATTGAGTTTTGCCTTAAACGAAGGTGAAATTATGCCGCATCAGTTTTCAGACGGCCTCTATGGCGACTTGATTATCTGCCCGCAAGTGGTGCTGAAAGAAGCAAAAGAGCAGGGTAAAACGCCCGAGCAGCACTTTGCTCATCTTACTATGCACGGCACTTTGCATTTAATGGGCTACGATCATATCGAAGACGATGAAGCTGAACTCATGGAAGCCACCGAAATCCGCCTGATGCAGGCCGCAGGTTATCCCAACCCTTATCAAGAGGACGAACATTAATATGGACGACACGCAGTCGAAACCTAATTTTTTTGAACGTTTGGTTTCCCGTTTGACCGGTGAACCTGATTCCGCCGAAGATGTCATCAGCCTGCTGCGTCAGGCGCATGCGCAAGAAGTATTTGATGCCGATACCTTTGCCCGCTTGGAAAAAGTATTGGATTTTACTGAATTGGAAGTGCGCGATGCGATGATTTCGCGCAGCCAGATGAACGTGATTAAGGAAAACGACAGCCTTGAGCGCATTGTCGCCTACATTATCGAAACCGCACATTCCCGCTTTCCGGTGATTGGTGAAGACAAAGACGAAGTGTTGGGCATTTTGCATGCCAAAGATTTGTTGAAATACATGTTCAACGCCGAGCAATTCAATTTGCAATCTATCTTGCGACCAGCTGTGTTTGTGCCTGAAGGTAAATCGCTGAATACTTTATTGAAAGAATTCCGTGAGCAACGCAACCACATGGCAATTGTGATTGACGAATACGGCGGCACATCCGGCTTGGTTACCTTTGAAGACATCATCGAGCAAATCGTCGGCGATATTGAAGATGAGTTTGACGAAGACGAAAGTGCCGACAATATTTTCGCCGTATCGGCCGAACGCTGGCGCATCCATGCCGTGACCGAAATCGAAGACATCAACGAGTTTTTCGGCACCGATTACAGCAATGAAGAAGTTGATACCATCGGCGGCTTGGTGATTCAAGAATTTGGCTATTTGCCGGTGCGCGGTGAGAAAGTGGTGATCGGGCCGCTGCAATTTACCGTCGCCCGCGCGGATAACCGCCGCCTGCATACTTTGATGGCCGTGAAAGCCAAAGAAGAATAAGCGATTATATGATAAAGGCCATCTGAAACGATTTTAGGGTTTCAGACGGCCTTTTTATTGCATTGAATTTTAAGGTTGATAAATGCGGCAATTTTTATCTGAGCCTTTAAAAAAAGCATCATCGTTATTACATGAACTGGCTGAGCTTTCGCAAATAAAAGTAGTCAGCGATTCGTCAATTTTCAATACGCGCGGTTCGTTTTGGCTATTGAAGGCGACGGCTTTCAAAGTGAATTTACCGTCATGAGCGCCCCGGGCATTGTTGTTGGGGCGGATACAGAATTTTTCAGTGGCAATAACCGGCAGTTCGGGCCATGATGTCGAAGTTTTCTTGAATGAACCTTTTTGCTGGTAAAAGCGTTCCATAAACTGCCCGTTTTGCATCAGTACAGCATGTGCCACATGCAAATCCGTTTTTTTAATATATGCCTGATAAGTAGGGTAGGTGAGGGTGGCAAGCAAGGCCACGATCACCATAACAATTAAAATTTCGATTAAATTAAAGCCAGATTGTGCGGTTTTCATCGGTTCAATCGCCACTAAATATCGCTATATATCATTGCTTAAAGAAATGCATTGCTTGTTATTATAAATTTTCTTGCATCGGGTATGTATAGATAAATAGTAGATTTGGGAAAATATGTTAAAGCGGTGCAATATTCTGGAAAATATAGCATATTAAAATATATTAAAAACAATATTTTATATTTATGCAGATAATTTACTAGGCTTGGCTGGGGAAATGAAATCCAGTAAAATTTTCCCGTTTTTAAATCTATTCCAAATAACTGTTGGCATTGTGCGACAAAAATCTTCAGCCGCACGCGCACACACAAATCAGGCAGCTAAAAATCATGGCAAAAACAATCAAATGGGTGTTGGGTGCGGCAATCGTGGCCGTGCTGGCTTATGCGGCATGGAGCTATTTCAAGCCGGCCGATAAGGTGAATTACATTACCGAGCCGGTGAAGCGCACCAGCATTCGTCAAACGGTTTCCGCGACCGGTGAAATTTCGCCGTCAAACTTGGTGGAAGTCGGCGCGCAGGCTTCCGGCCAGATTAAAAAGCTGTATGTCAAACTGGGGCAGGAAATCCAAAAAGGTGACCGAATCGCGGATATTGATTCCACCACCCAAACCAATACCTTAAACACCGAAAAAGCCAAGCTCGATACCTATAAAGCGCAATTGGCATCCGCCGAAATCGCATTGCGCAGCGCGGATAAAAAATACAAGCGCGAAGCGGCCTTATGGAAAGAAGATGCGACATCCAAACAAGAATTGGAAGATGCCGAAGATGCTTTGGCCGCAGCCAAAGCGCAAGTGACGCAATTGAAATCTTCCATCCGTCAAACCCAGATTTCCATCAACACCGCCGAAGCTGACTTGGGCTACACCCGCATTATCGCACCGATGGACGGCACCGTCGTGGCGATTCCGGTGGAAGAAGGTCAAACCGTCAACGCCAACCAAACCACGCCGACAATTATTCAGTTGGCCAATTTGGAAGTGATGCTCAATAAAATGCAGATTGCCGAAGGCGACATCACCAAGGTTAAACCGGGTCAGCCGATTTCGTTTACCATTTTGTCTGAATCGGATATGCCATTTAATGCGCAGCTGGAAAGCATCGACCCCGGCTTGACGACCATGTCGCAAGGCAGCTACAGCAACAGCACCGACACCACCGAAAGCGCGATTTACTACTATGCCCGCGCCTTGGTGCCGAATGAAGAAGGCAAACTTGCCATCGGTATGACCACACAAAACACCATTGAAATCAATGCGGCAGAAGATGTGTTAACCGTGCCGACCATCACCATTAAAAAAGACCGCGAAGGCAAATCATTTGTGCGCGTGTTGGGGCAGGACGGCCAAGCCGTGCGCAAAGACATCACCACCGGCTTGAAAGACAGCATGAATACCGAAGTGAAAAGCGGTTTGAACGAAGGCGACAAAGTGATTGTTTCCGAGACCGGTTCATCCGACAAACCACAAAGAGGCAACCGCCGTATGGGCCCGATGTAATTCGGATTATCTCTCGCAGGCCGTCTGAATGATTTGATTGATTTTGTTTTCAGACGGCCTCATTCCAACTACACTTTGGTAAGCGCACATGAGTTTAATTGAATGCACTGACATCAACCGCTATTTTGGCAGCGGCGAAAACCGCGTCCACGTCTTGAAAAACGTGAGCCTGAAAGTGGAAAAAGGCGATTTTGTGGCGATTATCGGTCAATCCGGTTCGGGCAAATCGACCCTGATGAATATTCTCGGCTGTCTCGACAGTGCAACCACCGGTTCTTATAAAATCGACGGTATTGAAACGTCGCAAATGAATCCCGACCAATTGGCTGCCTTGCGCCGCAGCCGTTTCGGTTTTATTTTTCAACGCTACAACCTGCTCAGCTCACTCACCGCGCGTGACAATGTCGCTTTGCCGGCGGTGTATGTCGGTGTTGATCAGAAAGAGCGTTCTGCACGTGCGGAAAAACTGCTGCACGACTTGGGCTTGGAAAGCAAAGAAGACAACAAACCCAACGAATTATCCGGCGGCCAACAGCAGCGCGTGTCGATTGCACGCGCATTGATGAATGGTGGCGAAATTATTTTTGCCGACGAGCCGACCGGCGCATTGGATACCGCCAGCGGTAAAAATGTGATGGAAATTCTGCATAAGCTGCATGCCGACGGTCACACCATCATCATGGTGACGCACGATCCGGGCATTGCCGCCAATGCCAACCGTGTGATTGAAATCCGCGACGGCGAGATTATAGCCGATACCAGTAAAACGGCCGACATTCCGCCCAGCCAAGTGCAGGCGGTGAAAGAAAAGGCTTCGTGGTCGTTTTATTACGACCAGTTTATGGAAGCATTCAAAATGTCGGTGCACGCGATTTTTGCGCACAAAATGCGTTCGCTGCTAACCATGCTTGGCATCATCATCGGCATCGCCTCGGTGGTGTCGGTGGTGGCTTTGGGCAACGGTTCGCAGCAAAAAATCATGGCCGACATCAACGCCATGGGCACCAACACCATCACCATTTTCCCCGGTAAAGGTTTTGGCGACCGGCGCTCCGGCCGCATTAAAACATTGACCATCAATGATGCCTTGGCCATCGGCAAACAAAGCTATGTCGATTCCGCCACGCCGCAAACGTCTTCCAGCGGCACCATGACTTACCGCAACACCGACTTAACCGGCCAGCTTTACGGCGTGGGCGAACAATATTTCGATGTGCGCGGCCTTACCTTGGCCGAAGGGCGCTTGTTTGATGAAAGCGATGTCAAAGAAGATGCACAAGTGGTGGTGATTGATAAAAATACCCGTAGCAAGCTTTTTGGCGATGAAAATCCTTTGGGCAAAGTGGTGCTGTTTAAAAAGCGGCCACTGACGGTGATTGGCGTGATGGACGACCAAACCAACAATTTCGGCAGCTCCGACAGCCTGATGCTGTGGTCGCCTTACACCACTGTGATGCATCAAATCACCGGCGAGAGCCACACCAATTCAATTGTAGTGAAAATCAAAGACGATGCCGACACGCAGGCTGCTGAAAAAGGCTTGACCGAGTTGTTGACCGTGCGCCACGGCACAGAAGACTTTTTCATGCGCAACAGTGACAGCATCAAGCAAACCGTAGAAAGCACCACCGGCACAATGAAGCTGCTGATTTCCAGCATTGCCTTGATTTCCTTGGTAGTCGGCGGTATCGGCGTGATGAACATCATGCTGGTGTCGGTAACCGAGCGCACCAAAGAAATCGGCGTGCGCATGGCGATTGGTGCGCGCCGCAGCAATATTTTGCAGCAGTTTTTGATTGAAGCCGTGTTGATTTGCTTAATCGGCGGTTTGGTCGGCGTGGCGATTTCGGGCGCAATCGGCTTGGTGTTCAACCATTTTGTCACTGATTTTCCGATGAGCTTTTCGACCTTGTCGATTGTCGGCGCGGTGTTGTGTTCGACCGTGATCGGCGTGGCTTTCGGCTTTATGCCGGCCAACCGCGCGTCGCAACTTAATCCGATTGATGCCTTGGCGCAAGATTAACTTTTTCAGACGGTCTTTATGATTCAGGCCGTCTGAAACATCAGAATGATGAATCCATGAACAGCAAATCTTTTTTTCAGACGGCCTCTGTGTTGGCCGTATCTCTGGCCTTAAGCGCGTGTGCCGTCAATCCCAAAGTGCACACGCCGAGCCTGAACGGCAATACATACATCATGAGTGAAGCCGAAGCGGCCGAGCGCTATCAGATTAACGGCGACTGGTGGGAAATCTATCAAAACGCCCAACTCAATGCCGTGATTCAGCAGGCTTTAGACAACAACATCGATTTGAAACAAGCCGCGATTTCGGTGAACCGCGCCTTGTATCAGGCCAATATTTTGGGCGCGAACTTGGTGCCGTCGTTTAACGGCTCGGTCGGCGCGTCTGCTTCCAAAAACCTCAAATCCGGCAGCAGCAACAACAGCTTCAGCAGCCAGTTGGGCTTGAGTTACGAACTCGATTTATGGCAGCGTTTGAGCGCCACCGCCGACGCGCAAGTGTGGGAATACCGTGCCACGCAGGAAGATTTGGCCAACACGCGCCTGACCTTGGTAAACAATGTTGCCGATGCTTATTTCAACATCGCCTACATCAACGAAGCCATTGCCTTAACCCAGCAATCGCTGAAGCAATATCAGGAAATCGCCCGCATCGCCGATGCCAAATACCGCCATGGAAAGGCCGATTCCAGCCAAAGCACACAGGCAAAACAATCTTTATTGAGTGCGCAAAATAATTTGTTGTCGCTGCAAAACAGCCGCGATGCGCTGGAGCAAACCTTGCGCAATCTGCTCAATCTGAAACCAGGCGAAGCCATCGCCGCCGCGCCGTCAACATACCGCTTGCTGGCCGTCAAAGGCGTGGATTTGAATGTGCCGATTTCAGTATTGGGCAACCGTCCTGATTTGCGCGCAGCGGAATACCGTTTGCAATCATCGGTACAAACCTTGGCGGCGCAGCAGCGCAGTTGGTATCCGAGCATCACTGTAGGTGCAACTTTTAGTACCAAATCAAGTCAAGCGCGTACTATGTTTGACATACCGTTTTTGGGCAGTTCGGCGCAAATCAATCTGCCGTTTTTAGATTGGAAAACGCTGCAATGGGAAGACAAAGATGCCCAAGCGCGTTTTGATAGCGCGGCATTGAATTTCGAGCAGGCGTTAACCACTGCGCTGAATGAAGTCAACACCAACTATCTGGCCTACCAAAACGCGCAAGCCACTTTGAAGAATACCCGACAGCGTTATGCCTTGGATCAGAAAAACAGCCGCTATTACCAAGTGCGCTACCAATACGGTAAAAATGAGTTGAAAGACTGGCTTGAAGCCTTAAACAGCGAATACAGCTCGGCGCAAAACGTCTTAAACCAACGCTATGACGTGTTGAAATACGAAAACATGGTGTATAAAGCCATGGCAGGGCGCTACACGCCGAAATAAGGTGCTTGATGTATCAAGGCCGTCTGAAAAATACTTCACGATTTTTCAGACGGCCTCGTTTTATTTTCATCACCCTTTTATTTGAAAACCGTTATAATTCCTTCATTCTGTTCAGCCGCAAAACCATGTCCAACCACCGCATCAACCACGAACCCGTCTTCATGCTCGCATCTGCGCCTTGGCGCGAAAGCAGCCTGTGGCTGGAAGTGTACAGCCGCCGCTACGGCCGCGTGGCTTTGCTGGCACGCAGCGCCCGCAAGCGCATGAGTGAATTGCGCGGCGTGTTGGTACCTTTTGTGCCGATGAGCGCGTCCTGGTATGGCAGCCAAGAACTCAAAACGCTGCACCGCGCCGAATGGTTGGGCGGTTGGCCGCAGCCGCAGGGGCGGGCTTTGTTCAGCGGCTTGTATGTTAATGAGCTGATGCTGAAACTCACCGCGCGTGAAGATCCGATGCCCGAGTTGTACGACATCTTTGCCGAGACCATGCAAACCCTGTGCCGCGAGCCGAACCACATCGCCGCTTTACGCCGCTTTGAATGGCAATTGCTGCACCATTCGGGCTATGCGCTGGATTTGCAGCATGATGTTCACGGAAATGAAATTGACCCTGAGGCACAATATTGGCTGCGCCCCGAAGAAGCCTTATTACCGCTGGCCGAAGCCAACGGCTTGGGCAATCAGCAGCAAATTGGCATTGCGGTTAACGGCAGCAGCTTAATCCAATTGCGCCAAGGCGGGTTTTCAGACGGCATTAGTTTGCAACAGGCTTTAAAAATCAACCGCTTGCTGATTGATTTTCACATTCCCGAAGGCATTAAATCGCGGCAGGTATTGCAGCAGTTGCAGCAGTTTGATTTAGATCCGCTGTCGTTCAGAAGGCATGAAGCCGCCGAGCCTCCGCAGGCCGTCTGAATCAGCAATCAACCAAAACTATTTTTTCAGACGGCCTTAATAATGAACAGGCCGTCTGAAACCGAATCAGCGAAAGGAAACCCATGTTATTAGGCGTTAACATCGACCATGTCGCCACCGTCCGCAACGCACGCGGTACGATTTACCCGAGTCCGGTGGAAGCCGCGCTCATCGCCGAAACCCACGGCGCGGATTTGATTACGCTGCATTTGCGTGAAGACCGCCGCCACATCAAAGATGCCGACGTGTTCGCCGTGAAAAACGCCATCCGCACGCGCCTGAATCTGGAGATGGCACTGACCGAAGAAATGCTGGAAAACGCGCTGAATGTGATGCCGGAAGACGTGTGCATCGTGCCGGAGAAACGCCAAGAAGTGACTACTGAGGGTGGCTTGGACGTGTTGGCGCAGCAAGAAAAAATCGCCCAATTCACGCGCACGCTTACTGATGCCGGTATCCGCGTTTCGCTGTTTATCGATGCCGACAAAGCGCAGATTCAAGCGGCTAAAGACGTTAGCGCGCCCGTGATTGAACTACACACCGGTGCCTATGCCGATGCGCATACGCCGTCTGAACAGGCGCAGCAATTGGCGCGGATTGAAGAGGGTGCACATTTTGCCGATGAATTGGGCTTGGTGGTGAACGCCGGACACGGTTTGACCATTCATAATGTCACGCCGATTGCCCGCATTGCCGCGATTAAAGAGCTAAATATCGGCCACGCGCTCATTGCTCAAGCCGTGTTTTTAGGTTTGCCCGAAGCGATTCGTCAAATGAAAGACGTGATGTTTAAAGCGCGTTTGTTGGCGAAATAATGTAGCCGTCAGAGATTTCAAACGGCCTGTTAATCTTGCACAGATAATAAGGAGAACCCCATGATTTATGGTATCGGCACCGACATCGTTTCCCTGAAACGCATCATCCGACTGAATAAAAAATTCGGCCAAGCCTTTGCCGAGCGTATTCTCAGCCCCGAAGAATTAATGGAGTTCCCCCAAGCCGGCAAACCGGTGAATTATCTGGCCAAGCGTTTTGCCGCCAAAGAAGCGTTCGCCAAAGCCGTCGGCACCGGTATCCGCGGCGCGGTATCGTTCCGCAACATCGGCATCGGCCACGACGAAATGGGCAAGCCCGAATTTTTCTACGCGCCGGTGCTGGAAAAATGGCTCAAAGAGCAGGGCATCGGCCACGTCAGCTTGAGCATGGCCGATGAAGAAGATACCGTCTTGGCTTTTGTGATTGCCGAAAAATAACACCACTTCATGCGTGGGCAAGCAGGATTTGTCGGCGCATGTTCAATGACGTTCAGGCGGCCTTAACGTATTGCGTAACAAGGCCGTCTGAAAATTTATATAAATTACCCAAACATCATGACTACATCAGATCCACGCCCCTTAATCCGCGTTGTTGCCGGTATTTTACTCAATGCCGACGGCGATTATTTGCTTAGCTCACGCCCCGAAGGCAAACCTTATGCCGGTTATTGGGAGTTTGCCGGTGGTAAAGTGGAAGCGGGCGAAACCGAGTTTCAGGCTTTACAGCGCGAATTGGAAGAAGAACTCGGCATCCGCATTCATCATGCGACGCCGTGGCTGACCAAAATCCATGCCTACGAACATGCCCATGTGCATTTGCGTTTTTTACGGGTGGAGGCCGATGAATGGTCGGGCGAATTGCAGGCCAAAGAAGGGCAGACGTGGTCATGGCAGAAAGCGGGCGATTTTACCGTGTCGCCGATGTTGCCCGCCAACGGTGCGCTGCTGCAATCGCTTTCCGTGCCGCGCGAATTGTCAGGCCGTCTGAAAAGCGGTTTGCACGGTTTTAACCGCATGGGCGAATATCGTGTGGTGCCGTATCATTTGGCAGAGCCGCAGCATGAACATATTTTGATTGAAGAACCCGAATTGCGTAAGCTTGGCAAAATGCCGTCCGCGCAAAGCGTGTGGGTGGTGGTCGAAACCGCCGAACAATGGCGCAATGTGCAGGATGCCAATGTGGTGGTGTGGCGTGTGCAAAACCAAACCGCTGCCGAAGCTGCTTTGCAGACCTTGCAACAAGGTGTCTCTATGCCGTTGGTGATTGCTGCTTTGCCCTATTGGGTAGCGCAGTATCAAGCGCAATGGCGACAAGCGGGCGCGCATGCGGTGGTGGTTGATGATGAGATTGAGGCCGTCTGAACATGAGTCAAAACAAAAAGTTAATCATCGTTGGCGTGTTGCTGCTGGTGTTTGCCGCCATCAAACTCATTGCCTTGGATTGGTGGCAGCAGCAACAGCCGCAAGCCAAGCAGGCCGAATGCCAAGTGACACAGGGTTGTACTTTGCCCAACGACGTATATGTCAAATTCAGCGACAAAGTCGAAGCCAAGCAACCCTTTGATATTGTGTTGAAAAACGTGCCGGAATCGGCTCAAGAAATCACCGTCAGCTTTAGCATGAAAGACATGGACATGGGCTTCAACCGCTTCAATATCCGCCGCCAAGATGACGGCACATGGGCGGCGAAGAAAATCCGTTTGCCGATGTGTGTTGAAAACCGACATGATTATTTGGCCGATATCAACATTGATGGCGAAGTGTTTCAGACGGCCTTTACGGCTGATTAGTCGAGCCGTCTGAAAACCGATTTTATCAATGCAGTCTGAAATAATTTATCAACGCCGTCTGAAATAAATGATTTCAGACGGCGTTTTATTCAAAAAATCCTGAAAAATAAATACTTTACTTTTATAATCTACGCTATAATCCATCTCTTTATTGACACGCAGAAAGCCTGTGTGGCCGACCCAGAAAGGAATCATTATGACGCAATACGCCTTATTCATCACCTGTCCGCGCGGTTTGGAAACGCCGTTGACCGACGAACTCACCTCCCTGAATATTCAAGACATTCAAGCCACCGATGGCGGCGTAGCCTGCAAAGCCAGCATGGAGCAGGTTTACCGCATCAATCTGCACTCGCGTACCGCCAGCCGTGTGCTGCTGCGCCTGACCAAAGGCAGCTACCGCAGTGAGCAGGATATTTACAAATTAGCCAAAAACATCAATTGGTTCAACTGGTTTACGCTGGAGCAAACCTTTAAAGTGAAGGTGGAAGGTAAGCGCGCCAATGTCAAAAGCTTGGATTTTGTCGGTCTAAAAATCAAAGATGCACTGTGTGATTCGTTCCGCGACATTTATGATGCGCGCCCGAGCGTGGGCAAAATTCGTCCCGATGTGCGCGTGCATGCGTTTATGGATGAGCGCAATATCGAGATTTTTATCGACACTTCCGGCGAAGCCCTGTTCAAACGTGGCTACCGTGAAGACACCGGCGAAGCGCCGTTGCGTGAAAACTTGGCTGCCGGTTTGCTGTTGCTGGCCGGATACGACGGCTCACAACCGTTTCAAGACCCATTCTGCGGCAGCGGCACCTTAGCCATTGAAGCGGCATGGATTGCCGGCCGCCGTGCGCCAGGTTTGATGCGCCGTTTCGGTTTTGAAAAGCTGCAAAATTTCGACAAAGCCGCGTGGGTGAAAATCCGCCAAGAAGCGCGTGAACAAATCGTGCCGGTTACCGCGCCGATTGCCGGTAGCGACAACGACCGCCACATGATTCGCGCTGCCGAACACAATGCCGAGGCGGCCGAAGTGGCTGAATTTATCCGTTTTGAAGTGAAAGACGCGCAAAATGCCCGCCCGAATGGCGATAATGGCATCATGATTTCCAATCCGCCATATGGCGTGCGCTTGGCGGAAATGCAGGCTTTGCAGGCATTGTATCCGCAGTTGGGTTCGTGGCTGAAGCAGCATTATGCGGGCTGGCTGATTGGTATGTTTACCGGCGACCGTGATATGCCGAAATTCATGCGTTTGTCGCCGAAGCGCAAAATTCCATTATATAACGGTAATTTGGATTGCCGCCTGTTCTTGATGGATATGGTAAAGGGTTCTAACCGATAGAATAGGTGAGGCCGTCTGAAGATATAAGTTTCAGACGGTCCTGAGACCTTTGCAAATTCCCCATCTTTGGCACATTTCTTCGTTATGCGCTGCTCGAAATCTTGCCTATCTTCATGATATGTCTGCGCTTTCTGCGCTGCTCTAACTTCGAACTGTACTCAAAGCTGAGGTTTTGCAAAGGTCTCAGCCTTTTCAATTGCGTTTTATCAAATCATCATCAAATATTTAAATTTTTGTTGTTAAACGGGTTTATACTGGTTCAATAAGATATTCATTATCCAATGAGGAGCTTGCTATGAAAACCGCTATATTGTCACTTGCCGCTATCTTAATGCTGGGTGCATGCAGCCACCATCAAGAACTGGATAAATTAAAAAGCGAATTGTCGGAAGCGCAAACGGCAGTGAAGCTTTCTGCGGCCAATACTAAGCGTTTGGAAGACACGTATTCCGATATGTATTTTGAGCTCAACAGCCTGACCGTGGAAAATTTCAAAGCCAAAGTGGCGAAGGGCGATAAATTTTATGCCTATATCGGCCGCCCGAGCTGCGGCGATTGCAGCGCATTCGAGCCGATGTTCAAACGCTACATCACGCAATATCATCTCAACGATAAGATCTATTTTGTCAACGTACACCGCCTGCATCAGGATAAAGCCGCTTGGGCAGCATTCAAGCAACAATACGGTTTGAGTGGTACGCCGGTATTGGCAGCTTATGGGGCAGGTCGTCAGTTGAATAAATTAGACTTGGAAGACAATGGCGGCAAATTAAGCGCCGAAGATTTGGAAAAATGGTTGGATGCAAACCGTTTGCGCCGTTGAATAGCCGTTTAATCAAAGTATAAATAAAAGGCCGTCTGAAATGGATTTTTTCAGACGGCCTTTTATTTAATCCTGATAAAATCACTTGGATATTAATAATAAAAATCAATTAAAACGGATTTAAAATAAAGTTAGACTATCAATGTCGAATGACTTACAATTCACTACAGTAGTTTTAATTTGTCGCAATATAATACTAAAGTATTAGCTTTAAAGTATTATTACAAAAACAAAAACATAGTGAGGCCGTCTGAAAATGCGGCTTCCTAATCAAGCAGGAACGAAACCATGAATGTATCAAGACGGCAGTTTTTTAAAGTGACCGCCGCCGGTGCCGGCGCGTCGGGTTTGGCCGTAATGGGCATGATGCCGACCAACGCTTGGGCGGAAGTGCGCCAGTATAAACTTTTGCGCGCTACTGAAACGCGTAACAACTGTACTTATTGTTCCGTAGGTTGCGGTACGATTTTGTACAGCATGGGCGACGGTGCCAAAAATGCCAAAAAAGTGATTTTCCACATCGAAGGCGACCCGGATCATCCGGTGAGCCGCGGTTCATTGTGTCCGAAAGGCGCAGGTTTGTTGGATTTTGTACACAGCCCGAACCGTTTGCATTTCCCGGAAGTACGCGAGCCGTTTACCAACGAATGGAAACGCATTTCTTGGCACGATGCCTTAACCCGCATTGCCAAGCATCTGAAAAAAGACCGTGACGAAAACTTAATCGTTAACAACGAAAACGGCGTGCCGGTACACCGCTTGCCTACCGTGGCCATGTTGACGGCTTCTGCTGCTTCCAACGAAACCGGTATCCTGACCCAAAAATGGATGCGTGCCTTGGGTATTGTGGCTACCGATGCACAGGCGCGTGTGTGTCACGGCCCGACCGTATCTGCTTTGGCTTCGACTTTCGGCCGCGGTGCGATGACCAACACCTTTATGGACATCCAGCATGCCGACTTCATCATGGTGATGGGCGGTAATGCGGCAGAGGCGCACCCAGTGGGCTTCAAATGGGTGATTGAAGCGAAAAAGAAAAAGGGTACTAAATTATATGTGGTTGACCCGCGCTTCAACCGTACTGCTGCGGTATCCGACTTCTACGCGCCTATCCGCTCGGGTAGTGATATTGCCTTCTTGGGTGCATTGATTAACTGGCTGATTGAAAACGATAAAATACAATGGGAATATGTGAAAGCCTATACCAATGCGAGCTTTATCGTTTCCGAAGGTTTTGACTTTGATGAAGGCTTGTTCTCGGGTGCTGCCGAATTCAAGGCGCCTGAAGCCAAACAAGGTGAGCAACAGCCTGAAGTGACCAGCCGTACCGGCAACCGTAAGAACTACTACGACAATGAAACGTGGTTCTACGAATTGGATGCCAATGGTCACGCCAAAACCGACCCTACCTTGCAAGATCCACGCTGTGTGTTCCAAATGTTGAAAAAACATTACTCACGCTACACGCTGGATGTGATGGAAACCACTTGCGGTACCAGCAAAGAAGATTTCTTGAAAATCGCCGAAGCATGGGGCGAAACTGCTGCACCGAATAAAGCCGGTACCATTCTGTATGCATTGGGCTGGACACAGCATACTTACGGCTCGCAAATCATCCGTACCATGGCGATGGTTCAATTGCTGTTGGGTAACATCGGTATGGCAGGTGGCGGTGTGAACGCATTGCGTGGTCACTCTAACATTCAAGGTCTGTCTGACTTGGGCTTGTTGTCAACTTCATTGCCGGGCTACTTGACTCTGCCAAACGAAGACAACCACCCGACTTTCCAAGACTATATTGCTAAGCAGACCCCTAAAGCGCTGCAAGCTAATCAGTTGAACTATTGGAGCAATACGCCTGCATTCTTCGTCAGCTTCATGAAATGGATGTACGGTGAAAACGCCACCAAAGAAAACAACTGGGGCTACGACTGGCTGCCGAAGTGGGACAAAATGTATGACATTTTGCAAGCCACTGAATTGATGTATCAAGGCAAAGTAAACGGCTTATTGGTGCAAGGCTTTAACGCGCAAGGCTCATTCCCTGATGCCAGCCGTGTGACCGAAGCATTCTCTAAGCTGAAATACATGGTCGTGATGGATCCGCTGAAAACCGAAACCGCCTCTTTCTGGGAAAACCACGGTGAAGCGCATGATGTTGACCCATCTAAAATCCAAACGGAAGTCTTCCGCTTGCCAACGCCATGTTTCGCAGAAGAAGCCGGTTCGATTGTGAACTCTTCACGCTGGTTGCAGTGGCACCACCCGGGTCAAAACCCTCCGGGCGAAGCCTTGCCTGACTTGGATATTTTGGGTGAATTGTACATTTTGCTGAAAGAAATGTACGAAAAAGAAGGCGGTACTGCGCCTGAGCCGATTACCAAGCTGGCATGGCACTATAAAAACCCAGTGGCGCCGACACCGGAAGAAATGGCCAAAGAATCCAACGGTTATGCCTTGGCAGACATCAAAGATGCCAATGGCAATGTGATTCGTAAAAAAGGCGAATTGCTCGACGGCTTCTCGCAATTGCGTGATGACGGTACCACCGAATGCGCCACTTGGATTTTCTCAGGTTCATGGACGCAAGCCGGTAACCAAATGGATCGTCGCGACAACACCGATACCGGTTTGGGCAATACCCCACGCTGGGCATGGGCATGGCCTGCCAACCGCCGTATTCTGTACAACCGCGCATCCTTGGATCCGAGCGGTAAACCGTGGGATCCGAACCGCGTGTTGATTGAGTGGGACGGTAAAAAATGGACCGGTGCCGACGTGGCTGACTTTAAAGCTGATGAAGCACCAGGCAGCGGCATGAATCCGTTCATCATGAACGAAGAAGGTGTGGGTCGTCTGTTTGCACAGCGCAAGTTGGTTGACGGTCCGTTCCCAGAGCACTACGAGCCGTTGGAATCGCCAATTGGTACCAACCCGCTGCACCCGAAAGTGGTTCAATCACCTGCTATGCGTTTGTTTGACAGCGTGAAAGACCGTATCGGTACGGCTGAAGAGTTCCCATACGTCGGCACCACTTACCGCCTGACCGAACACTTCCAATTCTGGACCAAGTCTGTGAAGCTTTTGATGATTGCCCAGCCTGAGCAATTCATCGAAATCAGTGAAGAATTGGCTGCCGAAAAAGGCATTAAGAAAGGCGATTGGGTCAAAGTTAGCTCCAAACGTGCTTATATCAAGGCCAAAGCCGTGGTAACGAAACGCGTGAAACCCTTGACCATCAATGGCAAAACGGTTCACCAAGTCGGTATTCCGTTGCACGGTGGTTGGGAAAATGTATCAGGTCAGAAGCAGTATATCGTGAACACGCTGACGCCTTTTGTGGGCGACTGCAACACGCAAACGCCTGAATACAAAACCTTCTTGGTTAATATTGAGAAAGCGTAAGGAGCGGAACAATGGCATTACAATCATTAGACATCAAACGCCGCTCTGCAACATCGCGTATTACGCCACCGCCTCAGGTGCGTAAACCGGTTGAAGTGGCAAAATTAATCGACGTCAGCACCTGTATTGGCTGTAAAGCCTGTCAGGTGGCGTGTTCGGAATGGAACGACATCCGTGACGAAATCGGTGAAAACGTCGGCGTATACGACAATCCGATTGATTTGACCGCAAAAAGCTGGACGGTAATGCGCTTCAGTGAGACCGAAGAAAACGGCAAACTGGAATGGCTGATCCGTAAAGACGGCTGTATGCACTGTGCCGATCCGGGCTGTCTGAAAGCGTGTCCTTCACCGGGTGCGATTATTCAGTATGAAAACGGTATCGTCGATTTCCATCAGGAAAACTGTATCGGCTGCGGCTACTGTATTTCAGGCTGTCCGTTTAACATTCCGCGCATCAACAAAGAAGACAACCGTGCGTACAAATGTACCTTGTGTTCAGACCGCGTGGCTGTCGGTCAAGAGCCTGCTTGCGTGAAAACCTGTCCGACCGGCGCAATTCAGTTCGGCAGCAAAGAGCACATGAAAGAAGTGGCTCAAGAGCGCATTAAAGACTTGAACAACCGCGGCTACCAAAATGCCGGTCTGTATGACCCGCAAGGTGTAGGCGGTACGCACGTGATGTATGTATTGCACCATGCCGACAAACCTAACCTTTACAACGGCTTGCCTGAAAATCCAAGCATCAGCTCAACCGTGAAAGTATGGAAAGGTTTGCTCAAGCCTTTGGCAACATTCGGTATTGCTGCGGCAGCGGTTGCCGGTTGGATGCACTACATTACCGTAGGCCCTAACCGTGAAGACGAAGATAAACCTGAAGTCATCGGCAAAGACGGTAAAATCTTGCACGGTGAGGAGGACGCATAATGAAACCAAAGTTAATTCAGCGTTACAAACGCAGTGAACGCATTAATCACTGGGTTGTTGCCTTGTGTTTTATTTTGCTGGCCATCTCCGGTTTGGCATTTTTCTATCCGGCATTTTTCTGGTTGACCGGCATTTTCGGTACGCCACAATTAGCACGGATTTTGCACCCGTTTATCGGCGTGGTGATGTTTATCGGCTTTTTCATTCAGTTTTTCCGTTACTGGAAATTCAACTTCTTCGATAAAGAAGATGTGAAATGGATGAAGTCGGTGACCACCATTTTGAAAGGCCATGAAGTGGGCGACGTCGGCAAATACAACGGCGGTCAGAAAGGCATGTTCTGGTTGATGACGGCTTGTATGCTGGTATTGGTGATTACCGGTGTCATCGCATGGCGTCCGTATTTTGCTGAGATGTTCCCGATCCCGGTGATTCGTTTGGCGTTGTTGTTCCATGCCGGTGCCGCGATTGTTCTGATTGCCGGTATTATCGTGCACGTTTACGCAGCGATTTGGGTTAAAGGCACGGTTCGCGCCATGACCGAAGGTGTGGTGTCGCAACAATGGGCGAAGAAACACCACCCAAGATGGTATCGTGAAGTGATGGCCAAAACCGACGACAAACCGGTTGAAACGCCAATTACTGATATTAACAACCAAAACAAACTGTAATGGTTAGGATAGCCCGAGGATAATGATCGGGTATACATAGCGAAAGCCGCTTGAAATTTTTCAGGCGGCTTTTTTCTTGTAAACAAAAGAGGTGGTTGTTGAGTGACGGGACAGAAATATATAAGACAAGTCCTTTGCAAAATCTCCATCTTTATCTTCGGCATATTTCTTTGTTAGAAGCTCGAAAGCTTGTCTATCTTTAGGGGGCTGAGGATATTGAGATAAGCCGCGATAGCGGCAAAAACAAATGGTGGAAAATAACAGGGTATTTTAAGGGTAAGCCGTATTTGATGGTTATCAAACATATAGGCTTTTCAGATGAACTCTACTTGGAATCAGTGAGAAGGATGAGGGAAAAATAAAAGGAACTAGGCCGGGCTCCCACCGCCGGCACACGCTCTCTCACACCCTTACGGGCAGGCTGCGAACGGGAGATTCATCGCTTTTCTAGTTCCTTTAAAGAGATTATAACATGATTGAAGTCCGAATCGACAACCTGTTTGTGGTGCAAAACCAGCTCGAACGCTTGGGTAACGGTGTGGAAAACCGCTATCTGCTTATGCGCCGCTTATCGGAAACCATGCGCAAAGGCGTGCGTGATAATTTCCGTGCGGGCGGCCGTCCGAAATGGTTGGGGCTGAAATACCGCAACGGCAAGCCGCTGAACGATACCGGTGCGCTGCGCAACAGCTTCAGCACTTCTTCCGATAACGATACCGCGCTGGTCGGCACCAATCTGGTTTATGCTGCGATTCACAATTTTGGTGGCATGGCGGGACGTGGCCGCAAGGTGCGTATTCCGCAGCGTGAATTTTTGGTTTTGAGCAACGACGACAAGCAGGCTTTAATGGATGATGTGCAGGATTATTTCGCCAATCTGATCGGCTGATTTTCAGACGGCCTGAAAAACGCGCTTTATGATATGCCTGCGCTTTCCGCTCAGCCTTAATTTAGAGTAATCAAGTACGGTATTTTGCAAAGGTCTTGACCGTCTGAAAAAATAAAAAATCATTCAGGCAGTTTTATTTCTATTCATTTATTTCGCTGTCACCCCTACGCGCACACTAATCAATTTGCGCACAATAATCGTTACCACGAAAATCACCGCCATCACCGGAAAGGTAATACCTAGCGGTGTTTCGCTGGTTAAGAAGTTGCGATAGAGCAAGAAACCGGCTAGCCACAAGCTTAAACCGACAAAATCAAATTCGTGCTTTGACGCGTCGTGTTTGAGCACAAAATAGTCGGCAATCAAAATCGCCACCATTGGTGCGAACACCGAGCCAATCATCAGCAAAAAGCTTTCAAACTGGGTGACGGGCAGGGTGATTGCTAAGATAGCGCCGATGATGGTCACGACCGCGCCGACGTGGATTTCATTGGCTTTGCTGAAAATGGTTTTGCTGCTCACGCCGGCGGAATAAGCATCTAAATAAGTGGTGGTCACGGTGGATAAAATCACCACCAACACGCCGCCGATGCCGATACCGGCCATCAGGAAAATCTTGGCAATATCTGATTCCTGTAAAAACAATACTGCGCCCAAGCCCAATAAATACATCCATGTGCTGGTGATAAAATAAGCCAAAGTCGCAGCAATGGTGGCGGCTTTTGGTTTGGCAGCGCGGCGGGTATAGTCGGCCACTAAAGGCAGCCAAGACAAAGGCATCACGGCCGAAAGCTCGACTGCCAAGCCGAATGACATTTGCCCTTCAACCGTTTGCATGCCGCTGGTGTTACCGAACACGCGCACGCTCAGCCATATTGTTACCAACAGCATCAAACCCAGCGAGATTTTTTTCAGTAGACCCACATCGCTGCCGCCGCGGTAAAGCCAGCCGACAATCATCAGGCCAACGATGATGCCCCAAGCTGCTTGCGAGCCGAAACCCCACAGCGAATCGCTCAACGCCGCGGCAATTTGTGCACCGGTGTAAATCATAATGGCTGTCCAGCCGATAAGTTGCAATACGTTGGCGCTGGAAAACAAGACCGAACCGCGTATGCCGAACGAGCGTTGCACTGTTTCCATCGCGCTTTTGCCGGTTTGCGCACCGATTAATGCCGCGCAGAAAAATAACGCGCAGCCGATGATGTGGCCGAGAATGACTGCCTGCACGCCGCGTTCCCAACCCAAAGGCGCGAGAAATGTGCCGGTGAGGATTTCGCTCAGAGAAACCGCCGCGCCAAACCAAATCAGGCCGCTGGCGGCGGTGGAAAGTTTGTTTGATGTCATGATGAATCCCGCAAGGATAGCTGATAACAAGCGGATTATAAGGCTTGGGAATAGGAATGAACAGCCGCAAGCGCTAATCAAAACGGCGTTTTAGGGAGAGATTAAAGGTTTCAGACGGCCAAACAGAATAGTCAGGCCGTCTGAAACATAAATTGAGTTAATGAAACCAAAAAACGAAAAGCCGATACGTTCAGACAGCCTCAACCACAGGTTGAACCAACACCCACGGCGCGACCACCACTGCCCACATTTCCTGATTGTCGGCATAAAACGCACGCGCTTGGTCTTCGCCGACCACGCCGAATTTGCCGGCTACCATCAAAGGCTGCAATTTGGCGGCGGCATCGTCGGCAACGTAGCGGGCGATTTCAATCAAATCCAAATCGGGTGCCACATACACCGCTGCGCCGCGGGCGAAATGGGGTTGCAATTCTGCCCATGCGATGCGGGCGGTTTCGGTGTTTAATTTTTCGTTGAGCAAGGGGGCGGACATGATGTGTGCTTTCAGGTGTTTAGGGTGAAAGGGCGTATTTTACCCAAATCATGTAGTGATTTGTAGCTGGAGAATCGGATTTACAAGCATAATGTTATACAGTATCATTAACAACTTTCTATTTATTCAGACGGCCTGTCAGAGGCCGTCTGAAAACATTGGGTTGACCATGAATTCGATTTTATTAACCGGATTGTTCCAACGACTGCTGATTGCGCTGATCGCACTCGGTGCGCTGTGGGGCATTTATTTTTGGGCGGTCGGCACATGAGCATTATCGTCGATAACCTAACCGTCAGCTATCAACGCCGTCCGGCGGTGCATCATGTGTCGATGGCGTTCCCAGATAACGGCATGTGGGCGATTTTCGGGCCCAACGGCGCGGGTAAATCCACGCTGTTGAAAGCGGTGATGGGCTTGGAGAAAGCCGAAACCGGCACGATAGAATGGGCGGGTTTGCAGCGCAAAGACATCGCTTATCTGCCGCAGCAGGCCGAAGTTGACCGCACGCAGCCGATGACGGTGTTTGAATTAGCGGCGATGGGTTTGTGGTATGAAATCGGCTTTTTCGGCCGTGTGAACGCAGCACAGCGCAAGCGGGTGTATGAAGCGCTCGAGCGCGTGGAAATGCACGAATTTGCCCAGCGCAGCATCGCGCATTTGTCCAACGGCCAATTCCAGCGCGTGTTGTTTGCCCGCATGTTGGCGCAAAACGCTAAGTTTTTGCTGCTGGATGAACCGTTTAACCACATCGATGCGCGTACCACTTATGCCTTGCTCGATGTGTTGCGCCGCTGTCATCAAAGCGGTCAGGCGGTGATTGCGGTATTGCACGATTATGAACAAGTGCGCGCGTATTTCCCCGAAACTTTGCTGATTGCACGGGAAAAAATTGCCGCCGGTGCCACAGAAAATGTGTTAACCGACGAATATCTGCTGCAAGCCAATGCCGCCATGCAGCAGCAAGAATCGGTCGATTGGTGCGCGGCATAATGTTTCAGACGGCCTCAAATCAATCAAACGCTTGAAACCATCTCTCAATATTCAGGCCGTCTGAAAGAAGTTCAGACGGCCTATCATAGAAATCCATCATGAATTTTCACGAATTATTCATCGAGCCTTTTGTCGAATTCGATTTCATGCGCTATGCGCTGGCCTCGATTTTCTGCTTGGCGTTGAGCGCCGCGCCGGTGGGCGTATTTTTGGTAATGCGCCGCATGAGTTTGGTCGGTGATGCCTTAGGCCATGCCGTGTTGCCCGGTGCGGCCATCGGCTATATGTTTGCCGGATTGAGCCTGCCGGCAATGAGCATCGGCGGTTTTGTGGCCGGTTTACTGATGGCTTTGCTGGCCGGATTGGTGAGCCGCTTTACCACATTAAAAGAAGATGCCAACTTCGCTGCTTTTTACTTAACCAGCTTGGCCATCGGTGTGGTGTTGGTGAGTAAAAACGGCGACAGCGTCGATTTGCTGCATTTACTGTTTGGCTCGGTGTTGGCGGTGGACGTGGCGGCGTTGACGCTGATTGCGGCAGCCGCGTCGATTACCGCGCTGGCCTTGGCGGTGATTTACCGACCACTGGTGTTGGAAAGCATTGACCCGCTGTTTTTAAAGGCGGTCAACGGCAAGGGCGGCTTTTGGCATGTGCTGTTTTTGGTGCTGGTGGTGATGAACATGGTCGCCGGTTTCCAAGCGCTCGGCACGCTGATGTCGGTCGGTTTGATGATGCTGCCGGCGATTACCGCGCGCTTGTGGGCGAAAAGCATGGGCATGATGATTTCGATGGCGGCTTTGATTGCTCTGCTGTGCGGTTTTGCCGGATTGCTGTTTTCTTATCACATCGAAATTCCATCGGGGCCGGCGATTATTTTGTGCTGCGGCGTGTTGTATGTATTCTCGGTGGTGTTCGGTTGGGAAGGTGGTGTGGTCACCAAATGGCTGAAACGCCGCCGCCACAAAGTCGGTTGATTTTTCAGACGGCCTGCTTGTCTAACTGGGCAGGCTGTTTTAAAATGGCTGAAATGTTACGTTATATCAAAAGGAATAAAACATGAAACAATGGAAATTGGGTGTTATTGCGGCGTTGTTGTCCGGTGCGGCTTATGCAGCGCCTTTGCCGGTGGTGACCAGCTTCAGCATTTTGGGTGATGTGGCCAAGCAGGTGGGGGGCGAGCGTGTGGCGGTGACCAATCTGGTTGGTCCAAACCAAGATTCGCATGCTTATCACATGACCAGCGGCGATGTGAAGAAAATCCGCGCGGCCAAATTGGTATTATTGAACGGCTTGGGCTTGGAAGGTGCCGATGTGCGCCGTGCCGTGCAGCAGAGCAAAGTGCCGTTTGCCGAAGCCACTAAAGGCATCCAGCCATTGAAAGCACCGGAAGGCGGCCATCACCATCATCATCACGGTGAAGGCGAAGGCCATCACCATCACGACCACGGCGAATTCGACCCGCATGTTTGGACCGACCCTGTGTTGATGGTCACCTATGCGAAAAACGTATCTGACGCGTTGGTTAAAGCCGATCCGGCGGGTAAAGCCTATTATGAGCAACGTTTGACTGCGTATCAAAACCAGCTGAAAAAATTACACAGCGACACCCAAGCCGCGTTCAACAGCGTGCCGGTGGGCAAACGCAAAGTGTTAACCGGTCATGATGCATTTGCCTACATGGGTAAACGCTACAACATCAATTTCATCGCCCCGCAAGGTGTGAGCAGCGCGGCAGAGCCATCGGCTAAAACGGTGGCTTCGATTATCCGCCAAATCAAACGCGAAGGGATTAAAGCCGTGTTCACCGAAAACATCAAAGACACGCGCATGATTGACCGCATCGCCAAAGAAACCGGCGTGAAAGTCAGTGGTCAGTTGTATTCTGACGCTTTGGGCAATGCGCCTGCCAATACCTATGTCGGCATGTACCGCTACAATGTGAAAATCATGACCGATGCCATGAAAAAATAATGGCTGGGTAAGGTAATGAGACAAGGCCGTCTGAAAAACAAGTTGTTTTTCAGACGGCCTTGTAGCGTTTGGTAACAATATGATATGGCTGTATAATATATTTAAAATCTATATATATTTTAAATTCAGGAACCAACCATGATAGAAACCATTGAACGCGACAGCATGCAATACGATGTTGTGATTGTGGGTGCAGGTCCGGCAGGTTTGTCGGCAGCCATCAAACTCAAGCAGCTTGCTCAAGCCGCCGAGCGCGAAATCAGCGTGTGCGTGGTGGAAAAAGCTTCCGAAGTGGGTGCGCATATCTTATCTGGCGCGGTGATTGATCCGATTACCTTATCGGAATTACTGCCTGATTGGAAAGAGCGCGGCGCGCCGTTGCGCGTGGAAGTGACACAAGACAAAGTATTATTCCTGACTGAGAAACGTGCCATTCCGCTGCCGGTTACCCCCAATTTCGACAACCATGGCAACTACATCATCAGCTTGGGCGAATTGGTGCGCTGGTTGGGCGAGCAGGCGGAAGAGCTTGGTGTGGAAATCTACCCGGGCTTTGCTGCTTCGGAAATTCTCTATCATGCCGATGGTTCGGTAAAGGGCATTGCCACTGGCAACATGGGCGTGGGCAAAGACGGCGAGCCGACCGACAATTTCCAGCCGGGCATGGAACTTTGGGCGCAGCAAACCCTGTTTGCCGAAGGTTGCCGTGGTTCATTGAGCCAACAAATCATTAAACGTTTCGATCTCGATAAAAACAGCGATGCGCAAACTTATGGCATTGGCATCAAAGAAATTTGGGAAGTCGCGCCGGAAAAACACCAACAAGGCTTGGTGTTGCACAGCAGCGGTTGGCCGCTCGACACCAAAACCTACGGCGGCTCGTTCCTTTATCATTTAGACGACAATAAAGTCGCCGTTGGCTTCGTTGTCGGCTTGGATTACCAAAATCCTTATCTGTCGCCATTTGAAGAATTCCAACGCTTCAAAACCCATCCGGCCATCCGCGATACCTTTGCCGGCGGCCGCCGCATTGAGTACGGTGCGCGTGCTTTGGTCGAGGGTGGTTATCAAAGTATTCCCAAGCTTTCATTCAACGGCGGCGCATTGGTCGGCGATGCGGCCGGTTTCCTGAATATGCCGCGCATCAAAGGCATTCACACCGCCATGAAATCAGGCTTGCTGGCCGCTGAAGCCGTGTTCCCGATTTTGGATAATTTGGAAGAAGTCGAAAGCGTGGAGCAGGGCAAAGAAGCGGCGCAATACCGCGCCTTGTTTGACCAAAGCTGGGCGCATACCGAATTGTATGCCGCGCGTAATGTGCGCCCGTCGTTCCAATGGGGTTTGCTGTTCGGCGTGATGTACACCGGTATGGAGCAATTATTTTTCAAAGGTCGCCTGCCGTTTACCTTCAAACACCACGGCAAAGACCACGACCAACTGAAAAAAGCCGCCGCCTGCAAGCCGATTAACTATCCGAAACCGGACGGCGTGTTGACTTTCGACCGCTTGAGCAGCGTGTTTTTGGCCAATATCGCGCACGAAGAAAACCAGCCGAGCCATCTGACCTTGAAAAATCCGCAAGTGATGATCGACATCAACCACAAAGAATATGCTTCACCGGAAACGCGTTATTGTCCGGCGGCGGTGTATGAAATCGTGGAAGAAAACGGCGCACCGCACTTGCAGATTAATGCGTCCAACTGCGTGCATTGCAAAACCTGCGACATTAAAGACCCAACGCAGAATATTGTGTGGATTTGTCCGGAAGGGGCAAGCGGTCCGAATTACGGCGCGATGTAAGGCTGTCTGAAAAGCTAGGCTTACTGGTGTTGAATTTTTGTTTATCAAACGAAAAGGCCGTCTGAAACACAATGTTTCAGACGGCCTTCTTTATTAAAGCCTCACTTTATTGGCCGGCTTTCAAACCTTGCCACAAGCGTACGCTTAATTTGCTGGTTTCAGGTGATTTTGGTGAAATCACGAAGCTCTTATCCATTACTTCTTTGCTTGGGAAGATAGACGTGTCTTCTGAAAGCTTGGCATCCATCAATTTACGCGCCGGTTGGCTGGCTGGTGCGTAGGTCACGAATGAGCCGTTTTTCGCCGCCACTTGCGGGTCGAGCGTGTAGTTGATGTATTTGTGTGCATTGGCCACGTTTTGCGCATCACGTGGAATCATGAAAGAATCAATCCAAATACCCACGCCGGTTTTCGGGGTCAATACTTGCAGATTGACGCCGTTGTTGGCTTCGATGGCGCGGTTTTTGGCGATGTTCAAGTCGCCGCCATAGCCCACAGCCACGCACAAGTTGCCGTTGGCCATGTCGTCGATGTAGCCTGACGAGCTGAATCGTTTCACGTCACCGCGCACTTTTTTCATCATATCAACCGCGGCTTTGAGGTCGTCGGCGTTTTCGCTGTTCGGGTCTTTGCCGATGTAGTTCAAGGCCAGCGGCATTTGTTCAATGGCGCTGTCTAAGTAGCTGATACCACAAGATTTCAGCTTAGCAGTGTATTCGGGGTTGAACACCAAATCCCATTCGTTTTCAGGCAAAGTATCGCTACCTAAAGCTTTGGCAACCAAGTCTTTGTTAATTGCCAAGGTGTTGATGCCCCAGAAATAAGGCACGGCATATTTGTTGTTCGGGTCAACACTGGCCATCAGCGACAACAGGTCAGGGTCAATGTTGTTGTAGTTGGAAATCTGGCTCTTGTCGATTTCTTGATATGCGCCGGCTTTGATTTGGCGGCCGACATTGGCAATAGATGGAGCAACCAAGTCGTAACCGGATTTGCCGGTCAATACTTTGGCTTCCAAGGCTTCGTTGCTGTCGTAATAATCGTAGCGGACTTTGATGTTGTTGTTTTTCTCAAAATCGGCCAAGGTTTGCGGATCAACGTAGTCAGACCAGTTGTAGATATTCAGATTGCTGGATTGCGGTGCGGCTTGTTGTGGTTCGCTGGCTTGTGGCGCGGTGGTTTCGGCCGGTTTTTCAGAGCCGCCGCAGGCCGCCAATGCTAATGTGATGCAGGCGGTGAGGAAGGTTTTTTTCATGGTGTACAGTCCTTTTGTCGGGAAATGGAATAAATTGCAGCGGTGGGCAAAGGATTTAACCTTTAAACCACATACAAAAGGGAAACTGTGGTGGGGGCGGCAGGCGCTAGATACCTCGTGCCGTCCTTGATTCAGCAAGCTTGCATTAAACGTTAAAAACCTTGCAAATGCAATAGTTTAAAAGCGGTAAAATGACACTTTTGCCGGTGTTTTTTGCTATGGGTTTATCTGCAAACGATAAAATTTTTCAGACGGCCTCAGAAATGTTGTGTTGATTTGTCAAAACCGTATGATTTGTGGGAAAATCGGCAGATTAAATTTTTAAAGGGCGAGACCGTGTTAGACAGAGAAGGCTATCGCCCCAATGTCGGTATTATCCTTACGAACGATAAGAATCAAGTATTTTGGGGCAAGCGTGTGCGCGAGCATTCGTGGCAGTTTCCGCAAGGCGGCATCAAGCCGGGCGAAAGTCCGGAAACGGCGATGTACCGTGAATTGCTGGAAGAAGTGGGCCTGTTGCCGCAACACGTGAAAATTTTAGGCCGCACGCGCGATTGGCTGCGTTACGATGTGCCGACGCATTGGGTGCGCCGTGAGTGGCGCGGCTCATACCGCGGTCAGAAGCAGATATGGTATTTGCTGCGCTTGGTCGGCCGTGAGAGCGATGTCAACCTGCGCGCCACGCACCATCCTGAGTTTGACGGCTGGCGTTGGCACGATTATTGGGCACCGGTGGATGAAGTGATTGATTTCAAACGCGATGTGTATTTGGGTGCACTCACGGAATTATCGCGCTTTGTGCGCAGCGTGGAAACTTATGGCGAATTTGCCCAGCGTATTCAGCAGCAAAAAGAGAAGTAAGGTAAGCGCTTTCAGGTCGTCTGAAAGCGTTTTTATTTTATAGTCCAACAATCTTGACGGGCCGTTTGAAATGGCGGTCATTGTGTTAGAATACCGCCCAAACGATTATAGGCAGCACAGCAAAACATGAGCAAAACATCATACAGTGAATCCAGTATTACCGTCTTAAAAGGCTTGGAGCCGGTGAAAGAGCGTCCGGGCATGTACACCCGCACCGACAGTCCGACCCATATCTGCCAGGAAGTTATCGACAACGCTGCTGATGAAGCCTTGGGTGGCTTCGCCAGCGAAATCGGCGTGACGATACACGATGACGGTTCTTTATCTGTGCGCGACAATGGCCGCGGCATTCCGACCGGCATGCATCCGGTGGAAGGTTTGCCGGTGGTGGCGCTGGTGTTTACCCAATTGCACGCAGGCGGAAAGTTCAATAAAAAAGACGGCGGTGCTTATGCTTTTTCAGGTGGCCTGCACGGCGTGGGTGTGTCGGTGACCAATGCGCTGTCGAAACGCTTGGAAGTGACCGTTAAGCGCGAAGGCAAAATCCACCGCATCGTGTTTGCCGGCGGCGATGTGATTGAACCCTTAAGCGAAATCGGCAAATGCGCGGTGAAAGATTCAGGCACCGAAGTGCGCGTGTGGCCGGACGGCAAATATTTCGAATCACCGCAATACAGCATTCCCGAATTAGAACGTCTGTTGCGCGCCAAAGCCGTGTTGCTGCCGGGTGTGACCGTGTCGCTGACGCGTCCGGTAAAAGGCGAAACCGAGCCACAAACGCAAACATGGCATTACCCCAACGGCCTGAAAAGCTACCTGATGGATTTAATCAACGAAGCGCAAGAAGCCGTGCCGCTATTTGCCAGCGAAAACTATATTTCAGACGGCCACGACAGCGATTTTGCCGTGGGTGAAGGCGCGGCCTTTGCGCTGACTTGGCTGGAAGAAGGCACGTGCGCCAATGAAAGCTATGTCAACCTGATTCCGACCCCGCTCGGCGGCACACACGAAGCCGGTTTGAAACAAGCCGTGTTCAACGCCGTTAACAACTTCATCACGCTGCACAATTTATTGCCGCGCGGCGTGAAAGTGCAAAGCGATGACGTGTTCAACAAAGTCGCTTTTGTCTTGAGCGCGCGCGTGCTCGACCCGCAATTTCAAGGCCAAACCAAAGACAAACTCACCAACCGCGATGCGCTGAAGCTGGTGGCTGCCGTATCGGGCGACCCGTTGGAATTGTGGCTGAACCAAAACGTCGAAGCTGGTAAAAAAATCGCCGAATTGGCGATCAAACAGGCGCAGGCGCGGATGCGTTCGGTGAAAAAAATCGAGAAGAAAAAAGGCAGCGGCGTGGCCGTGTTGCCCGGTAAACTCACCGACTGCGAAAGCGAAGACGTGCGCGAAAACGAGCTATTTTTGGTTGAGGGCGACTCAGCCGGCGGTTCGGCCAAACTGGCGCGCGACAAAGCCACCCAAGCCATTTTGCCTTTGCGCGGTAAAGTGTTGAACAGCTTTGAAGTGCATCCCGACCAACTGTTCGGCAATGCGGAAATCCATGATATTTCCGTGGCCATCGGCGTCGATCCGCACGGTGTGAACGACAATCCCGATTTAAGCGGCTTACGCTACGGCAAAATCGCCATTTTGTCTGATGCCGACGTGGATGGTTCGCATATTCAAGTGTTGCTGCTGACCCTGTTTTACCGTCATTTCCCGAAATTGGTTTCAGACGGCCATATTTACGTTGCCCAGCCGCCGTTGTTCCGTGTCGATGTGAATGCACAAGGCAAATCCAAGCCTGCCCGTAAATTTTACGCGCTTGACCAAGCCGAGCTCGATGGCATTTTAGAGCGCCTGCAAAAAGAAGGCGTGAAAGAAACCACCTATTCTATTAGCCGCTTCAAAGGCTTGGGTGAGATGAACCCCGACCAGCTTAAAGACACCACCATGCACCCCGATACCCGCCGCTTGTTGCAAGTGCAGATTCCCGAAGACAGCAGCGACGAAACCTACGACATTTTCGTGAAGCTGATGGGTAAAGGCGAAGCCGCCAGCCGCCGCGCGTGGATGGAAGCGGAAGGCGATACGGCGGAAGTGGATATTTGATTGAATGGATTGTGATGGAGGCCGTCTGAAAACAAGCTATCTTTTTCAGACGGCCTAAACAAAAGAATCGGGTTATTATTGACCCGATTCTTTTGTTTTTTGATTCAAAACACACTATTAGCGCCATCCAATTACGGCTAGACTGCGGTTTTGATTCCCATCTTTTACACCGCAAGGAGCTGTAACATGAAAACTGCATTATTGATTGTCGATTTCCAAAACGATTATTTCCCAAGCTTTGAAGGTGCCAAATTTCCTTTGGTCGGCACCGAAGCGGCAGCGGAGCAGGGCGCAAAATTGTTGAAGGTGTTCCGCGACAAAAACTTGCCTGTGTTTCATGTGCGCCATGTGTTTGCCGGAGAGAATGCGCCGTTTTTTGCGGAAAACAGCGATGGCGTGCAGTTTCATCCTTTATTTGAACCAAAAGAAGGTGAAGCGGTCATTACCAAGCATGAAATCAACAGCTTCCGCGGCACCACTGATTTACACGCGCAATTGCAGGCGCAAGGCATTGAGCGCTTGCTGATTATCGGTGCGATGAGCCATATGTGTATCGATGCGGCTACTCGTGCGGCGGCCGATTTGGGCTACCAATGCCATGTTGCCCATGATGCGTGCGCGACACGCGATTTGGAATTCGGCAGTAAAACCGTGGCTGCGGCCGATGTACACGCGGCGTATATGTCGGCATTGGCGTTTGCGTATGCTAATGTGGATACTGCGGATAATTTGGCAAAATTGGTTTGATGATTGATTCGATATAAAAATCAAGGCCGTCTGAATATTTCAGACGGCCTTTGTTTTCACTGATTATTTCAACAGACTTTTAATAATGCCCATCACGCTGCGGGAAATGGCGTTGGTCACTTTGCGGTTGATTTGGCTGCCAACGGCATCGGCTACATTGTAACCAATGCCTTGGCCGGATTTTTTACGTCCCCCGGTTAGGCCGCCGATAAAACCACCGAGTAAGCCCGGGTCTTGGTTGGCTTGGGCTTTGGCCGCTTCTTTTTCGGCTTGCGCCTGCGCTTTGGCGGCTTCTTCCGCTTGTTTGGCCGCAGCTTGTTCGCTGTCAAGTTCAGCTAAGGCTTCAAAAGCCGAGTAGTTATCGATCATGTCTTTGTAGGTCGGATACAGATCGTCGCGTTGATACAAGGCATCTCGCTCTTCTTTGGATAACGGGGTCAACGCGGATTGCGGCGGCAGAACATAAGCGCGTTCCACCGGTGCAGGCATGCCTTTTTCATCTAAGAAGGACACCAAAGCTTCGCCCACACCCAGTTCGGCGATGGTTTCGGCAACTTTGATATTCGGGTTGCTGCGGAAGGTTTCGGCAGCGGCGCGCACGGCTTTTTGGTCGCGTGGCGTAAAGGCGCGCAGGGCGTGTTGCACGCGGTTACCCAATTGGCCGAGAATGGTATCCGGCAAATCGAGTGGGTTTTGCGTCACGAAATACACGCCCACGCCTTTGGAGCGAATCAGGCGCACCACTTGCTCGACTTGTTCTACCAATGCGGTCGCGGCGTTGTCGAACATCAAATGTGCTTCGTCGAAGAACATCACGAATTTTGGCTTTTCCGGGTCGCCGACTTCGGGCAGCATTTCAAACAATTCGGCCAGCATCCACAACAAAAACGCACTATACATACGCGGCGAGCGCATCAGTCTTTCCGAATTCAAGATGTTAATCACGCCTTTGCCGTTTTCAGACTGCATCCAGTCTTCCAAATTCAGCGCCGGCTCGCCAAAGAAATCATTGGCTCCCTCGTTTTCCAAGGTCAGTAATTGGCGTTGAATCGCGCCGATACTGGCGGCAGAAACGTTGCCGTATTGGGTGCGGTATTCGGCGGCATGATCGGAAACGTGTTTCAACATGCTGCGCAGGTCTTTCAAATCCAAAATGTGCCAGCCGCGGTCGTCGGCCACTTTGAACACCAAATTCAACAAGCCCTCTTGAGTGTTGTTCAAATTCATCAAACGCGCCAGCAGCATCGGGCCCATTTCAGATACGGTCACGCGCACGGGAATGCCGGTTTCGCCGAATACGTCCCAAAAACGCACAGGGAAATTTTGCAGCCACTCATCGCCCAATCCAAATTCAGCAATGCGTTCACCCACCTTACCGCTTGCGGCACCAGCTTGTGAAATGCCTGATAAGTCGCCTTTGACGTCCACCAAAAATACCGGCACGCCTTGGTTGCTGAAGGCTTCAGCCATGCGGCGCAGGGTCACGGTTTTACCGGTACCGGTCGCGCCGGCAATCAGGCCGTGGCGGTTGGCCATTTTTCCTTGGATTTCAAGAGAGACATCGCCGACGCGGGCGATAGGGAAGGTGGTCATGCAGGTTTCCTCTCGGATTCGGATAATCAGGTAAACGCTTATTTTCTTATGAAATGAAGCAGGGTGCAATGACATTGGCGCGGGTGTTGGATTTTTCAGACGGCCTTTAAGGCAATAGGAACAGGCCGTCTGAAACACGGTTTTGAATATTACCCTGTTTTCAGACGGCTTTGTGCTTTCAAAGCAATCTGATATGGGCTATAATTTTAGGTTTTTCAACCGCCTAGCGCGGTTTATTTTAATGTGAACAGAAAGAAGTTATGACTGCTGCGAAAAAGCCTTTGGGCGAAAAGCAGATGGCGGTATTGATGGCGATGTTGATTGCGCTGATGCCGTTTTCGATTGATGCGTATCTGCCGGCGATTCCCGAAATGGCAGAAAACTTGGGTTCGAATATCCATCGAATCGAGCAGAGCCTGAGTATGTTTATGTTTGGTGCGGCATTTGGCCAATTGGTCGGTGGCTCGGTGTCGGACATCAAAGGGCGCAAACCGGTGGCGTTGGTCGGCCTGGTGCTGCATTTCATCAGCGTGCTGGGACTGACGATGATCAGCAACGTCGACCAATTGCTGACCTTGCGTGCGCTGCAGGCGTTTGGCGCAGGCATGACGGTGGTGGTGGTCGGTGCTTTGGTGCGCGACCATTACGATGGGCGTAAAGCGGCGCAGATGTTTGCGCTGATTGGCATTATTTTGATGATTGTGCCGCTGATGGCACCGATGGTCGGCGCGTTGTTGCAGAGTTTGGGCGGTTGGCGCGCGATTTTCTGGTTTTTAACCGCTTATAGCGTGTTATTGTTGGTGTTGGTAACATTTTTCCTGCCCAAACCGACGCGCACCGATAAAATCAGCCGCGAGATTTTTGCTGTGGTCGGTGGCCGGTTTAAGCATGTATTGCGCAATAAAGGCGCGATGGGTTATCTGTTTTTCCAAGCATTCAGTTTTGCTTCGATGTTTGCTTTTTTGACTGAATCTTCGTTTGTGTATATGCACTTATACGAAGTGTCGTCGCACGGCTATGCGTGGATTTTCGGTTTGAACATCATCACCATGGCCTTGTTCAACCGCGTAACAGCATGGCGCTTGAAAACCGGTGTGCATCCGCAGAATATTTTGCGCTGGGGCATTATTATTCAGTTTGTCGCCAATTTATCGATGGTACTGCTGGTGTTGGTGAGCGGTTTGCCGCCGATGTGGGCGCTGGTCGGTTGTGTGATGCTGTCTGTCGGCACGCAAGGTTTGGTCGGTGCCAATACGCAGGCGTGCTTTATGAGCTATTTCAAGAAAGAAGGTGGCAGCGCCAATGCGGTGTTGGGCGTGTGTCAATCGGTGATTGGCGCGGTGATGGGGATGCTGACCACATGGCTGCACAACGGCACCGCCTTGATTATGCCGGTGATGATGCTCACGGCGACGGTGTGCGGTATTGTGTTGCTGTGGGTGTGTTCGCATGAAGCGTGGATTGAAAATGATAAAAACCGCGGCGAGTTTAAATAAAAATAGTAGTTTTACCTGATTGGTGCAATGAAATACTGTTTTTCTACAATCATTGGGCTTTAATGCTTTAATTTCTATTATCAGGCCGTCTGAAAGTCTTTCAGACGGCCTGTTTAATGCTAAAATCGCTAAATTCACGAATCATGCAAGAGAAACATCATGTCGATTGATGAACAGTTAAAACCTCACCGCGATGCGATTGACGAAATCGACGCCACCGTATTGCGCCTGTTGAACCAACGCGCCGGCCATGCCCATGCCATTGGCGAACTCAAAGGCACCGGCACAGTATATCGCCCCGAGCGCGAAGCCGCCGTATTGCGCCGCATTCAGGCATTGAACGAAGGCCCGTTGCCGAATGAATCGGTGGCGCGCCTGTTCCGCGAAATCATGAGCGAATGTCTGGCGGTGGAGCGCCCGCTGACCATCGCTTATTTAGGCCCGCAAGGCACGTTTACCCAGCAGGCCGCCATCAAGCATTTCGGCCATGCGGCTTATACCCAAGCCTGCACTACTGTGGATGATTGTTTCAAAATGGTGGAAACGCGCCAAGCCGATTATTTGGTGGCGCCGGTGGAAAATTCGACCGAAGGCTCAATCGGCCGCACCTTGGATTTGCTGGCCGTATCGGCGCTTAAAGCCTGCGGTGAAGTGGTGGTGCGCATTCATCACAATTTGCTGCGCAAAAACAGCTACGAAATCAACGGCGTGACTAAAGTTTTTGCCCACGCACAAGCCTTGGCGCAATGTAACGACTGGCTGGGTCGCAACCTGCCCAATGCCGAGCGTATTCCGGTTTCCAGCAATGCCGAAGCCGCACGTATTGTGGCTGAGTCTGATGATGGCACCTTAGCCGCAATTGCTGGTATTACTGCAGCGGAAATTTATCAATTAAACATTGCCGGAGACTGCATCGAAGATGAACCGAACAATACCACGCGCTTTTTGGTGCTTGGCCATCAAGATACCAGCAGCACCGGCAGCGACAAAACTTCATTGGTGATTTCAACACCAAACCGCGCCGGTGCAGTGATGGGCTTGCTGCAGCCGTTTACCGATTTGGGCATTTCCATGACCAAATTTGAGAGCCGCCCGAGCAAATCGGCTTTGTGGGAATATTTGTTCTTCATTGATATTGAAGGCCATAAAGACGATGAACGCGTGCAAAAAGCCCTGCAATTATTGAGCGAACGCGCATCGTTTGTTAAAGTGATTGGCTCGTATCCGACTGTGGTGTTGTAAGGTTTTTAATAAACAAAAGGCCGTCTGAAACCTAATTGTGTGGGTTTCAGACGGCCTTTATTTTTATAAACATGGATTAATGATCAACCACAATGCCTTTGCTTTCGCCGGCTGCTTTTTCGGCATCCAATTTCTTTTGTAGCGTATAGCAAGGGGTTTCACAATCGCACATTTTTTCCATGCCCAAAGCGGAAATGCCGCCGCAGCTGCCTTTAATCGAGCGTTTGGAGAAAATGTAGCCGACTGCCATGCCTAAAATCACCAGCAGGAAAATGCCGAAGGTTAAAAAGAGGGTTTTCATGATGTGGGTTCCAAGGTTAAATTAATTAAGTAACTGTTTGAATGCGCTTGACATTTCAGTTTTGTAGCCGTTGCCATCGTAGATGATTAAGAATACTGCCAAACCGTGTTGCTCGGCAAGTGCCAAGGCTTTTTCTTCGCCTAGCACGAATAAACCGGTGGACAGGCCGTCAGCGGTGGTGGCGCTATCGGCAATCACACTAATGGACGCGAGCTTGTGGCGAATCGGCGCGCGCGTTTGCGGATTGATGATGTGGGAGAGGCGATTGCCGTTTTGATCCAAATGGAAATTGCGGTAATCGCCCGAAGTAGCTAAAGATTGGTTATCCAGCGGCACGATAATTTGTGTGCCGCTACCTTGCACCATATTCGGCTGCTCAATGCCCACGCGCCAAGCTTCGCCGGAAGCGTTGCGGCCTTTGCCGTGTAATTCGCCGCCTATTTCTACCAAATAGTTGCGAACGCCTGATTTTTCAAGATGTTGTGCCACTTTATCCACGCCGAAACCTTTGGCGATGGAAGATAAATCCAAATAAACACCGGCTTGGGTTTTGGCAAGCGTGGCTGATTCGCCATCGTGCGCCAACACGATTTTATCGATGCCGACCGCCTGCGCGGCTTGTTCGATTTCGGCTTTGTCGGGCGAGTAGGTGACCGCTTTATCCGGCCCAAAACCCCATAAGTTCACTAAAGGGCCAACGGTCACGTCTAATGCGCCTTGGGTCATTTGGTTTAAACGTACGGCTTCGGCGGCCACATCAGCAAAATCTTGGGAAATCTTCAGCGGGCGGTTGGCTTTGCGCATTTGGTTGAATTGGCTGATTTCTGAATCCGGCTGATAGGTGGACATTTGGCGATTGACTTCTTTCAGCACATCATCGATTTGTGTCTGCATGATTTCCGGTTTGGGCAAATCAAGGCCGTCTGAAAGGTATTTGACGGTGTATGTCGTGCCCATAGTTTCGCCTTGCAGCGTGACCGTTTGCGCTTGTTTGCCGCAAGCAGCGAGCAGAAACAGCGTAGCAGTGAAGAATAGGACGGCGAGAGATTTTAAAACGGACATGAGTGTGTGCGACAAAATTTTTCAGACGGCCTATTGTAACGTAAAATGAACATCAACGGGCTGCTCTGAAAGACGATGGGGCGGTGGAAAATCGGCTGAACAGGCCGAGACCTTTGCAAAACCTTAGATTTGAGTACAGTTCAAAGTTGTAGCAGCGCAGAAAGCGAAGGCATATTACAAAAAGGTTAAGCTTTCGAGCAGCGCACAACGAAGAAATGTTCCAAAGATAGGGATTTCCAAAGGTCTCAGCTCAGGCCGTCTGAATTTTTGGAGCGCTATATGTGGGCAATTTATCTGGGTTTGGCTTTTGCAGCGGGTATGGCTTCGGCCATGCAGGCGGCCATTAATACGCAACTGGCGCGGTCAATGGGTGGCGAAACCTTAATCGCCACTTTAATTTCGTTTGCCGTCGGCACGGTTGCGTTGTTTTTCATCACCTGGGCCAAAACGGATTTGTTCGGCTATTTGGCCACTATTGGGCAGCAGCCTTGGTGGAAATTAAGCGGCGGTTTGCTCGGTGCGATGTTTGTGTTCACCAGCGTATTGTTGGCGCCTAAATTGGGTATTGCGAACATGTTGTTTGTCATTATCATCGGCCAATTGCTGGCGGCGGCGGTGATTGACCATTATGGCTTGATCGGCATGGCAGTGCGGGAAATGACGATGCCGAAATTAATCGGCTTGGTGGTAATGGGGGTAGGGTTGGCTTTGTTTTCGTTTGGGGATAAGGTTTGGAAGTAGAGAGGCCTTTGCAAAATCCCCATCTTTGGCACATTTCTTCGTTATGCACTGCTATAACTTCGAACTGCACCCAAATCTGGGGTTTTGCAAAAGTCTCAGGCTGCTTGATTTAAAGGATGATGCCGTCTGAAAAGGTTCAGACGGCATCTAAAACAAAAAAAGGAAGAAACCGAAGTTTCTTCCTTTTTTTGTTAGCCGCCGAAATCGTCCAGCAGGATGTTTTCGTCTTCTACGCCCAAGTCTTTGAGCATTTTAATCACGGCTTGGTTCATTACTGGTGGGCCACACATGTAGAATTCGCAATCTTCAGGGGCTTCGTGGTTTTTCAGGTAGTTTTCATACAAGACATTGTGAATGAAGCCTGTGTAACCATCCCAGTTGTCTTCCGGCAGTGGGTCGGAGAGGGCAACGTGCCATTCGAAGTTGTCGTTTTCTGCAGCCAGTTCGTCGAAATCTTCCACGTAGAACATTTCGCGTTTCGAACGTGCGCCGTACCAGAATGAGATTTTGCGTTTCGATTTCAGACGGCGTAATTGGTCGAAAATGTGTGAGCGCATAGGCGCCATGCCTGCACCACCGCCGATGAATACCATTTCGGCATCGGTGTCTTTGGCAAAGAATTCACCAAATGGGCCAGAAATCGTCACTTTGTCCCCCGGTTTCAATGACCAGATGTAAGAAGACATTTGACCTGGAGGCGCATCAGGTTCGCGTGGTGGCGGGGTTGCGATACGCACGTTCAGCATGATGATGCCTTTCTCTTCCGGATAAGAAGCCATCGAATAGGCACGCAGAATCGGCTCGTCCACTTTAGAAACATAGCGCCACAAGTCGTGTTTGTCCCAGTCTTCGTGGTATTCCTCAGGAATATCGTAGTCTTTGTAGGCTACGGTGTGCGGAGGCGCATCGATTTGGATGTAGCCACCAGCACGGAACGGCACTTCTTCACCTTCAGGAATGGCCAGTTTCAATTCTTTAATGAAAGTGGCTTTGTTGTCGTTGGAAATGACGGTACATTCCCATTTTTTCACGCCGAATACTTCTTCCGGCACTTCAATATCCATGTCGGTTTTGACATTGACTTGGCACGACAAACGGCAGCCTGCTTTCGCTTCACGCTTGGTGATGTGAGACAGCTCGGTTGGCAAAATATCGCCGCCGCCGCTATTCACTACCACGCGGCATTGGCCGCATGAACCGCCACCGCCGCAAGCTGAAGGAATGAAAATGCCTTCATTGGCCAAGGCGCCTAAGAGCTTGCCGCCAGCGGGCATGGTTAGCTCTTTTTCGCCGTTTACTTTAATGGTGATGTCGCCTTCGTTAACCAATTTTGATTTGGCAAACAGAATCATCAGCGCCAAAATCAAAATGATGACGGTAAACATCACAATACCTAAAATAATTTCCATTGTGTGTCTTCCTTATAACTGAATGCCGGAGAACGACATAAAGGCCAAAGCCATCAGGCCGGCGGTGATAAAGGTAATACCCAGACCTTTTAAGCCGTCAGGTACATCGGCATACTTCAGTTTTTCGGTGATGCCGGCCAATGCCACAATCGCCAGCATCCAGCCGGTGCCTGCGCCGAAGCCGTAAACGATGGATTCGGTGAAGTTGTATTCACGCTGTACCATGAACGACACACCACCGAAGATGGCGCAGTTTACGGTAATCAGCGGCAGGAAAATACCGAGCGCGTTGTAGAGGGCAGGGAAGAATTTGTCCAATACCATTTCCAAAATTTGTACCAATGCGGCAATCACGCCGATGAAGGTAATAAATTTCAAAAAGGTCAAATCCACGCCGTCAATCAGTGCGCCTTCTTTCAGCAGCGAGTAAACCAATTGGTTAACCGGTACGGCAATCGTCAATACTACGATAACCGCAATACCCAAACCAAAAGCAGTGGAGACTTTCTTAGACACGGCCAAAAAGGTACACATGCCTAAGAAGAAGGCCAAGGCCATATTCTCGATGAATACGGACTTAACAAATAAGCTCAGATAATGTTCCATGGATTATTTCTCCACCTGTTCAGGTTTCCAAGTGCGGATGGCCCATACCAGAAAACCGATAATAAAGAATGCGCTTGGCGCCAGCAGGAACAAGCCGTTGGCCTGATACCAGCCGCCGTCTTGGATGGTTTGGAAAATAGTCATGCCGAACAATTTGCCCGAACCAATCAATTCACGCAGGCTGGCTACGATGATCAAAATCAAGCCATAGCCCAAGCCATTGCCGAAACCGTCAACAAAGCTTTCCAGCGGCGGCTCTTTCATCGCGAATGCTTCCGCGCGACCCATAACGATACAGTTGGTAATAATCAGGCCGACGAATACCGACAATTGCTTAGACAATTCATAAGCAAATGCCTGCAAAACCTGGTCAACCAAAGTTACCAATGAGGCAATAATCGCCATCTGTACGATAATACGGATGCTGTTGGGGATGTAATTGCGCACCAGCGAGATAAACAGGCTGGAGAAACCGGTTACGAATGCTACGGAAATACCCATGACGATGGCGGTTTCCAATTTGGTGGTCACGGCCAGTGCCGAACAAATACCCAATACTTGCAATGTAATCGGGTTGTTGTCTACCAGTGGGGAGAACATTAAATGTTTCAAACGTTTGGTATCAGCCATTATTCTGCTCCTGCTTTCAGTTTGGCTAAGTAAGGTTTATAACCGTTTTCGCCAAACCAGTAATCGAACGTACCTTGCACGCCTTTGGTGGTCAGGGTGGCGCCGGACAAACCATCTACGCCGTGTTCTTGGTCGGCGCCTGCGCCTTTACCGACGCGGATGGCAACGTTGCCTTGCTCGTTGTAGAGTTTCTTGCCGACAAATTTTTGCTGCCACAAAGGATTAGCGATTTCACCACCCAAACCCGGGGTTTCGCCCTGCTCGTAGTAGGTGATGCCGTTGAGCGTGTTGCCGTCGGGTTTTACTGATACAAAACCATACATCACTGACCACAAACCATTGCCGTGCATAGGCAGAACGATTTGTTCGACTGTGCCGCCTTCGTCTTTCACCAAATAAACATCGGCGAGTTTGGCACGGGTTTTGATGCTGGCCAAATCGTCTTCAGGGGCGATGCGCACATTTTGCTGCGGGTCTTTGGCCGCGCTGCGGGCATCGAAGCCTTCCGGCGAATTGTCAACGTATTCACCGGTTGCCAAATCCACAACACGCGGTTCGATTCTTTCTGAATAGGTTTTGGCGATGTCGGTTTTCTCATCGAGCAAACCGGCTACGCTTAAGATGTAGCTTTGTTTGTCTTTGGCTTTTTGTTCAAGCTGTTTGGGTTTGAGGCCAACAGCAGAACCGGCTACCACCACAGAACAAACCAAGCTCACCACAATCACGACGGCCAGCGTGCCGCCGAAGCTGTCTTTATTGAATTTAGCCATTGGTGCGCGCCTTTCTGCGTTTGATGTTCGCTTGTGCGACGATGTAGTCGAAAATCGGGGCAAACAGGTTGGCAAACAGAATCGCCAACATCATGCCTTCCGGATAGGCTGGGTTAACCACGCGGATTAACACCGCCATCACACCGATTAATGCGCCATACCACCATTTACCGGTGTTAGTAAACGAAGCAGAGACCGGATCGGTGGCCATAAACAGCATACCGATAGCAAAGCCGCCCAATACCAAATGCCAATACCAAGGCATGGCAAACATCGGATTGGTGTCGGAACCGATGGCGTTAAACAGCAATGAAGTGGTAATCATACCAATCATTACACCGGCGATAATGCGCCAAGAAGCGATGCGGGCGAATACAATCATCAAGCCGCCGATAATTAGCGCGATGGTCGATACCTCGCCAACCGAGCCTGGCATGTTCCCGATAAAAGCATCCATCCAAGTAATCGGTTGACCGGTGGCAACGTTTTTCAAGCCGGCCATGCCGTCTGAAGCCCATTGTGCCAAAGCGGTTGCACCTGAATAGCCGTCAATGGCAGTCCATACTTTATCGCCGCTGATGTTGGCAGGATAAGCAAAGAACAGGAACGCACGGCCTGCCAGTGCAGGGTTCATGAAGTTTTTACCGGTACCGCCGAATACTTCTTTCGCCACCACAACACCAAAGGTAATACCCAAGGCGGCCTGCCACAACGGCAGGGTAGGGGGAACGATTAAGGCAAACAAAATCGAAGTCACGAAGAAACCTTCGTTGATTTCGTGTTTGCGGATCATGGCGAACAATACTTCCCAGAAACCGCCGACGATAAATACGGTGGCGTAAATCGGCACAAAGAAAATTGCACCGAAGAGCATTTTGCTCAACCAGCCCGCATCGGCTGCCATATTGATGCCTAAGGCATTGGCCAAGGCATAATGCCAATCATTGGCGATGCTTTGTTGCAATAATTCCGGTGTCAACACGCTGAATGCTTGCGCACCCACGTTGTACATGCCGTAGAACATGGCCGGAAACAGAGACAGCCATACCAAAGTCATCATGCGTTTGGAACTTAATTCATCGCGCACGTGGGTGATTTTACGGGTCACATCGCCGGTTGTATAAAGGATAGTGGACACTGCTTCATATAAAGCGTACCACTTTTCGTATTTCCCGCCCGAGTGGAAGGCGGGTTCGATTTTCTCTAAGAAATGTTTCAAGCCCATAATCAGCCTTCCTTCTCAATAGTGGTTAATACATTGCGCAGCAGTGTGCCGTATTCGTATTTACCCGGGCAAACAAAGCTGCACAAAGCCAAGTCTTCTTCATCCAATTCTAGGCAGCCCAGATTTTGCGCACTGTCAGTGTCGCCGACAATTAAATCACGCAAAAGCAGAGTAGGCAGAATATCCAGAGGCATGATGCGTTCGTAAGTGCCAATCGGTACCATCGAACGGTAGCCGCCGTTAAGTGCCGTATTGAAGTTGAATAATTTGCTTTTGAGGAAGTGGCCGAGAGTGGTACGTGTTATGGTAAATTTATTCGGTTGGGGCGTAATCCAGCCGAAGAATTCTTTCTCCCGGCCTTCTTCTAATACCGACACTTGATTGTGATAGCGGCCGAGATAGTCGTGTGGGCCGGTGGCAATGCCGCCGTTTAACACGGAGCCGGAAATCACGCGGTTGTCGCCATTCACCAATTCACCGGCTGTGAGTTGGGAAAGGTTGGCACCCAATACGGTACGCAACAGACGCGGTTTGTTGACTTGCGAACCGCCCAAAGCGACCACGCGTTCGGTATTCAGACGGCCTGTGGTAAACAATTGACCAATGGCAATCACATCTTGATAGTTGATGGTCCAAACGGTTTTGTTCGCGCCGACAGGCTCGATAAAGTGGATGTGTGTGCCGCTCAAGCCGGCCGGATGTGGGCCATCGAATTCGTGTACGGCGATATTGGCTGCGCTTTCAGACGGCACATTAGCACCGGCTGCTTTACACACATGCACCGTGCGCTCAGTCAATCGGCTTAATACACGCAAGCCGTTGGTGAAGTCAGCCGCTTTTTCAGCGATGATCACGGTTGGATCTGCAGCCAAAGGATTGGTGTCCATGGCGTTGACAAAAATCGCCGCAGGGTTGGCGTCAACTGCAGGTGTTTTGCTGAACGGGCGGGTACGCAATGCTGTCCACAAACCTGATTGGATCAGATTGGCGCGGACTTGCTCGCTGCTCAAACCCGACAAGGCTTCGGCAGAATATTGCTCGAAGGTGATTTCATCGTTGCCTGAAACAGAAATCACCACAGATTGCAAAACACGTTTCTCACCACGGTTGATCGCCGTGATGGTGCCTGAAGCCGGAGCGGTAAATACCACGCCCGGATTTTTCTTGTCTTCAAACAATACTTGGCCTTTTTTGACGACATCGCCTTCCTTGATTTTCATCGAGGGACGCATGCCGACATATTCTTCGCCAAGCAACGCGACTTCGGTAATGGCCGGACCATCATAGATGGTTTGCTCCGGTCGGCCTGCAATAGGCAGGTCTAAGCCTTTTTTTATCTTAATCATAGAGATGCGTTACTTCTTACTAGGTTAAAAAACTGGCAAGCCGATGGCGTTGAGTGTAACCACCGACGTCGGTATTTTGGAAAAAGACACATTTTTCTTCAAAATCAAATCAGTTTATTCGGTCATCAGCCTAATGGCTAATCTTTGTTTTTATTATTAAATAATGGACGATAGCTGATAGAGGTCGTCTGAAACCGAGTTTCAAAGAAAAAACGATTTAAAAATATTCAAATGGCTGAATAAATAAAATCTTTGGGATTTTAACAGGAATGGACGGATTTTTGTCACATTCCGCCAGATTTTTTCACTTATAAGGCTAATTCAGTAAGCCATAATAACTAATAAATTATGATATAAAAATAATACCTTAAGAAACGATATGGATGAAAAAGAGTTGGGGCCGTCTGAAAAGAATAGGCCGATGAATAAAGCAACCCCACAAAAATCAGACTAAAATAAGCCAGTATTCAACTCAATCGGAGAGTCATCATGGCAAAAAGTACACTGCTCAATCACGGTAAATTAGGCATGGGAACATGGTATTTAGGCGACCGTGCTGCCACGCGCCAAGAAGAAATTGCCGCATTGCGTTACGGCTTGGAACACGGCGTGTCGATTATCGATACTGCCGAAATGTATGGCAACGGGCGTTCGGAAAATCTAGTCGGCGAAGCGATTCAGCCGTTTGCGCGAGACAGCATTTACCTGATTTCCAAAGTGTTGCCGAGCAATGCCAACCGCCACAATTTAGAGCGCAGCTTGGATGCTTCGTTGCGCCAACTGCAAACCGATTATCTGGATATGTATCTTTACCATTGGCGTGGCGCTACGCCTTTGGCAGAAACGGTTGAGCTGATGGAAAACATGGTACAAAAGGGCAAAATCAAAACATGGGGCGTGTCGAACTTTGATTTGGAAGACATGCAGGAATTGCATGATGCAGGCGGCACCAATTGCGAAAGCAATGAAGTGCTCTATCACTTGGGCTCGCGCGGTATCGAATTTGCGCTGAAACCATGGCAGGATGCCCACGCGATTTCAACCATTGCTTATTGTCCGCTGGCGCAGGCCGGTGATTTGCAGGACGATTTGCTGCATCATCCGGCAGTTCGCCAAGTGGCGGCTGAACTCAACATCAGCGTGTACCAAGTGTTGCTGTGTTTTACTTTGGCGCAGCAAAATATGGTATCGATTCCGCGCACCGGCAAAACAGCGCACATGAAAGAATTGGTCGATTGCTTGGCTATCCGTTTGTCGCCTGAGCAATATGCGGCTTTGGATGAAGCTTATCCTGCACCGCAATGGCGCGTGCCGCTGGATATTCAATAATCAGATGAGGCCGTCTGAAATATTCATTTTCAGGCGGCCTGAGACCTTTGTAAAACTCAATTTGAACTAAGAAAACTATGCTCGTCATTCCCGCGCAGGCGGGAATCCAGACCTATCGTTTTCAGGAATATTTAACTATTTCAGAAGTTTAACATTCTTGATTCCCGCCTGCGCGGGAATGACGGTTTAAAGGTTTCTGAAAATTGACGAGTTTTGCAAACGTCTCGGCCTTGTTATTTACGCCATCAATCTTTCAAACGGAATTCCGCGGCACGGGCGTGGGCGGTGAGGCTTTCGCCGTGTGCCAATACGCTGGCGATTTTGCCCAGTTTTTGTGCACCGGCTTCGGAAACCTGAATCAGGCTCGAGCGTTTTTGGAAATCGTATGTGCCCAATGGTGACGAAAAGCGGGCGGTGCGGCTGGTCGGCAAGACGTGGTTCGGACCTGCGCAATAATCGCCCAAGCTCTCGCTGGTGTATTTGCCCATGAAAATCGCACCGGCATGGCGGATTTTTTGCGCCCATGCTTCGGCGTTTTCAACCGATAATTCCAAATGCTCCGGCGCAATGTAGTTGGCAATCTCGCAGGCTTCGTCCAAATCTTTGGCCAAAATCATGGCGCCACGGTTGCCCAAGCTGGCTTCGATGATGTCGCGGCGCGGCATTTCTTCAATCAGCTTGTCCATGGCAGCTTTCACTTCGTCCAAATACGCTTGCGACGTGCCGATTAAAATGGCTTGTGCAATTTCGTCGTGTTCGGCTTGACTGAACAAATCCATCGCCACCCAATCGGCAGGCGTGGAGCCATCGGCAATCACCAAAATTTCAGACGGCCCTGCCACCATGTCGATGCCGACCACGCCGAACACACGGCGTTTGGCGGCGGCAACAAAAGCATTGCCGGGGCCGGTGATTTTATCGACTTGCGGCACGGTTTCGGTACCATAAGCCAACGCTGCCACGGCTTGTGCACCGCCGACGGTAAATACTTTGGTCACGCCGGCCACATAAGCAGCGGCCAAAACGATGTCGTTGCGCTCACCTTTCGGTGTCGGCACCACCATGATGATTTCTTTCACGCCGGCCACGTGCGCAGGCATGGCGTTCATAATCACGCTGCTCGGATAGGCTGCTTTGCCGCCCGGCACATAAATACCCACGCGGTCGAGTGGGGTAATTTGTTGGCCGAGCAGGGTGCCGTCTTCATCGGTATATTGCCACGATTCCATTTTTTGGTGTTGGTGGTAGCTTTCTACACGCTTGGCTGAAGTTTGTAAGGCCGTCTGAACTTCTGCCGGAATGCGGTCAAACGCGTTTTTCAAATCGTCTTGGGTTAAGGTCAAATCGGCAATGGTTTGCGCGGACGTGCCGTCAAATTTATTGGTGTATTGGATTAAGGCTGCGTCGCCGCGTTTTTGCACATCGGCGCAGATGTCGGCCACGATTTGATCGACTTTGGGGTCTTGGGCGGTTTCAAAAGCCAGCAGGGCTTTGAGTTCGGCTTGGAAACTGTCGGATTGTGTGTTGAGAAATTTCATGACTTGCCTTTATTTTCATAGTAAAAAATTGTGTTTCAGACGGCCTATATAAATGATAAAAGGCCGTCTGAAAATATTATTTTTCGCCGTTCACCACGCCGGCAAAGGCTTGGATAATCGGCTCGAGCAGGGTGTGTTTGGTTTTCAGTGCGGCTTTATTCACCACCAAGCGGCTGGAAATATCGATGATGTGTTCCACGGCCTCGAGGTTGTTGGCTTTGAGCGTGCCGCCGGTGGAAACCAAATCGACAATCGCATCGCTCAAGCCGACCAGCGGTGCAAGTTCCATCGAACCGTACAGTTTGATAATGTCAACGTGTACACCTTTAGCGGCGAAATGCTCGGCGGCGATATTCGGGTATTTGGTGGCAATACGCAAGCGGCTGCCCGGTTGGGAAACGTTTTTGTAATCAAAACCTTTGCGTACGGCAACCATCATGCGGCATTTGGCAATCTGCAAATCGAGTGGTTGATACAGGCCATCGCCGCCGTGTTCGATTAACACGTCTTTACCGGCAATACCGAAATCGGCCGCACCGTATTGCACATAAGTCGGCACATCGCTCGCGCGCACAATCACCAAGCGGATATTTTCATGATTGGTGTCGATAATGAGTTTGCGTGATTCTTCAGGGTTTTCGGTCGGGACGATACCGGCGGCGGCCAGTAGGGGAAGGGTTTCTTCGAAAATCCGGCCTTTGGAAAGGGCAATGGTTAATGCGTTGTCAGTCATTGTGGATTCTGCTCTATTTGGGGTGTGTGGATAGCGAAAGGCCGTCTGAAAAAACTTTTCAGACGGCATGAATATTATAATAAAGTGCGGATGTCGGCAGCAACGGCATCAGGTTCGGTGCCGTAAGGTGAGAAGATGGCGACTTCGCCTTCTTTATCAATCAAATACGCGCCTGAAGTGTGGTCAACCAGATAGTTGGTGCTGTCTTCTTTTTGGTTGACTTTAGCCGATACCACGCGGTATTGCTGCTTGATTACCGGTAGTGTTTGGCCTTCGGTGGCGGTAATGCCGATGAAATCAGGATGGAATTGTTTGGCGTATTTACCAATCAACTCCGGCGTGTCGCGCTCAGGGTCAACGCTGGCGAATACCACTTTCACATTTTTGGCATCGTCGCCCAATTGTTTTAAAGTGTCGCTGTAAGTCAGCAATTCAGTCGGGCAAACGTCAGGGCAGTGGGTATAACCAAACGACAATACCACCACATTGCCTTTCAAATCGCTGAGTTTAAATGGTTTGCCGTCGCCATCGGTCATTTCAAAATCACCGCCGATGTCTTCTTTACGCATATCAGTGCCGTTGATTTGACCCGATACGGCTGCTTTTTTCGCAGGCGCGGCTTCGGCGCTTGGGGTGGTAGAAGCAGACGCTTCAGGTGCTTTTGGCGCGGCTTCTTCTTTAGGTTGGCACGCAGACAGGGCGGCTAAGGCAAAAATGCTGACAATAAACTTTTTGGCTGTGATGGGCATGGCATTCTCCGATTGAATTAGGTGTTGCAAGACAATATCCCGTATCTTAACGCTTTTATCCATTGAAATGTAGCATTTCTCGTGAATTTTATAGAAAACTCATCAAAGTTTGATATAGATGCGTATTAAACGCTGACATTAAGATCGAATGAAAGTTTATTTTTGTAAATATAATTTTTTGTTTAATCAATAAATTATAAATAAATCGCCAAGAAAATCATTCGAAGCACTTTACAATTTTTTTTTGCGGGCTATAATAGCGACTTCTTCACCGCCCAGGTGGCGAAATTGGTAGACGCAGGGGACTCAAAATCCCCCGCCGCAAGGTGTGTCGGTTCGAGTCCGACCCTGGGCACCAAATTCTAAAATAGCCGCTTTTTATAAGCGGCTATTTTTATGTTATAGAATCCTTCTCTAAATGAAGTGCACTGTTGGGTATGAGTAATCCGTTGGGCGGAACTTCCTTTGTGCATTTTAAATAAGCCATCGGTGGGGTGCCTTGAAGTATGCATAGGCCGTTAGAAAGATTTGAATCTTCCTGACGGCCTTGTTTGTTAACTTTGAGTGCTTATGCAAACTGCAAGCCATTGTGGCAGAAGAATCAAAGAAACATAGTTAGTTGATGGATATTTATTTTATAAAAATCAAATGCTAATTAAATTTAATAAAAATAATGTTAAAAGATGAAAGTTTTTGTCTTGCCTGAAAACGCAGATTAGGTTATTGTTGGGCTTCTTCATTTTCATAAACTCTGAGCCTTAATCCAATTGTCCAAACGGATTGGCTGTCGTCGTGTCCTAGCAATGTGCGTACCCTAAATCGCTACTTGATAGGCTTGCATTACAGGTGCTGTGACGAAGCTGCTGTTGCTGTTGGTTTAACGCCCTATAAAAGAGGTTGTTATGCAATTATCAGGCGCACAAATCATTGTGCAAAGTCTCAAGGCAGAAGGCGTTGAATACGTTTTCGGCTATCCGGGCGGCGCAGTTCTCGAAATCTACGACGCCATCTACCAGCTCAATAAATTCAAGCACATCCTGACCCGACACGAACAGGCAGCCGTTCATGCAGCCGATGCGTATGCGCGCACCAGCGGTAAAGTTGGCGTGGCTTTGGTGACTTCAGGTCCCGGAGCAACCAATGCAGTAACCGGTATTGCCACGGCTTATTCGGATTCGATTCCGATGGTCATCATCACCGGTCAGGTCGGCACGCCCGCCATCGGCAGTGATGCCTTCCAAGAAGTGGACACCATCGGCATTACCCGCCCGTGTGTGAAACACAATTTCTTGGTGACCGATATCAACGATTTGGCCAACACCATCAAAAAAGCGTTCCAAATTGCCGCCAGCGGTCGTCCGGGTCCTGTGGTAATTGATGTGCCAAAAGACGTGACGCAGGCGATGGCGAAATTCAGCTATCCGCAAGAAGATATTTTTATCCGCTCTTATCAGCCGGTGGTGCAAGGCCATGCCGGTCAGATTAAAAAAGCGGTGCAGATGTTCGCTTCTGCCAAACGTCCGATTATCTATTTCGGCGGCGGTATCGTATTGGGTAACGCCAGCCAAGAATTGGTGGACTTGGTACACGCTACCGGCGCGCCATGCGTCGGCACCTTGATGGGTTTGGGTGCAGTACCTTCCAGCGACCGTCAATATCTCGGCATGCTGGGCATGCACGGCACGTATGAAGCCAACTTGGCCATGCAGGATGCCGATGTGGTGTTGGCTGTCGGTGCGCGATTCGACGACCGCGTGGTGTCTGTGCCATCCAAATTCTTGGAAAAACCGAAAAAAATCATTCATGTTGATGTTGATCCATCGAGCATTGCCAAACGCGTTAAAGCCGACATTCCGATTGTGGGCGACGTGAAAAATGTATTGGCCGAAATGGTTTGCTTGGTGAACAAGCAGCAATCCGTACCGAGCCGCGAGCATTTGGATAAATGGTGGAAAAACATCGAATCATGGCGCAGCCGCGATTGCTTGTGGTTTGATCAAGACGAAGAAACCATCAAGCCGCAGTTTGTGGTGAAAAAATTGGCGGAAATCACCAATAATTCAGCCATTATCACATCCGATGTCGGTCAGCACCAAATGTTTGCTGCGCAATATTATCCGTTTGAGCGTCCGCGCCAATGGTTGAATTCCGGCGGTTTGGGCACCATGGGTGTCGGTTTGCCTTATGCGATGGGTGCGAAACTGGCCGCACCGGAGCAGGATGTATTCTGTATCACCGGCGAAGGCTCGATTCAGATGAACATCCAAGAATTATCGACCTGCTTCCAGTATAAAATTCCGCTGACTGTTGTGACCTTGAATAACGGTTATCTCGGTATGGTGCGCCAATGGCAAGAGCTTTACTACAGCAACCGCGAATCGGAAACTTATTTTGATTCGTTGCCGGATTTTGTGAAACTGGCGGAAGCTTACGGCCATGTCGGCATTCGTGTGACCAAGCCGTCTGAGGTAGAAGGTGCTATTCGTCAAGCGCTGCAACACAACCGCGAAGGCCGCTTGGTGTTTATCGATTTCATCACCGATAAGAAACAAAACGTGTTCCCGATGGTGGGCAACGGCAAAGGTCTCGACGAAATGGTGCTGCCGGTACACATGCGCGAAACCAAAGCCGACAGCGACGTGAACGATGTCAATGACCGTGATTACGATACAAGGAGCGTGCCATGAGACACATTTTGTCCATTCTGATGGAAAACGAATCCGGTGCGATGAGCCGTGTGGTGGGTCTGTTTTCAGCGCGTGACTACAACATCGATTCATTGTCGGTGGCCGCGACCGAAGATCAAACCTTGTCGCGCATGACCATCGTGACCCACGGTGACGACAGCGTGCTGGAGCAGATTACCAAGCAGCTTAATAAGCTGGTAGAAGTGATTAAAGTAGTCGATTTGAACGAAAGTCGTTTTGTCGAACGCGAATTGATGTTGGTGAAAGTGCGTGCAGCGGGTAAAGACCGCGACGAATTTTTACGCCTGACCGAGATTTATCGTGGTCATGTGGTTGATGTAACCGACCGCAGCTATACCATCGAAATCACCGGTTCCAGCGACAAATTGGATTCTTTCTTAGAAACCGTAGGGCGTGCACAAATTTTGGAAACTGTGCGCACAGGCGCAGCCGGTATTGGCCGCGGCGAGCGTATTTTGAAAATTTAATGCCACGCTTGTTCAGACGGCCTGCTAAAAGATTTGAGGCCGTCTGAAACCAATACAGGAGAAGTTGAGATGTCGATTATTAAGATTGTTGCCTTGATTACCGTGAAACCTGAATACCGCGACACATTGTCTGCCCAATTCGCCCAGTTGGTTCAAGCCAGCCGCGCCGAAGAAGGGAACAACAGCTATGATTTGCATCAGGATATCCAAAATTCCAACCGCTTCGTGTTTGTTGAAAGTTGGCAATCGCAAGCGGCGGTGGATGAGCATAATGCCAGTGAGCATTTTCAGGCATTTGTTCAAGCCATCGAGGGCAAAACCGATCATCTTGAAATCGTGATGCTCAACGAGCTCTCCATCTGATTTTTTAAAGTTAACTCAACAAACCTATTCAAATAAAAGGAATTGAAATGCAAGTTTATTACGATAAAGACGCCGACCTGTCATTGATCAAAGGCAAAACAGTTGCCATTATTGGTTATGGTTCACAAGGCCATGCCCACGCTGCCAACCTGAAAGATTCAGGTGTAAACGTAGTGATCGGTTTGCGTCAAGGCACTTCTTGGGATAAAGCGGTTAAAGCCGGCCACAACGTGAAAACTGTTGCTGATGCCACTAAAGATGCCGATGTTGTGATGATTTTGTTGCCGGATGAAAACCAACCGGTTGTGTACAAAAACGAAATCGCACCTAACCTGAAAGACGGCGCGGCTTTGGCGTTTGCGCACGGCTTCAACGTACACTACAACCAAATCGTGCCGCCATCAAATGTAGACGTGATCATGGTTGCGCCTAAAGGCCCTGGCCACACTGTACGCAGCGAATTCTTGAAAGGCGGCGGCGTACCTTCATTGATCGCCGTTTACCAAGACAATTCCGGTAAAGCACGCGACATCGCCTTGTCTTACGCAGCAGCCAACGGCGGCACCAAAGGCGGCGTGATTGAAACCAACTTCCGCGAAGAAACCGAAACCGACTTGTTCGGTGAACAAGCTGTATTGTGTGGTGGTGCGGTTGAATTAGTGAAATGCGGCTTTGAAACTTTGGTTGAAGCCGGTTACGCCCCAGAAATGGCTTACTTCGAATGTTTGCATGAATTGAAATTGATCGTAGATTTGATGTACGAAGGTGGTATTGCCAACATGAACTACTCAATTTCTAACAACGCCGAATACGGTGAATACGTGACCGGCCCTGAAGTGGTGACTCCTGCAACCAAAGAAGCGATGAAAAAAGCTTTGTACCGCATTCAATCTGGTGAATACGCGAAAATGTTCATCCAAGAAGGCGCAGCCAACTATGCTTCAATGACTGCCCGTCGTCGCTTGAATGCTGACCACCAAATCGAGAAAGTTGGTGCGCAATTGCGTTCGATGATGCCTTGGATCGCGAAAAACAAATTGGTAGATTTGGATAAAAACTAATTTTTAACCCTATCTTTTACAAAATGCCGTCTGAAATGTTCAGACGGCATTTTTTTATGCTGAATCATTTAAATACATTTAACTTATATCAAGGCGGTCTGAAAAAACCGTTGGTAGTATTTCAGGCGGCCTATTTTATTTAGCGTTCAATCAAAATAAATCAAATTTAATTGAAATAAAATGAATCTTATACTGGGTATATGAAGAATCAATCAATGATTTGTAATTTATAGTTTTATTTGTATCTTATTTAACTATAAAGAATTATTGCACTAATATAAATACGCTTTAAGATTTGTAAACTTGATATACATCAAATTATGGATAGTAGATGATTCATATAATATTAGTGTTTTGAGTAATCGAGTCATCGGGGATAGGTTATGTCCGGTTTTGATAGGGATGGAGCAGAGAATAACAGTCTGCTCAAATGGGTGGTTGTGGTCGCGCTGGCATTGGTTTTGATGGTGATCAGCCTACCGGTTCATGCAGAGCGTCTGCCGGAGTTTCTGAGCAAAGTACAGCCGTCTGAAATTTTTCCAACGGCCGACCGTTACGGTGAGCCTGAAGGCAAGCCGATGGTGGCACGTGTGTACAAAGGCGACGAGCAATTGGGCTTAGTCTTCATCACTACTGATGTTGTCAATACTCGCGGCTATTCGAGTAAACCCATCGATACCATGGTGGCCTTAGCCAATGACGGCACCATTAGCGGCGCCAAGTTGGTGGCGCATAACGAACCGATTATGCTCATCGGCATCCCGCAATCGCGAGTGGATAAATTTATTGATGACTACATCGGCCTGAATTTCATTACCACGCCGCCGAAACCGGGTGTGGCACTTTCCGACATCATCAGCGGCGCAACCGTGACGCTGATGGTGATTAACGACAGCATGCAGCGCTCGATTAAAACCATTGCCCAACAATACCAATTGGGCACAGTAGGTGCGACAGCGGCTGTGGCTGCCGATGGTTCTACTGTTGCACAAGCAGCGGTGCAAACCCGTCCGCGTCGTGCTGTTGGTATGGATAAACAAGACATCCAATCATGGAATGCCTTACTGGAACAAAAAGCCGTCACCAAGCTGCACATGACGGTGGATGAAGCTAATAAATTATTTGAGCAAAGCGGCAAAGAAGGCGTTGTCGAGCACGCCGAAGAAGGGCCGGGGGATGATACTTTTGTTGATATGTATGTGGCGGTGGTGAGCCAGCCTTCCATCGGTAAGAGCTTATTGGGTGAGGCAGGTTGGAATAATTTGCAACGCCGTCTGAAACCGGGTCAACAAGCGATTATGGTTGCCGGTGAGGGTCGTTATTCTTGGAAAGGCTCGGGCTATGTGCGTGGCGGTATTTTTGACCGCATCGAGATGATTCAGGGCGACAACAGTTTCCGCTTTACCGATGCGCAACACGAGCGTGTGGTGGCTTTGGCCGCAGAAGGCGCGCCGGCATTTAAAGAAGTATCTTGGTTCACCATTCCGGAAGATGTAACATTTGATGCTGCCGAGCCGTGGCGCTTACAGTTGATGATTCAGCGCGTATTGAGCGTGAATGATAAAGCGTTTGTTACTGCTGATTTGGCCTACGAATTGCCGCAAGGCTATTACGTTGACGACCCTGAAGCCGAACCGGTAACCATCACTGCGCCGATTGAAGCACCTGCCGCCGAAGGCCGAAAATTAGCCAATCAAACTGCCGGTACTTTGGATGCAGCCACTGATGACGGCGTATCCAGCCAATTGTGGAAACAGATCTGGCAGGCGAAAAAAGCGCAAATCATCGTGGTCAGCATTGCGTTAACCATTTTGCTGCTGGTGTTTTTGTTCCAAGACTGGATTGTGCGCTACGAAAAATGGTATGACCGTTTCCGCATTGCCTTTTTGACCTTCACTTTGGTTTATATCGGCTGGTACGCGCAGGCGCAATTGTCGGTGGTGAATACCTTAACGCTGTTTTCCGCCATCTTGACCGATTTCCACTGGGAATTTTTCCTGATGGATCCGCTGGTATTCATTTTGTGGCTGTTTACGGCGGCGACCATGCTGCTGTGGAACCGTGGTACTTTCTGTGGCTGGTTGTGTCCGTTTGGCTCTTTGCAGGAGTTGACCAACCGCTTGGCGAAGAAATTGGGCGTGAAACAAATCACCGTGCCGCATTTGCTGCACACACGCTTGAGCGCGATTAAATATGTGATTTTCTTCGGTTTGCTGGCGCTTTCGCTCTACGATTTGGGCTTGGCCGAACATTTTGCCGAAATCGAGCCGTTTAAAACCGCGATTATTTTGAAATTCATGCGTGAATGGTGGTTTGTATTGTTCGCTGTGGCATTGCTGGCAGCCGGTTTGTTTATCGAACGTTTCTTCTGCCGCTACTTATGCCCGCTGGGTGCAGCGATTGCGATTCCGGCACGCTTCCGCATTTTTGACTGGCTGCGCCGCTACAAAATGTGTGGCAATCCGTGTCAGATTTGTACACACGAGTGTCCGGTTCAAGCGATTGCGCCGGAAGGGGATATTCACCCGAACGAGTGTATCCAATGTCTGCACTGTCAAGTGATGTATCACCATGAAACGCGTTGTCCGCAAGTGGTGGCAACGAACAAGAAAAAACAACGCCAAGCCGCGGCCAAATCGGAACACGAAGCCGAACAAACCGCTAAAACCAATGAACATGTGGTGCACTTTGTGAAACCCGGTGCAAAAATCACCGTTGAAAAGTAAAGAATTAGTTTCCCTTATCCCACGGTAGGCCGTCTGAAAAGACAAATACCGAATTTCATCCCAAGGAGAGTTTTATGTCAGACGAAAAATTAGAACAAAACGGCTTAAGCCGACGTTCATTCTTAGGCACTGCCGCGGCTTCTGGTGCCGGTATTGCCGGTGCGGGCTTGTTGGGTTTGGCTGGTTGTTCCAATGCCGAGAGCGATAAAGGCGCAGCTTCCGGTGCAGGTTCTGCACCTGCGGCCAAAGCCGATGCGCACGGTAGCGAAGGCGGCCAGTCTGTTCATGTTGGTCCGGGCGAGCTGGATCAATACTACGGCTTCTTGTCAGGCGGTCAATCCGGTGAAATGCGCTTGGTTGGCTTGCCTTCTATGCGCGAACTGATGCGTATTCCGGTATTTAATATGGACAGCGCCACCGGTTGGGGTCGTACCAACGAGAGTTTGCGTATTCTGAACGAAAAAAATACTGCTGAAACCAATGCTTTCCTGAAAGCCAGCGGTCTGAAATGTATCCCGAATGGCGACTTGCACCACCCGCACTTGTCGTTTACCGACCAAACTTACGACGGCCGCTATGCTTACGCCAACGACAAAGCCAATAACCGCGTGTGCCGCGTGGATTTGGAAATCATGAAAACCGATAAAATCGTTGAGATTCCAAATGCTTCCGGTATCCACGGTTTGCGTCCGCAACGTTATCCGAAAACCGGCTATGTATTTGCCAATGGCGAACACATCGTACCGGTAGACGGCGTTGGCAATCTGAATGACCCGAAAACTTGGAATGCGGTATACACCGCCATCGACGGTGAAACCATGGAAATCGCATGGCAAGTGTTGGTAGACGGTAACTTGGACAACGGTGATGCCGACTACCAAGGTAAATATTCATTCTCTACCTGCTACAACTCTGAGCGTGGTTTGACCGTGCAAGCCGCTTCTGCCAACGAGCAAGACTGGGTCGTTGTGTTCAACTTGGCAGCAATTGAAGAAGGCATTAAAAACGGCGACTTTAAAGAAGTCAACGGTGTGAAAATGGTGGACGGCCGCGCCGAAGCCAATTCGAAATACACCCGCTACATTCCGGTGCCAAACTCACCACACGGCTGTAACGCATCACCTGACGGCAAATACATCATGCTCAACGGTAAGCTGTCGCCAACTGTGACCGTATTGGATGTGAGCAAATTGGATGATTTGTTTGCCGACAAAATTCAGCCGCGCGATGTGGTAGTCGCAGAGCCTGAATTGGGCTTGGGTCCGTTACATACCGCATTTGACGGCCGCGGCAATGCCTATACCACGCTGTTTATCGACAGCCAAATGGCGAAATGGAACATCGAAGATGCGATTAAAGCTTATGCGGGCGAGAAAATCGACCCAATCAAGCAAAAAATCGACGTTCACTACCAACCGGGTCACAACCACACAACTATGGGCGAAACCAAAGAGGCCGATGGTAAGTGGTTGGTGTCACTGAATAAATTCTCGAAAGACCGTTTCTTGAATGCCGGTCCGTTGAAGCCTGAATGTGACCAGTTGATTGACATTTCAGGCGATGAGATGAAGCTGGTGCACGACAACCCGACCTTTGCCGAACCACACGACTTCTGTTTGGTAGCAGCGTCTAAAGTGAATCCGGCTAAAACTTGGGATCGCACCAAACATGCTTGGTGGTGGAAAGATGCTGCTGACATGGCTGCCAAAGATGGCGTGGAATTGGAGAAAGCCGCCAAAGTGGTGCGCGAAGGCAATAAAGTACGCGTGTACATGACTGCTGTTGCGCCAGCATTCAGCGTGCCACAATTCGAAGTGAATCAAGGTGATGAAGTGACTGTGGTGGTGACCAACGTAGAAACCATCGAAGACTTGACCCATGGCTTCACTTTGGAAGGCTACGGCATTGCGATGGAAGTCGGCCCGCAACAAACCAGTTCGGTTACCTTTACCGCCCACCGTCCGGGCGTGCATTGGTACTACTGCCAATGGTTCTGCCACGCATTGCACATGGAAATGTCAGGCCAAATGATTGTAAAACCTAAATAATCTTCCCTGATATCAACAAGCAGGCCGTCTGAAACGGTAATTCCTTTTCAGACGGCCTTTATAACAAAGCCATTTGAAAATCGGGCAGATGGTTTTGTTATAATGTCAAACTTGTCGCGCCGACACAGGCCGTCTGAAAACAAGAGAAACCACATGCACACTCTATTTCATGTCAAAACGCTGCAATACGCTGTTTGTGCGCTGCTCACCGTAGTAGGGTTTCAGACGGCCTTTGCCGCCGTGATTACCGTTTCACCCACAGATAATCTCAATCAAATCATCGCCCAAGCCCAAGCAGGTGATACGCTCAAGCTTGCTTCGGGCGTGTACCAAACCAAAATCCACATCGACAAACCCTTAACCTTAGAGGGGCCGGCAGACCGTTCCGCCAACATTCAGGGTGATAGAAAAGGCCGCACGATCAGCGTGCATGCGCCTGATGTCGTGATTCGAAACCTTACTGTCAACGGCTCGGGCATGAGTCTGCCGGATATGGACGCCGGCATTTATCTGGAAGAAACTGCCACCAATGCTTTGGTGGAAAAAAACGATATTCTCGATAATTCCGTTGGCGTGTATTTGCACGGTCCTAAAGATGCCATGGTGCGCGACAACAAAATCGTCGGCAATGCTGAATTGCGCGTGAATGAGCGTGGCAACGGCGTAACCGTGTGGAACGCGCCCGGTTCGCAAGTGATCGGCAACGACATTTCCAAAGGCCGCGACGGCATTTTTTCCAACGCCAGCACCTTCAATATTTATAAGGGCAACCGTTTTCACGATGTGCGCTTTGCCGTACATTATATGTACACCAACGACAGCGAAGTCATCGACAATATTTCCATCGGCAACAACATCGCCTACGCCATGATGTTTTCCGACCGCATCAAAGTACGAGGCAACATCGCCGTGATGAGCCGCGATCAAGGCATCATGCTCAATTACGTCAACCAATCGGAAGTGCAAGACAACGTGATTTATCAGGCCGACAAATGCCTGTTCGCCTACAATGCTAACAACAACAAAATCTTTGGCAACCATTTCGAGCAATGCAAAATCGGCATCCATTTCACCGCCGCCATTGAAGGCACGGAATTGACCGACAATTCGTTTATCAATAACGAAAGCCAAGTCAAATACGTCAGCACGCGTTTCTTGGATTGGTCGGAAGACGGGCGCGGCAATTATTGGAGCGACAACAGCGCATTCGACCTTAACGGCGACGGCATCGGCGACAGCGCTTACCGCCCCAACGGCATTACCGACCAAATCATTTGGCGCGCACCTGTGGCCAGGTTGCTGATGAACAGTCCGGCGGTGAGCATTGTGAAGTGGGCGCAAAGCCAGTTCCCCGCAATTATGCCGGGCGGTGTGATTGACAGTAAACCGCTGATGAAGCCATATCAAAACCCGACTATGCCGTATTATCTGCAACACAAAGCGGAAATGTTGCAAGCAGCCAAGCAAACTAAATCGGCATGGGCAGCGCAGGCAAACGAATAAAAGGCGTTCAGACGGCCTTATGTTGAAAAAGGCCGTCTGAACAAACACACAAGGAAACACCATGAGCAATCATGTTGAATTGAGAAACGTAATCAAACAATTCGGCGAGCAGCGTGCGGTCGATAATGTCGATTTGGTGCTGAAAGCCGGTGAAAGCGTGGGTTTGGCCGGGCACAACGGCGCGGGTAAATCGACGCTGATGAAGCTGATACTCGGCTTGATTACGCCAACGCAGGGCGAAGTGATGCTGCTGGGTGAGAAAACCGGCAGCAAAGCCGGTGCGGCGGTGCGCAGCCAAATCGGGTATTTACCGGAAACGGTGGCGCTGCACCCATCGATGACCGGTTTGGAAACCTTGGCTTTCTACGCCAAACTGAAAAAGCAGCCGCTGAATAAAAACCAAGATTTGCTTGAACGCGTGGGCATTTCCCAAGCAGCCAAACGCCGTGTCGGCACTTATTCAAAGGGTATGCGTCAGCGTTTGGCTTTGGCGCAGGCGTTGTTGGGCGAGCCGAAGGTATTACTGTTTGACGAGCCGACTACAGGTTTGGATCCGGCTTCACGGCAAATGTTTTATGAAGTAGTGCGCGAATTAAACGGTAAAGGCGCAACTGTGTTGCTCAGCACCCACGCTTTGGCCGAACTCGACGGCCATGCAGACCGCGTGGTGGTGATGAAAAACGGCGCCAAAGTCGCCGATGGCAGCATGGACGAACTGCATGTGCAAAGCGGTTTGCCACTCACGGTGAATGTGCGCCTGAAACATGGCAAACCTTTGTCATCACGCTGGCAGTCTTCAGACGGCCTCAATTTCCGTGCGCAATGCCAAGCAGACGAACGCATGGCTTTGTTGGCCGAATTAGGCGATTTAAACGATTTGGCCTATCTCGACATCCATACGCCGACGCTCGATGAAATGTATGCACAATTCTTGAAAAGGGAAGACGTATGAACCCGATTTTGATTATCACCGGCAAAGAAGTGCGCGACAGCCTGCGCAACCGCTGGGTGTTGGCGGCGGCATTGCTGCTGGCGGCATTGGCTTTGTCGCTGGGGTTTTTGGGCAGCGCGCCAACCGGTTCGGTGAAGGTCGATCCGCTCACGGTTACGGTGGTGAGCCTGTCGAGCCTGTCGATTTTCCTGATTCCGCTGATTGCCATGCTCTTGGCCTACGATGCCTTGATTGGCGAAATCGAGCGCGGTACGATGGGTTTGTTATTAAGCTACCCGATTTCGCGCAATCAAATTTTAGCGGGTAAGTTCTTGGGGCACTTGATTATTTTGACTTTGGCGACGACTGCCGGTTACGGCTTGGCCGGCATTGCGTTGCAGTTGGCCAATGGCGGCATCAACATCGCCGCATGGAAACCGTTTGCCGCTCTGATTGGCGCTAGCGTGATTTTGGGCGCGGCGTTTTTGGCCTTGGGCTATTTAATCAGCGCGAAAGTGAAAGAACGCGGCACGGCGGCAGGCATTGCCATCGGCGTGTGGCTGTTTTTCGTGGTGATTTTCGACATGGCCTTGCTTGGCGTGTTGGTGGCCGATACGCAGCAAACACTCACTGCGCCGATGGTGGAAAGCATTTTATTGTTCAACCCGACCGACATTTACCGCCTGCTCAACCTGACCGGCTATGAAAACACCGCCATGTATTCGGGCATGGCCGGTTTGACCGAGCAAATCAGCCTCACGCTGCCGGTGTTGCTGACCGCGCAGGTGTTGTGGGTCATCATTCCGCTGCTGTTGGCGGCTTGGATTTTTGGAAAGCGACAAATATGAAAACATTTGCCTTAACAATCTGCACCGCCTTGCTGCTCGCGGCTTGTGGTGCCAAAGAAAACACCGCGCCGCCGCCTACTCCGGCGCCGATTACCGCACAATCGACCGGCCATTATTGCACCATGAACCTGATGGAACACGACGGGCCGAAAGCGCAGCTGTATCTCAACGGCAAGCCCGATAAGCCGGTGTGGTTCTCGACCATCCGCCAAATGTTCGGCTACACCAAGCTGCCGGAAGAGCCCAAAGGCATTCATGTGATGTATGTCACCGATATGGGTGAAGTGACCGATTGGGCGCAGCCGAATGCCAATGACGCGTGGATTGATGCCAAAAAAGCATGGTATGTTATCGAAAGCGGCTTTATCGGCGGCATGGGTTCGGAAGATGCGTTGCCGTTTGCGGATAAAGCCAAGGCCGAGCAGTTTGCGCAAGAGAAGGGCGGCAAAGTCGTGAACTTTGATGAGATGCCGGAAGCATATATTTTTAAATAATGTGAATAGGCCGTCTGAAAAGGGTGTTAAGCTTTCAGACGGCCTGAATTTTATTTTCAAAAAAAAACATGAATATCCCCTTAAATCGCCGCCGTTTTTTGGCGATCAGTGCCATTGTGGCCGGTGGCGCGATTTTGCCGTTTGCACTAAACCGCCCAACCGATAAGCCTAATCCCGATGAAGCCGAGCCGTTTGTTTGGAAAGGTATTGCTTTGGGTTCGGGCGCGCAGTTGCGCCTGTATCATGTTGACCGCCGCCAAGCTGATGATTTGGTGAATAAGGCATTGGCGGAAGTGGCGCGTCTGGAAAAGATTTTCAGCTTATACCGTGACGACAGCTTGATTGTGCAGCTTAACCGTGAAGGCCGTCTGAACAATCCGCCGCAGGATTTGTTGGTATTGTTGAGCATCAGCCAAGAAGTTTACCGGCTCACTCAAGGTGCGTTTGACCCGAGCATTCAGCCGCTATGGAACTTTTATGCCGATTATTTTAGACGGCATCCCAATACCGATACGCCGCCGTCGCAGGCGGATATGAATCGAGTCTTGCAGCAGGTCGGTTTTGATAAAGTGGAATTTGACGATACCTTTGTCCGCTTTCACGGGCGGGATATGGGCTTGTCGTTTAACGGCATTGCCCAAGGCTACATCACCGATAAAGTGGTGGAATTGTTGCAGCAAAACGGCGTGGAACAAGCCTTGGTGGATATGGGTGAAATCCGCGGCTTGGATACACGCGGTGAACGCACTTGGCAGGTGGGTATCCGCGATCCACAAAATGAGCAAGGTGTATTGATGAATGTGCCGCTGCAAAACCAAGGCTTTGCCACGTCGGGCGGCTATGGCACGGTGATGGATGAAGCGGGTAAGTTTACCCATTTGTTTGACCCACGTTCGGGGGTGAGCACACCGCGTTACCACAGCATGAGCGTAATGGCGCCAACCGCCGCGCTGGCCGATGCGTTTGCTACGGCGTTTTCGGTGATGTCGCCAGATGAAATCCGGCAAGCGGCGCGGGCTAAGCAGGCTAAAGTGTGGCTGGTGATGCCGGATAGGCAGATGAAGGTTATTGAATAGAAGAAAAAACAGTTTTCATCATGTTTGCATTGCGAATATCTCAAGGAAGCTTGAATTGTTGATGCAGTGCGTGCTGTTTTCACTGTGAAATTGAATCTCAAGCTCATCTGAGAAACTGAAAAACGTAAAAGCCGTCTGAAACCATTACCTGTTTCAGACGGCTTTTGTATGAATATTAGCTGATTATCATTTGGCGGATTTAAATCCAACCCAATGAATTGATGAAAACGATCAGGATGGCAATCGGCGCTAAGAAGCGTAAGGTATTAAGCCATAATTGAGTCACGGTTTTCGGTACGGAGCTACCTTCGCTGATATTTGCCAAAACCGATTGTTTGTTGCGCACCCAGCCGGTGAAAATGGCTACACTCAATGCGCCGATCGGCATAATAATGGCGGAAATCATGTAATCCCACAAATCGAACACGGTTTTGCCGAATATTTTAAATTCGCCTAATACGCCAAACGATAAAGCCGAAGGAATACCAACGATAAAAATGGCCGCGCCGATTAGCCAAGTGCGGCTTTTGCGTTTGCTTTCGTCTTGGCGGATGGTGGCGGCAATCACGGTTTCCAGCATGGAGAATGCAGAAGTGAGGGTGGCAAACACCACCAGCAACATAAAGATGGCAAAGAGGATGGTGCCGAACGGGATTTTCATAAACACTGCAGGCAACACAATAAAGATTAAGCCCGGGCCTTGTGAGGGTTCAAAGCCGAATGCAAACACCGCCGGAAAAATCACCAAGCCGGCCAGCAGCGACACCAATAAGTTCATCCACATGATGCTGTTGCCCGAGCGGAATAAATCCTGCTTTTTACTCAGGTAAGATGCATAAGTAATCATGGTGGATACGCCGATACTCAAGGCGAAAAATGCCTGACCCAAGGCCATCAGCATGGTTTGCGGCGTGAAGTAAGACCAATCGGGTTTCAGCAAAAACGATACGCCCTGCATGGCATTGGGCAGCGTCATCGAGCGGAGGGCCAGCATAATAAACAACACAAACAAAGCCGGCATCAGATAGCGGTTGGCTTTTTCAATGCCGTCTGAAATGCCGCCTTTCACCACCCAAATCGTCATCAGCATAAATAAGCCTTGATAAAGCAATACGCTCCAAGGGTTGGCAATGGTGGCGCCGAACAAGGCTTCAAAGTTGGCTTCGGGGTGGATTTGACCGGTAAATGCGTGCACCACATAATTCAGCACCCAACCGCCGACCACACTGTAAAACGACAGCAACACAAAACATGCCGCCACGCCCATGCGGCCAACCCACGGCCATTGCGAACCGGGTGCCAGCGTTTTGAACGCATCGACCGCGTTTTTACCACTGGTTCGGCCGATGTAAAACTCAGCCAGTTGTACCGGTAGCGCAACTAAGATGGTAAACAGCAAAAACAATAAAAAGAATACGGCGCCGCCGTTGGTGCCGGCGGTGTAGGGGAATTTCCAAATCGCGCCCAAGCCAATCGCTGAACCGGCTGCAGACAGGATAAAGCCCAATTTGGATGACCAAGAAGCAGAAGTATTCATAAATGTATCGAAATGTAAAAATAATGGCTGATTGTAGCAAAGCTGTTATGCATATTGGAGTGGGTAAAGCTGGGATTGTGGGATTAAGCACGGAAGGTGCGGGGAATAGATGGCATAGGGTGTAAACTATCAAAAATTTGATAAGGTTAAGAATTAATGAAAAGAAAATAGTTGAAAATAGAAATATTATGCCGTCTGAAAGCGGAATATCATCTTGGCGTATCAATTTTTCAAACAGGTCTCAGCGCCGTCTTGGAAACCTTAGGAAAGCTGCTACAATAGCCTCCTTTTGAAACACACCAAACACAAGGAAAATAATGCTTTACGCTATCATAGCCATTATCGTCGGCCTCGTTTTACTGGTTTGGAGCGCCGACCGCTTTATTGATGGTGCGGCTGCTACCGCCCGCCATTTCGGCATGTCGCCATTATTAATCGGTATGGTCATCGTCGGCTTCGGTACATCTGCGCCGGAAATGGTCGTCTCCGTCATGTCTGCCTTAGACGGCAGCCCCGGTATTGCTTTGGGCAACGCCTATGGTTCTAACATCACCAATATCGCCCTGATTCTGGGTATTACCGCCTTAATCAGCCCGATTATGGTGCAAAAACAAATCGTTAAAACTGAAATGCCGGTATTGCTGGTGATTACCGCTTTAGCCGCGTTTCAATTGTTTGATGGTTATTTGAGCCTGATGGACGGCGTGATACTGCTGCTGGTGTTGCTCGGCTATATGGGATGGACGGTAAAAACCAACTTGAAAGGTGCTGATAACTTCGTAGAAGATATTTCCGATGAGTTGGAAAACAGTGAAATGCCGCTGAAAAAAGGCCTGTTTTGGTTGATTTTGGGTTTGGTGGTGTTGGTACTCAGCTCGCGCCTGCTGGTGTGGGGTGCAGTAACCGTAGCACAAAGCATGGGCGTCAGCGATTTGATTATCGGCCTGACTGTAGTGGCCATCGGTACATCATTGCCAGAGTTGGCTTCCTCTGTAGCCGCCGCGCGTAAAGGTGAACACGACATCGCCATTGGCAACGTGGTCGGTTCCAACTTATTCAACACCTTATCCGTAGTCGGCTTGGCTTCAGTGATTCATCCGATGGAAGTGGCACCGGAAATCCTTACCCGCGACGTCGCCATTATGTCGGGCTTGACTGTGTTGCTGTTTGTCTTCTGCTTGGGTAAAGGCGGCGCAGGTCAGATAGGTCGTCTGAAAGGCTTCATTTTGCTGGGTTCGTATGTGGCTTATACAGGCTATTTAATCAGCACCAGTTTTTAAGCTATATTTTATATATAAGGAAAAAAGAGCAGGGTGAATCCTGCTCTTTTTGTTGCTAGGCCGTCTGAAAGCAAAACCGGATATGCCAAGCGACATATCCGGTTTTTAATTTGGTGGGTCCGGTGGGTTTCGAACCCACGACCAAGGGATTATGAGTCCCCTGCTCTAACCCCTGAGCTACAGACCCGTCAGAAGTAGGGGCGTATTGTATCATAATTTAACCGCTTCGCAAGATTGTGGCATATCGGTAAGCCAACACGCTTGAATCCCGCAAAACGCGTTATAATCAGGCTCATTGTTTCGGCAAAGCTTAATCAAAAGGCTGAGACCTTTGCAATATCCCTATCTTTGGCACATTTCTTCGTTGTGCGCTGCTCGAAAGCTTGCCTATCTAAGTGATATGTCTGCGCTGCTACAACTTTGAACTGTGCTCAAATCTAGGGTTTTGCAAAGGTCTCAGGCCGTCTGAAAAAACATTCGGCTGAAAGAGAGTCAAAATGAAATACAAAGACTTACGAGATTTTATCGCGCAGCTTGAAGCGCAAGGCAAGCTCAAGCGGATTTCTACGCCGGTATCGCCGGAGTTAGAAATGACCGAGATTGCTGACCGCGTGTTGCGCGCAGAAGGGGCGGCGTTGCTGTTTGAAAATCCGGTACGCGCCGATGGCACGCGCTACGGCTATCCGGTGTTGGCCAACTTATTCGGCACGCCCGAGCGTGTGGCGATGGGCATGGGCGAAGACAGCGTATCCAAGTTGCGCGAAATCGGCCAAACGCTGGCTTATTTGAAAGAACCCGAACCGCCAAAAGGCATTAAAGATGCGTTTTCTAAATTGCCTTTGTTAAAAGACATTTGGAGCATGGCGCCAAACGTGGTGAAAAACGCGCCTTGCCAAGAAATTATATTAGAGGGCGATGCGGTCGATTTGTACCAACTGCCGATTCAGCATTGTTGGCCGGAAGACATCGCGCCTTTGGTGACATGGGGCTTGACCGTGACCCGCGGGCCAAATAAAAAACGTCAAAATCTCGGCATTTACCGCCAGCAGTTAATCGGCAAAAAGAAGCTGATTATGCGCTGGTTGTCGCACCGTGGGGGTGCGTTGGATTATCAGGAATTCCGCAAGCAAAATCCCGATACGCCGTATCCCGTTTCCGTGGTGTTGGGTTGCGATCCGGCGACCATTTTGGGCGCGGTCACGCCGGTGCCCGATACCTTGAGCGAATATCAGTTTGCCGGTTTGTTGCGCGGCTCGCGTACTGAATTGGTAAACTGTATCGGCAACGATTTGCAGGTGCCGGCGCGGGCGGAAATCGTGTTGGAAGGCGTGATTCATCCGAATGAAACTGCGTTGGAAGGCCCTTATGGCGACCACACCGGCTATTACAACGAGCAGGATTGGTTCCCCGTGTTTACCGTCGAGCGCATCACCATGCGCAAAGACCCGATTTACCATTCCACCTACACCGGCAAACCGCCTGATGAACCGGCTGTGCTCGGCGTGGCGTTGAACGAAGTGTTTGTGCCGCTTTTGCAGAAACAATTCCCCGAAATCGTTGATTTCTACCTGCCGCCGGAAGGCTGCTCTTACCGCATGGCGGTGGTGTCGATGAAAAAACAATACGCCGGACACGCCAAACGCGTGATGATGGGTTGCTGGAGCTTCCTACGCCAGTTTATGTACACCAAATTCATCATTGTGGTCGATGAAGATGTGGACGTGCGCGACTGGAAAGAAGTCATCTGGGCAGTCACCACGCGGATGGATCCGGTGCGCGATACCGTTTTGGTGGAAAACACGCCGATTGATTACTTGGATTTTGCCAGTCCGGTCAGTGGTTTGGGCGGTAAAATGGGCTTGGATGCTACCAATAAATGGCCGGGCGAAACTGACCGCGAATGGGGCAGGGTGATTGAAAAAGATCCTGCCACCGTGGCCAAGGTGGATGCTATGTGGAAAGATTTGGGCTTGTAACAATGGTATGGTAAGGCCGTCTGAAAAAATATTTTTTCAGACGGCCTTTTATTTTGTTTATAAACCGTAGAATTTATACATACAGTTTAGTAAAACATTCTGCTTACACGTTTTCAAACTTGCTGCTATATTAACAAATACATAAATCAACTCTAAAGGAGAAACCATGAAAGCTGCTGTTTTTATCAAGCATACACTGGCTGCCGCCTTGTTGTCGGTGGGTTTGAGTGCCGTTGCTGCGCCATCGCCGCAAGCCAAGCAGCCACCGCAAGACTTTTCAGCCATTCAAGCCGTGACCTTGGAGAACAAATTACCGGGGCGCAAGATTCCGTATTTTATCCGCAATGACGAAGGCGAGCGCCGTTTGGTTGGTGGCATGGTGTTGAACACCATTGCGCGCGCGGTTGATACCGATGGCGATTATGAGATGATGACTTGGGTGGGCGGTAAGGAAGCCGGTTTGCCGTTGTATAGTCTGAAAAATTCGCATCAGGCATTTTATGTGATTGAGGGTAAAGTTGAATTTTGGCTGGACGGCAAATATTACCTGCTCACGCCGGGTGATTATGCCAGCGTACCGCCGGGTGTGAAAGCCGCATTCCGTTTCCAAAACCAACGCAATAAAATCTTGTTGTGGGCAACCGGCAGCGATATGTACCAATCCTTCAGCCGCATGGGTGAGCCGTTTAGCGGCTATGTTCAGCCTGAAACAGCCAAAGCCGGTTTCAGCCGCGAGCAATTGTTGGCCGCGACCACGCAAAACGGCAGCTTAACTTGGTTTGGTGAGCCTAAAGCCAAACGCCAAGCCGCCAAAATGACTCTGGATAAAGCACCAAACCGTGCCCAAGCGTATGTATTGGCTGAAGGAGCGGGCGAACGTTATGTGGTGGGCGACCAAATGTTTACTTATTTGGGCGATGCCAAAGCCAGCGACGGCCGCTTTATCGCCTTGTTGACCGAAGGCCCGAAAGGCGATTTGGTGCCGCCGCATTTTCATGGTGAACACACCGAGATTTTCTATCCGCTGATTGGTCGCGTGAATATGTTGGGCAACAAGCAGCAGCTTGAAGCGCAACCGGGCGATGCGGTGCACATTCCTGCCGGCGTGGTACACAGCTATCAAATCAAAGACCATTACACCAAGTTTATCGGCTTCTTAACGCCGGCGGTGTTCGATAATTTCTTCCGCACTTTAGGCGATCCGTATCAAGGCCGCGTGTATCCGAGCCAACCGGGGCCGGTACAATTCCAGCGCGTGATTCAGAATATCGACAAGTTGGATATTTACCTGCAAGGCGGCAAGCCTGAAGGGAAGTAATAAGCGGTTATTGATCTAAACTTAAGAGGCCGTCTGAAAGGTATTTTTTCAGACGGCCTTTGGTTTTTGTTCACGCATGTTGCCCAAAATCAAGTACTTTTTAAATCAGAATATTTATATCAAAATAATATTGAATTTGTTGTGATACATCAAAGTTAGAGGGTAGGGAGTTGGGATTATACTGTTGCTAACAAATATTAAATCCCGATTTCACGCATACAGGAGCTTGATGATGGACAAGAAAATAGGTTTTAAGCCGATTCCGACTGCGGTTGCGGTGGCGTTGGCTTTGTTGATTTGGTTTGTGATTCCTGTGCCCGAAGGGGTAACGCCCGACGGCTGGCATTTGTTGGCCATGTTTGTCGGTGTGGTGGCAGCGATTATCGGCAAAGCTATGCCGATTGGTGCGATTGCGATGATTGCCATTACCTTGGTGGCGCTTACCGGTGTCACCAACGACACGCCTTCGGGTGCGATTAAAGATGCGCTGTCGAGCTTCTCCAGCTCACTGATTTGGCTGATTGGTGTGGCGATTATGATTTCGCGCGGCATTTTGAAAACCGGTTTGGGCGCGCGCATCGGTTATCTGTTTATCGCCGTATGGGGTAAAAAAACCTTAGGCATCGGCTATAGTTTGGCTTTGTCTGAATTGCTGTTGGCGCCGGTGACGCCGAGCAACACCGCACGTGGCGGCGGCATTATCCATCCGGTGATGAAGGCGATTGCCTCAAGCTACGATTCCGATCCGGAAAAAGGCACGCAAAACCGCATGGGTAAATACTTGTCGCTAGTGAATTACCACAGCAATCCGATTACCTCGGCGATGTTCATCACCGCCACCGCGCCCAATCCGCTGGTGGTGGAGTTGGTGGCCAAGGCAACCAACAGCGATATTGAACTGAGCTGGGGCACATGGGCGCTGGCGATGTTTGTGCCGGGTTTGATTGCCATGATTTTGATGCCGACGGTGCTGTATTTTATTGCGCCGCCGGAAGTGAAAGAAACCCCCAATGCCATGCAATTTGCCAAAGACCGCTTGAAAGAGCAGGGACCGATGAGCCGCGGCGAATGGATTATGCTGGGCATTTTCGGCATTTTGCTGTTTTTGTGGGCAGGTATTCCGGCATTGCTGCTGGGCAAAGCGTATGCTGTTGACGCGACAACCACCGCGTTTATCGGCTTGTCGCTGCTGCTTTCGGGTGTCTTGACGTGGGATGACATCCTGAAAGAAAAAAGTGCGTGGGACACCATCACTTGGTTTGCCGCCTTGGTGATGATGGCTACCTTTTTGAACAAGCTCGGCGTGGTGACCTGGTTTTCAGGCTTGTTGGAAAGCGGTATCGCCAGCACCGGCATGGGCTGGATGGGCGCATGTGCGTTGCTTTTACTGGCTTATTTATACGCGCACTATATGTTTGCCAGTACCACTGCCCACATTACCGCTATGTTCGGTGCCTTCTACGCAGCCGGTATTGCCTTGGGCGCGCCGCCGATGCTGTTTGCTTTATTGATGGCTGCCGCTTCTAACATCATGATGACCTTAACCCATTACGCCACCGGCACCGCACCGATTATCTTCGGTTCGGGCTATTCGACGCTGGGGGAATGGTGGAAAGTCGGCTTTATCATGAGCGTGGTCAATCTGCTGGTATTTGTGGTGATTGGCGGTATTTGGTGGAAAGTATTGGGCTATTGGTAAGGTAATTGGCTATTGAGGCCGTCTGAACATGATTGTTCATACGGCCTTTTACAATGTTTCGCTGCTATCAGCTTGTTTTTGCTATATAATGCCGACCTTGATAAAGTTTTTATTCCACACCCGATTTCATGAAACTGTTTCCGACCTACCGACGCTGGTGGCGTTTTAAATCGTTCCGCAACGATGCCACTTTACCGGCGCACACGGTGGATTGTCCCGATTGCGGTAGCCGCACTGACATTCCGCGTTTGCAGCAGGGGCAGGAAGCGCATTGCCCGACGTGCAACCATGAAATCGTGCAGATTGAAAAAAATCCCTATATCGCACCATTGGCCTATGCAATTACATCGCTGATTTTAATGGCTTTTGTGTACAGCATGCTGTTTATGAAGATCGAGATGATCGGGGTAGTGTCGATTTTGACTTTGCCGGAAATGATGCGGCTGCTGGTGTTGCAGGAATTCGGTTTCTTGGCCGAAGTGATGTTTATTCTGACGTTTGGCACGCCCTTGCTGTTTTTACTGATGTGCGTGTATGTGTATTCGGCATTGGCCATGGAAAAAATGCTGCCGGCGCTGTTTTATTGCACGCGCGTGCTGGTGCGCTTGCGGCATTGGATTATGGTCGATGTGTTTTTTGTGTCGACACTGGTGGCGTATATTAAATTGTCGTCGGTGTCGGAAGTGACATTCGGGCCGGCTTTTTATCTGATGCTGGTGTTGGCGGTGATGCTGATTCGCACATCGGTGTCGATTCCGCAGCACTGGGTTTATTATAAAATTCATCGCATTTTAGGCCATAATGCTGTTCAGACGGCCTCTGAGGATAAAATCTGCTGCAGCCGCTGCCTGTATTTTCGCGATGCCGGCGAGCAGACCTGCGGCGTGTGCGGTGCGGATTTATACCGCCGCCGTCCGTATAGTTTGCGTATTTCGCTGTGTTTTCTAATCGCGGCGGCAATTTTGTATGTGCCGGCGAATTTGCTGCCGATTATGATTTCGTCCAACCCGACCGCGCTGGAAATCAACACCATCATGAGCGGCATCATTTATATGTGGCACGATGGTGATAAGCTGATTGCGGCGATTATTTTCAGCGCCAGTATTTTGGTACCGGTGTTGAAGATTGTGGCGATGGCGGTGTTGATTGCCTCTGCCTATTTCAAGCCGCCACTTGATGCGCCTTGGATGTCGGTGATGTATCGGATTACCGAATCGGTCGGCCGCTGGTCGATGATTGATATTTTTGTGATTATTATTTTGATGAGCGCGTTTCACACCAATATGGCACGGGTGGTGCCGGGAGAAGCCGCTGTGTATTTCTGCTTGGTGGTCTTGCTCACCATGCTTTCTGCTTATTTTTTTGATCCGCGCCTGATTTGGGACAAAGTTTCAGACGGCCATAATGAATATGAACGATAATTTAAACCAACCTGACAACGATTTACCGCCTCCGCCCCCACCGGCACGTATTAAAAAAACCAACGTATTCACGTCGGTGGTATGGCTGATTCCGCTGATTGCCCTGATTGCTGGCGGTTGGCTGCTGATGAAGCAAATCCGCAATACTGGCCCGACCATCACGCTGCTGCTTGACAGCGCTGATGGCATTGAAGTCAACAATACCGTGATTAAAGTGTTGAACGTAGATGTCGGCCGCATCACCAAAATTAAATTGCGCGAAGACCGCAAAGGCGTGGAAGCCACGGCGCAATTGAGTGCCGATGCGCAAGATTTAATCCGTAAAGACACGCAATTTTGGGTGGTCAAACCGCGTATCGATCAGAGCGGCGTGACCGGCTTGGGTACGCTGCTTTCCGGCTCATACATCGCCTTTACTCCTGGTACCAGTGCGGAAGAAGAATCGGTGTTTAAAGTGTTGGATATTCCGCCGATTGCCGCCATCGGCCAACGCGGCCTGCGTTTAAAATTGGTCGGCTCCAACGACAAAATTTTGAGCGTGAGCAGCCCGGTTTTGTATGAAAACTTTATGGTGGGTCAGGTGGAAAGTGCGCGTTTTGATCCCGATGATCAAACCGTGCATTACACTATTTTTATTCAAAGCCCGAATGACAAACTGATTCATGCCGAAAGCCGTTTCTGGCTGGAAAGCGGCATCAATATTCAAACATCGGGCAGCGGCATCCAAGTGCATTCCGCGCCGCTTCCGGCATTGCTTTCGGGCGCGATTGCGTTTAGTTCACCGAAAACCGATGATGCGCAATCGGTTAAGAACGAAGACACCTTCACGCTTTACGACAGCCGCAGCGAAGTGGAAAACCTGCCGGACGACCGCTCGCTTTATTACACCGCCTTTTTTAAACAATCCGTTCGTGGTTTGAGCGTGGGTGCGCCGGTGGAATACAAAGGCATCAACATCGGCGTGGTGTCTGATTTGCCGTATTTCGCCCGCAACGACAGCCTGCAATTGTTTGCCAACGGCTGGATTCCCGTACGCATCCGCCTTGAGCCGTCGCGTTTGGAAATGAATGCCGACATGCAAAGTAAAGCGCATTGGCAGCAGCAGTTTCAGATGGCCTTAAACCGCGGCTTGACTGCCACCATTGCCAGCAACAACCTGATTACCGGCAGCAAATTGGTCGAGCTGACCGATGAGCCGTCTTCCTTGCCGAAGCTGAAACCGCATACCGTATATGGTGGCGATACCGTGATTGCCACGCGCGGCGGCGGCTTTGATGATTTGCAGGCACAATTGGCGAACTTGTTGGAAAAATTCAATAAGCTGCCGCTGGAGCAAACCGTCGGCAACCTGAATACATCGATGGCCGAATTGAAAACCACTTTGCAATCCGCCACCACGACGTTGAATTCGGTGGATAAACTGATCGGCAAATCGCAAACGCAGAATATTCCGAACGAAATCAACCAAACCTTAAAAGAATTGCGCCAAACCCTGCAAGGCGTATCGCCGCAATCGCCGATTTACGGTGATGTGCAAAACACCTTACAGAGCATTGATAAAACACTAAAAGACGCGCAGCCGGTGATTAATACCTTGAAAGAAAAACCAAACGCGTTGATTTTTAACAGTAATACCAAAGACCCCATCCCGAAAGGAAGCCGATAATGCGCCTTTTAGCCTTAAGCTGCGCCGTATTGCTCGCCGCTTGTAGCACACCGCAAAGCACCCGATATTTTGTGCTGCCCGACAGCCAATACACCCAGCCGCGCCAAGGCAGTGAAATAGCGGTAAGAGTGTATCTGGCCGAGCCGTTGAACCAAGGCGGGCTGGTATATCAAACCGACGCGCATCACTTGAATTTTGCCAAAAACCATTTGTGGGCAAGTCCGCTCGATAGCGCATTGACCAACAGTTTGAGCAACAAACTCAACCGTTTAAACCGCCAATACACCTTTATCCCTTCCTGCCGCAGTCAAAGCAGCCAAGTGTTGAAAGTGTATATCGAAGCGTTCAACGGCAGCTACCAAGGCCAAACCGTGGTCAGCGGCTACGCACTGTGGCCGAACGGGCAAAGCAAGCCTTTCCATGTCGAAACGCCACAGCAGGGCGACGGCTATGCGGCCATGGTCGATTCCTTGGAAGCCGGTTTGAACCGCGCTGCCGAATTAATGGCTTATTAAAAATGAAGGCCGTCTGAACATTTCGGACGGCATTTTTTTTATAGAAAAATCAATGGTGTTTGTGTGAGGTGCTGTACACAATCTTATCGGTCCACGCCATGGCGACGGCGGAAACCAAGAAGCCCATGTGAATGATGAATTGCCACATCATTTGTTTTTCAGTGAGGTTGGCGGCATTGATGAAGGTTTGCAGCAAATGAATTGATGAAATGCTGATAATCGACATCGACAGCTTCACTTTCAACACTGAAGCATTCACATGGCTGAGCCATTCGGGCTGGTCGGGGTGGTCGTCAACGCGCAGTCGTGAAACAAAGGTTTCGTAGCCGCCAATCAATACCATCACCAACAGGTTGGCAATCATCACCACGTCAATCAGGTTGAGAATCGTCAACATGATGGTGTTGTCGTCCATTTGGTTCAGGTTGACCACCAAATGCCACAGCAATTTCAAGAATTTATAGGCGTAAATGGCTTGCACTACTGCCAAGCCCAAATAAATCGGCAGTTGCAGCCAGCGGCTGGCAAAAATCAGGCTGCCCAAGAAATTACGCTGTGGCTGAGGTCGGTAGGACTGGTGTGGCGGCGGAGTGTGTGGTTCGTGTGTGTGTTCGCTCATGTTGGTCAGTAGTAAAACAATCAAAAGGCGCGTATTTTAAATGAATTTTGGCTAAAAATCCAATCTCTTATCATGAATGGGCAGGTGAGGCCGTCTGAAGGTTTCAGACGGCATTGTGTATAGACGATTAAGGTTGATTTCATTAAAATATTCAAAATTTTTATTCAGACTGCCTGTTGATGGAAACGACATTTTACTTTTTGATTATTATCGGTTTTTTGGCCGGATTGATGGATGCGGCAGTAGGAGGCGGCGGCTTGCTGCAAATTCCCGGGCTGTTTAATATCCTGCCGGGCACGCCGGTGCCGACCGTGTTGGGTGTGGGAAAAGTGGCATCGTTTTCCGGCACGGTGACCGCAACATGGCAATACGTGCGCAAAATTCCCGTGCCGTGGAAAATGCTGCTGCCGGCTGCGGTGTTGGCGTTTATCGCTTCGTATTTGGGCGCCAAATCGGTGGCATTTTTCCCAACTGAATACATGAAGCCGATTATGCTGGTCATTATGATTGTGATGTGTATTTATACCTTTTTAAAGAAAGATTTAGGTCAAATCCAGCGTACTGCCAAACTCACACGCAAAGAAACTTTATGGGGCTTGTTTTTCGGCGCATTAATCGGTTTTTATGACGGCATTTTCGGGCCGGGTACAGGCAGCCTGCTGGCGTTTATTTTCGTGCGTTTTTACGGCTATGATTTTCTCACTGCCAATGCTTCAGGCAAGGTCATTAACACCACCACCAATTTTGCCGCGCTGACATTTTTTGTGCCGCACGGTCATGTGGTGTGGGCATGGGCGATTCCGCTGGCCGTAGCGAATTTGTGCGGTGGCATCATTGGTGCACGGTTGGCAATACGCGGCGGCACCAAGTTTCTGCGCTATGGTTTCATGTGTTTGCTGGTGTTGATTATCGGCAAATTTGCTTGGGATTTGTGGGTGTAAATTGGCATCAAAAAAGGCCGTCTGAAACATTTTGTTTCAGGCGGCCTTGCTTATATTCATCTCATCAAGCGTTCAAATTCACCGCATGTTCGCGTGTTTCATGGAACACAATGTCTGGCCAGCGTTCTTGGGTCAAGCCAAGGTTCACGCGGTTGGGTGCGAGGTAGGCGAGGTTGCCGCCGGCATCGATGGCTAAATTGCCCGCATTGGCTTTTTCAAATTCGGCCAGTTTTTTCTTGTCGTCGCACGAAACCCAGCGCGCCGACCAAATCGATGCGTTGTCGAACACGGCTTCTACACCGTATTCGGCGGCCAAGCGTGAGGTCACGACTTCAAACTGCAACACGCCGACCGCGCCCAAAATCAAATCCGCGCCCGATTGCGGTTTGAAGACCTGCACTGCGCCTTCTTCGCCAAGCTGCTGTAAGCCTTTTTGCAGTTGCTTGATTTTCAGTGGATTTTTAATGCGCACGCTGCGGAACAATTCCGGTGCAAAAAATGGAATACCGGTAAACGCCAGTTGCTCGCCTTCGGAAAAGCTGTCGCCGATTTGGATATTGCCGTGGTTCGGGATGCCGATGATGTCGCCGGCGTAGGCTTCTTCGACCAATTCACGGTCGTGCGACATAAACGTCACCACGCTGGAGGCGGCGATGTCGCGGTTGATACGCAGGTGTTTCATCTTCATGCCGCGCTCGAATTTGCCGGAGCATACGCGCAAAAAGGCGATGCGGTCGCGGTGTTTCGGGTCCATATTGGCTTGGATTTTGAACACAAAACCGGAGAATTTCTCTTCGGTCGGCTCAACCACGCGCACGGTGGCATCTCGGCCTTGCGGTGCCGGTGCCCAGTCGATTAAGGAATTTAAGATTTCTTGGATGCCGAAATTGTTAATCGCCGAGCCGAAGAATACCGGCGTGAGTTCGCCCGCCAAAAATTCTTCCAAATCAAACTCGTTAGACGCGGCTTGCACCAATTCGATTTCATCGCGCAACTGTTGGATTTCCAAAGGAAAACGGCTTTCCAGCTCAGGGTTGTCGATGCCTTTAATCACGTCAAATTCGTGCGGCAAACGCTCGCCGCCGGCTTCGAATAGATACACTTCGTCATTCAGAATGTGATACACGCCTTTGAAGTTTTTGCCCATGCCGATCGGCCAAGTCACGGGTGCACAGCGAATTTTTAAGATGTTTTCCACTTCGTCGAGCAATTCCAACGAATCGCGCACTTCACGGTCGTATTTGTTCATAAACGTGACAATCGGCGTGTTGCGCAGGCGGCAGACGTTTAAGAGTTTAATCGTTTGTGCTTCCACGCCTTTGGCGGCATCAATTACCATCAAGGCGCTGTCGACCGCAGTCAATACGCGGTAGGTATCTTCCGAGAAGTCTTGGTGGCCGGGGGTGTCGAGCAGGTTGACGGTGTGGTCGTTGTAGTCGAACTGCATCACCGATGAGGCCACGGAAATGCCGCGTTGTTTTTCGATGTCCATCCAGTCGGAGGTGGCAAATTTGCCGGTTTTCTTGCCTTTCACGGTGCCGGCACTTTGAATCGCACCTGAGAACAACAACAGCTTTTCGGTCAGCGTGGTTTTACCCGCATCGGGGTGGGAAATGATGGCAAAAGTGCGGCGGTGGCGCACTTGTTCGGGGATATTCGACATAATGATTTTTCTAAAAATTTCAGGCCGTGCTTCAGACGGCCTGTTGAATAATAAAAGACGCGCAATTGTACAAAAAAACGCTTAAAGATTCAATGCTTGGATACAAGGAGGCCGTCTGAAAACTGGGTTTTCAGACGGCCTGAGAGCTTGATTCATCTCCCGAATTCGGCATATGGCTTTGCGTGGGCTAAGCTATGCTTAATATTCGGGACGCTGCCAAGTTTTCGTCTGGTGTCAACATTCAATCAACGGCGTACATCTTTCGGCGCATCACCTTTTGGCCAGTCTTTGTGTTTGTGGGCAAACACCGGTCGATCCATGTGGCTCATGAAATCAGCCACGTCAATTGCCTCTTGGTCGGTCAGGCTGTTGGGTTGACCAAACGGCATATTGCCTTTGATAAACGCGGCGGCAGTGTAAGTGCGCGCCATGCCGGCGCCGTCGTTGAAGGAATTTTTACCGGCAACGGCAGGGTAGATATAACCGCTGTTACCCGGCTGCAACATGCCTTCGCCTTGTTCGCCGTGGCAAACCACGCATTTTTGTTCAAAAATGGCTTTACCGTTGACACGGTTTGACACCAAATTTTTGTCGATTTCAACAAAGCCGCGGCCTTCGGGGTTGTGGCCGGGCGGGATGTCTTTAGAAAGCCAAGTCATGTAGGCAATCAGATTGCGCATTTCGGTGCTGTCGTCTGCCAAAGGTTTGCCGTTCATCGAGCGCATAAAGCAGCCATTGATGCGCTCTTCGATGGTATCCACTTTGCCGCTGCGTGCGCGGTATAGCGGGAACAAGGCCGGTACGCCGTTCCACGGTGCGGCGTAAGGCGTAGAGCCGTTGCCCAAGTGGCAACTGGTGCAGTTTAAGTGGTTGCCGACGTGGTCGGGAACGCGCAGGGCGGTGCGGGTGGCAATATCCAAACCATCGCGAATGGCATCGCCTTCGGCGCCTTCCGGAATGGTTTTGACATCAACCAAGGTCACTTTGATGGTTTCGGTTTTGGCCGGTGCAGCAGGTGCGGAAGCTTTGACAGCTTCGGGCGCGGTAGCCACGGCAGACGCCGCCGGTTCGATTGGCTTCGCTTGCTCGGTTTGGCTGGTGTTGTTCGGGCTGCAGGCCGTTAAGCCGATACCGGAAATCAGTAAAAATAGGGTAAGGTTCCGCATGATCTTCTCCTTTTTTGTTATGGTTTTAATCGCTTAATCCATGATTCAAAACAAGTTTGTTATGGTAATTTATTTTTAGCATATATTTCTTTATATAACAAATAAATTATATTATTTTTTATCAATGCGTTATGTGGAATCATTTCATAAGAAATAAATATAGTAGAATCAATTGCTTGATTAGATAATAAAAAGCCGTCTGAAAACCCAGTTTTCAGACGGCTTTAAAAATAGATTGTTTATATTTAGCGGCTCACACCAGCAGTAACGATGTATTTCATTTCCAGATAATCATCCATGCCGTATTTCGAGCCTTCGCGGCCGATGCCCGATTGTTTGATGCCGCCAAACGGCGCGGCCACGTTGGATAGGCCGCCGGTATTGACCGCGACCATGCCGTATTCCAAGGCTTCTTGGGTGCGGGTGATACGGCCGATGTCGCGGCTGTAGAGATAGGCGGCTAAGCCGAATTCAGTGTCGTTTGCAAATTTCACCGCTTCTTCATCGCGGCTGAAACGGAACACCGGCGCGAGCGGGCCGAAGATTTCTTCTTTGGCAAACTTCATGTCCTGCGTGGCATCGCGCAATACGGCAGGTTGCATAAACAGGCCGTCTGAATCGCCGCCGCACAATAATTTGCCGCCTTTTTGCTCTGCATCATCGATGAATTCTTTGACTTTTTTTATTGCTTCTTCGTCAATCAACGGGCCGATGTCGGTGCCGTCTTCCCAGCCGTTGCCGACGGTGAGTTTTTGCACGGCGGCGGTGAATTTTTCAACAAATTCTTCATACACGCTATCTTGCACATAAAAGCGGTTGGCGCAGACGCAGGTTTGTCCGGCGTTGCGGAATTTGCTTGCTACCGCGCCTTTGACCGCTTCGTCGATGTCGGCATCGTCCAACACGATAAACGGCGCGTTGCCGCCCAGTTCCAAGGAGATTTTTTTCACGCTGTCGGCGCATTGTGCCATCAGTTTGCGACCGATTTCGGTCGAGCCGGTGAAACTGAATTTGCGCACGCGCGTGTCTTGCGTCAACACGCCGCCGATGTTGCGCGATGAACCGGTAACGATGTTCAACACACCTTTCGGAATGCCCGCGCGTTCCGCCAATTCGATAATCGCCAGCGCGGAAAGCGGCGTTTTGGACGCAGGGCGGATGACAAACGTGCAACCGGCAGCCAGCGCCGGTGCCACTTTGCGCGTAATCATGGCGTTGGGGAAATTCCACGGCGTAATCGTGGCGCACACGCCGACCGGTTGGCGGATGACCTGCACGCGTTGGTCGGCCGATACCGCCGGAATGGTGTCGCCGTAAATGCGCTTGGCTTCTTCGGCAAACCACTCGATATACGACGCGCCGTAAGCGATTTCACCTTTCGCTTCGGCCAAAGGCTTGCCTTGTTCCATGGTCAGAATCATGGCCAAATCGTCTTGGTGTTCCATCATCAAATCAAACCAGCGGCGCAAAATGCGGCTGCGCTCTTGCGCAGTTTGCGCCGACCATTCGGGCAGAGCGGCATAGGCGGCATCGACCGCTTCGCGCGCTTCTTGTTCGCCCATGTCCGGCACTTCGCCGACGGTTTCACCATTGGCCGGATTGGTGACGGGTATGGTTTTTCCGCTTTTGGCCGGCAGCCATTGGCCGTTGATGTAACACAAGTTTTTCAATAAGCGTGGATCGTTGAGTTGCATGGGATAGTCCTTTGAAAAGTTTCAGACGGCCTCAAGTGGCAATGGCCTAAAACTACGCTTTCAAATCGGGCTTGTCAATGAGATAGGGGATATGCAGATTCAAGCATGGGCTTGTCATTTAAGCAGCAAATATTTGCCAAATTAAGAAATCAAATTTTTATATGTTTTAAAAAATTATCTTATTATTTTAATCGAGTTATTTTAGTTTTTAATTATTAAATTTAATATTTAATTAAAATGATATATATTCGCATTTTGTTAAATGAAGTATGTAGTTGTTAATTTATATAAACCTAATAACAGTATCATATTAGATAATAGAGATAAGAAATGAAACCAAAACAATTGCGCTTATTACCGATTGCGGCCTGTATTGGCATGGCTTTTAGCTGCTCGGCTTATGCAGCAGATGATGTCGCCCAATTGGTTGCCGATGATGCCAATCAGGCGGTGGATTTGAAAGAAGTGCGCGTGAAGGGCACGCGCGTGGTGCGTACGGAAACCATCGAGCGGGCTGATCGCGAAGTGTTAGACCGCGAAATGATTCGGGACAACCGAGATTTAGTACGCTATTCGCCTGACGTGGGTGTGGCAGACCAAGGCCGCCATCAAAAAGGTTTTGCCATCCGCGGCGTGGAAGACAACCGTGTCGGCATGAGCATTGATGATGTGGCACTGCCGGATTCGGAAGAAAATTCTCTATATAAACGCTACGGCAATCTGAATACATCGCGCCAAAGCATCGACACTGAGCTGGTGCGCTCGGTAGAAGTGGTGAAGGGCGCCGATTCCTTTAACCAAGGCAGCGGAAATTTGGGCGGTGGCGTGAATTACCGCACTTTAAACGCTTCCGACATTATCACTGATGACAACAAATTCGGCTTGATGCTGCGCAGCGGTCATGCCACGCGCAATCGTGAATGGACGCAAACTGTCGGCACTGCTTATCAAGGTGAGCAAGCTGAAGCGGTGGTGTTGTATTCCAACCGTCGCGGCCATGAAATGAAAAGCGCGGGCGGTTTTACCATTCCGGAAGACAGCTTAGGCACGCGCATCAGCGGCAGCAGCCGTCAAATTCCCGATTCTTCCAAGCATCAAAATCATAGTTTCTTGGGGAAATTCTCTTGGAAATTCAATGAGAATAACCGTGTTGGCGTATCGCTCAACGGCCAGCAGGGCAGCAATTATGTGATTGAAGATTCGGCCACGTCTTTCAATACGCAATGGCGTGAAGCGGACGACCAATTCAAACGCCGCACCGCCAATGCGTTTTACGAATACACGCCTGATTCCGATTGGCTCTCGCGCGTGAAAGTAGATGTTGATTACCAAAAAGCCGTCACCGAATCGCTCAATTACGAAGGCACGCGCGCGCATACCAAGATCTGGGGGCAGGTTGTGCAGGTTGTGCCGTGGGAACCGAGCGACAACAATTTCCGCACCTTTACCAGCAAAATGAAGCGTTTGTCGCTGCGTGCTGACAGCCAGCCGTTACCGATTGCCGGTACCGACAATACTTTTTCGTTTAACGCGTCGGCGATGAATAAAAAGTTCGACATTTTGCATGAAGACACATTCTATGTATCGCCTAATTGGGTCGACCCGAAAGAATGGACTGAACCGGTTTTTGAAACCATGATGTATCCGGTGAAAACGCGCCAATATCATTTCTCACTGAAAGACCGCGTGAAATTCAATGATACTTTCTCCGGCCATGCCGGTGTCCGTTACGATTATGCCAAGGCTCAGCCGCAAGATTTGGGTGACTTAACCTGCCGCAATTGTTTGAAACCGAAACCGGCCGACAGCACATTCAAAGGCTGGACATGGACTTTAGGCGCGGATGCCAAATTGAATGAAAACTGGAAACTGGCCTACAACATCGGCACCGGTTTCCGCATTCCGAACGTATCGGAAATGTATTTCGATTACCTCGGAAATGCCGCTGGTGCATGGATGTCGAATCCAAACCTGAAAGCCGAGCGCAGCTTGAGCCAAGCCTTGTCTTTGGGTGGTAATGGTTCATACGGCAAATTGTCGGCCAGCCTGCACCATACCCAATATAAAGATTTTCTGTATGAGCAGGAAACGTGGGAAGAATACCAAACTGGTAACGGTGTACGATGGCGGCCTGTGCAGCAAATGCAAAATGTGGACAAAGCCAAGATTTACGGCCTTGAGTTGACCGGCACACTCAATCTCGACCGCGTGACACCGCTGCCGGAAGGCTTCCGCTTCTTCGGCTCGCTCGGTTGGAACAAAGGCAATATGAGCAACGGCGCCGATTTATTGTCGTTGCAGCCGCTTAAAGCCATTGTCGGTTTGGATTATGAAGACCCGAACGGCAAATGGGGCATGTTCTCACGCTTGACGTACATGGCTGAGAAAAAAGCCAAAGATGCCAAATATTTGGCCACGGCGGAAGAGCGTTGCACCGCCTACACCGAACGCGATAATCCATATTGGCCGTATTGGGGCAACGGCCCGACCGAGCGCACCTGCAGCAATTATGCGCACGATACCGAGCTGAAAACCTGGCCGCATTTAAACAAAAAAGCCTTTGTGTTTGACTTGTTCGGCTACTACAAACCGACCAAAAACCTGACTCTGCGTGCCGGTGCATACAATATTTTCAACCGCAAATACCACACTTGGGACAGCTTGCGCGGCATCAACATCACCGGCGGCTTGGTCAACAGCGTGGGCAGCCGGCCAAATTCCACTTACGGCGGCTATCCGGGTTTGGAACGCTTCTACGCGCCCGGCCGCAATTATGCCGTATCGCTGGAATACAAATTTTAAAATCAGCCGTTTTCAGACGGCCTGATGAAGAAGGCCGTCTGAAAACATTTGGATGGACTACATAATAGGAAGATAAACATGAGCAACGAAAACCTAACTTTTGCCGAACGCTTAAAAGAAGACAACCGCACCGTGCACGACAGCGTCGATAATCTGGTGATGTCGGTCGGCCCTTTCGAGAGCGAAGAAAATTATATTAAGTTTCTGAATTTACAATCAGTTTTTCATAAAATTGTCGATAACATCTACAAAAATCCCGAGTTGAACCAAAAAATCCCTGCGCTAGCTTCTATGGCGCGCTACGATGCGGTGGTGCAGGATTTAGCCGACTTGAAGCAGCCGGAATATGTGCATCAAGGCGAATTGCCGAAACCGGAAGGCAACAAGGCCATCGGTTGGCTGTATTGTGCGGAAGGTTCCAATTTGGGCGCGGCATTTTTGTTTAAAGCCGCCAAGCAGAAATTGAGCTTTGACGAAAATCACGGTGCCCGCCACTTAGATGCCCATCCTGAAGGCCGTGGCAAACATTGGCGCGAATTTCGCGAACATTTGAATAATTTGGGCTTGGACAAAGCCGCGCAAGACGAAGCGGTGGAAGGCTCAAAAGATGCGTTTGCGTTTTATAAAGTGATTTTGCGTGAAGTATTCGATTTGCCTAAAGATGCCGAAGCAGCGACCCAAGGCGCGGTGCATGATTACCAATTGCCGTAATGTTTGCTTGAATCGGAGAAGCATTTAATCGCTCAGGCCGTCTGAAATTCAGACGGCCTGTTTTGATGGCTGTTTGAGATTGATGGCAGTGTGGTTTGTTGCCAAGCTGTATATACTGCGCAAAACATTGCCACAGAACCGCAATGTAGGCTAAGATAACATCACGATTTAATTTAGTTAGAGTCGGGGTGCAGCGGAATGCTGCTGAGAATATACCCGTGAACCTGATACAGTTTGCACTGGCGTAGGAAACTCATCACAAGCATTGATTGCTATGAAGGCACAACCCGCGCATCAGCGGGTTGTGCTTTTTTCAGGCTGGATAAAGTTTCAGATGGCCTTGCAAAGCTCAAGGCCGTCTGAACGATTGTTAAGGAAACCATCATGAATTTTGCCTGTTTAGACCACATGCGCGCGCGCAATCCTTTGGTGCACAGCATCACCAATACCGTGGCCGCGCATTTTACCGCCAACGGTTTGCTGGCGGCGGGGGCTTCGCCGATTATGGCCAATGAGCCTGATGAAATGGCGGATATGGCGGCGATTTGCGATGCCTTGCTGATTAACATCGGCACGTTGGAACAATCCACCATCGCGGCGATGTTTGCCGCCGGAAAAGCGGCCAATGCGCGTGGCATTCCGGTGGTGCTCGACCCTGTGGGCGTGGCGGCGACACCGTTGCGCCGAGAAACCGTGGCGCGTTTGCTCAAAGAAATCAAGTTTGCAGCGATACGGGGCAATGCGGCGGAAATTGGTTTTATTGCCGGAGAAGCATGGCAGGGCAAAGGTGTGGATGCGGGGCAAGGCGCGGTCAACGCGGCGCAGATTGCGGCAGCGGTGGCGCAGAAATATCAATGTATTGTGGCGGTAAGCGGCGAGACGGATTATGTTTCAGACGGCCAATCGACATTTGCCGTGAACAACAACACGCCGCTGTTTCCGAAGATTACCGCGTCAGGCTGTTTACTCGGTGCCGTGATTGCCGCATTTTTGGCAACGGAGCAGGGCGATGATTTGGCTGCGGTCACAGCGGCTTGCACCTTTTACGCCATTGCTGGTGAAACCGCCGCGCAGGGTTTGAATGAACGCCAAAGCGGTACGTTCGGCGTGAAGCTGATTGACAGCTTGGCCATGACGAGCGCGCAAGATTTGGCCGACAAAGCGCGTGTTGAGGCCGTCTGAACAGGCAAACGCATGATTATATTTTGAAACAATTTTTCAGACGGCATGTTTAATAAGGCCGTCTGAACGATTTAAGGAGAATAAAAATGGCAGAAACATTCGTACAAAGTTTAACCATCGCCGGTTCCGATTCGGGCGGCGGCGCGGGCATTCAGGCCGATTTGAAAACCTTTCAGATGCGCGGCGTATTCGGCACCAGCGTGCTGACCGCGGTGACGGCGCAAAATACCTTGGGCGTACACGGTGTGCATTTCGTGCCGACCGACATCATCACCGCGCAAATCAAAGCGGTGGCCGATGATTTCGACATCCGCGCGTTCAAGCTCGGTATGCTCGGTACGGCGGAAATCATCGAATGCGTGGCGGATAATCTGAACAATTGCCGCTTCGGCCAGATGGTGCTCGATCCGGTGATGATTGCCAAGGGCGGCGCTTCTCTGCTGCACAATTCGGCAGTGGAAGCAATGAAAAAACATTTGTTGCCGCGCACCGATGTGCTTACGCCCAACCTGCCCGAAGCCGAAGCCTTGACCGGCGTGAAAATCGACAACCGCCAAGATGCCGAACGCGCCGCGCGGCTGCTGCAAGAAGCGGGCGTGAAGCATGTGGTGATTAAAGGCGGCCATCTGAACAACAGCCAAAGCGAAGTCTGCACCGATTGGCTGTTTACGCCCAATGATGTGGTTGAAATGGAAAGCCTGCGTTTCCCAACGCCGCACACCCACGGCACCGGCTGCACCTTCTCTGCCTGTATTACCGCCGAACTGGCCAAAGGTTTTGCCGTAGAAAAAGCCGTGCAAACCGCCAAAGACTACATCACCGCCGCCATCAGCCAACCGCTTAACATTGGCGCAGGTCACGGGCCGGTGAACCATTGGGCTTATAAAGATTGATTGTGATGGTAAAAGGCCGAGACCTTTGCAAAACTCCTTGAAAAACCATTGCACAAAGAACCGACGTCATTCCCGCGTAGGCGGGAATCCATTTTTGAAAATAGCAGGCTATTGAATAAATTAAGTTTCTGAAATTTTGAGATGGATTCCCGCCTACGCGGGAATGACGGCTGTTTGGGTTTTTACTAATGATTAATGAGGTTTTGCAAAGCTCTCAGGCCGTCTGAAAATCCGTTTTTCAGACGGCCTTGAGTATGGATATTTCATGAAGAAACACCATATACCTCATAACATCATGCTTTAAACGAAAACCTCATGGCGAGAATATTGCCTGATGTTGTTTTAAGCGCAGCATCTTTTTGCGCATCAAAAATTATTACACTATCAGCAGCATTGGTAATTTGGCATGGAATTGTTTACAATACGCGACATCTAAGCCGCATCCAAATCCAGTGCGGCGCTTATTAAGAAAGTATAGAATATGCAAGTTACATCAAAATGGTTGGACGGAATGTGTTTTGTCGGCACCACTGAGGGCGGAAACAGCGTGGTGATGGAAGGTGCGGCGGCGGAAGGCGCGGTGAAGCGCGGTGCCAGCCCGATGGAAATGTTGTTGCTGGGTGTGGCCGGTTGCTCCAGCATTGATGTGGTGATGATTGCCGAAAAGCAACGCCAAAAAGTAGTCGATTGCCAAGCCACGGTAACAGCCAAACGTGCCGACGAAGCGCCGCGCGTGTTTACCGAAATCCATATTCATTTCAAAGTCATCGGTCATGATTTGAAAGAAACGGCGATTGCCAAAGCGGTGGAATTGTCGGCGGAAAAATACTGCTCTGCATCGATTATGTTGGGCAAAGCGGCGAAGGTCACGCACAGTTTTGAAGTTGCCGAAGCCTGATCACTTTGCAAACTCCCTATTTGGGGCGCAGCTCAAATCTAGGACGTAGCAAAGGGCTGTGTGATTTTTCAGATGGCCTCATTTAAAAATGAATTAATCAGGCCGTTTTCAGGTAAAATAGCTGGTTAGGGCGCGTATGGTGAAATGGCGCAAAAGGCCGTCTGAACAGCATGATAGGGCAGATTGAATCCGTATGGCGCAACATCTGCCTGCAAATCGCCCATCAAAAAAGCAGATATATTCAAGCTGTATCTTGAATATATCTGCCGATTTGAACCTTTTCTCTCTATTTAACCGCCTTGTAATACTTGGCTTTTCTTTAGAGTTATTGTGCAATTTATGCTCTGAATTGTCAACAAATTTTATTAATATTATAAATAATCCGTTTGTGCGAGCAAAATTGCTAGGAAAATCAAATGAATAATCAAAATAAATCAAATCATAACGCAACCAATACTGCACCGGCGACGTCTTCATTAATTTTGGAAGAGCGACACGATTCCGAGCTTTTCCGTGTTTATGCGTCTATTTTGGATGCCATTACCGACCACGTTTTGCTGCCGGGCAAGAAGTTGACCGAATCTGATTTGTGCCGCCAGATGGTGTGTTCGCGCAATACCGTGCGCAGCGCGTTGTCGCTGTTGGCGCACGATAAAATTGTTGATTTGCAGCCCAATCGCGGCGCATTCGTGCATGTGCCGGATTTGAAAGAAATTCAGGATGTGTATAAGTCGCGCATCGAATTGGAAACGATGATTTTCAATTTGCTGCTTGAATTGCCGGATTTGGAAACGCGTCTGCAACCAATGTATGACATGATTGAACGTGAAGCGGAAGCGTCGATGAATGGCGACAGCGTGGGCTGGAACCGCTTGGCCAATGCCTTCCACGTTGAATTGGTGCGCCTGTTGGATAACGATGTATTGTTTGAAATCATGAATACCTTGTGCGCCCGCTCATCGCTGATTGTGGCGGTATTTGGCGAACGCAGCCACGGTCACGGCCACCGCACCAGCGGTCACACCTATAATGAGCATCGCGAAATTTTGGATTTGCTCGCCGCAGGCAAACGCACGCGGGTGTTGAAACTATTGCGCCGTCACTTGGGCGGCTGTATCGAGCGCTTGGAAGGCAAATACGAAGCGCACAACGAATTGCATTGATGAATCTGAAACAGAGGCCGTCTGAAAGGTTTTCAGACGGCCTTTGATGTGGGAAAAAATGGAAAGTTTGACAACCTTATTGTCGGTGTTGGTGCCGATGTTTCTCGGCTTTTTTATCCGCCTGCCCAAACCTTATTTGGCCTTAGTGGATAAAATGCTGGTGGTGCTGGTGTATGCTGTGCTGTTTTTAATCGGCGTGTCGCTCGCGCGCGTGGAGAATTTGGGCTCGCAACTCAATACCATCGTGCTGACGACTTTATTGCTGTTTGCCTGCACCATCGGCATGAATTTACTGGCCTTGATGTGGTTTGACCGCCGCTTTCCGTGGCAGGCCAAAGGTTCGGGTAAAAAAGCCAATGTCAGCCTGTCGGGCAGCGTGAAACAACTCGGCTGCGTGGCCTTGGGTTTTGTGTTCGGCAAATTAATGGCCGATGTATGGCTGCCGTCTGAAAACTTGGGCATGTATTGCCTGATGGCGCTGGTGTTGCTGATCGGTATCCAATTGAACGGCAGTGGCGTGAGCTTGCGCCAAGTATTGATTAACAAACGCGGCGTTCAGACGGCCATGATCATGATGGCATCGTCGCTGGCCGGCGGTTTGCTGTTTGCCGCGTTGAATGAAGATGTTTCGTGGCTGAAGGGCTTGGCTCTGGCTTCGGGCTTTGGCTGGTATTCTTTGTCTGGCTTGGTGATGACCGAAGCTTACGGTGCGGTGTGGGGCAGCATTATGCTCTTGAACGATTTGGGGCGCGAATTTTTTGCGCTGGTGTTTATCCCGATGCTAATGCGCCGCCATCCGAGCGCGGCCGTGGGCGTGGGCGGGGCGACCAGCTTGGATTTTACCTTGCCGATTATCCAAAGCTCCGGTGGGTTGGCCGCAGTGCCGCTGGCGATTAGTTTCGGCTTTATTGTCAATGTGGCGGCGCCATTTTTAATGGTGGTTTTTTCTTCATTCGGTTGAAGTAGTTAACAAAATTTGGCAAAATTCTAAGAATATTTGGCATAAGAACAATACAGCAGGCCACACAAAAGAGAACACCATGAAACCACGAATCCAAAGACACGAAAAAATTATCGAATTGGTGCGCGCGCAGCATTATATGTCCATCGATCAATTGGCCAAAGAATTGGACGTAACGCCGCAAACCATCCGCCGCGATATTAATTTATTGAGCGAAGAAAACGTATTGCGCCGCTATCATGGCGGGGCGACTTTGGGCGATGTGTTAGAAAGCGAATTGCAGCAAGGCAAGCGCAACAGCCATCAGGAAGAGAAAAACGCCATTGCGCAACTGATTGCTGACCAAATTCCCGATAATGCCTCGCTGTTTCTCAGTATCGGCACCACCATGGAAGCCGTGGCCGCCGCGCTGATTAAGCAGCGCCGCAACTTACGCATTATCACCAATAATATTTACGTCGCCTCAATGGCGTCTTCACGCAGCGACTATATTGTGATTATCACCTCCGGCGTGGTGCGCCCGATTGACGGTGGCGTGACCGGCGTGGCCACCGTGGATTTCATCAATCAATTTAAAGTCGATTATGCGGTGATGAGTACGCACGGCGTGGAAGAAGACGGCTCGCTTTTGGATTATGACTACAAAGAAGTCAGCGTGATGCAGGCGATGATGAATAATGCACGTGTGAAGTTTTTGGGCGTGGATCACACCAAATTCAACAGCAATGCCTTGGTGCGCTTGGGCAGCATTACCGAATTCGATAAAGTCTTTACCGACCGCGCACCGGCTGACAATATGCGCAAAATTCTCGACAGCGCCGGCGTGGAATGGCTCACGCCGCCTACGCGCTCATCTTAAGGAGCAGAACATGAAATTATGGTATTCCAATACCAGCCCGTATGTGCGCAAAGTGCGTGCCGTGGCCGCTTATCACGGCTTGGATGCGCAGATTGAAGCCCATCTCATCAGCGGCGCAGCGTTTTCCGAACAAGCCGAACACAACCGCGATACACCGCTCGGCCGCATTCCGGTGTTGCAAACCGATGACGGCACATGGCTTTACAGCAGCAATGTCATCGCCGAATACCTTGATGCACACGGCAGCAAAGATAGTTTATATCCGCAAGGTGACAATCGTTGGGCGGTATTGAATCTGCACGATTTGGCCGCGGGTATGCTGGACAACACCATTGATATGGTCGGTGAAAAGCTGTTGCGCCCCGAAGCTGAATGGTGGCAGTCGCGCCATGCCCAGATTATGCAGCGCAATACGCGCACGCTGCCGGTGTTGGCCGAAGCCATTCAGCCATTTGGCACAGAATTGAATATCGGCACACTCAATGCCGTGTGTGCGATTGATTTTCTCCGTTTCCGCAACGCCTTGACAGCGGCGGACAAGATGGCAGGATTTGCCGAATTGGCTGCGTGGGCAGACGAAATGAATGCGTGCCATGCTTGCTTGGCAGCGATTCAACCTTGCGCCTAAACGATTTATCAAATCCACCATCTCAGGTACAATTCATTTTTCAAAATTTCTTTTCAGACGGCCTTTTCAAGAACAACAGGCCGTCTGAATCCTTATCTTTCATAAAGACGATTTTATGCTGAATAAAGAACAATTTGCGGACAACCATTTCATCCGTACCATCATCGAAGACGACTTACAAAGCGGCAAACACAGCGCCATTCAAACCCGTTTTCCGCCCGAGCCAAACGGCTATTTGCACATCGGCCATGCCAAATCCATCTGCCTGAACTTCGGTTTGGCTTATGTTTATGACGGCTTGTGCAACCTGCGTTTTGACGACACCAACCCCGAAAAAGAGAGCGACGAGTACGTCAATTCGATTAAAGAAGACGTGCGCTGGTTGGGCTTTGAATGGTCGGGCGAGCCGCGTTATGCCTCGAATTATTTCGACCAACTGTTTGATTATGCAGTCGGTTTGATTAAAGAAGGCAAAGCGTATGTCGATGATTTGACTGCCGAAGAAATGCGCGAATATCGCGGTACGCTGACCGAGCCGGGCAGAAACAGCCCTTACCGCGACCGCAGCGTGGAAGAAAACTTGGATTTATTCTACAAAATGCGCGACGGCGAATTCGCCGACGGCAGCAAAACCCTGCGCCTGAAAATCGACATGGCCGCGGGCAACGTCAACCTGCGCGACCCTGTGATTTACCGCATCCGCCGCGCACATCACCACAATACCGGTGACAAATGGTGCATCTACCCGATGTATGACTACACCCACGCCATTTCCGATGCGATTGAAGGCATTACCCATTCGCTGTGTACGCTGGAATTTGAATCACACCGTCCGCTGTATGATTGGGTGCTCGACAATATCCCCGCGCCGCATCCGACCCGTCCGCGCCAATACGAATTTTCACGCTTGGAATTGCTGTATTCCATTACCTCGAAGCGCAAACTGAACCAATTGGTTTCAGACGGCCATGTATCCGGCTGGGACGACCCGCGTATGCCGACCATTTCCGGTATGCGCCGCCGCGGCTACACGCCCGAAGGCTTGCGCCTGTTTGCCAAGCGCGTGGGCATTTCCAAATCAGAAAATGTGGTGGACATGAGCGTGTTAGAAGGCGCGATTCGTGAAGAACTGGAAAACTCCGCCCCGCGCCTGATGGCGGTGTTGAACCCGTTGAAAGTGACCTTGACCAACTTTGAAGCCGGCAAAACCCAAAGCCGCCGCGCCGCTTACCACCCGAATCACGAAGAAATGGGTGATCGCGAAGTGCCGGTTTCACAAACCATTTACATCGAAGCCGACGACTTTGCTGAAGAGCCACCAAAAGGCTGGAAACGCTTAACCCTAGGCGGCGAAGTGCGCCTGCGCCACGGCTATGTGATGAAGTGCGATGAAGTGGTTAAAGATTCAGACGGCCATATTACCGAGCTGAAATGCAGAATCGACCACGACACACTGGGCAAAAATCCCGAAGGCCGCAAGGTCAAAGGCGTAATTCACTGGGTGTCTGCCGAACATGCCGCCGAAATCAAAGTGCGCCTGTACGACCGTCTGTTTACCGAGGCGCGCCCCGCTGCCATCCGTGGTGAAGACGGCGAATACCTGCCGTTTACCGATTTCCTGAATCCCGATTCGGTGAAAGAAATCACCGCCTACGCCGAGCCAGTGGCCGCTACCTTGCCACCCGAAAGCCGCTGGCAATTTGAGCGTATCGGTTATTTTGTGACCGACCGCAAAGACCACAGCGCCGAACAGCCGGTATTCAACCGAACCGTTACCTTGAAAGATTCTTGGCAAGCTAAGGCGTAAGATTAAGGCCGTCTGAAAGCATGTTTTTCAGACGGCCTTCTATCCTCAATCCCGACTAAATACGGATAATATTTGACACGAAAAGCCTGACCGCCTAAAATTCCATTTTCTTTCAGCATATGCCTTTCATACGGCATGATCTATTCTTTCAGACGGCATCCGTCGTCTTCAATTCTATCAAAATCACTCATTATGCACGTTTCTGAATTACAAACATTACACATTTCCAAATTGTTGGAAATGGCCGAAGAGCATGGCATCGAAAATGCCAACCGTTTACGCAAGCAAGACCTCGTTTTCGCCATTGTGCGCCAAAAAATGAAGCAGGGCGAGAGCTTTACCTGCTCGGGCACTTTGGAAATTCTGCCCGACGGCTTTGGTTTCCTGCGCAGCGCCGATACTTCTTATCTGGCCGGCCCTGACGATATTTACGTTTCGCCAAGCCAAATCCGCCGCTTCAATCTGCACACAGGTGACACCATCGAAGGCAGTGTGCGTGTGCCGAAAGACAACGAGCGCTATTTCGCTCTTGTGCGCTTGGATACCATCAACGGCGACGATCCGGAAGCGTGCAAACACAAGATTTTGTTTGAAAATTTAACGCCTTTATTCCCAACCAAACAATTCAAGCTCGAGCGCGACATCAAAGCCGAAGAAAACCTTACCGGCCGCGCGATTGATTTGGTGTCGCCGATTGGCCGCGGCCAGCGCGCTTTGTTGGTGGCGCCGCCAAAAACCGGTAAAACTGTGATGCTGCAAAACATTGCCCACGCGATTACGGCCAATAATCCGGAAGTCGAATTAATCGTATTGCTGATTGACGAGCGCCCGGAAGAGGTGACTGAGATGAGCCGCAGCGTGAAAGGCGAAGTGGTGTCTTCTACGTTTGATGAGCCGGCGCAACGCCATGTGCAAGTGGCTGAAATGGTGTTGGAAAAAGCCAAACGTATGGTTGAACACAGAAAAGATGTGGTGATTCTGCTCGACTCGATTACCCGCTTGGCGCGTGCTTATAATACCGTGGTGCCGACTTCCGGCAAGATTTTGACCGGTGGTGTTGATGCCAATGCCTTGCACCGCCCGAAACGTTTCTTCGGTGCGGCGCGCAATGTGGAAGAGGGCGGTTCGCTCACCATCATCGCCACCGCCTTGGTCGAAACCGGCAGTCGCATGGACGACGTGATTTACGAGGAATTTAAAGGCACGGGCAATATGGAATTGCATCTCGACCGCCGCATGGCTGAAAAACGCCTGTTCCCGGCCATCAGCATCAACAAATCGGGCACCCGCCGCGAAGAATTGCTGGTGCCGAACGATCAGTTGCAACGCATGTGGCTGCTGCGCAAATTCTTACATCCGATGGACGAAATCGAAGCCACCGAGTTTTTGGTGGGCAAGTTGAAAGATTCCAAAGACAACAACGAATTTTTCGAACTGATGCGCGGTAATAAATAAGTGGTTGTTGTGAGGCCGTCTGAAACTTTCAGACGGCCTCGATTTATTGTATAGTCAAATCATTCAAGCTGATACGGAACCTACTCATGCAGGCAAAAATGAACTGGCAGGATTTATTGTCCACCCAACGCTTTCGCGTGAAAGACGGCGGTATTGTGCCGACGGTAACGCCGTCCACACAAGAAGGCATGGATGCCTTGCGCACCGATTTCCACATCGATTACGACCGCGTGGTGTTTTCCGGTTCGTTCCGCCGCCTGGGGCGCAAAACGCAAGTTCACCCCTTTGCCGAACACGATTTGACCCACAACCGCTTAACCCACAGCGTGGAAGTGGCCAGTGTCGGCAGAAGTTTGGGCAACCGTGTCGGTATGATGTTGCAAGCTGGTGAGTTTTTGCCTTTAGGCAATACGCCGAGTGATATTGGTGCGGTGGTGCAGGTCGCGTGTTTGGCGCATGATGTGGGGAATCCGCCGTTTGGTCACACCGGTGAAGACGCGCTGCGTGATTGGTTCCGTAATCCGCAACACAGCCGCTATCTGCAAGGCTTGAGCGAAATTGAGCGCAATGATGTGCAAACCTATGAAGGTAATGCCCACAGTTTGCGCATTTTGGCGACGTTGGAAATGTACCGCAATCGCGGCGGTATGCGACTGACCGCGGCGACCATCGGCGCTTTATTGAAGTACCCGTGGACGACGCTGCACCCCAACGGCAGAAAAAAATTCAATATTTACCAAACCGAGTTGCCTTTTATTCAATGTGTGGCCGAAGAATTAGGTTTGCTGCAATTGGGCAAAAACCATTGGGCGCGCCATCCTCTGTCTTATCTGATGGAAGCGGCTGACGACATTTGCTACGCCTTGTTGGACTTGGAAGACGCGGTCGAGCTGGATTTGCTCAGCGATACCGAAGTCGAAAGCATATTATCCGAGCTGACCTTTGCTGAAAGCACATGGTATGCCCAATCCAGCCGCCAGCGTTGTGCCATGTTACGCGGTATTGCCATCGGACGGGCGATTGATGATGTCGCGCAAACCTTTATGAAACACCAATCCGACTTGCTCAACGGCGAATTCAAAGGCAAAGACTTAATTGCTTTGTGCAGCCCTGAAGTGCAAAATACGCTTGAGAAAGCCAAAGATTTGGCGCGCACGCGCATTTTTCGTCATCACACCAAGCTCATCACTGAAATTGCCACGTTCCCCTGCTTGGGCTCGATTTTGGATTTGCTGGTGCCGGCGGCTTATGCGTATTTGGTGGATAAGCATGTTGATTCGCGCCAATCCTTGGTGTTGGAATTGCTCAAAAATGCGGATCCTATCACGGAAACTGACACGCTTTATCAAGCTTACATGAAAATTTTGGATTTTGTCGGTGGCATGACTGACAATGCCGCGGCCAAGATGGCGCAAGATTTATCTGGCTTAGGCATGTTGCGTTAAAATTTATTTAATTTTATTTCAATTGTTTATTAAAAATATCAAAAAATAATGGAAAATACACTAGACAGTATTCAGTAAATTCTTTATTATTCGGTCTTCTTGATTCACAGCGCAATAGCGAAGTGATGAGGATGCACCCGTAGCTCAGTTGGATAGAGTATCTGGCTACGAACCAGAGGGTCGGGCGTTCGAATCGCTCCGGGTGCGCCATTAAGAAAATCCTTTATTCCGCGCCCATCGTCTAGCGGTTAGGACATCGCCCTTTCACGGCGGTAACCGGGGTTCGATTCCCCGTGGGCGTGCCATATAATTAACAAAAGCCTTACTGGATTCAGTAAGGCTTTTGTTTTATCCTTAAATGATTTATTTAAATATCATTCATTTGATAAAAAAGAGCGGTTAACTTATTTTTATCTTTCAGACGGCCTTTTATTCAAGGAATCGGCGTACACTGTTGGCTGTCATCCATGATGAGAAATAAAGCTTATGTATCAAGGTGAGCGTTTTAATGCGTATAGCCATTTGGTCGGTGCGCTGCTGGCGTTGACCGGTGTGGTGTTGCTGATTGTGAAGGCGGTTGAGGATTTTGATCCTTACAAACTTGCCAGCGCGATTACTTATGGCGTGTGCTTGCTGCTGTTGTATTTGGGCTCGACGCTGTATCACAGCATTCCGCAGCCGAAAGTGAAAGCAGTGTTGCAGAAGGTAGATCATTGCATGATTTATCTGCTGATTGCAGGCAGCTACACGCCGTTTACGTTGGTGACGCTTAAGGGTGGTTGGGGCTGGTCGCTGTTTGGCGTGTCGTGGGGATTGGCCTTATTCGGTATCATTCAGGAATTGACCATTGGGCGTAAGAGTGAAAAACGTTTGTTGTCGATGATTATTTATGTGGTGATGGGTTGGTTGATTTTGGTGGCGATGTATCCGCTGGCAATGAGCTTGTCGGCAGTGGGACTGTTTTGGCTGGCTTTAGGCGGTGTGTTATACAGCGTCGGGATTTACTGGTTTGTGAACGATACCAAAATCAAATATGGCCACGGTATTTGGCATTTGTTTGTGATGGCAGGCAGCCTGGCGCAGTTTATTTGTATTTATTTTTATGTTTTATAAGTTTCAGACGGCCTTTATGAAAACTAAAAAAACCTCTCCATTTAACACGGAGAGGTTTTTGTTTGGCTATTGTTTATCGTGGAATTCATGGAATTCGTATTGGTAAGACAATGGTTTGCCGGCTTTGGTTTGTGCCAAATAATCGTCGTACACCGCGCGGATTTCTTTGCGCAGCAGGAAGAGGGCGATTAAGTTGGGAATCACCATAAAGCCGTTAAACATATCCGACAAATCCCACACCAAATCCACTTTGCCCAAGGTACCCAACACAATCGCAATCAAAACCAGCGTGCGGTAAAAACCCAAGTGTTTGCCACGGAATAAAAAGCGGATATTGGATTCACCAAAATAATACCAGCCGATGATGGTGGTAAAGGCAAAGAAAGTCAGGCACACGGCCAGCAGTTGGCCCCCGAAATCGCCGAATGCAATGATAAAGGCTTGCTGGGTTACCGCCGCGCCTTTCAAACCTAAAGTATTGGCATCGGTGAGCAGAATAATCAGCGCAGTAGCGGTGCAGACCAATAAGGTGTCAATAAATACGCCGACAAATGCTGCCATGCCTTGCTGTACAGGGTGTTTCACATTGGCGGTAGCATGGGCGTGCGGAGTCGAACCCATACCGGCTTCATTGGAGAACAAACCGCGTGCTACGCCGTAACGGATGGCTTCACGCATACCGATACCGGCCGCACCACCTAAAACCGCGCTCGGGTCGAAAGCGGCTACAAAAATATGTTGAATCATCGGGCCGATATGGGTGGAGAATTTAATCAGAATGGCCACCGCGCACACAATGTAAATCACTGCCATAAACGGCACCACAAACTGCGCCACATTGGCAATGCGGTTGACGCCGCCGATCACAATCAAACCGGCTAACACCGCCAGCACAATGCCTACTGCCAATGCCGGCACATCAAATGCCACGGTCACTGCCGAAGCAATCGAGTTTGCTTGCGTGGCGTTGCCGATAAAGCCCAAGGCGATGATGATGGCGATGGAGAAAAAGCCGGATAAAAAGCGGGCGGCAGGGCGGCCGATTTTTGGGGTTAAGCCGTGGGTAATATAAAACGCAGGGCCGCCGATGTATTTGCCGTGACTGATGACGCGGTATTTTTGCGCCAAAATCGCTTCGGAAAAAATGGTCGACATGCCAAACAAAGCCGACAGCCACATCCAGAAAATTGCTCCCGGCCCACCGGCGGTCAGCGCGGTGGCGACACCGGCCACGTTACCCGTGCCGATTTGGGCGGAAATGGCGACAGCCAAGGCTTGAAATTGAGACAGCGATTTTTGGTCTTTATCGGCGCCGTCTTTTTTGCTGAACAAACCGCCGAAAACCGACTTGAAACCCGCGCCGAGCTTAGTAAGCTGCGGCACACCCAAATACACCGTGAAAAACAAGCCGATGCCGATTAAGGCATACATCAGCAGGTAATCCCACAGCACTTTATTGACCGCGCCCACCAGCGCAGACAATGTTGCTTCCATAATAAACCTCGAAAAATAAAAAGTTAATCAACGTGCGGCACACAGCGGCAACTACTCCGCTTTAATCCCATTTGATCACCTCGGGCGAGCAGGCCGTTGGTTGAGTAAGAGATTATCCGAATGCTCTTTATGCGTTCTTTAATAAAGAAACATTTTTGGCATCATACGCCTAATCTTGGTTCAAGAAAATACAAAAACTGAATGGATATAACGAAATTTAACATTAAATTGATTTAAACCAAGCCAAAATACAGGCCGTCTGAAAGTTTTCGGCGGTAAAAAACTTATGATAAAATACGCGTTTTTCAGAACAAAATGACTCTTGTGTGGGGTGATTGATTAAAATAAGAATGGCACAAATCCATGCTTACTTTAATCGGTTATCAAACGCAAAAAATCGAAAGGAATCCACATGGCAGGCCATAGTAAGTGGGCGAATATCCAGCACAAAAAAGCGCGTGTCGATGCGCAACGCGGCAAAATTTTTACCAAATTAATTAAAGAAATCACCGTTGCGGCCAAATTGGGCGGCGGCGATCCGGCAGCCAATCCGCGTTTGCGTTTGGCCATGGACAAAGCATGGGATGCCAACATGCCGAAAGACAACGTGCAACGCGCGATTGACAAAGGCACGGGCAATCTGGAAGGCGTGGAATACATCGAATTGCGCTATGAAGGCTATGGCATCGGCGGCGCAGCTTTGATGGTTGACTGCATGACCGACAACAAAACCCGCACCGTGGCCGACGTGCGCCATGCGTTCACCAAAAATGGCGGCAATCTGGGCACCGACGGTTGCGTGGCGTTTAACTTTGAGCACCAAGGTTATTTGGTTTTTGCCGATGCCGACGAAGATGCTTTGATGGAAGCGGCTTTGGAGGCCGGTGCGGAAGACGTGATTGTCGATGAAGAAGGCATGATTGAAGTCATTACCGCGCCAAACGACTGGGCGGGCGTGAAAGCCGCATTGGAAGAAGCCGGTTTTACATCAGTAGATGGCGACGTCACCATGCGCGCGCAAAATGAAACCGTGTTGACCGGCGAAGATGCCGTGAAAATGCAAAAGCTGCTCGATGCGCTGGAAAGCTTGGATGACGTGCAAAACGTTTACACTTCCGCCGTATTGGATTTGGAATAAATCCTGTTGGGTAGTAAGCATGAGAAAAAAGCAGACTGAAATCAGTCTGCTTTTTTTATTGGATAGGCCGTCTGAAAAATTTCAGACGGCCTTGAATTTATCTCAAACACGTGTTTGACGGGTTTTAAACCACATGCACCACACCAATACTACCACAAAGCCAAAATACAAAATGCTCCACACCGGCAAGGCAACGCCGAAAACGTAATCCGGTTCGGCACAATTGCCAAAACCGCGAATAATCGGCTCATACCAGTCAAACAGCGGCCAATCACGCAGGCGGAAAGTCCATGGTGCGCCGCAGGCAGGGGCAGTACCGGCGGGCAGACTTTGAATCCAGATTTGGTAAATGGCCACGCCCATACCGTAAAGTGCCGGAATGCTGACCAACAATGCGCTGATGGTGCGGGCGGCGGCGGATAGTTGGCGGTTGAATGCGGTAAGCAAAGCAACCAAGCCGACGGCCAATACCATTAAACGCTGCACAATACACAGCACGCAAGGATTCATGCCGATGATGTATTGCAAAATAAACGAACCACACGCAGCGGCGGCGGACAGGGCGACAATGCCCCATAAGGTTGAGCGGAATAAGTTCATCATCCTAAAGCCGTTTCAGACGGCCTATTCAATAGTTAATATATTTTTGATTATAACGCTTTGGGTGTGTTGGTGGAATCGAATGTCAAAATAATGAGGCCGTTTGAACGTAAAATATTGGCTTTCAGACGGCTTGAGACCTTTGTAAAATCCCCAGATTTGAGTGCAGTTCGAAGTTAGAGCAGTGCAGAAAGCGAAGACATATCATTAAGATAGGCGAGCTTTCGAGCAGCGCATAACGAAGAAATGTGCCAAAGATGGGGATTTTGCAAAGGTCTCAGTCTATCTTTATTTTCGCCTTGGAATCAACCAATTCCATTGCTCGCGGAATGTATCTTCCAAGACTTTTTGCTTTTCTTGCGGGGTACTTAAACCATCAGTTAATTGTCCGTAATCCAAGGTAATCGAAGGATTATGCACCGAGCCTTTGATTTTCAACGGCACAGGGCGCGAATCGGGATTGCGGGCATTGTAGATGAGCAGCTCTTCCGATAATTCCTGCTTTTCCAAATTGGTAAAACCGCTGCTGATGACGCGCACGCTGTCGGACAATAATTCGGTGTTGATATGGTGGCTGACGCCTTTTTCAATCACGCTGTGCAGCGAAAAGCGGTGAAACGGCGTTTGCAGGTTATTTTCGGTGTCTTTTTTAATATTGCCGCTTTGTAAGATGTTGTTCATGTCGATGCCGTGCCATGCGCCGTCTGAAACATCCAGGCTGAGTGTGCCGTCTAAAAGCTGTAATAAACTGCGGCGGTCTTGGCCTTTGGAGGTCAGGTCAATCACCGCATCGCCTATGCCGCTGAAGCTGTGAAAGCCGAATAAATCTTGCAGTAATGGGCGGATTTGCACGCCTTGCGCGTTTTGCTGTAAGTGGTAAGAAATCGGCGTGGTGTTGGCCATGCTGATGCCGCCTTCGGTTTTGCCGCCATATAAACCGGCTTTGAAATTGGTGAAGGCGATGTGCTGGCGATTGGCCGAAATCAATGTTTCAACATTTTCCAACTGCAAACCGGGAAAATTCATGCTGTCGATTTTAACCTGCGCTTCGATGTCGGGCAGGCTGTCGTCATTGAGAAATTCAGGGTAAATATTGCCCGATTGGGCTTCTAAATCTTCCCAGTAGGGTGCAAGAGAGAGTTTTTGCAAGGCGAGACCGGCTTCAAGCAGCGGCACTTCGCCGGCTTCATTGCTGTATTTTAAGCTGAGGGCAGCCGGTTGGCGGTCGAAATAGCCATTGAATTTACCTTGCCAATGCCTGAAATCAGTCAGGCTGAAGCTGCCGTCGAGTAAGCTGATGTAGCGTGGTCGAGGTGCGCGGTTAACCGTATCCTGCATGGTGGTAATGTGGATGGCATCGGATTTTAAACCGTCGGTTTTTTGCCAAACCAAAGGCCCGGAAACGGAAAGATTGGTTTGCCATTGTGCGGTGCGGTGATTGGCATTGAGCTTAAAGCCTTCCAGTGAAGCCTTGCCGTTGATCAGGTTGCCTTTATCCAATTTCAATGAGCCGCTCCATTGGTCAGCTTCGCTGCCAGCGGTGAATGCGCTGTTGAATGTGCTCACAAAGACATGATCAGTATCGAAAACTAGCTGAGGTACTTGCGCAGTCAGGTGGAAGTCACGGTAGGAGCTGTCGGCACGCAGGGAAAGATTACTTGCCTGCAATGAGCTTTGTTTCGGCAGCCAGGTAAGCGCGCTGTCAGCGGTGACTTTGATGATTTCATCATTCAGACGGCCTTCAGCATTTAAATGGAATTTAGGGATATTCCAACCGTTGGTGGCGGTTGCCAGCAAACCAGAACCTTTCCACGAAACCGGTATTTTGCTGTGATTGAAATTGCCGCTGATGCCGAATTCACGCGTGCCTGCATCGGGGGCTTTGGCATTTAAACCGAATTGTTCGATCAGGTATTCACTGTTAATCAGGCGCAAGCGTAAGGTGCTGTTTTCAATAATCAGCCGGTTAAGATTGGCGTTGCGGCTTTGTTGTTGCCAAATGTCTTGTAGGCTCCATTTGCCGTCTTGCGTGCGTTGCAAGGTGGCATCCGCACCGGAAACTATCCATTTTTCAATAACAGGGCTATCTGCCCACAAACTTTGCCAAGCCAAACCAATCTTCATTTCTTTGATGTGAATGGCAGCCTCTGTACTTCCTGGCCGGCTGATGATCAGATTGTTTAAGGTGATGGTTGGGCGGGGTAACAGTTTGCGTGTAATGTTTTTGTCGAAACGGATGCTGCGTTCGGTTTGTCCCAAGCTTTCTTGGGCAAACTGCTGAATACGCTCGGCGTTGAGAAAATGGTAAACCGATGCATACAGGCTGACAAACATCAAAAATGAGATCAGTAAACTGAAAAAGACGGCTTTCAGCCAGAATTTTCCTGAATTCAGCAAACGGTTTAACATAAAAAAAGAAAGGGGCATACAATCAGAAATGTAGTATAACACATGGGCTATGCAGGAAATGTAAAGTGGGAAGGTGAACGATATAAGGCATATTCAAGTAAACCTAGGCTTTGCAAAGTTATGTCCCGTATAGGCAGCCTGTTTATTTAAATGATATGTCTGTATTTTTGTGCGGATATGGGTTGAAGCCATGGTTAAATCTCGCTTTTACAAAGCCTGCGGACGATCTGTAAAATATGTTAATATCAGATTTCGATATCAGGGAGCGCAAAATGATTATTGTGATGCAAAAACAGGCTTCGGCCGAAGCGGTAACGCGTGTGATTGAGTGCATCCGCAGCCGCGGTTTGCAGGAGCATGTTTCCCAAGGTGAAGAGCGCACCATTATCGGTGCGGTTGGCGATGAGCGCGTATTTCATCCGAATGAATTGGAGCGTCTGCCGGAAGTAGAACGGGCGATTCGGGTGTTGAATGATTGGAAAATCATTAGCCGTGAAGCGCAGCCGCAAGATAGCCGGATTACCGTTCGCGGCGTGGTGTTTGGCGGTGAAAAAATGCTCGATATTGCTGTCGGCTTTAAATCAGATGCCGATGCGGTGTTTATCGACCCGTTTTTTATGTCGGCCAGACCATATGCCGATGTGGACAACAGCAGCGAAAAAGCGCAAATCATTGCCATGCAGCAGGAAATTGAGCATATTCACGAAGCGGGCAAGCCGGTGTTGGTGCGCATTCGTGATGTGCGCCAAATCGAATCGGCTTTGGCGGCGCAAGCGGATATTTTGTATTTGGGTGGCGAATTGATGAGCAACCGTGCCTTGCAGGATGAAGTAGGCCGTCTGAATACGCCGGTGGTATTGTGCAAAGACAAGCACCATCGTGTCGATGATTGGCTGGTGGCAGCCGAACACATCGCTTTGCGTGGTAATCATCATATTATCTTGGGTGAAGCCGGTACGTTGAGCTTCGAGCCGGAGCACACTTACCGCTTGGATGTCGACGCGATTGTGCGCGTGCGTAAAGTCACCCATCTTCCTGTGATTGCCAATATTACCGGCTTGTGGCACAGCGATATGCCGCAAGAAGTGTTGTACCGATTATCGGTAGCCTCGGGAGCAAATGGTGTGGTGAGCAGCTTAGACTAATTTTCTATATGATAAATCAAGGCCGTCTGAAATTATGTTTTCAGACGGCCTGAGACCTTTGTAAACTCCTCCCCATCTTTGGCACATTTCTTCGTTATGCGCTGTTCGAAAGCTTGCCTATCTTTTTGATATGTTTACGTTTTCTGTGTTTGTTTGCTTCGAACTGTACTCAAATTGTGATGTTTAAAATAGAATTTTTTGATTGGAATGAATTGAAATGTTGCAATAAAAAAATGCACCGCGTTAACGGTGCATTTTTTCATATTTAAATCGCAGCAGGATTATTTAATCATGTAATCTACAGCAGCTTTGATTTCTTCGTCGGTCAATGAAGGGTTGCCGCCTTTAGCAGGCATCATGCCTTTCTTACCGGTAAAGCCTTCGATTGAGTGTTTGTACAAAGTGTCTTTACCTTGTGCCAAGCGTTCTTTCCAGTCAGCAGCATCGCCGACTTTAGGGGCGCCGGCTACGCCTGAAGCGTGACAGGCCATGCACAAACCGTCGTAAACTGCTTTGCCGTCAACACCGGCTGTGGCTGGTGCAGCAGCTTCGGCAGCAGGGGCTGCTTCTGCAGGTGCTGCAGTGGCTTCGCCTTCGGCCGTAGAGGCATCTGAAGCAGCAGCTTCAGCAGGGGCAGCGGCTTCGTCAGGATTAGGGAAAGAGCCGCCTGATTTGTTGGCCATAAATACGATGACGCGTTTCAATTCTTGGTCGGTCAAGTCAGCCGCGCCACCTTTGGCAGGCATGGCGTTGAAACCGTTAAGCGCGTGGTTGAACAGGGTATCGAAACCTTGAGCAATGCGTGGCGCCCAGTCGGCGTTGTTTTCCAATTTTGGCGAATTTGGTACGTTGCTGTCAGACGCGTGACATTGGATACAGATTTTATTGAAGATAGCTTCGCCTTGGCGTTCGCCTACCGGAATACCGTCGCCCAACACAATTTGGCCGGTCGGCTGAATACGGGTTTGGGTGGCTGATTCGGTGGTTTGGTCGACATCGCTGAATGATGCACTGCCGGCCAGTTTGATCAGGAAGAATACGGTCGCGAGCAAAATAACGATACCGCTCACAAGGGTGAACAATGCTGAGCCTTGGGCTTTGCTGTTACTGAGTTGTTTCATTTGGTAGGCCTCGCCGTTAGGTTAGGTTGTGCTATAAGGTTATATTTGGTTTGTTAAACGGAATTAACAATATTTTGCTGGATTATACTGAATTAACAGGTGCTTTCCAATCTATCTGCTCGAAATTCTGCAAAAAACTTTAAAAATAAAAATTTTATATGAGTTAAGAGTTTGTAATATATAAATATTCTGCAGATTGATTTTTGTTGCTGTGTGTAGCCTTTCATTCACTTGGTACATTAATTTTGCCAAATACCCGAATTTAAGCTAATCTTACGTTTTTCTGTACCCGTAGCTCAGTTGGAAGAGCATCAGTTTCCGAAGCTGAAGGTCGCTGGTTCGATCCCAGTCGGGTGCGCCAAAAAGCTTATTATGTAAGAGGCCGTCTGAAAAGAGAAGTATTTTCAGACGGCCTTTTGATTTACTTCAAATTATCGCCTTATTTTAAGACTTCGGCAAAGGCATCGGCCACATATTCGACGTTGCTCGGATTCAATCCCGCCACGCACATGCGACCAGAAACCAAGAGATACACGCCGAATTCTTCGCGCAAACGGATAACTTGCGCTTCGGTCAAACCGGTGTAGCTGAACATGCCGCGCTGCTTGATGAAGTAGCTGAAATCTTTATCCGGAATTTTTGCGCTCAACACCTCATACAAACGCTGACGCATAGCACGGATGCGGTCGCGCATGCCATACACTTCGCTTTGCCACAGCGCAAACCATTCCGGCGTGTTCATCACATCGGCGGCGATATAGGCACCGTGGGCGGCAGGGCTGGAATAAATGCGGCGCACGGTGAATTTCAATTGGCCAAATACCAGTTCTGCTTCTTCCTGCGTCGGGCAAACCACGCTCAGGCCGCCGACGCGTTCGCCGTAAAGCGATAAGTTTTTCGAAAACGAGTTGCTCACAAACAGTGGCAAGCCCATGTCGGCGGCTTTGCGGATGGCGTAGGCATCGCTGTCCAAATCTTCCCCGAAGCCTTGATAGGCAATGTCCATAAACGCAATCAAACCACGCGCCTGAATCACGTCCAACACTTTATCCCATTGCGCTTCGGTCATGTCCACGCCAGTCGGGTTTTGGCAGCACGGATGCAGAATCAGCACGCTGTTTGGCGGCAGTGTTTCAAAAAACGCTACCATTTCATCGAATTTCACGCCGATGGTGGCCGGGTCGTAATACGGGTAAGTGCCAACTTCAAAGCCTGCGCCTTCAAAAATGCTTTTGTGGTTTTCCCAAGTCGGGTCGCTGACATAGGCTTTTGCCTCGGGAAACCAACGGTGGATAAAATCGGCACCAATTTTCAATGCGCCCGAGCCGCCTAAAGTTTGAATGGTGGCGATGCGTTTTTCTTTCACGGCAGCATGGTCTTTGCCGAACAACAAATGCTGCACCGCCTCACGATACGCGGCCAAGCCTTCCATCGGCAGGTAAGGGCTGGTGCGCGGTTCAGCCGCACGTTTCACTTCCGCCTGACGCACCGATTGCAACACCGGCATTTTGCCTTCATCGTCAAAATAAATGCCGATGCCTAAATTGACTTTTCCCGGACGGGCATCGTTGTTATACACTTCGACCAAACTTAGAATCGGGTCGCCGGGGTAGAATTCGACATGCTGGTACATGATGTTTCCTTTGAATTGCTCAAGAAAATAAGGGGGATGGTTTTGATGAATCGGATTTTGGCATAAACCAAGATTGTTGACAATTCTATTATCAGGCCATCTGAATATTTAACGCTTTCAAACGGCCTGTTATAATGTCGCGTTTATGTGTAGCCGTTTGAGAGAAGGAAAGATTTATGACGCAAACCATCTGGCAGGCAGGGCGTTTTAAGATTGATTTGGTCGCGCCGAAAATCATGGGGATTGTGAATCTCACGCCGGATTCGTTTTCAGACGGCGGCACTTATTCGCAAAATGTTCAGACGGCCTTACGACACGCCGAGCAGTTGTTGAAAGATGGGGCGGATATTCTTGATATCGGCGGCGAATCCACGCGCCCGGGCTCGGATTTTGTTTCCCCCGAAGAAGAATGGCAACGTGTGCAGCCGGTGTTGGCGGAAATCGGTAAATGGAATGTACCGGTGAGCTTGGATACGCGCCGCGCTGTGGTGATGCAGCAGGCATTAGCGCAAGGTGGTGTGGACATTATCAATGACGTGGCTGCGTTGACGGACGAAGGTGCGGTGGACGTATTGGCGCGTTATCCCGACATCGGGATTTGCCTGATGCACATGCAGGGTTTGCCGGAAAATATGCAGGATAATCCGCAGTATCAAGATGTGGTCGGCGAAGTGGCGCGTTATTTAAATGAACGCGTGGCGGTGTGTGCCCAAGCCGGTATTGCTGCCGAACGCATCACGCTTGATCCGGGTTTTGGCTTCGGCAAAACGCTGCAACACAATATCGCTTTGATGCGCCATTTGCCCGAATTGATGCAGGCCACCGGTTTGCCGATGTTGATTGGCGTGTCGCGAAAACGCATGATTGGCGAATTAACCGGTGAAAACACGCCGTCTGAACGCGTTCACGGCAGCGTGGCGGCGGCATTGGCATCCGTGGCGCGTGGTGCGCAGATTATCCGTGTGCATGATGTAAAGGCCACTTCGGATGCGTTGAAAGTGTGGCAGGTGTTGGGCGTTTAAGCGATGGGTAAATAGCTTAAAGCCGTCTGAAATACAAGTGTAATGAAACCATACCTTTCAGACGGCATCTAATCGCGTTAGGCAGATTTCGTCTGTTGGGTTATCTATCTCTTTTATAATTTTTCTTATATATTCTTATATAATTTTTCTTACTTTTGAATAACGGAGCAATCTCCATGGCAAAAAAATATTTTGGTACCGACGGTGTGCGTGGTGAAGTGGGTCAATTTCCGATTACCCCTGAATTTGTGTTGAAACTGGGCTATGCCGCCGGTCAGGTGCTGGTGCAACATGATGCCGAGCAAAAGCCGACCGTGTTAATCGGTAAAGACACACGTATTTCCGGCTATATGCTGGAAGCGGCGCTGATTGCCGGTTTCACCGCAGCCGGTGTCAACGTGATTCAAACCGGCCCGCTGCCGACTCCGGGCGTGGCTTATCTGACCCGCGCGTTGCGTTTGTCGGCCGGTGTGATGATTTCCGCGTCACACAATGTTTATTCCGACAACGGTATCAAATTCTTTGCCGAAGGCGGCGTGAAGCTTTCTGATGAAATTGAGTTGGAAATTGAAGCCAAAATCGATCAGGAAATGCAAACCCTGCCGTCTGACAAACTGGGGCGCGCACGTCGAATCAGCGGGGCTGATGACCGTTATATCGAATTCTGTAAATCGACCTTCCCAGCTAGTTTGGATTTGCGGGGCTTGAAATTGGTGGTCGATACCGCCAACGGTGCGGGTTATGATGTTGCGCCAAAAGTCTTCCACGAATTGGGGGCGCAAGTCATTTCCATCGGGAATCAGCCAAACGGTTACAACATCAATGAAAAATGTGGCGCTACCCATACCAAAACCCTGCAAGCGGCTGTATTACAAAATGAAGCCGACTACGGCATTGCCTTGGATGGCGACGGCGACCGCCTGATGATGGTCGATAAAAACGGCAAAGTGTACGATGGTGACAGTCTGATTTACGTTATCGCCAAAGCCCGTGCGCGCGAAGGCATCGAAATCGGCGGCGTGGTTGGCACCGTGATGACCAACATGGCGATGGAAATTGCTCTGAACGAGCAGGGCGTAAACTTCTGCCGCGCCAAAGTCGGCGACCGTTATGTGTTGGAACAATTACACCAACGTGGCTGGTTGATTGGCGGCGAAGCCAGCGGCCATATTTTGTGCATGGACAAACACAATACCGGCGACGGCCTGATTTCAGCTTTACAGGTGTTGGCGGCATTGCGCATTTTGGGGAAGGATTTGGCCACCGTGTGCGCCGATTGGCAGCCGTTCCCACAAACCATGATTAACGTGCGCATCCAAAAAGGCCAAAACTGGCAGGAAGCGTCAAAAGACGTATTGGCTGAAGTGGAAAAAGAGCTGGAAGGCAAAGGCCGCGTGGTGTTGCGCGCTTCCGGTACCGAGCCTGTGGTGCGCGTGATGGTGGAAGCCAAACAAGCCGACTGGGCGCAAAAAGGTGCTGAGCGCATCGCTGAAGCGATTCAGGGTGCGAAAAAATAATTCCATTGTAATCAATGGCGAAAGGCGGCTGAATCGAGCTGCCTTTTTTGTTGTGTTTGGTTAATTTGATGAATATTTGATGAAATTGGCTTGTTATGCTTTCAGACGGCCTTATCTATTGATAGAATAGCGATACTCAACCGGCGGTTATACCGCATTCAAATATCAGGCCGTCTGAAACGGTCTGCCAGAATAACTACTTCACTGTGAGAACCTCCTGCCGATGTTTGCGTTTTTGGAAGCCTTTTTCGTTGAATACGGTTATGCCGCAGTCTTTTTAGTGCTGCTGGCATGCGGTTTCGGTGTACCGATTCCGGAAGATATTACACTGGTAACCGGCGGTGTAATTTCTGGTTTGGGCTATACCAATGTGCATATTATGGTGTTGGTCGGCATGTTGGGTGTATTGGCTGGTGATGGCTGTATGTTTGCTGCCGGCCGCATTTGGGGACACAAAATTCTTCAATTTAAACCGATCGCCCGCGTAATGACGCCGAAGCGGTATGCTCAGGTGCAGGAAAAATTTGATAAATATGGCAACTGGGTGTTGTTTGTTGCCCGTTTCCTGCCGGGTTTGCGCACGCCGATTTACATCACCGCCGGCATCAGCCGAAAAGTTTCCTACATGCGCTTTTTGATGATGGATGGTTTGGCTGCCTTGATTTCCGTACCGGTGTGGGTGTATTTGGGTGATTATGGTGCCAATAATATCGATTGGCTGATGGCAAAAGTGCACAGTTTCCAATCCGGTTTGTTTGTAGTAATCGGTATCGGCGCTGCCGTATTGCTGTGGTTTTGGTGGCGCAAACGCCAGCGTAGTCGTTTCTACCACGAGAAGTTGGCGGAATTGCGCCGTAAGCGCAGAGCAAATGCTGCAGCAAAAGCAAAGGCCGAGGCTAAAGCCGATATTTAAATTTTTCGGAAACTTTATTTATTAAAAGCATCTGACGTTCAGATGCTTTTTTTATGGCCATATCTCGGTATAGTTTGCCATTTAAGGACATTGGCTCATCGGAAAAGGTGGCTGTATTCATGATGATAGAGCACGAATAAAGAGAACAATGGGAATGGGACAATTAAATGGAGATTAACGGCTTTGCTGTTGAGTGCCGCACTCCCTGCGCAAGCATACGAACCTGATTGGGTGACGACATGTTGAGGCTAACGAATGGATAAATGTCGATACGACCGGTCTAATCTTGGATTTTGAAGCAGGTGATGCCGGCGCATTCAAACAACTCGAGCGTAACCGCAACGGTAAAATCGAAGAAAATCGAAGTCGGCGAATTGATTCGCGCCATATGCTTGAAAACCAGTTCGTGTGAAGGCCGGTCTTAGCAAAATAGGCCGGATTTGAACCACAATCACAAATATCGTTACAATAGGCCGTCTGAAGGCAGAGTAACTGCTTTCAGACGGCCTCATTTCAAAGGTAAACCCCCATGATGCAAAAAATTTTTGTTCTCTACACCGGCGGCACCATCGGTATGCGCAGCAGCAGCGACGGTTTGCGCCCCGATACCGATTTGGTCGGCAAAGCCCTGCAACCGTTTTCAGACGGCCTTCAGTTTGACTGGCATGTGTGCAATCCATTGATTGACTCATCGGCGGTGAATCTAACCCATTGGTGCGACTGGCTGGCATTGCTGGCTGAAAAAATTCCGCAATACGACGGCATACTGATTTTGCACGGCACCGACACCATGGCCTACACCGCCAACCTGCTCGCGCTTGCCTTGCAAGGCTTGGATAAACCGGTGATATTGACAGGCTCGCAATGGCCGTATGACGCACCCGACAGCGATGCGCCGCTGAACTTGGCCACCGCCGTTGCCGCATTTGAACTGGCCTTGCCGCAAGTGCTGATTGCGTTTAACGGCAAAGTGTTTCCTGCTGTCGGCAGCAGCAAAGTTAGCACGGAAACCGCTGCCGGATTCGACAATCCACATTTCGGCGCACTTGCACAATGGCAGCAATCAAGCGGCTGGCAATGGCTGGCAAGACCGTCTGAATGTACTCAATCCGTTTCAGACGGCCTCAATATCCTATTGCTCGATACGCAAGCGAAAGTCGTTTGCCAAACACTGATTCCCGGTTTCAGCGCGCAATATTCTTCAGACGGCCTGTTGCACACCGATGCGCAAGCCGTGGTGTTGCAAAGCTACGGCCACGGCAATGCACCAAGCGATGCCGCGTTTATCCAAGCAGTGCAACGCTTTACCGAACGTGGCGGCTTGTTGCTCAATATCAGCCAAGTGCCGCAAGGTTGCGCCGCTGCGGTGTATGCACAGGGTAGTGCGTTGCGGCAAGCCGGTGTAATAAACGGCGGTAAGTGCAATTTGGAAACCGCCACCGCGCTGTTAACCTTGGCGGTATCGAATCAATGGAACGCCGCAATCCTGCAAAACACCTTACACACACTCGGTTTGCTTGAGGCCGTCTGAAACGGTTTCCCAACGCAGATATTCTTTCAGACGGCCTAACCATGCATTTTACCGACAGCCATTGCCACCTTGCCGATCCCGCCTTGCGTGACCGTTTGCCCGACGTTTTGGTGCAAGCGGCCGAGCAGGGCGTGACGCGCTTTATCGTGCCTGCCACGCAGCGCAGCGATTGGGCAGATGTGGTGCAATTATTGGCGATGAACACGCCGTCTGAACAGCGTGTGCACATTGCCTTGGGCATTCATCCGTGGCTTGCCGAAAATGCCACGCTGCAGGATTTTGCCGAACTCGAGCGCTTATTACGGCAATATCCGCAAGCATGGGTGGGTGAAACCGGCTTGGATTTTCTGGTGAACAGGCCATCTGAAACGCAAAAGCAGCAGCAAATCGACGTATTTAGCCGCCAGCTTGAATTGGCGCAAAGATGGCAAAGGCCGGTGATTGTGCACAATATCAGAGCCACCGCCGCGATTGCCGAGGCGGTGAAGCAGACCGGCTTTACCCAAGGCGGCATTGCGCACGCGTTTTCCGGCAGCGTGGAAGAGGCGCAGATTTTGCTGCGTTGCGGCTTTAAAATCGGCATCGGCTCGCTTTTGCTCAATCGCAACGCGAAAAAAGTGCGCCAAGTGGTGGCGAAACTGGCTTGGCAGGATATGGTATTGGAGACCGACAGCCCGTTTATGTTGCACAACCAAACCAATACGCCTGCCAATTTGCGGCGAATTGCGGAAATTTCAGCGGAATTAAGTGGAGTTGATTTAGCGGAAATCGCGCGGCAGACGGAAAGTAATATCGACAGTTTGTTAAATACTGTTGCTGCCCGACAGTAATCTTTTGAATTTACGCGAAAACACTTTATAATAACGCCCATTCATGCCGTCTGAACCCATGTTTCAGACGGCCTTTGTCTTGGAAAAAATATGAAACCGTCTATTTTAGAAAAATTACAACAACTTAGCGAACGTTTGGAAGAAGTTACCCATCTGCTTGGCCAGCCCGAAGCCACCGACGATATGGACAATTACCGCAAGCTCACGCGCGAACACGCCGAGCTGACGCCGGTGGTAGAAGTGTTCCAAAAATATCAGCAGGCGCAAAGCGATGTGGTGGAGGCGCAGGAAATGTTGGCCGATCCGGATATGAAAGAGTTTGCCGCCGAAGAAATCGAAGCGGCCAATGCGCTGATTGAAGAATTGGATGTCGAGCTGCAAAAACTGCTGCTGCCTAAAGATGCCGATGACGACAAAAACATTTTCATCGAAGTGCGCGCCGGCACCGGTGGCGATGAAGCGGCTTTGTTTGCCGGCGATTTATTGCGTATGTACAGCCGCTATGCCGAACGCAACCGCTGGCAGGTGGAAATCGTGTCGGCCAACGAAAGCGAGTTGGGCGGCTATAAAGAAGTGATTGCCCGTATTGTCGGCTTGGGTGCATATAGCCGTCTGAAATTTGAATCCGGCGGCCACCGCGTGCAGCGTGTTCCTGCTACCGAAAGCCAAGGCCGCATCCACACATCGGCGTGTACCGTGGCCGTGATGCCTGAAGCCGATGAGTTGGAAGACATTGAATTAAACGCCGCTGATTTGCGCATCGATACGTTCCGCGCATCAGGCGCAGGCGGTCAGCACATCAACAAAACCGATTCCGCCGTGCGCATTACCCACTTGCCGACCGGCATGGTGGTTGAATGCCAAGACGGCCGTAGCCAACACGCCAATAAAGCGCAGGCGATGAAAGTGTTGGCGGCGCGTTTGAACGATGCCCAAAAGCGCGAAGCCCAAGCCAAAGAAGCTGCCGAGCGCAAGAGCTTAATCGGCAGCGGCGACCGTAGCGAACGCATCCGCACCTACAACTACCCGCAAGGCCGCGTCACCGACCACCGCATCAACCTGACCTTGCACAAGCTTGATTTCATCATGGATGGCGATTTGGAAGAATTGACCAATGCACTGATTGCCGAGCATCAAGCCGAGTTGCTCGCGGCGATGGGCGATTGATGGTGATGGAAGAAACGAAATAAGCATCAAGGCCGTCTGAAAGTATTATCCTTTCAGACGGCCTTACTTCGTTTATGTAGATATGAATCGTCAATTTTATCTGATTTCAAACAAAGTTAAGTCGATTTAACCTGAAATTCCGTTGTAATCGGTGTAAACCGCTGCGCTGAAGTGCTAAAATGGGCGCGAATTTATCTTTTTTATCCCCACGAAAAGGAACAAACATGTCAAACGTATTGGTTGTACCCGTTTCCGCCCGCATCGACAGCTGGGCGACCACTCAGGCTTTGGCGGATGCATTGCCGAATGCCCAAGCCCTGCGCGCATTAGATGAAAACGGCTTTGGCGAAAAGCTGTTGGCGCAAGGTAAAAGCGACGACTGGTTGGACGCGCTGGTGGGCAAAATCAGCGAAATGAACGCGGAAAACGTGGTCATTAAAGGCATTCGTCCAAATGCGGATAAAGTATTCTTGGCCACCAAAAACTTTGAATTGGCCTTGTCGTTGGATGCAGCGGTGGTGTTTGCCGTGGGCGCGTGCGACGAAGAAAACGAATTGTGCGAAACCGACGTTGACGACATCGTGCAAAAATTGAATCTGGCTAAGCAATCTTACATCACCGCGCCGGGCGTATTGGCCGGTTTCGTGTTGGACAATGCCGCACCGGGCGTGGGTAAAGCCGCTGCCGAGCAAACCGGTTTGACCTTCTTTGGTTCAACCGAGCAATTGGGCGATGTGAACGAATTGGCCAACCGCGGTAGAAACCGCTTATCACCATCGCAATTCCGCGTAAACATGATGGACACCGCCCACAAAGCCAACAAACGCATCGTGTTGCCGGAAGGTGCTGAACCGCGCACCGTGCAAGCGGCGGCGATTTGTCATGAAAAAGGCATTGCCCGCTGCGTATTGCTGGCGCCGCGTGCTGAAGTGGAAGCCGTGGCCAAAGAGCGCCACATCAACTTGCCGGATTCTTTGGAAATCATCGATCCTGCCGATTTGATCGAGCAATACGTTGCGCCGATGTGCGAATTGCGTAAGAGCAAAGGTCTGACCGAAGAGCAGGCGCGTGAGCAGCTGCAAGATACCGTAGTTTTGGGTACCATGATGATGGCGCAAAACGATGTGGACGGCTTGGTTTCCGGCGCAGTACACACCACCGCCAACACCATCCGCCCTGCATTGCAATTGATTAAAACCGCACCGGGCGCAAGCTTGGTATCGAGCATTTTCTTCATGTTGCTGCCAAACCAAGTTTTGGTTTATGGCGACTGCGCGGTGAATCCGAACCCAACGCCTGAACAATTGGCCGACATCGCCATTCAGTCTGCCGATTCAGCCAAAGCCTTCGGTATCGAGCCGAAAGTCGCGATGATTTCTTACTCAACTGGCACTTCAGGCGCCGGCCCTGACGTAGAAGCCGTGGCACAAGCCACCCAAATCGCGCAACAAAAACGCCCTGATTTGGCGATTGACGGCCCATTGCAATACGATGCCGCTACCGTACCAAGCGTGGCCAAATCCAAAGCGCCAAACAGCGCGGTTGCTGGTCAGGCGACTGTGTTGGTGTTCCCGGATTTGAACACCGGCAACTGTACTTACAAAGCCGTTCAACGCAATGCCAACGTATTGAGCGTGGGCCCAATGCTGCAAGGTTTGCGCAAACCGGTAAACGACTTGTCGCGCGGTGCATTGGTTGACGACATCGTGTACACCATCGCGCTGACTGCCATCCAAGCAGCGCAAATGGAAGCCTAATCGCTTGAAATCGCGATAAACTTCATCAAGGCCGTCTGAAAAGTTTCAGACGGCTTTTTGTTTGGCATAATTGGTTTTAAACGACTATATCCACATATATGTGGTGCAATCTATCCCAATTCCCGGCCGAATTTTCTGTGTAATCCTTGTGGATAAATCAGATGATGGTTTGAAAACAAAAGAGAAAATTAAGCTGCTTAAATAATAAGCAATAAATTATCCCAAAAGCTGAAGCCATGTTTTCAGACGGCCTATTGGGTTATAATCCGAGCCTAATCCCTACACAGAGCCAAAAAAGAATGAGCGCTTACCAACAGCAGTTAAACGACAAAATCCGCTATTTGACAGAATTATTCCAAGGATTCGATTTTCCCGAAATCCAAGTATTTGAATCGCCGGAACAGCATTACCGTATGCGCGCCGAATTCCGCGTATGGCACGAAGGTGACGAGATTTTTTACGCCATGTTCGAGCGCGGGCAAAAGGCCAGCGGCGCGAGCTTGGTGCGTTGCGACCAATTTGATGCCGCCGATACCGCCATCAACGCTTTGATGCCGCACCTGATTGCCGCAGTCAACGAACAGCCGATTTTGAAAAACCGTTGGTACGCAGTTGAATTTTTGGCCACGCTTAGCGGCGAAATGTTGGTTACCATGATTTACCACAAAAAGCTCGATGCCGAATGGGAAGCTGCTGCACGTACCTTGCAAGAGCAATTGGGCGTGTGGATTATCGGCCGCAGCCGTGGGCAAAAGCTGGTGTTGACCCAAGATTTCGTCACAGAAACCTTGCGTGTCGGCAATCAGGATTTTCATTACCGCCAAATCGAAGGCAGCTTCACCCAGCCCAATGCGCGCGTGTGCGAAAAAATGCTGGCATGGGCGTGTGAATCCGCAGAAGGTTTGGGCGGCGATATGCTTGAGCTTTATTGCGGCAACGGTAATTTTACCCTGCCTTTATCCAAGCAGTTCCAACGCGTATTGGCGACCGAAGTCTCGAAAACATCGGTCAACGCCGCGCTGTGGAACATTGAAGCCAACCAAAGCCACAACGTCAAAATTGCCCGATTGTCGGCCGAAGAATTTACCGAAGCCTACACCCAAAACCGCGAGTTCCGCCGCCTGCAAGAGCAGGGCGTGGTGTTGGCGGATTATCAGTTTTCCACCATTTTCGTCGATCCGCCCCGCGCCGGTATTGATGACGAAACGTTGAAACTCGTGGCGCAATTCGACAACGTGATTTACATTTCCTGCAATCCCGAAACCTTGCGCAGCAATCTCGAGAAGCTTACGCAAACCCATAGCATCGAACGCGCGGCATTGTTCGATCAATTTCCGTTTACGCACCATATTGAAAGTGGTGTGTTGTTGAAACGGAAAACACAACGCATGGCTTAAGGTAAGTTGCTAAAACCACAGGATATACATCAAAAGGCCGTCTGAAATCTTTCAGACGGCCTTTAAACTTAAATAAATTAATTGCTTAACACATCAACACCCTTAGGCGGAGTGAATTTGAATGCGTTGCGCGACAGATTAGGTTTGGTGTTCAAGCCACTGAAGTTAATCGTGGTTTGGTTGCCGAAGCTGTCTTTCAATTGCATGGCGGCCAAGGTGTCGCCTTTGAAGCCGATGCGGATGTATTGATAGCCGGCGTTGTTTTTCTTCGGTGTGGCCAAAACGTAATCAATGCCATTGGCTGAGCCGTCTTCTTTCAGCGTGTAGCTGCTGTCGAGTGCGGTTTTGTTGGACAAAATCGCGGCAGGGCTGTCGCCGATGGCTTGGTTTTGTGATGATTTGGTTACTTGGGCTAAATCGACATCGTAAAGCCAGATGGTTTTGCCGTCGCCCACGATGGTTTGTTTGTAAGGCTTGGTGTATTCCCATTTAAACAGACCCGGGCGCAGAATTTGGAAAGTGCCGTGGGTGGTTTGGGTTTTCTTTTTGCTTTTGACGGTTTGGCTGAAGTTGCCGCTGATGCCGTCTGAATCGCTGTTGAATTTTTTCAGGGCATCCACTGCACCTGCTTGAGCCAAGCCGATGGCTGCGCTCATGCCGACAGCTGCAATCCATTTCAAAAGGGTTTGTTGTTTCATACTGCGTTTCCTTCGTTTAGGGGAAGATGGCTTAAGTATAGGCGTAATTTCGTGGCTTACAAGGGGCGGTATGTGCATTTAATTTTTGTAAAGGTGTGAATTTGGGTTTAGGGAGTTGAATCTTGGTTGTTTTTATGTGGGTAAGCGGATATTTTTTCACATTTTTTTAACTGCAAAAATGGCGTATTTTGTCGATTTATCAGCATCTTTACTGAATCTTAAGATTGAGAATTTGTTGCAAACGCGCCAATTTAGGCTGTGGTTTGTCATGTTTTGGCGGTAGAAATTAGCCAAATAAAAAACGCCGTATTAAGATGATTGCATGAGTTGCTGCTATCCATTAGGCATGGCGGTGGCTTATTTTTCCAATTATATGGAGCGTTGAATATGAAAAATACGAAACTTTTGGCCGCTTTGGCTGCAATTGGTGTTTCTTTTGTTTCTCTGGAAGCACAAGCAGGCATGGTGACTGATGCCCATGGCAACCAAGGCTACGATACCGCAGCCGAATGTGATGCCGCTGTGTTGAACGGCACCGCTAAATTTTATGAATCTTTCACGCACAAACCGGCTTTGAAACGCGCCGGTGAAGCGTCTGTGCAAACAGCCACTTTGAAAGATTTAGGCCCGCAATACCGCTTGGGCGCATGTGACTTGGGTGTTGGCCACAAATTGGGTCGCGATGGCGTATCAAAAGCGTTGCAAGGCAAATATGTGCCTTACAGCCCGGATATGGCCGTAAACGTGTATTTGGATGCTGCAGGCAAGCCGGTTCGCGCTTCGATGAAACAATGTGACAACTGGTTCTCTGGCAATGCACCGCGTCCGGTAGCAATTCCTGCGCCTAAACCGGCTCCGGTTGCTGCTGCCCCTGTGGTAGCTGCCCCTGTGGTTGCTGCAACCCAATCAAGTGGTGTACGCCCTTATGTATTCGGTAGCGTTGGTGCTTTGCGTGATGGTATTTCAACCAGCGAAGCCGACCACAACTTTAACGATCGCGATACTGTTGCCGCCGGCCAAATCGGTGTGGGTGCGCAATTCAATGATTTGTTGGGCGCGGAAGTTTACTACCAAGGTGGCGATAAACTCAAATATCAATCTGTTGATGGTGAAGACAGCGTAGAAGTGCGTAACCACACTGCCGCTGCACGTCTGACTGCCGGTGCCAATGTCACCGATAAAGCACGCTTGTTTGCCAAAGCCGGTGTGGCCGCTGTGCAGCAACGTGGTGATGGTGATAAAGAAACCAAAGCCCGTGCTACTGCAGGTGTAGGCGCAACTTACGACCTGACTGATAACTGGGCAGTTCGTGCCGACTACGATCACTACTTCAAACGCAACGGCGATGATGGCGTGAAATGGAAAGGTGCCGACTACTTGGGTATCGGTGCGCAATACAAATTCTAATCGCTTGCGATGAAAACCAACCGGCTCTGAAAAGAGCCGGTTTTTTATGAGTTTTCAGACGGCATTTGTGAAGGCCGTCTGAAAACATATCGCGTTATAATAAGGCTTCCATCGTTTTGAGAAACATCATGCCTTACAGCCCTTATGCTTTGCTTGAGCGTGCTTTGCTATTCAATGATCCCGATGAGAAAAGCGCGTTGACCAATCAATTGTTTGCCGAAATCCAACATGCCGAGTTAATCGATGACGGCACACATCCGCCTTTGGACTTTCGTTTTGCCGGTCGGCCGCAAAAGCCGGATTTGGTGCCTGCTTCGGCGGTAAAGCCGCGCAAGATGACCACGCCGGAAGGGTATGGTGCGCTGTTGCACGCGATTGCGCATATTGAATTTAATGCCATCAATCTGGCTTTAGATGCGGCTTACCGTTTCCGCCTGATGCCGGCGCAGTTTACCCGCGATTGGATACAGGTGGCGAAAGAAGAAGTTTACCATTTCAACCTGATGCGCGATCGTTTGCGCCATTATGGTTTTGATTATGGCGATTTTGAGGCACACAACCATTTGTGGGACATGGCCTATAAAACCGCTTATGATCCTTTGCTGCGTATGGCCTTGGTGCCGCGCGTGTTGGAAGCGCGTGGTTTGGACGTGACACCGGGGATTCGTGCGAAAGTGGAGCAGCGCGGCGATGCGGAAACGTGTGCCGTGTTGGACATCATTTACCGCGATGAAGTCGGCCATGTGCAATTTGGTAATCATTGGTATCAGTATTTATGCCGTGAGCGCGGTTTGGAACCGATTGCTTTATTCCGCCAATTGATTGCGCGTTACGATATGTTTATTTTCCGTGGCTATGTGAATATCGAAGCGCGGGAAAAGGCAGGTTTTAGTGCGTTTGAACTGGCTATGCTGGAAGATTTTGAGCAGAGCTTGAAGGCAGGAAAGGCCGTCTGAAAAGCAAGTGTGCCATTTGTAAAACGGTTGCCGATATGCGCAGGGCGAACATCATTAAAATCTGTTAAAATATGCCGTCTGAAGTTTACATCTGTTCAGACGGCCTTTTTTTATAAGGAAGATTCATGACCCAAGCCGTATTATTCGACTTAGACGGCACACTTGCCGACACCGCGCTGGATTTGGGCGGTGCATTGAATTTTGTACTGCGCGCCAATGGTTTGGCCGAGAAAACGATGGATGAAATCCGCCCGTTTGCCAGTCATGGTGCCAATGGTTTGCTGAAAATGGGCGCGGGTATCACGCCCGAGCATCCCGAGCATCCGCAATGGCGGCAGGCTTTTCTTGACCGCTATGATGAATGCTACGCCGATGAAACCGTGTTGTTTGAAGGGGTAAACGATTTACTGCGCGAACTCGATAAACGCGGCTTGGCATGGGGCATCATCACCAATAAGCCGGCGCAGTTTACTGATAAGTTGGTGCCTAAGCTTGGTTTTGCCGTGCCGCCTGCGGTGGTGGTGAGCGGCGATACTTGTGGCGTGGCCAAGCCGAATGTGAAACCGATGTTGCACGCCTGCGAGCAAATCGGTGTGAAGCCGGAAGATTGCGTATATTTGGGCGATGCCGAACGCGATATGCAGGCAGCCAAAAATGCCGGTATGAAAGCAGTGTTGGTTAATTGGGGCTATATCGCCGAAACCGACGACACAGAAGCGTGGTTGCAAGACGCGCGTATTGATACGCCGATGGATTTATTGGCGATTTTGTAAAACAAACCAATGCCGTCTGAAAGATTCAGACGGCCTTTAGCATAAATTAAACCATACAAAACAAAGTATCTAAAATGGATGTTATTTTAATCATAGGGTTGATTGTATTACTGATTGTGGCCTTGGCCGTGATATTGAGCTGGGCGGAACGACGTAAAAAAGCCAAGCTTGAGGCCGAAAAGCAGCTCGAGCAGGAAAATGCGTTGTCGCGTCAGGCGGCGAAAGAAAAAATGCAGGTGGCGGTGGGTGCCAATCATACAGATGTGTCATTAGAACAAAATCGAGCGGATATTTCTGAGGATGCTTTACATAATATTAAAGCGGTTTATACTGAATTTGAACGTGAAGTATCAGAATGGGAGGCCAAACTGCAAATCAAATCGGAATTTTCTACCGATGAAGAAGCCCTAATTTGTAAAGAGCAGACCAAATACCGCATGTATTTTGAAGAAGCATTCTATAAAAAATACGGTGATTCAGTTGCCTCGCCAGAATGGCGCCAATGGACGGACGCGTTCAGCGAATTGCTCGAACGCCACGCTCGTTTGATTGTGGAAGAAGAATTGCCAAGCGAAGATGATGAAGAGGATGATGAAGCAGTAGAATCTGTTGAAACCGAAATATTTAATCAAACGCCGTCTGAAACACCATCACAAGAGATGCCGTCTGAAAATCATCAAGCGGCTGAAGTAAAAGAAGTGGCATCCAATCAAGCAGCATTGGCCGAAGCCGAAACTTTGTCTGTTGCTGACCAAGATGCGGTTGAAGTTGAAACCGTTGCATCAACAACGCCACAAGCAGCCGTTGCTGCCGTAGAGCGTAATACACTAACCGCACCACTGCGTGCCGTCGTATTTCCGGCTGATTTTACTGCTGCCGATGCGCCCCGCATGGCAGTTGATGTAGATGCACTTAAGGGGCGCGAGCATAAATTATGGGAATATGCCAACCGCCGCAATTTGTCTAAGCGCGAAGCAGGTGACCGTTATGAGCGCTATATCGGCTATCTTTACGAACGTGCAGGCTGGCGCGTGGAATATTACGGCTTAACCGAAGGCGTGGCCAATTCTAATCGCGGCATTGATTTGATTTGCGAAAAAGACGGTATCACTCATTTCGTGCAAACCAAATATTGGAGCGATGGTGTGGTGGCGAAAACCAATGTCAATAATGTCATCGACCGCATCGTGAAAAACATGCAGAGCATCATTGATAAACGCACTATTCGCGGTGATGTGCAGGCAGTGTTGGCCGCCAAACCGAAATTATCCGAGCAGGTAGCGGCTTATGCGCAAGAGCAGGGCGTGTTGCTGCTGGATGATTTAACGGTGCAGCCGTATCCGCTGGTGAAATGTCATACCGGCAAACGCGGCAGCAAAAAATATTTCCTGCCTTATTTAGCGGATAAAAATCCGGCCAAATACGAAGAAATCCGCCAAGGTGCATGGGAGCCGTATGATTTGGTACGCATGGATATGGCTAATGGTGATGTGTATGTCCACACCATCGAAGAAGCCGAAACCTTGGGCTATAAATACAGCAACCGCGCTTGAATTTCAAAAAAGCACACTGATTTGAAGTGTGCTTTTTTTGTGGTAAAAAGATTGCAGCAAAAAGGTTGCAGTTTGTCGGCATAAAGTGAAATCCGGTTTTCAGACGGCCTGAAAAGGCGTAAAATTTTAAGGGTTACTGTTTCACATTATCATTTTTTATGGCGGGTTAAACTTGAATTAAAGTCGGGCAGAAATGTGCCGTGACTTTATCCAAACGATCCGCGATACTCTTCAAATCAAAGCGAGCAAACACATGTTTTTTGATACCATTCAAGCCGCGCCTGCCGACCCGATTTTGGGCTTGGGCGAAGCGTTTAAAGCCGAAACCCGCCCTGAAAAAGTCAATCTCGGCATCGGCGTCTATAAAAACGCCCAAGGCGAAACCCCGATTGTCAAAGCCGTAAAAGAAGCGGAAAAACGCTTGCTGGACACCGAAACCAGCAAAAACTACCTGACCATCGACGGTGTGGCCGAATACAATGCGCAAACGCAGATTCTGTTGTTTGGCGCCGACCACGAAATCATCGCCAGCCGCCGTGCTAAAACCGCACAAAGCTTGGGCGGCACCGGTGCATTGCGCGTGGCTGCCGAATTGGCCAAACGCCAGTTGGACGTCAAAAAGGTTTGGATTTCCAATCCGACTTGGCCGAACCACAATGCCATTTTCAAAGCTGTCGGCATTGAAGTGTGCGATTACCGCTATTACAACGCGGCCGAACACAAGCTGGATTGGGACGGCTTGATTGAAGACTTGAACCAAGCCGAAAAAGGCGATGTGGTGCTGCTGCACGGCTGCTGCCATAACCCGACCGGTATCGACCCAACGCCTGAGCAATGGGATAAACTGGCGAAAATGTCGGCGGAAAAAGGCTGGTTGCCACTGTTTGACTTTGCCTACCAAGGCTTCGGCAACGGTTTGGAAGAAGATGCTTATGGTTTACGCAGCTTCTTGAAATGCAATAAAGAATTGCTGATTGCCAGCTCGTATTCGAAAAACTTCGGCATGTACAACGAGCGCGTGGGTGCGTTCACCGTGGTGGCGGAAAATGAAGACATCGCCAACCGCGTTCACAGCCAAGTTAAAACCATCATCCGCACACTGTATTCGAATCCGGCTTCACACGGCGCCAATACCATCGCGCTGGTGTTGAAAGATGCGGATTTGAAAGCGCAATGGATTGCCGAGCTCGACGAAATGCGCGGCCGCATCAAAGCCATGCGTGAGGAATTTGTTGAATTGTTGAAAGCCAAAGGCGCGACACAAGATTTTGATTTTATTATCGAACAAAACGGCATGTTCTCATTTAGTGGTTTAACCCCAGAGCAAGTTGACCGTTTAAAAGATGAATTTGCCATCTATATCGTGCGCTCAGGCCGCATCAACGTGGCCGGCATGACCGATGACAATATCGACTATTTGTGTGAAAGCATTGTGAACGTGCTGTAAGCATTTCCGATATGATCAAGGCCGTCTGAAACGAAATGAACTGCACCCCAAAAGTTGGACACTTCCCCCCAACTTAAAAAGGTGCAGTTTTCTTATGTCCAAATATACACTAGACTTCAAATACCGAGCCGTACTCCATTACCATCAAGTGCACAGCCAACAGCGTACCGCAGACCATTTCAACGTCTCACGCACCCACCTGCGCCGTTGGATTGCCGCCTACCGTCAAGGCGGTATAGCCGCACTTCAGCACCCACAGGCTACGCTTATGAAGACTACGCAGACCAAACGCAACAATCCCTTTATCGTCGACAAACCCGACCATGAAAAAACTCAGGCAGAGCTGATTGAAGAGTTACGCTACATGAGGGCGGAGATCGACTACCTAAAGCACATGAAAGCCCTCAACGAAAAGAACGCCACCAAAGTTGCGAAACCGTTCAAACGCTGAGGGCGAAGCACCTGCTGAAATACTTGTTGCACAGTGCCGGCATACCCAAAAGCAGTTTCTACTACCACATCGGTAAATCCGATCCCGATATGGAAGCCAAAGCGGCGGTGAGTGAAGTTTATCACCAACACAAAGGTCGCTACGGCCAACGGCGGATTGGAGCTGTATTATCGTGGAATAAAAAGAAAGTGCAGCGTATTATGGGATTATTGGGTTTGAAAGCCAAAGTGCGCAACAAAAAATCCTATCGTCCGCAAGTTATAGGAGAGACGTCGAAAAACATCCTTAAGCGTGCATTCACTGCTGATAAAGCGGGAGATAAATGGTTGACCGATGTGACCGAGTTTAAATGCACCGACGGCAAACTGTACTTATCGCCGATATTGGATGTATTCAATCGTGAGATTGTGGCTTATGAGCTCAGTAGAAAGCCGGACAGCAAGATGGTCATGCAGATGCTGGATAAGGCATTCGGCCGTCTGAAAGGGCAGACCCCGCTGCTGCATTCTGACCAAGGTGTGCTTTACCGAACTCAGGCTTATCGGGAAAAGCTGGCGGAGAAAGGCATTGTGCAGAGCATGTCGCGCAAAGGGAATTGCTGGGACAATGCACCGATGGAGAGTTTCTTCGGGACATTAAAAGTGGAAAGCTTCTATCAGGAAGGTGTGTTATCGGTGGCAGAGTTGACCAAAGTGATAGATGATTACATACGTTACTACAATTATGAACGTATTAGTTTGAATTTAAAAAAGCTGAGTCCTGTGGCTTACAGGACCCAGCTTGAACAGGCTGTTTGAGAAAGATTTTTAATTTGTCCAAGAATTGGGGGACAGTTCAAAAAGTTTCAGACGGCCTTTTAGTATTTTAAATTTACGCCGCAATCAGCCCTTGTATGCCCCACAAAATCACTGCATAGCGTAATAATTTGCCAATCAATAAAATCACAGCACATTTAAGCCAATTTAATCTTAACCAACCTGCGGCAATCGGCAGGGCATCACCGATAATCGGTACCCAAGCCAGCAACAGCGTCCATGTACCATAGCGTTCAAACCAACGCATCACTTTTTCAGACGGCCTTTTTTTATCGGGCAGCAATCGCCCCATGCCGTATGAAACCATGCTGCCCAAGCCATTAAATAAGCCTGCACAAAGCCATCCACCCCAAGCATGAACAGGAAATTGGTGCGCAAATACGGCAAACGCAGCTTCGGATGTGCCGGGCAAAATGGTGGCGGAAGTGAAAGCGGAAAAAGCCAAGGCAATGTAAGCGTAAAGTAAAGACATGTTGAAATTATTCTGTAGGAATATAACGATGAAAGTGGGCTGTAAGCAGTTCAAACAACAATATTATTTGATTTACCACAATTTTATGGCAATTCTGACAAAATTGCAGAAATAATGGTTTGCAAAATAACAAAATATAAGTATGATTTCATCTTAAATTAACGTAAGTTAACTGTATTAATTTAATTTGATTACAATAAGACGAAAGGCACCTCATGTCTGCGCAAACTCATAAAGGCAATACCCCAGCCTTAACGGTATTGGGTTCTCTGTTCTTCATGCTCGGTTTCATCACCTGCATGAATGATATTTTGATTCCTCATTTGAAAGAAATTTTCAACCTGACCTATGTGCAGGCGATGTTGATTCAATTTTGCTTCTTCAGCGCGTATGCGATTATGTCGATTCCGATGGGTCATTTTGTTGAAAAATTCGGCTACAAAACCGGTGTGATTGGTGGTTTTGTGGTGGCGGCGGTAGGTTGTTTGCTGTTTTATCCGGCTGCCGGCAGCCACTCTTATGCGGTATTTTTGGGTGCTTTGTTTATTTTGGCCAGCGGTATCGTGTTGCTGCAAGTGGCGGGTAACCCTTATGTAACCTTGCTTGCGCCAAAAGGTAAAGAGTCAACCACTCTGACCCTGATTCAGGCGTTTAACTCATTGGCGACCATGATTGCGCCGCCGCTGGGTGCGATGTTGATTTTTGTGGATGCGACTGCTTCTGAAGCCGAGCGCATTTCTTCTGTACAAATCCCTTACTTGGGCTTGGCCGGCTTTATGTTGTTGCTGGCGGTGGCTGTTGCCATGATTAAGTTGCCGGATGCGCGCAAAATTGCTCAAGAAGAAACCGAAGCCAATCACGACGGTAAAACCAGCGTGTGGCAATACAAACACATGGTGTTTGGTGCGGCCGGTATTTTCTGCTACGTGGGTGCGGAAGTAGCCATCGGCTCAATGATGATTAACGCTTTGGAAGCCTTGGCCGGCTTGAACCACAGTACTGGCGCAGCATACTTGTCGATTTACTGGGGCGGCGCGATGGTGGGTCGTTTCGTCGGCTCTGCTTTGATGAACAAAATTGCGCCAAACAAATATCTGGCCTTTAATGCAACTGTAGCCATTTCGTTGATTATTATTGCGATTTTGGCAGGCGGTGGTGCTGTAACCATGTGGGCATTGTTGCTGATTGGTTTCTTTAACTCAATTATGTTCCCGACCATCTTCTCTTTGGCAACCAAAGGTTTGGGCAAATTCACCGGTACCGCTTCCGGTGTGATTTGTACCGCGATTGTGGGTGGTGCGATTGTACCGGTGGTACAAGGTTGGGCGGCCGATACTTATGGCCTGTTGCCTTCTTACATCGTATCGGCAATCTGCTATGTGTACATCGTCTTCTTTGCAGTAAAAGGCTACAAAGCCGATGAAGCATAAAACCGGTTTGTTTTCAAAAGGCCGTCTGAAATTCAGACGGCCTTTTTGTTTGCGGGGTAATCATCTCATGATGATATTTTGGTGAAAACATACGACTAAAGTAAAATTTTGTTTGTAAAATGACGTAAACCCGATAAAATGCCAAATGTCTTAAAGATAGGAAACAGAATATGTTCAGCTTTAAATCACTGCTCGACATGCCGCGCTTAGAAGCGGTGGTGGTGGCGGTTTTACTGGTGGCCATGATGGGCTATACCATTATTTCACTCGGCTGGCTGCCGCATATGTCAATTATCAGCGCGATTATTGCCCTGATTTTGTATGGTTTGTGCCGCGGTTTGAAGTACAACGACATGCAAAACGGCATGATTCAGGCCATCAGCCAAGGCATGGGCGCGGTGTATCTGTTTTTCTTTATTGGTTTGATGGTGAGTGCGCTGATGATGAGTGGCGCGATTCCAACGCTGATGTATCACGGCTTCGGCTTGATTTCTCCGACTTATTTTTACTTTTCGGCGTTTGCCTTGTGTTCCGTAGTTGGTGTGGCGGTGGGCAGCAGTTTCACCACCTGCGCCACAGTCGGTGTGGCCTTTATGGGCATCGCCACCGCGTTTGAAGCCAATCTGGCGATGACCGCCGGTGCCATTGTGTCAGGCGCATTTTTCGGCGATAAAATGTCGCCTTTGTCGGATACCACCGGTATTGCCGCATCGATTGTCGGCATTGATTTGTTTGAACACATCAAAAACATGATGTACACCACCATTCCGGCGTGGCTGATTAGCGCGGCCTTGATGTTGTGGGTGTTACCGACGGTAGCGATTGATGATTTGAACAATATTGAAAATTTCCGCAATGCCTTGGAAGCCACAGGCTTGGTGCATTTGGATTCGTTGATTCCGTTTGCCTTACTGGCGGTATTGGCGATGATGCGCGTGAATGCGGTGGTATCGATGATTTTCTGTACCATCGCCGCTTTGGTGGTCACCTATTTCCACAGCAGCCCTGATTTGCAGCAATTGGGCGCATGGTTCTTCGGCGGCTACAAGCTGGAAGGCGAGCAATTCAAAGACATCACCCGCCTGATTTCACGTGGTGGCTTGGAAAGCATGTTCTTCACACAAACCATTGTGATTTTGGGCATGAGCTTGGGCGGTTTGCTGTTTGCCTTGGGTGTGATTCCGGCCTTGCTCGACATTATTCGCAATTTCCTGACCAACATCAGCCGTGCGACTTTCAGCGTGGCCGCTACGTCTTTGGGCGTGAACATTTTGATTGGCGAACAATACTTGAGTATTCTGCTTGCCGGTGAAACCTTCAAACCAGTGTATGACAAACTCGGCTTGCATCAGCGCAATCTGTCGCGCACGCTAGAAGACGCAGGCACGGTCATCAATCCTTTGGTGCCTTGGAGTGTGTGCGGCGTGTTCATCAGCCAGACCTTGAACGTACCTGTGTGGGAATACCTGCCGTTTGCTTTCTTCTGCTATTTGAGCCTGATTTTGACGCTGATTTTTGGTTGGACAGGTTTGACGCTGACTAAAAAATAATGTTGACAACAAAGGCCGTCTGAAAATAAAACAAGTATTTTCAGACGGCCTTTTGATTGAAAAGAACCCACAATGCAACCCCGTTTAGATATCATTATTCCTTGTTACAACGCCGCTGCTACCTTAGAAACCGCGGTCAAAAGTGCATTAAGGCAAGCCGAAGTGCAAAATGTTTGGCTGGTCGATGATGCTTCTACCGACAATACGCGTGATGTGATGGTGACTTTGGCGGCGCGATATCCGCAAGTGCGTACCGAATATTTAGCGCAAAACGGTGGCGCAGCCAAGGCGCGTAACTGGGGTGCGCTGCAAAGCCAAGCCGATTTGATTGCATTTTTAGATGCCGATGACGAATACGAGCCGCAGGTGTTGACCGCTGCCTACATGGCCTTGGCGCAATTTTCCTATCTCGGTATGGTGCGTTTGAAATGCCGCCCGATTGGCTTTCCGGCGCATTATCTGCAACATGCCGATTTTGCCCAAGCATGGCCGCGGCTTGAAATGACCGTAGGCGGCAATATGGTGTGTCGCCGTAGCATTTTTCTGGCGGCAGGCGGTTTTCCGCAAGATGCCTTGTTTCGTCAGTTCGGTGGCGAAGATGCTGCGCTTGGCATTGCTTTTACCCGCAGCAGCGTGGTGGGCACTTTGTTCGGCGAGCATGATGCTGCGGTGCGCCATATTTACCGCCTAGGCATTCATGCGGAAAAATTGCTGGATTCGGCGCTTTACGGTAAAAGCATTGATGGCTTAACCGAAGCACACCGTCAACAGGCGGAAGCGGTGACCGACAGTATTTGCCGCCGTCTGGCTGAAGTTAAGGCGCACGGTGCATTCAAACAAAGCGGCATCATGGCGCTCACCACAACGTATCAAAATCAATAATAAAAGGCCGTCTGAAAAATATTTTTTCAAACGGCCTTGTACTATTCTACCCAACCTTGTAAATTCTTTTTCGCCAATTCAGCCAGCGCATTTACCCATGCCGGACTATCGTTCAAACACGGAATAAACTGATATTGTTTGCCACCGGCTTCGTGAAATTGTTCGCGTCCCATTAGGGCGATTTCTTCCATGGTTTCCAAACAATCGGCCAAGAAGCCCGGGCAGAACACATCTAATTTGGTCACGCCTTGTTTGGGCAATTCATCAAATAAATCCTGCGTGCTCGGCCCGACCCATTTAGCCTTGCCGAACTGGCTTTGGAACGAAACAATGTATTCGTTTTCGCTCAAACCCAAGGCTTCGGCCAATAGTTTGGCGGTGTGGTGGCATTCTTTCGGGTAAGGGTCGCCATCATCATGATTTTTTTGCGGAATACCGTGGAAACTCAGCATCAGTTTCTCGCCACGACTATGTTCTGCCCAATAAGCTTGGATATGCTGTTTCATCGCTTCAATGTAGCCGGCATCATCATAAAAACGCGATACGGTGCGCACGCTCATTTGGTTGCGTTGTTGCAGTAATTCGGCAAACACCTTATCCAAGGCCGCGCCGGTGCTCGAAGCGGCATATTGTGGATACAGCGGAATCACCAACACATTGCCCACACCTTGATTTTTTAAGTCTCGCAACACTTCCGGTACGCCCGGATTGCCGTAAGTCATGGCATGGCGCACAATGACATTGGGCAGCGCCGCCGCCAATGCCTTGGCTTGACGTTCGGTATAAACCGCCAAAGGCGAGCCTTCTTTAAACCAGATTTTTTCATAACCATGCGCGCTTTTTTTCGGGCGCAAAGTCAACACCAAACCGCGCAAAATCGGTTGCCAAACCAGTTTCGGCAATTCCACCACACGTTGGTCAGACAAAAAATCCTTCAAATACGGGCGCACAGCTTGCGCAGTCGGCGCATCGGGCGTACCCAAATTCATCAAGACCACGGCGGTTTTGTTTTGCTGTTCGTAAGAAAGGGTAGGTTCGGCTAAGAAATGCGACATGGCGGGCTTTCACGAAAAAAGGAAATGAGAAATTATAGCAATAAAAAGGCCGTCTGAAAGCGGAATTGGGTTTTCAGACGGCCTTTTTGGGTTTAGCTATGACACGGAGACCTTTGCAAGACTTAATTTAAACCAAGAAAGCTATGCTCGTCATTCCCGCCTGCGTGGGAATGACGATTTAAAGATTTCTAAAGATTTACGAGTTTTGCAAAAGTCTCACGCTGTTTGTTGATGAGGGTATGATGAATCAGATGGAAAATTATGCGTTAAGGCCGTCTGAAACAGAAATTTTCAGACGGCCTTGCTGTTTTATTTGATGCTTAAATTCATCAATCCACACCGCGCGCACGGTTTTCGTGGAATTGCGCTTGCCAGTCGCTGAACTTGCCTTGCTCGATGGCTTCACGCATTTCGGCCATGATCACTTGGTAGAAGTGCAGGTTGTGAATGGTGTTCAGTTGCGCGCCTAAGATTTCGCCGACTTTATGCAAATGGTGCAGATACGAGCGGCTGAAGTTTTGACAGGCGTAGCAGGTGCAGGATTCGTCGATGGGGCGGTTGTCGAGGCGGTGTTTGGCGTTTTTGATTTTCAAATCGCCAAAGCGGGTAAACAGCCAGCCGTTGCGGGCGTTGCGGGTCGGCATCACGCAGTCGAACATGTCCACGCCGTGCGCCACGCCGTACACTAGGTCTTCCGGTGTGCCGACGCCCATCAGGTAATGCGGTTTGTGCTCCGGCAGAATCGGGCCGACGGCGCGCAGCATGCGGTACATTTCGGGCTTGGGTTCGCCCACAGATAAACCGCCAATGGCCAAGCCAGGGAAGTCGAATTGTTCCAAGCCGCGCAGCGATTCTTCGCGCAAGTCTTCATACATCGCGCCTTGCACAATGCCGAATAGGGCGTTGGGGTTGTTTAAATCTTCAAACGCTTTTTTGCTGCGTTCTGCCCAGCGCAGGCTCATTTGCAGTGATTTGCGCGCTTGCTCGTGGCTGGCTTCGCCCGGTGTGCATTCATCAAGCTGCATGACGATGTCGGAATTCAATACTGTTTGAATTTTCATCGAAATTTCAGGCGACAGGAATAATTTGTCGCCGTTAATCGGGCTTTTGAAGGTGCAGCCTTCTTCGGTAAGCTTGCGCATGTCGGACAGGGAAAACACTTGGAAGCCGCCCGAATCGGTGAGAATCGGTTTGTCCCAGCCGATAAATTGGTGCAGGCCGCCGAATTGTTCGATGACTTCCAAGCCGGGGCGCAGCCATAAGTGGTAAGTGTTGCCCAAAATGATTTGGGCGTTGATGTCGTGCAGGTTTTGCGGCGTCATGGCCTTAACCGAGCCGTAGGTGCCAACCGGCATGAATACGGGGGTTTCGATTTTGCCGTGGTTCAGCTCAAGGGTACCGCGGCGGGCAAGGCCGTCTTTTTTGTGCAGGGTAAATTTCAACATGGGTGAAGCGTGTTCGGATAAATAAATAATTATAACTGATAAGCGTTTATTAGGGTGTGCTTAAGTCAATGTCGGGATGAAAGGTGCGGAAGGTCAGGTTAATGCGCGGCGCGATGATTTTGGTGCTTTTCATCACGGCGTGACGCCAATGCTGTTGAGTTTGATCGCGCATGACGATTAATTGGCCGTGCTGTAGCATCAATTCGCGTTTTTCTGCGGTGTGTTTGTGTTTGAAAGCAAATTTTCGGGTGGCGCCGAGGCTGAGCGAAGCAATAATGGATTCATTACCTAATTCTTTTTCGTCGTCGCTGTGCCAGCCCATGCCTTCGAGGCCGTCTGAATATAAGTTGAGCAAACAGGAATTGAATACGGTCGGGCTGATGGCTTGAAGATGCTCTTCGATGGTGTATTTGAGGGAAAGTAAAGTCGGATGCCAAGGCAGGGCGGTGCGGCGGATACCGGAATAGGTGTAGCCAAAAGTATGGTCGCCATACCAAGCCACTTGGCGGGCGGTGGTGATGTGTTTGCCGTAAATAATGGCTTCATCGTGTTGCCAAGGAATATTGTGCAGCAAATCTTCAAATAAATTATCGGCTTCTTGAGGTTTTAAAATCACGCCGAAATCGTTGACGATACCATCATAGGGCAGCAGATTGTCTGCGGGGGATGAAGTTTGGAATAGGTCGAATTGGTTCATAAAGAAATTTGAATGGTTAATAAATGATTACGCGTGTTTTTCAGACGGCATTGAGATGATTTGTACCCTTGCTGCAACAGGCGTAGGCGATATGCCCCGCATTTGGTCGGCAGCTTGCTAATTAATTGGCAGGCATTATATAATTTACAAGATTAGCTTTTTGATTGTGTATCGAATAAAAACGCCAACCACAATCATGATATTAAACCAGCTTTCAGGCAGTTTGCGTTGTTGAATAAATATAATGAATCATGCCGTCTGAAAAATTACTTATCACTCGGAGTTTTGAATGTTGAACATTACCTTGCCTGACGGTTCCGTCCGCCAATATGAATCACCTGTAACCGTTGCCCAAATTGCGGCATCGATTGGTGCAGGTTTGGCGAAGGCGACAGTGGCCGGTAAAGTCAACGGCAAATTGGTGGACGCTTGCGACCCGATTACCGAAGATTCAAGCGTGCAAATCATCACCCCTAAAGACAAAGAGGGTGTGGAAATTATTCGTCACTCATGCGCCCACTTGATTGGCCACGCCGTGAAACAGCTTTATCCAAATGCCAAAATGGTGATTGGTCCGGTGATTGAAGACGGTTTCTATTACGACATTGCGACTGAAAAACCGTTCACGCCGGAAGACGTGGCCGCCATCGAAAACCGCATGAAAGAATTGATTGCGCAAGATTACGATGTGGTCAAAATCATGACCCCGCGCGAAGAAACGGTCAAAATCTTTGCTGATCGCGGCGAAGAATACAAACTGCGTCTGATTGAAGACATGCCTGAAGTCGAAGCGATGGGTATGTATCACCATCAAGAATATGTGGATATGTGTCGCGGCCCACACGTGCCAAATACGCGTTTCCTGAAAAACTTCAAGCTGACTAAATTGGCCGGTGCCTACTGGCGCGGTGACAGCAACAACGAAATGCTGCAACGTATCTACGGCACAGCATGGGCAAGCAAAGACGAATTAAAAGCCTATATCCAGCGCATCGAAGAAGCGGAAAAACGCGACCATCGCAAGCTGGGTAAGCAATTGGATTTGTTCCATCTGCAAGACGAAGCACCGGGCATGGTGTTCTGGCATCCGAAAGGCTGGGCATTGTGGCAGGCGATTGAGCAGCATATGCGCAAAGAGCTGGATGCGGCCGGTTATAAAGAAGTGAAAACCCCGCAGATTATGGATAAAACCTTCTGGGAGCAATCCGGCCACTGGGACAATTACAAAGACAATATGTTCCTGACCAACTCGGAAAAACGCGAATACGCCGTGAAACCGATGAATTGCCCGGGACATGTGCAGATTTTCAATAACGGTTTGCGCTCTTACCGCGATTTGCCAATGCGTTTGGCCGAATTTGGTTCGTGCCACCGCAATGAACCAAGTGGCGCCTTACATGGTCTGATGCGTGTGCGTGGTTTTGTGCAAGACGATGCGCATATTTTCTGTACTGAAGATCAAATCGTAGAAGAAGCGCGCGCATTTAATGAATTGTTGGTGCGTATTTACAAGCAATTCGGCTTCCATGATGTGGCGGTAAAATTGTCGTTGCGCCCTGAAAAACGTGCCGGTTCTGATGAAATTTGGGATAAGGCCGAGCAAGGTTTGCGCGATGCCCTGACGGCTTGTAATGTGGAATGGGAAGAGTTGCCGGGCGAGGGTGCATTCTATGGTCCGAAAATCGAATACCATGTGAAAGATGCCTTGGGTCGCTCATGGCAGTGCGGTACTTTGCAGCTTGACTTCGTCTTACCGGAGCGCTTGGATGCCGAATACGTCACCGAAAACAACGACCGCGCCCGTCCGGTAATGTTGCACCGCGCGATTTTGGGTTCATTGGAGCGCTTTATCGGTATTCTGATTGAAAATCATGCCGGTTCGTTCCCATTGTGGTTGGCGCCGGTGCAAATGGTGATTATGAACATCACCGAAAAACAAGCCGATTATTGCCGTGAAGTTGCCGCTAAATTGCAAGCAGCCGGTTTGCGCGTTGAGTTGGATTTGCGCAACGAAAAAATCGGCTACAAAATCCGCGACAACAGCCAATACCGTTTCCCATACCAAATCGTGGTGGGCGACAAAGAAATGCAAGATGGCAAAGTGGCCGTGCGCCGTAAGGCAGAAGATTTAGGTTCGCTGAATTTGGATGATTTCATTGCACAATTGCAGCAAGAAATCGCCGAATCAGTGGCATAATTGATTTTTAAACAAGAGCCCGCTTGCAAAGCAGGTGGGCAACAATACTAATTTTTAGAAGGAGTATTATCATCGCTCAAGAACGCGAAGCACGAATTAACGGCGAAATCACCGCCAAAGAAGTGCGATTAATTAGTGATTCAGGCGAACAGCTTGGTGTTGTGTCTGTCCGTGAGGCTTTGGCTATGGCTGAAGAGCAGGATGTGGATTTGGTAGAGATTTCTCCTACCGCTAAGCCGCCTGTGTGCAAACTCATGGATTTTGGTAAATACAAATACCAACAAGCCAAAAAGCGCGACGAAGCTAAGAAAAACCAGAAGCAGGTGCAGATTAAAGAAATCAAATTCCGTCCGGGTACCGACGAAGGCGATTATCAAATCAAAATGCGCAACATCAACCGCTTCTTGGAAGATGGTGACAAGGTAAAAGTGACCTTGCGTTTCCGCGGTCGCGAAATGGCGCACCAACAATTAGGCGCACAACTTCTCGAGCGCGTGAAAGAAGATTTGGCTGAAGTGGCGCAAATCGAATCTTTCCCGAAAATGGAAGGTCGCCAAATGGTCATGATGATTGCGCCAAAGAAAAAATAAAGTTATAATGCTTGGCTTACTTCGGTTGCTGCACGAAGTAAGCTGATATTTGGCAGCAAAAACCGTGGTGTTTGGGATACAAGTGTTTGAAATCCATGATTTCAAAGCCCCTCATGCCTTATCTAAAAACAAATGGAGTTTTCCCCATGCCTAAAATGAAAACCAAGTCTAGCGCGAAAAAACGCTTTAAAGTACTGGGTAACGGTGGTGTAAAACGCGGTCATGCGTTTAAAAGTCACATCCTGACCAAAAAAACCACTAAAACGAAACGTCAATTGCGCGGCACCTCTATGGTGAATGAGCGTGATTTGGCAGCTGTTGCTAAAATGTTACCTTACGCTTAAGGAGTTTAAAGTATGCCACGCGTAAAACGCGGTGTTACCGCTCGTGCTCGTCACCAAAAAATCTTCGCTTTAGCCAAAGGCTATCGCGGTCGTCGTAAAAATGTATACCGTGTTGCCAAGCAAGCGGTAATGAAAGCCGGTCAATACGCTTACCGTGACCGTCGCCAACGCAAACGTCAATTCCGTCAATTGTGGATCGTGCGTATTAACGCCGGTGCCCGTGAAAACGGTTTGTCTTACAGCAAATTCATGAATGGCCTGAAACGCGCGTCTATCGAAATCGACCGCAAAGTATTGGCTGACTTGGCTGTATTCGACAAAGCTGCATTCGCACAATTGGTTGAAAAAGCAAAAGGTGCTTTGGCCGCTTAATGCGACAAGCTTGAAAAAGGAAACTTCGGTTTCCTTTTTTTATGGTTTAAAGAAATCCTATGTAATTGATTTTTCTTCTTTAAAGCCTGTTTTTTTGGTGTAAATTGCGTTAAAATGGTAGCCGTTTCAGTCGGTTTGGGCATAAGCCTTTTGAGCCGACTATATTAAACGGATTGGCCGTTGCAAGATTTATCAGGCCGTCTGAAAAAGGTAGCAGGAATCACGATTCTTCATCCTTTCAGACGGCCTCATCATTTCAAAACTTCAATCATCAACTTCTAGACGATAGACAAAAGATTATTATGGAAAATGTAAACCGCATTGTTGCCGAAGGCATTGCCGCCGTAGAAGCCGCGGCAGATTTCAACGCCTTGGAACAAGTGAAAGCCCGCTACATGGGTAAAACCGGTGAATTGACCGGCTTGCTGAAAACCTTGGGTCAAATGTCGCCGGAAGAGCGCAAAACCATCGGTGCCCACATCAACGAATGCAAGAACCAGTTTCAGACGGCCTATAATGTAAAACGCGATGCCTTGAACGAAGCCAAATTGCAGGCGCAGTTGGCAGCGGAATCGTTGGACGTAACCTTACCCGGTCGTGGTCAAGCGCTTGGTGGTTTGCACCCTGTGACCCTGACCTTGCAACGTATTGTTGAATTGTTTGAAGGTATTGGCTTTGAAGTGGCCGATGGCCCTGAAATTGAAGACGATTTCCATAATTTCCAAGCCCTGAACATTCCGCAAAACCATCCGGCGCGCGCCATGCAGGATACGTTTTATGTGGAAAACGGCGATGTGTTGCGTACCCACACCTCACCGATTCAAATCCGCTACATGCTGGATAAGAAAAATCCGCCTATCCGCATTATCGCCCCAGGTCGTGTTTACCGCGTTGACAGCGATGCCACACATTCGCCGATGTTCCATCAGGCTGAAGGTTTGTGGGTAGAAGAAGGCGTGACCTTTGCCGATTTGAAAGCTGTGTTTACCGATTTTATCCGCCGCTTCTTCGAGCGCGATGATATGCAGGTGCGTTTCCGTCCGTCGTTTTTCCCGTTTACCGAGCCTTCTGCCGAAATCGACATCATGGCGGAAAACGGCAAATGGTTGGAAGTTGGCGGCTGCGGTATGGTGCATCCGAATGTGTTGAAAAACGTCAACATTGATCCGGAAAAATACACCGGTTTCGCTTTCGGTATCGGCTTAGACCGTTTCGCCATGTTGCGTTACAACGTCAACGATTTGCGTTTGTTCTTCGACAACGATTTGAACTTCTTGAAACAGTTTAAATAAGATTCAGATGGCCTGAAAAGATAAATAGGCCGTCTGAAAAAACGTTCCCTTCATTGATTGCCGTCTGAAACCTTTATTTTCAGACGGCCTGAAAAAAGCTAGAGAAAACATCATGCAATTTTCTTATTCTTGGCTCAAAACACAAGCCAATCCTAATTTGTCGGCCGATGAGCTGGCGCATTTATTGACCATGGCCGGTTTGGAAGTGGAAGAAACCGAAACGGCTGCACCGGCATTTAGTGGCGTAGTTGTAGCTGAAGTGAAATCGGTGGAAAAACACCCTGATGCCGACCGTTTGAACGTAACCAAAGTCGATGCCGCTACCGGTGAATGGATTCAAATTGTGTGCGGTGCGCCGAATGTGAAGCCGGGCATTAAAGTGCCGTGTTCTTTGCCGGGTGCGGTATTGCCGGGTAATTTCAAAATCAAGCCGACCAAAATGCGTGGTGTGGAGTCTAACGGCATGCTGTGTTCGACTGATGAATTGGGCTTGCCGGACGACGGCGTGGACGGTTTGCATATTTTGCCGGCCGATGCCCCTGTCGGCACAGATATCCGCGAATATTTCGATTTGGACGACACAGTTTTCACCTTGAAAATCACGCCTAACCGTACCGACTGCTTGAGCATAAAAGGCATCGCGCGTGAAGTCTCTGCGTTGACGCAATGCACATTTAATCCGGTAGCGATTCAGACGGCCTCTGTGCAACACGATAAAAAACAAGCCGTGCGCATTGATGCGCCTGAAGATTGTGGTCGCTTTATCAGCCGTGTGATTGAAAACGTAAATGCCAAAGCAGAAACGCCTGCTTGGATGAAACACCGCTTGGAACGCAGCGGCGTACGCTCGGTATCGGCTTTGGTCGATATCGGCAACTATGTGATGCTGGAAATCGGCCAACCTATGCATGTGTTTGATGCCGATAAAATCAACGGCAGCATCATTGTGCGCCGTGCCCAAAATGGTGAAACGCTGGAATGTTTGAACGAAAAAACCGTGACCTTGGCCGACAATACTTTGGTGATTGCCGATGAAAAAGGCGTATTGAGCATGGCCGGTTTGATGGGTGGCGAGGGCAGTGCAGTTTCGGATGAGACCACTCGCATTGTGCTGGAAGCGGCCTATTTTAATCCGGTAACCATTTCCGGTAAATCACGCCAATACGGCTTTGGCTCGGATTCTTCATTCCGCTTTGAGCGCGGTGTGGACTGGCAATTGCAAACCGATGCGATTGAGCGTGCGACTGAATTGGTGCAGCAAATTTGTGGTGGTGAAGCCGGTGAAATGGTGGAAGCGCAAGGCCAATTGCCGCAAGCTAAGCAAGTGGAAATCCGTTTGGCGCGCTTAGAAAAAATGCTCGGCGTGAGTGTGCCTGCCCAACAGGTTGAAACCATTTTGCAACACTTGGGCTTGAATCCGGTGAAATCGGCCGAAGGCTTTACAGTTACCGCACCAAGCTTCCGTTTTGATATTGAAATCGAAGCGGATTTGGTTGAAGAAATCGGCCGCGTGTATGGTTATGAAAATATTCCTGACGATCATACTTCAGGCCGTCTGAAAATGTTGGCGTTGCTGGAAACCAAGCGTCCACGTTTTGCCGTTTACAACGAAATGGCGGCGCGCGGTTATCAAGAAGCAGTCAGCTATGCGTTTGTCGATGAGCAATGGGAGCAGGATTTTGCCGCCAACACCAATCCGATTCGCCTGCAAAACCCATTGGCGGCGCAATATGCGGTGATGCGATCGACCTTAATCGGCGGTTTGGTGGAAATTCTGCAAAACAATTTAAACCGCAAGCAAAACCGCGTGCGTGTATTTGAAATTGCCCGTGTGTTTAGTAAAGATTCAGACGGCCAATTCCAGCAAAAAGAACGCATCGGCGGCTTATGGTATGGCTCGGTTGCGCCGGAACAATGGGGCGAAAAAGCACGCACTGTTGATTTTTACGACATCAAGGCCGATGTGGAAAACCTGCTTAAAGATAAAGCCGTGACCTTTGTCAAAGCCGAACATCCTGCCTTGCATCCGGGACGCACTGCTAATATTGTTTCAGACGGCGTGGTGATTGGTTTTGTCGGCGAATTGCATCCGAAATGGTTGCAAAAATACGACTTGCCGCAAGCTGCCTTGGTGTTTGAAATCGATATGGATGCGGTATTGGGACGTGAAAAAACACGCTATCAAGCCGTTTCTAAATTCCAAGCCGCGCGCCGAGATTTGGCGTTTGTGGTGCCGGAGGGCATGAGCCACGATGAATTGTTGGCCGCTTTGAATGACAAAGCCAATGCCTTGGTGCAGGAAATCAGCCTGTTTGACGTCTATCGCGGTGCCGGTTTGCCGGAAGGCACGAAGAGTATGGCGGTGAAAGTGATTCTGCAAGACATGGAAACCACCTTAACCGATGAAGTGGTTGAGCCTTTGATGGCGAAGCTGGTGGAATCGGCCACTGCCATCGGCGCACAATTGCGCGGCTAATCTGATGTGCATCATTAAAGTGCCAAATGCTGAAAAATCAAACAGTAAATTCTGTTTGATTTTTCAGTTTGGTACTTGAATTTTAAGAAAAAATTAGTAATAATCTGCTCCTATTAAAAAAGAAGGTAAGAATATGACATTAACTAAAGCCGAGTTGGCCGATATTTTGGTAGACAAAGTCAGCAACGTGACCAAGAACGATGCCAAAGAAATCGTCGAACTTTTTTTTGAAGAAATCCGCAGCACTTTGGCGCGCGGCGAAGAAATCAAAATTTCCGGTTTCGGTAATTTCCAATTGCGCGACAAACCGCAACGCCCGGGTCGTAACCCGAAAACCGGCGAAGAAGTGCCGATTACTGCGCGCCGAGTGGTGACGTTCCATGCCAGCCAAAAACTCAAAGGCATGGTGGAGCATTACTATGACAAACAACGCTAATCTGTCGATTCCTGCAAAACGTTATTTTACGTTGGACGAAGTGTGCCAATTGGTGCAAATCAGTCCAGAAGAATTTGCCCAATGGCAATATGAAAACGGTGTGGTTGTCGGCTATGGCGGCGATCGCTATACCCGTTCTGATGTGGTGAAGTTGTTGAAATTAAAAGACACGTTTTCACCTTATGTAGAAGAGCAGCCGCAAGAAGCACTGGATGCCAATGGTCAGCCTGCTGCCGATACCGATGAAATCCGACAAGGATTGAAAAACGTATTGGCCGGTTTGGAAACCATTTTGGCAAAATAATAAAAAACCGAGAAATAAGATTTCTCGGTTTTTTATTGAAAAGGCCGTCTGAAAATGTTTCAGACGGCTTTCTTATATCAGCAAATCAGAATAATGCTTCAAAGCGAACCAGCGCGCCAACGGTATGGTCGCGATCATCTTTACGATTATTGAAATAGTTAACTTCGGTTTGTACGAACAACCATTTACGCCAAATCGGTTGGCGATAACCGGCAAAAGGACCATAGCTATTGAGATTAAACTTTTTATCTTCAATATAACCATGCGTATGCAAACCGTAATTAACATAGCGGTTTTCACCTAAGTCGTGTTGGCGGTAAAGGTTATTGCCCCAAGTCCAGTCTTCACGGTCGTCTTCATGTTCGTATTGCAGGTGAAGCTGGTTGGAAATGAAAGTTTTACCGTCTTCTTGATAACGCGTATCCCAGTTGGTACGGACATGGTGTTCACTCTTAGAGCCGTAGCGGTAAATCTGCTCCAAACCGGTAACCAATTTATCGTTAACCTGCCAATCTTTTTCTGCTTTTACGCGCGCATATAAATCGCTGCCAGAGCGGATACCGATGTCAAAATCAGTATCAATACTGCTGCTGTCAAGGAATTCGTTCCAGCGCAAGGCAATAGATGAGTTTTGATCACGGTTGGTGCGGTAATCGTATTTCTTACCGTCGCGGTAGGTACGGTTTTGATAATTGCTGGCTTCGTTGCGGAACTCATCGTCTAAGGAATCGTCACCGAACACGACATTCAGTTTTTGCTCTAACACAGGTAATTTGACGCGACCACGAATACGTGGCGTTACAGAAAATTCATCGTATTTATTCCATTCGGTATCAATCATCACACGCAAATTGGCGCTGGCCGGATTATTGGGATCGGTTTCACCAAACCAGCCGTCCATGCCGTGTGACCATTTTTTTAAAGTGCCTTGTACTTTGCCGTGTTGGGTATCGACCCAAGTATCGCCGCTGGCCGGTACGGTGTCGTCTGCCATCGCTAACGAAGACACACAAGCCGCTAAAATAAATAAAACACGTTGATTTCTCTTTTGCATGATGATTCCCTCAAAATAGGACTGCTTATTAATATCCACATTTTTGAGCATACATTATTTTATGGGGCATCACAAATTTTGCAGAAATTAGGAAAAGTGGGTGACAATATTATAAAAATTATCATTTAAAATGAATATTTAGCAGAAGAAACAATCATTTTTCTTTTATCATTTTGAAAAATAAAACAAAAAAACATTAATATTAAATTAAAAATTTTATTTAGGTGGGGGGGCGGATTTTGGCAGGGTAATTAATCAATAAAGTCATTACGCTTGGAACAGGCGTAATGCCTTATTTCATAAAGGGTTCAGGCCGTCTGAAAAGCTATGTTAAAATCGCATTATTTTTCAGACGGCCTCTATTGTTATGCTTAATCCGAAACACAAACTTGCCGAACTGGTGCGCATTTTGGAAGAGCGGGATTATATTTTTTCTGCTGATCCGGCTCAGATTACGGAATCACTGCGCCATGTCGACGGCCAGCCGGAAGGGAAACTATTGCGCCGTGCGGAGATGATCGACCGCAACCATCAATTGCAAGATGCGTTGGAATACACCAAAAGCGCGGCATTCTGGCTGTGGATTGTCGGCGTGTCGTTGATGTTTGCCAGTGGATTTTCCGGCACTTATATCCTGATGGAAAACCAAGGCTTGAATTTTTTCCTGATTCTGGCGAGCGTGTTGGGCATGAATACCATCATGCTGCTGGTTTGGCTGGTGTCGGTGGCATTTCGTTTTAAATTCGGCAATGTTATCAGCCATCCGATGACGTGGATGCGCGGCAAAGATCCGGTTAATCAGGCCATGTTGCGTTTATATACCGAAGAATGGAAACAACCTTCCACGCGTTGGCTGATCGGTCGCACGTCACACAGCTTATGGCTGGCGACTTTATTGGGCATGTTGATTTCCGTGTTGATGTTGCTACTGGTGCGCCAATATACGTTCAACTGGGAAAGTACGCTGCTCACCAATACCGCTTCAGTCAAAGCCATTGAATGGCTGGGTTGGCTGCCGTCGAAAGTCGGTTTTCCTGTGCCTGATGCCGATGCGGTGTTGCAAGGCCGTCTGAACAGCAATATTGATGATGCGCGTGCATGGTCGGGTTTATTGGTCGGCAGCATTGTGTGCTACGGTATTTTGCCGCGTTTTATCGCGTGGCTGGCGTGCCGAATCATGCTCAAAATCAGCCGCACGCCGTTGCCGCTGGATAAACCTTATTATCAAAAAATTATCCAACAATGGCAGACCAAAATCATCGATGCCGACACGCAAAGCGAAACCGTTGCCGCCGTGTCGCCGAAAATCAACATCAGCGAGGCGCCGAAATGGGCGGTGATGTTGGAAACACAATGGCCGGATGATTCGTGGTTTACCCACACGCTTGGCCAAGATTGGCTCGACAAAGGCGTGGCCGACAGTCGTGATGCGGTACATGCGCTGGCGAACGAATTGCAGCAGCAATCGGCGCAACTACTGATTGGTGTGCGGGCGCATACTGTGCCCGACCGCGGCGTATTGCGCCAAATCACCCAGTTGGCCGAAGCGGCGAAGGGCGGGGCAGTGGTGCAACTCTTAGCCGAACAACATCTTTCAGACGGTCTGCAAGAAAACCTGCAACATTGGCATCAGGCTTTAAATGAGCGCAATTTGGCTTGGTTGAATCCGCCCAAGCTGAATCAGGAATTGCGTTTGCAGCAAAATCAACAGGCCGTCTGAAACACGAAAAAGACAAAACCATGAAAACAAAACCTTTATCTCTGGCTGTGGTCGGCCACACCAACACCGGCAAAACCTCGCTGCTGCGCACTTTATTGCGTGACAGTACTTTCGGTGAAGTGAAAAACGCGCCGTCCACCACGCGCCATGTCGAGCAGGCTGCCATTTCAGACGGCACCGATACGCTGGTGTATTTATACGACACGCCCGGTTTGGAAGATGCGGGCGGTGTGTTGGATTGGTTGGAAGCCAATACTTCATCGCGTTCAGACGGCATCGAGCGTTTGCAGCAGTTTCTCGACAGCCCTGCCGCTGCAGGTGATTTCAATCAGGAAGCCAAAGTATTGCGCCAATTGCTGCAAAGCGATATGGCCTTGTATGTGGTTGACGCGCGCGAGCCGGTGTTGAACAAATATAAAGACGAGCTGACCGTGTTGTCGTGGTGCGCCAAGCCGGTGATGCCGGTGTTTAACTTTATCGGCGGGCAGGGTTTAACCGAATGGACCACCATGCTGGCGCGCCGCACTTTGCATGTATACAGCGGTTTTGATACGGTTGCTTTTGATTTTGAAGGAGAAATCCGCCTGTGGGACAATTTGGCCACCATGTTGCCCGAGCGTGACATTCTCGACCGTTTAATCGGCATGCGCCGCCGCGAATGGCAAAAATTGGACGAAGATGCCCGCCGCGAAATTGCTGATTTTCTGCTTGATGTCGCGGCTTATAAACAGGAAATCGACGAAGACGACAATCCCGAGCCGACCTTGCAAACCATGCAGGCCGAAGTGCGCCAATTAGAGCGCAAAATGCAGCAGCAATTGTTTCAGCTTTACCGCTTCTACCAAAACGACATCGAAAGCGGCGATTGGGCATTGAAAGCCTTCCGCCAAGACCCGTTTGACAGCGATTTGCTGGTGCAATACGGCATCCGCACCGGTACGGGCGCGGCCACCGGTGCACTAATCGGCTTTGGTATTGATATCGCCACGCTGGGCGGTTCCCTCGGTTTGGGCACGGCTATCGGCGGTATTTTGGGCGGTGTATTGCCGAATGTGCAGGATATTTCCGATAAGATTTCCGGCAAACAAACCTTGCATATCGATCCGGAAACTTTAACACTGTTGGCCGCGCGCGCATTGGATTTACTCAATGCCTTGCAAAAACGCGGTCATGCGGCGCAATCACAAGTGGCGTTGCAAAGCGGCCAAACACCTTGGCAGCCGCATAAATTGCCGTCTGAATTAAATAAAGCGCGTTCGCAATGGAAATGGTCGTCGCTGAATACGCATTTACCAGACCTCAGCCACCGCGAGCGGGCAGAAGCTGCGCACAATTTACAACAAAAATTAAAGCGTGAATAGGCCGTCTGAAACCTTAGGCGCGGATAAAAACATTTTTGTTCGTTTATTTTTCTTTTTTAATTCGATTAGAAAATAAAATGAGCATAAATAGCCGATAATGTCGGTTTTTTGATATAAACCGCAATTTTTTTAGTAATAGGTGTTGACGGGCGAAAAAGAAAAGAGCAAAATATATCTCGTTGAGTTGCTTGATGCAGCTTGATTTTTCTCCTCTATTTCTCCTTTGTAGACTTGGCGCATATCCGAAAAGATATGCGCGTTTTTTTTCGTTTTTGAGCGTCATCAAACTGTCACGATTCGCGTGGATGATGTTTATATAAAGGCATATCTGAAATCAAACTACATTTAAAGTGTGTAAACGCAACAATTAAGAAACTTTACAAGAAAATTGCTTGCATAAGCTCGCTGAGTTTGGCATAATGGATTCCGTTAGCTGGTTCGAGTAGTCAGTTAATAGTTTCTCCTCTATTTCTCCTTTGTAGACTTGGCACACATTTGATTGAATGTGTGCATTTTTTTGTCTGTCGTTTGTGTATGTTAATCTTGTGGCGGGATCGCCTTGTTTTAATTTATTATCTTAAATGACTATACCCATAAAAAGTTATTTTCTGTAATAAAATTGCATAGATACTGGTTTACAAACGAACATAGATTTACATGATCGGATATTGAGGCCGTCTAAACAAGCCGCAGATTCTTCGAGAATCTGCGGCTTGTTTAGACGGCCTTTTTGCGGTGTCGTTTTTTGAATTCTTATTGTAATATACTGAAAAAACTGTTGATTTAATCAATGATAAAACAGTTGTTCAATTTTGAGGCAACGGCAAAAACAGGAAAAACAGGAGAAACAAGCATGGAGCGCTTTGATTTTAATTATCCGCCTTATCATGTTTTGAGCGGCAGTGAACGCTTGACGCTGCAAAATGTGGTGGATATTGCGTTTTACCGCGATGAAGAATTGATTATCGAGCCCAATACGCCGATTGAGTTTTTGTATGTGGTGATGAAGGGCGTAGTGAAGGAAGTCGGTTGCGACGGCGAAGTGGTGGCGGTTTATCGGGCGCATGATACTTTTGAAGCACGCGCTTTGGTGGAAGGGACGAGCCAAAACAGTTTTGTCGTGGCTGAAGAAGCTTTGGTTTACAAGCTGCCGAAAGCCTGTGTGTTGCATTTGATGGAAGGCAACAGCCGCTTTGGTTCGTATTTCTATGCTTCTGTCGCGGAAAAACTGGCCAACCGTTCCGAGTCACCCGATGAAGATGAATTTGAAAGTCTGTTTACCGCCAAAGTGCGCGATGCTTATCGCGATAATGCAGTGTGGTTGGATGGCAATGCCACGGTGTTGGAGGCGGCGCATCTGATGAAGGAGCGTAAGACCAAAACGCTTTTATTGCATCATGACGGGCAGACCGGTTTGTTCACCGAATCGGCTTTCCGCGATATTGTGATTGAAGGCGCATCGTTTGATGATCCGGTATATAAGTGGTCGCCGCCGCAATTGATTACCGCTGATATTGATGATTTTGTGTTCAATGCCTTGTTGCGCATGATGGAATCGCGCATTCAGCGTGTGATTGTGACTGAAAACGGCAAAGCCATCGGCGCTTTAGAGCAGCTCGATATTTTGGCTTATTTTTCCAACCACACGCATGTAGTGGTGCAGCGCATTGAAAAGGCGGAAACCATCGATGATTTGGCCGAATTGGCGACACACATGAATGGCTCGATTCAAGCCTTGCATAAGAATGGCGTGCGGGCGAAGCAGTTGTCGCAGTTGATGCAGGTATCGAACAGCGCGTTGTTTGAAAAAACATGGCGGCTGTTGGCTTCGGAACATTTGTATGAACACTCGTGCCTGTTGGTGATGGGTTCGGAAGGGCGTGGCGAGCAGATTTTAAAAACCGACCAAGACAATGCGCTGATTTTGGCCGAAGGTGTGGACTTGTCAGAAGCGCAAGCGACGGCGGAAAAATTCTCCGCTGCTTTAGAGCATTTCGGTTATCCGCCGTGCAAAGGTGGGATTATGGTGTGTAATCCGATGTGGCGCAAACCGATTGGTGAATTTAAAAAGATGATTGGCGGCTGGCTGAGTTCGGCCACACCGACCAATATGATGAATTTGGCGATTTTCATCGATGCCAAAGCGGTGGCAGGTGATGTGTCGCTATTAGATGAATTAAATCGTTACCTTTACCGCCGTATGGATAAAGATGTCGGCATTTTGATGAATTTTGCCCGTGCGGTAGATTTGTTTGAAGACCACAGCCGCCGCTTTATGCCGCGTCTGCTGCAACGCAACAATAAGAAAATGGACGTGAAAAAAATCGGTATTTTTCCGATTGTGCATGGTGTGCGTGCATTGGCTTTGGAAGCGCATTTGGAGGCAAATAATTCGTTTGAGCGCATCAATATCTTGGTGGCGCGCAATATTTTGGAGCCGCAAGCAGGCCGTGATCTTGCCGAAGCCTTGGGCTATCTGATGGATTTGCGTTTGAAAGGCGGTTTGATGGCGTTGAACGATCCTATGCAGAAGCTGAATAATCAGGTCGATACCGATAAGCTTTCCACGCTTGAACGCGATTTGTTGAAAGATTCGCTGAATGTGGTGAAACGCTTTAAGCAAACGGTGCGTCATCATTTCCATTTGGGAGGGTAGGCTATGTTTGACAAACTGAAACGCAGCTATTACCGACGCCATCTGAAAGATCCGAAATACACGTTTCTTTATGACGAACACCCCGATGAGATGGTGAGCATCGATTGTGAAACCACCAGCTTGAATGTAAAAGAGGCGGAAATCATTTCCATCGGCGCGGTGAAAATCCGCGGCAATACTATTTTGACCAGCGAGCCGTTTTATGTGTTGGTGAAGCCGGAAGGCATGATGGAAGCGACTAATGTGACGGTGCACGGTTTGCGCCCGAAAGACCTTTCAGACGGCATTTCAGTTGAAGAGGCATTGTATCAGCTGCTGGATTTTATCGGCGGCAGGGCGCTGGTGGGCTATTATCTGGAATACGATGTGGCGATGATTGATAAGTTTCTGAAGCCTTTAATCGGCATTCCGTTGCCAAACCGGCAGATTGAAGTGTCGGCTGTGTATTTTAAACAAGAAGTGAAGAAAAATTTTTATTACAACGATTACGTTGATTTACGAATGGCCAGCATGATTAAAACTTTACGCATTCCGGATTTGCCCCGCCACAATGCGCTCAACGATGCTATTAATGTGGCGATGATGTGGCAGGCGATTCTGGCCAGAAAATAAAATAGGGGATAACAATCGGTTTTGATTAGAAAAACCGATGTCTATCATCAGTTAAACTGATAACAAAAGGCCGTCTGAAAGCGTTTCAGACGGCCTTTTTGCGGTTTTTTTTGAGCAGTATTTCTAGGTGAGTTTATAGAAAAATCCTCAAAAATTTGAATTTTGCAAACAAAAAAGCAAGAATTTTATGTAAAAAAAAGTTAATTATGAGGGGATTTTAATTTATATAACATCTAAACATTAATATTTTCACTGCGTGAAATTAGCTTGGGTTAAATTTGATTAATATTTTTTAACTGATTGTTGCATAAAAAATTTTACTCAAAAACTTATCAATTTTATTGATAAATTATTAATTCGGATTCATACGACGCATTTTCATTTATTGCTGCCCAAGCCTACTTCAAAGGGTGATATTGAAAGCATAATGAATTGTGCTATTCTGACTTCAAGGCAGCTTTGCCTGCTGCGGTAACACCAATCAAGAAACAAAAAATTCCGGCGTAGGGCGTAGTAGTTTGCTCTGATGACCGGGGTATTCTCTACAATAATAAGGAGAGCATCATGTCCGATAATAAACAAAACATGACGGCTTATTGGAAAGCCAATGTACGTCTGATTTTGGGTTGCATGATTGTGTGGGCACTCTGTTCGCATGTAATCGCCATCTTCCTACGCCCGGCTTTAATGGGCATTGAGATTTTTAATATCGATATCGGTTTTTGGTTTGGCCAACAAGGTTCGATGTTGACCTTTATTGCCATCATTTTCTTCTATTCATGGAGAATGAACAAAATCGATGAAGCATTCGGCGTACACGAGGAGTAAATCATGAGTCAATTTTGGATTAACGTCTTATTCGTGAGTGCGTCGTTTGCACTCTATTTCGGTATCGCCATTTGGGCACGTGCCGGTTCGACTAAAGAATTCTATGTAGCAGGCGGCGGCGTACATCCTGTGTTGAATGGTATGGCTACAGGTGCCGACTGGATGAGTGCCGCATCGTTTATTTCCATGGCTGGTATGTTAGCGATGGGTGGTTATGCAGCTTCGGCTTATTTGATGGGCTGGACCGGCGGCTATGTATTGCTGGCTCTGCTGTTGGCACCATACTTGCGCAAATTCGGTAAGTTTACCGTACCGGATTTTATCGGTGACCGTTTCTACAGCCGCAATGCCCGTTTGATTGCTGTGGCCTGTTTGATTTTGGCTTCAACCACTTATGTAATTGGCCAAATGACCGGTGCCGGTGTCGCGTTCTCTCGCTTCTTGGAGGTGAGCAATACCACCGGTTTGATTATCGCAGCGTTTGTGGTGCTGTTTTACGCGGTATTGGGGGGCATGAAGGGCATTACTTATACCCAAGTCGCACAATATGTGGTGCTGATTATTGCCTACACCATTCCTGCGGTGTTTATCTCGCTGGAAATGACCGGTAATCCGATTCCACCGTTGGGCTTGTTCGGTAACGATACTGCTACCGGTGTGCCTTTGCTGCAAAAATTGGATGGTTTGGTGACCGATTTGGGCTTTGCGTCTTATACCGCCGATGTGTCTGACAAGCTGAATATGTTCTTGCTGACCATGTCGTTGATGATCGGTACCGCAGGTTTGCCACACGTGATTATCCGCTTCTTCACTGTGCCGAAAGTATCGGATGCCCGTTCTTCAGCCGGTTGGGCGCTGGTATTCATTGCCTTGCTCTATACCACTGCACCTGCTGTCGGCTCAATGGCGCGTATTAACCTGATTGAAACCGTGTATCCGCAAGGTGTTCAGTCTGAGTCGTTGGCATATGAAGCACGCCCGGAATGGATGAAAACTTGGGAAAACACTGGTTTACTGAAGTTTGAAGACAAAAACGGCGATGGCCGCATCCAATACTACAACGATAAAGCCAAAGATTTCCCTGTAGCGCAAGAGCGTGGCTGGGAAGGCAATGAGTTGACCGTCAACAACGACATCATGGTATTGGCGAATCCTGAAATTGCGAATCTGCCTAGCTGGGTAATCGGTCTGATTGCTGCCGGTGGTTTGGCTGCCGCACTCTCAACCGCTGCTGGTTTGCTGCTTGCCATCTCGTCTGCCATCTCGCATGACTTGATTAAGAAAACGCTCAAACCTGATATCACTGATAAAGGCGAATTGATGGCCGCGCGCGTGTCGATGACGGTGGCGATTGTGATTGCCACATGGCTGGGTATTAACCCACCGGGCTTTGCAGCACAAGTAGTGGCACTGGCATTCGGTATTGCAGCCGCTTCGATTTTCCCGACTTTGATGATGGGCATTTTCTCGAAACGTGTGAATGACAAAGGCGCGATTGCCGGTATGTTGGTAGGTTTGATTTCGACTTGTGTGTACATTTTCCTGTACATGGGCTGGTTCTTCATTCCAGGTACCAACACTTTTGAAAATACCCCTGAAAACTGGATTTTCGGTATTTCCCCACTGGGCTTCGGTCCGATTGGTGCGGTGTTGAACTTTGCGGTTGCCTTCATTGTGTCGGCAATGGGTAAAGAGCCACCACAAGATGTACAAGACTTGGTAGAAAGCGTGCGTTACCCACGCGGCGCAGGCGAAGCCATCGACCACTAATCATGTAGTAAGTAAAACGCGGGTTGAAACAAACCCGCGTTTTTTATATTAGATTAAAAATACTTTTCAGACGGCCTATAAACACCTATCATGCCGTCTGAAAACAACAACACATCAAAGGAACGCTTATGCTGTGGGAACTGATTGCCACCATTACTGCCGGTTTCGGTGCTGCAGGTATCGCGCTGATTTTGCGCACGATGTTTAAAAAATTACCCAAATGGCTGATTCCTGCTGCGGCCGGTTTGGGCATGATCGGGTTTCAGGTATTCAGCGAATACACTTGGTTTGAGCATACCCGTTCGCGATTGCCGTCTGAAACCAAAGTGGTTGCCGAAATTCCTGAAACCGCTTTTTACAAGCCGTGGTCGTATGTTAAGCCGCAGGTGTTGAAATTTGTTGCCGTCGATACCGCCAACGTGGAAACCGTCGATCAAGCGCGCAACATCCGCCGCGCCAATTTGTATTTCTTTGAGCGTCGCATGAGCGCGCAAACCTTGCCGGTGTGGATAGACTGCCAGAACCAATTGCAATCGGATATTGCCGACCCCGCCAAACAGGTATGGGGTAAAACGGGTTATACCGAGAATATTGTGGCTGCAGTTTGTCGTTGATGAATTTATTAATACAAAAGGCCGTCTGAAATTGATTTTTTCAGACGGCCTTTCATTTATTCAATCCAAATTCAACATCGGCATTTCTTTCACTTCTTCCATCACCACATAGCTGCGGCTCTCGGCAGCGGCGGGCAGTTGCAGCAGAATATTACCCAGCATATCGCGATAAGCCGACATATCCGGCAGACGCACTTTAATCAGATAATCGTATTCGCCCGATACCAAATGGCATTCCAAAATCTGCGGAATATGCGCGACTTCACGGCGGAAGTCTTCAAAAATATTGCCCGATTTCGAGCGCAATTTGATTTCCACAAATACCAACAAACTTTGCCCGAGCGCATGCGGATTCAGATGGGCATGATAGCCGGTGATAAAATGATCGCGTTCCAAACGGCGCACGCGCTCGGTTACCGGCGTGGTGGATAAACCGACTTTTTCGGCCAATTCGGTCATCGGAATGCGCGCGTTTTGCTGCAATAATTTTAAGATTTTCAAATCAGTTTTATCCAATTCCTTCATGGTTAAAATCACTTTTTAAAAATTAATTTTCAGGATAATAATTTATAAAACTGAAAAAATAAAGTGAAATATCCTGATAAAAATCAACTACACTACACTACATTTATTTCGTATAAAAATAATGGAGAAATATGAACGTAGTGGTTTTGGGTGCTGGTGTGACCGGCATCGCAACGGCTTGGTATTTATTGGAAAAAGGCCATCAGGTAACGGTAATTGACCGGGCAGAAGCAGCGGCAATGGAAACCAGTTTTGCCAATGCCGGCCAGCTTTCCTATGGCTACACCACGCCTTGGGCAGCGCCCGGCATTCCTGCCAAAGCGGCCAAATGGCTGTTTCGGCCGCATTCGCCTTTGATTTTGAAGCCAGATGGCAGCCGCTTTCAATGGCAATGGCTGATGAGCATGCTGCAAAACTGCACCACCGAGCGTTACCAAACCAATAAAGAACGCATGGTGCGCATTTCCGAATACAGCCGCGAAATGTTCCGCCGTTTTGAAGCAGAAACCGGTTTGGATTTTGAAGGCCGCCATAAAGGCACATTGCAGATTTTCCGCACGCAAAAAGAAGTGGCCGCTGCGGCAAAAGATATTGAAGTGTTGGCGGAATATGGTGTGCCGTATCAACGTTTGCAGCCGGAAGAATGCCTGCAATTCGAGCCTGCTTTGCGCCATGCTTTAGATAAAATCGCCGGTGCCTTGCATCTGCCCAACGACAGCACGGGCGATTGCCATCTTTTTACCCAACGTTTGCAAGCCTTATGTGAAGCCAAGGGCGCGGTGTTCAAATTTGAACACAACATTGAGTGCATCGAACATCAAGGCCGCAATATTACCGCCGTTATCGCCAACGGCCAGCGCTTTGAAGCCGACCGTTTCGTGTGCTGCTTGGGCAGCTTCAGCCGCACGGTGATGGCGCAATTGGGCTTGGATTTGCCGATTTATCCGGTAAAAGGCTATTCGCTCACCGTGCCGGTTATCAACGGCGACGAAGCGCCGGTATCGACGATTTTGGACGAAACCTACAAAGTCGCCATCACCCGCTTCAACGACCGCATCCGTGTCGGCGGCATGGCCGAATTGTCGGGCTACGAAATCAAGTTGCCGCAAGAGCGGCGTGAAACCTTGGCTTTGGTGGTGCAGGATTTGTATCCGCAAGGCGGCGATGTGGCCAAAGCCATGTTCTGGAGCGGTTTGCGCCCGATGACGCCCGACAGCACGCCCATCATCGGTGCAACGCGATACGAAAATTTATTCTTAAACACCGGTCACGGTACTTTGGGCTGGACGATGTCGCTCGGCTCCGGCCGCATCACCGCCGATTTGGTGAGCGAAATTGCGCCTGAAATCCGCACCGACGATTTAGGCATGGCACGCTACGTCTGAATTGAGGCCGTCTGAAACGATAGGCCGTCTGAAATATTCAATTGATGTTCAGACGGCCTTCAGTGCTTTTCCATATTTGAAAAACAATACAATCGGCCTATAATAAATAATGTTCAGGCCGTCTGAAAAAGGCCGTCGGCTGGGGAATACAGATTTATTTCTTCTGGCTGAACCGACTAAAACAAAGGACAAAACATGCGCCCCTTACAAGCTGAAATCCGTTTGGATCATCTGCGCCACAATTACCAAACCTTAAAAAATATCCACGGCAACAAACTCTTAGCGGTGATTAAAGCCAATGCCTACGGCCACGGTGCGGTGCGTTGCGCCCATGCTTTATCCGATTTGGCCGACGGTTTCGCCGTGGCGACGTTGGAAGAAGCCATCGAATTGCGCGAAAGTGGAATCGATAACCCGATTGTGTTGCTGGAAGGGGTATTTGACGTGGCCGAATATGCCCGCATCGACGAATACAAACTTTGGCCGGCGGTGGGCAACCAATGGCAGTTGGAAGGCTTGGTGCATCACGAGTGGCAACATCCGGTAACCGTGTGGCTGAAAATGGATTCCGGCATGCACCGCACCGGCTTTTTCCCGCACAATTACGCCGCCGCCTACACCGCGTTGAAACAATGCACACATGTTGCCGATATTGTGAAATTTAGCCATTTTGCTTGCGCCGACGAGCCGGAAAACGGTATGACTGAAATGCAGATTGAAGCCTTTGATTTGGGCTGTGAAGGCTTGGCGGGCGAAGAAAGTTTGGCCAATTCACCGGCGATTTTGAATGTGCCTGAAGCGCGCCGCGATTGGGGCAGAGCGGGGCTGGCTTTGTATGGCGTGTCGCCGTTTGGCGGTGTCGATGAGCGTTTGAAACCGGTGATGCGCCTGACTTCGCGCGTATTCGGCGAACGCGTATTGCAGCCGCATTCGCCGATTGGCTATGGTGCCACGTTTTACACGTCTAAATCCACCCGTGTCGGCCTGATTGCCTGCGGTTACGCCGACGGTTATCCGCGCCGCGCATCAACCGGTTCGCCAATTGCTGTCGAAGGTCAACGCAGCCGCATCATCGGGCGCGTGTCGATGGACATGATTACCGTCGAGCTGGAAGCGTCCAAAGAAGGCTTGGGTTGCGAAGTCGAATTGTGGGGCGATGTGGTCAACATCAACGAAGTAGCCGAAGCCGCCGGCACGATTCCGTATGAATTGCTGTGCAACATCAAGCGCGCGAAATTTACTTATTCCGAGTGAAGGATTGAGCAAGGCCGTCTGAAACATCAGACGGCTTTTTGTTGGTCGGAAGAAATATGGTGCTTCAACCATATCATTATTAACAACTGAATCTCAGGCCGTCTGAAGAATGCTATAATGCGCACATTCGCAAAGATTCAGACGGCCTGCTGTCTAACCGCTTAAGCCACTGAATTAACGTTGACATTTTTTACCATCATCAAAGGAATCCCCATGAGCAATTCTGTTGTGACCGTCATCGGCAAAGACCGCGTCGGTATCGTTTACGATGTTTCTAAAATTCTGGCTGAAAACCAACTCAATATTCTCAACATCAGCCAGCAGCTGATGGACGATTTCTTTACCATGATTATTCTGGTCGATACCGCCAAATGCCCGAAATCGCGCCAAGAAATGTTGGATTTGTTTGCCAAAGAAAGCAAAAAGCTCGCGCTCGACATCCGCATGCAAAACGAAGAAATCTTCCAAGCCATGCACCGCATTTAATCAGGAGGCGTTAACGTGAGCATTCAGTCTAACGAGATTTTAGAAACCGTCAAAATGGTCGCCGACCAGAATTTTGACGTGCGCACCATCACCATCGGCATCGATTTGCACGACTGTATCAGTAGCGATATCGATGAGTTAAACCAAAATATCTACAACAAAATCACCACCATCGGCAAAGATTTGGTGTCTACCGCCAAACATTTGTCGACCAAATACGGCGTGCCGATTGTGAACCAGCGCATTTCGGTGACCCCAATCGCCCAAATCGCAGCCGCCACCAAAGCCGATTCGTATGTCAGCGTGGCGCAAACCTTGGATAAAGCCGCCAAAGCCATCGGCGTGTCGTTTATCGGCGGTTTTTCTGCCTTGGTGCAAAAAGGCATGTCGCCTTCTGATGAAGTGTTGATTCGCTCGATTCCGGAAGCGATGAAGACGACCGACATCGTATGCGCTTCGATTAATATCGGCTCGACCCGCGCCGGCATCAATATGGATGCGGTGAAATTGGCGGGCGAAACCATCAAACACACCGCCGAGATTACGCCGGAAGGTTTCGGCTGCGCCAAAATCGTGGTGTTCTGTAATGCGGTAGAAGACAATCCGTTTATGGCGGGCGCGTTCCACGGCTCGGGCGAAGCGGATGCGATTATCAACGTCGGCGTGTCCGGTCCGGGCGTGGTGAAAGCCGCTTTGGAAAATTCCAACGCGACGACTTTGACCGAAGTGGCCGAAGTGGTGAAAAAAACCGCCTTTAAAATCACCCGTGTGGGCGAATTGATTGGCCACGAAGCGTCTAAAATGCTGAATATTCCGTTCGGTATTTTGGATTTGTCTTTGGCGCCTACTCCGGCCGTTGGCGATTCCGTTGCCCGCATTTTGGAAGAAATGGGCTTGAGCGTGTGTGGCACGCACGGCACCACCGCCGCTTTGGCTTTATTAAATGACGCTGTGAAAAAAGGCGGCATGATGGCATCAAGCGCTGTCGGCGGCTTGAGCGGCGCATTTATTCCGGTTTCCGAAGACGAAGGCATGATTGCCGCCGCCGAAGCGGGCGTGTTGACCTTGGATAAACTCGAAGCCATGACCGCAGTGTGTTCGGTTGGTCTGGACATGATTGCCGTACCGGGCGATACCCCTGCGCATACTATTTGTGGCATCATCGCCGACGAAGCCGCCATCGGCATGATCAACAGCAAAACCACCGCTGTGCGCATCATTCCGGTAACCGGCAAAGGCGTGGGCGAGAGTGTTGAGTTTGGTGGCTTATTGGGCTACGCACCGATTATGCCGGTGAAAGACGGATCATGCGAAGTCTTCGTCAACCGTGGCGGACGCATTCCTGCACCGGTGCAATCGATGAAAAACTAATCCTTCAACCTGCTGTAAATAAAGCGAAAAGGCCGACTGAAGATTCAGACGGCCTTTTATTTATGATTCACCCAGTTTATTTCGGCTTGCGGTACACATCATGACACGATTTGCAGCTTGCGCCCACTTCGCCGTAAGCGACTTTGATGGTGTCTAAATTACCACCTTGTGCCGCTTCATTGAGCTTGGCCACGGCTACGTGGAATTTTTCTTCTTCGGCTTTGAATTTGGCTTCATCTTCCCAGATAGCCGGCAGGGCATCGCCGTTGCCTTGCGGGTCGGATTGGAAATGCTCAAATGGCTTTTTGCTGCTTTCGGCAAATTTGGCAGCGTTGGCTTTGAAGGTTTCGACCACGTATGTTTCTTCGCCTTTCACCATTTTGCCCATGCTCATGAATTCAGGCATCATCGATTTGAACGCGGCGGTACGGTCTTCGGAAATCGCGCCTTTAGGCTCGGCTGGTGCGCCGCCGCAGGCGGAAAGGGTAAAAGCAGCGGCTAAAATCAGGGAAGTTTTGATTTTCATGGTGTGTCCTTGTGGTATGATTGTTTTGATGAAAGACGGTAAGGCCGTCTGAAAAAATAAGATGATGCAATCATACCTGAAACCGTGTGAAAAACGAAAGGAAACAGTATGGCGATTTTGATTACCGGTGCTTCGGCCGGATTTGGCGAGGCGATGTGCCGCAGTTTTGTGGCGGCGGGCTACCATGTCATCGGTGCGGCGCGCCGTTTGGATAAATTACAGGCCTTGGCTGATGAATTGGGCGGCCAGTTCTACGCGCTGGAAATGAACGTATCCAAAACCGAATCCATCCGCAACGCGCTCGACAGCTTGCCGGAAAACTTCAGCGAAATCGACTGCCTGATCAACAATGCCGGTTTGGCTTTAGGCTTAGACAATGCCGATAAAGCCGATTTTGGTGATTGGGAAACCATGATTCAAACCAACATCATCGGCCTGACCTTTCTCACACGCCAAGTGTTGCCGCAGATGGTGGAACGCAATCAGGGCTACATCATGAATCTGGGTTCGATTGCCGGTACTTACCCTTATCCGGGCGGCAATGTGTATGGTGCGACCAAAGCATTTGTGCGCCAGTTCAGCCTGAATTTGCGCGCCGATTTGGCGGGCAAAAACATCCGCGTCACCAACATTGAGCCGGGCTTGTGCGGCGATACCGAGTTTTCCAATGTGCGCTTTAAAGGCGACGACGAACGCGCGGCCGATTTGTATAAAAACGTGCAGTTTATCCGCCCGCAAGACATTGCCGACACCGCTTTGTGGCTGTATCAGCGTCCGGCGCACATGAATGTCAATGCTATTGAAATCATGCCGGTGGCGCAAACGTTTAACCCGCTCAAAGTCACCAAAGACGAAACCACTGCCGTGGCGGTGACCGAAGAGAGCTTCGAGAAACAAAGCACATCATTATTCGGCAAAATCAAATCGTGGTTTAAATAAGTTTTCCTCACAGGCCGTCTGAAAGCAGCATAAGGTTTTCAGACGGCCTTGATGTATCTGAATATAAACAAACACGCTATAATAAGGCCATCTGAAAAGGCCGTCTGAAAGCCCGTTATGAATCCTTTGAAACAGAAAATTTTAGAACAAGCCCGCATTGATGGCGCGCAGGTGACTGCTTTGCGCGAGCAGGTGCTGGATATCGTGTTGCAGCAAACCGGTGTGATTAAAGCCTACAATGTGTTGTCGCTGATGCAGCAGCAAAGCGAAGGCGTGGTCGCACCGCCTACCGCCTACCGCGCCTTAGATTTTTGGGCGGAGCAGGGCGTGTTGCACAAAGTGGCGGCGGTGAATGGTTATGTATTGTGCAGCCACGCGCAGCATGAGTGCGGCGACCATTGCCATGACGACGAAGAAATCGCCACCCACCACAGCGCGTTTATTTTGGTGTGCACCGAATGCGGCGCGGTCGATGAGCAAACCTTAAGCCAAGAATGGACGGCCTTGCGCGCCGGTGTGGCCGAAAGTGGCTTTGCCTTGAAAGAAGAACACGTTGTTTTAACAGGAATCTGCAAGAAATGTCAGTAAAGAAAACCAAAGTCCACCTGATTTCCGGCTTCTTGGGTACCGGCAAAACCACCGCGCTCAAAAGCCTGATGGCGCAAAAAGACCCGAATGAAAAATGGGTGATTATCGTCAATGAATTTGGCGAAATCGGCATCGACGGCGCAGTATTGAGCGACGACGGTATTCCCGTGGCCGAAATCGCCGGCGGTTGCCTGTGTTGTACCGCCGGTGCACAAATGGGCAGCACCGTGCAAAAAATGTTGCGCGATGCTGAGCCCGACCGCCTGATGATTGAAGCCAGCGGTTTGGCACACGCCGCCAGCGTGATTGATGAACTCAAAGCGCCGCCGTTGAAAGATTTGGTGGAAATTGCCGCTGTGTTTACCGTGGTCGATCCGCGCCAATTCATTGACCCGAATTACGCCAACCAAGCCCTGTATAAAGACCAAATCGGCGTGTGTGATGTACTGGTGGCCAGCAAAACCGATTTGTGCACGCCTGAGCAAATGGCCGAATTCCACGACAAAGCGGCCAAATTGTTCCCGCCCAAAGCCAAAGTGGTTGAAGTGGAAAATGCCCAGCTTGATATCCAATGGCTGGATATTCCGGTGGTGGAAAAATCACGCTACCGCATCAAAGCCTTGCCCGACAACACCATGGGTTTCCAATCCGAAGGCTTCACTTTCCCTGCCGGTAAAGAATTTGACGGCGAACGCCTGACCCACTTTTTCAACGACCTGCCGAAAATGACCGAAGGTTTAGTGCGCGCCAAAGGTGTGTTCCAAGTGCTTGGCACATGGGTGTGGCTCAATTGGGTGGACGGCCAGTGGGGCGCCAACCAAGTTTCATGGCGACGTGATTCGCGTTTTGAACTGATTGCCAAATCGTTTGATGCGGATTTGATTCAGCAGAAATTGAATGAAGCGATGGAGTAAGGCCGTTTGAACAGTTAATACACGGCAAACACATTATTGAGCCATTGATAAGCGCAACAAGGCCGTCTGAAAACCTTAAACCTTTTTCAGACGGCCTCAACACTCAAGAAAGCAAATCCCATGTGGCGTTATATTTTCCAACGCTTGTTACTGTTAATCCCCACGCTGCTCGGTATTCTGGCGGTAACGTTTGCGATTATCCAATTCGTACCCGGCGGGCCAGTGGAGCAGATGGTGCAGCAGTTGACCCAAAGCGCGGCGGTGGGTGAAGCGGGCAGCGGTGCGGCGAATATGATGAAATCGGGCAACTTAAGCGCCGATGACATGGCGGCGTTGAATGCGCTTTATGGGTTTGACAAGCCGCCGTTGACGCGTTTTGTCGAGATGGTCGGCCGTTTTGCCCGCTTTGATTTGGGCGAGAGCTTTTTTCATCATCAAACGGTGTTTGAATTGGTGAAAGAAAAAATGCCCGTGTCGATGAGCTTGGGGCTATGGACGTTTTTCCTGACCTATCTGATTTGTATTCCGCTCGGCATTGCCAAGGCGGTGCGCGACGGCAGCCGTTTTGATATGGTCACCGGCATGGTGGTGTTGGTCGGCTATACCATTCCGCCGTTTGTGTTGGGTTTGGTGTTGCTGGTGTTGTTTGGCGGCGGTAGCTTTTTTTCGTGGTTTCCGCAGGGCGGTTTGGTGAGCGATGATTGGGAAAATTTCAGTACGTTTGCCAAAATCAAAGATTATCTGTGGCACATGGCCTTGCCGATTACCGCTTCGGTGGCCGGTAATCTGGCGGTGATGACGGTGTTGACCAAAAACGTATTTCTCGAAGAAATCCGCCGTCAATATGTCTATACCGCCCGTGCCAAAGGCTTGCCGGAAAAGCAGATTTTGTGGAAGCACGTGTTCCGCAATGCCATGATTCCGCTGATTACCGGCTTTCCTGCCGCCTTTATCGGCGCGTTTTTCACCGGCAGCCTGCTAATTGAAACGCTGTTTTCGCTCGACGGGCTGGGCTTGTTGTCATACGAAGCGGTAATGAAGCGCGATTATCCGGTGGTGATGGGGACACTGTATGTGTTCACGCTGATGGGGCTGCTGGCGAAATTGTTGTCGGATATTTCTTATTCGTGGGTGGATCCGCGCATTCATTTTGGCGGGCAGAAATAGGGCGATACATGGGTAGGAAGCGCAAAATTTTCTGGGTATGGTGTTGGCTATATTTGCTGTTGGCTGGGTTTATGCCCAATACCGCACCACTAATCAAGCCATTACCGGTGAAGTATGGGCAAGGCCGATAGGCGGTGATTCTTTGGAATTATCCAACTGGACTTGCTGCGGCGGAATGTGCAGCGTCAACGATAAAAACCAATACATCATTACATATGAAACAGGTCAGTCGAAAATATTGGGCAAAGTAACCGATCGCCGCTGGCGCTTGGATAACGATATTGAGATTACGATTACGACCGATGACGGCAAGCGGGCAGATTTTTTACTGCATGAAAAAGAATGGTAACAGGCCGTCTGAAACCTTTCAGACGGCCTCAAAAGCACAACGATGAAGACACTTTCCCAAAATCCCACATGGCAGGCTTTTAAGCAGCACAAGCGCGGTTGGTTGGCGTTACGCGTGCTGGCGGTGCTGTTTGCCGTGGCGTTGGCCGCGCCGCTGTGGAGCAACGATAAGCCGCTGTGGATTCAATATCAGGGCAAGACCTATTTTCCGCTCGTCAACACTTATCATGAAACCGAATTCGGCGGTGATTTCGATACGCCTACCGATTATCTCGACCCCTTAATCCGCCAAAACATCACGTCCGACGGCAATTTCGCCTTTTACCTGCCCAATCCTTACGCCGCCAACACTTTAAACGATTTCGATACCGAACCCGATCCGGCGAGGCCGTCTGAACGGCATTGGCTGGGCACGGACGACCGTGGCCGCGATGTGTTGGCGCGTTTGGTGTACGGTTTCCGCGATTCGCTGCTGTTCGCCTTGGCTTTGACCGCCATCACCACATTTATCGGCGTGGTGATGGGCGCGGTGCAAGGCTATTTCGGCGGCAAAACCGATTTGCTGATTCAGCGTTTTTTGGAAATCTGGGGCGGCTTGCCTGAGCTTTATTTGCTGATTATTTTGTCGTCGTTTTTTAATCCGAGCTTGCTGATTCTATTGCTGCTGTTGTCGCTGTTCGGCTGGATGGGCTTGTCGGACTATGTCCGCGCCGAATTTTTGAAAAACCGTCAGGCCGATTATGTGCTGGCGGCAAAAAGCATGGGCGTGGGCAACGGCACGATTATGTGGCGGCACATTCTGCCCAACAGCCTCACGCCGGTGTTGGCATTTTTGCCGTTCCGTATTTCCGGCGCGGTATTGGCTTTAACCAGTTTGGATTTTTTAGGATTGGGCGTACCCGCTTCGCAAGCCAGCTTGGGCGAACTGTTGGCGCAGGGCAAAGATAATCTTGATGCATGGTGGATAGGCTTGTCGGCAGTTGGCGCGTTGACCGTGATGTTGCTGCTGTTGGTAATGGTCGGCGAAGGCTTGCGCCATGCGTTTGACGTGCGGGCACGGAATTGATTTTCAGACGGCCTTTGCTGAATAATCTTGCCTGTTTGCCGAAAATCTCATCAGAACTTGCTTGTTTTTACGCGAGATGCCTTACTTTCTTTATGCCGATTCTATAAAATACAGGCGGCTCGCCAACGGGCGTTCATGCTGGGCATATCAAATCATTCCAATAAGAAAACTTTATGAATTATCTTTATTGTAATTTTTACCAAATGTTGTCGGCGGCAAACCATAAATCCGCCAAAAATACAGCTATTTTCAATGATCAGGAAAAAATCAGCTATCGCGAGCTTAAGCAGAAAGTCGATGCGGTCTCCGCTTATTTGCAAAGCATTGATGTAAAGTTTAGCGACAAAGTGGCACTGGCGGTATCGAATTCACCTGAATTTATCGTGGCTTACTTTGCTGTTACGGCGCTGGGCGCAGTGGCGGTGCCAATGAACACGTTTTTGAAAAACGATGAATTTGCCTATATTCTCAATGATTGCGGTGCCAAGTTTTTGTTTGCTTCAGACGGCCTGAAAGAAATCAAAGGCTTGGAAGACAAAACCAAGCTGGAGAAAATCATTTGGATCGGCGATAAACCGTTGGCTAATCCAAAACACGGCCATTTTTCGGCGGCTTTGTCGTTTCCGGAAAAGCCGGATTTAAGCCATCAGCCCGCCATTGATGATTTGGCGCACATTATCTACACATCGGGCACCACGGGTCATCCTAAGGGTGCGCTGATTACCTATAAAAACCTGTTTTCCAATCTGCAAGGCGTGGAGCAGGTGTTTAAAATTTCGCGTAAAGACCGCTTTGTCGTGTTCCTGCCGATGTTCCACAGTTTCACGCTGACGGCGATGGTGTTGCTGCCGATTTATATGGCCTGCTCGATTATTTTGGTGAAATCGGTGTTTCCGTTTTCCAATGTGTTGAAACAGGTTTTGCTCAAGCGCGCGACCATTTTCTTGGGTGTGCCGGCGATTTACACTGCAATGGGTAAGGCGAAAATTCCGTGGTATTTCCGCTGGTTCAACCGCGTGCGCCTGTTTGTCAGCGGCGGTGCACCTTTAGCCGAACAAACCATTTTGGATTTTAAGGCCAAGTTCCCCAAAGCCAAGCTGATTGAAGGTTATGGCTTGAGTGAGTGTTCGCCGGTGGTTTCTGTCAACACACTAGAGCAGCAAAAAGTCGGCAGCGTGGGAAAACCTTTACCGGGCTACCAAATCAAAGCGGTTGACGACGAATTGATGGAAGTAGAAAAAGGCGGTGTAGGCGAACTCATCGTCAAAAGCGATGCGGTGATGCAGGGTTATCTGAATATGCCGGGCGCAACCGATGAAGCGATTGTCAACGGCTGGCTGCGCACAGGCGATTTGGTGCAGATTGATGATGATGGCTTTATTTTCATTGTCGACCGCAAAAAAGATTTGATTATTTCCAAAGGCCAAAACATTTATCCGCGCGAGATTGAAGAAGTGCTGTATAAAATGGATGCGGTGGAAGCAGCGGCGGTGATTGGTGTGAAAGACCAATATGCTGATGAAGAAATCGTTGCTTTTGTGCAGATCAAAGACAAAATGACGCTGGATGAAAAAGAAGTGCGCGCTTATTTGCGTAAAAATCTGGCGAATTTTAAAGTGCCCAAGCACATTTATTTTAAAGACGAGCTGCCAAAAAACGCCACCGGCAAGGTGTTGAAACGCATATTGAAGCAGCAGTTGCAAGCAGAGCAATCGGCCGGATAAGGCCGTCTGAAAAGCGTGGTTGGCCAATCACGCTTTTATGCTATGGAATCCATCATGACCCCGATTTTACACATCGAAAATCTCAATGCTTCATTCCCGGGCAAGCAGGTGTTGCACGACATCAACCTCACCGTGCAAGCCGGGCGCAAGCTGGCGATTGTCGGCGAGAGCGGCAGTGGCAAAACCGTGTTGGCGCAGGGCATCATGCAGCTGAATCCGGCGGTATCGTTGACAGGCCGTCTGAAATTTGAAGACACGGATTTGTTGACGCTGCCTGAGCGTAATCTGCAAAAGCTGCGCGGTCACGACATCGGCATGGTGTTCCAAGAGCCGATGACGGCCTTAAACCCCGTGATGCGCGTGGGCAAACAAATTGCCGAAGTGTTGACCCTGCATTTGGGATTGACCGCCAAACAGGCATGGGCGCGCGCCATCGAACTTTTGCGTGAAACCGGCATTCAGCAGCCCGAAGAAAAAGCCTTTGCCTATCCGTTTCAATTATCGGGCGGGCAGCGGCAGCGGGCGATGATTGCGATGGCGGTGGCGGCAGAACCGAAACTGTTGATTGCCGATGAGCCGACTACCGCGCTGGATGTGGCAGTGCAGGCGCAGATTCTTGATTTATTGTCGCGCTTGCAACAGGCGCGCGGCATGACTTTGGTGTACATCAGCCACGATTTGAATTTGGTGCGCCGTTTTGCCGATGACGTGGTAGTGATGCAGCATGGCCGCATTGTCGAGCAGGGTAGCGTGGAAGACGTGTTCAGACGGCCTCAACATGAATACACCAAAATGCTGCTCAATGCCGGCGCGGTGCGGCAGGTGGTGGATTTGCCGCAAAATCCTGCGACGGTGTTGGAAGGCGAAGCCATCAGCGTGTCGGTAAAAGAGCAGGCCGGTTGGTTTAAGAAACGCCGCAAAACGCTGCTTCAGCCATTGGATTTTCATTTGAAAGCGGGCGAAACCTTGGGCATTATCGGCGAGAGCGGCAGCGGCAAAACCACGCTGGCCAAAGCGGTAATGCGTTTGATGGAGTCGGAAGGCCGTCTGAAAATCAGCGGGCAAGCATGGCGGCCTGAATTGCGTAAAGACATCCAAATGGTGTTTCAAGACCCATTCGGCGCATTTAATCCGCGCATGAATGTGTTTGATATTGTGGCCGAAGCCTTACGCGTACACGAGCCGCAGCTGAGCCGCGAAACCATGCACGCACGAGTGGAGGAAACCTTGCGCCAAGTCGGGTTGCCTGAAGATGTGATGACGCGTTATCCCCATGCGTTCTCCGGCGGCCAACGCCAACGTCTCGCCATTGCACGCGCGATTATCGTGCGCCCGAAAATTTTGGTGCTCGACGAGCCGACGAGCGCGCTTGATGTGCAATGGCAGCAGCAGATTTTGGCCTTGCTAGCCGATTTGCAGCGTCAGCACGGCTTGAGCCTCATCATCATCAGCCATGATTTGGCGGTGATTCGCGCCTTGTCGCACCGTGTGATGGTGTTGAAAGACGGGCAGATTGTCGAAGAAGGGGATTTGGACGCGGTGTTTGCAAATCCTCATGCCGCTTATACGCAAAATCTATTGTTGCACGCAGGGGCTTGAAATTTTCCGCCATTAGCCCTATTCTGCAAATATACAAAAACCCTCATCTGAAAGGAAACACTATGAGCAGCGAACTGATTGTACACACCACTGATGCCAACTTCGAACAAGACGTTTTGAAATCAGACGTGCCGGTATTGTTGGATTTCTGGGCACCATGGTGCGGCCCTTGCAAAATGATTGCCCCGATTTTGGACGATGTTGCCGCTGAATACCAAGGTAAAGTGAAAGTGGTTAAAATCAACATCGACGACAACCAAAACACCCCGAACCAATTCGGCGTGCGTGGTATCCCGACTTTGATGGTATTCAAAGACGGTCAAAACGTAGCCACTAAAGTGGGCGCGTTGGCAAAAGGCCAATTGACTGCATTCTTGGATGCATCTATCGCTTAATTTTTGAGTGAGTTTAAAAGGCCGTCTGAAACCATATGGTTTCAGACGGCCTTTTTGCTGTAGAAAAGATATAGACAGAATATTGAGACAAGCTGTCAGCAAGCTGTGGAAAAGTAGTTTTGAGCGTTGAAAGATATATGAAAAAATAAATTGCTTAAAATTTAAGCAGATTGATAATATGGAAAACAAGGCCGTCTGAAATAAAAAACACACAATTCCCATCATCAAAACTGTGTGCAGCCTGTGTATAAATCTCCTTGTCTATTGAAAGATAAACGAAAAATAATTCTGCTTAAAATTTAAGCGGGGATTGTGTTTGATCACAGTATCGCTGGCAAGCATTGTGTGCATTCTGTTGATAACTCATCTATCTTAATGAAATCTCAACATAAAAATACCATGATTAAAAATTAAGCAAATGAGGGCAAGCGGTTTCAGACGGCCTACGTTATAATTTCATTATCGGTTGCCATATAAAGGAACATTATGCACACATTATCGGCAGAAGTGCGCTTGGCGCAGGCCAAAACGCGGTTGCGTCGCAGCCGCCGCTGGGCAACCGGCTTGCTGCTGGCCGCTTGTATGTTGTTTGTGTTGTCCACGCTGTATCTCAAGCATTATCCTTGGCTCGCGTATGTGAAAGCCTTTTCCGAAGCGGCGATGGTGGGCGCACTGGCCGATTGGTTTGCCGTGACCGCGCTGTTCAGACGGCCTTTGGGCTTGCCGATTCCGCATACCGCCATTTTGCCGCGTAATCAGGTGCGGATTGCCGATGAGTTGGGGCGGTTTATCGAAAACAACTTTTTGCAGGGCAAACCGATTGCGCTCAGGGTGTATCAGGCGCAGCCGAGTGACAAGCTGCTCGGCTGGCTGGCGAGCGAATCGGTGTGCAGCCAATGGCTGCCGTGGGCGGCTAAGCAGGTTCCGCTGTTGCTGAATATCGCCAAGCCCGAGCAAGTGGCGCGCTTTTCCGGCATGATGTTAGCGCAGCAATACAACGGTGAAAAAATTGCCAAAACGCTTTCAGACGGCCTGATTTTACTCAAAGCACACGGCATGCACGAAACCCTGTATTACGGCTTATTGAAGCAATTGCGCCGCTGGCTGAAAAATCCGGAAACGTGCGAAATGCTGGAGCAAAACCTGCGCGAGTGGGCGGCCAAAATCGAAAGCGATGCGCCGAGTACATGGGATAAATTCAAAGCCGCGCTGAAATCGACGGTGGTGGAAAAAGTGGACGATTGGGCGGCTGCCAAAGCTTTGGATTGGGCGGATGGTTATTTGGCCGCGGCCATGCAGGGCGACGACAATGCCATGCGCCGCCGTTTTGACGAGCAATACGATGCGATTATCGAGCGGCTGCAAACTTCACGCTTGTGGCACCGCCGTTTGGAAGCGGCCAAAATGCAGATTGCCGAATCACCGGCCTTGCAAAACAGCTTGGAAAGTTTCTGGAAAGGGCTGCAAAACTGGGCAGAAAATGATGTGGCCAAAACCGATTCACTGTGCGCCGCGCAATTGCAAAAGCTGGTTGATCATATGTTGGCACAGGCCGAAGCCTATCCACAGTTTATGCGTAGGGTCGATGTGCGCCTGTCGCTGATGGTGCGCGATTTTGTGATGCGCTACAAAGAGCAGGCGGCGCAATTTGTGGCGGATAAAGTGAAAAGCTGGGACAGCGCGCAGATGGTGGAAAAACTCGAGCTCAGCGTCGGCAAGGATTTGCAGTATATCCGCATCAACGGCACACTGGTCGGCGGCTTGGTCGGGCTGGTGATTTATGTGGTGTCGCAATGGTTGGGATAGCAAAATAAGTTTGAGGCCGTCTGAAAGCAAATGACTTTCAGACGGCCTTGTTTATGGGGTGGTGAATCGAACAAAGTAAAATCATTTTCAGGTAGAATTTCTTTGATGAATCAGTTGCTTAGAAAATTTTAGACGGCCTAGGTCAAGATTTGATGGCAGCGTATTGCTTATTTTTATCTTATTGGAAATAGCTATTAAAAGTGACAAATTCTGTCATGTGCCAAAAAAGTAACATCATACCTGCCGAGAATCACAAAAAGATGACAAAAAAAGGCATATTGCCGAAATAGTGTGCCATCAGGTAATATGGATATTTGATGACGTGTGGGTATTTTTATATATTTTTATATTTAAAACAATATATTATATATTTAAAGTGTGGTTTATTAATTTTGGCACGCACTTTGCTTGATAGTCAGTAAGAAACAAAACGGTGCGCAAGAAAATAACGGCAATCTGTTGGGTTTCTTCATGAAAAAAGCAAACATATTACGCGGAAGTAATAAAACGGGAAACCGTTGCAACACTCAGCAATAAAATTGCGGGAAAACGTCATCACCATCCTCGGATGGTGGTGACATCTACAGAATAAAAAAAGTAACACGAATCTTACCAAATCAAAACAACAACAGGATTTAAAAATCCGATTATCTCCCAAAAACTATTACGGAAAACGCAAAGGCCGTCTGAAAAGCTGGTGATGAAGTCTGTATCACACCTGCTTGCAAGACGGCCACTTTTTTGCTGAATTGCTTAAGACAAATACAAAAAAGCCCTGTCGCAATCAACAGGGCTTTTTCGGATGAATTACAGGCCGCTCAAGCGCGCGGTGTCGTGTGCAATCATCAATTCTTCGTTGGTCGGAATCACCACGGCAACGGCTTTGCTGTCGGCAGTGGTAATCACGCCGGCATTGCCGAAGCGGGCTGCCAAGTTGGCATCTTGATCGACATTCAAGCCCAAGAAGCCCAAGTAGCCCAATACTTTGCTGCGGATCAATTCAGAGTTTTCACCGATACCGCCGGTAAAGGCCAATACGTCCAAACCGCCTGCGGCAACCGCCATGCTGCCGATGTATTTCGCCAAGCGGTAGCAGAACACTTCCAGCGCCAATACTGCGCCGGAGTGGCCGTTGGCTGCTTCTTCTTCGATGGTGCGGCAGTCGCTCGACAATTCAGACAAGCCCAGCAAGCCTGATTTTTTGTTCAGCATGTCGGTCACTTGCGCGATGGTCATGTTGGCATTTTCAGCCAAGAAACCGAATACCGCTGGGTCAACGTCGCCTGAGCGCGTACCCATTACCAAGCCTTCCAGCGGAGTCAAGCCCATGCTGGTGTCTTGGCATACGCCGTTGGCAATGGCAGCAATCGATGCGCCGTTACCCAAGTGGGCAATCACCATGCGCAAATTGTTTTTGTCTTTACCCAAGAAGCGGGCGGCTTCGTCAGACACATAGCGGTAGCTGGTGCCGTGGAAACCATAGCGGCGCAGACCGTATTTGCTGTACAACTCGCGCGGTACGGCATACATGTAAGCGCGTTCCGGCATGGTTTGGTGGAACGCGGTGTCGAATACGGCCACGTTTGGCAGGCCTTTGAAAATGTTTTGTGCAGCACGCACGCCCAACAGGTTGGCAGGGTTGTGCAACGGTGCCAATGGGATGCATTTTTCGATACCGGCAATCACATCTTCGGTAATCAAAGTAGATTCGCTGTACTCTTCGCCGCCGCTGACGATGCGGTGGCCGATGGCAGCGATTTGGCTGTCGAAGCCGTGTGATTTCAATTCTTCCATCAAGGCTTCCACTGCGCCGGTGTGGTTCGGGTTGGCAGCCAATTCAACTTTGTGTTTTTCGCCGTTGAATTTGAAGGTGATGTAGGCATCAGGCAAGCCCAGCTTTTCAGCCAAGCAGCTCAGCAACACGTCGCCGCTGTCGTTATCCAAAACAGCACCTTTTAACGATGAACTGCCGCAGTTTAAAACCAAAATCAATTTTTGAGACATCTGTAGGCTCCTAAAGGTTTGCAGACGGCCTGTGGCATGATTGCCAAAATGTGGGGAGAGCGTCTGAAACAGGTTAATAAAAACATTCAAAGGCTAGTCTATTCGATATAAAAAGTCAATGCTGCCGGGCGACTATCTTGATGTGGCTCAGGTAGTTTGCTTCATTGAAGAGCAGGTAATGGCAAACTGTGATCCGCAAAAAGATGCTAAGATAGGAGGCCGTTTGAAAGAGTCAGGGCAGAGGACATTGATTTGCTTTTCAGACGGCCTTTTATTTATATGATTTAAAGACAAACCATGCATTATTTCAGTATTCATACTCAACAAGGCGAGCATCTGGGCTTTTTCATCATGCTGGCCGATGACGAATCCGAAGCGCAGCCGCAAAGCGGGCAGTTTGCCGTTAAGTTGCAAAGCGAAGCAGTGCCCCGCGACCAAGTGGCAGTTGCTGCCTTGCAGCCTTGGCAGGAAGTGGCCGAACCGCTGTTTTGGCGCGTGGAAAAGGACCGCGTCGAACTCTTTGCTGGTGACGCCAACATCGGCACCATCCGCAACGAATACCTGACCTTATCCGGCCAAATGCTGGTTTTAAACGATTTAACAGGGATGATGTAATGGAAAGTATGTTTATTTTGGTGCCGATCAGCATCATTTTGGCCTTTATTATCGGCTATTTTTTCTGGTGGTCGGGCAAACACGGCCAGTTTGACGATTTGGAAGGCCCGGCACACCGTATTTTGATGGACGACGATTCCACTGACAAACTGCTGGAAAAAGAACAAGATTCCGCTAAAGACGACACCAAATGAGCGTAAAAAAAGATTATTTGAATTTCAAAACCAGCCGCCGCTTTGCGCCTTTATTTGGCACGCAGTTTCTCGGCGCGTTTAACGACAATGTGTTCAAAACCGCGCTGTTTGTGATGATCAGCTTCTACGGCTTGGGTGGCAACGAATGGATTCCGGCCAGCCAAATGCTGAATCTGGGCGCGTTGCTGTTTATCCTGCCGTATTTCCTGTTTTCTGCCTTGTCCGGCCAATTGAGCAACCGCTTTGATAAAGCCGTGTTGGCGCGCTGGATTAAATTGTTGGAAATCATCGTGATGAGTGTGGCGGCGTATGGTTTTTATATTCAATCCGCGCCACTGTTGCTGTTTTGCCTGTTTTGCATGGGCACGCAATCGACTTTGTTCGGTCCATTGAAATACGCCATTTTGCCTGATTATCTGAATGATAAAGAATTAATGATGGGCAACAGCCTGATTGAATCGGGCACGTTTATCGCCATTTTGTTCGGCCAAATTTTAGGCACATCTTTGGCAGGCATTCCGCCCCACATTGTTGGTATTGTGGTGATGGTGGTGGCAATTTGCGGCACCTTGACCAGCCTGTTTATGCCGTCGGTGCCTGCCAAAGCGCCGGATAGTAAAATCGAACTCAACATTGTCAAAGGCACGATGGATTTAATGCGCGAAACCGTGGCGCAAAAATCCGTGTTCACTGCCATTATCGGCATTTCGTGGTTTTGGTTTGTCGGCTCGGTCTATACCACCCAATTGCCGACCTTCACCCAAATCCATTTGGGCGGCAACGATAATGTGTTTAACCTGATGCTGGCACTGTTTTCCATCGGCATCGCCATCGGCTCGGTATTGTGCGCCAAACTCAGCCACGAACATTTGCGCTTGGGGCTGGTCACCGTCGGTGCCATCGGTTTGACGGTGAGCGGTTTGCTGCTGGTGTGGCTCACGCACGGCCAACGCTTTGCTGCGCTCAACGGCATCATGTGGTTTTTATCGCAAGCCAATGCTTATCCGGTGATGCTGACCATGACGGCCATCGGCTTTTTCGGCGGCTTCTTTTCCGTGCCGCTCTACACATGGCTTCAGACGGCCTCCAGCGAAACCTTCCGCGCACACGCCGTGGCAGCCAACAATATCGTCAACGGTATTTTCATGGTAACGGCAGCGATTCTCAGCGCGGTGTTGTTGATGCTGTTTGAAAGCATTACTTTGTTGTATCTGATTGTGGCGCTGGGTAATGTGTTGCTGCTGGTTTATTTGATTAAACGCGAACCCCGGTTTATTTTGAAAAAGGGTAGTTAATCAATCATCCTAAAGGCCGTCTGAATTTTCAGACGGCCTTTCTTGTTTATCTGTATAATAAACGCTTATTTCAACCCGATTTTCAAGCGCATGATTTATCCGTGGCACCAGCAAGAATGGCAGCAGCTTGCCGCGCATTGGCAAAACCAACCCAATGCGTGGCTGTTTACCGGTAAGGAAAATACCGGTAAAACAGCGTTTGCGCGTTATGTGGCACAGGCGTTGCTGTGTGAAAGGCCGTCTGAAAACCATCAGCCTTGTGGTGAATGCGCTTCGTGTCATTTGTTTTCGCAAAACAGCCACCCCGATTTTTACGAACTCACGCCCGAATTGCCGGAAGATGGCAGCGTGGGGCGAAAATTGTTGCAGATTAAAATCGATGCTGTGCGCGACATTGTCGAAAATATTTACCTCACCGCTGTGCGCGGTGGGCGGCGCGTGGTGTTGGTGTATCCGGCTGAAAGCATGAATGTGCAGGCAGCCAATGGTTTACTCAAAGCTTTGGAAGAGCCGCCACAGCATGTGATTTTCCTGCTGGTAACGCACGCGCGGGATAAGCTGTTGCCGACGATTAAAAGCCGCTGCCGCCAAATGGTATTGCCTGCGCCGAGCCATGATGAGGCTTTGGCTTATCTGCAAAGGCAGGGTGTGGATAATGCCGCTTCGTTGCTGGCATTTCACAGCGGTGCGCCTTTATTTGATGTCGCACCTGAGTTGGATGATTCGCGCCAAGATTTGCTGAACATACTTGCCGCCCCGCGTTTGCTGGCGATGCTGGATTATGCGGCGGCGTTCGACAAACAAAAGCAGCCGCTGGCTGTGGTCATCGATTGGCTGCAAAAATGGCTGATTGATGTCGGCTTGGCGCAGCAAAACATGCCGCCGCTTTATTATCCCGATTTTGCGGCGCAATCGGCAGCTGTTGCCGCCAAAACCGAACCACACCGCTTATTTGCACTCACAGGCCGTCTGAATCAACTCAATCCTTACGGGCATCATACTTTGAGTGTCAAAATGCAACTTGAATATCTCCTGATTGAATATCTCAATTTTTGGCAAAATAAATAAGGGTTCAGGATGGATACTCAAGAAATTCTGACTCAGCCTAAGATGCTGGTTTTAAAATTAGAAGAGAAGCATACGCTTTACAATTGCTATATGCCGTTTTTTGAATACGGTGGTTTATTTGTGCCGACCGATGATGCATTTTCGCTGGGCGAAGACATTTTACTGGCAGTAGAAATCGCTGGACATCCCAAGCTGTATTTGCCAACCAAAGTGGCATGGATTAATCCGGCGCGCACATCGGCCAACCGCCCGAAAGGTATTGGTTTGGCGTTTTCATCACACGAAAACTGCCTGCAAATCCAATCCATTATCGAAGGTGAACTGGGGAGTGCATTACATAGCGACCGGGCCACTTTTACTCTTTGATTACTTTAACGTTTAAATTTATGCAACTCATTGATTCACATTGTCATCTGAATTTTGAAGGCTTGGCCGACCGTTTGCTGGAAGTGTTGGCCAATATGACGGAAAACGAAGTCAAGCAAGCGCTCGCCATCAGCGTGAGCAAGCAGAGCTTTGACGAAGTGTTTGCCATCGCCCAAGCTCATGAGCAGATTTACTGCACCATCGGCGTGCATCCCGACAGCGAAGAAGCGGAAGAATTTACCGTGGCCGAAATGGTGGCGCAGGCGCAGCATCCGAAAGTGGTCGGCATTGGCGAAACCGGTTTGGATTACCATTGGTGCAAAGGCGATTTGGCTTGGCAACATCAGCGCTTTGCCGACCATATTCAAGCGGCGAATGAAAGCGGTTTGCCGGTGATTGTGCATACCCGCGATGCCGGCGCAGACACGCTGCGCATGTTGAAAGAATGCCAAACGAATTCGGGGGTGATTCATTGCTTCACCGAAGACGTGGCCTTTGCCAAAGGCGCATTGGATTTGGGGCTGTATATTTCGTTTTCCGGTATCGTGACCTTTAAAAACGCACCGCAGATTCAGGAAGCGGCAAAATATGTGCCGAAAGACCGCATGCTGGTGGAAACGGATGCGCCTTTCCTTGCACCGGTACCAAAGCGCGGTAAACGCAACGAGCCGGCTTATGTGCGTCATACTGCCGAATTCATCGCCCAATTGCGTGGCGAAGCGGTAGAAGACGTGGCTGCATATACCACGGAAAACTTTTATCAGTTGTTTCAAAAAGTACCACGCTGGGTGGGATAAGGCTGCCTGACGGATTTTATGTTTTCAGACGGCCTGTCTAAATGATGAGAAGGAAACGAAATGTTGAAAGTTTTAATGATGACTGCTGTCACTGCTGCTACATTAAGCGCTTGTGCGCAACAAAGCGAGTCTGAATCGCCAAGAGTTGGCGTAGCCAATCCCGCTGCCGAATTTTGCGTGAAGCAGGGTGGTAAATCGGTAATCAAAAAAGATACGCAAGGCAATGAATACGGCGAATGTCATTTGCCTGATGGCAGCGTGGTAGAAGAATGGGCGTATTTCCGTCAGCACCATCAATAATATAGCTTTTTTAAACAATGATATAAGCATACAAAAGGCCGTCTGAAAGAAAACTTTCAGACGGCCTTTTGTTCATGAAATCAATTTATTAGGCAGGAATGCGCAATTTTTGACCCACGTAGATTTTATCAGGGTGGCTCAACATTGGTTTGTTGGCTTCAAAGATCTTCATGTATTGGTTGGCATCGCCGTAGTATTTTTTCGCGATGGCAGACAAAGTGTCGCCGCTGACTACGTCGTGGTATTGTGCTGCTGCTTCGGCAGGGAATTGCAGGTTGTTGTCGACATCAGAAACCCCGGTCACGTTGCCCGCTGCCAAAACGGCTTTTTCGGCTGCTTCTTGTGAAGGGGCGGAGCCGCTCAAGGTTACTTTACCACTGGCGCCATCGAAAGCCACGGCCAAGCCGGTCAGGCCTAAGTTTTGTTTTTCGATGTATGTTTGAATAGCAGCCGCTGCTTTGGTGTTCAAATCATCGACGTTGGCAGCTGCTTGTGCCGCCACTTCTTTTTCGTCTTTACCAAACAGTTTTTCGCCTGCATTTTTAATAAAGCTGAACAAACCCATAAATCCACTCCTTTAAATGTGTTTAAAAAATTCAGTTGCTCCGAATAAATCAATAATCATATGAAACGCGCCGAAATACAAGCAGGGCAAGGCTTGTATTACCTTGTTTTACAAATACAGGCGGCCAGCGTTCATTATTGCTACAATAACAATCTGAAACTTTACCCACAAACCTACCATGAACAACGAAATCACTTTGCTCACTCTTTTTCTGCTCGGCTTTTTCGGCGGCGGCCATTGCGCAGGCATGTGCGGCGGCTTGAGCAGCGCATTTGTGTTGCAGCTGCCGCCCAATCTGAATCGGGCAGGGCTGATTATCCTGCTGAACTTGGGGCGTGTGAGCAGCTATGTGTTGATTGGTGTGATTTTGGGCTTGGTCGGACAAGTCGGGATTTCGCTGGATGAAACGCGTTGGCTGCAAAATATTCTGTATGTGGCGGCCAATGTGTTGCTGTTGCTGTTGGGGCTTTATTTGGCGGGTATTTCCAGTATGGCGACTAAAATCGAAGGTTTGGGGCGGCCGGTATGGAAACGTTTGAATCCTGTGTTGAACAAGCTGTTGCCCATCCGTTCGATTCCGGCTTGTTTCGCGGTGGGTATGCTGTGGGGCTGGCTGCCGTGCGGTTTGGTGTACAGCGCGTCTTTGTATGCTTTAGGCAGCGGCAACGCATGGCATGGCGGCCTGTATATGCTGGCGTTTGCATTGGGTACGCTGCCGAATTTGCTGGCGATGGGTTTCTTTGCCGCGCAGTTGAAGAGTTTTCTGCAAAATCGCAAGGTACGCTTAATCGCCGGGTTGTTGGTGGCAGCGTGGGCGGTGTGGCGTTTGGCTGTATTTTTCAGGTAAGCTTGGGCATGATGTTCAAAGGCCGTCTGAACGTTCAGACGGCCTGAGACCTTTGCAAAATCCCTATATCTGGCACATTTCTTCGTTGTGCGCTGCTCGAAAGCTTGCCTATCTTTGTGATATGTCTTCGCTTTCTGCGCTGCTACAACTTTGAACTGTACTCAAATCTAGGGTTTTGCAAAGGTCTCGGCCTTTCATTTATAACAACTTCCACAACATACGCAGTGCAATCAACAGCAACAACACACCAAAAGTTTTTTTCAATTTATCCGCAGGCAGTTTGTGCGAAAATTTCACGCCCAGCGGGGCAAACAACATGGTTGCAATGCTTAATACCAATACCGCAGGTAAATAAACAAAGCCCAGCGAGCCTTCAGGTAAATCCGCAATCTGCCAGCCTGCGGCCAAATAACCGATTGTGCCCGCCACCGCAATCGGCCACGCCAATCCGCTGGAAGTGCCGATGGCGCGGTGTGCCGGCATATTGCAATACATTAAAAACGGTACCGACAATGAACCACCACCCACACCAACCCAGCTTGATGCCGTGCCGAAAATCACGCCTACGCTGCTGAGTCCGGCAAAACCGGGCAGATGGCATGAAGGCACGGTTTTGCTGTTCATCAGTGTGCGCAGGGCAATTAGTGTGATGAATACGATAAAGAAAATTTGCAGCCCGTAAGTGGGGATAAATTTGGCCGAAGCCGCGCCGATAAACACGCCGCCAATCATACCGGGCGACATTTTGCCGACAGTCGGCCAATCGATAGCGCGCTTTTTGTGTTGTGCATACATGCTGGATAAAGTGGTGAACACCATGACGGCAAACGATGAACCAATGGCCAAATGCTGGGCGTAAGGGTGTTCGTCGCCATATTGCAAATGCAATGCCCACAAAACAATCGGCACGATAATCGTGCCGCCGCCGACGCCAAACAGACCGGCCAAAAAACCGGCCGCGCTGCCGCCGGCCAGCAGCGCGAGAATCACATCAAGATTATCCATTGAATATTAAGCGGTTTTATGGCGGCGTTTGCGCAACCAACGGCGCGCCGCCAAAATATAGCCCGACAGGCTGTAGCCGAAGAAGAATAAGAATAACACCAGCGACGGCTCCCACGTCACCAGCAGCAAAATCAACACGGCCAGCACCATGCCCATAAACGGCACTTTGCGGCGGATATTGATTTCTTTAAAGCTCCAAAACGGAATCTGCGCAATCATCGACAAACCGGCAAACAGCGTAATACCCAGCGCCCACCAATGCACACCAGGGAAACGCTCGACGCTATGGTTAACCCAAATCAGGCCGACAATCAGCGCGGCGGCGGTCGGGCTTGGAATGCCGATAAACCAGCGTTTGTCCACTTTGCCGATTAAGGTGTTGAACAAAGCCAAACGCAAAGCAGCGCAGGCACAATAGATAAAGGCGACCGAATAGCCGATTTTGCCGAACTGCCAAAGCTGCCATTTATAGGCAATCAAGGCAGGTGCCACGCCGAAGCTGACCATATCGGCCAAGCTGTCGAGCTGCTCGCCGAACGCACTTTGCGAATTGGTCAGGCGGGCGACGCGGCCGTCCATGCCATCGAGCAGCATGGCGATAAACACCGCAATCGCCGCCGTTTCATATTGGCCGTGCATGGCTTGGGTGATGGCGTAAAACGCGGCAAAGAGCGCCGCAATCGTGAAGGAATTGGGCAAAAGGTAAATGCTGTTCTGACGTAAAGACGCGCGTGGCGGAACCGGGTTGGGGTTTTCCATGTTTTCCATATTTTTCCGTAAGAATGCATGTTATTGAATGTAGGGATACCTTATACCGTTTCTCAAATGATGGCAACTCTCAAAGAGCTCAGGTATCGGCGGTTTTCGTATTTTTACCGGCCTGACGACGGCTTCACGAAAAATCAAACAAATCGGGTTGTGCCGTTTCGCCGGTGACGCGCACATCGGTTTCACCGTCGGCAAACACAATATGCAGCTTTTGGCCTTGCTTCAATTCGGCCGAACTTTGCACCACTTGGCCGCGGCTGTTTTTCACCACCGAAAAACCGCGTGCCAAAATGTGTTGCGGCGACACGGCTTCCAATAGCGCAGATTGTTTTTCCAAGGTTTGACGGCGTTGTTTCAGCAAAATGGCAAACGATTGCGCTAAGGCCGTCTGAAATTGTGCTACTTCACGTTTCGGCTGCGAAACATCAAGGCGCAAATGGAGTAAAGCCTGTGTTTGGCGCGACAATTGTTGCGTGTTGAAGCGGTGGTTTTGCTGCATGGCAAAGCGCAAATGCTGCGCCAAGCCTTGCACTTGCACGCGCTGCTCGGTTAATTTTTGGCGCGGATGACGGATTTGTCGCGCCAGCCAATCCACTTTCTGACTGGCATCATAATAACGCTGTTGCAACACCGTTTTCAGACGGCCTTGCGCCTGCGCCAATTTATGCAGCGATTCCAAACGGTTGGGGCTGACCAATTCCGCCGCGCCGGTTGGCGTGGGTGCGCGCACATCGGCCACAAAATCCGCCAGCGTGAAATCCGTTTCATGACCTACACCGCTGACCACCGGAATCGCGCATTGCTCAATCGCCCGCACTACCGGCTTTTCGTTAAACGCCCACAAATCTTCAATGCTGCCGCCGCCGCGACACACAATCAACACATCACATTCCGCCCGCGCCGAGGCCGTCTGAATCGCTTGGGCAATCTGCAATTCGCTGCCCGCACCTTGCACCGCAGTCGGATAAATAATCACCGGAATTTCCGGCGCACGGCGTTTCAGCGTCGACACCACATCACGCAAAGCCGCTGCTGCCAAACTGGTGACAATGCCGATGGTTTGCGGATGGGGGGGCAGCGGCTTTTTGCGTGCCAAATCGAACACGCCCTCAAGCTGCAATTTGGCTTTCAGCTTTTCATACGCCTCATACAAACGCCCCAAACCAACCATGCGTACTTCGTTGACCGTAATCTGAAATTCGCCGCGCGCCTCGTAAATGCTGATTTTGCCGCTGACTTCGATGTGATCGCCTTCCTTCAAAGGCTGGCTCAAACGTACCGCCGCCCCCTTAAACATCGCACAACGCACCTGCGCGCGGCTGTCTTTCAGCGAAAAATAATAATGCCCGCTCGCCGCCCGCGTGAGATTCGACACCTCGCCCGCAATCCACAAGCCGGAAAGATGGTCTTCCAGCAAGTTTTTGGCCAGCGCGTTGAGTTCGGAAACGGATAGGGAAGCAGCGGTGAATAAATCGGACATGGCGGGTGTTGGGGATTAGGGGAAAGTGGGGATTATAAAGGTTTTCGCTGTATTCAAGCTATGCTTTCAGACGGCCTTGTAAAGAAAAGGCCGTCTGAAAGCAGGTTATATTGAGGGTAAACACAATCAAACTGAGACCTTTGCAAAACGCATTCAAATGCCGGAACGCACATAACCGCCGTCATTCCCGCGTAGGCGGGAATCCATCTCAGCACCTAAGAAACCTTTTCCATTCAATAGGTTTCCGCTCTCATAAATGGATTCCCGCCTACGCGGGAATGACGGCGTTTTTGGTTTTTATTGGTGGGTATGGCGTTTTACAAAGGTTTCAAACTTTATATCTTTTCCCTTTCAATGCTATATTATCGTTCCCAGTTTATAAAGGCCGTCTGAATGCCCAAGCTGCATCAAATTATTGAACAACATTGGCAACAGCCCAAGCCGTGGCTGCGTGTGTTGCTGAAGCCTTTGTCGGCCGTGTTCGCCCGCATTGCGATCAAGCGGCGGCAGGATTTTTTGGCGGGGCGCACGCCGAGCGAAAAATTGCAGGTGCCGGTGGCGGTGGTGGGCAATATTCACGCGGGTGGCGCGGGTAAAACGCCGATTGTGTCCGCGCTGGTGTCGGGTTTACAGCAGCGCGGGGTAAGCGTGGGCATCATCAGCCGCGGCTATGGGCGGACGGAAAAAAACGTGCATGTATTAACTGCAAGCAGCACTGCCGCGCAAACCGGTGACGAGCCTTTGCTGCTGTATCGTCAAACCGGTGCGCCGGTGGCGGTCGGCAGCAGTCGGGTGGCGGCAGGGCGGGCGTTGTTGGCGGCTCATCCGCATGTGCAAATTATTGTGGCTGATGACGGTTTGCAACACTATGCTTTGCAGCGCGATATTGAAATTGTGGTGTTTCCGTTTGCCGATATCGCGCGTAACGATTTGGATTTGCTGCCCAACGGCGGTTTGCGCGAACCTTTATCGCGCTTGGCTTCGGTGGACGCGGTAGTGGTGAGCGGCGGGCAAAATCCGACCTTTAGGCCGTCTGAACATATGTTTGCCAGTTGTGTGGAAAGCGGCCAGATTTACCGCTTGAACCAGCCGTCTGAAAAATTAGACTTAGGCCGTCTGAAAAACAGCCGCGCCGCTGCAGCGGCAGGCATTGCCAAGCCCGAGCGTTTTTTTAATTCCCTGCGTGCGCTGGGCATTGAATTGCAACAAACGCTCGCATTACCCGACCATGCCGCCATCACGCCGCAGGATTTGCCACACGCTGATTTTGTATTCATCACCGAAAAAGACGCGGTGAAACTTTCAGACGGCCTTGATTCCGATGCTTTAAATCATGTGTGGGTGTTGCCTATTTGTGCGATAATCGAGCCTGATTTAGCTGATTTTGTATTAGGCCGTCTGAATATCGAATCGCCAGCTAAGCGGTGTGATGAAGATTGAAGCAAACCCGTCAGACGACCGCCAAACACTTTCTCAAAGAAAGCCGAAACCATGGAAAAAAAATTCTTAGACATCTTGGTCTGCCCCGTAACCAAAGGTCCGCTCGAATACCATCAAGACAAGCAGGAATTGTGGAGCCGCCAAGCGAAATTGGCTTATCCGATTCGTGACGGCATTCCTTATATGCTGCAAAACGAAGCGCGTGAATTGACCGAAGAGGAATTGCACGCATGACCGAATTTGTGGTGTTGATTCCGGCGCGTTTGTCGTCTTCACGCTTGCCGGGTAAGGCATTGGCCGATATTCACGGCAAGCCGATGGTGGTACGCGTGGCCGAGCAGGCCGCTAAAAGCCAGGCTGCGCGCGTGGTGGTAGCGACCGATCATGCCGACATTCAAGCGGCTTGCCAAGCGCACGGCGTAGAAGTGGTGATGACGGCCGATACGCATGAGAGCGGCAGCACGCGTCTGGCCGAAGCGGTGAAAAAGCTTAACCTGCCGCAGCATTTAATTGTGGTAAACGTGCAGGGCGATGAGCCGTTAATCGAGCCGGAACTAATCAACCGCACTGCCGAAGTGTTGGTGGAAAACAATGTGCAAATGGCCACTGCCGCGCATGAATTGCACGATTTTGATGAATTTATGAATCCGAACGTGGTCAAAGTGTTGCTGGATAAAAACCGCAATGCTATGTATTTCAGCCGTGCACCGATTCCGTTCCCGCGCGATACCATGCGCGAAAACCTGCGTGAATTGCCGCAGGAAACGCCGGTTTTGCGTCACATCGGCATTTACGCCTACCGCGCCGGTTTCCTGCAACGCTATGCCGAAATGAGCGTGTCACCGCTGGAAACCATTGAATCGTTGGAACAATTGCGCGTATTGTGGCACGGCTTCCCGATTGCGGTGGAAGTCACCGACCACGCACCGGCCGCCGGTGTGGACACGCAGGAAGATTTAGAACGCGTGTTGCAGGTGTTTCAAGCATAAATATGAGCAGGCCGTCTGAAAAACCGTGCGCTTGCCGCAAACCTTTTCAGACGGCGTGTAAAGTATTATGATAGTAATGTAAAAATCATGAACACAAACAGAGGACAAACCATGAAAGTATTATTGTTGGGTGCACCGGGTGCAGGTAAAGGCACACAGGCGCAATTCATTACCGCCGCTTTTGGCATTCCGCAAATCTCGACCGGCGACATGTTGCGCGCGGCCATCAAAGCCGGCACACCGCTGGGCTTGGAAGCAAAAAAAATCATCGATGAAGGCGGCTTGGTACGCGACGACATCATCATCGGCATGGTTAAAGAACGCATCGCCCAAGACGATTGCAAAGATGGTTTCCTGTTCGACGGTTTTCCACGCACTTTGGCGCAAGCCGAAGCCATGGTTGAAGCCGGTGTGGATTTAGACGCGGTAGTCGAAATCGATGTACCCGACAGCGTGATTGTTGACCGCATGAGCGGCCGCCGCGTGCATTTGCCATCAGGCCGCACTTACCACGTTTCTTACAATCCGCCGAAAGTTGAAGGCAAAGACGACGTAACCGGCGAAGATTTGATCCAACGTGATGACGACAAAGAAGAAACTGTGAAAAAACGATTGGACGTGTATCACGAGCAAACCGAAGTGCTGGTGGGTTTCTACAGCAAATTGGAAGGCGAACACGCACCGAAATACATTAAAGTTGACGGCACGCAAGCCGTTGAAGCAGTGAAAGAGCAGGTATTGACTGCATTGGGTAAATAATTTTGTACCCATGAAAAGATAAAAAGGCCGTCTGAAAAATTTCTTTCAGACGGCCTTTTTGTATGGAAAAACTGTTAAAATCCAGATGAACTGATGATAAAGGCCAGTGCGGATGTTGCCGCGCGGCTTGCTTTGATAGGAATCATAATGAACCCGTTAATCACTGATTTTCACCTGCCGCAAACCCGCACGCCGGTGATTGTGGCCTTGGATTTTGCCAACGAAGCCGATACACTGAATTTTGTGCGCACGCTCGACCCGAGCTTGTGCCAAATCAAAATCGGCAAAGAATTGTTTACCGCAACCGGCCGCCCGTTGGCGGAAAAGCTGATTAACCAAGGCTTTAAATTATTCTTGGATTTGAAATACCACGATATTCCCAATACCGTAGCCCAAGCTTGCCGCGTGGCCGCTGATATGGGCGTGTGGATGGTTGATTTGCACGCTTCGGGTGGCCGCCGCATGATGGAAGCTGCGGCGGAAGCCATTGCCAATCATGCGCAAAAACCTTTGCTAATCGGCGTGACCGTATTGACCAGCATGGAACAAAGCGACATGGCGGAAATCGGCTTGGATATTGAGCCGGAGCAGCAAGTATTGCGTTTGGCAAAATTAACCCAAAGCTCGGGCTTGGATGGTGTGGTTTGCTCTCCTTTGGAAGCCACGCCGCTGCGCCGTGAGTTGGGCGAAGATTTTGTGTTGGTAACGCCGGGCATCCGCTTGGATATTGCCGGTAACAACGATGACCAACGCCGCATCATGACGCCGGCTCAAGCTTTGGCCACTGGTTCGACTTATTTGGTGATGGGTCGTCCGGTCACGCAAGCAGCCGACCCGATTGCCGTGTTGCGCGAAGTAAACCGAGTGGCCAATCCGGCGGAATAGTTCAGACGGCCTTAAGGATGGTTAGAATCATAAGGCATTGAATTGAAAATATAACCATATCGGTGTGAACGGAAAACCGATTCACGCCATCAAGCAGCATACCCAAATCAGGAATTGATTCAATATGGTACAAAAATTCCAAGCAGCAGATGTACAGCAGCGTTTCGCCCAAGCGCGCGTGTTGGTGGTGGGCGATGTTATGCTCGACCGCTATTGGTTCGGTGACGTATCGCGTATTTCGCCTGAAGCGCCGGTGCCGGTGGCGAAAATCAACCAAATCGACCAACGTGCGGGCGGGGCGGCCAATGTGGCGCGCAATATTGCTTCTTTGGGCGGCAAGGCCGGATTATTGTCGGTTACCGGTCATGACGAAGCCGCCGATTCGCTCGACCAGCTGATGCAGCAAGACGGCGTGGAATCTTATTTGATGCGCGACGAACAAATCGCCACGACGGTGAAGCTGCGCGTGGTCGCCCGCAATCAGCAATTGATTCGTCTGGATTTTGAAGAACTGCCGCATCACGAAGTATTAGAACAGGTCAAATCACGCTATCAAGAAGTGTTGCCCGATTACGATGCGGTGATTTTTTCCGATTACGGCAAAGGCGGCCTGACCCACATCGCCGACATGATTGATTGGGCGAAACAGGCGGGCAAAATCGTGTTGATTGACCCGAAAGGCGACGATTACGAAAAATACGCCGGTGCGACCTTGATTACGCCCAACCGCAGTGAATTGAAAGAAGTGGTCGGCAGCTGGCGCAACGAAGACGAGCTGACAGACAAAGCACAACACCTGCGCCGCCATCTCGATTTAACCGCCATTTTGCTGACCCGCAGCGAAGAGGGCATGACGCTGTTTAACGACGGCGAAGCGGTGTACCAGCCGACGCGTGCGCAGGAAGTGTATGACGTGTCCGGCGCGGGCGATACCGTGATTGCCGGTATGGGCTTGGCAATGGCCGCCGGTTTTACCATGCCCGAATCCATGCATTTGGCCAATACCGCCGCCGGTGTGGTGGTGGCGAAATTGGGTACGGCGGTTTGCTCGTTTGACGAGTTGCAAACCGCATTAGCCGACCAATAAACATTGAATATTCAACGATTCAGACGGCCTTGATTGAATAGGCCGTCTGAAAAACAAAAGGAATTGTTATGACCATCATCGTAACCGGCGCGGCCGGCTTTATTGGCAGCAACATCGTCAAAGCGCTGAATGCACGCGGCATCACCGACATCGTGGCGGTGGATAACCTGACGCGCGGCGAAAAATTCAAAAATCTGGCCGAATGCGAAATCAGCCATTATCTCGACAAACACGAATTCATCCGCCAAGTGCGCGAACATGCCTTGCCTTACGACGACATTCAAGCCGTGTTCCACCAAGGCGCGTGTTCCGACACCATGAACCACGACGGCCTGTATATGATGGACAACAACTATCAATACACGCTGGATTTGCTCGATTGGTGCCAAGATGAACGTATTCCGTTGCTCTATGCGTCTAGTGCGGCGGTGTACGGCAAGGGCGAGATTTTCCGCGAAGAGCGCGAATTGGAAAAGCCGCTGAATGTGTATGGTTATTCAAAATTCCTGTTCGACCAAGTATTGCGCCGCCGCATGGAAGAAGGCTTGACCGCGCAAGTGGTGGGTTTCCGCTATTTCAATGTGTACGGCCAAATGGAGCAACACAAAGGCCGCATGGCTTCGGTAGCTTTCCATCATTTCAACCAATACCGTGAAAACGGCTATGTGAACCTGTTCGGCGCCAACGACGGCTACGGCAACGGCGAGCAAACCCGCGATTTCGTCAGCGTGGAAGACGTGGCCAAAGTGAACCTATTCTTCTTCGATAATCCCGAATTATCCGGCATTTTCAATTTAGGCACCGGCCGCAGCCAGCAATTTAACGACTTGGCCGCCGCCACCGTCAACGCCTGCCGCGCTGCCGAAGGCAAACCGGAAATGAGCTTGGAAGAATTGGTGAAAGAAGAACTGATTCGCTACATTCCGTTCCCCGACGCATTAAAAGGCAAATACCAAAGCTTTACCGAAGCTGACATCAGCAAGCTGCGTGCAGCCGGCTATGATGAATCTTTCTTTGATGTCAAAGAAGGTGTGAGCCGCTATGTGCAATGGATGTTGGCAAACTTGGTTTAATCATTGAATTTAATTCAACAGGCCGTCTGAAAAATTTTCAGACGGCCTGTTTCTTTTTGAGAAAGGATGGGAACTCATGCAAATCAGGATTTACAATATTTGCCGTTTATGCTTTAATTTTCCTTAACCGAAACAGGGGTGCTGCGCCATGCGCGGCTGAGAATTACCCTTATACCACCCGATCAGGATAATACCTGCGTGGGGAGTTTCAGCGAGTTTATTGTTCAGACGGCCTGATTTTATCCATCAGGCCGTCTGAAAGCCCAAACACCGCTCCTGTTTCGTTTTATTCTGATAAACGAGAAACAGGAGCACTTTTTATGGCACTCAAAACCAACGGCAACGAAGCCGCCCAACTCGACCAGCTCTCCCATGATTTGGGTATTCAGTTTGCTTATCCCAATTCCGACAAAGTCTATCTTTCCGGCAGCCGCGCCGACATCCGCGTGCCTTTGCGCGAAATCCGCCAAGATGATACCGTGAGCGACCGTGGCCGTGAGCCGAATCCGCCGATTCCGGTGTACGATACCAGCGGCGCATACGGTGACCCGACCGCCAAAATCGATTTGAAACAAGGCTTGCCGCATATCCGCAGCGCATGGCTGGACGAACGTGGCGACACGGAAATCTTGAGCGGCTTATCCAGCGAATATGGCTTGGAACGCGCCCATGATCCGCAAACTGCGCATCTGCGTTTCAACCAAATTACCCAGCCGCGCCGTGCCAAAGCCGGTAAAAACGTCACGCAAATGCACTACGCGCGCCAAGGCATCATCACGCCGGAAATGGAATTCGTTGCCTTGCGCGAGCGCATGAAGATGGACGAAGTGTTCAGACGGCCTGAATACGCCAAATTAGTCAAGCAACACGCGGGCGAAAGTTTCGGCGCCAATCTGCCAACCCATCCCGACCAAATAACGCCTGAATTTGTGCGCCAAGAAATCGCTGCCGGCCGCGCCATCATTCCAGCCAACATCAACCCCCCTGAATTGGAGCCAATGATTATCGGTCGCAATTTCCGCGTCAAAATCAATGGCAACTTGGGCAACTCGGCGGTAACGTCCAGCCTGACCGAAGAAGTGGAAAAAATGGTGTGGGCGCTGCGCTGGGGTGCGGATACGATTATGGATTTGTCCACCGGTGCGCATATTCACGAAACGCGCGAATGGATTATCCGCAACGCACCCGTGCCGATTGGTACTGTGCCGATTTATCAGGCTTTGGAAAAAACCGGCGGCATTGCCGAAGATTTAACTTGGGATTTGTTCCGCGATACCTTGATTGAGCAGGCGGAACAGGGCGTGGATTATTTCACCATTCATGCCGGTGTGCTGCTGCGCTATGTGCCGCTGACTGCTGACCGCCTCACCGGCATTGTGTCGCGCGGCGGCTCGATTATGGCGAAATGGTGCTTGGCGCATCATCAAGAAAACTTCCTCTACACGCATTTTGACGAGATTTGCGAAATCATGAAGGCGTATGATGTGTCGTTCAGCTTGGGCGACGGCTTGCGCCCCGGCTGCGTGGCCGATTCCAACGATGCGGCGCAGTTCGGCGAATTGCACACGCTGGGCGAATTGACCGCCAAAGCATGGGAGCACGATGTGCAGGTGATGATTGAAGGCCCCGGCCATGTGCCGCTGCAGCGCGTGAAGCAAAACATGACCGAAGAATTGCAGCATTGTTTTGAAGCGCCGTTTTATACCTTAGGTCCGTTGGTGACCGACATCGCACCAGCTTACGACCATATTACTTCCGGCATTGGCGCGGCCAATATCGGCTGGTACGGCACGGCTATGCTGTGTTACGTCACCCCGAAAGAACACTTGGGCTTGCCGGACAAAGAAGACGTGCGAACCGGTATCATCACGTATAAGCTCGCCGCGCACGCCGCCGATTTGGCCAAAGGCTGGCCGGGTGCACAAGTACGCGATAATGCCTTATCCAAAGCACGCTTTGAATTCCGCTGGCGCGACCAATTCCGCCTAAGCCTCGACCCCGAGCGTGCAGAAAGCTATCACGATGCCACTTTGCCTGCCGAAGGCGCGAAAATTGCCCATTTCTGCTCAATGTGTGGCCCCAAATTCTGCTCGATGAAAATCACGCAGGAAGTGCGCGATTATGCCGCCGCGCAAAAAGGCATGGCGGAAAAAGCGGTGGAATTTGTGCAAAAGGGTGCGAAGATTTATAGTTGATAGAAATATGCCGTCTGAAAGGAATGTGTTTCAGACGGCATATTGTTGCGGTTTAAGGTGAAAGCTTGAGCGAAGATTATTTAAAGGTAATGTCGGAGCTGATTTTCAATTTGATGGAAAGGCCGTCTGAAAAAATACCGTCATTTATATAGTGTTTTACAGACAATATGGGACCTTTGCAAAATCCCCATCTTTGGCACATTTCTTCGTTGTGCGCTGCTCGAAAGCTTGCCTATCTTTATGATATATCCTGCGCTTTCTGTGCTGCTACAACTTTGAACTGTACTCAAATCTAGGGTTTTGCAAAGGTCTCAATATATTTATTACAAAACAGCATTCAGAACAACATAGAATAAAAGCCGTCTGAATTTTTCAGACGGCTTTTTATATTGGTTTCCTGAATAAGCAGGAATAAAAATGAGTGGTGGTGCCCGGAGCCGGAATCGAACCGGCACGACCTGTTTAGGGTCGACGGATTTTAAGTCCGTTGTGTCTACCTATTTCACCACCCGGGCAATAGTTTTATTGGAATAAAACTATTGAAGTGGAGGCGGGAGTCGGAATCGAACCGGCGTAGACGGATTTGCAATCCGCTGCATAACCACTTTGCTATCCCGCCATAATCAAAAAGTTGCTCTATTTCAAACAACTTTGTTATTTTGGAGCGGGAAACGAGTCTCGAACTCGCGACCTCAACCTTGGCAAGGTTGCGCTCTACCAACTGAGCTATTCCCGCAGGATAAATGTAAGCAGATGAATGGAGCGGGAAACGAGTCTCGAACTCGCGACCTCAACCTTGGCAAGGTTGCGCTCTACCAACTGAGCTATTCCCGCATTCGGTGTTACATTTAACGATAAACTTTGGAGCGGGAAACGAGTCTCGAACTCGCGACCTCAACCTTGGCAAGGTTGCGCTCTACCAACTGAGCTATTCCCGCATTTGATTAAATTTGAATGGAGCGGGAAACGAGTCTCGAACTCGCGACCTCAACCTTGGCAAGGTTGCGCTCTACCAACTGAGCTATTCCCGCTCAAATTTAATCCGATTGTTACGCGCTGTAACAAGGAAGACGCTATTATTATGGATTTGCTTCCAATCGTCAAGCTGTTTGTGCCATTTTTTTTTTAACTTTTTTGCGCCATTTCTTTCCAAGCCATTTTTAGGTAATAAAACATCGACCAAAGTGTGAGCACGGATGCGATAAACATCAACATGTTACCAATCATGATTAAATCAAGGCCGTGAAAATTAGGCAGTCCGATGAGCAGCAATAAGATGGCGGCCATTTGCGCGGTGGTTTTTAATTTCCCGATGGTGGCAACGGCCACGCTGTTGCGCCGTCCCATTTGTGCCATCCATTCGCGCAGTGCGGAAATGGTGATTTCGCGGCCAATGATGATCATGGCGAAGATGACGTAAGTGCGGCCTAGGCTGACCAGCAATAGTAGGGCAACGGCTACCATCAGTTTGTCGGCAACTGGGTCGAGAAACGCGCCGAAGTCGGAGGTTTGCTTCCATAGACGCGCTAAAAAGCCGTCAAACCAGTCGGTAATGGCGGCCACGGCAAAGATAATGGCGGCTGTCCAATTGACGGTTTGTGGATCTATCCAGTTTTCCGGCAGATAAAAGAGTACGGTAAACACCGGAATGAGCAAAACGCGCATCCAAGTGAGAAGAATGGGAATATTCCAAGGCATTTGGCGACCTTTTCGGTAGGCTGGTGGTTCGCTTGATATCAAGTTGGCTATTATAGCGAATTTCATTGGCTACCGATAATTTCTGAGGGTAAAAATTCCGTCACTAGGCGCTGGATTATTCAAATAGGTTTAGATAATCATAAAACGTCGATAACGTGGCAGTAATTGTCGCTGTAAAGGGTTGTCTAAGAAATCATGTAAGGCCGTCTGAAAAGCAGGTAGGTGTTGGCTATGCGGATTATGTGGTAAATAACGCGCGGCATAATAGTGGGCAAGAAGGTCGGCTTGCTGCTCCATATTTAAGTCGCTGAAGTGTTGAATGCTGTGTGGCGAGGGATACACATAGGCTTTGCGACGCACATAGCCGCCGATGGCCATCAGAAATATACCGGCATACCATGTTTTGAAACCCAGCTGATGCTGCCAAACATGAGTGAGCTCGTGAATCAGCCACATTTGATGGCTGTGGCCGGCCAGCGCAAAATCGGCAGGGCAGTTTTGGCGCGGAAAATAAATGTGGCCGTTGGGCGCAATGGCTACATTGATGTTGGGCAGATAGGGAATGCCGCGATAGATTTTGACACGCGCATAATCGATGCCGTCTGAAAAAACGCGGCGCGCTATTTCGATTTCGTTTGCTGTCAAACGCCGCCAATGCTTACTCACGCGCTTCCTTTCGTTTGCGCCAATGGTATTGGGTGCGCAACCGCCAGCCGACCAATACGGCGACATAACCAATCACAGCCAAAATCGAACCCAAAACCGGCACGCCGACCAACAATGGTTTGCCTGCGCCCAACAGCCAAGTGCCGAGTTCGCTGAAAAAGTGTGTATCCGACCAGCTTGGAAATTCCAGAGAATCGGCAGCTTCCACGCCCAAAATCAGCGAGCCAATTTTGTAGGAGGCATAATAAAGCGGCATATAGGTAATGGGGTTGGTGTAGAGTGTGCTGAACACGGCTACTGGTAGGTTGGTGCGCAAGAAATAGGCGACAATGAGTGCGCTCAGCATTTGCGTGGGTCCGGGCATTAAACCGCAGAACATACCCACGGCAACCGATACTGCAGCTTGACGGCGGTTCAGTGTCCAGAAATAGGGTTTGTCAAACAAGGGCGCAAAAGGCTTGCTCCAGCGTGATGCGAAAATCTGCTGGCGGTTGGGTAATTTTTGGCGTAAACCGTTAGGCTTGGGTTGGCTCATGGATGGGTGTTGAAGTGAAATATACAAGATAATATGGTGGGTGGTGGGCGAGTTTTAAAGAGAAGGCCGTCTGAAAAAATAAATCGGTAAGCTTTATTAAATGATAGATACGAAAAGGCCGTCTGAAAACTTTGCTTTCAGACGGCCTTGATTTTTATTGGGCGTTATCCGTACCGAATAATTTATCCATCGGGGTCAAGTTAATGGCATTGCCTTGGCTGGTGATCCATTTATCTTCCACGCGCCAGATACCGGCTTCATCCGCCACACGTACATACCAGTGGTTGGTCGCAGGCAAAGGTCTGAATACGGCATCGTATTCCATGCGCTCGGCTGAACTGTTGCTGTCTACTGCTTTAAGCGTAATGGTTTGATCTTCCGCTTTTTTGGCAGGATGCATCAATTGCAGGTGAACCGGTTGCTTGGTGTCAAAATCGCCGCTGACGAACACTTTGGCTTTATCCATATCCGGGCTGATTAATACCTGCGCCTGAATGTGGCGGTTCACTGCTTCTTCATCACGATGCAATTCAATTTCGATGTGTTTACCGTCTTTGTAGTAATCGTCGGATACCAAGTCGGTCATGTTTTGCTTGGCGACAAAAAACATGGTAACACTGGCAATCACCACAAAGATGGGACCGACCATCAAGAACCACGGCCAAAAGTTTTTATACCAAGGTTGTGCATTTTTTTTCTGTGACACATTACTCTCCAATAAAGGTTGCTTCTTCTTCAATCACCACTTTATCCGAATCGGCTTTGCCTGATTCTTGGTAAACGAAGATAAATTCAATAGGGTGGCTGCCTTTGTCGGCATATTCCGGAATGGTGGATACTTGCACCGGAATGGTGATGGTTTCGCGGGCAGGCAGTTTCAAGCCTTCTTCCGGTAAACCGGTCAACGCGATTTCTTCAAAGCCTTTTACACTGGCGGTTAAGACTTGGTCGTATTCGCTGTTGTTGATGATGCGCAGATTATACGCATTTTCCAGCCAGCCTTGGTTGTTTTCACGAACCATTACACCGCGGTCTTTTAAGATATCCACTTCAACCATTTTACGGGTGGAAAGGCCGGTAACAAAGGCAATAATCACAACGGCCAATATGGCGCCATAACCGGCCACACGTGGGCGTTTTAAGCGTTTTTTGATATCGGATTCAGGATATTCATGTTCCAGTGCACCTTCGGTGGTGTAGCGGATCAGGCCGCGTGGATAGCTCATTTTATCCATGATTTCATCACAGGCATCAATACAGGCGGCGCAACCAATACATTGGTATTGCAAGCCGTCGCGGATGTCGATGCCGACCGGACACACTTGCACGCACATATTACAGTTGATGCAGTCGCCCAGTGAGGTTTCTTCGCGCGAAACGCTTTTCTTACGTGCGCCACGCGGTTCGCCACGCTCGTAATCATAAGAAATAATCAGCGTGTCTTTGTCAAACATGGCACTTTGGAAACGTGCGTAAGGACACATGTGCAAACACACTTTTTCGCGCATGATGTGCGCCATGAAGAAGGTCATGAAGCCGTAGAAAGCTGCGGCAAACATGGCGCCACCACCGGCCGAACCGTTAAACAAGGCCGGTACAAACTCACGGATTGGGTTAAACCAACCGGCAAAGGTAATGCCTGTCCATGCGCAGAATAGGAAAATCAGCAGGTATTTAGTGGCTTTGATGCGGATTTTGGTGAAATTCCACGGCGATTTCTCGAGCTTTAAACGTTTGTTGCGGTCACCCTCGACTAAATGGTCTATCCACAGCATGATTTCGGTGTAAACCGTTTGCGGGCAAGAATAACCGCACCACAAGCGGCCGGCGATGGTTGTCCACCAGAACAGGCCGAAGGCGCAAATCATCAGCAATAATGCCAGGTAAATCAAGTCACCCATACCCAACGATAAACCAAAGATATAGAAATGGCGGTCGGGAATGTTGAACAATACCGCTTGGCGGTCTGACCAATTAAACCAAGGCACAATATAGAACACAAATTGCGTCGCCAATACCGCGGCAATACGCAACTTGGCAAAGCGGCCTTCGGCTTTTCTCGGGTGAATGCGTTCGCCCACCGGATGAATTTGAATCGCAGCCGATTTCGGTTTGGCAGGTTTTGGCGGTGTTAATTTTTCCGCTTTAGCTTGCGCTTGACCGTCTTTTTTCGGCTCGGCTTGCGGCTCGCTGGCATGATGTTCGGGTTCGGCGGCCGGTGTTGGTTTTTCTTCGGCAGACATAGCTTGTTCCTTAATATCAATATATTTTTAATCGTGGTAGTGGGTGTGGCAATTCTATTTCAGACGGCCTAGGCCATCTGAAAATGTTTTGCAGCGGGAACTTTATAATCATAACATTTTCTGCCGTTCCTGCCGACCAAACCACTTGCTAATTTGTAGAAATTCATCTAATATTTTTTGAACTAATACAAAAAAAGCTTTGTATGACTCAATTAAAACCTAAAGGCAATACCGCTGTCAATATTGCCCAATCTATCGAGCAGCTTATCCGCCGTAAAGTGTGGCCTGAAGGCTACCGTTTGCCGACGGTGCGCAGTTTGGCTGATGAACTGGGCGTCAATCCCAATACGGTATCCGCCGCTTACAAACAATTGCGCGATGCCGGTATTATCGATACCGATGGCCGCCGTGGCAGCTTTGTGCCGCATAAAACTGAAATTCTGCACAGCGAAACTGCCATTCCGCAAGGCTTGGTCGATTTGGCTTCGGGCAATGTTGATCGCCGTTTGTTGCCGCCTTTGGAATCGGATTTATTCAATCATTACAACTTGAATGCGGATGTGGGCAATTATGGTGACCATCCGGAATTGATGAAATTTCTTAAAAACTGGTTGGTTAAACATATTGGCATTGAGAGCGAAGTGATGCTGCTTTCGAGCAGCTTGGATATTATCGAGCGCATTCTCATGCAGCGCTGCATCAGTGGCTGTAAAGTCTTGATTGAAGACCCATGCTGGCCGCCGTTGCCTGCTTTGTTGGCCACTTTGCGCTTAGAAGCTGTGCCTTTGCAGATGGATGATGAAGGCGCGGTGATACCCGAGCAATTGAATGATGATTTTTCCGTGGTGATTCTCACACCACGCGCGCACAGCCCGACCGGTATCAACTACAGCCGCGCGCGTTGGCAGCAATGGCAGGCATTTTTAAATCAGCGCGATGCCTTGCTGATAGTCGATGACCATTGGGCGGCTTTGAGCCAGCAGCCTTTTTACGGCATGCAAGGTTTTGAAGGCGAGTGGATGTATACTACCTCCACCAGTAAATTTCTCGGCACCGATGCGCGCATAGCGATTGCGGCGGGCAACAGCAATATCCTGCATGCCATGAAAAAACGTTTTGCATTGGGGCCACGCTGGATCAGCAAAATTCTGCAGCATTTGACTTGGCAGCTGTGGCAGCGGCTGGAAGGCGAGGCCATGCATGAGATTTCGGAAAACTACCGTATCCGCCGCCAAACCTTGTTTGCATGCTTAAATCAACACGGAATTTTCCCTTTAGGCAAAAATGGCGAAGGTTTCCATATTTGGCTGCCGGTCGCCAATGAAGCGCAGGTGATTCAGTTTTTAGCGGCGAAAGGTTGGGCGGTGCAAAGCTGCGCGGCATTTCACTTTGCCAAACGTGGCTCGGTGCGCATTACCTTTAGTAATCTGGATTTGGCTGATTGCGCACGTTTGGCTGACGATATTGCTGAAACACTGAATGCAGGCCGTAAAACCATTTACTAAGCTTAATAGGCCGTCTGAAAATTTTCTGCATAGTTTTCAGATGGCCTTTTGCTTTGTCGCAATACTGTGCTTGAAAGCCTTGCAAAATCAAGCGATAATTCAAACCGTTTCCCCATATTCACATCTTTAAAAGAAAGAAGGTACTGATGTCACAACTGGCAAACGCAATCCGCTTCCTTTCCGCAGACGCGGTACAAAAAGCCAACTCCGGCCACCCGGGTGCGCCGATGGGCATGGCTGAAATGGCCGAAGTTTTGTGGACGCAATATCTCAACCACAATCCTGCCAATCCAAAATTCTACAACCGTGACCGCTTTGTGTTGTCGAACGGCCACGCGTCGATGATTTTATACAGCCTGTTGCATCTGACCGGTTACGACGTTTCTATTGAAGATTTGAAAAATTTCCGCCAATTGCACAGCAAAACACCGGGTCACCCGGAATACGGCTACACCGACGGCGTGGAAACCACCACCGGCCCGTTGGGTCAAGGTATTGCCAACGCAGTCGGCATGGCTCTGGCGGAAAAAATCTTGGCCGCTGAGTTCAACAAAGACGGCTTGGACATCGTCGATCACTACACCTATGTGTTCTTGGGTGACGGCTGCTTGATGGAAGGCGTGTCACACGAAGCCTGCTCGCTGGCCGGTACTTTGGGCTTGGGCAAGTTGATTGTTTTGTATGATGACAACAACATTTCCATCGACGGTAAAGTTGACGGCTGGTTTACCGAAGACATTCCACAACGCTTTGAAAGCTACGGCTGGCATGTGGTGCCGAATGTTAACGGCCACGATACCGCTGCGATTCAGACGGCCATTGATGCCGCTCGCGCCGAAACCGGCAAACCTTCTATCATCTGCTGCAAAACCTTAATCGGTAAAGGCGCAGCCACTAAAGAAGGCAGCCACAAAACCCACGGCGCACCATTGGGCGCAGACGAAATCGAAGCCACGCGCAAACACTTGGGCTGGACGCACGCCGCGTTTGAAGTGCCGCAAGAAGTGTATGAAGGTTGGGATGCCAAAGAAAAAGGCGCGCAACTGGAAAACGAATGGAACAAATTGTTTGCCGAATACCAAAGCCGCTTCCCTGAAGAAGCTGCCGAATTTGTTCGCCGCATGGACAAAGAATTGCCGAAAGACTTCGACGCTTATGTTCAGACGGCCTTGAAAGAAGTGTGCGACAAAGCCGAAACCATCGCTACCCGCAAAGCCAGCCAAAACAGCATCGAAACCTTGGCCAAAGTATTGCCGGAATTTGTCGGCGGCTCAGCGGACTTAACGCCTTCTAACTTGACCGACTGGTCAAACAGCAAAGCCGTGACCGCTCAAAACGGCGGCAACTATGTGCATTACGGCGTGCGCGAATTCGGCATGGGCGCCATCATGAACGGCTTGGCGCTGCACGGCGGTGTGAAACCGTTTGGCGCGACTTTCCTGATGTTCAGCGAATACCAACGCAACGCCTTGCGTATGGCAGCCCTGATGAAAATCAACCCGATTTTCGTGTTTACCCACGATTCTATCGGCTTGGGTGAAGACGGCCCGACCCACCAACCGGTTGAGCAAACCGCTACCTTGCGCCTGATTCCGAACATGGACGTATGGCGCCCTTGCGACACCGCCGAATCGCTGGTGGCATGGGCAGAAGCAGTGAAAGCAGCCGACCACCCAAGTAGCCTGATTTTCAGCCGTCAAAACCTGAAATTTCTGCAACGCAGCGATGAGCAGTTGGAGAATATCCAACGCGGCGGCTATGTGATCAGCGAAGCCCAAGGCGAAGCCAAAGCCGTGATCATTGCCACCGGTTCGGAAGTCGAATTGGCTTTGAACGCGCAAGCGGCTTTGGCTGAAGAAGGCATCGCTGTGCGCGTGGTGTCTATGCCGTCAACCAACGCATTCGACCGCCAAGATGCCGCTTACCAAGCCAGCGTATTACCGGCTAATCTGCCGCGCGTTGCCGTAGAAGCAGGCGTGACCGATGGTTGGTACAAGTATGTTGGCTTAAATGGCAAAGTAGTCGGCCTCGACCGCTTCGGCGAATCGGCTCCGGCAGAATTGCTGTTTAAAGAATTCGGCTTTACTACTGAGAATGTGGTTGCAACCGTGAAATCTGTTTTGTAAGTCAATAGCTTGAATAAAGGCCGTCTGAACTTCAGACGGCCTTTTTATTGCATTAAACCAGCAATATTAAAACAGGCTCTTTTGTGCTTGATTGAGATAGTTTAATAAAGGTTTGGGGAGTCCGTAATCAGCCAAATCTTCTTGTGCGACCCAGAGGCCGTCTGAAACGTTTTCAGACGGCCTTTCGTCTGTGGTAAACGGGGTAATCATCAAGAGGCGATGAGTCAGGCGGTGGGTGAATGTGGCTTCTTCATTAAGGCCGTCTGAATCCAGATTAAGGACTTGGGCGTATTGTTGTAAATCGGCCAAATTTTCAAAACACGGCACGCAATATAGGCCGCCCCAGATGCCTTTGGCCGGGCGTTTGTGTAGCAGAATTTGCTTGGCTTGGTTGCGCACAATCAGCCAATACAGCGGCAGGGTATGCACTTCAACCGCTGTTTTTTTGCGCGGCAGTTCGGCAATACGGTTTTGCTTTTTGGCTTCGCAAATGTCGTTCATCGGGCATTCGTGGCACAGCGGTTTGGTGCGTTTGCACACAGTTGCGCCCAAATCCATCAAGCCTTGGATATAAGCAGGTATATCTCCGCTTTCAGACGGCAACAGGCTTTCGGCAAGTTGCCAGAGCCGGTGTTCAAATTTTTTGTCTTGTGGATTGCCGTCAAGCGCATACACGCGGCACAGCACACGTTTGACGTTGCCGTCTAAGATGGTTTCGCGTTGGTTGAAGGCGAAAGCGGAAATGGCGGCGGCAGTGCTGCGGCCGACCCCGCATAGGGTTTCCAATTCAAGGCGTGTTTGCGGAAATTCACCGCCGAATTGTGCCACTACCTGCTTGGCCGCTTTGCGTAAATTACGCGCGCGGCTGTAATAGCCCAAACCTGCCCACAGCGATAAAACCTCATCTTCGGCGGCATTGGCCAAGCTTTCGACATCGGGAAAGCGGTTTAAAAAGCGCGGATAATAATCCAATACGGTAGCAACTTGCGTTTGCTGGAGCATGATTTCCGACAGCCAAACAGCATAAGGATTTTTGACTTGCCAAGGCAGATGATGGCGACCGTGTTGGCGTTGCCATTGAATAAGGCGGTTTGAAAAAGTAGCAGATTGGGGCATGGTTCTAGATTGACTCATAAGAGTTTGCGTTGTATCAAAAATAGTTTAAAAACATAGTGTTGTATTATAACATGTAACAAAACTGAAATTGACTTTCATTAGTAGTAGGGCTATAAATAGGGTATGCCGTAATGTGAAGCTTCATCTTTTTTTCGTTTCATCAAACAATAAAAGGAGTTGTACTATGAAAGCTATGGTGTACCACGGAGCGAACGATATCCGTTTTGAAGAAAAACCACGCCCTGAGATTATCGACCCGACCGATGCAGTGGTAAAAATCGTGAAAACCACGATTTGCGGTACCGACTTGGGGATTTGGAAAGGCAAAAACCCAGAAGTAGCCGATGGTCGTATTCTCGGTCATGAAGGTGTAGGCATTGTAGAGGAAGTGGGCTCGGCTGTAAAAAATATCAAAGCGGGCGACAAGGTCATCATCTCTTGCGTGAGCAAATGCTGTACTTGCGACAACTGTAAAAAACAACTTTATTCACACTGCCGCAACGGTGGTTGGATTTTGGGCTACATGATTGACGGCACACAAGCCGAATATGTGCGTACGCCTTATGCAGACAACAGCTTGATTCCATTGCCTGATTCGGTAAATGATGAAGTGGCTTTGTTGTTGAGCGATGCGCTGCCGACCGCGCATGAAATCGGTGTGCAATATGGTGATGTAAAACCGGGCGATACCGTGTTTATCGCGGGCGCCGGCCCTGTGGGTATGTCGGCTTTGCTGACTGCACAGCTGTATAGCCCTACTGCATTGATTGTATGCGACATGGACGAAAATCGCCTGAAAATGGCGAAAGAATTGGGCGCAACTCATGTGATTAACCCAAGCTCAGGCAATGTTGAGAAACAAGTATTCGATATTGTCGGTGAAGACGGTGTAGATTGCGCGATTGAAGCAGTCGGTATTCCGGCTACTTGGGAAATGTGTCAAGAAATCGTGAAGCCGGGCGGCCATATCGCGGTAGTGGGCGTACACGGTCAGTCAGTTGATTTCAAACTGGAAAAACTGTGGATCAAAAACCTTGCCATTACTACCGGTTTGGTGAACAGCAATACCACTGAAATGTTGCTGAAAGCGATTTCGACCAGCTCAGTAGATTACACCAAGATGATTACCCACCGCTTCAAATTCAGCGAATTGGAAGAGGCGTATGATGTGTTCAAGCACGCATCTGAAAATCAAGCCATGAAAGTGGTGTTGACTGCGGATTAATCATTAAGATGTAACTTGCATTTTTATGATGTAAAAAAGCCGTCTGAAACATATGGTTTCAGACGGCTTTTATTTTTATGCGTTAAGCCATCATGACTGATTGATTAATCACAATCAAACTAAAAGGCCGTCTGAAAGCAAATACTTTCAGACGGCCTTTGATGGTTTAGCCTACGCTAATTATACATTCACTTTTTCGGCAACTTCGTTGTAGCTGGCGATTTCGTTGAAGTTCATGTAGCGGTAAATTTGATCACCGTTTTCATCGATGATACCGATGTTGGCTTGGTATTCTTCGATGGTTGGGATTTTGCCCAGTTTCGAACAAATCGCGGCCAATTCTGCCGAACCCAAGAACACGTTGGTGTTTTTACCCAAGCGGTTCGGGAAGTTACGGGTAGAAGTAGACATTACAGTCGCGCCTTCGCGTACTTGTGCTTGGTTACCCATACACAATGAGCAGCCCGGCATTTCCATACGCGCACCTGCGCGGCCTAATACGCCGTAGTGACCTTCGTCGGACAATTGTTTCGCATCCATTTTGGTCGGCGGTGCAATCCACAGGCGAACAGGGGTATCGTTTTTGCCTTCCAGCAATTTAGAAGCGGCACGGAAGTGACCAATGTTGGTCATACAAGAGCCGATAAACACTTCGTCAATCACGGTGCCTGATTTTTCAGACATGAAGCATACATCGTCTGGGTCATTAGGGCAGGCGATGATTGGCTCTTTGATGTCGTCCATGTTGATTTCGATAACCGCTGCGTATTCGGCATCGGCATCGCCTTCCAACAATTGTGGATCAGCCAACCAAGCTTCCATGGCTTTAATGCGGCGTTCCAAAGTGCGGGCATCTTCATAACCATCGGCGATCATGTTTTTCATCAACACGATGTTAGACGTCATGTATTCGATGATTGGCTCTTTGTTCAGTTTCACGGTACAGCCGGCTGCTGAACGCTCAGCAGAAGCATCAGATAATTCAAACGCTTGCTCAACTTTCAGATCAGGTAAACCTTCAATTTCCAAGATGCGGCCAGAGAAGATGTTTTTCTTACCGGCTTTGGCAACAGTCAGCAAACCGTCTTTGATGGCATACAATGGAATCGCGTTCACCAAGTCACGCAAGGTTACGCCCGGTTGCAGTTTACCGCTGAAGCGTACCAATACAGACTCAGGCATATCCAAAGGCATCACGCCAGTTGCCGCAGCAAAGGCTACCAAGCCAGAACCGGCAGGGAATGAAATACCGATTGGGAAGCGGGTGTGTGAGTCGCCGCCGGTGCCGACTGTATCAGGCAACAGCAAACGGTTCAGCCATGAGTGGATCACGCCGTCACCCGGACGCAGAGAGACACCGCCGCGAGTAGAGATGAACTCAGGCAATTCTTTGTGGGTGCGTACGTCAACCGGTTTCGGATAAGCTGCGGTATGACAGAACGACTGCATCACCATATCGGCAGAGAAGCCCAAGCAAGCCAAGTCTTTCAGCTCGTCGCGGGTCATCGGGCCGGTAGTGTCTTGTGAGCCGACAGTGGTCATGCGTGGTTCGCAGTAAGTACCTGGGCGAACGCCTTGGCCTTCAGGCAATCCACATGCGCGACCCACCATTTTTTGTGCCAATGAGAAGCCGGCATTGCTTTCAGCAGGGGCTTGTGGCAAACGGAATTTATCAGAAGCAGGCAAGCCCAAAGCTTCGCGTGCTTTAGCAGTCAAACCACGGCCGATAATCAGGTTAATACGGCCACCGGCTTGCACTTCGTCCAGCAATACTTGAGATTTCAGCGTAAATTCGGCAACGGTTTCGCCGTTTTTCACGATTTTGCCTTCGTATGGCAAGATGTCGACAACATCACCCATTTGCAGGGCAGATACATCTACTTCGATTGGCAGTGCGCCAGAGTCTTCTTGGGTGTTGAAGAAGATTGGGGCAATTTTGCCACCCAGGCATACGCCACCGAAGCGTTTGTTTGGTACGAAAGGAATGTCTTCACCGGTATGCCAAATTACAGAGTTGGTTGCCGATTTGCGTGAAGAACCGGTACCCACTACGTCGCCAACGTAAGCGACAGGGTGGCCTTTGGCTTTCAATTCTTCCAATAATTTGATTGGACCCACTTCGCCCGGTTTGTCAGGATTGATACCGTCGCGTGGGTTTTTCAGCATAGCCAAGGCATGCAGAGGGATGTCAGGACGGCTCCATGCATCAGGTGCTGGAGACAAGTCGTCGGTGTTGGTTTCGCCATCAACCTTGAATACGGTAACGGTGATTTTTTCTGGAACAGCTTCGCGAGAAGTAAACCATTCGGCCTCAGCCCATGATTGCAACACTTCTTTAGCGTGCGCATTGCCTTTTTCGGCTTTTTCTTGAACGTCGTGGAATGAATCGAACATCAACAAGGTGTGTTTCAAACCTTTGGCTGCGATAGGCGCCAATTGGTCATTGTCGAGCAATTCGATTAACGGATGAATATTGTAACCGCCGAGCATGGTACCGAGCAATTCGGTCGCGTATTCGGCAGAAATCAGCGGGCTGGAAGCACTTCCTTCGGCAACGGCAGCCAAGAAAGAGGCTTTCACTTTGGCGGCATCATCCACGCCCGGTGGAACGCGGTTAACCAACAGATCAACCAAGAATTCACCTTCGCCTTCAGGCGGGGTTTTCAACAGCTCGATCAAATCGGCAGTTTGCTGTGCATCGAGGGCAAGGGCAGGAATACCAAGGGCAGCGCGCTCAGCAGCGGCTTTGCGATAGGCTTCTAACATCTCTTTGTTCCTTTATGGTGTTTTTCTTCTGAGGGATTGCAAAAATTTGCGTTAAAGATTGTGAACAATCCTTCTTCATTATCATAGACTAATTTTAAGGAATTGAAAATACTCTTGTTGTAAGATGTAATAAAGATTTTTTATCATATTAAAGAATTAGGCCGTCTGAAAATATCTGTGTATAAAGTAAGACTTTAAACAACAGATTTTTTCAGACGGCCTGATTGATACAATAATCTGATATGGTTGATTATTTGTTGCTTTTACGCGTTTTCTTTGCCGCTGCTTTAGGCTCTTGGTATTCGCTGCCGTCAGCCAGCAGTAATTTTGGTGCTTCGCCTTTGTCAATGACGCTTTGATTAATCACGACTTTTTTCACGTCTTTCAAATCCGGCAGCTGATACATGGTGTCGAGCAGGCAGCGTTCAACAATCGAACGTAAGCCGCGCGCGCCGGTTTTGCGTTCCATGGCTTGCTTGGCAATGCTGCGCAGGGCATCTTCTTCTATTTCCAATTCAACATCTTCCATGCCGAACAAGATTTGGTATTGCTTAACCAAAGCATTTTTCGGTTCAGTCAGAATATTGATCAGGGCATCTTCATCTAATTCGGCCAAAGTGGCGATCACCGGCAAGCGGCCGATTAACTCAGGAATCAGGCCAAATTTGATTAAGTCTTCCGGCTCGACGGTTTCGAATAATTCGGAAATATTGACGTTTTCATCTTTGCTGTGTACTGCTGCACCAAAGCCGATGCCGCCTTTTTCCGTGCGTTGGCGAATGACTTTTTCCAAGCCGGCAAATGCGCCACCACAGATAAACAGGATATTGGTGGTATCGACATTGATGAATTCTTGATTCGGATGCTTACGGCCACCTTGTGGCGGAACGCTGGCAACGGTGCCTTCAATCAGTTTCAGCAAAGCTTGTTGCACGCCTTCACCTGATACGTCGCGGGTAATAGACGGGTTGTCGCTCTTACGGGAAATTTTGTCGATTTCGTCAATATACACAATACCGCGCTGGGCTTTTTCGACATCGAAATCACATTTTCCCAACAGTTTGGTGATGATTTGCTCTACGTCTTCACCGACATAACCTGCTTCGGTTAAGGTAGTGGCATCGGCCATTACGAAAGGCACGTCCAATTTACGTGCCAAGGATTGGGCTAGTAAGGTCTTGCCCGAACCGGTCGGACCGATCAGCAGGATATTGGATTTGGATAATTCAACATTGCCGTTGGCTTTAGGGTGGCGCAAGCGTTTGTAATGGTTGTAAACGGCAACAGCCAAGGCTTTTTTTGCGTGTTCTTGCCCGATAACGTGATCGTTGAGATTGGCTACGATTTCGGCGGGTGTCGGCAGAGGGGCGTTCTCAGCAGCTTTGGGGCCATCCGGTTCGGCAGGGCTATCGCTCTCGGAATCTTGCAGCATGACACCGCAGGTTTCCACGCATTCGTTACAGATAAAAGCGTGCTCGCCTTCAATCAAATTTTTGACTTCATGTTCTGACTTGCCGCAGAACGAGCATGAGCGTTTTTCTTCAGACATAGTTTTTATTCTTTAAAATATTAATATGACAGCAGGGAAATCTTCCTAGAATGATTTCTTGATAAAGTTGTTTAGTATAATAAGTATCGTCGGGTTTATCAAATTTGCTGTCGGATTGTTGCGAAAATTTCGACATTGGGTGAAAGGTTGGCGGGATAACTTGCAAACAAACGCAAAGATTCAATGACTTGCTTTACATTTTTTTAAAAATTGTCGAAAATGACGGAATATTTTAATTGAAATGTTGTAACAAATCCGTGAAAGATACCGCTATGTCAGTAAAAAAATGGTGTAACAAATTAAGTGCGGCCTGCTTGGGTGTGACACTTGCAGCAACGGCTTTTCCTGCTGCTGCCAATGATATGGATGTATTGGGTCAGTTTCTAGAACAGAATTTCCCAACCCAGCAAGACCCGTTGGGCGCATTTGCCGAAACACAAGCTGAGAAGGTAGAAGCCCAAGCCATGATGGCGGGGCCGTTGTTGTCGTCGCAATCTGCGCTGATTCTGAATAACCGCACGGGTGAAGTGTTGTATCAGAAAAACGCCAACCGCGTGATGCCGATTGCGTCGATTTCAAAATTGATGAGTGCGATTGTGATTTTGGATGCCAAATTGGACATGAATCAAATGGTTGAGATTACACCGGCTGAGATTGACCGCTTGAAAGGTACCGGCAGCCGGCTCAGTATCGGTACTACATTACCGCGTAGTGAATTACTGCATTTAAGTCTGATGAGCAGTGAAAACCGCGCCACGCATGCGTTGGGTCGCACTTATCCGGGCGGCATGAGTGCATTTGTGGCGGCGATGAATGCCAAGGCGCAAAGCTTGGGTATGTACAACAGCCGTTTTTATGAGCCAACCGGTTTGGATTTTCGTAATGTGTCAACGGCACATGACTTGAGCCGTCTGGTTGCGGCAGCCAGCAAATATCCGCTGATCCGTACAAATTCAACTTCTAACTATGGTTCTGTCCAGACTGTGCGCGGTCGCCAGAATTACAAAAATTCCAATGCCTTAGTGCGTGAAGGCGCATGGAATATTGAGTTGCAAAAAACGGGTTATATCCGTGAATCAGGCCGCTCGATGGTAGTGAAGGCGAATGTACAAAACCAGCCAGTGACCATCGTTTTGTTGAATTCACCAAGCTCGGTACTACGTGTTAAAGATGCACGCAGTATCCAATCGTGGATGTTGCAAACCCGTTCTTAATGATGTGATTAAGAAAGGCCGTCTGAAGATTATCGGTAAGATAGAAGGGTTCAGACGGCCTTTTTGCGTATGAAAAGTATTTGAACAAACCGCATTCACACGTTATATTGTGTACATTAACTGGGAGCCATTGATGACGATTCAGAATAAACACTATGCTTGGTTAACTGCTGCTGTATTGGCAGTGAGCGGTTGTACTTCAGTAGCGGACATGGTCGGCTATGATTCAGCTACCTTGAACGAGGCTGCAGCAAAAAATTACACACAGGTCATGCAAAAGGCACAAAGCCAACGCATTTTGGATACGACTTCACAAACTGCGCGCCGCGTGCATGCCGTATTCAACCGTATGAAACCATACGCCAATCAGGCCAACCGCACGGGTGTGCCGTTTAACTGGCAGATGAGCGTGATTCGCAGCAACGAAATGAACGCATGGGCGATGCCGGGCGGAAAAATGGCAATGTATACCGGCATGGTCGAGCGCTTGAAGCTTACTGATGATGAAATTGCAGCTGTGGTCGGCCATGAAATGACCCATGCCTTATTGGAACACAGCAAAAAAGCCATCGGCGGCCAAGTGTTGACCGGTTTGGGCGGTTCGATTTTGGCAAGCGCCACTGGTGTTGATGGCAGTTTGATTGGTTTGGGTACGGATTTAGCGGCGACAAAACCGTTTTCACGCCGTCAGGAAAATGAAGCCGATGCCGGCGGTGTGCGCTTGATGGCGCAGGCCGGTTACAATCCGCAAGCGGCCATCAGCGTTTGGCAGAAAATGAATCAAGCGCAAAGCGGTACGTCGATTTCAGTATTGTCGACCCATCCGGCCAACGATGCGCGTATTAGTGCTATCCGTAAAATGTTGCCGGAAGTGATGCCAATTTACGAGCGCAGCAAACGCTGATTGGAAGATTGAATAGCAATAAGGAGGCCGCCTGAAACGAATAATCTGTTTCAGACGGCCTTTTATCATGAAGCTGCTGATGCCGTGTGAAAGCTTACATCTGAATCGAACCATCAACCGTAATGCTGATTTCTTCCGAACCCGGTGAGGTAGTTTCTACTGTATCCGCCATCATGGCAGGTGCCGGTGCGGCGGCGCGGTACATTCTGCCTGCTGTCATGTTTTCTGATTGCACGCTGTTGCTTCCGATGTGGCCTAAGTTGATTTTAACGATTTTGTAATCGCGGTGGCCTAAGGTTTCTGCCAAGGTTTGGGCGCGTTGTTTGAAGCGGGTGATGGCGGACTTGCTCACTTCGTCAATCACCGATTCGCGTTTTTCTTTGGATACGCTGAAATGAGTGTATTGGAGATGGGCATCATTTTGGGTGTCGGCGATCAGGCGGTTGAGCGCGGTGAAGTCTTTGCTTTCTACTTTGAAATCAGCGCGTTCTTCCCAGCCGGTTTGGGTGCGTTTGCCGTTGGTGTATTGATAACGCGGCGAAACATTGCGGCTGAGCAATTCAGTTTTGAAGGCGCTGTTTTTGGCTTGGCGGTTAAAACTGTTGAATTTTTTGATAAAGGCAGCATTCACCGCTTGTCGCTCTTTACCCTCGGCGCGTACTTGGAAACGGGCGGTCATGGTGTCGCGCGGTACTTCCATTACGGCGCTTTCGGAGAATTCAACGATGTTGTAATGTAAAGGCTCGGCGGCTACAGGCAGGGCAGCGAGTAATAAAGCAGTTAAGGTCGGGCGGAGCATGGCTTTTCCTTTTGGGGATGTTATAAGGTAATAATCTAGCATATTGTTATGCAAAATGGTGTAAGGCCATCTGAAAGAATGTGTTTCAGACGGCCTTTATCATATTTTACGCGCTGGTTGGTTAGCCAAAGAAGCCCATTTTCACTTGAATCAGTTTTTCCAATTCGCGCAACACACGGCGGCGGGAAACGAAGAAAATCACATGGTCACCTTCTTGCAGGATTTCATCGGTGTGGTGTCCCATAATCACTTCTTCACCGCGCACCAAGGCCGCAAAATGGCAGCCGGTCGGCCAATCAACATCGCTGATTTTGCGGCCGACAATGGCGGAAGTGTTTTCATCGCCGTGCACAATCACTTCAATTGCTTCAGCCGTACCGCGGCGCAGTGGATGCACGGCCACCACGTCGCCGCGGCGGATATGCGCCAGAATCGATCCGATGGTGGTTAAGTGCGGTGAAACCACAATATCGATTTTGTTGCCTTCTAATAAATCAACGTAGCTGGAGCGGTTGACGATGGCAATCACGCGCTTGGCGCCGAGATTTTTGGCCAACAGGCTCGACATGATGTTGTTTTCATCGTCGTTGGTCAGTGCACAATAAATATCGATTTCGTCGATGTATTCTTCGTTGAGCAGCGATTCGTCATTGGCCGAGCCGTGCAGCACCAAGGTATTGTCGAGATTTTCTGCCAACCATTCGGCGCGGGTGGCATTGTATTCGATGATTTTGATGTCGTATTTGTTTTCCAGCTTTTTGGCCAAGCGGTAACCGATGTTGCCGCCGCCGGCAATCATGATGCGGCGGCTGCGTTGCTCTTTCGGCCGCAATTCGCGGATGATGGCATCAATATTGTCGATGTTGGCGACAAAAAATACTTCATCGCCTTCGATAATCACGGTTTTCGATGATGGCACAATCAGGCGGTTGTTGCGGTAGATGGCGCAGATTTGGCAGTCGATGCCTTCGGGTAGGTGGGCGTTGATGTCAGCGATTTCCTTGCCGACCAGCAAACCGCCTTGTCGCGCCTGCACAATGACCATCTGCACTTTATTGTCGGCAAAGTTCAAGACCTGTAATGCGCTATTGTAGCTGAGCAGACCGACCAATTGTTCGGTCACCAATTGTTCGGGGCTGATGGTTTCGGTGATGTCGAAGATGTTCAGGCTGTTGCTGTCCTCGCCTTCTTTATTGGGAAAACTGTATTCCAAATACTCACTCGAACGCACGCGCGCGATGCGGTTGGGTACGTTGAAAATATCGGCAGCGATTTTACAGGCAACGATGTTGGTTTCGTCACTGCGGGTCAGTGCGAGCAGCAAATCGGAATCAGCAGCGGCAGCGCGTTCCAATACGGAAGGCGATGCTCCGTTGCCAATAATGGTTTGCACATCGAGCTTGCTGCTGAGCAGATGCAGGGCTTTTTCATCGACATCGACAATGGTCACATCGTTGCTGGGCAGGGAAGCAAGGTTTTGGGCAACGGTCGAGCCGACTTGGCCGCTGCCGAGAATCAGGATTTTCACGGTGATTGAATTTGAGAGAAACAGAATGCGTTTATTGTATAACAAAGGCCGTCTGAAAACGAAGTTTTCAGACGGCCTTTGTCGATTTCAGGTCAGTTTACCGGAGTGATTACCAGTAGCCCAGCACCTTCCACCACATGATGCCGATGGTGCCGAAAATCAGCAATTCCAACACGCTCATGATAAAGCCTGCTTTCCACCATTCCTGCATGGTAACGAAATTAGAGCCGTAAATCACCGGAGATGAACCGGAAGCGTAGTGGGTCAGCGACATCATGATGCCGGTCGAAGCAGCCATCACCAAGGCAAACAGCATCGGTGGTGCGCCCAAGGCCAAACCTGCGCCGTAGAATGCACCGAACATGGCAGTGACGTGGGCGGTGCCGCTGGCGAACATATAGTGTGAATACACATAAGCCGCCACCAATAAGGCACAACCGCCGACCCAATCCAAGCCCATACTGGAAATACCGGCTTGCAGGTAATCAGACAGCCAGCCGATTAAGCCCAATTTGTTTAAGAAGTTGGCCATCATCACCAAGGCGGCAAACCAAACGATGGTATCCCATGCGCCTTTTTCTTTCAGTGCGTCTTCCCAAGTCAATACACCGGTGAGCAGGCACAATGAAAAGCCCAAGAAAGTAGTGGCCGTAGCGTCGATTTTCACACCGAACAGCATTTCCGGCACACCTGCCCATAACACCAGCAGCAACAGGAAAATGCCCAGCATGATTTTTTCGTTGCGTTGCATCGGGCCCATTTTGTGCAATTCTTCTTTGGCTAACGCAGTGGCATTCGGCGTTTGCTTAATTTCAGGCGGATACAGGAAATACAGCACAATCGGCATAATCAGCAAGGCAACCAAGCCCGGCACGACCATGGCCATAAACCAAGTGCCCCAAGTCAGGTGAATGTCGGAATTGGTGGCTTTGGCAACCAGCTCGACCACCAAAGGGTTAGGCGCGGTGGCGGTAATGAAGATACAGCAGGTAATGATGTTGGCGTGATAGTTGACCAAAGCCAGATATTTACCGATTTTGCCTTCTGTACCGTTTTCCGGATTGGAATCAAAGCTCAAGGCAATGGATTTCATAATCGGGTGCACAATCGCGCCACCGCGTGCGGTGTTACTCGGGGTAACCGGTGCGATGAACAAATCGGCAATCGCCAAGCTGTAGCCCACGCCCAAGGTGCGTTTGCCGAACCATGAAATCAACAGATAACCGATGCGTGCGCCCAAGCCCGTTTTCAACAGGCCGCGTGAAATCATGATGGCGACACCAATCATCCAAATCAGCGAGTTGTTCAAGCTGCTCAAGGCATCTTTCATGGCTTGGCCGGCCGGATTTTTCACCGGTTGGCCTTCCACCAATTCAGGCACGGTCACACCGGTGAGCGCCACCAAAGTAATCGCCAACATCGCCATCGCACCAATCGGCATGGCTTTGCCGATGATGCCCGCGATGATGCCGACAAACAATGCCAACAAATGCCACGCTTGCGGTGACACACCTTCCGGCACCGGAATGCCGAACCAAATCAGCAGCGTCAGCGCCAGCGCGACCGCCGCAGGGATAGGTTTAAAACCCATGTTTCATCTCCAATCAGAAGTATCGTCAAAACTGTTTTCAGACGGCCTTTTTCATCAGGCCGTCTGAAAGATTAAAAGAATGTGCAGTTTGATGTTTTTCTTATGTTTGTCAGACGGCCTTGAAAGAAACTAGGCAGCCTGTTTTGGTGTGGTTTTTATGTTTGGTAGCGATTCAGGCGGCATCATAGCGCAAAACTTTGAGGCCGTCTGAGCTCTTAGCCAACACTAAAAGGATTGATGACATACATCAATTTTCAGACGGCCTTTTTAAACAACAAAGGTTTTAAGGCCGTCTGAAAGCGGGTTTACTCGTGTTCGCTCGGCGCCAAACCGTATTCTTCCGGGAAGGTACGCAATGAGCTTTGCAATACGGTGACTGCGCCGTCAATCAAGCCGCAGCGGCCGCTTCTTGGCAACAGTTGGCACAGGCTTTGCAAAGCGCGCAAGTCGTCGGCGGTACCGATGCCGGTATCCACGCGGTTAAGCAGTCGCGACAATTGGAAGGTGCCGCCTTTGCACGGCGGGCATTGGCCGCAAGAGTTGGCCGCGAAAAATTCCACGTATTCCGACACTTTACGCACCACGCTGGTGCCTTCCGAAATCACAATCATCGCACCGGTGCCGAGACTGGATTTGCGTTCGCGCACGGACACAAAATCCAGTGGCACATCCAAATCTTTGGCCGTCAGCAAGGTATTTGACGGGCCGCCGGTAAACACGGCTTTGAAGGTGCGGCCTTCGAGCATACCGCCGCCGTATTCAAAAATCAGCGTGTAAAGCGTGGTGCCCATCGGTAATTCGTATAAGCCCGGGTTCAACACGTCGCCCGATAGCGAATACAGCTTGGTGCCCACCGCATCGCCCAAGCCCAAGCTGCGGTACCATTCTGCGCCTTTGGCCAAAATTTGCGGGATATTGGCGAAAGTTTCGGTGTTGTTAATCAGCGTTGGTTCGCCGTTAACACCGCTTTCGGCAGGAAATGGCGGCTTGCGGCGTGGGAACGGGAAACCGCCTTCCAGCCATGAAATCACCGCGGTTTCTTCGCCACCGATGTAGCGGCCGGATGTTTCCACCAGCTGCAAATCCAAAGGTTTGCCCAAATAGTTTTCAATGCGGATAAACAAATCGCTTTGTTTCCATTGCTCAATCGCTGGAATCAAGGAAGCAATTGATTCGGTTTGGTGCGGGTTCACATATAACACCGCTTTGTTGGCGCGACAGGCAACCGCCGCAATCAACACGCCTTCAATGACTTGGTGCGGGGTTTGTGCCAGTAAGACGCGGTCTTTAAACGTACCCGGTTCGTCTTCATTGGCGTTGCACACAACATATTTGTCGCCGTTTTTGCTTTGCGCTGCGACCGCTGCTTCCCATTTGCGCCAAGTCGGGAAACCCGCACCGCCCATGCCGCACAAGTTGGCTTCTTGCAGCTTGGACACAATGTTTTGCGGGTCGGCCAATGCCGCCAACAAGCCTTCGCCGCCGCCGACATTGCGCCAAGCGGCTAAATCCGCGCCCACTCGGCGGGCAGGGTGTAATAAGTTTTGGTTGGCCTGATTCATGATTGCACCTCCTGCAAGCCTGCGTGTTCGCGTAAATCGAATGTGCCGTAATCCGGATACAATACCGGCGCTTTGACATCGCTGGTCAAACCGGCGCGGGTCATTTCACGTTGCAAATCATGCACATGATCAACACCACCGCGCACTTTTTTCAATGGTAAGCCGCAGTTGGCTGCTGCCACACCGGCACGTCGGCCGAAGCTGATGATGTCGAGCAGGGCATTGCCCATCAGGCGGTTGCGGCCGTGAATGCCGCCGGTCACTTCGCCTGCCGCGTATAAGCCCGGTACGGTGGTTGAGCCGTCGCTGTTGATTTCCATGCCGCCGTTTTGGTAGTGCAGCGTCGGGTGAATCATCATTGGTTCGACTTTGGGATTCACGCCGCATTTGTGGGCAACGTGGCCTAAAGTCACCAAGCGGTTCAACACTTCGGGATCGTTTTCAATCAGGCGCGGGGTGTCTAAGAACACGCCGACTTGACCGTCGCGCACCACGCCTCGGCCTTCGGCCACTTCACGCAAAATCGCAGCGGCAACCACGTCTCGCGGTTGCAGTTCATCCACAAAACGCTCGCCCAAACCGTTGACCAATTTGGTGCCTGCCGAACGCACGGCTTCCGAAATCAACGCACCGGCCAAATGCGGCGGATGCGCCACGCCGGTCGGGTGGTATTGGAAGGAATCGACATCGCGCAATTTCACGCCGATGCGGTAGGCCATCACCAAACCATCGGCGGTGGCGCCGTAGTGATTGGACGTGGCAAAACCCTGCAAATGCAGACGGCCTGAACCGCCGGTTGCCAACACCACAGATTTGGCGTGTACCAACAGCAGGCTGCGTTTTTCCAAATCGTACAAAATCGCACCGACACAGCGGCCGTGTTCGTCAGACAACAATTCAATGGCCGGATGGCGGTTGAGCTGGGTGATGTTTTCGTCGAGCTCCACCGCTTCACGCAACACGCGCATCATTTCCAAGCCGGTAAAGTCGCGGTAGTGCAGAATGCGTGGCACGGTGGTGCCGCCGGCGCGTTTGCGGCTCAAATGGCCGTTGCTGTCGGCACCTTGCGCCAAATCAAAGGTCATGCCCAAGCCAATCAGCCAACGGATGGCCGATGGCGCATCGGTGACCATTTGTGCGACCAAGGCTTTTTTTGCCGCGTTGTGGCCGCCTTTGATGGTGTCATCGAAGTGTTGCTGCAGGCTGTCTTCTGCGCCGACAGCTGCTTGGATGCCGCCTTCGGCCATCACGGTGTTGCTGTCGCCGATACGCAGTTTGTTCGCCATCATCACGCGGGCACCGGTTTCGCTGGCCGACAACGCCGCCGCCGCACCTGCACCGCCGCCGCCAATCACCAATACATCAGTGTGAACGTGTTCGGCACGCGATAAATCGTAATCGTCAATCAAGGGCTGGCTGATTAAGAGTTTGGCCAAATCAGGGTGACAATAGTCGCCGGCATTCGGGCCAATCGGCAGCTTCACGCGTGCGCTTGGTTGGTAATCGGGGTGGAAGCGGCTTAATAATTCGTCTTTCGGCGGCAAATCGGTGCGCATTTCCAATGATGAGGCACGCAGATTGGCCAATGCGGTTTCGTAATCAATACCGGTTACTTGCTTTTCCATTTCAGACGGCCTCCTCTTCAAATTCCACGCGCATTTTGCCGCTGTCGATTTCGCGCAGACGGCGCATTAAATCTACCGGACGTAATGTACGCGCGGCTTTCATGCGGCGGGCAAACAAGCCCAAGTGGTTGGGGCGGATATGCTCAGGGCAGGCCAGCGTGCATAAATTACACATCACGCATTGGTCGAAGGTATCGGCTGCCGCTCCAAAATCACCCAAGACCACTTGTGCCACACCGTTTTCAACCTGCAAGCCTTTCGGGCAGGCGCGGTTGCAGCCACCGCAGTGACGGCAGTTTTGCGCTTCGGGGAAAGATTTGGCGGTGTCGTCGAGCCAGTTCCAGCCGTCGCCGATTTCTTTGATGTCGTAATACTGAATATGCTCAGGGATAAAGTAATCAATAAAGCTCACCTGCATACCGGCTTCGACTTTAGTTTCGCAGGCAAGGGCGGTGGTGACATCGCGTTCACCTTCTTTGCGCACCATGCAGCGGCATGAGCCGCACACGCCTTGACCCATACAGCCGACATTGGCGGTAATCGCGCTGCCGGCACGGGCGTAGGCCTGAATAATGGACGAGTCGGGCGAAGCGTGTACTTCGTGGCCGTCGATGGTGAGGGTAATCAAATCACTCATGGGTTGTGTCCTGTTGAAAAGAAAAAAGTAATGGTAGTGTGTTGCTTTGTATTTTTATTACTTGGCTTTGATTTTTTAAATCTGAGTAAACTTGTCAGGAATTTTTCATTATAAATCAAGGCTTATTTGATGGAATAAGTGTAGCAGAAATCGAAGTCGATGGGATGACACGGAGAGGTAATGAGGCCGTCTGAAGGGTTGTGAACAAAAAAAGCGTGATTTTAGGCCACCTAAACACTAAAAAACTGATTATCAAAGAAAAATAATTTCATGATAGATAGAAATTGAAGAAAATTACGATGATGTTTAAGAATAAATCTCATTATTTATAAATCAGATATTTTTATAATTTATTGAATATTATTATAAAAAAATTTATTTAAGGCTGATGGATTGCTGTGTTATTTAATTTCATTAATTGAATGTAACTTGATGTTGGTCAAACGCTGCCGTTAAAAAGATGACAAAAATTTTGCGATTGTGTAGTTTACATTATCCAAAAAGGCCGTCTGAAAACAGGGTGATAGCGAATTAGGCTTGAAAACAGCCAGTTATCCGAGTGATGGGGCGGCATAGGCAAAGCTTAACCATAGCCTTGATGAAATGTAAGATTATTCCAAATTGGTGCCCAGATAAAAGATTCATGTTCTCAAATTCTGAGTAAATTTATCAATTATTAAATTAAAGTAAAATCAAAAGATTAGCAAATGCAGACTGTTTTTCTGCCTTAAAAACAAGCACTATACAGCCTACCAATAGGCCGTCTGAAAACAGACTCTGCCCACAACAACACAAACCAAACTTTTTTATCTAAAAAGGAACTGCCATGACCATCATCAAACAAGAGGATTTCATCCGCAGCATTTGCGATGCCTTCCAGTTTATCAGCTATTACCACCCGAAAGATTACATCGACGCGTTGTATCAGGCGTGGCAGAAAGAGGAAAATCCGGCGGCCAAAGATGCGATGACGCAAATCTTGGTCAACAGCCGCATGTGTGCCGAAGGCCACCGTCCGATTTGCCAAGATACCGGCATTGCCACCGTGTTTTTGAAAGTCGGCATGAATGTGCAATGGGATGCCGAAATGAGCGTGGAAGACATGGTAAACGAAGGCGTGCGCCGTGCCTACACTTGGGAAGGCAACACCTTGCGCGCTTCCGTATTGGCCGACCCTGCGGGCAAACGCCAAAACACCAAAGACAACACACCGGCCGTGATTCACATGAGCATTGCGCCGGGCGACAAAGTAGAAGTGACCTGTGCGGCCAAAGGCGGCGGCTCGGAAAACAAATCCAAATTGGCGATGCTCAACCCTTCTGACAACATCGTCGATTGGGTGCTGAAAACCATTCCAACCATGGGCGCGGGCTGGTGTCCGCCGGGCATTTTGGGCATCGGTATCGGCGGTACCCCTGAAAAAGCCGTGTTGATGGCCAAAGAATCGTTGATGGATCACATCGACATTCAAGATTTGCAAGCCAAAGCCGCATCAGGTGCCGAATTGTCGACCACTGAAGCGCTGCGTTTGGAATTGTTTGAAAAAGTCAACGCATTGGGTATTGGCGCACAAGGCTTGGGCGGCTTGACTACCGTATTGGACGTGAAAATCTTGGATTACCCAACCCATGCCGCTTCTAAACCGATTGCCATGATTCCAAACTGCGCGGCAACCCGCCACGTTGAATTTGAATTGGACGGTTCAGGTCCGGTAGAACTCACCCCGCCGAGCGTAGAAGACTGGCCGGACATCACCTACAATCCCGACAACGGCAAACGCGTTGACGTAAACAACCTGACCAAAGAAGAAGTGGCCACATGGAAAACCGGCGACGTATTGCTGCTCAACGGTAAAATCTTGACCGGCCGCGATGCCGCGCACAAACGCATGGTGGATATGCTGAACAAAGGCGAGCAATTGCCGGTTGATTTCACCAACCGCCTGATTTACTACGTAGGCCCGGTTGATCCGGTGGGCGATGAAGTAGTGGGCCCGGCCGGTCCGACCACCGCGACACGCATGGATAAATTCACCCGCCAAATGCTGGAACAAACCGGCCTGCTCGGCATGATCGGCAAATCCGAGCGCGGTGCCGCCACTTGCGAAGCCATTGCCGACAACAAAGCCGTGTATCTGATGGCGGTGGGCGGCGCGGCCTATCTGGTGGCTAAAGCCATCAAAGGCGCAAAAGTGTTGGCGTTCCCAGAATTGGGCATGGAAGCCATTTACGAGTTTGACGTCAAAGACATGCCGGTAACGGTAGCAGTCGACAGCGACGGCCAATCCATCCACGCCATCGCGCCGAAACAATGGCAAGCCAAAATCGGTATTATTCCGGTGGAAAGCTAATCAGGTTTAAATCATCAAAGGCCGTCTGAAAACAGAGTTTTCAGACGGCCTTTTTCATATTTGTCACAATCAATTCATCTATAAACCTATTAAAATCAAGGCGTCTATATTGTTTTCATGCCGCTGTAACACAGCTTTGCCAAACTGAAGCCGATTTCACCACAACCATAAAAGGAACACACAATGTCTCCAAAGCTCACTGGTGGCGGCCGCAAGCTGTTTATTCTCGATACCAATGTGATGTTGCACGACCCGTCTTGCCTGTTCCGTTTTCAGGAACACGACATTTTCATTCCAATGGTGACCTTGGAGGAAATGGACAACCATAAAAAAGGCTCGTCCGACGTGGCGCGTAATGCCCGTCAGACCAGCCGTTATCTGGATGAATTGCTTAATGCCGAGCCGCACGGGCTGCATCAGGGCATTGCGCTGAATGTATTGGGGCATGTCGATGCCAAAGGTAAATTGTTGCTGCAAACCGAAATGCTGCAAGCCGATTTGCCCGAAGTATTGAGTGGGCAAACCGGCGATAATCAGATTTTGGCGGTGGTGATGAGCCTGTCGCATCGAATTTGCGGCGATTACGATTATGTCGCGCTAGTGTCGAAAGACATCAATATCCGCATCAAAGCGCGTACGTTGGGTTTGAATGCCGAAGACTACATCAACGATAACGTATTGGAAGACAGCGATATTTTATACAGCGGTTTGCGCAGGCTCACGCCGGAATTTTGGGCAAACAACGGCACGCATTTGAATTCATGGCAGGAAAATGGCCGCGCCTATTACCACATCGAAGGCAATGATACGCCGCATTTACTGCTCAACGAATTATTGGTGGATGAACACGGCGAACCGCCTTTGAGCGCACGTGTTATCGAGCAGAACCACGGCAAAGTGTTGCTCGAAACCTTAAAAGATTACAGCGGCCGCAACAATGTATTCGGCATTTCCGCCCGCAACCGCGAACAAAACTTTGCCTTAAATTTATTGATGGATCCCGAAATCGATTTGGTAACGATTTTAGGACAGGCCGGCACCGGCAAAACGCTGCTGACGCTTGCTGCCGCGTTGACGCAAACCTTTGATGACAAGCGCTACAACGAAATCATCATGACCCGCATCACCGTACCGGTGGGCGAAGACATCGGTTTTTTACCGGGCACGGAAGAAGAGAAAATGAATCCGTGGATGGGCGCGTTGGAAGACAATTTGGAAGTATTGACCCAGCAAAACGATGGTGACGAATTCAGCGCGTGGGCGAAAAAAGCCACGTCCGACTTAATCCGCGCCCGCATTAAAGTGCGCTCGCTTAATTTTATGCGCGGGCGCACGTTTCAAAACAAATTCGTCATCATCGATGAAGCGCAAAACCTGACCGCCAAGCAGATGAAAACCCTGATTACGCGTGCAGGCAAAGGCACGAAAGTGGTGTGTTTGGGTAATTTGGCACAAATCGACACGCCGTATCTCACCGAAGGCAGCAGCGGCTTAAGTTATGTTGTGGAGCGGTTTAAAGGTTGGCAGCATTACGGCCATATTACACTGCAACAAGGCGAGCGATCACGCTTGTCGGATTTTGCGGTGGAAGTGTTGTAGGCTAAAGAATAATCATGCCGAGACCTTTGCAAACTCCCCATCTTTGGCACATTTCTTCGTTATGCGCTGCTCGAAAGCTTGCCTATCTTCGTGATATGTCTGCGCTTTCTGTGCTGCTATAACTTCGAACTGCACTCAAATCTGGGGTTTTGCAAAGGTCTCATGCCGTCTGAAATGTTTCAGACGGCATTTTATTTTCCCAAAAAAGAGAGGCACATTTCATCACTTTTGCGTCAGCGCAAAACTTTGCGCCAGCAATTCCCACACCAAATCCGCATCTACTTCCGCTAAAACCAAGCTCACCCAATGCGTTTTGTTCATGTGGTAAGCCGGCAAAACGCCTGGCATCTGCCGCAAGCTGCCGACCATTTCCGGCGGGCATTTCACGTTTAGCAAAGCCACATTGCCAGCGCCTTTGCGACCGATTTTTTCAGCAGCCACCGGCAGATAAGCGCCGAACCATTTCTGTTTGCCATCAGCATGGCGGAACACGGCGTATTTGGGAAATTTCGCCCACAAATACTGCGGCTCGGCGCCGAAGCGCTTTGCAATGCCGCTGAATAAAGTTGCCTGATTCATATTCAGACGGCCTGTTTCGGCGATAGAAATGCATCCAAGCGCGGATTATTGTCGCGTGGAATCGGGCGCGGACGGCCTTCGTGGTCAATGGCAACGAAGGTGAATACCGCTTCTGTGACCAGCTCAAGCGGAATATTCGGCTCATCGGCGACAAATGGTTTCACCCACACTTCCACTTCGATTTTCAGCGAGGTATTGCCCACGCCCAAACAACGCGCATACACGCCGACCACATGGCCGACTTTGACCGGCCGCAGAAAACTCATTTCCTGTACCGAAACCGTGACAATCCGCCCCTGCGCGATTTCCGCCGCTAAAATGCCACCGCCCAAATCCATCTGCGACATAATCCAGCCGCCGAACACATCTAAATTGGTGTTGGTGTCTTTTGGCCGCGCGACCGTGCGCAGCATCAATTCGCCTTCGGGCTTGGCGTGTGTGGTTTGATTTTCGCTCATGTTTCTTCCTTTGTTGTCATACCAATCAAACTTTATTTTACGATGAAAACAGGCCGTCTGAAACCTTTATCCCGACTTTCAGACGGCCTGTTTTCAATGCTAAAATTTTGTTTCACTTCAAATCAGGATTTTCCCATGCACCCGATTCGCGAACCGCACCGCAGCGGCTTATTGCCCGTATCCGCACGCCATCAAATTTATTGGGAAGAATCCGGCAATCCCGACGGCTTGCCGGTGATTTTTCTGCACGGCGGCCCCGGTGCAGGCGCTTCGCCGGCGTGTCGCGGATTTTTTCATCCCGATGTGTACCGGATTGTGATCATTGACCAACGCGGTTGCGGCCGCTCGCTGCCTTATGCCTGCATCGAAGACAACACCACTTGGGATTTGGTGGCCGACATCGAAGCCGTGCGCCGCATGCTCGGCATTGAAAAATGGCTGGTGTTCGGTGGCTCATGGGGCAGCACCTTGGCCTATGCCCAAACCCATCCCGAGCGCGTGGCCGGATTGGTGTTGCGCGGCATTTTCCTGTGCAGGCCGTCTGAAACCGCTTGGCTGAACGAGCAGGGTGGTGTCAGCCAAATTTATCCGCAGCAATGGCAGCAGCTTCTCGCCCCAATTCCCGAACACAAACGCAACAATCTGATTGCCGCTTATCACGAATTATTACACGGCGAAGACGAACAAGGCCGTCTGAAAGCGGCCAAAGCATGGGCAGATTGGGAAAGCTATTTGGTGCAATTTGAACCGAAAGACGTGGACGAAGACGCGCAAGAATCACTCGCCATCGCCCGCATAGAAACGCATTATTTTGTGCATCAAGGCTGGTTGCAAGGCGATAAAGCGATTTTGAACAACATCAATCCAATCCGCCATATCCCAACCATCATTTGTCAAGGCCGCTACGATTTATGCACCCCGATGCAAAGCGCATGGGAACTGGCGCAAGCCTTTCCCGAAGCCGAATTGCGCATCGTGCAGGGCGGGCATTCTTCGTTTGATGAGGGGTTAAATACGGTATTGAAAGAAGCGGTGGCGGAGATGGTGGACAAGGCGGATTGGTAAGATTGGGAAAGGCCGTCTGAAATTTCAGACGGCCTTTAGGCTTTTTAAAGCACTGGTATATATAAAACTGGCGTCATTCCCGCGCAGGCGGGAATCCATTTTTTGATAAAAACAAACCTTTGAATAAAATCAGTCTCTTAAAATTTAAGATGGATTCCCGCCTGCGCGGGAATGACGGTTTAAAGATATGTAAAAAAATTACTACTTTTCAAAGTGTTATCATTTATTTAGAGCCCGACGACAGCTTTTAAGAATCCAATAACTTGCATTGCAGGAATGGTTTCAATTGCTTTTTCTGTAAGGGTTTCTAGTGCAGAGTTTTGTACAGTTTTTAAAGCTTCTTTTAATTGATTTTTTTCTTCTTCAGGAATTTCAGCTTCTGAAATTTTTGCAGTTAATAACTGTTGGATTGTCTCGGAATGCAATTTTACAGTTACAACATTTAGAATGGCTGATAATCCGCCATCTTGCTCTATAAAGTCTATACCTTTAGCTGTTATGCTAATTCTAGAGCCTTCTGGTATTAAGTTATCTTCATATTGAGATAGAATTTGAATTGATATAAGCGAATGCTCTTCCAAGTATAATAAATTTCTAATTAAATCTTTTTGAAATGGCAAATTCCGAATTGATTCATTAGATTCATCACTTGAACAATCTTCAGACTCTGATGATTCTTCATTATAATTTTGCATACCATTTATAATATTGTCATTATTTTCATGATCTAAATAATGCTCGAGCATCCAGAATTCTAAGGGATTCGGATATTGATCACGTAAGCTATGAAGAATATTGTTTTGTAATTCTCTACTTATCCAAGACATACTTTATCCTTGTTTTGAGTTAAATATGGATGAGTAAATTTTTAATAAATTTGATATTACTAGATAGAAAGGCCATCTGAAAAGCTAAATTAACCTTTCAGATGGCCGTTTGATTATTTTTGTAGTTGTAGGCTTAGCTTTGCTTAAAACTAAATTCAACTATCAGCTGCATTTAAATCTTGTTAAGCCTGTTCGTTCCAGCGCTCAATCGATTCTTTAATCACTTTTTTGGCTTCTTCCACATCGCCCCAAGATTCAACTTTGGTGGTGCCTGCTTTTTTCAGGTCTTTGTAGTGGTTGAAGTGGAATTCGATTTGTTTGATTAATTGTTGCGGCAGGTCGGCCAGTGATTGGTAGGCGTTGCCGTTGTTGCGGTCGTCGGCCGGTACGCAGACGATTTTGTCGTCCACTTCGCCGTCGTCCACGAATTTCATCACGCCGATCACACGGGCTTCTAAGAAGATGCCGGTGGCCAATGGCTGCTCAGTCACCAGCAATACGTCGAGTTCGTCGCCGTCTTCATCCAAAGTTTGCGGGATAAAGCCGTAGTTGGTCGGTTTGGCGAAAATTGCAGGCTCTACGCGGTCGAGTTGGAAAGCGGCTAATTTGCGGTTCCATTCGATTTTGTGGTTGCTGCCGCAAGGGATTTCGTTGACTACGTTGATGATGCCGCCGTCTACATCGCCCGGGGTCAGGATTTGGTTAAAATCTGCCATGTGTGTTTCCTTTGAAAATAGGTTGGGTTAAACGGGCAAAGTATAGCAAACAAAAGGCCGTCTGAACACTTGGGCGGGGTTGGTGTGGTGGCAAGGGGCTGATTGATGACAACAGATGCGCGTTGAAATATTTTTGTCAAAATATTGTCATAATAACCTGATATTTTAAGGGCTTCTTAATCTAGGAGACGAGAATGTCCGAGCATATTTCATCGCATTTCCATCAGGAATTGGAACAGGTGCGCACCGATGTATTGGCCATGGGCGGTTTGATTGAGCAGCAGCTCGGACAAACTCTGGAAGCCTTCAATGATGCCAACAAGGAAATTTTGGCGCAGGTGGTGCAAAACGACGATAAAATCAATGAGTTGGAAGTATCGATTGATGATGCCTGCCAAACGATTTTGGTGCGCCGCCAGCCGACTGCCAGCGATTTACGTTTGGTGTTGACCGTGAGCCGCGTGATTGTGGATTTGGAGCGTATGGGCGATGAAATCAAGAAAATCGCTTTGCACGCCAATGGTTTGATTGCGAAACACCATGTCAGCTACAAGCAGCTTTATGATACGCGCCGTTTGTTGGAAATGACGGTGCCGATGCTGCGCCAATCTTTGGATGCGTTTGCGCGTTTGGATGATGAAACCATTCTGAAAATCAATGAGTTGGATAAGTCTTTAGACATGGCCTACCACAATCAGTCGCGTGCCTTGCTGACGTATATGATGGAAGACCCGCACAGCATCGGTATTGGCATGGAAACAATGTTGATGAACAAAGCGGCCGAGCGGATTGGCGATCATGCGAAAAACATTTGCGAACATGTGGTTTATTTGGTGCGCGGGATTGATGTGCGCCACGTGCCGGTGAATGAGATTCACAAGAATTTTTAAGGCCGTCTGAAGGTTTGGGGAGATGAATCTGCTGTGTTTCCCGAAAAAAATGCCGTCTGAAATGTGTTCAGACGGCATTGATTATTTGTTCCCCAGCCTTTTTTGCAAAGCCAAAATCGCCCGTTTATTGGAGGGCGAAAACACTTTTTCCGCCGCTTCTTCGGCGCTAAACCAGCCATAAGCCACATGTTCCGCCGCTTGCAGCGTGATGACCGTATCGCGCGGAATTTCAGCGGAGAAGATGTGTTCGCGGTTTTCAAACACGCCTTTGGGGTAGCGGTGGCGCCAGTGGTGGTAGATTTCATAGACCGTGCTTTCATACCAATCAATCAATTGGCCGTCTGAAAGCGAAATGCCGGTTTCTTCCCGCACTTCACGCTTGGCGGTGGCGGCGATGTTGTCGTCTTCCGGTTCGATGCTGCCGGTGACGGATTGCCAAAAGCCTTGCGGGGCGGTGCGCTCGATTAAGAGAATATTGCCGTCTTTATCGTGCAGCACCACCAAGGCGGAGACAGGGTATTTCAGCGGTTTGCTCATCGGTCGTCGTGTTCCGCTTCAAAATTTTGGTCGGAACGCGTGTCCTTTTTCACTTCCATACCGGCACGCAGCATGGCGACATTGTCGGGCGCGCGCTCTTCATTAAGAATGCGGATTTCGCGTTGTGGGAATGGAAACTCAATATCGCTTTCGTTAAAGCGTTTCCAAACGTCCAGCAAAATCGCCGAAAACAGGCCAACAAAGCCGTTTTCCGGGTCTTTTACCCAAAAGCCGACGCGCAGATTCACGCCGTTATCGCCAAAGCTGATTAAAAAAGCTTTGGGGGCAGGGTCGGTTTGTATGCGTTCTTGTGCCTTAGCCGCTTCTTCCATAATCTTCATCGCCAAAGTCAAATCGGTGTGGTAAGCGACTTGCACGTCGATGCTCTGCCACAAAGATTTGGCGGTGTAGGATTCGTTGATTACGGTCGAGGTAATGAACGTCTCATTCGGAATCAAGGCTTCGCCCCCAGCGACGCTTTTTAAGACCACAAAGCGCGAAGTGATTTTGGTGACGTAGCCGGTGAAATTGTCCACTGTCAAACGGTCGCCTGGGCGGATGGAGCGGTCGCCCAAAATGATAAAGCCGGAAATATAGTTACTCGCCACTTTTTGCAGGCCAAAACCAATACCGACACCAAGTGCACCACCAAATACCGATAATACAGTCAAATCAATGCCCACCAGCGGTAACGCAATCAAAATCGCTAACACGGTTAAAAATGCTTTGACGACTTTCGACATCACGATGCGCAGGTTGAGATCCATGTGCTCGTTTTTCATCAGCCAGCCTTCAATCAGGCGGCCCAGCCACATGGCAAATGTCAACACCACAGCCACCCACATCAAGCCGGTGAGAATGGTGTACACGCTTAAGTCAATCGAACCGATACTCAGTTTGGTATCTTTCAAAATATCGATGAGTAAGTCATCAATACCCGACACCCAAATCACGAAACATACCCACAAAGTACCGGATAAGAAACGTTCCAACCAATCGGTTACTTTATGGCTCGGCAAGGCAGCATGCACCAAAGACAATACCAAGCGAATCAGAATCATCCAGCGTGCAGCCATGATGAGTAAGCGCAGCCATACCGAACGCAATTCAAACAGGTTCCATGTATAAAGTGCGATAATCGAAAAAATCAGCAGCAAAAAAGGCCACAGCAAGCGGTTGCCGATATGGCGGATACTTGCCCATTTACGACCGGGCAGTACAGGATATTTGCGAATCAGAAATTCCGACAAATAATAAGTCGTGATCATTAGCGCAATGGTGATGCCGATTTCCAGCCAACCGATCGGCTCGCCGAAGCTGCGTTCCAGTAGGTGGGAAGTAAATTGGTTCCGCGCAAACAGATTAAAGAAAAATTCTTTCAAACCATTGCCGGTCGATTCCAAAAGATGATTGGCGGCGTCTGTTACAGGCTTGGCTGTATGAGCAAATGAAAAAAGCATAGGCATTCTCGTGAATGGGTCGGAAATAGGATTGGGATAGCAAGGAACTACTGTGGCCGGATAATGGATTTTAACATTTCTTTCGATAAGGAAAGCATATATAGGTTAAGTTATCCGTTTATTTGAATTTATTGTGAAATCAAGAGGGTTGAAGCCATCTGAAACGGCAAATATAGTCGTTAAAAAAGGAATAAGATAAGGCTGCAGCGACCGTCGCAAACAACCGGTAAAGGGTATCAGTAACGCTGCATTATTTTTATTTTAAACGACTATAGTTTTTCAGACGGCCTGATGGTCTTCTTTAGGTGTGGTACCAAACATGCGTTTGTATTCGCGACTGAATTGGTTGGCGCTCTCATAGCCCACTTGATAGGCGATTTGAGTAATGGGCAAATCACGTTTCAAAATCAGGTTTTTGGCATGATTCAGACGAATTGATTTTTGATACTGTAAGGGCGTGTAGCCGGTAATCATCTTGAAATGCTGATAAAAAGCTGATTGCCCCATGCCCGATAATTCAGTTAAGCGGGCAACAGTTAATTTTTCGGCCCAATGCACCTGCAGATAATGGCAGGCTTTTTTGATTTTCTGCAATTGGCTGTTTTGATTGCAAAAAGCGAGCAAATGATTTTTCAGACGGCTTTCAAGTAAATAAAGCGCTAATTCGTGTTTGTAGCATTCGGCTAAAGCATGGCGCGTGGGGGAAGACGAGCCCAGCAGTGCAATCAGGCGGTACAGGCAATCTTGGATGGCCGGCGATATGCTGTCAAATCCCACGCCGAAAACTGGCACATTATCGCTGAGCAGTGAAGTTCGCGCAGCAATGTCGGCCAGCCATTGTTCGTCTAAAACCAAACTGACGCCTGTAAATTGCGCTTGAGCATGAGGCAGAAAGCGGGTTGAAATAGGCAGTTGGAACGGAATAAACAGCATATTTCCGCCACCCGCAATGAAAGATCGGTCACCCAGCCGCATATTTTGCTCGCCCGATAAAATAAATGTTACGGTGGTATATTCGGAAATTAAGTCAATTTCAACCGACGGCTTAGTAGCATGTAACATGATGCCTTCAAAAGGAAAAAATCTTGGTTGATTAAGGGTTTGAATATGTCGGCTAATGGTTTCAATGGCTGTAGAATTCATAACAAAATCTTTTGATACGATAAAACGATTCTAAACAATTCGTAGGATTGGGCAAGTTTTTTAAAGAATCGGGCAAGTATTATCCATTAAGATATTTATAATAAAAAACAAATTAAGCTCATAAAAAAATCTCATAAATAAAAAAGATAATGTGCGCTTACGCTTTTCACGCATCAACATGCCGTCTGAACCTTTCAGACGGCATGTTGAAATACGCTTTGTAAACAATGAAAGGAACCTGCCATGGAAATCCGCAGCCATATCTATTGTCCGAATTGTCAATTTGCTTATTGTCACCATACCCCTGACGGTTTGTTGCAATGTACACAATGCGGCCACACTTGGCAAAAAGCACAACAAGAATTAGCCAAACACGTTACTTACCAAAATGGTGAGGTCAAAGAAGTTAATCCAAGCGAAGGGGCAGATTAGAGCCATAAAATTATTATGGGGTAAAAGTTTATGCTTTTTTATCTGCATTGTTATCAGGCTGTCTAAGTTTTTAAACAGCTTGTTGAATATACATAATTTTTTAACCGATATCTCTAAAATAACCAGTTTAAATATATTTTATAAAATTATATTGTTCAAAATATAATTTTAGCGTATGATTGTATTGTTTTCATAAAAAATCAGCATGCCTTAAAGACGTTGCTTTCTTGTAACAAATCATTAACGATACTTTGGAGTAATTACCATGATCAAGCTGCATTACTTAAACAACTCTTGTTCGCACCGCATTGCGTGGTTGTTGGAAGAATTGGGTGTGGATTACGATGTGGCGGTGTATCACCGCCTGCCTGAAACTTCATTAGCGCCGGATGAGTTGAAAACGTTGCATCCTTTGGGCAAAGCGCCAGTGTTGCAAGATGGTTCGCTGACCTTGGCTGAGGGTAATGCGATGATTTTGCATTTGCTTGACCGATATGATAACGAACGCCGATTTACGCCGACTGCAAAAAGCGATGAATATTCACAATTTGCTTATTGGTTAAGCGTGGCGGCTTCGATGTTTTCTGCCAATTTATTGGGCATGATGTCGAAGAAATTCGATTTCGGTGCCTACAATGATTACGCATCAGGGCAGGTAGCTTTGTATTTTAATCATGTTGAGCAAACCCTTAACGGTAAAACATGGATTACCGGCGAGCAGCTGACCGGCGCAGATTTTGCCTTGAGTTTTCCGTTGCAATGGGGTTTGGGTCAGGTGAATCCGGCCGATTACCCGAATATTGTGCGCTATGTGCAGCAAATCGAATCGCGTCCGGCTTATCAGCGTGTGGCAGAAAAAACCGGCTGTGAATTGTGCTTAAACCAATTCTGATTTAAATTTTCAGACGGCCTGAAACAATAGGAATCCATAAAAACCTATTAGTTTATTAAACCCAACAACGGTGTATTGCTTAAAAGCGACCTTGTGATTGCGTAAATAATCAGGCCGTCTGATTTTTCTGTTGGGCAGTGAGCCCGATTAAATTTAGGTTGGGTGGTGCAGCTTTGGTTTAATCACAGCATGGATTTTCGATGAGTAATTACCTACTGAATTAAAAATTTTACAAAATTATATTGCACACAATTTAATTGTTAGATATAATGTTTTCAATGTCTAAGTTTGGAGCAAGCAAATGAATAAAATCCACGATTTATTAAATGAGATGTTGGCGGTTTATTGGTCAGCAAGTATTCAGCACCGTAGTCATGTGGCGGTGATTGATGCGGAAGGGGCAAGCTTGCTGGCGACTGAGATGGAAAGCAAAATTGCTGATGAGCCGGAAACGATTATCAAGCTGCAAAATCGCCTGCTTGATTTGGGTGGCCAAATTCGTTTTACCATTAAACAACCCAATATAGGCACCAATCTGCGTGAGGCGCTGGAAAATGATTATGAGCTGCAAAAAAATGCGCGTATCGGTTTAAATCAATGGGCAGAAACAGCAAGCAACGAACACGATGCCACCACGCGCATCTTAATTGAAGAAATTTTGGCAGACGAAGAAGAGCATTTGTCTTGGTTGGAGCAAGAATTGAATTTGCTGGAAAAACTGGGCGAGCCGCTTTATTTGTCGAAAAGAATGTAATTTAAGTTTAATTTTATTTTTGATTTTCCCAACTTATTAAATTGAAAGGAATGTAACATGAAAATTTTCTACCACACTTCAGCCACAGCTACCGGCGGCCGCGATGGTCGCACTCAAGTTGATGACGGCTCAATCGGTTTCGATTTGGTCGGCTTTCAAAACGAAAGCGGCAAAACCGGCACCAATCCTGAGCAGCTTTTCGCCATGGGCTATGCGGCTTGTTTCGACAGCGCGATGAACCACGTTGCGCCGACTTTGGGTCTCAAACCAACTAAATCCAGCACTACCGTGGGTGTGGGCATCGGCCAAAAAGCCGGCGGCGCATTCTCTTTGGATTTGGATATCACCATCACCGTAGAAGGTTTGAGCGTAGAAGAAGCGAAAACACTGATCGAAAAAGCGCACGAAGTCTGCCCATATTCAAATGCGACCCGTGGCAATGTGGACGTACGCTTGCATGTGAATGTGGTACAAACATTTGATTTGTAAAATCAAGCAAGAGGCCGTCTGAAATTTCAGACGGCTTATTTTTTATGCAAACCTACAATTTAATTTCAGTCGGCATTTCAGATGCCAATTCAAACAATACGGAAAACGTGCTGCCTTCGCCCAATGCACTTTCCACTTCGATTTTGGTGTCGTGCGCGGCCAAGGCGTGTTTGGCGATGGCGAGCCCTAAGCCGGTGCCGCCGCTTTGGCGCGAGCGGCTGGTGTCGACGCGGTAGAAGCGTTCGGTCAGACGCGGAATGTGTTCGGGGGCGATGCCGGGGCCGGTGTCACTGACGCTGAAGCGGACATGGTGTTCGCCTTCGGGCTTCAGGCTGATATGTACTTTGCCGCCTTCGGGCGTGTAGCGCACGGCGTTGAACGCGAGGTTGCTTAAGGCGCTGTACAACACGGGCTGAATGCCGCGAATGTTTAATTCCGGCTCGATGTCTTCGGTGATGTGGTGGCGGCCGTCTGAAAAGGTTTTGGTGCTTTCAAACAATTGTCGGCTCAGTAAGCTTAGGCTGATCAGCTCTTTGTTTTGCTCTTGGTGGTGCTGGCTTTCAAGTTTGGAGAGGGTGAGCAAATCGTTGAGCAAATCGAGCATGCGGCTGCCTTCTTTTTGCATCAGGCTGATGAATTGCTGGCGTTGCTCATTAGGAATATCAGGCATGTCGCGCATGGTTTCCAAAAAGCCGTTGATGACGGTTAGCGGTGTGCGCAATTCGTGCGACACGTTGGCCACAAAGCTGGTGTGGCTGGCTTGCACTTGCTCGATGGTGCTGACGTCTTGGCTGATGAGCATTTGGGTGTTTTTTTCAAACGGGCAGCGGGTAATCAGCAGCGTGCGTGGAATCGGGTGATTTTGCGGCACGGCCAAGCGGATTTGCACCTGCTCGGTTTGTTCCATAAAGGCATGAAACTCGGGTAGGCGGATGAGATTGAGCAAAATGCCGTTGCGGTCGCGCTCGCGGTTAAGGTTGAAATGAGTGGCGGAAAGGCGGTTTTGCCATTCGATGCGCATGTCTTTATCCAAAATCATCACGCCGGTGGGCAGGGCTTCGGCGGCGCGGTTGAAGCGCATCAGGGCGTTTTTCAGTTTGCGCTTTTGCTTGCGGCGGTTGCGGCTTTGCTTGAGCAGAGTGGAAAACACTTCGTCCCAAATGCCGCTGGCAAAGGGAATGGATTCCGGCTCGGGATTTTTCAGCCAGTCGAGCAGTTTGTACATCTGGCGGATGTGCAATAAGCTGATGAAGCTGAGCGTGGCAAAGGCGGCAATAAACGCGCCGGACACGCCCCAAAAGGCCAGTCCGGCGGCTGCAGCAAACAAAATGCCGAATATGGAAGGAATCAGGTAAACGAGATTATTCATTGTTGTTACCGAAACGGTAGCCGCCGCCGCGGACGGTTTGCACTAAATGTGACAGTTGGGCTTTTTCCAAGCCTTGACGCAAACGGCGGATGTGCACGTCAACGGTGCGCTCTTCGATAAAAACGTGGTCGCCCCAAATCATGTCGAGCAGTTGGCTGCGGCTGTAGAGGCGGTTGGGGTGCGCCATGAAAAAATGTAGGATTTTGAATTCGCTTGGGTTCAGTTGCAATTCAATGCCTTCGGTGGTGCTGACTTTGCGGTTTTCCGCATCCAAGCGGATGCCGAAAATTTCCAAAACCTGTTTGCTTTTTTGCGGTGCCATGCGGCGTAGCAGGGCGTTGATGCGGGCGATGAGTTCGCGCGGTGAGAAAGGTTTGGTGATGTAGTCGTCGGCGCCGATGTTCAAACCCAGCTCTTTGTCGCTCTCTTCGCTGCGGGCGGTGAGCATGATGATGGGCAGGTTTTGCGTGCGGGTCTGGCCGCGCAATTGTTGGATGTATTCGACGCCGGACACGTCGGGCAGCATATAGTCCATCAAGATAAGATCGGGCAATTCGTTTTTCAAAAGCTTCTCGGCATCGCTGACGCGCTCGGCGGTGGCCACGCGGTAACCGGCGGCTTCGAGATTAAAACGAATCAAGGTGGCAATCGCCGGCTCGTCTTCTACAATCAGGATATAGGCGGACATGTTTTTCTCTCTTTGTTGGGTTGCGTTTGGCTTTCAGACGGCCTTGCAGTTGGTTTGAAACACCATACGCAACATGGTTTTCATCAGGCCGTCTGAAAGGCGTTGCTTAAGTTTCAGACGGCCTATTATTAAAGGTTAAGCGATTGAAGCTTAACCAAATTTGCCGGTAATATAGTCTTCGGTTTCTTTTTTGCTCGGCTTGGTGAAGATGGTTTTGGTGTCGCCCACTTCGACCAATTCGCCCAAATACATATACGCCGTGATGTCGGACACACGCGCGGCCTGCTGCATATTGTGGGTCACGATGGCGATGGTGTAATCGTGTTTGAGCTCGGTCACCAATTCTTCAATATAGGCGGTAGAGATTGGATCGAGTGCGGAAGTCGGTTCATCCAGCAGCAAAACCTCGGGCTTGGTGGCAATCGCGCGGGCAATGCACAAACGCTGCTGCTGACCGCCGGATAGTGAATTGCCGCTTTGCTTGAGTTTGTCTTTTACTTCGCCCCACAAAGCCGATTTGTTTAATGCCCATTCTACACGGTCGTCCAATTCGCTGCGACTGAGTTTTTCATACAGTTTCACGCCGAAAGCGATGTTGTCGTAAATCGACATCGGAAACGGTGTTGGCTTTTGGAACACCATGCCGACTTTGGCACGCAGCAGGTTCAAATCGACGTTTTTATCGAAAATATTGCGGCCGTCGAGCAAAACTTCACCTTCGCCGCGGTTGCCCGGATACAGGTCGTGCATGCGGTTGAGTGCGCGCAGCAGGGTGGATTTACCGCAGCCCGATGGGCCGATAAAGGCGGTGACTTGTTTTTCCGGAATTTCTAAATTGATGTTTTTCAACGCATGGAACGAGCCATAGTAGAAGTTGAAATCTTTTGTCACGATTTTGGCGGTCATTTTGTTTCCTTAATAGGATGAATGGTGTGGAGGGCGTATCGCTGGTCGGCTGACCTTATGATTTTTTCGCCGCCCCTAAATAGCGTGCCAGAATGTTGGCGACTAATACCGTTACGGCAATCAGCAAGGCCGCAGCCCAAGCCAGTTCGTGCCAGTCTTCATACGGGCTCATGGCAAATTGGTAGATGACGTTGGGCAAGTTGGCAATCGGCTGATTCATGTTGGTGCTGAAAAATTGGTTGTTCATCGCGGTAAACAGCAGCGGGGCGGTTTCGCCGGTGATGCGGGCAAAAGCCAAGATAATGCCGGTCAACACGCCTGCTTTGGCGGATTTTAAGGTCACCATCGTTACCAGCTTCCATTTCGGCGCACCGAGCGCAAACGCCGCTTCACGCAGGCTGTTCGGTACCAGCTTCAGCATGTTTTCAGTAGTGCGAACCACAACCGGAATCACCAATAGCGACAGTGCCAACGAGCCAGCCCAGCCGGAAAAGTGGCCTTGTTTCACAACAACCAATTCATAGATAAACAAACCGATCACAATCGACGGCGCCGACAGCAAAATATCGTTCATAAAGCGCGTGGCTTGTGCCAGTTTGCTGTTTTGGCCAAATTCCGCTAAGTAAATGCCGCACATCAGGCCGATAGGCGTGCCGACCAACAGGCCGAATAAGGTAATCATAAAGCTGCCCAAAATGGCGTTGCGCAAACCGCCTTCCATGCCTGGCGGCGGGGTGTCGAGCGTAAACAGCGTGCCCGATAAACCGCTGAAGCCGTTGCTCAATAAGGTGTAGAAAATCCACGCCAGCCAAAATAAGCCGAATGCCATGGTGACGTAAGCCACGCCCAGATAAAAGCGGTTTTGCCACAAGCGGCGTTGGTAAATGCTGTTGCTCATGATTTTTTCCCTTCAGATTGCTGCATTCTGAGCAATAAGATTTTGGCGAAACACAGCACCACAAAAGTGATGAAAAACAGAATCAAGCCCAAGTAGAGCAGCGAGGATAAGTGCAGCGGGTCAACCGCTTCGGCAAATTCGTTCGCCAGCGCGGAAGTAATCGATACGCCGGAATTAAACAGGCTCGGGCTGATGTTGAAGGTGTTGCCAATCACGAAGGTCACCGCCATGGTTTCGCCCAAAGCGCGACCCAAGCCCAAAATAATGCCGCCGATGACACCGGCTTTGGTGTAAGGCAAGACCACGTTGCGGATGACTTCCCATTGTGTGCTGCCCAAGCCGTAAGCTGCTTCTTTCAAAGGCTGCGGCGTGATTTCAAACACATCACGCATCACGGAAGCAATAAACGGAATAATCATAATTGCCAAAATCAGCGAAGCGGTGAAAATACCGATACCCATCGGCGCACCTTGAAAAAGCGAACCAATCACCGGAACCGCGCCGAAATATTCAATGAAAAACGGCTGAAAGTGTTCGGCAAAGAAGGGCGCAAACACAAATAAACCCCACATGCCGTAAATAATTGAAGGAATACCGGCCAATAATTCCACGCAAATGCCCAAAGGCTTGCGCAGCCAAACCGGACAGAGTTCGGTCAAAAACACCGCAATACCGAAGCTCACCGGCACGGCAATCAGCAAGGCCAAACCGGATGTCACAATCGTGCCGTAAATCGGTGCCAGTGCGCCATATTCGCTGGCCACGGCATCCCAGTTGGAAGAAGTAAAAAAGCCGAAACCGAATTTTTCAATACTCGGCATCGCGCCCAAGATCAGCGAGAGCAGAATCCCGCCCAAACTGGCCAGAACCAGTATGGCAAAAAAACGCGTCGAGCCGACAAACAGCGCATCAAGCTGCTGCTGGCGTTTGAGTTTCTGTGCGGAAGAGGTTTGCATGAGTGTGCCTTTTATAGATTTAATGAGGCCGGATACGCAGGGTGTGATGTAAAGAGGCCGTCTGAAAAAATGTATTGGCTAAAGAATACATTTTTGCTTTCAGACGGCCTGATTCATACATTATTTAGTGAAAACCGCCTGACCGTTTTCATCTTGGATGTTGGCCCATTCTTGACGTACCAAGTCTTTTACTTCGGCAGGCAAAGGCACATAATCCAGTTTTTGAGCCGCTTCGTCACCGCTGGTGTAGGCCCAATCAAAGAATGCTAAAGCTGCTTTCGCTTTTGCCGCATCCGCATTTTTCTTGTGCATCAAGATGAATGTCGCCGCCGCCAAAGGCCATGCGTTGGCATCAGGTTGGTTGGTCAACACCAAGCTGAAGCCTTTTACGCTCTTCCAATCCACTTTAGAAGCCGCTGCGAAGGTTTCTTGCGAAGGTTGCACGAAATTACCGGCCGCGTTTTTCAATTGAATGTGCGACATATTGTTTTGTTTGGCATAGGCATACTCAACATAACCAATAGAATTCGCTACGCGTGATACATAGTTCGCTACACCTTCGTTGCCTTTACCGGCCACGCCGCTGGCAGCCGTCGGCCATTTCACGGTATTGGCCGCGCCGACTTGGTCTTTCCAGCCGCTAGATACTTGGCTCAAGTAAGTGGTGAAAATGAAGCTGGTGCCTGAGCCGTCTGAACGGAATACAGTGGTAATATTCGCGTCAGGCAGTTTTACATCGGCGTTTAATTCTTGGATTTTTGGGTCGTTCCATTTGGTGATGGTGCCCAAGTAGATTTCGGCCAACACTTCACCGGTTAATTTCAATTGGCCGGCTGCTACGCCTTCAACATTCACCACAGGCACTACGCCGCCAATCACGGTAGGGAATTGAACCAAGCCTTCTTGTTCTAATTTTTCAGCATCCAAAGGTGAGTCGCTGGCACCGAAATCAACGGTTTTCGCGGTAATTTGTTTCACACCGCCGGAAGAACCAATCGACTGGTAGTTGATGCGGTTGCCGCTTGCTTGTTGGAAAGCATTTGCCCATTGCACATAAACAGGTTGTGGGAATGACGCACCGGCACCGGTTACATCCAAGCCCACAGGCTGCTGCTGGCCGTCAGCCGCTTTAGGCGCTTCATTTGTTGTTGCCGCCGCACCGGCTTTAGGTGCTTCAGGCGCTTTGGATTCGCCGCCACAAGCAGCCAATGCCAAAACAGTTGCGATACTTACCACGAAAGCAGATTTTTTCATTTTAGGTGTCCTTGTTAGGAGGGTTGTTTGGATAACGCGGCCAGTTTATCCAGCAAGTATTACAACTTCATGACAAATTCAAGGAAATGTTACAAACTGTTACATCATTCTGAAATGATACAAATCCGCCACGACGCAGCATTTAAAATCATCAATAGCTTGTGTACTCAATCCATAAACGTTATAATCGAACGTTTTCCAACCTTGCCTTTTACTTTTCGCATGGTAGAAGGCTGTTTATGAATCCATAAGGAGATAACATGCGTCATTACGAGATCGTGTTTATCGTTCATCCTGATCAAAGCGAGCAAGTGCCTGCGATGGTTGAACGTTACAAAGCCATGATTACCGAAGCCAACGGTACCATTCACCGTTTGGAAGATTGGGGTCGTCGTCAATTGGCTTACCCAATCAATAAAATCCACAAAGCACACTATGTTTTGATGAACGTAGAAACCACACCTGAAGTTGTGGCTGAGCTGGAAACCGCTTTCCGCTTCAATGATGCCGTATTGCGTCATCTGACCATCAAAACCAAAAATGCTGTTACCGAGCCATCTGTGATGATGGGCGGCGAGAAAACCAAAAACTTGCTGAACGGTGCGGCTGAAGAAGTTGCAGCAGCCGAATAAGATTGAATAATCTTATCCGCCTTACCGCCCGGCTCGCCGAAATCGGCACGCTGAGGTACACACCGGCAGGCATTCCTGTATTGGATATCGTGCTCAAGCACGAATCATGGCAGGAAGAAAACGGACAACAATGTCTGGTCAAATTCGACATGCCCGCGCGGATTTTAGGTAAGCACGCTGAAGAATGGCAGTATCGGCAAGATATGATGGTTGAAGCAGAAGGCTTTTTAGCGCAACGCAGTCAACGTTTCCCACGACCGATACTCCGCATACAGAACATTAAAGAATATAAAGGTTAAACGACAATGGCTCGTCAATCATTCAAACGTAGAAAATTCTGCCGTTTCACGGCTGAAAAAATCCAAGAAGTTGATTACAAACAAGTTGACTTGTTGAAAGACTTCATTTCTGAAAACGGCAAAATCATCCCTGCCCGCATCACCGGTACTAAAGCACACTACCAACGTCAATTGGCGGTTGCTGTGAAACGCGCACGTTTCCTGGCTCTGTTGCCTTACACCGATCAACACAAATAATTGGAGCTTAGAACATGCAAATTATTCTGTTAGAAAAAATCGGCGGCTTGGGTAATCTGGGCGACATCGTGACCGTGAAAAACGGCTATGCCCGTAACTTCCTGATTCCAACTGGTAAAGCGAAACGCGCTACCGAAGCCAACATGAAAGAATTCGAAGCACGTCGTGCCGAATTGGAAGCCAAACAAGCCGAAATCTTGGCCGATGCTAAAGCACGTCAAGAAAAATTGGACGGTCAAACTGTTACCATCGCGCAAAAAGCCGGTGTTGACGGTCGTCTGTTCGGTTCTGTAACCAATGCCGACATCGCTGAAGCCATCGTTGCTTCAGGCGTTGAAGCTGTTAAAGCCAACGTACGTTTGCCAGAAGGCCCATTGAAAGCCGTTGGCGAATACGAAGTTGAAGTGGCTTTGCACACTGACGCTGTTGCGAAAATCAATGTTGTGGTGGTTCCTGCTGCCGAATAATCATTGATGAATCGTGATTGATTAAAAAGGCCGTCTGAAATTCAGACGGCCTTTTTATATGGGTTTTATAAAGGCATTTTCTGCTGAATCTTAAAGGGTTTATCTAAGCGCTTAATTTTGTTACACTCAAGCCCTTCCTCACATTTACGGATATCCCATGAAAAAGTCTCTTGTATTCCTTTCTATTGCCGTTATCGCGGCATTGGCTGCGTGCAGCACATCGAACAAGCCGAGCATCACCCGCGATGCGCAACCATTGAAACCGGTGAAGCAAGCCGAAAAACGCCCGACTTTTGATGCGGCAGCTGAATCAGTGGCGAGTAGTGGTTTTAATGCTAATCCGAATGTGCAGAATTTTATCCGTTACGAAGCCGCCAAAGGCCGCTTGAGCGCTGCCGAATTGCAAAATTTCTTTGATGGCGTGGTGTACAAAGGCAACATCATCAATATCATGTACCGCCCGGGTACATCGCGCCCATGGTATGAATTCCGCACCGGCAATTCGGGCGCGGCTAAATTCAATAATGGCCGCCAATTCTATGCCGACAACCGCGCGGTGATTGACGATGTGGCGCGCAAATACGGCGTGCCGGCTGAGTTGATTGTGGCGATTATCGGCATTGAAACCAATTACGGCCGCAATACAGGTAGCTTCCGTGTCGCCGATGCCTTGAGCACGTTGGCGTTTGACTATCCGCGCCGCGCTGAGTTTTTCCAAAACGAATTGAGCGAATTGCTGCTGATGGCCAAAGAAGAAAGCCGCGATGTATTCAGCTTCAAAGGCAGCTACGCCGGTGCGATGGGCGTGCCACAATTTATGCCGTCGAGCTTCCGTAAGTGGGCGGTGGATTACGATGGTGACGGCCGCCGTGATATTTGGAACAACATCGGCGATGTGGCCGCATCGGTTGCCAATTACATGAAACAACATGGCTGGCAGACCGGAGGTAAAATGGTGGTGCCTGTGCGCCTGAACATCACGCCGCATTTGCAGGCGATTATCGATGAGAAAACCGCGCTTACCCGCACAGTGGCAGATTTCAAAGCCTTGGGCGTGATGCCGCAAACGCCGGTAGCTGACCATGAAAAAGCAGTATTGTATCGTTTGGAAACCAGCCCGGGCGTTTACGAATATTATTTGGGCTTGAATAATTTCTACAGCGTTTGGAAATACAACAATAGCCGTATGTATGTGACCGCTGTGCGCGATATTGCCAATGCCGTTGGCGCTGCCGGTTTGTAATCTCACTTACGCCAAAACCACTTTGTTGCCGCAACAAAGTGGTTTTGTTTATGGCGGCAAACAATGCATTTGCACGTTTATGCGCCAAAAATGTTAAAATGCATCATCTTTCAATAGGCCGTCTGAAAGAATAGATTGTTCAGACGGCCTGATTATTATGAAGTAGAGAAAAGACATGGCTTATCAAGTGCTTGCCCGTAAATGGCGTCCGAAAACATTTGCCGATTTAGTCGGCCAAGAACACGTTGTCAAAGCATTGCGCAACGCTTTGGACGAAGGCCGTCTGCACCATGCCTATCTCTTGACCGGTACGCGCGGTGTCGGCAAAACCACCATTGCACGTATTTTGGCCAAAAGCCTCAACTGCGAGCATGCCGATCACGGCGAACCGTGTGGCGTGTGTCAAAGCTGCACGCAAATTGATGCCGGCCGCTATGTCGATTTGCTGGAAATCGATGCCGCTTCAAATACCGGTATCGATAATATTCGCGAAGTATTGGAAAACGCGCAATACGCGCCGACTGCCGGAAAATACAAAGTTTATATCATCGACGAAGTGCATATGTTGTCGAAAAGTGCGTTCAACGCCATGCTGAAAACGCTGGAAGAACCGCCCGAGCATGTGAAATTCATTTTGGCGACTACCGACCCGCATAAAGTGCCGATTACCGTGTTGAGCCGCTGCTTGCAGTTTGTGTTGCGCAACATGACCACGCAGCAAGTGGCCGACCACTTGGCGCATGTGTTGGACAGTGAAAATATTCCTTACGAAGCCACTGCTTTGCAATTGCTGGGCAGGGCAGCGGCAGGCTCGATGCGCGATGCCTTGAGTTTGCTAGATCAGGCGATTGCAATGGGTTCGGGTAAGGTGGCCGAACACGATGTGCGTCAGATGATTGGTGCAGTGGATAAACGCTACCTGTATGAATTGCTGCAAAGTGTGGTCAATCAAGACGGCCAAGCCTTGCTCAACAAAGCGCAAGAAATGGTCGCCCGTGCGATTGGCTTCGACAGCGCATTGAGCGAACTGGCGATGCTGTTGCAACGGTTGGCGCTGATTCAGGCCGTGCCCTCTGCCTTGGCCAACGACGACCCCGAGCGCGAAGCCTTGCTGCAATTGAGTCAAGCCATGAGCGGCGAGCAGATACAGCTTTATTACCAATGCGCGATTCACGGTAAACAAGATTTGAGTTTGGCGCCCGACGAATACGCCGGATTTGTGATGACTTTGCTGCGTATGCTGGCATTTGCGCCTTTGGCCGCACAAGCCCACGGCGTGAATGATGTGGTTGAACACACGCAATTGCAAGAAGTGGAACATAAGGAAACCGCTGCAAAAAAGCCGCTGACGATTCCGACGCCGTCTGAAAATCAACACAATATTCAGACGGCCTCAACTGCTGCGACCATGCCGTCTGAGAAAGAACCGCAGGCAAAAGACATTCCTCCGTGGGAAGAACAGCCGGTCAATAAAACGGTAGAAACCGAGCCGCTTCAGACGGTCTCTGTTTCAAATGAGCCGCCTGCTGTTATAGAAGAAACTCAGCCGCAATACATTGAGGCGGAAAATATTCCGGTTGAACGCCCAGCAGAAATTCAGACGGCATCTGACGAATCTTATCAGCCGTCTGATCTCGATGAAGAAGACATGCCGCCGCCTTATTTTGACGAAGATTCGTATGATTTTGCGGCAGAGCCTGATACGCTGCCTGTGCCGCCGATTGCGGATGAAAGCCCTGAAGCCGATGATGAGGAAGAAGACGAGCCGCAATTTATTGCCTTGCCTGATTTCAAGCCGGAAAATTGGGCGTTGTTGGTACAGCGTTTTGCGAAAAAGCTTGGTGCCGCGCAAATGTTGGCGCAGCATGCCGCTTGGGTGAATTACAATCCTGATACGCATTTGATGACCTTGTCGCTCACCAGCGAAGCCAAAGCCACCACCAACAAAGAGCGTTTGGACAAAATCCAAAACGTGTTGGCCGCAGCTTATAATTTGCCGCTGAAGCTGCAAACCCAGCCGTGGCAAGATGATCAAGGTTGGGAAACGCCGACCATGCGCCGCCGGCGTTTGCAGCAAGAAGGGCGGCAACAGGCACAGGATTTGTTGGATGCCGATCCGACCGCGCAGCAGATTTTGCAAACCTTTGAAGCGCAATGGCTGCCGGATACGCTGGAATTAAAGCAAGCAAATGAATCTTGATGTTAGGAATCAAAACTTGAAAGGCCGTCTGAAACGGATTGCTAAAAAATATACGTTCAGACGGCCTTGAATCCTATTTCATCATTAGCCCGTGCAAGCAGGGGCAAAACCTGATAGGATTCGCCTTGAATAATTTTCTCATACACGCAAATTAGGAGCATACGATGTTCGGAAAAGCCGGATTAGGCGGGCTGATGAAGCAAGCCCAACAAATGCAGGAAAACATGAAAAAAGCCCAAGCCAAATTGGCTGAAACCGAAGTAAGCGGCGAAGCAGGCAACGGTTTGGTGAAAGTAACCATGACTTGCGCGCATGTGGTGCGCAAACTCGACATCAGCGAAGACTTGATTAAAGAAGCGGCTGATGACAAAGAAATGTTGGAAGATTTGATTTTGGCCGCAGTAAACGATGCGTCTGCCAAAGCCGAAGAAACCAGCAACAAAACTATGGGCGCATTTACCCAAGGTTTGCCGGCCGGTATGGGTGATTTTTTCCGTTAATCGGTAAAAGCGTTTGCTTAAAAATCAGAAAACCGCTGTTTTGCTCAGGCAGAAACAGCGGTTTTTAATTGCTTTGTTTAAATAAAGAAACGACTAAAAAAGCCGTCTGAAAGATAATCTTTCAGACGGCCTCATTCAATCAATCATGAAAAATCAATACATGCCTTCGCGCTCTTCGCGGGTAGAAATGTAGATGTTTTTCACTTGGGTGTAAGCAGCCAACATCATTTTGTGGGTTTCGCGACCGATACCGGAAGTTTTGTAGCCGCCAAACGGTGCGTGTGCAGGCAAGCGGTTGTAGCAGTTTACCCAAACGCGACCAGTTTCCAAGGCACGTGATACACGCAAGCAACGGTTGATGTCGGTACTCCAAACACCGCCGCCTAAGCCGTATTCCGAATCGTTGGCCATTTTGATGACTTCTTCTTCAGTTTTGAACTTGATAACAGTTGCTACTGGGCCGAAGATTTCTTCTTGGGCTACGCGGGCATCGTTGTCTTTGGCTTCGATCAGAGTTGGCTCCAAGAATGCGCCGCCGGCCAAATCGCCTTCAGCTTTTTTACCGCCGGTAATGATGCGGCAGCCTTCTTGTTCACCGATTTTGACGTATTTCAAAATGGTTTCCAATTGGCCGGCGTTGACTTGCGCGCCCATTTGGGTGTCGTCTTCCCAAGGCAGGCCGACTTTGACTTTCTTGAATTCTTCTGCCAAGGCTTCAACGAATTTGTCGTAAATACCTTCTTGCACGAAAATACGCGAACCGGCACAGCACACTTGGCCTTGGTTGAACAAAATACCTTTTTGCGCACCTTCAAGCGCTTTGTCAAACGGCATGTCGTCGAAGAAAATGTTGGCTGATTTACCGCCCAATTCCAAAGTAGCCGGAATCAACATTTCTGCAGCAGCGATACCGATGCGGCGGCCGACTTCGGTCGAACCGGTAAAGGCCAGTTTGTTGAAGCCTTTGTGATGCAACATGTATTCGCCGGATTTCGAACCTTTACCGGTGATCACGTTGAACACGCCTTTTGGCAACACATCATTCACTTTTTGCGCGAAAGACAGCAGGCTCAGTGAAGTGCTGGAAGAAGGGTGCAATACGATGGTACAACCGGCCGCCAATGCAGGCGCGATTTTCCAAGCAGCCATCAAGAATGGGAAGTTCCACGGAATGATTTGGCCAACTACGCCGATTGGCTCGCGCAGAATCAGCGACAAATCTTCTTCGTCCAATTGGGTGGCCGTGCCTTCTTCACCGCGAATCACGCCGGCAAAGTAGCGGAAGTGGTCGGAAGCCAATGGAATGTCGGCAGCGCGGGTTTCACGAATCGGTTTACCGTTATCCAGCGTTTCTTGCAGTGCAAACAATTCGGCGTTTTCATCAATGATGTCGGCGATTTTGTTCAAAATCGCAGCGCGTTCGGTAACGGTGGTTTTTTTCCAGGTTTTGAACGCTTCTTGCGCAGCGGCAACGGCAGCATCCACGTCAGCATCGCTGGCATCAACGAATTTCGCCAATTCTTCGCCATTGGCCGGATTGGTGGAAGTCAATAATTTGCCTTCGCTGCCTTTGGTCCATTCGCCGTTGATTAATAAGCCGTATTCTTTGTCAAAAACGTTTAAATCTTTTGCCATGATGCTGTCTCCTGTATTTTTTTAGCAGTTGTAGTTGACTGTAAGCGAAACGCTTCATCGCTAGAATATTATTTTTTGCTATGGAGTTCAAGCGCTAAAAATGCAAAGAAACATGAATTAACACAGCCAAAGAGTAGGCTGAAAAGGTAATTCATGCAATAAAATCAATTGGTCAGATTATCTAGGCTGTCTGAAAAATAAAGATTATTTTATTTAAATGTAATCAGTTGATTTTTTCAATTATGAAATATGTGAATAAATATGTTACGGTATAACAAAACATAATAAATTCAACAGCCTAAGGCTTGACGAGCGCGATTCTAAAGTACATACTTAAATCGTGATGCAGCCAATAAATCATCATACAGGTAGTTTGTTTATATGTGATTAAATGTGTGCATCCCGTTATACAATGAAATACCGTTCTATCAATTAAGCCAAACAAGGAGTGTTACCATGAAAATGCGTGCAGTGGTGGTGAATCAAGCTGTTGAAGGTGATGTAGAAGTTGTAGAGCGCGACATCCGTGAATTGGAATCGGGTGAAGCTTTGGTAGAAGTTGAATATTGCGGCGTGTGTCATACCGACTTGCACGTTGCTGCCGGTGATTACGGTGAAAAACCGGGTCGCGTTTTGGGCCATGAAGGCATTGGTAAAGTCAGCAAAGTGGCTGATGACGTGAAAAGCCTGAAAGTTGGCGACCGCGTAAGTATTGCGTGGCTGTTTGAAAGCTGTGGCTCTTGCGAATATTGTAATACCGGCCGCGAAACCTTGTGCCGTAGCGTCGTAAACGCGGGCTATACTGCGGATGGCGGCATGGCGACACATTGTATCGTTACTGCAGATTATGCGGTGAAAGTGCCGGATGGTTTGGATCCTGCGCAAGCCAGCTCGATTACTTGCGCCGGTGTGACCACTTATAAGGGCGTGAAAGTATCGAATGTGCGTCCGGGTCAATGGATTGCCGTGTATGGCGCCGGCGGCTTGGGTAACTTGGGCGTGCAATACGCGAAAAAAGTATTTGGCGCACATGTGATTGCTATCGATATCAATGACGACAAACTGGAATTTGCTAAAGAAAGCGGCGCTGATTTGGTGATTAATCCGCAAAAAGAAGACGCAGCCAAAGTAATTCAAGAAAAAGTTGGTGGCGCGCATGCCGCGATTGTGACGGCGGTTTCTTCTGCTGCATTTAATTCTGCTGTTGATGCCGTGCGTGCCGGTGGCCGCGTGGTGGCTATCGGTTTGCCGCCAGAGTCTATGGATTTGTCGATTCCGCGCTTGGTATTAGACGGTATCGAAGTAGTCGGCTCTTTGGTGGGTACGCGCCAAGATTTGGCTGAAGCCTTCCAATTCGGTGCTGAAGGTTTGGTGGTGCCAAAAGTACAATTGCGCGATTTGGATGAAGCGCCTGCAATTTTCCAAGAAATGCGCGAAGGTAAAATTACCGGCCGCATGGTAATTGACATGAAATGCGCTTGCGGTCACGAGCATTAATCTGATTTATTCATAAAGATAAAAGCCGTCTGAATTGTTTCAGACGGCTTTTTTGTTGGGGAATGAATAGAATCAGGCCGAGATCTTTGCGAGACTAGTCAATTTTTAGAAATCTTTAAACCGTCATTCCCGCGTAGGCGGGAATCTAGGACTATCGGATTCAGAAATATTAACTATATCAGCAGTTTGACGTACTGGATTCCCGCCTACGCGGGAATGACGAACATAGTTTTCTTGGTTTAAATTGAGTTTTACAAAGGTATCAGGCCGTCTGAAATATTGAATATTTCAGACGGCCTGATTCATGTCATTGAATCAAAACGATTCATTGGCTTTCAAATAGCGCCATTTACCCGGCGGCAGTTTGCCTAATTTCACTTTGCCCATGCGGATACGTTTCAAACCCACCACGCGTAAACCCACCAGCTCGCACATACGGCGGATTTGGCGTTTCTTACCTTGTTTCAAAATAAAGCGCAGTTGATCTTCATTTTGCCATTCGACTTTGGCAGGGCGAAGCTTTTCACCGTCTAAGCTTAAGCCGTGGTTGAGTAAGGCCAAGCCTTTGTCGTCTAACTTGCCGCGAACACGCACTAAATATTCTTTTTCGCTGTTGCTGGTTTCGCCGATTAGTTGCTTGGCGATGCGGCCATCTTGTGTCAACACCAGCAAGCCCACCGAATCGATGTCCAAACGTCCGGCAGGGGCGAGGCCGAATTTGTGTTTTTCGCTGAATGAAATGCGGCTGTCGTCGCCTTCCCATTGGTTTTCGGCGGTAATCAGCTCCGCCGCCGATTTATAACCTTTTTCCGCCTGCGCGCTAACATAACCAACGGGTTTGTTTAGTAAAATCGTTACACGGTTGGCTTGCTGCTCATGCGCTTGTTTGTTTAAATCGATGCGGTCGCTTTCGACCACTTTTTGGCCGAGTACCGCGGTTTGGCCGTTGACTTTGACCCAGCCTTGTTCGATATAACTGTCGGCTTCGCGGCGCGAGCAAAGGCCGAGTTGCGCCATGCGTTTGGATAGGCGCATGGCTTCGTTGTTGGATTCCATGATTTTTCGCTTTGTGAAAATATGGTCGGATTATAGCATTAACGCAACTTTTAGGTTTTTGTGATTTTTTTCAGACGGCCTGAGGCCTTTGTAAAACTTAAAATCCGTCATTGTCGGGCTTAGATTATACAATCCAGCCGTTTCTCATTGATAACTGTGCTAAAAATTCCGAAATTTAAATCATTGACTTAAAAAAATTATTTTTCAATTTGGGTGTCTTTGAGATTCAAAGACTGGATTGTCGGATCTAAGCCTGACAATGACGGCTACAGGTTTGTTGATTGAATCAGGGGAGGAGAAAAGTTTTCGGATTTTGTGATATCGATATGAAGGGAACAGTTTTTGTATATCGGTCTGGGTTTGTATTGAAAAAATGCCGTCTGAAAATTTCAGAAGGCATTCTATCTGCTTTGATTAATTAACAATCAAATGCTTATTCCCACTCGATTGTGGCTGGCGGTTTGCCGCTTACGTCGTACACCACGCGGTTGATGCCTTTGACTTCGTTGATGATGCGGTTGGATACGCGGCCGAGCAGTGAGTATGGTAGCTCTGCCCAATGTGCGGTCATGAAGTCACTGGTGACAACAGCGCGTAAAGCAACAACATAATCGTAGGTGCGGCCATCGCCCATCACACCCACGGATTTCACCGGCAGGAACACGGCGAAGGCTTGGCTGGTGAGGTCATACCATGATGTGCCGTTTTCATCGGTGGTATTGCGCAATTCTTGGATGAAGATGTCGTCGGCTTGGCGCAGCAAGTCGGCGTATTCTTTTTTCACTTCACCCAAAATACGCACGCCCAAGCCCGGACCCGGGAATGGGTGGCGGTACACCATTTCGCGTGGCAGACCGAGCGCAACGCCCAGTTCGCGTACTTCGTCTTTAAACAAATCGCGCAATGGCTCCAGCAATTTGAGCTTCATGTTTTCCGGCAAACCGCCGACATTGTGGTGTGATTTGATGGCGTGGGCTTTTTTGGTTTTTGCGCCGGCGCTTTCGATCACGTCAGGGTAAATGGTGCCTTGTGCCAACCATTTGGCGTTGGTGAGTTTTTTCTCTTCGGCATCAAATACTTCAATGAACTCACCGCCGATGATTTTGCGTTTTTTCTCAGGGTCGGTTTCGCCGGCGAGTTTGGCCATGAATTGGTCTTCGGCATCAACGTGAATCACGCGCACGCCTAAGTTGCGGGCGAACATGTCCATCACATTTTTGCCTTCGTTCAGGCGCAGCAGGCCGTGATCCACGAAAACGCAGGTCAGTTGGTCACCGATGGCGCGGTGAATCAGTGCGGCGGCTACCGATGAATCGACACCGCCGGACAAGCCCAAAATCACTTCGTCGCTACCGACTTGCTCGCGGATTTTGGCCACGGCTTCTTCGATGTAGTTTGGCATGGTCCAGCTAGGTTGCGCGCCGCAGATGTCGAGCACGAAGCGGTTAATCAGCGCACGGCCTTGTTTGGTGTGGGTGACTTCCGGGTGGAATTGAATGCCGTAGAATTGTTTCTCGGCGTTTTCCATCATGGCAATCGGGCAAGACGGGGTGTCGCCGATCACGGCAAAACCTTCCGGTAATTTGGATACTTTGTCGCCGTGGCTCATCCACACGTCAAGCGTGTTTGGCTGGCCGTCGAAAATGTCGCGGGTCAGTTCGCTGTCGATGGTTTTCACTTGTGCATAACCAAATTCACGTTGGTTGCCCGGAGACACTTCGCCGCCCAAGTGGTGCGCCATAAACTGCATGCCGTAGCAAATGCCCAATACCGGCACGCCCAAATCAAACAGGCCGGTGTCGGCTTGGTAGTCGGATTCGTAAACGGAATTAGGGCCGCCTGAAAGAATAATGCCTTTCGGATTAAAGGCTTTGATGTCTTCCAATGACATGTCGAACGAATGCAGCTCGCAGTAAACATGGGCTTCGCGTACGCGACGGGCGATGAGCTGGGTGACTTGTGAACCGAAGTCGAGAATCAGGATTTTGTCTTGGGTCATGATGTTGGGCTTTGTGGAATGAAAAGAGAATGCGGCGCAATAAAAGGCCGTCTGAAAAATGGCGATATTGTACCAGTTTCAGACGGCCTATACCATTATCCCAGTGATTTATTGCGGCGGTTGATCCAGGTGACTAACGACAGCATCACCGGTACTTCTACCAACACGCCGACGACCGTAGCCAATGCGGCGCCGGAGTGTAAGCCGAATAGGGAAATGGCAACCGCAACAGCCAATTCAAAGAAATTACTGGTGCCAATCAGGCAGGCGGGAGCGGCGATTTCATGCGGCAAATTCAGGCGCTTGGCGACCCAATGGCCGAGAAAGAAAATGCCGTAGGTTTGCACCAGCAACGGAATGGCAATCAGCACAATGATAAACGGCTGGCTTAAGATGGTTTGCGCTTGAAAAGCAAACAACAGCACCACCGTCAGCAGTAAGCCGAAAATCGAAAAAGGCTTGAGTTTGGCGGTGAACGAGCCAACTGGAAGGCGTTTGCCCAGCAGTATTTTGCGCGTGATTAATCCGGCCAAAAGCGGCAGCAACACATATAAAATCGTGCTGTACACCAAGGTTTGCCAAGGAATGCTGATGTCGCTCACGCCCAATAAAAATCCGGCAATCGGTGCAAAGGCAAAAATCATGATGATGTCATTGACCGAGACTTGAACCAGCGTGTAATTCGGGTCGCCTTTAACCAATTGCGACCACACAAAAACCATGGCTGTGCAGGGTGCGACACCGAGCAGAATCATGCCGGCGATGTATTCTTGTGCCGACTGCGGATCAACCCAAGGCGCAAACAGCCAGCGGAAAAACAGCCAGCCAATAAGCGCCATGGTAAACGGTTTCACCAGCCAATTGACCACGACCGTCATCAGCAAACCTTTCGGTTTTTGCCCGGCATCTTTGATGGCCGACCAATCGATTTGAATCATCATCGGATAAATCATCAGCCAAATCAACACGGCGACGGGTAAGTTGATGTGCGCCACTTCCATTAAGGCGATGTGTTGTATGGCGTGTGGAAAAAGTGTACCGATGCTGACACCGGCGATAATGGCGAGCGCTACCCAAATACTGAGAAATCGTTCGAAAATACCCATGTTTATCTAAAAATCATTAGTGGTTAGCAAAGAAAAAGGCCGAGTGATTCTCGGCCTTTCGGTTTAGTGAGACAAGCGGTCTGGCTGCTTGGGCATTTTATATGGAATCATGTTGCTGCGCGAGAGCAACAACAAGCAGCCCAGCACCATCATGCCTAAGGCGATCAGTGGCGAATAGGCAAACCAGTATTCGGTACGCAGATAAATGGCCGCACCGATATACATCAAAATCGGACCGGAAATAATCGATTGCTTGTTGATACCGTCCATAATCATCACGGCCAATCCGGCAACGCCCAAGCCGATGGCAATCAAGGTGGCGGTGGCGGGCAGGATGCCGGTGGTTTTTAAAAACCAAACCGCGCCAAACAGAATTAAAAACAAAGGCAGGGCAAGTGAGGCTTGTCGCATGGTGTTTTCCTTCGCAGGATAATGGGTTTTCAGACGGCATTATTATTGTGGCAGAAGCGCATCTTGAAAAGCGGATAAAGTGCAATCTTGCGTGTTTTTGAGAAAGGATTGAGATGGAATATGTAAAACGCTATCCGCTGCAAATATTTCAGACGGCCTATAATGACCATCATCTTACTTGGGTCAAAAAAGCCGTCTGAAAAGATGTAGAGCAGATTATTTCGTTGTTTTGCCAAAGAGGCGTGAAATTAGGCTGTCAGTTTGCTTTTGTAAATCCTGCTTCTGATTGAAATTGTCACGTAGGCTGGCAACGGGATGCTCTGGTGTGCGCACTAGTAGGGAAATGGCATTGGTGCGCGTGCTGTAGCGCAAGTTGTAACGGCATTCCGGCTCGTACAGACGCTTGCGGTTTTCAGTGATGTTGACGTTTTCGCTGCTGATGCCGAGTTTGTCTAAAGAAGTCGAAAGATTCTGTATTAAGGCACGATTAGGTGTTTTGGGGTTATCTAAAATGCAGACGTGGTTAATTTTTTGTAACTCTTGTGGGCCGTAATTGCCGATGCGGGTTTTGCCGCTATGGCAGGCTGTCAGGACAATCAAGCCGGTCGCGATGAATAAGGTTTTTATTTTCATGGGTTTCTCCTGTTTCGGGGGGTTGGTTTTAAGATGAAGTCACATTTTTCATCAAACGCTGTTTCTCACGCTTCCAATCGGCTTCTTTCAGGCTTTGGCGTTTGTCGTGTTGTTTTTTACCTTTAGCCAAACCGATTTCCATTTTGATGCGGCTACGATTGTAATGCAGATTGAGCGGCACAATGGTGTAACCCGCCCGCTCGGTTTTGCCGATAAGCTTGTTAATCTCGGCTTGATTGAGCAGTAATTTACGCGGACGCACCGGATCGGGTTTGACGTGGGTTGAGGCAGTCGGCAGAGCCGTTACGTGGCAGCCGACCAGATAAAATGCGTCTTTTTTCCAGTAGATATAGCTTTCTTTGAGCTGCACACGACCGGCGCGGATGGCTTTTACTTCCCATCCTTCCAGCACCAAACCGGCTTCGATTTGGTCTTCAATAAAGTAATCGTGAAAGGCTTTTTTATTATTGGCAATACTCATAATGCTGATTCTTGATAGGTTTTCAGACGGCCTATTTTATCAGGCCGTCTGAAAAAGGGAAATAACAGGTCAAAGGCTTTGAGGCCGTCTGAAAATTTAAAACGCTTTCACGAGGGCAAAACGTGCCACTGTTTCGCCGTTGAATTCAACGGTTTCGGCAAACATGGCGGCAGGGCGCACCCACAAACCGAATTCGCCGTATAAAGCGCGGTAAACCACCAATTCTTCTTCGGTTTCGCTGTGGTGGGCAAGGCCGGTGACTTCGTACAGATTGCCTTTGTAATGGCGGTAAATGCCTGCAGGAATGGAATGTTTCATGATCGGATATGGCGCTGGTAAAAAAGGTTGATGTTGGCGATGTCTTGGGTGTGCTGCGGTTTTAAATCGATTTTTAAATCCGCCAGCTTGATTAACAGGCGGTCTTCCGCTTCTGCAACAGCGCAGGAAACTTCGCCTTGGCTGCGAAAATGTGCAATTAACTCATCGAGTTGCTTTAATGCACGTTGATAATTGTCCATGTCGTACCCACAATAAAAAATGGCGGGAAATCCCGCCATCACATTACGGCTGACGCCGCGCACTCATTAAGCAGCTTGAATGTTAGCAGCTTGTTTGCCTTTAGGGCCGGTGGTCACTTCGAAAGACACGCGTTGGCCTTCTTTCAGGGTTTTGAAACCATCCATGTTGATCGCAGAGAAGTGAGCGAACAAATCTTCGCCACCTTCATCTGGAGTGATGAAACCAAAACCTTTAGCGTCGTTGAACCATTTTACGATACCGGTTGCCATTGAGAACTTCCTATACTTAAAAAATTTAACAAAAACAGCAAATAAGGCAATACGTCAAACCAAAAAGTTTCAAGTTTCTCCCTAAAAACAATTATGCTTTTTCGAGTGCCGACTCTGCTTAACCGTCTTTTTACATTCGTTAATGTCTGTAGTCAAGTAATGTTTGGGAAAAAGCGAAAATTTTATTAAAATAGTACAAAATACAACAGAAATAACCCGTTTTTTATTTATTAAGCATAGATTTGCGCATGGTGCGTGATATTGTACTAAGCCCAGTTTAAAAACGGTTTTGGAGCCATATATATACATGAGCAATAGCCATACTCATCACGAATCGGAAACATTAATAAATGACCGACAAACCCAGCCGCCGAAACGTTACGGCGTTTTCCTGTTAAACGACGATTACACGACCATGGATTTTGTGGTGGCGGTGTTGACCGAAATTTTCATGTTGAGCGAAGAACAAGCCGTCGCGGTGATGCTGCTGGTTCATCATGAGGGCAAGGGTTTGTGTGGCACATACACACGCGACATTGCCCAAACCAAACAGCAGCAAGTCATGCAGCGAGCCAAGGTAGAAGGCCATCCGCTGCAATGTATCGTTGAGGAGGTTTAATCCATGCTGTCATCAGAATTAGAACGCATTTTACAAGTGCTTTATACCGAAGCGCGCGGCGAACGTTATGAATTCATCAGCTTAGAGCATTTATTGCTGGTGTTGATTGATGAAAACGAAGCCGTCAGAAACACGCTGGCTGAGTGTGGTGCCGATTTGAAACTATTGTCCGATCAGCTTACCGACAGTGTGACCGAAAACACGCCGCAGATTCCCGAGCATTTGTTGGACAGCACCGAAACGCAGCCGACTTTAGGCTTTCAGCGCGTGATCCAACGTGCCATGGTGCACACCCAATCAGCAGGCAAAAGCGAAGTTTCGCCGCTGGACTTGCTGGTGGCGCTCATGAGCGAGAGCGACAGTCATGCCGTGTATTTCCTGAAACTGCAATCCATGAGCCGTTTTGAAATTTTGCGCAGCATTGCGCATGGCGGTTTGAATGCCGCCGCGCAAGAATCTTTAGACGGCCAAGATGCCGAAGCAGGCGAGCAGGGAGAAGAAAAAGGTAATCCGTTGGCCAAATACTGCGTGAATTTGAATGACGAAGTGAACGCCGGCCGCATCGATCCGCTCATCGGCCGCAAACATGAAATGGAACGCCTGGTGCAGATTTTGTGCCGCCGCCGCAAAAACAATCCTTTGCTGGTGGGGGAAGCTGGTGTCGGCAAAACCGCCTTGGCCGAAGGTTTGGCGCATCAGATTGTCAACGGCAATGTGCCGGAAACGCTGAAGAATGCGGTGGTGTATTCGTTGGATATGGGCGCATTACTAGCCGGCACCAAATACCGTGGCGACTTTGAAGCGCGTGTGAAAGCTGTGTTGAAACAATTGGAAAAAGTTGAACACGCCATTTTGTTTATCGACGAAATTCACACCATTATCGGCGCGGGCAGTACCAGCGGTGGTACGATGGATGCGTCCAACCTGCTCAAACCGGCATTGGCCAAAGGCCTGTTGCGTTGCATTGGTGCGACCACTTACGACGAATACCGTACCATTTTCGACAAAGACCATGCCTTGAGCCGCCGTTTCCAAAAAATCGACATTGTCGAACCGACTGTGGACGAAACCGTACAAATCCTGCGTGGCTTGAAGCCGATGTTTGAAACCTTCCACCAAGTGCGCTACACCCAAGGCGCATTGGAAGCCGCCGCCGAGCTTTCTGCCCGCTACATCAACGAGCGTTTCCTGCCGGATAAAGCCATCGATGTGATGGACGAAGCTGGTGCGGCGCAACGTATTTTGCCGAAATCCAAGCAGAAAAAAGTTATCGGCAAGGCGCAAATTGAATCGGTAATTGCCAAAGTTGCCCGCATTCCGGAAAAAACCGTGTCACACGACGATAAACAAGTGCTGCAATTCTTGGCGCGTGATTTGAAAAACATGGTTTACGGCCAAGACGATGCCATTGAAGCCTTGGTTGCCGCTGTGAAAATGTCGCGTTCTGGTTTGGGTTTGCCTGACAAACCGATCGGCAGCTTCCTGTTTTCTGGTCCGACCGGCGTGGGTAAAACCGAAGTCGCCCGCCAATTGGCCTTCTCGTTGGGTGTACCGCTACAACGTTTTGATATGTCGGAATACATGGAACGCCATGCCGTGTCGCGCTTAATCGGTGCGCCACCGGGCTATGTCGGTTTCGATCAAGGCGGCTTGCTGACGGAAGCCGTGAATAAGCAACCACATTGCGTGTTGCTGTTGGATGAAATCGAAAAAGCGCATCCCGATATTTTCAACGTGTTGCTGCAAGTGATGGATGCCGGCCGCTTAACCGACAACAACGGCAAAAGCGCCGATTTCCGCAACGTCATTTTGATTATGACCACCAATGCCGGTGCCGAAAGCTTAAGCCGTCCGACCTTCGGCTTTACCAGCAAACGTGAGCGTGGTGATGAAATGCAGGCCATCAACAAAATGTTTACGCCTGAATTCCGCAACCGTTTGGATGCGATTATCCCGTTTGCGCCGTTGTCTGAGCCGATTATCATCAAAGTGGTGGACAAATTCCTGCTGCAATTGGAGCATCAGCTGCTCGACAAAAAGGTCGAAGCCGAATTCACACCGGCATTGCGCCAATACTTGGCTGAAAAAGGATTTGATCCGCAAATGGGCGCGCGCCCGATGCACCGCCTGATTCAGGAAAAAATCCGCAAAGCCTTGGCTGATGAGTTGCTATTTGGCAAATTGGCAGATGGCGGCTACGTCAAAATCGACTGGAACCGCGAGAAAGGTGAAGTAGTGTTGAAGTTTCAAAAAGGTGCAGCCAAGAAAAAAACGCAAGAGGCCGTCTGAAAAAGATGTGTTTATGTGTTGAATTAAGTTGGTATTGAAAGAAGGGCCGTCTGAAAACTGATTTTCAGACGGCCTTTTATTGTGTTCTAAATCTGATTTAAAACTGTTTTAACGCGGATGCACCATATCGGCAGGCACGACCAATTGGTCAAATTCTTCGCCGCTCAATAAGCCGAGCTCGATGGCGGTTTCGCGCAGGGAGCTGTCGTTTTTATACGCGGTTTTGGCGACTTTAGCGGCATTTTCATAGCCGATTTTTCGGTTTAAGGCGGTAACCAGCATTAATGAGTGATGCAGGAAATAATCGATTTTTTCCGGTACCGGTTCGATGCCAACGGCGCAATGCTCGTTGAAGCTGTTGCAGGCATCACCCAACAGGCGGATGGATTGTAGCAGGTTGTAGCCGATAACGGGCATATAAACGTTCAATTCGAAGTTGCCCGATGCGCCTGCCATGCCGATGGTGACGTCGTTGCCGAATACTTGGCAGCACACCATGGTCAGCGCTTCACATTGGGTCGGGTTGACTTTGCCCGGCATGATGGATGAACCCGGCTCGTTTTCCGGAATTTTGATTTCACCCAAGCCGCAACGCGGGCCGGAAGCCAGCCAGCGGATATCGTTGGCGATTTTGTTCAAGCTCGCGGCCAAGGTTTTCAGTGCGCCCGAAGCGTATACGGCGGCATCGCGCCCAGCCAGGGCTTCAAATTTGTTCGGCGCAGTAATAAACGGCAACCCGGACAATTCGGCGAGTTTGGCGGCTGATTTTTCGGCGTATTCTGGATGGCTGTTCAAACCGGTGCCGACGGCAGTACCACCCAACGGCAATTCATAAAGCCCTTGCAAAGCATCGTTCAGACGGCCTAAACCGTGGTCGAGCTGGGAAACGTAGCCGGAGAATTCCTGGCCCAAAGTCAGTGGCGTGGCATCCTGCAAGTGGGTGCGGCCGATTTTGACAATCGGTTCAAACGCTTTGGCTTTGTCATCAAGTGTATCGCGCAGGGCTTTGACAGCCGGAATCAGCAGGCGATTGATTTCGATGGCGGCGGCAACGTGAATGGCGGTTGGAAAGCTGTCGTTGGTCGATTGCGCGTGATTGACGTGGTCGTTGGGGTGGACAGGCTGGTACGCCGCCAAACCGCTGCCTGCGATTTCATTGGCACGGTTGGCGATGACTTCGTTCATGTTCATGTTGGACTGCGTGCCCGAACCGGTCTGCCACACCACCAGTGGGAATTGGCCGTCGAGCTTGCCGTTTAACACATCATCCGCCGCCTGTGTAATTAAATCGCCTTGCTCAGCTTTGATGCGTCCCAAACACACATTGGTCGCGGCGGCCGCTTTTTTAACCAAGGCCATGGCGTAGATCAACGGCTGCGGCAGGGTTTCGCCGCCGATTTTGAAATTGTCGCGGCTGCGCTGGGTTTGCGCGCCCCAGTAGGCTTCAGACGGCACTTCAACATCGCCCATGGTGTCGTGTTCGATACGGGTAGTCATGATTTCTCCTGTTTTAATTTAAAATGCGAACCATTCGCATAAATTAATTATAGCCAGTCATGCTCCTTATGAAAAGGTGGGTTGAATTTTTAAATGTATCGTTGTTCTGGATAAAAAATAATACAACGCTGCCAGCTCCCTTATGTATTAAATGTACAAAGCAGTCGTTGTTGTCTTGTCTTATTTTTCTTTGAAACAGCTATCATCAAGATGATTCATTGGTTATGGCTAGTTTTAATCTTTTTTCAAGGCCGTACGCCAATCCAAGCCGTTGATGGCGGGGATTTGGGTCACGACTTCCGTGTCGAGGTTGATAGCGGTGAGTTCGCCACCCCACAATGCGCCGGTGTCGAGCGAGATGATGCCGTCGGTGTTCATGTAGCCGAGTGACGACCAATGGCCGAACACGATTTTATGGCTTAGGTTTTGGCGGTTGGGTACGCGGAACCATGGGCGCAGGTAGATCGGCATTTTGTCGAGCGTGGCTTTAAAATCGAAATCGAGTTCGTTTTGATAAGTGAGCGCGCGCATTCGGCTGAACACGTTGACGATAAAGCGTAAACGGCTGTAACCGCTTAAATTTTCGTCCCACGCGATTGGGGTGTTGCCGTACATTTTGGCAAAGAATTTTTCGTATTTACTGCCTTGCAATTCGGCTTCAGCTTCACGCGCCAATTCTTCGGATTGGGCAACCGACCATTGCGGCAGGATGCCGGCATGCACCATCACATGGTTGTCGTTGCGGATCATCAAGGGCTGATGACGCAGCCAGTCGAGCATTTTGCGGCTGTCGGGGTGATTCAGAATTGGGGTGATGGTGTCGCTGCGTTTGGTGGTGCCGTAACCATAGCCGACGGCAAGCAGGTGGAAATCGTGGTTGCCGAGAATGATTTGAACGCTGTCGGGATGCTGCATGGCAAATTGCAGCGATTCCAAGGATTTGGGGCCGCGGTTGACGATGTCGCCGGTGAGCCACAGGGTATCGGTGCCGTGGTTGAAGTCGAGTTTTTGCAGCAAAACCGAAAGTTCGTCGTAGCAGCCTTGGATGTCGCCGATTGCATAATGCGCCATGTTGATTTTGATTCCTGATGTGGGATTTCAGACGGCCTACAGAAAAATAGGCCGTCTGAAAACAATATTGCTTGAGGCCGTTTCAGACGGCCTTTATTTTTGAAATAAATAGTTTACGCGTTTAACACCAATACCGCTTCGGCTTCAACCTGCACACCTTTAGGCAGGCTGGCGATGCCGACGGCGGCGCGGGCTGGGAACGGCTCGGGGATAAATTCAGCCATCACTTCGTTGAAAATGGCGAAGTTACTCAAGTCAGTCAGATAGGCGTTGACTTTAACGATGTCGCTCAAAGAGCCGCCGGCCGCTTCTGCTACGGCTTGCAGGTTTTTGAATACTTGCACCGCTTCGGCACGGAAATCGCCGTCGCCGACTACTTGCATGGTGGCCGGGTCAAGCGGGATTTGGCCGCTCATGTAAACAGTATCGCCCGCCCGCACGGCTTGGCTGTAAGCGCCGATGGCGGCAGGGGCGTTGTCGGTGTGAATGATGGTTTTCGCCATGATGTTTCTCCTGAAAAAAGCAGTTGGAATAGGCTGTTATGATACAAAATTTTGCGTGGCTTAGGAAGCTGGGCGGTGTGTTTGACTGCGTTTCAGACGGCCTGTTTTGAATCAAGGCCCTTACATTCGCCTAACAAGTGCAATTTCCAATAACAGAAAAGGCCAGTATGCGGTAGTATACTGCCTTTCCTGACAAGAAAGATTGCAATATGGCCTACACACAACTGACCTCACACCAAAGATACTACATTTCCAGACATTACCGCAACCTACCCCTAAACCAAATCGCACAGAACATCGGTTGTCATCCCGCCACCGTCAGTCGGGAAATCAGACGGCATTCCGTCAACGGAACCTACTGTTACCGAAAAACACAACAGCAAAGCGAAGTTAAAAAGAAAAACAAAAAGCCAACCAAACTGACTACTGCCGTCAAACAGACTGTTAACAAACTGATTACCCAAAAATACAGCCCCGAACAAGTCTGCGGCTACCTGCTGAAACATCAACACATCAAACTGCACCACAGCACCCTTTACCGCTATCTCGCCAAAGACCGTCAAAACGGCGGCGACCTGTACACCCATCTGCGTATCGTTTCCAAACCCTACCGCAGAAAATACGGCAGCGGTGCATGGACAAAAGGCAGCGTACCGGACAGAACCGACATTGAACACAGACCTGCCATTGTTGATCAAAAAGAGCGGGTCGGCGATTTCGAGATGGACACTATTGTCGGTAAAGACCAAAAAAGCGGACTGGTGGTTGCTGTTGAAAGAAAAACCAAATTTGTCGTTATCCGCAAAATCAGCAATTTCAAAGCAGAAGATGTAGCCCGGGTAGTGATTCGGGCATTGAAGCCGTTTAAAGATATCATTCAAACGATTACTTTGGATAACGGTAAAGAGTTTTACCGGCATAAAACCTTTGCCAAAGCCCTGGGTGCGGAAACTTACTTCTGCCGTCCATACCATTCTTGGGAAAAAGGCTTGGTGGAAAATACCAACGGGCTGATCAGACAATACTTCCCCAAAGGGACGGATTTTAGGAAACTGGGTGCTAAAAAGATTAAAGCGGTTGAGGAGGCCCTTAACCGCCGACCGAGAAAGACATTGGACTATGAGACACCGGGTGATCTGTTTTCAGCAGCCCTTGCCAATGGCATTTGAGCGTTGCACTTGAAATGTGAATGTAAGGCCGTCTGAAAAAGTTTAAGGATAAATTTCAGACGGCCTTTATCTTGTTTTATCAATATTCTATAAAAAACATTGCAATAAATCGTTTAAAAACAGGCGGCCTTGTGCGGTGGGTTTCAACACGGTCGGATCTGCTTCAAGCAAGCCTTTTTGGCGTGCGGTTTCGATTTGCGGCATGATGTGGGCAGTTGAAATGCCGGTGCGCTGTTGCAGCATGGCTGCGGGTACGCCGTCGGTCAGGCGCAGGGCGTTCATCATGAATTCAAAGGCCAAATCATCGTGCTGAATGATTTTGCGCTCGATGCCGCTGGTCGGATTGCTTTGCATGGCGGCAAGGTAATCGTTGGGATGGCGGCGGCGGGTGGTGCGCTCGATGTGGTCGGCGTAGGAAATTTTGCCGTGCGCCCCCGCGCCGATGCCGATGTAGTCGCCAAACTGCCAATAATTGAGATTGTGGCGGCACTGCATTCCGGCGCGGGCAAAAGCGGAGGTTTCGTAATGGATGAAACCGGCTTGTTCTAACGCGGCATGCACAGCGTCTTCAATGTCTAAAGCGTTTTCATCGCTCGGCAAACCGGGCGGTGGCGTGTGGCCGAAAGCGGTGTTCGGTTCCATGGTGAGGTGATAGGCGCTGATGTGGCTTGCGCCGGTGGCGATGGCGGTGCGGACATCGTCTAAGGCCGTCTGAACGGTTTGGTTTGGCAGCGCATACATTAAATCGATATTGACTTTATCAAATAAATTCAAAGCAGTAGCGATAGCAGTTAAAGCTTCGCGGCTATTGTGCACGCGGCCTAGGCGGGTCAGCATATCGTCGTTGAAACTTTGCACGCCAATGGAAAGGCGGGTAATGCCGGCTTCTTTAAAGCCTTGAAATTTTTCGATTTCAAACGTGCCGGGGTTGGCTTCGAGCGTGATTTCTGCATTGGGCTGCAATCGCACCAGTGAACGTACGCCGCTCAGCAGCCTGTCGATGGCTTGTGCGCTGAACAGGCTCGGTGTGCCGCCGCCAAAGAAAATGGTTTCGACCGGCCGCCCCCAAATATTGGGCAATTCGGTTTGCAAATCGGCCAGTAAGGCATCGATATAAGCATCTTCGGGTAAACCGTTTGGGGTAGTTTGTGCAGGCGTGATGGTGGCAAGTGGTTGATAACGCGAAATATTGTGTGAATTAAAATCGCAATACGGGCATTTTTTGATGCACCACGGGATATGGATGTAGAGCGATAAAGGCGGCAGGGCGGTGAGTTGGCCTGCTTGGTTGAAGGTGATTGGGGTCATGGTGTGGAGTGTGTGCGGCCGTCTGAAAGCTTTCAGACGGCCTGTTTGAATGAATTAGATGGCGGCTTGGATTTTTTTGAGCAATTCTTGCAATGCTAAACCGCGGTGGCTGACAGCATTTTTGACTTCAGGCGCGAGTTCGGCGGCGGTGCAGCCGTGTTCGGGTAGGTAAAAATGCGGGTCGTAGCCGAAACCATTGCTGCCGGTGGCTTGTTGTTGCCACTGACCGCGCCAAATACCTTCGGCGATAATCGGTTGCGGGTCGTGTTCGTGGCGCACGAAGACCAACACGCACACGTAATAGCAGCTTTGGTCGGCTTTATCGGCCAAGTCGGCAGAGAGTTTGGCGTTGTTGGCGGCATCGGATTTTGGGTCGGCTCCGGCATAACGGGCAGACAACACGCCCGGTGCGCCGCCTAAAGCATTGGCACAAATGCCGCTGTCGTCGGCTAAGGCAGGTAAGCCGCTGTGTTTGGCAGCATGGCGGGCTTTGGCCAGCGCGTTTTCAACAAAGGTGAAATACGGCTCGGGGCATTCGGGCGTGTCAAATTGCGATTGCGGTAAGATGTCGATATTGTGTTCGGCAAACAAGCGGGAAAATTCTTTGAGTTTGCCGGCATTGCCGCTGGCCAAAACGATTTTGTCAAACATGATTTTTTCCTTGATTGTCTTGTGCCTGTATCTGCATATATTGCATTTTGGCTTTTAAACGCAGATAAAGTGCCAAGCTAGCAATTTGGCCGAAGATAGCGGCAAATGCAAATAAAAATGCGGCCACGGCAAATTGTTTGCTGCCGATGGAAAGCAGATAGCTGCCCAGTAGCACCAAGGCCATAAACAGCAGGGTAAAAAAGACAATGCAGAGTAGGTAGGTTTTGCGTTGGTTCATGAGCCGATTTGCCGCAGAGTGAAATGCCGTATTATAGCGGATAGAGAAGGCCGTCTGAAACTATTTGCATTTCAGACGGCCTGAGACCTTTGCAAAATCCCTATCTTTGGCACATTTCTTCGTTGTGCGCTGCTCGAAATCTTGCCTATCTATTTGATATGTATGCGCTTTCTGCTCTGCTACAACTTTGAACTGTACTCAAATCTAGGGTTTTGCAAAGGTCTCGGCCTTGTATAGACAAACAAAACCGCTTTTGAATATTGAATTCAAAAGCGGTTTAATCTATTTAAATAAATGGCTTAACGCAATTCTGAATGCAGGCGGCCGATCAGGGTGGAGGCATCGTTGCCTTTGTAGCTGCTGCCGTCTTTGTTTAACAGGCTGATACGTGCACCATTATTCACCGGCTCAACGTAAACAATCAGCTCAGGGTATTGCACTTGTTTGGTTTCAGCTTTTTTGCCTTTGCCAAACCAGCGGCTGAACATGCCCGGCTTTTGATTTTTCACGGCTTCGCTTTCGGTTGGCGCTTGTTGTACCAAGAAGGCGTGGCGTTCGGCATTTTGACCCAATACGGTCAGACCAATGCGATCCAGTGCCAGCGCAGTGCGGCGCCAGTTGCGGTCGTAGTCGCCATTGAGCAGCAGGGTTTGGCCTTCTACTTTGGCCAAATCACCGGCATTGGCGCGTGGTGCCACGCTTTGACCCAAAGCGTTTTCAGCTTGTTTTTCGTCCATGCCCAAATATTGCATGAAACGCGCCAAGAAGGCGGCTTCTAAATTCGGGTCGTTCGGGCGCGGCTGCCACATGGTGGTATCTTTGTTTTTGTCGCCATACACTTCTTCCATGCCTTTGTGGGCGAAGAAGACATCGGTGGTGCCGTTTTTGCCTTTTTCAACGCGGATAATGAATTTGTCGCGCTCACCGGTTGAATACACACCGCCTAAGCCAACTTTGTCAAATAAGCGGCGTAAAGTGTCTTGCGGGATTTTGGCGCGGTTTTCCGCCCATTCGGTTTCCATTTGACCGATGGCAGGTTCTTCCGATTTGATGTCAAAGCCGTTTTCTTGCCAGAAGGCTTTCAATAATGGCCACAATTCGGCCGGCTGTTTGCCGTCAACCACTACCCAGCGTTGGCTGCCGTCACGCTCTAAGCTCACGCCTTTTACCGATTGCAACACGGCTTGGTTGGCCGGTTGCTGCGTGGCTTGGGTGCGGCTGCGGCGGTTGTCGAGTTCGGTCGCACGCACGGCACCATTACCCGCAGGCAGGTTGTAGAGATTGCCTTGATCCGGATTGGTCAAATCAGGCGGTACTTCCAAATTCACGATTTTGCGTGTTTGGCTTTGGTAATCCAGCTTAGGTTGCTCTTTTTTGCCGCTAGAGCAGGCGGTCAGGCTAATCAGGGCGATAGCCACGGCTATCGGTTTGAGGTAAGTCATCTCGGTTTCCTGTGAGGTTAAATCAGTTTGGCTGCTTCCAATGCGCGGCGTACTTTGGCTTGGCCATCTTCAGTCAGGGCAACCAAAGGCAGGCGCACATGCGCTTCACATTTACCCAATGCTGCGGCTGCCCATTTTGGTGCGGCAGGGCTTGGTTCGCAGAACATGGTGTTGTAGATTGGAATCAGTTGGTTATTGAGTTGACGTGCCGCCGCAATGTCGCCGGCCAATGAGGCGCGGCACATATCGGCAAATAATTTTGGTGCAACGTTGGCTGCAACGGTAATCACACCGTGGCCGCCAGAGAGCATAAAGGCCATGCCGGTCGGATCGTCGCCCGACAATACGGTAAAGTCTTCCGGTGCGTTGTTAATCAGCTCGATGTCGCGGCCGATGTCGCCACTGGCTTCTTTGACGCCGACAATATTCGGGATTTCGGCCAAACGCAGAATGGTTTCATTGCTCATGCTCACAACGGTACGACCCGGTACGTTGTACACAATCATCGGAATCGAAGTGGCTTCGGCAATGGCTTTGAAATGTTGGTAGATGCCTTCTTGTGAAGGTTTGTTGTAATAAGGAACCACCGACAAGCTGTAATCGGCGCCGACTTTTTCTGCGGCTTTCGATAAAGCGATGGCTTCGGCGGTGTTGTTGGCGCCAGTGCCGGCAATCACAGGCACACGCTTGTTGACGTGTTTCACCGTGGCTTCAATCACGGCCAAGTGTTCGTCAACATCTAATGTTGCGCTCTCGCCGGTGGTGCCGACTGCAACAATGCCGTCGGTGCCGTTGTCGATGTGCCAGTCAATCAGGCTTTTCAGGTGTTCGAAATTAATGCTGCCGTCTTGATTCATGGGGGTAATCAGGGCAACCAAGCTACCTTTTAACATAATGAAACCTTTATTCGATAATGATGAGGTCGGTTATGTCGGCGATTGTAGCTTACTTTGTTGTTGCTGTGAAACACTGCTTAAACAGACGGGGCCGTGCAATGGATGGGTGTGTTAGGATGGTTTTAACGAATAAATTTATTAAAAACAGATAATTGCTTGTGAATTTGTGGCTTTTTTGTGTCAAGGCTAAAAAGTGTTAAATATTCAAAAATGGACTCATGCCGTCTGAAAGTAATAGGCTTTCAGACAGCCTTTATATTGGCATCCTTCCTATGCATCTAAAACTTATCTTGTGACAGCGGAAGCATTTGAGAAGCTCAAACAATCAATTGCCAATATTGATGTATCAGAAATCAAATTGAGTCAACTATTTAGCAAGTGTTGCGACTACATGTCATTACGCCTTGCAGGCCGTCTGAAAAATTGCCCAAATGTCAAAGCTTGTATACAATTTCGCCCTTACAAAAATTATCTGTTTATTACTAACTTTAAAGGATAGGTATGGCGCACGTGACGGACAAACAGGCTCAATCGCCTGATTTGGTGTATGGTTTGGAAGACAAACCGCCTTTTATGAATGCTTTGTTGAGTGCGATTACGCACTTGCTGGCGATTTTTGTGCCGATGATTACGCCTGCACTGATTGTCGGCGGTGCGTTGAATCTGCCGGTGGAAATGACCGCTTATTTGGTGTCGATGGCGATGGTGGCTTCCGGCATCGGCACTTATCTGCAGGTAAACCGCTTCGGGCCGATTGGCTCGGGTATGCTGTCGATTCAGTCGGTCAACTTTTCGTTTGTGACCGTGATGATTGCCTTGGGTACAGGCATGAAAGAAGGGGGTCTGACTGAGAGCGCGATGATTTCGACTTTGCTGGGCGTGTCGTTTGTTGGTGCGTTTTTGGTGTGTTTTTCTGCGTGGCTGCTGCCTTATCTGAAAAAAGTGATTACGCCGACTGTGAGCGGTGTGGTGGTGATGTTGATCGGTTTGAGCCTGATTCACGTCGGTATTACCGATTTCGGTGGCGGCTTCGGCGCTAAGGCGGATGGCACATTCGGCTCGATGGAAAATCTGGGTTTGGCGTCGCTGGTGTTGTTTATCGTGTTGTTGTTTAACTGCATGAAAAATCCGCTGCTACGCATGAGCGGCATTGCCGTGGGCTTGATTGTGGGCTATATCGTGGCGCTGTTTTTGGGTAAAGTGGATTTTTCCGCGCTGCAAAACCTGCCGCTGATTACCATTCCTGTGCCGTTTAAATATGGCTTTGCGTTTGATTGGCACGCGTTTATCGTGGCCGGTGCGATTTATTTGTTGAGTGTGTTTGAAGCGGTCGGCGATTTAACCGCCACGGCGATGGTGTCGGATAAGCCGATTGAAGGCCCTGAATACACCGAACGCCTGCGCGGCGGCGTACTGGCCGATGGTTTGGTGTCGGTGATTGCGACCGCGTTGGGTTCGTTGCCGTTGACCACGTTTGCACAAAACAACGGCGTAATTCAAATGACCGGCGTGGCTTCGCGCCATGTGGGTAAATACATTGCTGCTATTTTGATTTTGCTGGGCTTGTTCCCTGTAATTGGCCGCGCGTTTACCACGATTCCGAGTCCGGTATTGGGCGGTGCGATGGTGTTGATGTTCGGTTTGATTGCGATTGCCGGTGTACGCATTTTGGTGAGCAACGGCATCCGTCGCCGTGAAGCGGTGATTGCGGCCACTTCGGTCGGCATCGGTTTGGGCGTGGCGTTTGAACCAGAAGTGTTTAAAAATCTGCCGGTGTTGTTCCAAAACTCGATTTCTGCCGGCGGTATCATGGCGGTGATTTTGAACTTGGTGTTGCCGGAAGACAAAACCGATACCACAATTCATGTGAATACCGACAGTTTGGAACACTAATTTAAAAGCGAATGAAAGACCGTCTGAAACGATTGTTTCAGACGGTCTTTTTCTATATTAATTAGCTAAGTTAAATCATATCTATAAAATTTTTCTATGTTAAGCAAAAATCAGATTTAAACTTAAAAATACCATATTTAGTATTAATGTGATTAAATGAGCACTAAATATAGTATTTAAACATCCAATATGCAAACGCTCACTTTTACTACCGAACACATCGTCTGGCAGGAAGTGCCAAATGAAACCTCACTGGCATTCCTGATTGCCGGTTGTCCGCTGCGCTGCGTGGGCTGCCACAGTGCCGACAGTTGGAAAGCCGGTTTAGGCAAGGCGTTAACTGCCGAATATTTGGCAGACCGTCTGAAACGCTATCGAGGCTTGATTAGCTGCGTGTTGTTTATGGGCGGTGAATGGCAGCCTGAAGCATTGCTGCCGCTTTTGAAGCTTGCTCAATCCGCCGAATTGAAAACCTGCCTCTATACCGGTTTGGAACGCACCGAACTGGAAGCGGTTTCAGACGGCCTGATTGAGCATTTGGATTATTTGAAAACCGGCCGCTGGGTGAGGGAATTGGGCGGACTCGATAGCCCGACGACCAATCAACGGTTCACCGATTTGCGCACAGGCGAAGTGCTGAATCACTGGTTTATCAAAGACCATCCGCAAAAAACGTTCGCCATCACACCGGTACACCCCAACTTTTTTCAGACGGCCTGACCGTCGCTGCTTATTAACCAACCTTATTTAGGAGAACAACATGATTCGGCTGCATCCCGAACAGTTAAACGGCAAACTTAATTTTATGCACGATTACATCCACGCGACCAATGCGGCCGACGGCTCGAAGATGGACGCCAATGCCAATGTGACGCAGAAAAACATTGCCACGATGGAAGCGGAATTGATGAAAGATTTTTTTGTTCAGATTAATCGCAGTCAGGTATCGCGCAAGATTGCCGAATTGTTCGGGCAGGGGGCAGCCGATGAGTACATCCGCCAAATCGAGGCGCACGAAATTTATGTGCACGATGAAACCAGCTTGAAACCCTATTGCGTGTCGGTGACGTTGTATCCGTTTTTACTCGACGGCTTAACCAAGCTAGGCGGCGAATCGAAAGCGCCCAAGCATTTGGCTTCGTTTTGCGGCTCGTTTGTGAATTTGGTGTTTGCCATCAGTGCACAATTTGCCGGTGCGGTGGCGACGGTAGAATTTCTGACTTATTTCGACCACTTTGCCCGCCGCGATTTCGGTGACGATTATTTGCAAACCCATGCTGATGAGGTGGCCAATCACTTGCAGCAGGTGGTGTACAGCATCAACCAGCCCGCCGCTGCACGCGGTTATCAGAGTGTGTTTTGGAATATTTCCGTTTATGACCAATATTATTTTGAAGCCATGTTCGGTGATTTTGTGTTCCCCGATTTCAGCAAACCCGATTGGCACAGCGTGGCCAAACTGCAAAACTTTTTCCTGAAATGGTTTAATCAAGAGCGCACCAAGGCTGTGTTGACGTTCCCTGTCGTTACCGCCGCCATGCTCACCGATGAAGGCAAGTGCAAAGACACGCAGTTTGCCGATGAAATGGCGCAGGAGTTGGCGGAAGGCAATTCGTTTTTCGTGTACCTATCCGACAACCCCGATTCGCTGGCTTCGTGCTGCCGTTTACGCAACGCCATCGAAGACCGCACCTTTTCCTACACCTTAGGTGCGGGCGGCGTGGCAACCGGTTCGATTAATGTCATCACCATTAACATGAACCGCTTGGAGCAAGACGGGCGCGATTTGGCTGCGGAAGTGGCGAAAATCCATCAATACCAATATGCCTACCGCAAGTTGATGGAAGAATACCAAGCCGCGGGCATGTTGCCGGTGTATGACGCAGGCTTTATCACACTGGACAAACAGTTTCTCACCATCGGCATCAACGGCATGGCCGAAGCGGCAGAGTTTCACGGCATCAAGGTCGGTTACAACGAAGACTATGTCGCGTTTGTGCAAGGCCGTCTGAAAACCATTTTTGAAGCCAATCAAGCCGCAAGCAAACATTACGGCGTGAAGTTCAACACCGAATTCGTACCGGCAGAAAACCTCGGCGTGAAAAACGCCAAATGGGACAAAACCGACGGCTACCAAGTCAGCCGCGACTGCTACAATTCCTATTTTTATGTAGTGGAAGACGAAGAAATCAACGCCTTGGATAAATTCCTGCTGCACGGCAAAGAAATGGTCGATTGGCTCGACGGCGGTTCCGCCCTGCATTTGAACTTAGGCGAAGCCCTGCCGAAAAGCGGCTACCGATCGCTGCTTGATATTGCCGCACAAACCGGCTGCAACTATTTCTGCGTCAATGTGCGCATCACCATCTGCAACGAATGTAGCCACATCGACAAACGCACCTTACACGCTTGCAGCAATTGTGGTTCGCACGACATCGACTACGGCACACGCGTCATCGGCTATCTCAAACGCGTGTCGGCATTCAGCAGCGGCCGACGTAAAGAACATGCTTTAAGGCATTATCACCGCCAAGCGGCGTAAGGTTGGTAAACGGATAGGCCGTCTGAAAAAGTTGTTTCAGACGGCCTATTGTTGTTGGGTCAGATCAATATAGGATCAGGTATGATATTTCATTAATGATTATGCTAAGAAAGGAGGTGGGGCTGAAATGTTGCATAAATTCAAGTTAAAATAAATGAAAATAGTTTGAAAATGCATCATCTGAGCCCATAATCACTAATAAACTATTTTTTACTTTATAATTAAAATTCATCTGGACATCATCGAGAATCACCATGAAGAAAGTTCTCTACGCATTGATACTCAGCAGCGTGGCGGCTGCAGCAACGGCCGCCGACACTTATGGCTATTTGGCCTTTTGGCAGAATCCAAGTGACAGCAGTGATGTGCTGCATATTAAAACCACACGTGAAAATCTCAACCAGCTCGATGCCAGCAACGAGCTGGCTGAATATTGCCGGGGGCAGGATGCCTTAGCCGGCGTACAGAAAGACCAAGCTACCGGGTGCCAATCGGTAATGCCTTTGCAAAATACCTGCGTTGCCGTGGCCTATCCGCGCGCGCACAACCGGATGACAACTGATAATGTTGTCATTATCAGTTCGCCGTTGTTTAAAAATATTCATCAAAAGGCGATTACCCAGTGCAGTAAAAAATTCGGAACACAAGGTCAATGTGCCATTGAGGCCTCGTATTGCACTTCAAGTGATTACTATGGCGGAACCATGAAAACTTTATGGAGCAGAATCAAGTCTTTATAATGTTTATATAAAAGGCCGTCTGAAATAGACCGATTTCAGACGGCATAAGCTATGCCCTCCAACAGTAGCTGGATGGATTGTTTGGGTTGTTGTTAAGAATTGCCTAAATTCATGAATAATGATGATTGGATGGTAAAATAAAAAAACAAAATATGCTCAGATAAGCGGGTAAAGGCTTTGTAGTTTTTAGGATAAAAATTATGCGGAATATCCGTTTCCCCTTAAATTTCCAATTCAAAATCTTCACGCCGTCGAACGATTTTTCTGTGTTCGATGCCGATGGCAAGGAAATTGCCTATACGCGGCAGAAGATTTTTAAAATCAAAGAGTCGGTGCAGATTTTTCGCAGCAGCAGCGACAAAACCGAATTGTTCAACATTCAGGCCGACCGTATTATTGATTTTAATGCGGTTTATACCGTGCGCGATTCAAGCGGTAAGCTTATCGGTAAAATCCAGCGCCACGGCATGAAATCGTTGTGGAAAACCAGCTATGTGCTGTTTGACGAGCAGGGGCGTGAAGTGTATCAATTGCGTGAAACCAATCCGATGGTGGCGTTGGTCAACGGTTTGATAGGTGAGATTCCGCTGCTCGGTTCGCTGACCGGCTACTTTCTCAACCCGACTTACGCACTTACTGCGCCGGATGGGCAGGAAGTGTATCGCCTGAAAAAAGAGCCGTCGTTTTTTGAGCGTAAATTCAGCTTGGACAAACTCGTCCAAACAGATGAGCGCGATGATGTGCTGGTATTGAATGCGGTGATGATGGTGATGTTGTTGGAGCGTGGTGACGGGTAAATGGTTATCAGTAAAAAAGCCGTCTGAAAACGTTCGTTTTCAGACGGCTTTTTTTAAATCATAGATTTAAGCTTTACCTGTGCTGCCGAATCCGCCTTCGCCGCGTTCGCTGGCGGCAAATTCGTCCACCACTTTAAACGCTGCCTGAATCACCGGCACAATCACCATTTGCGCGATGCGTTCCATCGGTTCGATGGTGAAGGCGGTTTGGCTGCGGTTCCACACCGACACTTTCAATTCGCCCTGATAATCCGAGTCGATTAAGCCCACCAGATTACCCAACACAATGCCGTGTTTGTGGCCGAGACCGGAGCGTGGCAGCAAGACGGCGGCGTAGGCAGGGTTGGCCAAATGTACGGCCAAGCCGGTTGGCACCAGATAGGTTTCGCCCGGTTGCAGCGTCACGGCTTCGTCCAAACACGCGCGCAAATCCAAACCGGCAGAACCGGGGGTGGCGTAGGCGGGCAGCTGCTCGGCCATTTTCGGGTTTAAGATTTTCAGTTCGACTTCTGTTTGCATGATTTTTCTCACATGGATATTTTTCAGACGGCATTATAACAAATAACAAGCTTGAGGCCGTCTGAAAAAAAAGCGTATCATTAGAGCAAACCACAGGAGAACCATCATGGATCTGCACAATATCCGCGAAGACTACAGCAAACGCGAGCTGTCGGAATCAGAATGCGACAGCAACCCCATTACCCAATTTGAACAATGGCTGCAAGAAGCCATGCATTCGCAGGTCAACGAGCCAACGGCGGTGAACGTGGCTGCGGTCGGTGAAGACGGCCGCCCCAACAGTCGCATGGTGCTTCTGAAAGAAGTGAACGCGCAAGGCTTTGTCTTTTTTACCAATTACCACAGCCGCAAGGGCAAATCGTTTGCCGCAAATCCGTTTGCCGCGATGACGTTTTTCTGGCCGGAATTGGAGCGCCAAGTGCGCATTGAAGGGCGCATTGAAAAACTGGATGCCGCTGCTTCTGATGAGTATTTTGACAGCCGCCCTTACACCAGCCGCATCGGCGCATGGGCGAGCAACCAAAGCGAAGTGATTTCCGGCAAAGCCATGTTGGTGGCGAAAGCGGCGGCAGTCGGTGCAAGACACCCGCTGCATGTGCCGCGTCCGCCGCATTGGGGCGGCTACATCGTGATTCCCGACCGCATTGAGTTTTGGCAGGGTCGCCCGAGCCGTTTGCACGACCGCATTCAGTATCGCTTGGAAAACGGTGTGTGGGTGAAAGAGCGTTTGGCGCCCTGATAGGCTTGAGTTTCACGATGGGGATAAATGGCTGAAATAAGTTGTGTTCAGACGGCTTTTTCTCAATTAAAACCAACACAAATTCAATAAAATAGGGTAAAATCGCGATTGATATAAAAGGCCGTCTGAAAGCGCTTATTTTTCAGACGGCCTCAGTATTCCCTCAGTATTTATTGTTCAACCATCCTGCCGCATTTGCCGCAGAAGAACCGTTGTTTTCAACATATCCAACGTGTTAGGAGATTCATCATGGCCAAAAAGCCGACCAGCAAGCGCGAATGGCGTGACGGCGTGTCCACCACCGCTAAAAAGCCCGCCAAGAAAAGCGTATCATTCAAAAGCAAGCCGAAAGCAGAATCCGGCTTTAAATCCAAATCACAAGAAACCGAATTCAAAGGCGGCCGCCGCTCACGCGGTGAAGCCGTTTCAGACGGCCTGAAAGCAGGCAAAAACGCGAAATCAAGTTTCCGTGACCAAGCGGCCGAACAAAATCCGCGTGCGCCGAAACAGCGTGCATCCAAAGCGAAAAAGCTGATGGTGCGCAACCCGAACCAAAAAATCATGGAACACGCACGCGATTTGAAAGAGCGCCGCAGCGATTTGTCGCGCTTCGAGCCGGAGCGTTTGCAAAAAGTGCTGGCCGCTTCGGGCGTGGGTTCGCGCCGTGAAATGGAAGAATGGATTACCAACGGCTGGGTGACGGTTAATGGCCGTGTGGCCGAGTTGGGCGAAAAAGTTACGCCCGATGACCATGTGACGGTGAAAGGCAACGTCATCAAGCTGAAATGGGCCGACCGCCTGCCGCGCATTATTCTGTATTACAAACAAGAAGGCGAAATCGTGTCGCGCGACGACCCGCAAGGCCGCGTGAGTATTTTCGACCGTTTGCCGCAAGCGGCCAGCAGCCGTTGGGTGGCGATTGGCCGTTTGGACATCAACACCAGCGGTTTGCTGATTTTGACCACGTCGGGCGAATTGGTGCAGCGTTTTGCCCACCCGAGCTTTGAAGTCGAGCGCGAATACGCCGTGCGCGTGTTGGGCGAATTGAGCACCGAGCAAATGCGTATGCTGACGCAGGAAGGCGTGATGCTGGAAGATGGTCTGGCCAAAGTCGAGCGCATTTACGAGCAGGGGGGTGAGGGCATGAATAAGTGGTATAACGTGGTGATTAAAGAAGGTCGCAACCGCGAAGTGCGCCGTATTTTTGAAAGCCAAGGCTTGACCGTGAGTCGCTTGGTGCGGGTGGGTTTTGGCCCGATTGGTCTGCCGAACCGTTTGAAGCGCGGCCAGTTTTACGAATTGAATCCAGCCGAAGTCGCCAACATCATGAAATGGGCGGATATGCTGCTGCCGGGCGAATATCGCCGCCGCCGTTCGTAAGTAGTTGAGTGGAAATTGATGCCGTCTGAATGTCTGTGAAATGATTTTCAGACGGCATTTTGTGTATGGAGAAATGAGCGAAGATGTTCAGCCTTGATTTATTGGAAGAAACCATTGTATTAACCTACAGCGGCCAACGCCGCGCCGAAATTTACACCTTTGGCGCTTTACTCAACCGCTATGAAATCATGCAGCCGGACGGCATTTGGTTCAACGCCATCAAAGGCCATCAATCGCCAGCGCAATGCCGCCAAACGCTGACCGAGGGTTTTCACAGCGCCAAGCTTAGCCCGTTTGCCTGTCGCGTTCGGCATGGCAAATATGAGTTTGACGGGCAGTATTATCAGCTTGAGGGTAAATTTCAGGCAGCCGGCCACGCGTTGCACGGTTTGATGTATGACCGTGATTTTGTCATTGTCGATAGCGGCGCGGATGCGCAATCGGCTTGGGTAGAATTGGCGGCAGATTACCGCCAAGACGACAGCGGCTATCCTTTTGTCTATCGCCTGAATATTGTGTACCGATTGGCTTCAGGCGGCCTGAGTGTCACCACGCGCGCAACCAACACCGGCCATCGCGCCATGCCGCTGGCCGACGGCTGGCATCCTTATTTCACGCTCGGTGGTAAGGTAGATGAGTGGACGATGCAGCTTAACAGCAGCGAGCGTTTAGAATTCGACCAAGATTTGGTCGCCAACGGCAATATCCTGTCCGACACCCGCTTTCAGACGGCCTTGAGTATGCAGGGCATCACGCTGGACAACAGTTTCGTGTTGGCCGATTTTGACCAACCGGCTTGCGTGTTGAGCAGCGAACATTTGCAACTGAGCATTTATTCGGACTCAAGCTATCCTTATCTGCAAATCTATATTCCGCAAACGCGCGATTCGATAGCCTTGGAAAACTTAGGCGGCGCGCCGGACAGTTTCAATAATGGCTTGGGCTTGCAGGTGTTGCAGGCAGGGGAAACGCAGGCGTTTTCTACGCGCTATGTGTTGTCTTGGCAGGAATGATGTTTAAAACTGAGATTGTTGTCGAATTGCTGTAGATTTTTTATCAACACAAAGATAAAGATGACGTCATTCCCGCGTAGGCGGGAATCCATCTTAAAATTTAAGAAACCTTTTTATTCAAATAGCTGCTTTGTGATTAAAAATGGATTCCCGCCTGCGCGGGAATGACGTCGGTTTAATGTTGCCGGGGTGATAAAGAATTTTGCAAAAGTCGTTCTTCATAAGAAAAAAAGCCGTCTGAAAACATTTTCAGACGGCATTTTAATGTTGTAGGTTTACTGTTCTTCTTTCAACACCCGCTGACGGCGTGTTTCGCTCAACACCATACCGGCGGATACCGACACATTCATGCTTTCGACCGTGCCGAACATCGGAATCGATACCAGCATATCGCAATGCTCGCGAGTCAGGCGGCGCATGCCTTCGCCTTCGTTGCCCATCACCCATGCCACGCTTTCGGGCAGGTCGGTGTGGTATAAATCCGATTGGCCGCCCATATCGGTGCCGACAATCCAAATGCCGTATTCTTTCAATTCGCGCAAGGTGCGTGCCAAATTGGTGACGGTAATGTAAGGCACGGTTTCGGCCGCGCCGCAGGCCACTTTGCTGACGGTGGCATTCAAGCCCGCGCTTTTGTCTTTGGGCGCGATTACCGCATGCACGCCCATGGCATCAGCGGTACGCAGACACGCGCCGAGATTGTGTGGGTCGGTGATGCCGTCGAGTACCAATAAAAAGGCCGGTTCGCGCAGGTTTTCTATGACGTCTTCCAAGTGGACGTGGTTTTTAGACGCGTCGATAAAGCCGACCACGCCTTGATGGCGCGCACCTTTGGCGATGGTGTCAAGACGGCTGGCATCGGCAAAATGCAGGCGCACGTTTTCGGCGGAGGCTTTTTCCAACACTTCGCGTGTGCGGGCGTCGTTTTTGCCTTCTTGAACGTAGAGTTCGGTAATGGATTTCGGGTTTTGCCACAAGCGGGCGTTAACGGCGTGAAAGCCGTAAATCAATCTTTGGTTGGCCATTGTTTTACTTAAGAAAATGTTTCAGACGGCATTATACGGGATTTGTGTGTCGGCGCGTGAAAATTGTGGCATTTAAGAGTAATAATCTGAATTTGTATATGAAGAAAAGGCCGTCTGAAAATTGATTGTTCAGACGGCCTTGTTGTCGAAAAATCAAACCCAATCAAGCAATAAAGGCTTTGATTTCTTTATCCATTTCTTTGAACTTGCCTTCGGCTTCGCTCATGCTGCTGCCAACGGCGGAAATGTAGAATTTGATTTTCGGCTCGGTGCCGGAAGGGCGCACGGCTACCCAAGAACCATCAGCCAAGTAGTATTTCAAAACATTGCTTGGTGAGGTGTTCAAAGCGGTGACCTTGCCGTCTGAATCGGTGGCGGTTTGCGCTTGGAAATCTTCTACTTTTACGATATCGGTACCGTTAAACTGCTTCGGCGCGTTGGCACGGAATTTGTCCATAATCGCTTGGATTTCCGCCGCACCATCGATGCCGGTCATGGTGATGGAAATCGGTTTGTCGAAATAATAGCCGTATTCGCGGTAGATTTCGTCAAGACCGTCGGCCAACGTCATGCCGCGAGAGCGGTAGTAGGCGGCGATTTCGGCAAACATCACGGCGGCTTGCACTGAGTCTTTATCACGGGCAAACGGTTTGATTAAGTAGCCGTTACTCTCTTCAAAACCGAACAAATATTCATAAGCTTGCGTGCGCTCGAATTCGGCGATTTTTTCGGCCACGAATTTGAAACCGGTCAAAACATTGAATACGGTCACGCCATAACTTTCGGCGATTTTGCCGACAAGTTCGGTGGAAACGATGGATTTACAAATCGCGCCGTTTTGGGGTAGCGTACCGGCTTGGCGATGGGCTTCCAAAATGTATTTCGCCATGACCGCACCGATTTGGTTGCCGGTTAAGGTCAAGTAGCTGCCGTCGGCTTGGCGGATTTCCGCGCCCAAGCGGTCGGCATCAGGGTCGGTGCCGAGCAGCAAATCAGCGCCGACTGCTGCGCCCAGTTTTTCCGCCAAGGCAAATGCGGCTTGGCTTTCGGGATTTGGCGAAGGTGCGGTGGTGAAGTTTGGATCGGCGATGGCTTGTTCTTCAACCAGTTCAAACGACTCAAAACCGGCCTGTTTCAAGGCGCGGCGCACCATCATTTCGCCGGTGCCGTGCAGCGGGGTATAGACGATTTTCAGGTCTTTGCCGTGTTGGGCAATCAATTCGGGATTGATGGTGACGGTTTTGACGGCGGCCAGATATTTTTGGTCCATCTCTTCGCCCAACAGTTTGATTTTGCCGTCAGCTTTGGCGGTTTCGAAATCGGCCACTTGAATGGTGAACGGGTCGTCCACGGCGCGGATGAGTTTGGTCAACGCCGCAGCATCATCTGGCGACAATTGGCCGCCGTCTTCACCATAGACTTTATAGCCGTTGAATTCAGCGGGATTGTGGCTGGCGGTAATCATGATGCCGCCGGCGGCTTTGAGTTCGCGCACGGCAAAGGATAATTCAGGGGTCGGGCGCAAAGATTCAAACACATACGCCTGAATGCCGTGTTGCGCCAACAAAGCAGCGGAATCAAAGGCAAATTCTTGCGAAAAATGGCGCGAATCATAGGCAATCACCACGCCGGCGCATTTTGCTGCTTCGCCTTTGGCGGCAATCAGTTGGGCAAAGCCTTCGGTGGCTTGGCGTACCACATAGCGGTTGATGCGGTTGATACCGGCGCCAATCACGCCGCGCATACCGGCGGTGCCAAATTCCAGCGGGGCATAGAATGCGTCTTCTTTGGTTTTTTCATCCATGGCCGACAATTCTTGTTTTAAGAAATCGGGCATGTCGGCAAAATCCAACCATTTTTGATACGTTTCTTGATAGGCCATCTGAATCATCCTTTGAGGGTAATAAACGGATTATGAACAAGATTATACGTGATTGCGACGCAATGCGTGCGATAAACCGATATACGGCAGCATCAGCGCATCAAGTAGCCAAGTATGCCCGATGAAGCCACACCGATGATGACAGTAACCAACATCGAAAAACGGCTGGCAGCCAATACAGTCAAGGCGATGGCAATCAGCTCATGTGGTTTGTCTGACACAAAATACGGCGCAATCACCGAAATCAACACGCAGCCGGGCGCCGCTTCCATTACTGTTTGCGCGCGTTTGCTCAAGGTGCGGTTGCGCAGGGCGAAAAAACCGATGAGACGGGTGGAATAAGTCACGCACAACATGGCGCAAAAAAGCAGGAAGGAATCGAACGTAATCATTCTGGTCCCCCCAAAAGATAGGCTGTGAGTAAGCCCGATAATGCGCCGGCCGGTACATACCAAGGGCCATCAATGCTCAAGCAGGTGATGCCTGCCACAATCAGGCTGACAAACCAAGGCCGCGCCGCCGAAAAGCTCTTCCACAAGCCACGCATAATCACCAAAAACACTGCTGGAAACGCCATGCCGAAGCCCCATGCCGCCACATCGCCGAACATCGGGCCGACCGCCGCACCGATGGTGGCAAACAGAATCCAAGTGGTGTACATAATGAAACACGTACCGCCGTAATAGGCAAAATTAAAGCCGCTCAAACCGGCCGCTTTGCGCTTTTGTGCATCAGCCAAGCCCAGCGCCCACGATTCGTCACACATAAAAAACAGCGATGGCAACACTTTTTTCATCGGCGCATTTTTCATATAGGGTGCATAAGCCGCCCCCATCAAAATATGGCGTGAATTGATCATGAAGGTTACGCTGGCAATCAGCAGAATCGGCAGCGGATGCATCCATAAATCGACCGCGGCAAATTCCGAACCACCGGCAAAATTCATCCCCGTCATCAGCATCATTTCCAGCCAACTCATGCCTTTTTGCCCGCCTTGTACGCCCAAAATAATCGCCCACGGCAACAAGCCGATAAGCATGGGCGAGCAGTCTTTGATGCCGCGTAAAAATTCTTGTTTGGGGGAAGCCGTCATGGTGTGGGGGAACATTTCAATATTAAAAAGGCGCATTATACACTCATTGATTTTCAGACGGCCTGTTGATATATTAATCGAATGAATTAGTGCTTTATGATTATAAAAGGGCATAAAGAGAAATGGTACAACAACGTTTTTTATTCATCGGATAGGCCGTATGAAAATCCCTTATGCCTTTTTGTTGACTTGTTTTGTCGCCAGCCAAGTATCCGCGGCGGAAATCACCGTATCCGCTGCTGCGAGCTTGAAAGATGCGTTCAACGACATCATCACGCGCTATCACAAGCAATATCCGCAAAGCAAAATCAAGCTGAATACCGCCGGTTCGGGCGCATTGTTGCAGCAGGCAGTGCAGGGCGCGCCGGTGGATGTGTTGGCGTTTGCTGATGAAGTCACCATGAATCAGGCGCAGCAGAAAAATGTGATTGATGCGGCCAGTCGCAAAACGTTTGCGCTCAATGCCTTGGTGATCGCCGCGCCGAAAAACAGCCGATATGCGGTCACGAAACTCAGCGCTTTACAAAGCCGACAGTTCGGTCGCATCGCCGTAAGCAATCCGGCCAGCGTACCGGTCGGTCGTTACAGCAAAGCCAGCTTGGAAAAAGCCGGTTTGTGGGCAGGTTTGCAGCCGAAAATCATCACCACGCAAAACGTGCGCCAATCCTTGGATTACATCGCGCGCGGTGAAGTGGATGCCGGTTTTGTCTACCGCACTGATGCGGTGCTGATGAAAGACAAGGTCAAAATCTTGGCAACTGTGCCGACACAAAGCTCCGTGTCTTACCCGATTGCAGTGAGCAAAAACGCCAAGCAGGCGGCGGAAGCGAAGCGGTTTGTGCAGTATGTGTTGTCGGCGCAAGGGCAGGTGGTGTTGAACCGTTATGGTTTTAGAAAGCCTTAATGTTTTGAATGAAAAATAAAACAGGCCGTCTGAAAGCATATTTTTTCAGACGGCCTTGAATCCATCTATGAACGAAACTTTACTCACTACCTTATTCCTTTCGCTCAAAATCGCCGCGACCGCCACGCTGTTGAATACTGTGTTGGCGGTGGCGGTCGGCTTTGCTTTGGGGCGTTGGCGTTTTATCGGACGCAACGTGTTGGATACGCTGCTGACCCTGCCGATGGTGTTGCCGCCGACGGTGCTGGGCTATTATCTTTTGGTGGCATTCGGCCGCAACAGCGCATTTGGGGTGTGGTTGAAAGACACGTTCGACATCAACCTGATTTTCACATGGCAGGGTGCGGTGATTGCAGCGATGGTGGTGACGTTTCCGCTGATTTTCAAACCGGCGCGGGCGGCGTTTGAAGAAGTGAATCCGCAATTGGAGCAGGCAGCGCGGGTGTTGGGCTTGAGTGAAGCGGCGGTGTTTTTCCGCGTCAGCCTGCCCTTGGCGTGGCGTGGTATTTTAGCCGGTATTTTGCTGGCGTTTGCCCGGGCCTTGGGTGAATTTGGTGCAACTTTGATGATTGCCGGCAGCATTCCGGGGCAGACGCAGACTTTGTCGATTGCGATTTACGAAGCGGTGCAAGCCGGAGATGATGCGCTGGCCAATGGTTTGGTGGTGCTGGTGTCGGCGGTGTGTATCGTGATTTTGTTGGCCGCCGGACATTTAATGCGCGTGAAAGACGGGAGAAAATAATGCTGTTTGATATTGAATTATATAAAAAGCTGCCGTCGTTTGCCTTGAATGTCGCCCTGAAATCCGATGCGCAGCGCATTGTGATTTTAGGTGCATCCGGTTCGGGTAAAAGCCTGACCCTGCAATTGCTGGCTGGCTTGATTCAGCCGGACAGCGGCCATATCCGTATCAACGGCGAAACATGGGGGGACGAGCGCACAAAGCTGAACACACAAGCGCGCAAGGCCGGTTTGCTGTTTCAAGATTATGCCTTGTTTCCGCATTTGACCGTGGCTCAGAATATCGACTTCGGCTTGAAAACAGGTTGGTGCAACCCAAGTAAAAGGCCGTCTGAAAAAGCGCAGTATTGGTTGGATTTACTTGAATTGGCGCACATTGCCGACCATTATCCCAACCAAATTTCCGGCGGCCAAAAGCAGCGCACTGCCTTGGCAAGAATGTTGATTACCGAGCCAAAATTGCTGCTTTTGGATGAACCGTTTTCCGCATTGGATGCCCAATTGCGCGAACACACCCGCCGCGAAGTATTGGCTTTGCAGCAAGTGGCTGGCGTGCCGATGATTTTGATTACCCACGACCGCGCCGATGCCGAAGCCTTGGGGCAGGAAATTTGGCACATGGAAAACGGGGTGTTGGAGTTGGAGAAAGAGTATTCATATTAAATGATGAATGGAATAAAAGAGCTCAGGCCGTCTGAACGGATTTCAGACGGCCTTTGAGGTATCAATGTTAAAGAATCGGCATAACCTCGCAGGCGCATAGTGGTTTATCCATCATTTAGGAGCGGTACTTTGCGTTATAATCCACGCAAATCATTTAGAAAGGCAGAATCATGAGCATGAACACAGTGGCCGTTATCGGTGCGATGGCGCAGGAAATTGAATTGTTGAAAACGCGTATGGACGACATTAAAGCACATCAATTCGGTAAATTTAATGCCTATGAAGGTACGCTCAACGGCAAGCGCATGGTGCTGGTGTTGAGCGGCATCGGTAAAGTCAACGCTGCAATTGCTACCGCATGGGTGATTCATCAGTTTCAACCCGATTACGTGATCAATACCGGCAGCGCGGGCGGCTTAGGCAAGGGCTTAAAAGTCGGCGATGTGGTGATTGGTGAGCGCGTAGCGCATCATGATGTAGATGTGACCGCATTTGGCTATGTGTGGGGACAAGTACCGCAGCAGCCTGCCGTGTTTGAAAGCGATGAACACTTGATGACCGTAGCCAAAGACGCAGCGCAAGCATTTGAACACGCTCAAGTCAGCCGCGGTTTGATTGTCAGCGGCGACCAATTCGTCCACAGCAGCGAGCGTGTGGCGGAAATCCGCGGTCATTTTAATGATGTGCAAGCGGTAGAAATGGAGGCAGCCGCCATTGCCCAAGCGTGCCATCAATTGAATACGCCATTTGTCGTGATTCGAGCGGTATCCGATTCTGCCGATGAAAAAGCAGATATTAGTTTTGAAGAATTTTTGAAAACTGCGGCAGTGAGTTCGGCGAAGATGGTGATGGAGATTGTCGCCAAGCTTTAAAAAGCCATGCAAAAACAGTAAATTTCCGCTAAAATACACAGCTATTTTAATTCTATTTGGAAGGCCGTCTGAAAGCTTACCGTGTTTTTTCAGACGGCCTTTTGAGCCATCGAACTTCTCATCAAAATAACCACATGAAAAATATCCGAAATTTCTCCATTATTGCCCACATCGACCATGGTAAATCAACGCTGGCCGACCGTTTCATTCAGTATTGCGGTGGTTTGGAATTGCGTGAAATGAGCACGCAGGTGCTGGATTCTATGGATATTGAAAAAGAGCGCGGCATCACCATTAAGGCGCAAACTGCGGCTTTGAGCTACAAAGCGCGTGATGGTCAAACTTACCAGCTCAACCTGATTGACACCCCGGGACACGTTGACTTTTCTTACGAAGTGTCGCGCTCGCTGTCTGCTTGCGAAGGCGCGCTGTTGGTGGTGGACGCGTCGCAAGGCGTGGAAGCGCAAACCGTGGCCAACTGCTATACCGCCATTGATTTGGGCGTGGAAGTGGTGCCGGTGTTGAACAAAATCGACTTACCAGCCGCCGACCCTGAACGTGTGGAACAAGAAATTGAAGACATCATCGGCATCGATGCCATCGGCGCGGTGCAGTGTTCGGCCAAGAGCAGCTTGGGCGTGGAAGATGTATTGGAAGAAATTGTGGCCAAAGTGCCGGCGCCGGAGGGTGATGAAGATGCGCCTTTGCAAGCGATGATTATCGACTCGTGGTTTGACAATTATGTTGGCGTGGTGATGCTGATTCGTATCAAACAAGGCCGTCTGAAACTCAAAGACAAAGTGCGTTTCATGAGCACCAAAGCCGAAACGCAGGTTGAGCAATTGGGCGTGTTCACGCCGAAATCGGTGCAAAAACCGGAATTGAAAGCCGGTGAAGTGGGCTTTTTGATTACCGGCATTAAAGAATTGGGTTCCGCCAAAGTGGGCGACACCATCACACTGATGGCCAATCCTGCTGCCGAGCCGCTGCCGGGCTTCCAAGAAGTGCAAAGTCAGGTATTTGCCGGCCTGTATCCGGTGGAAAGCCACGATTACGAAGCCTTGCGCGATGCTTTGGAAAAACTCCAACTTAACGATGCAGCTTTGAAATTCGAGCCGGAAGTGTCGCAAGCCTTGGGTTTCGGTTTCCGTTGCGGCTTCTTAGGCTTGTTGCACTTGGAAATCGTGCAAGAGCGTTTGGAACGCGAATTCGACATGGATTTGATTACCACGGCGCCGACGGTGGTGTATGAAGTGGTGATGAAAAACGGCGAAAAAATCGAAGTGGAAAACCCGTCCAAACTGCCCGACATCAGCCAGATTGAAACCATTCTTGAGCCGATTATCACCGCGACCATTCTCGTGCCGCAGGAATATGTCGGCAACGTGATGACGCTGTGTAACCAAAAACGCGGCGTGCAGGTGAATATGCAATACATGGGCCGCCAAGTGATGCTGACCTATGATTTGCCGATGAATGAAGTGGTGATGGATTTCTTCGACAAGCTCAAATCCACATCGCGCGGCTATGCTTCTTTGGATTATCAGTTTAAAGAATTCCAAGCTTCTGACTTGATTAAATTGGATATTATGGTCAACGGCGAAAAAGTCGATGCCTTGAGCCTGATTGTGCACCGTCAAACAGCAGTACATCGTGGCCGCGAATTGGCTTCTAAAATGCGTGAGCTGATTCCGCGCCAAATGTTTGACATTGCCGTGCAGGCCGCCATCGGCAGCCAGATTATCGCCCGTGAAAACGTCAAAGCCCTGCGTAAAAACGTATTGGCAAAATGTTACGGCGGCGACATCACGCGTAAGAAAAAACTGTTGGAAAAACAAAAAGCCGGTAAACGCCGTATGAAACAAGTGGGCAATGTGGAAATTCCACAAAGCGCGTTCTTGGCGATCTTGCAAGTGAGTGACAAATAATGGGTACAAATTTATTGTTTGCAGCCATCGCCGCCTTTGTGTTCGGCGTGGTGCTGTATGTGAAAAGCAGCAAAGTGCGCGAAGACAACGGCGAATGGAGCGGCGGCCTGCAATGGGGCTATTTGCTGATGATGATCGGCGTGTTCGGCGTGTTGTCGTTTTTCATGAGTTTTACGGCCGTATTGCTGGTGTTTGTGGTGTTTACCGGTATTGTGTGGTTGATTCACAAAGGCCGTCTGAAAAAAGATCCTGCGCATCAAGATGAAGGTCACTTCACTGATTACATGAGCGGCTTTTTCCCGATTATCTTAATCGTGTTTGTGTTGCGCACCTTTATCGCCGAGCCTTTCCAAATTCCGTCAAGCTCGATGCGCCCGGGTTTGGTGGTGGGCGACTTTATCTTGGTGAACAAGTTTTCATACGGCATCCGCACGCCGATTATCAATAATGTGCTGATTCCGACCGGAAAAGTTGAGCATGGCGATGTGGTGGTGTTTACTTATCCGGAAAATCCGAGCATCAACTACATCAAACGCGCCATCGGTTTGCCGGGTGATGTGGTTGAATATAAAGACAAAGTCTTGAGCATCAACGGCCAAACCATTACCGAGCAATCCGAAGGCATGCAGACTTACGCCGAAAACACCCGCCAATACGGCATGGTGGATATTGAGGCCGAAGCCTTCCGTGAAAACATCGGTAGTCACAGCTTCCAAGTGCTGAAAATGGCTGAGCAGCCAAGCTTCCTGCCGCAAGCCGTGCGCGCCAATTTTGCTCACCGCGAAAACTGCGAATACGCGCAAGACGGTTCCGCCTTTAAATGCACCGTGCCGGAAGGCCATTATTTTATGATGGGTGATAATCGTGACAACAGCGAAGATTCCCGCTATTGGGGTTTTGTCAGTGATAAACTGATTGTCGGCAAAGCATTTTTTGTGTGGATGAACTTCGGTGACATGAACCGAATCGGTACATCGATTAAATAAAAGCTGATATGAAAAGGCCGTCTGAACATCGTTTTTCAGACGGCATTTTGTTATGCAGATTAATCTGCCGATTTACTTTTAAGCGAGCCCAAATAAATCGCCACTAGCGTCATCGCTGCACCCAACCATTGCAAACCGTTGATTGGTTTGTCGAGCCAGAAATAGTCAATGACCAAGGCGGCAACGGGTTCGGAAAGCAGCAGCAAACCGGTGAGTGAGAGCGACAGCAGCGGAATGGCATAAGCAATCAAGCCCCAAGCGAAACACTGCATCACCACGCCGTAAATCAATACCAAGCCGACATCGCGCAAAGTGGTCGGATACAGCGCGCCCGCATCGAAAATCAAGGCCGGCAAAATCAACGACAATGCGCCGCCGAAGCTTAAAATCATCATTAAAGGAAACAGCGCGGTTTGTTCGATTTGATGGGTTTTGCGGATAAAGACCATCGATAAAGCCAACATTGCACCTGAGGCAATGCCGCTGACAAAACCCCACACGGCATCGCTGTTGTAGCCAAATTCCGGGCTGCCAATAAAGGCCACACCGGTGATGGCAATCAGCAAACTGAGCATTTGCAGCTTGCTTAAGCGTTCGCCGAAAAAGAAAAAGCCGATGGCGGATAGAAAAAAGATTTGCAGGCTGTTGAGCAGGGTGGAAATGCCGGGGCCGACGGCGTGGATGCTTTCGTGCCACAACGCCAAATCAAATGCAAGGAACACGCCGGAGAGCAGGGCGGTGTAAACGGCTTTTTTGTTTTGCGGCAATTTTTGGCCGAAAAAGTGCGCCAAAAAGAAAAACACCACGCCGGAAATCGCCAGCCGCCAAAAGGCAATGGCATACGAGCCGACATTGACAAATTTCACAATCAGGCTGCCCAAGCCGAAAATAATGCAGCCGACCACCAGCAGCGGCGCGGCATGTGAGGCGTGTCGTTCAGACATGATGTTCCTATAAATATGGAGAAATCGGGCTTTGGATTGTGCCATATTTTTGGCGTAAATTGAATCATTGTTAAAGGCCGTCTGAAATAAAAAGCCGTCTGAAAAGTAGGGTTTCCATACTTTCAGACGGCCTCATTAATAAATAAGGTTTACACCAAATCTTTTACCGCTTCTTGTTCTTCCAATAATTCTTTTAAAGTCAATGCAATACGCTGTTGGCTGAATTCATCCGACAAATCCAAACCTTGCACAATCTGATAATCGCCATTTTCGCAAATCACCGGAAAGCCAAAAATCACATCTTCAGGAATGCCGTATGAACCATCCGACGGCACGCCCATGGTGACCCATTTGCCGCTGGTGCCCAAAATCCAATCGCGCAAGTGGTAGATGATGGCATTGCCTGCCGAAGCCGCTGAAGATGCGCCGCGCGCTTCGATGATGGCCGCGCCGCGTTTGGCGATTTTCGGCATGTAAACGTCGGTGTACCACGCTTCATCGTGAATCATATCGACTACCGAATCGCCATCGCTGGTGGCGTAGCGGTAATCGGCATACATGGTCGGGCTGTGGTTGCCCCATACGCACATTTTTTCGACCGAAGTGACTGGGCGGTTGATTTTTTCAGCAATTTGGCTGACCGCGCGATGATGGTCAAGACGCATCAAGGCGCTGAAATTTTCTTTCGGAATATCTGGTGCCGATTTCATGGCGATGTAAGTATTGGTATTAGCCGGATTGCCCGCCACCAAAACCTTCACATCACGGCTGGCCACTTTATTCAAAGCTTCGCCCTGTGTTTTGAAAATTGCCGCATTGGCATTGAGCAAATCCGAACGCTCCATACCTTGCGTGCGCGGACGGGCGCCAATCAAAATCGCAATATCCGCATCTTTAAATGCTACTTCCGGGTCATCGGTGGCAAACACATCCAGCAGCAGCGGAAACGCGCAATCGTGCATTTCCATGATTACACCCTGCAAAGCTTTTTGCGCATGTGGCAAATCCAGCAGCTGTAAAATCATCGGCTGGTCGCGCCCCAACATAATCCCGCCGGCAATGCGGAACAAAGTCGCATACGCAATTTGTCCGGCTGCACCGGTGACTGCGATACGGATAGGGGGTTTCAAAGTCATCATCAATCTCCGCAAGAAAAACAAAAGTTTAAAGAAGTAGGATTATAACAAAGAGTGATGGCAATAATGTGGCAAAAAGAGAAAATTTATTACAAAAATAGAAAAGGCCGTCTGAAAAGCAACAATAGATTGTTGCTTTTCAGACGGCCTTCATAGCATGATTATTCACAATTCAAATTTTTGACCTTTTCCGGAAAATCATGCAGCGCGATTTCACACATTTTCACGCGCTGTTTTTCATCGGCAGCAGGCAGCGATTGGCGCAAGAATGTGGTATTGCCGCTCTGAAACAATGCCTTTTTCTCGCCTACCTTGCGATAACACGCCTCCGCACGCTTGAAATATTCTTGGCAAACCGGCGGCATTTCTTCCAAAGCCAAAGGTTTGTGTTTGTGCATACTTCGTGCCGAGGCAGTGGAAGTCGAAGCTGCTATGGCTGCCAGCAGCAGCCACTTGAAAGCATGATTCATCATAAATTCCTTTAAATGATTAACTTCATCATTATAAAGCTGTATATCTACAAAGTCAGAAAAGTGTGCATAAAGTTTGATAAAAGATAAATAAAAGGCCGTCTGAAATCTTTCAGACGGCCGATCAGCCAAAAATATATCAGGCTGCTTTTGAAAATGGTCGGAATGAGAGGATTCGAACCTCCGACCCCCTGCACCCCATGCAGGTGCGCTACCAGGCTGCGCTACATTCCGGTTGAAGAGTAGGAATTATAAGGATTGTTGGGTGGTTTGGCAAACTAGAGGAGGTAGGATTCTCTTCTCTGGTATTTGGCGCTTGTTTTCAGTCAAAATTAATGCCGTCTGAAAGATTTCAGACGGCATTTAGGAAAGGGTAAGACATAAAGTGAGTGAATGTCGCACATCACTTTTGGATTTAGATATGAATTTAAAGTTGACGCAGTTTTATATATTTCATGGCTTTTATTGATTTAAGATATTTTTTAAATACTTACCGGTATAGCTCGCCTTAACCTTCACCACGTCTTCCGGTGCACCTTTGGCAATAATCTTGCCCCCGCCATCACCGCCTTCCGGCCCTAAATCGACAATATAATCCGCCGTTTTAATCACGTCTAAATTATGCTCAATAATCACAATCGAATTGCCTTTGCCTTTTAGACGGCCTATTACTTCAAGTAGTAAAGCAATATCGGCAAAGTGCAAGCCGGTGGTTGGTTCGTCTAGGATATATAAGGTGCGGCCGGTGTCGCGTTTGGATAATTCCAATGCCAGTTTCACGCGTTGGGCTTCACCTCCGGATAGGGTGGTGGCGGATTGGCCGAGGCGGATGTAGCCTAGGCCGACGTCCATCAGAGTTTGCAGTTTGCGGGCGACGGTCGGTACGGCTTCGAAAAAGGTGAGAGCTTCTTCTACGGTTAAATATAGGATTTCGCTGATGTTTTTGCCTTTGTATTGCACTTCCAGCGTTTCGCGGTTGTAGCGTTTGCCGTGGCACACTTCGCAGGGTACATACACATCGGGCAAGAAGTGCATTTCCACTTTAATCACGCCGTCGCCTTGGCAGGCTTCGCAGCGGCCGCCTTTGACGTTGAACGAGAAGCGTCCGACGTTGTAGCCGCGTTCGCGGGCGAGTGGTACGCCGGCGAAGAGTTCGCGGATGGGGGTGAACAGGCCGGTGTAGGTGGCTGGGTTGGAGCGCGGTGTACGGCCGATGGGCGATTGGTCGACGTTAATCACTTTGTCGAGATGCTCGAGGCCGCTGATGCTGTCGTATGGGGCGGCTTCTTCTTTGGCGCGGTTGAGTTCGCGGGCGGTGATTTTCGCCAGCGTGTCGTTAATCAGGGTGGATTTGCCGCTGCCGGATACGCCGGTGATGCAGGTAATCAGCCCCAAAGGCAATTCGAGGGTCACGTTTTTGAGGTTGTTGCCGCGCGCGCCTTTTAATACCAACATGCGGTCGGGGTTGACCGGCGTTCTTTCAGACGGCACGGGAATGGTTTTGCGGCCGCTGAGGTATTGGCCGGTAATGGAATCTTGGCTTTGGGCGACTTTTTCCGGTGTGTCGGCAATCAAGACATTGCCGCCGTGTTCGCCCGCACCCGGCCCCATGTCGATAACGAAATCGGCTTCGCGGATGGCATCTTCATCGTGTTCGACCACAATCACGCTGTTGCCCAAATCGCGCAGACGTTTGAGGGTGGCGAGCAGGCGGTCGTTGTCGCGTTGGTGCAGGCCGATAGACGGTTCGTCCAACACATACATCACGCCGGTCAGGCCGCTGCCGATTTGGCTGGCCAAACGAATGCGCTGCGCTTCGCCGCCGGATAGGGTTTCGGCGGAGCGCGACAGGTTGAGGTAATCGAGGCCGACATTAATCAGAAAGCCCAAGCGCTCGGTGATTTCTTTGAGGATTTTTTCAGCAATTTGCTGCTTATTGCCTTCTAAAGCCAGCGTTTCAAAGAAGTTTAAGGTTTGGGTGAGCGGCCATGCGGAAATTTCGTGCAAAGGCTGTTTGCCGACATAAACATAACGCGCTTCTTTACGCAAACGCGCACCGCCACAGCTCGGGCAGGCGCGGTGGCTTTGGTATTCGCGCAGCTTGTCGCGGATGGTTTCGCTGTCGGTTTCGCGGTAGCGGCGCTCCAGATTGGGGATAATGCCTTCAAAGGCATGGCTGCGTGTGAATGTGCCACCGCGCTCGGAAAGGTATTGGAATTCAATCACTTCTTTGCCTGATCCGTGTAACACGATTTTTTGGATATTGGCCGGTAATTCTTCAAATGGTGTTTTCACGTCAAAATCATAATGTGCGGCAAGTGATTGAATCATTTGGAAATAAAACTGATTTCGCTTGTCCCAGCCGTCAATTGCACCGGCAGCCAAAGACAATTCGGGATGCGCGACAACACGCTCGGGGTCGAAGAAATTATTGCTGCCTAAGCCGTCACAGCTTGGGCAGGCACCCACCGGATTATTGAAAGAAAATAGGCGCGGCTCTAATTCCTGCAAGCTGTATGAACACACCGGACAGGCAAAACGCGCCGAAAACCAATGCTCTTCGCCGCTGTCCATTTCTAAAGCCAGCGCACGTTCTTCGCCGTGGCGCAACGCGGTTTCAAAGCTTTCGGCCAAGCGTTGTTTGATGTTGGCTTTTACTTTCACGCGGTCGATGACCACATCAATATCGTGTTTGATGTTTTTTTCCAGCTTAGGCACTTCGTCCAGCGTATAGACTTCGCCATCGACGCGCACGCGCGCAAAGCCTTGCGCCTGCAAATCGGCAAAGAAATCAACAAATTCACCTTTGCGGCCGCGCACGGCCGGTGCCAAAATCATCACGCGCGTGTCTTCCGGCAAGCCCAACACATGATCGACCATCTGCGACACGGTTTGGCTCGACAAAGGCAGGTCGTGTTCAGGGCAATAAGGCGTACCGATACGGGCATACAGCAAGCGCAAATAATCGTGGATTTCGGTCACCGTACCGACGGTAGAACGCGGGTTGTGGCTGGTGGATTTCTGCTCAATCGAAATCGCCGGCGACAAGCCTTCAATCAAATCGACATCGGGTTTGTCCATCATCTGCAAAAACTGGCGCGCATAGGCCGAAAGGCTTTCCACATAGCGGCGCTGGCCTTCGGCATACAGCGTGTCAAACGCCAAGCTGGATTTGCCGCTGCCCGACAAACCGGTAACCACCACCAATTTATGACGCGGAATATCTAAATCGATGTTTTTTAAATTATGCGTGCGCGCGCCGCGGATGCGGATGGTATCGTTGTCGGAAGCGTTTTTGTGATGATGGTTGCACATAGTGTTTAGGCCGTCTGAAAATAAAATCAAGAATAGGATATTGTAGCATTTTTCGTCAGTTCAACTGATGATGTGCGTCGTTGATTTTTTCAGGCGGCCTGACTATTTGCGCCGATAATCCGTTATAATCACCCAAACCCTATAAATAAAGGAACCTGCATGAACAAACCTTCTTATCCGCACCCGATTATTGCCCGCGAAGGCTGGCCGTTTATCGCCATCGGTTTTATTGCCAGCGTGTTGGTGATGGCCGTTAATGGCTGGTTGTCGCTACCGTTTTGGCTGTTTACCATTTTTGCCTTGCAGTTTTTCCGCGATCCAGCACGCTACATTCCGCAAGATGCGGATGCGGTGTTGAGTCCGGTTGACGGCCGTGTGGTGGTGGTTGAGTGCGCGCAAGATCCATACCGCAAAACCGAAGCCTTGAAAATCAGTATTTTTATGAACGTTTTTAACGTGCATTCGCAAAAATCGCCGGTGGACGGTACCGTCGAAGCCGTTGAATACAACCGCGGCAAATTCCTGAATGCGGATTTGGACAAAGCCAGCACCGAAAACGAACGCAATGCTGTGTTGGTGACCACTGCTACCGGCCGCGAAATTACCTTTGTGCAGGTTGCCGGTTTGGTGGCGCGCCGTATTTTGTGCTACACCCAAGTCGGCCGCAAATTAAGCCGCGGTGAGCGCTATGGCTTTATCCGCTTTGGTTCGCGCGTTGATGTTTACCTGCCTTTGGATGCCAAAGCAGAAGTAGCGATTGGCGATAAAGTGACCGGTGTGAGCACCATCTTGGCGCGTTTGCCGTTGCAATCACCGGATGCCAAACCGTTTGACGATGCGCCGGTGAATGCGGCTAATGCAGCGCTGCAAACAGTGGCAGCAACAGCCCCGCAAACTGCCGAACCAGTGGTGACAGCTGCGGAAAATACTGCCGAAGTCAGCCAAGCAGCGATTGAAGAAGCGGCGGACAAAGTGCGTGAAGCTGCGGCTAAGGCTGTTTAATCTTAAATAGCATGAGATAATGAAAAGGTTTTCAGACGTCTGTCTGAAAACCTTTTTTTATGTATGAAACAAGCGCACGTTTGGCGTGTTTGACGTAGAATAGGCGTTTTAATTCAGGCCGTCTGAAAAAGGAAATCTCTTGAGTAAAGCCCGTTTGTTCCCCGTTGATAAATCTTTGGAAAAACCCGAGCGCGTGATGTTGGTCGGAGTGATGTTGAGTGCAGATTATTCCGGTGCCAATGAATTGCGCGAGCAGTCTTTTCAGACGGCCTTGGAAGAAGCGGCCGATTTGGTGCGGGCAGCCGGTGGCGATTTGGTACAGATAGAAACCGCCAAGCGCGATAAAGCGCATACGGCGTTGTTTGTCGGCACGGGTAAAACCGATGAGCTGGCCGCAGTGGTGAAGCAGTATGATGTCGATTTGGTGGTGTTTAACCACGAGCTGACGCCAACACAAGAGCGCAATTTGGAAAAAGAATTGCAATGCCGCGTGCTCGACCGCGTGGGCTTGATTTTGGCGATTTTTGCCAAGCGCGCGCAATCGCAAGAGGGTAAATTGCAGGTGGAATTGGCGCAGTTGTCGCATTTGAGCGGCCGCTTGGTGCGCGGCTACGGTCATATGCAGAGCCAAAAAGGCGGCATTGGCTTGAAAGGCCCGGGCGAAACGCAATTGGAAACCGACCGCCGCTTGATTAACCAAAAAATCACTGCGCTGAAAAAACAATTGCAAAGCGTGCGCAAGCAGCGCGCCACACGCCGCAAATCGCGTGAATCAGGCTGTCTGAAAACCTTTGCCATTGTCGGCTACACCAATGCCGGAAAATCCAGCTTGTTCAACCGCTTAACCAAAGCTGATGTGTTGGCGAAAGACCAATTATTCGCCACGCTCGACACCACTGCGCGCCGCTTGTTTTTATCGCATGAAGCCAGTGTGATTCTCACAGATACGGTGGGCTTTGTGCGCGATTTACCGCATAAATTGGTGTCGGCTTTTTCGGCTACATTGGAAGAGACTGCGCTGGCGGATGTGTTGCTGCATGTGGTGGACGCATCGAATCCGGATTTTCAACGCCAAATCGATGACGTGAACGAAGTATTGCATGAAATCAAGGCGCATGAAGTGCCGCAATTGGTGGTGTATAACAAAATCGATTTGCTGCCCGAAGGTGAGCGTGAAGCCGGTGTATTGCGCGACCATCGCGGCAAAGCGGTGGCGGTGAATATTTCGGTGGAGAAAAGTTTGGGCTTGGAAGTTTTGCGCGAAGCGATGATTGAATATGCGCTGGTGGATAAGGCCGTCTGAAATGGTTTTATGCCATCATTCCTCTTCGTTGCCAACGACAAAAGAATAATTGAATATTGACGGTTATTGTTATGAAAAAAAGTTGTTTTCACTGCGGACTTGAAATTCCTGAGCATATCCATTTACCCATAATTTATGAAAATGAAGAGCGCGAAACATGCTGTATGGGTTGTCAGGCGGTGGCACAAAGCATCATTGATGCCGGCCTGGGCAACTATTACAAACAGCGCACCGCCGATGCGGAAAAAGCCGCTTTGCCCGAGCAGGATATTTTGTCGCAACTGAAGCTCTATGATCTGCCCGAGGTGCAGGCCGAATTTGTCGAAGTGGGCGAGGGCGACGAGCGCGAAGCGGTGTTGATGCTTGGCGGCATTACTTGCGCGGCTTGTGTGTGGTTGATTGAGCAGCAATTGTTGCGCCTGCCCGGGGTGAAGCGTGTGGATTTGAATTACAGTACCCACCGCGCGCGCGTCTCGTGGAATAACGGCCAAGTCGCGCTTTCGGATATTTTATTGCGTGTGCAGTCAACCGGTTATACCGCATCGCCTTATGATGCGCAGAAAGTGGAAGAGTCGGCCAACAAAGAGCGCAAACAATTTATCGTGCGCTTGGCGGTGGCAGGTATGTGCGCCATGCAAACCATGATGTTTGCCTTACCAACTTACCTTTACGGCAACGACATCGAACCACTTTATCTGCAAATTCTCCACTGGGGCGGCTTTTTGATGGTGTTGCCGGTGGTGTTTTATTGCGCCGTGCCGTTTTACAAAGGTGCGCTGCGTGATTTCAAAAACCGCCGCGCCGGTATGGATACGCCGATTGCGATTGCGGTATTGATGACGTTTGCCGCCGGTATTTACAGCATGGTGCAAAACACCAGCGAAGGCATGTATTTCGAATCGATTGCCATGTTGATGTTTTTTCTGCTCGGCGGCCGTTTTATGGAACAAATCGCGCGACGCAAAGCCGGTGATGCGGCCGAACGTTTGGTGAAGCTTGTGCCTGCGTTTTGTCACCGCCTGAAAGATTATCCGAATAGCGATGAAACCGAAGAAGCCGTGGTCGCCAAATTGCAGCGCGGCGAAATGATTGTGGTGAAACCGGGCGAAGTGATTCCGGTTGACGGCACGGTCTTATCGGGCGAGAGCGAAGTCAACGAAGCCATGCTCACCGGCGAGAGCCTGCCCGTGGTCAAGCGCATTGACGACAAAGTAATTGCCGGCACACTCAATGCCGCCAGCCCGCTGATTATCCGCACTGATACCGTCGGCAGCGAAACGCGTTTGTCACATATTGTGAAACTGCTCGACCGCGCGTTGGCTCAAAAGCCGCGTGTGGCCGAGTTGGCTGAAAAATATGCGTCTAATTTTGTTGCTGCCGAATTGATTTTGGCGGTGCCGGTGTTTATCGGCTGGACTGTATACGCCGATGCCCAAACTGCCTTGTGGATTACCGTGGCGCTGTTGGTGATTACCTGTCCGTGCGCCTTATCGCTGGCCACACCGACCGCGCTGGCCGCTTCCACCGGCGCGCTCGCCAAAGACGGCGTGTTGATTGGTGGCAAAAACGCGCTGGAAGCCTTGGGGCAGATTGATGATGTGGTGTTTGATAAAACTGGCACACTCACGCGCGGTGAATTATCCGTCAGCCGCATCATCGCCTTAGGCCGTCTGAACAATGAAGAAGGCTTAGCCATTGCACAAGCTTTGGAGCAGCAATCCGAGCATCCGATTGCGCGCGCCATCTTGAATCACACGTCCGATAAAACCTTTTCAGACGGCCTGATTGTCGGCCAGCGGGTAAACCGCGTCGGCCACGGTGTCAGCGCGCAAATCACCTTTGGCGGACAAACGCAAATCTGGGCATTGGGGCGGGCAGAGTTTGTCGCCGAAATTGCCGGTGCATTGCCTGAAGCCACCCACATTGCCCACAACGGCAGCATGGTGTTTCTCGGCAACCAAAGCGGCTTTCAGACGGCCTTTTTATTGGAAGACGAAATCAAAGCCGGTGCGGCGGAAATGTTGGCCGATTTGAAAGCCAAAGGCATCCGCCTGCACTTATTGAGTGGCGACAGAGAAGCCGCCGTTGCCCATGTTGCCCAAACCTTGGCGCTTGATGCACATCACGCCGAAGCCACGCCGGAAGATAAATTGAATTATATGGAATCGTTGCAAAAACAAGGCCGCAAAGTGTTGATGGTGGGCGACGGCATCAACGATGCGCCTGTGTTGGCGCAGGCTGATGTGTCTGTGGCGGTGGCCGGTGGTGCCGATGTGGCGCGTGATGGCGCCGATGTGTTGTTGCTCAACGACGATATGCGCATCATACCGCAGATGCTTGACCAAGCCCGCCGAACACGCCAAATCATTCAGCAAAACCTGACTTGGGCAACCGCTTACAACCTGATTGCCGTGCCGCTGGCGGTGTTGGGCTATGTCAAACCATGGATTGCCGCGCTGGGCATGAGTTTGAGTTCGCTGCTGGTGTTGGGGAACGCGTTGAGATTGCTGAAGCGCAAGTAGCTTGTACCGGTTTGTCGAAGGAAAAATCGTTGGATATTCGAGTGTGGTTTCCTCTTGAATAGATTATTGCTTTATGTTATGTCAATATCATTTTATAGATTGAGAGAATATTGACCAGCTTGATGTTTAATCTTTTAAAGCGACAAATTTCCCTGTAAAAGTTGCTGCCAGCTCGCCTTCTGAAAACACGTCAATTTCCAATACCACTTTGCCTTTCCCACGCTTGGCAAATATATCATTCATCTGCTGCCAGCTTTCGGCGGCAACGGGGCGGGTTTGGATGGTTAAATCACCGAGCGCAGGGCGCAGGTATTGGGTTTCGCCTTGTTGAATCACGATATTGCCGGCCGCTTCCGGCAGATGGCTGTGTACCAAAGCCCAGCCGCAGGTAGTGGCGCCTAGGGCGATGGAGCCGCCGAATGCGGTGTTTTTGTGGTTGCGGTTGGGGGCGTGAGGCATGGTGAGAACAATATGTTCGCGGTCGGCTTCCTGCACTTGAATCTGAAGCGCGGCGGTGGCGGGGATGTGGGTGTGCAAAAATGCTTGTAATAATTGTGCTGTCATGATTGGATTGCCTTACGGTTTGGTATAGAATTTCATGATTAATTAGATTGAAAGATTCAATCTTTGAATAGGTCGCCTGATAACGGAATGTGATGATATTTCAAATGACGGCGGACATAAAATAAAACAAGCTTCGGAGTCAAATAATGCGGACTTTTTTCGGCGTGTGTTTGCTGGTCATTGGCGGGTGGGTATTGACGCTTTTGGATATGTTGCTGTTTTTTGATATTTTGGCAGAAATCCGCGGCATGCTGTTCGGCATTTTGGCTTTGTCTGCGCTGGTGTTGATTGCTTTGGGTGTGTTGGCGATGAAAGCACGGCGTTATTATGTGTTGGGTATGACGCTGTTGCTGTCGTCTTTGGTGATGTGGGCAACGGTTATCGGTTTTAGTATTATTGATTCACACCCGCACTGGAGCCGTTATCTGCCGACGGATTTTACCGAATCGTTCAGCAATCTTTCGTTGGCGTTTGCGTGGCTGCTGTTGAAAACCGTGGTTGGATTCGGCTTGGTGTGGCGCTATCGTAAAGCCTAATATTTTCAAGGCCGTCTGAATCGTTCAGACGGCCTTGTTGACTAATCAAGCAAACCAAATTCACCGGCTTTAAACGCGCGGATTTTTTCTAAGATTTCTTCACGCGTGTTCATCACAAATGGGCCGTAGCCGACCACCGGCTCATCAATCGGCACGCCACCGAATAAGGCCAGCTTCACATTTTCGTCTTGTGCCTGTAAACCAATTTTGCCGCTTTCGATTTCAAACGTCACCAATTCGGTTGGTTTGACCGTGCGTCCATTCACCGACACATTGCCGCGTAGGCTTACCAGCATCACGTTGTGATTGGCGGGTAAGTCAAATTCGGCGTGGCCTTGGGCGGGCAGATCCATCGTCCATAAATTGATTTCGCTAAACGTACGCGCAGCGCCTTTCACGCCGTTGAGTTCGCCCGCAATCACGTTCACTTTGGCATCGTCTTGGGGTACTACTGGAATTTTTTCTTTAGGCAAGGCTTGGTATTCGGGGGCAACTTCTTTAAATTCGCGCGGCAGGTTGACCCAAAATTGCAATTCTTCCAGCACACCGCCGCGTTCGCTGAAATCTTTGCTGTGAAATTCTTCGTGCACAATACCACGGCCGGCAGTCATCCATTGCACATCGCCTTCGCGGATAATGCCGCCGCCGCCCGAGCTGTCGCGGTGTGCTACTTCACCTTGCAGCGCGACGGTGACGGTTTCAAAACCGGCATGCGGATGGCTGCCCACGCCGCGTGGTGCGCCGAAATTGGGGGCAAATTCAGTGGGTACGCCGTAATCGAGCATCAGAAACGGGCTGGTCTGTTTGCTGACTTCATCCATGTGGGAAAACAGCGGCGACACGTGAAAACCATCGCCCACCCAATGTTTCGGCGGCGCTTGGTAGATTTGTCGAATGGTGCGCATGGTGTTCCTTGGTTTTATTTAAATGATAAAGTGATTATAAGGGCTATTTTAAAGAAAACAATCCGGTTATACGAAACGATTGCTTTCTTTAAAAGAAACAAAAGGCCGTCTGAAACCAATTGTTTTCAGACGGCCTTAAATAAATATTTAGATTATTTCACCCAAGTTACCAATTCATCGAGCGGACGGCGGAATTTGTGGGTGATTTCTTTGGCTCGGTAGCCGAAAGTACACGCCACGGAAACGCCCCATTCTTCGGGATCAAACAGGCCTTCTTCAACCAAGATACGGTTGACTTCCTTATAATCCAAGCCTTCTACCGGACAAGAGTCAATGCCGATTAAGGCCGCGCCGGTCATCATATTGGCCAAGGCGATGTAGGTTTGTTTGCCGGTCCAGTCAAACAGGGCGCGTTCGCTGCCGTAGATTTCAATGTCGTGTTTTTGGAAATTTTCATAAATCGCCACGCTTTTGGCCATTTGCTCATCGGTCAGGCCGCGTTTTTCCAGACCGGCGCGCAGGAAATCGGAATCATAAGTGGCGTTTTTCTTGGCCAAATACACCACCAAATGACTGCACGCATCCAATTGTCGCGCCATGCCCCAGCTGAAGGGCTTGAGTTTTTCGCGCAATTCGGGGCTTTGAATCACCAGAAATTTCCACGGTTCAGAGCCGACCGAGCTTGGCGACAAACGAGTAAGCTCCAACAGATAATTAAAATCTTCATCGCTGATTTTGCGCTCGGGATCGTAGTAGCAACAGGCCGAACGGAAGGTGAAAGCGTCCAATACTTGTTCTTTAGTGATACCAAACATATTGATTCCTTTACGGGTTTGGAAGTTGAGAAAATTGTTTTCATATTATAGACCTATCTAGGCCGTCTGAAAAAGCATCTCAACAAGATTGTTGTGTAAAGTTCAGATGGCCTCAAGCTGCTGTCCGACAAATTCTACAAACGCCCGCACAATGCTGGAAGGATAGCGGTGTGCCACGTAAATCATCGAAATATCGTAGCGCGGGAAATCCACATCAGCCAAAACTTCCACCAAACCATGCTGCGCGATCAACCGATTGGCCGAATAATCTGCCAATTGGCACACCGCTTTGCCCACGATGGCCATATATTCCAAGGCTGAGCTTTCATTGCAGGCAAACACATAAGGCACAAAATGCGCTTGCTTGCCCACCATCACTTTAAGCGTGTTTTCGCCATTGCGCGCCCAACCGGCCACGGGTAAAGCGGCTAATTCAGTCAAATTTTGCGGGGTACCGAATTTGGTCAATAAATCTGGGTGCGCCACCCATTTCGCGCCGACTGACAATACTTTTTTGGCAATAAAATTGTCGCCGTGCAATTCGCCCATGCGGAAAGCCACGTCAATGCCGTCTGCCGTCATATCCAGCACGCGGTCGGTCATGGTGCAATGTACTTGAATCAACGGAAACTGCGCCTGAAATGCCGCAATCCAAGCCAGCACCGGCGTGCAATCGGGTGGAGCGGAAATGCGTAATAAGCCTTTCAGACGGCCTTGTTCGGCAAACAAGACTTGCTCGGCGTTAACCAGATTATCCATGCTGACATACACCTGCTCATACAGCCGTTGCCCCGCCATGGTCGGCTTCACGCCTGATTTGAAGCGGTCAAACAATTGGATATTCAGCGATTTTTCCAGCTCGCTGATTTGGCGGCTGATGGTGGCAATTGGTACGCCTAATTTTTCTGAGGTTTTCGACAAGCTGCCGTCTTGCACAACGGCAACGAATAAGCGTAGGGCATTGAGGTTCATAAAGTTTCCGTTTATGGAAGATGGATTTCCATTTTAGTGGCTTCTTATTTTGTTTTCAACAAAATAAACTAAACGCCATTCTATTGTTCAATGAAGAGAGCGCCATGTTAGATTTTGAAACCACCGTCAAAACCCGCCAGTCTATCCGTAAATTTCTGCCGACCGAGATGACCGAAGCGGAAATCAAACAGATTCTTGCTGATGCGCAAAATGCGCCGTCTGCCTGCAATACCCAGCCTTGGTTGGTGCATATTGCTTCGGGCGAAACCTTGCAGCGCTTGCACAAAATCATCGGCGAGCGATTCCGCGAGGGCAAATTCAGCCCGGATTTTGAGTTTGACCAAAGCAAATTTACCGGCATTTATGAACCACGCTGGCGTAATCAATATGCGCACGTGTTCACGACCAGCTTCGGTGTGCCGCGTGAAGACAAAGCCGGCCGCCAGCCGGTGATCGAGCAAAACATCACTGGCTACGGCGCGGCGCACATGGCGTTTTTGTTTATGCCGAGCGTGGATAATCATGATGTCAACATCGCTGCCGACATGGGCATGTATTCGCAAACCTTTTTACTGTCGCTGACCGCGCGTAGCTTTGGCGGCATTCCGATGTTGTTTTTAGGTTTGTTTGCCGATGATATCCGCCGTGAATTGGGCGTATCTGATGAATATAAATTGCTGCACGGCATTGCCTTCGGTTATCCGGATTGGGAAGCGCAACAAAACAAAACCCATTTAGGCCGCGTGCTGATTGAAGAGAGCGCAGTATTGCATTGGTAAGCGTTAGGTAGGCCGTCTGAAACATTCAGACGGCCTTTATCATGGTCGCTATGGTTATCTTTAGAAAATTAAATTTTGAACAATATAATGATGTGATAGAATTGTCTTTATTTCATCTAGATAACTGCCATGTACGAGCAACTCAAGCTTTCAAACCAATTGTGTTTTCCGCTTTATGCTTTATCCAAAGAAATCACCCGCCGCTATACGCCTTTTCTGCAAGCGTTGGATTTGACCTATCCGCAATATTTGGTCATGCTGGTGTTGTGGGAACATGGCGAACAAAGCGTGGGCGAGTTGGGCGAAAAGCTGCATCTCGACAGCGGTACACTCACGCCACTGCTCAAACGTTTGCAAGCCAAAGAATTGGTCGAGCGCACGCGCAGCATTGAAGACGAACGCAGCGTCATCATCCGACTGACCAACAGCGGCAGAGCCTTGGAGCACCAAGCGGTAGAGATTCCCGGAAAAATGGGCACATGCCTGAATTTATCGGCTGACGAAATCGCATTGTTGCGCAAAATTGTGGCGCAATCTGTGTAATCATCGAAATCAACCATCTGAATCATGGCAAACCATGATTTTGGTTTTCTTATTAAATTGTAAAAAATATAATTTTACAAAATTATTAAATTGGCACTTAATCAACGTAGCACAGAGGTATTTATGACTGATTTATTCACCCCTTACCCCTTAAACAACGGCGTAACCATCAAAAACCGATTAGTAGTCGCGCCGATGACGCATTTTGCATCCAATCCTGACGGCACATTGGGCGAGCAGGAAGAGCGATTTGTCGGCAACCGCGCCGGTGACATCGGCATGTTTATCACCGCCGCAACCTTGGTGGCGAAAAACGGCAAAGCATTTGCCGGCCAGCCAGAAGCCATCGATGAACATCATCTGGCAGGTTTGAAACAGCTTGCCCAAACCTTGCAAAATCAAGGAGCCAAAGCGATTTTGCAAATTCATCACGGCGGCAAAGAAGCCGTCAAAGACTTGCTCGACGGCCAAGCATTGATTGCACCGTCCGACCATGAGCCAAGCGGTGCCAAAGCGGCGACGGAAGAAGAAGTTTTGTCGCTGATTCAAGCGTTTGCCAATGCCGCCGAATTGGCTATTTTGGCCGGATTTGACGGCGTGGAAATTCATGGTGCCAACGGCTATTTGATTCAGCAGTTTTTCTCGGGCGAATTCAATAAACGCGACGATGCTTGGGGCGGCAGCCTTGAAAAACGTTTGAAATTCCCATTGGCGGTGGTGGATGCCGTTGTAAATGTGCGTAAAAAACACCAAAAGCCCGACTTCATCATCGGCTACCGTTTTTCACCGGAAGAGCCGGGCGAACACGGCTTGACCATGGCCGATACCTTCGCCCTGATTGATGCATTGTGCGACAAACCCTTGCAATATCTGCATATTTCACTGTGGGAATTCAGCAAAAAAGCCCGCCGTGGCGCAGACACCAATCTGACCCGCATGGAACTGGTTCACCGCCAAATCGCCGGCCGCTTGCCTTTAATCGGTGTGGGCAACTTGCTCAGCGGCCAACAAATCCGTGAAGCTTATGCCACAGGTTTTGCAGAATTTATCGCATTGGGTAAAGCCGTGATGATTAATCCAAATATTGGCACGCTGCTGAAAAACGGCCAAGATGATCAGATTGTCAGCACGCTTGACCCGCAAAAAGACGACCATTATGGCATTCCGGATATGCTGTGGGGCTTCTGCCAGCAAGGCGGCCAGTGGCTGCCGCCTGTTCAAGGACAGGATTGGCAACCGGTTGATTTATAAATAGATTTTTGAATTCAATGGTTAAATGATAGGCCGTCTGAAAGCTGTAACAGGTTTTCAGACGGCCTTTTGATTAAGCAGCCGTAAAATAATCCTTTTAAAAATGAAAATATTGTTTTCAAAAATCGCTATTTATCTAAAGATTTGAAAATCCTATACTGAAAGCCTATTCCATCATTTCCAAAAGGGCATGCAATGAAACACATCATGAAACCGGCTTTTTTAGCTTTAGCATTGGCATTTTCAGCAAATTCTTTGGCTTTGGCGCAAAACGCGCCCGATAGCGCTGTGCAACAATGGGTTGCCACGCAAAACATTCAAAAAATCAAAACCCAAGACGGCTTAAAATTGCACTTGCAAAAAGACATTCCACACGCCAAACCCAAAGCCATTGTCGTGATTTCGCACGGTTTGGCGAGCCATTCGGGCGTGTTTGGCGATTTTGCCAAAACAATGAATGCAGACGGCATTGGCGTATACCGCTTTGATCACCGTGGGCACGGCAAATCAGACGGTCGAGACAGCATTCACATCAACAGCTATTTTGAAATGGTGGAAGATTTACGTCTGGTCGTGAAAAAGGCCAAGGCAGAATACCCAAACACGCCTATTTTTGTACTGGGCCACAGCATGGGCGGACACATTTCGGCACTCTACGGCACCAAATACCCCAATGACGTGAACGGCTTTATTTTGGCGGCAGGCGTGCTTCGTTATCATCAGATGAATTTTGGCTACCTGCCACGCCCTGAGCCCAAAAACAGCTTTGTCGATGGTTCGGTTTCTTTAACCACGCTCAATATCCCTTTTGAAGGTGCTGGCTTGTCGCTTGATAATGACCCATTGATGTTAGAAAAATTTTCGGTCTCTTTCCCCAACAGCTTTAAAGAAGGGCTTGAATACCTAAAAGACAACGCCCGCCAATTTACCGCTCCAGTGATGCTGATTAGCGGTAATAAAGATGTGTTCGTTTTACCACAAGATGCCATTGATTTTTATAATGAAACCAGATCAAATGACAAAAGTTTGGTGCTGTATCCTAATTTTGGGCATTTGCTGATGCTTGAAAAAGGCGGGCAAAAAATCAATGATGACGTGGCAGAATGGATTGGCGAGCGTGTGAAATAATTTTTGAGATAAAAACACCGTTTATCGTGGGATAAGCGGTGTTTTTGTTATAAAAATTAAACCCGCCAATCTTCCCCCTGATTCCATTTTTCTACTAAAAAATCCATAACCGTCTGTACATTGTGTGGGCGGTAGGTACTTTGTGGCGTGAGTAGGGCGATGTAGATGTCTTGCAAATCGCTGGAAATGGGTGTATCCGCCAAAATGGGAATAAGTTTGCCCGAGCGGATTTCGTCCGCCACTGCCCAATCGGGCATCATCACAATCCCCAAGCCATTGACCGCCATTTCTATCAAACTCGTGGCGTTGTTGCTAACAAAATAAGGCTGTCCATCAATGATTTGCCCTGCCTTGCCAAACCGCCAATGCAAAACCCCAAGCTGTCCACGATAAAACAAGCCTTGATAATGGGGCAAATCGTCCATGCTTTTAGGTGTGCCAAATTTATCCAAAAAGTTGGGCGACGCCAAAAGAAAATGTCGCTGGCGAGCGATGATTTTCATCTTTAAATTGCTGTCGGCAAGGCTTGCCACACGCACAATCAAATCTGCCGTTTGGCTGTATGGGTCAATAAAATCATCGGTTTGGGTCAGATGAATATTGAGTTTGGGGTAGCGAGTTTGTAGTTCTGGCAAATGGAGCGTTAGGTGTTTTTGCCCGAAAAATACAGGGGCGTTAATGCGGACAATGCCTGTTGGCTCACTGTCGGTTTGGTACATATCATGGTGCAGACGGTCAAATTGGTGCAGTATGGTTTGAGCGTAGCCACAAAACCGCTCGCCAGCTTGGGTAAGCATCATGGAGCGGGTATTGCGATAAAACAGCGTTTGCCCGAAATCGTCCTCCAATTGTTTGATTTGGCGGGAAATCACCGAACTTGCCATGTCATAACGGCGGGCGACTTCGGAAAAGTTTTTCTCTTTGGCAACGGCCAAAAAGATTTCTAGGGCGTGAAAGCTGGTGTTTTTAGGGTTCATTTGTGCGGTTTTGGCAATGGTTTTGCGGTATTTTAGCAAATGGTGATTTAATTTATAGAAAGATTATTGAAATAATTACTCCTTAACGCTTCCAGCACCAGCTCAAACGCCCGTGAATGGTGTTTGCGGCTGGGATAGTAAGCGTAAAACGGCTCATAAGTCATACGATAACCGCCAAGCAGTTCCACCAATTTGCCCGATTGCAAGTCCTGTTCTACCTGTTTCAAGCCGACAAAAGCGATACCCAGATGATTTCTGGCCGCTTGCAAAGGGTTGGTGTTAGCGATGATTTGCGCTTTGGGCGTGTATTCCACCTGCTCGCCGTTCACCAAAAAATCCCACGCAATCGGCGGTCTGTCGGGGGCAAAGCGCACATTGATAAGCCGGTGATTATCCAGCTCGGCAATGGTTTTTGGCAGATTTTTGCCGTGTAAGTATTGCGGCGTGGCAACGATTGCCATAGTCAGCGGCGGCGAGATTTTGACCGCCACCATACCGTCCGCCACTGCGCCGCCCAAGCGTACGCCCATATCAAAGCCCGCCGAGACAATATCCACGAAGTTATTGTCGCCGTGCAGCTCCAGCGAAATCAGCGGATGCACGGTCAAAAGGGCGGCCAGTTTCGGCAGAATGACGGTTTCTATCGCCATTTCACTGGCGTTAATACGTACCGTGCCTGCGATATTTTCCTGATTTTCCGTTAATTTTGCCAAGCCTTCTCCAATTGCCGAAAAATGCGCGGCGATGTCGTTATACAGCGTCAGCCCCTCGGGTGTGGGCGAGACGCTTCTTGTGGTGCGGTTGAGCAGGCGGATATTCAGGCGGTTTTCCAAGTTGGCGATGCTTTGCGACAGGGCGGATTTGGATACGCCCAATTGTTCGCCCGCCTTGGTAAAACTGCCTGCCTGAACGATGGTGATGAATAGATGGAGGTCGTCGAAGCGGGTCATTGTTTCAATCCTCTAAACAGTTTGTTTGTGTAATCGGTATATATTTTAACAATTTATGGGCTTAAGATGTACTCATTCAATATTTTTAATCTGTAAGGAGTTCTGAAATGCCGCAGACCGTTAAAAGTTATGCCGCCTTGTCGGCAAATACGCCGCTTGTACCACACACCATTGAACGTCATGATTTGCGTGATACCGATGTGAAACTGGATATTCATTATTGCGGGGTATGTCATTCCGATTTACATTCGGTCAGGAATGATTGGGGCTGGTCAAGTTACCCGATTGTGCCGGGGCACGAAATTATCGGACGGGTTACTGAAATCGGAGGGAAAGTCAAAAATTTCAAAGTAGGCGATTTGGTCGGTATCGGCTGTATGGTGGACAGTTGCCGTGAATGCCCGCCTTGCTTGCACGGTGAAGAAAATTATTGTGAAAAAGGGCATACGCTTACTTATGGCAGCCTTGATCCTGTTGACGGAATGATGACTTATGGCGGTTATTCAAAGAGCTACACAGTCAATCAGGATTTTTTATTAAAAATCCCTGAAAATTTAGACACCAAAGCCGTTGCCCCTATTTTGTGTGCCGGTATTACCGTTTGGTCGCCCCTTAAACACTGGAATGTCGGTCAAGGTTCAAAAGTCGGCGTGATTGGTTTGGGAGGACTGGGGCATATGGCAATCAAACTGGCAAAAGCCTTAGGCGCGGAAGTTATCCTGTTTTCACGCAGTGTCAATAAATTCGACGATGCCCGCCGTTTGGGTGCAGACCGGGTGATTATTTCAAGCGATGAAACCCAAATGCAAAGCGTTACCAATCAATTAGATGTGATTATTGATACCGTACCGTATGAACATGATGTCAATCCCTATTTGCACACACTGACATTAAACGGGACTTTGGTATTGGTGGGGTTGGTAGGCGAAATTGCAGAAAAAATGCAGACCACGCCTTTGTTACTTGGCCGCCGCTCCATTGCCGGTTCGGTCATCGGCGGCATTAAAGAAACCCAAGAGCTTTTGGATTTTTGCGGGGCGCACAACATTGTGTCTGATGTAGAAATGATAAAAATGGCGGAGATTAACCACGCTTATGAGCGAATGGAAAAATCCGACGTGAAATACCGCTTTGTGATTGATATGGCAAGCTTTTAATTTTTGATTATTTTGGAGAATAACAATGAACGCACAACAAATCACCGACCGCTTGGCACTCAAAGACTTAGTCGACACCTTTTCCAATCTGGCGGACGAGAAAAAAGTCGCCGAGCAAATGCCTTTATTCACACCCGATGCCGTTGTGCATACCTATATCGGTGGCAAGCTGGTGTTTGAGATGGCAGGGCGTACCGAAATAGAAAAAGTGTTTGCCGAATATCTTGCACCTTTTCACAGCGTTTATCATTTGAACGGTCAGCACACCGTTACCTTCCAAGATGAAAACAACGCCACGGCAATCAATTATTGTTTGGTGAAACTGGTGGAAGAAAAACAGGGTAAACAAACCCTGCTAGAACACAGCGTGCGCTACAACGACACCTATACCAAACAAAACGGTCGCTGGCTGATTAAAGAACGTATTGCCGATTTTATGATTAGCGAAACCCGAGTAATTGGCTAAATAGTGATAAACACCGTTTGCAAGCGGTGTTTTTTCTTGCCTGTTTTGCAAAATGGTTTCAGGCCGTCTGAAAGATTAATTCGTGCAATTTAAGCAAAAGAGCTTTGTCATTGATATTGTTTTTACGGAGAAAAGATTGCTTTAAGATGCGCGCATTGTTTTTAATTAAAGAGAGCGTTTCAAATGAGCAAACAAATCCAATTTACAAAAACAGGTTCGCCTGATGTCTTGCAAATCGTTGATGTGGCAGTTCCTGCACCAAAAGAAAATGAAGTGCAAATCCAAATCCAAGCCATAGGCTTAAACCGTGCCGAAATGATGTACCGAGAAGGGGCGTATGTGATTGACCCTGTATTCCCTGCGACTTTGGGTTATGAAGGGGCAGGCGTGGTTGTGGCTATTGGCGAGGGTGTGAACGAAGTTGCCATTGGCGATAAGGTCAGCATTATTCCGTCCTTTATGTTCACCGAATACGGCACTTACGGCGAGATTGTTAATATGCCCAAACACGCAGTCGTCAAGCACCCTGACAATCTGACAATGGAACAAGCGTCCGCCAGTTGGATGGCGTTTGTTACCGCTTATGGCGGACTGATTGAGTTTGGCAAAATACAAAAAGGCGATGTGGTGGTGCTGGGCGGTGCAACCAGTTCGGTTGGTTTAGCCAGTATCCAAATCGCCAAAATGCAAGGGGCAACCGTGATTGCCTTATCTCGCACCCACGCCAAAGGCGATGTGCTTTTGGAAAAAGGAGCGGATTTTGTGATTGCCACAACCGAAGACGATGTAACCGCCAAACTTCTTAAAATCACAAACGGCAAAGGCGTGAATGTGGTGTTTGACCCTGTGGGCGGACAAGAAGCCGCCAAAATCATCAACGCCATGGCACAAGACGGTCGCTATATCATTTATGGGGCGTTAAGCCACGATGATATTGCCGTACCAGTCTTTCCGATTTTGGGCAAACATTTGACCGTGCGAGGTTATGAACTCTTTGAAATTACCACCGTACCTGAAAAATTGGCAATGGCGAAACAATTTGTCTATGACGGCTTGGCAAACGGTCAATTACGCCCTGAAATTGACAAAATCTTTGCCTTTGACGAGATGGTTAAAGCCCACGAATATATGGCAAGCAATCAGCAGATTGGGAAGATTGTGGTGAAGGTTTGATTGTTTTAAGGTAAATATGCCGTCTGAAACTTTCAGACGGCATATCGTTATTTTGCCTGCCGATTAAGCCACCACACCAGCGAGAGCATCACAGGTACTTCCACCAACACACCGACCACCGTTGCCAATGCCGCCCCAGAATGCAAACCGAACAAAGAAATTGCCACCGCCACCGCCAATTCAAAAAAATTACTCGTGCCAATCAAGCACGCAGGGGCGGAAATTTCGTGTGGTAATTTGAGCCATTTTGCCAAAACGTGAGCCAAGGCAAAAATGCCGTAAGTCTGTGCCAGCAGGGGAATGGCAATCAGCAAAATAATCAAAGGGTTGGCAATAATGGTTTGGGCTTGAAAGGCGAACAGCAACACCACCGTCAAAATCAAGCCCATCACGGAAAAGGGTTTTAGGTTGCCTGAAAATTGTGCCACCGATTTACCCGATTTTTGTAAATAAGAGCGGGTAAGCCAGCCTGCCAGCAAGGGCAGCAGCACATACAAAACCGTGCTTAAAATCAAGGTGTTCCACGGAATTTCTATGTCGCTTACGCCGAGCAATACGCCTGCAATCGGAGCATACGCCACAATCATAATCAAATCATTGACCGAAACCTGCACCAAAGTGTAATTGGGGTCGCCTTTGACCAGTTGCGACCACACAAACACCATTGCCGTACACGGTGCCACACCCAGCAAAATCATGCCGGCAATGTATTCTTGTGCCGACTGTGCGTCCACCCAACCTGCAAAAAACACCCGAAAAAATAACCAGCCGAACACCGCCATCGTAAACGGCTTGACCAACCAGTTGATAAATAAGGTTAAAAATAAGCCCTTTGGTTTTTTGCCCACGTCTTTGATTGCCGACCAATCAATCTGAATCATCATCGGATAAATCATCAGCCAAATCAGTATCGCCACAGGCAAATTCACATGAGCCACTTCCAAAGATGCAACCCATTGAAATACATTGGGAAACCAAACACCCAAAATCACGCCCAGCACAATCGCCAACGCCACCCAAAGGCTTAAAAAACGTTCAAACAACCCCATGATTTACTCCTTATGATTAATAATTTCGCCGTCTTCTTTGACAAACGGGGTCGCAAAAGGCGGTAAAAATGCCAAAACTGTTTCGGACGGACGGCATAATTTCACGCCTTTTTCGCTCACCACAATCGGACGATTGATTAAAATCGGTTCACGAAGCATGGCGGTGATGAGTTCGTCATCGCTTAACTTTTCGTTTTGCAAACCAAGCGTTTCATACGGCACTACATTCGTCCTAAGTAACTGGCGGGGCGTGATGCCCATGCGTTTGATTAAATTACGCAAAGTCGCTTCATCAGGCGGATTTTTCAAATATTCAATCATGTGTGGCTCAATACCAGCGTGGCGGATGAGTGCCAGCACATTGCGTGAAGTACCGCAGTTTGGGTTGTGATAAATGGTGATGTTCATAGTTACTCCAATCTTTCAAGAAATATAGAAATATTTGGCAATAATTTTTCAGGCTGCCTGAAAATCACTGGCAAGATTCGCCTGTTTGAGAACAGCAGTTTTGGGTCAGAAAATGGGTCAATGCCATCATCAAATCCAGCTCGGCAAAATAACGCATGTGCCGTCCTTCCTGCACCACACGCACAAGCCCCGAATGCAACAGGCTTTTTAGATGAAAAGACACATTATTCGGGGCAAGGTTAAGCTGTTTTGCCAAGTCGCCAGCAATCATGCCAGTACTGCCTGCGGCGGTAAGTTGTTGAAAAATCGCCAGTCTTATCGGAGAAGACAGGCTCTCAAAGAGTTTGCTTGCTTGTATCGTATTCATAGGCGTAATTATAACAAGAAATTTCAATATTTCAAGTATGATTGAAATGTTTTTTTAATTGCCCGAAACCATCTTTCCAAATCAAAAAACCAACTTCCCATTTTTCGCCATTCTTATTTTAAAAATAAAAACCTATAATATCCCCATACCCTAACCATAAGAGAGAAATAACATGGCTGATTATCTTGATAATTCCAATAAACAAATCAAACTCGCCCTGCAACTGGTTTCAGGCTATGGCGGAGAGTTCCAGTCGTGGCGACTGGCGGACAGCAACGAGCGAGCCTATACCGACATTGATTTTTATGTCCAAATGGCAAAAACGGCTGAAAAAGGCAAAATCCATACGCTCTTTATTGCCGATACCCCGTCTTTTGGCGGGGCGGGCGGTGGCACGGACATTTCTACCCGTTCGCCTGCCTTTCCGCTTGAACCTATGGTTATGCTCTCTGCTGTTGCCTACGCCACGCAAAAAATCGGCATGGTGGCGACTTTTTCCACGACTTACAATTTGCCCTATAATTTGGCTCGTCAATTAAAAACGCTGGACACACTAAGCAAAGGGCGTGTCGGCTGGAATGCGGTTACCACAGGCACACGTGAGACCGCCTACAATTTTGGCGACAAGCCCTTGCCCGACACGAGCACCCGCTACGAAATGGCACACGAAATGGTGGAAGCGGTGCAAACCTTGTGGGGCGGTTTTGGCGAAAATGCCTACATCACGGACAAAACCACAGGCGTATTTGCCGACATGAGCCAAATCAAGCCTGCCAATTACAAAGGCAAGCATTATCAAGTCAAAGGGGCATTGCCCATTCCTGCCACACCACAAGGGCAACCGCCGATTTTTCAGGCAGGCCCAAGCCATGAAGGTGTGGAGCTGGCAGGGCGTTTTGCCAGTGGTGTGTATGCCAATCCCTTTACGATTGACGAAGCGACAGCCTACCGCAATGTGCTAAAACAAAGTGCCATACAGCATGGCAGAGATGCTGATGACATCAATATGTTTAGCGGATTTATGTTCACGATTGGCGATACTTACGAAGAAGCGTTGGCTCGCCGAATGAAGCTCATTGATTTTATGAGTGATGATGAATTTTATGGGCAAATCCGCTATTTGTCGGCGATGATCGGCGTGAATTTGCACGGGCTTGATTTGAATGAGCCTTTGCCAAAATCCTTACAAAACCAAGCCACACCGCACCCACACGACCCACGTTCGCCACGAGCGGTAGAACTCATCAAGCAAGGTATGTCGCCCAAAGAAGCCCTTGCCAATGGCGTGATTAACTATCACCCTGTGGTGGTCGGCACGGCAAGCGATGTGGCAGATTTTATGGAAAAGTGGTTTAAAGCAGGGGCGACAGACGGCTTTTCGCTTGCCCCCGATAGCCAAAAAGGCGTGCGTGAATTTGTGGAAAAAGTCGTGCCGATTTTGCAGGAGCGGGGGATTTATCATGCTGATTATGAAGGCTCAACGTTGCGAGAGCATTTGGGTGTGCCGTATCAGTATGGGTTGAGAAAATAATTTATCAATAATCAATCAGTTAAGGAGATTGAATATGAAACGATTAGTCAATAAAGTCGCCATTATCACAGGTGCCGCCAGTGGCATGGGCGAGACGACCGCTCGGGTGTTTGCCCGTGAAGGGGCGGCCGTGATTATTACCGATGTGCAAGAGCAGGCGATTAAGGATTTGGTTGCCGACATTCAAGGCGAGTATGGCGATGTGGCGTTGGGCATTGTCCACGACATCGCAGACGAGCGGTCTTGGACAAAAGTTATCCAAGAAGTTGTGGCTAAATTCGGCAAAATTGATATTTTGGTCAATAACGCTGCCATTGGCGGTAAAGACTGGAAATACGAAGATGCGTCTTTGGAAGAATGGCAAAAAGTGATGAAAGTCAATGCCGAAGGGGCGTTTTTGGGGATTTGCGCCGTTGTGCCTTATATGAAGAAAAACGACATCAGCTCGATTGTCAATATCAATACCCTAGGCGTACACGTGGCAGGCGAAGGCATTGCGGGTATTTCGTATTCAGCGTCCAAAGGGGCGGTTGATGCCTTGACCCGTGCCATGGCTTCACGTCTGGGCAAATACAATATCCGTGTCAATTCCGTATCGCCCGGTCCGATTTTGACCCCTATGGCAAAGCAGTATTCCAGCGATGCAAAATTGGCAGAAATCGCCAGCTTCAACCCGCTTGGACGCATGGGCGACCCGCTTGATGTGGCACATACCACGCTGTTTTTGGCAAGCGATGAAGTAAAATTCATCACAGGGGCTGAGATTTTGGTGGACGGGGGCTTTAAGATTCATAAGCCTTTGTAAACTTGTTTTTAATTGAGAGGTAGAACATGCCGTCTGAAATTTTTCAGACGGCATGTTTTATTTGTTTGATTCGGATAATCAGCATTCAAAGATTGGATTCATATTGTTCAATAAAATAATCCATTACCGCCCGCACATTGCGTGGCGGTTTTTGCACATTGGGGTAAATCATCGCGATGTGGATGGGTTCCGGTCTGGCAAACCATGAGTATTGCGTCAGAATCGGTAGCAGTTTGCCTTGTTTGACTGATTGTTTGGCCAGCCAGTCGGGGAGCATGGCGATGCCGATGCCGGATTCAGCGGCAGTCAGCAGGCTGTCGCCGTCGTTAACGGCAAAAGCAATCGGTAAAGTAATGCGTTGCCATTGCTTGTGTTGCTGCACAAACCAAGGCTCAACGCCGAGATGGCCTTTGAATACCACGCTTTCATGTTCATTCAAATCCGCCAAGCTGTTGGGTGTGCCATATTTTTGTACATAATCGGGCGCGGCGAATAAAGCATAATCAACCTTGCTTACAATGCGGGCATGCAAAGTGGAATCGGTTAAAGAGCCGATGCGGAAAATCAAATCCGCCCCTTGTTTATGCGGATCGACATAGCTGTCGGACTGGTTTAATTCCAATTGCAATTTGGGGTATTGGCTTTTTAATCCGGCCAAATAGGGCATGATGTGGTGCCTTGTAAAGCTGAGCGGGGCACTGATGCGCACCAATCCTTGTACTTCTTGCGCATAGTCATGCAATTCTTGCACCGAGCCGTCTAACGTTGCCAAAATTTTTTCGGCAGTTTCAAGAAAAATCAGCCCAGCTTCCGTGGGCGTTACCGAACGGGTATTGCGATAAAGCAGTGATGCGCCCAGCGCTTCTTCTAGTTGGGCAATGGTGCGCGAAATCATGGAAGCGGAAACATTTTCTTTGCGGGCGATGAGTGAAAAACTTTGCTGATGACACACTTCAACATAGTAGCGAAATGCGCGGATGTTGAGTTGGTTGAGCTTGGTATAAGCATACATCTGTGCAGATTTTGAAAAAGTATTTTTGAAATTATAGCATTTTTTAGCAATAAAAACGGCTTTAGAATACGGGCTTTTTTATTCAGCACAAGTAGGCAGGTATGCATTTTATTTTAATTCTGATTGTGATTTTGGCGGGCATGGGGCTGTCGGTGGAAGCAGGGCTGCTTGCCACATTGTCCCAAAATGTCGGCAAACTGTGGGCGACTTTCAGCATTTTTTCGGTCGGCTCGGTATTGAGTTTTTTATTGTTGCTGTTTTTTGCGCCGCGCAACACGCCGTCTTTATTCAGCCAACCGAATTGGACGTTGATTGGCGGTATTTTAGGGCCGATTTATGTGGTGATTCTGGCATTGGTAACGCCACAAATCGGGATTGCTTTAACGATGGTGGGCGTATTGTTTGGCCAAGTGGCCAAAAGCCTATTGATCGACCATTTCGGCTGGTTTGGCCTGCCGCGTTTGCAGATTGATAAAAGACGGCTTTTTGCTCTGTTTTTTATTGTATTGGCATTGATTTTAATGATGATTTAAGGGGAACGAGATGACGTTGGTGATGGTTTTATTAGCCGTATTGGGCGGTGCAACATTGAGCGTACAATCGGCAACTAATGGCAAATTAGGCATTCAAGTAGGCGTGTTTCATACGGCCTTTCTGACGTTTTTTTTAGGTATGCTGGTAACCGGATTGGCGATTTTGTTTTTTGAGCAAGGCCGTGAAATTGGTTTGATGGATGTGCCCAAATGGCAGCTGATGGGTGCTTTTTGCGGCGTGCCGTATATTTTAGCCATGGTATTGGCGGTAAAGCGCATTGGCGCAGCGACGGCCACTGTGGCGGTGATTTTCGGCCAATTGTTGATGAGTTTGCTGATTGATAATTTTGGTTGGTTTGGTAATCAGGCCATTGATTTTTCGATGAAACGAGTGATGGCGGCTGCTTGTTTGGCCGTGGCTTTGTATTTTATTTATTCGAGCAATAAAGCGCAGTCGCAAAAATAATGCTAGGCCGTCTGAAAAGAATTTTTTCAGACGGCCTTTTTTATGGTTTAAAGTTTCCAATAATGAAAATTATATTTCGATTTATCGCTATTCTTATTTTTATTTTAGAAATATAAAATACACCCATCCTAATCAAGCAACGAGAAAATATCATGCAAAACCGCATTACTGAAATCCTGAATATCAAACACCCAATCGTGCAAGCACCGATGTCTTGGCTGACCGATGCGCGCTTGGTGGCGGCAGTGGCTGAAGCCGGCGGTTTGGGCTTTTTAGCACCACACGCAGGGCAGACCACAAATCCGACTTCTAATGAAGATGTGATTGAGCGTATGCGCAATGAGATTCGCAAAGTGAAAGCGCTGACAGACAAGCCGTTTGGTGTGCTATTTATTCTGTCTTACGATTTTTCGCTGATTCCGCACATGGTGGATTTGTTTATCGAAGAGCGTGTGCCGGTCGTGCTGGATAATGGCGCACTTGACCCTGAGATTTACGCCAAATTCAAACAAGCCGGTATCAAAATCATTTGCCGCCTGCCGAATCCGAATTTGCCTGATGCATTGAAAGCGCAGGAATTGGGCGCAGATATTTTGGTGTTGACCGGTTTTGATGAAGGCGGTACTTTGCCGATGAAAGAAATGGGCAGCTTTTCCGTGTTGGCCGAATTTGTCGGCAAAGTCGATTTGCCGATTATGCTGGCAGGCGGCATTGCCGATAAACGCAGCGTGCAGGCGGCTTATACCTTAGGCGCGGAAGGCGTGTGGATTGGCACGGCCTTTATCGCCACCGAAGAATGCCGTGCCAGCAAAAAAGTGAAAGATTGGATTGTCGATTCAAGCGCCAATGATTTATTGCTGTTCCGCACCGAGCCTTATTACTACCGTTCGCTGTCGACCGAATTGGCCAAACAATGTTTTGAATTGAGCGAGAGTGGTGCGCCGCGAAGCGAAATCGCCAAGCTGATGAACGCCGGCACGGGTATGCGCTTGGGCATGCTGGAAGGCAATTTCGAGCAGGGTTATGTATCGGTGGGCAACGGCATTTCCGCCATCGATAAAATCAAAACCGTGCAGGAATTGGTGGATGAGTTGATGAACTAAAATGCTTAAATCGAGGCCGTCTGAAAGTGATTTTTCAGACGGCCTTTGTGTCAGGGGAAAGTGTTTAATTATTGTTGCAATCAGATAATTTTTTCATCATATAAACTGATCACGGCAGAGAAGTCCAAATCTTCTTTGCCTTTTTCCGCAAGCTCACGGTAAAGCTTGGTGGCGGCGGCGCCCATCGGTGTGGCCAAACCGGCGGCGGCAGCGTTGCTTTCCGCAATATTCAAGTCTTTGAGCATGAGTGCGGACATAAATCCGTTTTTGTATCCGTTGGAAGCCGGGCTGTTTTCCATTACACCCGGATAAGGGTTGTAGCGGTCGAGTACCCAGTTTCCGCCCGAGCTGGCCGCCATGATGTCGGAAAGGATTTTAGGGTCAAGGCCGTTTTTGACACCGAGGGCAATGGCTTCAGAGGTGGCCGTCATCAATACCGCCAAGAGCATGTTGTTGCAGATTTTGGCGGTTTGTCCGGCACCGTTTTCGCCCGCATGGAAAATGTTTTTACCCATTAATTCAAACAACGGTTTGGCAGCTTCAAAGTCCTGTTTGCTGCCGCCGACAATGAAGCTTAGTGTACCGGCAGCGGCACCGGAAATGCCGCCTGATACCGGCGCGTCCAGAAAACGGAGGCCGAATTTTTGTGCTTCGGTAGCCAATTCGAGGGCTTCGGCAGTGGCGATCGTGCTGCAATCGATAACCAGCGTCTCTTTTTTCAGATGTTTGAACAAACCGTCTTCGCCCATATAAATGCTTTTCACGTGTTTGCCTGCGGGCAGCATGGAAATGACCGCATCGGCATGTGCGGCTGCCTGCTTTAAATCTTCGGCCTGTTGCGCCCCTTGTCCAGTCAGCTTGGCAACAGCTTCGGGATTCAGGTCGGAAACAGTTAATTGGTGGCCGTGTTTCAACAAATTGGCGGCCATCGGCGCACCCATGTTGCCCAAGCCGATGAATAAGATGTTTTGAATTGCCATATGATATTCCTTTGTAAGAGGCCGTCTGAAATCAAAGTTGCTTTTCAGACGGCCTAATCAATCAACAGATTAACCTAATGTCGGCATCGAGAATACCGCACCTTCGCGCACTTCCGAAGTCGGCCAGCGTTGGGTGACTGTCTTGCGGCGGGTATAGAAGCGTACACCGTCCGGGCCGTATGTGCCCAAATCGCCGAAGGCCGACTGTTTCCAACCGCCAAAGCTGTGATAAGCCACCGGCACAGGCAGCGGGATATTGATGCCGACCATGCCCACGGGGATATTGTCGGCAAAGTAGCGTGCGGCTTCACCGTCACGGGTGTAGATGCAGGTGCCGTTGCCGTAAATATGGTTGTTAATCAGCTGCATGGCTTCCTGCATGGTTTTCACGCGGACAACTTGCAAGACCGGGCCGAAAATTTCTTCCTGATAGCTGGTCATTTCCGGTGTCACATGGTCAATCAGGGTGCCGCCCATGTAGAAGCCATTGGCGAATTCTTGCGGTACTTCCGGATTGCGGCCGTCAACCACAATTGTTGCCCCTTGGCTTTTCGCGCTGTCGATGTAGCCTTCGACTTTGGCTTTGTGTTCGGCGGTAATCAACGGGCCGAAGTGGTTGCTTTCGTCGGAGAAGGCACCGACTTTCATGGTTTTCATGCCTTCTTTAATACTGGCCACCATTTTATCGGCGATTTCATCGCCCACGGCCACCGCCACAGACAGCGCCATACAGCGTTCGCCTGAAGAGCCGAATGCCGCGCCGAGTAAGGAATTCACTACATTATCCAAATCCGCATCAGGCATTACGATGGCATGGTTTTTCGCGCCGCCCATGGCTTGGCAGCGTTTGCCGTTGGCCGTGGCCGTAGCGTAAATATAGCGGGCAATCGGGGTCGATCCGACAAAGCTGACAGCTTGTACGCGTGAATCGGTCAGCAAGGTATCCACAGCTTCTTTGTCACCGTTAACCACGTTCAATACGCCGTCGGGCAGACCGGCTTCTTTCAATAATTGGGCAAGGAACAGCGGGGTGCTCGGGTCGCGTTCAGATGGCTTCAAAACAAAGGTATTGCCGCAGACAATCGCCAATGGGAACATCCACAACGGCACCATGGCCGGAAAGTTGAACGGTGTAATCCCCGCTACCACGCCTAAAGGTTGGAAGTCGCTCCAAGAGTCGATGTCGGGACCGACATTTTTGCTGTATTCGCCTTTTAACGCATTAGGCGCACCGCAGGCAAATTCGACGTTTTCAATACCGCGCTGTAGTTCACCGGCGGCATCGTGTACGATTTTGCCGTGTTCCGAGCCGATTAATTGGCAGATTTTGTCGCGGTTTTGCTCAAGCAGCTCTTTATAGCGGAACATGATGCGCGCACGTTTGGCCGGCGGGGTGTTGCGCCATGCGGGAAAAGCGGCCTCGGCGGCGGCAATGGCTTCTTCTACGGTTTTTTGAGAAGCCAAGGCAACTTGCGCCGATACTTCGCCGGTAGACGGGTTGAACACATTTTGCGTGCGTGCCGTATCTTCGATGATTTGTCCGTTGATGTAGTGACCGATGGTTTGAGTCATGATATTTCTCCTTGATAAATGAAATGTGTTGCGAAACAGTAAACAAGCATTTGGAAATGGATGAAAAAGTTTTCAGACGGCCTTACCATAGTTTGCGGTAGAGGTCGATGATTTCGGTATGTTCCGGTACACGGGGATTATTGGCGGGCGAACCGGAAGCCAAGGCTTGCGAAGCCATGGTGTCGATGACATCCTCAAAATCTTCCTGACGCACGCCGAATTCAGCCAGCGTGGGCACACTCAGTTCTCGGTTTAAGGCTTCCAGTTCGGCCAACAGTTTCTGATTGGCTTCGGCATCGGAATCTTGGGCGGTGGCCACCCCGATGGTGCGGGCGCATTCGGCATAACGCTGTTCGGCAGCAGGAATGGAATAAGCAGTCACCGTCGGCAGCAGCATGGCGTTGGATAAACCGTGCGGCACATGGAAAAACGCACCAATCGGGCGGCTCATGCCGTGCACCAACGCCACCGACGCATTGGAAAATGCCATACCGGCCAGCATGGAGCCCAGCATCATTGCTTCGCGGGCGGTTTCGTTTGCGCCGTCGTGATAGGCAGTGCGTAAATTCGGGCCGATCAGCTTCATGGCGGCCAATGCCTGCATATCGCTGAACGGATTGGCTTTTTTGCTGACATAGGCTTCAATCGCATGGGTTAGGGCATCAATACCTGTGTCTGCCGTAGTGCGTGGCGGCACACTTAAGGTGAGAGTGTAATCCACGATGGCCGCTGAGGGCATAAAGCCCAAGCCCATGCAAACCAGTTTTTCACTGGCCGTTTCGTCGGTGATGATGGTGACTCGGGTACATTCCGAACCGGTTCCGGCCGTGGTAGGCACTGCAATCAGCGGCAAGCCTGCTTCGTTGACTTGACGCGGAAACACATAATCACGGATAACGCCGCCGTGTTTACCCATAACCGCAATGGCTTTGGCACTGTCGATGGGGCTACCGCCACCCAATGCAATTACGCTGTCGTAGTCGCCGTGTTGTACCATCTCTACACCGCCCATAATCGATGTATTGGTCGGCTCGGGTACGGTGTCGTCGTAAATATCGGCCGAAATTCCGGCAGCTTTGAGAATATCGGTGATACGGTCGGTATAGCCAAGTTTAACCATCATTTTATCGGTGACAATCAGCGGTTTTTTGCTGCCTAGCGCCGCCAGCGTGGCCGGGATTTGTTCACAGGCATTCTTGCCAATGTGTAATAGGCGGGGTAAAACAATCGGTGCAGACATGTCTTTCTCCTTATTGTTTATCGAGTTCAGAAATAGCTATTTGTTTAAAACAGGTCGTCTGAAAACATCAGTTTTCATGTTTAGGCGGCCTCCAATCTTAAGCGGTTTAAAAAGAGCCGAACATCGTGCCGAGGGTCAGTACCGCTATCAGCGCCCCCAAAGGTACGACCACACACACCACAAACACATCTAAATAAGATTCTTTATGCGTCAGGCCGCAAATGGTCAGCATGGTAATCACGGCGCCGTTGTGCGGCAGGGCATCCAAACCGCCGGAAGCAATCGAGGCCACGCGGTGCATCAGTTCCGGCGAAATACCGAAATCTTTGGCCAACTGCATATAGGTATCGCCCATCGCACTCAAGGCAATACTCATACCGCCCGATGCCGAGCCGGTAATGCCCGCCATGACGTTGATCACAATTGCTTCCGAAATCAGCGGATTACCGGGCGAAATGCCGAGCATAAAATCGCGCAGAATCACAAAACCCGCCAAAGTCGCAATTACCGTGCCGTAGCCGACTTCCGAAGCCGTGTTGAAAATCGGCAGCAGCGAACCCATCGCACCGTCGTTAACCGACTTTTTCAGGTTGCGCCAGTATTTCATGTTAGCAAACACCAGCAGCAGACAGCCGGCCGCCAAGGCCACGATAATTGCCCACAAACCTGCTACTGCATTAATGCTTACCCCGCCGAATTTTTTGTCGGCCAAATAGGCAGTATCCATCATCGGCAACATGAATTTTGTCAATACATAGTTCAATGCAATCACCAAAACAATGGGTGCAATCGCTCCCCATAATGGCGGTAAATGTTTGAAATCTTGTTCTTTAACATGACTGTCGTAATGCTCTCCATAACCTTCGCCGGCAGCTAAAGCTCTTTTCAGACGGCCTTTCATCCACCATGTTGCTCCGACAAACATAATCAGCGCAGCAATCAAACCTAAGCCTGGTGCCGCAAAAGCATCGGTTTGGAAGTACGGCATCGGAATTGCATTTTGAATGGCGGGCGAACCCGGCAGCGCGGTCATGGTGAAAGTCAGCGAGCCAATGGCAATCGCGCCGGGAATCAGGCGTTTGGGGATATTAATTTCACGGAATAAAGCTGCTGCAATTGGGTACACCGCAAATGTCACCACAAACACCGATACACCGCCGTAGGTCAAAATCGCTGAAGAGAGCGCAATCGCCAAAATCGCCTGTTGTTTACCCAAACGCTTAACCAGCGAATAAGCAATTGTATGTGCTGCTCCAGAATCCTCCATCAGTTTGCCGAACACAGCACCCAGCAGGAAAATCGGAAAAAACTTCACCGCAAAACCGCCCATGCCCTGCATAAACACTTGCGTATATGTACCCAGTAACTCATTGGAAGGCGCACTGAACAGCACCGCTAGCATCGCCAATACCGGTGCCAATATCAACACACTGTGGCCGCGGTAGGCTAGGAACATCAGTAAAAGTAGGGATAGAATTATCCCGGTCAGGCTCAACATAATCTTCCTCCTTTGTAGATATTTTTATAAAACGATACATTTTGTATCGTTTTGCGAAATATAAGACAAAAAAATCAACTGTTCAATATTGAATATATGAAGATTGATGAATTTTTTATATAACTACATGATTTAAAATGTAATTTATTAGATTTTTTGAAGGATTAGTACAAAAGATTTATGATTGGCAGAAAATCACCTAAAATATAGGTTTTATTTCAAACTTTAATAATTCGCTTCATGAAAGAAAATGACTCAAATAGAGGCTCGTCGATAACACGGGTTTTGGAAATAATGGAAGCGGTGGCAAAGGCAGAAAGACCACTGTCGCCGCATGATTTGATAAAGGATTTGGGCATTCCTAAACCGAGCTTGCATCGTTTGCTGCAGCTGTTGGAAAACGAAGGATTTATCCAGATTGATTTACAGGGAGGGTTGGTACCCGGAGCACGGGCACAGCGGATGAGCATTAACATATGGCAGAACAAACGCTTTAAAGCCGACCGTGAAGCGATATTGACCGGATTATCGGCCAAAGTCGGTGAAACCTGTGGCATCAGTATTCCGCACGGTAATGTGATGGCCTATAGTGATCGCGTGCAAACCAACTGGCCTTTGCAGGTTTATCTGCCCGTAGGCGCACAAGTGCCACTTCACTGCACTGCCGGCGGTAAGCTGTATTTGAGCACTTTGAATTCTGCCGGGCGCAAACGTCAGGTTGAAAATATGACTTTGACACGTATGACCCAAAATACCATTACCGAACCAGATATGCTTTTGGCAGATGTTAAAGCTACTGAAAAACGAGGCTATGGCATTGATGATCAGGAGTTTATTGCTGGATTGGTAGAGGTTGCTGTACCAATTAATGATAAAAATGGCCATTTTCTCGGTGCTTTACTGACGCACGGGCCAATCATCAGAAAATCTTTGGAAGAATTGCTCGAATTTTTACCGGATTTGCAGCAGGCAGCTAAAGAAATAGAAGCACTTTTGGAATCTTAAATGACTACAACCATGCCGTCTGAAACATTCAGACGGCATGGTTGATAATTTTATATTATTGGAAGGCAGCCATGAACAAATGGGACGAACGCTACGCCGCCGATGAATTTATATTCGGCACTGAGCCGCATGAGTTTATTCGCCGTATTCAGCCGTATTTGCCTGCTTCAGGGCGGGCATTGGATTTGGCGACCGGTGAAGGGCGCAACGGTGTGTTTTTGGCGCAGCAGGGTTTGCTGGCGGAAGGGGTGGATTTGTCGGTGGTGGGCATTGCCAAGGCGCAAAAGTTGGCGGCGTTGAAAGGCGTGGATTTTGCCGCATGCGTGGCTGATGTTGCTGAGATGGCGATGCCGTCTGAAACCTATGCGGTGATTAGCTCGGTTAACTGCCATTTTGCTGAACCGGTGCGCAGCCGTGTGGCGCAGAATATTGTTAACGCGCTGGTTTCAGACGGCCTGTTTGCCGGTGTGTTTTTCCATCCTGAACAAGCGGCATTGGCAAAAGGGCCGAGCGACATCAATATGCTGGCTGATTTGTCTACGCTTCAGACGGCCTTTAGCGGTTTGGATTGGTTGATTGCCGAACACCATCACACAGGTGAAGGCGATGATGCCAAATCGGTGATTTATTTATTGGGAAGAAAGGCCGTCTGAAAATAAAGGTCTCTGGCTTTCATTTCAGACGGCCTTTGCCTTTTATCGGCAAGCCAATAGCGTTATGATGCCAATCATGAACAATGAAATGATGTGAATCAATATGGAAAAACTGTTCGACATCAACGAGCGCGGTTACAGCGTGCGTTGCAAATTATTTTACGAAAAAGACCTGCATACGGTGGAAAATGTGGTGATTGTGATGCACGGTTTCGGCAGCAGTAAAGACGGCCGCTCGACGGTGAAATTTGGTGAGCGCTTGATTGCCAAGTATCACAATTATGCCGCGCTGGCGTTTGATTGGCCTTGTCATGGGGCGGATGCGCGTAAAAAATTGCTGCTGGATGAATGCCTTGCTTATTTGTCGCTGGTGGTTGAATATGCGCAAACACAGCTTGGCGCCAAACGCGTTTATGCTTATGCCAATAGTTTTGGCGGCTATCTCACGCTGAATTACATGGCGCAAAACGGCAATCCGTTTCACAAAGTGGCATTGCGCGCGCCGGCGATTCAAATGTATCAAACGCTACTGGATAATATGTCGGCAGACGAGCGCAGCAAGGTAGAGAAGGGTAAGGAAGTGTTGCTCGGCTTTGAGCGCAAAATGAAGATCGGCAAAGATTTTTTGGAAGCCTTGCAAGTAGCGGATGTGATGCAGCACGATTATTTGGACGATGCGGACAACCTGTTGATTCTACACGGTACGTCAGACGAGATGATCGACATCAGCGTGTCGAAAACTTTTGCTGAAAACAATGTGGTCGAATTGATTGCGGTGGAGGGCGCGGATCATCCGTTTTCCCAACCCAAGCATATGGACGTGGCGATTCAGAAAATTATCGGTTTCTTCGCCGATTAAGGCCGTCTGAATGCTGAATATTTTTGCTAATGCGATTGAGCCGCGTATTTTCAGACGGCCTTTGTTATAATGTTAACCGATTAATTTTTTGAACCCTGTCAACATGACTGAAAGCAACAAAGACCTGCTCGGCTCCGCTTGGATTATTGTGGCCGCAGTGGGTTTTACCATTATGAACCTGTGCATCAAAGCGGCTTCGCAGGAATTTGGCTTGAATAGCGGCGAGCTGGTGTTTTGGCGCATGAGTTTTGCCGCGCTGGTGTTGGGCTTGATGGCCAAAATGCGTGGCGAAAAATTCGGCTCTCCGCATTGGAAGCTGCATCTCAACCGCAGCGTGGTCGGCACCTTGGCGATGTTGTGTCTGTTCTACGCGGTGATGCATTTGCCGCTGGCGACGGGTGTGACGCTGGGCTATACCTCGTCGATTTTCTTGGCAGTATTTTCGTTTTTGGTGTTGAAAGAACGTATCGCGCTGTATACGCAGGCGGTGCTGGTGTTGGGTTTTATCGGTGTGGTGGTGTTGCTCAACCCATCGTTTGAGAGCGGTCAGGTGTTTCCGGCGCTGATTGGTTTGGCCGGTGGCGCGATGTCGGGCTGGGCGTATATGCAGGTGCGCGAATTGTCGCTTTTGGGCGAACCGGGCTGGCGGGTGGTATTTTTCCTGTCGATTACCGGCATGACGGTGTCAGCGGTGTGGGCGAGCGTTTCCGGCTGGCATGCGTTATCGTGGGATAGCGCCCCATATTTATTGGGCATTGGTGCCAGCGCGACGGTGGCGCAGTTGTGCATGACCCATGCTTATAAGGTGGGTAATAAATTTACCGTGGCATCCTTGTCGTATTTAACGGTGGTATTCGCCGCTTTGTCGGGCATGTGGCTGCTGGGCGATAAAATCACTTGGCAGGAAGTGCTCGGTATGATTATTATTGTGGCTAGCGGTGTATTAAGCGGCATTAAGCCGGTTTGGATAAAGCGGCTTTTTTTCAAATAAAACGAGGAGCAAAACATGATTTCTATCCGCGAGCAGTCTTACGGCCTGAATGTGGCCTTGTATAACGAATTTACCTTAGATGATTTCCGCGAATTGGAGCAGGCTTTGCTCAACTGCAAACAAAAAATCCGCCTGCCCGATATGCTCTTGGATATGACACTTCTGAAAGACTTCACCATCGATATGGCGGTGGAGCAGATTAAGTTTTTAAACGAACACGAAGACGATTTCGGCCGCGTGGCTGTGGTGACCGACGACATTTGGATTAAGCTCGGCGCACGTTTGTCCAGCCTGATTACCAACCAGCATCCGAAATATTTTGATGATGTGGCCGAAGCGCAAGCTTGGCTGTTGGAGCGCAATTCCAAATAATGATTTAAGGCCGTCTGAACATGATTCAGACGGCTTTTCGCTTTGCAAACATAAAGGAACGAATATGCATTACCACACGATTAACCAAGATTTAAACATGAGCCGTTTGGTGCATGGCTACTGGCGCGCGCATGAATGGCAATTAGATGCCCAAGGCTATTTGAAGCTGATTCATGAGGTGTTGGATTTAGGCATCAACACTTTCGACCATGCCGCGTGTTATGGTGGTTTCATCAACGAAGGCCAATTTGGCGAAGCATTGAAATTGGAAAAAAGCCTGCGCGATCAAATGGCGATTGTGAGCAAATGCGGCATTTCGTTCCCCAACGAAGCCTTGCCACAGATGAAAAGCAAATTTTATGACAACAGCGCGGAACATATTATCTGGTCGGCCGAGCGTTCGGTCAAAGAATTAAATTGCGATCATCTCGACTTATTGCTGATGCACCGTCCGTCACCTTGCCTGAACCCAGAAGAAGTGGCGGCAGCGTTTGATAACCTGCATTCGCGTGGCTTGGTGCGCCATTTTGGTGTGTCAAACTATTCCACTCAAAAATTCAATATGTTGCAATCATATGTTAACCAAACCTTGGCGACCAACCAAATCGAGATTTCTCCTTTGCACATCGTCCCATTTGAAGACGGTAGCTTGGATTATCTCTTGGAAAAACGCGTCAAACCAATGGCATGGTCGCCTTTGGCCGGCGGTCAATTGTTTGATGGCAGTGATGAACAAAGCCAACGCGTTGTCCAAGCTTTGTTGAAAGCAGGTGAGGCTTACAACGAAACCCGCATCGACACGCTGGCCTATGCTTGGTTGCTTAACCACCCGAGCGGCATGATGCCGATTGTCGGCTCCAGCAAAATCGAGCGCGTGAAAAATGCCGTTGATGCGCTGACTATCCGTTTCAGCGAAGAAGCATGGATTAACGTGTACGCCGCTGCATTGGGGCATGAAGTGCCTTAATGGTCGGTACTTGGCATCCTGCCCTTTTTATGCCTGCATAAGGGGGAAGGATGCTCACTTAAGAGAGTCAGTCAGTTTCGTAGCGAAAATGCTTTTTCCACATCAAGCAAGCCAGCATCACGCATGCACCGATACCACACCACATCATATCGGCCTGCGTATCCCACTCATAGCCTTGCGTGCCTAAAAATGCTTCCGCGCTTTGGCCGCTCAACACTGCCACCAGCCATTCAATCAATTCATATACCGCGCTAATGGCCATACATACACAAAGACTGAGGAAAACCAACCATTTTCGGCTGGTGATGACTTGGTTTCGCCACAATATTTCCGCTGCAATAACCGCCGGTGAAAAGCCCTGCATAAAGTGGCCGAGTTTGTCGTAATTGTTGCGCTCCCAGCCCATCGGCTCTTTCAGCCAGTCAAACAGCGGTACTTCGGCGTAAGTGTAATGCCCGCCAACAATCAGCACCACCGCGTGAAACGTCATCACCCAATAGGCAAAATCGCTGAAGCGGAAGCGGCGGTAAGTCGCCAGCAGTAAAGCCGTACCTATAACAGCCGGCGCCACTTCCAAGCCCCAAGTCGGGTAGTCTTTTGGGCTGATGCCCGACCAAATTAACGTCGCGCCGACAATCGCCAGCATCAGATGATAACGGTTCATAAGTATCTTAAAGAATCAAAATGGCATAATAGCAAAAAGGCCGTCTGAAAAATATGTTTTCAGACGGCCTGAGACCTTTGCAAAACCCTAGATTTGAGTACAGTTCAAAGTTGTAGCAGCGCATAAAGCGCAGGCATATCATAAAGATAGGCAAACTTTCGAGCAGCGCACAACGAAGAAATGTGCCAAAGATAGGGATTTTGCAAAGGTCTCGGCCTTAATCATCATTAACTGATTAATTACATCACATCACATCACATCCAGCGTCTCAATGCCGAGCAAATCCAAACCTTGTTTCAGCGTATCGCCGGTGAGCTTGGCCAACTGCAAACGCGTGTTGCGTGTTTGACCTTCAGCTTTCAAAATCGGGCAGGCTTCGTAGAAGCGTGAGAACAGCGTCGCCACTTGGTAAAGATAGGCGGCCAAGTAGTGTGGATGGCTGCTCTCGGCGGTGCTGCGCAATACGTCTTCAAATTTCAGCAACTCCAGAGCCAGTTGTTTTTCCAAAGGCTCGGTCAAAGCCAAAGGGGTGGCTGCATCCCATTCGCCGGCTTTTTTGAACACGCTTTGCACGCGGGTGTAGGCGTATTGCAGGTAAGGCGCGGTGTTGCCTTCAAAGCTCAACATCGCATCCCAATCGAACACATAATCGCTGGTACGGTTTTTGCTCAAATCGGCGTATTTTACGGCGCCGATGCCGACGGTTTGGCCGATTTGGGCGACTTCTTCCGCGCTCAAAGCCGGGTTTTTGCTTCGCACCAATTCGGTGGCACGCTCAACCGCTTCATCGAGCAGATCCACCAGCTTCACCGTGTCGCCCGAACGGGTTTTGAATGGTTTACCGTCTTTGCCCATCATGGTCCCAAAGCCGATGAATTCCGCTTCCACGTTTTCCGGTAAGTAGCCGGCTTTGCGCGAAGTGGTGAAGAGCTGTTCAAAATGCAAACCTTGGCGGTGGTCAACGATATACAGCAAGCGCTCGCCTTTCAGACGGCCTATGCGGTAGCGCACGCAAGCCAAGTCGGTGGACGCATACAAAAAGCCGCCGCCTTGTTTTTGTACGATAAACGCCGCCGGTTCGCCTTCTTTGTTTTTGAATTCTTCCAAAAACACCACTTTTGCGCCTTCGTCTTCAACCGCCAAACCTTGCGCCACTAAGTCATCGACCACCGGCTGCAAGTCATCGTTGTAAATCGATTCGCCCGCCACGTCTTCAGGGCGCAGCTTCAAGCCCAGCGTGTCGTAAACGGCTTGGGCGTGGCTTAAGGAAATCTCGACAAACTGCTTCCACAAGGCCAACACGGTTTCATCACCGCCTTGCAGTTTCACCACATATTCGCGCGCAGTGTCGGCAAATTCAGGGCTTTCGTCAAAGCGCACTTTGGCGGCGCGGTAAAATTGCTCCAAATCGGCCAGTTCAAATGCGGCATTGTCTTTTTGCTGCTCCACCATATAGGCCACCAGCATGCCGAATTGCGTGCCCCAGTCGCCGACGTGGTTTTGACGGATGATGTTGTCGCCCAAAAATTCCAATACGCGCGAAATACTGTCGCCGATGATGCTCGAACGCAAATGGCCGACGTGCATTTCTTTGGCCAAGTTTGGCGAAGAATAATCGATGACCACGGTTTTCGGGTTAGTATTTTTAGCCACGCCCAAGCGGGTGTCGTTTAAGGCCGTCTGAATGCTTTGTGCCAAAAAATCAGCGTGTAAGCGCAGGTTGATAAAGCCCGGGCCCGCCACTTCGGCAGATTCGATAACGGCATTACCGGCCAGCGCATCGGCCACTTTTTGGGCCAGTTCGCGCGGATTTTGCTTGGCCTGTTTGGCTGCACCCATCACGCCGTTGATTTGAAAATCGCCGAAATCGGCATTTTTGGCCGGTTGCAACACAACAGGCGCACCGGCAATACCGGCGGCGGCGAAAGCAGCTTCGGCTTCATGCGCTACGGTTTGGTGTAAATTCATGGTGTTTCAGTCTCTTAAATAAATGCAAATCATGCGGTCATTTGTTCAGGCGGTATTTTAAGGGAAATCGGCGCTTTAAGACAGTGTAAAGGCCGTTTGAACAGGATTATTTTTCAGCAGCTTTTATTTACAGCAGCGACTGATGGCGCACAATCGCCCGAATCACGGCGCGGTTGGGATGCAGCGCGGCTTTCAGGCGAGGGGATAAAAGCTGCGGCAGGTTTAAGATTTCCGCCGCCAGCGATGCGGCGCAAATCGGTGCCGTTGCCAAACCGCGCGTGCCGTGAGCGGTGTTGAGCCAGACGTTGGGCAGGTAAGGGCAGGGGTCGGTCAGGTGGTAATGTTTGTCCAAAGCCAGCTTGGCGTACACGTCCTGCATGGCGGCAATATCGCCCAAGGCACCGATCATCGGCAAATGATCCAAACTGTCGCAGCGCAAAGCAGCATGACCGTGGGCTTCGGCCAAAGGATTGAGGCCGTCTGAAAACAGGGAATCAGCCAAAGCGGGCTGTAAATCATGCAAAGCGGCGCGGTTTGCTGATTCTTCGTGTTGATGCCACGCTTCATCGCTGCTGTTTAACACAAACGTCGCGCCGTAGCAGTGTTGCCCCTGCCAGCTCGGACTGATGTAGCTTTCTCCCGATACGGCGCAACGCAGTTTGGCCGACAACGCGCTCGCTTTGGCGACACCGGTTTGACCGCGGATTTGGCGAAACGGCAACGCGGACACGTTGCGCTCGGGTGAGTTGGGGCTGTGCGCGCCCATGCAATAAATCAGGTGTTCGGCGGTGAAACTGCCTTGCGTGGTGTGCGCCGTCCAAGCCGTGCCATCAAATTCGGCGAAAAGCAGCGGCGCGTGTTCTTGCACATCAATCAAGGGGTGATTCAATAAAGCGCGCACCAAAGCAGGCGGATTGAGCCACACACCATGCGGCCAATAGAGGCCGTCTGAACCAATATTGATCCCCGCGATTTCTGCCGCTTCTTGCTGGGAAACGGTGCGGTATAAATGCGCATGATGGTGCTGCAAACCTAATGCCTGATTGCGTTTGCGCTCGGCTTCGTTGAAATTGACGTGCAACACGCCATCGCCGCCCCAAGCGTGTTGTTCGGGCAGCAAATCGGCCAACAGCCGCCGCGTGTGGCCGTAGCCCGCCAGCAGCAATTCGGTTTGCTCGGTCGGGTGTGGTGAGATTTTGGCATACAGCAAACCTTGGCGGTTGCCCGAACCAGCGCTGGCAATATGCTTGGCTTCAAGCACGGTCACGCGCACGTCGTGTTCGGCCAATTCCCGCGCGGTGGCTGCTCCGGCGATGCCTGCACCGATGACGATGGCGCTGGTGGGTTTGGCTTGGTTTTCCGTCGGGCGGAACCACGGTTTGACTGTGGTTTCACGTTGCGTGACGGGCGCGGTTTGCCATTGCAAAACGTGTGGAAAATGCGTTTGAATATCGGCAGCGCTTTCAGACGGCGCCAGCCACAAATGCACATCGGGCAACACGTTGGCCAGCACATTCATGGCATTGAATTGCAGGCAGCCGATTTTGTGCGCAATGGCTTCGGCCAAAGTTTGCTCTAAGGCGCAAGGGTTTTCAGACGGCCTGAATAGCGGTATTTTCTGATCAGGCAGGCACACCGCCCAATAAAGCGGTTTGGCATGGCTGTCGAGCGTGCGCACGAGTTCGGCAAGCGTGGGGATGCCGTTCCAAGCAAGGTAATTCATGATGAGGCCGTCTGAATAAAATACGTATTGTAATGCGGAAATGCGCTTTGTTGATTGCGCTGCCGCAAAAGCGCTTATTTTTCAGACGGCCTTTGCTTTATAATAGGCCGTCTGAAACGCTGAACCTAAGGAACACGCATGACCCGAATCCGAACCAAAATCTGCGGTTTTACCCGTCCTGAAGATGCCCGAGTGGCGGCGCAATTGGGCGTGGATGCTGTCGGGCTGGTGTTTTTTGCCAAGAGCAAACGTGCGGTGGATATTCAACAGGCGCAAGCGATTGTGGCTGCATTGCCGCCGTTTGTGACGGTGGTGGCGCTGTTTGTGAATGAAACAGCCGAGCAAATCCGTGAAACGCTGCGCCAAGTGCCGATTGATGTGATTCAGTTTCACGGTGATGAAGACGATGAATTTTGCCGCCAGTTTGACCGCCCATATCTGAAAGCCGTGCGCGTGCAAAACGCGGCAGACATTCAGACGGCCTCAAGCAAATTCCCTCATGCCCGCGCGGTGTTGTTTGACGCGTATCACCCCAATGAATACGGCGGCACGGGCTTACAGTTTGACTGGAAACTGCTCGCCGATTACCGCGACAAACCGTGGGTGTTGGCAGGCGGCTTGAATGCCGGCAATGTGACCGAAGCGGTACGAATCAGCGGCGCGACGGCGGTGGACGTGTCCGGCGGAGTGGAAAGCAGCGGCGGTATTAAAGATGCGCAAAAAATGGCGGCGTTTTTGCAAGCAGTGGCAGAAGTGGGTATGCAGCGATGAGCAGCGAACCCATCGTAGAAACCCATCCTTTCCCGCCGATTCTGCCGCCCAATGCTACGGCGATGATGATGGGCACGTTTCCGCCCAAAGACGACAAACGCGCCATGCAGTTTCACTACCCGAATTTTCAGAATGATATGTGGCGTATTTACGGCGAAGTGTTTTTCGGCGACAAAACGCATTTTCAAAGGCCGTCTGAAAAAGCGTTTGATGCGGAAAAGATTATCGCTTTTTTGCATGAGCGCGGCATTGCTTCGTGCCCGACGGTGTGGAAAGCCGTGCGCGAACAGAACAACGCTTCGGATAAGTTTTTGAAAGTGGTCGAGGCGGTGGATTTGGCGGCGGTGTTGCACAAGCTGCCGCATTGCAGGCATGTGTTTACCACCGGCGGTAAGGCCACGGAAGTGTTGCTCGGTTTGCTGCCCGAGAAAACCGCGTTACCGAAAACGGGTGAAACCATCGATTATGTGTACCAAGGCCGCGCCTTGACGCTGACACGTTTGCCGTCCACTTCACGCGCGTATCCTTTGAGTTTTGACAAGAAAACGGCGGCGTATCGGGCGTTTTTTGAGTTTGCAGGCTTATTGTAGGCCGTCTGAAAAAACAAGGATTTTTGCACGCGGATAAGCGCGTTCACACGAAAAATATGTGTATAATCGGCATTCATTAAAATTATTGTTTTTAGACGGCCTAAATATCCATCAGGCCGTCTGAACCCCCACACAGGAATTCATTCATGCAAAATTATCAAGCACCCGACCAACAGGGCTTTTTCGGCGAACACGGCGGCCTGTATGTTTCAGAAACGCTGATTCCCGCGCTGGAAGAATTGAAACAGGCTTACGCCGAAGCGAAGCAGGATCCTGAATTTTGGGCGGCATTCGAGCATGATTTGAAACATTATGTCGGCCGCCCGAGCCCGGTTTACCATGCCGAGCGTTTGAGCGAGCATTTGGGCGGTGCGCAGATTTGGTTGAAACGCGAAGACTTAAACCACACTGGCGCACATAAAGTAAACAACACCATTGGTCAGGCGCTGTTGGCCAAGCGCATGGGCAAAAAGCGCGTGATTGCGGAAACCGGCGCCGGTCAGCACGGTGTGGCTTCGGCCACGGTAGCCGCGCGTTTCGGCATGACTTGCGATGTGTACATGGGTGCAGATGATATTCAGCGCCAAATGCCGAATGTGTTCCGCATGAAATTATTGGGTGCGAACGTGGTTGGCGTGGAAAGCGGCAGCCGCACCCTGAAAGATGCGATGAACGAAGCCATGCGCGAATGGGTAGCTCGTGTGGACGATACTTTCTACATCATCGGCACCGCCGCCGGCCCTGCGCCTTATCCTGAAATGGTGCGCGATTTCCAATGCGTCATCGGCAACGAAGCCAAAAAGCAAATGCAGGAAGCCATCGGCCGACAACCTGATGTTGCCGTGGCCTGCGTGGGCGGCGGCTCGAATGCGATTGGTTTGTTTCACCCGTATATCAGCGAAGAAAACGTGCGCTTGGTGGGTGTGGAAGCGGGCGGTCATGGTGTGGATACACCGGAACACGCCGCGCCGATTACTTCACGCGCACCGATTGGCGTGTTGCACGGTTTCCGCAGCTATTTGATGCAAGATGAAGACGGCCAAATTTTAGGCACGCATTCGGTGTCGGCCGGTTTGGACTATCCGGGCATCGGCCCCGAACACAGCCACCTGCACGACATCGGCCGCGTGGAATATACCGTGGCCAATGACGAAGCGGCTCTGAACGCGTTTGATTTGCTGTGTCAATTTGAAGGCATTATTCCGGCACTCGAAAGCGCACACGCTTTGGCTTGGGCGCTAGAAAACGCGCCGAAAATGGGTAAAGACCAAGTGATTTTGGTGAACTTGTCCGGTCGTGGTGACAAAGACATCAATACCGTGGCAACATTAAAGGGCATTGAATTGTAATTTTGATGAAAAGAGGCCGTCTGAAATACTCAGACGGCTTTCTTGTTTAAAATAAAAATGGCAAACATCTATTGTCCAAGCAGGTTGTGATGCTATGTTTGGATTATAATACGAGATAAAACCTATTTGAAAAACATATCTTTTTTGTCATAATTTTTTAATTTTACCATTCACACATGAACATAAGACGATTACTGCTGCGCTTATTACCACGTTATGCGGTCGGGCGCCTTTTGATTTATGCGCGACTTATGCGCGTAGAAAAACCCATCGGTACGTTATTATTACTGTGGCCGACTTATTGGGCGATGTGGGTTGCTGCTGAAGGTTATCCAGGGCATACCGTTTTTTTTGCTTTTACCATTGGCACATTTCTCATGCGCAGCGCCGGTTGTGTGATCAATGATTTTGCCGATCGGGATTTTGATGGTGCGGTCGAGCGCACGAAAAACCGTCCGTTTGCTCGCGGACAAGTTACCAAGGCCGAAGCCTTGCTGCTGACCTTAGTTTTGTGTTTGATGGCAGCAATGTGCTTGGTGCCGATGAATGCGCTGACTTGGCTGATGAGTTTGCCTGCTTTATTTTTGGCGATGACTTATCCGTTTACCAAGCGTTTTTTCCCGATTCCGCAATTTTATCTGGGCTTGGCATTTTCATTCGGCATCCCGATGGCGTTTGCCGCTATTACCAATGATGTGCCCCCGATTGCATGGCTGATTTTTGTTGCCAATGCCTTGTGGACGTTGGCTTACGATACGATTTACGCCATGGCTGACAAAGAGGATGATTTAAAAATCGGCATCAAAACATCGGCCGTCACTTTTGGGCAGCATGATATTGCGGCAGCCATGGCGTTCCATTTCGGATTTACTGTGCTGATGGTGGCATTGGGTGTGCAAATTGGTGCGACATGGCCTTATTGGCTGATGTTGCCGGTGACGGTTTGGTGGCAGATGAACCAATATCAGGCGATTAAAACGCGCGACCGCCAAGTATGTTTTCGTATCTTCTTGGAAAACAACCGCATTGGCTTGGCTTGGTTTTTAGGCTTGCTCGGTCATTATTGGTAAAAGTTGGTTTCAGAAAAATGGCGTGAAGGCCACCTGAAATACCCGTCGTTAAGGCGGGTATTTTTATGGCTAAATAAATTTGACGGATTGAAACAGGTTAACGGAATTTAGAAAATCTATTGTGGCTGGTTTGAGAAATAGTACGGATTAATGGCATATATTATGGATTAGAATTTAAATAATTCTTTTATTTTAATGAGTTAGTATAAAAGTAAAGCAAGCTGTTGATGTTAAAAATCATTAAAATACCGTCTGAAAGCGTAAGGTTTTTAGTGTAAATTGTACACTTAGGATTGAGATTTGTGCCGACTGTCGGTACAATTCCACCTTGTTTTGCTACCTCTTAAAAGAGATTCCTATGAGCCTGATTGGCGAAATTCTACCGTTGTCCCATATTGAATTGGATGTGGAAGTCAGCAGCAAAAAACGCTTGTTTGAACAAGTTGGTTTGTTGTTGGAAAACGAAGCAGGGCTGCCGCGTGCAGATGTGTTTGAATGCCTGTTTGCCCGCGAAAAATTAGGCACCACCGGCTTGGGGCAGGGTGTGGCGATTCCGCATGGCCGCGATACCTGCGTGCAAAAAGCGGTTGGTGCGTTTATCCGTACCAAAGAGCCGATTTCTTTTGACGCGCCCGATGGCAAGCCGGTTTCGCTGGTGTTTGTTTTGCTGGTGCCGGAAAACGCTACCGGTGAGCATTTGGAAGTCTTGTCGAAACTGGCCGGCAAGTTTTCCCAAAAAGCCGTGCGTGAAGCCTTGATGACGGCTTCGAATGCCGAAGAAGTGCAAAAATTATTAACTGAAGAGTAACTATGCCGAGTATATCCGTCCGCCGTCTGTATTCCGATAATCAGCACAAGCTGCAATTGGCTTGGGCCGCAGGTAATTCAGGCGCGGATAACCGCATCGGTGTTGAGGCCGACAAGCCCGTTTTGGCGCTGGTCGGCCATTTGAATTTTATCCACCCCAATCAGATTCAAGTGGTCGGTGTGGCGGAAGCCGAATACCTGAGTCGCTTGGAATCAGGCGAACTCAATTACGATTTCGGCGAATTATTCGATATTCCGATGGCCTTGGTGATTGTGGCCAACGGCTTGCCCGTGTCGTCTAAACTGCGTGATTATTGCCACACCAACAGCATTCCGCTGCTGACATCCAAATTGGAAAGCCCGTATTTGATGGACGTGTTGCGGATTTATCTGCAACGCACGTTGGCCACATCGGTCACCAAACACGGCGTATTTTTGGATGTATTTGAAGTTGGCGTATTGATTACCGGCCATTCCGGCTTGGGCAAAAGTGAGTTGGCTTTGGAGCTGATTTCACGCGGCCACAGCTTGATTGCTGATGATGCTGTCGAATTATTCCGTACCGGGCCTGAAGTGTTGGAAGGCCGCTGCCCGCCGATGTTGCGTGATTTTTTAGAAGTACGCGGCTTGGGCGTGTTGAATATCCGTCATATTTTCGGTGAAACCTCAATTCGCCCGAAAAAAGTTCTGCAATTAATTATTAACCTTATTCCCGCTGACGACGAATACATGAAGCAGCTTGATCGCTTGAGTATCCGTACTGAAACCGAATCTATTCTCAACGTCAATGTCCGCTCGGTCATGCTGCCTGTAGCAGTTGGCCGCAACTTGTCGGTATTGGTTGAAGCTGCTGTGCGCAATTATATTTTGCAGTTGCGCGGAAAAGACAGCACGCGGGAATTTTTAGAACGCCATCAAACACTGCTGAAAGAGAACGAGCAAAGCCATGAAAATAGTATTAATTAGCGGCCTTTCCGGTTCGGGGAAATCTGTTGCCCTCAAACAGCTGGAAGACTTAGGTTATTACTGTGTTGACAATTTGCCTCTAGAGTTGCTGCCTTCATTGGTGTTGTATCATGTTACGCGTGATGAAGTAGACAGCTTGGGCGTGAGCGTTGATATCCGTTCCAAAATCGACATCGATCAAGCCGAAGAGAAAATCCAATATTTACGCGAACAAGGCCATCAGGTTGAAGTGTTGTTTATCGAGGCGGAGGAGAGTGTATTGGTGCGCCGCTTTTCCGAAACCCGCCGCGGTCACCCATTATCCGGCCACAATTTAACTTTGCTTGAAAGCCTGCGTGAAGAACGCGCATGGTTGTTTCCGTTGCGCCAGATGGCCTATTGCATTGATACATCGAAAATGAACGCCCAGCAATTGCGTTATGCGGTGCAACAATGGCTCAACATTGAGCGTCACGGTTTGTTGGTGATTTTGGAATCGTTCGGTTTCAAATATGGTGTGCCGAACAATGCTGATTTTATGTTCGATATGCGCAGTCTGCCCAATCCTTATTATGATCCGGAATTGCGCCCGTTTAATGGTATGGATAAAGAAATTCAAGAGTATCTTGACCAGCAGCCGCTGGCGCAAGAAATGGTCAACGACATCGATCAGTTCATTAACCGCTGGTTGCCGCGTATGCAGCAGGAAAGTCGCAGCTATGTGACGATTGGCATCGGCTGTACCGGTGGCCAACACCGTTCTGTGTATGTGGTGGAGAAACTGGCCGAGCGTCTGGCTGGAAAATACGAATTAATGGTGCGCCACCGCCAAGCGCAAAACCTTGCCGGCCATTGATTTTCAGACGGCCTCAATATAAAGGACACAATCATGACTGCAAAAATCATGTTCCCATTATGCGTTGCGTTAGTGTTGGCAGCCTGTAACACCACCGTCAGTCCATACCGTTGGCATCAAACCGGTATGAGCGAAAGCGATGTTGCCCGCCAACAGCGTATCTGTATTTCACAAGCCAATCATGATGCCAAGCAAGGCAAGCAACCGAAATCGTTGGAACAATGTATGGATGAAGCCGGCTATTACCGCTACATTACCGGTAATATGTAAGTATGAAACATACCAAAGGCCGTCTGAAAAGGTTAAAATCCTTTTTCAGACGGCCTTTCATGCTGAATCAGCCACCTTAAACAATACCTTATTATAGAAAGTACAACATGGCAATCCAATGGTTCCCCGGCCACATGAACAAGGCCAAAAAAGCCATCGGTGACCGCATCAAATCCGTCGATATGGTCATCGAAATGCTTGATGCGCGTTTGCCCGCTTCAAGTGAAAATCCTTTATTGGCGCAACTGTCGCGCGGTAAGCCCAAGCTTAAAATTTTAAATAAACAAGATCTTGCCGACCCGGGGCGCACACAAGTTTGGCTCAGTCACTACAACAGCCAAACCGACACCCAAGCCATCGCACTCGATTCATCTGAAAAAGGTGCGCATGCCAAAATTACCCAAGCCTGCCGCAAAATGATGCCCAACCGCGGTGGCCTCGACAAACCGTTGCGCGTATTGATTTGCGGCATTCCCAATGTCGGCAAGTCCACCTTAATCAACGGCATGATCGGCAAAAAATCAGCCAAAACCGGCAACGAACCCGGCATCACCAAAGCCGAACAGAGATTGTTTCTCGCCGATGATTTTTGGTTATACGATACCCCCGGTATGTTGTGGCCGAAAATCATCGTTGAAGAATCCGGCTACAACTTGGCCGCCAGTGGCGCCGTTGGCCGTAATGCCTTGGATGAAGAAGAAGTCGCGCTCGAATTGCTAGACTACCTCCGCCGCCACTATCTGCCGCTTTTGCAAGAACGCTACCAGGCCGATAAAGACCCAAGCAGCCATTGGGACGATGTGGCATGGTTTGAATGGATTGCTAAAAAACGCGGTTCCTTACTTGGCGGCGGCCGCATCAATTACCAAAAAGCGGCGGAAAATATCCTGACCGATTTCCGTGACGGCCAAATTGGCCGCATTACCTTGGAAACGCCAAACCAATGGGAAGCATGGCTGAAAAAAGCCCGCCAAAAAGAAGCTGAGCTCAAGGCGATGCGCGAAGCGAGAAAAGCAGAGCGCAAAGGGCATAAGCCGCAGGAAAATGGTGAATGAAATTCAGATGACCTTGAATTGATCAAGGTTGTCTGAAAGAAGTAGGATAGAGATGTAAAGCCACCGCTTGAATTAAATAAGGAATGTCCATGTATTTAAAATATCTGGCTTTTTTATGTACTCCGCTGCTTTTTTCCGCATGTGCTGTTTCAGACGTCCGGTCATCTCAGACGGAGCGCATCTTGGTATATAAATCTGATGGTTCGCGACAATGCGGCAGTGGCAGTGGCGTGAGCGTACAGGAAATGCTGCGAGAATTAGATGGCATCAAGGTTTATACGGCACGTGCAGATGTGTTGCATGGTGTGGTATTTCCGGCGGTTTGTGGCGGCGGTACACCAAATATCAATGTTTATATGATTGATGAGAAAAATCTGAATAAAGCGCAGCAGCGCGGATTTCATCTGTTGCAAAATAAAGGTTTTGGCGTATTTTGACGGTTGAGGCCGTCCGAAAAGATTGACGATTAACATGAACGAAAGAATTTCTCCCGATGCACTGATTGAAGCGGCTTTGCTCACACAAGTCGAGCCTTTAAGCGAAAAAGCGATGCGCGAATTGTGTGTGCCGCCGTTGTCGCAGGATAAGTTGATTGATGTGTTGTCGAATTTGAAAACACGCTGGCAAAACCGTGCGCTGCAATTGGTGCACACACATGAAGGCTGGCGCTTTCAGATTGCGCAGGCGGCGTTTGAGCGATTGGGCAGTTTGCAAGAGCAGCGTGCACCGCGCTATTCACGTGCGGTGATGGAAACGCTGGCGATTATTGCCTACCAGCAGCCGGTGACGCGTGGCGATATTGAAGGCATTCGCGGTGTGGCGGTATCGCAAAATGTGATGCAGACTTTGCAGGATAGGGGATGGATTGAAGTCATCGGGCATCGTGATTCAGTCGGCAAACCATCGCTTTGGGCCACTACAGTGCGTTTTTTAAGTGATTTAAATATAGGCAGCTTGGAGGATTTGCCGCCATTAACTGAATTAGGTGAGTTGATACTGCCGGATATAATGGATATACCGCCCATCGGTGATGAAGATGACAAGCAAACAGAATCTGTCGAAGAGGTAAGGCTGCTCTTGAACTAAGGTCTAGTAATTTAAGACAGATTGAATAATATCGTGACGTGCAGGTAACAGCAGTCAGCATTCTGCTGACTGTGGTCGTATAGGATTGGCGTATAATCCCTTATTCTGATTTTCCTGATTTGCAGCATGACTTTTTTAAAAGACATTACTTGGACGGAAATTTTTGTCGTCATCCACACTACCGCAGCTTTGGCTTGTATGCTGCGCGTGTTGTACAAACAGAAAAACATTGGCTCGACGTTTGCTTGGCTGATTATTTTGTTTCTGTTTCCCGTGTTCGGCACCATCGCCTACATCTTAATTGGCGAACCGCGCTTAGGCACAGCGCGCGCCAAACGTAGCGGCGAGATGAACCGCTTTTACGGCCAATTTGCCGACAAATACCTACATGACATCCATCTCGATATCAGCGGTAAAATGAAACCGCATCTGCACGGCATCAGCCAAGTAGCAGCGCACACCACCGGCTTGGGCGCAACGCAAAGCAATGCCATGACCTTGCTTTCCACCACCGACACCATCATCGACACCATGATTGCCGACATCGAACAAGCAGAAACATCGGTGATGATGGCGTTTTATATTATCGATGCGCAGGGGCGGATTGAGAAATTACTGGAAGCGTTGATGAAGGCGGCGCAGCGTGGCGTTGATTGCGCGATTTTAGCCGACGGCGTGGGCAGTCGTGATTTTTTAAACAGCTATTGGGTCGGGCGTTTACGTCAGGCCGGTGTGGAAATCGAATGTGCCTTGCCGGTGGGCTTGCTCAAAACCTTATTCACCCGCACCGATTTACGCAACCACCGTAAAATTTTAGTGGTTGACGGCAAAATCGGCTACACCGGCAGCTTTAATTTAGTTGACCCCAGCTATTTCAAACAAGATTCCGGTGTGGGCGAGTGGATTGATGTGATGATGCGCTGCACCGGACCGATGGTGTTGGAAATGGCGGCGGTGTTTTTTGCTGATTTGGCGGTGGAAGATGATGAAAATCTGCAAGGTATTCAGCAATACTTGAAGCAGCATGAAGACCGCATCCCGCAAATGCTGCCTGAAAAAATGAAGCAGGGTAATGTCATCGCGCAAGTGATTCCGTCTGCTCCGGAGCAAAGCAGCCATGTGATTTACGAAACCATTGTCAGCGCGATTTATGCTGCTACTTATCAAATCACCATCACCACGCCGTATTTTGTGCCCGACGAACCGCTGCTGCTGGCATTGACTTCTGCCGCCAAACGCGGTGTGGACGTGACGCTGATTGTACCCGCCAAGGTCGATTCGACCATGGTACATTATGCTTCACGCGCTTATTATCCGATGCTGCTCGAATCGGGCGTGAAACTGGCTTTGTTCGACGGCGGTTTGTTGCATGCCAAAACCATGACGATTGACGACGATTACGCGCTGTTTGGCACGGTCAACATGGATATGCGCAGTTTCTTCCTGAATCTGGAAATCAGCTTGGCGATTTACGACCACGGTATGACGCAGAAAATTTATGATTTGCAGCAAAGCTATCTGACCGACAGTCAATATATTTCTGCTGATGAATGGCAGCAACGCTCTAAATGGTGGATTTTGGTGGAAAACGTGGTGCGTTTGATGAGTCCATTGCTTTAATATTAAAGGCCGCCTGAAATTTCAGACGGCCTTTTTTCTAGTGATTTAAATAAAATCGGTTTAACTATCAAGCTTTATGCAATTCATTAACGCGTTCTACTTCTTCTCGGCTGCCCATGATGACTGACACACGTTGATGCAGGCCGGTTGGCTGGATGCTGAGAATGTCTTCCAATGCATTGCTGGCCATGCCGCCGCTTTGGGCGAAGACCAGGCTCAACGGGTTGGCTTCATACATTAGGCGCAGTTTGCCCGGTTTGCTCGGGTCGCGTTTGTCCTGCGGATACATAAACACGCCGCCGCGCATTAAGATGCGGTGGATTTCAGCGACCATGCTGGCAACCCAGCGCATATTGTAGTTTTTGCCGCGCGCACCGGTTTCACCGGCCAAAAGCTCGTCGATGTATTGTTGCATAGGTGCGAACCAGTGGCGTTGGTTCGACATATTGATGGCAAATTCTTTGGTGGCTGCCGGAATCTGCGGATTTTCTTGGGTCAACACAAATTCGTTTTGCTCATTCAGGGTGAACACGAATACGCCGTGTTTCAAGGTAAACACCAATTGCGTTTGCGGGCCGTATAACACATAGCCGCTGCCGACTTGGTCTTGGCCTTTTTGCAGGAAAGATTCGGTGTTCAACGTGCCTTCAGGTTTGGCCAAAATCGAGAAAATGGTACCAACGGAAATGTTCACATCGATATTGGACGAACCATCAAGCGGGTCGAACAAGATCAAATAGCCGCCGTTTTCGTTGCAAGCGACAAAGGTGTCTTCTTCTTCGCTCGCCAAACCGGCGACATTTGGGTTGCTTTTTAATACATCAATCAATACATCATTGGCAATGACATCGAGTTTTTTCTGGTCTTCGCCTTGCACGTTACCCGTTCCGGCCATGCCCAATACACCGGCCAATGCGCCCAAGCGGACTTTATCGCTGATGTCTTCACAGGCAGAAACAACGGATTGCAACACACTGCCCAATTCGGCAGGTACGTTGTTTTGTTGCAGGTGTTGTGGTAAAAATTGCGCTAAAGTAGTCATGTCACACTCTTTTCTTCAATAAAAGTCATGGAATTTTGATTTCAGACGGCCTACCCCAGTTTTATTGCGCTGGCGTAATTTCCGAAGCCACGGCTGATGCCGCTTCAGGTTGGCTGATGCTTTCTTCCGCACACGCCATGGCAGCGCTGCTGAGTTTGTCGGTGAGTTCGGGGCTGATTTTACCGGCGAGCATATCGGTTAAGTCTTGCGTGGAAACGCTGTCGAACATTTTACCGGCCGTGCAGTCGCAGATTTGGCGAACTTTTTCTGCCGATACGAATTGCTGGTCTTGCGGAACCCGGTTGACGCATTGCTCGGAAACCACGGTGATAAAGCCATTGCGCATTTGTTCGTTGACGGCTTGGGAAATGGGATCGTTTTCCGCGCCGCTGCATGAGCTTAACAAGAATGGGGTAAGGGATAACGCAAGCAAATAAAGGCGTGGGCGCATGATGTAAGGCCGTCTGAAAAGATGTAGTTAATTGTAATGGAAAACGCGGGTGTAGGCTATCTTTAACGATTAGTGGGACATATAAAAGCTAGGTCGTCTGAATCGTTCAGACGGCCTAAAGAGGATAGGATTTATTTAATTTGATAATCCAACACAAATTTTGCCCCTTGATCTTGCGCCAAAATATCGGTGAGCGCAGGCAGGTTGTTTTGCAGTTGTTCGGCCAAAAGATAGGGTGGGTTGATGATAAACATACCACTGCCGTGCATGCCGAAGCCGTCGGCGTGTGGGGTGTGGACGTGTAATTCGGCGTGCAGGTAATTTTGCGGCGACAGCTTTTGTAATTGCTCCGGCAATTTGCGGCTTTCTTCGCGGCTTAAGCATGGATACCACACCATGTAGCAGCCGGATTCAAAGCGTTTTTGTGCGTCTTTTAATGTTTGCACCACGCGCTGGTAATCCTGTTTTTCTTCATACGGCGGATCAATTAGCACCACGGCGCGGCGGGTAGGTGGTGGCAGCAGGGCAATCAAACCTTGGTAGCCGTCGCTTTGGCTGATGATGCCGCGGCGGCCTAAGCGAGCTTCACGCATATTGTTTTGCAGATGCTGAAAATCGCTCGGATGCAGTTCAAACAGACGCAGCTTGTCGCTTTCACGCGTGAGCGCTTGTGCCAGCCAAGGAGAACCGCAATAGAGGTTTGCTTGCGGTAGGATTTGTTTCAGACGGCCTGTGAATTCGGCCAACTCGCTGGGCAGGTTTTGTGCTTGGTTGAGCAGGGCAATGCCTTGTTTATATTCGCCGACTTTTTGTGCTTCACTGCTGCCCAAATCGTATAAACCCGCGCCGCTGTGGGTGTCGATATACCAATAGGGTTTGTCTTTGTGGTTGAAATATTCTAAGGCGAGAAACAGGGTGAAATGTTTGAGCATATCGGCATGGTTGCCGGCATGAAAGGCGTGGCGATAGCTGAGCATGATGGCCGTCTGAAAAATGAATAAGAGAAAAGATTATAGCAAACTTGGTGCGGCAGATTTCAATAAAACCGAGACCTTTGCAAAATGCCTATCTTTGGCAAATTTCTTCGTTGTGCGCTGCTCGAAAGCTTGCCTATCTTTATGATGCGCTGCTACAACTTTGAACTGCACTCAAATTTAGGGTTTTGCAAAAGTATCAAGCCATCTGAACAATTCAGACGGCTTTTTTAAACTCAAAATTAATTGGTGGCGAAGGTATTGCATTGGTTGATGTCGCCGCTGTCGATACCGCGTTTCAACCATGCCATGCGCTCGGCAGATGAGCCGTGGGTGAAGCTGTCGTGAACCACATAGCCTTGCGATTTTTTCTGCAGGCGGTCGTCGCCCACAGATTCGGCAGCCAGCATGGCTTCTTGCACGTCATTGGTGTCGAGCAGGTTTTGATTGATGGAATCGCGCGCCCAAATGCCGGCAAAGCAGTCGGCCTGTAATTCGAGTTTCACTGACAAGGCATTGGCTTGGGTTTTGCTTGCACCGCGTTGCGCTTGGGTTACTTGCGGCAAAATGCCCAACAGGTTTTGCACATGGTGGCCGACTTCGTGGGCAATCACGTAGGAAAAGGCAGCATCGCCGGACGCACCCAGTTTGGTGCGCATGTCTTCATAAAACGACAAATCCAAGTAAACGGTTTGGTCGCCCGGACAATAAAAAGGTCCCATGGCCGCCTGACCGGTGCCGCAAGCGGTGGATGTGCCGCCGGTGTAGAGCACCATTTTGGCCGGACGGTATTGCTGGCCATGTTGGGCAAAAATTTTGCTCCAAGTTTGTTCGGTATCGGCCAAAACTACGCGTGAGAGCTCGTTTAATTGGCTTTCCAATTTGCTGTCGAGCGTAGATTGCTGGCTCATGCCCGCGCTTGGCGTGCCAACTAGGCCGGATAAATCGATACCGTAATAAGCGCCGACCAGCAATACGATGATGCCGATGATGCCGGGCGTTTTACCACCGCCCCCTCCGCTCCTGCCCCGACGGTCTTCTACATTTGAGCTTTGTCTGCGTCCTTGCCATTTCATGTGTCGATTCCTTGTTGGGTCATGGTTCTTGCTGTTTATTATACGTGACAATAGAAAATTCTGTTAGCGTGAAAATGGTCAGATGATGATTTAAATTTTATGCGAAATCATATGCTTGTTATGCAGTCAATAAAAATGCCGTCTGAAAGGTTTCAGACGGCATAAATGAATTAACGATTAAACTGCTTCAGCTTTAGTGATGATGACCGCTTCTGTCGGCACATCGTCATGGTAGCCGTGGCGTTTGGTAGATACGCCTTCAATCGCGTCCACGACATCAAAGCCTTCAATCACTTTACCGAATACGGCATAGCCCCATTCTTGCACCACATTGCGGCCGTGCATTTCTTTTGAACGGTGGTTTAAGAATGCATTGTCGGCGGTGTTGATGAAGAATTGCGCGCTGGCAGAGTGTGGGTCAGAAGTACGCGCCATGGCGATGGTGTATTTGTCGTTAGACAAACCGTTGCCTGCTTCGTTTTGAATCGGCTCGCGGGTGTTTTTCTCGCTCATGTTTTCATCCATGCCACCGCCTTGAATCATAAAGCCTTTAATGACGCGGTGGAAAATCACGCCGTCGTAGAAGCCGTCTTTGACGTATTGTTCGAAGTTGGCCGCGGTTACAGGTGCTTTGTCAAAATCCAATTCGATTTTAATGTCGCCTTTGTTGGTGTGTAGAATAATCATGGGTTTCCTTTCGTTAAATATCTTTGAAAAAATGGAGTGTACCAGAGAAAATTCAAGGCCGTCTGAAAGAATTATGAACTGCACCCCAAAAGTTGGACACTTCCCCCCCCCAACTTTAGAAAGGTGCAGTTTTCTTATGTCCAAATATACACTAGACTTCAAATACCGAGCCGTACTCCATTACCATCAAGTGCACAGCCAACAGCGCACCGCAGAGCATTTCAACGTCTCCCGCACACACCTGCGCCGTTGGATTGCCGCCTACCGTCAAGGCGGTATAGCCGCACTTCAGCACCCACAGGCTACGCTTATGAAGACTACGCAGACCAAACGCAACAATCCCTTTATCGTCGACAAACCCGACCATGAAAAAACTCAGGCAGAGCTGATTGAAGAGTTACGCTACATGAGGGCGGAGATCGACTACCTAAAGCACATGAAAGCCCTCAACGAAAAGAACGCCACCAAAGTTGCGAAACCGTTCAAACGCTGAGGGCGAAGCACCTGCTGAAATACTTGTTGCACAGTGCCGGCATACCCAAAAGCAGTTTCTACTACCACATCGGTAAATCCGATCCCGATATAGAAGCCAAAGCGGCGGTGAGTGAAGTCTATCACCAACACAAAGGTCGCTACGGCCAACGGCGGATTGGCGCTGTATTGTCGTGGAATAAAAAGAAAGCGAGACTATTGGGGCTAAAAGCCAAAGTACGCAACAAAAAAGCCTATCGTCCGCAAGTTATAGGAGAAACGTCGAAAAACATCCTTAAGCGTGCATTCACTGCTGATAAAGCGGGAGATAAATGGTTGACCGATGTGACCGAGTTTAAATGTACCGACGGCAAACTGTACTTATCGCCGATATTGGATGTATTCAATCGTGAGATTGTGGCTTATGAGCTCAGTAGAAAGTCGGACAGCAAGATGGTGATGCAGATGCTGGATAAGGCATTCGGCCGTCTGAAAGGGCAGACCCCGCTGCTGCATTCTGACCAAGGTGTGCTTTACCGAACTCAGGCTTATCGGGAAAAGCTGGCGGAGAAAGGCATTGTGCAGAGCATGTCGCGCAAAGGGAATTGCTGGGACAATGCACCGATGGAGAGTTTCTTCGGGACATTAAAAGTGGAAAGCTTCTATCAGGAAGGTGTGTTATCGGTGGCAGAGTTGACCAAAGTGATAGATGATTACATACATTACTATAATCATGAACGTATTAGTTTGAATTTAAAAAAGCTGAGTCCTGTGGCTTACAGGACCCAGCTTGAACAGGCTGTTTGAGAAAGATTTTTAATTTGTCCAAGAATTGGGGGACAGTTCAATTATTTTCAAACGGCCTTGAATCAGAGAATCAAGCGATTGTTTACATCAATACGAAGTATGCCCAGAAAGCCACTAAGAATACACACATGATGTTGAGCAAGATGCCGACATTCATCATTTGTTTCTGACGAATCATGCCGGTACCGAACACAATCGCATTTGGCGGCGTGGCCACCGGCAGCATAAATGCACACGAAGCACCGATGCCGATGACGAATACCAATACTTGCTCCGGCAAGCCCATTTGTGCGGCGATGGTGGCAAAAATCGGTACCAATAGCGCGGCAGAGGCGGTGTTACTGGTAAATTCGGTCAGGAAGATGATGAATGCGGCCACCACCAAAATCACCAACAAGGGATGTGCACCCGAGAACGTAGTTGCCACTTGTTGGCCCAAAGCCAGTGAAGCGCCGGATTGTTGCAGCAATGCACTCAGGCTGATACCGCCACCGAAGAGCATCAAGACACCCCAGTCGGTATTACGGGCAACTTCTTTCCATTGCGCTACGCCAAATACCACCACAGCAATCGCAGCCATCAAGGCAATCACCGTATCCGGATTGGCGATCCCGAATGCAGCTTTGATTTTCGAACTGAAAATCCATGCACAGGCGGTTGCCAAGAAAATCAACAGGGCGATGACACGGTGCAAGGTCCACGGAATTACTTCGGCTTTGACTTCAACGCGATCATTTAAATTTGGTTTCAGAATGATAAACAAAGCCAGCAGCATCAGTGGCAAAATCAGCAGCATCATCGGCAGACCAAGCTTCATCCACTCAACAAAGTCTAAGTCCAATGCTTTAGCAGCAATCATGTTTGGCGGGGAACCAACTACGGTACCCAGGCCGCCGATACTGGCGCAATAGGCGATACCCAGCAGCACGAAGACGAAGGTTTTGCGGTCTTTTTCTTTATCTAAGTGATCCATCATACCCATTGCCAATGGCAGCATCATCGCGGCGGTGGCGGTGTTGCTGATCCACATAGATAAGAATGCGGTTACACCAAACATCATTAGGACGGCGGCTTTCATATTGCCGCGAGAGAGCATCAGCAGGCTGACGGCAATTTTTCGGTCAAGACGCTGCATGTGCATGGCGGTTGCCAAGGCAAAGCCACCGAAGAAAATATAAATGGTCGGGTCGGCAAAACCGGCCATGGCTTTTTTGATGTCCATTTCCGGGAATGCCAAAATCGCACCGGCCACTGGGACCATCAGCGCGGTAATGGTGATGTGTACCGCTTCGGTAAACCATAAAATCGCGACAAAAAGCAGTAAAGCCAAGCCTTTGTTGGCATTGGTTTCATAAGGCAGAATGTGGTAAATACCGTAGCAGAGGACTGCGGCTGCAAGCGTGATAATCAGGCCTTTAAAGTCGGTAATCGGCTTTTGCGCACTGAGCAGCTCAACGTTTTCCGCGTGTTCGGACTTGTCTTTTGCATGTAAATCCATACTGCGTTCCTTTGTGAGAGTGAATTGAAAAAGACAGGATTTTGGGAAGATTATTTTATTATCAATCACTTAATTTAATTTGTTCAGATCAAGATAATAGTAATAATTGAATAGAAGTATATTTGTAATTGAAGATAGTGTAAACATAATGTAAAAAAATTTTACTATTATTTTAATTAATTCTAAATTTTGTTTATAAAACAAATGGGTGATTGATACGAAAATTTTAGCTTTTCGAATCATACAGATTGCAGAAAAAGCAAGAAAAGGAAAGGCACAGCTGAATTTTGTGACGAAAAAACAGTTTTGTTAAAAAGGCAATGATGAAGATGGATTTTTATTTGAAACAATTATAATAATGCCCATTATGATGAGATGTCTCATCATAATGGGCATTATTGCGAATTCAATTAATAACTTTTAAGTATATTTGGAAAAATCAGTTTATTTGGAATTGGTTAAGCAACAAGGGTGAGTAGCTCGGCGGCATGGTGGCGTGTCGTATCGGTGATGATTTCACCGCCCAACATACGGGCCACTTCTTCCACGCGTTCTGGTTCGTTTAACACGCGGATTTCGCTGACGGTTTGTTCGCCTTCGCTGTGTTTGCGTACTTGCCAATGATGTTCACCACATGAGGCCACTTGGGGTAAATGGGTAACGGCCAAGACTTGATGTTGTTTGCCCAAAGCGCGCAAGGCTTTGCCCACTATTTCTGCCACGCCGCCGCCAATGCCGGTATCGACTTCGTCAAAAATCAAGGTCGGTACATGGGTGTATTGGCTGGATACGACTTGGATGGCCAAGCTGATACGCGCCAATTCGCCGCCCGAAGCAACTTTGTTTAATGGACGCGATACGCTGCCTTTGTTGGCAGCTACTTGGAATTGCACTTGCTCCAAGCCATGGGCAGTTGGTGATGATGGCAGCAAAACGATGTCGAAACGTGCGCCTTTCATTGCCAAGTGTTGCATATGCTCGGTGGTTTCGGCGCTCAATCGGCCGGCAGCTTGATGGCGCATGGCGGATAGTGTGTGCGCAGCTTCTTGGTATTCGGAAAATTGTTGCGCAACGGCTGCTTCTAAAGCTTCCAAATCGGCAGCAGCGTGTAAGCTTTCCAACTGGCTGGCGATTTCGGCTAATTTATCCGGTAGGGCTTCCGGCTCGATGCGGTATTTGCGCGCCATGCTCATGAGTTCGGCCATGCGGCGTTCTTGTTCGGCCAATTCATCAGGATCGATATCGGTGCGACCGGCTACATCGCGCATATTGGCACTGATTTCTCCTAATTCGGCTTCGATGCTGGCGAGCATATTCAGGCTTTCGGCAAAGCGCGGTTCGATGTTTTGCAGGTTGCCGAGCAATTTTTGGCATTGGTAGATTTGGCGCTGAATGCCGTTGTCGCCGTCGATGTTTTCGCCGATTTGTTCGGCTATTTGCAATAATTCGGCAGAGTGCGCCAAGCTGTCGTGGCTTTGACTAAGAGTTTCCCATTCGCCGGCTTGCAGGTTGAACTGGGTTAATTCGTTAAACTGCCATTCCAAACGTTCGCGCTCGATGGCGATATTTTCGGATTGCTCTTGCGCTTCTTGCAGCGATTTTTTGGCAGCAACCCAGCTTTGGTATTGTTGGCGCACACTTTCTGCCTGCTCCAATGCACCGGCGAAGGCATCCAAAAGCTGGCGCTGGGCGGATTCTTGGTTTAGGGAATGATGGGCATTTTGGCCGTGGATATCGATTAATTGCTCGCCGATGGTTTTGAGCTGCGCCAAAGTAGCAGCTTGGTTGTTGATGTAGCTGCGGCTTTTGCCTTTGGCGTCGATGATGCGGCGGATGTTGAGTTCTTCCGCATCATCTTCCAGCAAGCCTTGTTCGAGCAATTGGGCTTGCAATTGCGGCAGGCTGCCAATATCAAATAAGGCGGAAAGTTGCGCTTCTTTGGCACCGTTGCGCACTTGGCTGTAATCAGCTTTGTCGCCTAAAAGCAGGCCGAGCGCGTCGAGCGTGATGGATTTACCGGCACCGGTCTCGCCAGTCAGCACAGTAAAGCCGTTTTGGAAATCTAAGTTTAGGTTTTCAACAATCACGAAATCGCGTAAAGAGAGTGCCAGCAACATGATGGTATTCCTTAGTATGATAAAGGCTGTCTGAAAAGAATAATTTAAACGGTTTTCTTTAGATGGGTTTATTTTAACTAAGATTTTTCGTAATTGGAATAAGATTTTATATATTTTATTGCTGATTTTGTTGAATTTATTTTTAAAGTGTTGAATTTTATGGTTTTATTTGTTGTAAAAAAGGCCGTCTGAAATTCAGACGGCCTTTGATGTATAGAAGAACTAGATTAAGACATGAAAGCGTTGAATACCAAAACCAGCGCCAAACATGCACCTGAACCAATGAAGGAAATCATGGTTTTGGCCATAAATTGGTCTTTGACTTCTTTCAAACCATACAGGCCGTTAAATACCCAGAAACCACTGTCGTTAAAGTAGCTGAACGATACGGCACCAGCACAAGTGGACATGGCAACCAAAGTTGGGTTCAAGCCTAATTGTGGTACCAAAGGCGCGGTCAGGGTGGCGGCGGTAATCAGTGCCACAGTCGCGCTACCCAAAGAGATACGCATCAAAGCGGCAATCACGAATGGAATCAAAATACCCGGAATACCGACATTCAATACAGCTTCACCCAAGGCGTTACCGATACCGGCATCGCGTACAACATAACCCAAAGCACCACCCGCACCAGTAATAAACAGAATCATACCGGTAGATTTCACGCCATCTTCAATCGCTTTATTGATTTCTTGTTTGCTCAAGCTGCGCCCCAAGCCATACAAGGCAATCAGCAGACCGATAATCAGAGCCATAATCGGATGGCCGACGATTTTGAAGAATGAGGCAAAGGCGTTTTCCATTTTCAGGAAGCTGACGGTGGTGTTACCTAAAATCAGAATCAATGGAATGATAATCGGGGCAAATGACAGACCAGCACCCGGCAGGTTTTTGTCTTTGTAGATTTGCTCCATGTTTTCAATCGAGCGGATGTATTCTTCTTTAAATTCTTTGCGGTCGAATTCACCTTCATCGTTCGGAATCATGTAGATTTTTTTGCCGAGCCATTTACAGTATAAAGTCGATACGATCAGGGTTGGAATGGTGAGCAAAATACCCCACAGAATCATCACACCCATGTCGATTTCCAAAATACCGGCAACAGCCAGCGGACCCGGAGTAGGTGGAATGAAAACGTGTGCCAATTGCAAGCCGGTGGCCATGGCCAAGCCCAAACCGATCACACTCTTACCGGTCATGCGGGACAAAGATTTGGCCAACGGGGTCAGAATAATCAGGCCGGAGTCGGCGAATACCGGAATCGCCACCACATAACCGGTTAAGGCCAATGCCCATTCTTCCTTGGCTTTACCAATCAATTTAATGATGGAAAACGCCATTTGCTCAGCGGCACCGGAACGCTCCAACACGGCACCCACCATCACACCCAAACCGATGATGATACCGGTGCTGCCCAGCGTGCTGCCGAAGCCGCTGGTGATGGATTTAATCACATCGGCAAACGGCAGGCCGCCGATGATACCGGTGGTTAATGAAGCTAAAATCAAAGCGACAAAAACGTGAATACGCGTTTTCATGGCCAAGAACAACAGAAGGGCGATACCCACAGCCAAGCCCAAGAGCATTTGGCCGCTGCTTACAGTGGCTTCCATAGTTTTTCCTTTATGTATAAAAGTAGCAAATGTAGATGATTGCTTATTAATCTGTCGGACAAGCTTACTAAAGATGCAGACCGTTTTTCAGACGGTCTGCATCATCGACCCGTCAAACAGGTGTTGTTGTTTTAGCGTACCAAGCAAGGTTTCTTGTTGTCGAATTCCCAGCCCGGAATCAGGTATTGCATGGCCATTGCGTCGTTACGCGCGCCTAAACCCATGTTTTTGTACAATTCATGCGCTTTGGCCACTTGGTCCATATCCAACTCCACCCCCAAGCCCGGTTTTTTCGGCACTTCTACCAAACCGCCTTTGATTTGCAATGGCTCTTTGGTTAAGCGTTGGTTGCCTTCCTGCCAAATCCAGTGGGTATCGATGGCGGTGATGTCGCCCGGTGCTGCCGCAGCAACGTGGGTGAACATCGCCAAAGAAACATCAAAGTGGTTGTTAGAGTGTGAACCCCAAGTCAAGCCCCACTCGTGACACATTTGTGCGACGCGAACCGAACCTTGCATGGTCCAGAAGTGTGGGTCGGCCAACGGAATATCTACGGATTGCAGCGAGATGGTGTGACCCATTTGACGCCAGTCGGTGGCAATCATGTTGGTGGCAGTCGGCAAACCGGTTGCGCGGCGGAATTCAGCCATCACTTCACGGCCTGAGTAGCCTTGTTCGGCACCGCAAGGGTCTTCCGCATAAGCCAATACGCCTTTCAATTCTTTACCGATTTGGATGGCTTGTTCCAAAGACCACGCGCCGTTCGGGTCGAGGGTAACGCGTGCTTCAGGGAAACGTTTGGCCAAGGCTTTGATGGATTCAGCTTCTTCAAAACCATCCAATACACCGCCTTTCAGTTTGAAATCGTTGAAGCCGTATTTTTCATAAGCCGCTTCAGCCAAGCGCACCACAGAATCAGGGGTCATGGCCACTTCATGGCGCACACGGTACCAATCGCAAGGGTCGTTTTCTTGGTTTTGGTAGGGCAGGTCGGTTTTTTTGCGGTCGCCGATGAAGAACAAATAGCCCAGCATTTCGACTGCATCGCGTTGTTGGCCGTCGCCCAGTAAAGAAGCCACGGTAACATTCAGGAATTTGCCCAACAAATCCAACATGGCTGCTTCGATAGCGGTCACCACGTGGATGGTGGTGCGTAAGTCAAACGTTTGCAAACCACGGCCGCCAGCATCGCGGTCGGCAAAATTGTTGCGCACAGCATTCATCACATTTTTGTATTCGCCTAAGGTTTTACCAATGACCAAAGGTTTCGCATCTTCTAAAGTTTGACGGATTTTTTCACCGCCCGGCACTTCGCCGACACCGGTGTTGCCGCTGTTGTCTTTCAAAATCACGATATTACGGGTGAAATAAGGCGCGTGCGCACCGCTCAGGTTCAACAGCATGCTGTCGTGGCCGGCTACAGGAATCACGGTCATTTCGGTAATTACTGGGGTAGACATAGTACAACTCCTTAAACGAATGGGTTTAAAATCAGGGGTTTCAGACGGCCTTTCAGTGATTAGGCTGTCTGAAAGAAATGCTGTGTCATTCAATTTATCTATGGCTATTATAGGCAAATACATTGGGCGGGGAACTGGCCGAATTCATCAATCTAGTTTGATGTAGTCGGCAATTTTTTGTGCAAATCTACAAAATTTGACAAAAAGAAAAAGAAGTTCTTTACGAAACGTTAACGAACGGTCGTGAAGTGAGACAGAAGTTTCAGACGGCCTAAAATAGAGCAAGGCCTTCTGAAACTAAAGAAATGATTTAGAAAATAAACGGATGATTAAAAAGAATATTAAATCGTTTAGCGCACCATGGCCGGACGCTTGCGGTCGAATGTCCAGCCCGGATAGTAGAACTGCATCGGAATGCCGTCGTTGCGTGCGCCGCTTGGCAATTGTTGATGCAATTTGTGCGCGGCTTCGACTTTGGCCATATCCAATTCCACGCCCAAACCGGGTTTGCCGTTGAGCTTGATTTTACCGTTGACGATTTCCAATGGCTCTTTGGTCAACGTCATGTCGCCTTCCTGCCAAATCCAGTGGGTATCGAGTGCGGTCGGGTTGCCGGGTGCGGCTGCGCCGACGTGGGTGAACATGGCCAAAGAAATGTCAAAGTGGTTGTTGGAGTGGCAGCCCCAAGTCAAACCCCATTCGTTACACAATTGTGCTACGCGGCTGGCGCCGGTGAGCGTCCAGAAGTGCGGGTCAGCCAGCGGAATATCTACGGCTTGCAACATAATCGAATGCCCCATCTCGCGCCAGTTGGTTGCAATCATGTTGGTAGCGGTCGGAATACCGGTGGCGCGGCGGAATTCGGCCATCACTTCGCGGCCTGAATAGCCTTGTTCGGCGCCGCATGGATCTTCGGCGTAGGTGAGAATGTGATCCATGCCTTTACACAATTGAATGGCTTCTTCCAATGACCATGCGCCATTCGGATCAAGCGTAATGCGGGCATCGGGGAAATGCTTTTTCAATGAGGTCACGGTTTCGATTTCTGTGGCACCTTCAAACACGCCGCCTTTCATTTTGAAATCTTTGAAGCCGTAGCGGTCTTTGGCGGCTGCGGCCAATTCGACGACAGATTGCGTATCCATCGCTTTACGGCGGCGGATGTCATACCACTCATGAGCGCCGCTGCGTGGCTGTTGGTAAGGCAAATCGGTGATTTTGTCGTCGCCGATGTAAAACAGATAGCCCAATACCGTCACTTCATCACGCTGCTGGCCGCCTGCCAATAATTCAGCGACCGGCACATTCAAAAACTGCCCCATCAAATCGAGCAGTGCGGCTTCGAGTGCAGCCACGGCGTTGACGCGCAATTCAAAAGTCCATGCGCCTTTGCCAAAGGTTTCGTAATCGTCGTTAAGATAGCCGTTGTGCATGTCGTTGACGATGCGGTTCAGAATGGAAATCGGGCGGCCTTCAACATGCGGAATCGCTTCTTTAAGCGCATTTAAAATGGTTTCGCCTCCCGGTGCTTCACCCACACCGGTGTGTCCGGCGCTGTCGGTTAAAATCACCAGATTGCGGGTGAAGTAGGGTGAGTGTGCGCCGCCGACATTCATCAACATGCTGTCGTGGCCGGCCACCGGAATCACTTGCATACGGGTAATGCTGGGTACGGATTGGGTATTCATGTTTACATTCCTTATAGACTAAATAGAAAGATTTTTTTCAGACGGCCTATTGTTTGTTTGAGGCCGTCTGAACGTTATGCGGCTGCTTTTTCTTCTAGCGGTTTCAATTCCATGCGTTTGATTGGGCCCACGATAAATAAGAAGCTGAATGCCGCAAGGAAGGCGTGTAAGGCAACGAAGATGAGGGCATATTCAAAGCGGCCTGTGCTTTGCACGATGTAGCCGATGACGATTGGTGACACAATGCCCGACAAATTACCGCACATATTAAATAAGCCACCGGCCAAGCCCATGATTTCTTTTGGCGCAGTATCGGCGATCACTGCCCAACCCAGCGCCCCTACGCCTTTGCCAAAGAAGGCCATCGACATAAACAACACCACTAGGTAAATCGAATCGACATAATTGCAAAACACCATGCTCATAGAAAACAACATGCCGAGCACAATCGGGGTTTTACGGGCAAGCGCCAGATTGCCGGTTTTGTTCATCAATTTATCCGACATCACACCGCCGAGAATACCGCCGACAAAACCGCAGATGGCCGGAATCGCGGCAATAAAGCCCACTGATTTCAAATCCAAGCCGCGTTCAGTCGCCAAATACACCGGAAACCAAGTAATAAAAAAGAAGGTTAAGCAGTTGATGCAATATTGGCCAAGGTAGATGCCGATCATCATGCGGTTAGCGAGCAATTGCTTGATGTAGCCCAATTTCGGACTTTCCGATGCTTTTTTATTATTGGCATTGTGTTCATCCATGTGCACCAAACCGCCGCCTGCTTCGATATAGTCGATTTCGGCCTGATTGGCATGCGGGTGGTCTTTCGGTGCATAAATCACTTTTAGCCAAACAAAGCTGACGATAATGCCGATAACCCCCATGAAGATGAATACCGACTGCCAACCGATTTCTACCGTAAGCCAGCCCATAATCGGCGCAAAAATCACAGTGGCAAAATATTGGGCAGAGTTGTAAATCGAGACCGCCGTTGCGCGTTCTTTGGTTGGGAACCAAGCAGCAGCGATGCGGCTGTTGCCCGGGAAAGAAGGTGATTCGCCAATACCGACCAAAAAGCGCAATGAAAACAGAATAATCAGCGCCCACATGCCGCTAAACATGCCGACACCAGCTTGCAGCAAAGTAAAAAGCGACCAGAAGAAAATACTGTAGAAATAGACCTTTTTCGAGCCGAATTTATCCAACAGCCAGCCTCCGGGCAGTTGGCCTAAAACATACGCCCAAGAAAATGCTGAAAACACCCAGCCCATACCCGCCGCATCAATGCCCATGGCTTCGGCCATCGGTTTGCCGGCAATAGAAAGGGTAGCGCGGTCGCCATAGTTGATTGCGGTCACCAAAAACAGCAGAACCACAATGCCCCAGCGCACCCGAGTCGGCTTCATTTCTGCGCCGGAAGGGTTGCTGCTTGAATGAATGCCATTCATAAGCTTCTCCTTAATATTAATAGAAAGAATATAAAGATATATTTTTCAAATACTTAATTATTTTATCTGTCGTTATTTTGAAAATAATCGGGCAATTGCCTAAATTTTTTTTGCTGTATTGGCCGGTTTTTAGGCGGCAGTACGAAGTATTTACTCAGTCTTTATTTATAATAAGCTTGGCAAAGCCGCTTGCGAGAAAGGCGTATTCAGCATAATCAACAAAACCTGACCTGCCGATGCACATAATTTTGCCAAACCAGCTGCTGTTTTTTAGGCATTTGCACGATGATAAAACAGGCGAAAAATTTTAGACTGTTTCAAATCTCAAAATAAGGAGCCATAGCATGAATGAGAAATATTTTCCTAACCCATTACGCCAGCGTTTACTGAACCATGAAAAACTAATTGGTTGCTGGAGCGCTTTGGGCAGCCCGATTACCACTGAAGTATTGGGTTTGGCTGGATTCGATTGGATTTTGTTGGATGGTGAACACGCACCGAATGATGTGTTGTCGTTTGTGCCACAACTGATGGCTTTGAAAGACAGCAATAGCATGCCGGTGGTGCGTCCGCCGCAAAATGACCCTGTGGTGATTAAGCGCCTGCTGGACATCGGTTTCTACAATATTCTTGTGCCTTATGTTGAAACAGAAGAAGACGCGATTCAGGCAGTGGCTTCTACCCGTTATCCGCCGGTGGGTATCCGCGGCGTATCGGTCGGTCATCGTAATAACGGCTATGGCTCAGTTCCGGATTACTTCAATAAAATCAACGATAATATCGGCGTATTGGTGCAGGTGGAAAGCCGCTTGGGAGTGGAAAATGTGGACGCGATTGCTGCGGTGGAAGGTATCGATTGTATCTTTGTCGGCCCGGGCGATTTGTCAGCAGCTTTGGGTTATCTCGGCCAGCCTAACCATCCGGAAGTGCAAAAAGTGATTCAGGATATTTTTGCAGCAGCCAAACGTCATGGCAAAGCTTGCGGTATTTTGGCACCGGTTGAAGAAGATGCCCGCCGCTATATTGAATGGGGCGCCACTTTTGTCGGTGTCGGCAGCGATTTGGGTGTGTTCCGCGGTGCCAGCCAAGCCTTGGCAGACAAATTTTTAAAATAAGTTTCAGACGGCATTCAATCACGAATGTCTTGTTTCAGACGGCATTTATTAGGCCGTCTGAAAACCAATGAGTAAATGCGAACAGAAAGGAAGATTATGAAAATCGGTTTTATCGGCTTAGGTATTATGGGCAAACCCATGAGCAAAAATCTGTTGAAAGCAGGTTACGAACTGGTGGTATTGGATTTTAATCAAGAAGCCGTAGCTGAAGTGGTGGCTGCAGGTGCAAAAAGCGCAGCAACGCCGAAAGAAGTGGCAGAGCAAGTGGATGTGGTGGTGACCATGTTGCCAAACTCGCCACACGTGAAAACCGTGGTGTTGGGCGAAAAGGGCGTGATTGAAGCCGCACGCGAAGGTTTGGCCGTGATTGACATGAGCTCGATTGCACCTTTGGCCAGCCGCGAAATTGCCGAAGCCTTAGCAGAAAAAGGCGTACAAATGTTGGATGCCCCTGTGAGCGGTGGCGAACCTAAAGCCATCGATGGCACATTGTCTGTGATGGTTGGCGGCAGCAAAGACGTGTTCGACAAATACTACGACGTAATGAAAGCCATGGCAGGTTCAGTGGTGTACACCGGCGACATCGGCGCGGGTAACGTGACCAAATTGGCCAACCAAGTGATCGTAGCCTTGAACATCGCCGCCATGTCTGAAGCCTTGGTATTGGCAACCAAAGCGGGTGTGGATCCGGAATTGGTTTACCAAGCGATTCGTGGCGGTTTGGCCGGCAGCACCGTATTGGATGCTAAAGCGCCTATGGTACTCGACCGCAACTTCAAACCGGGCTTCCGCATTGATTTGCACATCAAAGACTTGGCCAATGCCTTGGATACTTCACACGGCGTCGGCGCCAGCCTGCCATTGACCGCTGCGGTGATGGAAATGATGCAAGTCTTGAAACAAGACGGTCACGGTCAGTCAGACCACAGTGCATTAGCGCGCTACTATGAAAAATTGACCAATACTGAAGTTAAACGCGGTGCTTGATTCATCGTTTAATCTGAACAGGGTTGCTGAAGCAGCCCTGTTTTTTATTGGTACATATATTTTTCAAGATTTAATTCTAGTCGTTTGAAAAATAAAAATAATACATCGTTGCCAGCTTTTTATGTACTATGTGTACACAATGGTCGCTGTTGCTGTATCTTGTTTATATTTTAAACGACTATAAATTGGAGCTTTGGGATTTTAGTAGATCTCAAAATTTTTAGATAGCTATAATCGATTCCCGTTATTCGAGAGAAAGTTCGGAAGGTCGATTCCTTTTTTTGTATAAATATATGAAAGTTGTTATCTTAGATTCCCCAATTTACTTAGGAATTTGAAAGCATAAATTTCTTGGGAAAAAGGCTTGGTGGAAAATACCAACGGGCTGATCAGGCAATACTTCCCAAAGGGGACGGATTTTAGGAAACTGGGTGCTAAAAGATTAGGGGCTTAGGAGGCCCTTAACCGCCAACCGAGAAAGACATTGGACTATGAGACACCGGGTGATCTGTTTTCAGCAGCCCTTGCCAATGGCATTTGAGCGTTGCACTTGAAATGCGAATGTAAGGGCCTCTGTTTGTTTGGGACATACCTAATACACCTAATAAAAAGAGCCACTGTAAAAGTGGCTCTTTGTTTGCATTATGCAGTTAATTTATTGAATCGCTGCTTTTTCTTGGCGGTAAGCTTCGGCAGCTTCACGATCACGCTTGGTGGCTTGGCGCATCATCCAATAGTTGCCGAGGATAACCAGCGTACCAATCACAGCGATAAAGATGGTTGCCAATACGTTCATCTGCGGATCTAAGCCCAGTTTGATTTTAGAGAAAATCACTTGTGGCAAGGTTGAAGAACCCGGACCCGACAAGAACGATGTAATCACCAAGTCATCCAGCGACAAGGTAATGCCCAGCAGGAAGCCGGAAGCAATCGCAGGCGCAATCAGCGGCAAGGTAATCACGAAGAAGATTTTCAGCGGGCGTGCACCTAAGTCCATGGCCGCTTCTTCCAGCGATTGATCCAATTCAATCAAACGCGAGCGAATCACCACGGTGATGTAGGCCATACATAAGGTGGTGTGACCTAAGAAAATGGTGAAGAAGCCACGGTCGAAGTAGAGCGCTTGCAGCCATTCGCTGTTTTGCAGGAACATCTGCACCTGAATAATCAGCAGCAACATCGACAAACCGGTAATCACATCCGGCATCACCATAGGCGCGGAAACCATGCCGGCAAACAAGGTGTTGCCGCGGAAACGCTTAATGCGCGCCATGGCATAGCCGGCCAGGGTGCCGAGTATCACTGCGGCCAATGATGAAACCACAGCAATACGCAGCGACAACCACGCAGCTTCCAAAATGGTGCTGTTTTGCATTAAGGCAGAGTACCATTTGGTGGAGAAGCCGCCCCAAACCGTTACCAGCTTGGATTCATTGAATGAGTAAATCACCAACACAAACAGTGGGATATACAAAAACGCCAATGAAATAAACAGCATCAGCTTTAAGAACCAAGATAATTTTTGTTTATGCATTATTTCGATCCTTCTTCAATTTGACGGTTGTCGTAGTGCTGATACAGCGCAATTGGAATCACCAGCAGAATCACCATCACCACGGCAACGGCAGAAGCCAGCGGCCAGTTGTTTTGGTCAAAGAATGCCTGCCACAATACTTTACCGATCATCAGGTTTTCCGAGCCACCAACTAATTCCGGAATCACAAATTCACCAACTGCCGGCACGAATACCAGCATAGAGCCTGCGATGATGCCGGTTTTCGACAACGGCAGGGTAATGGTGAAGAATGATTTAATCGGTCCGGCACCTAAATCGGAAGCGGCTTCGAGCAAGCGGCCGTCGAGTTTCACCAATTGCGTGTACAAAGGCAAAATCATAAACGGCAAATAGGCGTAAACCATCACCAGATTTAAGGAGAACGCGTTGTAGAACAAATCCAGCGGCTGGCTGATGATGCCGTTTTTCATCAAGAAGTTGTTGATGATGCCGTTGTGACCCAATAAGCCCATCCAAGCGTAAACACGCAGCAGGAATGATGTCCAAAACGGCAACATAATCGCCAGCAGCAAGCCGTTACGAATCGACGGATTGGCGCGAGAAATGGCATAGGCCGTCGGATAGCCGATAAGTAGACAAATGATGGTTGTCGTCAGCGCGGTTTTAATCGAAGACCAATAAGTCAGCAGGTAAATGTTTTCGTCGTTACTATTGCTGAACGGATTGAGCAATTGACCCAACGTCGCCCAGAAATTCTGGAAAATATCCGCATAGTTTTGGAAACTGAGCAGAATATTCAGACGGCGGAAATCTTCATCGTAAGTAGTGAGCGGTGTAAACGGCGGGATCGCAATTTCCTGCTCGGCGAAGCTGATTTTCAGCACGATCGCAAACGGAATCAGAAACAGCATCAGCAGCCACAAATACGGGATACCAATCACCATGCGCTGCCCCGGCTTGCGGAACAGCTTTTTCTTTAATTGGGTTAAATTCATCGCGGTATTCCTTGTTTATCGGAACAACGGAGTAGGTTGGTTTTCAGGCCAGCTTACGTAAACGGTTTCGTCCCAAGTCGGCGGGGTAATGTTGCGCACATACCAGTAAGGCGCCGGCACTTGGCTCTTAATCACGCGGCCGTTTGGCAATTGGATGTGGTAAATGGCAAAGCTGCCCAAGTAGGCAATTTCTTTAACCGTGCCTTGCGCCCAGTTGTAATTGCCCAAGTGCTCCGGTTTGTCTTTGTACACATCGATGTCTTCCGGACGAATGCTCACCCACAAATCTTGCTCGGCAGGGCCACCCAAACCGTGGTCAATACGCACATGATTTTCCAAACCTTCGCACTGGATAATCGCGTAATCGGCATGGTCTTCCACCACTACGCCTTCGAAAATATTGGTTTCGCCGATAAATTCAGCGGTAAAGCGGCTGTTTGGATAGTCGTACACGTCACTTGGGGTACCGACTTGCTGCAATTGGCCGTCAGACATAATCGCCACGCGCGTTGCCATAGTCATGGCTTCTTCTTGGTCGTGTGTCACCATGATGCAGGTAACACCCACTTGCTCAAGCGTGTTTACCAGCTCCAATTGGGTTTGTTGGCGCAGTTTTTTATCGAGCGCACCCAATGGTTCGTCAAGCAACAAAATTTTCGGGCGTTTGGCCAAGCTGCGTGCCAAGGCGATACGCTGCTGCTGACCACCTGAAAGCTGATGCGGTTTGCGTTTGGCGAATTTGGTCATCTGAACCAAGCGCAGCATTTCTTCTACGCGCGCATCAATTTCACCTTTCGGCATTTTGTCTTGCTTTAGACCGAAAGCGATGTTTTGCTCAACTGTCATGTGCGGGAACAGGGCATAGCTTTGGAACATCATATTAATCGGGCGGTCATACGGCGCCAGTTTGGTAATATCTTGGCCATCCAGAATAATTTTGCCCTGATTCGGGATTTCCATGCCCGCTAGCATACGCAGCAGCGTCGATTTACCACTGCCCGAGCTGCCCAAAAGGGCGAAGATTTCGTGTTGATAGATATCCAAGTCGATGTTATCGACAGCGTAATTGTCACCAAACTTTTTCACCAAACCTTGGATTTGCAAATAAGGTTTGGCAGAAGACGCAGTGGTTGCGGTCATAATGGCAATACTCCAAAAATTGAAACGAGTACCGGCAAAACGGATTTTCGATGGGTGATAAAAAGCTGTTTGATTGCTGGAAGACATTTTCAGAAGGCATAAAAAAAGGCCGTCTGAAAACGCTTGCAGAGCGCACGGGCAGCGGGAAAGGGGAACAACGTTCCCAAAATTAAATAAACTGGCTGGCAGACTATTTAATTTTGAAGACGTAGAAAGATTTTGAGTGAACTTAATATTATATTAGCCTAAGTGGGTTGGGGGCAATATTAAATTTTTATTAATGGTTGATTTAAGCAGATTTGCCATGATTCCGTGGTAAAAAAGGAATAGAATAATATGATTTTAGCGGTTTGTATTCAGACGGCATTGAGCATATTTGAAAATGGATTTGGATATTTTGATGTGCTGATGAATGTAATCAGGAAGTTGAGTATTGATTGGGTTTGCTATACTGTTAAATTGTAATCAAAGTCATAGCTTAAAGGTTGGTATGAGTATCAAACAATGGCCCGAAGGGGAACGGCCTCGTGAAAAACTATTGGCGCGGGGTGCAGCAGCATTGAGCGATGCTGAGTTGCTGGCGATTTTGCTCAGGGTCGGCACGCGCGGCATGAGTGCAGTGGATTTGGCGCGTTATCTGCTGCAACAATTCGGCAGCTTGGGTAAGCTGATGAATGCGGATGCGCGTGCATTGGCGGCACATAAAGGCATGGGCTTGGCCAGCTTCACCCAGTTTGCCGTGGTAAAGGAAATCGGAAGGCGAATTTTAAGCGAAGAGTTGCAGCAAAATATGACGCTTGATAATCCGCAAGCTGCCGGTGATTATTTGCGGCTCAACTTAGGGCATGAAAAAGTCGAAGTCAGCTTGGCTTTGTTGCTTAACCGTCAAAATCAACTAATTTCTGTGCGCGAATTGTCGCGTGGCACGGTGGCAGAAAACACGGTTTATATCCGAGAAATCGTCAAACTGGCGCTTGAAGAATACGCCGATAGCTTGATTATCGCCCACAATCACCCGGGCGGGCACGCAAGGCCGTCTGAAGCGGATATTCAGTTCACCAAAAGGTTGGCTCAGGCATTGAATTTGGTGGATATTTCGCTGCTGGATCATTTTGTGGTGACAGCGCGGGAAGCTTATTCTATGCGGCAGGCGGGGTTGATGGATTAACATGAAACAAGGCCGTCTGAAAGCCAATCAACTTTCAGACGGCCTCATCATTCTGTTACTCACGCTCACTGATTTTATCGGACAAACCCACGTCATGCGGATTCAACCGCGCGTGCTCTTCCTGCCCCAAGCCGACTAGTTTACGCAAACGTGTCATATAGGCATTCACATCCAAACCGCGACCATAGCGCTGCGCTTCCCACAAGGTTTCCGCCAGCGCGTCCATCATCTCATGCTCGGCGCGAACCCAGTCATCATGATAACGCGCGCACAATTGCGCATGTATCGCCCGAATGCCCGGCGGCTGATCGATGGCCGCTTGTTCCTGCAAAGACAAATGCAGCGACATATGTAAAAAAGGATTGCTTTCCCCATCTTCCGGCAGCCAGTTTTTATCTAAATAATTGTCGATGTCAGCCAAATAATGTTCATATTCCGGATGCGCTTCAATGATGCGCAAAGCCTTTTGCTGCAAGCCATCTAGTTGCAGCGGCGTGAAGCGGTGTTGCCAAACATGGGCAAAGAAACGACGCACATCGTGTGTGTTGACATCATACATAGTGGTTATCCTGTTCAGACGGCCTTGCGTTATTGCTATTTGAAACAAATATATCAATAGGCCGTCTGAAAATTAAGTAGGCGTTGCGAAATAATCGAGAGAGTGTAGCCCTTTTTTATCCGGCTTGCCACAAACAATCGTTTCAGACGGCCTGATAAAGATTGGCAAAACCGCATACACTGCGTATAATAAACCTTTCCTATCTGGGGGCGATCTTGGTTTCGACGGGGGTTGCGAAGCAGATGCGGGCATACCGGGGTCTCAGATTCCCGTAAAACACTGAATTTAAATAGTCGCAAACGACGAAACTTACGCTTTAGCCGCTTAAGGCTAGCCGTTGCAGCAGTTGGCCGATGGGCTGTGTAGGGTCAAACCTACGGCAACGTCATTTTACATTGGCTGGTTTTCCGTCGGGTTACTTGGCGGAAAATAAGATTTAAGGTAACTGGCTTCCCAAGAGCCTGTCTGTCGGCGCAAGGGGAGCAAGATTTTAAGTAGGCAAGACTAAGTATGTAGAACGCTTTGTAGAGGACTTTCGGACGGGGGTTCAATTCCCCCCGCCTCCACCAGATTCTCTAAACGCCATGTTGCTAAACATGGCGTTTTTTATTTTGTATTAGCTGAGAAAAAATCTTGACAAACGCATGTATATGATTGCAATTTGACAGTCATTCGAATGACAAAAGCTTATATTGCAGAAGCGTGAAAATCTATACACAAACTCTGTGGATAACCTTGTGGGTAAACTTTGAATAAACAAAAAAAACGTTTTAGCGACAATCATGCTGTTAAGTTGCTTAAAAATTAATCAATTTAAATTCAATAAAATCAATAAGTTATGTATTTTTTGATATTCTAGGTCGTCTGAAAATAAAATTTCTAAGTAAAACAAAGCGCTGCAAAGGTGTGTACAAATTTCCGTTGACAACTGAAAAATTATTAAATTTTTGTCAATCGCGTTACAATAGCCGTTTATTTTGAACACTCGAACCAGACATCATGAAAGCCAGTCAATTTTTTATCTCTACTTTAAAAGAAGCACCTGCGGAAGCTTCGCTTGCCAGCCATCAATTAATGCTGCGTGCCGGTTTGATTAAATCGGTGGCGTCGGGTTTGTATACTTGGATGCCGATGGGCTTACGCGTGTTGCGTAAGGTGGAAAACGTGGTGCGCGAGGAAATGAATCGTGCCGGCAGTGTGGAATTGCTGATGCCGGTGGTGCAGCCTGCTGAATTGTGGCAGGAATCTGGCCGCTGGGAGTTTTACGGTAAGGAATTGCTGCGCTTGAAAGACCGTAAAGATGCTGATTTCTGTATGGGGCCGACTTGTGAAGAAGTGATTACGGATATTGTGCGCAAGGAAATCAGCAGCTACAAGCAATTGCCGAAGAATTTTTACCATATCCAAACCAAATTCCGTGATGAAATCCGCCCGCGTTTCGGTGTGATGCGCGCGCGTGAGTTTGTGATGAAAGATGCGTATTCGTTCCATGCGGATTTTGAATCTTTACAGGCGACTTATCAGGATATGTATGATGCTTATTGCCGTGTATTCAACCGTTTAGGCTTGGATTTCCGGCCTGTTGCAGCGGATACGGGCAGCATCGGCGGTACCGGTTCGCATGAATTCCAAGTGCTGGCGGAAAGTGGTGAAGACGTGATTGCCTATAGCGATGCGTCTGATTACGCGGCGAATATTGAATTGGCGCCAACGCTGCCTTTGAGTGGTGAGCGTGCGGCAGCGCAAGCGACATTGGATAAGGTTCATACGCCGAATGTGAAAACCATTGCGGCCTTGGTGGAATTTTTAAATATTCCGATTGAGCAAACGCTGAAATCGATCGTGGTTGAAGGCGAAGAAGAAGGCGAAATCGTGTTGCTGCTGTTGCGCGGCGATCATGAGTTCAACGACATTAAAGCGGAAAAATTGACCGGTGTGAAATCTCCTTTGAGTATGGCGGCTCCGGAAGCGATTTTGGCGCAATTCGGTGCCAATGGCGGTTCTCTGGGGCCTGTTGGCTTCAAGGGCAAGATTTATGCCGATTTTGCCACTGAAAAAGGTGCGGATTGGGTGATTGGTGCCAATGAAGACGACTACCACTACACCGGCTTTAACTTCGGCCGCGATTCGGCAGAGCCTGAATTTGTCGATTTGCGTAATGTGGTGGAGGGCGATGCCAGCCCTGATGGACAAGGCCGTCTGAAACTGGCGCGGGGTATTGAAGTGGGGCATGTGTTCCAATTACGCGATAAATATTCTAAAGCCTTGAATGCCACTTTCTTGGACAACAATGGCAAATCGCAAATCATGGAAATGGGCTGCTACGGCATCGGCGTGACGCGTGTGGTGGCAGCGGCCATTGAGCAAAACCATGACGAACGCGGCATCATTTGGACGTCGGCTATGGCTCCATTTGAGGTGGTGATTGTGCCGATGAACTATAAAAAATCCGAAGCAGTGCGTGAAGCAGCTGACCGTATTTATGTCGAACTGCAAGCGCAGGGTGTGGATGTGTTGCTGGACGATCGCGATGAGCGCGCCGGTGTGTTGTTGAACGATTCTGAATTGTTGGGCATTCCGCACCGTATCGTGATTGGCGACCGTGGTTTGAAAGAAGGCAATGTAGAATATGCACAACGCCGTGATACCGAATCGCAAAGCATTGCGACTGGTGATGTGGTGGCTCAAGTTGTAGCTGCGCTGAAAGCTTAAGTATTTATTGTAATTTATATTAACAGGCCGTCTGAAGCGAATAGTTTCAGACGGCCTTTATTGGTTGATACGAAAGATAGCAAAAAACAGGGCAGAAAACATTCTGCCCTGTTTGATGTTAAATTCAGATTAAGGATTATTCCTTATCTTCTTTTTTATCATCTTTTTTCGGTGCCGGTTTTTTCGCTGCCAAACCTAAGGATTTTTGCCATTCGGTCGGGTTTTTCACCAAATCCAAAGCTTTGCGTAATTGGTCATCTTTGGCCGGATTCGGTGTGCGGCGGGCGATGATGTCTTCTTCTTTTTCCTTGTCGGTTTTCGGTTTGGCTTCTTGCTTCAGGGCTTCTTCAACCGTTTCAGGGATTTCGTTGCTGCTGTTGACGTCGGCGCCGCCCAAAGGATTACCGATATGGCCGATTAAGTCGGCTTCGCGGCTTTCATAGGCGCGGTCTTTGTCTTTCACTTCCACGTCCGGCACAATGCCTTGCGCTTGAATCGAGCGGTCGTTTGGCGTGTAGTACAAAGCAGTCGTCAATTTAACCGCGCTGCCATTGGACAACGGAATCACGGTTTGCACTGAACCTTTACCAAAACTTTGTGTGCCCACGACTACGGCGCGTTTGTGGTCTTGCAGCGCACCGGCCACAATTTCCGAAGCGGAAGCAGAGCCTGAGTTAATCAATACCGTCATCGGAATAGTTTTTAATTCGGCAGGTAAGCCATCAAGCGGGTCTTTGCCGCTGGATAAGATGTAATCTTCAGGCGTGGCTTTTAATACCATACCGGCTTTGCCGTCGCGGCCTTTGGTGCTGACCACATTCACATCATTCGGCAGGAAAGCAGCCGATACGCCAACTGCACCGTTAAGCAGGCCGCCGGGGTCGTCACGTAGGTCTAAAATCAAGCCTTTTAATGGCGCGCCGTTTTGCTTGGTTAAATCTTTTGCAGCATCGTTGACACCGGCAATGGTGCGCTCTTGGAACTGGGTCACGCGGATGTAACCGTAGCCCGGTTCGAGCAGGTGATGGCGTACGCTTTTCACTTTGATGATGGCGCGGGTCAGATTCACCACAATGGGTTTGTCGGCATTTTTACGCGACAGGGTCAGGGTGATTTTGGTGCCCGGTTTGCCGCGCATTTTTTTCACGGCTTCGCTCACGGTCAGACCGCGGGTTGACGTATTGTCGATTTTGACGATGAAGTCGCCACTTTTCACACCGGCACGCTCGGCCGGTGTATCTTCAATCGGGGCAACTACTTTGATGAAGCCGTCTTCTTGGCCGATTTCCATACCCAAGCCGCCAAATTCGCCGCTGGTGTTTTCTTTCAGGTCGGAATAGCCTTTTTTATCCATGTATTCAGAATGCGGGTCAAGATCGGCAACCATGCCTTTCATCGCGCCTTCGAATAATTCTTCATCGGATTTGTCTTGGTAATAATTGGCTTTGATTTGGCCGTAAACTTCAGCCATGGTGCGGATGGATTTCACCGGCAAAGATTCGTCTTTAGCGCTTTTTTCGGCGGCAATGCTTTGAACGCTGAGGCTGAGTGCCACGCCGCTGAATGCGCCCAAGGTGTAAAGTGCAACTTTTTTCAAAGTGGATTTCGACATTATTGTTAACTTTCTTTGTGTGCTTTGTGAGGCCGTCTGAAAAATTAGGCTATTTTCAGACGGCCTAAGTCATCGTTCGTGGAACTTTAGGCGATTTGGCCCGATGAAACAACCGTTTTAGGGTAAAAAAATGCTAGCAACTGTTTGTTTGACACGAAATCATGCTTTTTTATCATGCGATTCAATGTTCAGGCGGCCTGAGACCTTTGTAAAATCTTCAGATTTGAGTACAGTTCGAAGTTAGATCAGCACAGAAAGCGAAGATATATCAATTAGATAGGCAATCTTTCAAGCAGCGCATAACGAAGAAATGTGCCAAAGATGAAGATTTTGCAAAGGTCTCAGCCTTAATATGCTTTGAATCTGCATATTAAGGCCGTCTGAACATCAATTAATCCAAGAGAGTGGATTCATGTTTTGGCCGTTGTAGCGGATTTCCAAATACAGGCCTTCTTCGCCACTTGGCAGGGTGCCGCTGGTACCGATTTTATGGCCTTGGCCGACGCTGTATCCTTTCACCACGCCGATTTCGCTCAAGCCTGAATATACGCTGACGTATTTGTCGCCATGATCGACCACGACCACATTGCCGTAGCCTTCTAGTTCGCTGGCATATACCACATTACCGGCGGCAATGCTGTTCACCGCAGCAGGTGGCGTGGTGTAGAACACGCCTTTCCACATTTCGCCGCTTTCACGCTGATGGCCGAACAAGCCCGAGAGCATACCGTTGACCGGTTTTTTCAGACGGCCTTGCATACGGCTGAAGCTGTTTGGATTGCTGATGGTGACAAAGCTGCCTGATTTCGGTGCTTGCAGCTTCATGTCTTCATCGGTGAGATTCGACATAGCGGCACGTTCTTTCGCAGCTTGCTCTTCTTTGGCTTTGGCAGCTTGGCGGGCTTTTTCGGCAGCGGCCAAACGCGCTTCCGCTGCTTTTTTACGCGCTTCGGCTTCTTTTTTGCGCTGCTCGGCTTTTTGTTTGTCCAAATCTTTAATCAGATTGTTCAAACGCTGCTCGTTGTCTTTTTGGGTCACTGATTTTTTTGCGTCTTTGGCCATCGCGGCATTTTGGCGGCGGCTTTCGACTTGCTCAGGGGTATTTTTTGCGCCTTGTTTTTTCAACGCTGCTTGCGCATTGGCCTGCAGGCGTTTCAGACGGCTTAATTCATTGTTGATTTTGTTTTCTTGCGCGGCCAATTCTTTTTGTTGCTTGGCTAAGTCCGCCATCACTTTTTCATTAGATGCATTGATGTAGCGGGTATAACGCAGGAAACGCGTTTTCTGGCCTGGCTCGGCATTTTTTAAGAATAGGGCAACGGCATTCGGTTGGCTGTTTTTATAATTTCCGGAAACAAAACGCGAGATCTGAGCACGAGTGTTGCCCACTTCGGCTTTGAGGCGGGTTAAATCTTTATCCAATTGTTGCAATTTGTTCCATGCATCGCGCTGCTGGCGGTTGATGTTGGATAAGCTGTTGCGGGTTTGTTGCAGCTTTTTCAAATCAGCATTCACGCGCACCAAGAAATCGGCCGTGCGTTTGTTCAAAGCTTGCTTGGAGTTCAAATCATTAGTGGCGGCGCTGACGGTGGCGCGTAATTCGTCGCTGTCTTTGCTTGGTGCGGCAGCGGCTTTTTTATCATTGGCCGCATTGGCTTTAGCGACTGGTTTGGCTGTTTCTTTTTTATCAGCTGCTTTTTTTACCGGCTCTTTTTTAGCAGATTCTTTTTTAGCCGTTTCTTGCTTGGCAGGCTGCTTGGCCGCTTCTTTTTTATTGTCTTTTTTTGCTGCCGTTTCAGGTTTGGCGGCGGCTTTTTTGTTGGTTTGCTTGCTGTTGCTTTCTTTTTCTTTGGTTGATTCTTTAGTGTTTTTCGCGGCAGCTTTTTTCACTGGCTGTTCTTTGTTTTGGGCGGCTGCTTTTTTATTGTCTGCTGCTTTGGTGTTGCTTTTTTTGCTGTCGGCTTTATCGTCTTTTTTGGCAACGGCTTTGGCTTTTTCAGCCGGTTTGCTGTTTGCTTTTTCTTTGGTTTTAGTAGATGCAGTTTTGCCGCTGTCTTTTTTATCTTTGGCAGCGGTTTTTTTATCGGTGGCTTTGGCTGCTTCTTTTGGGGCGGTTGCTTTTTTGGTTTGGGTGTTTTTCTTCGTGGCAGCGGCTTTTTCTTTGGCCGAGTCGTTGGCTGAGAATGAAGGAGCGGCGAAACAGAGCAATAAGGCGAGTAAAAGAGGTTTGTAACGCATGATGTATTTTCTTAAAGTCATTAAAAGCAACAAGGCTCGATTATACTGAATTGTCAGTCTGTCTGAAAATCTTATTTAAACGCGTTTCACAAATGCTTGCAATCTTATTAAACGGTCTTATATAGTATCCGTAAATTTTATGGATAAAAAAAGCAGCGATGTTGAGAAAATTAGCGTTGGCCGCGATTGCAGCGGCATTGTTGGCCGCTTGCGGCGGCAGCGATTCGGATAAAATCGGTAAGGCCAGCACGGTATTTCATATGCTGGGCAAAAATGACCGCATTGAAGTAGAAGCGTTTGACGACCCTGATGTGCAGGGCGTGGCGTGTTACATTTCTTATGCCAAAAAAGGCGGTTTGAAAGAAACCGTCAATTTGGAAGAAGACGCTAGCGATGCTTCAGTGTCGTGTGTGCAGTCGGCCAATATCATTCGCTACAATGAAGCAGCAGTTACCAAGCCGAAGCAGGTGTTCAAACGCAGTGCCAGCGTGGCTTTCAAAAGCCAGCAGATTATCCGTTATTACGACCCGAAGCGTAAGGCTTTCGCCTATTTGGTGTACAGCGATAAAATTGTACAAGGTTCGCCGAAAAATTCTTTGAGCGCGATTTCATGCTTCGACGGGCAGCGCGTAGATGAAAAAGAAATCACCGGTTTGGCCAATAAAGAAGTATATGGTGCGTGTATTGTCGAAGTAGCGGCACCGGCACAACCTAAATAATCAAGAGAATATATGAATTTAGCAAACTATTTTTTGGTGGCCATGCCCAATATGGATGACCCGTTTTTCCAAGACAGCGTGATTTATCTTTGCGAGCATGACGAAGAAGGCGCATTGGGCATCATTATCAATAAGCCATCGCCGATTACGATGGACATGATTTTTGCCGTGAGCAACCGCAATATCCCGTTGCGCATGCAGCACGAAAGCGTGATGATGGGCGGGCCGGTGCAGGTTGACCGCGGCTATGTGGTGCATACGCCTTTGGGCAATTGGCAAAGCACGCTGGCGGTAACCGATAACGTGGCGCTGACCTCTTCGCGTGACATTATCGAAAATTTGTCCGAACCCGGTGCGGTAGATAAGGCTTTGGTGAGCATTGGTTATTCCAGCTGGGGCAAAGGGCAGTTGGAACGCGAATTGGCCGATAATGTGTGGCTGACCGTACCTGCCGATGAGCATATTTTGTTTGATGTGCCGTATGAACACCGCTATGCGGCTGTGTTTGAAAAGCTCGGCATTCAGCCTGACCGTTTGATTACAGGGGCAGGGCATGCATAAAGCACTCAAAGGTACGACGCTGGCGTTTGACTTTGGCGAAGCGCGCATAGGCGTAGCGCAGGGCGATGCCGAATTGGGCATGAGCCATCCGCTGGCAACTGTCACCGGCAACAGCAACGATGCCAAGTTTGAAGCCATCGCCAAGCTGGTGAAAGAATGGCAGCCGCGTCAATTGGTGGTCGGCCTGCCCACGCATACCGACGGCACAGAGCATGACTTAACACGCTTGAGCCGCAAGTTTGGCCGCCGTTTGCAGGGGCGGTTTAATCTACCGGTGTATTGGGTGGATGAACGCATGTCGTCGCTGTATGCCGAAAGTTTGCTGGCTGAAGCGCAGGTGTTTGGCCGCAAACAGAAATCGGTGTTGGACCAAGTGGCCGCGCAAGCCATTTTGCAGGGCTTTTTTGAAGGCGGTGCAGCGGAATATTTTAATGGTCGGGAAGCGGAAGACAGTAAATAAAAAGGCTTTTGATTGAGGCTGTCTGAAATAAACCGATTGTGCTGTGCAACATCTTTTCAGAAGGCCTGCGTATATTTGTGTTAAGAAAACAGGTAAACGCGCCAATGTTTGCTACACTCAAGTCGTTTCACAACAACACATCATTTAAAGGATACATCATGGCTTTAATGGATACTTTGTTGAACGTGGCAACCCAAGCCCTGAACAACAATAACAACGGCACCAGCCAAAACCCGCTGATCGATATGGCGATGGATTTGGTGCAACAGCAAGGTGGCGTGGGCAACTTGATTAACCAATTGCAACAAGGTGGCTTAGGCGAGGCATTGGGTAGCTGGGTTTCTACTTCTCAAGACAATGCGCCGGTTTCAGGCAACGAATTGCAAAGCGCCTTGGGCAGCGACGTGATTGGTCAAGTGGCACAAAAATTCGGTATGGACGGCCAGCAAGCCAGCGATTTGTTGGCGCAAGTGTTGCCAAATTTGGTCGACAGCGCCACGCCAAACGGTAATCCACAAGAAGCCGATGGTTTCGGTTTGGACGACATTGCGTCATTGGTGTTGAAAAACTTCATCAAATAAGCGCTAAAATGAAAAAACCTTGGATAAATCTTATCCAAGGTTTTTTAATCGATTAAAGGCAGTCTGAATATTCAGACTGCCTTTAATTACTTAATGGGTAAAGCTATACACCGCATAACCAATTACCGCCAAGGCTACCGTGCCCCAGCCCAGCATTTCGATGTAGTGGCGGATTTTATCCGCATATTTTTCACCGCCCCAAGCCGATAATCTGGCCACCAAGAAGAAGCGGGCAAAGCGGGAAATGGCGGCGGATAATACAAACGGCAAAAACGCCATGTTCATCACGCCGGCGCAAATGGTGAAGACTTTAAACGGAATTGGCGAGAAACCTGCCAAAAACACTACCACCACGCCCCACGTTTCAAACCAAAGCTGCGCCTGATCGAATTTGGCCTGCAAGCCCCAACTTTGAATATAGCCCGATACCCAATCAAAAGCGAAATAGCCGACGGCATAGCCAATCATGCCGCCCAAAACTGATGCCAGCGTGGTATATACTGCAAAGCGCAAGGCTTTTTTCGGCTCCGCCATCGACATCGGAATCAACATCACATCCGGCGGCACAGGGAAGAAAATGGCTTCGATAAAGCTGACAAAACTCAACCAAAACGGCGCAAAACGGTGTTTTGACCATTGCAGCGTTTTGTCGTAAACGGTTTCAAAAATTTTCATTAAAGGGCTTTCAAACAAGAAAAACGGCGGCCATGCACAAAGCCTCCGTCAAAATCAGCGAGCATTTTAAACCAAATGCAGGCTTAGACAAGAAAATTTTGCTTAAGTTTGCAGGCCGTCTGAAACCTTGATACAAGCCGCCAAAACAACGTAAAATAACTCCGATTCCCATACAGGCCAAAATATTTCCGTGAACCAGCTTATTTTCGATTTTGCCGCACACGATTACCCCAGCTTCGATAAATTTCTCGGCACCGAAAATGCCGAGCTGGTGTACGTTTTGCGGCATAAACATGGCCAGTTTATCTATGTTTGGGGTGAGCAGGGCGCAGGCAAAAGCCATTTGCTGCAAGCATGGATTGCCCAAGCCTTGGAAGCCGGTAAAAATGCCGTGTACATCGATGCTGCCGTTCACCCCTTAACTGAAAAAGCCTTTGATGCCGACTATTTGGCCATCGACCAAGTTGAGCGGCTGAATAATGAAGAACAAGCCCTGCTGTTTGCCATTTTCAACCGCTTTCGCAACAGCGGCAAAGGCTTTCTACTGCTTGGTTCCGAATACACCCCGCAACAATTGGTGATTCGTGAAGATTTACGTACCCGCATGGCTTATTGCTTGGTTTACGAAGTGAAACCCTTAACCGACCAAGAAAAAATCGATGCCCTAGCCAGCATGGCCGCCGCGCGACAAGTCACCATCGACACCGAAATCTTCGAATACCTCTTAAACCATTGGCGGCGTGACATGGACAGCCTCGTGCAAATGCTCGACACGCTCGACCATTACGCTGTGATGATGGGCAAACGCATCACCTTACCGCTTTTGCGCCAACTTTTAAAACAACAGGAAACAGAATGAAAAACCTCGCCATCTTCGACCTCGACAACACCTTAATCAACACCGATTCCGACCACACATGGCCGCAATACCTGATGAAAAAAGGCTTGGTCGATGTCGAATACACCGAAGCGCAAAACGAAAAATTCTACCAAGATTACCGCAATGGCTGCTTGAATATCGATGAATTTCTCAAATTCCATCTTGCTCCGTTGAAAGAATACAGCATGGAACAATTGGCTGAAATGCATCGCGAATTTATGGCCGAATTCATCACGCCGAACATCACGCCGATGCAGCGTATGCTGGTGGACAGCCACAAAAATGCCGACGACGAATTATTGGTGATTTCGTCCACCAACGAGTTCATCATTACCCCGGTTTGTCACGCATTCGGCATTGAAAACGTCATCGGCACCCAGCTTGAAATCGGTGCAGACGGCCGCTACACCGGCAATTACCACGGCACACCAAGCCTGAAAGAAGGCAAAATCACCCGCCTGAACGAATGGCTGGCCGAGCGTGGCGAAACCTTAGATAGCTACAACAAAGTGTATTTCTACAGCGATTCCAAAAACGACTTGCCGTTGCTGCGCCATGTGAACGAGCCGGTGGCAGTGAATCCTGATGCCGAATTGTTGGCCGAAGCGCAAGAAAAAGGCTGGCCGGTGTTGAATTTTAAATAAAGGCCGTCTGAAATGCCCACATTCAAGCCTGTTATCATTACCACCACGACTGCCACGCGAGAAGAAGCAGAGAAAATCGGCATGGCTTTATTGCAAAACCAAATTGCCGCGTGCGTGCAGTATGAAGCCATCCGCAGCCATTATGTGTGGCAGGGAGAAGTGTGTTGCGATGAAGAAATCCGCGTGGTGATTAAATCTTCGCGTTGTCATTATAAAGCGGTGGAAAAGCTGATTTTGGCGAACCATAGCTACGATTGCCCACAAATTGTGATGCAGACGGTATCGCGCGGTTTATCGGCATATTTGCGCTGGATGAAGACGCAAATGGGGTTATAATAGCGGTTTATTTTTCAGACGGCCTAAATTAATGCTTGAGGCCGTCTGAAATGCTGTAAACCCAAATTGATTGAGAAAGAAAAACAAACCCATGTTCCGTACCATACTCGGCGGCAAGATTCACCGCGCCACCGTAACCGAAGCCGATTTAAACTATGTCGGCAGCATCACCGTTGACCAAGATTTGCTGGATGCTGCCGGTATTTGTGTTAACGAAAAAGTCGCTATCGTCAACAACAACAATGGCGAACGCCTTGAAACCTATACCATTCCCGGCGAACGCGGCAGCGGCGTGGTGTGCTTAAATGGCGCAGCGGCGCGTTTGGTGCAAAAGGGCGACATCGTGATTATTATGTCGTATGTGATGTTGTCTGAACCGGAAGTCGCCAACCATGAGCCAAAAGTGGTGCTGGTGGACGAGCACAATAAAATCCGCGATGTGATTTCGTATGAGCCGCCGCATACGGTGTTGTAATGCAAAAGGCCGTCTGAACGGTTGAAACTTTCAGACGGCCTTTCAATATTCAGTAGTTTTTAAATAGTGACGAGCGCCGTGATGTTCAGACGGCCTAGTAAAGGATTCAGCCATGAATGTTCAAATCAATCAAATTCAAGTCGGCAACGATTTGCCGTTTACCCTGTTTGGCGGCATCAATGTGTTGGAAGACATGGATTCCACGCTCAAAGCCTGCGCGCATTACGTTAAAGTAACCGATAAATTGGGCATTCCGTATGTGTTTAAAGCATCGTTTGACAAGGCCAACCGCTCGTCGATTCATTCCTTCCGCGGCGTGGGCTTAGACGAAGGCTTGAAGATTTTTGAAGCGGTGAAGCGTGAATTTAATGTGCCGGTGATTACCGATGTGCATGAGCCTTACCAATGCGCGCCTGTAGCGGAAGTGTGCGATGTGATTCAGTTGCCGGCATTTTTGGCGCGCCAAACCGATTTGGTGGTGGCGATGGCAAAAACAGGCAATGTCATCAACATCAAAAAGCCGCAATTCTTAAGCCCGTCGCAGATGAAAAACATCATCGAAAAATTTAAAGAAGCCGGTAACGACCAATTGATTTTGTGTGAACGTGGCAGCAATTTCGGCTACGACAATCTGGTGGTCGATATGCTTGGTTTCGGCGTGATGAAGAAAACCTGTGAACAAACGCCGATTATTTTTGACGTAACCCACTCGCTGCAAACGCGTGACTCTGGTGCCGCCGCTTCCGGTGGCCGTCGTTCGCAAGTGGTTGATTTGGCTTTGGCTGGTATGGCAACCCGTTTGGCCGGTTTGTTTTTGGAATCACACGAAAATCCCGACCAAGCCCGTTGCGACGGCCCGAGTGCATTACCGTTGGCACAATTGGAAGATTTCTTGCTGCGCGTGAAAGCAGTTGATGAAACGGTGAAATCATTTCCGCCGCTGGTGATTGATTAAGATTTTATGTGATTAAGTGAAAGGCCGTCTGAAAGTTAATATTTCAGACGGCCTTTTGATTTAAAGCGAAGGCTGGCTAATCATCACATCTGTTTCACCGCCCATACCGATATGCTGCCGCTGCGCACAGGGAACACTGCCCAGCCTTCGTCATCAATCTCAATTTCCGCATCGTGATGGCCAAGGTAATCGACAAAGGTTTTACCGGCATTGAGCACGCCGACGTGCATTCTTTTTTCTGCTTCGGCGCTGTTGCTGATGATGGCGGCTAAGCCGTTAGGATATTCTTCATTGCCTAAGCGCGTCCAGCCGATGCAGTTGGGGTTGTCTAAATAATCGATTTGTTCGCCATAGGCGTGATCTGCGCGCAAATAAAGTAATTTGTCGATGACCTCGCGGAAAGAAGCTTGGCCAAATTCGCCATCAATGCCGTAATAATCGCCGTAAAACACGCAGGGCAGACCGCGCTCACGCAGCAAGATAATGCCGTAAGCCATGGGTTTGAACCAATCATCCACGGTGGATTGCAGCGATTGGCCGCGCTGGGTGTCGTGGTTATCGACAAAGGTAACAGTTGAAGTCGGAATATGTTCGACCAAGCTGCCTTGAAAAATCTGCGTTAAATCATAGTCTTCACCGGCTTGGGCGGCATTGAAGAAATTCATATGTAAGCCAACATCGACCAAATCAAAGGTAAAATCGGTGCCGTTGAGATATTCGTCTTTAGTGCCGAAATCGCCGTGCCAATATTCGCCAAACACGTAAAATTCATCGCCATAAAGTTCTTTGGCGTATTGAATCAGCTCGCGCATGAAGTTTTGATCGATGTGTTTGATGGCGTCTAAGCGCAAGCCGGTCACACCGGTGGTATCGACAAACCATTTCAGCCAGTCGCGCACGTGTGCGGACACATCAGGATGCTTGTAATCGATGTCGGTAAACATTAAATAGTCGTAATTGCCATACTCGGAATCGACCGATTCGTTATCCGCCCAGCCTTTGTTTTCACCTAAAATCATGAAAACGCCGGTTTCTTCATTCTTGGCATCGTAATCGGTGCCGCTGAAATGGTGCCAGTGCCATTGGAAATCGCTGTATTGATTGTTGCGGCCGGGAAAGGTGAAATGCGTCCAGCCTTCGATTTCGTAAGGTTCCGAAATCGGCTGTTGGCGGTCGTCGGGATTCATTTTCAATACGGCAAAGGTCTCTTTTTCGTCACCACCGGCTTTGTGGTTCAACACCACGTCGGCAATCGGGCGGATGCCTTTTTCTTTTAAAGCGGCGATGGCGTGAAGATATTCGTCTTTGGTGCCGTATTTGGTGCGGATAGCGCCTTTTTGGTCGAATTCGCCCAAGTCGTATAAATCATAAATGCCGTAGCCGACATCGTTGGTGCCGGTGGCTTTGCAGGCGGGCGGCAGCCAGACTTTGCTGATGCCGATGTCGGCCAAATGTTGGCTGTCTTCGGCCAAGCGTTGCCAGTGTTTGCCGTCATCGGGCAAATACCATTCGAAATATTGCATGATGGTTTGATTTTTCATGGGCGACCTCTGATTGAAAGTTTGTTTCGTTGTTATTTTGTTTTGAACAGTTTGAATGTAGCACCAATTTTGGTAAAGCGCCAAACTTATTTTTGAATAGTTCGTTAAATTTAATGATTAGGCATGTTGGGCATCGGTATTCATCACTAATGCTTTGATTTTTTATCATCAGTAAAAGATTAAGTGATGCAACAGGCCGTCTGAAAACGTGTGTTTCAGACGGCCTGTTTAGATGGTAATAAAAGACTTAAGGAGCAGCAGAGGCAGCCGATGCTGCTTCATTTTCAAATGCTTCATCGGGCAACATATCACTCTCATCGAACGCTGCTTCCGGCTCGGTTTCCAATACTTTGCCGTTGAGCTTCAGTTCGCTGTTTTGCAGATTGAGATGCGTTTTGACATGGTTATCCTGCAAGGTCAGGTATTGGTCGCGCGCCATGCTTTGGATGGTGCTGTCGACCATTAAACGCAAGGTTTCGTTGATGTCGTCAATGGTGGCGTGGCCGGCGGCCTCGTCTTCAGGATTGACGCTGAAAATGCTGCGCGCTTGGTTGATGGCCATTTGCTCCAGCAATTTTTGCGGCACTTGCAGGTTGAAATCAGCTTCGGTTTTTTTCAGCATATCGGTCAGATTATCCAAATCTTTTTGCACCAAATCTTTAAAGGCCAATGTGCCGGAAGCATCGACATTGCCTTGCGGCATGGTGAATTTAAACGTCTTCACGTTTAACACTGGATTTTGGGTAAACAAACCTGAGGCATCGGTCTTGGCCGTCTGAATCAATTCGTTTTGAATCTGCTCTTCACTCATTTCCTTATCGGCAATTTGTGCCAGTTTAGATTTAAGTGCCAACAAACCTTGTGCATCCAAATGCTCGGCGGCAACATTGATGTCGAGCGGGCCGTAGTGGTCTTTGCCGTAGGTCAGGGTATCGAATTGGAAACGGCCTTCGCTGTTGATGAATTTGTCCACTTCATTGGTTTGGGTTTCAAATTTCAACTTAGCCACTTCAATGGTAGAAGGTGCAATCGTGCCGGTCGGGTTGATAAACGCGCCGATTTGCAGATTGGTCACCAGATTTACCAATTCGTTTAATTTGACATTGTAATCAATGCCTTCTTTCCATTGCAGTAGGAATTTATCCAGCGTGATGCTGCTTTTGCCTAAGGAAAGTTTGTTGAGGCCGTCAGAAGTTTCCGATTTGAAATGTAGGTTTTCTAGGGAAATATCGCCTTTGTCGGCCAATTTCACTTGCAATGAAGGCGCGGCATAATCGTGCGCATAGCCGACAAAGTCGTTTTCATAATCGGTTTGACCGCTCAAGCCTTGCCAAATCAGCTTGATGCCGGACAATTCTTCATAGTCGAATTCCGGAATGCTGAGTTTCATCACGCCGTTGCCGTTGAAATAAACGGTGTTGGTCATGCTGACCGGTGTCTTGTCGCCGAAGAATCGCGCCAATACTTTAGCTGCTTCAGGATGGTATTGGAATTCGGTTTCTACTTTGGCACGCGTGCCAAAGCCGCCGGCAAAAGGGCCGTGGGTAACGTGGTTGACCACGGTAATCGGCTCTTTTAACACGGTTTTCAGATTGTCAGGCAGGTATTTTTGCGTGTTTTGCAGCAAGGTTGGCTTCAAGCGGATGACGGTGGTTTCGGTGGAAGTAAACCAGCCGCGGTCGTAGTCGTGTGATTCAACCGTGAGAAAGCCCGATTCTTGCAGTAATTTTTGCTGCGAAGTCAGGCTTTTTTCAGCTTGAATGCCCAGATAATAAGGTGTGCCGAGAGCCGCGGCGATAATCACAGCAGCGGTCGGGAGAAGAAACTTTTTCATTGCTTCAAACAATCAGTTCGACAGATTTAAAGCACAAAGCATAGCATTTTTTAGTGGATTTGTCTTGAGTAAAGGCTGTTCAGACGGCCTTTTACATCAATTAATAACTGTTCGGGATATGTTTGAAATACAGCATAATCAAATACCAAATCAGCGTCGCCACCGAAGCGCCTACCAATACCCACGCGCTGATTTGCGCCATTTCACGCATGGCACGTTTCTGCTTGCGGTTGAACAGGCGGTTGATAATCAGGGCAATGATGGCAAAAAGGAAAAAGATTCGCAGCAGGCGGCCGATCATAGGGTGGCTCTTTGGTGGTTTTTAAATAAGGCCGTCTGAAAGAAGGCAGTAAAGGAATTTTATGGTCAAGATATGTCAAAATGTTGGCTAAACGTTATAATACATTTTTTGCATGACCCTTGGAATAATCATGAATAAAAATGGATCGGTGGGCATTGTCACACCCCGAAAAATGGCATTTGAAACGCCCTTGGTGCTGGCAAACGGCCAGACTTTGCCGCGTTTTGATTTGATGATTGAGACCTATGGCGAATTGAATGCGGAAAAATCCAACGCGGTATTGATTTGCCATGCTTTATCGGGCAACCATCATGTTGCCGGCTACCATACGCCCGAAGACAAATATCCCGGTTGGTGGGACAGCATGGTCGGCCCCGGTAAGCCGATTGATACCGAGCGTTTTTTTGTGGTCGGGCTGAACAATTTGGGCGGCTGCCACGGCACGACAGGGCCGTTGTCGCAAAATCCGGCTACCGGGCAAGATTACGGTGCCGATTTTCCGGTGGTGACGGTGAAAGACTGGGTGAAATCGCAGGCAATGTTGGCGGATGCCTTGGGCATTGAGCAATGGGCAGCGGTTGTCGGCGGCAGTTTGGGTGGTATGCAGGCCTTGCAATGGACGATTGATTTTCCCGAACGCGTGCGCCATGCTTTGGTGATTGCTTCTGCGCCAAAACTTTCCACACAGAATATTGCGTTTAATGATGTCGCCCGCCAAGCGATTTTAACCGACCCTGATTTCAATGAAGGGCATTATGCACGCGAGCAAAAAATCCCGACCCGCGGCCTGCGCATCGCCCGCATGATGGGGCATATTACTTATTTGGCCGAAGAAGGTTTGGGCAAAAAGTTTGGTCGCGAGTTGCATTCAGACGGCTATCAATATGGCTACGGCGTGGAATTTGAAGTCGAATCGTATCTGCGTTATCAAGGCGATAAATTTGCCGGCCGCTTTGATGCCAACACTTATTTATTGATGACCAAAGCATTGGATTATTTCGATCCGGCGGCCGATTTTAATAACAATCTCAGTAAAGCGCTGCAAAATGTGCAGGCCAAATTTTTTGTGGCCAGCTTCAGCACCGACTGGCGTTTTGCGCCCGAGCGATCGAAAGAATTGGTTAAAGCGCTGATTGCCGCGCGTAAATCGGTGCAGTATATCGAAGTGCAGTCCAACCACGGCCACGATGCTTTTTTGATGGAAGACGATGCCTATATCCGCGCTGTTGCTGCTTATATGAACAATGTTGCCAAGGAGATTCAATCATGAATTTACGCGATGATTTACAATTGATTTATGATTGGATTCCAGAAGGCAGCCGCGTATTGGATTTGGGTTGCGGCGACGGTGAATTGCTGGCCGCTTTGGTGGCACATAAAAATTGCAGCGGCTACGGCATTGAAATCGACACCGACAGCATCATCGCCGCCATGGCGCGCGGTGTGAACGTGATTCAGGCTGATTTGGAGCGCGGCTTGGAAGAGTTCGGCGACAATTCGTTTGATGTGATTGTGTTGAGCCAAACCATTCAGGCTATGCAGAATACCGAATTGATTTTGCAAAGCTTGATGCGCGTATCCAAGCAGGCCATTGTCAGCTTTCCGAATTTCGGCTATTGGCGCAACCGCATCCAAATTGCGTTGGGTGGCCATATGCCGGTGTCGGAACGCATGCCGTATCATTGGTACAATACGCCGAATATCCATTGGTGTACGCTTAAAGATTTTGATTTGCTGTGTGCGAAAAACAAAATTCGCGTGCAGGAACGCGCAGTGATGGCCGGTAGCAAGCAGGTGAAATATTTGCCGAATTTGTTGGGCAGCTTGGCGTTTTACCGCGTGGGTTGAGATGAATATCAGGCCGTCTGAAAACATGGTTTTCAGACGGCCTGATGATTTCTATATTGAATTATCGGATTGAATTTAATCATAGTAATTGATACCCCGAGACTTTTGCAAAACTCACTTTAAACCAAGAAAACTATGCCCGTCATTCCCGCGCAGGCGGAGAATCTGGAATATTAAATTACTGAAATAGTTAAATATTCCTGAAACTGATAGGCCTGGATTTTCGCCTACGCGCACTGCTGTCCGGAATAAATTTTGACTTCCAGACGAAGGCGATTTTTGGAGAACCCAACAAAATAAGTGCCGTCATTATCGGGCTTGACCCGATAATCCAGACCTTCAAGAATCAGAATCTTATGCCGAATCACAAGAAGTTTTTCGCTCCCAAGCTGAAAAATCAAGCGCGTTATAGGAAAAATTACCCAATCTGAACAGTCTCAGACCTTTGCAAAACTGATGAATCATTAATAAAAACCAAAATGCCGTCATTCCCGCGCAGGCGGGAATCCATCTCAACGTTTAAGAACCCTATTTTATTCAATAGTTTGCTATGCTGAAAGATGGATTCCCGCCTGCGCGGGAATGACGTCGGTTTGATGTGTGCTGGCTTTTGAAGGAGTTTTGCAAAGTTCTCAACCTGGATTATCGGGTCAAGCCCGATAATGACGGACATAGGTTGTTTTAGAATAGGTTGTTTTAGAGATTTTGAGTTTTTCAAAGTTACAATCCGCTAAATACCTTGTGTCGCAAAACTTAGAATGAAGATAATAAATTTATTCCGGACAGCAGTGCGCCTGTACGGGAGTGACGGCTTAAAGATTACCAAGAATTTATGAGTTAGCAAAAGCCTCAATCTTTGAGTGATTTTGAATTTTGTAAAAAAGCTTGGTATTCTGAATCACGATAAAAAATGCCGTCTGAAAAGTTTCAGACGGCATTGTTAACTTGGTCTAAGCATTAAGATTCGCAAGAAATCTTGCTGCTTTGCAGGCTCATTTCTTTGCGTTTTTTGGCTTTTTCCCAGCGGCAGCGTTGCAATTCGGTTTTTACTTCCAATTGCGGAATTTCAACCGTTTTGCCGTTTTCCACTGCAACCATGGTGAAATAGCAGCTGTTGGTGTGGCGGATGGCACCGGTGCGGATGTTTTGTGCTTCGACGCAGATGCCGATTTCCATGGACGTGCGGCCGGTGTAGTTGACGCTGGCGTAGAATGTAACCAGTTCGCCGATGTGAATTGGCTCTTTAAACAACACGCGGTCGCAGGAAAGGGTGACGCAATAGTAGCCGCTGTAACGGCTGGCGCATGAATAGGCCACTTGGTCGAGCAAGCGCAGTAAGTCGCCGCCGTGGACGTTGCCGCTGAAGTTGGCGGTGTCGGGCATCATCAGCTCGGACATGATCAATTCGTGTGATGCTTGGCGTTGGGTATTTTCCATATGGATGACTTGTGTTTGTTATAGGTTTAATGATTATAGTAAATTAAAAGATATAATCCAATTTAATTTATAAATTTGGCTATAACCATTTTCTACGGAAGAAGAAAATCAGCAGGCCGGTGATGATGGTTGCCATTAAACCGAGCACGGCGTAATAGCCGTAATGCCAATGCAATTCCGGCATATTGTCGAAGTTCATGCCGTAAATGCCGGTGAGTACGGTTAAGGGCATAAACATGATGGTGATGACGGTTAATACGCGCATTTGCTGGTTCAGGCGGTTGGATTGGAATGACAAATACACGTCCATCATGCCGACTACCATATCGCGCGAGGCCTCCAGTGTTTCGATTAATTGCAGGTTGTGGTCGTACACGTCGCGCAGGTAAACGGTGGATTCGCCTTCGAAAATATCGTAGTCGCCACGCACGGCAAGCTGGTAAAACACGTCACGCATGGGCAGTAAAGTGCGGCGCAGGCGTACAGCATCGCGTTTGAGGCGATGGATGCGGCTTAACAGTGTGTCGTCGTTTTCATTTTTGAACAGGGCTTTGTCGATGGCTTCGACGCGGTTATCGTAATCTTCCAAGACGATGAAGTAGTCATCAACAATGCGGTCGAGCAGATAATAAGCCAAAAATGCGGCGTTTTTGTCCAAAACATGATGCGGGTTGTGTCGCATAATCTGACGGAATTGGCTGAACAAACCCAACGGCTTTTGTTGGAAAGACAGCACAAAATCCTTACCGATGACCAGATACACTTGGTCGGAATGCAGCTTGGTGGCGCCGTAATTGTATACTTGAGCGGCGATGAAGATATAGTGGCCGTAATCTTCGATTTTCGGGCGCTGCTTGCGGCTGAGAATGTCTTCAATCACCAATTCGTGAATGCCGTAAGGTTCGAGAGCGTGTTTGAGCAGCTCGATATTGTTGATACCGACAAAGTGCAGCCAATTGGTTTGTCCGGCTTCGGCTGGGGTGATTTTGGGCAGCTTTTTGCCTTTGGCCAAATAATCATGTTGCGCAAAGCTGTTGGCAGAATATAAGGTTTGGTGAATGGCGGCTCTGGGTGCGTTGCTGGTGTTGCTGCGTGGCGCGGTTTGTTCGACATTGGTGTCGATGTGTTCGCCATCGGCAGTTTGAGAGGAATGATTAATCATATTAGACAAATTAAAAAAGGCCGTCTGAAAAATGCATTATAGCTTTTCAGACGGCCTTTGTATGATTAAACCGAAATTAATCTGCTTTTTTGAAGTGACGGCGGCGCTCTTGTTCGCTCAAGTGGCGTTTACGCAAGCGGATGGATTGCGGCGTAATTTCAACCAATTCATCATCATCGATAAATTCTACCGCGCCTTCCAAAGTCAGCTTGATTGGCGTGGTCAAACGCACGGCTTCGTCGGTGCCGCTGGCGCGAACGTTGGTGAGTTTTTTACCTTTTAATGGGTTCACAACCAAATCGTTATCGCGGCTATGGATACCGATAATCATGCCTTCGTAGATTTTTTCGCCCGGAGACACAAACATACGGCCGCGGTCTTCCAAGTTCCACAAAGCATAAGCCACGGCTTCGCCTTGCTCTTGCGAAATCAACACGCCGTTATGACGACCCGGCATGTCGGCTTTCACCGGTGCGTAGTCATCAAAAACGTGGCTCATCAAGCCGGTGCCGCGGGTCATGGTCATGAATTCGCCTTGGAAACCGATCAAACCGCGCGCCGGAATGTGGTATTCCAAGCGGGTACGGCCGTTGCCGTCGCTTTCCATATTGGTCAGTTCACCACGGCGGCGACCCAGTTCTTCCATGACCGCGCCTTGGTTGTCGTCAGGTACGTCAACAGTCAGGTTTTCATACGGCTCGCATTTTTCACCGTTGATTTCACGGTACACCACACGCGGTTTGCCGACGGCCAATTCGTAGCCTTCGCGGCGCATGTTTTCCAACAAAATGGTCAAGTGCAATTCACCACGGCCTGAAACGCGGAAAATATCCGCATCATCGGTGTCTTCCACGCGCAGAGCCACGTTGGTCAGCAATTCTTTTTGCAAGCGGTCGCGGATTTGGCGCGAAGTCACGAATTTGCCTTCAGTGCCGGCCAATGGAGAAGTGTTCACCATAAAGTCCATGGTCAGGGTTGGTTCGTCAACGCTGAGCATAGGCAAGCCTTTAGGGTTGTCTTTTTCGGTAATGGTCACACCGATACCGATGTCTTCGATACCAGAAATAATCACGATGTCACCGGCTTCGCCTTCTTCCAACGGCACGCGTTCCAAGCCTTTAAAGCCGAGCAATTGGTTAATACGGCCTTGAGCGACTTGGGTGTCGTGGTTCATCACGGCAACGACTTGGCCCGGTTTGATGCGGCCGTTCAAAATGCGGCCAATGCCTAAGCGGCCGGTGTAGTTGTCGTAGTCGAGTTGAGAAATTTGCAATTGCAGCGTTTCATCGGCGCTGCCGTTTGGTGCCGGAGTGTGTTTCAAAATGGTTTCAAACAGCACGCGCATGTCGTTTTCGGTGCCATCTTCTTCCAAGCGGGCAAAGCCGCTTAAGCCGGAAGCGTACACAATCGGGAAGTCGAGTTGCTCGTCAGTCGCACCCAATGCATCGAAGAGTTCGAATGTTTGGTCGATTACCCAGCTTGGGCGCGCGCTTGGTTTGTCGATTTTGTTGATCACAACGATCGGTTTCAAACCCAAAGCCAAAGCTTTTTTGGTTACAAAGCGGGTTTGCGGCATAGGGCCTTCTTGCGCATCAACCAACAACACCACGCAATCAACCATGCCCAATACGCGTTCTACTTCACCGCCAAAGTCGGCGTGTCCCGGGGTATCGACGATGTTGATGTGGTAGCCTTCGTATTCGATGGCGGTATTTTTGGCCAAGATGGTGATGCCGCGTTCTTTTTCGATGTCGCCGCTGTCCATCACGCGCTCGTCAACCTGCTGGTTGTCGCGGAAGGTGCCTGATTGGCGTAATAATTGGTCAACTAATGTGGTTTTGCCGTGGTCGACGTGTGCGATGATGGCAATATTGCGAATTTGTTTCATGGCTTGAATCGTGCCTTAATAAGATTTTTAAGATAACTCGGCATTATAACACGATAAAATTAAAGCCGTCGGATTGAGGCGGATATTTTTCACGCTTGGGAGAGGAAGTGTTGTAGGAGATTGCCTAAAAGCAGTTGAGAATAATTCATAATTAAATTTGATGGGTTTTGTTGCTTTGTTTGCTTTTATTTATGGTTAAAGAATGTAAATATATGATTGCGTTGTAACAGATTCTTAATACCAATGGCAATAAAAAGCGATAAAAATCAGCCAATTGATTTTTTCAGACGGCCTTTTTACTTTAAGATATTTTTGATAATTGTTTGTATTTTAAATAGAAAAATTGTATTGGGCTGCAATCTTTACTACAATACACTCAATCCCAAAACCAACACATTTGCCCGAAGCGGCATTTCAAGAAAGAGGAAACACCATGCAAGGCAATCCACAAGTAATCGACTATATGAACGAATTGCTGGCCGGCGAATTGGCTGCCCGTGATCAATATTTTATCCACTCGCGTCTGTATTCAGAATGGGGCTACACCAAATTGTTCGAACGTCTGAATCACGAGATGGAAGAAGAAACCCAACACGCTGAAGACTTCATCCGCCGTATTTTGATGTTGGGCGGCACCCCGAAAATGGTTCCTGCCGCAATCAATATCGGTACCGACGTAAAAAGCTGCCTGCAAGCAGATTTGAACACCGAATACGAAGTACGCGATGCGTTGAAAAAAGGCATCAAATTGTGTGAAGAAGTTCAAGACTACGTGACCCGCGACTTGATGATTCAGCAATTGAAAGACACCGAAGAAGATCACGCCCACTGGCTGGAGCAACAATTGCGCCTGATCGAATTGATCGGTGAAGGCAATTATTATCAAAGCCAAATGTAATTGAACGAGGAGGCTATTTATGAAAGGCGACCGTTTAGTTATCCGTGAGCTGAATAAAAACTTAGGCTTGCTTTTGGTAACCATCAACCAATATTTCTTACATGCCCGCATTTTGAAAAACTGGGGCTTTGAGGATTTGGGCAAACATTTCTACAAACAATCCATCATCGAAATGAAAGCAGCCGATGATTTGATTGAGCGTATTTTGTTTTTGGAAGGTTTACCGAATCTGCAAGAATTGGGCAAATTGCTGATTGGCGAGAGCACCGAAGAAATCATCGCTTGTGATTTGACCAAAGAAAACGAAAAACACGAAGCCTTGGCCGCTGCCATTGCCTTGTGTGAAGAAAAACAAGATTACGTCAGCCGCGACTTGTTGGAAAAACAAAAAGACACCAACGAAGAGCAAATCGACTGGCTCGAAACCCAGCAGGAATTGATTGCCAAAATTGGTTTGGCAAACTACCTGCAAACCGGGGCGCAAGAGGACTAAAACACAAACCACTACCCTATATAGCGGTTCTCTTAACCCAATCAACGGCATATCTGAAAAGATATGCCGTTTTCTTTATGGTTTAGTAATCAAAAGGCCGTCTGAAAGCTTATTATTTCAGACGGCCTTGTTTTAACTTAGTAAGAATTAAGCGTTTTTATCCGCTTTACTGGCCCAATAAGAAGCCAGCAGCGAACCGGAAATATTGTGCCACACGCTAAACAGCGCGCTTGGCACAGCTACTACCGGCGCGGCAGCAAAGTGTGCCGCCGCCAAAGCCGCGCCCAAGCCGGAATTTTGCATGCCCACTTCGATGGATAAGGTTTTTTGTGCATCATAAGGCAGTTTGCAGAATTTGCCTGCCAAAAAGCCCAGCAGATAACCGATGCCGTTGTGCAACACCACTACACCGAAAATCAACAAGCCGCTTTCGACAATTTTGCCTTTGCTGGCGCCGACTACTGCACCAATAATCAGCGCAATCGCAATCACCGAAATCAACGGCAATACGCCGACGGCTTTTTCGGTTTGGGTTTTAAACAGCGTATGCGCAATCACACCCAACACAATCGGCAGCAATACCATTTTCAGAATCGATACAAACATCGCCGTGGCATTGATGTCGAGCAATTCGTTGGCCAGTAGCATAAAAATCATCGGTGTAAAAATCGGTGCCAGCAAAGTGGAAATCGAAGTCACCGCTACCGATAAGGCCACATTACCGCGTGCGAGATAAGTCATCACGTTAGACGATGTACCGCCCGGGCAGCAGCCGACCAAAATCACCCCCACGGCCACTTCAGGCGGCAGGCTAAATAATCGGGTGAGCAGATAAGCCACCAGAGGCATAATCACAAATTGCGCCACCACACCGATAATCACGGCTTTGGGGTGTTGGGTGATGATTTTGAAATCTGATGGGCTGAGCGTCAAACCCATGCCGAACATCACCACGCCGAGTAAAATTGGCACATATTGCAGCACCCATTTGAAGGTTTCAGGGGAAACAAACGCGATGATGGCGCACAAGGCTGCCCAAAAAGCAAAGGTTTTGCCGATAAAATGGCTGATTTGAGTAAGTTTATTCATGATTGTTGACAATAAAATAAAAATCGCAAGCATACACGCCTTGGCGGCAGAATGCAAAATAGGCCGAGACCTTTGCAAAATCCCTACCTTTGGCACATTCCTTCGTTGTGCGCTGCTACAACTTTGAACTGTACTCAAATCAAGGGTTTTACAAAGGTATCGGGCCGTCTGAAAACGAGTTTTCTATTTTCAGACGGCCTGTTATTCAACATTTAATCATTAGGCATGCCAAAGCTTGACCGGATTCATCGTTTGATTAGCGAGCCAATTGCGTAGCCAGCGCGCAGCCGGTGCAATCTCAGCGGCCAGCATACCGATTTCGCCGATTTGGCTGTCGCGCAATACATCCGCTGCGGCTCCGTGTAACCACACACCGGCTTGCACGGCTTCTTGTATCTCAATCCCTTGCGCCAACAAGCTGCCGATGATGCCGCTCAACACATCGCCGCTGCCAGCTGTGGCTAATCCGGCATTGCCGCTGAAGTTAGTGTAAACCTGCCCATCGGGTGTGGCGACCAAGGATTGATGGCCTTTCAATACGGTGACGGCATTGAATGTTTGGCTGATGGCTTTTGCAGATTCCATGCGGTTGGCTTGAATATCGGCGGTAGTGGCTTGCAATAATCGCGCGGCTTCGGCTGGGTGTGGTGTCAGCACCAATCGGCCGTGTTGTTTGGCTGATTCGTGATTGGTTGTCGAGCGGGCGAGTAAGGTGAGCGCGTCGGCATCGAGCAATAAAGGCTGGTTTTGGGTGTGTTGTAACGCCCATGTGATGATGTGTTCTGATTCTTTCTGCAAACCCAAACCGCAGCCAATTACCCATGCGCTGATGTCTATTCGTTGGCAGAGTTGCTCTGCCGTGGCCAGCATGATTTCAGGCCGCTCGGGAATCACGGCAAAGGGCAAACCGGTTTGGTTAAATCCTGCCCAAACCTTGCCGCAACCTTGATACATCGCCGCTGTGGCGGCCAATACAACGGCGCCGCTCATGCCTGTCGCGCCGCCGATAATGGCTAAAGTGCCGTAAGTGCCTTTGTGGGATTCGGCTTCACGCGGGCGGAATACCTGCGAAAATTGCGCGGCCGTCTGAAAAATTTGTTCCGGGTTAAGAATGTGATAAGGTGGATAAATCATGATGATACCGTCGGCAAATTTGGTTAAAATAGGGCAAACACAAACTTATTTCCATCTTATAAGAAAGAACACGACAATGAAACAGAAAATCAAAGTTTGGGATTTGCCTACGCGCATTTTTCACTGGACGCTGGTGCTGGCGATTGCCTTTATGTGGTACAGCGGCCAAACCGGCGGTAACTTACTGGCTTGGCATTTGCGCTGCGGCCTGTTGATTTTGGCTCTGGTGGTGTTTCGTGTGTGTTGGGGCTTGTGGGGCAGCGATACGGCCAAGTTCAGCCAGTTTGTGCGTGGGCCGAAACAGATTATCCGATACCTTAAAGGTGAAATCACTGAAAACGAGCAGCCCGGCCACAATCCATTGGGCGCATTGATGGTATTGGCTTTGTTGAGCGCGGTGTTGGTACAAGTGACAACTGGCTTGTTTTCACCCGACGATAACACCTTTATTTACAACGGCTATTTAAACAGCTTGGTGAGCAGCAGCACCGGCGCGACCATGCGCAAAATCCACTTTGGTTTTTTCAATCTGCTCCTGATTTTGGCGGCGGTGCACATCATCACCATTTTGGCGTATAAGTTTTTGAAAAAACACAATTTGATTACGCCGATGATTACCGGCTATAAGGAATTGGAAGGCAAGCTGCCGTTGCTGAAATTTGCCAGTTCCGGCAAATTCATCGCGGCTTTGGCGGTGGCGGTGATTGTGGTGGCAATTGTGGCGAATATCGGTTAAGTCGATGTTTCATTAATTAAAGGCCGTCTGAAAGATTTTCTTTCAGACGGCCTTTGGTTTAATTGCGTCTTTTCTGAAAAAAATCCTGCAACAGATTTCGGCATTCATCAGCCATCACGCCGCCTAAAACGGCGGTGTGCTTGTTGAGCAAGCTGTTCTCAAACAAATTCAACACGCTGCCCGCAGCGCCGGTTTTAGGTTCGGATGCGCCGAAAATCACCCGTTTCACCCGCGCTTGAATCAGGGCGGACGCGCACATGGCGCAGGGTTCAAGCGTGATGTAGACATCGCAGCCGTCAAGGCGGTAATTGCCCAATGCCGCGCCTGCTTGCGCCAACGCACGGATTTCGGCGTGGTGGCTGATGTTGTGGTCGTGCACGCAAGTGTTGTGGGCAGCGGCGATGATTTGGCCGTTGTGCACCACTACCGCGCCGACGGGAATCTCACCCATTTGGGCAGACTGCTCAGCTTGCTGCAACGCCGCCTGCATAAATTCTGCCATTTCAGACGGCGTGGGGAACACGGCCACGGTCGGGTGCTGCTTGATGCGTTCGCTTAATGCCACTTTTTGTGTGTCGCTCAAATCGGCAGCGGCAATGCCTAACAGCAGGGCTTCGAGTTGCCATAAAGTACTTTGGGTGACGGTGCCGCCGGCGGCTTTGAGCAGTAAAAACGCTTTGGCCGAACCAATTTCACGCAAATCGGCTAAGGTTTCGATGCCCAAGCAATTCAGCATGGCTAAGGTTTTTGGGGCGATGGGCGGAGTGCTTAACTTCATTTCAGACGGCCTATTGTTCAAAATGCTGGCGCACCAAATTCAAGGCCGTCTGAACATAATCGTCTTCGCCATAAGGATCAAGCGCGTGGGCAAACGGGATTTTGCGCAGCCAAGTGAGCTGGCGTTTGGCCAGTTGGCGCGTGGCGATGATGCCTTTTTCGACAAAAGTGTCGTAATCAGTCAGGCCGTCGAGATAATCCCATGCTTGGCGGTAGCCGACGCAGCGCATGGCGGTGGAATCGGGCGTTAATTCGGGATAGCGGCTTTTGAGCATCTGCATTTCGTCTAAAAAACCTTGTGCCAACATCTGTTCGAAGCGCTTACCGATTTGCGCGTGTAATAAAGCGCGGTTTTCGGGAATCAGGGCAATGGTGCACAAATCCAGCGGCGGCGTGTGGGCGGATTGTTCGGCAAAATGTCGGCTCAAGGGTTTGCCGGTGAGCATGAACACTTCCAATGCACGTTCGATGCGTTGGCTGTCGTTGGCTTTCAGACGGCTTGCGGTTTCGGGGTCAACTTCCTGCAAACGCTGATACAAATGCGTCAAACCATACTCAGCTTTATCGGCGTGAAGCTGGGCGCGGACAGCAGCATCGGCTTCGGGCAAATCGTTCAAACCTTCGGTCAGCGCGTGGAGATACATCATGGTGCCGCCGACAATCAAGGGCAGCTTGCCGCGCGCATGAATCTCGTTGACCAAGCGCACGCAATCGTCGACAAATTCTGCCGCGCTGTAGCTTTCCAGCGGCGAAATGATGTTGATCAGATGATGCGGTACGGCGGCGCGTTCTTCAGCGGTGGGCTTAGCGCTGCCGATGTCCATGTCGCGGTACACCAGCGCCGAATCCAAGCTGATGATTTCCACCGGCAGGCTTTCGGCGATTTTGAGCGCGAGGCCGGTTTTGCCGCTGGCTGTCGGGCCGAGAATGGCAAAGGCTTTGGGCGTGTTCATAAAAACGATTCAAATAATATAGAACGGTAAATTATAACAAAAAGGCCGCCTGAACGTTTTGAACTGCACCCCAAAAGTTGGACACTTCCCCCCAACTTAAAAAGGTGCAGTTTTCTTATGTCCAAATATACACTAGACTTCAAATACCGAGCCGTACTCCATTACCATCAAGTGCACAGCCAACAGCGTACCGCAGACCATTTCAACGTCTCACGCACCCACCTGCGCCGTTGGATTGCCGCCTACCGTCAAGGCGGTATAGCCGCACTTCAGCACCCACAGGCTACGCTTATGAAGACTACGCAGACCAAACGCAACAATCCCTTTATCGTCGACAAACCCGACCATGAAAAAACTCAGGCAGAGCTGATTGAAGAGTTATGCTACATGAGGGCGGAGATCGACTACCTAAAGCACATGAAAGCCCTCAACGAAAAGAACGCCACCAAAGTTGCGAAACCGTTCAAACGCTGAGGGCGAAGCACCCGCTGAAATACTTGTTGCACAGTGCCGGCATACCCAAAAGCAGTTTCTACTACCACATCGGTAAATCCGATCCCGATATGGAAGCCAAAGCGGCGGTGAGTGAAGTTTATCACCAACACAAAGGTCGCTACGGCCAACGGCGGATTGGAGCTGTATTATCGTGGAATAAAAAGAAAGTGCAGCGTATTATGGGATTATTGGGTTTGAAAGCCAAAGTGCGCAACAAAAAATCCTATCGTCCGCAAGTTATAGGAGAGACGTCGAAAAACATCCTTAAGCGTGCATTCACTGCTGATAAAGCGGGAGATAAATGGTTGACCGATGTGACCGAGTTTAAATGCACCGACGGCAAACTGTACTTATCGCCGATATTGGATGTATTCAATCGTGAGATTGTGGCTTATGAGCTCAGTAGAAAGCCGGACAGCAAGATGGTCATGCAGATGCTGGATAAGGCATTCGGCCGTCTGAAAGGGCAGACCCCGCTGCTGCATTCTGACCAAGGTGTGCTTTACCGAACTCAGGCTTATCGGGAAAAGCTGGCGGAGAAAGGCATTGTGCAGAGCATGTCGCGCAAAGGGAATTGCTGGGACAATGCACCGATGGAGAGTTTCTTCGGGACATTAAAAGTGGAAAGCTTCTATCAGGAAGGTGTGTTATCGGTGGCAGAGTTGACCAAAGTGATAGATGATTACATACGTTACTACAATTATGAACGTATTAGTTTGAATTTAAAAAAGCTGAGTCCTGTGGCTTACAGGACCCAGCTTGAACAGGCTGTTTGAGAAAGATTTTTAATTTGTCCAAGAATTGGGGGACAGTTCATTTTGAAGTTTCAGACGGCCTTGGAAGTGTGAAAGAGAGAAATTTTATTGTTTCTAATACATAAAAGACTACATATTTATGTAGTCTTTTTTATAGCTTATTTCATTTCATTCGCCGCCTGTTGAGCCTTAAGCTTTTGTTCATACTCCAAACGTGCTTGCTCACGCGCTTTCGCGCGAATTGCTTCAATTCGTGCTTGACGACCTTCGTTATAAGCCTGATTCAACGCTTTTTGACGACCTTCGTTATAAGCTTTTTCATAAGCTTTTTCATAAGCTTTGTCATAAGAATTTTGAATAATCGCTTGGTTTTTTGCTGCCAATTTTGCACCATGCGCACATGCATCAGCAAAAACGCCGCAATCATTGCTTGCAAAAGAGGTCGCTGAAACAAACAATGCGACCAGAGGCAACAGAATATGTTTGGTTTTCATACAACCTCCTTTATTTAAAAGTAAAATTAAAACATAAATTTCTCTGTACTTTATTTTACCATAAAATCAAGACAACAATATCAGAGCATATTTGTTCATTCTTTAATGTATGGTAAATAAGAAAAGGCCGTCTGAACGTTTTGAAGTTTCAGATGGCCTTGGCATATTAAACCTTACAACGCTTCGGTAATTTCACCGAACACATCAAAATAAGTCGGGAAGGTTTTATGCGTGCATTTCGGATCGTTGATGACAACAGGCACGCCCAGCAGCGACACCAGCGAGAAACACATGGCGACGCGGTGGTCGTCGTAGGTGTCGATGGCGGCATCGGCGTTTAATTGTGCCGGCGGTGTGATGTGGATGGCTTCCGGTTCTTCCACTACTTCCGCGCCGAGTTTGCGCAATTCGTTGGCCATTGCGGCAATGCGATCGGTTTCTTTAACACGCCATGAGCCGATGTTGCGTAGGGTGCAAGGCTTGCCGCTGGCTAAGGCTATCACGGCCAAGGTCATCGCCGCATCGGGGATGTGGTTGGCATCCAAATCAAAGGCTTCTACCGCCTGATTTTCCGCGCGTGAGATTTCGATAAAATTATCGCCCCACACTACATCGGCGCCGATTTTTTCCAGTTCGCGCGCAAAAGCCACGTCGCCCTGAATGCTGTTCAAGCCAATGCCGGTCACGCGAATCGGCGCGCCGGAAATCAGGCCTGCACCCAAGAAATAAGACGCGCTTGAGGCATCGCCTTCGACGTGCAGCACGTCCGGCGCATGGTAGCGGGCATTGGCGGGGATTTTGAATACACGGTAATCGTCGTTTTCAACGTGAACGCCAAATTGTGCCATCAGTTTCAAGGTGATGTCGATATAAGGCTTGGAAATCAGTTCGCCGACCATGTGGATTTCAAACGCTTCGCCGGTGAGCGGCAGCGCCATCAACAGCGCAGTCAAAAATTGGCTGGATACGTTGCCTTTAATCGGAATCACGCGCGTGCCATTGTCGGTGAAGGCGTTGATTTGCAGCGGCGGATAATGCTCGTTGCCCAAATATTGAATGTCGGCACCGGCAATGCGCAGCGCATCGACCAAATCGCCAATCGGGCGTTCGTGCATGCGCGGCACGCCGTGTAAATGGTAATTGCCGCCCAAAACGGCTAAAGCAGCGGTTAAGGGGCGGAATGCGGTGCCGGCATTACCCAAAAACAAATCGGCTTCGCGATTAGGGAACGCGCCGCCTGTGCCGTGTACTTTCAGACGGCCTGTTTCTAAGCATTCAATTTTTACGCCCAGTTTGTCTAAGGCTTCAAGCATGCGGTCGGTGTCGTCGGATTTCAGCAGTGAGCGGATTTCGCAGACATTGTCAGACAACGCGGCCAGCAGCAACGTGCGGTTGCTGATGCTTTTTGAGCCGGGCAGGGCAACAGTGGATGGTTTGAGGCGGGAAGCGGGTAAGCGGATGGATTCAGTCATGATGTTGAGAATGAAAATAGTGGGCTAACAGAATAAACGCATTATACACAGTTCGCCTTGATTACGGATAAGCAGTCTGCAAGGCTGATGTGGATTTGCGCTATTTTAATGAAGCTGAATCAATGTTCAGACGGCCTTGTGTTAGAAAATAGATCAATCGCGCATAAAAATGGCGCAACTTGGATAAATAAAAATATAAATGATTGGGTGTGGTCAGGATTGAAAAAGGCCGTCTGAAAGAAGTTGGCTTTCAGACGGCTTGCTATTAACAAGGCGTTTAACCTACTTTGGCTAAGGCATTGGCAAATGAGGCAACGGTGCGGTCGATGTTTTGCAGTTTGTCCAAGCCGAACAAGCCTAAGCGGAAGGTTTGGAAATCGCTGCGCTCGCCCACTTGCAGCGGCACACCAGAAGCGATTTGCAGGCCTTGTGCGATAAAGGCTTTGCCGTTTTGAATGTCGGGATTGTCGGTATAGGCCACCACCACGCCCGGTGCTTCAAAGCCTTCGGCAGCCACGCTCGGGTAGCCTCGTTCGGCCAATAAGCGGCGGACTTTGTTGCCCAATTCGGTTTGGCGGTCGCGTAGGGTTTCAAAACCGATGGCTTCGGCTTCGCGGATGACTTCGCTCAAGCGGAACAAGCCGTCGGTCGGCATGGTGGCGTGATAAGCATGGCCGCCGTTTTCAAAGGCTTCCATGATTTGCAGCCATTTTTTCAAATCGACGGCAAAGCTGTCGGATTGGGTTTCTTGTGCTTTTTGGTAGGCGGTTTCGTTCAGCATCACCAAACCGGCACACGGCGAGCCGCTCCAGCCTTTTTGTGGTGCGGAAATCAACACGTCGATGCCCAGCTTTTCCATATCCAGCCACATGCAGCCGGAAGCAATGCAGTCAATCACCAGCAAGCCGCCGACTTCATGCGTGGCTTCGGCTAAACGGGCGATGTAGTCGTCGGGCAGGATAATGCCGGATGCGGTTTCAACGTGCGGCGCGAACACCACAGCCGGACGGTATTCAGCGATTTCGGCGCACACTTCGTCAATCGGCGCAGGTGCAAAAGGCGCTTGGTATTCGTCGGCTTGGCGGGCGGTCAAGACTTTGGTGTCGTCGGTGATGCGGCCTTGCTCAATGATTTGCGTCCAGCGGTAGCTGAAAAAGCCGTTGCGCACAATCAGGCATTTTTGGTCGCGGGCAAACTGGCGTGCCACGGCTTCCATGCCGGTGGTGCCGCTGCCGGGAATCACGGCAACGTGCTGGGCGTGGTAAACAGATTTTAAGGTGGCGGAAATATAGCGTAAGGCCGTCTGAAATTTTTGCGACATGTGGTTTAAAGCGCGGTCGGTATAAACCACCGAATATTCCAGCAGGCCGTCTGAATCAATTTCTGGGCGAGGCAATGGGGCGGACATGGCGTTTCTCCTTGAGTTGTAGTTGGATGTTGTGCGGAAATCATATCATTTAAAAAAGGCAAATAAAAGGCTGACTTTAGGTTGTAAATTAAGTCAGGCCGTCTGAATTTGATTTTCAGGCGGCCTTTAAACAAAATAGTAAAGCGAAAGTGAATCAATTTGATTGGTTTTGAATGTTTTAAGATTTTGAAATTATTGTGCATTTAAACAAATTATCAGAAAAACTAATCGAAATTATCAAAAAAGAAAATTAGCCAAATAAAGCGCTTGCGTTTTTAATGGCGTCAACGACAGGCACTTGCCGATAGTGTCAGACGAGGTTTCGGGTTAACAACTTGCGTGTGTCGCAAACTTAAGCGGTATGGCTTTGAAGACGGTCATACCGCTCTTTTTTTGTTCATTATAGGCCGTCTGAATCTGAACTGCACCCCAAAAGTTGGACACTTCCCCCCAACTTAAAAAGGTGCAGTTTTCTTATGTCCAAATATACACTAGACTTCAAATACCGAGCCGTACTCCATTACCATCAAGTGCACAGCCAACAGCGTACCGCAGACCATTTCAACGTCTCACGCACCCACCTGCGCCGTTGGATTGCCGCCTACCGTCAAGGCGGTATAGCCGCACTTCAGCACCCACAGGCTACGCTTATGAAGACTACGCAGACCAAACGCAACAATCCCTTTATCGTCGACAAACCCGACCATGAAAAAACTCAGGCAGAGCTGATTGAAGAGTTACGCTACATGAGGGCGGAGATCGACTACCTAAAGCACATGAAAGCCCTCAACGAAAAGAACGCCACCAAAGTTGCGAAACCGTTCAAACGCTGAGGGCGAAGCACCTGCTGAAATACTTGTTGCACAGTGCCGGCATACCCAAAAGCAGTTTCTACTACCACATCGGTAAATCCGATCCCGATATGGAAGCCAAAGCGGCGGTGAGTGAAGTTTATCACCAACACAAAGGTCGCTACGGCCAACGGCGGATTGGAGCTGTATTATCGTGGAATAAAAAGAAAGTGCAGCGTATTATGGGATTATTGGGTTTGAAAGCCAAAGTGCGCAACAAAAAATCCTATCGTCCGCAAGTTATAGGAGAGACGTCGAAAAACATCCTTAAGCGTGCATTCACTGCTGATAAAGCGGGAGATAAATGGTTGACCGATGTGACCGAGTTTAAATGCACCGACGGCAAACTGTACTTATCGCCGATATTGGATGTATTCAATCGTGAGATTGTGGCTTATGAGCTCAGTAGAAAGCCGGACAGCAAGATGGTCATGCAGATGCTGGATAAGGCATTCGGCCGTCTGAAAGGGCAGACCCCGCTGCTGCATTCTGACCAAGGTGTGCTTTACCGAACTCAGGCTTATCGGGAAAAGCTGGCGGAGAAAGGCATTGTGCAGAGCATGTCGCGCAAAGGGAATTGCTGGGACAATGCACCGATGGAGAGTTTCTTCGGGACATTAAAAGTGGAAAGCTTCTATCAGGAAGGTGTGTTATCGGTGGCAGAGTTGACCAAAGTGATAGATGATTACATACGTTACTACAATTATGAACGTATTAGTTTGAATTTAAAAAAGCTGAGTCCTGTGGCTTACAGGACCCAGCTTGAACAGGCTGTTTGAGAAAGATTTTTAATTTGTCCAAGAATTGGGGGACAGTTCAATCCTTTCAGACGGCCTTGTTTTAATTCGGCTTAATCTGCCAAATTTCTTCTACGCTTTGCTTCAACAGCTGCAAATCGGGATTGTCTTCATATTCGCTGGCGTAAATAAAATGCATAGGCATGGTTTGGCGGTATTCTTCCAATACCGACAGCGGACGGCCGTCGCGAATGGCGGCATCGGCTTTGTTGCTCGGCACCATCGCCACGCCTATGCCGTTAATCACCAAATCCAAAATAGCTTGCGGATAATCGCATAAGATTTGGCGCTTGGGCGACAGGCGGTTGGCGCGCCAGAATTGTTGCAGATGCTTGCTGCTGCCGGATACGCCCGACATTTCGATCCAAGTGTAATTTTCCAAGCTTTTCGGATTGGCGCGAATGGCGGCTTCTTCGCCTTGCGGGCAAATCAGTGAGTAAGACAGGTTTTGCAGAAACAGGCTGCAAATGCCGCGCTGGTTGATGTTGCCCAAGAAAAATCCGCCGTGTAGGGTTTTATTTTGAATGCGTGAGAGAATTTCGCCGCTCATGCCGTATTGGATGTGCAGGCGGGTATTGGGCGCATTTTGGTTGATAAGGGCAGTCAGGTTGGCGAGTTTGGTGGAATCAATTGGGTGGATGATGCCGAGCTGGGTTTCTTCAGTGAAATCTTGCGCCAGCGTTTTGGCGAATTGCTCGAGCTTGTGTTTGTGTTGCAGCAGGGCTTCGGCTTCGGGTAGAAACACTTCGCCGGCGCGGGTGAGCGTCATGCCGTTGCTGGTGCGGTTGAACAGCGGGGTGCCTAAATCATTTTCAATGGCCTTGATTTGGGCGGAAACGGCAGGTTGCGAGAGAAAAAGACGTTCGGCCGCTTGGGTCAGGTTGCCTTGATGCGCGACGGTCACAAAGGATTTTAATTGATTAATGTCCATTTTTTCGGCTTGATTTTGTTTTCTTATAATCGATTTTTAACATAATTTTGCCTTTTCTGAAAGTCAAAACAGGCTATCAAATCAAGGCTTTCAGTAAACATCATCAATAAATCGGATAGCAGCTATCAGAAAATAAGATTTGTTTCCTTGTTCAGACGGCCTTTTAATAGGCAGCGGTTTGCTGTTGGAGGAGAATGAAATACGGCAAACCGTGACACACGAATTTATAAAAAAAATAGGAAGTAAATAATGGACACGCAAGAAAAAAGCTATGCCGAGCTGCATCAACCCAGCTCGGCCTTCGAATCGCGCGATGCGTATTTGAACCATGAATTGCAAATCATGCAGCCTAAGCGTTGGCGGCCGAATCTGCCGTTTCGCGATTACCGCTTTGAGTGGGAGGACATGATTCCGGCAATTGCGGCGACCATCGGTAAAGTGGTGATGGTGGGCGCAGTGGCGGCGGCTTTCGCAGGCCCTTTGGGTTTGCCGGAAGATTTCATTTTGGAAAACGTGCGCTATGAATTGCTGATTGCGGCGGCGTTTATTTTGATTTTGTCGGGCTTTTTGCTGCCCGGTGCCAACTTACCCGGCACGCACGGCCCTTTGATTCCACTGATTCCGATTGTGGTGGCGGCAGGCGGCCATCCGTTGGCTTTCGGTATTTCGATTGCAGTATTGGGCTTGCTGATGGCGATATTCAAAGGCGGCTCGCTGATGGCCAAGCTCACGAGTAATGGTGTGTGCGGCGGTTTGCTCTTGTATCTCGGGTTTATTGGTACCACGGGGCAGGTGAAAAAGCTCTTTGATTGGGCGGGCACCTTTGGCAAACCGCACATTGCCTTTATCGTGATTATGGGCACGATTTTGATGTATGCCTTGTTGGAGCATTGGAAAAAACGCTGGCTGGCAGTGCCGCTCGGTTGCGTGTTGGCTGGTTTTACAGCATTTATCTTGGGCGCGCCGTTTGCTTTTGAGACAGGGCCGGGTTTGCCGCCAATGAGCCCTGCGTATTGGTGGGGTGAAAACAGCGGCTGGATGCTGGGCTTGCCGGACATGAACAGCTTCTTGGTGGTGTTCCCGTTTGCTGTGTTGGCGGTGGCGATGTGGTCGCCAGACTTTTTGGGTCACCAAGTGTTCCAAAAATTGAGCTACCCTGAAAAAACCGAAAAAATGCACATGAACATCGACGACACGATGGTGAGTTGCTCGATGCGCCAAGCAGTCGGATCGGTATTGGGTGGTGCCAACTTCACTTCATCGTGGGGTACTTATATTGTGCCCGCTTCGATTGCCAAGCGTCCGATTCCGGCCGGCGCGATTTTGACCGCGTTTCTGTGTATCATCACCGCTTTGTGGGGCTATCCGATGGACTTGGCGATTTGGCAGCCGGTGTTGAGCGTGGCTTTGGTGGTGGGCGTGTATGTGCCGCTGCTGGAGGCGGGCATGGAAATGACGCGCAAGGGCAAGACCACGCAGTCTGCTGCGATTGTGGTGTTCTCTTCGGCGCTGGTGAATCCGGTGTTTGGCTGGTCGCTGACCATGCTGTTGGATAACTTGGGCTTAATCGGCGACAAGAAACGCAGTATCGAATTAGGCTTTGCCGGCCGTGTGCTGGTGCCGGTGATTGGTTTTACCGTGTTGTGTTTGGCAATGGGTGCTGTGGGCATGCTGCCGGGCATTCCAGCCTTCCTGCCACAGTTTAGAACGTAAAAACCATCCATAAAAAATGCCGTCTGAACATTCTTCAGACGGCATTTTTTATAGCTGAAACAACATCACAAATGCTGCTTGAGAAAATTCAAAACGCGGCGGTTGTTGGCATCGTTATGAAATTCCGGTGCCATGTGGCCTAAACCTTCAATCAATACCCATTCGCTTGGCACATTTACGCTTTGCAAGGCCAAATGCATTTTCAGCGACTGGGTGTGCGGCACGGCGCAATCGCTGTCGCCGTGGAACAACAGCGCCGGTGGCATATGGGCATGCACTTGATGAATCGGGCTGGCGGCATCGGCCGCGCGATTGAAAGCGGCGCTGTCAACCGCTTCACCGACCAATACGCCTTCACGCGTGTTTTCAGACGGCATGGCTTTGTTGTCGCTGCAATTTTTGGCCATGCGTTCCATTTTCACATTGCGCAAATCGGATACGCCGTAAAAGCTGACCAATGCGCGGATTTTATCACGGCCATGCGCAGCGGCGGTAAGCTGCGCCAAATGCGCGCCTGCGGAATCGCCCATTACTGCAATGCGCTTAGTGTTGAAGCCGTATTGTTTGGCGTGGCGGCTTAAATAATCTATGGCTTGATTGACATCTTGTGTTTGCGCAGGGAAACGTGCTTCACCGCTTAAACGGTAATTGACCGACGCCACGGCATAGCCTTCGTTGAGCAAGGCTTTAATCAAACGATGCACGCCGGTTTTGGCTTGGAAGGCGGCAAAATCTTTATCGCCTACTTTCCAGCCACCACCGTGAATATACACAATCAGCGGCGCATTTTTTGTGCGTTTGCTTGGCAGATAAATATCCAGCGCATGGGCTTTGCCGCTGCTACTACTTTGCACATAGGCAATATCGGTATAAGCAGGGCGGTTCGCTTCGGCGGCATCAAATGATACGGCTGCGGTTGCCATTAAAGGCAGGGCGCATAAAGCGGCAAAAAGTTGAGTCAGTTTCATGATGTTTCTCCTTTATTTTTCAGACGGCCTTTTAGCAAATAAGTTTATTTATTTAAGGTGCCAAACCAGCCTTGACGCTGGTGTTCAGCCAATTGCTGGTGGATATATTGCCATAATTCGGGGAACACCGACTCAATCGGCTGACGAATGCGCTTGACCACTTGCTCGTAGCTGACGCTGTTTTCAACCCAGCTTTGGCCGTTGCTCGCCAGATTGAGCAAGGGCGGCATGGCGCGGTCGAGTGCATTGGCAAATTGGGCGGTGGCGGTTTGATTGTGTTCGAATTCCAGCCATAAATCCAGAAATTCCTGCTCGGTTGCGGTATGGTTGAGCAAACCGAATATGCGTTTTACCGCTGCCAATTCTTTTTCTTTTTCCGCCTGCCAATCAATATTGGCGTAGATGATGGTGTCGCCGATGTCGATTTCGCCGATGTCGTGAAGCAGCAGCATTTTGACGGCGCGGCTAATATCGACTTCAGGCTGGGCAAAGCGCTGCATGGCCAGAGCCAATAGGGCGATTTGCCAACTGTGTTCGGCGGCATTTTCATTGCGGCTTTGACCAACGGGCTTGTTGGCGCGGGTGACGTTTTTGAGTTTATCGACTTCTAAAATAAACTGAATAATGTGTTGCATGGTGTTTCCGATAGAGCAAGGCCGTCTGAAAAATGGTTTTCAGACGGCCTTTGATTGGCTTAAAAGTTAAGCGACTTGGGTTTGGTGTTCGTCGCCATTGCGCTCGCGAATTTCGCCCAAGCGGTAAACGGTTTCACCTTGTTCGTGCAAGAAAGCGGCTACTGCTTCGGCATCTTCTTTGGCGATAATCACAACCATGCCGATGCCGCAGTTGAAGGTGCGATACATTTCCTGCTGCTCGACATTACCGGCTTGTTGCAGCCATTGGAACAATTTCGGCAATTCCCATGCTTTGGCATCGATTTGGGCAACGGTGTTTTCCGGCAAAACGCGTGGTACGTTTTCAGTAATGCCGCCGCCAGTGATGTGCGCCATGCCTTTGATGGTGAATTGTTGCAAAGCGGCCAAAATTGGTTTCACATACAGACGGGTTGGGGCGATGATGGCTTCGCGCAGGGTTTTGCCGTTGTCGAACTCGGCATCCAAATCGGGATTATCACGCTCGATGATTTTGCGTACCAATGAATAGCCGTTGGAATGTGCACCATTTGATGCCAAGCCCAACACTACATCACCGGCCACAATTGAGCGGCCGTTAATCACGCGGTCTTTTTCGACCACGCCAACCGCAAAACCGGCCAAGTCGTATTCGCCTTCCGGATACATGCCCGGCATTTCGGCGGTTTCGCCGCCAATCAATGCGCAGCCGGATTCTTCACAGCCTTGGGCGATGCCTTTAATCACGTCGGTAGCGCGCGCCACATCGAGTTTACCGCAGGCAAAATAATCCAAGAAAAACAGCGGCTCGGCGCCTTGCACCAAAATATCGTTCACGCTCATGGCCACCAAGTCGATGCCCACGGTGTCGTGTTTGTCCCAATCGAAAGCCAATTTCAGCTTGGTGCCGACACCGTCGGTACCACTGACCAAAACCGGATTTTGGTATTTTTTGCTGATTTCGACCAATGCGCCGAAACCGCCCAAATCACCCAGCACTTCAGGGCGCATGGTTCGTTTGGCAAAGGGTTTGATGTTTTCAACCAGTTGGTCGCCTGCGTCGATATCGACACCGGCATCACGGTAGCTTAATGAAGTGCTCATGCGGGTAATTCCTCGTATAAGGGATGGGACGAAATAATTGCGCGCTATTTTACCTTATTTTGCGCAATTTGGCGTGATTATGTCGGCAAATTTTTGCTGATTTTGTAAACAATCGGCAAGCGGCTTTTGTTCAACGCATTTCCTTATTCTGCATTCAGACGGCCTCTGCTATACTTTAAGCCGTCTGAATGTTTATGAACGGTTTAACCCATGTATCAAAAGAAACCGCGCGGCCATAAGCCGTGGATTATCATGACCGTGGTGTTGGTCTTGCTGGTATGGCTGCTTTATGCGCTCGGCAATATTCTGACGCCGTTTATTGTGGCGGCGGTGTTGGCTTATGTGCTCAATCCGATGGTGGAATGGCTGCAGCGCAAGCGTTTTAAGCGCGGTATCGCTTCCATGATTGTGATGATTTTTGCATTGGCTGTGCTACTCGCCTTGCTGCTGATTATTGTGCCAATGTTAATCGGTCAGTTTAATAATTTAATCGGGCGTTTGCCGCAGATTGTCGATTTCCTGCAAAATACACTGTTGCCGTGGGCGGATCGGGTTGGTGGCGATTTTATTGATATCGATACCGAATCGCTAATTGCTTGGGTGCAGTCAAACACAGGCGAATTGAGCAATACGCTTAAATCGGTGATGCCGACTTTAATGAAGCAAAGCAGCAATGTGGTGATCGGCTTGACCAATTTAATGCTGCTGCCGTTTTTGCTGTATTACTTTTTGCTCGACTGGAAACGCTGGTCTTACGGCATCAGCGCCTTAGTGCCGCGCCGATTTATCGACAGCTACACCCGTATCACCAATAATATGGATCGCGTGCTCGGCGAATTTTTACGCGGTCAGCTGATGGTGATGTTGATTATGGGCTTGGTGTATGGTATCGGCTTGATGTTGGTCGGTTTGGACTCTGGCTTTGCCATCGGTATGATTGCCGGTATTTTGGTGTTTGTGCCTTATCTGGGCGCGTTTACCGGCTTGCTGTTGGCGACAATTGCGGCGGTGTTGCAGTTTGGTTCGTGGCCGGGCTTGCTGATGGTGTGGGGCGTGTTTGGTGTGGGACAATTCTTAGAAAGCTTCTTTATCACGCCGCAAATTGTTGGCGACCGTATTGGTTTGTCGCCATTCTGGGTGATTTTTTCATTGATGGCATTTGGCCAATTAATGGGGTTTGTTGGCATGTTAATCGGCTTGCCGTTGGCCGCGATTACGCTGGTGTTGGTGCGTGAAGGCGTGACTAATTATTTCGACAGCCATTTTTACAAACATAAATAAACACGAGTTAGTCAGGCCGTCTGAAAGTGATTTCAGACGGCCTTTTGTTGCATTTTTTATCGATAACCGTTAAGCTAAATCCGCTTGATATTCAAAGGAGAACATTATGCTGGCAGTAATCGGCGGAAGCGGCTTTACCAAGCTGCCCCAATTGAGCATAACCGATCGCCGAATTGTGCGCACGCCTTATGGTTTGACCAGCAGCCCTTTGCTGTTTGGCAAGCTCGGCAGCCAAGACATTGTGTTTTTGGCGCGGCACGGTTTTGGTCACACCATCGCCCCGCATGAAATCAATTATCGCGCCAATATTTGGGCGTTGCATTCTATTGGTGCGAAAGACATCATTTCCGTAGCTTCCGTGATCAGCATTAATGAAGCCTTGGAAAGCGGCAGCTTAGTGATACCGCATGATTTAATCGACTACACCCATGGCCGTGGCGCCACTTTTTTTGAAGGGCAGGAGCAACCGGTTGTCCACACCGATTTCACCTCGCCTTATACCCAAAGCCTACAAGCAAAAATGATTGCACACGCGCAAGCCCATGATACGCCGGTTTACCGCAAAGCCGTGTATGGCTGTTTGCAGGGGCCACGCTGGCCGACCCGTGCCGAAATTAACCGCTACCGTCAAGACGGTGTCGATGTGTTGGGCATGACTGGTATGCCCGAAGCCATTTTGGCGCGCGAATTAGACATGAATTATGCCCATTTTTGCGGCATCATCGGCATGAGCTGCATTGGTGAGGGCGCGAGTCAAGATGGTTGCGTGATCGAATCGCACCAATCTATTGAAAAAATCCGCCGTTTACTGGTTGATTTGTAAATCAGTTTTAGGCCGTCTGAACATTTATCATTGATTTAATCCGCAGGCCGTCTGAATGCTTCAGACGGCCTGCTTCAAGTAAAAGAGAACAACACATGAGCGAATCTACTTTAGCCACCATCACCATCGGTTTGGTGTCCACCAGCGACCGCGCCAGCAGCGGTGTGTATGCCGATGAAGGCATTCCTGCACTGAAGGATTGGCTGCAAAGCGCGGTAAAAAATCCGATTGATTTTGTCGAAGCCTTGATTCCTGATGAGCAAAGCGAAATCGAACAGGCTCTGAAAAACATGGCCGATGCGCATCAATGCGATGTCGTGTTCACCACCGGCGGCACCGGCCCAGCGCCAAGGGATGTCACCCCCGAAGCCACCTTAAATGTGGTTGAAAAAGAAATGCCCGGTTTCGGCGAGCAAATGCGCCAAATTAGCTTATATTATGTACCGACTGCTATTTTATCGCGCCAAACCGCCGGTATTCGTGGCAAAACCTTAATCGTCAATCTGCCTGGCCGCCCGAAAGCCATCGCCGAAACGCTGGGCGGGGTGCGCGATGAACAGGGTGAAATTAAAGTGCATGGCTTATTCAGCGCAATTCCGTATTGCGTGGATTTAATCGGTGGTGCATTTATCGAAACCGATGCCGCAGTGAGCAAAGCGTTCCGCCCGAAACAGAAATAATCAGAAAAGTCTCTCAAAACGCCGTCTGAAAAGCATGAATTGAAGTGCAGGTTCACGAAAAAAACGTTACAATACACGTTTGCCATCCACATATCTTTATTGAGTTGTTATGTTCCATTCCGTTGAAAAATATAAGTTGCCCGCCCAGATTTTATTGGGTTTGATTGCGTTGACCTTTGTCGGTTTCGGTGTGAGCACGGTTGCTGCGCCGGGCTCGGATTATATTGTTAAAGTCGGTGATCAGAAGGTGAGCGATCACGCTTTGAACGTGGCCATGCAAAATGCGCAGGCGGCCGGCGGCAATGAATCACGCGATGCGGTGTTTCAATCTTTGCTGCAACGCGCCTATCTGACCCAAGGTGCGAAAATGATGGGCATTGCGGTGTCGCAGGAACAAATCAAACAAATCATTGTGGATGACCCAAGTTTTCACGATGCCAGCGGTAAATTCAGTCAAGCGATGCTGACGCAGTATCTTGACCAGCGACGCATGAGCGAAGACCAGTTTGTCGATGAAATCCGCGAACAATTTGAATTGCAAAACCTGCTGAACTTGGTACAAAACGGCACCATCGTCAGCGATGCACAAGCGGCTCAATTGGTGAACCTGACCCAAGCTACACGCACGGTGCGTTCGGTGACCTTTAGTCCGGAAATGTTTGCCGGACAAATCAAGGTTGACGATAAAGCGGTGCAAGGCTTTTACGATGCCAATAAAAAAGATTATGTGATTCCGCAAGCGGCCAAGATCGAATATGTGGCTTTGGATGCCAATGAGTTGGCGGCTAAACAAAGCGTGAGCGAAGAAGAAGTGCGCAAAGCATTTGATGAGCAAGCCGCAGCGGCTCCGGCCGATAATAAGCCGGTTTTCGAGCAGGAAAAAGCCCGCATTGAAAACGAATTGAAGCTGAAAAAAGTCTCTGGTGAATTCAATAAGCTCAAAGAACAATTGGCTGAAGAAACATTCAATAATCCGAATAGCTTGACCGAGGTAGCCAAAAAACTGAACCTGAAAGTTGAAGCGCCTGATGAATGGCTGACCCAAGCCAACGGCAAGGCGGCCGGTATGCCGGATGAGCTGATTGCGGCGATTTTTAGCGAAGATGTTTTGCAGAAAAAACACAATTCCGAGCCGATTACCGTTGCGCCGGATGTGGTGTGGGTAGTTCGCGCCAAAGAAGTGCGTGAAGAGAAAACCGCACCATTTGAAGAAGTGAAAGAAGAAGTGCGCTCGGCTTATTTGCTGACCGAAGCGCGTAAAATGGCCGAGAAAAAAGCCGATGAAGCTTTGGCTGATTTGAAATCAGGGCAGAAAACAGCAGTGGAATGGTCGCCGGTTTCTGATTTGAATGCCCAGCAAGCGCGTCAATCTATGCCGCCTGAAGCCTATGCGGAATTGTTGAAAGCGCGTCCGGCTGAAGGCAAACCGGCTTATGTGAAGCTCGAAGGCTTGCCGGCTCCGGTGATTTTGGAAGTGCAGGCCATCAAGTCGCCTGAAAATGTCAACGAGCAATTGCCGGCAGCCAAGCAGGCTGTGGTGCAGCAGCAAACTGCCAATGTGTTTGACCAATTGTTGCAATACCTGAACAAAAAAATCAAACAAGAGCAAGGTGCTCAAAAAGTGAATCCGACAGAATAATGGATGGATTCAGACGGCCGGTACTCCGGCCGTTTGGTTTATTAAGATTCATGGAAAGCGGCGAGGCCGTCTGAACAATATGAGTAAACAACCCGATGCATTCGGCCGATTGATTAATGCCTTGAAAGTGCTGCCCAATGTCGGTCCCAAATCTGCCCAGCGCATGGCGCATCAACTGTTGCAACATAAGCGCGAAGAAGCGCAAGAGTTGGTTGATGCCCTGCAACATGCGCTGAAACAAGTACACCATTGCCGCTTGTGCAACACGTTTACCGAAAACGAGATTTGTGACATTTGTGCCGATGAAAGTCGCGACAAAAGCCGCTTGATGATTGTGCATATGCCGGCGGATGTATCCAACATGGAAACCGCGCATTGCCACGACGGCTTGTATTTTGTATTGATGGGGCAGATTAGTCCGGCGCAAAACATGGATATTTCGGCAATTGCTTTGGATAAGCTGGTCGAGCGTTTGCAACAGAGTGAAATCGATGAAATCATCATTGCTACTAACTTTACTGCTGAAGGCGATGCCACGGCTTATGTGTTGTCGGAATTATTTAAAAACTTGCCTTATAAAATCAGCCGTTTGTCACGCGGCATTCCGTTAGGTGGGGAATTGGAATATGTCGATGCGGGTACGTTAGCGCAGGCAGTGTATGAGCGGCGTATGGTGAAAGAATAGAAGATAAAAATATTAAAAATATGCAAAAGGCCGTCTGAATTTTCAGACGGCCTTTGATATAGGAATAGATTATTTGCAGTTTACGCCCTGAATTTTTGGCGCATCGCCTTCGCCTACTTTAAAGGTACATTTGGTGCTTCCGCTGCCGGATACGACAACATTACCGCCTGAGCGGGTGAGGCTGACCGGTTCTTTCACGCCCATGCCCAATGCAGTGGCGGCCAATTGCTGCACGTGTGTGTCAGAGTAAGGGGTGTTGTTGGAAGCAATTTTAACTTCTTTAGCCGCATACGCATTTACGCTGAACGCTAAAGCAGCAGCGGCTACGGATAAAGCTAAGAGTTTTGTGGTTTTCATTGGATATTCGTCCTTATTGATGGTACGAAGCAGGTACCGTTGAGCCTAGAATAAAGCCGATTCGCTGCAAATGCAAATTTTTCGGCGGATTTTACCGAAATTGTGGTTTACAAGGTCAGTCTTTACAGTTGTTTTTTATGCCGTAGGCGTTTCAGACGGCCTGCACGTTTTACGGTACAATACCGCTTTTATTGTCAAACGAAGGCACTTGAAATAAATGGCTTCTTTAGAATCTTGGATTGGCCTGCGTTATCTGCGGGCAAAAAAACGCAACGGATTCATGTCGTTCATCACCATGATTTCGATTGCGGGCATCGCATTGGGCGTGACCGCGCTGATTGTGGTGCTGTCGGTGATGAATGGCTTTCAAAAAGAAATCCGCGGGCAGTTGTTAAACGTCGCACCGCATGCCGAAATCGGTTATTTCGACAATGGCAACGGTGCCGAATGGCAGGATTTGCGCCGTTATATTAAAGACAAAAAAGAAGTCTTGGCCAGCGCGCCTTATGTATCCGACCAAGCCTTGTTGGCCAATTCGGGTGAAGTGCGCGGTGTACAGATTCGCGGTATTTTGCCGTCTGAAGAAAAAAACGTGGTCGATTACGGCAAAGACATGCCGGTCGGCAGTTTTGACGATTTGAAACCGGGCAGCTTCGATATTATTCTGGGCGAAGGTTTGGCACAGGCGTTGGGTGCGGAGCCGGGAGGAAAAGTGACGGTGATTACGCCTGAAGGCAACGTCACGCCGGCAGGTGTGGTGCCGCGTTTGAAGCAGTTTAACGTAGTCGGCATTGTCAAAACCGGTGTGTATGAAGTCGATAACTCACTGGCGATGACACATATTCAAGATGCGCAGGTATTGTATCGCTTGGGCGACGGTGTGGGCGGTTTGCGCCTGAAGCTGGCCGATCCGCAAAATGCGCCTGACTTTATCGCCAACCTGATTCCGGCTGCCGAGCAGCAAGATGTTTGGGTGCGCGATTGGACGTTTAGCAACCGCAGCTATTTTGAAGCGGTTGAGTTGGAAAAACGCATGATGTTCATCATCTTAACGCTGATTATTGCTGTGGCGGCGTTTAATTTGGTGTCGTCATTGGTGATGGCGGTAACTGAGAAACAGGCCGATATTGCGATTTTGCGTACCTTGGGTTTGTCTCCTGCCGGTGTGATGAAGATTTTTATGGTGCAGGGTGCGTTTGCCGGCTTTTTTGGTACCTTAATCGGTGTGGTGTGCGGCGTGTTGCTGGGCTGGAATGTCGGCAAAATCGTGGCATTCTTTGAAAAACTGTTCGGCGTGCATTTGATTAATTCGCAGATTTATTTCATCGATTACCTGCCAAGCGATGTCAACATGAAAGATGTAGCCGTGATCGCTTGTATTTCTTTGGCTTTGGCCTTTATCGCCACGCTGTATCCAAGCTGGCGCGCGGCGAAAACCCAACCTGCGGAGGCTTTGCGCTATGAATAATATCGTGTTGAAATGTGAAAACGTCGGCAAAAGCTACAATGACGGCGCGCTGAACGTGCAGGTATTAAACAGCTTGAATTTGGAAGTGGCGCAAGGCCAGAGTGTCAGCATTATTGGTTCGTCAGGTAGCGGCAAATCAACGCTTTTACACATTTTGGGTGGCTTGGATATGCCGTCTGAAGGCCGTGTAACCTTGATGGGGCAGGACTTGGGGCAAATGAGCCAAAAGCAGTTGGGTTTGTTACGTAATCAATATTTAGGCTTTGTGTATCAATTTCACCATCTTCTACCTGAATTTTCTGCTTTGGAAAACGTGATGATGCCTTTGCTCATCGGCAAAAAGCCGAAAGCCGAAGCTGAAGCACAGGCGGCGGTGATGTTGGAAAAAGTAGGGTTGAAACAGCGTATGCTGCATCGCCCGAGTGAATTGTCAGGCGGGGAGCGACAACGTGCCGCCATTGCCCGTGCGCTGGTGACGCAGCCGAAATGTTTGTTGGCCGATGAGCCGACCGGTAATCTCGACCGTAAAAATGCGCAAAACGTACTCGACATGATGCTGGATTTGAAAAACGAACTCGGCACCAGCCTGATTGTGGTCACGCATGACGATGAATTGGCTGTGCGTTTCGAGCGCGTGATGACCATGCAGGACGGGCGTTTGCAAGACAAATAATCCGTATGGCAAATAGATGTAAAACGGTATAATAGGCCGTCTGAAAGTGTGATGTTAAACTTTCAGACGGCCTTTGACCTTTGTAAAACCCTATCTTTGGCACATTTTTCGTTGTGTGCTGCTCGAAAGCTTAGTCTTTTTGTGATATGTCTGCGCTTTCTGCGCTGCTACAACTTTAAACTGTACTTAAATTTAGGGCTTTGCAAAGGTCTCAGTTTATTTCGTGAGAAAACAAAATGAATGCGCCCATCGATTTGAACCAAGCAGCGGCCTTGGCTGCAACCCAGTTTTTGCAACACTACGCGCTCGAAGATGCGGTGGTGGTGACCCCTTATGTTGAAGCCTTGTTTAGCGCGCTGCAAAGCGGGCATTCGTTTATCTGGGTCAGCGATAAAGAAGCGGCAGCCTTGAAACGTGCTGTTTTGGTGGTGGGCACCGATGGTGAAACGCCGCTGGTGCTGAACGGGCGGCGTTTGTTTTTGGGCAGGCTTTGGCAGTTGGAACACGATTTAGCGGTTGAAATCAAGCGGCTGGCCACAGCCTCTGTTGATGATGTTGATTGGCTGCAGGCTTCGCAAAATCTGCAAAACTGGTTTGCCGAAAAAGGCAGCGAAGGACAGCGCGATGCCGCCGGTTTGGCTTTGCTGCAAGCGTTTATGCTGATTACCGGCGGGCCGGGTACCGGTAAAACGACCACAGTCGCCAAATTATTGGGCTTGATTTGCGACAATGCCACCAGTTTACCGCGCATTGCTTTGGCTGCCCCGACAGGCAAAGCAGCTGCGCATATGGCACGCGCGCTGCATCGTGCTTTAGATCGCTTTGACTTGCCTGAACGTATCAAGCAGCATTTGTTGCTCTTGGAAGGCCAAACCGTGCATCGCCTATTGAAGCTGCGCCCACCGCAAATGCAATCGGCCTTTCATGCGCAACAGCCTTTGCCTTTGGATGTGTTGGTGGTGGATGAAGCATCGATGCTCGATTTATCGCTGTTGTTGCAATTGCTCAAAGCCATTCCGAGCGGTTGCCGCGTAATCTTTTTGGGGGATGAATTTCAATTGCCGTCGGTTGGTGTGGGCGCAGTATTGGCCGCCTTATCGCGCGAAACCGTTTTGGATGAAGACACTCATCGCCGTTTAAGCGAATATTTGCCGCAGCATACATTTAAAGTTGCCGAACATCCGCCGGCTTTATCGCAAAACATCGCCCATTTGCAGGTTAGCCACCGTTTTGGTACGGATAGCGGCATCGGTTGCTTGGCGCGGGCAGTGGTTTCAGGTGACAGTGAAACAGCGTGGGCGCAGTTTGAACGCTTTCCGGATGAATTGCAGGTATTGCATGCCGACATGAAACACCAAGCCGAATACTTGTATCACAAGCATGAAAAATACTGGCAGGCAGTCGAGAGCGGCAATGTGGCGCTGGCATTCGGCCATGCGGCGGATGTGGTGGTGTTAACGGCTTGGCGCCAAGATGCGGAAAACTTTAATCAGGCTTATTTCCGCCATTTACAGGCTCAACAGCGTATATCGGGCGACATGCCGTGGTTTGCCGGACAAATGATTATGGTCACGCGCAATGATTATGCGTTGGATGTGTTCAATGGCGACATCGGCCTGATTATGCAGGATGGCGAATCAGCTAATGGCTTGGCGGCGTATTTTCCGTTTGCAGACAGTTTCAGAAAAATCCCAATCAGTCGGCTGCCGGCTTTTGAAACAGCATTTGCCATGACCGTGCATAAAAGCCAAGGTTCAGAATATCGGGAAGTGTGGTTGCTGCCGCCGAGTATTGATATGGCCAATGAAAGTGATGACGTGTTAAACAGCTTAAATAATGCGCTGTTGTACACAGGTATCACTCGTGCGCAGAAGCGTTTTGTGTTTTGGGGCAACAAAAAAATCTTTGAATGGGCAGTAAAAACCCAGAAAAAGCGTCAAACAGCCTTAGATGAAATAATTAATGCCTTGTTTTAAAATAAATTAAATAAAACTACATTATATTTCTTTTTTGCTGATTTATAGTAGTTTTGCATAAATTTTTAGCGAAATGCCGTTCAGGGGGTCTACCGTAAAGTTGACTTTCATCAAATTAATCGGTTTATTTTTTAATTCATGTAAAATTTTATTGACGTAATACAGTAAACTACATAGCATTGTTGTCACATTAGTTACATAATTTAATATGTTGCGTGATATAACACGGAAAATTTTTAAGCATGTAACTGAGTAACACCGATGTGGTTGGTAGCTGGTTCAACCACATTATCCATAAATTGTTGTGGCTTGTTTTATCTCAAATCCGGCCACAACAATCAAAACAAAACGGTTGTTTACTGCTTCGATAAATTGGAGATTTGCATGAAAATTCAAAAAACTTTTGCTGTTGTTTGTGCTGCTTTAGCTGCTGCGCCTTTTGCTGCGGCCAATCCCGCCGATAGCGAGCGTGATGCCGCTGCGTTATCGACCACCGGTGATTATGTGAATTCCGGCAGTATTATTCGTAAAGATGACGATAAAATCAGTATTTTTAATGATTTGCTGACTGTAAACGGCGCGTTCCGTGTGCGCGTTGACAGTGAAGATACCAGAGCCAACAACAGTCGCGTAAATCCGACTCCGGAGAATACACACAGCGAATTTAACGCTGAATTTTGGGTGCGTGCAAATCTGTATAAAGACTGGAAAGCCGTAGCGCAAATCGAGCCGAATATCGATTTGGAAACCGGTAAATTCCGTGGCGACCATGATGTGCCGGTGAACAAACTCTATGCCGAAGGTACAGTTTACAATTTTGGCGACCACAGCATCAAAGCCCGTGTGGGTAAATTTGGCGCATTCTCTTCATACGGCCGCGTTTGGGATACCGAAGTAACCGGTGCTGAATTGTTCTTTGATAACAAAGTATTGCCAACTAAAGTGAGCGCAGGCCGCCGTACAGGTTACTTTAACGACAATATCTGGGGCGTAGGCGGTCGTCGCAAACATTTTGCTTCGATTCAAAGCACTTACCCTGTGAATGAAAACATCAATGTTGGCGCAACTGTCAGCTACATGAAAGATGTGGACATTGGCGATCGTCATGATGCCAAAAATGCCGTATTCGGCGAATTGGGTACCGACATCAAATTCAATGATGATTGGCGCTGGATGGCTGCGGTCAGCAAATCCAACATCAAAGCCTACAATGATGTCGGCCAAAAAATCAAAAATGACGGCGTATTTACCGAAGTTCGCTACAAATTGGCGGATTGGGATGTGCGCAATTCGTATGACGTGTTCTTGAACTACCGCCGCGTGGGTTCGCTGTCGGGCGTGTCTTCGGTTGAAGACTACAGCAAAAACGTTCAAGGCGTTCAATTGGGTGCAACTTACATTCCTTGGAAAAACTGGAAAGTAAAAGGCTTCTACCTGCACGGTAAACAAGTTACTGCCACTGTTGGCGGCGACAAACAAGATGTGAATGTGGTGCGTGGCCAAGTAGAATATAAATTCTAATTTTTTCTTAGGATACATTAAAGAGGCCGTCTGAACATTCAGACGGCCTTACTGATATGGATTTACCAAGCAATCGTAGGTCGGATACTTGTATCCGACATTTCTAAAATGCCTTCTGAAAAATGATAAAACTTCTCAGAGGGGATAAAAAGCCCCTTGCTTTTCGCTGAGATCATCGCACTAAAATTGACCAAATGGTTTTTGCCTTCTTTTTTGTTGGTAATCAGTTCTCTACCTAGCGGCCTAAGATTTTCAAATTTTCCTGAGATATTTCATTGATAAGCCGACTAGGCTCGGGAAATTGTCATTTTCCTTACAGTGCGTTCAAGATTGTCGGATACAAGTATCCGACCTACATTTTCTAGGATGTTCAAACGCTTGTTTTTCTTATATTTAAGGCCGTCTGAAATTTCAGACGGCCTTGTTAATATTAGGTTTACCAAGTATCGCGTTTGACTTTATCTAATTGTCGGCGATCGCGTTTCGTCGGTCGGCCGTCAGGGTAGGCGGCGGTAATGCGGCTGGCCTGATCAAGCAGCTTTTGATTTTCGCGCTCGGTGGCTGTTTTGGTATCTTCTTGATAGAGCAATCTGGCTTCCGGCGCAGGGCGGCGTTGGTGGTTGAGCGCCAATACTTTGAATTTATAAGGCAGTGAATTTAAGGTCATGTCGATGGTGTCGCCAACCACGATGTATTTGCTGTTTTTCACTTTGGCACCGTTTACCTGAATGCGGCCAAGCTCGATGTGTTTTTGTGCCAGCGCACGGGTTTTGAAAAAGCGCGCGGCCCACAGCCATTTATCTAGGCGCATGGTGTGATTGTCTTGTTCGTTTTTCATAAGTGTGTCAGAAAAGATTTGAATTGATTCTGAGTTTATCATAAGATACGCCACCTGATGTATTAGTGTATCTATACTAAAAATCAATCAGGCCGTCTGAAAATCATGGGGAAGCCCTGATTTTTATCAAAATGCTGCATATTTTTTGTGCAAACTGCTGCTAAAATTGCCTGATTAGCGTATGATTGCAGCAGAATCTTATTCATGAGAGCTTCATCGTATGAAACCTGTTTTTTTAGATTTTGAACAACCTATTGCTGAGCTGACCAATAAAATCGACGAGCTGCGCTTCGTTCAAGGTGAGTCGGCTGTTGATATTTCAGACGAAATTTCCCGCCTGCAAAAGAAAAGCAATGATTTAACCAAATCTATTTTCAGCAAGCTGACACCTGCCCAGATTTCACAGGTTTCACGTCACCCTCAGCGTCCTTACACCTTAGATTACATCAACGCGATTTTTACCGATTTTGAAGAGTTGCACGGCGACCGTCATTTTGCCGACGATTATGCCATTGTGGGCGGTTTGGCACGTTTCAACGGTCAAAGCGTGGTGGTCATCGGTCACCAAAAAGGCCGTGATACCAAAGAAAAGATCCGCCGCAATTTCGGTATGCCGCGTCCTGAAGGTTACCGCAAAGCCTTACGCCTAATGCAAACTGCTGAAAAATTCGGTTTGCCGGTGATGACTTTTGTTGATACGCCGGGAGCTTATCCGGGCATTGGTGCGGAAGAGCGCGGCCAATCAGAAGCCATCGGCCGCAATTTATACGAATTAACCCGCTTGCGTGTACCAGTAATCTGCACCATTATCGGTGAAGGTGGTTCGGGCGGTGCATTGGCGATTGCCGTGGGCGATTATGTGAATATGTTGCAATACTCGACTTATTCGGTGATTTCACCGGAAGGTTGTGCATCGATTCTGTGGAAAACTGCTGAAAAAGCCGCCGATGCCGCACAAGCTTTGGGTATCACTGCCAAGCGCTTGGAAGAGTTGGACTTAATCGACCGCATTATTGACGAGCCTTTGGGGGGCGCACATCGGGATACGGAGGCAGTGATGTTGAGTGTGAAACACGTTTTGGAAGAGCAATTGCGTGATGCGCAAAGCATTCCGATGGCAGATTTATTGACTCGTCGTTTCGACCGCATCATGGCATACGGTAAATTCACCGAGAAATAATTTTTGTAATTATGATTATCATGAAAACAAGCAGGCTAGTGCCTGCTTGTTTTTGCATTGAGGCCATCTGAAAACAACGGAATTGGAAAATGGATTTATTGGCTTTATTGGCAGCAGCATTACCGCAACCAAGCAATAAATTGAGTATTGAGGTGGGCTTAAGCGGCGGATTGGATTCGGTAGTCTTGCTGCATTTACTGGCTCGTTTGCGCGAACAGAAAAATTTTAAGCTTCATGCCGTACATGTCCATCACGGTTTAAGCCCATTTGCCGATGAATGGGCAGCATTTTGCCAAACATTATGTACCCAATTGAATGTTGATTTGCGCGTCGACAAAGTGACCATTCACGCGAAAGGAAAAGGCATTGAGGCGGCGGCAAGAGCTGAACGCTACCGTGTATTTTCAGACGGCCTTTGTGATATTTTAGCCTTGGCGCATCATCAAAACGACCAAATCGAAACTTTTGTGCTCGGTGTTGCCCGTGGTGGCGGAATCCGCTCACTCGCCGCCATGCCGAAATGGCGTGATTTAAGCCCAAGCATCAAAATCTGGCGGCCGCTTTTAGATGTGCCAAGAGCTGTTTTAGAACACTATGCTGTCGAGCATGACTTAGCTTATGTGACAGACGAAAGCAACCAAGACGCCAGCTATTTGCGCAATTGGATCCGCCACGAAGCTTTGCTGCAATGGCAGCAGAAAGTGCCGAATATTCATCAGCAAATTTTGGCCAATGTACGCAGTATGCAAGATGATTTGGCTTTGTTGAACGAAATCACGCAAGATGATTATCGCTATATCCTTTCAGACGGCCTGTTTCAGGTTGGCCGGTGGCGTGGGTTGAGTGATTTGCGTCGTCGTCGCGTGTTGCATCATTTTTTTCAAGTTCACGAAATCCGTTTGCCGTCGCATAAAACTTTATCCGATATGGCCAGAGTTTTACGGGAAGCGGAATCTGCGCAATGGCAGTTTGATGATAAATCCGTCGATTTTTACCGGGATGTTTTGTATATCAGAGCCATGGCAACAGAGCATTATCCATGGGTGTCCCATGAAGGGGGGCATCGAGGCCGTCTGAAAGATATCTTGTTAGAAAATGGGTTTATTTTAAAACCACATAAATTTGGATTGAGCGAACAGGTATTAATGGATGTAGGTGTGCTTCGTAACATGACCAATAAAGATGTAATAAAGTCGATGTTTGGTCATAAATCAGTTAAAAAAATATTGCAAGAATGTTATGTTTTGCCGTCTGTCAGACAAGTTTGGCCAATTATTACACGTCCTGATAATGTATCGTTAGCAGTGGCCAATTTACAGGTTAATCAGGATTTTCAGGTTAGTAATGGATTTTTGCCTGTTTATAAGCCGTTTATAAAATATATCGGGAAGCCAAATATATTAGAAGCATTGTTAAACTAGATCAGTATGGAGCCCTTCGTTATTGAAAGAACTCAAAAAGCCTTTACATGATGTAAAGGCTTTTTTATTTTCAGACGGCCTCACCATGCCGTCTGAAAGCAGCTATAATGCATGGCATGAAACTGATTACTTCTGCCCAAAATGAGCAGCTCAAGCATTTGGCCAAGCTGCTTTCCCAATCCAAAGCGCGCCGCCAATACGGGCAAACCGTATTGGAAGGCGTGCATCTGCTGCAAAGCTATCTTGACGCGGGTGGCAAACCCGTGCAGGTTTATCTGCCTGAATCCAAAGCCAATCATCATGAAATCCGTCGCTTGGCCGAAGCCATTCCGGTCAACCTCATGACGTGGGTCAGCAACGAAGCCTTGTCCAAAATCACCAGCCTGACTGATTCTGATGATGTGATGACTTTAATCGATATGCCGCACCAACCAGCATGGCCGAAAGAGGGCGACTGCGTGGTATTGGAATGCGTGCAAGATCCCGGCAATGTCGGCACCATCATCCGCAGCGCCGCGGCTTGCGCCGTGCCGCATTTAATACTCAGCCAAGACAGCGCAGACGTGTGGTCGCCGAAAGTATTGCGTGCGGCAATGGGTGCACATTTTTTGCTGAACATCCACAGCCGCGTGCCGATGATGCAATGGCTGGCAGAATATCAAGATACGGTGTGGGCAACCGCCTTGAGTGAGCACGACAATTTTAATCTTTACGACATGAATCTGCGCCAACCGGCCGCTTGGGTATTCGGCAACGAAGGCAGCGGCGTGAGTGCGGAAGTATTGGAAAAGGTGAGCGCCAGCGTCAAGATTCCGATGCTGGGGCAAACCGAATCGCTGAATGTTGCCATGGCCGCTACTGTCTGCCTGTTTGAGCAGATGCGCCAAAGAATACACCATTAACGGTTTAGGCCGTCTGAAAATATTGAAAAGGATCCTCCATGCAAGTAAGCACTTTTGACGAAGCCTCACGCAACCGCCTGATTGAGTTGCTCGATGCCAAATCTTTAGAACACAACACCATGCGCTGCGATGAAGTACAGGGCTTTATGATGGCCTTGTTAAGCGGCCCTGATGTCTTGAATCCAAACGACTGGTTGCCGGAAGTATTGGGCGAAGAATCATTGTTTGATGCCAAAGAGCGTACCGAGGTCGAGCGTTTGGTACTCGCTTTGGCGATGGATATGCGCAGCCAATTAGCAGATAAAAAACTGCCGGATTTGTGGCTGTATGAAGATGAAGCAGGCAATCCCGATTTTTACACATGGTGCAACGCCTACCTTTATGCCTTAGATGTGGTGCCGACCGATTGGTTTGAAGCGGTCAACCAAGAAGAATTTGAAGATTTGTTCTACCCGATTATGGCATTGGGCGGCATTTATGACGAAGAAGAAAATGGTGAAGTGATTCTGCATTTGACCGATAAAGAATTGACCGAGCTGGAATCTGACCTGCCGCATGTATTGCTGGATATCTACAGCTACTGGCAAGCCGTGATTAATAAACCGCAAACCGTGCGCCGCGAAGGCGACAAAATCGGCCGCAACGATCCTTGTCCGTGTGAGAGCGGTAAAAAATACAAAGCCTGTTGCGGTAACAATTAATCTAATTTAAAAAAGAATCCGTATTGCAAAGAAGATGGCCCTGTTCAAAGTTTATGCGAACAGGGCCATTGGCTTTCATATTTATTGAAATAGCACTATGTTTGTTACAAGCAGCAGCTGCCGAAGCGTAATTTTTTACTGAATACCAATTCATGTGTTTTTTGTTTGATGACCAAAATATTGGTGGCATCTTCCAAGGCGCGGATGCTGTGTGCTTCGTTCGGCTCAAGACGCACTACCTGCAAGCCTTGCGTGTCGAGCGTGCCTTCAGAAGTGATGACTTGCGCGCGGCCGTTGAGCACCAGCAATAACACAATCGCATCGGTTTCGTAAGTCGGTATTTCATTGTTTTGCTGCAAAGAAAGCTGCACAATTTCTTGGTCGTTGTCGCTGGCAATCACGCCGCCGAGTAGGGCTTTGGGGTCGAGGGTGTATTGTTTCATGATGTTTTTCCTTTAGCGTAAATCAGCGATTAGTATAATCTTTTATTTTGTTTCGATATTAAATATACCAAGTTGTTTTGACATAAAACAAGGCCGTCTGAAAATTTTCAGACGGCCTATCAGCCACTTAATTAAACTTTAAATTTACAAACCCATTGCATGCTTGATCAGGCGGTTTTTGACAAACGGCGCGACATTGACCAAATCCAAGCCGGTGTTGCGCAGCCAAGGCAGGGCGGGCAGGGTGTTGTCGGCAAACAGGCGGAACAGGCCGTCGCAGCCGTATTGCATGGTGCGCACCGGTTCGAGGCGGTTTTGTGCGAAGCGTTTTAAAAATTGATACGCGCCGATGTCGGCCACGCCTTGACTGAGTTTTTGCAGCTCGAGCACATCGCCGAAACCTAAATTCACGCCTTGTCCGGCCAAGGGGTGAATGGTGTGCGCGGCATCACCAATCAGCAACACGCGCGGTGCAAATGTAGTTTCGGGGCGGCGCAAAATCAGGTTGAAAGAAAATGCGGGCGAGAGCGGCGAGAGTTTGCCCAGCACGCCTTCGCCTTGCGCAGTGACGGCGGCGGCCAAGTCTTCGGGGCTGAGCGCGGTGAGTTTTTCCGGCTCTGCGGTGCTCCATACCACGGAAATCTTGTGGTCGGGCAGCGGCAGATAAGCCAGCACTTCGCCGTTTTTAAACCATTGAAACGCCGTGCCGTGGTGGTCTTTTTCGGTGATGAAGTTGGCAACGACACCATGATGGCCGTAAGGATTTTCACGAACTTGAATGCCGGCTTGTGTGCGCACCCAAGAATTGGCACCGTCGGCACCGATGATCAGCTTGGCCTGCACTGTGTCGCCATTTTCCAAGCGCACAGAGGCCGTCTGAATATCGGTTTCGAGTTCGACCGCTTTTTGCGTGATCACCGGAATATCCAGCGCACGGATTTGCTGCCACAATCCGGCCAAGAGCCAGCGGTTTTCTGCAATGGCAGTAAGGCGCAGTGCAGGAATGTCAGCGGCTTTGAATTCGATTCGCCCGTCATTGTCGCCGCGTACATCCATAGTAGTCACCGGCTGAATGCGGCTTTCAGACGGCCACGCATCCAGCGATTGCAGCAAAGCCTGATTGGCCGGGCTGATGGCAAAAATGCGCGCGTCCCAGCCGGTTTCCAAGCGGCTTAAATCAGTTTCGGCAGGGCGGATTTCCAGCAGGGCGACATCGCGGCCTTGGCGTTTGAGCGCCACAGCCGCCGCTGCGCCGACCAAGCCGCCGCCTATAATCAGAATTTCGTGTTCAATCATGGCATGGTTTTCTAAAACGAATATGGTGCAGATTATAGCCTGTTTCAGACGGCCTTACTAACACACAAGGTCGTCTGAAACATAGACAAATTGCAAACCGTGCATTTACAATCGCATTCATCATCATTCGGGGATTACGCATGAATATTTTAATTTGCAACGACGATGGTTATCTTGCGCCGGGCATCGCGATTTTGGCGCGGGTGGCGGCGGAATTTGCCAATGTGCGTGTGGTGGCGCCGGAACGTGACCGCAGTGGCGTGAGCAATTCGTTAACGCTCGACCGGCCTTTGCGTATCCGCCAAGCGGAAAACGGCTTTTATTATGTGAGCGGCACACCGACCGACTGCATCCATCTTGGCTTGCACGCGCTGCCTGAGTTTCAGCCTGATTTGGTGCTTTCGGGTATCAATAATGGTGCCAATATGGGCGATGACACGCTGTATTCGGGCACGGTCGCTGCGGCAACGGAAGCCTATTTAATGGGCATTCCGGCGGTGGCGATTTCGTTAAACGATTTCAGCGGCCGCTATTGGGAAACCGCCGAAAAAGCCGCATGGCTGCTGCTTGAGCATCTGCTGAAAAATCCGCCGCAACGCCCCATGCTGTGGAACATCAACATCCCGGCTGTCTCGCCTGAAGACATTCAAGGCATTAAAATCACGCGTTTGGGGCGGCGTCACCACGCGCAAAGTATTGTACCGACGACTAATCCGCGCGGCGAGCCAGTATATTGGATTGGCCCGGTCGGCGATATTTCCGATCGCGAACAAGGTACGGATTTTGGCGAGTGTGAAGCCGGTTTCATCACGGTAACGCCGCTGCAAATCGATTTGACATCGCATGAAGCGCTCAGCGGCGTGCGTGCATTTTGGCAAAATGCGCCGCATAAGCCGGCTTCAAAATAAGCGTGAGTAATCGGTTTACTTTTGCTAAAGTAAAAATTTTCAGACGGCCTCAAGCATAAATCAGCCTAAAAACAGAGAAGTAGCTTGAGTAAAAACAGCTGCATTGTTCAGATTGGTTTGCCATTTTACCCATACAACACTTGAGAATGGGGCGTATTTTGATTATGATATGCCCCAACTGAAATAGAAACCCCCAAAAACGAAGGTTATCCATATGTTGAAAAAAACCGCATTCTGTGCCGGCTCGGCCGCTTTGGTATTATTTTTAAGCGCATGTGCCAGCCAGCAACCTGCACCTGTTGTCGCCGGTACCCCTTCCACCGGCTCGACTTCAACAGCAACCAATCCATACGGTGCCAATCCATACGATCCGAATGCGGCTTCTCCCGTAGCTAATGATGCACCCTATGTTCCGCCGACCACAACCACGGCGCCAACGGTTTCTACGCCTGTATATACCGGTTCTACCGGTGGTACTTATGTGCCTTCTTATGCTCCGGTTGATGTGAATGCCACAACGCATACCGTAGTGCGTGGCGATACGGTTTACAATATTTCCAAACGTTATAATATCGATCAAAACGATTTGCGTTCATGGAATAATTTGACTGATAACACCATCAATGTAGGCCAGGTTTTACGCGTGAAGCCGGCAGGCTATGTTGCGCCGGCAGCACCAGCTACGACTACTGCTGCCACCAAACCGGCCACATCAGTGTCTTCTCCGGCCACTACTGCCACTGTATCAACCGGTGCAACCCGCACTGTAAGCGGCATTACTTGGCAGCGTCCGACCGTGGGTAACGTGATTGCCAATTTTGGTGGCAACAATAAAGGTGTCGACATCGCGGGTAATGCCGGTCAATCTGTGGTTGCTGCTGCCGATGGTAAAGTCGTATATGCAGGCTCGGGTCTGCGCGGTTACGGTAATTTAGTGATTGTGCAGCATAATTCTACTTTCCTGACTGCTTACGGCCATAACCAAAGCCTGATGGTCAACGAAGGTCAAACCGTGAAACGTGGTCAGATTATTGCCAAAATGGGCAGCACTGATGCACCGCGCAACCAATTGCACTTTGAAGTGCGTCAAAACGGTAAGCCGGTTAATCCGACGACATACGTTCCGTTCTAAATCAACTGATTTTATTGAATTTACATAAAGCCGTCTGAGTCATGCATCTACATGATTCAGACGGCTTTTTTTAAAATTCTCTTGCATGTATTAGGCTATCGGGGGTATAGTATTTTCTCATTGGACGAATGTCCAATCAAAACAAAATAATCACAAGGAGAATATCATGAACAGTGTCACCACCATGCAATTGGTGCGTGCCGGCATCAAGCTCTATCCGACCCACGGATATGAGGGCTTAACTGCTGAAGTCATCTCCAAGCACCTCAATATCTCCCCGCAAACATACGAATCCATGTTTCCTGATAAAGATGATTTCATCAAAATCATGTTGCAGGAATTCAATGCCTGTTCATTGGGTAGATTATCATTCGATTTTGCACCGCAAATGCCGCCAATCGAGCGATTGCGCCAAATCGTTTGGCGTTTGGCAGTCGCTTTGCGCTGCAATTTGGATTGGACGCATCGCATGCTGTTGGATAGCTACTTGGGTGTCAAAATCATCAGAAGAGCCTTGAAAATCCAAAATGAACTCATTGCTTTAGGATTGATGAAGCTGTTGCGTGAATGCTATCAAGATCAGGAAGTTTCCGAATTGGAATTGCAAAACCGCTATGAGTTTTTAAAAGGTGCGGTATTCCTGCCACTCATTATCACGCATCGTGATGAAAAAATGGGCGTATTGTCGGAAGACATCAGCAGCAATGTGCCCAACCTGATGACTGATACGCATATTCAGCAGCGGATCAATTGGGCGTTTAAAGTATTATTTAATGATTGAAGCCATAGGCCGTCTGAAGGTGCATGGTTTTCAGACGGCATATTTGGCTTCTTGCAAAAAAGCATGGATTTGAACCAAGCTCTATGCAAATCTTAAGAGTAAAAACACAATATCATATTAATGGATGATAAGTATTTTTATTCTAAAAATTTTCTTGATAGGGAAAAATTTTTTTATCATAATTGGACAACTGTCCAATGAAAAGGAAGATGCCATGTCTGAACAAAATGCACATGACAAATTCATTGCTGCCGGCAGCAAACTCTATCCCGAATTAGGCTATTACAAACTTTCTGTGCGCGTGTTGGCGGCCGAAGCAGGCTTGAGCTCGGGCATGTTTCATCATCTTTTTACCAATAAAGATGCCTTTATTCTCGAATTGCTCAATTATCATAATAACTACATTTCCGCCAATCTGGACATGGCGGCGCTCTCCGATAATCCCTTTGAAAAGTTGCGCACCATGGCGCAGGTTTTGGCCGAAGATATACGCAATAATTTGCAGTTGATTCACCGCATGTTTGCCGATAGCGCTAACGGCGTTGATGTCATTAATCATTTTATCCGCACCACTAGCGCCAAACGCATGGAATTATTCAGAAAAGTGTTGGAAGAATGCGGCAAGCTGGACAACAGCGTTCCGGCAACCGATGTACAACGCTTGGGCTATTTCAGCGCAGCCGTAAATGCACCGATGATCATTGGTTCACGCTTTGGGCAAATGGATTTGCTACCCGATACCATTAAAGATCAAGTGCCGGATATTCTCACCAATGAAGCCATTAGCGAACGCATCGACTGGTGTTTGAATGCCATGTTTCCCCATCACGCAAAATTTACCGATAAACAGGAAAAATCATGAAAAAAATCATCACGATTGCCGTGGTTGCGGCATTAGCTGCCGGCGGTTTTTACTATTGGCAGCAACAACAAAGCGGCAAATTGCCGGAAAATATTGCCCAATCCAACGGCCGTTTAGAATTAAACCGCATTGATGTCGCCAGTTTGTATGGCGGTCGTGTGGAAAAAATGAATGTGACCGAAGGCGACGATGTGAAAGCAGGCGATGTGTTAGCAGAATTATCGTCAGATACCAGCTCCAGCCGCTTGGCAGAAGCGCAGGCAGCAGCTCGCCGTCAGCAAGAAGCGGTCACGCGTGCGCAAGCGGCCAAAGCGCAAACCCAGCAATCGGTTGCCCGCGCGCAAGCCAATGTTGATTCCGCCCGCCAGCAGCAGCGCGTAGCGAAACTGGAATTGGACAACGCTCGCAAATTATTGGCTGATCAGTTGGTTTCGCGTTCAGAAGTGACCAAACGCCAAGCCGATTACGAACGTGCTGTTGCAGCAGTCAAAGCTGCCGAAGCAGCCCGCGATGAAGCGCAAGCCGTGGTAGCGCAAAGTGGTGCGCAGATTGCCGAAGCGCGTGCCGGTGTGGAACAAGCCGAAGCGCAAGTGAAATCTGCCACATCTGCCAATGACGATATGAACATCCGTGCCCCGATTAACGGTCGTGTGGAATACAAAATTGCCGAAGTCGGCAACGTGATTGCGGCAGGCAACAAAATCGTCAGCCTGTTGGATCCGACCGATGTGTCGATGAATATTTTCCTGCCGACCGACAGCATGAGCCGTCTGAAAGTCGGTGACGAAGCGCGCATCAAACTCGATGGCATCGAGGCCGTGTTTCCGGCCACTATCCAATTTATTGCCACCGATGCGCAATTCACCCCGAAATCAGTGGAAACCGAAAGCGAGCGCGCCAAGCTGATGTTTAAAGTGAAATTGCAAGTGCCGTCTGAAACCGCCACACGTTACAACCGCTTGTTAAAAGGCGGTTTGACCGGCAACGGCTTTGTGAAAACGCAAGAAGGCGAATGGCCGTCTGAATTGGCGGTGAAGCTGCCGCAATAAGCTTTCCATATTTTTAGACGGCCTTGAAGCAACACAGGCAGTCTGAACCACACGAGTGAAATCATCATGACAACAACCGCCGTTTCCCTTTCCGCTGTTTCCCACCGCTACGGCAAAGTGCAGGCGCTGGATAAGGTATCGCTTGAAATCGAGCGCGGCCAGACCGTGGGCTTAATCGGCCCCGATGGTGTGGGCAAATCGACTTTATTGTCGCTGATTGCCGGTGTGCGCGTGATTCAGGATGGCAGTGTGTCGGTGTTGGGTGGCGACATGGCCGACAAAGAGACGCGGCGGGAATTGTCGCACCGCATTGCCTATATGCCGCAAGGTTTGGGGCAGAACCTTTACCGCACCTTATCCGTATATGAAAACATCGATTTCCACGCGCGTTTATTCGGCTTGAAATCGCAGGAGCGGGAAGAACGGATTGCGCGTTTGGTAGCGGCAACGGGCTTGGATCCGTTTATCGACCGTGCGGCGGGCAAACTTTCCGGCGGCATGAAGCAGAAATTAAGCCTGTGTTGCGCCTTGGTGCATAATCCTGATTTGTTGATTTTGGACGAACCGACCACCGGTGTCGATCCCTTGTCACGCCGCCAATTCTGGACGCTGGTTAACGATTTGCGCCAAGAAAACCAGGGCATGACCGTGATTGTTGCCACTGCTTATGTAGAAGAAGCGCAGCAATTTGCGCAGCTTTTGGCGATGGACGATGGCAAACTGTTGGCCAACCAATCCACGCAATCGGTTTTAGAAGAGTATGACACCGAAGTGCTGGAAGAAGCTTATATCAAAATGTTGCCGGAAGAAAAGCAGACCGAAGGCATTTTGAATATCACACCGTTTACGCCCGATCCCGATTTGCCGCCGGCGATTGAAGCGCATGGCTTGACCAAGCGTTTTGGCAATTTTACCGCCGTTGATCAGGTCAGCTTTACCATTTCCCAAGGCGAGATTTTCGGCTTTTTGGGCAGCAACGGTTGTGGCAAATCCACCACCATGAAAATGCTCACCGGCTTGCTGGAAGCCACCGAAGGCACGGCTGAATTGTTGGGTAAACCGATTGATGCGGGCGGCACCGATGTGAAAATGCGCGTGGGTTATATGTCGCAAGCGTTTTCGCTGTATGAAGAGTTGAGCGTGCGCCAGAATTTGGATTTGCATGCCAAGCTTTATCAATTGGGCGACAAAGGCAAATCGGCGGTAGAGGATGCATTGCATCAATTTCAATTAGATGAAGTGGCCGATACTGCACCTTCATCGCTGCCTTTGGGTATTCGCCAGCGCCTGCAATTGGCTGCGGCATGTCTGCATCACCCCGAAGTGTTGATTTTGGACGAACCGACTTCAGGCGTTGACCCGGCTGCGCGCGATATGTTTTGGCGCCATCTGCTTAAGCTCTCGCGCGAAGACAAAATCACCATTTTCGTCTCCACACACTTTATGAACGAAGCCGAGCGCTGTGACCGCATTTCTTTTATGCACAAAGGTCGCGTGTTGGCCGTGGGCACGCCGGAAGAATTGACCCAAGCGCAAAATGCACCAGATTTGGAAGAAGCGTTTGTGCAGTATTTGATTGAAGCGGAAGGCGAAACAGAATCCGGTGAAAAAACAAGCGAGCCCAGCCAATCTGCGCCTGCTGTTTCAGACGGCCAGCCATCAACCGCATCACCACAGCCAACTTCTCCCAACCCGACAACCAACGGCGAAACCGCCGCACAACTGGCTGCCCGCGTGATTCAGGCCGACAGACAGCAAGATAGGCCGTCTGAAAACAAACAAGCCGAATCCGCTTCAGACGGCCTTGTTAGCTATTCTGTGCAAAATACGCCATCGCATGCAGAAAACAGCACACAGAATACGTTTAATCCAAACCAACAATCGGTTGTGCAAAATGATGACTTTGCTTCTACGGAATATATCTCGATGCCGTCTGAAAGCCAAGCAGCGGATAAGCAGCCGGTTGATATACGTTCAGACGGACTGAATACGCAAATGCCGTCTGAAAACACCAATCACAAGCGCGATACCGAATCATTGAAATATTGGCTGGCTACAGTGTTCACTTTCGCACGGCGCGAAACCAAAGAATTAATCCGCGACAAAATTCGCTTGGTATTTGCCGTGTTCGGGCCGGTGATTATGCTGGCGGCGATGGCATGGGGTGTGTCTTTTGACGTGCAAAACCTAAGATTTGCTGTGTACGACCGTGACCAAACCAGTGAAAGCCGTGAATTGGTGGAATATTTTTCCGGTTCGCGTTATTTCATCGAGCAGCCGCCTTTGCAAAACGAAGCTGACATTCAGGCGGCCTTACAAAGCTCGCAAGCGGTGATGGTGATGGATATTCCGCACGGCTTCGGGCGCGATGTAGCGCGTGGTTTGTCGCCGGAAGTGGCTTTTTATATCGATGGTGCCATGCCGTTTAATGCGTCGAATATTCAAGGCTATGCGGCCAGTTTGGTCGGTGCATATAGTCGCGCCAAAATTGAAGCACAAGGCTTACCGATTAATCTGAATCCGCCGGCGGTGGTGGAACCGCGCATGCTGTATAACCAAGATTTCAATAGCATCAATGCGATTGCGCCGGGTGTGGTGATGCTGGTTTTGATTATGGTGCCGGCGATGATGGCCGCGGTGGGCGTAGTGCGTGAAAAAGAGATTGGTTCGATTGCCAACTTTTATGCATCGCCCGCCAGTGTGTCGCAATATTTAATCGGCAAGCAGCTGCCTTATATCGCTGTCGGCCTGATTAACTTCGCTGCTTTGGCGCTGATGCTGGTGTTTTGGTTTGGCGTGCCATTGAAAGGCTCGTTGTCGGGCATATTAATCGGCACGGTATTGATTGTGACCGCGTCAACCGCCATGGGCTTGGTGATTTCCAGCTTTGTGCGCTCGCAATTGGCAGCGATTTTTGCAGCGGCGATCATCACGATTATCCCGACGGTCAATTATTCCGGCTTTCTGTATTCGCTTTCTGCGATGAGTGGAGCTTCGGTCATGTTCGGTAAAATCATGCCTGCATCTTGGTATCGCAATATTACCGTCGGTAGTTTTACCAAAGGCTTAAATACGGCCGATTACACCACTGAATATGCAGCAATTGCGGCCTTTGCGGCAGCGATGTTGATTTTGGCGTGTATGCTTCTGAAAAAACAGGAGAAATGATGAGAACCTTACGAAACATTGTCACGCTGATGTTTAAGGAATTTCGCAGCCTGTTGACCGATCCGGTATTGCTGGTATTGATTGGGTTTATGTTCACCGGCGAAATCATCAGCTCGGCGCAAATCAGCACCGATGTAAAAAATGCCACCGTCGGCATCATCGATCAAGACCGCTCAACCTTATCGCTGCGCATCCGTGATGCTATTTTGCCGCCGTATTTCCGCGCGCCAATAGATGTAAAACGTGAAGATGCCGATGAGCTGATGGATAAAAACAGTTTGATTTTTGTGTTGGAAATTCCTCCGAATTTTGAACGCGATGTTCAGGCTGGGCGCAGCCCGTCGGTTCAGCTTCTCACTGATGCGACCATGATGACGCAGGCCGGTTTGGGCTCGTCTTATCTGACCCAGATTATCAACCGCGAAATTCAGGAGTTTGTCGGCACGCCTTCGATGCCGGTGGTTTCACCGGTGATGAATATCCAGTTCAACCCCAATGGCGACAGCGTGTGGTTTCTGCCGATTATGCAGGAAGGCAATAATGCGGCTTTACTGATTCTGATTTTGGTCGGCGCGGCAGTGATTCGCGAGCGCGAACGCGGCACCATTGAGCATCTGTTGGTGATGCCGGTGAATAGTTTTGAATTGATGATGTCGAAGATTTTGGCCAACAGTTTGGTGATTCTGGTGGTGGAATTGCTGTCGGTATGGCTGATTGTGCATCACATGCTGGATGTGCCGATTAATGGTTCAATCGTGCTGTATGCGGCGGGCTTGTGGCTGTTTCTGTTCTGTGTGGCGTCGTTGGGCGTGATGCTCGCGACCGTTGCCCCGAGTATGGCGCAATTTGGCTTGCTGATTATTCCGATTCATATGGTCACGCTGCTGTTTTCCGGTTCGACTTCTGCACGCAGCAATATGCCTGAAGCGGCGCAAATGATTAGCGAATATTGGCCGCAAACGCAGTTTGCCAATTTTTCGCAAAACGTGGTGTTTCGCGGCGCGGGCTTGGATATTGTATGGCCGCAAATGCTCGCCTTAACGCTGCTGGGCTTGGCCTTTTTGGGTTACGCATTGCTGCGCTTTAGAAAAATGCTTGAGCAGCAGGGATAATGTTTTCAGACGGCCTGAAAGACAGAAAAAGGCCGTCTGAAAGAAAATCAAATTAACAGTCAAAACGAAAATCAGGCCGTCTGAAAAAAGGACAATCCATGAAATCCATTCAAATATCCGCTTTATGCGCCGCTGTATTGCTGGCCTTAACCGCTTGTCAAAGTACGCAGATTCCGCTTCATTCCGAAATTAGTGTGCCGCAATCGTTTAGCGAAAGCGAAGCGGCAAAAGGCAGCGAACAAATCGCCCAATGGTGGCAGCATTGGCAAGATCCGGTGTTGAGCCGCTTGATTGAGCAGGGCTTGGCGCAGGGCTATGATGTCAAAATTGCGGTTAGCCGTTTGAACGAAGCACGCGCCTCCAGTCGGGCTGCCATCGCTGATTTGGGGCCGCAAGTCGGTTTGAGCGGACAGGGCGGGATCGTGCGCGGCGAAGCCGATAATCCGCTCTCGGGCGTGGCCGCACAAATCCCGCAGGCAGGTGCATTGGGCAATGATAAGATGGATATTAAAGGCGACCAGTTGATGGGCGGTGTATCCGCTTCGTGGGAGCCGGATATTTTCGGCCAGAAACGCAGCGATGCCGATGCTGCCTATTATGCCGCTTTGGGGCAGCAAGAGCAGGTGTATGGCGCGCAAATGTTGGTGGCTGGTGATATTGCCGAAAATTATTTTAAAGCGAGCGCAGTACAAGGCCGCCTGAAAGTGGCGGATGCGAGCATTAACACGCTCAAACGCTTGCAGCAATATGTGCAGGGGCGTTTCAAAGCCGGCCATGTCAGCGGCTACGAAGTGAATGAAGTCGGCGTGCAGCTCACCGCCGCCGAAGCCAAACGCGCCACGCTGCAAGCCGAATATGATGCCTATGTGCGCAGCATTGCCGTGTTGACGGGGAATGTGCCGCAAAGCTTTGACTTGCCGCAATCAGGTGTAGACGTGTTAGCCAAGCAACCGGCCGCACCAAGCGGACAAACCCCGCAAGGCATGCTGGAGCGCCGCCCCGATTTACGCGCCTACACCGCGCAAGTGAATGCGTATGCGGCTAAGTTGGCCAGCGCCAAAGCCGATTTATTGCCGCGTTTCAGCATTAATTTCATGGGACAAGGTGCGCGCATTGGCATTGACGGCAGCGATGCCCTGAAAGGTTGGGCAAACTTGTTAAGCGTGGGCATTCAAATGCCGATTTTCACCAATGGCCGCATTAAAGCCAATATTGCCGCCGCCGATGCCCGCCTTCAGACGGCCTTGCTGCAATACGACCAGCAGCTTCTGACCGCATTAGGTGAAGTAGACAGCGCCTATCAAAGCGTGCAGGCCATGCAGCGGCAAACCGCGCTGATGCAAACCGCCCATCGCCAAGCTGAACAACATGCACAGGACACAGAAAAACTGTTCCGCAACGATTACAAAACCTTAGACCATGCCTTGCGCGCGCATTTGAACGAAAACCAAATGCAGGAAAACCTGATTCAGGCGCAGCTTGCCCGTGCGCAAATGCTGGTGTCGCTTTATAAGGCTTTAGGCGGTGGTTGGTCGGATAGCATAAATTCATCGGAATCTGGTATGTGATATAGATAAATAAAGGCTGTCTGAAACGGATTGGATCACGCCAATTGATTTTCAGACGGCCTTTTTGGCAGCGTGCCATGTTTGTCACATATTTTCAAGTTTACAAAATTTAACAAAATAAAAACCTGTTCAAAAAACGGACAAAAAATAAATTTGGCTGTTTGCAGGTAGTTATGCAACAAAATCAAAATTATCTGATTTGATAAGCCTCTAGCTATTTTTCTATTGAATGATGTATTCGGCTGTTTCCATGCCGAGGCTTGAATTTTCAGCATTATGGTTGTCAAGAGGGTAAAAATGTAAAAATCAGTAGAGCGTTTGAATCTTGTAAACAATCCAAAAAATTAAGGTTTGTCAAGACTAGCTTCGCTGCTTGAAATACATTATATTGTGTGCTTTGAGATTGTTCTCTACTGTATCTTGTGTTTTAGCTAGGACTTTGATAATGAATGCAACCCCTCACCTTCAAGTAACCAAGCGCGACGGCCGCTTGGAGCCGATTGATTTAGAAAAAATTCACCGTGTCGTCACTTGGGCAGCAGAGGGTTTGAATAATGTATCGGTGTCGCAAGTTGAGCTGAAATCGCATATTCAGTTTTACAACGGCATCCGCACCGATGATATTCACGAAACCATCATCAAGGCCGCTGCCGACCTGATTTCACAAGATTCGCCTGACTATCAATATCTGGCCGCACGTTTGGCCATTTTTCATCTGCGTAAAATCGCTTACGGCGAATTTGAACCGCCGCATCTGTTCGATCATGTGACCAAGCTCACCGAAGCGGGTAAATACGACCGCCATATCCTTGAAGACTACACGCGCGAGGAATTTGATGAACTGAATGCCTACATCGACCATTGCCGTGACATGAGCTTTTCATACGCTGCGGTGAAGCAGTTGGAAGGCAAATATTTGGTGCAAAACCGTGTGACCCGCCAAATCTATGAAACACCACAGTTTCTGTATATTTTGGTGGCGATGTGTCTGTTCAGCAAATATCCCAAAGCCACACGCTTGGATTATGTAAAGCGTTTCTACGATGCCGTTTCTACCTTTAAAGTATCGTTACCAACGCCGATTATGAGCGGTGTGCGCACGCCAACCCGCCAATTCTCAAGCTGCGTATTGATTGAATGCGACGACAGCTTGGATTCCATCAATGCCACCACCAGCGCGATTGTGAAATATGTATCACAACGCGCAGGCATCGGTATTAATGCCGGCCGCATTCGCGGTTTGGGCAGCGGAATCCGTGGCGGTGAAGCGCAACATACCGGCTGTATTCCGTTTTTCAAAATGTTCCAAGCGGCAGTGAAATCCTGCTCGCAAGGCGGTGTGCGCGGTGGTGCGGCTACTTTGTTCTATCCGATGTGGCACATTGAGGTTGAAAACCTGCTGGTGTTGAAAAACAACCGCGGCGTAGAAGAAAACCGCGTGCGCCATTTGGATTACGGCGTGCAAATCAATAAATTGATGTACACCCGCCTAATTAAAGGCGGTAGCATTACCTTGTTCTCGCCAAACGAAGTGCCGGGCTTGTATGACGCATTTTTTGCTGATCAGAGTGAGTTTGAGCGTTTGTATACCCAATACGAGCAAGATCCGAATATCCGCAAACGCAGCGTACCGGCCACTGATTTGTTTTCATCATTGATGCAAGAGCGCGCAGGTACAGGCCGCATCTACATTCAAAACGTCGATCACTGCAACACCCACAGCCCGTTTGATCCAAGCGTGGCACCGGTGCGCCAGTCTAACTTGTGCTTGGAAATTGCCTTACCGACCAAACCATTAGACAACATCAGCGATGAAAACGGCGAAATCGCCTTGTGTACCTTGTCTGCTTTCAACTTAGGTGCATTGAACGATTTGGACGAATTCGAAGAAATGGCCGATTTGACCGTGCGTGCCTTGGATGCCTTGCTGGATTACCAGGACTATCCGGTGAAAGCTGCTTATCACGCGACCATGAACCGTCGCACTTTGGGCATCGGCGTGATTAACTACGCGTATTACTTGGCCAAAAACGGAGTGAAATACAGCGACGATTCTGCCATCGGCCTGACCCACCGCACCTTTGAAGCGATGCAATATTACTTGCTGAAAGCATCGGTGAATCTGGCCAAAGAATATGGCGCTTGCCCATTGTTTAATGAAACCGTTTATTCACAAGGCAAACTGCCGATTGACACCTACAAAAAAGATTTGGACGCCATCTGCCAAGAGCCGCTGCATTACGATTGGGAAGGCTTGCGCGCCGATATCGTCAAATACGGTTTGCGTAACTCAACCCTGACTGCCCTGATGCCGTCTGAAACCAGCTCGCAAATCGCCAATGCCACCAACGGCATCGAGCCACCGCGCGGTTTGGTGACGGTAAAAGCATCGAAAGACGGCATCTTGAAGCAAGTCGTACCGGAATTTGAAAACCTGAAAAATGCCTACGAAACCCTGTGGCAAATGCCGAGCAATGACGGCTATCTGAAATTGGTGGGCGTGATGCAGAAATTTGTCGACCAAGCAATTTCAGCGAATACCAGCTACGACCCGGGCAAATTCGAAGGCGGCAAAGTTTCCATGAAACAAATGCTGAAAGACCTGCTCACCGCCTACAAATATGGCGTGAAAACCCTGTATTACCACAACACGCGTGATGGTGCGGATGATACGCAGGCGGATTTGCAGGATGACGGCTGCGTGGGCGGGGCTTGTAAGATTTGAGTATTGAGCTTGTTTAATGCTTGAAATAAAGCTTTAATTTACAAAGTGGCATCATATACGCTATCATATTTTATGAAACTTGTTTTAGACACCAACATTCTTGTCGCTGCCTGCATGGGGTCGTATGCGGCCAACCGCTTGTTAGCTGCTTGTTTGGAAGGTCGGTATATTCCTGTTGTGGGCGCAGCATTGTTGGCCGAATATGAAGATGTGGTTAACCGAAACGACGTATTTAAAGGCTGCCGTCTGAATCAAGATGAGCGTAATGAATTATTGGATGCTTTGTTGAGTGTGAGTGAGTGGACGCAAATCTATTATCTTTGGAGGCCTAATTTGCAGGATGAAGCGGATAACCATGTTTTGGAATTGGCTGTTGCGGCACAAGCGGATTATTTGATCACACGCAATCTGAAAGATTTTGGCCGCGCTGAATTGATGTTTCCTCATATTCAAATCTGTACCCCCGAAACTTTTTTGGAGAGAAACCTATGAGTGCTTTGACCGTTCGTTTTTCCGATGAAAAACACAGCCGCTTGAAACTCTTGGCTGCCGCGCGTGGTGTCAGTGTGAATAAATTGTTAGATGAGGCCACAACGGTGATGTTGGCTGAATTTGATGCTGAAACCCGTTTTAAAACACGAGCAGCGCGGGGTGATACCCAGCGTGGTTTGCAATTACTGGATAAGGCATTATCCAAGTAACGCCCGCAAAATTACTTTTCAGACGGCCTATTTTATAGGCCGTCTGAAAATCTAAAATTTTCAATATTCTGAATTCTAAGAGCTTATTATGTCTTGCGACCATTTAACCATGTCATACAGTACATTCACCAAAACACCGAACGATGCGTTAAAAGAGCCAATGTTTTTCGGCCAATCGGTGAACGTAGCGCGTTACGACCAGCAAAAATACGAAATTTTTGAAAAACTGATTGAAAAACAATTGTCTTTCTTTTGGCGTCCGGAAGAAATCGACGTGTCGCGCGACCGTATCGACTATTCCAATCTGCCGGAACACGAAAAACACATTTTCATCAGTAATTTGAAATACCAAACGCTACTGGATTCGATTCAAGGCCGCAGCCCGAATGTGGCGCTGTTGCCGTTGGTGTCGATTCCGGAGTTGGAAACGTGGATTGAAACATGGTCGTTTTCAGAAACCATCCACTCGCGCAGCTACACCCACATCATCCGCAATATCGTCAATGATCCGTCGGTTGTGTTTGATGATATCGTGCAAAATGAATACATCATCGCGCGTGCGGAAGACATTGCCTGCTATTATGATGAATTGATTGAATACACCCAGTATTACAATCTGTTCGGCGAAGGCACGCACAATGTTAAAGGCGAAATGGTTGAAGTTTCGTTGCGCGAGTTGAAGAAAAAGCTGTATTTGTGTTTGATGTGCGTGAACGTATTGGAAGCGATTCGTTTCTATGTCTCGTTTGCCTGCTCGTTTGCCTTTGCCGAGCGTGAATTGATGGAAGGCAACGCCAAGATCATCAAGCTGATTGCGCGTGATGAAGCTTTGCACTTAACCAGTACGCAACACATGCTGAACCTGATGCGTGCCGGTGTCGATGATCCGGAGATGGCGGAAATTGCTGCCGAGCTGGAAAACGATTGCTTTGAATTGTTCAAAAAAGCGGCCGAACAAGAAAAAGAATGGGCGGCGTATCTGTTTAAAGATGGTTCGATGATTGGCTTGAACAAAGAAATTTTGGGTCAATACGTCGAATACATCACCAATCTGCGTATGCAGGCGGTGGGTTTGAAGCCGGCATTTGACGGCGCGAGCCAAAACCCGATTCCGTGGATTAACGCGTGGCTGTCGTCCGACAATGTGCAGGTCGCACCGCAGGAAGTGGAAATTTCTTCTTACTTGATTGGCCAAATTGACTCGGAAGTTAACGCTGACGATTTGGGCGATTTCGAGCTGTAACACTTCACTTACAAAAGGCCGTCGGATTGAGTATTTTCTTTCAGACGGCCTTTTATCAAACTATGGCCATTATTAGCACACACGATAAAATTTTTGAGCTGCAAAACGGCGAAACCTTGCTGGAGGGGCTGGAGCGCACCGGCCACGAGGTCGAATACCAATGCCGCAGCGGCTATTGCGGTTCATGCCGCCTGAAACTCATCAGCGGCAAGGTCGGCTATGATGATTTTCCTCTGGCCTTTATCACACCCGGCGAAATCCTTCCGTGTTGCTGTCGGGTCACGGAAGACATCACGCTCGATTGCCACAACAAAATCCGCGAGCCTGATTTGTTTGATGTGGATTTGTTTGACAAGGAATCAAGATAAAGCGGTGGTGTGTGTTTTTTGAAAAGCCAGCATCATGCTCAATGTTTAGATTGGCTCGCAATCGGACAAATTAATTTTTAGGCATTTTTTAGTATTGCCTAAGCTGTCAACCCAAATAGATGTTGAATAGCTAGTTTGTTCTTTAGGTTGCGCTGAAATTCGGTAGGCCCGACTATCCTGTTGATACATTTCTACATGAAATTCATATTTTTCGGTGATTGTTTGATCAATGCCATAGTGGTGAATATGCTCCAGTTCGGTAGGGATATCAAGCAATGGATTCTGAGCCAGTTTGATTTTAAGCTGAGTATGAATATTCATTAATGCAGTATGTGCCTTTGCCAGATAAGCTTGTTCTGTATAGCGGTGATAAAAAGGCAGAGCAAGAGTGAACATGAAGCCAAGCACTATAATGGCAATCATTAACTCAATTAAAGTAAATCCTTGATTGTTTCTCATATTATCCATCTGTAACATATGATTGAAGGATGACGACGGTGTTGTTGTTCTTACCCCATGCTTTAGCTGTCACGCGATAAATCATATTGCCATGGTCAAGATTGGTTCCGATATATTCAATAATATATCGGGGCCTTTTACTGACATGTTCAGCACGAATGTCTTTTACTTCATAACCATTGATATCTATATACAATTGCTTGTCTTGAGTTCTTTCCCATGCATGGCCGGCTGCACTTTCTATTTCAACGATATGACTGTTTTCTACCGGTACAACGGCTTCAGGAGTTGCGCAGAGTCCTTTCGTTTCTTTGGTGCCTATTGTGCCTATTGTGCCAGTACAGTTAGCCCCAAAAGTAACTTTTTTGCCGTTAAATTCTAAAATCTTGTGCTCACCTTTTCGTAAGGCAGCTTCAGCTAAACTGAATGCCAGTTTCCTGTCAGCTTCATTGGTGCTGATTCGTTGTTCAGTGTTATAAGATTGAGCTGCTGTCACAATCAAAAGAGCAATAATGACCATCATTATTAATGTAATAAATAGTGTAAAGCCTTGCTGGGAAGGGCGAGCAGAGGAATAATCTAAATGGCATGATTTGAACATGTATTGCCTCCTCTTACCGAAGCTTCAATATGATAAACAGCGGTATGATCAATGTTTAACTGAATTTGGATTAGAGCAGGTGTGGTTCCATTGTTTAAAGTTGCATCGGCAGAGTTGCTGGTTCTTAAGTTGCTTTCACGCGTAAAAGTTTCGCGATTGGCAGCGGAAGCTGTCGGATTGGTACAGTGCTCAGAGTGATCTATGTAGAGATAATTCATGCTGATTGATTGAATATCTCCTACTAAAAGCTGCGGCTCTCCCCAGCTGCCGGTTTCATGGTCAAGTTGAAATCGATACAGACCTGTCTGGTCGTTAAAAGAACCGACGGCATAAGCAGAAACAACATGTTGAAGCGTTGAAATCGTGCCATTTTTATCATTTCCCGTAATTTTTAAAGCTGATTTTGCTGTAGCTGAATCCCTAATACTGCTATTTTTCGCAATACTAGAACAGCTGCTGGCGAGATTGGCTTTGTCTCCGAGTGCATCTATACCGTATTGGAAGATTAATCCAGCACCCGTTTGAGAGAAGCCTGAGTAGCCAATTTTATCTTCTGAAAGAGGAATCATTTTATTATTAATAATGTTGTTGCCTAGAGAAAAAGGGGCAGCAGAATCGTCGCTTATGACAGAGCTGGCCGGATAGTCAGCCATATTGAAACAGCCGAAGCTGCCGGCCATTTGTGCATCGCGACTCAGTAAAGTCGCGGTACTGCGTAAATCTTGTTGAATGTTTAAACGGGAAGAGGCCGCATGATGTAGGTGTCGGCCGGCAAAATAAGTGGATGAAACCGCCATCAAAACGATCATACTTAATGCGCTGGCGACTAAAAACTCAATCAGAGTGAAACCTTTTATGTCAGGTAGATGCGTAAATGTAGGGCGCATATTATTCCGTAACCCGTGACTGGTGGGTATAAATAATAAAATTTTCTGAACTTTTTAGATCATTATGGTTTTGCTCCTCTTCGGCATCCATTAGCCATAGTACTTTAACTGTAACATCGCCCAGACCACTGCATTGTGCATCGAATGAGCCTTTGTAAGTAGGCTCGTTACCGGAATGGTCTTGGCAAATGGCAAAGTGGACCCGGGCATCAGGGAGTGCTGTTGATAATGCATCTGAAAAAGTGGTAATTTGTGCAGCAGCCAGTTCGTATTTGGTCATGGATTCATTATTTTTATAGGTACCTTTAACATCTTTATCATTGCTAGTGAAATAATGATCATAAGACTTAAGTATGCGCCTTGTTTCGATATCTGAATGATCCGTTTCTACCGAAAGCATAGGGTTGATCAGCATACCTTCAATCAGATTTTGTGTTATTTGAGAAACCATTGTTTGTGTTTCGCTTTCACGAACACTTAAAACGGCACGCAATTGTACAGAAAGTAAAGCAAGTATACCGATAGTCAGCACAAAGATAGAAATTAACACTTCAACCAAAGTCAAACCCTGCTGAAGCTTTTTCAGATTACTCTGTTGCTTGTGAGGATTGGATAGTATCTTGGTATTCATCATGTTTATTTTTCAGAATATTGGCAGATGTTTCTTGAATCAGACCGGCCACAAATCTCGACGCGTCCGTTGCCATCAATAAAAAGCACGCTGAACCGCGCCTTTTTATCATCGTCACGTTTTGCATGGGCATCGGTTAAGATAATCTGAGTGTAACCGCTAGGCGTGGGAAAACCATCGGTAGCAGATGGTAATTTATTCCAACGTACAAAATGGCCGTTAGGCAGAAAAGTCCAATGGGTGACATCATCTGCAGTTTTGCTGCCGTTAAAAGAGTAGGTGTAATAGCTATGGTTTACCCGATCGTTGTCTTTGCTGTTTAAGACGATTGCGCGTAGTTGAATATCATTGGCGCGTTCATATTGATTGTTTTTATCAGTATCGGCAAAGGCCATTAAGCCTTGGTTACCGTAATTGGCATTACAGCTGCCATTAGATTTGCCGTCTTTTTTAATTTGAACCGGACAAACATAAACTGGAAGGTTCAGACGAACTGCCTCGCTGCGGGCAAAGCGCAGAAGGCTGGCAATTTGTTCGGCATTGCCGGCTATATGGCGCGATGTAATCCATTGGCTCATATTGGGTAGGGCAATTATAGCCACCGTTGCGATAATCCCAATGACAACCAACAGTTCGATAAGTGTAACCCCTTTTTGTTTGTTATGCATGAGCGGTGGTAGTTTGGTCCGGTAAGCATGCAGCAAATCAATTGTGTTATAAGAATATTGCCTCATAAAATATAAAACGCCAGATTAAGGAAGATTTTTAGTCTTCCATTAGTGCAGATTCGGGAACGTAGGCGGCATTGTCAAACTTGGTGAATTGCCCCATCCAAGTCAGGTGGACTTTGCCTGTCGGGCCGTTACGGTGTTTGCCGATGATGCATTCTGCCAAGCCTTTAAGCGGCGATTCAGGATTGTAGTATTCATCGCGATACATAAACATAATCAAGTCGGCATCCTGCTCAATGGCGCCGGATTCGCGCAAGTCGGACATCATCGGGCGTTTGTCGGTGCGCTGCTCGACGGTACGGCTCAGCTGCGACAGCGCGATCACGGGTACTTGCAATTCTTTGGCCAAGGCTTTGAGTGAGCGGGAAATTTCGCCCAATTCAGACGCGCGGTTGTCGGAACGGCCGGAGCCGGACATCAATTGAAGGTAGTCAATCACAATCAAGCCCAGTTTACCGTTGAACTGGCGTGCTAAGCGGCGGGCGCGGGCGCGTAACTCGAGCGCGGTCAAACCCGGTGTTTCGTCGATATACATCGGTGCATTGGTGAGCTTAATCACGGCTTCGTTGAAATTGAGCCAGTGCTGGTCTTGCAAGTTGCCGGTTTTCAAAACCTGCTGATCGACGCGGCCGACGGAGCTTAATACACGCATCACCAGTTGTGCGGCGCCCATTTCCATCGAGAACACGGCAACGGGTAATTGTGCTTCAACGGCAACGTGTTCGGCAATGTTGATGGAAAATGCGGTTTTACCCATAGATGGGCGGCCGGCGACGATAATTAAATCGCCCGGTTGCAGGCCGGAGGTTTTTTTGTCCAAATCGATAAAGCCGGTGGATACGCCGGTGACTTCTTCGGGGTTTTCACGCGAATAGAGCATGTCGATTTTGGCGACCACTTCATCCAACACATCGGGCATGCTTAAAAAGCCTTGTTTGGATTTGGCGGTGCTCTCGGCGATTTGGAACACTTTGTTTTCGGCTTCATCGAGCAATTGTCCGGCATCACGACCTTGCGGATTGTAGGCGCTGCGGGCGATTTCGGTGCCGACTTCGGCTAATTGGCGCATGATGGAGCGCTCGCGCACGATTTCGGCGTAGCGGCGGATATTGGCGGCAGAAGGGGTGTTTTGCGCGAGGGTAATCAGATAATTGAAACCGCCTGCGGATTCGAGTTCGTCATTGCGCTCTAAGGCTTCCTGCACGGTAATGACGTCGGCCGGACGGCTTTCGTTGACCAGCATGGCGATGGCACGGAAAATCAGGCGGTGCTCGTGGCGGTAGAAGTCTTCACCGGTAACGACATCTGCGATTCTATCCCATGCCGCATTTTCCAAAAGCAGGCCGCCCAAAACCGATTGCTCGGCTTCCATCGAATGCGGCGGCAAGGCCAAAGCCGTGACTTCACGGTCTTCAGACGGCATGTCAAGATAATCGTTCATGGCGTTTCATCCCCAAAAAATGCTTTGAATAAGAGACTGCTATTATATCGTAGTATAAGTTTAATTGGTTTTTTAAAGCCGAGACGGGTAGAATAAGGGACGTTACCTTTTCAAGGGTAATGCACACGACCAAAAGATAATTCATATATCAATAAATAGGAGTATCAACATGGAACACAAACTGCCTGAATTGCCATACGCTTTGGACGCTCTGGAGCCACATCTGTCTAAAGAAACGCTGGAATACCACTACGGCAAACACCATCAAACCTACATTACCAATCTGAACAACCAAATCAAAGGCACTGAATTTGAAGAAATACCTTTGGAAGAAATCGTGAAAAAATCTTCAGGCGGCGTGTTTAACAACGCAGCCCAAACTTGGAACCACACTTTCTACTGGCTGGGCTTCACGCCTAAAGGCCAACAAAAACCTGCCGGCGAATTGGCTGCGGCTATTGATGCCAAATGGGGCAGCTTTGAAGCATTCCAAGAAGCATTCAACGCTTGCGCGGCCGGTACGTTTGGTTCAGGCTGGGCTTGGTTGGTGAAAACCCCTGCCGGTGAGTTGGATTTGGTATCGACTTCTAACGCAGCGACTCCGTTGACCACTGAAAACACCCCATTGCTGACTTGCGACGTGTGGGAACATGCTTACTACATCGACTACCGCAACAGCCGTCCTAACTACCTGAAAGGTTTCTGGGAAATCGTGAATTGGGATGAAGTGGCGAAACGCTTTGCTGCTTAATAGAAGATTTATCTTTAAAACAAGCCTAATTTTCCAAATTAAATAGAAAGAGTTTGGAGTATTATTCAGTCATCGGAATCTGTGTTGTACATACACAGATTCCGATTTTTATATTTATGCCGTCTGAAACAAATAGTGCGTCCGCTATCATCAATAAAATAATTTCAAGCAGTCCTTCAATACCCGTTAAAGTCTAAAATCCTAATTATTTGGGTTTGACGCTTCATCATCCAATGTCTTCAGCCAGGCCAGTTTTTCGCTAATTTTGATTTCCAAGCCGCGCGGCACGGGTTGGTAAAATTCAGGCTCGTCCAAACCGTCGGGCATATAGGTTTCACCGGCGGCATAGGCGTGCGGTTCGTTGTGGGCGTAGCGGTATTCACGGCCGTAGCCCAATTCTTTCATCAGTTTGGTCGGTGCATTGCGTAAATGCACGGGCACTTCATCGCTGGCATGGTCGCGCACAAATGCGCGCATTTGGTTGTAGGCGTTGTAGCCGGCATTCGATTTTGCCGCCGAAGCTAAATACAACACGGCTTGTGCCAAGGCCAATTCGCCTTCGGGGCTGCCGAGTCGCTCAAACGTGGTGGCGGCATCGTTGGCAATCTGAAAGGCGCGCGGGTCGGCTAGACCGATGTCTTCCCAAGCCATGCGAACGATGCGTCGAGCCAAGTAGCGCGGGTCGGCACCGCCATCGAGCATGCGGCAGAACCAATACAATGCGGCATTGGGGTGGGAGCCGCGCACGGATTTGTGTAGCGCGGAAATCTGGTTGTAGAAACTTTCGCCGCCTTTATCAAAACGGCGGATTTGCGCGCCCAAGCTTTCTGCCAGAAATGCGGCATCTAAGGTTTTCAGACGGCGTGTAGCGGCAGCTCGGAGCAGTTGTTCCAATAAATTGAGCATGCGCCGCGCATCGCCGTCGGCCGTGTTCACCAATAATTCGCGTGCTTCCGCATCGATTTCAAAATCTTGATATTCGGGCAGGGTTAGCACTTTTTCAATCAATTGCTGCAAATCTTGCGCCGATAATGATTGCAACACATACACTTGCGCGCGGCTGAGTAAGGCGGGATTGACTTCAAACGATGGGTTTTCCGTGGTCGCGCCGATAAAGGTCAATAAACCGCTTTCCACATGCGGCAAAAAAGCGTCTTGCTGCGCTTTGTTGAAACGGTGCACTTCATCGACAAACAAAATCGTCGCCCGACCTTGCTGCAAGGCAATTTCGGCTTTTTCGATGGCTTCGCGAATGTCTTTCACACCGGAAAATACTGCCGATACGGGCAGAAACTGCGCATTGAAACTTTGTGCGAGAATGCGTGCCAGCGTAGTTTTGCCCACACCAGGCGGCCCCCACAGCAGCATGGAATGCGGTTTGCTACCTTCTACCGCCACGCGCAGCGGTTTGCCTTCGCCGATTAAGTGCTGCTGACCGATGACTTCATCTAAAGAATACGGGCGCAGGCGTTCGGCGAGCGGAGCGTCGGGTTGGCGGGTAAATAAATCATTCATGGCAGATTCCGTTTCAGACGGTATTGTGGTTTTCTTGCCGGATATTATAGCGCAAGCGTTCGCATGATTCAGAGCCTTGCTGTATAATATGCCGGAAATTTAAACCGTGGCGCTGGTTAAGCAGCGAGCGGTCAAAGTAGGGCGATTGAGGCGGGATAGTCGCGCCCATTATTATTTTGATTTAAATGTTCCTTTTGGAAGGTTACAGAATGAAAAAAATCTTGGCAGCCACTATGTCGGCTTTATTGTTGGGCGCATGCGCCAGCGGCACCGGCACATCAATGAACGGCTTAGGCAGCGGCACCGGTATTGGCAGCAGCGTGGTGAAAATGGCGGTGGAAAACCAATGCCGCACCGAATTGAACAAACGCAACGAATGGCGCATGGTGGCTTTAGCCATGTCGGCTGAAAAACAAGAAGAATGGGAAAGCAAAATTTGCGGCTGTGCCAGCGAAGAAGCCCCTAATCAACTGACTGCCAACGAAATGATGCAGGTTTTGAGCCCAAGCACCCGCACGCAAGCCTTGGCGACTGTGACCGCCAAAACCGTGACTGCTTGTGTAAAACGCGTTTACACCGGTAATTAATTGTTCAGACGGCCTGAAAATGTTTCAGGCCGTCTGAAAGTTTTAATAATTCAACAAATACAGAGTAGAAAACATGAAATACATCAGCACGCGCGGTGCCACTGCGCCGAAATCGTTTAGCGAAGTATTATTGATGGGCTTGGCACCCGACGGCGGCTTGATGCTGCCCGAGCATTATCCGCAAGTGGATGAAGTGACCCTGCAAAAATGGCGCACGCTGAGCTATCCTGAGCTGGCGTTTGAAATCATCAGCCTGTTTGCTACTGATATTCCAAGCGATGATTTGCGTGATATTGTCAACCGCACCTACACTGAAGCAGCGTTCGGCACCAAAGAAATCACGCCTGTGCGCAGCCTTTCAGACGGCATCAAAATCGAAGCGTTGTCTAATGGCCCGACCTTGGCTTTTAAAGACATGGCGATGCAGTTTTTGGGTAATGCGTTTGAATATGTGTTGAACAAAGAAGGCAAGCAAGTCAATATTTTGGGCGCAACCAGCGGCGACACCGGTTCGGCGGCGGAATATGCTTTGCGCGGCAAAAAAGGCGTGAATGTATTTATGCTCTCGCCGGAAGGCAAAATGAGCGCGTTCCAACGTGCGCAAATGTTCAGCCTGCAAGACGAAAACATCCACAACATCGCCGTAGAAGGTATGTTTGATGACTGCCAAGACATCGTTAAAGCCGTGCAAAACGACGCCGAATTTAAAGCCAAATACCATGTCGGCACGGTTAACTCGATTAACTGGGGCCGCATCGTGGCGCAAGTGGTGTATTATTTCGCCGGCTATTTCAATGCCACTACCAGCAACGAGCAAAAGGTGAGCTTCTGCGTGCCGAGCGGCAATTTCGGTAACGTATGCGCCGGTCATATCGCGCGCCAAATGGGTTTACCGGTGCACCGCTTAATCGTGGCAACCAATGAAAACGATGTATTGGACGAGTTTTTCAAAACCGGCCGTTACCAACCACGCACCACCGAGCACACCCACGTGACTTCCAGCCCATCGATGGACATTTCCAAAGCGTCGAACTTCGAGCGTTTTGTGTTCGATTTGATGGATCGCGATGCCGATAAAATCCAAAGCCTGTGGGCTGAAGTGGCTTCGGGTAAAGGCTTTGATTTAAAAGACCAATTAGAAGAAATTCACGAAAAATACGGCTTTGTATCGGGCAAATCCACCCACGCTGACCGCTTGGCGACCATCCGTCAAGTGTACGAGCAAGACGGCGAACTGATTGACCCGCACACCGCCGACGGCGTAAAAGTGGCGCGTGACGTGCGCGAAGCGGGCGAAACCATTGTATGCTTGGAAACCGCTTTGGCAGCTAAGTTCGACCAAACCATTTACGAAGCAGTGGGCGATGTGACCATTCCGCGCCCTGCCGGCTTGGAAGGCTTGGAAGATTTGCCGCAACGCGTTGAAGTGGTGAAAAACGATGCCGAGCTGGTGAAAAACATCATTCGCAAAGCCTTGGATTAATCGCTCATTAGGCCGTCTGAACCTAATGGATTCAGATGGCCTGAAGCATGATTGAAAACGATTATTGTCAAAATATTAGAAAGTGCCGGCAACGGCTTTTGTTCATAGGAAAAGATTCATGTCATCAAAATTTTATACTGAAAAAGTGTTGTCAGTGCATCACTGGACCGATGCTTATTTCTCTTTCACTTGTACCCGCGACGAATCATTGCGCTTTGAAAACGGCCAATTTGTGATGATTGGCCTGATGGTTGACGGCAAGCCTTTGATGCGCGCTTACAGTGTGGCATCGGCCAACTGGGAAGAGCATTTGGAATTTTTCAGCATTAAAGTGCAAGATGGTCCTTTGACCAGTCGTTTGCAGCATTTGCAAGTGGGCGATGAAGTGTTGATCAGCAAAAAGCCGACCGGCACACTGGTGGCTGGCGACTTGAATCCGGGCAAGCATTTGTATTTGCTGAGCACCGGTACCGGCTTGGCGCCATTCTTGAGCGTGACCAAAGACCCTGAAATTTATGAGCAATTTGAAAAAGTGATTCTGGTACACGGTGTGCGCTACAAGCAAGATTTGGCCTATTACGACCATTTCACCAAAGAATTGCCGGAGCATGAATACTTGGGCGAGATGGTGAAAGAAAAATTGATTTACTATCCTGTGGTCTCACGTGAAGAATTTGAGCACCAAGGCCGCCTGACCGATTTGATGAAGAGCGGTAAATTGTTTGAAGACATCGGTTTGCCGCCGATGAATCCGCAAGACGACCGTGCCATGTTGTGCGGCAGCACCGCGATGAACAAAGACACCGCGGCCATTCTCGACAGCTTCGGCCTGACCCCGTCGCCAAAAGTTGGCCAGCGTGGCGATTACTTAATTGAGCGCGCGTTTGTCGATCAATAATCGCTGACTGCGTTTAGCCTTCATAAGGCCGTCTGAACAAATATGCTTTCAGACGGCCTTTCATGCAAAATAAAGGAGAAAAAATGAATACCGTTCAAATCAAAAACGTAACACTGGGCGCAGGCAGCCCGAAAATTGCCGTGCCGTTGGTGGCTAAAAATGCAGACGGCCTGCAACAAGCGATTGCCGGTTTGGCAGGATTGAGCTTCGATATCGTGGAATTTCGTGTCGATTTTTTAGACATCGCTGCTGATGCTGAAGCCGTGTTGGCGCAGACAAAAATAGTGCGCCAAGTCTTGCCGGATACGCCGCTGCTGTTTACCTTCCGCCGTGCAGTAGAAGGTGGCGAATGCCCGTGTAGCGACGATTATTATTTCGACTTGGTTCACCGTGCGATTGAATCGGGTTTGGTGGATATTATTGATATTGAACTGTTTGCCGGTGATGAAAAAGTGCAAGCAGCAGTGCAGGCTGCAAAGGCTAAAGGTGTGGCCGCTTTGTTGTGCAATCATGATTTTGATAAAACACCGGCAAAAGAAGAGATTACAGGCCGTCTGAAAAAAATGGAAAGCTTGGGCGCGGATATTTGTAAAATCGCGGTGATGCCACAAAGCGCTGCTGATGTGTTGACCTTGCTGGATGCTACGCAAGAAGTGTACCAAACCGCCAAGCAACCGATTGTCACCATGTCAATGGGCAAGCTCGGTGTGATCAGCCGATTGGCCGGACAAACCTTTGGCTCGGCCATGACCTTTGGTGCCGCAGCCAAAGCATCGGCGCCGGGTCAGATTGGTGCGAATGATTTGCGTCGGATTTTGGATACTTTGGCTTAAGTGATTTAAAATTGGAATAAACAGGCCGTCTGAATTTCAGACGGCCTGTTTATTGGAAAGGCAAAAATGAATTGGCATATTAAAGTATTTACCGAATTGAGCCATCTTGAATTGTGGCAGATTTATAAAAGCCGCGTCGATGTTTTCGTGGTGGAACAAAATTGCCCTTATCCTGAAGTGGATGAAAAAGATTTACGCGCTCTGCATGTGTTCGCCGAACAAGACGGCCAATTGGCTGCGTATTGCCGCATTATCGCGGAAGATGCGTTGGTGAAAATCGGCCGCGTGTTGGTGGTGTTGTCTTTTCGAGAGCTGGGATTGGGCAGGGTGTTGATGCAGCAGGCTTTGCAAGCGGTGCAGCAGCGTTTCCCTCAGCAGGAAATCCATATTCAAGCGCAGCTTTATTTGCAGCGGTTTTATGAATCTTTGGGCTTTCATAAAGTTTCGGATGAATATTTGGAAGACGGCATTCCGCATATTGATATGGTTTGGCAGAATATTACATAAAGCAAAGAGCTTATCTGTTTATAGAAGCCGTCTGAACCTAATCTCAGACGGCATTAGCTTATTTAATTTGTAGTCTGTTTCAAATAAAAATACAGCATTGCTAGCCACTTTATGTAGTGGGCGTACAAGGCCGTTGTAGCAGTTTTATCTTATTTTTATTTTAACCAGCTATAGACGGCCTAATGATATTTGCCGCCATCTTTCGGAATCAATAGCGCAATCGACAAGCAGGAGAGCAAAGCGAGTACCAACATCAGCCATAAAGCGGCTTGTGCGGCTTGGTGCACACCTGAAGCTTGCAAGGCGCTGAATACCGTGGCACCGGTGGCAATACCGAAAGATGCACCGAGTGCGCTCGCCATTTTATATACACCGGCCGCCACACCGGCTTTTTCCAGCGGTGCATTGACCATCGCGCAATCGGCCGATGGTGTAGCATAGCAGCCTAAACCAAAGCCAAACAGTGCAAAGGAAACCACCACTTGAATCATGTAGGTTTCGTGGCTGACGTTGGTCATTGATAAGCCCAAAATGCCTGTGGCAGTAATCAATACGCCGATGAGCATGGGTTTTTTATAGCCGAATTTTTGCAGCAGCTTCTCGCTGACCCGAATCATGATTAACACTATCGCCAAATAGCCCAGCGATTTCAAACCGGCTTCAAAAGGCGTTAAACCGTGGCCTTTTTGCAGATAAGTGTTGATGATGAAAATGGTGCCTGCGGTGCAGTTGAGCAGGAAATTGGATAAACATGCGCCGTTGTAGCCGCGGTTTTGAAACAGTGAAAAATCCAAAAAAGCCGCCGATTTTAAGCGGATTTCGGTGCGGAAAAACACGATGGCCATCACGATAAAGCTGATGAGCATGGCTAAAGTGAAGGGGTGGCTGAAGCCTAAGCGAAAACCTTTGGTAATCAGTAAATTAAGCGCGAGTAAACCCAATACGCAGGAAAACAGGCCGATGTAATCGTAGCGCGTGATGGCAGTTTGCGGTGATTTGCTTTCCGGTGTACCGCGCATCAACAGCATGCCGATGATGGAAATCGCAATCGAGAGCAGGAAAATACTCTGCCAACCCAAATAAGTGGCGATGGTGCCGCCGACAAACGAAGACAAGCCCGAGCCGCCGAACGAACCAATTGCCCAAAAGCTAAACGCACGCTGTCGCGCAGCGCCGTGGTAATAATTTTTGATGATGGAAAGCGTGGCCGGCATGATGCAGGCTGAAGCCAAGCCCTGAAACACACGCCCTAGACCGAAGCTGACAGGACCTTGGGCAAAATACAAAAATAAGCAGGCAACGATGTTGAGCAGGAAGCCGATATAAGTCAGGCGCACGCGGCCGAATTTATCTGCCAGCCCGCCCATCAACACAATGAAGCAACCGGAAAACAGCGAGCCCAAACTAATCACCGCATTGAGTGATGTATCCGGCATGGCAAGGCTGCGTTGAATATCAGGCGCAACGTTAAACACAGCCTGATAAAACAGCCAAAACGTCAACACGCCCAACACCATGCCGAAAAGCAGGCGGTCGTTGCCTTCAAATGGTTCAGAATATTTTTGCATGATGATTATCCTAAAAAATATTCAGACGGCCTTAAAATGCAGATACAGGCCGTCTGAAAGATTAGCGTAAATATTTTTCAGTTAAAGCGCACCAATAAGCTGCCGCCGGCACGATAATCTTGTCATTGAAATCATAAAGCGGATTATGCACCATACACGCGCCCGGTTCGTCGCCGTTGCCGACAAAACAATAATTGCCGTTGGGATTGGCTTCCAGCATGAAGGCAAAATCTTCGCTGCCCATCAATGGCGGTGCAGTATGCACTTTTTCTGCGCCAAATAATTCGGTGGCCACTTCTCGGGCAAAGCGTGTGGCTTCAGCACCGTTGATTAAAGGCGGGCAGCCGTTGATGTGTTCGATGGTGGCAGTTGCGCCGAAGCTGCTGGCCTGCGCTTGAGCAATTTCACTGATGCGCCGGCACACCAATTCGCGCACTTCCGGCTTCAAGGTGCGCACAGTCAGTTTCATCAAAGCTTTGCCGTTAACCACATTGGGCGCATCGCCCGATTGAATACAGCCCACAGTCACCACGGCTTGATCGAGCGGGCTGACATTGCGTGACACAATACTTTGCAGGGCAATGGTGATGTGGCAGGCAACCAAGGTGGCATCTATGCCGGATTCGGGCATAGCGCCGTGACCGCCGACACCTTGAATGTGAATATGAATCGTATCCGATGACGCCATCGCCGAGCCTTCGCGGAAGTAAAATTCACCGGTTTTCATTTTCGGCATATTGTGTAAGCCGAAAATCATGTCGCAAGGAAACAAATCAAACAAACCGTCATCCAGCATCACACGGCCGCCGTAAAGCAATTCTTCTGCAGGCTGGAAGATGACGCGTAAGGTCCCGTTGAAATTACGGGTTTCTGCCAAACGTTGAGCCGCTGCCAATAAAATGGTGGTGTGTCCATCATGGCCGCAGCCGTGAAATTTGCCGTCTATTTTGCTGCGCCAATCGTGCGTGCTTTCTTCATGAATCGGCAGCGCATCCATATCCGCACGCAAGCCGATGGTTTTATTGCCGTCGCCGTTTTTTAATGTGTCGACCACGCCGGTTTTGGCCAAGCCGCGATGCACTTCATAGCCCCATTGCTGAAGTAAGTCGGTAATGATGTCGCTGGTGCATAGTTCTTCAAAACCAAGTTCGGGGTGTTGGTGGATTTGGCGGCGTAGGCGGGTAAATTCTTCTTCTCTTTGTTGCAGCGTTTGCAGATGGCTCATGGCATTTCCTTTGAATTTTTCTGAATTATTTTAGGTAGAAAAGTTCAACCATCGTAGCAACTTTGTTAACAATGCGCAAATACAAAAAGGCCGTCTGAAATATTTTCAGACGGCCTTTGATGATTGAATGTTATTGCGCTTTCAAGCGGGCAATGCGGTTATCCAAAGATGGGTGGGTGCTCAACAGGGAATCTTTGCTTTCGCTGGCGATACCCATGGCATTCATTTCTTGTGGCAAATCGCTTCCGGCACCTTTCAAACGTTGCAACGCAGCAATCATTTTCGGGGCGCCAACCAATTTGGCAGCACCGGCATCGGCGCGGTATTCACGTTGGCGGCTGAACCACATCACGATGAGGCTGGCCAAGAAACCAAACACGATTTGTAACACCATGCTGACCATGAAATACATGCCGTTAGATGTGCTGCCGTCTTCATTGCGGGCAACTATACCGGAAACGATGCGGGCGAAGAACACAACGAAGGTGTTGACCACGCCTTGAATCAGGGTCAGCGTCACCATGTCGCCGTTGCCGACGTGTGCCATTTCGTGTGCCAACACAGCTTCCACTTCATCGCGGGTCATGTGGTCCAGCAGACCGGTGGATACGGCGACTAAAGAATTATTTTTGCTGGCACCGGTAGCGAAGGCATTTGGTTCAGGGGAATGGTAAATGGCCACTTCCGGTGTTTTCAAATTCCATTGACGCGCTTGGGCTTCAACGGTGGACAATAACCAAGCTTCTTCTTCGCTGCGTGGTTGGGTGATCACTTCCGCGCCAACCGAACGTTTGGCCATGGTTTTGGATAGCAGCAGGGAAATAATCGAGCCGCTGAAGCCGACAACGGCAGAATAAATCAACAGGCTGCCGACTTCAGCGGTGCTGTTGATGCCTAAAATAGCCAGAACGATACGGATAACGATCAGGACGGCAATATTGGTTGCAAGAAACAAGAAAATGCGTTTCACCGGATGGATTCCTTTATGTTGGTGTGTGGTTTGTTTTTATGCTGGCCGAGATAGCGCAGATTTGACGGTATTGTCTCAAAAAGGTTGATTTTAGGGAATAAGCTTTTGAGCAAAGGTATGCAAATCTGACTGTTAGTATCTGTTGGAAAATAGGCACTTGTGCAAATTTTTGGGCTAAATATCTAAATCTTACTTGAAATAATCAAAAGGCCGTCTGAACGTTTCAGACGGCCTTGATTCAGCCATGAAAGATTATGATTGGCGTTGTTTTTCCGCCATCATTTCATGCAGGGTTTTCTTCGCCGGTTTCATCGGCACGCGGCTATCCGTCCAGCCCAATTGTTTGCTTGGGGTTAAGGCGCGGAATTTGGTCGCTGCCCAGCCGAAGGCACGGTAGGCTTTTTTGCCGCTGAAAATGCCGTTAAACGTGCGCCATGCCATTTGTTCGCCAAAGGTATGCGATGCACCTTGGCCGCGAATCGGATGCGGCACCACTTCGCTTGGCGAGCGTTGGGCTTCTACGCGCAGACGTTGCATTTGCTCGGTAATCGGGATGCGCACCGGACACACTTCCACGCAAGCGCCACACATACTGCACGCAGTCGGCAGGTCACTGGTGCTTTCCAAGCCGAGCAAGTGTGGCGACAGGATTTCGCCAATCGGGCCCGGATAGGTGGTGCCGTAAGCTGCGCCGCCGATACGGGTGTACACCGGGCAGTGGTTCATACACGCACCGCAACGGATACATTGCAAAGTACGGCGCATTTGGTCTTCGGCATAGGCTTGCGTGCGGCCGTTGTCGAGTAATACCAAGTGCATTTCTTGTGGACCGTCCAACTCTTCGCTGCGGCGCGGGCCGGTAATCATGTTGAAATAAGTGGTGATGTTTTGACCGATGGCCGAGCGTGGCAGCAAGCTATACAGCGGCGGCACGTCCGACAATTTGGCCACAACTTTTTCAATACCGGTAATGGCAATATGCACCGGTGGCACGGTAGTCGATAAGCGGCCGTTGCCTTCGTTTTCAACCAAACACAAGGTGCCGGTCTCAGCGACGGCAAAGTTCACACCGCTCAAGCCCACGTCGGCAGTGCGGTAAATATCACGCAAGGCCATGCGGGCAAAGCCGGTGAGCTGGTCAACGTCATCGGTCAGCGGTGTGTCCAAATTTTGATGGAACAATTCGCTGACTTGCTCTTTAGTTTTGTGGATGGCAGGCATCACGATGTGGGTTGGCTTTTCACCGGCCATCTGAACAATAAATTCGCCCAAATCGCTTTCTACTGCACGAATGCCGTTGTCTTCCAAATAATGGTTCAACTCGATTTCTTCGCTAACCATGGATTTGCCTTTGACCATCAGTTTGCCGTTGTGGGCATTCATAATATTGTGAATGATGGTGCAGGCTTCAGCAGGCGTTTCCGCCCAATGCACTTTGACACCCAAGCGGGTGAGGTTGGCTTCGAGCTGCTCCAGCAAGTCAGGCAGGCGGGAAAGCGAGCGTTGGCGGATGTGTTCGCACAAATCGCGCAGGGTTTGCAATTCTTCTTCGTCTGACAACACGGCTTTGCGCTTGGTCATCAGCATATCCATTGCCGTGCGTAGGCTTTTGCGCAATGGTTTGTCCTGCAGCGAAATGGCGCTGTTTTGCTTAAAGGTTTCCGGCTTCATATGAAATTGGATGGTTTGACTGCTCATACGGTTTCCTCCAAATCGGCAGGTGAAATGTGATCAGGCAGAATCGCCAGCACGACCAAATCGCGTGGGCCGTGTGCACCGTAGGCCAGCGTTAATTGGATGTCGGCGGTTTTCGATGGGCCGGAGATGAGAATCACGTTGGTCGGCATACCATTTTCAACCAATTTTTCGCCTTCAACGGCATGGTGGAATTCACCATACATTTTGCTGGTGTCAAACAAGCAGAAATGCACCGGAGGCACCAAGCTCAAGCTGCGTGGTTGCTCGGGGCTGGATTCCAGCATGATGGTGCCGGTGCGGGCTATGCCGCATTTTGAGCCGCTGAAACCGGCATCGACTTGTAGGAAAAATTCGTCTTTCCACTCTTCAATCTTACGGTCGAACGACAAGGCTTCGATGTTGCTGCCTTCCAAAGCGGCTTGGGCTTTGAGGCCGTCTGAAGTTTGTAATGGCAATAAAATGTTTTTCAGGCCTTTTTCTTCGGCAGCTTGGCGGAACACTTGCGGCCAATTGTCACGGGTCACCCAATAAATCTCGGTTTTCACCGCGCGCATGGTCACCGCCCAATGTTTCAGACGGGCGATTTCGCTTTCCCAAGTCATTTCATTTTGGCGGTAGTAATCAGTAGTGTTCGGCTCAATCATCGGGTAAGCATCGGCTTTTCTCAGCTTGGCCAGAATATTGTCGCGTGCGCTCATGCTTTACCTCCTGTGCGTTCTAATAAGAAGGTGGCAATGTGTTTTGGTGCCGGCATGTTAGGCTCGTCTTTGGCAATTTTGCCGCCGATATTCATCATGCAGCCACAGTCGGCGCTGATGATTTCAGTGGCTTGGGTTTCTTTCAATGCGGCGACTTTATCGCTGACCATGGCAGCGGAAATGTCGGGATGCTTAACCGAGAATGTGCCGCCGAAACCGCAGCACTCACTTTCGTGGTCGTGCACGATGCGCTCAACATTTTCCATGCCGTCAATTAGTTCCCAGCCAGAAAGATGCACATTCATTTCACGGCGTGCGGCGCAAGAAGTATGCACCGCCACTTTCACCGGCGCACCTTTGTCTTCAGGATGATAGCCGATGGCCAGCAGGAAATGGGTAAATTCGATAACTCGCTCGGCGATGTCTTTGGCTTTCGCTTCGTAAGGCGTGCCTTTAAACAAGGTCGGCCAATGGTGTTTCATCATGCCGCCGCATGAGCCTGATGGCACGACAATCGGCCAGTTTTCAGGAAATAAATCCAATTGCGCTTTGGCCACTTCAAACGCTTCTTGCGGGTGGCCTGAAGAATAAGCAGGCTGGCCGCAGCAGCTTTGATCCATCGGAAAATGGGTGCGAATGCCGTGCTGCTCGATTAAGGTCATGGCATCCATGCCGGCTTCGGGCATGAAGATGTCGAGAACGCAGGTGCCGAAGAAATAGGCGTCGGTCGGCACGCTGTCGAAACGGATAATGGGAGTAGGGTTTTTTGCGCTCATTTGGGTAGAAATTTCTTAATTGTAATGAGTAAAGGATAATTTTGTACTTTAAGTAATTCGATGTAATAGGTCAAGTTGAATTTTTCAAAATAAGTTTGCCGATAGATGGGCGGGGGCTAAAGAGCTTATGCCTTCTGATATTTTATATTTTGGTAATCATTATCATTAAATTTAAATTATAATTTATTCATATCGAAATGAAAAATAATTTTCAGACGGCATATTGTGATAAAAAACCTCAGGCCGTCTGAATCTATCTGAATGCAAAGTTTTTTCAGACGGCCTTGAAGCCTTAGTGGGCTTTAAATTCGGGTACAATGCCCGATATTGATGAAAAGAAACATTATTTAAGCCGAATCATGATGACCCAAGCTGCGAAACCTTCCCGCTGGCTGCCGCTGTTGATGGCCATTGCCATTTTCATGCAGATGCTGGATGCCACTATTTTGAATACCGCGTTGCCCAAAATTGCCGAAGATTTGCACGAATCACCGCTGAATATGCAAATGGCGGTGATTGTTTATACCTTAACCGTGGCACTATTGATTCCGTTAAGCGGCTATTTGGTTGACCGCTTGGGCACCAAAAAAGTATTTCTCGCTTCTATTTCGATTTTTATGCTGGGTTCGCTATTGTGTGCTGCTGCGCCCAATTTGCCGATGTTGGTGTTGGCTAGGGCGGTACAGGGGATTGGCGGCTCAATGCTGGTACCGGTGCCGCGTTTGACCATTTTGCGTGTGTATGAAAAGTCGCAGTTACTCAATGCGTTTAACTATGCGGTGATGCCGGCTTTAATCGGGCCGGTGTTGGGGCCGTTGGTGGGTGGTTATTTGGTAGAATATGCGTCTTGGCATTGGATTTTCTTGTTGAATCTGCCGATAGGCTTGATGGGTTTAATCGTCGGCTGGAAAATTATGCCTGATGTCAAAGGTGAGAAAACGGCCTTAGATTTGAGTGGGTTTTTGATGTTTGCCGCAGCGGCGTGCGCGTTGACCTTATCTGTGGAAATTGTGTCTCATGCCAATGCCGCTCCCTTTTCATTGCTGCTGGCGGCAACGGGTGCGGTGTTGATGTGGCTGTATTACCGTCATGCGAAAACCACGCCGAATCCAATTTATGCCGGCCATTTGTTTAAAGTGCGCACATTCCGCTTGGGCTTAACCGGTAATTTGCTCAGTCGCTTGGGGATTAGCTCGATACCGTTTTTGCTGCCTTTATTGTTTCAGGTGGCCTTTGGGTATAGCGCGAGCCTGTCGGGTTGGTTGGTGGCGCCGATTGCGCTGGCTTCGTTGCTGGTAAAACCCGCCATTAAGCCGATTATGGCGCGATTTGGCTATCGTAATGTATTGATTTGGAACACGCGCATTTTGGGTGTGTTGATTATGCTGTTGGCGATACCGGGTGCAGAAGCGCCGCTGGCGGTATGGGTGGTTTTATTGCTGCTGATGGGTACTTGCAATTCCATTCAGTTTTCATCGATGAATACGCTCACGCTGGCGGATTTACGCGGCTATCAAACTGGCAGCGGCAACAGCCTGATGGCGGTGAATCAGCAATTGGCTATTGCTTTGGGTATTGCGTTGGGCGCACTGATGCTTCAACTTTGGCGTGGCAGCAGCTTCGCGCAAACGGATTTGCATATTGCGTTTCAGCTCACTTTTATCGGCGTCGGTATGATTACTTTGCTATCCAGCCTGATTTTTAGCCGTCTACATGCTCTAGATGGCCAAAATCTTACAAGTTAGCAATAAAAATCAGGTAAAATGCGCAAAGCAACAATTTAAATTCATTTTTTCAGACGGTAAGCACGGAATAAACCTGCAGGGGTGTATAGTATTTTTCTGAGGCTATCTGAAAGCCATTATCTCAATGAAGACAACATTTTTAACATTCATGTTACCAGCGTTTCTTGTCGGCTGTGCCGCTTTGCCACCTTTAGACGAGCGGACGGAAAGTCAGTATATCGAAGTGGATTCTGCACCGCGCTTGGAAGCGATTTTAAAATCGTCACAACAAGGCGAGATTGACGATGATCCATCGACTTCAAGCATCTATTTGTTAAACGATGCACATGAAGCTTTTGTCGCACGCGCTGCTTTGATTGAAGCGGCCGATGTCAGCTTGGATTTGCAATATTATATTTGGCACAATGATATTACCGGACGTTTGCTGTTTAACCTGGTGCACCGTGCCGCCGAGCGCGGTGTACGTGTGCGCCTGCTTTTGGACGACAATAACACCAACGGCTTAGACAATGTTTTGCTTGCGCTCGACAGCCACCCGAATATCGAAATCCGCCTGTTTAATCCGTTTGTATCCCGTAAATGGCGTGCTTTGGGCTATCTCACCGACTTTCCGCGTCTTAATCGCCGCATGCACAATAAATCGCTGACGGCGGACAACCGTGCAACCATTCTCGGCGGGCGTAACATCGGCGACGAATATTTCCAAGTCGGTGAAGACACCGTATTTGCCGATTTGGATATTTTGGCGACCGGACCGGTAGTGACTGATGTATCCAAAGATTTTGACCGTTACTGGGCAAGCAATTCTTCCTATAATGCCACCAGTGTGATTAAAAAAGGCAGTATTAATAAAGGTTATCAAGAGCTTGAGAAGAATTTAGGCGACAGTCATGAGGTTTTGGCTGCATACCGCAAAGAGGTTGAAAACTCAGGTTTATTTCGATCTATGCAGGAAAATAATATCGAATGGTTTAATGTGCGTACCCGTCTGATTAGTGACGATCCGGCCAAAGGCTTAAACCGTGACCGCTCTAAGCAGCCGATTAGCCAGCGCTTATTTAATGCTTTGCAAAAACCGCAAGAGAGTATTTATTTGGTATCGCCATATTTTGTGCCGACCAAAAGCGGTACTGAAGTTTTGGCGCAAATGGCCAAAGAAGGGATTGACGTAAATGTATTGACCAATTCGTTGCAGGCGACTGATGTCGCTGCAGTGCATTCGGGCTATGTGAAATACCGCAAGCCCTTGCTTAAAGCTGGCGTGCATCTTTATGAACTGCAGCCCAACCATGCCGTGCCTAAAAGCAAAGACCGCGGCTTGACGGGCAGCTCGGCCACCAGTCTGCATGCTAAAACCTTTATTGTGGATGCTCAAAGGATATTTATCGGCTCATTCAACCTTGATCCGCGTTCGGCTCGATTGAATACCGAAATGGGTGTGGTGATCGAAAGTGCGGAAGTGGCCGGTATGATGCAGCGCAGCTTGGTGGAAACGACACCGAAATACGCCTATAAAGTGACCATGAATAAATTTCACAAGCTGCATTGGTATAATCCGGAGGACGGTAAAACCTACAGTAAAGAGCCGGAAGCAGGTTTTTGGAAACGTGTCACCGCGCGTATTTTGTCGTTTCTGCCGATTGAAGGTTTGTTGTAAGGCTGTCTGAAAAGCGAAAGGAAAAGCAATGAAACCGATTTGGAAAGCTTTGTTTTTAATTGCGAGTGCGACGCTGTTGGCTTCATGTGGCACCACCGCCAAAAAGTCGAAGAAAACGGTGAAAACTGCTAAGCAGGCACCGGTGCGTAAAGTCCAGCCTGTGCGCATCAGTCACATCGACCGCACCCACGGTTCGCAAGAAATCATGATTCAAAGTATGGGCTTGGTCGGCACGCCTTACAAATGGGGCGGCAGCACTACCGCCACCGGTTTCGATTGCAGTGGCATGATTCAATACATCTATAAAAACGCACTCGGCGTAAATCTGCCGCGCACCGCCCGAGACATGGCCGCTGCTTCGCGTAAAATCCCCGACAGTCAATTGAAACCGGGCGATTTGGTGTTTTTCAACACCAGCAAGCGCACCAAGTATTCGCATGTCGGCATCTACATCGGCAACGGCGAATTTATCCACGCACCAAGCAGCGGCAAAACCATTCAAACTGAAAAACTGGCCAAGCCGTTTTACGCCAAAAATTACTTAGGCGCGCATACCTTTTTTACCAATTGATGCCGTCTGAAAGCAGTATTTGTTAAGCCATTATTAAAGCCGTCTGAAAACGTTCAGACGGCCTTGGCACAATCAGAATAAGGAAACATCATGCACACAAAAGCCGTGTTAACTGTATTGAAAAATCTGCAAAACCACATCTGCGCCGCATTGGAAGCCGAAGACGGCGGCGCGGTGTTTGTGCGCGATGAATGGACGAGCAAACTTGGTAAAGGCGAATCACGCGTGTTGAAAAATGGCGCGGTGTTCGAGCAGGCAGGCGTGAATTTTTCCCATGTCAAAGGCGAAAAAATGCCCGCATCGGCTACGGCGCACCGCCCCGAATTGGCCGGAGCCGCATTTGAAGCCATGGGTGTGTCGCTGGTGATTCACCCGAAAAATCCGTATGTACCAACCAGCCATGCCAATGTGCGTTTTTTCATTGCTTATCCCGAAAACCAAGCACCGGTATGGTGGTTTGGCGGTGGCTTCGATTTGACGCCGTTTTATCCTTTTGAAGAAGACATTCTGCATTGGCATCGCGTGGCGGAAAATCTGTGCAGCCCGTTTGGCGCGGAAATTTATCCCGAATACAAAAAATGGTGCGACGATTATTTCTATCTCAAACACCGTGGCGAAACCCGCGGTGTGGGCGGCCTGTTTTTCGACGACTTAAACCGCTGGGATTTCGATACCTGCCTAAACTTTATCCAAGCTGTCGGCGAAGGTTATGTGAAAGCCTACCAGCCGATTGTCGCCAAACGCAAAAACACCGCATACAGCGAACGAGAACGTAATTTTCAACTTTACCGCCGTGGCCGCTATGTCGAATTCAATTTGGTGTGGGACAGAGGCACGCTCTTCGGCCTGCAAAGTGGTGGCCGCACCGAAAGCATTTTGATGTCGATGCCGCCACTGGTGCGCTTTGAATACCAATATCAACCGGAAGCAGGCAGTGATGAAGCGCGTTTAAACGAGTTTTTAACGCCGCGCGATTGGTTGAGTGAGTTGGCATAATCATAATGCTGATGCCGTCTGAAAGTCTTGTTAATTTTCAGACGCATCAATTTCAATAAGTGAAAAGCAAGTACAGTTATAGCAAACTCATCTTAATTTCGTGTTAGAAAATGACAAATTAAGATACTGATTTGCGCCTGATTGGTATAAAATAACGACTTTATTTTTGTTAACAATTTCCCTATTTTCAGACGGCCTTTAAATAGGCCGCCGCCATAAACAAAGGAACACAACATGCCGGACTACCGCTCCAAAACCTCTACCCACGGCCGCAATATGGCCGGTGCGCGCGCATTGTGGCGTGCCACCGGTGTGGCTGATTCAGATTTCGGCAAACCGATTATCGCCATTGCCAATTCGTTTACCCAATTCGTGCCGGGTCACGTTCACTTACACAATATGGGTCAGCTCGTTGCACGCGAAATCGAAAAAGCCGGTGCGATTGCCAAAGAATTTAACACCATCGCGGTGGACGACGGCATCGCCATGGGTCACAGCGGCATGTTATACAGCCTGCCGAGCCGTGATTTGATTGCCGATTCGATTGAATACATGGTCAATGCCCACTGCGCCGATGCGCTGGTGTGTATTTCCAACTGCGACAAAATCACCCCGGGCATGCTGATGGCGGCCATGCGTTTGAATATTCCGACTATTTTCGTATCCGGCGGCCCGATGGAAGCGGGTAAAGTCATCGGTGCGATTAATATTGCCGATGAGCGCCGTTTGGACTTGATTGATGCCATGATTGAAGCGGCGGACGACAATGTTTCCGATGCGCAGATTCAGGAAGTCGAGCAAAACGCGTGTCCGACTTGCGGTTCGTGTTCCGGCATGTTTACCGCCAACTCAATGAACTGCCTGACCGAAGCCTTGGGCTTGTCGCTTCCGGGCAACGGCTCTTACTTGGCTACCCATGCCGGCCGCAAAGATTTGTTCTTGGAAGCAGGCCGTCTGATTGTCGAGATTACCCGCCGCTACTACGAACAAGACGATGAATCGGTATTGCCGCGCAGCATCGCTACCAAAGCCGCTTTTGAAAACGCCATGACCATGGATATCGCCATGGGCGGCTCAACCAACACCATTTTGCACTTGCTGGCCGTAGCCAATGAAGCTGGTGTTGATTTCAAAATGGCTGACATCGATCGCTTGAGCCGCGTGGTGCCATGTATCTGCAAAACCGCGCCGAACAACCACGACTACTACATGGAAGACGTGCATCGCGCGGGCGGCATTTTCGGCATTTTGAAAGAGCTGGAAAAAGCGGGCAAACTGCACACCGACATTCCGACCATTCACGCGCCGACTTTGAAAGAAGCGATTGCCAAATGGGATGTCACCAATCCGGACAATACCGAAGCCATCGAGCGCTTCAAAGCCGCACCGGGTGGCGTGCGCACCACGCAGGCCTTCTCGCAAAACCGCATGTGGAAAACACTCGACCTCGACCGTGAAAAAGGATGTATCCGCAGCGTCGAACACGCTTATTCGCAAGACGGTGGCTTGGCCGTATTGTTCGGCAACATCGCCGAGCGCGGTTGCGTGGTGAAAACCGCCGGTGTGGACGACAGCATTCTGAAATTCACCGGCCGCGCGCGCGTATTTGAAAGCCAAGATGCTGCCGTAGAAGGCATTTTGGCTAACGAAATCGTGGCCGGCGACATCGTCATCATCCGCTACGAAGGTCCGAAAGGCGGCCCGGGCATGCAGGAAATGCTGTATCCGACTTCTTATTTGAAATCAAAAGGCTTGGGCAAAGCCTGCGCCTTGCTGACTGATGGTCGTTTCTCCGGCGGCACTTCAGGCTTGAGCATCGGCCACGCTTCACCGGAAGCAGCAGAGGGCGGCGCCATCGGTTTGGTAAACGAAGGCGATACTATTGACATCGACATTCCAAACCGCAGCATCAACCTGATGATTTCCGATGAAGAATTGGCACAACGCCGCGCCGAAATGGAAGCACGCGGCAGCCAAGCTTGGAAACCGGTCAACCGCGACCGCTACGTTTCCCAAGCCTTACGCGCCTACGGCCTGATGGCGACTTCCGCCGACAAAGGTGCCGTGCGCGACGTATCGCAGATCGAACGCTAATCGGCAGTAACAGGCTGTCTGAAATATTGAAATATCATGTTTCAGACGGTCTTACGAAAGAATGTGATGGATAAATTCGTTATCGCCATGATTGCCTTGGCTGTCATCTTATTGATTTTGATGGGCGGCGGTTTTGTGGCGACCGAATATTTGAAGAAACATCCGGATACATTCCAAGTGCAGCCGAAAAAGTGAATTGATTGAGTATTAAGGCCGTCTGAAAAAATAGTATTTTCAGACGGCCTTGGTTTTATCTTTGGTAGAATGCCGTTATCCAAACAATTATGCTGAATGGCTTAATCAAGGCCGTCTGAAATGCAACCATGAAATCCCTTATTCTTTGGCTCAGCCTATTTGCCGCTGTGTTCGCCTTTTTCCAATACCAGCAATCGCCCAAAATCGCACCGGAGCAATTGATGCAGGCGAGTGCGCCGCAGGATCGTGCGGCAGTAGCAGGTTTGGACGGCTTGGGCTATTTGAACTTTTTGCGTGAAACGGCCGGTTTGCAGCCCTTGATGCATTCGGTGATATTGGAACAATCCGCCCGTAATCATGCGCTGTATCTGACTGAAAATCCCGACGATGGTCATGATGAACACAACCGCGCCAGCCGTTATTTTACCGGCAATAGGCCGTCTGAACGGGCAAGGCGTGTGGGTTACATTTATGATGGTGTGCATGAGAATGTCAGTACCAGCAGTCGTTTTCAAGATGCGGATAGGGCGGTTGAATTTGCTGTGCATCAGCAGCTTGACGGCTTGATGAGGGCAATTTACCACCGCTTTTCTTTGTTGGAGCAAAGCATTAATGAAGCCGGTGTGGCCTATGAAAGTGGCCGCAATCATACTGCTTTGGTGGTGAATCAAGGGCATAAAGGGTTCAACCGATTGTGTGGCTTAGGCCGTCTGAAAGCCGAGCCAAACCGCCATTACTACAAACAATCGTGTCACAACGGCGCGGTGGTGTATGCCGATGAAGTGCAAAACCGCCGCGAGCTTTTGTACACGGTTTACCCGATGGGTCATTTTGCCATGCCCGATTTTCAAGGCGAGCGGCCAGATCCGATGTCGGGGCATGAGTTTACCGGTAATCCGGTGAGCATTGCTTTTTCCGAGCAAGCCGGGGGCGTGGAAATGCGCTCGTTTAAATTGTATCAAGGCGAGCAGGAAATCACCCATAAACGCGTGTTAACCCAACACAACGACCCGAACCGGCAATTTAGCGCGCGGCAATTTGCGCTGTTTCCCGTTCGGCCTTTGGAATACGACACGCTGTATCGGGCGGTGTTTGAGTTTGAGCGCAAGGGTAAACCGGAGCGCGCTGAATGGACATTCCGCACCAAAAAGCCGGATTATCCGTATTTTATTGTCGAAGGCGGTGAAAAACTCTCGCTGCAGTCGGACGAGAAATATTTTATCCATTGGCGCAATCGTTGGTGCTTAAAAACTTGCCCGTAATTGGTCTATCAGCAGCGCGGTGGAGCAAAATTGGAAGTATTGGAGCGGCAAATCGGCGGTGTGTTGGTGCGTGTCACGGGTGTAGCAGGCGGCGATGTGCGGTTGATGTTTGAAGGTGAGAAGGAAAAAGCGTTGATGCTTTATCTTGCTTCCTAAATATAGTAGGCCGTCTGAAAGTCATTCAGACGGCCTAAACAATTGTTGCGAAGCCGTTTAAGGATTATCGAAATTTAACCGGAAAGCTGTTAAAATACCGTTTTCATCCCATCGGCTGCCATGATGACCAATCCGAAAATTCAAGCCAACACGCGTTATGCGTTTGTGTGTATTGCGTTGATGATGTTGACTTTTTTGGTGTTTGTCGTGTTAATGGTTGCGCCTTTGGGTTTGAGCATGAATCATCAAATTATGGCCATGCGCGTTTCTTTGTATGCGCTGGTGCTGTTTGCTGTTTTGGGCGGCATTTTTTCCATCAGAGTGGCTATACTGCGCAAAAACAGTACGAAAGTAATCAAATGAGCGAACACCAAACCCCCGAAGAAATCCGCCTGCAAAACGGCCGCGTCGCCCTGACTTTGGTTTACAATGGCGAACACAAAAGCCTGCCGGCCGAATTTTTGCGCGTGTATTCACCCAGCGCTGAAGTGCGCGGCCATGCGCCGGGGCAGGAAGTTTTACAAACAGGCAAAGCCGATGTCACCATTATGGGCTTGGAGCCGGTCGGCCAGTATGCGCTGAAAATCACTTTTTCAGACGGCCACGACAGTGGTTTGTATGATTGGCCGTATTTACACAAATTGGCCTACCAATATGATGAAATGTGGGCCGATTACTTGCGCCGCATTGAATTGGCCGGTGCATCACGCATTCCGACAGCTGAAGATTTGGCGGCGCAAGCCAAAGCCGGTCATTCTTGTGGCGGCGGCAGCTGCGGTTGCAGCCATTAAGCAGAGACACAACCTATTCCATTGAAGAAAGCAGATTATGAGCGACCACAAAACCCACTTCGGTTTTTCAACCGTCGATGAAGATGAAAAAGCCGGCAAAGTTGCCGAAGTGTTCCACTCGGTAGCGAAAAACTACGACATCATGAATGACGTGATGTCGGGCGGTTTGCACCGTGTGTGGAAGCATTTCACCATCAATACCGCGCGTTTGAAAAAAGGCGATAAAGTGTTGGACATCGCCGGTGGTACAGGCGACTTGTCGCGCGGCTGGGCAAAACGCGTGGGCAAAGAAGGCGAAGTGTGGCTGACCGACATCAATTCATCAATGCTCACCGTTGGTCGCGACCGTTTGCTCAACGAAGGTTTGATTTTGCCGGTATCGCTGGCCGATGCGGAAAAATTGCCGTTTCCGGATAACTATTTCAACTTAGTTTCGGTGGCGTTTGGTTTGCGCAACATGACACACAAAGATGCCGCATTGAAAGAAATGTACCGTGTATTGAAACCGGGCGGCACACTGCTGGTATTGGAATTTTCTAAGGTTTACAAGCCATTATCCGGCGCATACGATTTATATTCGTTTAAATTGCTGCCGGTGATGGGCAAGCTAATTGCCAAAGATGCTGACAGCTACCAATACTTAGCCGAATCCATCCGCATGCACCCTGATCAAGAAACGCTGAAGCAAATGATGCTGGAAGCTGGTTTCGATAGCGTGGATTACCACAACATGAGCGCGGGTATTGTAGCCTTGCATAAAGGTGTGAAGTTTTGATTTTAGGTTGGTGTGAACCAATCAAGAAAGGCCGTCTGAAGTTCAGACGGCCTTTCTTTATCTTACTTATTCTTTCGGCTCAACCGTAAAGAATAATTGTTCTACCGCTAAAGCATTGCCATCGGCATCGGTTAATGCCGCATCGGCAGCGGAAAATTTAATCACGGCTAAGCTTAAGCTGCCGTTGTCGGTGAAGGCGGTATTGATGATTTGGCCGGCTTCTTCGCCACCGACTTGCACCGCAATGCCCGCCGCTTCTAATGAGTTGCCGCTCAATACGGCCAAACCGCGTTTCACTTGGCCGCGGTATTGGGCGCGGGCAATGATTTCCTGACCCGGGTAGCAGCCTTTACGGAAATGAACGCCGCCAATGATGTGTTGGTTGAGCATTTGCGCCACAGAGGTTTCTTTGGTGGCAGCAGAAATCCAAGCGTAGCCACTGCGGATTTCGTGCAGATTCCAAGCATTTTCTGCGGCTGCGTCGTGTGGTGGTAATTGTTCTGCCAAACCGACTTTCAGACGGCCTGTGTGCGGCAGGTGAATGTGCCAAACATCGTTTTGGTTTTCAGCGGCAAAAGTCAAGCTCGGTTCATCGGCAATCACGGCTTTGGCATCGTCGGCCAATTCTCCGGCCACGGTAAAATCGGCCAAGGGCTCAAATACCACTTTGGCGCGAAGCACATACATGCGCAATTTTTTGATAATCGGTTCAATCAAATCTTGCGCCATCACCAGCAGCAAATCATCGCCGCGGTTGAGCACGATCATATTGGCCAATACGCGGCCTTTGGCTGTGTTGTACGTGGCGTAACAGGCTTGGTCGGTGGCTAGGTTTTGAATGTCGTTTGACAATTGATTGTGTAAAAAATCGGCTCGGTCGTCACCGCTGACACGGATAACGCAGAAGAAAGGCAGGCGGGTTTGCATGGTGGGGATTCCTTGGTAACAGTCAGAAATAAGGTTTGCAATGGCGATGATATGGGGTCGTTATCATCAAAATAAAGACCAAATCTCTTAGGCCGTCTGAATATCTGCCGATGTTTTCAGACGGCCTGAAATTATTATTTCGCCTGAACTGCTGAAACCTTGATTTCGACTTTCCATTCCGGCTTGGCCAGTTTGGCTTCTACGCAGGCGCGGGCAGGGGAATGTTTGGGATCGACCCATGCATCCCAAGCTTCGTTTATCGCGGCGTAGTCGGCCATATCGGTCAGATAAATGGTGGCTTCGACAATATGCTGTTTGCTGGAGCCGCATTGTTGTAACCATGATTCAATTTGCGCCAACACATCGGCGGTTTGCGTTTTCGCATCGGCTTGTTCGGTGTTTTCAGGCACCATGCCGGATAGGAACACGAAGCCATTGGCTACGGTGGCTTCGGATAGGCGGGCGTGTTGGCCGAAATATTCAATGCTCATGTCGGAACTCCTGATTTTAAAAGTGATGTATGGTATAGTAAACAAAGTTTCACCAAAGGCCGGCACAAGGCTGGCACTTCTTAAAATTTAAGCCACTATAATATCAACATCCGCAAAATTCAAATTTCAGGGGCAAAAATGAACGACATTATTCCCACCCAAACACCAGCCAACGACAACCGCCGAACTTATATGATGGTGATTTACGGCCTGTATGCGTTGACTATTTTCACCGCATTTTCATGCATCATCGGCGTGATTCTGGCCTATGTAAAACGCGACGACATGCGCGGCACGGTTTACGAGAATCACATCAGCTACCTAATTAAAACATTTTGGGTATGCGTGATTTGCTATATTATCGGCGCGGCAACGATGTTTATTGGCATCGGTTTGGTGTTCTTATTTATCGTGAGCTTGTGGTTTATTTACCGCGTGGTTGCCGGCTTTGTGAAACTGTATGACGGCAAGCCGGTCTCACCTGACGGCTGGTTATAAATCTACATTTCACCCGCTTATTTTTCAGACGGCCTTTATTTGAATAAAGGCCGTCTGAAGTTTGTTTTAGCCCTTTGAATGAGAAAGAAAATATGCATTATCTTGTTGCCAGTATTGTGTGCAGCGTGTTGGTGTCGGTGTTGCTGAAGGTTGCGCGCAAACAGAAAATCAAAATCGAGCAAGCAGTGGCGGTGAATTATATTGTGGCGATTACGCTGACGATGATGGTGTTGAAGCCGGATTTGAGCAATCCGGCAGGCTTTTTGCCGACGTGGTGGCTGTTTGCTGCGTTGGGCGTGTTGCTGCCGAGTGTGTTTGTGATTATGGGTAAAGCAGTAGAAAGTGTCGGCATCGTCAAATCGGATGCGGCGCAGCGGCTGTCGCTATTTTTGCCGATTGTTGCGTCGTTTGCTATTTTCGGTGAACAATTAACCGAAGGCCGTCTGATTGGTATTGCGTTGGCATTTGTGGCGCTGTTTTGTTTGCTGTGGAAAGCAGACGGCAGCAAGAAATCGGGCAGCATCACCACGCAAATCGGTTTGCTGATGGGCGTTTGGGCGGGCTACGGTGTGATCGATATTTTGTTCAAGCAAGTGGCCAAAAGCGGCACGGCGTTTGCCGGTAATTTATTGGTGGCGTTTTGCTTGGCGGCGATTTTGATGTTTGCTTATCTGTTTTCCAAAGGCACCAAATGGACTAAAGAAGGCATCATCGGTGGTGTCTTGCTCGGCGGCTTGAACTTTTTAAACATCGTCACCTACATCAGCGCGCACCAAGCCATGAGCGATAACCCGACGTTGGTTTTCGCGGGCATGAACATGGGCGTGATTGTGTTGGGCACTTTAGTCGGTGCGTGGATATTCAAAGAAAAAATCAGTAGCATCAACGCCGCCGGCATCAGCGTAGCTTTGGTGGCGATTGCATGTTTGTTTTATTGGGAACAGATTCGCGGGTTTGTCGGTATGTAAGTTGAGAGTAATTTAATCTTTAAAGGCCGTCTGAAATTTCAGACGGCCTTTATATTATGTAAGGAATTTGTTTATTTATGTTTATTCATGTATGATTGAAAACATTGATGTTGACGATAGCCGGTGCTTTCGCCCGGCTTTTTGCGTTTGTTTTTAAAGCATAAATAAAAGCCGCTTGATTACGCGAAGCGGCAAAACGTTTTCACAAATTAATCAATAATGGAGTGTGTATGTCTGGCATGTTTTTCATTCAGTTTGCCATTGTGCTGCTGTGTATTTTAATCGGCGCAAGGCTGGGCGGTATTGGCTTGGGTGTGATGGGCGGTATCGGTTTGGCGGTGTTGGCATTTGGTTTCGGCATGGAGCCGACCAGCCCGCCGATTGATGTGATGCTGATGATTATGGCGGTGGTGTCGGCGGCGGCGGCGATGCAGGCCAGTGGTGGTTTGGATTACATGATTAAAATCGCCACGCGCGTGCTGCATAAAAATCCGAAATACATCACGTTTATCGCGCCGATGGTGACGTGGACGTTTACCGTATTGGCAGGCACCGGCCATGTGGCTTATTCGGTGTTGCCGGTGATTGCCGAAGTAAGCCGCCGCAACGGCATCCGACCATCGCGCCCGTTGACCATGGCGGTGATTGCGTCGCAGTTTGCCATTGTGGCCAGCCCGATTGCGGCGGCTGTGGTGGCAACGGTGACTTATTTGGAGCCGCAAAACATCACCATGACCGACGTGTTAAAAGTCACCATGCCGGCAACTCTGTTGGGCATCGGCTTGGCCTGCGTGTTTGTTAATAAATTGGGTAAAGATTTAAAAGACGATCCGCATTATCAAGCTTTGTTGCAAGACCCGAATTATGTGAACGCGCATGCGGTAGATGAATCTGAGCGTGAGACGTTCAACGTCAGCCCGCAGGCAAAATTATCGGTGGGCATTTTCTTATTGGCAGCAGTGTTGGTGGTGATAATGGGCGCGTTGCCAGAATTGCGTCCGGTATTCGGCGAAGAAGCCAAACCAATGGGCATGGCGCACACCATTGAGATTGTGATGCTGGCGGCAGCGGCGTTTATTATTTTGTTGTGCAAACCGAATGGCGACGACATCACACGCGGTTCGGTATTCCATGCCGGTATGCGCGCGGTAATTGCCGTATTCGGGGTGGCGTGGTTGGGTGATACGCTGATGCATGGCCATTTGGCGGAAGTGAAAGAAGCGGTATCGCACTTGGTTGAAGCCGCGCCGTGGACATTTGCTTTTGCTTTGTTTGTGTTGTCGGTATTGGTCAACAGCCAAGGCGCAACGGTAGCGACCTTGTTTCCGATTGCGATTTCTTTGGGCATCCCAACCGAAATCATTTTAGGCACTTTCGTGGCGGTAAACGGCTATTTCTTTATCCCGAATTACGGCCCGATTATTGCTGCCATCGATTTTGACAGCACGGGCACAACCAAAATCGGCAAGTTTATTTTCAACCACAGCTTTATGATACCGGGCTTGTTGAGCATGGCGTTTTCTTTGGGCTTTGGTTTGTTGTTTGCCAAAATGTTTCTGTGATTAAATATAAACAAAAGGCCCTTACATTCGCCTAACAAGTGCAATTTCCAATAACAGAAAAGGCCAGTATGCGGTAGTATACTGCCTTTCCTGACAAGAAAGATTGCAATATGGCCTACACACAACTGACCTCACACCAAAGATACTACATTTCCAGACATTACCGCAACCTACCCCTAAACCAAATCGCACAGAACATCGGTTGTCATCCCGCCACCGTCAGTCGGGAAATCAGACGGCATTCCGTCAACGGAACCTACTGTTACCGAAAAACACAACAGCAAAGCGAAGTTAAAAAGAAAAACAAAAAGCCAACCAAACTGACTACTGCCGTCAAACAGACTGTTAACAAACTGATTACCCAAAAATACAGCCCCGAACAAGTCTGCGGCTACCTGCTGAAACATCAACACATCAAACTGCACCACAGCACCCTTTACCGCTATCTCGCCAAAGACCGTCAAAACGGCGGCGACCTGTACACCCATCTGCGTATCGTTTCCAAACCCTACCGCAGAAAATACGGCAGCGGTGCATGGACAAAAGGCAGCGTACCGGACAGAACCGACATTGAACACAGACCTGCCATTGTTGATCAAAAAGAGCGGGTCGGCGATTTCGAGATGGACACTATTGTCGGTAAAGACCAAAAAAGCGGACTGGTGGTTGCTGTTGAAAGAAAAACCAAATTTGTCGTTATCCGCAAAATCAGCAATTTCAAAGCAGAAGATGTAGCCCGGGTAGTGATTCGGGCATTGAAGCCGTTTAAAGATATCATTCAAACGATTACTTTGGATAACGGTAAAGAGTTTTACCGGCATAAAACCTTTGCCAAAGCCCTGGGTGCGGAAACTTACTTCTGCCGTCCATACCATTCTTGGGAAAAAGGCTTGGTGGAAAATACCAACGGGCTGATCAGACAATACTTCCCCAAAGGGACGGATTTTAGGAAACTGGGTGCTAAAAAGATTAAAGCGGTTGAGGAGGCCCTTAACCGCCGACCGAGAAAGACATTGGACTATGAGACACCGGGTGATCTGTTTTCAGCAGCCCTTGCCAATGGCATTTGAGCGTTGCACTTGAAATGCGAATGTAAGGCCGTCTGAAATTTCAGACGGCCTTTTAGATTTGTGAATCAGTTGCAATATTTGCTGATGTCGGCATCGTAGCGTTGCTTCAATGCTTCACGATTATTGGCGCGGGCAGATTCGGCGTAATCACGATTGAGACGGGCAGCTTTGCAGTTGTCGTCTTTCATCGATTGGTTGTCTTCAGCGATTTTTTGATTTTGCGCTTCGATCTGCTTATTGGCTTCGGTGATTCGCTGGTTGAGCTGATTTTGCTGCTCGGCAATCGAGCCTTCGCTTGGTGCTGGGGCAGCTGCTTTAACCGGCTGGTAAACAGTGTGTGTGCGCACATTCATGGTGTTGCTACGCGCAGGTTGCAGACGATGCGGCACATCGGAATAAGTGGTGGTGCCGTTGGTATTGCGCCATGTGTACACGCTGTTGGCTGAAGTGGTGGCGGCAGTGAAGGATAAGCAAAGGGTTAGCAGGGTGTATGTTAGAGTCGTTTTCATAGGGTTTTTCGAGTAAAAGGGTATTTTGTGTTGTTTTCGATATTTTACTTGGTTTTTAAGCGGAATGTCATAAAAATCAGCGAAAATTTAGTAGGGAATAAGCTTCTTGCGCAGCAAATAGATTAAATTGTAAAAAATTAGTGCAAATAAGCAAGTGATTCTGTTAAGTCGATTCTTTACATGTTATAATGCCGTGCATCTTGCACAAACTGAAAGCCTGAGCATCATGCGTATCGTAGAAAAAGCCTATACTTTTGACGACGTTTTATTGGTTCCTGCACACTCAACCGTGCTGCCGCGCGACGTCAAACTTCAAACCAAACTCACCCGCGAAATCACGCTCAATATTCCTTTACTTTCCGCTGCGATGGATACTGTAACCGAAGCCAAGCTGGCCATTTCAATGGCGCAGGAAGGCGGTATCGGTATTATCCATAAAAACATGACGCCGGAGCTGCAAGCGCGTGCGGTATCGAAAGTGAAGCGCCATGAAAGCGGCATCGTGAAAGATCCGATTACTGTGGCGCCGGATGTGTTGATTGGCGATTTGCTGAAACAACGTGCCGAACGCAAACGCAAAATGTCGGGCTTGCCAGTGGTGGAAAACGGCAAAGTGATCGGCATTGTGACTAACCGCGATTTGCGTTTTGAAGAGCGTTTAGATTTGCCGGTATCGGCCATTATGACCCCGCGCGATCGTTTAGTGACCGTAGTCGAAGGCACCAGCATTGAAGAAGCGCGCGAATTAATGCATCAGCATAAAGTTGAGCGTGTTTTGGTGTTGAACGGGCAAGACGAACTTAAAGGCTTGATTACGGTTAAAGATATTCTGAAAAACACCGAATTCCCAAATGCCAACAAAGATTCCGAAGGCCGTCTGCGTGTCGGTGCGGCGGTAGGCACCGGCGGCGACACCGAAGCGCGTGTCAAAGCCTTGGTAGAAGCCGGTGTCGACGTAATTGTGGTTGATACTGCCCACGGCCACAGCCAAGGTGTGATTGAACGTGTGCGCTGGGTGAAACAAAACTATCCGCAAGTACAGGTAATTGGTGGCAATATTGCCACTGCCCAAGCGGCGTTGGATTTGGTGGCGGCCGGTGCGGATGCAGTGAAAGTGGGTATCGGCCCGGGTTCGATTTGTACGACCCGTATCGTGGCCGGTGTCGGTGTACCGCAACTGACTGCCGTACACAATGTTTCCGAAGCCTTGAAAGGCACAGGCGTACCATTGATTGCTGATGGCGGTATCCGCTTCTCAGGCGATATTTCTAAAGCATTGGCCGCAGGTGCCTACAGCGTGATGCTGGGCGGTATGTTTGCCGGTACCGAAGAAGCGCCGGGCGAAATCGAACTCTATCAAGGTCGCTCATACAAATCTTACCGCGGCATGGGTTCACTGGGCGCGATGAGCCAAGGTTCTGCCGACCGCTATTTCCAAGACAAAACCGACAGCACCGACAAATACGTGCCGGAAGGCATTGAAGGTCGTGTGCCGTACAAAGGCCCGATTATCAACATCATTCATCAATTGATGGGCGGTTTGCGCTCGAGCATGGGTTATTTGGGTTGCGCAAGTATTAATGAGATGCACGAGAAAGCCGAATTTGTGGAAATCACTTCCGCCGGTATGAACGAATCACACGTTCACGATGTGCAAATCACCAAAGAAGCGCCGAATTATCACCGTTAATTTGTTAATCTGAATCAAGGCCGTTTGAAAAGTTTTCTGTATAATGCTTTTCGGACGGCCTTTTGCTTAATATCTGCCTTCTCGGCTATCAGGCCGTCTGAAAAACTGTTAAACTATACCAGTTTGATTGAGTCGGTTTGATAAATGAATAAACCGATGTATAAAGATTAATGAAAAGCTGCTGTTCATTGTTCAGACGGCCTTTATGCTGCCGTCTGAATACATTTGCAGCTTTTCAAAAGCTGATTTTTCCCTTCCCTTTATTTGGAGAATGCTCATGAGCGTAATCGTTGATATTTTTGCCCGCGAAATCTTGGACTCACGCGGTAATCCTACCGTTGAGTGTGATGTGTTGTTGGAATCAGGCGTAATGGGGCGAGCTGCCGTGCCAAGTGGCGCGTCAACCGGCCAAAAAGAAGCGCTGGAATTGCGTGACGGCGATAAAAGCCGTTATTTGGGCAAAGGTGTGTTGACTGCGGTTGAGCATGTCAATAACGAAATCGCCCAAGCTTTGATTGGTGTGGATGCCAACGAGCAGTCTTACATCGATCAAATCATGCTGGAATTAGATGGTACTGACAACAAAGGCCGTTTGGGTGCAAATGCAACTTTGGCCGTGTCTATGGCAGTTGCCCGCGCTGCAGCTGAAGATTCAGGCTTGCCGCTGTACCGCTACTTGGGCGGTGCCGGTCCGATGGCTCTGCCAGTACCGATGATGAATGTCATCAACGGCGGCGAACATGCCAACAACAGCTTGAATATTCAAGAATTTATGATTATGCCGGTTGGCGCAAAATCATTCCGCGAAGCTTTGCGTTGCGGTGCGGAAATTTTCCACGCGCTGAAAAAATTGTGCGACAGCAAAGGCTTCCCGACTACCGTAGGTGACGAAGGCGGTTTTGCCCCTAACCTGAACAGTCACGAAGAAGCGCTGCAATTGATGGTAGAAGCCACCGAAGCCGCAGGTTACAAAGCCGGTGAAGATGTATTGTTTGCCTTGGATTGCGCATCAAGCGAATTCTACAAAGACGGCCAATACCACTTGGAAGCCGAAGGCCAAGCCTACAGCAGCGAAGAATTTGCCAACTACTTGGCTGATTTAGTAGCCAAATACCCAATCATCTCTATCGAAGACGGTATGGATGAAAACGACTGGGATGGTTGGAAACTGCTCACCGACAAATTGGGCGGCAAAGTACAATTGGTCGGCGACGATTTGTTCGTGACCAATCCGAAAATCTTGGCCGAAGGCATTGAAAAAGGCGTGGCCAACGCATTGTTGGTGAAAGTAAACCAAATCGGTACCTTGAGCGAAACCTTGCAAGCCGTTGATTTGGCCAAACGCAACCGTTACGCCAGCGTAATGAGCCACCGCTCAGGTGAAACCGAAGACAGTACCATTGCCGACTTGGCCGTGGCGACCAACTGCATGCAGATCAAAACCGGTTCATTAAGCCGCTCTGACCGTATGGCGAAATACAACCAATTGCTGCGCATTGAAGAAGAATTGGCTGAAGCTGCTTACTATCCGGGCAAAGCCGCCTTCTACCAATTGGGTAAATAAAAGAGGAAGTATGCTACATGAAGTGGGTGACCATTGTTTTATCCGTTGCACTGGTGTGTTTTCAGTATAGCCTTTGGTTTGGTAAAGGTAGTTGGGGACATTCGGATGAGTTGAAGGAACAACTAACATTGCAAGAGGAAAAAAATCAAACACTCACTTTGCGTAATAATTTCTTAGCTGCGGAAGTGGATGATTTGGCCAATGGTCAAGAAGCTATTTCCGAAATTGCCCGAGTAGAGCTGGGCTATGTGCAGGACGGTGAAACCTATTACCGTTTTATTGAACGTAATCATTAATGTTTAAGCTTTAGATAATAGTTGAATCATCTGAAGTTATAGATATTGTTAATACTATTAAGCTGGCCGTTATTTAGAATAACGGCCAGCTTTCTTATTTCGATAAATAACAAATAATATATTAATATTGTAATTATGTAATGCAAAAGCAATTAATATTTCAATAAATATTAATATAAGTAAATTTTGTAATTTAGGGTTAAATTCGTTAAAAAACTGAATATGTGACGATTATTATTTGATTTTTTTAATAAAAAATATTTGAACGTTAGTATAGGGTAAAAAATATTTTGAATGATGTTTCATTTTGATGGGGTGAAACATTATTCGATCGAAATAAAATCCGCTTCTTATTTTGTTCGATCGTTATAATTCAGCTCGGTTAGTTATACAGAAAAATTAGAAATATATGTTCTATTGAATGATAAAAATCCAATATAGGGGTATCTCTTATGAAAGCTAATAAAAAAGTAATTGTTCAAGTTATCTGCGAAACCATGTTGATACTCAAAGCATTCAAGTTTGAACTCATGCCAAATGGCGAGCAAATCCGTAAAATGAAACAATTTTGCGGTTGCAGCCGTTTTGTGTTCAATCGGGCTTTGGCGTATCAAAACAAGCAGTACGAAGCCGACAAATCATTCAAGTTCAGCTACGCAAAAATCGCAAACTTGCTGCCTGAATGGAAACAAGAGTTAGACTGGCTCAAAGACTGTCACAGCCAAGTTTTGCAACAAAGTTTAAAAGACTTAGAACGTGGTTTCAAAAACTTTTTCGCCAAACGTGCCGATTTTCCTCAATTCAAAAAGAAAGGCGCAAAGGACAGTTTCCGTTTCCCACAAGGTTGTAAGCTGGACAGCAAAATAACCGCATTTGGCTGCCGAAAATCGGTTGGGTACGCTATCGCAACAGCCGCAATGTTTCAGGCTGCCTGAAAAACGTAACGGTTAGCCAAAAATGTGGTAAATGGTACGTTTCTATTCAAACTGAATGTGAAACTGAAATCCCTATGCCCAAAGGCGGAGAAATTGGCATTGATATGGGTGTTGCTCGTTTTGCAACTTTGTCGGACGGTCAATTTTTTAAACCAATCGATGCATTCAAAATGCTAAAAGGTAAGTTAGCCAAACTGCAAAAGCAGTTTAAACACAAAACCAAGTTTTCAAAAAATTGGCAGAAACTGAAAGCGAAAATCAGCAAATTGCACCACAAAATCGCCAATATACGCAAAAACTACCTGCACCAAATCAGCAGCGCAATCAGCCAAAACCACGCGATTGTGTTTGTGGAAGATTTGCAAGTGGCGAATATGTCGAAATCTGCCAAAGGAACCGCAGAGCAACACGGCAAAAACGTGAAGCAGAAATCAGGCTTAAATCGGTCGATTTTAGACCAGTCTTGGTCTGAGTTTCGGCGACAGTTGGATTACAAATTGTTGTGGAATGGCGGACATCTGATTGCCGTTCCACCACAAAACACCAGCCGTTGTTGCCCTGCTTGCGGACATACTGCGAAAGACAACCGCCAAACACAGGCAAACTTTGAGTGTGTGGAATGCGGCTATCAAAACAATGCCGATGTAGTCGGTGCAATCAATGTATTGAAACGCGGTCAGGAAATACTGGCAGCGCAGTAAACAGTTAAATCAGGGCAGGACTTGCCCGTAGCGCGTGTGAAGTGAACAATGCAGTAGGTTGTCAGCAGCACGAACCCACCGAAGTGAGTGAGCAGAACATCGCTAACCACAGTAGGAATCCCCTGCATTCATGCTGGGGAGGATGTCAACGACACGGAAAACCCAGTGACCATCAGGGCTGCCAATTCTTGATTTTGGCATTGGTGCAATAATTGTGTACGGGCTACGGATTACAACATCATTATCTGCCGTCAACCATGCACTGATTTCTTTGTTTGAAGTTCTCATAGGGCGACTGCCTTTGGGAGCGACTCCATGAAGTACGGTGTTTAAACTGGCATCAAGTGATTTTTCCATGTACCCTTTACTTTCGATTTTGCTGGCCTTTGACAGATTATTCATTCTGACAGTCAACAAACAATCTGTATTACGCTGGTTTGTTGCATAAGAAAATACGATTGGTACGGGATTGTCTGCTAATTTAACAGTAAAGTTGCCTTGCGAATAATCATTTACAGCTTTGATAAATAAAAGGTTTGCCTTTGGGTCTTCTTCATCAAAGATGGCCGACACATCTGATTTTTTATATGATTTCCCAATAATAAAAACCATCTGAATAGGTGGCTTTATCCATTCAGACGGCCTTTGTTAATTTTTATATCAAGATTTGGTTTTGCTTCGACCTTTGCGTTTGCCGGAATGCTCACCGCTGTTTTTCACTTTGACTTTCACGCCTTTCTTTTTAGATGATTTTTTGCTTTTTGCTGCTTTAGGTTTGGCAGCTTGCTTGTGTTCATCCGTTTTATGGCGTGAAGGTTTTTGCTTGGCGGCGGCCATTTGCTCGTCAATTTCTTTAACCGACAGTTTCTTACTGTGTGTTTTGGCTTTTTCGGCTACGGCGGGCTGTCTGCTTTCATTTTTGGCTGCAGCGCGTGAATTTGAGCGACGGCTTTTTGTGCCGTTTTCATTGCCTTTTACCAATACCAAATCAATCTTGCTGGTGTCCAAATCGGCACGGGCAACTTTAACCATTAATTCATCGCCCATGCTGAAGCGCACGCCGCTGCGTTCACCTCCAATAGCCATGATCTCCGGACGGAAATTGAAATAATCTTCACCCAAGTCGCTGATGTGCACTAAGCCGTCGATGTGGATGTTGTCTAAGGTAACAAAAATGCCGAAGCTGGTCATGCCGGAAATTTTGCCTTTGAATACTTCACCCACTTTATCGCGCATGTAATAAGTTTTCAGCCAGTTTTCAACGTCTTTGCTGGCATCATCGGCACGACGCTCGCAGAATGAAGTATGCACACCCAATGCCTGCCATGTTTTTTGCGGCGTGTATTTTTCGCCTTGCAACACGGCTTTAATGGCGCGATGCACGGTCAAATCCGGATAGCGGCGGATAGGCGAAGTGAAGTGGGCGTATGATTCGTAAGCCAAGCCAAAGTGACCATCGTTATGCGGCTCATAAACTGCCTGCTGCATCGAGCGCAACATCATCACTTGCAGCAACTCTTCATCCGGTCGGCCTTTGAATTGCTGTGCCAAGGCGGCATAATCTTTCGGAGTTGGTTTATCGCCGCCGCCCAAGGTCAAGCCTAGCAAACCCAATTGCTCGCGCAAGGTCGCCAATTTTTCAGGTGTCGGGCCTAAGTGGTTGCGGAATAGGGCGGTATGTTTGTTTTTCAGCAGAAAATCTGCTGCGCACACGTTCGCCGCCAGCATACATTCTTCAATCAGTTTATGCGCATCATTACGATGCACCGGCACGATTTTGTCGATTTTTCCGTTGTCGTCGAAAATCATCTGCGTTTCCACGCTCTCAAATTCGACTGCGCCGCGATCTTGGCGTTTTTTCTGCAGCACTTGGAAAAGTTTATATAAGGTATCGATTTGCGGCTTCAGCGGATTATCAGAACCTTCCTGAATCCATTGCCATACTTGGTTGTACGTCAAGCGGGCGTGAGAACGCATTACCGCCGGATAGAATTTATATTCTTTCACATTACCGGCATAAGTGATGGACATATCGCAAACCATACACAAACGCTCGACATCGGGATTCAGTGAGCAAATGCCGTTGGAAAGATTCTCAGGCAGCATCGGAATCACGCGGCGCGGAAAGTACACGCTGGTGCTGCGCTCGATGGCATCGTTGTCAATCGCATCGCCCGGGCGCACATAATGGCTGACATCGGCAATCGCCACCACTAAGCGGAAATTGCGGCCAATGTGCTCGGCGTACACTGCATCGTCAAAGTCACGCGCGGTTTCGCCATCAATGGTTACTAAAGGCAAATCGCGTAAATCTACGCGGCCTTTCAAATCGCTTTTACGCACATGATCAGGAATTTTTGTAGCCGCTTTTTGACAGGCTTCGCTAAATTGGTGCGGCAAATGATGTTTGCGCACAGCAATTTCGATCTCCATGCCACTGTCGGCATATTCGCCCAACACTTCGATGATTTTGGCTACAGCAGGGCGGTGCAATTCAGGGTAACTCTCGATTTCGGCCACAATCACTTGGCCGGATTCAGGCTTAAATTGCGCCACGCTTTCAGGTTCTAATACGATGCTTTGGGTTAAGCGTTTGTCTTCTGCTTCCAAAATTGCAATGCCGCGATCAATATAGAAACGACCGACCACTTGGACCTGTGCGCGCTCAACAATATCCAGCACCATGCCTTCACGACGGCCGCGACGGTCGATGCCGGCAGGACGCACGGTGACAATATCGCCATGCATCACGCCGCGCATTTGGCGTTCGTATAAAACAAAATCGCCTTCGCCGGTTTTTTCTAATGGTACAGCAAAACCGAAGCCGTCTTTATGTGCTTCAACACGGCATTTAACCAAGGCCAGTTTATCCGCTGCACACACTGCGCCACGACGGTTAATCAATACCTGACCATCACGCGCCATGGCTTTCAGACGGCGTTCAAAAAATTCGTATTCTTCGTCTTTAATCGAGAGCTCGCGTGCCAAGGCATCGATTTTGGTCGGCACGCCTTTTTGTTCTAATAATTCAATTACCCACTCTCGGCTGGGCAACGGCTCAGCGTAACGTTGCTTTTCTCGCTCTAAGTAAGGATCTTTTTCTCGTAGATTTAATGATTTAATTTTTTTATTCATTTTTACAGTTGACATTCTTCGTTGTAAATATATAATAGCCACTTCGTTTCAGCAGCACCTTCGGTACTGTAACGTAAAACGGTAAATAAAGCAAAGCCCAGGTGGCGGAATTGGTAGACGCGCTAGCTTCAGGTGCTAGTGTCCTTACGGGCGTGGAAGTTCGAGTCTTCTCCTGGGCACCAAGATTAGTCTCTTTGCTTTAAACAATTGAATGCCCAGGTGGCGGAATTGGTAGACGCGCTAGCTTCAGGTGCTAGTATCCTCACGGGTGTGGAAGTTCGAGTCTTCTCCTGGGCACCAAAACTTCCGGTTTGAAACCGGATTTTTTATTGTTTGTGTGATGTGAATCGGCAAATAATTTTTCTTATAGAGGGGTGGATGAGTGGTTTAAGTCGCACGCCTGGAAAGTGTGTATACGTTAATAGCGTATCGAGGGTTCGAATCCCTTCCCCTCTGCCAAATTTTAAGAAATAACCCTATGATTGTACATAGGGTTATTTCTTTATATAAGAAATATTTTTTGGGTTGTGCCGAGTATAATTACTGTATTATATTGACATTAAAAGTATGTGGTGGCGTTCAGATGTTTGAGATTTGTGTCAATCTATCTGCACTGATTGAAAATATATCCAATCTTGATAATATGTCTGTATTACATTATTAACTTGCCTGGTTTAAGTGCCCCCTTAAATTTGGCTCTTGTAAAAGCTTCAACCTTTTATATCCTCATATCGATTGTAAAGATTTAACCAGCATGAAAGATTCCACTCAAAATCACGAAGAAAACCAAGTGCCTGCCGAGCATTTGCGTTCTATCCGCAGCTTTGTGTTGCGCCAAGGCCATATGACTGCCGCACAACAGCGTGCCATCGATACCATGTGGCCGCAATTCGGTGTTGACTATCAAGATGCCATTATTGATTTAAACCAACATTTCGGCCGCGACAATCCTAAAGTTTTGGAAATCGGCTTTGGCATGGGTACGGCTACGGTCGAGATTGCCAAGCGTTTGCCGGAAACGGATTTTCTGGCGATTGATGTACACGGCCCCGGCGTCGGTAATATTTTGAAACTGATTGAAGAAGAACAAGTTGGCAACATCCGCGTGATGCGCCATGATGCCGTGGAAGTGGTCGAAAATATGCTGGCTGATGGCGCATTATCAGGTATTCACATCTTTTTCCCTGATCCATGGCACAAAAAACGCCACCATAAACGCCGTTTGGTGCAAACACATTTTGTTGAAAAACTATTACCGAAATTAGCCATCGGCGGCTACATCCACATGGCAACCGACTGGGAAGAATATGCTGTGCAAATGCTGGAAGTATTAAGCGGTTTCGACAGCCTGCAAAACACGGCTGAAGATTACGCACCGACACCGGATTACCGCCCGGAAACCAAATTTGAAGCTCGCGGCAAACGCTTAGGGCATGGTGTTTGGGATTTGGTGTTCAAGCGCATTAAATAAAATATAAAAAGGCAAAAAGGCCGTCTGAAACAAATATTTCAGACGGCCTTTTTATCGTATATAAAGAAGTGTTGAAGTAAGACATCGGGCAAGGCTCGAAATCACTTGCACACGCTCTCGGTCACCCTTTCAGGTAGGCTGCGGTATCGAGATTATCACCGCTTTTCCGATGTCTTGAGATGATTATAGCATGATTGAAGTCCAAATCGACAACCTGTTTGTGGTGCAAAACCAGCTCGAACGTTTGGGCAGTGGCGTGGAAAACCGCTATCTGCTTATGCGCCGCTTATCGGAAACAAAGCACATTAAATCAACGCAATTCGCGCGAATCTTTCCAGCCATCGCTGGTTTTAACCAATGTGGCTGTCTGAACACGCACTTCATCCAATGGCAATTTGGCATTGCCGCCGGCTTTCAATAAATTACCAATCCATTTTTCCGGCACAAACTTCGCCTCGTAAGAGACGCGCGAAACAGTCATGCCGTTGGATGGGCTCGGCTCGGTGTACCAATTGATTTTATTGACTTCTTGATGGCCGATGCAGAAATGCGGCATTTTTCCTTTGGCGCGGGTTTGTTTTTCGCCTTTTTCAGTCAACTTATAAACCAATACTTTAACAGTTTCATCGCTATTGGCAGCAACTGGCATGTTCTCTTTAGATTTTTCGTAGAAATCTTCTTTTTCCAGAATACTCAATTGCTTCAACGCGGTTTTGTTGATGTCGTTGCCTTTACGGTCTTTTTCCGCCAACTTGATTTCAGGCGTACCAATCGGCACTTGCGTGAAGCTGTCGTTGCCGCGCGGATTTTGTACATTCAAAACCAAAGGCAGGCAAATACCTTGATTTTTGGCATATTGATTAATGGTTTTTTCAAATAAAGAATTGCTCGGTTTTTCGTCTGAACAGCCGGCCATAAGCACAGCAGCGGCAATTAAAGAAAGCGTGACGGTTTTTTTCATCGGGTCGCTCCGTAATGATGTCGTGTGTCGGAATATCGGCCAAAGCCGTTGCTGTTTATTCTACCGTATTTTGTGGCAAACTGTACAAGCTCTCGGTAGAATGTCAGAGCAAAAATAAATGAAAGGCTGAACATGATTAAATTATATGGTATTCCCAATTGCGACACAGTTAAAAAAGCCCGCGTATGGCTGGCAGATAACGGCGTAGAAGCCGAGTTTGTCGATTTCAAAAAATCACCGCCGACACCTGAATTGATCACGGCATGGTTATCACAAATTCCCTTAGAAAACTTGTTGAACAAACGCGGCACAACATGGCGCAAATTAGATGAGCAAACGCAGGCGCAAGCTGTTGAGCAGCAGGGTGCTGTCCGTATTATGGTTGAAAATCCAGGCGTGATTAAACGCCCGGTATTGGATAAAGACGGTCAATTTTATGTTGGCTTTTCGGCCGAGTATTATCAGCAGATTTTTGGCTAATCAAGTTTCAGGCGGCCTTTGATTTGAGTCAAACGATATGCCCAATTTCTCTATTGAATAAAACCGTTTATTTAAAGCACATGATGGATAAAATTAAATCATGATTTAATTTTTATTCTCATTAAATCAATTGGATAAGTATGGCTTTATCATTAAATCCGCATAATAGACAAATGGCCGTCTGAAACGATTGGCAATATTGTAATGAAAAGCTGTCGGCAGCCACTAGGCATGAACTATGAGTTGCAGTATGATGTTTGGCGATGTAAAAGAATTTTAAAAAATTTTCCTGTTAAGTCAGGCTGTTTGATATTTTACCTTAATCGGAGCAGGCATTATGTTGACTCAAACCCAGCAGGTCGATTTGACCCTTCAGCACTTAAAAGAGCGTGTATTGACGATTTATACGCCCGAGCAGCGCGCAAGTATTGAGCGTTCGGAAGATTGGCAAAAATTCAGCGAGCGTTTGCAAACGCATTTTCCGAGCTTAATGTATGAGTTGGATAATGTTTATGGTAGTAATGAAGCCGTTTTGCCGATGTTGGAGCAATTGTTTGCCCAATCATGGCAAAGCTATTCGCAACGTGCCAAATCGCTGAAGCAAACCGATGCCGCTCGTGAAGCCGATCCTGATTGGATTTTGTCGAATAAACAAGTCGGCGGCGTGTGCTATGTGGATTTGTTTGCCGGTGATTTGCAGGGTTTGAAAGCAAAAATTCCTTATTTCAAAGAATTGGGGCTGACTTATCTGCACCTGATGCCGCTGTTTAAATGCCCTGAAGGCAAGAGCGACGGCGGCTATGCTGTGAGCAGCTACCGCGATGTTAATCCTGCTTTGGGCACAATTGATGATTTGCACGACGTGATTGCGGCTTTGCATGAAGCCGGTATTTCGGCAGTGGTGGATTTTATTTTCAACCATACGTCAAACGAACATCATTGGGCAGTAGAATGCGCAGCCGGTAATCCGTTGTATGACAATTTCTACTATATTTTCCCCGACCGCTGGATGCCCGACCAATACGACCGCACCTTGCGCGAAATCTTCCCTGACCAGCATCCGGGCGGTTTCTCGCAATTGGAAGACGGCCGCTGGGTATGGACGACTTTCAATTCTTTCCAATGGGATTTGAACTACAGCAATCCGTGGGTATTCAACGCCATGGCCGGTGAGATGATGTTCTTGGCCAATTTGGGCGTGGACATTCTGCGCATGGACGCGGTGGCCTTTATTTGGAAACAGATGGGCACCACCTGCGAAAGCCTGCCGCAAGCGCATGCCCTGATTCGCGCGTTTAATGCCGTGATGCGCATCGCCGCACCCGGTGTATTCTTCAAATCCGAAGCCATTGTTCACCCTGATGAAGTGGTGCAATACATCGGCCAAAACGAATGCCAAATCGGCTACAACCCATTGCAGATGGCCTTGCTGTGGAACACCTTGGCCACACGTGAAGTGAATCTGCTGCATCATGCGCTGACCTACCGCCACAACCTGCCGGAGCATACAGCGTGGGTGAACTATGTACGCAGTCATGACGACATTGGTTGGACATTTGCCGACGAAGATGCCGGCCAATTCGGCATTCACGGCTACGACCACCGCCAGTTTCTCAACCGCTTTTTCGTCAATCATTACGACGGTAGCTTTGCCCGCGGCGAACCGTTCCAATACAACCCGACCACCGGCGATTGCCGCGTGAGCGGTACGGCGGCGGCTTTAGTGGGTTTGGCGCAAAACGACCCGTTTGCCGTTGACCGTTTGAAACTGCTCTACAGCATCGTGATGAGCACCGGCGGCTTGCCGTTGATTTATCTGGGCGATGAAGTCGGTACTTTAAACGATACCGACTGGTCACACGATGAAAACAAACGCGATGACAGCCGCTGGGCGCACCGTCCGCGTTACAACGAAGAATTGTACAACCAGCGCCACGATGAATCGACCACTGCCGGCCAAATCTACCAAGGTTTGCGCCACATGATTGAGATTCGCCAAAACAATCCGCGTTTTGATGGTGGCCGCTTGGTAACGTTTTACACCCACAATAAACATGTAATCGGCTACATCCGCAACAATGCGCTTTTGGCCTTTGCCAACTTCAGCGAATTCCCACAAACGATTACTGCACACGCTTTACAGGCGATGCCGTTCACAGCAACAGACTTGATCAGCGGTGAAACTGTAAAACTGAATCAAGATGTGGAATTGCGTCCGTATCAAGTGATGTGGTTGGAAATCGCATAATGTTTCGCATTTGATTAAAGCGATTTAGAGGCCGTCTGAAAACTTGTTTTTCAGACGGCCTTTTTTGGTTTCAAAATGATAATTTTTAAGGGATATGCTTTTATTAAAGGGAAAACGAAGCTCTTTTTAGGAGATAAGACCCCTAAAAAAAATAATATCAACTTTACGTTTTTTATATAAATTACTCAAAATACTGTTGAATAGGACATAAATGTGAATTACTTCAGTGAAATTATGTTTCAAAAAATGTAGCCGACATAAATCAGTAATCTATGGCATGTAGTAGTAAATTTAAATAATTTAACCTTTACAAGGTGATAGATATAAAATTGATTTAAGCGAGTTTATCATCAATCTTAACCTTTTATCACATGTAGTTTTATATAACATTATGAATTTAAATAATTTATGACTAAATAATGTTAACAATTTATTGAAAGCTCTGTAATAAAATAAATTCTTGACCTGAAATTAAGTTCAAGTAAAATCAGAATCTGAGTTTCAGTAAGTTACATACATATAAGACGAAATTCATTAAATTATGTTAAACCGGCTTCACAGATAATGCAATTTTTTAAGGAGTTTGCAATGAGTCAACAATATACATGGTTACACATCGGCCTTGGATCATTTCATCGTGCGCATCAAGCATGGTATATCAATGAATTGATTAAATCTGGTGACGACAGTTGGTCGATTGCGGCAGGTAATATCCGCAACGACAGCGAACACACTGTGGAAGCAATGTTGGCTCAAAACGGCGAATATGTCTTGGAAACCGTCAGCCCGCATGATGAGCGTGAATATGAAGTGATTAAATCCATCAAGCAGCCGATTCGTTGGGCAGCCGATTTGGCGCCGCTGATTGCCGTGGGCGCGGCGGAAAACACCAAAGTGATTGCCTTTACCGTTACCGAAGCGGGCTATTATCTCGACAGCAAATTCAAGCTGGTACAAAATGATGTGGCTTTACAGGCGGATTTGCAGGGCGGTCATGAAACCATTTATGGCGTGATTGCCAAAATTCTGCGTGAGCGTATGAAACTTTCAGACGGCCGCGTGACTTTATTGTGCTGCGACAACGTGCGCCATAATGGCGAGCGCTTCCATGACGGTTTGGTGGAGTTTCTGCAATTGACCAAGCAAAACGACTTGATCGATTGGCTGGCGCAAAACGCTACTACGCCGAATACCATGGTTGACCGCATTGTGCCGCGTCCTGCCGAAGATTTGTCTGCGCGTATCAAAGAAAAAACCGGCATCGACGACAAGGCGCCGGTTATGGGCGAAACCTTTATTCAATGGGTCATCGAAGACAACTTCAAAGACAATATCCGTCCTGCTTTGGAAAAAGTCGGCGTAGAGTTGGTTGAATCGGTGATTCCTTACGAAGAAGCCAAAATACGCGTGTTGAACGTGCCGCATGCTGCGATTGCATGGGCGGGTACTTTACAGGGCGAATTGTTTATCCACGACAGCACCTTAAACGATAAAGTACGCCAAGTGGCCTACGATTATGTCACCGAAGATGTGATTGCCAGCTTGGGTAACGATTTGATTGATTTGGGCAAATACCGCGATGTGGTGCTGGAGCGTTTCACCAATCCACACATCAAAGACACCAACCAACGCGTAGCGGCCGACGGCTTCTCAAAAATTCCGGCGCAAATTCAGCCGACCTTGATTGAGCGCTACAAACAAGGCGCGCGTCCGGCGGCAACCGCATTGATCCCGGCGATTTTCTTCGTGTTTATGGAGCAATGGCACCAAGGTAAGCTGCCTTATGCCTATCAAGACGGTATTTTGGATGAAGCCGCGGTGCATGCGATGTTTGAATCTGATGATCCGATTCATGTTTTCGCTACCGACAAAGCCTTGTTCGGCGAATTGTCTGCCAATGCCGATTTTGAAGCCTTGCTGCGTGAACAAGTCGCCAAAGCACGCGAATTTGTGAAATAAACCGAATAGGCCGTCTGAAAAGAAAAAGCTTTGAAAGATGCCTTTCAGACGGCCTTTTATTGCTTGAAGGAAATCATTATGTATCTCGGTTTAGATTACGGCACATCCGAAATCAAAGCTTTATTGCTGGATGAACACGCCAATATCGTGTGCACACACGGCTTGCCGCTTTCCATTCAACGCCCGCATCCACAATGGTCGGAGCAGTCGGCGGCAGAATGGTGGCAGGTCACCAACGACTTGATGGCGAAAATGCGTGAAAAAGTCGGTGAGGCTTGGTATTCGGTCAAGGCCATCGGTTTATCCGGCCAGATGCACGGCGCGGTGTTGCTGGGCAAAGACAATCAAGTATTGCGTCCGGTGATTTTGTGGAACGACACCCGCAGCGCAGAAGAGTGCGCCGAATTGGAAGCTGCTGTGCCGGATTTGCACGACATCACCGGCAACTTGGCCATGCCCGGTTTTACCGCGCCTAAATTATTGTGGGTGAAAAAACACGAGCCGGACATTTTTGTTCAGACGGCCTCGGTATTGCTGCCGAAAGACTACATCCGCTTTTTGATGACCGGTAAAAAAGTATCCGAAATGTCGGATGCGGCCGGTATGTTGTGGCTGGATGTGGCCAAGCGCGATTGATCGGATGAAGTATTGGCCGCCACGGGTTTGACCCGCGAACACATGCCAGCCTTGATTGAAGGTAGTGAAAACAGTGGTACGCTCTTGCCGGAAGTGGCTGAAAAGTGGGGCTTGAGTGCTGATGTTGTTGTGGCCGGTGGTGGTGGTGACAATGCCGCTAGCGCGGTTGGTGTCGGTGCGGTGAATCCAGGTGATGTGTTTATTTCGTTGGGTACTTCCGGCGTGGTGTTTGTGGTGAATGAAGCCTATCGCCCAGCGCCTAAAGATGCAGTGCATTGCTTCTGCCATGCTTTGCCTAATCGTTGGCATCAAATGAGTGTGATGTTGAGTGCGGCAGCCTGCTTGAGCTGGTATTGCAAACTGATTGGCGTGAGCGAGGCTGATTTGCTGGTTGAAATCGCCAGTTTGAGCGCGGAACAAAAAGCCAATGCGCCAATTTTCCTGCCGTATCTTTCAGGCGAACGTACACCGCACAACGACCCGTTTGCCAGCGGTATTTTCCATGGTATCCGCCACAGCAGCGACCGCGCAGTAATGGGCTATGCCGTGATTGAAGGTGTGGGCTTTGGCATTGCCGACGGTGTGCGTGTGTTACAGGAAAGTGGCACGCACATTGCACAATGTTCGTTATTGGGTGGCGGTGCACGCAGCTCGTTCTGGGCAAAACTGCTGGCCGATACGCTGCAACTGCCGATTGTGACGCATAAAGGTGGCGAAACCGGCGGCGCATTGGGTGCGGCACGTTTGGCGGCTTTAGCTGTCGGTGCCGATGAAAAAGAGGTTTGTACCAAGCCTGAAATTGCACAAGTGTTTGAACCAGAAGCCGCTAATGCGGATTATTTGGCCGAGCGGTATGCGCGTTTCCGTGCTTTGTACCAACAAGACAAAGCTTTTAGATAAGCTCAGGCCGTCTGAAAGTTTTGAAAGTATTTTTATTAATGATAAACAAATGATGAATGCCGTCTGTTCGCTTTCAGACGGCATTTATTGAATCTCAAATCAAAGGATGATGATGAATAAATTATAGCTAATAAACTTAAATTTTGCCATAATACCCATTATGACTTACTCAACCGACTTCCGCCAATTGGCGCTACAGAAAATTGAACAAGGCCTTTCCGTCCGGCAGGCCGCGCAAGAAATGGGTATCGTTCGGGCAACCTTAAGAGGATGGATAAAGAATCCCATTCCCAAAGGTTACCCCAAGCAGAGAAAGTGCCGAAAGATCAGCCGAGAAGCCTTACTTCAAGATGTGGCCGAGTATCCCGATGCCTACCATGACGAACGGGCACAGCGCTTCGGCTGTTCTGCCGCCGCTATTGGAAAAGCTTTAAAAAAGTGGAACATTAGCCGAAAAAAAGACCCACAGTCATCCGAAAGCCAATAAGGAAATCAGAAAAAGATTTTTGAAACGGCTGCATCGTTTTCGCTTAAAGAAGCACCCTATCGTTTATTTGGATGAGAGTGGCTTTAAAAAGAACGACTGTCGCCTTTACGGCTATGCACAAAGGGGTAGTAGGTGCTACAGCAGCTACGATTGGCAGGGGAGAAATCAAACCAATGCGATTGGTGCTTTACAGGATAATAGGCTGTTTGCCATAGGGCTGTTTGATTTCAGTATCAACCGCAGTATTTTTGACAGTTGGGTTAAACAGATGCTGCTCCCTCAACTCCCTGCACAAAGCATCGTGGTTATGGATAATGCCACTTTCCATAAAGGAGAAGCAGCAGCCTTACTTGAGGAGGCCGGTCATCAGGTTTTATGGTTGCCGCCGTATAGCCCCGACCTCAATCCGATTGAACACTGTTGGGCTTGGGTTAAGGACTTTAGACGAAGGCATCGTATCCAGTGTATTGATGAGTTATTTGCGTAAAGACTGGGTGGCAAAAATTAAGTTTATTGGCTATAGAAACAGAAACCAAACAATGGCTGGGCATGCCCTTGAATTTGGTATGGGGCTATCTTGCCATTGCCCTGTTTATGACCGGCGACGGTTTTGAGTTGGCCTTTTTGTCGAAATACATTACCGACTTAGGCTTTACCGAAGCGCAATCTTCTTCCGCTTTTGCGGTTTATGGTTTCGCTGCCGCGCTGTCGGCTTGGATTTCCGGCGTGTTGGCCGAGATTATTACGCCACGTAAAACCATGATTATCGGTTTTATCATGTGGTGTGTGTTTCACGTGTTGTTTTTGATTTTTGGTTTGGAAGGCAAGAGCTATCCGCTGATTATGCTGTTTTATGGTATTCGTGGCTTTGCTTATCCGCTGTTTTTGTATTCATTCATTGTGATGATTGTGCAAAACGTGAAAAGCACCCAAATCAGCCCGTCTATGGGTTGGTTCTGGACCACTTATTCGGTGGGTATCGGTGTGTTCGGCAGCTTCATTCCGAGCCTGACCATTCCTGCAATGGGTGAAATGGGCACGTTGTGGCTGGCCTTGGTGTTCTGTATTGCTGGTGGTTTGGTGGCGATGGTGATGCTGCGCAATGTGAATTCTGAATCACCGATGCATGATTTACCGATGAAGGAAAAATTTGGTGAATTAAGCCGCGCGGTGACGCTGCTGATTACCAATCGCCAGATTCTGTTTTCAAGCTGGATTCGTATTATTAATACCTTGTCGCTGTTCGGTTTTGCCGTCATCATGCCGATGATGTTTACCAAAGAGCTGGGTTTTACCACTTCGCAATGGCTGCAAATCTGGACGGTCTTCTTCGCCACCACGCTGGTTTCCAATGTGTTTTGGGGCATTGTCGGCGAGAAACTCGGCTGGGTGAAAGTGGTGCGCTGGTTCGGCTGTATCGGTATGGCGGTGTCGTCGCTGGTGTTTTACTATCTGCCGCAGTGGTACAACAAAGTCGCACCGGCGGGCGTAGAAGGCGCATCGACTTCGGAATTTATGATGGCATGGATTCCGGCGATTTTGCTGGGCTGGTTTGTGGCGGCGTTTGTGCCGATGACGGCGGTGTTCACTACACTGGAACCAAAACACCAAGGCGCGGCTATTTCGGTGTATAACTTGTCAGCCGGTTTGTCTAACTTTGTGGCTCCTGCGATTGCGACTTTAGTGTTGCCAATGTTTAGCTTTATCGGCGTGGTTTATGCTTATACTGCTTTGTATATTTTTGCTTTCTTCGTTACCTTCTTGTTGCGTGTGAAGCAACCGGGCTTCGATATTTACGGACGAAAAGAAACAAATGCTTAATTTGTAAACCCGATCAGGCCGTCTGAAAACTTGTTTTTCAGACGGCCTTTTTATATAGATTTCAGGTAAAATACCGCCTTTGCGCTTAGCCATCTTGATATAGAGTTTCCCATGATTGAATTAAAAAACCTGACCTTACAACGCGGCTTGAAAGTGTTGCTGGATAAAGCCAGCGTCACCATAAACCCGAATCAGCGCGTGGGTTTGATTGGTAAAAACGGCACGGGTAAATCGAGCTTGTTTGCGTTAATTAAGGGCGAAATCAGTCAGGATGGCGGCGATATTCTGATTCCGCGCACTTGGAAGCTGGCTGCCGTGGCGCAGGAGACACCGGCGTTGGAAACCTTGGCGTTGGATTATGTGTTGCAGGGCGATACGGAATTGCAAATGTTTCAGACGGCCTTAAGCCAAGCCGAAGCGCAAAACGACGGCATGAAGCAGGCGGAATATCATGCCAAGTTAGACGAAATCGATGCCTACACCGCACCGGCACGCGCGGCCAAATTATTGAGCGGCTTGGGCTTTTCGCAAGAAGAACACGTCAAGCCGGTAAAGGCCTTTTCCGGCGGCTGGCGTATGCGCCTGAATCTGGCGCAAGCCTTGATGCGCCGCGCCGATTTGCTGCTGCTTGACGAACCGACCAACCACTTGGATTTGGAAACCGTGTTATGGCTGGAAAACCATTTGGCCAATTTGGCCTGCACGCAAATCATCATTTCGCATGACCGCGATTTTCTCAACGCCACTACCACGCAAACGATTGAATTATCCAATCAAAAATTAACCCAATACGGCGGCAATTACGATTTCTACCAAAACGAGCGCGCGCAGCGTTTGGCGCAGCAGCAAGCTGCGTATGTGAAGCAGCAAACGCAAATCAAGCATTTGCAGTCGTTTATCGACCGCTTCAAAGCCAAGGCCACCAAAGCCACGCAGGCGCAAAGCCGTATGAAGGCCTTGGCAAAATTGGAGCGCATCGCCCCCGCGCATTTAGACAGTGAATTTTCGTTTGAATTTGAAAGCCCGGCGCATTTGCCTAATCCATTGTTGAAACTGGATAAAGCGGATTTGGGCTATGGCGACAATGTGGTGCTACACGATTTGAGTTTGTCGCTGGAAAGCGGCGCACGCTATGGTTTGCTGGGCGTTAATGGCAGCGGTAAATCGACATTTATCAAGGCATTGGCAGGCGAATTGGATTTGCTTTCCGGCCAGATTGTGCGCTCGGAAAAACTCAATATCGGCTATTTCGCGCAGCATCAGCTCGATACCTTGCGCGACGACCAAAGCCCGATTTGGCATATTCAGCAGCTTTCACCGGAAGTGCGCGAGCAAGAAATCCGCAATTTTTTGGGCGGTTTTAACTTTGTCGGCGACATGGCTTTGCAGAAAATCGAACCGTTTTCCGGCGGTGAGAAAGCGCGTTTGGCTTTGGCCATGATTGTGTGGCAAAAGCCGAATCTGCTGTTGCTCGACGAGCCGACTAACCACTTGGATTTGGACATGCGCCACGCCTTGACCTTGGCTTTACAGAGTTTCCAAGGCGCATTGATTGTGGTGTCGCACGACCGCAGCTTGCTAGAAGCCACGACTGACGGTTTCTTGTTAATTGACAAAGGCCGTCTGAATCCGTTTGACGGCGATTTGAACGATTACCGCCAATGGCGTTTGGCGCAGGAAAATGCCGCTGCCGCACCGGCCGCATCCGCCCAATCGCAAAACCGCAAAGACACCAAACGCATTGAAGCGCAAATCCGTCAGGAGAAAGCCAAACGCGGCAAACCAGTTCAGCAGAAAATCGACAAAGCCGAAAAAGAAATCGCCAAGCTGACCGAGATTCAGACGGCCTGTGAAGCATTTTTGGCACAAGAAGCCGCGTATTCTGATGAAAACAAAGCTAAATTACAGGAAACGCTCACGCAATTGGCTGAAACTAAAGTAAAATTAAACGAATTGGAAGAAAATTGGCTGCTGTGGCAGGAAGAGTTGGAAGAGATTTTGGCTCAGATTGATGCCGAGTTTGCCTGAATATTTCCATTTTAATAATAAAAGGGGCTGTACTAGATAACTAGGGAAATCTAATTTCAGGTTAGAATAATCCCTATGAGAAGAAGTCGTTTAAGTCAGTACAAGCAAAACAAACTGATTGAACTGTTTATTGCAGGTGTTACCGCACGCACAGCAGCGCAATTAGTCGGCGTTAATAAAAACACTGCTGCCTATTATTTTCATTGTTTACGCTTACTGATTTTCCATAACAGCCCGCATCTGGAAATGTTTGATGGCGAAGTAGAGGTTGATGAAAGCTATTTTGGCGGACGGCGCAAAGGCAAACGCGGTCGCGGGGCAGCCGGCAAAGTGGCTGTATTCGGGCTTCTGAAGCGCAACGGCAAGGTTTACACCGTTGCTGTGCCCAATACGCAAACTGCCACTTTATTACCGATAATACGTGAGCAGGTAAAGCCTGACAGTATTGTTTATACTGATTGTTACAAAAGCTATGATGTACTTGATGCGAGTGAGTTTAGCCACTTTCGCATCAATCACAGCACACATTTTGCTGAACGACAAAATCATATTAACGGAATTGAGAACTTTTGGAATCAGGCAAAACGCCACTTACGGAAGTTTAACGGCATTCCCAAAGAGCATTTTGAACTGTATTTGAAGGAATGTGAATGGCGTTTTAACCACAGTGAAATAAAAGTTCAAATTTTCATTTTAAAACAATTAGTAAAGCAGAATTCATTCTAGTTATCTAGTACAGCCCCTATATTAAAATAAAGAAAATGACCGCCACGCACAAAAACCTGTGGATAACCACAAATTTTTTGCCCGTTTTAGCGGTCTTTTCATCATCTTTTTTCTGTAATTTTTCTCTTGTCTTTAAAAATCAAAGTTAGCTAAAAAGATAAAGAAAACAATCACTCACTAGATGTGAAGTAATCTTGATGACTGGTAATAGGTTTTTGAGTTGGTTTTGTCTCTACTGGCGACTTTGGTAAACCAAATAACTTACGGTCTCTGTTCTCTATTAAATATTTATCTAACCAAGCAAGAATGTTTTGATTGTACTGTTCATCATTTTTCATTCTCTGTAACAACATAGCACCCAGTAAAATTTTTCTCCTAGTCTCATCTTTACGTTCTTTCTCTTTGGCTTTTTTCTTTTCACGATTTTCAGCCAATTTCTTTTGTGCTTTAAGCTGTTTTAGCTTAGTTTCAAAGTCTGCTATTTTGTCATCAATGGATTTAGCCATAGTTTTAACCCTTTTATCAGAAATGAAATATCGCCCCTTAGCGTAAATGTATCAAGAAGTAGCGGACGAACCGCAACGGCTAGTATCGCCTATCGTGCAGGGGAAAAAATCCACGACCAAAGAACAGGACTAACCCACGACTACACTAAAAGGGCAAGACATCAAAAGATAGCCCATACCCAAATTATCAGCAATCTAGGGACTAAGATTGACCGTAGCGAGTTATGGAACTTGGCAGAAATGCGAGAGAACCGCAAGGACGCTAGAACCGCCAAAGAATTTGTCATCGCATTGCCCCACGAGTTAGACAAGCAAGAACGGCAGGAGTTGGCGATAGCGTTCGCCCAGCACTTAGTAAACCGTTATGATTGTGTGGCAGATGTTGCCATACATGCCCCAAGCCGAGCAGGGGACGAGCGGAACTATCACGCCCATATCATGCTAACCACACGCAAGGCGGAGCTAGACCAACAAAACAACCTAGTTTTAACCGACAAAATAGACCTTGAATTATCCAACGCCAAGCGAAAAAAGCTAGGGTTAGAGCCAACAAGCAAGGAAATACTAGCCATTCGCCAAGATTGGGAACGCATAGCAAACGCCCATTTAGAGCGAGCAGGGATAGCCGAGCGGATAGACCACCGCAGTTATGAAGAGATTGGCAACGGCAAACAGGCACAAATCCACGCCCCCCCCCCAAGTAACCGCCATGAGACGAAAGGGGATAGAAACCGAGATTAGCCGAGCTAATGACGAACGCAGGGCATACAACGCCCAAATAGACCACCAAAACGCACAGGACCGCACCATAGAGCCACGACAATGGGCGGAAAGTGATTTACTAGCCAAAGCACAGGCAAGCCTACAAAATCGCTTACAGGAGCGTTTAGAGCGACAAGAACAGGCACGATTAGCAGAACAGCAAGCCAAAGAACAAGAGCGACAGAAAGAAAAACAACAAAACAAGCAAGATTGGGGATTTAGCCGATGAGTAACCAAGAAAACACCGAACTCATTGAAGTGGTTTTAGGGCTGTTAGAGAAATCTAAACAGCAAGATGAAAGTATCCAAAAAGCGATTAAGGCACTAGAAAGCGAAAAAACCGCTCTAAAATCGCTTCAGAGCGATTTAATGGGTGGGGTGGTAGGTATGGTAGGGGAAAGTGTTCAAAGGGGCTTAGAAACGCCCCTAAGTCGCTTAAATGTGCATTCTGATAACTTGCGTAAAGTGGTAGGGGATATTTTTAATGCCAAAAAGCAACTAGATTGGCGTAACAACCTTTGGTATTTTGGCGGTTTTACGGTGTTTATGGCGTGTTGCTTTGGGTTTATGCTGTGGTTTGTGCCAAGTTTGGACGAGATAGGAGCGAGACGAGCCGAATTAGACCACTTAGTCGCCAAAATTGAGAAAGCTCAAAACTTACAACGCCTACAAACCAGTAATTGCGACAAGCGGTTATGTGTGAAAATCATTGAAAGTAAATGTAATTATGGCAGTAAGGGTGATAGGTATTGTGTGGCGGATTTGAAGTAACAATTAGCGATTACTCAAAATTTTAAACAGGTTGTTGTGATTGTCTATGGCAACTATTTTTACGCTATCGTCTGTGATTTGATACGCAAGGAGTAAATCAGGATTTAGGTGGCACTCACGGTAAATTTTAAGATTGCCCTTGAGTGCGTGGTCATCGTACTTTTCGGGTACAGGCATTGTTTTTGTTCTCTATTATAATATAATATTAGGAGAAGCATCATATATTTTGGAGGTATTTTTTATGAAGCATACCACTTCTTTGTTTTCAATCATATTACTAACAAGCTCTTTAGGTTTTATTAATATGGCATTTGCCCAAACCGACATTAAGCCTTTTATTGGAAAAGTGGCGTATAATTGCCAACAAGGAAAAAAAGTCACTGTTCGTTATAGCTTTAATAAATATGGTTTACCTACATCAGCGTCTACTTATATAAATGGTAAAAAAATTATTATGGAGAGAAACCAAGACTCTTCAGACAATGTGGAGACCTATTTTGGCTTAGTTGGTAAATATAATATGATGACCAACTATATGGATAGCACAAATTATCGCAGCTTAAGTGGTATCAATATTTTATCACCATCAAGCGAAATTTTATTTAAAGGTTGTAACCCCAGATAATAATTGACTTCCTCCCCTCCCTAAAGTGAGGAAGTCAATTATTATCTTAATTATATTTTAGGGTTAATTATGCGTTATTTATACTTAATAGCGGTCTCTTTAATAAGTGGTTTATTACTGGCATCTTGCACCAATACCGCTTACAAGAAAGCTTATATAGCAAATAAACCTTTAGATTTGTTATCTTTTACCGCTTTTGGTAATAAAAATCAAAGTTGGCGTGCAGTAGTTAAAGGTAATAAGCTAAGTATAGATGCTGATTTTTTTAGTCTAGAAGTTCTAGTAGTTGTTTCTAGCTCTATGCTAAATCAGGGTATAAATTATTCAGGTACACTCAATGGACAATCTATTTTACTAAACATAGAAAAGAAAACTTGCATTGAGGATGATGGGCATGAAAATGAATTTACTGCAAAATTGAGTTACTCAGGGAAAATTTATAGTGGCTGTGCTGTTTCTGGTGCAATAGATGTTGCACCGACCTAAGTTTATTGCTTTGATACCCTCCCCTTGCTAAAGTAATGAGAGGGCATTAAGTAAATAGTATGAGTATTTTAGTTTGTGATTTGAATATTTATTCTATATTTATCAACAATCTTCTTACGAGATTGCGCTCTTGGTAAAACAACACGCACCTCATATTTTCCTGTTTTTGGTAAAGTATAATTCTCATTTGGCAAAAAATCATCATAACCATATAGTACAACATCTGAATGTTGTGAGTTAAGGCTAATATTTAATTTTTGTCCTTCTTGGGCATAAAAAATATATTTATCATAATTATACCCTTTTATGCTACCAGAATATGAAGCGGAATAACTCCCATTTTCAAATCTAACTGTTTTTGTTTTTGCAAAGGCAGGGGACGTCAGCAAAGATATTGACAAAAAGAGTGCCAAAATTGAAGAAAAATTTTTCATTACTTACTCCAAATAAAAGTTGAATTTTTGAAATGAGTTGAATATAGCACTCATTCCTATTAACTCTACAGCTAACCATATTATAGTTAATTTGCATTGCAAATTCAATAATTAGCATTCCAAAATCTTAAAAAACCAGCTCATAAACATCACATCTTTATGGGCCGTACCGTTTTCTCTCGCCCTTTTGTAAAAATCACCAAACACACCGCCCACCTTTTCCCCTACTTCATTCAAAACTCGTTCTTGCTCATCGTGGGGCAAGCTCTCAAATTTGGCAATCATCGCTTTTTTGCGTTGTTCGGCTTTCTCCGCCTTTTCTTGCTCAGCTCTTGCTTTGGCTTGCATTTCAGCCTGTTTTATGGCTAATCGTGTTTTGTATTCTCGCTCTTTGCGTTGTTGTTCAGCTAACACATCAAGCCCCCACTTTTCAGCAATCGCTTTTTTGGTAATGTTCTCTCGCCAATATTCGCCCACTGTTTCGCCTTTGGTTTCCAATCGCTCAATATGTTCATCAATGCATTGCTGTATCGTTTGGCGTTCAAGGTCGGTAAAGCCGTCAAAAATATCAACGGTTGTTGGGTCTCTTTCGGTTTTATTGGGTAGGGCTTTTGGTTGTTTCACCTTGTCTTTGTAGCTAAATCTAAACCCTGTAATTTTGCGTCCGTCTTTGATTTGCTCATAACTGGTGGTAATGTCGGTAAATTCATTGATTTGTTGAATAGCAGTATCTAAAACACGGCTTTTAAAATTATCCATTCTAGGATATTCATTTTCGGCAATCCCCAGTCTAAACCGCAATTCTTCCAATTCAATCACTGGAACGGTCTTTGTTTTTCGCCACTGCATAAGCATTTCATAGACCCTAATGGCGTAAATACTGGTTAAATTAGCCAATTTGTACAGGTTCAAATAGGTGTACTGCTCTTTAAGATTGCCCACCATAGACAACACATCATCAGACAAAAAGAATGTGATATAAGCTTGGCTATCAAGATAGCCAATCTTAGTAACCCACCGTGATTTTATGCGTTCATAAAGCATTAAATTCTTGTCCACCAGTTCATCATAGGTAAAGTAGCGGTCAAATAGCCGTTCAGATGCTTCTCTCAGAGCTTGATAGGCTGTGGTTCTGTCCACCCCGTACAATTCCATATAATCCCTTGCCCGAATGGTAAAACGGACATTACGGAAAAATTCAGGATTGACATCACACTCCGCCAAAGTAGAAAAAGCCATATGCAAAATGCGATACTCGGCGACCGTTAGGAAATAGTGAGCTTCATTGAGTGAGTTACTTTTTTTAACTAAATCATTTTTCATAAGACGAGAGATACCTTGTAATAAGACGACATCGTCCGACAATGTAGGTTTTACTTCATTATAACATAATGTAGGGATATTGCAAGGTATCCGTAGGGAAATAAGCTCTGAAACCTAGTAATATCAAGGCTTACAGCGTGCTTAAAATTATTTAAAATATATTAAGGGGCTGTACTAGATAACTAGGGAAATCTAATTTCAGGTTAGAATAATCCCTATGAGAAGAAGTCGTTTAAGTCAGTACAAGCAAAACAAACTGATTGAACTGTTTATTGCGGGTGTTACTGCCCGTACCGCAGCTCAATTAGTCGGCGTTAATAAAAACACAGCAGCCTATTACTTTCATCGTTTACGCTTACTGATTTTCCATAACAGCCCGCATCTGGAAATGTTTGATGGTGAAGTAGAGGTTGATGAAAGCTATTTTGGCGGACAGCGCAAAGGCAAACGTGGTCGCGGTGCGGCTGGCAAAGTCGCTGTATTCGGGCTTCTGAAGCGCAACGGCAAGGTTTACACCGTTGCGGTGCCCAATACACAAACTGCCACTTTATTGCCGATAATACGTGAGCAAGTAAAGCCTGACAGTATTGTTTACACTGATTGTTACAAAAGCTATGACGTACTTGATGTGAGTGAGTTTAGCCACTTTCGCATCAATCACAGCACACACTTTGCTGATCGACAAAATCATATTAACGGAATTGAGAACTTTTGGAATCAGGCAAAACGCCACTTACGTAAGTTTAACGGCATTCCCAAAGAACATTTTGAGCTGTATTTGAAGGAATGTGAATGGCGTTTTAACCACAGTGAAATAAAAGTTCAAATTTCTATTTTAAAACAATTAGTAAAGCAGAATTTATTCTAGTTATCTAGTACAGCTCCTAATAAAAAGGCCGTCTGAAAAATTATAGCAAGATTATGATTTTAAAGAAATCGTTGAACTGATTGCGTAAGCGGCCAAATACACATTGTCCCACTCACTTTACTATTATCATCATGCCGTCTGAAACGTAGGTGTGGTGTGTCAGAATGGACATGAAATACTTTGTTTTAAATACCTTTGCCGTTGTTATTGCATTTTCGAGCGTCGCAGCAGAAGCCGGCAAAATCTATACCTGCAAAATCAACGGTACAATCGTCTATACATCACGTCCATCGGGTGGCTGCCATGCGCCTGATTTGCCGCCCATTGGCCGATACAGTAGTGCGCGCTACGATGCGCCTGAAGAGGTGGCTGCGCCTAAACCACAGCCCAAAGCGGCTAAAGCGGCTACGCACACCAAGCGCAGTTCAAATAAAACAGTGAGAGCTAAAGCCAAAGCACCGGTGGCACCGATTCGTCCGACCACGCCATCTGTTGCCGCACCTGCGCCCAAACCAGCTGCCAGCAACAGCCGCCGCGCCATTTTGGAAACCGAATTGAGCAACGAGCGCAAAGCCTTATCTGAAGCGCAAAAATCGTTGGCACAAGCGCGTGCGGTAAAAGGTGGCACCATTGACCGCCAGCAAATCAAAAATCTGGAAGGTTCGGTACTCGACCGCCAGCAAAATATTCAAGCCCTGCAACGCGAATTGGGGCGTATGTAACTAGGATATAAAAAAGACCAAGACCTTTGCAAAATCCCTATCTTTGGCACATTTCTTCGTTGTGCGCTGCTCGAAAGCTTGTCTATCTAAGTGATATGCCTGCGCTTTCTGCGCTGCTACAACTTTGAACTGTATTCAAATCTAGGGTTTTACAAAGGTCTCAGGCCGTCTGAAAAATATTTTTTCAGACGGCCTTTTGTATTACAAAGCGCCAATTTCTCGCGCATAATCGTCTAGCAGCGCAAAAAAGCGGTCGATTTCATCGGTATGGGTGTAATGCAGACAGCCGATGCGCAAGAAGCCGTGTTCGACCAAATCCAAATGTCGCACCACATTCAGCGCGTAGAAATTGCCTGCACCAAGTGCAATATTTTTTTCGCCAAACCAGCGGCTGACCGCAGTGGCATCGCAGAGTTGGCCGTCTTTGACTAAATTGAAAGCAAAGGTCGGCGTGCGGTCGTTTTCGCTGTTTTTGCCATAAAGGCGGATATAGGGGCGTTGGGCGATATGCGCCAACACGCGCGCGCTGATGCTTTGTTCATAGGCTTCGACTTGGCGGTAGCTTTCGGCTAAGGCTTCGCGGCGGCCGTTTGAAACTTTGCCGCCCAAGTTTGCCCAATAATCAATCATGGCCACAAAACCGGCTTGCGCTTCAAATGACTGCGTGCCTTGCTCCCAACGGTTGGGCGCGATGTCGGCGGCGGGCTCGACTTTGTACGGTTTCAAATTACTTAAATGCGCTTTTGGGGCGTACATCATGCCTAAGTGCGGGCCGCCGAGTTTGTAGGCAGAAGCAAAGAAAAAATCGCAATCTAGGGCTTTCACATCGGGCAAACGATGCACCGCCGCATGTACGCCGTCCACGCTGACCCATACGCCTTTTTGTTTGGCCGTCTGAATCAGTTTGGCGGCATCGGGAATGGTGCCCAGCACATTGGATGCGAGTGAAAATGCCAGCAAGCGGGTTTTGTCATCAATCAAATTGGCCAGTTTGTCGGCATCCAAATCGGTGCCATCTGCCGTGAGCGGCAGGGTGCGGACTTCTACGCCGCGATCTTCGGCGGCGCGCTGCCATGATGAAACGTGGGAAAAATGGTCAAGGCTGCTGACGATGATGTTGTCACCGGCCTGCCAAGTTTGCGCCACCGCACGGCTGATGTTGAACATCAAACTGGTAGAGTTTAAGCCGAACACAATTTCATCGGCATTGCAGCCCAGCCAATCGGCGGCGGCGGTACGAGCGGCTTGATTTACGGCTTGGGTTTTCAAACCGGCATCGGCGTAGCCGCCCAGATTGCTGTTGTAGCGGCCGAGATAATCGGTGATGGCGAGCAATACTTGCGTCGGTACTTGGCTACCGCCGGGGCCGTCGAGCAGCAGCGGCATCTGGCCTTTGTCATCGGCTTGAGAAAGGGCGGGAAAGTGGCTTCTGATGGTATCAATAGGGTAGTTCATATTTGTTCTCTTTGGTCGTAGGCCGTCTGAAAGGCAGGGGTGCTTTCAGACGGCCTTTTTATTGTAATGGTGTGTTTAGCTGCGGTTGGCGGTTAAGACAAACAAATCCCAGTAGCCGGCTTGATTTTCTTCAATCGCAGCCACAGGCGATGCGCTGTGCCAAATGGTTTTGTCGTTTAACACGCAAAAGTCACCTGCTTGCGGCGTGCAGGCAGCTAAGGTTTCGTTGTCGTTTTGGTTTTGCCATAGATAAAGCTCGCCACCATCGGCATTGTGGCGGGCAACGGTGAACACGCCGATGCGGTCGAAACCGTCTTGATGCACACCTTCGGGCGTAGCCACAGCCGCTTCGGCAGCTGATTTGGCAATGATGCGCATTTGATGTACTTCGATTTCAACGTTTTCCGGTAAATCGGCGTAATCGGCAAACGATGCCATCATGTGGGCAAAGCCCTCGCTGCGGATGGTTTCATCAGTTAAGTCGTCGTAAGTGCGGGCAATGTCGCCTTGAAAGCGGTTTAAATCCGAGCTTTGCACAAACTGCGCACCGGCTTGTAATTCGATGTTGCCGCTGCTGCGCTGATAGTCGAATTTGGAATAGCGACGCAGACGGTAGGCACCATCTTTGTATTGGCTTGGTTTGAGTGTGTGGAAGGATTGGCCGAGTTGTTGGGCAGCTTCAGGCGTTAAATTGCCCATGCGGTAAACAAATTGATCCATGCTGATTTTCTCCTGAATTGTGTTCTTTGGAATGTGGCCTGATGCTTGTGGCAATGGCTAATCGGCATATTATCGTTGCTTTTTTGATTGCGCAATCATTTTTGTAGTTGAATGTAGTCATTTATGATTTTGGCAAAATAGGCCGTCTGAACACAAAAAAGCAGGATTCTTACATTGAAGAATCCTGCGAATAATTGCTTTTAAATTTTAAGGGCTTAGCGTGATTTAGGGTCGCCGTTGTCTTTACCGTTGCCATTGCCGTTATTTGGTATGTGCACCGGATACACCAATTGCAGCGGATTGGTTTTGACTTGCGTCCACACGTTTTTGATTAAGTTTGACATGCTGCCGATTTCAGTACCGCGAGAGCGTAGGGCGACATATAAAGCCAAAACAAAGCTGACAATCAGGTTCACCGTGCCGATGGCCAACACGCCAATCATGCCGTAGATAAAGGCAGCTGCACCAATATCGCCGCTTACTGCCGCATAACCCAAGTTGGCTGAAGAGAAGGCTACATGGCGAATGTCGAGCGGCAGGTTGAAGAGATAACCGAAAAAGCCGGTCATGCCCAGCAGCATACCAAAAATGAAATTGCCCATCAGCGAGCCGTAATGGTTGTGCATGTATTCGGCAAAGTGTTTACGCAAGGTAGCAGGCATGATTTTGCGTAAAAACGGATTCACGGTCAGGCGGTTGCGTAAGTCGAGATAGTCGGAGCGGTTGTCAAAAAAGCCGGCGATAATCCCCGAGCAAAACAGCCAAACGCCGGCAATCGCAGCATACCACAATGTTGGCTGGGTAAAGATATCAATCGATTTCAATTGATACGCCACGCTTTGTTCGCTCAATAAAGGCTGTTGGTTGCTGCTCATGAAAGCCGCCGAAATCACGCCTGCCAACAAAATGGCGACGACCACATTACCAAATACGGCCACACTTTGCGAGCGGCACACGTCAATCAACAGCTTGGCCAATTTATTGTCAACCGCGCGGCCGCGTTCATTTAAATCAACTTTTTCGGCAAAGCGCGCGGCGGTCATGGCGGGCTGCTTGGTGGCGACGGTGAAATGCAGCATATGAATAATCATAAAGCCTATGCCGTAATTCAGGCCGGATAGAACGGAAGTGAAAAATTCGCTGTAGCCCAGCGTGCCGATATGGATTTTATTCAGCGCCATCAGCGCGATAATCACGCCGCCACCGGCTGCCGAATAGAGCATGCTCATGTATTCTTTGCGGTCACGCGTGATGTAGTGTTCGCCGTGGTTACTGGTGTTTTCGGTGATGCTGCGTGCCAACATGCGGATACTGCTGCGGCGCAATTCGCGTGTGCTGTATTGGCCGACAGCGGCGTTAATCAGGTAATTCATCAACACAACGGTTAAGCGTGTGCGCTGATGCGGCTGGGTTTGAATGTCGGTTAAGAGTTTCAGACGGCCTATGGTCTGCTGCAGGCGTTCTAATAAGTGCGCCACTTTCACTGATGAGCCGGAGCCTGCACCGGTGCCGCGGCGGGCCAGATATTCCACTTGTGTCACGCATTGGTCGAACATCACTTCTAAATGCGCGGTATCGTAAGGCGTGGTTTCAAGGCGGTAATGCTCAATCAGCTTGGCCATTTCACGTTGCAAGCCGACAAAAGGCGAATCAGAATGCAGCAGGCGTGGTGCAATGCGCACTAATTCCGGCTCGATGGCTTCGGAAGCAATCCAAAGCGAAAGCATTTCCATTGAACGCAGCAATGAATCGGTCAGCTTGCGTTGCACAATTTGCAGCAAGGTCGGATCGGCATGTTCTTCAATCAGCTCGTACAATGCCAGCCATTGGCGCAGATTAAGGGTTTGTAGCCATTTTTCGTCGTTTTGGGTATGGAAAAGATAGAGAAAAACTTCCAATAAATTACTGAAATCTTTGAAAGACGGGCTGAAGCGTTCATAAATACGGCTGCTGATTTCGCGGATAAAACTGTCGCGCGAAAAAAGGCCGAGCTTAATCAGCGCCGGATAAACGTGTACCTTTTCCAGCCAAATATAAAAGCGTTGGCTGAATTTGCGCGCCAAATCCGGATTGTCTTTCAGCGTGGCAATGATTAAATCAAAACGCTGTGATGCTTGTCTTCTACCGCCGCTGCGCAAAAATTCGATAATTGCGTTGAGAATCAACACAAATTCTTTGCTTTCAAGCGCTTCGCTGAGCTGTGTGTGCAGGTTTTGGGTAGTGAGTTTTTTCATTGGGTGTTCTCCATAAAAAATATGGGCTTGATGGATATTGCTTGAGATAGATAGCGCAAGCCGTTGATTTTTTTATGTATGGCTAGATTTTTAAGATGAATAGACACACGCGTGGCGTCAATTATAACCTGATTTTGCTTTGCTTATGTGTCAGAGGCAACAAAAGCATAAGCTAAACATTTTATATTTGAATACATCAGAAAAGGCCGTCTGAAACGTTCAGACGGCCTCAGTGAGTGGTGATTTAGAGATTTTGGCTGTCCAACCAACGCTCTGCATCCAAAGCTGCTTGGCAGCCTGAAGCCGCGCTGGTGATGGCTTGGCGGTAGGTGTGGTCTTTAACGTCGCCTGCTGCCCACACGCCTTCAATGTTGGTCGCGCCGACATTGTCTGCCGTGCCGCCTTTGGTTTGCAGGTAGCCGGTGGCATCCATATCCAATTGGCCTTTGAAAATATCGGTGTTCGGCTTGTGGCCAATGGCGATGAATACGCCTTTCACATCAATGTTTTCTGTGCTGCCGTCGTTGTGTTTCAAACGTGCGCCGGTCACGCCCATATCATCGCCCAATACTTCGTCTAAGTTGGCATTCAGTTTAAGGATGATTTTGCCTTCTTCAACGCGTTTCATCAGTTTGTCGACCATGATTTTTTCGGCGCGGAAGGTGTCGCGGCGGTGAATCAGGGTAACGGTTTTGGCGATGTTGGCCAAGTAAAGCGCTTCTTCGACAGCAGTATTGCCACCGCCGACCACGGCCACATCTTGCTCGCGGTAGAAGAAACCGTCGCAAGTGGCGCAAGCGGATACGCCTTTACCGGCGAAGGTTTCTTCGCTCGGCAAGCCCAAGTATTTGGCTGAAGCGCCGGTAGCGATAATCAGGGCATCGCAAGTGTATTCGCCCATGTCGCCTTTGAGTGAGAACGGGCGGTGTTGCAAATCAACGGTGTGGATTTGGTCGAAAATCATTTCTGTGCCGAAGCGTTCGGCGTGGGCTTGGAAACGTGCCATCAATTCTGGGCCTTGCACACCTTCGGCATCGGCTGGCCAGTTGTCCACTTCAGTAGTGGTCATCAATTGGCCGCCTTGCTCAATGCCGGTAATAATCACCGGATTCAGATTGGCGCGTGCAGCGTAAACGGCGGCGGTGTAACCGGCAGGGCCCGAACCCAAAATAATCAGTTTGTGATGGATGCTCATGCTGTTTCCTTTATGGTTGGCATTTCAGATGGCTTATTGTACTGAAAAGGCGTGTGCTTTGGAATAAATGGTTTTTACTATCTTTATAGCAATAAAATATATTAAATTAATCAGGTTTTAAATTTTGATATATTTTAGAAATGAACAAGGCCGTCTGAAAGAAAAGTTTCAGACGGCCTGCCTGTATTCAATTAACGGCGGCGACCCATACCGCGACGGGCTGGGGCAGCACGACGAGTATTAGATGGTGCAGCCTGAGTTTGGCGGTAGTTTGGCGTGGTGGCGGCACGGTTTTGAGCTGGAACAGAACGGGTGTTCAGCTGCTGGCTGATGCGTGTGTTCGGGCGGGCGCTTTGGTAATAGCTATCGCGTGCGCGTTGGGCAACCGGGCTGTTTTGGTTATTGGCTTTGGTGAATTTATTTGCCAAAGCGCTACCAATAAATGCGCCGGCAGCCGCACCAATCAAGCTTTGCAGCAACCAGCTGCCGGTAGATTGGTCGTAAATATATTGTTGGCCGTCGGTACCGGTTACCGGTTCGCCGTTGCCGTTGTTGGCCAAGGCTTCGGCAGGAATGGTATCTTTAACGGCATCTTCTGCCAATTGATAAACAGTGTTGTCTTCTTGTGCAGCGGCTTGGTTATTTTGTTGGCTTAATTGTTGTTGCAGCGCTTCGATTTGTTTTTGCTGTTGTTCCAATTTTGCTTGAGTATCGTCTTTGCAGGCAGCTAACGCGAAAGTCGATAATACGGCTAAGGCAATGATTTTTTTCATTTTGGCTTCCATAATAAAGATGGTGTTGTGTCTGAGCCGATTGACTCGGCAAAATCCGTCAAACAGATTATGAGTCGTAATATAGGGGAAATTCAATATTTATCAAGTCGGGTTGTGGTTTTTTACAAAGGCAAACGCGGCAATTTGGCGGCAAAGGCTAAAGTGTTGGCAATCAAATTACCTTGGCTTTCCATTTTGTGTTCGGTTTCGATGATGAGCAGGTTGGCCGGACGGTTGGGGTGCAGCGCCATTTGCATATCGGCCGGAGTAAACGGCAAATTATGTTTGAGCGCGAAGGCTTGGGCGCGTTGGTTGGCGGTTTTGAGCATCGGGATTAAGGTGATGTCGAGATGAAAGCGGCGCACACCCAAAACCAAAATGCGGGCGGCAAAGAAATCGGCTTCTTCGGTGAACACGGCCGGGCTGGCTTGATTGAACTGATGACGTTCGGCGGCGATTAAGGTGGCGATAGTGCGGATGTTCGGCAGCATGGCTTCGCTAATCAGGTTTGCCGAAGCATCGGGCAATGTGCCGTCGCACAAATCGCTGCGGTGGATATTGCCATCGACAATCATGCGGCAGCGGTGCAATGGGTTGGCTTGGGTGAAGGTAGTGGTGGCGGGTTTCATGGGTTGCTCCTTAAAAGTTTGGGTGTTTTTGATTTTTGGGCGGCAACCGTTAAAGCTTGAAAACAAAAATGCCGCCCGATTTCACGTGGCGGCATGTTTCGCGTTTGCTTATTTCTCTATGCTTCAGACAAGCGCAAAAAAGTACCGCACGTTGGTGTGGTACCAATAGAAATAAGCAACTGAGCGAATTTGCGTGTGCATGATGGAAAATCTGCTTTAATAAATGAATGATTGGGCTTAAGTTTAAAACAAAAAGTCGAGTAATTTCAATATCCAATTCACAAATGCGATTAACATTTGTATAAGCTGTTGTAATCCTTCCAATTTATTTTACCTTATTGCTGTGTTTAAGTGGCATTATACTGGATTTTTACCGCCAAACATGTAAAGGCCGTCTGAAAAAAAGGCCATCTGAAATCTTTCAGACGGCATAAGCTACTTCAAGGTGGAGGAAAATCGAGATAGTTAATCAATACACATCGCGTTGGTAGCGTTTGTCTTCACGCAAATCGTTGAGGTAGTCTTCTGCATCATCGCGGCTTAATCCGCCTTGTTCGGCAATCACGGTCAACAAAGCTTCTTCGACATCGCGTGCCATGCGGGTTGCATCGCCGCACACATACACATGCGCGCCTTCTTGCAGCCATGCCCACACTTCAGCGGCGTTTTCCGTGATTTTGTGCTGCACATACACTTTGTCTTTTCCTTGGCGGCTCCAGGCCAAATCGGCACGGGTCAGTAAGCCGTCTTTGCGAAATTGCTGCCATTCGATTTGATACAGGAAATCATCGGAAAAACGTTGGTTACCGAAGAAGAGCCAGTTTTTGCCGCCGTCACTGTTGGCTTCGCGTTGCTGCATAAACGAGCGGAACGGGGCCACACCGGTGCCTGCACCAATCATGATAATCGGCGTGTCGCCGTTGGCAGGTAGGCGGAAATGCGGATTGGGCTCGACGAATACTTTCACTTCGCCGCCTTCTTCCAAACGCTCGCCGATAAAGCCCGAAGCTGCACCGGTGTAGGTTTGGTCGTGATGGTCGAAACGCACCACGCCGACGGTGAGATGCACTTCTTCGCCGACTTCATCCTGCGCCGAAGCGATGGAATACAGGCGTGGAGTTTGCGGGCGGAACAGGCCGAACAGGGTTTGCGCATCCAAAGCTTTCGGGTAGGTCGCCAACACACCCACAGGCGGTGTAATCGCCAGATAGGCATCGAGTTTGTCGCTGTCGGACACGATTTCGCGCAGCTCGGCGTGGTCGGTCAATTCGGCATATTGCTGCAGGAAAGCAGGGGTATTTTGCGTGATGTCGGCAAACTCGGTTAAGGCAGTCTGAAGATCGGTTTCTTTGCCATCGGCGAGTTTGACCGTTTCTGAGCCGTTTAATTGGGCAAGATTCAAGATTTCTTGCACGGTATCGGGCGCGTTCAACGGCCAAATGCCCAATGCATCACCGGCTTGGTATTGAATACCTGAGCCGCTCAAATCGATTTCGATGTGTTCAACATCTTTTTCGGCCGTGCGTGCGGTAATTTTTTGGCGCACGGATAAAGTGGCGGTGTAAGGCTGCTCTTTGGTATACACTGCACCGCCGGTTGTGGCTGCCGAAGCGGCAGTAGCATTAGCGATAGGTGCGGCAGACGCTTGAGCAAAAAGTTCGGCTACTTTTGGCACCAGCGCATCGACCCACGCATCGGCAGCGGCTTGGAAATCCAAATCGCACACGCCCAAATCAGTCAGACGGCTGCCGCCCAATCCGGCGAATTTGCTGTCGAAATCTTTACCGGCTTGGCAGAAATTCGGGTAAGAAGAATCGCCCAAACCCAATACAGCAAAGGTGAGTTTGCTCAAATCAGGTGATTTTTTGCCGAACACGAATTTATACAGTGGCACGGCTTCTTCCGGCGGTTCGCCTTCGCCTTGGGTGGAAGTTACCAGCAATAAAATGTCTTCTTCAGGTAAGGTTTTGCTCTTGAAGTCGGCCGCACCAACCAAGCGCGCACTCACGCCGGCGGCTTCGAGTTTTTGATGTAGAGATTCGGCCACGCGACGGGCATTGCCGGTTTGCGAAGCGGATAATACGGTAACACGGCGGGCAACAGCAGGGGCAGCGGTTTCAGCGGCAAACTCAGCTGGTACCACACCAGCACCGCTTACAGCGCCTTGGCTTTGTGCCCAGCAATAGCCCGACAGCCAAGCCAGTTGGGTTGGCGACAGGGCAGGTAGTTGCGCCGAAATTTCGGCAGGTAACGGATTGGCTTGACTCATGACGGTTCCTTTGTCGAGGCGGTGCGTTGCTGAATATTGTCGGCAACGGTCGCCACATTTTGATTTTGTGCTGCGTATGCCTGCAACAGCAGGCATTTGAAGGTAGCGTTACTTTATACAGGCCGTCTGAAAAAGGGAAAGAATGGTTGGTTTTAATTTAATGCGTTTTCGTTATAAGTTTTCAGATGGCATATACCATAAGGCCGTCTGAATCAGGCTGCGCGTGGTGGATTCGCTGTGGGAAGTCTTGATGATCTATTTAGTCAATCAGCTTATGGAAACGATTGTATAGGCTCAAACAAGCAGCGATTTATACGGCATATGCGGCATTGGTCGTAGCAGGTATAGAAAAAATCATGGTGATTCGGGAAGTGAAGCGTTGCGCAGCCAAATTGTGATTACGGAAACCAATATTGAGCGTATTCTGCAGATTGTTGCGGATTATGACGCGGTGCACTTTGAAGATATGGCCGGAACCAATAACAAACGCATGGCTTTTGCTAAAGAGTTTGATGATGGGGTAATGGTGTATCTGGCTGGTGCAAGCAAAAAACGGCGCGATTTACGCACCGTTTCTGCGTGGAAGTATCCTCAATCGGCCAATGCCCTTGAAGTGTTAAATCACGCCGTGTCCCTGTAAACCCTAACGTCCGAAACGAAAGAAGGCATATCCCACGAGAACTATAATACCCCTGTCGATTTTGAAAATCAACTGGATCAATCCGAGCGTGGTTTTTTAGCCCGAGTGAAAATACCATTGCTTTATTGCAACAGGCTGATGCGTCTACATTCACGCATGAGTTAGGCCGCTTCTTTCTTAAAATGCAGATGAATCTTGCCGAATGTGCGGTCATGCGCGGGCAGGAATCCAGCGCAACCGAGAAGCAGATGGTTAGCGATGAATGCCCTGTTGAAATGGTTTGGCATCAAGGATGTGAAGGATGCAAACGGCCAAACGGTGGCAACCGCTATGTAGCATGGCGTAAAATGCATAAGATATTGATTAATTAGTTAAAATAAGAAATTTTCTTTTATTTTGATGACGGATAATCCCGAATCAATTGCGGCAGTTGCACCATATCGTCAAACAATATCCGCGCACCGGCTTCCTGCAAAGTCGCATGCGGTGTCCACTGGGCATAGCCAAATGGTGTCATGCCGGCAGCAAGCGCGGCGACGACACCGGTGGGGCTGTCTTCAATCACCACGCAATCTTGCGGCGCGTAGCCCATGGTTTCTGCGGCGAGCAAAAACAAATCCGGTGCCGGCTTGCCTGTTTTGACCTGAGTGGCGCTGAACATTTTGTCTTGAAAACGCGGCAGCAGGTCGGTAGCGCCGAGCGTGGTGTTCATCTTGGCAAAGTCACCGTTGGATGCCACGCAATAGGGAATCTCAAGCGCATCCAGTGCGGTTTCGATGTTTTTCACCGCTTCAACATCTTCTTTCAATGCGGCATTGGCGCGCTTGGCAAATTCCTGCCACATGCTTTCAGGCGGCCTTTCGCCCAACATTTCACCAATCATTTCCATGCTTTTGGGAATGGATTTGCCAACGAACAAACGCCAGACTTCTTGGCTGTCCATCACCAAGCCGAGTTCGGCCAAGCATTGGGTCAATACTTCGCAGGTAATGCGTTCGCTGTCGACCAATACGCCGTCGCAATCGAAAATTGCTAATTTGAATGCACTCATGAAAAATCCTTTGCGGTGGTTTTTTAAACAGGTTACACTTTCCACGCCGTCTGAAATCATAGCCTAAATCCTTGCATAAAGATACGGCTGTCCTTCAGACGGCCTTTATCCGCCGCTGTCGTCATTGTGCCGGCAGTCAAGCCATCAGCGTCATTGCGCCGCTGTGAATTTAGAAAGAACACAACATGACTCTCTCTCCCGTAGCCTTGCGCCGCCAAACCGAGCGCAAGCCGCATCCCACTGCGCGTTATTGGAAAAAATGCGATGTAGAAGCTTTGTTTGCCTTGCCGTTTTTAGACTTGGTTTATCAGGCTGCCGAAATCCACCGCCAGCAATTTAATCCGCGCGAAATCCAACTTTCCACCTTACTTTCCATCAAAACCGGCGGCTGCCCCGAAGATTGCGCCTATTGCCCGCAATCGGCGCATCACAATACTGACTTGGGTAAAGAACAAATGATGGATGTCGATGAAATTGTCGCCAAAGCCAAAATTGCACAAGCACGCGGTGCCAGCCGTTTCTGCATGGGTGCGGCATGGCGCGGGCCGAAGCCGAAAGACGTGGAAACCGTATCCGAAATCATCAAAGCCGTGAAAGCCTTGGGCTTGGAAACCTGTGGTACGTTCGGCATGTTGGAAGACGGCATGGCCGAAGATTTGAAAGAAGCCGGCTTGGATTACTACAACCACAATCTCGATACCGACCCCGAGCGCTACAACGACATCATTCATACACGTCAACACGAAGACCGCATGGATACTTTGGGCAAAGTACGCCATGCCGGTTTGAAAGTGTGTTGTGGTGGTATTGTCGGCATGAATGAAACCCGTGCCGAACGCGCCGGCTTGATTGCCAGCTTGGCCAATCTTGACCCGCAGCCGGAAAGTGTGCCGATTAATCAATTGGTTAGAGTCGAAGGCACGCCGTTGGCTGAAGCACAAGATTTGGATTGGACGGAATTTGTGCGCACCATTGCCGTAGCGCGCATCACCATGCCGAAAAGCTTTGTGCGCTTGAGTGCAGGGCGTACGGGTATGAGCGAATCGACCCAAGGCATGTGTTTCTTGGTCGGAGCCAATTCGATTTTCTACGGCGACAAACTCTTAACCACCGACAATCCGGATGAAGACGGCGACCGTCTGCTGATGAATAAATTAGATTTGGTGCCGTTGAGTCATCAAGCAGAAGCAGCTGAAGCACCATCGGCCATTAAAGTGGATTATTGATTGCCAAAGGCCGTCTGAAACGTTTCAGACGGCCTGATTTGTATCATCACGAAATCATCATGTTTACATGATATCTATAAAGTTTGCATATATTTAATTGACACGATTGCAAGCTGTTTTTATATTATTTGGAATGTCTTTCATTTACGCTCTCTGTTATAGAGAATGGCACAGTCAACTGGAGAAAGGAGTGTGTAGCATGGCAGTATTTGAATTACGTAAGAGCGATGATGGTCATTTCAGCTTCAGCCTGCTGGGTGATGATGATAAGACCTTATTAAAAAGCGAACAGTACAACAGCAAAGCTTCTGCGCAAAACGGTATCGAGTCGATCCGAAAAAATTCTGCCGAAGATGCACGCTATGAGTTAAAGGCAAGCAACAACGGCAAATTCTACTTTAACCTCAAGGCCACCAACGGCCAAATCATTGGCACCAGCCCGCTTTTTGCCGATGAAGCCGCGCGTGAAGCTGCGATTGCCAAAGTGAACGCAGAAGCCGCTGCAGCCAGTGTATTGGAAGGTTGAAATAGTTTTTAATGAAAAGGCCGTCTGAAACTTTAATTTCAGACGGCCTTGATGATTTTAATGCTTACAACACAGCCAAAGCCGCATCATAATCCGGCTCTTCGCCGATTTCAGACACCAATTCGCTGAGCAATACTTGGTCGTTTTCGTCCAATACCACCACTGCACGGGCATTTAGGCCTTTAAGTGGAGAAGACTGAATTTCTGTACCGTAGTCTTGCTTGAAGTTTTTGCAACGGAAAGTCGAAAGCGAGGTCACATTTTCAATGCCTTCGGCACCGCAGAAACGCGCCAAGGCAAACGGCAAATCAGCGGAAATACACAAAACGACGGTGTTATCTAAGCCGGTGGCGCGCTCGTTGAATTCGCGTACCGATTTTGAGCACACGCCGGTGTCGATGCTTGGGAAAATATTCAGCACTTTGCGCTTACCGGCAAAATCCGACAGACTTTTTTCGGATAAATCGGTGGCCACCAAGGTAAATGCAGGGGCGGTTTGGCCGACTTGTGGCAGGGTGCCGCCTACTTCTACCGGATCGCCTTTAAATGTTACTTGAGCCATATGGATTCCTTTCTGATTAAGTTAAGTCCTACGGTTAAACAGTCTCATTAATGCGACGATACCACGCTTCTTTTTCCGCATCACTGATAAACGAGGCTTTGAACGAATTTTTACACAGCGTACGGATGTCATCATTGCTTAAATCGAGAGCCTCTGCCAGTTCGATAAAATTTTGATTCACATAGCCGCCAAAGTAGGCAGGATCGTCAGAATTCACCGTTACCAATACGCCACGTTGCAACATGCGGTGTAGATTGTGTGCGCTCAAGTGATTGATTACTTTCAGCTTGAGATTGCTCAACGGACAGACGGTTAGCGGCATTTGCGCATCAATCAAGCGCTGCATCAGCGCATCGTCTTCTTCCGAGCGCACGCCGTGGTCGATGCGTGCCACCTTGAGTAAATCCAAGGCTTCATACACATATTCCGGTGGGCCTTCTTCACCGGCGTGCGCCACGGCCAGCAAGCCGTATTCACGCGCTTTGGCAAATACACGCTCGAATTTGGACGGTGGGTGGCCGACTTCGCTTGAATCCAGACCCACGCCGATGATTTTGTCTCGAAACGGTAAAGCCTGTTCCAGCGTGTCAAATGCCGATTCTTCCGACAAATGGCGCAAAAAACACATAATCAAACGGCTGGAAATACCCCATTCTTGTGCGGCATCACGGCAGGCGCGGTCGATGCCGTTGATCACTGTTTCAAATGTTATGCCGCGCTCGGTATGTGTTTGCGGATCGAAAAAAATCTCGGTATGGGTGACATTGTCTTCACGGCAGCGCAACAGATAAGCACGGGTCAAATCATAAAAATCGCGTTCATGCAGCAATACCGCCGCACCGGCATAATAAATATCTAAAAAAGACTGCAGGTTATGAAAATCATAAGCTGCACGGATTTCCTCCACATCGGCGTAAGGGATGGCAACACCATTACGGTGGGCAATTTCAAACATCAATTCCGGCTCAAATGTGCCTTCAATATGGACATGGAGTTCGGCTTTTGGCAGGGTGGCGATTAATTCGTTGCGTGTCATGGCATGATGGCTTTCGTGTTCAGACGGCCTTTATTGGGGCCGTTGTTTGGTTAATTAAGTGTTGTTTTTTATATTTATTACAGTGGTCAATCATTATGTCTAGTGAGTATCTTATTTTGGCTGCCCGTTAATATGTGTATAGGTTTTCAGCCTATTTTGCCACCAATATTTTTTCTTTCAATGTCTTCAGTACTTCCTTCACCGTATTAATCCGCACATCAATATTTTCCATTTCCGCGCTATAGCGTAACTTGTCGGCACCGGCTAAGCGGTATTTTTTGTTGGTTTGAATCAGCATGATGATTTCGGTCGGGTCGATTAAGTTGTTTTTACCGAAAGTGATGGTCACCGCTTCATTGTTGGCATCGATGCTGGCAATACCCATTTCTTTGGCCTGCAAGCGCAAATGGTGGCTTTCAATCAAGGTTTTCACAGCAGGTTCGGTCAGGCCGAAGCGGTCGACCAATTCTTCGTGAATGGCGTTGATTTGTTCGCGCGTTTCGGCGGTGGCCAAGCGTTTATAGAGTACCAGGCGTTCGTGAATGTCGGGGCAGTAATCGTCGGGCAGCAGCGCAGGACTGTGCAGCTTGATCTCGGTGGTCACGCCCAGCGGCGCATCCAAATCGGGCTGGCGGCCTTTTTTCAAATCGCGTACAGCCTGCTTGAGCATCTCGGTATACAGCGTGAAGCCGACCTGCATCATCTCGCCGCTTTGGCCTTCGCCCAAGATTTCGCCCGCGCCGCGGATTTCCAAATCCTGCATGGCAAGGGTGAAGCCGGCACCCAATTCATCGGCGGCGGCAATCGCATCCAAGCGTTTTTCGGCATCTTTGGTGATGTATTCGGGCGTGAGCAGATAGGCGTAGGCTTGGTGGTGGCTGCGGCCGACGCGTCCGCGCAGTTGGTGCAGTTGCGCCAAGCCGAATTTGTCGGCACGGTTGATGATGATGGTGTTGGCGTTGGGGATGTCGATGCCGGTTTCGATAATGGTCGAGCAGAGCAAGACGTTAAACCTTTGTTGCAAAAAGTCGCGCATAACTTGTTCTAACTCGCGTTCGCGCAATTGGCCGTGCGCCACGCCGATGCGGGCTTCGGGTAACAGGGCTTCCAAGCGTTCGCGCATGTTTTCGATGGTATCGACTTCGTTGTGCAGGAAAAACACTTGCCCGCCGCGCTTCAATTCGCGCAACACGGCTTCGCGCACGCTGCCTTCGCTGAACGGTTTGACAAAGGTTTTCACGGCCAAGCGGCGGCTCGGGGCGGTGGTAATCAGTGAGAAATCGCGCAGGCCTTCCAGCGCCATGCTTAAGGTGCGCGGAATCGGCGTGGCGGTCATGGTGAGGATATCAACATTGGCGCGCAGGCGTTTGAGTTGCTCTTTTTGACGCACGCCGAAGCGGTGTTCTTCATCGATAATCACCAAACCGAGATTTTTGAAGTGGATGTCGCCCTGAACCAATTTGTGTGTGCCGATGACGATATCGACCGTGCCGTCGGCCATGCCTTCCAAGACGGCCTTGGTGGTTTTGCTGTTGTTGAAGCGCGATAAAGACGCCACTTTAACCGGAAAATCGGCGAAGCGGTCGGCAAAATTTTGCGCGTGTTGTTCGACCAAAAGCGTGGTCGGTGCCAACACGGCCACTTGTTTGCCGCCCATCACGGCCACAAATGCGGCACGCAAGGCCACTTCGGTTTTACCGAAACCGACATCGCCGCATACCAATCTGTCCATCGGCTTGCCTTGGGTTAGATCCTTAATCACTGCAGCAATGGCGGCGGCTTGGTCTTCGGTTTCTTCATAGCCGAAACCATCAGCAAAGGCTTGGTAATCCAATTCGTTAATGTCGAATTTATGGCCTTCCTGCGCGGCGCGTTGGGCGTAGAGATTGAGTAATTCGGCAGCGGTATCGCGTGCTTTTTCGGCGGCTTTGCGTTTGGCCTTGTTCCATGCCGCGGTGCCGAGTTTGTGTAATTGCACATTATCATGGGCGTGGCCGGAATAGCGGCTGATAAGGTGCAACTGCGACACCGGCACATACAATTGCGCCTCGCCCGCATATTCAAGCAGCATCATTTCGGCGGTTTCACCGCCCAAATCCATGGTAACCAAGCCCATATAGCGGCCGATGCCGTGTTCTTCGTGCACCACCGGATCGCCAAGGTTGATTTCGGCCAAATCGCGCAACAGGCCGTCTGAAACATCGGCGTATTTTTTGCGGCGGTTGGTTTTGCGGGATTTGGCGACGTATTGATACAAATCCGATTCGGTAATTACGGCGATGTTTTGCTCGGGCAACTGGAAACCGTAAGCCAGCGGCGCCACGGTAATCATCAGCGGCTCGTGTGCCGACAAAAAGCCCTGCCAATCGGCCACGGCTTTGGCTTTGATGCCGTTTTGCTGCATAAAGCCGGTCATGGTTTCGCGGCGGCCGAGACTTTCGGCGCACAACAAAATACGCCCGTCAAAGGCCGTCTGAAAATCGAGCAGGGCTTGCAAAGGCTGTTCGGCTTGGCGGTTGACCGCGACATCGGGCAGGTTTTGGTCGTGGCTGAATACATCCGGCCACACTTGGGCATAAGCTTTCAGACGGCCTGCAAATTGGTCGGAAGTGAGATACAAATGCTGTGGAAGCAAAGGCGGGTAAGTTTCATCGCCTTGCGCCATTTGGTAGCGTGATTTGACATCGCTTTGAAAACGCGCGGCTTCGGCATGCACATCGCCCAAGCAGACAAACAGCGCATCAGCGCCGACATAGTCAAACAGCGTATCCAACTCGTTTTCAAAAAACAGTGGCAGATAATATTCCACGCCCGCACCGAAATGGCCGTTGCTCACCGCTTTATACACTGCCGCGGCGTGATAGTCGGCATCGATTTCATCACGGAAACGGCTGCGGAAGATTTTTTGCGCATCGTCGTCGGTAGGGAACTCGTGGGCGGGCAGCAAACGGATTTCGCTCACGGGCGCGACGGTGCGCTGAGTGTCGGGATCAAAGGTTTTGATGCTGTCGATTTCGTCGTCAAACAAATCCAAGCGGTAGGGCATATCGCTGCCCATCGGGAACAAATCGACAATGCCGCCGCGCACGGCAAATTCGCCTGTGGCCACCACATTCGATACATGGCTGTAACCGGCTTCAATCAAATTGCCTTTGAGCGCGTCTAAATCCAAAGACTGGCCGGTTTTCAGCCAAAACGTGCGTCCGGCCAAGAATGACACCGGCGACAATTTCTGCATCGCCGTCGCCACCGGCACAAATAGCACATCCGCCGCGCCGCTTTTAATCTGCCATAAAGCGGCCAAGCGTTCCGACACCAAATCGTGATGCGGCGAAAAGCGCTCATAGGGCAGCGTTTCCCAATCGGGCAGGAAAACCGCCGTATCGTGTGGCCGGAAAAACTGCCATGCCGTCTGAAGACGCAGGGCTTGCTCGGCATCTTGGGTCAACACCACTTTAAGCTGCTTGTGCGGCAAATGGCGTGCCAAAGCCAACGGCAATGAGCCTTGCGAGAGATTGAGCCAACGGGTTTTTTCTTGAGGTTTGGGAATCGGATAAGTCATGATGGCAGATGAAAACAGGTTGAGGCCGTCTGAAAGGTTTCAGACGGCCTGAATGTTAGGAATGCTTATTTTATCAGAGAAATAAAATCATGTTGGCGGCAGAAAGACCAAGTAAGCGAAAAATCATCGTAGCCATAGCGTGATTTTTGCGGTTTGGCATTATAATGCGTTGCACAAGATGCCTTATTTGGAAATATATGTTTCAGATTCACAATCGCCGCTATTTGGGCAGCAAATTCAAGCTGCTGGCTTTTATTGATAACGTGATTGGCACACACTGCCACGATTGCCATACCTTTACCGATTTATTCGGCGGCACGGGCGCGGTCGCGCATCACTTCAATGACCGTTTCCGCATTCAAATCAACGATACTTTATTCGGCAATTTTTTGGCTTATCAAACTTTCTTGGCGGATGAATCGGTGAATTGGCCGCAAATCAAAGAATTAATTGACGGCTACAATCAATTAACCGATATGCCGTCTGAAAACTATTATTCGCACCATTTTGCCGACACCTTTTTGAGTCGCCAAAATATGCGCAAAGTCGGCGTGATTCGTGACGACATCGATGCTTTGTTCGCCCAAGGCAAAATCAATGCACGTGAACAGGCGGTGTTGATTACATCATTATTGTATGCCATCGACCGCATCGCCAATACTGTCGGCCATTACGATGCTTTCCGCCGCAGTGGCGATTTGGCCAAGCCGCTGGTGTTGCGTTTGCCGCAAACACAAGAAGCACACAATCAGGGGAATCAAATTTTTCAGCAGGATGCCAATGAGCTGGTGAAAAGCATTCGCAGCGACATCGTGTATATCGACCCGCCGTATAATTCGCGCCAATACGGCGATGCTTATCATTTTTTGGAAAATGTTGCCGTCAACGCCAAGCCTGAAGTGCACGGTGTGGCGCGTAAAATGGACAGAAGCCATCTAAAAAGCGATTATTGCACGCAAAAAGCAGCGGCGCAGTTTGGCCAATTGATTGAAAACATTGATGCCAAATATATTTTGGTGTCGTATAACAATACCGGTTCAAAAATCAATTCACGCTCGAATGCCAAAATTTCCGATATACAAATCATGGAAATTTTGCAGAAAAAGGGCAAAGTGTCGGTATTTGAGCAGGATTTTCATGCGTTTACCACCGGTAAAACCCAGTTGACCGAGCATAAAGAGCGTTTGTTTTTGTGTGAAGTCGGCATTTGCGATGAATCGTTTGCATTGATGCCCTCTAATGAATCGAATGAAACCATCGTCAAATCGCCGTTGAACTACACCGGCGGCAAGGGCAAATTGTTGCCGCAAATCAAGGCCAAGCTGCCCGAGCCTTTTGGTGTGTTTTACGATGTGTTTTCAGGCGGCGCCAATGTGGGCATCAATGTCTTGGCTGATGAAATTATTTGCATTGATAAAAACCAGCAACTGATTGATTTACTCAATTTTATTCAAAGCCAAAGCTATACCAATTTGGTAGCGCAATTGGAGCAAAAAATCGCGCATTACGGCTTAAGTGATACTTTCCGCCACGATTACGATTTTTATGAATGCAACAGCAACAATGGTTTGGGCAAATTCAATAAAGAGCCGTTTGCCCAGTTGCGGCAAGATTACAACCAATCGAAAGACAATTTATTGTTTCTGCTGCTGATTTTTTACGGCTTCAACAACCAAATCCGCTTCAACCAAAAAGGTGAATTCAATTTACCGGTGGGCAAGCGCGATTTCAATATCAGCCTGCGCAACAAGCTGCGGCTGTTTATGGAAAGGCTGCACACGCGCCATATCCGTTTTGCCTGCCAAGATTTCCGCGATTTAGACATTGGGCATTTACGGCAGCAAAACGCCTTTCTCTATCTTGATCCGCCGTATTTGCTGGGCACGGCGGTCTATAACGAAAATGGTGGCTGGACGGCGCAAGATGAACGGGATTTATTGCAGTTTCTCCAAACCTGCAACGCGCATCAGATTCGCTTTGCCTTATCCAATGTGATGAAACACAAAGGCGAAACGCATCAGCAATTATTGGATTGGTGTGTTGAGCATTCGTTTAACATCAATTATCTAAATTTCCATTACCAAAACGCCAATTATCAGGCGAAACACAAAAGTAGCGAAACGCAGGAAGTGTTGATTACCAATTATTGATCAAATAAAAAGGCCGTCTGAAAAAATACTTTTCAGACGGCCTTAATCTAAGGTCACATCATTTTTCGTTTTCTCGATACCATTCGATAAACGCATCCGGTTTTACAAAACCCAATAAAGCTTCGCTGCGTGTAGCGTCGGCACGAATCACAAACACACCCGGTGGGCCGAACAAGCCGTATTCTTTCAGCAAGGCTTGGTGTTCGGCGGTATTGGCAGTGACATCGATTTGGAAGAAACGCTGCATATCCACCACTTCATGGACTTGCGGCTGGTTGAGCGTGTAGGCGGCCATTTCTTTGCAGGAAACGCACCAATCGGCATAGAAATCAAGCAAAACCGGTTTCGACGGGTCGGCTTTCAAGGCGGCATCCATCGCGGCTTTGAGTTCGGCCACATCGGTGAACATGATACCGTGATCGCTGCTTTGTCCCGCTTCAGATGGCGGAGTCAAGGTTAAGAAATGGTGTAGGGGGGTGGTTTGGCGTTGGTAGCTTTGCCAGCCGAACCATGCGCCGCCAATCAGCAGCAAAAAGCCCAATACCATCGCCACGTTTTTCAGACGGCCTGTTTGCTTGCCGGCGCGCACCAGCAACCATACTGCAGGCACCAGCAACAATAAAGTATACAGCGACACTACCAGCGCATAAGGCAAGTAAGGCGTAGCCAAATACACCGCCACCGCCAGCAGGATAAAGCCGAACGCAGACTTGATGCCATTCATCCAATCACCGGCGCGCGGCATGATGTGGCCGCCGAATGTGCCAATGATAATCAGCGGCACGCCCGTACCCAAGGCCAGCGCATACAAGGCCAAGCCGCCTAATACCGCATCACCGGTTTGGCCGATGTAGCCTAAAGCAAAGGCCAAAGGCGGCGCCACGCAAGGGCCGACAATCAGCGCAGACAGCATACCCATCACAAACACTGAAGCCATGCGGCCGCCGGAAAGTTTGTTGCTTTGATTTTGGAAATACGATTGCACCGAGCTTGGCAATTGGATATTGAAGAAACCAAACATCGATAAGGCCAGCAACACCATAATCGCCGCAGCAGTCAACACTACCCAAGGCTGTTGTAGCCATACGGTCAGCAGCGCACCGGTCAAACCGGCAAACACGCCGACCAAGGTATAAGTGAGCGCCAAACCCTGCACATACACCATCGACAAAGCAAACGCGCGGCCTTTGGTGGCATTTTTATCGCCGACGACAATGCTCGACACAATCGGCAGCAGCGGATACATACAGGCGGTAAAGCTCAAACCCAAGCCGGCGAGAAAAAACGCCAACAGATTGGCGTTCAAAGTATCCCAAGACAGTTTGAAACGGCTGCTGTCGCTCTTGGCAGGCGCAGATTTCAGGCCGTCTGAAGATTTGGCATCAGGTTGGGTAAAGCGTTCTTTTGCCGACACCGGCGCATCGTCACCTTGCGGCTCATACAGTCCATTGCCATTGATGTCGAAAGTAGTATCTACCGGCGGATAGCACACACCGACTTCGGCGCAACCCTGATAGCTCAAGGTTAATTTATATTGGCCAAACGCTTGTTGGTAAGGCCAATTTACTTGTGCAGCGTGGTGATACACGATTTGCTTGCCGAAAAATTCGTCTTCTTTTTCTTCGCCGGAACTAAATTGCGGCGTATCAGCCAACACACCGGCAGGATCGGTATCGGCAATGATTTTAGACTGGTAAAGGTAATAGCCTTCGGCAATCTGAAATTGCACATTGATGCCTTGTTCGGTCACATTGATTTGCGGGCGGAATGCCTGCTCAGGCGGCAACAGCTTCGACGCATCAATCGGCTCAGCAAAAGCCGTGTTAAACAAGGCGAGAAAGGCCAAGATCAAATAAAAGAGTTTTTTCATATCGACAACCTGTCGGTGTGGGGTAGGTTTGTGTTGGTTAAACAAGAATTTAATATCAATGTTTTCGGCATTATAAGTGATTTGAGGCCGTCTGAAAAACAGGAAACGGGTTTACTTGCGTTAAATCAGTTTTAGAGAACTTATCTTATTGAATATTCATGAAAATCAGGCCGTCTGAACCTATTACTTTCAGACGGCCTTTGATAAATGAAGTATCGTATTGATTTAAGGATAAGCAATCACCGCATAAGCCGAATGGTTGTGAATCGATTCAAAGTTTTCACTTTCCACCACGAAGCTTTCCACGCGGGCATCGGCAATCAATGAAGTAGCCACATCGCGTACCATATCTTCCACAAATTTCGGATTTTCATACGCTTGTTCGGTCACGAATTTTTCGTCAGGGCGCTTGAGCAGGCCGTAGAGCTGGCAGCTGGCTTGTGATTCGACGCAGTCAATCACTTCTTCAATTGCTACATCGGCATTGGCGACCAAAGATACGGTCACATGCGAGCGTTGGTTGTGCGCGCCGTATTGCGAAATCTCTTTGGAGCATGGGCAAAGCGAAGTTACCGGCACCATCACTCTCAGGCTGTGGCTGTATGCGCCGTTTTTGATTTCACCCGTAAGGGTCACATCATAATCCAGCAGCGACTGAATGCCGGACACCGGCGCGGTTTTCTTGCGGAAAAAAGGAAAGCTCACGCTGATTTTGCCCGAATGCGAATCCAGCAATTCAACCATTTCGCGCGTAAGCTGCTGCAAACGCTCAAAGCTCAAAGCTTCGGTTTGCTGTTCCATCAGCGCGACAAAGCGCGACATGTGCGTGCCTTTTTGTTCGGCAGGCAGATATACCGTCATCGTCAGGCGGGCCACGGTGGCCTGCTCACCCTCAGCGGTGCGCAAGGTAATCGGGAAACGTAAATCTTTAATGCCGACTTGGTTAATCGGCAGGTTGCGTAAATCGCGGGTGGATTGCACGTCTGCAATGGCGTTCATGCGTGTTTTTTCCTTAGAATTAAGCCTAGGCTTGGTATGTGTGGGCAGCAAACAGTAATTCAAGGCCGTCTGAAAAGGTCGGCTTGATCACCGATTTTGTAAATGCGAGATTATATCACTTAGCGGACAGGGTGGTATTAATTGTTTCTATTTTTCAGATAGTGATAAAATGAATGCCATTCATATCGAAACAAGGTTTGTGCCATGAAATTTGCCACCAAAGCGATTCATTCCAGCTACGATTGCGACGAACACCAGCGCGCGCTGATGCCACCGATTTACCAAAACAGTATGTTTGCTACCCATGAGATCGGCGAGCAAACCCCTTACCGTTACTCGCGCTTGAGTAATCCGACGCGCAAAATTTTGGAAGACACGGTTGCCGATTTGGAACACGCTGCCGCCGGTTTTGCGTTTTCCAGCGGTATGGCGGGTATTGATGCCGTGTGGCGCACGTTTTTGAAACCGGGCGATACCATCATTGCCGTAGCCGATATTTATGGCGGCGCGTATGATTTGTTGAATGATGTGTATGCGCCATGGGGCGTTAACGTGGTGTTTGCCGATTTGAGCAAGCCCGAAAACCTCGATGCGCTGCTGGCTGAACACGCCAACGTTAAAATGCTGTGGCTCGAAACGCCGTCAAACCCATTATTGCGCTTGGTCGATATTCCGGCCTTAGCCGCCAAGGCCAAGGCTGCCGGTGCGCTGGTCGGCATCGACAATACCTTTGCCACGCCGTATCTGCAACGCCCTCTGGACATGGGCTGTGACATTGTGTTCCATTCGGCCACCAAATATTTATGCGGCCATTCCGATGTGTTGATGGGCGTGGTGGTGGTGAAAACCAAAGAATTGGCCAAGCCTTTGCATAGCATGATGGTCAACAGCGGCGCAGTGGCCGGCCCGTTTGACTGCTGGCTGGTGTTGCGCGGCATCAAAACCTTGGCCTTGCGCATGAAAACCCATTGTGAGAATGCTTTGGAAATCGCCAAACGCATGCAAGACCATCCGGCGGTAGAAAAAGTGTTTTATCCGGGTTTGCCGTCGCATGAGCATTATGAATTGGCTAAAACGCAAATGCCTAAGGGCATCGGCGGCGTGGTGACGATTTATCTGAAAAACGACACCAAGCAAGCAGCCAACAGCGTGATTCAAAACATGGATTTGGTCAAAATGGCATCCAGCTTGGGCGGCGTAGAAAGCTTGGTCAACCATTGCTATTCGCAATCACACAGCGGCGTGCCACACGATGTGAAAATGGAAATGGGCATCAAAGTCGGTTTGCTGCGTTTTTCCATCGGCATTGAAGATGTGGACGATATTTGGCAGGATATTTCTAAAGCCTTGGATACGACTTTGTAAATATCTAGGCCGTCTGAAAATCATTTGGACGGCATCATAAATTCCCATAAAAACTTTACTGTTATTTTTCAGACGGCCTTAGCGTATAATCAAGGCCGTCTGAAATATTTTTGACCAAAGGAAACATTATGGCCGCCGCACCTGAAGCCAAGTTCACCGAAGAAAAAGTGTTATGGGTGAAACACCACACGCCCAAGCTGATGACATTCGCCATCACACGCCCCGAAGCCTACCGCTTTTCCGCCGGCCAATTTTCGCGCTTGGGCTTCCGCGACGGCGAAGGCTTTATCTGGCGCGCTTATTCAGTGGTATCTGCTGAGTATGCCGATACCTTGGAATATTTCGCCGTGTTGATTGAAGATGGCCCGATGTCGGCCAAACTGGCAAAAATGCAGGCGGGCGATGAAATCCTGCTGGACAAAACCGCCACCGGTTTCCTGTTGCCCGAGCGTTTTCCAGACGGCAAAGATTTGGTCATGCTTTCTACCGGCTCCGGCATTGCGCCGTTTCTATCCATCATCGAGCAGCCGGAAATCTGGCAGCGCTTCGAGCGTTTGGTGCTGGTGCATTCCGTATCGTATGCCGACGAATTGATTTTTAACCAACGCTTGGCCGATTTGAAAGACCATCCGCTGATTGAAGAGCATTTCCACAAACTGGTGTTCGTGCCGGTCACCACACGCGAAACCACTGAAAACACCTTATCCAACCAACGCATTCCGGCTTTGCTGCTGGAAGGCGGTTTGGAAAAACACATTGGTTTTACGTTCAACAAAGCCGATACGCGCTTTATGGTATGTGGTAATCCGGCGATGGTGAAAGACACCTTCCAAGCCTTGATGGACTTGGGCTACGCCATGCATCGCAACCGCGAACCCGGTCAAATCATGATGGAAAACGGCTTTTGATTAGGCTGCAATCTGTTTCAGACGGCCTTTTCATTTAACAGGCCGTCTGAAAAAACACCACACAAAGAACACATTATGTCTGTCAACCACTACGAAAATTTTCCCGTCGGCTCCATCATTTTGCCGCGCCGTTTGCGCAAACCCATTCACGCCGTGTATGCCTTTGCCCGCACGGCAGATGACATTGCCGATGAAGGCGATGCCAGCGATGAAAGCCGTTTGCAAGATTTGACCCATTTAGAACACGAGTTAGACCGCATCCAGAAGGGCGAAGCGCCGCAAACCGCGCTTATGCAGCAGCTCAACCATGAAGCGATTGCACCTTTCAACATGTCGCTTGAGCCATTTTACGATTTGCTTTCCGCGTTCAAGCAAGATGTGGTGAAAAAACGCTATCAAACCTTTGGTGAATTGGTCGATTACTGCCGCCGCTCGGCCAATCCCGTCGGGCGCATCTTGCTGCATCTTTACGGCGAACACGACCCCGTGAGCATCGCCCGCAGCGACGGCATTTGCACCGCTTTGCAACTGATTAACTTTTGGCAGGATGTCGCCGTCGATTGGCAAAAAGGGCGGGTGTATATTCCGCAAGACGATTTGGCGCGCTTCAAAGTCACCGAGCAGCAAATCGCCGAAGGTAAAGCCGATTTCGCTTTCCAACGCTTGATGGCGCACGAATGTGAACGCGCCTTCAGCATGCTCAAAGGCGGCTCGCCCTTGGGTAAAACGCTCAAAGGCCGAATTGGTTTTGAATTGCGTATGATTATTATCGGCGGCCAGTTGATTTTGCAAAAGCTCGACGGCATTAAATACGATGTGTTTAACGAGCGGCCGGTGTTGGATAAAAAAGACTGGATGATTATCGTCAAACGCGCGTTTCAGAAGAAATAACTTTTGAATAAAACAGGCCGTCTGAAAGCAGTAATTTTATTGATTATTGCTTTTCAGACGGCCTGTTTGTTGACTATCAAAGTCTATTTCCCTGCCTTCAAACCCTGCCATTGTTGCACCATAAACTTCAACGCATTCGGCTCAATCGGCACCATAATAAAGCTGTTCTTCAAATCTTCATCACTCGGGAAAATCGTGTTGTCGTCCCGATAATCCGCGTCCATCAAGGCTCTGGCCGGCATACTTGATGGGGCATAGGTGACAAAATTGCCATTTTGCGCCGCGGTTTCCGGCTCTAAAAAATGATTGATGTATTGATGGGCATTGGCCACATTTTTGGCATCTTTCGGAATGGCAAACGAATCCACCCAAATTCCCACGCCTTCTTTCGGCATCATCACACGGATTTTTTCTTTACCACCAGCTTCTTCAGCACGGCGTTTGGCAATGTTCAAATCGCCGCCAAAACCGATGGTCACGCAAGTATCGCCGCGCGCTAAATCATCAATAAAACCGGATGACGTGAAACGCTTCACGTTGCGGCGGTTTTGCTTGAGTAAATCCGTGGCCGCCTGAATGTCTTCAGTTTGGCTGCTGTTTGGATTTTTACCCAGATAATTCAACACCATCGGATACATTTCCGCCGCACTGTCGAGATAGCTGATGCCGCATTGTCTCAACTTGGCGGTGTATTTTGGGTTGAACACCAAATCCCATTCGTTTTGCGGCATGGGCATATCGCCCAAGGCTTTTTTTACGCGTTCGGTATTGATGGCAAAGGTGTTGGTGCCCCAGAAAAACGGCACGGCGTATTCATTGCCGGGGTCAACGTTTTCCATCAAAGCCATTAATTGCGGATTGAGATTTTTATAATTAGGAATCAAAGTTTTGTCGATTTTTTGATACGCACCGGCCTGAATTTGGCGACCGATAAACGCATTAGACGGGCCGACCAAATCATAGCCGGATTTACCGGTTAAGACTTTGCTTTCTAAGGTTTCATCGTTGTCGTAAACATCGTAGCTGACTTTGATATTATTTTTGCGTTCAAACTCGGCCACGGTTTTCGGATCGACATAGTCCGACCAATTGTAGATTTTCAACACGCCGCCGTTGTTGGTTGCAGCTTGGCTGGTGCTTTGTTTCGTTTCGGGATTGCCGCTACAGGCGGCGAGAGTCAACACGGCCAAGCCGATTAAAGACAAATGTTTGCGCATCGTGTGTTCCTTAATGTCGTTCTCGGGTGTAAAAGTCAGCGATTATAAGCGATAAAATCTTGATTTGGCGAAAAATTATCGATGTTAACATTCATTTTTGAAACACTTCGCCGCAGATGCGCGCATTTGTAGCCGATAATCAGGCCGATAGATAGCTTGAAACAAGGATTTGCGGTAAGATAGGAGGAATCTGAAAATTAAATTCAGACGGCCTTTGAAAAGCTTCAATAGGCCGTCTGAAACTGTTTAAACCTGTTACAGAAAATACCATGAAAACTTCTGAATTACGCCAAAAATTCCTGCAATATTTCGAACAACACCAACACCAAATCGTGCGCTCGTCCTCACTCGTGCCACATGACGATCCGACCCTGCTGTTTACCAACGCGGGCATGAACCAATTTAAAGATGTCTTTTTGGGCTTCGACAAGCGCCCATACAACCGCGCCACCACCGCGCAAAAATGCGTGCGCGCCGGCGGCAAACACAACGACTTGGAAAACGTCGGCTATACCGCGCGTCACCATACCTTTTTTGAAATGATGGGCAATTTCTCGTTTGGCGACTATTTCAAACGCGAAGCGATTCATTTTGCTTGGGGCTTTTTGACCGGTAAAGAATGGCTCAATCTGCCGAAAGAAAAATTATTGGCCACCGTGTATGCCGAAGACGATGAAGCCTACAACATCTGGCTCAATGAAATCGGCCTGCCTGCCGAGCGCATCGTGCGCATCGGCGACAACAAAGGCGCGCGTTATGCGTCTGACAACTTCTGGCAAATGGGCGACACAGGCCCTTGCGGCCCTTGCTCGGAAATTTTCTACGACCACGGTGAAGAAATCTGGGGCGGCATTCCGGGCAGTCCGGAAGAAGATGGCGACCGCTGGATTGAAATCTGGAACAACGTTTTCATGCAATTCAACCGCGACGAACAAGGCAACATGAATCCGCTGCCGAAACCTAGCGTCGATACCGGCATGGGCTTGGAGCGCATGGCCGCCGTGATGCAAGGGGTACATAGCAACTACGAAATCGATTTGTTTCAAGACTTGCTCAAAGCCGTTGCCCGCGAAACCGGCGCACCGTTCAGCATGGACGAACCAAGCCTGAAAGTGATTGCCGACCATATCCGCTCTTGCTCATTCCTGATTGCCGATGGCGTGTTGCCGAGCAATGAAGGCCGCGGTTATGTCTTGCGCCGCATTATCCGGCGCGCGATTCGCCATGGTTACAAACTGGGTCAAAAACAACCGTTTTTCCACAAATTAGTGGCTGATTTAGCAAAAGCAATGGGCGAGGCTTATCCTGAATTGGTGGAAAAACAAGCGCAAATCGTAGAAGCCTTGAAAAACGAAGAAACCCGCTTCGCGCAAACCTTGGAAACCGGCATGGCCTTGCTGGAAAATGCATTGGCCGATGGCGCCAAAACCTTAAGCGGTGAAGTTATCTTCAAACTCTACGACACCTACGGTTTCCCATACGACTTAACCGCAGATATTTGTCGTGAACGTGGCATCGAATTGGATGAAGAAGGCTTTAACCGCGAAATGGAAGCCCAACGCGCCCGCGCCCGTGCCGCGCAAAGTTTCAAAGCCAACACCCAATTGGCTTACGAAGGTCAAGATACCGAGTTCCAAGGTTACACCGAACGTCGTACCCAAGCCACCGTATTAGCTTTGTACAAAGACAGCGAAGCCGTGAATGAACTTGCTGAAGGCGAGAGCGGCGCGGTTGTTATTGATTTCACTCCGTTTTACGCCGAATCAGGCGGCCAAGTGGGTGATGTCGGCTTTATCTTTGCCGGAGACAACCGCTTTGAAGTGCGCGATACGCAAAAAATCAAAGCCGCGGTATTCGGTCAATTTGGTGTGGTAACGTCAGGCGGTCTGAAAGTAGGCGATGCGGTGACCGCGGAAGTCGATAACGATGTACGTGATGCCAATATGCGCAACCACAGCGCCACCCACTTGATGCACAAAGCCTTACGCGATGTATTGGGCGCACATGTGGAGCAAAAAGGCTCATTGGTTACCGCCGATTCAACCCGTTTCGATATTTCTCATCCGCAAGCCATCAGCGTGGAAGAAATTGCCGAAATCGAACGCCGCGTGAACCAAGCCATTTTGGCCAACGTTGCGGTTGACGCCAATATTATGAGTATGGAAGATGCGCAAAAAACCGGCGCGATGATGCTGTTTGGCGAAAAATACGGCGACGAAGTGCGCGTGTTGCAAATGGGCGATTTCTCTACCGAATTGTGCGGCGGCACCCACGTTGCCCGCACCGGCGACATCGGCCTGTTTAAAATCATCAGCGAAGGCGGCATCGCCGCAGGCGTGCGCCGCGTCGAAGCCATTACCGGTCTGAATGCTTTGAAATGGGCGCAAAACCAAGAACGTTTGGTACGCGACATTATCGGTGAAGTGAAAGCCCAAACCGAGCGCGATGTCTTGGCCAAAATCCAAGCCAACGCGGCCCAAACCAAAGCCTTGGAAAAAGACTTGGCCAAAGCCAAAGCCGAATTGGCCGTACACGCAGGCGCGAAGCTGCTGGATAATGCCAAAGACTTAGGCGCAGCCAAACTGGTTGTCGCCCAAATCGAAGCCGATGCCGCCGCTTTGCGCGAAATCGTGACCGATTTAAGCGGCAAATCCGATAAAGCCGTGATTCTGTTGGCCGCGGTCAATGAAGGCAAAGTTTCCCTGTGCGCCGGCGTATCTAAGCCGTTAACCGCCAAAGTTAAAGCCGGTGATTTGGTCAAATTCGTTGCCGAACAAGTCGGCGGTAAAGGCGGCGGCCGCCCCGATTTGGCACAAGCCGGTGGCACCGAAGCCGATAAGCTGCCGCAAGCCTTGGCAAGTGTCGAAGCTTGGACAAACGAAAAATTGGCTTAATGAATACAAAGGCCGTCTGAAAAGGGTTTCAGACGGCCTTTTATCCAAAAATCACCGCATAATTATGCCTTAAATATATGGACAAATCAGGCTAACAAGATTATCTTATTCCCTGTGTAGCCGCATGTCGGTGATATTAATATTTTCTCAAAGAGGGTTTTAGAGTATGGGTTATCGTGTTGAATATGATTTATTGGGCGAACGTGAGATTCCAAGCGATGTGTATTGGGGCATCCACACTTTGCGCGCTTTGGAAAACTTCCAGATTTCTTCGCAAAAAGTTGCGGATATGCCGCATTTTGTGCGCAGTTTGGTACAGGTAAAAAAAGCGGCGGCGCAGGCCAATGGTGAATTGGGTGCGTTGTCGACGGAAGTGGCAGGTGCGATTGATAAGGCTTGCGATGAAATTTTGGTCAACGGCCGCTGCATGGATCAGTTTCCGACCGATGTATTTCAGGGCGGCGCGGGTACTTCAGTCAACATGAATACCTGTGAAGTGATTGCCAACTTGGCTTTGGAACAATTGGGTCAAGAGAAGGGTAATTATGAAGTGGTGAACCCGATTGATGATGTGAATGCCAGCCAATCAACCAACGATGTCTACCCGACTGCCTTCCGCTTGGCGGTGTATTACAGCGTGGGCGATTTCTTGAAAAATCTGACTGTGTTGAAAGATTCGTTTGCACAAAAAGCGGATGAATTCAAAGACGTATTGAAATTGGCACGCACGCAGTTGCAAGATGCGGTGCCGATGACTTTGGGTCAGGAATTTAAATCATTCCAAGTATTGCTGGACGAAGAAATCATCAATTTGGAGCGCACGCGCCAATTGTTGTTGGAAGTGAACTTGGGCGCGACCGCCATCGGCACAGGTGTGAACACGCCGGAAGGCTATGCGGATTTAGCGGTGAAAAAATTGGCGGCCATCAGCGGCTTGGATGTGAAGCTGACTGAAAACCTGATTGAAGCCACTTCCGATTGCGGCGCGTATGTGATGGTACACAGCGCGGTAAAACGCACAGCGGTGAAAGTATCGAAAATCTGTAATGATTTGCGCTTGCTGTCTTCCGGCCCACGCGCCGGCTTCGGCGAAATCAACTTGCCTGAAATGCAGGCAGGCTCTTCGATTACACCGGCCAAAGTGAATCCGGTGATTCCGGAAATGGTGAGCCAAGTTTGCTTCAAAGTATTGGGCAACGACACCACGATTACCTTTGCTTCCGAAGCAGGTCAACTGCAATTGAACGTGATGGAGCCGGTGATTGCGCAATGTATGCTGGAATCGATTTCGCTGCTGAACAACGCTTGTGCAGGCTTGGCAGAAAAATGTGTGAAAGGCATTACGGCCAACCGTGAAGTATGCGAAAGCTATGTATTCAATTCCATCGGTTTAATTACTTTCTTGAATCCGTACATCGGCCATGAAAACGGCGATTACATCGGCAAAATCTGCATGGCCACCGGCCAAAGCGTGCGCGATGTGATTTTGGATTTAGGCTTGATGGAAGCTGTAGATTTGGATCGCATCTTGTCGCGTGAAAACATGTTGAATGCGCAATTGAACAAATAATTCGTCAAATACAAAAAAGGCCGTCTGAAAGCAGACGGCCTTTTTTGTATTTCACTATTGACGATAATTTTTCAAGAAACGTTCCAATTTCGCCATGGCTTCTTCAATTTGATGCACATAAGGCAGGGTGACGATGCGGAAATGGTCGGGCTTAATCCAGTTGAAGCCGGAGCCTTGTACGAACAATACTTTTTCCTGCACCAGCAAATCGTAAACGAATTTCATGTCATCATGGATGTTGTACATTTCCGTGTCAATTTTCGGGAACATATACATCGCGCCCATTGGCTTCACGCAGGTAATGCCGGGAATTTGGTTCACCAGCTCGTAAGCTTTATTGCGTTGCTCGAGCAAGCGGCCGCCTGGTAAGATAAATTCGTTGATGCTTTGATAGCCGCCTAAGGCCGTCTGAATCGCGTGTTGCATAGGTGTAGTGGCGCACAAGCGCATAGAGGCGAGCATTTCCAAGCCTTCGATATAACCTTGCGCGTGTTGTTTCGGGCCATTGAGCACCATCCAACCTTGACGGAAGCCGGCCACACGGTAAGCTTTTGACAAGCCGTTAAACGTGACGGTCAGCAAATCAGGGGCGAGGGCAGCGATATGGTGATGCACGGCACCATCGTATAAAATCTTGTCGTAAATCTCATCGGCAAAGATAATCAGGCCGTGTTTGCGTGCCAATTCGGCGATTTCCAGCAGAATTTCTTTGCTGTACACCGCGCCGGTTGGGTTATTCGGATTAATCACCACAATCGCTTTGGTTTTCGGCGAAATTTTGGCTTCCATATCGGCCAAATCCGGAAACCAGTCTTTTTCTTCGTCACACAAATAATGGCGCACATTGCCACCGGCCAGCGTGGCAGCTGCTGTCCACAAAGGATAATCCGGCGCCGGAATCAGGATTTCATCGCCGTCGTTCAACAATGCCTGCATAGACATGGTAATCAGCTCGGATACGCCGTTGCCGATAAACACATCATTCACGGTAATGTCGCGCAAGCCCTTGGTTTGGTAATAATGCACGATGGCCTTACGCGCAGAATACAAACCCTTAGAATCGCAATAGCCTTGTGAAGTCGGTAGGTTGCGGATAACGTCAACCAAAATTTCATCCGGCGCTTCAAAGCCGAAAGGCGCAGGATTACCGATATTCAGCTTCAAAATTTTATGGCCTTCTTCTTCCAGGCGCAGGGCTTCTTTGTGTACCGGGCCGCGGATATCGTAGCAGACGTGATCCAGTTTTGATGATTTAGGGAAGCGATCCATGATGTGTGTTCCGTCAAATTGAAGATTGTTTACAATGTAGTAAATGTACCCTTTTTGTAATCAGAATAAAAGGGGATAAGCGACAATATTTGCGATTTTAGCAAATTTATCGGTAAAAATAGGCGAAAATGGCTGATTAGGCCGTCTGAAACCGAGATACAAAAGCAAAAAGACCGCATAAAGCGGTCTTTTTAAAATTTGGTGCCCAGGGTCGGACTCGAACCGACACACCTTGCGGCGGGGGATTTTGAGTCCCCTGCGTCTACCAATTTCGCCACCTGGGCGGTGAAGAAGTCGTTATTATAGTGCTTATAAAAAAATTGTAAAGTAGTTTATTTAAAATAATTTAAAAATGTTTGATATATATGATAATTTATTCATTTAGCCGCTAACTTATCTTCGGGTATCCTGAATGGTTTTTTACATTTTATTAAAATTTTCTAATGTTAAAGTGATTACAATAGCTAAAACTACTTCATCACTTTTGTTAAAGGAAAAGAGTATGACCCGTTATTTATCTGCTTTGATGTTGGCTGCGCCGATGGCAATTGTTGCTCCTTATGTTGCCGCTGCGACGCATCCTGCGCAAACGCAAATGCAGCAAAATATGGATACTGTGTTGAAGATTGCCAGAAGTTCGGTAAGCGAAGCGCAAAAAGTGAAGCAAATCGAAAGTTATGCCAACCGTTATTTGGATTATGAGCGCATTTCCGCTTTGGCTGTGGGCGCACCGTGGCGCAATTTTACGCCTAAGCAAAAAACTGAATTCATCAACGCATTCAAAGACATGATTATCAACATGTATTCGCATTCGGCCTTAATGGGTGCGGCGGATGCCAAAGTGAAATTGTTGCCAAAAATGACTTCCAACGGCAACCGACACGATGTTTTCTCTGAAATCCAAACCAAAAGCGGTACCAAATACGAAGTGGCTTACCAGCTTTACCAAGTCGGCTCGGTATACAAAATCTACAATATCCGCGTAGATGGCGCTAGCTTGGTAACAATTTATCGCAATCAATTCAATGAATTAATTAAACAAAAAGGTATTGATGGTGCAATTGCTACTGTAAAGGCCAAAGGATTGAAAAAGCAATAATAATAATGAAGTATTAAGATTGGGATCAGGTAATTAGTGATAACATGCGTTTTAGTTTGAATTAGTTTAAATCATGACGAAAATAGACTCTCAATGTGCAATGTGCAGGATTATTTGCTAATTTTTTGGTTAATTGTATTTTTAACGCGCTTTTTAGCGCGTTACTTTATTGTCATAGCAACAATCAGAAGCAGCAATTAGTGTTCAATATTTTTTCTTGATTTTATGGTGTTAGTATTCTATGTTTCATATTTAGATTACTTCAATCAAATATACAGGGGTTTATAAGAGTTTCGGTTTCAAAATCTCTCTTCGGGAACCTCATGTTTTATGGAATATATCAAGAGAAATATATGCAGACAAACACTCATCAGGCCAGATTATTGTGGCTGATTGCGTTTGCCGCGGCGGCGGTGTTGATGATTACCATGGGCATCAGGATGTCACTCGGTTTATTTGTGCAGCCGATGGTGAATTCTACGACATTGAGTATTGCCGGCATCAGTTTTGCGATGGCGATGTGCCAATTGATGTGGGGCGTGGCACAACCACTTTCGGGCGCTTTGGCGGATCGTTTTGGGGCGTGGCAGGTGTTGTTGTGGGGCACAATTATTCTAGCTATTGGTTGCGCACTGATTCCGTCGCTCACCACTACTTGGGGCTTAACCTTGAGCATGGGGGTGATGTTGGCGATGGGGTCGGGGGCGGGTAGTCATTCGATTTTGATGAGCCAAGTTTCCAATAAGCTGCCACCATCAATGCGCGGCACGGCTTCGGGTGTGGTAAATGCAGGCGGTTCGTTTGGCCAATTTTTGTTCTCGCCAGTGCTACAAGGACTGATTTTTCTACCGGCCATCGGTTGGCGCGGTGCCATGTATGTGTTGGCGCTGGTAAGTTTGCTGATTATCCCGATTGCGCGTTGGCTAACACGCAGAGAATCAGGCGCAGTGGCCGTTCAGACGGCCTCAAATGTACAACCTGCACAAACTTTAAAACAGGCTATTTCACAAGCATTTAAAGACCGTAGCTATATTTTGTTGCATCTGGGCTTTTTTACCTGTGGCTTTCATATTGCTTTTTTGGTGACGCATTTGCCGACTGAAGTGGCCTTGTGTGGCTTACCGCCGACGGTGGCATCGTGGTCGCTGGCGATTATCGGCATCGCCAATGTAATCGGCAGTTTGGCGGCGGGCTGGTGCGTGGGCAAGTTCCGCAGCAAATATATTTTATTTTGGATGTATGCTTCGCGTGCGATGCTGATTTTGATTTACCTGATGATGCCGCGTACTGATTGGACGTTTTACCTATTCGCATTCGGGCTGGGCTTAACATGGTTGGCCACCGTGCCGCCGACTGCCGCGGTTACCGGCAAATTGTTCGGCCTGCGTTATCTGGCGACTCTGTTCGGTTTAACGTTGTTGTCGCACCAAATCGGTGGTTTTCTCGGCGCGTATTTGGGCGGAGTGGCGATTATGGCTTTCGGGGACTACAGCTGGATGTGGTACGCGGATATGGTGCTTGCCGCTATGGCTGCTTTATTGAATTTACCGATTCGTGAAGCAAAAATGGCAAAAGTTTAGGCTGGGGATATTTACTTTCAGGCGGCCTCAACGATTCAAAAGCAAATAAAAAGAGCAGGTGCTAAGCCTGCTCTTTTTTATGAGACATTAAGTCCACGTTGCCGTCACGATTTTACTCTTCAGGACGTTCGCCATCGGTGTCGTCGATTTTGCCTTCGGTGATGTCGATGTTGATGCCGACTGCTGCACGGATTTTGGCATCGATTTCGTTGGCTACTTCCGGATTTTCTTTCAACCACATGCGCACGTTGTCTTTGCCTTGGCCAATTTTCGCGCCGTTGTAGCTGTACCATGCGCCGGATTTTTCAACAATGTCGTGCTTCACACCGATGTCGATCAATTCGCCTTCCCAGCTCACGCCTTCGCCATACAAAATATCAAATTCGGCTTGACGAAACGGCGGCGCTACTTTGTTTTTAATCACTTTAACTTTGGTTTCGTTACCAATCACGTCGTCGCCTTTTTTGATTTGGCCGGTACGACGAATATCTAAGCGCACGGAAGCGTAGAATTTCAACGCGTTACCACCGGTAGTGGTTTCCGGGCTACCGAACATCACGCCGATTTTCATTCGGATTTGGTTAATGAATACCACCAAAGTGTTGGTGCGTTTGATGTGGCCGGTCAGTTTGCGCAAGGCTTGGCTCATTAAGCGCGCTTGTAAACCAACGTGGCTGTCACCCATTTCGCCTTCGATTTCGGCTTTTGGTACCAATGCGGCTACCGAGTCAACCACCACCATGTCCACGCCACCGGAGCGTACCAAAGTATCACAGATTTCCAAGGCTTGTTCGCCGGTGTCCGGTTGGGAAAGATACAATTCTTCCACTTTTACGCCCAATTTACGGGCATAAATTGGGTCGAATGCGTGCTCGGCATCGATGAACGCGCACACACCACCAGCTTTTTGGCATTGCGCAATGGCTTCCAAACACAAAGTGGTTTTACCGGATGATTCAGGGCCGAAGATTTCAACTACGCGGCCGCGCGGCAAACCGCCTACACCCAAAGCTAAGTCCAAGCCGAGCGAGCCGGTTGAGATGACTTCTAAGTTTTCTTCTTGATGGCTGCCATCCATCTTCATGATAGAGCCTTTACCGAAGTTTTTTTCGATTTGGGCTAAGGCAGCGGCAAGGGCTTTGCTTTTTTCATCTGACATAATGGTACTTTCTGTAAGTGTTGTCACGAATTAACTAAGAATTTATTTAGCTATTATCGCATAAATTAAGAAAAAGTATAGTTTTATTTTGTTTTAATTTTCAGACGGCCTGAATATTGTTTAAAGTCTGTCATTAATTTCCATAAAAACATCATGTTAGGAAAATAAAGTGTGTGGCAGTTTTGCGCATATTCAGTCTGAAAGTATAGCATAAAAGCTTTAAAAAGCCGTATTGAGCGATGATACAAACTGAAAAATCATGCCGTCTGAAAAGTTCAGACGGCATGATAAACACGTTTGATTTAATGGCTGCAACCGCCGCCGTGGCTTTCTCGTAAGGCTTCTGCAGCTTGTTCGTCCGCATGGTAGCTGGAACGAACCATCGCACCAATAGCAGCATTGTTAAAGCCCAATTCATATGCTTCTTTTTCAAAGATTTTGAATTGTTCGGGCGTCACATAGCGCAATACCGGCAAGTGGCCATCTGAAGGTTGCAGATATTGGCCGATGGTAATCATCTCAATATTGTGGGCGCGCATATCACGCATGATTTCGCGTACGTCTTCATCGGTTTCACCCAAACCGACCATGATGCCGGATTTGGTTGGAATATGCGGCATCATTTCTTTATAGCGGCGCAACAAATCCAACGAATGCTGGTAATTGGCACCCGGACGGGCTTTTTTATACAGGCTCGGATGGGTTTCCAAATTGTGGTTCATCACATCCGGCGGTGTTTCGGCCAAAATTTTCAGGGCAATGTCCAAACGGCCGCGGAAATCCGGTACAAGAATTTCGATTTTGGTGTTCGGGCTGCGCTCGCGGATGGCTTTGATGCAGTCGGCAAAGTGTTGTGCTCCGCCATCACGCAAATCATCGCGGTCAACGGAAGTAATTACCACATAACGTAAGTTCATGGCGGCAACAGATTCAGCCAGATTTTGTGGCTCATCCGGATCCAACAGGTTAGGGCGGCCGTGACCCACGTCGCAAAACGGACAACGACGGGTACAAATATCGCCCATAATCATGAAAGTGGCTGTGCCTTTGCTAAAGCATTCGCCGATATTCGGGCAAGAGGCTTCTTCACACACGGTGTGCATTTTTTGTTCGCGTAAAATATCTTTGATTTCAAAGAATTTTTTAGTAGGTAATTTGGCACGAATCCATTCCGGCTTTTTCAATTTTTCCTGCAACGGCACCACTTTAATCGGAATGCGGGCAGTTTTGTCGGCACCGCGTAATTTTACGCCGCGTTTGGGATCGTCAATTTTAATTTCACTCATCATGATTCTTTCGAGGTCAGTTGCGTGCTTAGATGGCCGGTGAGTTTATCGGCCACTTCTGCAAGCGTGGGGCACGGATTGATGAAATCCGCGATTTGGGTCATTTCCATACCGGCATAGCCGCAAGGGTTGATGTGGCTAAACGGGCTTAAGTCCATGTTTACATTCAAAGCTAAGCCATGATAGACCGAGCCGTTTTTGATGCGTAAACCGAGTGAAGCGATTTTGCGTTCGCCTACATACACACCGGGACGTTTCGGGTTGGCAGCGGCTTCAATGCTGTATTCAGCCAAGGTGGCAATGATGCTGTTTTCTAGTGCAGAAACGATGTGGCGCACGCTGGTTTTGCGGCGCTTGAAGTCAATCATGGTGTAAATCACCAATTGGCCAGGGCCGTGGTAAGTGATTTGGCCGCCACGGTCGATTTGCACCACAGGAATATCGTCACGAATCAATAGATGCTCGGGCTTTCCGGCCAAACCTTGGGTAAACACCGGCGGATGCTCGACCACCCACAATTCGTCTTCAGTATGTTCGTCGCGGTTGGCATTAAACGCTTTCATCGCTTCGAATGTCGGCTGATATTCTACCAAGCCTTTCTGCACGATTTTCATCTTAGTAAACCACTTTCACCATTTCATGCGAAGTCAGGGCGCGGTAGATATTATCGAGCTGCTCTTTGCTGGTGGCTTCAATTTTTACGGTAGCGCCGGTGTAGTTGCCTTTGCTGCTCGGGCGGGTGGTCACGTGTGCTTCGGTGGTATTTGGGGCGTATTCCTGAATGGCAGCTAAAATCGAGCTGACAAATTCAGGGTGGGTAATGCCCATTACTTTTAAAGGGAAGATACACGGAAACTCAAGCAGGGTTTCGGTTTGCTCGGGTGTATGGGTTTGATCAGACATGAGGTATTCCTTGTTAAGGCCGTCTGAAAGCCGATAAATGCTGTTCAGACGGCCTGATTTTGTGTTCAGGCATATTTTAACGCAAACGCCAAGCCTTGTTAACCTGACTTGTCCTTGCATTTAAAATGGTTATCAGGCAAATATGCGCATTAAGCCGATTTTCAAGTCTTGAAATCCAATCTTTCAGCCCAACTTACGAGGCAACTTGATTCAAAACCGCAAGAGATACACATATGTCAGAAGACAACAAATATTTTGAGGAATACAGCGCGCTGGCCACGCTGCCGCTGCGTGATGTCGTGGTTTATCCGCACATGGTGCTGCCGTTGTTTGTCGGCCGCCCAAAATCGATTGCTGCGCTGGAAATGGCGATGAGCAACGATGATCCGGTGTTTTTGCTGGCACAATTGGATCCGAATATCGAAGAGCCGTCTGCCAAAGATTTGCACCGCATGGGTACGGTTGCCCAAGTGTTGCAGGTATTGAAGCTGCCGGATGGTACGGTGAAGGTATTGGTAGAAGGCGTGCGCCGCGCCCATGCGCTGACGGTGGAAGACAAAGGCGATTTATTCTTGTCGCACGTTGAAGCCGTGAATGAGAATGAAGACGAAGCCAATCCTGATATGGAAGCGCTGCGTCGCACTTTATTGTCACAATTTGAGCAATACGCCAAATTGAACAAAAAAATTCCGGCTGAGGTGGTAAATACCATTAATGGCATCAGTGAAAACAGCCGCTTGGTTGATACCATTGCCGCGCATTTGCAATTGAAGCTGGAGCAGCGGCAAGAAATCTTGGAAACCGCCAGCATCGTTGGCCGCATGGAATTTTTGCTGGGTCAATTGGAAGCCGAACTTGACATCATGCAGGTTGAGAAGCGCATTCGTGGCCGTGTGAAGCGCCAAATGGAAAAATCGCAGCGCGAGTATTATCTTAACGAGCAAGTCAAAGCCATTCAGAAAGAATTGGGAGAAGAAGACGAGCGTGGCGAACTGGATGCGTTGGAAGCCAAAATCAAAGCAGCCGGCATGAGCAAAGAAGCGCAAGAAAAAGCCTTGAGCGAACTGAAAAAGTTGAAAATGATGCCGCCGATGTCGGCCGAATCGACTGTGGTGCGCAACTACATCGATACGCTGCTGGATTTGCCGTGGAAGAAAAAAACGCGCGTCATCAAAGACATTGCCAAAGCAGATTTGGTATTGAATGCCGACCATTTTGGTTTGGAAAAGGTCAAAGAGCGCATTTTGGAATACTTGGCGGTGCAAAAGCGCAGCGACAAGCTCAAAGGCCCGATTTTGTGTTTGGTAGGTCCACCGGGCGTGGGTAAAACTTCGCTGGGTCAATCGATTGCCAAAGCCACCGGCCGTAAATATGTACGCATGGCGTTGGGCGGCGTGAAAGACGAAAGTGAAATCCGCGGTCACCGCCGTACCTATATTGGTTCGATGCCGGGCAAAATTATTCAAAGCATGATTAAAGCGGAAGTGAAAAATCCGTTGTTCCTGCTCGATGAAATCGATAAATTGGGTAACGATTTCCGCGGTGATCCGGCTTCGGCTCTGTTGGAAGTGCTTGATCCGGAGCAAAACAACGCCTTCTCTGATCACTTTGTGGAAGTCGATTACGATTTGAGCGATGTGTTGTTTATTGCTACGTCTAACAGCATGAACATCCCGCCGGCCTTGCTCGACCGTATGGAAATTATCCGCTTGTCTGGTTACACCGAAGACGAAAAAGTTAGCATTGCGATGCAATATTTGGTGCCGAAACAAATGGAACGCAATGGCGTGCGCGATGGTGAAATGGTGATTGAAGAATCGGCCGTGCGTAATATCGTGCGCTATTACACGCGTGAAGCCGGTGTGCGCTCGCTTGACCGTGCAATTGCCAAAATCTGCCGCAAAGTGGTGATGGCGGTGCAGCTGAAAGAAGATGCCCAAAAAGCTAAAACCCGCAAAACCAAGCCGAAAGCGATTGTGGTGAATGCCGATAATCTGCATGATTATCTGGGCGTGCGCCGTTTTGATTTCGGTGTGGCCGAAAGTGAAAACCGAGTGGGTCAGGTTACCGGTTTGGCATGGACGGAAGTTGGCGGTGAGCTGTTGACCGTAGAAGCCGTAGCTTTACCGGGCAAAGGCAATATCCAATCGACCGGTCAGCTGGGCGATGTGATGAAGGAATCTGTGACCGCGGCTTGGTCGGTATTGCGTTCACGCGCCGAATCAGTCGGCTTGGCACCGAACTTCTACGAGAAGCAAGACATGCACGTGCATGTGCCGGAAGGTGCAACGCCGAAAGACGGCCCAAGTGCGGGTATTGCCATGACGTTGGCGATGGTTTCCGCATTTACCGGCATTCCGGTGCGCGCTGATGTCGCGATGACAGGTGAGATTACCTTGCGCGGTGAAGTATTGCCAATTGGTGGTTTGAAAGAGAAACTGTTGGCGGCATTGCGTGGCGGCATCAAGCATGTGTTGATTCCGAAAGACAATGTCAAAGACTTGGAAGAAATTCCGGAAAACGTAAAAACCGGTCTGGAAATCCATGCTGTGAAGTGGATTGACGAAGTATTGGCTTTAGGTTTGGAATATCAGCCGCAGCCTTGGCAAGCCCCGTTGGAAAACGTGGAAACCTTGGCTGAAAGCCCGAAAATCAAGCCGTCAAGAGCCAAAGCGACAAAACACTGATTTACTGTAAATGTGTTGTAAAAGGATACGGGTTTGCTTTCAAAGCCTGAAAAATAAAGCAATTCCGTATCTTTTCGCTTGACATGGTAATTTCAGAATTGCTATAAAGCACACAGGTACTCAAAAGTACGAAAAGCCCGAATCATCGGGTTCTCCATTATTTTCAACGATAGGAAGGGACTGATTGTGAACAAGTCTGAATTAATTGAAGCGATTGCTCAAGAAGCTGGTATTTCAAAAGCGGCTGCCCAAAAAGCATTGGATGCGACTACTAATGCCGTAACTGAAGCGCTGAAAAAAGGTGACACTGTCACTTTAGTAGGTTTTGGTACTTTCTACGTTGGCGAACGTGCCGAGCGTCAAGGCCGCAACCCTAAAACTGGCGAGCCTTTGACTATTGCTGCTGCTAAAACTCCTAAATTCCGTGCCGGTAAAGCATTGAAAGACGCACTGTAATCTTTCATACGGCCTAATGATCAAAACCGAATCTGACGATTCGGTTTTTTGTTTGGATAAATAAAAGCCGAGACCTTTGTAAAACTCTAGATTTGAGTACAGTTGAAAGTTGTAGCAGCACAGAAAGCGAAGACATATCATCAAGATAGGCAAGCTTCGAGCAGCGCAAAACGAAGAAATGTGCCAAAGATAGGGATTTTATAAAGGTCTCACGCCGTCTGAAAAATATACATGCTTTCAGACGGCCTATTGAATTTTGCGTTACAATTGCATTAATCAAAAAAAAGGCATTAAAATGTTTACAGGTATTGTACAAGGCATGGGGCGCATTGTTGCGGTAAACCAACCATCGCCTGATTTTCGCACGCACATCGTCGAGCTGCCGCTCAATATGGCCGATAATCTGCAAACCGGCGCATCCGTGGCCAACAACGGCTGTTGCCTAACCATTACCGATATTGAGGCCAATCAAGTCAGCTTCGACTTAATGAACGAAACCTTGGCCAAAACCAATTTAGGCCGTCTGAAAGCTGGGGATTGGGTCAATTTGGAACGGGCAGCCAAGTTTGGCGACGAAATCGGCGGCCATGTGATGAGCGGGCATATTATGGCCACCACCACGATTACACGCATCGATGAAAATGAATTTAATCGCACGCTTTGGTTTCGCCTGCCTGCAGATTTGAAGCCTTATATCCTAACCAAAGGCTTTGTCGGCTTGGATGGCTGCAGCCTGACAATTGGTGATGTGAGCGACGATGAATTCAATGTCCATCTGATTCCCGAAACCTTGGAACGCACCTTGTTCGGCACACGCCAAGTCGGTGATGAAATCAATATTGAAATCGACCCGCAAACCCAAGCCATTGTCGATACCGTTTTGCGCGTAATGGCGCAACATCAATAACAGGCCGTCTGAAAAGAAGAACTATGGAACTTACTGAATTTTTGAAAAAAGCCGATGCGGTATTAAACCGCTTGGATTTGATTTTGCCGTCAGAGCAAACGGCCATTAATTGGAATGCGCTGGCTTACCGCTGGCAAAGTGTGGGGCGCAAAGGCGTATTGGAAAGCCTGCCCAATCCGCATACCTTCCCGCTCAGCCGTTTGGCAGCAGTCGGTTCGCAAACCGAACGCTTGATTCGCAATACCGAGCAATTTTTGGCAGGTCGCCCGGCGAATAATGTGTTGATGACCGGCTCGCGCGGTACGGGCAAATCGTCGCTGGTGAAAGCTTTGCTACATGAGTATGCCGATCAAGGTTTGCGTTTGGTAGAAGTGGATAAAAGCGATTTAATCACGCTGCCGGCATTGTTGCCACTTTTGGCCGAACGCCCGGAAAAATTCATTATTTTCTGCGACGATTTGTCGTTTGAAACCGGTGATGAAACCTATAAAGCATTGAAAACCACTTTAGATGGCGGCTTATCGCAACGATGCAGCAATGTGTTGGTGTATGCCACGTCTAACCGCCGCCACTTAATGCCTGAATACATGGATGAAAACGGCGGCACGACCGGTATTCGTGGTGAAATCCATCAAAAAGAAGCGGTAGAAGAAAAAGTGTCTTTATCCGATCGTTTCGGTTTGTGGTTGAGCTTTTATCCGTTTGACCAAAATGATTATTTGCAGGCGGTAGAAAATTGGCTGGCCGACTTTGGCGTGGAATACGATGAAACTGCTAAAAAAGCAGCTTTATTGTGGGCACAAATGCGCAGCAACCGATCCGGCCGTTCGGCATGGCAATTTGCCTGTGATTGGGCCGGGCGCTTACCGGAGCAACGGGTGATAGGCTAAAACAAAAAGGCACTTGAATAAGTGCCTTTTTTGTTTATGTGTTGTCATGAAGTTAGCGCAAGCAGGTGTTCAGCCAAATCTGACGCTGACTTGGCGTCAACAAATGATAAATGCGATGTTGAATCGCCAATTCGTCCACAGCAAAATCCATTCGCGACAGATAACGGCTTTCCACATAATCGCGTGCATTATTTTGGTCAAATTTAGGGTTGTTAAGAATACTCATGATGTTACGCCGACGGGTGCGATCGGTGCGTTGTTCTTTCTTATAAGCTTTGTCAGCAGCCGATTTATAATCCAAACGGATACGGCGTAGCGCAGAGTGTTGCTCTTGGCTAAGATTTAATTGGCGGAAATTGCAATTGGGATGAAAATCATCCAATTGTGCCGAATGGGGGGCAGCATAAATGATACTGCTGCATACCAACAAAGCAGCAAATGATAATATCTGATAAATAGCAGAAGATTTCAACACAAAAAACACGGCATTTTCCTAACTTCGAATACATAGGCAATATAACGGATATGCGTGTCAAAGGCGGTTTTATACTTGTTAAGTTTAGTTTGTGATTTGTTAATTATAAATTAACAAACAGCAATGTATGCTTTATTTTCAGTATGTTATAACGAGGATATTTACCTCATGGAAGAATATATTTATTCCATTAATATTTTAAATAAATGCAACGTATATTGATTTGCGTTAAAATAACGGTTAATCATCAGCTACCCATCAAATTTTAAATTTTGGAGCATCTATGAGCCACTATCGTATTTCCCCGAGCATTCTGTCTGCCGATTTTGCCCGATTGGGAGAAGAAGTCAGCAACGTCATTGCAGCAGGTGCTGATTTGATTCATTTCGACGTGATGGATAACCATTATGTGCCGAATCTTACCTTTGGGCCAATGATTTGTTCGGCATTGAAACCATATGCCAGCGTGCCGATTGATGTGCATTTGATGGTTGAGCCGGTAGATGATTTGATTCAATCCTTTGCCAAAGCCGGCGCCAGCATCATTACTTTTCACCCGGAAGCCAGTAAACACGTTGACCGTAGCTTAAGCCTGATTCGTGATTTGGGCTGCCAAGCCGGTTTGGTGTTGAATCTGGCCACTTCGATGAGCGTGTTGGAAAATGTTTTGGATCGTTTGGACATGGTGTTGTTGATGTCGGTGAATCCGGGCTTTGGCGGACAAAGCTTTATCCCGCAAACCTTGGTGAAAATCCGCCAAGTGCGCGCTATGTTAGACAAGTATGAAACAGAAACCGGCCGACGCATTGCGCTAGAAGTTGATGGCGGCGTAAAAGTGGATAATATTGCCGAGATTGCTGCTGCTGGTGCGGATACCTTTGTGGCCGGTTCGGCTATTTTTGGCAAACCGGATTATAAAGCGGTAATTGATCAAATGCGTGAAGAATTGGCGCGTGTGTGAATCAATAAAAATAGGCCGTCTGAAATATTCAGACGGCCTATTTTTATTTTAAATCAGATAATTAAGCACGTTTGCGGAATTCACCGGTGCGGGTATCGATTTCGACTTTGTCGCCGGTTTCGATGTACGCCATTACTTGGATTTCGGTGCCGCCAACCAAGCGGGCAGTTTTCATCACTTTACCTGAAGTATCGCCTTTAACCGCAGGCTCGGTGTATTCTACTTCGCGCACGATAATGGTCGGCAATTCAACAGAAATCGGGTTGCCTTCGTAGAAGGTTACTTCGCATTGATCTTCCATGCCGTCAACGATGAATTTCAACGCGTCGCCGATGTTTTCCGCTTCGATTTCGTATTGGTTGAATTCTTCGTCCATGAAGACATACATTGGGTCAGCAAAGTAGCTGTAAGTACAGTTTTTGCGTGACAATACCACGACGTCGAATTTGTCGTCGGCTTTAACGATGGTTTCAGAAGCCGCGCCGGTCAGCAGATTTTTCAATTTCATGCTGACTTTGGCTGAGCTGCGGCCGCCTTTGATGTATTCGGTTTTTTGTACCACCATTGGGTCGCTGCCGACCATGAATACGTTACCCGGGCGCAGTTCTTGAGCTGTTTTCATTGTGTGTTTCCAATCAGATTCTAGTTACAAAATAAACGCGCTATTTTAGCGTATTTGAAACAAATTTGGCTAGTTTTTCCAGTGCGGTTGCTTGGGAAAACAGAAATTTCTGCCAATCTGCGACACTTTGCTGCCATTCTTCTCGGTGTGCCATCAGCGTTTGCCAAGCGTGGAGACGCTGTTCGGCCGATAATTCATGTGCGCCATTGAGTTCATTGGATAAGGCTTGATGTGCGGCCATAAGATGGGGCGGATAAAACGGCACGGTTTTCTGCCAAAACGCATGCAGCTTTTCTAAATGCACCATTTCGTCTTGCGGATAAATGTGCCAGAAAAACGGCTTGGCCGCCAATTGCGCGCGCACGAAGCTATCCTCACCACGAATCATCAGGCCGTCTGAAAGCTGCAATAGCTTGTCAAAATCTTGTTGCGGCACAAAAGGGATGCTGACCAGCGTGACACAGGCCGTCTGAAAGGTATCACCGGCGTGTTGTAAAGCGTGTTGGGGAATGGCTTGCGCTGCTTTCAGGCTGTCGATGATTTGATGACCGGCCAACAGCAGCGTAATGGGCTGGCCGTGTTGCTGCCACATTTCCAACCATTCCGCCCAAACTGGGCTGCGATAGCCGAACAATAGCCATTCGTCGGCAGCTTTATCGGGCAAACCATAATGCCGTCTGAGAAGGTTGGCATCAAAGTCAATGCGTTGACAAAAATCGGCTTCGCGTATCAGGCCGCCACTTTGTTCGCTGAAGCCCATAAACCAGAAAAATTTCTGTACACCGTTGGCTTGTACCGATGGCAGCAAATGTAGGCGCTCGTTGCTGTCTTCCGCGCTCAAATATTCCCAATTGAGCCAAAGCGGGCGGTATTGCTGAATGATGGTTAACACATTTTCCGGCAGGTCGCAAGAAAAGGTTTCGATGACGATGTGCGGCGGGGTTAGGGCGTTAACATCATTGGCCGATTGTGCCGTCCATTTATGTACGGCAATATTTTGATGTAGGCAGGGAACGGACGGTAAATCAGGGCAAATCGCCTGCAAAGCGGCCACATTATCCACCCACAAATGCACCTGCCAATCCAGCTCATGATGAAGTGCTTGTGCCAAACGCCACGACACGCCGATGTCACCGAAATTATCAATGACATTGCAAAACAGCCAGCAGGATTTTTTTTCAGACGGCGTGATTATTTCATTATTCATAAATTACGTTCACAAATCAGCAATGGGACCAATATAAAATATTATGCGGTGGCATAAAGCAGGTTTTGATAATTTACCGATTAAAGACAATTGCTTAAATAGTTAATATGTAATGGTCTGTAACTTGATTTATATCAATTTCTTTTCGGGTGTCAGGTATAAAATAAGGACGAATTAAGATTTTTTCTACGTTAATGAAAGAGAAGGTAGCTATGGTTAAAGGTATTCAAATTACACAAGCACAAAATGAAGCATTGTTGAACTCATTCTGGTTGCTGGACGACAGCACCAACGAAGCCCGTTGCTTGGTGGCAAAAGAAGAGAGCGGCTATCAAGCTGATGCCGTGGTGGCTTTGGCCGATTTGGGCGAAGTGTCTTATAAAGAAATTCCGCTGGACGTGAGCGCACGCCCTAAAGTGGAAGGTGGCCAACATTTGAACGTCAACGTTTTGACCCGCGAGACTTTGGAAGATGCTGTTGCCAACCCGGACAAATATCCGCAATTGACCATCCGCGTTTCCGGCTATGCCGTACGTTTCAATTCTTTAACGCCTGAACAACAACGCGACGTGATTACCCGCACATTCACCAACAGCCTGTAATTTGTTTTAAGGTGTATCAAAGGCCGTCTGAATTTTTTCAGACGGCCTTTTACATTAAAATCCGCCAAAATAATACACCAAATAAACAATTAGCAACACAATCGGGATAAACAGCAACATGGTTTTGCGTTTTAATTCAAATTCCCCCTTCAAATGATGCTTAATCACGTCAAAAAGCACGAATTTGAATAAAAATGTCGCTTCGCAAGCCAAGATAATGCCGTTAATCAGATATTGAGTGTGATCCGGCGGCGGAATCAACACAAAAGCCAGCATAGTGATGAGCGGAATCAGGCACACAATCAGCCAGCGGATCAGCAAACCTTTGGAATCATTCATTGTTCAATCAAAACCGCAGTATTTCAATAAAGGCGTATTATTCACGCAAGCGGTGAAATCGTCCAGTAGCATTTGTTCTTTATGGCAGAAAAAGAAGAGGCCGTATGAAACTTATTCAGCCAAAATCAGCACCATCTATTTACTTTGGAGAATGGCTTACTGTAGCAGCCGGCACTAAAATCCCGTTCCATAAAGCTGTCAGACGGTATTCTTTACACTTTTAAAGCTTTGTTATATAGTTTGTAACGCTATGTTATTTTAAGGCCGTCTGAAAAGCAGATTGCCGATTTCTAGTCTAAAAAACAGCGACCACGCTCAAGATCCAAACCAAAGGAGAAAGCAAATGATTAATGCAGAAGAACGCATCCACCACGAAGGCTTGCGCAATAAGATTATGTCTGCCGAGCAAGCAGCCGAATTTGTGCAAAACGGCATGAATGTTGCCATTACCGGCTTTACCGGCGCAGGCTATCCGAAACTTCTGCCGACTGCCATTGCAGAAAAAGCCAAAGCCGAACACGCTGCCGGCCACCCATTCAGCATCGGCATGATTACCGGCGCTTCAACCGCGCCTGAGTGTGACGGCGTATTGGCCGCTGCCAATGCCGTACATTTCCGCAATCCGTTCCAATCAGATCCATCACTGCGCAACAGCATCAACGCCGGTAATATTGCTTACCAAGATATGCACTTGTCGCACGTTGAGCAGCAAATGCGCCAAGGTTTCTACGGCGATTTTGACGTGGCCATTATCGAAGTATCCGGCATTACCCAAGACGGCAAACTGATTCCGGCCATGGGTATCGGCCACGGTAATGAAGCCCTCAAAGCGGCCAAGAAAGTTATCGTTGAAGTGAACTTCGCCCAAAATGCCAAATTGGAAGGTATGCATGATGTGGTGTTTGACATCGGCGTGCCACTGCATCGTCAGCCTATTGCTATTACCGGTCCATTCGACCGTGTGGGCTCACCTTATCTGGAATGCCCGGAAGAAAAAATTGTCGCCATCGTTTTAACCAATGCGGGCGACCGCAACAGCAAATTTGCTGACCCTGACGAAAATTCAAAAGCCATTGCTGCGCAAATCATCGATTTCTTTAACCACGAAGTCAAAGCAGGACGCTTGCCGAAAAACCTGTTGCCATTACAATCAGGTGTGGGCAACGTGGCCAATGCCGTAATGGCCGGCTTGCTGGATGCTCCGTTTGACGATTTGACCGGCTACACCGAAGTATTGCAAGACGGTATGTTGGACTTGATTTTGGCCGGCAAAATGCAACACGCATCAGCCACCGCCCTGTCATTCAGCCCGGATGCATTACAACGCTTTAACGACAATATTGATTTCCTGCGTGATAAATTAATTCTGCGTCCAATGGAATACACCAACAATCCGGAAGTCATCCGTCGTTTGGGTGTGATCGGTATGAATGCCATGATCGAAGCCGATATCTATGGCAATGTGAACTCTACCCACGTGATGGGCACCAAAATGATGAACGGTATCGGCGGTTCGGGCGACTTTACCCGCAATGCCTTCTTCTCATTCTTCGTATCCCCATCTGTGGCCAAAGACGGCGCGATTTCATGTATCGTACCAATGGTGTCACATCACGACCATACCGAACACGATGTCATGTTTATTGTCACCGAACAAGGCATGGCCGATTTGCGCGGCAAATCACCACGCCAACGCGCCCAATTGGTGATCAATAACTGTGCGCATCCGGAATACCGCGATATGTTGCGCGACTACTACGATCGTGCCGAAAAAGCCGGTGGTCTGCATACGCCACATTTATTGATGGAAGCCTTGTCATGGCACCAACGTTTTGTTGAAACCGGCGACATGCGCATCAAATAAAATGAAGTAAAGCTTCATTGAAAAAAGCAGCTTGATGTTTTCAAGCTGCTTTTTATTTATTTGTAATTATGGATTGTTAAAGGACAATATATGTAAAATAGCTTAAATCGTATTAATAAAAATGCCGTCTGAAAATTTAGATTTTCAAATGGTATCCAAGCCATTATTTCACAATCAAAATTGATTTGGGTGAGATATCTAATGTATATTTTTTATCACGATATTTACCTTTACCCTTGGTAGTAATGGCAAATTTTTTACCGTGTTCACCCAAAGCTTTCTTAAACTTTTTCGAAATATTTGAGCGATCCTCAGCAAAGCGTGCCCAAAAGAAAGAATAGCTCTTTCCAGCCTCTTCTTTTGTCCATGTTTCCAAGGTGATGTTGTCAGATTTTTTTGTACGAATCGGTGCGTAATTTTTCCAAACACGTTCAGTAAAAGCTTTTTCATCAGCCACGCTGATTTCTGCCGGAAGGAAGCCGGCCGCATTTTCTACTTGGGCATGAGTGGCGCGTAATTCTGCTAAAGTCATGTATACGGCAAATTCACGCGGTGTCAGAGAATCAATAGAGACCGAGCCCAAATGGATACGCAGATTTTTGGCATCAATTTTGATGGTAATATCGTCTAATAATTCCTGCGTTCGCTCAACCGCTTGCGAGAACGTCCAATTTTCATGTAAAGCCAAATCCGGTTTGCATAACTCATATTTCTTTACATCAAAACACTGTAATCAAGCGCCCATTTCACGCATATCCTGCAGTGTGTATTCCGAACCACGACCTTCCAAGGTCTGCGGCAGAGCTAGGAAGACAAATTTTGCCTTTTTTGCGCAGATTTCGGCTGCCAAATGAATCGGCAACGTGCCGATTACCGTATCACCGGGCGCAACATCGGCCACATTCAAATGCGCCACAAAGCAGTCTATCTGCACACCGCTTTCTTTTAGGGGCTGTACTAGATAACTAGGGAAATCTAATTTCAGGTTAGAATAATCCCTATGAGAAGAAGTCGTTTAAGTCAGTACAAGCAAAACAAACTGATTGAACTGTTTATTGCGGGTGTTACTGCCCGTACCGCAGCGCAATTAGTCGGCGTTAATAAAAACACAGCAGCCTATTACTTTCATCGTTTACGCTTACTGATTTTCCATAACAGCCCGCATCTGGAAATGTTTGATGGCGAAGTAGAGGTTGATGAAAGCTATTTTGGCGGACAGCGCAAAGGCAAACGTGGTCGCGGTGTGGCTGGCAAAGTCGCTGTATTCGGGCTTCTGAAGCGCAACGGCAAGGTTTACACCGTTGCGGTGCCCAATACACAAACTGCCACTTTATTGCCGATAATACGTGAGCAAGTAAAGCCTGACAGTATTGTTTACACTGATTGTTACAAAAGCTATGACGTACTTGATGTGAGTGAGTTTAGCCACATTCGCATCAATCACAGCACACACTTTGCTGATCGACAAAATCACATCAACGGAATTGAGAACTTTTGGAATCAGGCAAAACGCCACTTACGTAAGTTTAACGGCATTCCCAAAGAGCATTTTGAGCTGTATTTGAAGGAATGTGAATGGCGTTTTAACCACAGTGAAATAAAAGTTCAAATTTCCATTTTAAAACAATTAGTAAAGCAGAATTTATTCTAGTTATCTAGTACAGCCCCTTCTTTTATCCAATCAATAGCCCCTTGGTGGCGGGCAGAGTATGAGAGAAAACAAAAACAAAGCCGCCCAAAAGGCGGCTTTATGCTTAGCAGGTATGCACGAATAGACTCAACAACAACAGATCGGATGAATGACGGAAAGAACCCACCTAGGGAGAGGGCGGTTTTCCCGAGAATGGCGGTGCTTTGCCTTGCCTATCGGTGTGCCTTAATCCCCGTGTAGTGGGGATGTTTTTCCGAGAGCAGAGAGTTGTTTTCTCAATTAAATTCAATAAGTTAAAATCATGAAAATTGTATTTGCAAATATTCACAAAGATAAAATATATTTAACAATTTAAACAGATTTTCTGCACTCGAATAAGGGCTTTGTCAAACGTCATCCTAATCGGAAAAATATGGTTATTTCTTAAAGATGATCAAGAAATTCTTTATATTTTAGCAGTTTGGGCGATATGGTTCAAGCTGTATCCAGGCTATTTGATATCTGATGATTGGGTAGGCTGCATTTTGCAATGATTAAGGCATTTTTTATTTGTTGCTTTAAGGCTGCTGCGTATCAAAATAAAACAATTGTTGCAACAAATTACAGGAAGAGAAGGGTTTATTTGATGATGCTTTCCTGTTTTGATACCAGAAGTTGATCAATTTTCAGATTTTCAGTATCAATGATTTCAAATTTATAGCCGCCATAAATCAAGAAGTCGGTGCGTTTGGGGATTTTACGCAGCGAATACATCATAAATCCGGCGATGGTCTCATAGTTTTCCGAATGCGGAAATTCGGCAATGTCCAATACGCGGATCAGATCTTCCAGCGGGGTGGCGCCATCAACCAGCCATGTGTCTTCTGTACGGCGGATGATTTGTGGCTCTTCTTCGTTATTGACCAATTCTCCCATTACAATGCTCATGACGTCTTTTAAAGTTACAACCCCGACGACAAGGGCATATTCGTTGACCACAACGGCAAAATCTTCACCGGAAGTTTTAAAATTTTCCAAGACATCATAGAGCGTGAGTGTATCGGGGATAAACAGGGCCTTACGCAATACGCGCTTGTCGGTCAGGCGGATTTCTTTTTCTTTGATAAACAGGATGAGCAGGGTGTGTGATTCGATGTAGCCGATAACGCGCTCCAAATCGCCGTCGCATACTAAAAATTTATTGTGCGGCTTTTCCTGCATGGCTTCGAGAATTTTTTCGGCGTTGTCGTTTTTATCAAAATAGGCAATGTATTCGCGCGTGCTCATGGTGGATGTGACGGTGCGCTCCTGCATGTCGAAAATGTTTTCAATTAAATAATGTTCTTGTTGCTTCAATACCCCGGCCTGTGCGCCGGCATCAACGACAGCGTAAATGTCTTCCGAGGTCAGCTGCTCTTGGCGTACGGTGGAAATCCCCAATATTTTGAACATGATGTTGGCCAAACCGTCAAAAAACCACACAAAAGGTTTCAGAATAAAAATCATGAACATCATCGGGCGTACGACGCGCACGGCTACGGCTTCGGGATTGGTCATGGCAAAGCGTTTGGGCATTAAATCGGCAAACAGGATAAACCCGCCTGTCACCAAAGCGAAGGTCAGCAGCGAAGCGATAGTGCTGCCCCAGGTGCCTGTGGCGGTAAATAAGCGCTCAAAATAAGGGCGCATGGCTGCTTCGCCGATAATACCGCCTAAAATTGCTACGGCATTCAAGCCGATTTGTACGACGGTAATAAAGCTGCCGGGTTGCTGCTGCATGTTTAATACGTCTAAGGCCCGCACATCGCCGCCGTCTTTTGCCATGACTTGCAGCTTGATCTTACGGGCAGAGGCTAATGCCAGCTCGGAGCAGGAAACGAATGCGCTCAATACAATCAACAACAGCAGTAAAAATAAGGCTTCGATAATATTCATGATGGGTATAGTGTATGGAGGTAAGACTATTCTAGCACGGAGAGCCGTCAATCATGGCGTATTGCCGATTGAATCACAGAGGCCGTCTGAAAGATTCAGACGGCCTCTGTGATTCAATCGATGTTATTTCTCCACTTTAATCGCTTGCGGTTCGTAAATGGTTGATTCGTCACCGTAATACAGCTTGCCGATTTTAATCGGAATGCGGCCTTGCGATTTGCGATGTTTGTTGGAATCGCGCAGGGAATAGGCGCAGCCGCAATATTCTTGTTGGTAGAAGTTTTCGCGTTTGCTGATTTCAATCATACGCGCGCTGCCGCCGCCTTTGCGCCAGTTGAAATCCCAATAGGTTACGTCGTCAAACAAATCTGCCGCGCGATGGCCGCAGCCGTTGATTTGTTTCATGTCTTTCCAGCGTGAAATGCCGAGCGAGCTGGTGAACACGGGAAAGCCGTTGTCGTGGGCGTATTGAGCGGCTTTGACAAAACGCATATCGAAACACATGGTGCAACGGATGCCGCGCTCCGGCTCGAATTCCATGCCTTTGGCCAGCTCAAACCATTCTTTGCGGTCGTTTTCATAGTCGTCGTCTTTATCGACAAATGGGATGCCGAATTTTTCTGCAAAGCGCAGGTTTTCTTCTTTGCGCAACATGTATTCTTTGTGCGGGTGGATATTCGGATTGTAGAAATAAATGGTGTAATCGATACCGCTGGCGAGCATGGCTTCCATTACTTCGCCGGAACACGGCGCACAGCAGGAATGCAGCAGCACTTTTTTGTGGCCGTTGGGCGGGGTGAGGACAGGGCGGTCGATGTCGGTGACGATTAATTTTTCGTTTTGGCTCATGGTTTGATTCTGTGTGTTGAAATGTTTCAGACGGCCTGATTTAACAGTAGGCCGTCTGAAAGAATAAATAAGCTGTATTTTAGCAAATTATATGTTTGGCTGAAAGGCTGATAAAACAGAAAGGCCGTCTGAAGCCTTTGTTTTTACAATCATTCGGCCGGCTGTGTTTCAATTTGCGGTTGCTGCGGCAATTCGAATTCCTGGTAGTCAACGGCATTCACTTGATTTAATTCTTCAATGGAAAACGGATTTTCCACCGGCTCCATTTCCGGATTGTCTTCCATGGCCAATTCGGTTTGATTAAACAGGGCATCGGCATTCGGCCGGGTGGACAATTCTTTCAATAAGCCTTGATATTCTTTGGAATGTTTCATCAGTTCGGTGGCTGCGGTGCGTAGATTATCGACATCTTCAGCCGGCAGGTAGAAGCTGGTCGGAATATTCAAGACAGTTTCACGCAACGGTGATTCGGGCAGATCGCGCAGGCTTAAGCTGACAAAGGTCAGTGAAATCGGATTGCCGTTGGCATCTTTATATTTGGCTTCATTCCAACGGTCGGTAAAGGCACGAAAGCGGCGCAGTGATTCTTGTGAATATTTGCCGATCGGAATGTCGATAATGGCGTTCACCACATCGCGCATCCCCGGTACATCGGCAGTTTTGTCCAAATCGGTGTTGATTTGGTTTTGCGCATTAACATTAATCACCACTATGCGCTTGATTTTATGTGTACTCATTTGTTGCACCAGCATATTGCCGGAATACACTTCCGTCATGTCGAGCAGGCTGCGCATGCCGAGGTTATCGGTCAGGCCGCCGTCGAGCAGGTGGATATAAGGGCGGGATTGGCTGTCGCTGTATTGGAGAAAGTGTTCTTTAACTTCTTTTCGTGTAATGTTTTGCTGCTTATTTTTCCCTTCATCTTTTTGTACTGCAGCCTGAATGCGTTTGGGCGGCGTATAATTGCAGTTGCCGCCATTATTATTAAGCGTAAGCGGCGCAAACACTACCGGCACGGCACTGGAGGCTGCAACGGCACGGGCAATGCTTAATTTGCTTAAGTTTAAGCACATCGGATCAAAATATTCTTGGGTAAAATTCAGGCGTTCGCCTATGCCCATATCGGTCGCGCTGATGATGGCAAACGGGCCTTTGCGGCGTTTTTCCAAATCTTCAAACGTGGCCCTGCCGAATAAATAAGTTTCAAATTGTTCTTGCAGCAAATCACCGCGGCCGAACTCCCGTGAAGCGAGGCGTGGGATGTTGGTGGCAGAGAATGCCTGCCTGATGACTTTGCGTTGGAAATTTTGCCGTAAGAAACGGCGATAAAAGCTGGGAATAGTATCTGCTCCATGCAGCGAATAATAAGCAGCCAATACTGAGCCGCCGGATACGCCTACTACTAAATCAACGTTTTCGAGTAAGGATTTTTTTTGACCGTTGATCTGGACTTGCTGCTGATGCAATTGTTCTAGGACGCCATAACCCAAAGCCGCCGCACGCGTGCCACCGCCGGAAAACATCAAGACCATAAAAGTATCGTCTTGATTTTCTTTATTGGCATTGTCAAAACGATAGCCTTTGTTCAAATCCACTTTATTGATGGTTTCGAGCGGTTGATATTTCACCAGCGAACAAGCAGAAAGCATGATAGCCAGCGAGGCGGTGAGGGTGAGTTTCGCGGTTTTTTTCAGCATGATGGGTTGCTCGGCAAATAAAGAGAAAATATATTTTTGCAGAAGATGTATTCAGTTATTGTAGCTGAATCAGTTTTGAATAAATACACTAATGTATGTTAATTGTCAAAAAAGCCCGAACATGCCGGGCTTTTTTTAAATGATCAGTATTTGGCTAAAACTATGAAGCTTTATCGCCAATCTTGCTTTCTTTACCTGAAATCAGGTTAATAATATTGCTTTTATGGCGGTACAACACCAGCACCGCAATCACGGCAGTCGCCCATACCCACGAAGAGTAAGGCATTAAGAAATAGGCCACAATCGGACTGATTATGGTGGCAACCAAAGCCGCCAGTGAGGAAACTTTAAAACCGAAAGCCATCACCAGCCACACAATGGCGCATACCAAAGCGGTCGGCCAGGAAAGTGCCAGCAATGCCCCCAAGGCCGTGGCCACGCCTTTGCCGCCTTTGAAGCGGAAGAATATCGGCCACATATGCCCAACCAATACGGCTACTGCACACACGCCGATGGTGGCGGTGGTCAGGTTGATTTCGGTTTCCAGCCACCGAACCAGCCACACGGCCACAAAGCCTTTGAGCGCATCGCCCAGCAACGTGAGCGCGGCTGCTTTTTTCTTGCCGCTGCGCAAAACATTGGTTGCGCCCGGATTGGCCGAGCCATAAGTGCGCGGATCGTCCATGCCGTATGCTTTGGACACAATCACCGCAAAAGACAATGAACCGATTAAATAAGCTGAAGTAACCGCTAAAACATTGTACATTTTGTATGCTTTGCTTAGAATGAAAGCGGTATTCTATCCAAAAAACGGGACAATGCAAATGGATAAAATTTTTTTACGCGGCATGAAGGCCGATACGCTGATCGGCGTGTACGATTGGGAGCGCGAGCGTCTGCAGACGCTGGTGCTGGATTTAGACATCGGCGTGCCGGAAAAATCTGCACTGAGCGACGACATCGGCGATACGGTACACTATGGCGAAGTATGCGAAGCCGTGCGTAATAGTTTGCGCGAACAGGATTTTTTGTTGCTGGAAGTATTGGCCGAGCATGTGGCCAAGTTGATTTTGGAAGATTTCAATGCACTGTGGGTGCGCGTAAGAATCGTCAAACCGGGTATTCTGCCGGACGTAAAAGAAGTGGGCGTGGAAATCGAGCGCAGCAAAAATTGATTTCAGACGGCCTTTTGTCATACCTAAGGCCGTCTGAAAGCTTCGCTTCAGCGTTCAGTCGGCCTGTTTATCTTTATTGAAGAAAGAACATTATGGATTTAAAAGAAACCTGTATCAGCAGCGAACCGATTTACGAAGGTTCGTTTATCCGCATCAGCCGCGACCAAATCCGTTTGTCCAACGGCAAAGAAAGCCAACGCATGGTGATTCGCCATCCCGGTGCCGCCTGTGTGTTGGCCGTGACCGATAATGACGAAGTGGTGCTGGTGCGTCAATGGCGCTATGCCGCCGATCAGGCTGTATTGGAATTACCGGCGGGTAAATTGGATGTGGCCGGCGAAGATCCGGCCGAATGCGCCTTGCGCGAGTTGGCCGAAGAAACCAACTACACCGCCGACAGCGTAAAATTGCTGCATACTTTCTACACCGCAGTCGGCTTTTGCGATGAAAAAATGTATCTCTACCAAGCCGACGGCGTGCGTGTAGGCAGCACCTTGAGCAACGATGAAGACGAAATCACTGAAACAGTGTTGCTTAGCCGCGAAGCAGTGAAAGCCGCTTTGAAAAACGATGAAATCAAAGATGCCAAAACCTTGGTCGGCCTGCAATATTGGCTGATGAACAGCTGAATGCTTTTTCTATCTTAAAATTTTAATGAATTGATCATACTATTGTTTCAAATAAAAAGCTTACTTAAACAATATTTAAGTAGGCTTTTTATTTAACATCAAAGAATAAAATCTAACTATTAACATCATATTGATTTCTGCATGTTTTTACAGTTTGTCCGGTTTGATATAAATCAAATCGGGCATATAATGCGTAAGTCTTTCGGCCTACCCGTGGCTAAACTTTAGTGATAGGTGGCCGTTTGTTTTCATCTCAGGAATTTCCATGCCACGAATGCGTTCCGACAATCTGCTGCGCAGCCTGCTTTTGCCTTACCGCCGCCGCTTGTGGCTGCCGGTGAGTTTGGCGTGCGTGTCGGTGGCTTTGCTGATTGGGCAAAGCGCATTATTGGCACATTTGTTTGCCGATTGGCTTAATGTCGTGGTAGCCGGTACGGCGGTTAACCGTGATGTGTTGGTGCGTATTTTGCCGTGGCTGATGGCCTGTTTGCTGCTGCGGCCATTGTTGAATTTAGGCAAAGAGCGGCTGCTGCAAAACATCAGTTTGGATGCGCGCAGCAGCTTGCGGGCAACATTATTAGATGCCTTGGCAAATTTAGGGCCGACACGGCATCGCTACGGCAACGACGGCGCATTGAGCACGCAGGTGTTAGAGCAGGTCGATGCGCTCGATGGCTACATCAGCCGCTTTTATGTGCAAAGTCTGGTGGCGATCATCACGCCATTGGCGATTGTGGCGGCGGTATTTTTTCACAGCAAATTGGCGGCCGGACTTCTGCTGCTCACCGCGCCGCTGGTGCCGCTGTTTATGATTTTGGTCGGCAGCATGGCGGCGAATAAAAACCGCGAACAGTTAGACGTATTGGCGCAATTGGGCGGGCGTTTTTTGGATTTGGTGCGCGGTATGCCGACACTCAGGCGCTTGCGTGCGACGGATTGGGCGCAAAAGCAGGTGGCGCAATCGGCTTCACGCTATCAGCGAAAAACCATGGGCGTGTTGGCCTTGGCGTTTTTATCGGGCGCGGTGTTGGAATTGTTTGCTTCGCTGGCGATTGCGCTGGTGGCGGTGTATCTCGGCTTGGGGCTGATTGGTGTGTTGCCGTGGGCGCAGGGTGAAGTGCCGGTGCCGTATGAAAGTGCATTGTTTATTTTGTTGTTAGCGCCGGAATTTTATCTGCCTTTGCGCCAACTGGGCAGCGATTATCATGCCAAAGCACAAGCGCAAGCAGCGGCGGAAGCCTTGCAACCTTTATTGGCACATGCCGAGCAAAACGATTTTTCAGACGGCCTATTGAATGAGACAACAGCCCATCATGCGCCGGAAATTTTGTTGAACAAGGTCAGCATAAGCGATGGCGAGCGGCAACGCTTGGCCGAATTTTCGCTGCATATTCCGTCTGCCGCGCGTATCGGCATCGGTGGCGAGAGTGGCATCGGTAAATCGAGTTTGTTGCAAGCTTTGCTTGGTTTTGCGGGTTATCAGGGTGAGATTTTGGTTAATGGCAAAAACCATCGCGACCAAATTGCCCAACTGCGGCAGCAAACCGCGTATCTGGCGCAATCGGCCACTCTGATGCGCGGCAGCATCCGCCATAATTTGCGCTTGGCCAAAGCTGAAGCCGATGAATACGATATGCAGCATGTTTTAAAGCAGGTCGGCTTGTGGGACGTGGTTGCCCGATTGCCGCAAGGTTTGGATACGCCACTGGGTGAGCGCGGACGCGGTTTATCGGGCGGGCAGCAGCAGCGGCTTTCCTTGGCGCAATTACTGCTGCGCGATTGTGATTTGTGGCTGCTGGACGAGCCTTGCGCCCATTTGGATGCGCAAACCGCTGCCGAAATTTATGCCTTGCTTGATACACTCAGCCGCGGCAAAACCGTGCTGCTGGTGAGCCATGATTGGCAGGAAATCGACTGGCTGGATCAAACGGTGATTTTGGGGACGCAGCATGGAAAAGCATAAATTCCGTTTGCGCGAATTATGGCAGTCGCAAGCCGAAAAATGGCTGCTGGCATGGGCTTTGGGTGCGCTAACTTTATTGGCGACGGTGGCCTTGCTGGCGGTGTCGGGCTGGTTTATCAGCGCGGCGGCGGTGGCCGGTTTGGCCGCAATGGCGACGGCTTATACCTTCGACTATTTCCGCCCCGGTGCCATTATTCGTGCCTTGGCAATTATCCGCACCGCCGGCCGATACGGCGAGCGCTTGGCTTCACACAATGCCGTGTTGGCGCTACTGCGTGATTTGCGTATTCGTTTGTTTGCGAACCTGACGCAAGCTTGGGATAAGGCCAATGTTTCGGCGCAAATCATGCACAGGCTGACCGGTGACATTGACTTGCTCGACAATCTGCCGCTGCGGTTTTTTATGCCGTGGTTGTGGGCTTTACTGCTTCAGACGGCCTTTTTATTGTGGCTGGCTTTTGTTGCGCCGAGTTTAGCGATTGCGATTGCCTTGCCTTTGTTGCTGGCCGGAATCGTGTTGCCTGCTTTGGCTGCCGTTCACGGCAAAAAGCTGGCGCGCGAAGATGCCGACCAAGCCGAAGCCTGCCGCACTTTGCTGCTTGAGCCTTTGCAGATGCTGACACCGTTGCTGCTGTGGCGGCGCTGGACAGATTGCCGCCGCGAGTTTATCGCCGCCGATGAAGCCTACGGCCAATTGAAGCGCCGCCAACAAGCCTTGGCTTCGCTGTATGGCTGGTTGCAACAATGTTTGCTGGCGACCGTGGTCGGGTTGATGATTTGGCAGGCCTTGTCCTTATTGCAAGCGCAGGATTTGAGCGTGCCGGTATTGCTGGCGATGGTGTTGGCGGTGTTCGGGTTGAACGAAGTATTGTCGCCGTTGGCAGCGCAATTTATGGCTTACGGTTTTGCCGCCGCCGCCCGCGACCGCTTGAACGAATTAACCATGCCGTCTGAAACGGTTTTAAACATTCAAAATCAAAATGTTCAGACGGCCTTGAATGATATTAGCCACATTACTGTTGAGAATCTTGACGCCCGATACACCGGCGCATTAAACGGCGCGGAAAAGGTTTCTTTTACGCTGGCAAAAGGCGAAGCGCTGATTATCCGTGGCAAATCCGGCTGCGGTAAATCGACTTTGCTGGACGTATTGGCCGGAGAGTTGGCGGCGCAATCAGGCCGTCTGAACATGGGCGGGCAGGAATACGATTTTGCGGCGGTGAACTATTTGGCGCAGCAAGTCGATATTTTCGATATGAGCCTGGCCGACAACCTGCGCTTGGGTGATGAACATATCAGCGATGAAGACTTATGGCGCGTGTTGGCGCAAGTGGTGCTGGCCGATTGGGCAAGGGCGCAGCCGCAGGGTTTGCAAACGCCTTTGGGCGAATACGGCGCAGCGGTATCGGGCGGACAAGCCAGACGAATCGCTTTGGCGCGTTTGCTGTTGCATCCAAAACCTGTTTTGCTGTTGGACGAGCCGTTTGCCGGATTAGATGAAACCACACGCGGGCAGATTTGGCAGATGCTGCGTGAAGCGCAAGCCGATGGCTTTTTGATTGCCGCCAGCCATCATTTGCCCAAGGATTCGGATGACCAAATTTTAGAGATAAACAGCGAATCATTGTTTCAGACGGCCTCAATGACAAGGCCGTCTGAAACCAAAATTAGAAAAAAAGATAATTAATGAATACGTTACCCACACATTTTCTTGATGATTAACACCACATACTTATAAGGAGTATTTCGTATGGATGTGATTGAGCTCTCGCGGCTCCAGTTTGCCGTTACGGCGCTATATCACTTTCTCTTCGTGCCGCTCACGCTGGGCTTATCGTGGATTTTGGTGATTATGGAAGCTGTGTATGTGATGACGGGCAAGGTGATTTACCGCGACATGACCCAGTTTTGGGGCAAGTTGTTCGGCATTAACTTTGCCTTGGGCGTGACGACCGGCATTACCATGGAATTTCAGTTCGGTACCAACTGGTCATATTATTCGCACTATGTCGGCGATATTTTCGGCGCGCCGCTGGCTTTGGAAGGCTTGATGGCGTTCTTTATGGAAGCGACATTGGTCGGCCTGTTTTTCTTCGGCTGGGATCGCATGACCCGCCGCCAGCATTTGTTGGTGACCATATTTATGGCGCTGGGTACCAATCTTTCCGCTTTGTGGATTTTGGTGGCCAATGGTTGGATGCAAAATCCCGTCGGCGCGGTGTTCAATTTGGAAACCATGCGTATGGAAATGACCAGCTTTGTCGATGTGTTCTTCAATCCGGAAGCGCAAAATAAATTCGTGCATACGGTATCGGCAGGTTATGTCACCGGCTCGATGTTTGTTTTGTCGATTTCAAGCTGGTATCTGCTGCGTAAGAAAGATATTGAGTTTGCGAAAAAAAGCTTCCGCATCGCGGCGGCTTTTGGCATGGCATCGATTTTGTCGGTTATCGTGTTAGGCGACGAATCGGGCTACAGCATCGGCCATGCCCAAAAAACCAAAATGGCAGCGTTGGAAGCGATGTGGGAAACCGAGCCTGCGCCGGCCTCGTTTAACCTGATTGCCATTCCCAACGAACAAGAAATGAAAAACGATTTTGCCGTGCATATCCCCTATGTGATGGGCATCATCGGCACACGCTCGCTGGATAAGGAAATTCCGGGCATTAAAGACATCGTAGCGGAAAATCGCCAGCGCATCGAATCGGGACAGCAAGCCGTGACCGCATTGGAAACGCTGCGTCAAAACCGCGATGATACCGCCGCGCGTGATGTGTTTGAGCAGCACCAAGACAATCTCGGCTTCGGTTTGCTGTTGAAACAATACACCGACAATGTGGCCGCTGCCACGCCGGAAATGAAAGATCAAGCCGCGCGTGAGACCATTCCGAAAGTGGCGCCGCTGTTTTGGAGCTTCCGCGTGATGGTGTTCAGCGGCGTGGTGATGCTGCTGGTATTCGGCTTGAGCTTCTGGCATTCGGTGAAAAACACTTTCGCCCATAAAAAATGGCTGCTGCGCTTGGCGGTGATTTCGCTGCCGCTGCCGTGGATTGCGATTGAGGCAGGCTGGCTATTGGCAGAATACGGCCGCCAACCGTGGACGATTTACGGTGTGCTGCCGACGCATTTGTCGGCATCGTCATTATCGGTGACATCGCTGTATGGTTCGCTGGCGGGCTTTATCGCGTTTTACACTGTATTGCTGGTGGTGGAAGTGTATTTGATGCGCAAATACATCAGTCAAGGGCCGGGCTCGCTCGGCACAGGCCGCTACGACAATGAAGCGCATTAAGGAGACAGAGAATGGATATTGTCAATTTCTTTGATTACGCCAGCCTGAAATTTGTTTGGTGGCTCTTGATTGGTTTTCTGATTGCCGGTTTTGCCGTGATGGACGGCCACGACATGGGCATCTGCACACTGCTGCCGTTTGTCGCCAAAACCGATGAAGAACGCCGCGTGGTGGTCAACACCATCGGCGCGACATGGGAAGGCAACCAAACATGGCTGATTACCGGCGCGGGCGCGATTTTTGCCGCGTGGCCGATTATTTACGCCACCGCGTTTTCCGGTTTCTACTGGGCGATGCTGGCGGTGTTGTGGGCGATGTTTTTCCGGCCGGTCGGCTTCAAATACCGCAGCTTGGTGAAAAATCCGACATGGCGCAAAACATGGGACTGGGGCTTGTTTGTCGGCTCGTTTGTTCCGGCTTTGTTGTTCGGCGTGGCCTTGGGCAATGTGATTCAGGGCGTGCCGTTTCACTTTGACGACACCATGCGCTCGTTTTACACCGGCTCGTTTTGGGCATTGTTGAACCCGTTTGCCTTATTGTGCGGCTTGGTTTCTGTGGCGATGCTGGTGTTACACGGTGCGATTTTCCTGATGAATAAAACCGAAGGTGTGGTTTATCAGCGCACGCGCAAGGTGTTATTTCCTGCTTTAATTGCTACTTTGGTGTTATTCAGCATCGGCGGATGGTGGGTGGCCACGGGTGTGGACGGCTATGTTGTGACCGCCGGCACACTCAGCCCCGACACACTGCCAAACCCTTTGGGCAAAGAAGTGACCCAACAAACCGGCGCTTGGTTAAACAACTACCAGCAATATCCGCTGACCATGTTGGTGCCGCTGATAGCCTACGCCGGATTCATCATCGGCACGTTGCTGGCACGCATGGATAAAATGGGTGCGGCGTTTTTCTTCTCAGCCTTGGGCGTAATTGGCGTCATCGGCACATTCGGCGTGTCGCTGTTCCCATTTATCATGCCGAGCAGCAGCGACTTGCGCTCGAGCTTGACCGTGTGGGATTCCACTTCCAGCCATCTGACTTTGGTGGTGATGCTGTTTTCAACCGCAATTATGATGCCGATTATCTTGGCCTATACATCGTGGGCGTATAAGGTGATGAGCGGCAAAGTGACTGTGGAAGACATCCGTGAAAACGATCACAGCGCGTATTAACACGATTCAGACGGCCTATTGATTTTGAGGCCGTCTGAAAACAGAAAGGAACCAACAATGTGGTATTTTGCATGGATTTTGGGCTTGGGCTTTGCCGTGTTGCTCGCCATCATGAATGCAATGTGGGGCGAATTTGAGCAAGACCGCGATAAGCTGTTTGCCAAAGAAGATGAGGCCGTCTGAAAACGGGCACGCCCACATCAACTAAGTTAGCAAAATGCCGTCTGAAATATGTTTTAATCTGTTTCAGACGGCATTTTCTTTATCCCTTATAATGAGGCCGTCTGAAAGGAAATCCTGCTTGAAATGAACACCTATCCCTTAGCCCAAACGCTCGAAATCATCGCCAACGCCCCGCAAGCCTTGCTGTATCTTTCTGGCACGAATTGCGGCGTGTGCCATGCGATGAAACCGCGCGTGCAGGCTTTGGCGGAAAAACATGCGCTGACAGCTTTAGAAATCAATTTGAGCGAGCAAACCGAAGCAGCGGCTGTGTTTGAAGTGCTGACCATTCCGGCGGTGTTGCTGTATGCACATGGTAAGGAATACCACCGCCAAGCAAGATTTATCGATTTACAAGCGCTTGAACAGCAAATGAAGCAGCCACCGCTTGAGCATACGGATTATGCGGAAATCTTTAAATAGGCCGTCTGAAAAAACTGCCAGATTGAAAACCGCCGTTCCATCCCTATCTTTATCATCTATCAAACCCTTACCCGACGAGCCGTTCCGTGAGCGAAACCCAAGACTTCAATTTAGATTTATTCCTAAAAAACCTGCCCAATTTACCGGGCGTGTACCGCATGTTTGATGCAGAAAACAATGTATTGTATGTCGGTAAAGCGGTGAATTTGAAGCGCAGGGTGTCGAGCTATTTCCAAAAAAACGATTTATCGCCACGCATACGGTTAATGGTAAAACAGGTTCACCACATCGAAACCACGGTCACACGCAATGAAACTGAAGCCTTGATTTTGGAAAACAATTTCATCAAGGCCTTGTCGCCGAAATACAATATTTTGTTTCGCGACGATAAAAGCTATCCGTATTTGATGTTCAGCGGGCATGAGTTTCCGCAGATGGCGTATTACCGCGGCACCTTGAAAAAGCCGAATCAGTATTTCGGCCCGTATCCCAACGGCTATGCCGTGCGCGACAGTATTCAGATTTTGCAGAAAGTATTCAAGCTGCGCACTTGTGAAGACAGCGTATTCGAGCATCGCGAGCGCGCCTGCCTGCTTTATCAGATTAAACGCTGCTCGGGGCCTTGTGTCGGCCATATTTCGCCGGAAGATTACCGAGCCGATGTCAATCAGGCGGCCACGTTTTTGAATGGCAAAACCGACGAACTCACCCAAGTTTTGCACCATAAAATGAACCGCGCGGCCGATATGCTAAATTTTGAAGAAGCAGCCAAATACCGCGACCAGATTCAGGCTTTGGGCGTGATTCAGAGCCGCCAGTATATCGACAGCAAAAATCCGAATAACCCCAACGACATCGACTTACTCGCCGCCGTGGTTTCAGACGGCCTTGTGTGCATCCATTGGGTGAGCGTGCGCGGCGGGCGGCATGTCGGCGATAAAAGCTTCTTTCCCGATGTGCGCCACGATCCGGATCCCAATCTGCAGGATTACGCCGAAGCCTTTGTCGCGCAACATTATTTGGGTAAAGACAAGCCCGACATCATCATCAGTAATTTCAGCTTGCCCGAAAGCCTGCAACAAGCCTTGATTGGCGAGCAGGGCAGGCAGATTCAGTTTGTCACCAAAACCATCGGCGAGCGCAAAGTCTGGATGAAAATGGCCGAACAAAATGCGCGCATTGCCATCGGCCAGCGCCAATTACAGCAAAGCAGCCAGCAAAACCGCATCGAAGAATTGGCCAAAGTGTTGAACATGGATTCAGACGGCCTCAAACGCCTAGAATGCTTCGACATCAGCCATATGCAGGGCGAAGCAACCATCGCGTCCTGCGTGGTGTATGACGAACAGGCCATGCAGTCGAGCCAATACCGCCGCTACAACATCACCACCGCCAAAGCCGGTGACGATTACGCCGCCATGCGCGAAGTATTGACCCGCCGTTACGGCAAAATGCAGCAGGCCGAAGCCAACGGCGAAGCAGTGAAATGGCCGGATGCCGTGTTGATTGACGGCGGCAAAGGCCAAATCGGCGTGGCCGTGAGTGTGTGGGAAGAATTGGGTTTGACCATTCCGCTGATCGGCATTGCCAAAGGCCCCGAGCGCAAAGCCGGTTTGGAAGAGTTGATTTTACCGTTTACCGGCGAAGTGTTCCGCCTGCCGCCAAACAGCCCGGCGCTGCACCTGCTGCAAACCGTGCGCGACGAATCGCACCGCTTTGCCATCACCGGCCACCGTAAAAAACGCGATAAAGCACGCGTTACCTCATCGCTGACCGACATCCCCGGCGTAGGCAGCAAACGCCGAAAAGCCTTGCTTACCCGCTTCGGCGGCCTACGCGGCGTGGCCGCAGCGAGCAAGGAAGATTTGGCGCAAGTGGAAGGCATCAGCAGCGCATTGGCAGAGAAGATTTATGAGCATTTGCATTAGTGGATTTAAGAAGGTTGGATATAAGTATCCGAGCTGCGATTGTTGTGATATGTGGGAATAAACAAAGCCGTCTGAAAGATTTGCGGCATTTAGTTCAAGATTGTCGGATACAAGTATCCGACCTACGCTTGCTAAGACGATTTACGGCCTTTACCCAGATATTCCATTAAGAGGCCGATAACAAACAGACCGGCAACGATACTGCTGATAATCGGATAGAAGGCAAATCCTACGGCAAACATCACCAATATGAGTAGGACTGCAAAAGCCAGCCCCAACATGCCGAAAATATCATCGATAAATGCGACTAATTCTTTAGGCAACTTGAATGTGGGCATGTGCGGCTCCGAAAAAACATTTATTTTACAGGGACTTTAATCTATTTCATCTAATTTGGCAATAGCTATTACCGTCGGTACCAGCAAACGAGCAAGCGTAGGGGGCAACTCGTTGCCCACGCGTTTTAACTCGTATCCGATATTTCTAAAAATGCCGTCTGAAAGATAATAAAACTTTTCAGACGGCATGCAAGCTTATCCCTTACTTTTCGCCGCAATCATTGCGCGCAAATTGGCCAAATGGCTTTTGCCTTCTTCCTTGCTGACAATTGGTTCGCCGCCTTGACGGCCTAAGATTTTCAAATCTTCCTGCGGCATTTCGTCGATAAAACGGCTGGGCTCGGGAAATTGCCATGTGCCTTGTCGCTTGCGTTTGATGCAGTGGGTGAGAGTTAATTGGCGTTTGGCGCGGGTGATGCCGACATACATCAGGCGGCGTTCTTCTTCGACGTTGCTTTCTTCGATGCTGTCGGCGTGAGGCAAAATGCCTTCTTCGCAGCCGACTAAAAATACATACGGATATTCCAAGCCTTTGGAAGCGTGCAGGGTGGAGAGTTTGACTGCGTCGTTTTCTTCTTCGTCTTTGCCTTCCAGCAGCGTCATCAGCGCGATGGTTTGCGCGATTTCGATGATGTTTTTGCCGTCTTCATCGCCTTTGCGTTGCAGCCATGAGGTTAAATCGGTGACGTTGCGCCATTTGATTTCTCCGGCTTTGCCTTCTTCGCTGATGAGCAGATGGTTTTCATAGCCGATTTCTTCCAGCAGGCTGGTGATGAGTTCGCCTGCATCGGCCACTTCGGCGCGGTTGCGGTAGGCTTCCATCATGTGCATAAATGCTTGTAAATGCTCGCGGTTGGTGGTGTTGAGCAGGGCTAAGGCTGCTTCGGTTTGGGCGGCTTCGTATAGGCTGCACTCGTGTTCGTGGGCGTAGGTATTGAGTTTGCCCAGCGTGACGTCGCCGATGCCGCGTTTGGGTGTGGTCACGGCGCGTAAAAAGGCAGGGTCGTCGGCCGGATTGGCAATCAGGCGGATGTAGGCCAATACGTCTTTAATCTCGGCTTTGTCGAAAAAACTTTGTCCGCCGGAAAGCTGATAGGGCACGCGTGCGCTGCGTAGGGCTTCTTCAAACACACGCGCTTGATGGTTGCCGCGATAAAGCACGGCAAAATCGGCATATTTGGCTTTGTCGCCCGCCACGACTTTTTGTTTGACGATTTGGCTGACCACCCATTCGGCTTCGTGCTGCTCGTTTTGACACGCCACCACTTTCACCACTTCGCCCATGCCGAATTGCGACCATAAGGTTTTTTGGAACAATTTCGGATTGTTTTCAATCACTTTGTTGGCGATTTTTAGAATCCGCGCGGTGGAGCGGTAGTTTTGCTCAAGTTTAATCACCTTCATTTGCGGATAATCCTGCTGCATTTGGCGCAGGTTTTCCATGTTGGCGCCACGCCAAGCGTAAATCGATTGGTCGTCATCGCCCACCGCGGTGAACATGCCTTCCGCGCCGGTAAGCAGCTTCATCAGCGTGAATTGGCAGGTGTTGGTATCTTGGCATTCATCGACCAGTAAATAGCGCAAACGCAGCTGCCATTTGTGGCGCACTTCGCTGTTTTGCTGCAACAAAAGCGTGGGCAGGCGGATCAGGTCGTCAAAATCCACTGCCTGATAGCTTTCCAAAGTGGCTTGATAACCGGCATAAATTTGTGCAGTTTGCTTTTCCCATTCGTTTGAGGCCGTCTGAAACGCGATTTCAGGCGTTTGCAGATTGTTTTTCCATAGTGAGATTTGGTGCTGTGCTTTGAATACGGCTTCTTTGCCCGTGCCGCCCAACAGCTCGCCGATGATTTTGGCGCTGTCGGTGCCATCTAAGATGGAAAAGTTTTTTTTGTAGCCAATTTGCGCCGCTTCTTCACGCAAAATACGCATGCCCAACGAGTGAAACGTGCAAATCGTCAGCCCGCGTGTTTTCGATTTGGGCAGCATTTTTGCCACGCGCTCCTGCATTTCCTTTGCCGCTTTGTTGGTAAAGGTAATCGCCGCGACTTGATGGCCGGCATAGCCGATGTTGACCAGCAAATGCTTGATTTTCTGCGTAATCACGCCGGTTTTGCCACTGCCGGCGCCGGCCAGCACCAAAAGTGGCCCACCCAAATAATTCACAGCGGCTTGTTGTTGGGTATTGAGTTTCATAAGACGATAGGGGGAATGTGTTTGGAACAGGATTATAACATCGGGTAAAAGAACAGGCCGTCTGAAAAGTGTTGGGCAAACAAATTTCAGACGACCTTTTAAGAATGGATAAGCGAATTTTTAAGCGGCTAACCACTCATTAATCGCGGCTTCCAAGCGCTGCATGCCTTCTTGCAAATCTTCATGGTTCAGCAGCAGACTTGGGGCAAAGCGCACGACATTCGGGCCGGCAACCAGCACCATCAGGCCGTGTTTTAAGGCGGCGTTGAAGATTTCACCGGCGCGGTTTTCATATTGATCGGCCATCACGGCACCAAGCAGCAAGCCCATGCCGCGGACTTGTTTGAATACGCCGGTGCGCTCACTGATTTGTTGTAAGGCCGTCTGAAGTTTTTCGCCTTGGGTTTGCACATGGCTTAAGGTTTCAGGCGAGTTGATGATGTCGAACGCGCGATTGGCAACGGCGCAGGCTAATGGGTTGCCGCCGAAGGTAGAGCCGTGTGTACCGGGGCCGAAAGTTGGGGCGATGGCATCGGTGGTGACAATCGCGCCAATTGGGAAGCCGCAGCCGAGCGCTTTGGCTAAGCTCATGATGTCGGGTTTCACGCCATAATGCTCGTAGGCAAACAATTTGCCGGTGTGGCCGACGCCGGTTTGCACTTCATCAAAAATTAGTAAGGCATTATGTTGGTCGCACAAGCGGCGGGCGGCTTCAAGATATTCTTGCGTGGCAGGCAAAATGCCGCTTTCGCCTTGAATTGGCTCGATAATCACGGCGCACGTTTTTTCGCTGATGGCGGCTTCGAGCGCGGCGATGTCGTTAAACTCAACGTGGGTAATGCCTTGTGGCAGCGGCGCGTAATCTTGGCTGTATTTTGGTTGACCGCCGACGGATACGGTAAACAGCGTACGGCCGTGGAAACTGTTGACGCAGGCGATGATTTCAGTTTTGTGTTCGCCAAAATGGTCGCGACCGTGTTTACGGGCAAGTTTCAGCGCGGCTTCGTTGGCTTCGGCGCCGGAATTGCAGAAAAACACTTTGTCGCCGAAGCTATTTTCGACCAAGCGGCGAGCCAAATCTTGCGCGGGTTGGGTGGTGTAGATATTGGAAATGTGCCACACTTTTTGCGCTTGCTGGTTCAGCGCGTCAATCAGCACGGGATGGCTGTGACCCAAGGCGTTTACGGCGATGCCACCTGATAAGTCAATCAGCTCACGACCTTCGGTATCCCACACGCGGCTGCCCGAGGCGCGCTCGGGAATCATTGGGGCGAATGAGAAATTGGGGGTGAGATAGTTGCTCATGGCGGCTTCCTTTATTGAAATGGGTTGGCTGTTTTTTATAAAAATGAGCCTTTGATTATGCGCCGATTGTTAACGATTTTCAAGACAAAAGGCCGTCTGAAAACGATATTTTCAGACGGCCTTTAATCATCGCAATCAAATCGAGTATTCGATTAATTCGTTTTGCGAGAAGATGTAGATTTGTTTTGGCACCAATGCGAGCTCATTGCCCACGGCTAAGGCCAAGCGGGCGGCATCGCTGCCGGCTAGGGTGATGTGCACATCGCGGTTGTCGTGTTTGACGGTGACGTGGGTCAAAGCGCCGACAGCGTGGATTTTTTCAACCGTGGCGGTGAGCATCGGCGTTTGGCCGGCTTGGGCAATTTGCCATTCATGCGGGCGGATATAGCCGGTGGCCAATTGTTCCTGCCATTTGTATTGGCGGTCGAGCGGCCATTGATAGCTGCCGTAATGCCACACGCCTTTTTCGATGCGGCCTTCGAAGGCATCGGTTTCGCCTAAAAATTCGGTGACAAACGCGTTTTCCGGCTGGCGGTAAATGTGGTCTGCGCTGCCGGTTTGCTCGATGTGGCCGTGATTCATCACCACAATTTCATCGGATACTTCCAAGGCTTCTTCTTGGTCGTGGGTGACGAGAATGCTGGTCACGCCGAGATTATGGTGAATGTCGCGCAGCCAGGTGCGTAATTCTTTGCGGACTTTGGCATCGAGCGCGCCGAATGGTTCGTCCAGCAGCAGCAATTTCGGTTCAACCGCTAAAGCTCGGGCAAGGGCGATGCGCTGGCGTTGGCCGCCTGAAAGCTGGTGCGGATAAGATTTGGCCAAATGCGAAAGCTGCACCAAGCTCAATAATTCTTCCACTTTGGCGCGGATTTTTTCCTTGCTCGGGCGTTCGTTTTTCGGCAATACGGTCAAGCCGAAAGCCACATTGTCGAACACGTTCATGTGGCGGAACAAGGCGTAATGTTGGAACACAAAGCCAACTTTGCGGTCGCGCACATGTTTGTCGGTAACGTCTTGGCCATCGAACAGGATTTTGCCGTTGTCGGAAGTTTCCAAGCCGGCAATAATACGCAACAGCGTGGTTTTGCCGCAGCCAGATGGCCCCAGCAGCGAAACCAATTTTCCAGTCGGCACGTTTAGATTGATGTTTTTCAGCGCGTGGAAATTGCCGAAATGTTTGTTTAAGTTTTCAATGGTGATGCTCATGCGTTTCTCTCCGCTGCGGCGAGTTTTTTCTCTTGCATTTTGGTGATGAAGTTTTGTAAGGCTAAGGTGGCTAAGGCCAATAAGGCCAATACACCGGATAGGGCAAAGGCGCCGGTAAAGTTGTATTCGTTGTAGAAGATTTCCACTAAAAGCGGGATGGTGTTAGTCTCACCGCGAATATGGCCGGACACCACACTTACGGCGCCGAATTCACCCATGGCGCGCGCATTGGTCAGAATCACGCCGTAGAGCAGCGCCCATTTGATATTGGGCAAGGTCACGCGCCAAAACATTTGCCAGCCACTCGCACCCAAAATCAAGGCCGCCTGCTCTTCACTGTCGCCCTGTGCCTGCATCAGTGGAATTAGTTCACGCGCCACAAAGGGAAAGGTTACAAACAAAGTGGCCAATACAATGCCCGGAATGGCAAAAATAATCTGAATGCCTTGCGCTTCGAGCCAGCCGCCCAAGACGGTGTGTGCGCCAAACAGCAACACAAACATCAAACCGGCCACCACCGGCGACACCGAAAACGGCAAATCAAGCAAAGTTGTCAGCAATTGCTTGCCACGGAAATCAAAGCGCGTGAGCAGCCAAGCCATGGCAATGCCTAACACGGCATTCACCGGCACCACAATAGCAGCGGTAATCAAGGTCAGTTGAATGGCTGACCATGCTTCGGGATCGGTAATCGATTGCACATATAAATCCCAACCGCCTTTTAGGGCTTCGTAAAACACCACCACCAGCGGCACCACCAGCATCACCAGCAGGAATAGCAAGGCAATGGCGATTAAGGTAAAACGCAGCCAGCGTGGTTCGGTCAGGTTTGGATTGGAAGAATGAGTTTGCATAATCAATGTCTTTTTTCTATTCCAAAAGTTTCAGACGGCCTATCAAGCTTTGGCGCCGGCGCGTTTGCTCAATGCCCATTGCGTTACGTTTAAGGCAAATAAAATCGCAAACGAAATCATCAGCATAAATAACGCCACCGCCGAGGCACCCTGCACATCAAACTGCTCCAGTTTGCCGGTAATAATCAGCGGCAAAATCTCGGAAACCATCGGAATATTGCCGGCAATAAAAATTACTGAGCCGTATTCTCCGGTTGCACGGGCAAACATCATGCCGGCGCCGGTAATCAAGGCCGGCATGATTTCCGGCAGCAATACGCGGCGGAAAGTGGTAAAGCGGTTGGCACCTAAAGTGGCCGCTGCTTCTTCGTATTCACCCGATAATTCTTCCAGCACCGGCTGCACGGCACGCACGATAAACGGCAGGCTTACCACCACCAGCGCAATCCAAATGCCGATGGGGGTAAAGGCAATTTTGATACCCAAAGGTTCGAACCATTGGCCGATCCAGCCGTTTGGCGCATATAAAGTCGCCAAGGCAATACCGGTGACGGCGGTAGGCAGGGCAAAGGGTAAATCTACCAAAGCATTTACCAGACTTTTGCCCGGAAACTCATAGCGCACCAACACCCACGCGACCAAAGTGCCGAACACAATATTGGTCAGCATGGCGTAAAACGACATTTTCAGAGTCAGCCATACCGCTGCCAAAACGTTAGGCTCGGCAATAGTTTGCCAAAAAGCCGTCCAACCGATTTCGCCGGCTTTGGCGGCCATCATGGCAAACGGCAACACGACCAAGAGCGACAAACACAACACGGTCAGCCCTAAGCTGATTTTGAAACCGGGTAAGACACTGGGGGTTTTCAGTAATAACATGGTTTGATAACAGAATAGTGATTATGGGCATCACTTTATAGAAGCCGTCTGAAAAAGGGAAAGAATGGTTTGTTTGTTACAAAGATGATTTTGTTATATATGTTGCTGGGAAGTGGACTGGAAAAGGGTTTGATAAAAAAAGGCCGTCTGAAACTTATGTTTCAGACGACCTTTTAAGACAATAGCTTATGCGGCAAACTGTCGGCTAAATTCGATAAATTCCGCTTTTTTGGCTTTGGCTTTACCCGAATCAATCGCTTCTTGGGCGGCGGTGACACCGGCAGCCAAAGAGTTCACCACGTTGCCTGCATACAGGGCGGCAGCAGCATTAAGCACCACAATGTCGCGTGCAGCGCCGTATTCACCGTTTAAAACGTCATCCATTTTTTGCAGCGATTCTTCGCTGTTTTCCACGCGGATGTCGTCAAGGTTGCGGCGGATTTCCATGCCAAAATCTTGTGGATTGATGTCGTATTCGCGGATGGTGCCGTCTTTTAATTCAGCTACACGGGTGTTACCGGTAAGGGTGATTTCATCCAAGCCGCCTTCACCACAGACTACCAGCACATGTTTCGAACCCAATTGCTGCAACACACGCGAGAGAATGCCGCACAAATCAACGTGGAACACGCCCAAAAGCTGGTTCGGCGCACCTGCCGGATTCGTTAACGGGCCTAAAATATTGAAAATGCTGCGGAAGCCCAATGAACGGCGTACCGGTGCAACATGACGCATGGCGCTGTGGTGGTTTTGTGCAAACATAAAACCCATGCCGGTTTGTTCTATACTTTGGGCAACTTGTTCGGGGGTAACATTCAATACTGCACCCATTTGTTCCATCACATCGGCCGCGCCGCTGGAAGAAGACACCGAGCGGCCGCCGTGTTTCGCCACTTTGGCACCGGCTGCGGCGGCTACAAACATGGCCGTGGTTGAGATATTGAAGGTTTTCGCACCATCACCGCCTGTACCGACGATATCGACTAAATTATCATCATGGTTGACTGCCACTTTGGTAGAGAATTCACGCATCACGGCAGCAGCAGCAGTGATTTCGGATACGGTTTCCACTTTAATGCGCAAGCCTGTCATAATCGCCGCAATTTGTTCCGGCGGCACTTGACCGCTCATGATTTGGCGCATCAAATCGGTCATTTCGTCATAAAAAAGCTCATTGTTGCTGATTAAACGTTCAATTGCCTGTTGTGGCGTAATCATATGGTTTCCTTTGGAAAAAAATGAACTTGATACAGATTATTTAAGCGCATTTCTAAGTTTATATAAAGAATATTCACCTTATGCTTTAATCATTTGAGATTTGTTATCTGAATTGAATGATCAGAACCTTAACCTTCAAATGAAATATGGTGCTTCAATCTGTGTACAGACGAAAATCTTTGAATTCTTTTAAGAAATTACGCAGCATGTCGTGGCCGTATTCGGTCAGCAAGGCTTCAGGATGGAATTGTACACCTTCGATGGCATAGTGTTTGTGGCGCACGCCCATGATTTCTTGGTCATCCGTCCATGCGGTAACTTCAAGGCAATCGGGCAGGGTGTGGCGATCGATCACCAAGCTGTGATAGCGCGTGCAAGTCACGGGATTAGGCAAACCTTTAAACATGCCCTGATTGGTGTGATGAACCGGCGAAACTTTGCCATGCATTAAGGTTTGCGCACGCACTACATTGCCGCCAAACGCTTCGCCGATGGTTTGATGGCCGAGACACACGCCCATAATCGGCAGCTTACCGGCAAAATACTGCATGGCGGCCACGGAAATGCCTGCTTCTTTCGGTGAACACGGGCCGGGGCCGATAATCAGGTATTGTGGTTTGAGCGCGGCGATTTCTTCCAATGTAATGTCGTCATTACGGCGCACCACAACTTCTTGGCCGAGTTCGGCAAAATATTGCACGATGTTGTAGGTGAAGCTATCGTAGTTATCAATAAAAAGCAGCATTTTTAACCTTTTGTATTTATTTGTTTTATGTTTCAGACGGCCTGAGAACTTTGCAAAACTCTAAATTTGAGTACAGTTCAAAGTTGGAGCAGCACAGAAAGTGAATACATATCATGAAGATAGGCAAGATTTCAAGCAGCGCACAACAAAGAAATGTGCCAAAGATAGGGATTTTGCAAAGGTCCCGACCTAATTTTTCACCAACGCCAAGTTATCGGGATCATTGATAAACAACCACATTTTTTCATCGGTGGTAAACACGCCGTTGCGAATGAGATAGTGTAAATCGTGTTTGACTTGTACATCGGCTTTGCGTATCACCACACGCATATTGTTGCGGAATGCGGCCATTTCAAGAATTTTGGCGGCAAACTTCGGCTGGTGTAAACGGGCATGGGCGAGCGGATTACGGTGAATGTATTCATTTAATTTGCGGGCGCTGCTTTTGAAATCGGTGTGCAGCGGGTCGATGAATACGATGTGAAACGGCATCCGGCTGAGGTAATCGTGTTCGATATCCATCATCTGCGCCTTTTCTATTAAATCTTGAATGATGTTTATCTTATCAGCAATTCAGGCCGTCTGAAAGAATTTTTGCGTGGGGAAATTCTTTCAGACGGCCTGTTTTCATGCTGCATTGCTTTACGGCAATTTCGGTTTGACTTTCACGCTTAAAGGCAGATGGTCGGAAAGCATTTGCCAGTTGCGGCTGTTGTGGATTTGGGTTTCCATGATGTCCAAATTGCGCGTATAAACCCGGTCAAGGCTCAGCAGCGGCATGCGGGAAGGGAAGGTTTTCGGGCGTTTGCCATTGCTGTCGAGAAATACTTCATCTAAGTTGAGCGCCTTGCCCAGCGAAATAGCCGATTTATAGCGCCAATCGTTGAAATCACCGGCAATAATCAATGGGCTTTGGCTATCAATCTGCTGGCTGACGTATTCGAAAATCGCGTGATATTGCTTGGCGCGGTCAGGTTCGCGCAAATTCAAGTGGGCACATAAACAGACCAAAGGCACATCCCAACCTTCCGGCAACACTTCACAATGCAACACGCCGCGCTGCTCGTGTTTGTTGACCGTGATATTCAGGTTATTGCGGGTTTCTAGTGGCAGATGACTGAGAATGGCATTGCCGTGATGACGCTGCGGATAGATGGCATTTTTGCCGTAGCTGCGGTTGAACGAAAGATAGTCACCCAATACATCATAATGCGGCTCACTCGGGTATTCGAGAATTTTGCTGCTGCGGTTGGCATGCATGCCTTGCACTTCCTGCAGAAACAACACATCTGAATTAAGCGATTGCAAGGCATCACCCATGCTGTCGAGCTGGTATTTGCGGTTGAGCGCCGACATGCCTTTGTGCATATTGTAAGACGTAATGGTAACGGGATGTGGTGACATGACATGACCTCACTGTGTGTTTTGTTATGCGTCGGCTCATGATTGGATTTGTATTGAAGCCGACTGTTTTCCTCACTAAAGTATAACACCATAAAAGCCATGGTTTTTTTGCGCTATGTAAAAAAACTTCAGTTTTAGCAAGCAATAGAAACACCATGAGATTAGACCATCTGAAATGAATATCCAGATGGTCTTTTACTAAGATTTTATCTTGTCATTATCTTTTAAAAACATATTCACACCATTTTCACAACGAATTTGCTGTGTTTCTAAAGTATGCTCTAAAATTGCATCGTTTTGTGGTAATGACGCGCGCTCAGCTTCGTGATGCCACAAATGGTAAGCAATACCAGCGAATTTGAGATTGTGGCGTTTCATGCCGTTATGGTAACAGCGGGCAACAAACTCGCTGTCTTCACGTCCCCAACCGACAAACTGATTATTAAAGCCGTTCACAGCCAAGGCATCTTCGCGGAAAAAGCCCATATTGCAGCCTTTAATACCTTTAAATTTTCTAGATGATTGATTGCCAATTATTTTACTCAGCAAAGGAAACCTAACTGCAGATAATCGTTTAACAACTGCTTTATGGAAACATGATAGGCGTGGCAGCATGCTAGGTGATTGTAAAATCTCTTTGGTATAGGATTCTGTTAATAATACTCGTGAGCCTTGGATAAATCGATTTTTCCTAGCGATCTGTACATGATCAAAAATAAAGTTTTTTTCTAAAACCATATCACCATCAACAATAATCAAATAGTCACCTTTACTAGCGGCAATTGCGCGATTACGTGATTGTGCTAAACGGAAACCATCATCTTGTTGCCAAATATGTTTAACCGTAACCGGGCTGATTGATGAGAAATGTTTAATTACATCATAGGTTTCCTCTCTTGAGCCATCATCTGCTACCAAAATTTCTAGCGGAAGCTTTGTTTGATTAATAGCAGAGTATAGAACCATTTCTAATGCATCCGGCCGGTTATAGGTAGTAATAATCAGCGATACTTTCAGATTTTGGTTACGCTCATGCAGCTTCACATATTTATAGTAAGAACCTTGCGCGTTGGCCACGGAAATGGTGAGGCCGTCTGAACCGTAAGCAAAACCGCGTTTCAGGAAATAATTTTTCATAAACGACACGCCGCCGTGCAGTAAGGCTTTGGCAGGTGAAGTTTTCTTTTTAAAGCGGTTTTCATCGGCATACAGCGAAGAATATTGCTGCATTTTTTGAATCAAACCTTCTGCGTTTTCAAAAGAATAATGTTTCAGACGGCCTGACAAAGAATAGCTTTGCGCATCTTTAGGAATCATCAAAGATTCATGCACTTGACGGTCAGAAAAGCGGGTAAAACGACGATGGTAAAGGCGCGGCAGAATATCCGGATACCAGCCGCAACCTTTAATCAAACGGCCGTTGTAATGATTCAGGCGGGACAAGGTATAAATGCTTTGTGGGTCGTTTTCCGACACTGCGGCGCGAATACTGTCGATTAATTCCGCATCGGGCACTTCGTCGCTGTCGATGCTGAAAATCCAATCGTTTTGCGCCAAACGTGCGGCCAGGTTTTTCATGGGGCCGAAACCGATAAAATCATGCTTGAAATAGCTGACATTTTTAAATTGCGCGGCAATCTCGAAAGTGCGGTCAGTCGAGCCGTTATCGAGCAGCAAAACTTCATCAAAATCGCCCAGCGCGGTCAGCACTTCCACCAAATAGCGTTCGGAATTTTTTACCAACATGGCGGCAGTTGCCGGAATTCTTGTGTTTATCATGGTCAGGCCGTCTGAAAAATATCTTAAACGGCTGTATTTTACCCGATATACCGCTACAATACGCATTTCATTTTTCAGACGGCCTATTGACTATGCGATTGCTGCTCGCCCCTATGCAAGGATTATGCGACGACGTGATGCGTGATTTGTTAACGCGCATCGGCGGTTACGACGAGTGTGTCAGCGAATTTGTGCGCATCACCCACACCGTGCATTCCCGCGCCACCTGGTTGAAATATGTGCCGGAAATTGCTAACGGCAACCAAACCTTTGCCGGCACACCGTGCACCGTGCAACTTTTGGGCAGCGATGCCGACAATATGGCTGTCAATGCTTTGGAAGCCGTGTGCTTTGGTGCCGATAAAATCGATTTAAACTTCGGCTGCCCCGCACCGACGGTTAACAAACACAAAGGCGGCGCAGTTTTGCTGAAAGAGCCAGAATTGATTCATCACATTGTCAAAACCCTACGTAGCCACCTGCCCGAACATATTCCGCTGACCGGTAAAATGCGCTTGGGCTTTGAAAACACAGATTTGGCTTTGGAATGCGCGGCCGCGATTGCTGAAGGCGGCGCATGCGGTTTGACCGTTCATGCCCGCACCAAAGTTGAAGGTTACGAACCGCCGGCGCATTGGGATTGGGTACGCAAAATTCGTGATGCGGTGTCGATTCCGGTCACGGCAAACGGCGATGTATTCACACTGGAAGATTATTTGGCGATTAAAGAAGTCAGCGGTTGTGACAGCGTGATGCTGGGGCGCGGCGCGGTGATTCGGCCGGATTTAGCGCGACAAATCAAACAATACGAGCATGGCGAAACAGTGCAACCCACCGACTTTGCCGAAATCGCCGGTTGGATTAATCTCTTCTTTGACTTGTGCGTAGCGAAAGAAGCGAATAACAAGTACCCCGTTGCGCGTTTGAAACAATGGCTCGGTATGATGAAAAAAGAATTTCCGCAAGCGCAAGATTTGTTTGAACGCGTGCGAACCTTAAAAGAAGCGGATGAGGTCAAACAAGTGTTGTCGGCCTTTGAAGCAGAGCAACAGGCCGTCTGAAAAAATGCCGTCTGAACGTTTTCAGACGGCATTTTTAGTTTGATTAAGTCAGCTTAAGAAGCCAACACGCGCGGGAAAAATACTTCGTTTTCCAAATGGATATGGTCGGTCAAATCATTAACCATTTCTTCTGCTAAGCGGTATAGGCGCGTCCAGCTGCCGCAAGCGTTTTCGGGAATTTCAAAATTGTTGGTCAATTCGCGCAGGCGCTCAATCGCTTTATCGTGCTCTTCATGTTCGTGCATCATCACACTAATCGGCATCGCCGCACCACGCCCGACACCCTGATTCACCATCGGAAACAGCATACGCTCTTCCTTCATCATGTGGCTCAATAATTCGTTTTGCATATACGCCAACAATTCGGCGATTTCAACCGGAAAAGTATCCGCATGCACCGTCGCCACTTTTTGCGCCAACGGCACCAGCTCATCAAATTGTGCGCGATGCACATTATGGTAACGCTGCAAAATATGGTCGATGGTGGCATTAAAAGGTGCAGTTTGCCAAACGGTAAAATCAGTCATGGTCAGGTTCCTTGTGTTGATGAAAGGCTTTCAGATGGCCTTTTTAAAAGATACATATTTTATGAATGTATTGAATAAGTGCAAGGATACACCCAATCTGCCGTTTTGTATAGCATGACTAAAGATATAAATAATTAAGAATAAAAGTAATTTTCAGTTTTTGAAGCCATTGTTTTTTGCTGAATCACTTTTAAAGATAGCCTGTATCGGCTTGATTTTTGCCAAACGAGCTTCATCGATGCGTTGTCCAATCAAATGTTGCTGCTGATTTTGGGTGCATTGGGCAGCAATATCACCGGCATCGATTTCATTGGCTGCCTGTAATAAGTTCAGCCAATGTTCACGTTGCGGATATTCGGCATCTTCAAAATTCAGACGGCCTCGTTGGTCGGCCACGCATACATTTAAGGCCGTCTGAAAACGTTCCGGCCGTCTGAACGCATCGGTTTTCTTAAAAGTATTCAACACGGTAGTCGGTTTGAGTTGCCCCACTTGATGAAAAATAATGTGCCAGCGGCAAACCAGTTCGGCCAATTCGGCACATGCACGCGGCGCACGCAAACGCTCGTTCACTTCACGCACCAAACTTACACCGGCTAAATCATGGCCGTGATGCTTGGGCAGAATTTCAGGCGGCGTTTTGGCTTTGCCCAAATCGTGCAGCAAGGCCGCATAGCGCTCCGGCAAACTTAAGCCCATTTCAGCAGCTTTTTGCAGCACCATCAGCGTATGGATGCCGCTGTCGATTTCGGGGTGATAATCCGCCCGCTGCGGCACGCCGAACAACGCTTCTACTTCCGGCAGCAACACCGCCAGCGCACCGCATTCGCGCAAAACTTCAATCATTTTTGCCGGATTCTGCTCCATCAAGCCTTTGGCCAATTCCTGCCAAACCCGTTCCGCCACCAGTGCATCCACTTCGCCATCGGCCACCATTTGCCGCATCAACTGCATGGTTTCAGCCGCTACTGCAAAACCATAGCGCGCGGCAAAACGGGCAATACGCAAAATCCTGACCGGATCTTCGGCAAAAGCAGGGGAGACATGGCGCAAAATGCCGTCTGAAAGGTCTTGCTGCCCGTCGAACGGGTCGATAATCAGGCCGTCTGAATCTTGCGCCATGGCATTAATGGTCAAATCGCGACGCATCAAATCTTGTTCCAGCGTCACATCTTTATCGGCATGAAAGGCGAAACCGGCATAACCTTTGGCCGTTTTCCGCTCGGTGCGGGCGAGGGCATATTCTTCATGGCTGTCGGGATGCAGGAACACCGGAAAATCTTTACCCACCGGCTGAAAACCTTGCGCCAGCATGGTAGGCGCATCGGCACCGACCACCACCCAGTCGCGGTCTTTGACTTCTAAGCCCAATAAATGGTCGCGGACAGCACCGCCGACTAAATAAATCTGCATAGCAAACCTTCAGTGAAGTAAATAGTTTTCAGACGGCCTGAGACCTTTGCAAAATCATCCCTATCTTTGGTACATTTCTTCGTTGTGCGCTGCTCGAAAGCTTGCCTATCTTAATGATATGTCTTCACTTTCTGCGCTGCTACAACTTTGAACTGTACTCAAATCTAGGGTTTTGCAAAGGTCTCAGCCTTTGTTTTATTTTGTAGTGTCGTTATCCAACGCTTCAAACGCCGCTTTCATGGTCGGATTTTTGCGCGTGAGTTTCTTCACGCTTAATTCTTCCGCCTTATTATTGGCCAAGTGCAAGTTGTTTTCCGAAGAGAGCAGCGCTTCTTTGGTTTTCTGCAAGTGGGTGATGGTTTTGTCGATTTCTTCAATGGCCGTCTGAAACTTGCGGCTGGCCAATTCGTAATTGCGGGCAAACGCGGTTTTGAAGGTGTTTAAATCTTCTTCAAAATTCGTGATGTCGATATTTTGCGCGCGCATTTGGGCGACTTCTTGCTTGTATTTCAAGGTATTCAGCGCGGCATTGCGCAAGAGTGAAATCAGCGGAATGAAAAATTGCGGCCGCACGACATACATTTTCGGATAAGCGTAAGACACATCGACAATGCCGCCGTTGTAAAGCTCGTTATCGGCTTCCAACAGCGACACCAACACGGCATATTCGCATTTTTTCTCGCGGCGGTCTTTATCCAACTCTTTGAAAAAATGTTCGTTTTTCTTTTTGGTGGCGGTGGTTTCGTTTTCGTTTTTCATCTCAAACATAATCGAGATGATTTCATTGCCGTCTGAATCACATTCGCGGTAGATATAGTCGCCTTTGCTGCCGCCGGTCGCGTCGTTATCCTTGCCAAAGACGGCTTGCGGGAAAGCGGTAGTGCGGATGCGGTTGAACTCGGTTTCGCAATGCTGCTCAAGACTTTCGCCGACCATTTTGGTGGATTGGCGCGCTTTGAAATCTTTATAAAACGCAATCGCTTCATCTTTTTGCTTCAATTCGGCTTGATATTGCTCACGCAAGGCTTGTTTTTCCAATTCTCGCTCTTTAGCCTGCAATAAAAAACGCGCATTGAGTTCGCCCAATTCACGCTCTTTCACCGCGACGGCACGATGGATTTCCAATTCTTTTTCGATGTTTTTTGATTCTTCCAACGATTTGGCCTGCAAACGCAGCGCGGCAATTTGCTGATCGCGCTCGGCCAATTGCGCTTTCAGACGGCCTTCCGCTTCGGCAACAGCCAATTGGCTGTCTTTTTCATGGCTTTTTAAATGCGCCGCCAATTCGGCCAATTCGCGCTCTTTAGCGGCAAGTTTTTGCTGATAAGCCGTTTCCAGCGTGTTTTCCGCCAGCTTGATTTCGGTGTCGAACTGACGGCGGCTTTGCGCCAAACGATCGTTTAATTCCTGCTGAAATTCCAGCGTGCGCACTTGATTGGCAATATCGGCATAACCGGCTTCATCTACGGTAAAAGCGGTGTGGCAATGAGGGCATTTGATTTCTGGCATGATGTTCTCGCGTGATGTGTTTGTGCGTTATTTTAGCAGAAAGGTCGTCTGAAAACTGGGTTTCAGACGGCCTTTCTGATGGTTTCAGCACATTACGTTAATCGCATTTTACCGGACCGACATCATAGTGAATATTGTGAAATTCATTCAGGCTGCTGCGGTGGACGATGCTGATGATGACGCTTTCGGGCATTTTTTCGCGAATAGCGCGGTAGAGCAGAGATTCGGTCGGCTCGTCAAGCGCGGAGGTGGCTTCGTCGAGCAAAACGACTTTGGCGCGTGAGAGCAGGGTGCGGCAGAAGGCAACGCGCTGCAATTCGCCGGGGGAGAGTTTGTGTTGCCAATCGTCGGTTTTGTCGAGTTGGCCGCTTAAATGCTCGAGGCGGCAAAGACTCATGGAAGTGGCTAAATCAGGATGCTGCGTGTCAATATCGGGGGAGCAGATGGCTTCACGCAAAATGCCTTGCGGGGTGTACGGGCGTTGTGGCACAAATAAAATTTGGCTGCGTTCGGGTTGCGCGATATGGCCGCTGCTGCCAAACGGCCACAGCCCGGCCAGTGAGCGCAGCAGGGAAGTTTTGCCGCAGCCGCTCGGGCCTTTAATCAAGAGGGCATCGCCGGGTTTGACATTGATATTGATGTTATCCAACAGGATTTCGCCGTTGTTGCGGTAGAGCGCGACATTATTGAGTGTGAGGCCGTCTGAAACGTGTTTTATCTCGGGCTTGGGTGCGTTGTGTTGCTCGTGGGTACTGAGTAGGAAGCCGTATAAGCGTTCCAAGCGGGCGCGGTAGGCGGTGAATTCTTCGTAAAACATGCGAAAAAAAGACAGGGCGCGTTGCAGGCGGACAAAGGCTTGCACGGTTTGCTGCACGTCACCGATTTTGATTTGTCCGGCAAACAGGCGCGGAGCTTGCAGAATAATTGGGAACAGCTGAATGCTGTACCATTGGTTTGGGTTGGTTTAGCGACAGCCGTGCGCAAGGCACATTTGATTTGGGCGAGCGCTTTGGTGAAGACAAGCAATTCGGCGTACGCGTCAACGGCAAATTGCGCCACGGCGATACCCCGCGCGATGGCTACAGCGAAGACAACAAAGAATTTGCCTTAAATACGGATTACCGCGGTGAAAAATTACGCGTGGCGTTTGATTCCGTGTATTCCAAACGCAAAGCACAAGGCGGCCGCGCACGTATTCAAGATATTCAAAATGCTAATGGCCGATTGTTTGACGCACCAAGCGGCGACACCAATCTGCTACCTTCGTGGAACTGGCAAAACACCCGCGGCCAAACTAACATGCTGACCTTTGAATACGACACTGACTACGATTTTCAAATCAGCGGCGGTATCGGCTACAACGATGCGCGTTATTACGGCACGCTGATTTCGCCAACAATAAGCACCACCGACAGCACCCAATACAACACTAACACCGCGCGCCTGACCGACCAGCGTTTTCAAACCACCAGCATGAATCTCACCGCACGCGGCCAATTTGAAACCGGTGCAGTTGACCACACGTGGAGCGCTGCCTTAGACCGCATCGACCGCCGCCGCCAAACCTATCGCGGCACCAAAGCGGGCAGCAGCAAAGCCACAATTGATGGCACCGGCGATATTGCCGCGCAACTGGCTTCGCTTACTGCCGACTATTCGACCACGATGGAAAGTACGCCGAATTTGGATACCCGTATTGAAGTCAACAGTTTGGCCTTGTCCGACACCATGGGCTTTGTCGATAACCTCTACCACTTGACTTTAGGCGGTCGCTTGCAGCAAGTTGAGCAAAAAAATAACCTTGACCAAACCAAAGCCAATGCCAGCCGCTTCAGCCCGATGCTGATGGCCGCGTGGGTGCCACAATCGGATTTGGTCGTTTACGGCAACTACATGGAAGATTTGGAGCCGGCCAGCTTGAGTGTGGACGGCACCACCGGCGACACCACCATGGCCAAACCGCGGGTCAGCCGTCAGTTTGAAATCGGCGTGCGCAAAAACTGGGGCGATTTTGTCACTACCTTAAATGCCTTTCAAATCCGCCGTCCGGGCTATTGGCGCGGCAACACCACCAGCGGAACCGATTTTGCTGCCAGTGGCGCAGCTGCGGGCGATGAGCAGGGCATTGAGCGCAATCGCGGTATTGAATTTAATGTTTACGCCAACCTGCTCAACCAAACCTTGCGCCCGAGCTTCGGTTTGATGTATTTGAAATCGCAAGTGAAAGATTATCCGAATTACAAAGACAATCTGGTCAGCGGCGTGCAAGTTGCCAATCCGAGCGTGATTGCCAAAGCAGGTGTGGAATGGGATACGCCTTATGTGAAGGGGTTGACGCTGTCGGGCAATGTGCAGTATTTCGGTAAATCTTATCAAGACACACAGAAACAATACGCTTTCCCGTCTTACACTTTGGTGGACATCAGCGCACGATATAAAACCAAGCTGGGCAAAAACGATTTGACCGTGAGCACGGCGGTCGAAAACTTGTTCAACAAAGCTTATTGGCAAGTTCAACGCGGCCAGTATGACCGTAGCTTTGCCGTATTGGGCATGCCGCGTACTTATTGGCTGAAAGCAGAATATTCGTTCTGATTTTGACAATGAAGAAAGGCCGTCTGAAACTTTCAGACGGCCTATCGATATCAAATTTATTCAGCATCTTTCAAACCAAAATGCAGATAAGTGCGCTCGGTAGCAACACGACCGCGCGGTGTGCGCTGCAAAAAACCTTGCTGAATCAAATAAGGCTCAATCACATCTTCAATGGTATCGGTCGATTCACCAATCGCCGCCGCTACGTTTTCCAATCCCACGGGGCCGCCGCTGAATTTGTGCAAAATGGCTTCGAGGAATTTTCTGTCCATCACGTCTAAACCTTTACCATCGACGTCAAGCATGCTCAACGCGGCATCTGCAATATCGGCATCAATTACACCATTATTTTTCACTTCAGCATAATCGCGTACACGACGCAGCAGGCGGTTGGCAATACGCGGGGTACCACGGCTGCGCTTGGCCACTTCCATCGCACCTTCATCGCCCATATTCAATGACAATAATTGCGCCGAACGGCTGATAATTGTCGCTAAATCATTGTTTTCATAGAACTCTAAGCGAGAAACAATACCGAAACGGTCACGCAGCGGATTGGTCAGCATACCCGCGCGCGTGGTGGCGCCAATCAGCGTAAACGGCGGCAAGTCGATTTTTACCGAACGCGCCGCAGGGCCTTCGCCAATCATGATATCAAGCTGATAATCCTCAAGGGCAGGGTAGAGAATTTCTTCGACAACCGGACTCAAGCGATGAATTTCATCAATAAAAAGAACATCATGCGGCTCAAGATTGGTTAACAGGGCGGCCAAATCACCGGCGCGTTCCAATACCGGGCCGCTGGTTTGGCGTAAGTTCACGCCTAATTCTTTGGCAATAATGTGCGCCAAAGTGGTTTTGCCCAAACCCGGCGGGCCAAATAATAAAGTATGGTCAAGCGCTTCACCACGTTTTTTTGCCGCTTCAATAAAAATCGCCAATTGCTCCTTAGCCTTAGCTTGGCCGATGTAATCCGCCAGCGTTTTCGGACGTAGGGCGCGTTCTAAAAGCTCTTCTTGAGCAGAAATCGATTGTGCCGCAATAATGCGCTGCGGCTGCTGGGCGGTAAGGTTATCGGTTTGCAACATAATTTATCATTTCAATCATCGGCAAAAAGCCGGAAATATTTTCAGACAGCCTCAAAGTTAATATAGCGTTTAGGTTTAGCCGCGTAATTCACGCCAAGCCAAGTAATCACGCAGCGGCGGCATAGGCGGATTAATGCAATGCGGACAAACGCCGGTGATGTCTTCATCGTCGCTGTCGATATGGTATTCATTCGGATCAAAACGCTGCTGCTGCAAAACCGCCTGAGCCAATGCCTGTGCCTGAACCACGTCAAAATCAAAGCGCTGTAAAATTTCTTGAAGCAAACCGGTTTCAGTGGCGCTGAAATCACCGCTGTTGGCAATAATCATGCGCTGATAATCTTCGTTGATAATTTTCTGGCGCAGTAAATCGGTATTGAACATAAAGCCATTGGAGACATGAGATAATAGGCTGGATTATACAGCATAAGTGTATGCTTCGAGATGATTATATAAATTCGCATAATGTATATTATGTTAAATTATATTAGCATATTCAATCCGCATATTTAGTTATATTTGTTCCTTTTGAAAAAATTTTCATATAAGCTACCGTGCTAATGCTGGTATCGTCGAGCTGCTGCTCGGCGAAAACTCAGATGCGCTCTTGCGTTCTACCGTGTCTCATACGGTCTATCCGAATTTGGACATCATTATCTCAAATAACATTTCCGCCGATATTCAGACCAAAGTCGCCAACCGTGCCGACCGTGCGTTTTTGCTTAAGTCCAAACAATTACGATGCCATTTTGATTGATACCCAAGGTGCGGTTGGTGCCTTGCAGGATTCGGCAGCTTTTGCTTCCCAATGCCTGATTACCCCCTTCATGCCTAAAATCCTCAGTGCGCGTGAGTTTGTAACAGGTACTATAGTGGTCAACTTTTTCCGCAGTCACACTTAGGCAGCTTCAGCCCATAACGGCGGCAAACCGTTATTGGCCGTATGTGGTCGGATATGATTGTAATACAGCACATACTTCCTGATATCGTCCAAGGCCTCTCCAAACGTCGCATAGCCGCCCTTAGGCATTCATTCGGATTTGAAACTGCGAAACCAGCGCTCCATCGGCGCATTGTCCCAACAATTGCCCCGACGGCTCATACTCTGTATCAATTCGCTGTCTTTCACGCATTCGGCAAACAGCTTACTGCCGTACACACTTCCCTGATCCGAATGGAACACCGCACCCTCCCGCTTTTCAAACGGGATCCCCAGTATGGCATGCCGTAGCGCCGCACAGACCAATTGCGCGTCCTACGTAGCGCCAAACTGCCAACCGGCCAAACGGCGGCGGCTCAAATCCAGTACCGCTGCCAGATAATGCCATTGGCCGTTCACTTGTATATAGGTCACGTCACCGTACAATACGGTCGGCTCTCCTTCTTTGCGCTCAAACTTGCGTTGGAGGCGGTTTTCAAAAAGGTAGTGAGGTTTGCCGCCGGTATGGTTCGTTTTTTTCACCGGCTGTTTGCTGACCAAAGCCATTTCTTTCATCAGCTTACTGACCACATAAACCCCGACTTCAATACCTTTATTGCGCAGCAGATGCCGTATCGTCCGTTTACCCGGAGCCCGACGGCCTTCTGTATGGGCAGAGCGGATGTGTCGTTTTAAAGAAGCGTATTTGTCGGCACATCGTGCCGCCTGCCGCCAATCGTAGTAGGCGCGTTCGGATATGACGAACAGTTTGCACAGCCTTTTGATTTCGTGCGATTTTAAGGAGCTTATCTGCTGATAACGCTGTGCTTTCGGGAGGTTAAAATCGCGGTGGCTTTTTTTAAAATTTCATTGTCCTCTTCGAGTTCACGGATGCGGTTTTCCAATGCGCGGATGTATTGCATATCAGGGGCAATGGGGTTGCTGCCGGAGGGAATGGTGCCGTTTTGCTCGGCAAGGTACTGGCGCTTCCATTTACTCAAGAGACTTTCATTAATCTCTGCCTCGCGTGCGGCTTGTGCGACGGTGTACTTTATGTCAGTAACGAGCCTGACGGCCTCTATTTTGAATTTTGGGGTATATTTTTTGCGGGACATTAAGGCATCCTTTTTGTGTATTTTAGGGGAAATATCTGCCTTAGAGGGATTGCGGGATTATTAGACCACTATATCTGGCAGTGATGCTACCACTTGCCGAAATAAATTGATTTAGGCTTGATGCAATTCCAACCAATAACCCAGTTTTTAATCATGAGTTCTATAGTTAAAAAACATCAATTTCCAACCCTATAATTCACTTAACCCTTTTTTATGTTGGGTTCATTGCTTTGAATTCGATTATAGCTTTTAAAAGAGAGTAGAAATTTGAAACAACAACAGTAGCTACGCTACTGTTGTTGTTATCTGATAAGCATAAAATTATGCCTTTTAATTTATTGGAGTACAGTTTTTTCTAATAATTTGATTCACTTTTTCTCTTTTCCCATTTATTAAAACCATTTTATTCTGTGTTAGAAAACCATTATTTGCACGATGTATATTTGAAATTTCAGAATTATTTACGCTCCATTGATATCCTTGGCCGCTGAAAACAGTTATATCAGAGTTGCTTTCACTATCATATTTCATATTAAAAATTTTACCATTAATTTTTACTTCTGCAGTAGCAATAGCTTTGCTAATTTTATAGTGAACTGTTACTCGTTCGCCATCATGACATTCATAGTCAATCCAATTATTATTGATAGTACCAAGTTGTGCAGTATGGAGTGCTGTTTGATTTATAGTATTTGTTATGGCAAGAGTAACAACATATGGGCGTAAATTATTATTTTTTCTAGCTCCATTACGTGTTTGAAAAACACGTACTTCATAAAAGCCAGTAAAAGGAAGAATTTGATTAACTGTCGTTAAGAATTCATTATCTGAGCTTTTTCCCAAGTATCGTACAGAGACATCAATATCTTTATCACTGGTATCATAATTAATATTTAAAACTTGCCCTTTTTTAGCATAAAATCTATAACTATCAAACTGATAGCCTCTAACACTTCCCTTGTATGTAATAGATGATGTACCTAGCCTAAAGCGTACATCAACAGCTTTCACAGGCTTATTATTATTTGCTGTTGCTATTGGAGAGATAGCCGCAAATACTATAGATAAAGCTGATATTGAAAGTAAATGCATTGACATAATTTGTATCCTTATACTAAAAGTTTTTAGGGAGCTGTCTTAATATAATGAGAGAACTTATTTTTGGTTAGAATTCTTCATATTAAGAAAAAGTCACTCAGGCATTATTATTTGAACAGAAGCAGAATTAATGGATATAGACATAAAATATTGCATGTACTGTTGTTGCAACACAGCTTGTAAAGTTGTATTTCTCAAAAACAATATTTATGCACTTAATTTTATCCTTAAAGCAGCACAACTGCAACTGCTCAATTGGAGAAGAGAAAAAGTTTGAATTGAGTAAGTGGATCAGCATATTGTGTCGCCGTATCCTTTACCATGATGATTTACCATCAACCGTCAAACATGCAATGACTCCGGCTGACTTCACTCCGTATTAAAATTAAAGAGGCTGACTAGATAACTAGGGAAATCTAATTTCAGGTTAGAATAATCCCTATGAGAAGAAGTCGTTTAAGTCAGTACAAGCAAAACAAACTGATTGAACTGTTTATTGCGGGTGTTACTGCTCGCACCGCAGCGCAATTAGTCGGCGTTAATAAAAACACAGCAGCCTATTACTTTCATCGTTTACGCTTACTGATTTTCCATAACAGCCCGCATCTGGAAATGTTTGATGGCGAAGTAGAGGTTGATGAAAGCTATTTTGGCGGACGGCGCAAAGGCAAACGCGGTCGCGGGGCAGCCGGCAAAGTGGCTGTATTCGGGCTTCTGAAGCGCAACGGCAAGGTTTACACCGTTGCTGTGCCCAATACGCAAACTGCCACTTTATTACCGATAATACGTGAGCAAGTAAAGCCTGACAGTATTGTTTACACTGATTGTTACAAAAGCTATGACGTACTTGATGTGAGTGAGTTTAGCCACATTCGCATCAATCACAGCACACATTTTGCTGAACGACAAAATCATATTAACGGAATTGAGAACTTTTGGAATCAGGCAAAACGCCACTTACGGAAGTTTAACGGCATTCCCAAAGAGCATTTTGAACTGTATTTGAAGGAATGTGAATGGCGTTTTAACCACAGTGAAATAAAAGTTCAATTTTCCATTTTAAAACAATTAGTAAAGCAGAATTCATTCTAGTTATCTAGTACAGCCCCAAAAGATTTATAGATACAGATAACGAGAAGCATAAAATTATATTTCATAAATTAAATAAAATCAGCGATAAGGACAGGATATGGTTGGACGGCAATGCAAATAAGTGTCCTAGTTAAAAGGCGCAGATTCGCATAGCAAGGCCATCTGAAAGCAAGAAACGACGGCAGCTACGAAGCCTTCAGCCAACTGAGCCACAGCGAACGCCAAACTATTCTAAGCAGCGAATCAGAAGCCAACCGCCATGCCGACACTGAGGCCAAAAACTGGGGCATAGGCGGCAGCAAATCCCGCGCAGTATTGTTTTGCAAACCTTGTAAACAACACTCGTTTTCTTGCATATGAACCAGTGGATAATTAGCCCACCCAGTTCTCTAGCCTTAGCCCATCAACCCGTTCAAATTCTTTCAAATTATTGCTGACTAGCACCAAGCCTTCACTACGGGCATGGCCGGCAATCATATTGTCATAAGGCCCGATGGTTTTTCCTTGCTTTTGCAGTTCGGCACGAATCTGCGCCGCATGTGCGGCAGCTTCTGGCGTAAAATCCAATACAATCAGCCTTGCGATAAAACTTTCTACACCGGCCAATGCTTCTTTTGCTCGGACTGATTTTTCGGCACCGTAAAAAAGCTCCATCGCCACAACCGAGCTGATACACATTTGTCCATTGTGACGGGAAAATGCCGCTCTGACTTCTTCGGGTTTATTTTTCATGGTGTAAATACAGATATTGGTGTCCAGCATATAGCGCAACATCAGAGTGACTCTCTTTCTTGCATAGCCGGCTGATCACGTTCCGTCATGAAGTCATCCGGCATAGAGACATTGTCAAACCAACTGTCCCAAACTTGCTCGGCAGGTACCAGCAAACGAGATTCGCCTTGTACAATGACTTCTACCCGTTTAACTGTTTCTGGAAATGCAACGCGTTTCGGCAAGCGTACAGCCTGACTTTGATTGCTTTTGAAAATAGATGCTTGCATGGCATTTTCCTTGGATATGTTTGTTGTATATCCTTTCATTTTTTAGTAATGGTGTCAAGATTTTCTTTCGAAATTTATTGGTCTCGGTATTGATTTAATTTCGATGTGCCGTGAAATCAGCCGGACTCATTGATGTTCGACTGTTGATATAAACCATCATGGTAAATGATAAGGTGGAAAAGTGCTAATCTGCTGATATCAAGCTAACGAATCAGTAGGATTCTCGATTATTTTGGTAGATACAAAAAACGGGAAAAAATTTTAAGAACACTATGTTTTCAGGCAGCTGTCGCAAACCTTAGGTTTATTAAGATTGTTAAAGCTTTAATAAAAAAACAAGGCCGTCTGAAATCTGTTTTCTTAAAACTTTTCAGACGGCCTTGTTTATAATTTAACCTTAATCTTCGCCCCACACTTCAGCAGCGATTTCTTCCACCAAGCGCACTTTTGCCCATTGCTCGGCTTCGGTCATGATGTTGCCTTCTTCGGTTGAAGCAAAACCACATTGCGGCGACAAGGCCAGTTGGTCGAGAGGCACGATTTTTGCAGCTTCGGCGATACGTGCTTTGATTTCGTCTTTGCTTTCCAACTCAGGGAATTTGGACGTTACCAAGCCCAACACAATGCGGCCTTTGTGCGGATTGTCGTTGAAGTATTTCAACGGCTCGAAACCGCCCGAACGCTCGTTGTCGTATTCCAAGAAATAGCCGTCATAAGCCGTTTGACCAAACAATTCAGGCGCAACCGGATCGTAAGCGCCGGTCAACAAATAAGACGATTTGTAGTTGCCGCGGCAAACGTGGGTAGTGATGGTCATATCGGCCGGTTTGTCGGCCAAAATGGCTTGGATGTTTTCCAAGGCAAATTTTTTGCTGGCTTCAAAATCAAATTCAGGATTGCTGAAATTGTTGCACAAGGTACCCCAATACACGTCATCGATTTGCAGATAACGGCAGCCGGCATCGTAAAATGCTTTAATCGCATCTTTATAAGTTTGGCGCACGTCTTCGCAGAATGCGGCTTTGCTTTCATAAACGCCGGTATCCCAAATAAACGGATACATCAATTGGTTCGGGCTTGGAATGGTGTATTTCACAATGCCGCGATCACCAACGATTTCGGCTAAAGCTTTGTAATGGGCGATAAACGGATGGTTTTCGTTCCAAGACAATTTGCCGTTGCAGCGCGTATTGTATTTACGCACTTCAGTGCCTTTAAACGCATAAGCCTGCTCCGGCACAAAGCCTTCAATGCCGTTGAGGTTTTCCAAAAAGTCGATGTGCCACCATGAGCGACGGAATTCACCATCGGTAATCACTTGAATGCCCGCGTCTAATTGGTCTTGCACCAATTTGGCGATTTCTTGATCTTCCACATGGGTCAATTCTTCACGGCTGATTTTGCCCTCGGCAAATTCGGCACGCGCTTTTTTCAGGTTTTCGGTACGCAGGTAGCTGCCGACGGTATCGGCGCGCAAAGGTAAGGTTTTGCTCATGGTAGGTTCCTTGAATGAAGTTTATCTGTCGGCAAGTATAAATGAATTCATTAATGACCTGAAGTCAAACAGACATGAAAAATTCACGCATTCGTGTGATTGAAATTCATAAAGGCCGTCTGAAAGATATTCTTTCAGACGGCCTGATAAACAATCTCAATGCTGGGCACGAATTTGCTGCAAGAAGCGGCGGGTGCGTTCGTGTTGCGGATTGTCAAACAACACTTCCGGCGCGCCCTGCTCAACAATCACGCCGCCGTCCATCACCACCACAATATCGGCCACTTCCATGGCAAACTTGATTTCGTGGGTTACGACCACCATCGTCCAGCCTTCTTGCGCCAGCTCTTTCATGGTGTTCAACACGTCTTGCACCAATTCCGGATCAAGCGCGGAAGTCGGCTCGTCAAACAGCATCAATTCCGGTTGAATCGCCAAAGCGCGGGCAATGCCGACACGTTGCTGCTGGCCGCCTGACAATTGATACGGATACAAATCGACCTTATCGCCCAAGCCCACTTTTTCCAGCAAAGCCAAAGCGGCGGCACGCGCTTCGTTTTTGGCTTTGCCCTGTACCGATACCGGCCCTTCCATTACATTTTCCAAAGCGGTTTTGTGCGGAAAAAGATTGTATTGTTGGAACACCATGCCCGATTTGCGGCGCAAGGCCAAAATTTCGGCTTTGCTCGGTTTTTGGGCAAAATCAACTGTTAAAGGCGCTGCATTATCGAATTCGATTTGCCCTTGCTCGGGCATTTCCAACGCGTTCAAGCAGCGCAAAAACGTGGTTTTACCCGAACCTGAAGGCCCCAAAATCACCACCACTTGACCTTTGTTTACATCCAAATCAATGCCGCGCAAAATGGTGTTGTCGCCGAATGTTTTGTGGATATTACGGATTTTAATCATCTTTTTCCCTTACTTAGCCACATAGCGGTCGAAGCGTTTTTCGATTTTCGCTTGAATCAGGAACAATACCCAGCAGAAACACCAATACACCAAACCCGCTTCGATATACACCGGCAAAAAGTCATAGGCGCGGTTAGCCACTTCGGAAGCGGTGCGGAACAATTCCGTTACCGTCACAAACGAAGCCAGCGACGTGCTTTTGAATAAGCTGATGAATTCATTGCTCAAAGGCGGCACGGATACGCGGAAAGCCTGCGGCGCGATAATGCGGCGGAAGGTTTGCATATAAGTCATGCCGATGGAAAAACCGGCTTCCCATTGGCCTTTGTGCACCGACAAAATCGCGGCACGAATGGTTTCGGAAGCATACGCGCCGACATTCAGCGAAAAGCCGATAATCGCCGCCGGAATCGGATCAATGTACACCCCGACCGCCGGTAAGCCGTAAAACACCACCGCCAATTGAATCAGCATCGGCGTGCCGCGAATAGCGGAAACATAAAACTTCGCCAAAGCCAATAAAATTTTGTGCAGCCAGCTTTCAGACGGCATCACGCGAATCACCGCCACGATAATGGCAATTACCATGCCGATGATAAACGAAGCAATCGCCAGCGGCATGGATACCAAAAATCCGGCCTTGACCATAGGCCAAAACGCGCTGATTACCAAATCAGCGCGTGTCTCGGTCATAAACGGCAATGAAGCCAGTAGATTATTTAACACTGATGTCTTTTCCGAAGAATTGTTCGCCCAGTTTTTTCAAGGTGCCATCTGCTTGCAACTCCTTCATTGCTTCGCTGAATTTGGCCACGGCTTCATCATTGCCTTTATTGACAATCAAACCGGCACCGACTTTTTCATCAGCAGGCGCAGTCCACACGATTTTCACGCCGGCATTCGGATTTTTTTGCAGATAATCCAATACCGCCAATTCATCGTTTAATGTTACTTCAGCACGTTTTTGCTCAATCAGCATCAGAGATTGCGCCAAACCGTCAACCGGCACGATTTCGGCTTTAGCTGCAGTAGCGCGTTCGCCGTAGTTGCTGGTTAAAGATTGGGCGGCTTTTTTACCGGCAATTTCTTCAACAGATTTGATGGTGCTGTCGTTGCGTGCCACCAAAACCGGACCGCTCCAGCTATATGGCTCGGATTTGTCAAATGTTGCTTGGCGTTCAGGACTGGTCAAAGCCACCTGGTTGGCCACCACATCAAAACGACCTGCTTTCAAACCGGCCATCATGGCATCCCATTGGGTTTCTTTAAATTCAACCGTTACGCCCAATTTTTCAGCCACGGCGCGGGTCACTTCCACATCGTAGCCGGTCAATTTGCCGGATTTGTCGTGGTAGGTGAACGGCGCATAAGTGCCTTCGGTGCCAACGGTGATGGTGCCTTTATTGTTGATGCGTTCAATCAAAGAGCCTGAAGCATTGGCCGCAGGTGCGGCACCTGAAGCTGCCGAGCCGCCCTCACTGCCGCCGCAAGCAGCCAGTACTAAAGCAGTCATGCTGCCCAATAAGAATTTTTTCAACATCGCTTGATTCCTGTGTGTATCTTTAAAGCGGCTATTCTAATAGATACTGCCTGCAAATACAAAGAATGCTTTCTGCTATCATTTATAACCAAAACATATAACAAAGGCCGTCTGAAACAAAATATTCCGATATTCTGCTTCCGACGACCTTTCCAATAAACACTAAAATTTTATAGATTTAATGAAACTTCTAAATTATCAATCAAACGCGTGCTGCCCAATCGGGCCGCTGCCAATACCACTAAATGTTTGTCGCCCACACGCGCTACTTCCAAGCTTTCTGCTTGACGGATTTCAATATAATCTACCTCCCAACCGGCTTGATTTAAGTTTTCTATTGCCGTTTGCTCGATTTGCGTATAGGCAACATTACCTGCCTGCAATTGTGCCGCAGCGGCTTGTAATTCACGGTATAAACGCGGCGCTTCGGCGCGCTCGGTTTCGCTTAAATATTGATTGCGGCTCGATAAAGCCAAGCCATCGGCTGCACGGCCGGTATTCACCGGCACAATTTCAATATTAAAGTTTAAATCTTCAACAAAACCTTTAATAATCGCCAATTGCTGATAATCTTTTTTACCGAAACAAGCGACATCTGCCTCGACAATATTAAATAATTTACTCACCACCGTTGCCACACCGCGGAAATGGCCGGGACGAAATTTGCCACATAATTCGTTTTGCAGATGCGGTGGCTCAACGTTGTAACGCTGCTCGACATTGGGATAAAGCTCTTTTTCATCCGGCGCGAACACCACTGCTACGCCTTCATTGGCCAATTTATCGGCATCTTGTTGCAAAGTCCGTGGGTATTGATCAAAGTCTTCACCTTGACCAAATTGAAGACGGTTCACAAAAATACTGACCACCACATTATCGGCGCGCTTTTTCGCTTCACGCACCAAAGCCAAATGGCCTTCATGCAGATTGCCCATGGTCGGCACAAACGCTACTTTTCCGGCCTGTTTGCGCCATTCGCGCAATTCTTGAATGGTATGAATGATTTGCATAATTTGAATAATCCTTAGAGACGGCAAGGCCGTCTGAAAATAACGGTTTAATTATACGCCTAGCCCTGACGATAACCAAATCCATAAAGTAAAAACAAACATGCCGTCTGAAAACCTGTTATTTTTCAGACGGCATGTTGATTGTTTATTTGCTAATTAATCGGCAAAAGTATGCTCAGGTGCTGGGAAGGTTTGCGCTTTCACTTCATCGACATAGGCTTTCACCGCCGCTTGCACGCTGTCTTTGCCCTGCATAAAGTTTTTAACAAACTTGGCTGTTTTGCCCGGGAACACGCCCAGCATATCATGCATCACCAAAACCTGACCATCGCAATCCACACCCGCACCAATGCCAATAGTTGGGCAAGCCACGCTTTCGGTTACTTGCTTAGCCAATTGCGCCGGCACGCACTCCATCAACACAATCGCGGCACCTGCTTCATCATGTGCTTTGGCATCGTTTAACAAAGCCTGCGCTTTGTCGCCGCGCCCCTGCACTTTATAGCCGCCAAATGCAAACACCGATTGCGGTGTCAAACCGATGTGCGCACACACAGGAATACCGCGCATTTGCAGAAATTCAGTAGTTTCTGCCATCCATACGCCACCTTCCAGCTTTACCATATGCGCACCGGCTGCCATCAATTCCACCGCTGCTGCAAAGGCTTGTTCTTTACTTTGCTGATACGAACCAAAAGGCAAGTCGCTCACAATCATGGCGTTTTTCGTGCCGCGCGCCACCGCTTCGGTGTGATAACACATATCGCGCAAACTCACCGGCAGCGTGGAAGTTCGCCCTTGCACGGTCATGCCTAAAGAATCGCCCACCAGCAAAACATCCACGCCCGCTTCGTCCATCAACGCGGCAAAGCTTGCTTCGTAAGCAGTGAGCATGGCGATCTTATTGCCTTCGGCTTTCATTTTTTGCAGTGTGTTCACAGTAATCATGTCGTCTGGTTTTCCCGTCTTGTTCAGACGGCCTTATGTAGATTAAAACGAGGCCATTATAAGGCTTTCGTATCAAATATGTATCAAAAAATAAAAAACAGCTTAACCACATTCATGATTAAGCTGTTTTATTTTGGTGCCGGCACCAAGAGTCGAACTCGGGACCCCCTGATTACAAGTCAGGTGCTCTACCAACTGAGCTATACCGGCTTAACTGGCTGCATAAAAGCAATACAGTTTTAAACTGGTGCCGGCACCAAGAGTCGAACTCGGGACCCCCTGATTACAAGTCAGGTGCTCTACCAACTGAGCTATACCGGCTAAGAAAGTCAGCATTATGCCTTTAACCCTTGCCATTGACAAGGGCTTTGCTGCGAAAAAAATCTGCTATCGAACAAAATATTTGATTTTAAATTAAATATACTTTTTTTCATTTCAAGCAAATGACATGATAAAAATCTATATGGTCAATCATTCTGCAATAGGCCGTCTGAAAAAGAACACAAAATCTGTTAAAATAACCGACTTTCCCAATATTTCACGACTCTGCTCATGGCCCAACATCCTTACCGTCGCTTGCGTGTGCCGCAAGCGCATTTGCTCGAAGTCGGCATTTCTGAAGAAGGCAATATCCGCTCACTGCATTTGGGCAGCTCGACGATTCAAAGCTCAATGAATCTCGATCACCCTGCCGAATTGGTGTTGTCATACAGCCGCGCCATGATGGGCTGGCTGTTGTTTGCCGAAAACACGCCGCGCCACATCACCCAAATCGGCTTGGGCGGCGGCTCGTTTGCCCGCTGGATTGACGCCTATCTGCCCGATACCAGACAAACCGCCGTCGACATCAATCCGCAAGTCATTGCCGTGGCACGCAGTTTGTTTGAATTGCCGTTTGAAGGTGAAAAATTTGAAATCGTGGAGGCCGATGGTGCGGAATATATTAAGCTGTTCCGCCACAATACCGATGTGATTTTGGTCGATGGTTTCGACGGTGAACAGATTATCGATGATTTGGTCAGCGAACCATTTTTTGAAAACTGCCGCCAAGCGCTGTCGCCCGATGGTGTGTTTGTGACCAACTGGTGGAGCGGCGACAAGCGTTATCAGCGTTTTGTTGAGCGTTTGTTAAAAGTTTTTGACGGGCGTGTGTTGGAATTGCCGGCAGAAAGTCATGGCAACATGGCGGTGATGGCGTTTCAAAGCAGCCCAAAAGAGCAAAATCTCGACAACCTGAAAAAGCGTGCCGACAAGCTCAGTGACTTATACGATTTGAATTTCAAACGTATGCTGGCCGATTTAAAAGCCCATAATCAAAACAACGGCAAACATTTTTATTTATGACATAAATGCCGTCTGAACATTTTCAGACGGCCTCACACTCAATCAAAAGGAAATCATGATGTTGAAACTCGAGGTTATCGCCATTCAAGGTCCGGTCGGCACACTCGAAACCATTTACCTACCTGCCCAAGGCACTGCGCGCGGCGTGGCCGTGGTGAATCACCCCAACCCGCTGCAAGGCGGCACCAACACCAATAAAGTAATTCAAACCGCCGCCAAAGCCCTGACCCAGCTTGGTTTTCACTGCTACCTGCCCAACCTGCGCGGCGTAGGCAACAGCGGCGGCGAACACGATTACGGCAAAGGCGAAACCGATGATTGCATTTGCGTTATCGACTACGCCCGTGCGCAACATCCCGAATTAGAACAATTTGTGTTGGCCGGTTTCTCGTTTGGCGGTTATGTCGCCAATTTCGCCGCCCAAGAGCGCGAACCCGATATGCTGTTGCTGATGGGCGCTGCCCTGCGCCACTACACCGACCGCCCCGAGCCTGAAGCGGCACCGAATCCGAATAGAACCTTAATTATTCACGGCGCGGAAGACGAAGTGGTCGAGATCGAAAAAGTCTGGGCATGGGCGGAACCACAAGATATTCCGGTGATTGCCATTGCCGGTTCTACTCATTTTTTCCACGGCAAACTGATTGTGTTGCGCGATACAATCAGCCGCTTTGCACCGATGATTTTGGGTTAAGTTACTATGATAAACAGGCTGAGTCCTTTGCAAAACCTCATTAATCATTAGTAAAAACCAAAACAGCCGTCATTCCCGCGTAGGCGGGAATCCATCTCAAAATTTCAGAAACTTAATTTATTCAATAGCTTGATATGTTGAAAAATGGATTCCCGCCTACGCGGGAATGACGTCGGTTCTTTGTGCAATGGTTTTTCAAGGTGTTTTGCAAAGGTCTCGGCCTGTTTTAATTCGCCCCCTCATCACGAAACATCTTGCGCCAAGCATGCGGATTCACTTGATAATATTTAAAAAACTGCTGCCGAAACGACACTGCATTTTGAAAGCCGGTTTTCTCGGCAATCTGCTCAACGCTAAAACCTGAATTTTCCAATAAATCCAAGCTGCGTTGCAGGCGCTCTTTGTGCAGCCATTCGAGAAAGGTCATGCCAGTGGCTTTTTTGAAATGACGAGTGAAGGTGCTGCGGCTCATGGAAACGCGTTCGGCCACTTCATCAATATTTTGCGGCTCGTGTAAATGGTCGCGCAAATAATCCAACAGCACATTGATTTGCGTGTCTTTGGTTGATTGCGCCAATGGCCGCTCGATAAACTGCGCCTGCCCGCCCTCGCGATGCGGCGGCACCACCAGCAAACGCGCGGTTTTGTTGGCGGCTTTTGCGCCGTAAAACTTGCGGATAATGTGCAGGCAGCAATCCAAAGCGGCGGCAGTTCCGGCAGAAGTAATGATGTTGCCATCTTCTACATAAATCGAATTCACGTCCAGTTTCACTTCAGGGAACCGACGACTGAAATCGGCCTCACCCTTCCAATGCGTTGCCGCTTTTTTACCATCTAGCAAACCAGCATAAGCCAAGGCATACGCGCCGTAACACAGACCGACAATATACGCGCCGCGCTGATAGGCCGTCTGAAGCGCGCTGATTAATTCAGGCACAGGCTGAGTTTGTTCGTCTTTCCAACCCGGCACCACCACAATATCGCATTGCGCCATCAACTCCAAACCACCATCAATCGGCGGTTGCATAATCTGATTGTACAAAGGCTTGCCTGTGGGCGTGACGATTTTCACCTCAAACAAACCGTCTTCCGCCGCATCTTGAAACGCCATATACGGCACGGAAAAATGAAACGGGTTCACTTCGGGATAAAGCAACAAGGCGATTTTCAACATAATGTAATTCTTTGATTGAAATTGACCCGATTGTTATGTTTTTTGAACTGAATGTCAATTTTCAGACAGCCTCATGCTGCGTACAATGCGTTTCATCGATTCAATCATCACGCTTAAGGACGAAATCATGAAACCGAATACCCTGTTTACTGCCGTATTAACCGCTTCTACTCTGTTTGCTGCTGCGCCTGCCATGGCTGAAGTAAGCTATCAGCATATCCGCAATGCTACCGCTAAAATCAATTACGGCGGCACTACTTTTTTGGTTGACCCGTATCTTGCGCCTAAAGGTGCATATGCCGGTTTTGCAGGCACAGTGAACAGCCAATTGCGCCATCCGCTGACTAAATTGGCGCAACCTGTTGCCGACATCATCAAAGGCGTGGATGCGATTGTCGTGACCCACACCCATGACGACCACTGGGATGAAGCGGCGCAAAAAATGCTGCCGAAAGATTTGCCGGTATTCGTGCAAAACGCCAACGATGCCAAAATTATCCGCAGCCAAGGTTTTAAAGACGTGCGCGTCGTCGGTCAAAATACCGAGTTTAAAAATGTGCGTTTAAGCAAAACCGGCGGCCAACACGGCAGCGATGAAATGTATGCTAACCCGCAATTAGCGGAAATGCTGGGCGATGCAATGGGTGTTGTGTTCCAAGCGCAAGGCGAGAAAAGCCTGTATGTGATCGGCGATACTTTGTGGAACTACCATGTTGATCACGCTTTGGCACAATATAAACCTGAAATCATCGTGATGAACACCGGCCTTGCGCGTATGCCGCAATTTAAAGAAGGCATCATCATGGGTACTGAAGATGTGGGCAAAGCCTACCGCGTCGCACCGAATGCAGACATCATCACCGTGCATATGGATGCGGTAAACCATGCCACCATCAGCAGCGATGATATGCGCAAATATGTGAAAGACAACCGCTTAGGCTCACGCGTGCATGTCCCGAGCAATGGCCAAGTGTTGAAATTTTAAACAACTATAAATAAACAGGCCGTCTGAAACAATTAGGTTTCAGACGGCCTATTGTTACTTAACGACTTAAATCCGCATATCGCTAATGCGTTGGAACATATAAGTATTTTGACGATTAGATACCGGAATCACGCCGATAAAGGTTGCGCCTTTAACCTTTTTAAATTGCTGGATTTGCGCCTCGGTGATTTGCGAAGCCAACACGCGCGTGCGGAAAATGCGGCCATTGGCATCATGAAAATTCAAGGCCACATATTCACGGCCATTGACTGTGCGACGATCGGCTTCGACTTTGCGAATATCGTTCACCACCATTTGATTATTCAAACCGCGGATTTGCTCTTGTAATGCAGTTTGCAGCGGCTGTTTAAGGCCATCCCAGCTCTTATCGGTCGTGATGGTCACATTCGGATCGTTGGTGTAATGCGTTGTGGTCGAATCGGAAACAGCACACGCACTCAACGCCGATACAGCTGCTACTGCGGCAATGGTTTTGATAAATAAGGTTTTCATAATCTTCCTTTCTTTCCATGTGGGCAATATGCTTTCAGACGGCCTATTAAAACGAACGTACTATTATGCTGTCTGAAAAATATCCGTCATAAAAAACGGCTTGATTCATGTTAACACGAATCAAGCCGTTTGCACTAATATGGATTATTCAGCGGCAGGCGCTTCCAACAATGCTTTCATTGACAAGCGTACACGACCGCGGTCGTCCACTTCCAAGGCCTTCACTTTTACTGTTTGACCAACTTGCAAGTAGTCGCTTACGTTTTTCACGCGCTCATGGGCGATTTGGCTGATGTGTACCAAGCCGTCTTTGCCTGGCATCACAGACACAATCGCGCCGACGTTGTTGTCCAAGATTTTCACCACAGTGCCTTCGTACACTTTACCCACTTCGACTTCGGCAGTAATCTGCTCAATGCGGGCTTTCGCGGCATCACCGGCTTCTTGCGTGGTCGCGGCGATGGTAATGGTGCCGTCTTCGGCGATGTTGATTTCGGTGCCGGTTTCAGCAGTCAATGCGCGGATGGTTTCGCCACCTTTGCCAATCACATCACGGATTTTATCTTGGTTGATTTTCATGGTGAACAAGCGCGGTGCGTGTGCCGACAATTCTTGCGGACCGGCCACGGCTTCCTGCATTTGCGCCAAGATGTGCAAACGTGCTTCTTTGGCTTGCGCCAAGGCGATTTGCATGATTTCTTTGGTAATACCTTGGATTTTGATGTCCATTTGCAGCGCGGTCACACCTTCGGTAGTACCGGCTACTTTAAAGTCCATATCGCCCAAGTGGTCTTCATCACCCAAGATGTCGGTCAACACGGCAAATTTGTTGTTGTCCAAAATCAAGCCCATGGCAATACCGGCCACGTGTGCTTTCAACGGCACACCGGCAGACAACAGGCTCAAACAGCCACCGCACACGGAAGCCATGGAAGACGAACCGTTTGATTCGGTGATTTCAGATACCACGCGCATGGTGTAGCTGAAATCTTCCGGCTCAGGCAATACCGCCAACAAAGCGCGTTTAGCCAAGCGGCCGTGACCGATTTCGCGGCGTTTTGGCGCGCCGACGCGACCAACTTCACCGGTAGAATACGGTGGGAAGTTGTAATGCAGCATGAAACGGTCGGTGTATTCGCCGCTCAAAGCATCAATGATTTGCTCGTCGCGTGAAGTACCCAAAGTGGCCACAGCCAAGGCTTGGGTTTCGCCACGGGTAAACAAAGCCGAACCGTGGGTGCGCGGCAATACGCCGGTTTGGATGTTCAGCGGACGTACGGTGCGGGTATCGCGGCCGTCAATACGCGGTTGGCCGTCCAAGATTTGGCTGCGCACCACATCGGCTTCCAAGTGTTTGAAAATGCCTTTAATTTCGTTGGCAGACAGAGTGTCGGTTTCTTCGGTAATCAGAGCGTCTTTAACGGCTGACCAGGCTTCATCCAATTTAGCAGAGCGTGCTTGTTTCGAGCGGATTTTGAACGCTTCGCCAATGGCATTACCGGCGATTTCGCGCACTTTAGCCACCAATTCTTCATTGGTTTCCGGCGCTTTCCAATCCCATACTTCAGGGTTAACCGCATCGGCAAATTCGTTGATGGCTTGAATCGCCACTTGCATTTGATCGTGTCCGTAAACTACTGCGCCCAACATCACGTCTTCAGGCAGGATGTCGGCTTCAGATTCCACCATCAACACGGCTTTTTCAGTACCGGCAACCACCAAATCCAATTGAGATTCAGCCAATTGCGCTTTGGTTGGGTTCAATACGTATGCGCCATTCACATAGCCTACGCGCGCCGCGCCAATCGGGCCGGCAAACGGTACGCCGCTCAATATCAAGGCGGCAGATGCACCCAACATGGCAGGAATATCAGAATCGATTTCAGGGTCAACCGATACCACCATCGCCACGATTTGGATGTCGTGGTAGAAGCCTTCCGGGAACAGCGGGCGAATCGGACGGTCGATCAGACGGCTGGTCAAGATTTCTTTTTCGCTTTGCTTGCCTTCGCGCTTGAAGAAGCCGCCCGGGATTTTACCGGCAGCATAGGTGCGCTCTAAGTAATCTACGGTCAACGGGAAGAAGTCTTGGCCTTCTTTCACGTCTTTATTGGTGGTCACGGCAACCAATACCACGGTGTCGCCCATCGATACTTTAACGGCCGCCGCAGCTTGGCGTGCGATTTCACCGGTTTCCAAAGTGACGGTTTGATCGCCGTATTGGAAGGTTTTGATGTGTTTATCGAACATGTTTGTCCTTTCGATGTTGCCGCATCGCTAAAACACTAATGATGCACACTAAAGCGTGAATGTGCATGGTTAGGGTTTCAGGCTGATGCAGCGGGTTAGTTAATCTTTCAGACGGCCTTTTTAAAACCGCCCAATCTGCAATTATAACGGCAAACTGCCGCTAAATCTATATGGTGATTTTATTCAGATGACAAAAGCCGAGACCTTTGCAAAATCCCTAGATTTGGTTACAGTTCAAAGTTGTAGCAGCACAGAAAGCGCAGACATATCACAAAGATAGGCAAGCTTTCGAGCAGCGCACAACGAAGAAATGTGCCAAAGATAGGGATTTTGCAATAGTTAATAGTTAAAGGCCGTCTGAAAGAGTATTCCTTTCAGACGGCCTCATTACATTTTAACGCGTCAATAAATTCAACGCTTCTTGATATTTTTCGACGGTTTTTTCAATCACTTCAGTCGGCACTTTCGGCGCAGGAGCTTGTTTGTTCCAACCGCTTTGTTCCAACCAATCGCGCACAAACTGTTTATCGAATGAAGGCGGATTGGTACCGACTTGATATTGATCGGCCGGCCAAAAGCGGCTTGAATCAGGCGTGAGCACTTCGTCCATCAAGGTTAAGGTGCCATTTTCATCCAAACCGAATTCAAACTTGGTATCGCAAATAATGATGCCGCGTGATTTGGCGTACTCAGCCGCTTCGGTATAAAGCTGAATGGCTTTCTCGCGCACTTCGGCTGCCAATTCTTTGCCGATGATTTGTTCGCATTGCTCAAAGCTGATGTTTTCATCATGGTCGCCCACTTCGGCTTTGGTTGACGGAGTAAAAATCACTTCCGGCAATTGCTGCGCTTCCTGCATACCTTCAGGTAGCTTAATGCCGCAAACGGTACCGGTTTTCTGATAATCTTTCCAACCGCTGCCGGCCAAATAACCGCGCACAATCGCTTCAACCTTCACCGGCTTAAGTTTTTTCGCCACAACAGCGCGTTTTTCCAATGCTTTGGCTTCGTTTTCCGGTAAAACATCGTAAACGTTATCACCAGTAAAATGATTCGGCATAATATGCGCCAGTTTTTGAAACCAGAAATTAGAAATCTGCGTCAGAATTTCGCCTTTGGTGGGAATTGGGTCGTCCAAAATCACGTCAAAAGCCGATAAACGGTCAGAAGCGACCATCAGCATGCGTTTGTCGTCGATTTCATATAAGTCACGTACTTTTCCCGAATAAATATTTTTCAAACTGATTGCCGCCATGTCGAGAGTCTTTCCAGTCAGGATTCAAAGGTATTATTTTAGCCGAATTTTTTATAACAAGGCAGCCCATTGATTAAATAAAGGCTGCCCGATAAAAAATATATTCTTTTTAAAAATTACCTGTCCTGCTCTTACGACAACAAACCTTGTGTTTTCAATGCTTTTTGCACGCCCTCATCGGCTTCCACGCGCTGATAAAAGCCTTCCAATTTATCCAAGTGGCTCAAATCAATGTTGAATGCTTTCGCCCAACGCAACACCACATACACATACACATCGGCAATGGTTAATTCGCCGGTCAGATAATCCTGATTGTGCAGGGCTTCGTTAACCAAGCCGAAATAATCGCTCACTTGCAGCATCGCACGCGCACGGATTTGCGCACCCTCGCCCTCGCCTTCGATAAAGCGGTTTGGATTGAAGACATAAGTAAAAGTCGAATGCAAATCAGCATTGGCAAACGCCAGCCATTGACGTGCTTTGGCTTGTTGGTGCACATCGCCTTTGCCAAACAGCTTGGCTTCAGGATATTGCGTGTTGATGAAGTCCAAAATCGCTATATTCTGCATCAGCGCCCAGTCGCCATCTTGCAAGACCGGTACCGAACCCAACGGATTCAAGGCCAAAAATTCCGGCGTTTTCAATTCATCGTGCGCCATTTTTACCGCTTCAAAATCGGCTTTCGCCCATTCCAGAGCCACGTGCGGCACCAACGGGCAAGCGCCCTGCATATAGTAAAGTTTCAACATGGTTTTTCCTTTTGTGTGTTGTGAAGCTTATTGTGCACGATTTTAAAAAGGCCGTCTGAAAGCCGCACTCATTAGAAACGTTCAGACGGCCTCCATCTCAATCATCAGGGTGAAATCTGGCCGCGGCACGCTCACGCGCTACGGTGCCTTTGTCTTTTAAGGTTGCGCCTAAACCCAGCTTTTTTTCATATTCAGATGGCGGCGTATCGTCGTCTTCCATGCCGAACGCGCTGGCATTGACCCAAAGCGACAGCAGCCCGGCCACCGCTGCTAAAAACCCAACAATATACCAAAACATAGCTCTTTCCTTTCGCCATGCTCAATCGGCATGGCCTTTTGTTATATTGGGATAAACTGTATCATATTCTGATAAAAGGATAAATTATTCTTACTTAATACAATATTCAGCAGATTAAAACGTTAAGAAACGAAAAGGCCGTCTGAAAACCACGTTTTCAGACGGCCTAAGAAATAATCAATCAACCGCCGCACGCACCGCAGCAACCGCCTTCACTGTGGCCGCCACGTTTTTCTTGATCATCCAAAACCGGCAATTCCACTTCTTCTTTGGTTTCGGCTTCTTGGTTTGGCAAATCGTTGACTTTGATTTTGTTTTCTTCGCTCATGGCTTCGCTCTCGCTTTAGGGTTAAAGTCCGGCCATCATAACATGACTTTTATATTCATCTTTTGATAAAGCGCAAAAAAAGCCGTCTGTTTCAGACGGCTTTTTTTCATCAGCAATATTCGCAATCCAAAATATCTTTGCGGATGTTTTTCAGCAAGAATTCAGCAGCGGTATCGGATTCGGTTTGAATGAATACAAATAATTTCGCCACCACTTTGCCGATAAATACTTTCTTCAACGCGCATGCTTCGGCGATTTTGTAAGACCCCAAGAAATCAGTGATATCTTGCGGCAGGCTGCGTTTATCCAGCTTCACCGCTGTCATGCGTTTGTCGCTGTTGAAACGTTGCAGTAGGGTTTGCTCTTTGTCGAGTTTAATACCGGCTTCTTTTTCTTCGGCAGTGGCGCGGTTAAACGCATCGTAAATTTCGGCATACAACATGTCGTTCGGCCCTTCAAAAATGGTGAACGGGCGGAAGTCGATGGCAATATTGCTGGCCACATGGCCGCTTTCAAAGCCTTTGGCGCCAAGTAATTTTTGCAGCTTTTGCGCGGCATCATAAGTGTATTCGGTCGCCAAAGTCTTGATAATATTGGCTTCCATCACCTGATGGCTAACCGGCTGATCCGGTGACACGCGGTTGCAAGTGAAATCGTACAACACTTGCGACACCTCATAGCGGCGCTCGATTTCGCGGCGCTCAAATTCGACAAATTTGATGTCGTTGCGCACGTATTTTTGCGTGTTGGCGACAATGTATTCCATGATGCCGTGCGTCATACCGACCAATTGCAGGCGGCTGCGAATGAAAATGTTTTGGAACGCGCGCAAGCTCGCGGCATCGCTATCCGACAGTTTCATCACCAAATTGGCCGGAATATTGCCATCGATGCGGTTAATCGCGTAACGCACCGCGCGCAAACCTTCCGATTTCAACACTTCGCAGCGAATGTATTCTTTTGGCACCAACAATAAATTGATGACCTTAGATAATTTGCCGTTTTTGCGCTCTTTGGCCGCCACCAGCAGAAAATCACTTTGCGAATTGCCCTGCCAATATTTTGCCGCTTTCACGTAAACGGTTTCGTCATCAACATACTCGTAAAACGACTGCATTTCACGCGCGATGGCTGCACCTGAAGTTTCCGGTTCAGTTACGCCCAAGCCGCCCCCCTCGCCTTTGAAAATCAGATCCAAACCGAGCTTGATTTGCGACTCGCTGCCAAATTCTTGCAAAGGCTGCAATACCAGCGCACCTTCAATACCAGTACGCAAAGTCACTGGCACGCCGTAATGGCCGGCCAAACGCAATACTTCTTGAATTTCAAATTGGCTGTTTTTGCGGCCGCCGTGTTTTTCATCCAAAAACGGCAGCAGCAAACCGGCATTTTTCAATTCCAGCCATTTGTCTTCCGGCAGATATTGCATTAAGCACAATCCGCCGCCGAATACGCGCGCAAACGTCTCTTCGATATGTCGCAAAAAAGCAGCCGTATCCATGTTTACCGGCTGCAATGTAGATTCTGCAGATGCCATACAACCTCTTTTTAGATGATGTGTTTTAGAGTTTAGAGTTTATTTACTAATTTATATCACAATCTTTATCGGGCGACAATCGTTATCAAAAATTTTGACGGTATCATTGTGAAAAGCAATGATTTGGCGAATAAAAGCACGATTCAAGGCCGTCTGAATGCAGCATAAACACAAACAAAAATACAACACTTCTTTCAAAAACCTTAGCCCATGCCGTCTGAAAAGTTTCAGACGGCATGAAGCGGCATACGTATAATAACGGCTTCATACCTTATCACGGAATCCGTCATGGCAAAAGCACCGAAAACTGTTTACCAATGCACTGAATGCGGTGGCACCTCTCCCAAATGGCAAGGCAAATGCCCGCATTGCGGCGAGTGGAATACTTTGCAGGAAAGTTTGGCCGCGCCCGAACCGAAAAACGCGCGTTTCCAATCGTGGGCAGCGGATACCTCGAGCGTGCAATCTTTATCGGCCGTGACCGCAACCGAAGTGCCGCGCAACCCGACCGGCATGGGCGAACTCGACCGCGTATTGGGCGGCGGTTTGGTTGATGGCGCGGTGATTTTGTTGGGCGGCGATCCGGGCATCGGCAAATCGACCCTGCTGTTGCAAACCATCGCCAAAATGGCGCAAACGCGCAAAGTTTTATATGTATCGGGTGAGGAATCCGCACAACAAGTCGCTTTGCGCGCGCAGCGTTTGGACTTGCCGACCGATGGCGTGAATCTGTTGGCCGAAATCCGCATGGAAGCGATTCAGACGGCCTTAAAGCAGCATGAGCCGGAAGTGGTGGTCATCGATTCGATTCAAACCATGTATTCCGACCAAATCACGTCTGCACCCGGCTCCGTGTCGCAAGTGCGCGAATGTGCCGCTCAACTCACCCGCATGGCCAAACAAATGGGCATCGCCATGATTTTGGTCGGCCACGTTACCAAAGATGGTGCAATTGCCGGCCCGCGTGTGTTGGAGCATATGGTCGATACGGTGCTGTATTTTGAGGGCGACCAGCATTCCAATTACCGCATGATACGCGCGATTAAAAACCGCTTCGGTGCCGCCAATGAGTTGGGCGTATTTGCGATGACGGAAACCGGCTTGAAAGGTGTGTCGAACCCGTCGGCGATTTTTTTGGCCAGCTATCGCGACGATGTGCCGGGCTCGTGTGTATTGGTCACACAGGAAGGCTCACGGCCTTTATTGGTGGAAATCCAAGCCTTGGTCGATGATGCCCACGGTTTCACGCCCAAACGCCTCACCGTCGGCCTTGAACAAAACCGCCTGTCCATGCTGCTGGCCGTGCTAAACCGCCACGGCGGCATTGCCTGCTTCGATCAGGATGTGTTTCTCAACGCCGTCGGCGGCGTGAAAATCGGAGAACCCGCCGCCGACTTGGCCGTAATTCTCGCCATGCTTTCCAGCTTCCGCAACCGCCCTTTGCCGGAAAAAATGGTCGCCTTTGGGGAAATCGGTTTGAGCGGCGAAGTACGCCCTGTTGCCCGCGGTCAGGAACGCTTAAAAGAAGCGGAAAAACTCGGCTTCAAACGCGCCATCGTGCCAAAAGCCAATATGCCGCGCAATGTGAAAGAATTTCCGAATTTGGAGATTTTCGGCGTGGGCAGCTTGCAAGAAGCAATTGATGTCTGCCGTAATGCGCAAGATTAAATCATATTGCAAAGGCCGTCTGAAACGTTTCAGACGGCCTCACTTATTGATAATTACTTATTCTGTAACCACTTTGCGAATTAATTTCTCCGCATTAGCCAACGTATTTTCTACTTGTGCATAGTCGATTTTGCTGCCCGCAATCAGTGCGCGCGTGTCGTTGAACACCACTTTCACGCGCCCGTCGGTTTCCGTTACCAATACGCGCAACGGCAATTGCAAGGCAAATTCAGGATCTTTCACCATCAAAGGCGTGCCGGCTTTCGGTGTGCCGAACACAATCACTTTTGCCGGTTGCATATCCAAGCCACTCTCTTTGGCCGCCGCTTGATGATCAATCACGGCAAACACATTCATGCCCTTTTCTTTGACTGCGTTTTGCAGGCGGTTAACCGTTTCGTCGAAAGTGTATCGGCTGTCAACTGAATGCGTTTGGTTCATCTGCTTTCCTTGTCGCATGATTGGGATGGGGTTACTGGCTGAGGTAGAACAAGCAGCAATTACCGTGGTAGCAAATACTGCAACAGCTAAAGTTTTTAACGCTTTCATAAAATCTCCTTTTTATGTTTTTAAAATCAAGGCCGTCTGAACATATTTTCTTTCAGACGGCCTCAATGATTATTTCAAACCTTTTTTCAATAAATCTTTATAGCCGCCATGATTGGTTACATTGGTGTAACCTTCTTTTTTCAAGGCTTCTAAAGCGGCTTCGGCTCGGCGGCCGCTGCGGCAATAAAGGTTAACCGGTGCATTTTTATCCGGGCTGACTTGTTTGATTTTGGCGGTAATTTCGTTTGCCGGAATATTAACCGCATTGCGCAAATGACCTTGGGAAAATTCTTCCGGTGTACGCACATCAACCCATACACCTTTTGCTTTGGCAGGTTGTGATGCGGCTGCTTTCTCAGTCGGTTTCGTGCCCATAGCCTGTGCAGACAAAGGGGCAATCAGAGCAGCAGCAACGATTAATAACAGGAATTTTTTCATGTTTTTTTATCCTTGAAATAGTTTATGAAACGATTTGAAATGATTCTACACGATATTATTTTCAGACGGCCTTTGAGTCAGTTTTAAATTTAAGCCAATTTCAATTTGGCATTCACATCGCGCAATGCAGTGCGTAAGCCTTCTTCGATCACCGGATGATAGAAAGGCATATCCAGCATTTGCGGAATGGTCATTTTCATTTGATGCGCCCAAGCCAACAGATGCGCTAAGTGTTCGGCAGCCGGACCAAAGATTTCTGCACCCAAGAATAAGCCGGTGCCTTGCTCGGCGTAAACACGCATATGACCTTTGTTCACCAGCATCACACGGCTGCGGCCTTGGTTTTTAAACGATACTTCACCGCTGACAAATTGGTCTTCTGAGTATTTGGCAGAAACTTGTGCATATTTCAAACCAATCGAAGCGATTTGCGGCGTGGTGAACACGACACCGATGGTGCTACGGCGCAAACCTTGTTCCAGATTTGGGTAACGACCGGCATTGTCACCGGCGATTTTACCTTGGTCGGAAGCTTCATGCAGCAATGGCAATTGGTTCGAGGCGTCACCAGCGATGAAGATATTTGGAATGCTGGTTTGCATGGTCAACGGATCGGCGGTTGGCACACCGCGATCGTCCAATTTGATGTCCAAGTTTTCCAAACCGATATTGTCCACGTTCGGACGGCGGCCAACAGCAGCCAACAGGTATTCAGCAGTAAATTGACCGCTTTCGCCGTCTTGTTCCCATTTCACCACGACATTACCGTCTGCATCCAATGCAGCTTCGGTTTTGGCATCCAGATGCAGAGTCATTTCTTCACCGAATACGGCTTTGGCTTCTTCCAATACCACGGGGTCAGAAATACCGCCTAATGCACCGCCTACGCCGAATACTTCCACTTTCACGCCCAAACGATGCAAGGCTTGACCCAATTCTAAACCAATCACACCCGGACCAAATACGGCCACGCTTTTCGGCAGTGTATCCCATGAGAATACATCGTCGTTGATGATGACTTTGTCGCCCAATGCTTGCCATTGTGGCAACACAACCGGACGCGAACCGGTCGCAATCACGATGGTTTTGGCTGTGATTTCGGTGTGGTCGTCAATTTGCACGGTATTGGCATCGATGAATTTAGCGGTGCCCATGATGCGTTTATCAGCAGGCCATTCTTCTACATCGCTCACCACAAAGCCGACAAAACGGTCACGCTCAGATTTGACGCGGCTCATCACTTCTTCGCCGTTAACCGTTACGCTGTCTTTATCCAAATGGATACCGAATGGATCGGTATGCAAGGCATGGTGACGGGCTTCGGCAGCGGCAATCAATAATTTGGAAGGCATGCAGCCAACGCGTGCGCAGGTTGTGCCATAGACGTGGTTTTCAATCAGGTAAACATTGTCTGTGTGCAAACGGGCATTACGAAACGCGCCCATACCGGCAGTACCGCCGCCCATTACCACTACATCTGCTTGAATTTTTTTCATTGTCGATTCCTTTATGATTGCCGCCCAAACGTATTCAGACGGCCTAATTGTTTTTTCAGAAACCCCGATTAAATTTCATAATAACCGGATTTCCTTGTAAATATAGAGTTACTCAGGTAATACCGCGCAATGTTCGGCATTACCTGAATAACTCTAACATTATTCAGGAAAGCAGCCCGAAGACTGCTTTTTATTTTTTAGCGATTAATCATGAATGATTAAACAGTCGCCAAGTAAGCATCCAGCTCTTCGCTGCCGCCGATGTATTTACCACCAACGAATACTTGAGGAGCAGTCATCTTACCGGTAATGGCGCGAACAGAAGTCACAGTAGCGTCTTTACCCAATACGATTTCTTCATAAGACAGGCCTTTGTCTTCCAAAGCTTTTTTAGCTTTAGCGCAGAATTGGCAGCCTGGTTTGGTGAAGATCGCAATAGACTCTTGAGATTTCCACTCTGGAGCGATGTAGTTCAACATGGTATCAGCGTCAGATACTTTGAATGGATCACCTGGTTCTTCCGGCTCGATGAACATTTTTTCTACTACGCCGTCGTTAACCAGCATAGAGTAGCGCCATGAGCGTTTACCGAAGCCCAGATCGTTTTTGTCAACCAACATGCCCATGCCTTCGGTAAATTCGCAGTTACCATCAGGGATCATCACGATGTTGTCAGACTCTTCTTCAGCAGCCCAAGCATTCATTACGAATGTGTCGTTTACAGATACGCAGTATACAGCATCTACACCGTTCTCTTTGAACGCTTTAGTCAATTCATTGTAGCGTGGCAAGTGTGAAGATGAACAAGTTGGGGTAAATGCGCCTGGCAATGAGAATACCACTACTTTTTTACCGGCGAACAAGTCATCGGTAGAAACATCTTTCCAAGCGTCGCCAACGCGAGTGTGGAATACACAGCTAGGTACTTTTTGACCAGTACGATCTTGCAAAGCCATTTTGAGCTCCTTTTAGATTAGGTTTAATAAGGGTGTTGAAAATCAATGTGCACATTCTAACCCACCGACTTTCATTTGTATAATTTATAGTTCAAATAATCTTAATAATCTTAAACTATAAATTATATCACTGCTTCTAAAAATAGAAATAGAGGCCGTCTGAAAAATTTCAAGGCTTATTCAAAACTATTTTTATCTGCTTCAATATTTTGGCGCACATAATTTTCCGCAATATCCTTTAGCGCATAACGGTCGCTATTCGGATATTCAGACGGCCTGTATAAAGGCGCAAAGTCCAAGCGAATGCGGATTTTTTTCATGGAAATGATACGCCACAACGATGACACCAAGTTTACATCAGCATAAGAAGGCTCAATGCTGCGCCGCCCCAAGCTGTCGTAATAGCGTAAGGTTACCACCTGAATCGGCGCATCGGCATCAATGGCAGATTGGAATAAGGCCGCTTTAAAAGGTAAAACTTCTTTGCCTGAAGACGTCCGCGCTTCGGGAAAGAAACTCACGTTTTGCCCCGAACGCAAAGCCACGCCAATTGCTTGGTTAATCGGCTCAATGTCGCGGCGGGAATTGCGGTTGATAAACACTGTGCCGGCATTTTTGCCCATTTTGCCCAATACCGGCCATTTGCTGATTTCCTGCTTGGCGATAAAACTACTCGGATACACCGCACTCATGGCAAAAATATCCAACCACGACACATGGTTGGCCACGACTAAAGTGCCGTTTACCGATTGCTGCTGTGGCGGACTACCGATTTCCAGCTCAACATCCAAGGCATTCAGCGCGCCTTGACCTAAAGCCAATACCGCCTGATTGCGTTGCTCCGGATTATTGCCATCGATGTTGCTCAGATTTTTAGCAGTTTGATACAGCCACGCCGTCAATCGCGATAAGCGGCGCAGGCGTGTGGTGAATGAGGCTTTTGGAGAAGACATATTTTTCTTATATTCCATTTGTTTTCAGACGGCCGAGACCTTACCCGACCTTATTTCTGGCAATGCACACAATAAAAAGTACCCCGCTGACCCAAAGTCTGCTTTTGAATCAACTGACCACATTGCAAACAAGGCTCGTTGTGTCTGCCGTACACGGCGTATTCCTGCTGAAAATAACCGCTTTTGCCATCGCTGTTGACGAAATCGCGTAAAGTGCTGCCACCGGTATCAATCGCGCGTTGCAATACTGCTTTGATGGTTTCAACCAATAAAGCGCATTCTTTTTTAGTCACTTTATTCGCTGGGCGCTGCGGCAAGATGCCCGCTTTAAACAGACTTTCGTTTGCATAAATATTACCCACACCCACCACAACGGCATTGTCCATCACAGCCAACTTCACCGCGCGCTTAAGCGGTTTCAATTTTTGATACAGATATTCAGCGTTAAAATCATCAGACAACGGCTCAGGACCTAATTTTTCCAATAGCGGATGGTGCTCGGCAATACCTTCATACCATAAAAATGCGCCAAACCTGCGCGGGTCATGATAACGCAGCAATGTGCCGTCTGAAAAACGGATTTCAACATGATCATGTTTGTCGTGTGTCTCTATGCGTTCGTCACTGGCGGTAAAAATCCGCAAGCTGCCTGACATGCCCAAATGAATCAGCAAAATACCGGTATCAAATTGAATCATCAAATATTTTGCGCGGCGCTGACAATCGAGCACGGTTTGCCCGTGTAAAATCTGCGCCAATTCAGGATGAATCGGCCAACGCAATTTAGGCTGGCGCACTTCAACCGATGAAACCGTTTTTTTGGCTATGTGCGGGCTAATTCCACGCAAGGTGGTTTCCACTTCAGGTAATTCGGGCATAATCTTTGAATGAGAATAATCTTAAATTAAAGAAAGCAAAACAATAAAGCCAACCGCATTTATTTTAAAGTATCCCGCCGTCTGAAAAAGGTAAAACTCTGCAAAAATGCTCTATTTCCCTTCTACTCTGGCAATCGTCAAAGCCACCGGCTGCTCTGCCAATTCTTCTTGAAGTTCCGGCAACAGCGTTACCCCTGCCATGCGCTTGACCAATACCAAACCATAGACGGCAGCACATTGCGGCCACCAACGATCACCCGCCTTTTCCAAGAATTGCCAAAATTTCAGTGCTGATTCTTGCTCAACCGGCGGCACATACACCATAAATTGCCCGTATTCAATTTCAAAACCCAAATCCTGAATCTGCTGCTTAAATTGTGGCAAGGTCAAACAATTCTCTTTATGCGGCAGTCGTTTACCGTCAAACCATTTGCTGCCATACCAGAGTGAATTCACATTAAAACCGGTCACAATCAATTTACCGCCATGTTTCAATACTCTGGCAGCTTCAGTCAACGCCAGCAGCGGCGAATCGCTGTATTCATGGCTGTGCGGCAGCAGCAGCATATCCAATGATTGGTTTTCCCAAGCCATTTCGGTTGCAGTCATACGCACATCATCGGGAACATAAATAAGCTTTTCAGACGGCCTCAACCAAGCCTGCCCGATTTGCGCTGCCTGTTGAGTTTCGGTGATGTGCACATGTTTTTGGAAAAACTGCCGCTCTTTTTGTGCAATATATTGCCCGATGACGGTTTGTTCAAACCCATTATTCATTCATATCCCTCTTTTCACACAGCTTTGCTCTATATCTTAACTGTCAGCTGAATGTATATCATAACCATAGCATGAAATTTTCACCTACAGCGTAGCGGCTTTGTCAAAAAATTGGTATCAGAAACACAATATCTGTAAATACCAAGCATATCGGCTTGACGTTTGCAACATCAAACAGTAGTATCCACCCATTTAAAATTTATTACCCTATACTATTGTAAATTATGGCAAAACTTAAAAAGCTTGTTCTCACCCTTTCCGGTATTTCTGCCATGCTTGGTTCAACCTATACTTATGCTGCCAACCCGACACCAAATCAAGTCGGTATGGCCATGATGCGCTTGAATGCCGCCCTTCTTGATCAGGCCAAATCGCAGACCTTCGGTTCAAAAAGTTTGTGGGCTTCTCTGCGTAAAGATTTCCGTATGAATGAAGTCAACAGCGAGCTCGTTCGGCGTCATGAAGACAAATTCGCAGCCGGCCGTGCTTATTTCGACCGCACCATCAATCGCAGCAAACCTTATATGTATCATATTGCTACTGAAGTTAAAAAACGCAATATGCCTGCTGAAATTGCACTGCTGCCTTTCATTGAAAGTGCGTATGTCACCAAAGCAAAATCACATGTCGGTGCTTCAGGTCTATGGCAATTTATGCCGGCTACCGGTCGCCAGTATGGCTTAGAAAAAACCGCACTATATGATGGCCGCCATGACGTTTACGCGGCAACCAATGCCGCATTAAACTACTTGGAATATCTGCATCGCCTGTTTGGTGATTGGTCTTTGGCTTTGGCGGCCTATAACTGGGGCGAAGGCAATGTCGGCCGTGCCATTAACCGTGCACGCGCACAAGGCTTAGAGCCGACCTATGAAAACCTGCGCATGCCGAATGAAACGCGCAATTACGTGCCGAAATTACTGGCTGTACGCAATATTGTTGCCAATCCACAAGCGTATGGTATGAATGTGAGTGAAATCAGTAATCAGCCATATTTCAAGGCTGTACACATTGACCAGCCGATTGACCACAGTGCAATTACCCGCTTAGCTGATATTGGTGAAAGCGAATTTTTGGCCTTAAACCCTGCATTTAATGCACCGGTTTTTCTTCCTAAGCCTAACCGTAAATTACTGTTGCCGGCCAGCGCTGCGGCAACTTTCGAGAAAAATTACCGCAATGCTAAACCGGAAACCCTGCTGTCTTGGGATGTGTACACTTCATTCAGCAATACCCGTTTGAGTACAATTGCAGCTGAAACCGGTATGAGCGTTGCCGAAATCAAACGCTTAAATGGCCTTACCGGCCAGACGTTATCTGCCGGGCGCAGTATTTTGGTAGCAAAAAACAGCTTAAGCAGCGGCAACAATGCACCGATTAACTTCATTGATTCCGACAGCACACCGGATACTTATCGCCCGAATACGCCTGGACCAGCACCGGTCCAACTGGCCAGCAATACCAAACTTGCTGATACATTGGCTGCCAACATCGTGACTCCGACCGAAAAACCAAGTACCCCTGTTCATGTTGCAGGTAGCAACCAAAACGAATATATTGCAGCAGCCATTACCCAAACACCTGCTCATGCGACTGTGATTAACTTGACAGAGTCGCAACCGGCATTTACTGAATCACTCCCTATTAATGCAACTGCCCGCAATATTACTGCTCAAGCAAATGTGACAACGGATAGCTCCACTGAAAAAGCGGTTGAAATGACCATTATCTCCACACAGGAACCGGTTGCAGCAGAAATTGCCCTCACCGGACCACTTCCGCTGCCGACACAGGGCCACCAAGCTGAAGAGCCTGTACAAGGAGATAGCGATTCTTTAATGATTTTGGTAGAAGATTCTACTTCACGAATCCAAGCTGCAGAAACAGTTCAGGCAACCATTGCCAAACTTACCGAGCAGGAAAATGCTACCCAAGCCCGTGCGGCAAGATTGGCTGACAACAAAGCAAAACAGCAGCAACGTGTTGCTGCCCGTCTTGCCCGTGCCAAAACAGCTGAAGCTTCGCCGGCTTCTGCCGGTATGCATCGTGTAATGGAAGGCGATACTTTGTACAACATTTCACAACGCTATAATTTGAGCGTGGCTGATTTGATTACAGCCAATAATATTAAAGGCAACAATATTCGTACCGGGCAATTATTGAATGTCGCCTCAATAAAACCGGCCACAAGATCAGCTGCCGTACATAATGTTGCTTATACTGTTCGCAAAGGTGATACATTAAACACCATCGCCAACCGTTTTGGGGTTGATGTCAACGATATTCGCCGCTGGAACAAAAACACCCGCACCATTACACCGGGTCAGCGTTTGAAATTGCAAGGCAGTTAATGCCATAAAAAAGAACCGCAATGCGGTTCTTTTTTTGTTGGTGACTATTGATGATTACGATAAATAAGCTAATCAGTGATACAAAAACAAAAAGGAATGCAGAAAACTGCATTCCTTTTATTTTCAGATGGCCTTTAGACCATTAACCGCGCTTACCGGCCGGACGGCTTGATTTACCATAGCCGCCTTTACCGCCAAAGTCACCGCCTGATTTGCGTTTGCCTTTAAAATCCGAGCCGCTCTTTTTGAAGCCTTCCGATTTTTTAAAGCCTTCACCGCGTGGTTTGAAACCGTCGTCACTGCGCTCGCTACGGGCTTTGCCACCAAAGCCACCTTCGCTGCGCGGTTTACCGCCTTTGCGATCACCGAATTTACGGTCACGATCGCCGTAGCCGCCTTTGGCAAAGCGGCTGCCGCTGCCTTTCGGTTTGCCGCCGGTAGATTTGCGTTTGCGGGTTGGTTCCATGCCTTCTACAGTCACTTCATTCAATTTGCGGTCGATGTATTTTTCGATTTTATGTACTTTAATGTATTCGTTCACTTCGGCAAACGTCACTGCGATACCTGTGCGGCCTGCACGACCGGTACGGCCAATACGGTGCACATAATCTTCCGCTTGTTTCGGTAAATCGTAGTTAATCACGTGGGTAATGGTTGGCACGTCAATCCCGCGTGCGGCCACATCAGTCGCCACCAAGATTTTGCAACGGCCTTTGCGCAAATCCATCAAGGTACGGTTACGCCAGCCTTGCGGCATGTCGCCGTGCAAGCAGTTGGCAGCAAAACCTTTTTCATACAACTCATCAGCCAACACTTCGGTCATGGCTTTGGTTGAAGTGAAAATCACGCATTGGTCGATATTGGCATCGCGCAAAATATGGTCGAGCAAGCGGTTTTTGTGGCGCATATCGTCGCAATACAATAATTGCTCTTCGATTTTGCCTTGGTCGTCAACGCGCTCAACTTCAATTACTTCCGGATTTTTGGTCAGCTTACGCGCCAGTTTACCGACTGCACCGTCCCAAGTTGCAGAGAACAGCAAAGTCTGGCGGTCTTCCGGCGTGGCTTCAACGATGGTTTCGATGTCGTCGATGAAACCCATGTCCAGCATACGGTCGGCTTCATCCAGAATCAGCACTTCCAAGCGGTCGAAATCAATTTTGCCGCTGTTCATCAAGTCCATTAAGCGACCCGGAGTAGCCACCACCAAATCAACCGGTTTGCTCAAGGCACGGGTTTGATAACCGAATGATGCGCCGCCAACAATGCTGACGGTGCGGAACCAACGCATATTTTGCGCATAAGTCAGCGCGTTTTTCTCGACTTGTGCCGCCAATTCGCGGGTCGGGGTCAGTACCAAAGCGCGCGGGCCTTTACCGGTTTTTTCGCTGCGTTTGGTTAAGTGTTGCAGGGTCGGCAGCAAGAAAGCGGCGGTTTTACCCGAACCGGTTTGTGCCGAAGCCATGATGTCGCGGCCTTCCAAAGCTACCGGCACCGACTGCGCCTGAATCGGGGTTGGCGAATCGTAGCCCGCGCTTTGCAACGCAGACAAAATGTTTTTATCAAGATTTAAATCAGCAAATTTAATAGACATGACTATCCTAAAGACACAACAACAACTTCCGACTGAACATTTCAGACGGCCTGAAGCAAAGGATAAGTAACGGGAAATAAGTTACAAGGTTGTCGCAAGCCCTGTGGCTTGTAAGTTAACATCGACGACAACCTGCAAATATGCGTGAAAGCAAAAAGATATAAGAAACGCGGCACAATACCGGTTAATAGGTTTGAAGACGATGGCTTCATAAAAATAAAGGCGAATGGCGGATAATATAGACTTCGCCATATTCGGTCAAGCACAAATGCGTTAATTGGCGTAAAATAGCCATTTTATTCAGCAGGCCGTCTGAAAATGACCGACATCACACCATTCGCCAACCGCTTGGGCAAAAACATCAAACACCTGATGAAATGGGCCAAACGTAACCAAATTGAAGCATGGCGCATTTACGACCGCGACATTCCACAATTCCCTTTTGCCATCGATGTGTATGGCGACCACATTCATTTGCAGGAATACGACACCGGCTGGCTGATGCAGCCGGAAGAATACGAAGCATGGCTGGACGATGTGTTGGAAGCCATCGGCTTTGTCACCGGCTTTGCGCCCGAGCAAATCCATCTCAAACGCCGCGAACGCCAAAAAGGCACACAGCAATATGAGAAAACCGGCAAATCCGGCGAGGATTTCATCATCAGCGAAAACGGCCGCCGTTTTTGGGTCAATCTTGATAAATATTTAGACACCGGCCTTTTTCTCGACCACCGCAATACCCGCAAAAAAGTCGGCGACAGCACCCAAGGCAAGCGCTTTTTAAACCTGTTCTCCTACACCGGCAGCTTTACCGTGTATGCCGCAACCGGCGGCGCCGTTAGCAGCGAAACCGTCGATTTATCTAATACTTATCTGGATTGGGCAAAACGCAATTTTGAATTAAACGGTATTGATTCAAACGCACACAAAATCGTACGCGCCGATGTGTTTCAATACTTAAAAAATGCTGAAGCCGAAGGCAAAAAGTTTGACCTGATTGTGATGGATCCGCCGAGCTTTTCCAACAGCAAAAAAATGCTCGATATTCTCGACATCCAGCGCGACCAAATGACTTTAATCAACAGCGCGATGAAGCTGCTCGCTTCAGACGGCCTGATGTATTTTTCAAACAATTTACGCAGCTTTGAATTGCATCCCGAAGTCAGCGAAAAATATGCCGTGAAAGATGTGAGCAAGCAATCCGTTCCCGATGATTTTCGCAACAAGAAAATCCATCAATGCTGGGAAATCCGCCATAAATAATTTCAGACGGCCTAAAATCAAATCAGGCCGTCTGAAAAAGAATTCATCAAAAATAAGGAGCTATGATGTCTACACTCGAATTGATTTCACGCAACAAAATGTTCAACGGCCACCAAGAGCGCTACCGGCATGCTTCTAGCGCCAACGGCTGCGACATGACCTTCAGCATTTACCTGCCGCCGCAAGCCTTGCAAGGCTACCGCGTACCGGTGTTGTATTGGCTCTCCGGCCTGACCTGCACCGATGAGAATTTTACCCAAAAATCCGGCGCGCAACGCTTCGCCGCACAATGGGGCATCGCTTTAGTTATGCCCGACACTTCACCACGCGGCGACAACGTAGCCGATGATGAAGGCTACGATTTGGGTAAAGGCGCAGGCTTTTATGTCAACGCCACACAAGCACCTTGGGCAGAACATTACCGCATGTACGACTACATCGTCGAAGAATTGCCGGCGTTGATTGAAGCCAATTTTCCGGTGACCGACCAACGCAGCATTTTCGGCCACAGCATGGGCGGCCACGGCGCATTACAAATCGCCTTGAAAAATCCCGAGCGCTACGCTGCCGTTTCCGCTTTCGCGCCGATTGTCAACCCGAGCGAAACACCTTGGGGACAAAAAGCCTTCGCCGCTTATTTGGGCGACGACCAAACCGCATGGAAAAACTACGACAGCACCGCCCTCGTTCAGACGGCCTCGAAAAAACTGCCGATTCTTATCGACCAAGGCGATGCCGATCAGTTTTACCCGAAAGAATTGCAGCCGGAAACCTTTGTCAACGCTGCCCGCGGTAACGGGTTTAACGTTCAATTCAAAAAACGCGAAGGCTACGACCACAGCTATTTCTTCATCGCCAGCTTTATCGACAGCCACATTGAATTTCATGCCGAGGCATTGGGGTTGTAATCTGCCATAATCAATTAAAGGCAGGCCGTCTGAAAAGCCGACACAGCTTTTCAGACGGCCTTTTGCTATAATCAGCATTCTGAATTTGAGTTTTGTCACACGGAAAATTACCATGTCCCGAATTGCCGCCCTGCCTGATCATCTTATTAACCAAATTGCCGCCGGCGAAGTGGTTGAACGGCCTGCCAATGCGTTGAAAGAAATTGTTGAAAACAGCATCGACGCAGGCGCGACGGCGATTGATGTCGAGCTTTCCGGCGGCGGCATCCGCCTGATTCGTGTCACCGATAACGGTTCGGGCATTCACGCTGATGATATCGAATTGGCGCTGCACCGCCATGCCACCAGCAAAATCAAAAGCTTAAACGATTTGGAACACGTCGCCAGCATGGGTTTTCGCGGCGAGGGTTTGGCCAGCATCGCGTCAGTATCACGCCTCACCTTAACCAGCCGCCAAGCTGACAGTGCACACGCCAATCAAGTGAAAGCGGAAGACGGCAAAATCAGCGAGCCGAGCGCGGCAGCGCATCCTGTCGGCACTACCATCGAAGTGGCCGAGCTGTTCTTCAACACACCCGCACGGCGCAAGTTTCTCAAATCGGAGAACACCGAATACGCCCATTGTGCCACCATGCTTGAACGCTTGGCCTTGGCGCATCCGCACATTGCCTTTTCACTCAAGCGCGACGGCAAAAGCGTGTTCCATTATCCGAGCCAAAACCTGAATCAGCGCATTGCCGCTATTGTTGGCGATGATTTTCAGACGGCCTCGTTGGAAATCGACAGCGGCAACGGCGCTTTGCGTTTATACGGCACGATTGCCAAACCTACCTTTGCCAAGGGTAAAACCGACAAACAATATTGCTTCGTCAATCATCGCTTTGTGAAAGACAAAGTCATCATGCACGCGGTAAAACAGGCTTACCGCGATGTGTTGCATAATGCGTTGACACCGGCTTTTGTATTGTTCCTCGATTTGCCGCCGGAAGCGGTGGATGTCAATGTGCATCCGACCAAAACCGAAATCCGTTTCCGCGACAGCCAACAAGTGTATCAACTGGTGTTCCACACGCTCAACAAAGCCTTGGCCGACACCCGCGCCGACCAAACCGAAAGCGTTACCAACGCCGGCGGCATTTTGCACGATATGCTGGGCGTGACCAGGCCGTCTGAAACGGAAAACACGCCAACCAATATGCCGTCTGAAGACTCCGACCAAGCGAAAAACCAAGTGTTTCACACCAGCTATGCCAATATCATCCGCACAAATGTTTCAGACGGCCTGCCATCCTCTTCCGGCAAAACCGCGCCCATGCCTTATCAAGCCGCACGCGCGCCGCAACAGCGTTCACTATCTCTGCGCGAAAGCCAAGCCGCGATGAACACTTATGCTGAATTGTTCAAGCGCACCGAGCCTGATGACGACATCGAGCTGGCGCAATTCGAGCAAGCCCGATTTGGCGGCACCGAGCCTTATGTTTCCGCAGCCTCCAATCCGCTTTCAGACGGCCTAAGCCGCCCCGAAACACCGCCGCTTGGTTTTGCCATCGCCCAATTATTAGGCATTTACATCCTCGCCCAAGCTGAAGAAAGCCTACTGCTGGTCGATATGCACGCCGCTGCCGAACGCGTGAATTACGAAAAAATGAAAAACCAACGCGACAATCTTGGCAGCCTGCAAAGCCAGCGCCTGCTGATTCCCGTTACCTTCGCCGCCAGCCACGAAGAATGCGCCACTCTTGCCGACCACGCCGAAACCCTACAAGCATTCGGCTTAGATATGTCAGATATGGGCGGCAACACCATCGCCGTGCGTGCCGTGCCGAATATGTTGGGCAAAGCCGATGTCGCCGCGCTAGCCAAAGACGTGTTGCAAGAGTTGGCACAAACCGGCGCAAGCCAAACCATTGCCGCACGCGAAAACCAAATCCTAGCTACCATGTCGTGCCACGGCTCCGTACGTGCCGGCCGACAGCTCACTCTTCCCGAAATGAACGCCTTGTTGCGCGACATGGAAAACACCCCACGCAGCAACCAATGCAACCACGGCCGGCCGACTTGGGTAAAACTGACTTTAAAAGAATTGGATGCATTATTTTTACGGGGACAATAACCCATTTAATTTGAATAATTTATGATTAAACAACAAGGCCGTCTGAAAATTCCAGACGGCCTAATCACAGAATATCCGTTATAATAGCGCATTAATGAAACAGGCTGTATGCTTGATTGACAAGATTCACGCCCAATCCACTTCAGACGGCCATCAGAAAGGACACATCATGCGAAAACCACAACGCGGCTATGCCCGCCAAGACCGAGTTCGTGAACAAATCATGCGCGAACTGGCCGAACTCGTCCGCACCGATTTGAAAGACCCGCGCGCCGGTTTCATCACCATCAACGAAGTCGAAGTCACCCGCGATTACAGCCACGCCACCGTGTTTTACACCGTATTGGACGACAGTACCCGCGAAATCACCGAAGAAGCGCTCGACCACGCCAAAGGCCACTTGCGCAGCGAATTGGCCAAACGCATCAAGCTCTTCAAAATTCCCGAGCTGCATTTCAAATACGACGAATCATTAGAACGCGGCATGAGTATTTCCAGCCTGATTGACCAAGTGGCGGCGGAAAAGCCGGTAGAAGATTAAACCATCCATAATAAAGGCTGTCTGAAAAGCATTTAACCGGCTTTCAGACGGCCTTTTACAGTTGAAACCCCATGAATACCAAACCCAGCAAACGCCCTGTCAACGGCGTTTTATTACTCGATAAACCCGAAGGCTTGAGCAGCAACACCGCCTTGCAAAAAGCGCGCCGTCTTTATCGCGCCGAAAAAGCCGGCCACACCGGCGTGCTCGACCCACTCGCCACCGGCCTACTGCCTGTATGCTTCGGCGAAGCGACCAAGTTCGCGCAATATCTGCTCGATGCGGATAAAGCCTACACCGCCACCATGAAACTGGGCGAAGCCAGCACCACCGGCGATGCCGAAGGCGAAATCATCGACACCGCCCGCGCCGACATTTCCCTGCAAGAATTTCAGACGGCCTGTACCGCGCTTACCGGCTCTATCCGCCAAGTGCCGCCGATGTTTTCCGCACTGAAACACGAAGGCAAACCGCTTTACGAATATGCGCGCAAAGGCATCGTGATTGAACGAAAACCACGCGACATCACCATTTACTCGATTGATATTCAGGAATTTGCCGCACCCAAAGCCGTGATTGACGTGCGTTGCAGCAAAGGCACCTACATCCGCACCCTCAGCGAAGACATCGCCAAACACATCGGTACCTTCGCCCACCTGACTGCCTTGCGCCGCACCGAAACCGCCGGTTTCACCATCGCACAAAGCCACACGCTGGAACAATTGGCAGACTTAAGCGAAGCCGAACGCGACGCACTCTTGCTGCCTTGCGATGTGTTGGTGCAGCATTTGCCAAAAATCACACTCAACGACCGCGCCGTGGAAATGCTGAAATTCGGCCAACGCCCGCAGTTCACCGAAAACATCGAGCATGAACAACCGATTCGTGTGTACAGCCAACAAGGCGAATTTATTGGCTTGGTCGAGTATCAACAAGCCATAGGCCGTCTGAAAGCGCTACGTTTGATGAATACGGCGAATACAAGTGAATAAAATACACAAGGCCGTCTGAAAAGGATAAACATATTCTTTTCAGACGGCTTTTTTCAAAACAGCAATTAAATCATCATCAATATTTTATGTTATCTCAAAGCAAATTATCCGTTGGAGTTCATCATGAATAAAACCAAAAAGCCTTTTTATCAGGAACTTTATTTTCAAGTCATCGTCGGCATTGCTGCTGGTGTGCTGCTTGGCTGGGTTGCCCCTGAATGGGCAGTTAAATTCAAGCCATTGGGTGATGCGTTTATCCGTCTGATTTCGATGATTATCGGGCCGATTATTTTTTGCACCATGGTCACGGGCATTGCAGGCATGAAAGACATGCAGGAGTTAGGCAAAGTTGGCAGTAAAGCATTGATTTATTTCTTTGTAATGTCGCTTATTGCATTAATCGGCGGCTTGCTGTGGGGGCATATCATACAACCCGGCGCAGGCTTTAATGCCGACTTAAGCACACTGGATACCGACAAACTGTCTCAATATGCGGAAACAGCCAAAAACGTCAACCTAACTGATTTTGCCATGAGCATTATTCCGAAAACCTTTTTCAGCGCGTTTTCAGACGGCAATATCTTAGCGATTTTAATGGTATCGATTTTATTCGGTGCCGCACTTTCTGCTATTGGAGATAAAGGCAAACCGGTATTTACCTTGATTGAGAGTGCCTCTAAAGTTATTTTCAAAATGGTACACTTTATTTCTAAGCTCTCTGCGATTGGTGCATTTGGTGCGATCACTTATACCATCGGTGCATTCGGTATTGAATCGGTGATTCCGTTGGCCAAAATGATTTTAGGTTTTTATGCTTTGCTGATTGTATTTGTGGTTGTCATCTACGGCCTGCTTGCGCGTATGTTCGGCATGAATATTTTTGCTTATTTAGGCTTTATCAAAGAAGAGTTGCTGATTATTTTGGGCACAGGTTCATCTTCCGTGGTATTGCCGCATCTCATGCAGAAACTTGAGCGCTTGGGCTGTCCGCATTCGATTGTGGGCTTGGTCGTGCCTTCCGGTTATTCGTTTAACCTCAACGGTACCAATCTCTATATGACCTTTGCCATTCTCTTTATTGCACAAGCCACCAATATTGATTTGAGCCTGTCGCAACAGCTCATTCTGTTGTTAGTGGCCATGTTAACTTCTAAAGGCGCTGCAGGAGTAACCGGCGCAGCTTTTGTGATGCTGGTCAGCACCTTAACCGTGTTACCCGTGGTACCGGTAGCAGGCATGATGTTGATTTTGGGCATTCACCGCTTTGTCGGCACCGGCTTGGCCATTGTCAATTTGATTGGTAATGGCATTGCTGCTCTTTTTATTGCGAAATGGAACGGCCAGCTTGACCAAGCACAAATACGCGAAACGCTGCAAAATCGTTAAAGAAATAAAACCAAGGCCGTCTGAAAAAATAATTTCAGACGGCCTTTTTCTATTCAATCAACCTTAATGCAACAATTGTTGCGATTCACCCCGTTCGGCAGCTTGCACCTTGTCTTGCGCCGCTTTGACATTGTTTTCCAAACCTTGCACACGCTCTAAATACTTGGCGTAATTGCGTTCATTACCCAAGCGCACTTTTTTGCCTTCTTCCAAAGCTTGCTGCGCTTGCTGCAATTCGCGTTGCGCCGCTTCCAAATCGGCAGATGTGTTTGCTTGCGGCGTGCTTTCGCTGATGGCAACTGGGGCGGCAGCTTGATAAACAGGTGCGGAAGTGTACACCGATGGGCGGTCGATATTGCTGGCTTTGCAGTTTTTACCACCCTCTTGGCTATAGACCTTGCGGCCTGAGTGGTCGGTGCATTCATAAATGCTTGCTGCTTGGGCGGCGGTAGAGGCAAGCAAGGCTAAGACTAAGGCAAGTAAAACGGCTTTGCTGATGTAGTCCATCCGGTTGACATCCATTTTGCGTAAAAATACCTTGACTAAAACCACTTCCACCAAATAAACACCAGCGCGGCAATCATAATCAGATTGGCGATGATAATCGGCGTCCATCGTTGCGGCTGCTGGCGCACTTCGGTGGCATTGCGCGTGCGGCGGATATAGAAAAACGGGCTGAGCAACATTGAAGCCGCACAAATCAGAATAATCACGGCGTAATAGATTTTTTCGGTTTCCAACGCGTTTCCTTTTCAGACGGCCTCTGTAAAATATGCTACAATTTCGCCCGATTATAACACTCTATTTATAAAGGTTTTACAAAGAATGATTTCTACCAACGGCATTACCATGCAGTTTGGCGCGAAGCCGCTGTTTGAAAACGTGTCTGTCAAATTCGGCGAAGGCAACCGCTATGGTTTGATCGGTGCCAACGGCTCGGGTAAATCCACGTTTATGAAAATTCTGGGCGGCGATTTGGAGCAGACTGCCGGTGAAGTGGCAATTGAAAACGGCGTACGCTTGGGTAAGCTGAAACAAGACCAGTTTGCTTACGAAGACATGCGTGTGTTGGATGTGGTGTTGATGGGGCACACCGAAATGTGGGCGGCCATGACCGAGCGTGATGCGATTTACGCCAACATGGAAGCCACCGAAGACGATTACATGCGAGCGGCCGATTTGGAAGCCAAGTTCGCCGAATACGACGGCTATACCGCCGAAGCACGCGCTGCCGAATTGTTAAGCGGCGTGGGCATTTCCGAAGATTTGCATAATGCGCAGATGAGCGAAGTTGCCCCTGGCTTCAAATTGCGCGTGTTGTTGGCGCAGGCATTGTTTTCCAAACCTGATGTATTGTTACTCGACGAGCCGACCAACAACTTGGACATTAACACCATCCGCTGGCTGGAAGGCGTGTTGAACGAATACGATTCGACCATGATCATCATCTCGCACGACCGTCACTTTTTGAACGAAGTGTGCACCCACATGGCCGACTTGGACTACAACACCATCACCATCTATCCGGGCAACTACGATGATTACATGCTCGCTTCGGCGCAATCCCGCGAGCGCGCGCTGAAAGACAACGCCAAAGCTAAAGAAAAACTGCAAGAATTGCAAGAATTCGTGGCGCGTTTCTCGGCCAACAAATCCAAAGCCCGCCAAGCCACCAGCCGCTTGAAACAGGCCGACAAAATCAAATCGGAAATGGTCGAAGTCAAACCTTCTACCCGCCAAAACCCGTATATCCGCTTTGAAGCCGACGAAAAAGCCAAGCTGCACCGCCAGGCCGTGGAAGTGGAAAAACTGGCCAAGCGCTTTGAAACCCAGTTGTTTAAAAACCTGAATTTCATCTTAGAAGCGGGTCAACGCTTGGCGATTATCGGCCCCAACGGTGCCGGTAAATCCACTTTGCTGAAATTATTGGCCGGTGCCTACAACGCCGAATATTCAGACGGCCTCACTCAAGACGAAGGCACCATCAAATGGGCGGAAAAAGCCCATGTCGGCTACTATCCGCAAGACCATGAAAACGACTTCGACGTCGATATGGACTTGAGCGAATGGATGCGCCAATGGGGTCAGGAAGGCGACGATGAGCAAGTGATCCGCGGCACACTCGGCCGCCTGCTCTTTGGCAGCAACGATGTGGTGAAAAAAGTCAAAGTATTGTCCGGTGGTGAAAAAGGCCGCATGCTTTACGGCAAATTATTGCTGCTGAAACCAAATGTGCTGGTGATGGACGAACCGACCAACCACATGGACATGGAAAGCATCGAATCGCTCAACATGGCGCTGGAAAAATACAACGGTACGCTGATTTTCGTTTCACACGACCGTCAGTTTGTTTCATCGCTCGCCACCCAAATCATCGAGCTCGACGGTAAAGGCGGCTACGAGCATTACTTGGGCGACTACGAAAGCTATTTGGAGAAAAAAGGTTTGGCTTAATCATTGGTTAGATTAAACTCAAATCTAAAGGCCGTCTGAAAAGCAAAGTTAATTGCTTTTCAGACGGCCTTGTATCATCCATACCGACCTATCCTCTAATCACGATTTGGGACACTCCAATCTCTATCAGTCAAATCATAAATTTTCTGGATTTCTTTCAGAATATTATCAAAATCAATATTCAAATCTTTCAGACGACCCGTGCGGATATCAAATACCCAACCGTGCACTGTTGGGTAGTGTTCATGCAGATAACGCTTCTGCACTTCAGCCATTTTGATAATATTGACACATTGCTCCTGCACATTCAATTCCACCAAACGGTCATAACGCTTAGTTTCATCATCGATTGCATCCAATTCTTCCCGATGCAGGCGATAAACATCACGTATATTGCGCAACCACGGGTTAAGTAAGGCATAATCACGTGGCTGCATCGCGGCTTTGATACCGCCGCAATTATAATGTCCGCATACAACAATATGCTTTACTTTCAAATGATCAACAGCATAGCCGACTACTGAAGCCGCATTGATATCCATCGGGTTAACCATATTGGCAATATTACGATGAACGAACACTTCTCCCGGCTGCATCCCCATCATTTCTTCAGCCGTCACCCGGCTGTCCGAACAGCCGATATAGAGATAGTCAGGTGTTTGCGTTGCTGAAAGATGATCAAAAAAATGTGGATCGGCACGTAATTGCTGCTCAGCCCATTGACGATTATGTTCAAAAATATCTTGCTGCGTTTTGGTCATACTTATTCTTCCTAAATTCTTCCTAAAACAGATTTACAGCTGAAGTCTAGGCTGATTTATCCGTACAGACAAGCCCAAATACAGGAAAGTCTGCTGTCATTGCGGCTGAATGAGCTGTAATTTCAAGAAATCTTTTTGTCAAACCTATACACTTATCCTCATTCATTTCCCGCTACATCAATCACCCACACTTCCGCCTGTGAACCCAAGCGCATGGGGATGCCCCAGAAGCCGTAGCCTGATGTCACAAAATAATGGCCGTTGCCGATGGCTTCGTAGCCGTAGGCCACGCGGTTGATGGTTCGCACGATTAAGTTGGCCGGTGCCACTTGGCCGTTGTGTACATGGCCGGAAACCTGAATATCCACCGGCAATTCGGCATGCAAATCGATTTCAGACGGCCTGTGATCCAGCAGCAAAACCGGCAGATTGGTGTTTTGGCCTTGCAACAATTGCTCGGTAGACGGGCGTGATTGATCCATATCGTCATTACGGCCGACCAGCAGCAAACCATGCGCTTCGATGGCTTCGTTTACCAGCACACGAATGCCTGCTTTTTCCAATTCGGCATAAATTTCGTTTTGATGGCCGAACAAATCATGATTACCCAACGTGGCATACACGCCCAAAGGCGCGGTCAGCTTGGCCAGATGCGGTTGCATATTTTTGGCGACATACACTTTGGTATCGTCATCCATAATATCGCCCGGCAACAAAATCAAATCGACTTTTTCCTGCTGCATGATGGCAGCGAGTTTGTCCAATTGCTTAGTGCCCATCAGCAAGCCCAAATGGGTGTCGCTGGCCAAGCCGATGCGCAGCGGACGGTCTAATTTTTTATTAATGGTAATACTTTGATGGCGCACCACCGGCGTATAGGCGTTGTACACCGATAACGCGGTCAAGAACACGAGAAACAGCGGCGCAAACAAGCGCAGGCTGCGCGACAAAGGCGGCTGCGCCATAAATTTGCGCAGCAACAGATACAACACAAACGTTGCCAGCGCCGAATACATCACAAACAGCAGCAACACCATCCAAAACGCCGTCACGCGGAAAATAGCGTGATCAACTTGCAACAGCAAGCCGACAATCAAACTGTTGGTAATCAAATAAGCCAAACCCATCAGCCAGCGGCGGCCGCGTTTGCCGATAAACGGTGCCAGCAGCCATTGCAGCGAGCGCCCCAAACCAAAGGTAAAGAGCTGCATCAACACCAACACAATAATAAAAAATCCGATGCGCATGAATCAACCTGCCTGAAAATAAGGCGCACATTCTAGCATAAAGCCGTGTCAACAAAGGCCGTCTGAACGCAAGCAACTGTAAACCGCCTAGGTAAATTGCGTTATAATATTGCCCGATGAAAACTGATATTCGGAAGCCAACCATGAATCCGCAAACCGCCATTATTTCCGACCACGCCAAATCGGGCGTGTTTATCGAAGCCGACATCCGCATCGGCCAAATCGATGCCGTTAAAACTGCCTGTCGCGACAGCGTTGCTCATCTTCAGGCTTTGCAGGCCAAGTTTCCGCAATCTGATTTGGGCTTGACCATCGCATTTGGCAGCGAAGCTTGGCGCATTTTCGGCCATGCCGATGAAGGCCGCGAAATTAAACCGTTTACGCCTTTGGGCAACGGCTTGGCACCCGCCACGCAGCAAGACGTGTTGATTCACATTCAATCGCTGCAACAAGATGCCGCTTTGGCTTTGGCGCAAGACGTATTGGAAACCTTCGGCGACAGCTTAACCATCGTCACCGAAGAATACGGCTACCGCCTGTATCAAGAGCGCGGTTTAGACGGCTTTGTTGATGGCACAGAAAACCCGCAAGACCAAGCCATTTACGAAGCAGGCATTATTCCCGAAGGCCAGCCTGATGCGGGTGGCAGCTATGTGTTGTTGCAAAAATACCGTCACGATTTGAAACGCTGGAATAAAGTGGATGTGCCGCACCAAGAAAGCTACATCGGCCGCAGCAAGGAAACCGACGAAGAGCTGGATAAAAGCGTGCGCTTGGCCGATTCACACTTGGGCCGTGTGGACTTAAAAGAAAACGGCGTCGGCCTGAAAATTGTGCGCCGCAGCCTGCCCTACGGCAAAATCACCGGCGAACACGGCTTGATGTTCCTTGCCTATTGCCACACGCTGCACAACATTGAAGCGCAATTATTGAGCATGTTTGGCGAGGCAGACGGCAAAGTCGATTTGCTGCTGAAGCATATTTCAACTGCCGTTTCCGGTGCCTATTATTTCGCGCCGTCGGTTGAGCGTTTGCAAAACCTTTAATCGGCAATTTGGTGTGAACAGGCCGTCTGAAAGTCGATGAGTTTTCAGACGGCCTCTGCTATGATAAACACATTCTTTTTATTTTAAGCCTCTTGCGATTATGTCCCATTCCGTTCATGCTTTTGCGCCGCTGTCGATTCCGATTCAAGGCACCAACCTGATTGAAGCCTCCGCCGGCACCGGTAAAACTTACGGCATCGCCGCGCTGTTTACCCGCCTGATTGTGTTGGAAAAAATGCCGGTAGATAAGGTTTTGGTCGTTACCTTCACCAAAGCTGCTACTGCCGAACTCAAAACCCGCTTGCGCGCGCGTTTGGACGAAGTGTTGCAAGCTTTGGAAAGCGTGGCAAACGCCGCCGAAGATTCAGACGGCCTCAATCAATATTGCGAACGCGAATACCCCGGCGACGTGTTTCTCAAAGGCTTGCTGCAGCAGGCATTAGCGCAAGAAAGCCAAGCGCGCTTAATCGTGCGCCTGAAAGCGGCCATTGGAGATTTCGACAACGCTTCAATTTACACCATCCACGGCTTCTGCCAGCGCGTGCTGCGCGATTTCGCCTTTTTGTGCCAAACGCAATTTGATGTCGAACTCGCCGACGACAGCCGCGAACGTTTGCTGGTGCCGGCGCAGGATTTTTGGCGTGAACGCGTGAGTAACCATCCGCAATTGGCCAAGCTGGTTTTCAAGCATCAATACACGCCGCAAAAAATGCTGTTCGAGATTCAAAGCTTTACCAGCCGCCCGTATTTGCGTTTCAGACGGCCTGAAAATCTTCTGGCCGAATCGCAACAAAACGTTGCGCAAACATGGGCAAACGTCAAAACCAATCTGCCTAAATTAAAAGAAAGCTTTTGGCGCATTCACCCTAATCTCAACGGCAACAGCTACCGCACCAACACTTTCCAAGAATTGTTCAAACAGCTCACACACGCCGCCGAACAAGATTACTTGCCGAAAAATCACGACAAATTGCCGATGTTTGGCGCAGATGTGCTGGCCGAAAAAGCCAAAAAAGGCCAAAGCCTTGATGCCGCCGCTTTGGCCGATTTGCAGATGCTCGCTAATCTCGGCCGCGATTTGCACCAAGCCGCCGCAGAAGAAGAAAACGCCCTCACCCTGCTCAAGCTCGACCTGCTCGACCACATCAACCAAGCCTTAGCCGAACAGAAAAAATCCCGCCGCGAGCGTACCTTTGACGATTTGCTGCTGGATGTGTTCAACGCATTACAACCGACTAATCCGCATGCCCAAGCCTTGGCCCAAGCCGTGGCAGCCACTTGGCAAGTGGCCTTGATTGACGAATTCCAAGACACCGACCCACTGCAATATCAGATTTTCAGCGAGATTTTTATCCGCCAAAACAAGCCTTTGTTTTTGGTCGGCGACCCCAAACAGGCGATTTACAGCTTTCGCGGTGCCGACATTTATGCCTATCTGCAAGCCGCAGAAGATGCGCAACAGCATTACACACTGGCGACCAATTTCCGCAGCCATGCCAAGCTGATTAACGGCATTGGTGCACTGTTTCAATGCAAAAACCGCCCGTTTGTATTGGAAAACATTGATTACAATCCGGTTGGCGCGGCGCGTGAAGAAAGCCGCTTGTCGCCGAGCCGCCCTGTTGTTCAAGTGCGTTGGCTGCACGGCAATGAAACCGAGCCGCTAAACAAAGATGTCTTACGCAAACGAGCCGCCGAATATTGCGCCGATGAAATCGCTTTTGCCTTAAACGAAGCAGCGGAAGGCCGTCTGAATTTCAGAGAGCGGCCGCTGGAATCGGGCGACATTGCCGTGTTGGTACGCACCCACAACGAAGGCAGCATGATTGCCCAAGCCCTGAAATCACGCCGCATCCAAAGCGTATTGCTGCACCGTGAATCCGTGTTCGCATCGCCCGAAGCACAAGGATTGGCGGCTTTATTGGATTTCTGGCTCAATCCGCGCCGCACCGAATCGCTGCGTTTTGCCTTAAGCGGTGTACTGTTCGGCTACGATGCCGATGCACTTTACGCGCTCAACCAAAGCGAAGCCGACCTGTTGACGTGGATCGATTCGGCAGAGCGCGCCGCCCAGCTATGGCAGCAAAAAGGCATTTACACCGCCATGCAGCATTTTTCCGCCGAACACGGCATCGAAACCCGCCTGCTTTCAGACGGCAACGGCCGCAGCCTGACCAATTATCATCAACTGCTGGAACGCTTATCCGAAGAAAACGAGCAAAGCCACAGCCCCGCATCGCTGCATCAATGGCTGCTGGCACAAATCAATCTGGCCGAAAACGGCAACAAAAGCGACAACAATGTCTTACGCTTGGAAAGCGACGAAGCCTTAGTCAAAATCGTCACCATGCACGCAGCCAAAGGCTTGCAATATCCGCTGGTGTATTGCCCGTTTGTGTGGGACGCGCAAGACAATAAAGCGCACGATTGGCAGATTCTGCACCGCGATGACGGCGAAAGCGAATTGCTGGCCGAACATCAGCTTGATGATGACGACCACGTCCAATTGGCCGATGAAGAAATGGCCGAACGTCTGCGCCTGCTCTATGTTGCCCTCACTCGCGCCGAAGAACAATTGAATATCTATGCCGCCTATTGCCAAGATACTGACGATAACACTTTCGCCTACCTGCTCGAAGGCCATGCCGACAGCACGCGTGAAGCCGTGAAAGCTGCTTATGAGGGCGAGCGCAAAGCCGGAAAAGGCGCAGCAGAAATGGCCATGCTGAAAAACAATTGGACAAAATTCATCAACGGGCAAGCCGCAAACGAAAATACCGACTTTGTATTCACGGAAGATACACCTCTCTCCGCCGCTTATCATTCCGGCCAACAAGCCGATGTCGCGTATCAAGCTGCCCATATTCCGCCGCGCGGATTTGAATACATCCGCCACACCAGCTTTACCGGCTTGAGCCGTCACGTCAAAGCGCACGACGGCGAACGTGAAGAATTGCAACCGAGTTTGGATGCCGCAGAAAGCAACATCAGGCCGTCTGAAAACGTGGTTCAAGAAAACGACCATGACAAATTGAGCATTCACCATTTCCCGCGCGGCACCAATGCGGGCTTGTGTTTGCACGATATGCTGGAGAACCTTGATTTCCAAAGCCCTGCTGCCGAACAAAGTGAGCAAATTCTGGAAACCTTAACCCGCTACAGCTTTGAAGAAAAATGGCTGCCCGCTGTGATGACCATGTTGGATTGTTGCCGCGAAACGCCAATCTCAGGCAAAGATACTTTGTCAGACATTCAACCGAGCGAGCGTTTACCCGAAATGGGCTTCACCCTGTATATGCAGGATTTCAATCTTGCCGCATTACGCACATGGTTTGCCCAGCCGCATTTGGGCTTGCCGCCGGAATGCATCGAAGCGGCGCAACGGCTGGATTTTCAAGATGTACAAGGCTATCTCAACGGCTTTATCGACATGACCTGCATCGCTTCAGACGGCCAAGTTTGCGTGATTGACTACAAATCCAATTACTTGGGCGCCAATGCAGCAGCTTATACCCCGCAAGCCATGAATGAAGCCATGGGCGAACATCATTACTACCTGCAAGCCCTGATTTACGCCATTGCCGTCGGCCGCTATTTCAAACTGCGCGGCCTTGCTTTGCCACAAATTGCCGTGCGCTATCTGTTTTTACGCGGCATGAACGGCACGGAAAACGGCATTTGGTCGTGGGATATTGATGCAGAAGATTTGGCAGATTGGGTGTGATTAGATCGTATAAAAAATTTGTAGTCGGATACTTGTATCCGACAATCTTAAACTAGAAAAGAAAAAGGCCGTCTGAAACTCATTCGTTTCAGACGGCCTTTTAAATTAATGCTTAAGCCTTACCGTCGGCTTTCAACAAGATTTCATACAAGCGGTCTTTCAATGCCAGTTTTTCTTTTTTCAGCTCTTCAATATCGTCCGCACCAGCAGTAACCGGATTATTCACCAAGCCGGTGATTTTATCGTCCAATTCGTTATGCTCGTCAAATAAGCGGGCAAAGTGTGCATCTTCTTGTTTTAATTTGGTAATCAATTCGCGATATTCTGGGAACATATTTGTTTTCCTCTCTTTTTCAAATCAAAGTAAAAATAACACGGTAAAACCTGTGTTGTGTTGTCGATTTCTTGATTACATTATAACAAATACGCTACTTTTAACCACTTTTTCAGGTAAAAACCTGCTTTAAATCAAACATCAACCTAAAATCTTTTTATGATAAATTTAATCGGCCTCTAGACGCAGCAAAACCTCCGTCTTACAATCAGTCAAACACGCAACCGTAAGGACAAAACCATGAATCACGCCATCGAAACCATGAAAAACCACCGTGTATTCCGTCACTTCAAAACCGGCATCCCCATGCCTAAGGAAGAGGTGCAAACCATCATCGATTGTGCACCCCAAGCGGCTTCATGGATGAACGGCCAACACTACACCATCATCAACATCACCGATGAAAACTTACGCAGCCAAATCGCTGCCTTGCAACCGGCTAATCCGCAAGTTGCCACCTGCAGCACTTTTCTGATTTTCATCGCCGATTTACACCGCAGTGAATTGTGTTCACAAGCCTATAATGGTACGTTTGCCGCAGCTTCGCATTCCGACAACTTAATTACCGCCGTCACCGATGCTTCTCTAGCCGCGCAAAATGCCGTTGTTGCAGCCGAAAGTCTGGGCTACGGCACTTGCTATATCGGCGGCATCCGCATGATTGCGGCGAATATTATCGAATTGTTGAATTTGCCAAAAAACACGTTCCCCCTATTCGGCCTGTGTATCGGCACGCCCGACATTGAAATGCGCGTCAAACCGCGTTTGCCGGAACACACCGTTTACGCTGAAAACCGCTATCCCGACGACCAAACACTTTCAGACGGCCTCGAAGCCTATGAGCAAACCATGACCAAATTTGGTGAAGCGCGTGAAAAACTGCCTTACCGCGAAAAATTTGCCCGCTATTACAGCAGCACCGAGCCAAAAAACGAGCCGTTGATTTTTCAACAAGGTTGGCTGGGCAATAATCCACACAGTTAAGCCTCATAACGCTAACAGCTCTGTATATAACTTTATTCTTAACTAAATTAAGCTCGACAATTTCAAACGAAACATTAAAATTGTTGACAATTCCAGCCAATTTGGTACATTACTCAGTTTATTTGTCTGCAACATCATTTTCCCTTCACGACCATTCCACCACAAAGGATAAGCCATGTTTTCAAAAAGCGTGACCCTCGCACAATACGACCCAGAATTAGCCGCCGCCATGGATTTGGAAGTGCAGCGCCAACAAGACCACGTTGAGCTGATTGCTTCTGAAAACTACGTCAGCTGCGCCGTTATGGAAGCCCAAGGCTCACAATTGACCAATAAATACGCCGAAGGTTACCCGAGCAAACGTTACTACGGCGGTTGCGAACACGTTGACGTGGCCGAGCAATTGGCCATTGACCGCGTGAAAGAATTGTTTGGCGCGGCTTATGCCAACGTGCAGCCACACTCCGGTTCACAAGCCAACCAAGCGGTTTACGCTTCTGTATTGCAACCGGGCGACACCATTTTGGGCATGAGCTTGGCGCACGGCGGTCACTTGACCCACGGTGCCAGCGTGAACATTTCCGGCAAACTCTACAATGCCGTAACCTACGGTTTGGATGAAAACGAAGTATTGGATTACGCCGAAGTTGAACGTTTGGCTTTGGAACACAAACCAAAAATGATCGTGGCCGGCGCATCTGCCTACGCTTTGGAAATCGACTGGGCAAAATTCCGCGAAATCGCCGATAAAGTGGGCGCGTATTTGTTTGTCGATATGGCACACTATGCCGGTTTGGTGGCCGGTGGCGAATACCCGAATCCGGTGCCTTTTGCCGATTTCGTCACCACCACCACCCACAAAACCTTGCGCGGACCACGCGGCGGTGTGATCTTGTCCCGCAACGAAGACCACGCTAAAGCCTTGAATTCAGCCATTTTCCCGAGCCTGCAAGGTGGCCCTTTGATGCACGTTATCGCTGCCAAAGCCGTAGCCTTCAAAGAAGCACTGCAACCTGAATTTAAAGAATACGCCAAACAAGTGAAAGTCAATGCTGCAGCAATGGCGGAAGAATTGGTGAAACGCGGTTTGCGCATTGTTTCCGGCCGCACCGAAAGCCACGTTTTCCTGGTTGACCTGCAACCGATGAAAATCACTGGCAAAGCTGCCGAAGCCGCCTTGGGCAATGCGCACATCACCGTGAACAAAAACGCCATCCCGAACGACCCTGAAAAACCATTCGTGACTTCAGGTATCCGCATCGGTTCGGCTGCGATGACCACCCGCGGTTTCCAAGAAGCTGATGCCCGTGTGTTGGCCAACTTGGTCGCCGATGTGTTGGAAAATCCGGAAGACGAAGCCAACTTGGCGAACGTTCGCGATCAAGTGACCGAATTGTGCAATAAATATCCGGTTTACGGCGCGTAATATATTCAGACAGCCTGTTTTTTGATCAGGCAGTCTGGGCATAAGAAAACTGCCCTCAAAAGTTGATTTACACCAACTTTTGAGGGCAGTTTTCTTATGCCCAGACTTCAAATACCGAGTCGTAGGCCGTTATCACCCAGTGTACAGTCAACGAAAGTAGCGAAACTATTCAAACATCCAGTAAGAGTGAAAATGCCGCACTTAAAACTTGTCAGGCGAATGTAGGCGCCTTGAATCAATCATTAATTTTTGTTTGTTCAATCAAATATGCCACCAAGCTCGGCACACCTTCTGCCGCACGTTTCGGAATTACTTCGATATTCGCCGCCACACTTTGCGGTTTCGGGTCAACCAAATACAAATCGGCATGTGGCGGGGCATAATGCACCAAAGAAGCTGCCGGATACACCTGCATCGATGTACCGACAATGATCACCACATCGGCATCGCGCATTTCTTCTACTGCTACATCAAACATCGGCACTTGTTCGCCGAAAAATACAATATGCGGCCGCATTGCACCACCGCGACTGCTCAAAGTTTGCGCCGTTTGCTCGCCGGTAAATTCAATGATTTCATCGGGATCATCAACACTGCGCAATTTATTCAGTTCGCCATGCAGGTGCAACACATTTTTGCTGCCGGCTCTTTCGTGCAGATTGTCCACATTTTGCGTAATAATGTGCACGCGGTAATATTTGGCCAAATCCAACAACGCTTTATGCGCCGCATTCGGTACGGCCTCATTGGCTTGCCGGCGGCGTTGGTTGTAGAAATCAATCACCAATTTCGGATTATTTGCCAAAGCTTCAGGGGTGCAGACATCCGTGACCTTATATCCTTCCCACAAACCGCCTGCATCACGGAAAGTCAATAAACCGCTGTCAGCACTAATACCCGCACCAGTTAAGACCACACATTTTTTCATCATATCGGATTTTAAATTTAATATGGATTAGATAACTTTTTAAATGATTCGATAATCAAACCTCGGCCGTTTTCCTTTTTCTTGGTTTACGGCGACGTTTGCGCTTGGGGACTTCGCTGCTGCTTTGTTCCTGCTGTTGGCGTTGTTGTCCAGCCATACTCATTTGGCTGCGAACCATATCATCAGCATGTTGGAAAGTTGTCCACCATTGCACGATGTCGTTATCCACTTCGCCGACTTGGCCGCGCAGTACCAGAAAATCATAAGCGGCACGGAAGCGCGGTTGGCTTAATAATTTATGCGGACGGGCTCCACGCATATTGTCAAATTGCGGTTGCAACTGCCAAATTTCGCGCATGGTGGCGGAAAAACGTTGCGGTACCCCCCAACCTTTTTCGAGCGTTTCACGCAAGGTGGTGATGGCATCGTTTAAGGCCGGTGCCGATTTTTGGCCTTGCTGCCGGTATTCTTGCCAATAGGCGTTAAGCTGTGGCCATAAAATCGCTGCCAATACAAAACCAACCGACACGGATTTATCGGCGCGCAAACGCTCGTCGGTATTTTTCAGCGCAATGGCAATGATGCGGTTTTCGGCTTTATCGGCGGATTTCAAAGCGGTGAGCAGTGGATGAATATCGTTGCTCACACCTAAGGTATTCAACTTTTGCAGGCATTGGCGGGCATGGCCGGAAAACAGCAGCTTCATGATTTCATCAAACAAGCGCGCCACCGGCTCGTTTTTCAGACGGCCTGCATATTGCGGAATCGGCGCGGCGGTATGTTCTTCCACATCAAAACCGAGTTTGCCCGATAATCGCACCGCACGCAAAATCCGCACCGGATCTTCTTGATAACGCTCGGCCGCATCGCCAATCATCACCAGTTTTCGGTCGGCAATATCGCTCACGCCTTGATGGAAATCGAGGATTTCTTCATGAATCGGGTCGTAATAAAGTGCATTGCAGGTGAAGTCGCGGCGCATGGCATCTTCTTCGATGCTGCCGTAGGTGTTGTCTTTCATGATGCGGCCGTGCGCATTTTGCACGGCTTTGTTACCGCCGCGGAAAGTGGTCACTTCAATGGTTTCTGGGCCGACCATCACATGCACAATTTGAAAACGGCGGCCGATGATGCGGCTGCGGCGGAAAATCTTATGCACTTGCTCAGGCGTGGCGTTGGTGGCAACGTCAAAGTCTTTCGGTTCCACGCCCAACAATAAATCGCGCACCGCACCACCAACTACATAGGCTTGAAAGCCTTCTTTATTTAATTGCTTCACCACTTTTTCGGCGGCAAAGCTCAACATATCTGCGCTGATGCGGTGTTCGCTATACGGCAAAACCGTTTTTTGCACCGCTTTGCCCGCTTTCGACGGCAAAACTTTGTGCAACCATTTTTTCAACATACTCAAGATTCTTTTTAATTGAGGCCGTCTGAAACGCTGACGGTTGAAAGCAACCTTTGCACAATATTCTGTGGGCAAAACATTGTGCAAAGGTTTCAGACGGCCTTTATTTTAAATACAAATTGCAAAACACCTTGAACCGACGTTTTGCAACAATAATCCGCCATTATACCCGAAACCCTGTTTTCCCCAACAAAATCAGCTATAATATCGGCCTTAACACATTTGACGCGCCTTTGGAGCAACAAAAATGTATCACTACAAATCCGATGCCACCCAATTTTTAGACCAACTGATTGCCGACCATCCTGAGCTGGAACAAGAGCGTTTGGCCAACCGCGATTTATTGTGGGATGTCGAACTCAAGCCCGAAGAGCAAGCCGGTTTTGAAGCGGCAAAAGTGGCGAAAAAACCTTACACTTACTACCAAGATTGATGGTTCAGGCGGCATGACCACCCACGCACACAACATCGCACCCGAGTTGCAGAATTATCTTAATGCCATCGGCGAAGCAGAACATCCCGTGCTTACGGCTTTACGCGAGCGCACAGCGCATCACCGCTTGGGCAAAATGGCAATTGCACGCGAACAGGCAGCTTTGCTGACTTGGTTGGCGCGTTTGCTTAAAGTGGAAAACTATCTGGAAGTGGGCGTGTTCACCGGCTACAGCAGTACAGCAATGGCCTTGATCCTGCCCGAAAGCGCTCGCATTACCGCCTGCGACATCAATGTGACCTTTACCGACATTGCCCGCGAAACCTGGCAGGCTGCCGGAGTGGCGCACAAAATCAACCTGCATCTGCAACCTGCTTTGCTCACGCTGGACGATTTAATCGCCGAAGGCAAAAGTAGCTGCTACGATTTGGCCTTAATTGATGCCGATAAACCGCCAACGCCGCAGTATTTCGAGCGCTGCCTGCAATTGGTACGCAGCGGCGGCGTGGTGGCGATTGATAATGTGTTGCTCAATGGCCGCGTGATTCATGAGGCGGCTGACAACGCGCCGCCAAGCCTGCATATTTTACAACAATTCAACCGAAACCTACCAAATGACAATCGCATTACTCCGATTACCTTACCTGTTGGCGACGGCTTAACCCTGTTATTAAAAAAATGACTACGCTCAAATTCAAGCTTACCCTTACTGTTTTATCCGCAGTCGCCTTAAGTGCATGCGCTACTCCCCAACCTGTTGTTCGGCAGGAACCTACTCTGATTTTGCCGGATAATCCCGATAAGCCTTTGCTTCCGCCACACGGAATTCCCTATCCCCAATTAAGCCAACAAAACCAAATCAACCAGCTGGGTATTCAAGTAGCACGTCTCGAGTGGGAAATAGAAGCCTTACGGACACAACTTCGAGAATTTGAGCAGAGCGGTAAAAATCTTTCAACACCCACCACTGCCTCGCCCAGTTCATCTGCCTCCAAAACAGCACCCATACAGCGATTGAACGATGCTAAATTGAAAGCAGCATATTTAAACAAAAACAATATGGCCACAGCAGAGGGCGATGCCGTGATTTCAAATGAAGCACGACTATATAATCAAGCCATAAAATACTACCAACAAGGCAATTATGCAGCTGCTGCAGCTGTATTGAGCGGAGCAAACGGTGGCAACGGCAATGAGATGGCACGCCGCAATATGTATTTGCTGCTACAAAGTCAACAACATATGGGAAATTGTGAATCGGTGATTGAAATCGGCCGACGCTATGCCAACCGCTTCCGTAGCAGCTCCCAAGCGCCGGAAGCACTCTTCAGCATTGGTCATTGCCAATACCAAATGCAGCAAAAAGATATTGCCCGCAGCACATGGCGTAAGCTGATTCAAACCTACCCGGACAGCGAAGCCGCCAAACGTGCTGCAGTCAGAATCAAACAACGCTAAACGTTTTTCAGACGGCTTTTTTGTATCATCTGTCATCTGAAATTTTTATTTATTTAAAAGCTTTATTTTTGGAGAAAAATCATGGTTCAAGTCGGCATTATTATGGGCAGTAACAGCGATTGGCCGGTTATGCAGCAGGCGGCGCAGTTTTTAAAAGAGTTCGGTGTGGAATTTGAAGCGCGTGTGATTTCTGCACACCGCACACCGGATTTGATGTTTGAATACGCTGAAACTGCACGCGAACGTGGTATTAAAGCGATTATCGCCGGTGCCGGTGGTGCGGCGCATTTACCGGGCATGGTAGCAGCGAAAACAACTGTGCCGGTATTGGGCGTGCCGGTGCCAAGCAAATACTTACGCGGCGAAGATTCTTTGCTCTCTATCGTACAGATGCCCAAAGGTGTGCCGGTGGCAACATTTGCCATTGGTGAAGCCGGTGCGGCCAACGCTGCCTTGTTTGCCATTTCTTTATTGGCGAATGAAAACGCTGAATTGGCGCAAAAGCTGGCTGATTTCCGAGCCAAACAAGAGCAAACTGTTTTGGCCATGACGCTGGAAGATTAGTCATCTCGTTCTAAGATAGTAAACAAGGCCGTCTGAATGTTCAGACGGCCTTGTTTATTGCCTAATAGGAAAAGTTATTTCAATATTTAGCGGCTAGATTTAACTCATCATAAAACATATCATGCCGATTATTCCATCACAGAAAGCACAGCATGAAAACCATTTACCATGCCGCCGATACACGCGGCGAAGCCCATCATGGCTGGCTGCACAGCCGTCATACCTTTAGTTTTGCCGACTACCACAATCCCCAACGAATGAACTTCGGTGCCTTGCGCGTCATCAATGATGACCACGTTGCCGCCAGTATGGGCTTCGGCACGCATCCGCATCACAATATGGAAATTATCTCGATTCCCTTATCCGGCGATTTGGCACACCGAGACAGCATGGGCAATGGTAGCGTTATTCGCAACGGCGATATTCAAGTGATGTCTGCCGGAACCGGTGTAACCCACAGCGAGATGAACGCCAATCCTGATCAAGACGTTAAATTCCTACAAATTTGGGTGTTTCCACGCGAAAAAAATGTTGCTCCACGCTACCAGCAAATCACGCTGACAAAAGATATTGCGCAGCAAGATTTTCAGCAAATTCTTTCACCAAATCCCAACGATGAAGGTGTATGGATACATCAAGATGCTTGGTTCTCACTGGCTAAATTTTCAGATGGCATCAATAAAACCTACCAGCTCAAGCAAGCCGATAATGGTGTGTACGCTTTTATGATTAAAGGCCATGCCAAAATTGCCGGCCAAGAATTGGCAGAACGTGACGGCTTGGGCATTTGGGAAGCCGACAGCTTTACTGTCGAATCTATCGGCGACAGTGAAATCTTGCTGATGGAAGTACCAATGAGTTTTTAAACTAAGAAAATAGGCCGTCTGAAAACATTTCTGCTTTTCAGACGGCCTTTCTTTAATCTCTTTAAATCACTGATTAACGCAGATTCTCTTCTGTATCGCTGGTTTCCAGTGTATCTTTCGCCATTTGCTGCATATCCTTACGGATTTCATGATTGTCAATAACTGATTCATTAACCAATTGATTCAACTCAGCTTGATGCTTGTGGGTAAACTCCTGATTGTCATCGTGTTTTTTCAACATTAGATCAAACATCTGACGACGGCGCACACGTTCCTCTTCAATCAACTTGCGGTTTTTAACCCATGCCACGGCCAGCAGCAACATCAACACCATGCCGATATAACCTAAAATCGGGAACATCGTTGACACCAACGTTTTAAAACCGGCAAAGCTCAAACCAAAACCGATGGCAACCAATATCACCATCAACCACTTAAACCGCTTCTCGCTACCATTAGAAAAACGCTTGGCCAAAGAGTAATACAAACTAATGGCTGTATTAAAAATCATGCCGAAAATAACGAAGGTCATCAGCGTGCCCAGCATAGGATTGATTTCCGCCACCAAGGCTTGCATAGGAATATCGGCCACGGCAGCCAATTCTACACGCGCCATCAAAACAAAAGCAGTACACGCCGTAATCACACCAATAATCGCGCCACCCAGCATACCACCGCGGCCGGCCTCACCGACATACATCGATTCACCGCCCAACACGAAAGCCATTGCCGTCGCACCCATAATACAGATGGCGTAATAATTGACAACAGACACCCAAATATTGGGGAAAGACACCGGTTGCTGCAAGGCAAATTCATTTAACACATTCCAATCGTAAGATTTGCCCCAGAAAGTATAAATTGTTAACGCGAAAATCACCGCCACAATAATCGGCGTAAAAATACCGATGGCCTGTGTGACACGTTCAAAATCCAGCATGCTGACCCCAATCACGAGCAAGGAACAAATCAACGCCCCCACCCATGTCGGCAAGCCAAACTCCTGATTCAAATTGGCACCCGCCCCAGCAATCATCACAAATCCCAATACGAAGCCGCTGGCAATCAGCGCGAAATCTAAAAATCGGTTTACCAGCGGGCCGGCAATGCGGCTCAATACTTCACTGTGCTCGCTTGAGCGGTAAAAAGAACCAAACGACAAAATAATCTTACCGAATAAGGCATGCAAAATGCCGATCACGATGACGCCAACCAAACCCATCGAACCGAAACTGACGAAATATTGAAAAACTTCCTGACCCGATGACAAACCGGCACCGGTTACCACACCCACATAAGCCAGGGCAATCATGACAATTTTTTTATAATTCATTCAAACCTTTTCTGTTTAATTTAATGATAAAAAGCCAATGCATCGCATACCATCTCAATCATTAAAATCGATAGCGATAATCATCAGATTATAATGTTATTATACCACAAAATTAAATCATTGATTTGTATTAAATTTTTTTAAATTATCAAAATAATAATAGGTCGTCTGAAACTTTATTTCAGACGACCTATTTTCTATTTGGCTTTATATAAAAGCTTAAATTAAACCGCTACCCTGCGCTTTTTGTTTGGCTTGACCAAATTCCAATTTGCTCAATGCCGACAAATAAGCCTTGGCCGTTGCCACCAACACATCGGTATCCGCACCTTGGCCGTTCACCACGCGATCACCGCGTTGCAAGCGAACCGATGTTTCACCTTGGCTTTCCGTGCCTTGCGTCACAGCATTTACTGAGTAAATCTGCAAAGTCGCTTGGCTTTGCGCCACGCTTTCGATGGCTTTGAAAATCGCATCAACAGGGCCTGAACCATTGGCGGTTGCGCGGTGCTCGCTGCCATTTACGCTGAACACGATTTCGGCAGTCGGCAATTCGCCGGTTTCGGTATGGATTTTTTGCGAAATAAATTTGTATTGTTCGGTCGCCAACGTCATTTCATCGGACACCAAAGCATGCAAATCTTCGTCGAAAATTTCACGTTTTTTATCAGCCAGTTCTTTAAAGCGAGCAAATGCGGCATTCAGCGCTTCTTCGCTGTCCAATTCAATGCCCAATTCCTGCAGCTTGGTTTTGAAGGCATTGCGGCCAGACAATTTACCCAAGCTCAAGCGGTTGGTTGACCAGCCTACTGATTCAGCCGACATGATTTCGTAGGTTTCGCGGTGTTTCAACACACCGTCTTGGTGAATACCCGATTCGTGAGCAAACGCATTGGCGCCGACGATGGCTTTGTTTGGTTGCACCGGATAGCCGGTAACGGTCGAAACCAATTTGGAAGAAGGCACGATTTGTGTCGTATCGATACCGGTTTCGAAGCCAAACAAATCACTGCGTACTTTCAAGGCCATCACAATTTCTTCTATAGACGCATTGCCCGCGCGCTCGCCCAAGCCGTTGACGGTACATTCCACTTGGCGCGCACCACCTTTCAAGGCTGCCAATGAGTTGGCCACGGCCAAGCCCAAATCGTTGTGGCAGTGTGCAGACCAAACCACGCGGTCGCTGCCCGGAGTTTTGGCAATCAGTTCGCGGAAAAATTCTTCAGTTTTGTAAGGAATCGAGTAGCCGACCGTATCCGGAATATTGATGGTGGTCGCACCGGCTTCAATCACCGCGCCACAAATTTCGGCCAAAAAGTCGATTTCGCTGCGCAATGCATCTTCGCATGAAAACTCAACATCATCGGTGTATTCTTTGGCAATTTTCACGGCTTTTACTGCAGCTTCTACCACCTGCTTCGGCTTCATCTTCAGCTTGTATTCCATGTGAATCGGGCTGGTAGCAATAAAGGTGTGAATACGCTTGTTTGGCGCCGGCGCAATCGCTTCACCGGCTTTTCGGATATCGTTTTCAACCGCACGAGACAATGAACAAACCGTTGATTTGGTGATAATTTTAGCAATCGAATTGACTGCGTCCCAGTCCCCCGGGCTGGCAGCAGCAAAGCCTGCCTCGATCACATCAACACCCAATTTTTCCAATTGGCGGGCAATGCGGATTTTCTCTTCTTTGGTCATCGCGGCGCCGGGTGATTGCTCGCCGTCGCGCAGGGTGGTATCAAAAATAATTACGCGGTTTGTCTGTGTCATGTCATTTCTTTCCAGAGAATCTTGTTTTTGTAAAAAAGCATTCAAGTCTAAGCGGCGGCCTTGTGCTTCGGCTAGGGCGGTTAATTTTTGCAATTGCGCCAAAGGCAACGAGCCTCGGGTGCGCCATTTATAGATGGCGGCAGTGGTCGCGGCATTTTCGGGATCGTGTTGCTTCAGCGCTTCAGCCAACGCGTTCACACCGCCGAAATAAGCAACCAAGCGGTCGATGTCCAGTTGCATGATGTTCCTTGTCTAAAACTTTGGAAATTTTTAGTTGAGTTGAAAAGCATTATACGCAAATTGGACAAAACGACAATAATTTTTTGCTAAAAACCGCATAAATATTTTTATAAGGCTAAAATTTTTATACATATTGTCTAATTTAATCATTATTAATGAGGCCGTCTGAAAAATATAGTACACTCTACACTCTCTGCAAATATATGATTTACCATGAATTCGCTGATTCCTACTTCTCAACATACCGAAATCGAATGGCACAATCAAAGCACACAAAAGCCGCCGCAAAAAGCAGTTTATCTGCACGATGCCAATACCGACACGGTATTAAAAGCTGCCTACGAACACACCGCCACGGTTTGGACAGGCGATTTTCACCAAGCCAAACAAGTGTTGGCTGCGATGAAAAAGCGTATACGCAAGCCGGCCAAATCTAAGAAAACACCAGCAGATGTTCAGACGGCCTTTCATACCCACCGCATGCAGCAGGCGCAACAAAGTCGCGTGATCAATATGCTGGCAGTGGAAATCGGCGCAGGATTCACGCTCAACATTCCCCGCGCGCCCGACATCCGCCCTGCGCTGCTGGACGTGTTTGGCGAAGAAAACGACCACGCTTTTTTATTGCCGCTTAATCAGCTGCTCGGTTTTATCGGTGCGCATGAATGGCACAAAAAAGGCATTCATCTCGAAGCCTTGGGCGGCAAGATTCATGTACCCTTTGGCGTATTTTCACCCTTACGCGGCGAATATTTAGACTTAATCGCCGCCGCACCACTTAACCCAAATGTTCAGACGGCCTTTGACATCGGCACAGGCTCAGGCGTGATTGCCGCCCTGTTGGCCAAACGCGGCATCGCCCACATCACCGCCACCGACACCAATCCCCAAGCCATCGCTTGCGCCACAAAAAATATTCGCAATCTTGGCTATGAACAGCAAGTTAACATTCAGGCGGTAAACCTGTTCCCTGAAGGGTGTGCCGATTTAATCGTCTGCAATCCGCCTTGGCTGCCCGCGAAACCCACTTCGACCATCGAAACCGCCTTATACGACCCCGAACACGGTATGCTCAAAGCGTTTCTCAACGGTGTGGGCAAACATTTAAACGAAAGCGGCGAAGCGTGGCTGATTATTTCCGACTTGGCTGAGCATTTACACCTGCGTCACGCCGACGATTTACGCACATGGTTTCAGACGGCCTCATTAGCAATCATCGATGTGCTGCACATCAAACCGCAACACAGTAAAGCCACCAATCCCAACGATCCGCTTGCTTTTGCCCGCCTGCAAGAAACCACTTTCCTCTACCGCTTGAAAGTGGCTTAAAACGCGCCATATACAGGCCGTCTGAACGTTTCAGACGGCCTATTTCATTTTTTAAGAAAGCAAGCATGAACACTGCTCTTATCCGCCCCAATATTGAAAACAGCCGCAGCTACCGCTTAAGCCGCCTGCTCAAGCGCTATCTTGATGATTATTATCTCGATGGTTTTATCGGGCTGTTTCCCGTGGCGGGCGATGTGTTCAGCCAAACATTTAATTTAGTGTTTGTTTATATTTCACTGTTTAAAGTCCGCTCGATTCCGCTCACGCTGGTGGTGATTTTCAACAGCTTGCTGGATTTGCTCATTGGTTTGATTCCGGTAGTGGGTACAGTTTTGGATTTTTTCCACCGCTCTTACAAACGCAATTTCCTACTGGTAGAAGGCTTTAGCCAAAACAATCCGCAGATTATCCGCAAGGTTCATGGCCAAGCCATTTTTGCGGCGGTGGGTATTATGGCCGTGGGCGTGGCTTGTGTTTGGCTGATTCAAAACCTGTTTATGTTGCTGGAACAAGGCTGGCAAATGTTGCTGAATTGGCTGTAAAACCTGCCTTACTGATACATCGGCATAACTTATAACCAAACACCATAAGATAAGCAAAATCGATTCTTTCCTATTTTTTCAGACGGCCTTTAACATGCCGACATTGCTAAAATAAGAAAGAATACACCATGAGCCATTATCCGATTTTTGCTGATTTGCACGGCCGTGCTGTTTTGCTGGCAGGGGCTGGCAAAGTTGCCGAGCGTAAGGCGGAAAGCTTATTGAAAGCCGGTGCTGTTATCCGCGTGGTGGCGCAAAAGCTGGGTCCGACTTTTCAGGCATGGCAAAGCAAAGGCAGGATTACTTGGCTCGGCGGCGTGTTTCACGATTTTTATTTGGACGATGTGTTTTTGGCCGTTGCCGCTACGGATGATCACGGCTTCAACCAACGGATTTTCCAAGCGGCGGAAGCGCGCGGTAAATTTTGCAACACAGTCGATACCGCCGATTTATGCTCGTATATCGTGCCGGCCATTATTGACCGCAGCCCGATTCAAATCGCTATTTCCAGCGGCGGCACTTCGCCTGTGTTGGCACGAAAATGGCGGCAAATCATCGAAACGCTGTTGCCGCTGCACACCGGAAAAATGGCAGCCATCGCGGGCAAATGGCGCAGCCGCGTAAAAGACAAAATCGACGGCATGGAAAACCGCCGCCGCTTTTGGGAACATTTGTTCGACAGCCGCTTCAACGCGTTAACTGCACAAGGCAATCTCGAAGCTGCCGAAGCCGAATTATCCGCCCAACTTGACGGCTACCAGCCGGCTAAAGGCGAAGTGGTGTTGGTCGGTGCAGGCCCGGGCGATGCCGGTTTGTTGACCATTCACGCCTTGCAGGCGATTCAGGCGGCGGATATTGTGTTGTATGATGCATTAGTGTCAGATGAAATTCTGGGCATGGTGCGCAAGGATGCGGAAAAAATCAGCGTCGGCAAGCGCGCGGGCTGCCATCATGTGCAGCAGGAAGACACCAATCAATTATTGGCAAAATATGCCTTACAAGGTTTGCGTGTGGTACGTCTGAAAGGCGGCGACCCGTTTGTCTTCGGGCGTGGCGGCGAAGAAGCGCAGGTATTGCGTGCAGCCGGTGTACCTTACCGCATTGTACCGGGCGTAACCGCTGCTTTGGGTGCGACGGCATATGCCGGCATTCCGCTGACGCATCGCGATTGTGCGCAAAGTGCGCTGTTTGTTACCGGCCACAGCAAACACGACGGCGATCAGCCTGATTGGCGCACTTTGGCATTGAGCCATCAAACTTTAGCAATTTATATGGGTACACTACGCGCTTCGGTGATTGCAGAAAAATTGATTGAATACGGTCGCAGTGAAGATACCCCTGTTGCTATTATTTCCAACGGCACCCTGCCAAACCAATTCGTGCAAACAGGCCGTCTGAAAGATTTACCGCAAATGGCAGAAAACGCGCCACGCCCTGCTTTGATGATTATCGGTGAAGTGGCGGCATTGCGTGATAAATTGAAATGGTTTCAAGAAGGTTATGCTGCTTAATCGTTAATGGATATAGTCCACAAATCAAAAAGGCCGTCTGAATTTTCAGACGGCCTTGTGTTTCATAGGGTTAGGCAGCGATTAATGCTGCCATATGCCTATTATTTTTTCTTCTGCGCCGGCAAGTCGGTACAAATACCCAATGCCACTTCGGCAGCCATACCGATCGATTCACCCAAAGTCGGATGCGGATGGATGGTTTTACCGATGTCTTCGGCATCACAGCCCATTTCAATGGCCAAACAGATTTCGCCAATCATGTCGCCGCCGTTTGGACCGACAATACCGCCGCCGATGATTTTGCCGGTTTCGGCATCAAAAATCAGTTTGGTAAAGCCGTTGTCGCAGCCGTTGGCAATGGCACGGCCGGAAGCCGCCCAAGGGAAGTTGGCTTTGGTGATTTTGCGGCCTTCTGCTTTGGCCGACAACTCGGTTACACCTACCCAAGCCACTTCAGGCGCAGTGTAGGCAACCCCCGGAATCACGCGCGCATCGAAGAATGCTTTGTGACCGGCACAGTTTTCTGCGGCAACGTGGCCTTCGTGAACGGCTTTGTGCGCCAACATAGGCTGGCCGACAATGTCACCAATCGCGTAGATATGCGGCACATTGGTGCGCATTTGTTTGTCAACTTCGATAAAGCCGCGGTCGGTTACCGCCACACCGGCTTTTTCCGCACCAATCAGCTTACCGTTAGGCGCACGGCCTGCAGCGACCAACACGGCATCGTAGCGTTGCGGCTCTTTTGGCGCATTTGCACCTTCAAAAGTCACATACACGCCGTCTTCTTTGGCATCAACTGCTACGGTTTTGGTGTTGATCATGATGTTGTCGAAGCGGTATTCGTTGGCTTTTTGCCATACTTTGACCAAATCGCGGTCGGCACCTTGCATCAGGCCGTCCATCATTTCAACTACGTCTAAGCGTGTGCCCAAAGTGCTGTATACCGTACCCATTTCCAAGCCGATGATACCGCCGCCGATAATCAACATTTTGCCCGGCACTTCTTTCAGTGCCAATGCGCCGGTTGAATCGAAAATGCGCGGATCTTCAGGGATAAACGGTAACTTAGTAACGCGGCTACCCGCAGCGATGATACAGTTTTTAAACGCAACGGTTTTCTTCTCACCGGTTTGAGTGGCTTGTTCGTATTCGTCGCTGGTGGTCAACGCCACTTCCATGTGGTTAGGACCAACAAATTGGCCTTCGCCTTGGATTACATCCACTTTACGACCTTTGGCCATGCCTTTCAAGCCGGTGGTCAAGCGGCTAACCACACCTTCTTTGTAGTTGCGCAGCATGTCGATATCCAATTCCGGCTCAGGATATTTAATGCCGTTGGCTGCCAAGTGGCGCACTTCATCAATTACGGCTGCATTGTGCAGCAAGGCTTTTGATGGAATACAACCCACGTTCAGGCAGACACCGCCCAAGGTGCTGTAGCGCTCAACGATGGCTACTTTTAAGCCTTCGTCAGCAGCGGCAAATGCAGCTGAATAGCCGCCAGGGCCGCCGCCCAAAACTACTACGTCGTATTCAGCATCAGCAGTACCGGCAAATTGCGCGGCTTGTGGTGCAGGCGCAGCTTGTTTCGGTGCTTCTTGTGCCGACGCTTCGGCTTTAGGGGCTTCTGCTTTTGGTGCTTCCGCAGCTGCGCCTTCGGCTTCGATAACAGCAATCAAGCCGCCTTCGGAAATTTTATCACCGACTTTGACTTTCACTTCTTTCACCACACCCGCAGCTTCGGCAGGCACGTCCATGGTGGCCTTATCGGTTTCCAAGGTAATCAGCGTGTCTTCCAGCGCGATGGTATCGCCCGCTTTGATTTCCACGGCAATAATATCTACATTTTCGTGACCGCCGATGTCGGGCACTTTCAATTCGATTAAGCTCATTTTTAGCCTTTCTGGTTAGCCGCCTGAAAGGTTTCAGACGGCATCAACATCATTCAAACTTAGCGTGTTGCGGCAAGCCTTGAAGCCCGCCGCACACTTCACCGATTACAAACTAATGCGGCGGAAGTCTTTCAACAGGTTGGCCAAGAATACGGTGAAACGCATACCAGCCGCGCCGTCGATGACACGGTGGTCGAAAGACAGGCTCAATGGGCACATCAGACGCGGTTCGAATTCTTTACCGTTCCAAACCGGTTTCATTTGCGATTTACACACCCCCAAAATAGCCACTTCAGGTGCGTTCACAATCGGGGTAAAGCCGGTGCCGCCGATACCGCCCAAGCTAGAAATGGTAAAGCATGCACCTTGCATTTCTTGCGGTTTCAGCTTGCCTTCGCGGGCTTTTTTCGACAATTCGCCCAATTCTTGGCTGATTTGTTTCAAGCCTTTTTGATCCACATCTTTAATCACCGGCACAACCAAACCGTTTGGTGTATCGGCAGCAAAACCGATATTGAAGTAGTTTTTCAATACCAAGTTGTCGCCGTCTAAAGAAGCGTTGAATTCAGGGAATTGTTTCAAGGCTGCAACGGAAGCTTTGATGATGAAGGCCAAAGGCGACAATTTCACGCCTTCGCGTTCCCATTCTTTATTCAGCTGTTTGCGGAATTCTTCCAATTCGGTCATGTCCGCATCTTCGTTTACGGTCACGTGTGGAATCACCACCCAGTTGCGCGACAGGTTTTGGCCTGAAATTTTCTTAATGCGCGACAACTCTTTGACTTCAATCGAACCGAATTTGCTGAAGTCCACTTTCGGCCATGGCAACAAGTCCAAACCACCACCCAAAGATGCGCCGGCTGCAGCAGGAGCCGCCTTGCCCGCACCGCCTTGCATAGCGGCTTTGACAAATGCTTTGATGTCGTCGCCAACGATACGGCCTTTCAAGCCGGTACCTTTTACTTGACCCAAGTCCACACCCAATTCACGCGCCAATTTACGCGCTGATGGACCTGCATGCGCTTTGGCAAAAGCAGCTTCATCAACCGGTGTGCTGCCGAATGCGGCAACTGGTGCAGAAGAAGCAGCAGGTGCAGGGGCAGCGGCTTTAGGAGCTTCTTGAGCAGGAGCCGGAGCAGCTTCGGCAGCTTTCGGTGCTTCAGCAGCAGGTGCAGGTGCGGCAGCAGCGCCACCGGCAACTTCAACTTCAATAATTGCCGAACCTTCAGATACTTTATCGCCCACTTTAATCAACACAGATTTCACCACACCGGCAGCGGTAGATGGCACATCCATAGTGGCTTTATCGGTTTCCAAGGTAATCAGCGTGTCGTCTTCGGCAACGGTGTCACCGACTTTGATTTCAACAGCAATTACATCAACATTTTCATGACCGCCGATGTCCGGTACAGCCACGGTTACTGTACCACCAGCAGCGGCAGGTGCAGCAGCTTGAGCCAGCGCAGCAGCAGGTGCTTCTGCTTTGGTTTCTTCTGCTTTAGGCACTTCGGCAGCAGCCGGTTTTTCTTCGGCAGTTTCAGCACCGGTTTCCACCAGCAAAATCACGCCGCCTTCAGAAATTTTGTCGCCAACGCTAACTTTCACTTCTTTCACCACACCTGCGGCATCGGCAGGTACGTCCATGGTGGCTTTGTCGGTTTCCAAAGTAATCAGGGTATCGTCAACCGCGATGGTGTCGCCGGCTTTAACTTCTACGGCGATAATGTCCACGTTTTCGTGACCACCGATATCGGGTACTTTAATTTCTACGATTTGACTCATCGTTTTATTCCTTAGTTGTGCTGCAACGTTTATCGTCGCAGTAAGGTTTTGTGAAACAGATACGTTTGTTTTCAGACGGCCTTTATTTCTCAAGGCCGTCTGAAACATTAGCCTTGCATGTTTAACGCTTGATTTTGAATAAGAATAGCATTCAAAATCTGTGTTCAGACGGCCTGTTTATCACGAGACTGTCTGAAACGTTTTAGCGTTTCCAGCTTGGTGCGGTATCGGTGGCGATACCGTATTTCTCAATGGCTTTTTGTACGGTTTCTTTGCTTACTTTACCTTCATCGGCCAAAGCAGCCAAAGCGGTAACGGCTACGTTGTAGCGGTCAACTTCAAAGAAGCGGCGCAGATTTGCACGGCTGTCGGAACGGCCGAAACCGTCGGTACCCAACACGTGGAAATCGTTTGGAATATAGGCGCGGATGCGTTCTGCAAAGCTGCGGATGTAGTCGGTAGCAGCAACGACCGGACCTTCATGGCCTTTCAATTGTTGCGCCACAAACGGCAACTTAGCTTCTTCCAACGGATGCAGACGGTTGTAACGTTCTACTTCCATGGCATCGCGGTGCAATTCGTTGAATGAAGGGCAAGACCACACGTTGGCTTCCACACCGAAATCTTCTTTCAGCAATTTTGCACCGGCCATCACTTCTTGCAAAATGGTGCCTGAACCCATCAATTGAACTTTCTTGTCAGATTTGCCGCCTTCTTCCAGCAAGTACATACCTTTCAAGATTTCTTGCTCAATGCCTTTACGTTGTGGCAAGGCCGGGTGGGTGTAGTTTTCATTCATCAAAGTCAGGTAGTAGAACACGTCTTCGTTTTCTACATACATGCGGCGCAATGCATCTTGAATAATAACCGCCAATTCGTATTGGAAAGTCGGATCGTAAGATACACAGTTTGGAATCAGGTCAGCTTGAATTTGGCTGTGACCGTCTTCGTGTTGCAAGCCTTCACCGTTCAAGGTTGTACGACCGGCAGTACCGCCCAACAAGAAACCGCGTGCGTGCATGTCACCTGCTGCCCATGCCAAGTCGCCAACGCGTTGGAAACCGAACATTGAGTAGTAGATGTAGAACGGAATCATGGCATAGCGGCTGTTGGCGTATGATGTTGCCGCAGCAATCCAGTCGGCCATTGCGCCCGGCTCATTAATACCTTCTTGCAGAATTTGACCGTCAACTGATTCTTTATAAAACATCAATTGGTCTTTATCTTGCGGGGTGTATTGTTGGCCTTTAGGATTCCAAATACCGTATTGGCGGAACATGCCTTCCATACCAAAGGTACGACTTTCATCCGGCACGATCGGCACAATACGTTTACCAATTTGCTTGTCTTTCAACAAAGTTGACAAGATGCGGACAAACGCCATAGTGGTCGAGAACTCACGATCGCCGCTTGATTGCAATTGACCGTCAAATGCACTCAATTCAGGAATCGGCAAGGCTTCGTTGTTCGGGTTGCGTTGCGGCAGGTAACCACCCAAGGCGTTACGGCGTTCGCGCAAGTATTTCATTTCTTCGCTGTCTTCGGCAAAGCGGTAGTATGGCAAGTCACCGCTGTCGATTTGCTCGTCAGTAACATCGATGCCGAAACGGTCGCGGAATTGTTTCAGCGATTTTACGTCCATTTTTTTGGCTTGGTGGGCAACGTTTTGACCTTCACCTGAAGCACCCATGCCGTAACCTTTAATGGTTTTTGCCAAAATCACAGTCGGACGGCCACCGGCATTGTTTACCGCTTCATGGTAAGCTGCATACACTTTGTGTGGGTCGTGACCACCGCGGTTCAATGCCCAAACTTCTTCGTCAGACATATTGGCAACCAAGGCTTTCAATTCAGGCGTATTGAAGAAATGCTCGCGCACATACGCACCGTCTTTAGATTTGTAGGTTTGGTAGTCACCGTCCAACACCTCTTCCATGCGTTGTTTCAAGGCATTATTGGTATCGCGCGCTAACAAGGCATCCCATTTACTGCCCCAAATCACTTTTAATACGTTCCAACCGGCTCCGCGGAAGTTGCCTTCCAATTCTTGGATGATTTTGCCGTTACCGCGTACCGGGCCATCCAAGCGTTGCAAGTTACAGTTGATGACGAAAATCAGGTTGTCCAAACCTTCGCGGGCAGCCAATGCAATCGCGCCTTGAGATTCCGGCTCGTCCATTTCACCGTCACCACAGAATACCCAAACTTTACGGCCTTTAGTTTTGCTCAAACCGCGTGAATCCAAGTATTTCAAGAAGCGCGCTTGGTAAATTGCCATCAACGGGCCCAAACCCATCGATACGGTTGGAAATTGCCAGAAATCAGGCATCAAGTGTGGGTGCGGGTAAGAAGGAATACCTTTGCCGTCCACTTCTTGACGGAAATTATCTACCTGTTCTTGAGTCAAACGGCCTTCAACGAATGCGCGGGCATAAATACCCGGTGCAGCGTGGCCTTGAAAGAAAATCAAATCGCCTTCTTCGCCTTCGCCTTTAGCGCGCCAGAAATGATTGAAACCGACGTCATACAAGGTAGCAGCCGATTGGAAAGATGCGATATGACCACCCAATTCCAAATCTTTCTTACCTGCACGCAATACCATGGCTGCTGCATTCCAACGGATGGCAGAGCGGATGCGGTGTTCCAATTCGTGGTTACCCGGAGATTTCTGCTCTTTACCCACCGGAATGGTGTTCAAATAAGCAGTGGTGGCGTCAAACGGCATATGAACGCCGCGACGACGGGTGTATTTCACCAAATTTTCCAGCAGAAAGTGGGCGCGTTCGGTGCCTTCAGTTTCTAAAACCGAGCTTAATGCATCCAACCATTCCTGTGTTTCAATCGGATCTACATCGTGCAATTGAGTGGACATATCAGTATCCTTATATTGGGTTACAAACACCGACTTCGAAAGCATTCTTTTCGAGTCGATTCGTATATTTTCGACCTAGAAAATATAATTTTCAAAATCGAACATTTAAGCGAAATATATGACGGATTTCCCGCCAAAACATCTGATTTAAAGGCAAAATTTACCAATGCTGTTTGATGACAGCATTTGTCACAATTACCCTAGTTAAAAAGACGATTTAAATCGTATCAGTATTTATTCCGACTGGCAAACCAATCGGATGAATTATTCAATAAAAATCAAATTTTTTCGGCCTAAATTTTTGTGCAATTTTCCAGAAAATTCATATTCGAAATAAATCGAATATTTTATTTTCGTATTAAGCGTCATTACCACCATTTAAGAAAAAGAGTATCTTCGCTTTAACTTTCGTTTTCTAAGCAAAAAAGCGTAAAGATTTAAATAGATAAAATTCTCATTTGCATTTTAAATACATCAAGGCCGTCTGAAAACCTTTTGGCTTTCAGACGGCCTTGTATATCATCGCTCGATTATTCTTCTTCACGGCGTGGACGCTTCAGCAGAATCCGTACCGCACCATCATTGCCTTGACGCGGCTCAACATAAGCCAACACATCCGGATGCTGTATCAGCCAACGGCGGGTCATGTTTTTCAAAACCGGTTTGTAGCCGGAAGACCCTAGGCCACTACCATGTATGATTTCAGCACATACGCCGCGTTTTTTAGTGAATTCAATGAATTCATTCAACACTTGCTGCGCTTCTTCCTGCGTATAGCCATGTAAATCCACATCAGCCACCACCGGATAATGGCCGTTGCGCAAACGTTGAATGTCGTTTTTGCCTTGACCGTTTTTACTAAAGGTAGCTGGTGGCTCGTCCCAACCACCTTGGCCGACATAAAAATAATCTTCTTCCGCCAAATCACTTTCCGCTTTTGGGCGCGGCTTGATGGTGGTTTTCGGGCGTGGCGCTTCGTAGCGTTGCGAGTTTTTCAAAGGCGTTACCGCACCAACCGCTTTGGCAAAATCAACCTGCTCTTCTTCACGCTTTTTGGCTTCTACTGCTTCGATTTTGCGCTGCTCGGCTTCTTTTTTTGCTTGTTTGCCCAAGGCTTTTAATGTGGCTTGAAAATCCATATTCATTTGATGTTCCTTATTTAGTTTTCAGACGGCCTGTTTGACGATGTTTGCGCTAAGGCCGTCTGAAAAGTCTGTTTCAATGATTGCCATGTGCGGACATCTTGGATAATTTCATCCCCAAAATCCGCATCAGCAATCATTTCGGCCATTATGTTGGCCACTGATTCGGGTGAACTCAATTCCTGATTGGCGTGAAGCTGCTGGAATCGCGGCAAAATCGGAAAATCATCGCCATCTTGCGCCCGAATCTGCGCCTGCATATCGGTATCAACCACACCCGGCGCAATGCTGCATACTTTCACATTGCGGTGATTTTCCGCTTCCACACAACGCGCATGATGATCTAGCGCTGCTTTGGTCGCACCGTAAACACTCCAGCCCTGATAAACATTGTGTCCTGCACCACTGCTGATGTGCACGATTTTTACTGCCTGATTATCTGCTTTTGCGGCCAAAACATGGTTGCTGAGTAATAAGGGCGCAGTAATGTTTAAACTCACCGCCGCCGCAATTTCAGACGGCCTTTGCTTACCGCATACCGAACTTGGCGCAACCGTGCCGGCATTATTCACCAGCACCAATTCATCCGCATCTTGCATAAAATTATCGATTGCACCGCTTTGTAGCCATGCGCTTAATTTTTCCGCATCGGCCAAATCCAACGCCACTTGCTGCAAACCATTTTCTGCGGGCAATTCACGTCGGGCAATGCCCAACACTTCTATGCCTGCTTGCAGATAATGCGCGGCCAAGGCTTTGCCCAAACCGCTGGAATGTCCGGTGATGATGCTTTTTTGGCGCATGACAGGTTCCGTTTGATGGATTCAAGGTAAACGATATTTTGCCATAGTTCTTTTTATCTGAAAAATCAGTCTGAGACCTTTGCAAAAACGCTTTTCAGGTATAGTATTCTCTACTCATCAAGTTGATAAAATATGCGCTATTTTGGAGAAACCGAATGTTCAAACGTCCTGAAGAATTAATCGTATTCGTTTTAGGATTATTGTGGGTTGCTTTTACCTATTTTCTCACCACCTATCTCGGTGCCGACACCTACACTTCTTTAGTGATTACCGGCTTTACCCTGCTTTGGGCGGTGGTGTGTTTCATCTTGTGGCAGCGTGATTTGAGCCGCATGATTTGGCCTTGTTTCTTAGGCTTATTGGTGGCTTGCTGGTGGCCGTTTCTCGATTGGTTTGCGATTAAAGATTTCATCGTACCCGGAGCGGAAAGCCAAGCGATTGTGGTGGCTAAGCCTTGGTATGCCAGCTGGACATTTAAAATTATTTTGGCGCTGATTCCGGTTGCACTTGGCTATTTCATTAAATTCAAGCGCGCGCGTCAAACCAAAATCAATACGGCTTCCAGCTTCTAATTTTACCCGACACCGTTTTCCATCAAAACGATGTTTATTTTTGTTTCAGACGGCCTCTACCGCATCGGCAAATCGGTTAACAATACCCCCATAAGCTGCTATACTCTTTGCACTCTTTAACATCGACCATTTCGCTGCATACACGCATCGCATTTTTCAGGTAAGGCCGTCTGAACATGATCAGCAAACAAGAATATCAAGCCCAAGTCGCGCAAGGATACAACCGCATTCCGCTGGTGCAGGAAGTCCTCGCCGATCTCGACACCCCCTTGTCGCTCTATCTCAAGCTGGCTAACAAGCCCTTTACCTATCTGCTGGAATCCGTGGTAGGCGGCGAACGCTTCGGCCGCTATTCCTTTATCGGCCTACCTTGCCATCATTATTTAAAAGCCAGCGGCAAACACGTCGATGTGTATCTCAATGGTGAAATCGTCGAACAATACGACGGCAATCCGCTGCCCTTTATCGAAGCCTTCCACGCACGTTTCAAAACCCCTGAAATCCCAAGCCTGCCACGCTTTACCGGCGGTTTAGTCGGCTATTTCGGCTATGAAACCATTTACAATTTCGAGCATTTTGCCCACCGCCTGAAAAACCCGCCGAAAGCCGACCCGCTCGGCACGCCGGATATTTTGCTGATGCTGTCGCAAGAATTGGCGGTAATCGACAACCTTTCCGGCAAAATCTACCTGATTGTCTATGCCGACCCAAGCCAAACCAACGGCTACGAAGCCGCACGCGAACGCTTGGAAGACTTACGCACCCAATTGCGCCAAAGTTGCGCCATTCCGTTATCTTTAGGTAGCGCCACTACTCAGCCGACCAGCGAATTTGGCGAAGCGCCTTTCAAAGCCTGTGTCGATAAAATCAAAGAATACATTTTCGCCGGCGACTGCATGCAGGTCGTACCCAGCCAGCGCATGACCATGCCCTACACCGACAGCCCACTGGCACTTTACCGCGCCTTACGCACGCTGAATCCGTCGCCGTATATGTTTTACTACGACTTCGACGATTTCCACATTGTCGGCTCTTCACCGGAAATTCTTGTGCGCCGCGAACAAGATACTGTAGTCGTGCGCCCGATTGCCGGCACCCGCCTGCGCGGCAAAACCCCTGCCGAAGACCTGGCCAATGAGCAAGATTTATTAAGCGATGCCAAAGAAATTGCCGAACACGTTATGCTGATTGACCTCGGTCGCAACGATGTCGGCCGCATCAGCCAAACCGGCCAAGTCAGCGTTACCGACAAAATGGTGGTGGAAAAATATTCCCATGTGATGCACATCGTTTCCAATGTTGAAGGCCGTCTGAAAGACGACATCACCAATATGGAAATTCTGGCCGCAACGTTCCCAGCCGGCACCTTATCCGGCGCACCAAAAATCCGCGCCATGGAAATTATCGAAGAAGTCGAACCAAGCAAACGCGGCATCTACGGTGGCGCCGTAGGCGTGTGGAGCTTTAACAACGACATGGACTTGGCCATCGCCATCCGCACCGCTGTGATTAAAAACGATACGCTTTATGTACAAAGCGGCGCAGGTGTGGTGGCGGATTCTGTGCCCGAATCCGAATGGCAGGAAACGCAAAACAAAGCGCGTGCGGTGGTGCGCGCGGCGCAGATGGTTCAGGAAGGGTTGGATAAGTAGGTTTTTTCCGGCATTCCCATACCCGTAGGAATAACGGCCTAAGCCGTCTGAAACCTTTCAGACGGCATTCATCATTTATTTTTAATTAATCAATATCAAATCATAAACCATGCAAAACACCCCCATTCTCCCCCCGTCCAATCTCGGCATTCTCGGTGGCGGCCAGCTCGGCCGTATGTTCACCATCGCTGCCAAAACCATGGGCTACCAAGTGACCGTTCTTGATCCGGACCCCAATGCACCGGCAGCAGAATTTGCCGACCACCATTTGTGCGCTGCATTTGATGACGAAGCAGCGTTAAACGAATTGGCCAAATGCACGGCGGTAACGACTGAATTTGAAAACGTCAACGCTGATGCCATGCGCTTTTTGGCGAATCACACCAATGTTTCCCCAAGCGGCGATTGTGTGGCGGTGGCGCAAAACCGTATTCAGGAAAAAGCATGGATTCAAAAAGCCGGTTTACAAACCGCGCCTTATCAGGCCGTCTGTAAAGCGGAAGACATTACCGAAGAGAGTACGGCATTTTTACCGGGAATTTTGAAAACTGCCACGCTGGGTTACGATGGCAAAGGTCAAATCCGCGTGAAAACGTTGGATGAGCTCAAAGCCGCTTTTGCCGAGCATGGCGGCGTGGATTGTGTGTTGGAAAAAATGGTCGATTTGCGTGGCGAGATTTCAGTGGTGGTCTGCCGCTTGAACAGCGATAATGTGCAAACTTTCGACCCTGCAGAAAATATCCATGAAAATGGCATTCTGGCCTATTCCATCGTTCCGGCGCGGTTGAGTGCCGATATTCAGCAACAGGCGCGGCAGATGGCGCAGCGCTTAGCCGACGAATTGGATTATGTCGGCGTATTGGCAGTGGAAATGTTTGTCGTCGGCGATACGCATGAATTGGTGGTCAACGAAATCGCCCCGCGCCCGCACAACTCTGGTCACCACACCATTGACGCTTGTGCGGTCAGCCAATACCAGCAGCAAGTACGCATTATGTGCAACCTGCCGCCGGCTGACACCCGTCTGCTCTCGGCCTGCTGCATGGCGAATATTTTGGGTGATGTGTGGGGCGAAGACGGCAGCGAGCCGGATTGGCTGCCGCTGCAAAGTGATACGGCTTCTTTCCTGCATCTCTACGGCAAAAAAGCCGCGCGTACCGGCCGTAAAATGGGGCATTTTGTTACGCTGGCCAAGGATTCCAATGCCGCTTTTGCAAAAGCCCAAGCCTTACACGCCACATTGAAACGCGCTTAAGGGCTTTACAATCGTTTTCTGTTTTCAGACGGCATTTGCGCTACAATACGCCGTCTGAAAACGTTTGCCTCGAGTCGGATTCTATATCCGACATTTTTTATTGATTTCTTCAGATGGCCTTGTATCTTTTATCAAGGCTGAGACCCTAAGTTCCCCATTATGAAAGCTTTACTCGATTTCCTGCCTCTGATTGTTTTTTTCTACCTGTATAAAACCGTCGAGCCTACCGATACCAACCATCCGCTGCTACAACTGACCGGAGCGGCAGGCAGCGACAATAATCACGTTTTAGCCGCTACCGCCGGTTTGATTATTGCCACGGTACTGGTGTACGGCTATCAATTGGTGAAACAGAAATTCCGTTTGGAGCGCCAGCAATGGTTTGTGCTGGCAATGACAGTGGTGTTCGGCGGTGTGACGCTGGCCTTGAGCGACGATTATTACATCCGCCTGAAAGCCGTGTTGCTCAATGCCGCATTCGGCGTGGGCATGCTGGTGTCGCACTTTTTCTTCAGCGACCGCCGCTCTGCCGTGCAAAAAATGTTTGATTCGGTATTGGTGCTGTCGCCCGATGGCTGGAAGAAACTCAATTGGGCTTGGGCGGGCATGTTTTTCCTGCTGGCCGCGCTGCATGCTTTTTTTGCCTTTGTGTTTGCCGGTGGCCGGTATTGGGGCGAATTTACCGCATTCGGCGATTTGATTGTGATGTTCAGCTGCATGGGTATTATGTTTTTCGTGTTGCGCAAGCATTTCAAAAGCGAATGACAGTAGCAAAAATTTCCGTTTAAAGGCCGTCTGAATCAGCTGCGTTGCTGCTATAATCACTTTATCGATTATTGATTTTCAGACGGCCTTTGTTTGATATTTTAATGTGAAAACCACCATGAACCTGCTCACTGTGCTTCGCCCCGCGACCGAAAAAGACTGCCCTTTCATTCACAGCGCGCATCTGCATGCCGTGCAATACACCTGCATCCGCAGCTACAACGAGCGCGTGTTGCAAGCATGGGAAGAATTGCTCGGCATGGAAAGCTATCATGCTACGATGGCCGACAAAACCAAGGCTTTGTGGGTGGTGGAATACCGTGGTGCGATTCAAGGCTTTTTCCAAGTCGATTTCAAAGAAGCCCAACTCGATGCGCTGTATGTGCATCCTTTAATGCACAACAAAGGCTTGGGCACGGCACTGTTGCAGCGTGCCGAAGAATTGGCACACGACGCAGGCTTGAGCTTCCTGAAACTGTATGCTTCACTCAATTCCGTGCCGTTTTACCGCTTAAACGGCTACGAATCCTTAGGCGAAGCGGTATTGCCCTTAAACGAACAGGTCAAAGTCAAATGCGAATTAATGCGCAAATATGTATAGCAGTTATCAGGCCGTCTGAAAATTTTCAGACGGCCTATTTGTTAAGTGTATAAAATATATAACTAAAAATCCTTTCGATACAATCAACCATTCTTTCCTTTTTTTCTGCCTGACAATTAAAGTGTGTCCGACAACACGATGACACAAAGGAACACACATGGGCAAAATCCGCTTCATCATCGCCATAACCGCGCTGTCTTTGGCTGCTTGCGGCAGTGGCAAAACCAATACCGAAAAAAGCCAATATAAGAAAATTCTCAACGTTTCCTATGACGTATCGCGCGATTTTTTCAAAGCGTATAACGCCTTGTTTATCGAACATTTCAGCAGAAATCATCCGCATATCGACCTACATATCCAGCAATCACACGGCGGCTCGAGTAAACAAGCCATGTCGGTGGCCAACGGCTTGCCCGCCGATGTGGTGACTATGAACCAAACTTCCGACATCGATTCTCTACAACAACGCGGTTTAGTTAAATCTGATTGGGCGCAACGCTTGCCGGATAACGCCGTGCCGTTTTCCAGCGTCACCGTGTTTCTCGTGCGCAAAGGCAATCCGCAACACGTTTACGACTGGGCAGACTTGGCGCGTGATAACCTGCAAGTTGTGTTTGCCAACCCAAAAACCAGCGGCAATGGCCGTTATGCCTTCTTAGGTGCATACGGCTACGGCTTGAAAGCGAATAACAGCAACGAAACCGACGCAAAAAACTTTATGCGCAAGCTGCTGAACAATGTGCCGATGTTTGAAAATGGCAGCCGCGCCGCCACCACCAGCTTTACCCAACGCCAAATCGGCGATGTGTTGATTACCTTGGAAAACGAAGCCAATTTCGTCAGCCGCCACCTTGCACCCGACCAATTCGATATCGTTTACCCAAGCTACACTATCGAAGCACAAACACCCGTGGCCGTGGTTGACAGCGTTGCCGAGAAAAAAGATTCCGAAGCCATTTCCAAAGAATATCTTGAATTCTTGTGGAGCAAACCGGCACAGGAATTGGCGGCCGAACTCTACTTCCGCCCGAGCGACAAATCCATTTCATCCGCCAACCATGCGGATTTCCCCGATTTGGAGACCTTCCGCCCTGACGAAACCTTAGGTACATGGCCGCACATCATGCAGAAGTTTTTTGCCGACGGCGGCATGTTTGACGAATTGACCACTACCGCAAAGTAAACCTTTAGGCCGAGATCTTTACAAAACTCCTGCCAAAACCAGCCTACATACAATAGCCGTCATTCCCGCGCAGGCGGGAATCCATCTCAAAATTTAAGAACCCTATTTTATTGAATAGCTTGTTATGTTCAAAAATGGATTCCCGCCTACGCGGGAATGACGGCGGTTTTAGTTTTTATTAATTTTTCATCAGATTTTGTAGATATCTCAGACCGTCTGAAAGCCTTTCAGACGGTCTGCTACTTATAACCAAAGCTGATAACCACCAAATCAAACATTATTTCTCATGTTCAATCAGACGGTATAAAGTATGCCCATTGATTGAAGGAGCCAACACATGACCATCCGTAACCTCACCCTTGCTGCCATCGCAGCTTCCATGGCCTTAACCGCCTGCACCCCGAAAGAAGAAAAAGCCGCCGACGGCAATGCTGCTGCACCTGCTGCCAATGGCAAAGGCATTACCCTGTTGAACGTGTCTTACGATGTGGCACGCGATTTCTATAAAGAATACAACCCGCTGTTTATCAAAGAATACCAAGCCAAACACAATGGCGCGGAGATTGATGTGCAGCAATCACACGGCGGCTCAAGCAAACAGGCTTTGTCTGTGGCCAACGGTTTGGCAGCCGATGTGGTGACCATGAACCAAACGTCCGACATCGAATTGCTCGAGCAAAAAGGCTTGGTGAAAAACGACTGGACGCAACGCCTGCCGGATAACGCCGTGCCGTTTACCAGCACCACCGTCTTCTTGGTGCGCAAAGGCAATCCGAAACAGATTCAAGACTGGAGCGACTTAACCAAAGATGGCGTGCAAATCGTCTTAGCCAACCCGAAAACCACCGGCAACGGCCGCTATGCCTTCTTGGGCGCATACGGCTACGGCTTGAAAGTGAACAACGGCGATGAAGCCAAAACCAACGAATTTGTCGCAGCTTTCCTGAAAAACGCGCCCGTATTTGAAAACGGCGGCCGCGCAGCCACCACCACCTTCAGCCAACGCAACATCGGCGATGTATTGGTCACGTTTGAAAACGAAGCCAACCACGTCAGCAAAAAACTGACCCAAGACCAGTTTGAAATCGTTTACCCGAGCTACACCATTTTGTCGGAAAGCCCGGTTGCCGTGGTTGATTCTGTGGTTGAGAAAAAAGGCACACAGGAAGCCGCCAAAGAATATTTGGAATACCTGTGGAGTGAACCGGCACAAGAATTGGCAGCCAAACTCTACCTGCGTCCGCGTAATGCCGATGTTTTGGCCAAATACCAAGCCGATTTCCCGGTTATTGAAACTTTCACGCCAAACGAAAAATTCGGCGCATGGGAAGACATCATGAAGAAATATTTTGCCGACGGCGGTTTGGTGGACCAACTGTCGCCTAAAAAATAAAGTTGATGTGTATAAAGAACAGACCGAGACCTTTGCAAAATCCCATCTTTGGCACATTTCTTCGTTATGCGCTGCTCGAAAGCTTGTCTATCTTCGTGATATGCCTGCGCTTTCTGCGCTGCTATAACTTCGAACTATACTCAAATCTGAGGTTTTGCAAAGGTCTCATGCCGTCTGAAAATGGATTTCCGTTTTCAGACGGCCTTTTGCTGCTTATTTTCCGTTAAAATAATGTTTTCTGTTTTTTAGAATTTAGATGTCCGACCGCAAAATCATCCATATCGATATGGACGCGTTCTACGCTTCGGTAGAATTGCGCGAACAGCCGCACCTGAAAGGCAAGCCCGTGGTAGTGGCTTGGGATGGTGCGCGTTCGGTGATTTGTGCGGCTTCTTATGAAGCGCGGCAATTCGGTTTGCATTCGGCGATGTCGGTGGCGACAGCCAAACGGCTTTGTCCGCATGCTGTCTATATTCCGCCGCATTTTGAGCTTTACCGCCAAGTATCCGCACAGATTCACGCTATTTTCAGACGGCATACCGATTTAATCGAGCCGCTTTCTTTGGATGAAGCGTATTTGGACGTGACGGTAAACAAACAAAATATCCGCTACGCCAGCGAAATCGCCGAAAAAATCCGCGCCGAAATCTTTGCCGAAACGGGGCTGACCGCTTCCGCAGGCATTGCGCCCAACAAATTTCTCGCCAAAATCGCCTCCGATTGGCGCAAGCCCAACGGCCAATTTGTGCTGCATCCGCAAAAAATCGATGCTTTTTTGGAAACGCTACCGCTGGGGAAAATTCCCGGCGTGGGTAAAGTCACATTGAAGAAAATGCAGGCATTGGGCATGCAGACGGCCGGTGATTTACGTCGCTTCGAGCGGGGCGAACTATTAAACCATTTCGGCCGCTACGGCTATCGGCTTTATGATTTGGCACGCGGGGTAGATGAACGGCCGGTGAAAGCCAGCCGCGAGCGTTTGCATATTTCGACCGAAATCACACTGCCAGAAGATTTGTCACTGGCGCAAACCATCGAACACTTACCGCATTTGGCCGAAGATTTATGGCAGCAAATCCAGCGTAAAAATGTCGATGTCAAAGGCGTAACGCTGAAACTCAAAACCCATGATTTCCGCATCATCACCCGTTCACTGACTTATTCTTCGGTGCTGCCCGACAGCCAAGCCCTGCTCAAAGCCGCGCATACCTTGGTTGAACGTGTGCCGCTGCAAACGGAAGATGCGTTTCGCTTAATCGGTATCGGGGTCAGCCACTTATTGCCGAAAAACCAGCAGCAATCGCTTTGGTTATAAAGAAATAGAAAAGCATTCTTTCCTTTCACTTTACGACAGGCGGACAATGAGGGTATGACAACAATGTTCAGACAGCCCGAGCCCTTTGCAAAATCTTCATCTTTGGCACATTTCTTCGTTATGCGCTGCTTGAAAGCTTGCCTATCTTCGTGATATGTCCGCGCTTTCTGTGCTGCTCTAACTTCGAACTGTACTCAAATCTGAAGTTTTGCAAAGGCCTCGGCCTTAAATCATAAAAGGCCGTCTGAAACACAATAAGGAACACCTGCCATGACTTCATTTTTCCGTCCGAGCTTCTGGAAAATTCCCGAAGTAACCGCCGAAGAGCGCCAGCGCCTGCCCCAACTCACCACCACTTTAGAGCAACGTCTGCAAGAAATTGCCGAACGTTTTCCGCAATCTGTGTTTGCTTCCAGCTTGGCGGTTGAAGACATGGTGATTACCGATGCGATATGCCGTCTGAAACTGCCTATCCGCATCATCACGCTCAATACCGGCAAACTCAATCCTGAAACCGAAGCCTTGATAGCCGCCACCAATACGCGTTATCAGACCGAATTGGAAGTGTTCCACCCGATTGAAGCGGATGCGCAAGCTTTTGAAGCACAATTCGGCACCACCGCTATGTACGACAGCATAGAATTACGCCGCCAATGTTGCCATATCCGCAAAATCGAACCGCTCAATCGAGCCTTGGGCAACGCGCCCGCATGGCTCACCGGCCAACGCCGCAGCCAGTCAGATACGCGCAGTGAATTGAATTTTGAAGAGCATGATTCAGGCCGCAATATCGCTAAGTTTAACCCGATTTTTGATTGGGAAGAATTAGATGTGTGGGCGTATGCGCAATCACATGATGTGCCACTGAATGATTTGTATCACCAAGGCTACCCGAGCATCGGCTGCGAACCGTGCACCCGCCCGGTAAAAGAAGGCGAGAACATCCGCGCGGGGCGCTGGTGGTGGGAAAGCAAAGACAGCAAAGAATGTGGTTTGCACAAATAATGCCTTAAAATACAAAAGGCCGTCTGAAAAATAATGAACTGTCCCCCAATTCTTGGACAAATTAAAAATCTTTCTCAAACAGCCTGTTCAAGCTGGGTCCTGTAAGCCACAGGACTCAGCTTTTTTAAATTCAAACTAATACGTTCATAATTGTAGTAACGTATGTAATCATCTATCACTTTGGTCAACTCTGCCACCGATAACACACCTTCCTGATAGAAGCTTTCCACTTTTAATGTCCCGAAGAAACTCTCCATCGGTGCATTGTCCCAGCAATTCCCTTTGCGCGACATGCTCTGCACAATGCCTTTCTCCGCCAGCTTTTCCCGATAAGCCTGAGTTCGGTAAAGCACACCTTGGTCAGAATGCAGCAGCGGGGTCTGCCCTTTCAGACGGCCGAATGCCTTATCCAGCATCTGCATGACCATCTTGCTGTCCGGCTTTCTACTGAGCTCATAAGCCACAATCTCACGATTGAATACATCCAATATCGGCGATAAGTACAGTTTGCCGTCGGTGCATTTAAACTCGGTCACATCGGTCAACCATTTATCTCCCGCTTTATCAGCAGTGAATGCACGCTTAAGGATGTTTTTCGACGTCTCTCCTATAACTTGCGGACGATAGGATTTTTTGTTGCGCACTTTGGCTTTCAAACCCAATAATCCCATAATACGCTGCACTTTCTTTTTATTCCACGATAATACAGCTCCAATCCGCCGTTGGCCGTAGCGACCTTTGTGTTGGTGATAAACTTCACTCACCGCCGCTTTGGCTTCCATATCGGGATCGGATTTACCGATGTGGTAGTAGAAACTGCTTTTGGGTATGCCGGCACTGTGCAACAAGTATTTCAGCAGGTGCTTCGCCCTCAGCGTTTGAACGGTTTCGCAACTTTGGTGGCGTTCTTTTCGTTGAGGGCTTTCATGTGCTTTAGGTAGTCGATCTCCGCCCTCATGTAGCGTAACTCTTCAATCAGCTCTGCCTGAGTTTTTTCATGGTCGGGTTTGTCGACGATAAAGGGATTGTTGCGTTTGGTCTGCGTAGTCTTCATAAGCGTAGCCTGTGGGTGCTGAAGTGCGGCTATACCGCCTTGACGGTAGGCGGCAATCCAACGGCGCAGGTGGGTGCGTGAGACGTTGAAATGGTCTGCGGTACGCTGTTGGCTGTGCACTTGATGGTAATGGAGTACGGCTCGGTATTTGAAGTCTAGTGTATATTTGGACATAAGAAAACTGCACCTTTTTAAGTTGGGGGGAAGTGTCCAACTTTTGGGGTGCAGTTCAATAATTTTCAGACGGCCTTGATTTTATTAATTTCACTTACGCCTTATCCGCGCCCAAAATCATTGAGCCGATACCGGAATCGGTAAAGATTTCCAGCAATAACGCATTTGGCACGCGACCATCAATGATGTGCGTAGCCTTCACGCCGTTGACTGCGGCTTCTACCGCCGAGCTGATTTTCGGCAGCATACCGCCGTAAAGCGTGCCGTCGGCAATCAATTCGTCAATGCGGCTCGGGGTCAGGTTAGTTAAGAGATTGCCTTCTTTATCCAGTACGCCAGTGATGTTGGTCATCATCAGAAGTTTTTCGGCGTTGAGCTCTTCCGCTAACTTACCGGCCACCAAGTCGGCATTGATGTTGAACGCTTCGCCCCGTTTGCCCACGCCAATCGGGGCAACCACAGGGATTTGGCCGTTGTCGATTAAGCCTTGAATCAGCGTAGTGTCGATGCTTTCCACTTCACCAACTTGGCCGATGTCCACACCCGGGTTTTCAGGGGTGTTGATCAGCAGCTTTTTGGCTTTGATAAAATGGCCGTCGCGACCGGTCACGCCGACAGCTTTGCCGCCATGAGTGTTAATCATTGACACGATTTCTTTGTTGACATGACCGCCCAACACCATTTCAACGATGTCCATGGTTTCGCCATCAGTCACGCGCATGCCTTGTACGAACACGCCTTCTTTGCCGACACGCTCGAGCATATCGTTAATCTGCGGGCCGCCGCCATGCACAATCACAGGGTTGATGCCCACCAGTTTCAGCAACACGATGTCGCGGGCAAAGCCTTCTTTCAAAGCCGGTTCAGTCATGGCGTTGCCGCCGTATTTAATCACAATAGTCGAGCCGGAAAAGCGGCGGATATACGGCAGGGCTTCGGATAAAATCGCGGCTTTGTCGGCGGCGGAAATGTGTTTCATATCACTCATGAATCTACTCTTTAATTGTTAACAATTTTAATTTTGGAATATTAATACTAAAGGCCGTCTGAAACAAGCCGAAACGTAAAAGGATTTATGATTTGCCTGAAATGTTTTAGAATAACGGGCTATCAAATTTCTATTCCACACAGGAATCCCCCATGATAAAAATCAGCACCCAATTTGACGCCGGCTCGGTGATTGTGAACGATTTGAGCGACCCGGGCAATATCCACCTGTCGCTACGCCCCGACAATGCCGCCGATTTTACGCAATGGTTTTATTTCCGTCTGCAAGGCGCGGCGTATCAAAATTGCGTGATGCATTTCGACAATGCGGCTCAAGCGGCTTATCCCGACGGTTGGGAAGAATACCAAGCCTGTGCCTCTTACGACCGCCAAAATTGGTTCCGCGTGCCGACTTATTATGAAAACGGCGTGCTCACCATCAACCACACACCTTTGTCCAACAGTGTGTATTACGCTTATTTCGAGCCTTATTCGCACGAGCAGCATTTGAACTTATTGGGCGACGCGCAAGGCAGCGGCTTGTGTCAAATCGATGATTTGGGCAGCACCGTGCAAAGCCGCGACATCAATTTGCTCACCATCGGCAACCAAGTCGAAAGCGATTTGAAAGTGTGGATAATTGCACGCCAACACCCGGGCGAAACCATGGCGGAATGGTTTGTCGAAGGCTTTTTAGGCCGCCTGCTCGACCCGCAAGACCCGACCGCCCGTGCCCTGCTTGACCGCGCCACGTTTTACATCATACCGAACATGAATCCAGACGGCTCGGTATTGGGCAACCTGCGCACCAATGCCGCCGGTGCCAATCTGAACCGTGAATGGCAAAACCCAAGCATGGAACGCAGTCCGGAAGTATATGTGGTGCGCGAAAAAATGCGCGAAACCGGCGTGGATTTGTTCCTTGATATTCATGGCGACGAAGGTTTGCCGTTTGTGTTCGTGGCGGGCACCGAAGGCGTGCCGAGCTATAACGAACGTATTGCCGCGTTGGAAACCCAGTTCAAACAAGCCCTGCTGGCCGCCAGCCCGGATTTCCAAGACGAAATCGGCTATCCGAAAGACGAAGCCGGCCAAGCCAACTTGAGCATGGCCACGTCGTGGGTCGGCGAGCAATTCAAATGCTTGGCCTACACGCTGGAAATGCCGTTTAAAGACAACAATAACCTGCCTGACGACGATTTTGGCTGGAACGGCCAACGCTCGCTGCGCTTGGGCGAAGCGATGGTGTCGGCGATTTGGAATGTGTCGAGCGATTTGCGCTAAGTATTTTTAATGATTAAAAGGCCGTCTGAAAACGAGACATTTTTTCAGACGGCCTGAGACCTTTGTAAAACATCATAAATCACCAAGAAAACCGAAAAAGCCGTCATTCCCGCGCAGGCGGGAATCCATCTTAAAATTTAAGAAATCTATTTCATTCAATAGTTTGCTATGTTTAAAAATGGATTCCCGCCTGCGCGGAAATGACGTCAGTTTTTGTACACTGGCTTTTGAAGGAGTTTTACAAAGGTTTCAGCCTTTATCTGCCATTTAAGGATTTCCCATGATTATTCACCCCCAGTTTGACCCCGTGCTCATTAGCATAGGCCCGTTGGCCATTCGCTGGTATGCCTTAAGCTATATTGTCGGTTTTGCGCTGTTTATCTGGCTGGGTCGCCGCCGCATTGCACAAGGCAATACCTTGTTCACCAAAGAAATGCTGGATGATTTTCTCACTTGGGGCATTTTGGGCGTGATTCTCGGCGGCCGCTTGGGCTATATTTTGTTTTATAAATTGTCCGACTATCTGGCCGACCCAATCAGCATGCTCAAAGTGTGGGAAGGCGGCATGTCGTTTCACGGCGGTTTCTTGGGCGTGGTCGTGGCGATGTGGCTTTTCAGCCGCAAACACAAAATGAGTTTTTTCAAAACCATGGATTTCGTCGCGCCCTTAGTACCGCTGGGCTTGGCTTCCGGCCGCATCGGCAACTTCATCAACGGCGAACTGTGGGGGCGCGTCACCGACCCAAACGCTTTCTGGGCAATGGGCTTTCCACAAGCACGTTACGAAGACTTGGAAGCAGTGGCGCACAATCCGCAATGGGCAGAATGGCTCAACCAATTCGGCATGTTGCCGCGCCATCCTTCGCAGCTTTATCAATTTGCGCTGGAAGGCATTTGCCTGTTTATTTTGGTGTGGGTGTTTTCTAAAAAGCCACGCCCTGCCGGACAAGTGGCGTCTTTATTCCTAGGCGGCTACGGCTTTTTCCGCTTCATCGCCGAATTTGCCCGCCAGCCCGATGATTATTTGGGCTTACTGACATTAGGCTTGTCGATGGGACAATGGCTGAGCGTACCGATGATTGTGTTGGGCGCGGTTGGCTTTGTGTATTTCGGTAAGAAAAACGCTGTAAATTAATAGGAGGCCGTCTGAAACATTCAGACGGCATTTTATTCAAGGTATTCCATGAACAAACAACTTCTTCATCTCAACGATAAAACGGTTTCAGTCTACTTAAGCAGCCAAGCAAATGCGCCGCTGTTCCTAACCTTCTTAAGCCAAGAAGAAGCCGACGATTTAGCCGCCTTGATTGCAGAGCAAGCCACTTTGGTGTCCATTGACGAACCCAATTGGGAACATGCTTTCACACCATGGCAGGCACCGGCTGCGTTTAAAAAAGCACCCGATTTCAGTAGCGGCGCAGACGACTATTTGCGCTGGCTGATTGATTCGGTCTTGCCCGAAGCGACTAAATCATTTTCTTTGCAACCGCAATGGACAGCCTTAATCGGCTATTCCTTAGGCGGTTTGCTTGCGGCGTATTCCGCTTATCAGGCCACGCCATTCAGCCGTATTGCTTCGGTTTCCGGCTCGTTGTGGTTCGACGGTTGGTCAGAATTTGTGGCCGAACACAGCTTGCAAACGCCGCCGCAAAAAGCCTATTTTTCAGTCGGCGACAAAGAGAAAAACACCAAAAATCCGCGCATGAGTGTTGTAGAAGATGCCACACGCGCCACGCAAGCCAACTGGCAGCAGCAAGGCATTGATACCGCATTTGAACTCAACAGTGGCGGCCATTTCGAACAAGTGCCACAGCGTATGGCTAAAGCCGTTGCGTATTTGTTGAGTGAATAGATAAATCTTCAGACGGCCAGAGACCTTTGCATTTGAATCAATAAAACATCGCAGCGTAGTTTCAGGTAAAATACGCACTTGAATGTTTCCATTATTTCCCCGTAAAACCATGTCCAAAAAAACCAAACAAGAATTAGAAAACAACAAACTCAACAAACGCTTGCGCCATGCGGTCGGCGCGGCGATTAATGATTTCAATATGATTGAGCCGGGCGACAAGATTATGGTCTGCCTGTCGGGCGGTAAAGACAGCTATGCGCTGTTGGATATTTTGCGCCAACTGCAAGCCAGCGCGCCGATTGAATTTGATTTAGTCGCTGTAAACCTCGACCAAAAGCAACCCGGCTTCCCAGAGCATGTGTTGCCGGAGTATCTGCAAAGCATTGATGTTGATTACAAAATCGTCGAAGAAGACACCTATTCCACTGTGAAACGCGTGCTGGAAGAAGGCAAGACCACCTGCTCGCTGTGCAGCCGTTTGCGCCGCGGTATTCTGTATCGCACGGCAAAAGAATTGGGCTGCACCAAAATCGCGCTTGGCCACCACCGCGACGATATTTTAGCGACCATGTTTCTGAATATGTTTTACGGTGGCAAACTCAAAGCCATGCCGCCTAAATTAGTTAGCGACAATGGCGAGCATATCGTGATTCGCCCGCTGGCGTATGTAAAAGAAAAAGACCTGATTAAATACGCCGAACTGAAACAATTCCCGATTATTCCGTGTAATCTGTGCGGCTCGCAGCCGAACCTGCAGCGCCAAGTGATCGGCGATATGCTGCGCGATTGGGACAAACGCTTCCCTGGCCGTATCGAATCGATGTTTTCTGCATTGCAAAACGTGGTTCCATCGCATTTGGCCGACCCTGAATTGTTTGATTTTGCCGGTTTGGAACGCGGCCAGAGCTTGAAACACGGCGGCGATTTGGCATTTGACAGCGAAACTGTGCCTGAGCGTTTTGTTTCAGACGGCCTCGATGATGAAGACGACAGCGAAATCAAAATCGAAACGGAAAAGCCCAGCCGCAAAGTGATTAATATTTTGGCCAGCAAACCGAAAAACTGCGGCGCTTGATAGGCTAAACTCAAAATCCGGACAGTATTTGCCCGGATTTTGATATTTTTGCAAAGTGTTAACCTGTAATGCAAGGCTTTACCCTACAATAGGCCGTCTGAATATAACACACACTTATCCTTAAGGAACACGCATGACTGCTGCTTTAATCACCCTATCTTTAATCCTGATTCTCGTCGGCCTACTCGGCACGATTTACCCCGCCATTCCGGGCTTAGGCTTAATGTTTGGCGGCGCGTGGCTGCTGGCGCATGTCAACGATTATCAAATTTTCGGCACCACAACATTGGTTTTTTTGGGTATCGTTACCGTCATCGGTACGGCGATGGATTATGTAGCGGGGATGCTGGGCGCGAAATACACCGGTGCCAGTAAATTAGCCATTTGGGGTGCGTTTATCGGCGGTGTGGTCGGCGCATTTTTAGGCTTGCCGGGCTTATTGTTTGGCCCGTTATTGGGCGCTGGCATCGGCGAATTTCTGACCCGAAAAGACATGTGGCAGGCGGGTAAAGTAAGCATCGGCACCTTTATCGGCTTCATCATTGGCACGGTTGCCAAAGTCGGCTGTGCACTGACCATTATTTTAACTTTGCTCACCATGTGGATCATCAGCTTTTTTTAAAGGTTATGCTTATTGCTGATTGTGTCAATAAAAGTAGGGGGAACCTCCCCGATTTTTATTGACTACCATTACAGGACTCCTTCATGATAATAGTCGTTTAAAATAGCGATAAAACAAGACAACAGCGGCCACTGTGTACACGCAGTTCAAAAGAGAGCTGGTAACGCTGTATTATTTCTAATTTAAACGACTCTCGTGATACAAATATTTTATTGTCAATAACCAAAATTTCGAATATGGATTGATATATCTATTAATATTTTATAGCGGCTAAAATACCGTATTTAACGGTATGGGCTGTTTTTTTTGATAACCCATTGAAGCCATATATTCTTCAAACCCAATCATATCCAAAGCATCTTTTAAATATACAACCTGGTAATCCGTCTTTTGTTCTGTTAGATCACCCTCAGCAACTAAAGCATTTCTAAAGGATAAGGAAGGATCTAGCATCATCGCCTTCGTTGAACCCCCAATTAAATATAAAACAATTTCATTATCACTATTCAGCTTTTCTTTCGGCGTTTCAAATAAAACACAACCAAAAAAATCCTTATCTGCTTCAGATGGCTTATATAGATTTTCATACTTGCAGATATTTTTAAAGTTGTACCGTTCATGACAGATTGCAAATTTGATTCCGTTTCGGGGAAATGAAGAGCGTATTTCGATACTTTTCCCATTATCCAACACAATATCAATCTGACCATTCGCGCCATTAAACGGTGTAAAGCTTGCTGCATTTTTGCCATATCTGCGCAAGAGATAATAAAGCCATGCTTCTTCCGCTAAAACACCGCCTAAGGCATCCAATATCAATCTTTCCCTTTCTCTGGGCTGGGTAGCGTTATTGGCCTTATAAGGATTAACACTTGCCGCCAAAGACCATGCCTTTTTCCTGACTCTTTCAAGCTGGCTATTTGAGTTATTAAAAATCGCTTTGACAACAACATAATCACGCGCCACATGATTAAAATTATGAGGTGTTTGGCAACAGATTTTCTCATAAATAAATGGCATTTTAATTTTCCTTTTTAAACCGGATCAGCAACCTTGAGTACATTCTTTTCCCGTTTAAATACCCTCTATCTATTTTTCCTGTCCAACCATCTTTGACCAACGATGACAACCGTCCTTCTTTAACATCCGTATCAATACCTAAAATCTCAAACTGTTCGGGGTTATACTTATCTAAGAAACTGATTGGCACCCCCATTACACCGGTAAAATCACTTGGAATGGCTTGGGTAAAAGGTACTTCGATGGCTTTGTAATTATCATATTCTTGATATGCGTGTTTCCCGACAATACGTGAATTGAATTGTTTGTTATCTTCCATGGTCATGAGTTGCAAAGGTTCATGACGTCTGCCATGTTCCATATTGGTTACCCAAATAGACGGCACATTTTTCATGTTTATGCCATTTACTACTTTATCAACATCATCATATTTGGTTTCAAACCACATGCCACCAGCCCATTCCGTTCGGCCAGACCAAAGTTTATTAGCCTTGATCAGCGGGAATACTTCCTTATAGGTAACACAATTTTTATTGCCGACAACTGCAAACCTCTTTCCGCCCTCCATAATCCAGGCAATAAACTCTCGAAACAAAGAAAAAGGAGGATTGGTAATCACAATATCTGCTTGATCGCGTAATGCTTTAATCTCTTCACTCCGAAAATCACCATCTCCTTTGAGGTAACGCCACTTTAAGTCTTTAATGGTCACTACGCCATCTTTACCGGCTTCTCTTTCCAGTTCAAAGAATTTACCGCATTTGGGAGGTTTATCCGCCTCCGATTGCAGGATACTTTCCTCAAACAAAGATGGTTGATATGCCTCATTTGGCTGTCTAGCAGCATAAGCATAACTTGTGCTAATGAGTTTTTTTAAACCTAAACGATTGAAATTTTGAGAAAAATATAAAGTAAAATTGCTCCACTCCGGATCATCACAAGGCAGTAAGATAATTTTATTTTTGAAAACATCGGGATCATAAGCCAAATAGGCATTCATTTCTTTTTCAATATCGGCGTATTGAGTATAAAACTCATCGTTTTTCGCAAATTTTGCTTTTGTCAGGTTACTGTTTTTGATTGCATTACTCATTGATAAACCAAATTATTAATTAGATACTTAGCCGCTGCTTCTCCAAACCAGTAAACCGTTATTTATAATGTAGCGGTAATGGACTGAATTTTAAACATGCCTATAGCATATTTAATCAGATTAAACAGCACAAAAGGCATGATTGCTCGACTGCAGTTTTATTATCCTGCCTTTATGCCCACAAAATAGGCACATCTACACATTCAGGATAATAGAATATTTGATTATTCTACACATCGTCTAAGGAAAAAGAAACCGACCAGAGATATAGAAACATATAGCTTTTTAGTCGATTGAAAATGAGGTGCTTCAGAAAAATAGATTCATATATTATGGCCATAACCACGCCCACACACTGCGGCCTTCGCCTTGCAACAGCACCAGCGTGCGACAAGCCGAAGCGGTATTCATACACTCTAGCCCGACACCACGCGATGCTGCTTCGGCAATGATTTTCGGATGGATAAACTCTTGTTTTGCACCAGTGCCGACAATAATCACTTCCGGTAAGTCTTCTTCTGATGCCGTCTGAAAGAAATCGCTGATGTCTAATTCAGACGGCCTTTTGTCTGCCATTAAGGTAATGGTATCTGATTTTAAAACAATCGGTTGCGTCCACATCTGGCCACCTGCTTCAATCACGCCGTGGCGGTATGCAGTGATGGCAGTGGGGGCTTTTGCGGTGTTTTCTTCAATCAGCATGATGGTGTTGTCCTTAGATTTTTAGCCATTTTTGATGGGCTTTTAACCTGAATTTCATCTAATCGGTTTAAATTGGCTTTCAGACGGCATGATTCATTCTACAAAATCAATCATGACATTATTTTATTCTGCGGCGGAACTTCTTTAAAAAAGGTGCAAAAACAGGCAATTTCGGGTAGGATTAGCAAATTTGACGTCCGCACCGCGCCTGCTTGATTTCAAGGCTGCATTCTGTGTGCGACAGTTTACGCTATTGAAAATTTCGGCTCAACAAGGAGACACAATGAAGCCAGTGAATATCGGTCTTTTAGGTTTAGGTACGGTAGGCGGCGGCACCGCAACCGTTTTGCAAGAAAACGCTGCAGAAATCAGCCGCCGTTTGGGTCGTGACGTGAACATTTCAGCCGTGTGCGACAGAAGCGCCGAAAAAGCAGCCAAAATTGCGCCGAATGCGGCTTTTGTGCAAGATCCTTTTGAGTTGGTACAACGCGATGATGTGGATGTGGTCGTTGAATTGTTCGGGGGCACCGGCATTGCTAAAGATGCCGTATTGAAAGCCCTTGAAAACGGCAAACACGTTGTTACCGCCAATAAAAAATTGCTGGCCGAATACGGCAACGAAATTTTCCCATTAGCCGAATCGAAAAACGTGATGGTGCAATTTGAAGCAGCCGTAGCCGGCGGCATCCCGATTATCAAAGCCTTGCGCGAAGGCTTGGCTGCCAACAACATCAAATCCATCGCCGGCATCATCAACGGCACCAGCAACTTTATTTTGAGCGAAATGCGCGAAAAAGGCAGCGCGTTTGCCGATGTATTGAAAGAAGCGCAAGCCTTGGGTTACGCTGAAGCTGACCCGACTTTTGACATTGAAGGCCACGATGCCGGCCACAAAATCACCATCATGAGCGCATTGGCATTCGGCACACCGGTTGATTTCAGCGGCTGCTATTTGGAAGGCATCAGCAAACTCGACAGCCGCGACATCAAATACGCGGAAGAATTGGGCTACCGCATCAAATTATTGGGCATTACCCGCAAAACCGATAAAGGCATCGAATTGCGCGTGCACCCTACTCTGATCCCTGAAAGCCGTCTGCTCGCCAACGTGAATGGCGTGATGAATGCCGTGCGTGTGAATGCCGATATGGTGGGTGAAACCTTATACTATGGCGCGGGTGCCGGCGCCTTGCCGACTGCCAGCGCTGTGGTTGCCGACATTATCGACATCTGCCGCATGATTGGTGCCGATGCGGCGAATCGCGTGCCGCATTTGGCCTTCCAACCTGAAGGCGTAAAAGCACAAACCATTCTGCCGATGGACGAAATCACCAGCAGCTACTACCTGCGCGTGCAAGCCAAAGACGAACCGGGCACATTGGGCAAAATTGCCAACCTGTTGGCCGAACAAGGCGTGTCCATCGAAGCTTTGATTCAAAAAGGCGTGATTAACAAAACCACTGCTGAAATCGTGATTCTCACCCACAGCACGGTTGAGAAAAACATCAAATCAGCCATTGTCGCCATCGAGCAATTGGATTGCGTGGAAACACCGATTACCATGATCCGTATGGAAAGTCTGCATGGCTGAGCAACCGTTAACCCCTGAAGAGCAAGCGGCGAAAACCAAAAAAGCCAAGGCCAAAATCCGCACCATCCGCATTTGGGCGTGGATTATCATGGCCTTGCTGGTGAGCTTTTTCTTTTTGTCGCAATGTGCCTTGTCGAAGCCGAAAGCCAAACAAGCCATTATCGAATCGTGCATCAAAAACATTCCGTTTGCCGACAAATGGCAGGCTGATTTGAAAGCACGCGGCTTGGAAGGTAAAGGCGAGCAAGTCATCGGCGATTATTGCGTGTGCATGTGGGACGAGCCTTTGGAAAAATTGACTGAAAAGCAAATCCAATCGTTCAGCAAAATCAGCGCACAAGAGCAGCTGGAGTTGCTCGGTGGCGCCACTGCTTTTGAAGCCCGCGATCAGCAATGTATTGCCGGTTTGAAAGCTGAATAAACAAGCAGAGACCTTTGCAAAACCCCAGATTTGAGTGCAGTTCGAAGTTAGAGCAGCGCAGAAAGCGCAGACATATCACAAAGATAGACAAGCTTTCGAGCAGCGCATAACGAAGAAATGTGCCAACGATGGGGATTTTACAAAGGTCTCGAGCAGATATAAACAAAGGCCGTCTGAAATATTATGAACTGTCCCCCAATTCTTGGACAAATTAAAAATCTTTCTCAAACAGCCTGTTCAAGCTGGGTCCTGTAAGCCACAGGACTCAGCTTTTTTAAATTCAAACTAATACGTTCATAATTGTAGTAACGTATGTAATCATCTATCACTTTGGTCAACTCTGCCACCGATAACACACCTTCCTGATAGAAGCTTTCCACTTTTAATGTCCCGAAGAAACTCTCCATCGGTGCATTGTCCCAGCAATTCCCTTTGCGCGACATGCTCTGCACAATGCCTTTCTCCGCCAGCTTTTCCCGATAAGCCTGAGTTCGGTAAAGCACACCTTGGTCAGAATGCAGCAGCGGGGTCTGCCCTTTCAGACGGCCGAATGCCTTATCCAGCATCTGCATGACCATCTTGCTGTCCGGCTTTCTACTGAGCTCATAAGCCACAATCTCACGATTGAATACATCCAATATCGGCGATAAGTACAGTTTGCCGTCGGTGCATTTAAACTCGGTCACATCGGTCAACCATTTATCTCCCGCTTTATCAGCAGTGAATGCACGCTTAAGGATGTTTTTCGACGTCTCTCCTATAACTTGCGGACGATAGGATTTTTTGTTGCGCACTTTGGCTTTCAAACCCAATAATCCCATAATACGCTGCACTTTCTTTTTATTCCACGATAATACAGCTCCAATCCGCCGTTGGCCGTAGCGACCTTTGTGTTGGTGATAAACTTCACTCACCGCCGCTTTGGCTTCCATATCGGGATCGGATTTACCGATGTGGTAGTAGAAACTGCTTTTGGGTATGCCGGCACTGTGCAACAAGTATTTCAGCAGGTGCTTCGCCCTCAGCGTTTGAACGGTTTCGCAACTTTGGTGGCGTTCTTTTCGTTGAGGGCTTTCATGTGCTTTAGGTAGTCGATCTCCGCCCTCATGTAGCGTAACTCTTCAATCAGCTCTGCCTGAGTTTTTTCATGGTCGGGTTTGTCGACGATAAAGGGATTGTTGCGTTTGGTCTGCGTAGTCTTCATAAGCGTAGCCTGTGGGTGCTGAAGTGCGGCTATACCGCCTTGACGGTAGGCGGCAATCCAACGGCGCAGGTGTGTGCGTGAGACGTTGAAATGGTCTGCGGTACGCTGTTGGCTGTGCACTTGATGGTAATGGAGTACGGCTCGGTATTTGAAGTCTAGTGTATATTTGGACATAAGAAAACTGCACCTTTTTAAGTTGGGGGGAAGTGTCCAACTTTTGGGGTGCAGTTCAATTATATTTCAGACGGCCTTTTTATATGCTTCTTAAACCGATTTATTCATAAAATCATCGCGTTTAATCAATACATAAGCCAGCACCACCGCCAACAATGCCGTGCCCGCACCGACAAAACCGATGCTGCCCAAACCCAAGCCAACAGTTACATAATGCCCCAACAGCGCACCGCCGCCGATGCCCACGTTATACAGACCCGAATAAATCGAGGTGGCAACATCGGTGGCATCCGAAGCAAAGTTCAACACTTTGGCAATCATTGACAGGCTGACCACGCTGATGGCAATGCCCCACACAAAACACAGCGCATAAACCGCCCATGCCGAGCCGACCAACGGCCACAGCAGGGCTGTCATCAACACTACCAAGGCCGCTGCGCCGATAAAGAATTGGCGTGGGAACTTAGCAAACCATTTGCCGAACACAAACGAAGCGACAAAACCGGCCGCACCATACAAACCCAACACAATCGTTACCTGCTCCGGCCTGAAACCGCCAATTTGCAGCACAAACGGCTCAATGTAGCTATACGCAGTAAAATGCGCGGTAATAATCAGAATGGTAAAGCCGTAGAGCAACATCAGATTTTTGCGCTTCACCAACAACGGCAGGCTGCTCAATGAACCGGAATTCACACTCGGCAGCAAGGGCAAATTTTTCGCCAATACAATCATCACCACCGCCGCGCAAATACCAATTAATAAAAAGCTGATTTGCCAAGAATAAAACTGGCCAATTACGCGCCCCAGCGGAATGCCCATCACCATCGCCATCACCGTGCCGGTACTCAACAAACCCAGCGCCTGCGTGCTTTTGCCTGGTGGCGCAACCCGAACGGCCAAAGATGCCGTAATCGACCAAAACACTGCGTGCGTCAAAGCAATACAAATCCGGCTAGCCAACAACACGCCGAAATTCCATGCGAAAAACGACAAGACATGGCCAGCCACAAACACGGCAAATAAAATCAGCAAAAGCTTGCGGCGCTCGAAATTTTTCGTCGCCAACATCAACGGCAGCGACAACAACGCCACAATCCACGCATACACCGTCAGCATAATGCCGACTTCGGTCGAGGCCATGCCGAAGGTTTGGCCGATGTCGCTCAACAGCGCAATCGGAATAAATTCGGTGGTGTTGAAAATAAACGCACCCACCGCCAAGGCCAACACACTCAGCCATTGTTTTTTCTCTTTTGCCGCCGACATAATCTTACTCTTCCCGATTAAAACAGGGGCGTTATTCTACTCCGTTCACGCAATAATTAAAACGATAACAATCGACTACATTTCATTTGATTCCAAATGTTTCAGACGGCCTGAGACTTTTGCAAAACTGATGAATCATTAATAAAAACCAAAACTACCGTCATTCCCGCGCAGGCGGGAATCCATTTTTCGAGCATGACAAACTATTGAATAAAATAGGCTTCTTAAATTCTGAGATGGATTCCCGCCTGCGCGGGAATGACGTCGGTTTTTTATGTGCAAGCTTTTTAAAGGAGTTTTGCAAAGGTCTCGGCCTTTAAGGATCAATAGGCCGTCTGAAAAAATACTTGACCCTAACCTAGTGTTAAGGTTTATATTATATTCAAGTTATCCAACCCACGAATGAAAGGAAGAAATCATGGAAACCATCACCTTAAATGTAGAAGGCATGACCTGCGGCGGCTGCGTGAAAAGCGTCACCCGTATTTTGGAAAACACCGACGGTGTTGCCAAAGCCGAAGTAAGCTTGGAAAACAAAAATGCCGTAATTGAATTTGATGCTACCAAAACTAATGTTGATGCGTTAATCGAAGCGATTGAAGACGGCGGCTTTGATGCTTCACGTTGATCACAATATCAAGGCCGAAACCTTTGCAAAATCCCCATCTTTGGCACATTTCTTCGTTATGCGCTGCTCGAAAGCTTGCCTATCTTTGTGATATGTCTTCGCTTTCTGCGCTACTCTAACTTCGAACTGCACTCAAATCTGGGGTTTTGCAAAGGTCTCGGTGCCGTCTGAAAGCAAAATTTTCAGACGGCCTTGATTTTTAAGAACGCTTGACTTTAACCCGCCGTAAAGGTTTAAGTTTTCTTTATCTTATCATTACCTGGACAACGAAAATGAAACAAAAAGTCCGCTTCCAAATTGAAGGCATGACCTGCCAAGCTTGCGCCTCACGCATTGAAAAAGTATTAAACAAAAAAGACTTTATCGAAAGCGCGGGTGTAAATTTTGCCAGCGAAGAAGCGCAGGTCGTGTTTGACGACAGCCGTAGCTCAATAGCCGACATCACCCGAATCATCGAAAAAACCGGTTTCGGCGCACAAGAAAAAACTGATGCGCTGCCTAAAGCCGACAGCGACGAACCGGTGCATATCGGCTGGCGTTTGTGGCTGCTGCTGGCGATTAATGTGCCTTTTCTCATCGGTATGGCAGGCATGATGATTGGCCGCCACGATTGGATGATGCCCGCCCTATGGCAATTTGCTTTGGCCAGCATTGTGCAGCTTTGGTTGGCGATTCCGTTTTACAAAAGCGCATGGGCTTCGATCAAAGGCGGCTTGGCCAATATGGACGTGCTGGTCACCATCGGCACAGTGTCGATTTATCTTTATTCGGTGTATATGATGTTCCACCACCGCGGCATGGGGCACGACGGCATGGCGCATGTGTATTTTGAAGCCAGCGTGATGGTGATTGGCTTTGTGTCGCTGGGCAAATTTTTGGAACACCGCACCAAAAAATCCAGCTTAAACAGCTTATCGCTGATGCTGAAACTCACACCGAGCAAAGTGAATGTGCAGCGCGACGGCACATGGCAATCGCTGCCGTTAGACCAAGTGCAAACCGGCGATATGCTGCGCACCAATCACGGTGAACGCATTGCCGCTGACGGTGTAGTCGAAAGCGGCAGCGGCTGGACAGACGAAAGCCACTTGACCGGCGAATCCAATCCCGAAATGAAACAGCAAGGCAGCAAAGTGTTGGCCGGTGCGCTGGTGACCGACGGCAGCTTGGTTTACCGCGCCACGCAATTGGGCAGCCACACTTTACTGGGCGACATGATGAACGCGCTTTCCGAAGCGCAAGGCAGTAAAGCGCCGATTTCACGCATGGCCGATAAAGCGGCGGCGGTGTTTGTGCCGGTGGTGGTCGGCATTTCATTGCTCACGTTCGCGCTCACTTGGGGCATCAAAGGCGATTGGCAGGCCGGCTTAATGCATGCAGTGGCGGTGTTGGTGATTGCCTGCCCGTGTGCACTGGGTTTGGCCACACCGGCGGCGATTATGGTCGGCATGGGCAAAGCAGTGAAACATGGTATTTGGTTTAAAGACGCGGCTTCGATGGAAGAATCGGCGCATGTCAACGCCGTGGTGCTCGACAAAACCGGCACGCTCACCGAAGGCCGTCCGCAAGTGGCAGCGGTTTATTTGGTGCCGGATAGCGGTTTTGGTGAAGACGATTTGTTCCGCATTGCCGCAGCCGTCGAGCAAAACGCCACTCATCCCCTTGCTAACGCGATTGTGTCGGCCGCCTTAACACGCAATTTGGATTTACCGCCAAGCAGTCAGGCGCAAACGGCAGTCGGCGCGGGCATTTCCGCCGAAATCAGCGGTTTGGGTTTGGTGAAAGTCGGCAAAAACGATTACGCCAATTTGACCTTGCCGACCGATCTAGACGGCGTATGGCCAATCGCCAGCTTGGTGGCCGTATCGGTTGATGACCGACCCATCGGTGCATTTGCCTTGGCCGACGCACTCAAAAGCGACACCGCCGAAGCAATACGCCGTCTGAAAGCGCATGATATCGATGTGTATGTGATGAGTGGCGACAATCAAAATACCGTCGAATACATCGCCACGCAATTGGGCATTGAACACGCGTTTGGCAACATGAGCCCGCGCGATAAAGCAGCGGCGGTGCAAAAACTCAAAGACGACGGCAAAGTTGTCGCCATGGTTGGCGACGGCATCAACGATGCCCCTGCTCTGGCTGCGGCCAATGTCAGCTTCGCCATGAAAGGTGGCGCCGATGTGGCCGAACACACCGCTTCGGCAACATTGATGCAGCATTCGGTCAACCAACTCGTCGATGCCCTGCTTGTGTCACGCGCTACGTTGAAGAACATCAAGCAAAACCTGTTTTTTGCCTTTTTCTACAATATCCTCGGCATCCCGCTGGCTGCTTTGGGTTTTCTCAGCCCGGTGATTGCTGGCGTGGCAATGGCGCTGAGTTCGGTATCGGTATTAACCAATGCGTTGCGCTTGAAACGTGTGAAAATTGAATGATGCCATTATTCGAAAGGATAAAGGCCGAGACCTTTGCAAAACTTCAGAAACGAAGAAATGCGCCCAAGATGGAGAGCTTGAAAAGCTCTCAGGCCGTCTGAACGCGATATGCATTCAGACGGCCTTTTTTCGTTTATAATCGCCTTTATTTTTTGATGAAAGCCCAACCATGGAAATGATGGCTGCAATGAATATCTTTTTGATTGCGTTGTTGATTTTTACCGTATTACTGGTATGGTCGCGCAATTGGAAACGCAAACAGGCTTATCTGGAACACATCAAAAGCAAGCCGGATACATTTGAATGGATTAGCCAAAACCTCACCGGCGTAGAAATCAAAGATTTAAAAGCTGTGGCCGACCGTTTCGGCCTACCGATGCTGCAAGCCAAACAATTGATTGATTTTTATCGACAAAATTATCAAGCCAAATAAGCTTTACAGAATCCAACCTGATGATTTGACCCATGTTAAGGCCGTCTGAAATAATTAATATTATAATATTAATTATTTCAGACGGCCTTAACAGTAGGGGGAAACATGACGGTTTATCTTATTGGCGATTCAATCCGATTGGGCTACCAAGCTACGGTGCAAGCTGCCCTACCCGATGTCGCCATACTCTCACCGGTCAACAATTGTCGCTCATCACATGATGTGTTGCAACATATCGAACAATGGACACAAGGTGCGCAGGCCGGAGATATTATTCACCTAAACTGCGGCCTGCACGACATCCGCTACAATGCAGGCAGCACCCAACCCTTAACCGACATTCAAGCCTACCAAGCCAATCTGAGACAAATTTTTAACCGCTTGCAGCAAACCGGAGCACACCTTATCTGGGCAAGCAGCACGCCTTTTTTGCAAAGCGTACACAATGTGACCAAATCATCGCGCCGCTATTTGAAAGACATTCAAACCTATAACCAAATAGCCCAAGATTTAGCACATGAATTCGGTTTTGCCATTAATGATTTATATGCGTTGATGTTTGTGCAAGACTTAACCGCGCTGACCATCTGCGACGGGCTGCATTTCAATGAGTTCGGTAATGAAATATTGGGGGAGGCCGTGGCTGAATCGATTCGGAAAGTTAGTTTGTGAATAAATTAATCAAAATGAGGCCGTCTGAAACTTAATGCTTCAGACGGCCTAGCCACGCATCACTTCTTCAATATCCGCTACGCTTTTCGGCGCTAAGGCGGTGTAATTATCACAACCGTTTTCAGTTACCAACACATTGTCTTCAATACGAATACCGATGTTGTGGAAGGCTTCCGGAATATCATCGGCCGCGGCAATATACAAGCCCGGCTCGATGGTGCTGCACATACCCGGTTGCAGCAATAAAGGTTTGCCGTTGTGCCAGCGTTTGCCGACATCGTGCACATCTAAGCCGACCCAATGACCTAAGCCGTGCATGTAGAAACGCTGGTAGGCTTGCGATTCGATGTTGCCGTCAACAGTGCCGCGCAATAATTTTTGATCAATCAAGCCTTGTACCAATATTCTCAGCGCAATTAAGTGAATTTCACCCCAATCGGCATTCGGTTTCACTGCAGCGATGGCCGCTTCGTTGGCCGCCAATACGATTTCGTAAATGTCTTTTTGCACCGCGGTAAATTTACCGTTTACCGGAAAAGTACGTGTGATGTCGCCAGCGTAAAAATTATATTCTGCACCGGCATCAATCAACAGCAAATCGCCGTCTTGCAGCATATCTTTGTTGTCAACATAGTGTAGACAGCAGGCATTTTTACCGCCTGCCACAATGCTGTTGTAAGACGGAAAGCGCGCGCCGTGGCGCATGAATTCGTGCAAAATCTCTGCTTCGATTTGCAGCTCATTCACACCCGGATGCGTTTTCTGCATGGCTCGGATATGCGCCAATGCGCTGATTTCACCGGCTCTTCTCAAGAGTGCAATTTCGTGCTCGTCTTTAATCAAGCGCATACTATCCAACACCGCCGCCAAATCAGCCAACTTTTCCGGCGCGTAAGTGTTGGTTTGAATACGGCGGCCGGCGCTTTGCTGCACGCCGTGCCATTTAGCCATCACTTCTTTATCGTGTTCGGGATACAAGCCCCACAAGGCATACAGGCTTTTTTTATTCAACAGCGCTTGCGCTAATTTCGCCGGCCATTCGCTGTTGGCATAGGCTTCATCAAAACCGTACACTTCCAACGCCGCTTCTGGCCCATAGCGAAAGCCGTTCCAAATTTCGCTTAAAGCATCTTTTTCGCGACAGAACAAAATGCTTTTTTGCGTGGCACCATCCAGCAGCAACACCGCTTGCGGCTCGTCAAAGCCGGTCAGGTAATGAAAATAACTGTCTTGGCGGAATGGAAATTCGGTATCGTTGCTACGGCGCTGTTCCGGCGCGGCAAACAAAACCGCCACGCCTTCGCTGCCGATTTGTTGCAGCACGCGTTGGCGGCGTTGGATAAACGGAGTATTGTTCATCATGTTTCCTTAAGGCCGTCTGAAACTTTTCAAAGCTTTCAGACGGCCTCTATTATTAATCACTGTTTATAGTTAAAGATTAATCAGGTAATTTCAACCCTTTAGCTTGCTCAATTTTTCGGGCAAACCACAAAGCTGCTGCCGCACCGCAGACATCGGCCACCGCATCCCAAAACGAACCTTCGCGCGTTTGGGTAAACATCGCCTGCGCACACTCGCTGGCAATGGCAAACACCACGGCGGCAATCATCAGGCCACGATACGGAATCGGGTGTTTATCGGCCATATATGCTTTAGCAAGCAGCCAAAATTGTGCGAAAAACAAAGCAAAATGCGCCACTTTATCGAAATTTGGAAACGGCGGCGCACCGCCTGTTGATTCTCGCAACAGCAGCGAATAAATGGCCGCGGCAAACCACAGCATGGCCAATGCGGTAAATTTATTGCGCAGCAAGGTCATGTTCACCTTCTTCGTCCAGCCATGTTTGGCAGATTTTCGCCAAGCGCACAAATTTGCCGCCGCGCCCGTTTAGCAAGTCACGCCATTGTGCTACTTCTTCACGGCTCGGCGCATCGTCTAAGCTGCATTCGTATAACAAAAAATCAAGGGTTTCTTCGACTGTGCCGACGCTTTCGGTTTCAATCAAATCAATCAATTCACTCATGGTTTAGGCCGTATGAAAATATAAAGTTATCGACTGTGTAAAAAACGCTGCACCTCTTCAAACTCACCCGCCGTCAATAGCGGTATGCCTTTGATGGATTTATTGACTGAATCTTCAATCAATTGGCGGTGTTCCGCGCTCGGTTTGTTCAACACATAAGCCGACACTAGAGCCTTATCACCCGGATGATCGATGCCCAAACGCAGGCGGTAGAAATTCGGCGTGCCTAATCGGGCTTGAATGTCTTTCAAGCCATTGTGGCCGCCATTGCCGCCACCGAGCTTGAATTTAATGCGGCCGCACTCGATATCAAGCTCATCGTGTACCACCAGAATTTCTTCAGGCTTAATCTTGTAAAACTGCGCCAAAGCGGCCACCGCCTGACCGGAACGGTTCATAAACGTCATCGGTTTAATCAGCCAAACATCCCCTTCAGGGCGGCTGACACGCGCCACTTCGCCGAAGAATTTTTTCTCATCTTTAAACGTCGCTTTCCATTGCCACGCCAATTCATCCAGCAGCCAAAAGCCGACATTATGGCGGGTTGCTTCATATTCTTTGCCGGGGTTACCTAGGCCGACGATCATTTTAATTGGGTTAGACATGATTTTCTCGTTGGTATGTGGTTCTTACAGAAGGCCGTCTGAAATGGAATGGTTCAGACGGCCTCAAATTCAATCTTCCTGATTTTGCACACGCTGTCTGCGCGCTTCTTTCGGGTCGATCAGCAAAGGGCGATACACTTCAATGCGGTCTTTATCGCGCAATACGGTATCGTCTTTGGCAATTTTACCGAAAATACCAAGCTTGGCCGAATGCAAATCCAAAGCGGGAAACTCTTTTTCCAAACCGCTTTGCAAGGCAGCTTGGCGAATGGTTGTGCCTTCTGCCACTTGCATGGTTTTCAACACTTGCTTTTCCGGCAGGCCGTATACGATTTCAATGTTAAGCATAGCGGCGGTCGGCCTCTTTAACAAATGCGTCCACCAAAGTGCCAGACAAATGATTAAACACCGGCGAAATCATCGCCGATAAAATCGAACTGCTGAATTCATATTCCAATTTAAATTCGATTTGGCACATATCGTCACCCAAATCAACAAATCGCCAAGTGCCGCGCAGGGTTTTAAACGGCCCTTCGAGCAAATCCATTTTGATTTCTTGACCGGGGATATTGTGGTTATGCGTGGCAAACGATTGGCGCACGCCCATGTAGTCCATAAACAGGCGCGCTTTCAATTCGGTATCGGTGCGCTCGATGATTTCGGTTTTGCTGTACCACGGCAGGAATGTCGGATAATCCTCCACGCGGTCAACCAACTCAAACATCTGCTTGGCGCTGTGTAACACCAACACGCTTTTTTCTACTGTTTTCATGGCGGAATCAAACTTAAGCAAAAGTGTCATTATAAACGAATTTTCCGGCCTTTTCAGACGGCCTGAAGCAATAATCTTCAATATTGATGCTCTTTTTACTTTATTTTGATGGTTTCAGATATGAAAAAACGGCAGCGTTAACGCTGCCGTTTGATATGCCGATTATGGTTTGTTCACACCCGAATCATGATCAGAAGAATGTTCAGGTTTCACATTTTGCACTTCGGTTTGCGGACCTTCAGGCGTAATCACCATCACTTGCTCAGGCTCGCCTTTTTCTTCTTCAGGCTCGTCTTTGCGCAGATTGTGGCTGTAATCTTTTGGCGGACTAGGTTGCTCGCCTGCCATGATTTCCAATACCTGATCACGATCGATGGTTTCCCAATCCATCAGTGCTTTACACATGGTTTCCATTTTATCTCGGTTTTCATCCAAGATTTTGTAAGCCACGGCGTATTGCTCATCCAAAATGCGGCGGATTTCGGCATCCACATCTTGCTGGGTTTTCTCGGAAATATTTTGTGAACGGGTCACGCTGCGACCCAAGAACACCTCACCTTCATTTTCCGCGTAAACCATCACGCCCATTTTGTCGCTCATGCCGTAGCGGGTCACCATTTCACGGGCAATTTGCGTTGCGCGTTCAAAGTCGTTGGAAGCACCGGTAGAAATACGGCCGACAAAAATATCTTCGGCAATACGTCCGCCAAACAAAATCGCGATTTGGCTCAGCATTTGGTCTTTATACATGCTGATGCGGTCGCGTTCCGGCAGCTGCCAAGTCAAGCCCAAGGCTCGGCCGCGCGGCATAATAGTGACTTTATGCACCGGATCGGTGAAATCCAAGCTCTCCGCCACAATGGCATGACCCGATTCATGGTAAGCCGTCGCACGTTTTTCATCTTCGTGCATCACCATTGAGCGACGTTCAGGACCCATATAGATTTTGTCTTTGGCATCTTCAAAATCGCTTTGATCAACTTTGATTTTATTGCGGCGACCGGCAAACAAAGCAGCTTCGTTTACCAAGTTAGCCAAATCGGCACCGGAGAAACCCGGTGTACCGCGCGCCAATGAAGTCAAATCAACCGACTCATCCAAAGGCACTTTTTTAGCATGCACTTTCAAAATCTGCTCACGGCCACGAATATCCGGCAGCGGCACCACCACTTGACGGTCGAAACGACCCGGGCGCTGCAAAGCAGGGTCCAATACGTCCGGACGGTTGGTTGCGGCAATCACAATCACGGTTTGATTGCTTTCAAAACCATCCATCTCCACCAGCAATTGGTTCAAGGTTTGTTCGCGTTCATCATTACCGCCACCCAAACCGGCACCACGCTGGCGACCTACGGCATCAATCTCATCGATAAAGATGATGCAAGGCGAATTTTTCTTGGCTTGCTCAAACATATCGCGCACACGGCTGGCACCGACACCGACAAACATTTCCACGAAATCCGAACCGGAAATGCTGAAAAACGGCACACCTGCTTCACCGGCAATCGCTTTGGCCAGCAAGGTTTTACCTGTACCCGGGCTACCGGCCAGCAAAATACCGCGCGGCACACGGCCACCCAAGCTTTGATAGCGAGTCGGCGCTTTCAGGTAATCGACGATTTCCTGAACTTCTTCTTTGGCCTCATCGCAACCGGCCACATCGGCAAAGGTTACTTTGTTGGCATCTTTATCCAACAATTTAGCGCGGCTCTTACCGAATGAAAACGCGCCACCTTTACCGCCGCCACCGCTTTGCATGCGCATGAAGTAGAACCATGCACCAATCAGCAGCAATACTGGCAACAGGCTGAAGAACAAGCTGCCAAGCATGCTCGGTTTTTCTTCAGGTGTCACTTTGACGCGGACATCTTTATCCAATAAAGTCTGAATCAGCTTATCGTCAAGCGGCGCATTGGTGAAAAACGAAGTTTTATCGGCGCGTTCACCTTTAATCAGATAACCGCTCACGACAGAGCCTTCGATATTCACGCTGGCTACTTCACCATTGTTTACCTGTTGGATAAACTGCGAATATTCGATTTGTTGTTTATTTTCCTGCTTGTCATTAATGGCATTAAATGCCGCCATCAGGCAGACACCCAGCACCAACCAGACCAATACATGTTTAATGGTATTCCCCACTGAATCAGGCTCCATATATAAAGGTAAACGAAAGAAACGATTTTAATGCACGCTGCCCATATTGTCAGCGTTTATTTTTGCCCAATAAATAAATCTCACTGGAACGATTGCGAGAAGCCTCAGGCTTGCGCGTTTGCACCACGGCAAAAATCTCCCGCATGGCCGCCAGATATTCCTGATAGCCTGCGCCCTGAAATACTTTAACCAAAAAATTACCGCCTGTTTTCAAATGGTTGGCAGTAAAATCCAAAGCCAGTTCGCATAAATAAAAACTCTTGGCCTGATCGGTCACGGCATTACCCGACATATTGGGTGCCATATCGCAAATTACAAGGTCTAAGGGGCGATTATCCAACAGCGACTCAAATTGCGCCAACACATCATCTTCGCGAAAATCGCCTTGAATAAATGAAACGCCTTCGATTTCATCCATCGGCAAAATATCCAAAGCGAATACTTGGCCGTTTTTGCCAACTAATTTTGCCGCTACCTGCGACCAACTGCCCGGTGCGCTGCCTAAATCGGCCAAAATCGTGCCCGGCTTGATGAGCTTGTCTTTTTCATTGATTTCCAAAAGCTTATAAGCTGCACGCGCACGATAGCCGTCTTTTTGTGCCATGTGGACATAATGGTCGTTCACATGCTCATTAAGCCATGCTTTGGAAGATTTGGAACGTACTGCCATAGTGTGTGAATGTGAAAATTGAATGGCGCTATTGTACGTTATTTTCTCGCAGCCCGCCGTTAAATCGCGTACAATATCAGATTATTATTTTTAATTTAAGCAATATAAACATGACTGACGATAAATTAAGCACCAAAGAAATTTTGGAACTCAAAGCCCGCGCACATCACTTGAATCCGGTGGTGATGATCGGCCAACACGGTTTGACAGAATCTGTAATCAAAGAAACCGATGCCGCGCTCACCGCCCACGAATTGATTAAAGTGCGCGTATTGGGTGACGATCGCCAAGAGCGCGTAGAAATCTGCAATGCATTGTGCGAAGCGGTGGATGCGCAATTGGTGCAACACATTGGTAAATTATTGGTTTTATGGCGTAAAAATTTAGAAATGTAAGCCGATTAAACGATTCCATTATAAAGGCCGTCTGAAAGAATGATTTTCAGACGGCCTGAGACCTTTGCAAAACCCTAGATTTGAGTACAGTTAAAAGTTGTAGCAGCGCAGAAAGCGTAGACATATCATCAAGATAGGCAAACTTTCGAACAGCGCACAACGAAGAAATGTGCCAAAGATAGGGATTTTGCGAAGATCTCGGCCTTTTGATTTTTTAAATTTACTTCCATTCCAAAGCAGAAATCCGCCACACCAGCACCAGCGCCAAAATCGCGCAAATCATATAAATCAAGCTGGAAATGCCGTGCCACATACCGAATGAACCGCCGGTTAAACTCAGCAGCCAATTGGTGGTTTGGGTTTTATGCGCTTCAATCACCGGCGTTACCAAAAATTGATTGGCAGCCAAACCCAGCCACAATACCGCAATCAATTTACCGTTGATTGATTGCCCGTTACGCACCGCCGCAGTACGTTTGCCGACAAAATACACCAACGCCCAGACCACCAAACCGGTGTAAGACACCACGTTAAACAGCTCGCCTGCAATTGCACCGGCCTGCAATTTAGGCAAACTTTTAAACAACACCGGCGCGGCAACATAGCCTGCCATTACTTGCATACCCAGCCATATAGCGGCTAAAGCAACAGCTAATTTATTCATCATTTCTCCCTTGTTAATCAGGCCGTCTGAAAGTATATGCTTTCAGACGGCCTGATTCAAATCCCATAACGGATTCATGTGCTAATAATAGATAAATTAAATATATTGCACCGAAATAATATCATATTCGCGCACGCCACCCGGCGCTTGCACTTCTGCCACATCGCCTTCTTCTTTGCCGATCAAAGCACGGGCAATCGGTGAGCCGACATAAATTTTACGCTCTTTAATATCGGCTTCATCTTCACCGACGATTTGGTAGGTAACTTGCTCTTCGGTTTCCAAGTCTTCCAAGGTCACAGTGCTGCCAAACACGATTTTGCCTTCAGCATGGATTTCAGCGGGGTTGATAATGTGTGCCAAAGACAATTTGTTTTCCAATTCGGAAATGCGGCCTTCGATGAAACCTTGGCGCTCTTTGGCGGCTTCGTATTCGGCATTTTCCGATAAATCGCCGTGCGAACGCGCTTCGGCAATCGCTTCAATCACTTCCGGACGGGCAACGCTTTTCAAGTGTTGTAACTCTTGTTTCAACAATTCTGCGCCGCGCACGGTCAATGGAATTTTTTGCATGGTATGTTCTCCGCAAAGCGTTTATACGCTTCTTCATTGATGGTGTCGCGCCCACGGTCAGTCAGACCGTGGGCGCAAAATAAAAATACAAGCCGCCTGTATTCAGCGGCTTGTTCGTAAAAAATTGAATAGCGTTATTGTACCATCAAACCTGAAAACCGCAATCCCCAAAAAGGATTTCATGACAATTCGTGGTTTATTGGGTACACAAGCAATAGGCCATCTGAAACAAATTGAATCGATTTTTCAGACGGCCCGAGACCTTTGCAAAACCCCAGATTTGAGTGCAGTTCGAAGTCAGAGTAGCACAGAAAGCGCAGACATATCACGAAGATAGGCAAGCTTTCGAGCAGCACATAACGAAGAAATGTACCAAAGATAGAGATTTTGCAAAGGTCTCAACCTGCTTATACCTAATGATTAGAAAGGTTGTTTCTATATCATTTATAAAATGTAAATTATAAAATGCTTTAAAATCAATCAATTAAATATTAACTTGTCAAAATTGAAGTGTGAATACGTAAAAATAAAGAATGAAAAGACTAGATTTCAGATTTTATTTTTACACAATGTACTTACTATAAAATACCAAACAGATAATATTTGTCCATAAATTCATTGAGTTGATTATGCCATTTTTACACTTATTGACTAATCACGATTAAATCCACCTCATCAGTCAGTAACTTTTCAAAATTTGACACAATATCAATGTTGGGGAACCATGCTAATGCCCGAGTGGTTGAACGCTCAAAAAATTTTATCACGTTAAACCGATGATCATTTTTAAAAAAGGGAACGTGGAAAATATGGGTAGAATACCCACTCCCCACAATGGCAACATTAATTTTCTTCATATTTGGCTATCCTTAATTAATAAAATTGTGGCGAGTATAAGATCGTTTCTATCTATCCGCCATTTAGGTTATTTATACAGAATATCTAAATAGATTTAACTTTTGACATCTTTTTTCCTAAATAAAAAGAACCAAACCAAAAATCTTGTGCTGTAAGCCAGCGCAATTAAAATCGCAAGAAAGTCAAAATAAAAGACCGCTTGCGGTTCATCATAATTGAAATAGGCAAAATCTACTTGTAGCAATAAATAGGGTAACAACTCTCGTTGCACAAAAACGAAAATACCATAAGCGGCAATAATCAGCCAACAAGCTGGAATAAGCCTGCGTGCAAGCCAATGTTCAAGATCTAAACGGTAGCCATTTGCGAATAAATTAGCAATAGGTTTCCAATGTAACCCCAAATGTACACCCACTAAAATTTGCAACCAATGGGTGCTGATCATATGAATTTTTCGCATTAAATCTGTGGTAGAGTGGAATAGCATTTCCACCAATAGATGTTTAGAAAGCATAATGCCACTGATACAAGCGGTTAAAAATAACAAAAAAGTTGCAAAATTGACCGCACTTTGCAAAATGCGATAGCTGTTATAACTGCCTGAAAAGGTCTTTTTGAGCCACCAGATATTCAGCGAAAGATGTGAGATAATCAAAGCAAAAAAGACCAAGCCGAGCCATTCGTGCGTGATTTCTTCATAAAGATGATAACCAAAAAGCGAAAGCAAAATTGCCGTGAGAACCAAATCTTGAGCGAGTTGGAAGAGATATTTTTTCTTCATAATAATCAATGTAGGGACACACGGCGTGTGTCCGTAAAAGGCAATATAACAAGATGGACACACTCAGTGTGCCCCTACAAATTATTTGTTATAACCATTTTCAGTTAAGAACTTCGCCAATCGTTTTTCTACTTCAGGCTCTGCTCTCACCGTTTTATGCAAATACGCTTCAAAACCTTTCTTCACTTTGGCTTGGGGTTGAAGCTGCTGAATATCTTTATCCGTTCCACCCAAACGACTACCGCCGTGTCCGACCACAGGCACGATATTTTTTCCGCTAAAATCTACCTGTTCAAGCAAAGAATAAAGCGACATCGGCATTTGATACCACCAAATCGGATAGACCAAAAATACCGTGTCCACGTCCGCTAAATTAGGCAGCGATTTCAACGCTGGCTTGATATTTTGACGCTGTTCATTTTGCGCAAAATCTAGCAACGGCTGATGAGTGATCGGATAGCTTTGCACCGTTTCCAAACGGAATAATTCCGCGCCTGTGTTTTTCTGAATTTCTTTCGCCAAATATTCATTTGCGCCCAGCATTTCGCCGTTTTTAATCAGCTTACTCGCCCCTGAAACACCGTCCACTAATTGCTCAGCGGTATAGCTTTCAGGTTGCGAAAAATAAATAATCAAACTTTTTGCTTGTACCATACTGGTCGTCAAAAGTGCGGCGGAAAATAAAGCGATTTTTAAGGGGTTCATTTTTTACTTCTGTTTAATAAGAATGTAGCTATTGTAAAAGCAAAAGATTATTTTGATTAGCTAGGAAATATTGAATAGGGTGTTGAGTTATTTTCAATAATAAGCGTGATATGACATGCTATATTTGGGCAAAATGAGAGCTTTAGTCTGTGCAAGAATTTGCCCAAATATTACCGCTTACGCCTTATAAAAAGACATTGTTATTTTTGTCCCTGTTTGATCTGACATAATGCTGACTTCGCCATTGTGGGCATTAACAATAGATTTGGTAATCGCAAGTCCTAAACCTGTGCCATTGTCTTTGGCAGATTGTCGGGTTCGGGACTTTTCAACACGATAAAAACGATTAAATAAATGTGGTAAATCTTCAGCTGGAATGGGTTCGCCTTGATTGTAAACAGATAGAATGAGTTGTTGTTTTTGCTCTTGAATTTCTACCACAATTTCACTTTGGCGATTGGCATATTGTAATGCATTTGAGAGTAGATTACTGATTGCACGGCGTAGCATTAAGGCATTGCCGTATAATTCGCCTGAACCTTTTAAAAGCAATTTAACCTGTTTTTCTTCTGCAACAAATTCAAAAAAAGCAAAAAGAGCGGTAATTTCTTGAGAAAGATTAACTAATTGTTTTTCTTTAATATATTGTCCATTTTCATTTTTTGCGAGAAATAGCATATCGGAAATAGTACGAGCAAGTCGTTCTAGTTCTTCGGCATTAGAAGAAAGAATATCAATATATTGTTTGTTTTCTCGTTTTTGACTTAACGTAACTTGCGTTTGGGTCAACATATTATTAATGGGTGTACGGAATTCGTGGGCTAAATCAGATGAAAATGTGGATAAACGTTGAAATTCATCATTTAACTTTGCCAACATTTGATTAATACCTTCTACAACGGATTGTAATTCTATGGGAATATCTGTGAGTTCTAATCGAAGATTTAATTTTTTGCCCGTGATTTTATTGGCTAATGCTTGTACTTTTTGGAGTGGTTTAAGTGTACTCCTGACGCTTAAATATCCTAAAATTGAGCCTATTCCACTTAAAATGAGTACAAAAATAACAAAACTGATTTTGATATTTTGCATAAAAAGAAGATGATGTCCTGTCGATGAAAATAAGATACCTTGTAAGACAATTTTATCTAATGTAGTTGCTGAAAATGCGACACCACGCAAAGTATGTGCGTCCTTCTCCCATTCTAATAGCATTGAAATGTCTTGAGTTTGCTGAATATCTTTTTGAATATTGGCGGGAATTGATGAGACATTTTTTGAGTGAGCAAATTCCGCTTGATTATAGTAAATGACTAAATCTGATGTTGAAGTATAGCGAGCGATCTGTTTATTTAAAACGGTCATTAGTTCATCAACGGCTGTATGACTAATTTCTTGTTGAATTAACCGCACTTTATTATTTAACTCGTTTTGATCGAGTTGTTGAAAATGTTGTTCAAGTGCAGAGAAACCGAAAAAACCGAGTAGGCTCAATAGGCTTACCATCACGATAGCAAATAAGGCTGAAAGGCGAAAAGTGAGAGATCGTTTATACATCATCTTCTTCCCTTAGATCTAAAACATATCCCACGCCACGTACTGTGTGAATAAGCTTGGGGATATAACCATCATCAATTTTATTGCGTAAACGACGAATCGCGACATCAATCACATTAGTATCGCTATCAAAATTCATATCCCAAACATGAGAGGCAATGAGCATACGAGGTAATACTTCTCCCTGCCGTTGAATGAGTAGCTCCAGTAAAGCAAATTCTTTGGTAGTTAAATCAATGCGATGACCTGCTCGACTTACTTTCCGTTTCAGTAAATCTAATTCTAAGTCTGCTATTTTTAATGATGTTGTCTGAATCTTTTTTTCTTCATTTGGAATACGGCGAAGTAATGTACGAACGCGCGCCAACAGTTCTGCAAAGGCAAAAGGTTTCACTAAATAATCATCTGCACCTAACTCTAATCCTTTCACTTTATCTTCTACTTGATCTTTTGCAGTCAGTAACAAAATAGGGAATTTTTTCTCAGCTTGACGTAACATTTGTAACACTTGCCAGCCATCTAATTTTGGCAACATTACATCTAAAATGATCAATTGATAATCTTCAGTTAAAGCAAAATGTAAACCATCTACGCCATTGCGTGCGATATCAACCATAAAACCGGCTTCACTTAAACCTTGTTTTAAGTAATCTCCGGCTTTGATTTCATCTTCTACAACTAAAATTTTCACAATGTCTCCTTATGTGTTTCAGAATTATAACAAGTTATTAAATCAAAAAGCGAAGATGACAAAATTGTAATGTTGCCGTCATCTTTATGTTGAGAAAGAAACGATATAGTGTACTTATAAAAATGAATATGCATTTCATCACAAATTCATTTTTTATGTTAGACAATTAATCAAACTTAGGAGTAAAAAAATGATTATGACACATTATATGGAGCTATTAGCTGCTTCGCCTTGGAACCTTATTTTATTTATGGTCATTCCAATGATTATTGGAGAATTGCTTGTTGCAACGGAATTTTTTGCCTTATTCTATAAAGACAACACTAATAATCATTGGAAACATTGGAATAAAATTTTAAGTGTTGTGCTCGGTGTTTATTACACGATTGTAGCCGCTTATGTTGGTTTTATTATCGTACCGACTATTACTGAATGGCGTGGTTGGGTAGATATCGCATCAATTGCATCACTATTATTAGCTACCTTTCCTATTTTTATTATTTTACTCATGGAATTAAAAGTTATTCATAAAAATCTCGTGGATAGTGCAAAAATTAAATTACATGCGGTTTATCTTGTGATTTTCTTATTTGTGAGTCACTTTGCTATGATCTTTGGCATGGCAGATCCTATTTCAGCAGGCTATCAACCCACTACACCAGCAATGACTCATTCAATGCAAATGGATGCTAAACAAATGACAGAAATGCACAACCAAATGATGACGGGCGAAATAACGCCTGAAGAAATGATGAAGATGCATCAAGAAATGAACCCTAATATGAATATGCCGAATACTCAAGGTGGTCATTCAGAACATCATAAATAATCATTCTGATCACATTTTAAAAAATAATAGTGGATGGTACGTTGGCATATCTCTACTACAAGCAGTAGGATTTTGAGAAAAATTTTCAAATGATAGAATTTTTTCAGATTACTTGACCTTAACCCTAGGTCAAGCTTTAACATTGCGCCATTCCATCTCAATAAAAATAAGGACATCTTATGAAATTACATAAATTCACCCGCTTATTGTTGCTTTTAAGTTTAGGGATAACCGCTTGTGTTCAAGCACAAACACTTTCTATGGAAGTGTGGAAAAGCCCGACTTGTGGCTGTTGTAATGAATGGATCAGCTATATGCAGAAAAACGGTTTTGAGATTAAAGTCAACGAAACAGGCAATTATGATGCTCATAAGCGCTTTAACATTAAAAATGAACACGCCTCTTGCCACACGGCAGTGATTGATGGCTATGTGATTGAAGGACATGTACCTGCTGAGGATATCAAACGTTTACTCGCAGAAAAACCCGATGCAGTTGGCTTGTCCGCACCTGGCATGCCGATTGGTTCACCAGGTATGGACGGTGAAGCATACGGCGGACGCAAAGATCCTTATGATGTTGTTTTAATTAAAAAAAACGGTGAAAGTGAAGTATTCAAATCCTATAACCAATAGGGGGGTGAAAGAATGAAACGTCGAGATTTTTTACGTTATGGAATTGGAATTAGCTTAGCCAGTAGCTCGCTTTATAGCCTTGCGAATATGATGAACCACGCACAACATGGCAATATGGCGATGATGCATTCAGTACCTACTGGCCTAATGCCAACTGAGGCGATGCCTTCAGGTTTATCGCTTAATGGGATATTGCCAAAACTTGCTAATCAATCGACTCAAGCAGGGCTATTCAAAGCCACTTTAAAAGCAGAGCCAATTAAAATTCGCCTCGCAGACAATAAAGAAACGGAATTTTGGGCTTATAACGGACAACTACCAGGGCCACAAATTGAAGTATTTGAAGGCGACACCGTAGAAATTGAATTTATCAATCACCTACCACAACCCTCAACAGTACATTGGCACGGCTTAGATGTACCAAATGAGGCGGATGGTAACCCGATGGATATGGTTGAACCGCAAGGGAAAAAAGTCTATCGCTTTACGCTACCTCAAGGCAGTGCTGGGACATATTGGTACCACCCTCATCCACATGACCATGTTTCCGAACAAGTCTATAAAGGCTTAGCAGGCACTTTCGTTGTTAAAGCGAAAAATGATCCGCTTGCACACCTTCCTGAACAACATTGGGTGATTTCCGATCTGCGTTTAAATGCCGATGGCACCATTCCAGCAAACACGATGTTAGATTGGATGAACGGCCGTGAGGGTGAATTTGTGTTAATCAACGGTCAATATCAGCCCCAGATTCAAGTGAAAACGAATGAACGAATCCGTCTTTGGAATGCCACTAGCGCTCGTTATTTTCGTTTAAACATTCCAGGGGTGAAATGGATTGTGGTGGGTACCGAAGGTGGTTTACTTGAAAAACCTCGCTCGCCTGTTGATGAACTGCTACTTACACCAGCCGAACGCGTTGAAGTGATTATGGTGGGTGAAACGCAAGGAACAGTCAATTTACAAAGCGGTTATTATGATCGCCGTAAGATGATGGTGCAAGAACAGCCTAAAGATCTCACTTTAGCCACAATTCAGGTGAAATCAGAACCTGTTCAGTTACCTGAAAGCTTAAGGTCCTTGCCTAACTGGGATGAGCCAAAGCAGGTTCGCCAAATTCGCTTTAGTGAAAAAATGATGAACCATACGAATATGCCAATGATGAATCACGGTACACATCACGCTACTACAACACCAACGGACAACCCTATTCCACCAATGATGAATGGTATGTTCTTAATCAACGGTCAAACCTTTGATATGAACCGTATTGATTTTGTTACCAAATTGAATGAAGTGGAACAGTGGGAAATCTTCAATGAAAGCCATATGGATCATCCATTCCATTTACACGGCACTCAATTTGAAGTAATTCAACATACGTTAAACGGTAAAACCTTTAAGCCAGAAGGCAGAGCGTTAAAAGATGTGGTTAATTTACGCCCTTATGAAAAAGTGATTATTCGCTTTAAGCAAGGACATACTGGGTTGAAAATGTACCATTGCCATATTTTAGAACATGAAAATCTCGGTATGATGGGGATGTTTAAAGTGGAATAGTGGTATCTAACTATAAAAATAGAGGGATTTTCGTGAAAATTTGTAAATTGCGAAAATCCCTCTGCTTGTCATTATTTATTCCAACGGTTTAACAACGCAACAAGTGAGAGCATCACAGGCACTTCAACCAATACACCGATAACAGTGGCTACATATGAACTTATTTAATAACCTATCTGGTAATTCACTTTCCGGTTATATAGATAATATTTTATGGTCTTGATGCTTTAATAAAAGTGAGTATTTTCTTCTCTTGGTTTTTTATGATTTATTTTTACAAAATTTAATTATTGATCTGCCCCCAAAAAGTTAGACTACGTTAATTCAAGGACTCAGTTCTGTATGCTACAGGGCTTAGTCCTTTTAGTCTCACTTGAATACGCTCGTGATTGTAATAATGAATATATTTGTGAATAGTTTGTTCGAGTTGCTCAAATGTTTCAAATCGTTTACCAAAATAACATTCCGTCTTCAATCGCCCGAAAAAGCTTTCCATCGCACTGTTATCCAAGCAATTTCCTTTTCTTGACATACTTTGCACGATGCCGTTTTGTTTCAATATCGCCTGATAACCTGCCATCTGATATTGCCATCCTTGGTCGGAATGTAAAATCAGGCTTGCTCCTTGCGGGAGCTTTGCGACAGCTTGTTTCATCATTCGCATTATTTGCTCAAAGTTTGGGCTTCGGGCAAGGTCATAGGCGATAATTTCGCCATTAAATAAGTCCTTAATCGGCGAAAGATAAAGTTTGCCTTCCGCACATTTAAACTCGGTAATATCCGTGACGAGCTTTTCATTTGGAGCGTTTGTGTGAAAATCCTGTCGCAATAAATTCTCGGCAATTTTACCCACTTCGCCTTTGTAAGAACGATATTTTCTCTGCTTACATTTTCCTTTTAAATCAAGCTGTTGCATTATCGCTTGCACACGCTTATGGTTAATTGCACCGAACATTTTTCGCAATGCTAACGTAATACGACGATAGCCATAATTGCCGTCATTTTTGCGATAAATCTCAACAATTTCCTGCCTAATTGCCACATTTTTATCAATTTTAAGCTGTAAATGATAAAAGAATGAACAGCGTTTTAAACCTGTCAAATGGAGTAATATTTCCAAGGAAAAATTTACCCTCAACATTTTCATGATGGCTACTTTTTCCGCATTTTTGCTTGGTTGAGTTCCCGCAACTTTTTTAGGTAAGCATTCTCCGCTTCCAGTTCCAAAATCCGATAACGCAAGCGTTCTTCTTCGGTTTTGGGGGGGAGGCATTTTCGGGTATTTCGGTTTCATTGCTGGTCGTTCTTTCGGCTTTGGAAATAAGCCGTTTATACCTTGTTTTTCAAAGGCTTGCAACCACTGGCTAATCACCCCTGAATTAGCAATACCAAAATGCAGACAAGCACTTTCTGCAGAAAATTGCCCCTTTTTGACCGCTTGTATGACGGTTAATTTAAATTCTGGGGAATATTTTTGCTTCTTACCCAGTACGGCTAAACTATTGATTCCATTATAGTTATATTGCGAAATCCAACGACGTAGCGTGGAGGCTTTAAGCTGAAATTGCTGGCGAGTGAGTGAGCAATTTTTCCCGTTTTGGAGAAAAAATGCGATCACTTCTTGTTTGAAAGATTGGTTGTATTTCGTCATAAAAAATCTGCACCTTAATCAGTTGGTTTTTAATCCAACTTTTGGGGTGCAGATCAGACGCTCACTTTGTCGCCGATTTGAAATTCGCCAGCGTCATCGCCCACCGCCACGACCACGCCTGCCCCTGCATAACCCAAAGTCGCAGGGAACACAGAGTCAATCACATACGCCCCTTCCCGATACATCATCTCGGCACGGTTTAGTCCCAAAGCGTGCATTTGGATTTGCACTTCGCCCGATTTTGGGGCGGGGATTTGTACATCAACGATTTGCAGGACATCAGGCGAACCTGTTTTTGTAAATTGAATTTGTTTGGTCATTTTTTTACCTTATTTATGAAATGGAATGAGCGTATTTTAATGTATTGAAATTAGGATAAGAATAGCGAAAAATGGGAAGTTGGTTTTTTGATTTGGAAAGATGGTTTCGGGCAATTAAAAAAACATTTCAATCATACTTGAAATATTGAAATTTCTTGTTATAATTACGCCTATGAATACGATACAAGCAAGCAAACTCTTTGAGAGCCTGTCTTCTCCGATAAGACTGGCGATTTTTCAACAACTTACCGCCGCAGGCAGTACTGGCATGATTGCTGGCGACTTGGCAAAACAGCTTAACCTTGCCCCGAATAATGTGTCTTTTCATCTAAAAAGCCTGTTGCATTCGGGGCTTGTGCGTGTGGTGCAGGAAGGACGGCACATGCGTTATTTTGCCGAGCTGGATTTGATGATGGCATTGACCCATTTTCTGACCCAAAACTGCTGTTCTCAAACAGGCGAATCTTGCCAGTGATTTTCAGGCAGCCTGAAAAATTATTGCCAAATATTTCTATATTTCTTGAAAGATTGGAGTAACTATGAACATCACCATTTATCACAACCCAAACTGCGGTACTTCACGCAATGTGCTGGCACTCATCCGCCACGCTGGTATTGAGCCACACATGATTGAATATTTGAAAAATCCGCCTGATGAAGCGACTTTGCGTAATTTAATCAAACGCATGGGCATCACGCCCCGCCAGTTACTTAGGACGAATGTAGTGCCGTATGAAACGCTTGGTTTGCAAAACGAAAAGTTAAGCGATGACGAACTCATCACCGCCATGCTTCGTGAACCGATTTTAATCAATCGTCCGATTGTGGTGAGCGAAAAAGGCGTGAAATTATGCCGTCCGTCCGAAACAGTTTTGGCATTTTTACCGCCTTTTGCGACCCCGTTTGTCAAAGAAGACGGCGAAATTATTAATCATAAGGAGTAAATCATGGGGTTGTTTGAACGTTTTTTAAGCCTTTGGGTGGCGTTGGCGATTGTGCTGGGCGTGATTTTGGGTGTTTGGTTTCCCAATGTATTTCAATGGGTTGCATCTTTGGAAGTGGCTCATGTGAATTTGCCTGTGGCGATACTGATTTGGCTGATGATTTATCCGATGATGATTCAGATTGATTGGTCGGCAATCAAAGACGTGGGCAAAAAACCAAAGGGCTTATTTTTAACCTTATTTATCAACTGGTTGGTCAAGCCGTTTACGATGGCGGTGTTCGGCTGGTTATTTTTTCGGGTGTTTTTTGCAGGTTGGGTGGACGCACAGTCGGCACAAGAATACATTGCCGGCATGATTTTGCTGGGTGTGGCACCGTGTACGGCAATGGTGTTTGTGTGGTCGCAACTGGTCAAAGGCGACCCCAATTACACTTTGGTGCAGGTTTCGGTCAATGATTTGATTATGATTGTGGCGTATGCTCCGATTGCAGGCGTATTGCTCGGCGTAAGCGACATAGAAATTCCGTGGAACACCTTGATTTTAAGCACGGTTTTGTATGTGCTGCTGCCCTTGCTGGCAGGCTGGCTTACCCGCTCTTATTTACAAAAATCGGGTAAATCGGTGGCACAATTTTCAGGCAACCTAAAACCCTTTTCCGTGATGGGCTTGATTTTGACGGTGGTGTTGCTGTTCGCCTTTCAAGCCCAAACCATTATTGCCAACCCTTTGATTATTTTGCTGATTGCCATTCCCCTGCTGGCACAGACTTACGGCATTTTTGCCTTGGCTCACGTTTTGGCAAAATGGCTCAAATTACCACACGAAATTTCCGCCCCTGCGTGCTTGATTGGCACGAGTAATTTTTTTGAATTGGCGGTGGCGGTGGCAATTTCTTTGTTCGGTTTGCATTCTGGGGCGGCATTGGCAACGGTGGTCGGTGTGTTGGTGGAAGTACCTGTGATGCTCTCGCTGGTGTGGTGGATAAACCGAAAATCGCTGGGGAATAAAGGGGTGTAGGTTTTTCAGGCAGCCTGAAAGTTATTTTGCAAAATTTAAAAATAAAAACACCGCTTGAACATCAATCCAAACGGTGTTTTAAATTAACTGACTTTTAATTCCGCCCAAGCCCTTTTGATGATTTCTTGACTGGCTTGTAATGCCAAAAATGCCAAAACAAACGCCACAATTAAATCAGGATATTTTGATTGAAAAAAATAAACTGCCATACCCGCCAAAATTACCGCCACATTACCAATCGCATCGTTTCGGGAACACACCCACACACTGCGGACATTGCTGTCGCCATCACGAAATTTTAATAATATCAACAATGCCGACACATTGATCAATAACGCCAAAAATCCCACAATGCTCATTTCAGAATAACTGGGCATTTCCCCATAAAACACACGATAAATGGTTGTCATTAAAATAAATAAACCAAAACCGCCCATCGTTAGCCCCTTAACCATAGATGCTTTGGCTCGGTAACTTAACGCCATTGGCAAAACAATCAAACTTATCAAATAATTGGCACTGTCGCCCAAGAAATCCAAACTGTCCGACAACAGCGAAGTTGAACCTGATTTAACCCCCATCACAATTTCCACAAAAAACATTGATAAATTTAATATCAAGACAATCCACAAGGCTTTTTTGTACTTGGGCGATTGATGAATGGGCTGATTTGAACCACAACAATTTTGGCACGCCATTTTTTTTGCTCCTGTTTTAAGATGAAATTTCCTATACTATAAACTCCGTAGTCATTACAGGGTCAAGCCAAAATGTCAAAATTTTTTAAAATAAAACAAGCCAGTGAACAAACAGGCGTACATTTGGAAACCATTCGTTATTATGAAAAACAAGGCTTAATCGCCCCTACACATCAACAAAACGGCTATCGTGTGTTTGATGAAAATCAGTTAGAACAATTACACTTTATTAAAACTTGCCGTAATATCGGTCTTTCTTTAAGTAACATCAAAACGCTGTTGCAATTACAACAAACGCCTAACAAACAATGCAATGAAATCAATGCACTTGCCGAGCAACATTTGGCATATTTGGACGAACAAATCACAGAACTACAACAAGTTAAAACTTTTCTAATGCAATTTGTGGGTTGTGAAAATAAAACGGTTGATAAGTGTCAGATTATTCAAGGTATTAAAGAAAAAGAATAGTGGAATATTTTTCAGGCAGCCTGAAACCTTTTTCCATTATGGGTTTGATTTTGACGGTGGTGTTGCTGTTTGCCTTTCAAACCCAAACCATTATTGCCAATCCCTTGATTATTTTGCTGATTGCCATTCCCTTGCTGGCACAGACTTACGGCATTTTTGCCTTGGCTCACGTTTTGGCAAAATAGCTCAAATTACCACACGAAATTTCCGCCCCTGCGTGCTTGATTGGCACGAGTAATTTTTTTGAATTGGCGGTGGCGGTGGCAATTTCTTTGTTCGGTTTGCACTCGGGGGCGGCATTGGCAACGGTGGTCGGTGTGCTGGTGGAAGTGCCTGTGATGCTCTCGCTAGTGTGGTGGCTTAATCGGCAGGTAAAATAACGATGTGCCGTCTGAAACTTATTTTTCAGACGGCATATTTACCTTAAAACAATCAAACCTTTACCAAAATCTTCCCAATCTGTGCATTGCTTTCCATATAACGGTGAGCTTCCGCCATTTCATCAAAAGCAAAAACTTTGTCAATTTCTGGTTTTAATTGACCGCTTGCTAAGCCGTCAAACACGAATTTTTTCGCTTGAGCGAGTTTTTCTGGTACGGTAGTGATTTCAAACAATTCATAGCCTCGCACGGTTAAGTGTTTGCCTAAAATTGGGAACACAGGCACGGCGATATCATCGTGGCTTAATGCACCGTAGATGATGTATTTGCCGTCTTGTGTCATTGCGTTGATAATTTTTGCTGCTTCTTTGCCACCCACAGGGTCGAACACCAAATTCACGCCTTTGCCGTTTGTAATTTCTAGTAATTTAGCCGTAACGTCATCTTCTTTGGTGGCAATCACAAAATCCGCCCCTTTCTGTAAAAGCACATCGCCTTTGGCGTGCGTGCGAGACAGAGCAATCACGTTTGCCCCTTGCATTTTGGCGATTTGAATGGCGGCAATGCCTACCGAGCTGGTCGCTCCGCCCAATACAACAAAATCGCCTTTTTGCACCTTGCCAAATTCAATCAAACCGCCGTATGCGGTTACAAACATCATCCAACTGGCAGCCGCTTGCTCCATCGTCAGATTTTCAGGGTGTTTTACCACTGCGTGAACAGGCATATTCACGAGCTCGCCATAAGTGCCGTATCGTTGCCGATATTCATCGGCAAGTTTAGAGCGTTTCGACCGTGAACGCTGCATTGCAGTGGAAGCAGATTTAGCCTTAGGGCAAACCATCGGCACCGCATTATCTCAAATCAACGAGCTACAGATAATGCAAAACCTGCCTGACGGCGTGCGTGTGCCATCATCGGGCGATGCGGAAATGATGGACGAAATGTTCAGCCAATTCGGCTTTGCTATGGCGTCTGGCGTAGCGATGGTGTTGTTAGTGCTGGTATTGTTGTTCAAGGATTTCTTGCAACTGCTTACCATTTTGACCGCACTTCCGCTCTCTATTGGCGGCGCAGCAGTTGGCTTGCTCGCCTACGGTGCAGCGTTGGATATGTCTTCTGTGATCGGCATTTTGATGTTAATGGGCATCGTAACTAAAAACTCCATTTTGCTGGTGGACTTCGTGATAGAAAAACGTCAACAAGGAATGATACGCCATCAAGCCTTAATTCAATCGGGTTCGGAACGTGTCCGCCCGATTTTAATGACCACCATTGCAATGGTAGCGGGAATGATCCCGGCTGTGTTTGCCAGCGGTGCAGGCGCGGCATTTAGAGCACCTATGGCAATCGCTGTCATTTGTGGTTTAATCGCCTCAACCTTGTTGAGCCTAGTATTTGTGCCTGTAGTTTATTCCTTAATGGATGACCTCAGAGAATGGCTAGCCCCGAAATTAGCCAAATTAACATCAGTAACACCGGAGGATAGAATCCCAAGAAGAGAAGGATAATCTTTTTGAAAAAATACTGTTTGAAATTTAAATTTCAAACGGTATCTCTTTATCGATGCTGGCGATTAACTGCAATAAGTGGCTTATTTAGCTTATCTTCTGTCATTCCATGCATATATGCATTATACTGCCATACAATGAATTTTTGCTTGTATTGCTCATTGATTTCTTCCAATCGTTGTACTTGAGCCTTTAAATTATTTACTTGTTTTTGCAAATAATCTATCGTTACATTTGGTTGAGGATTAGCTTTAGAGTTTTCTTTTATTCTTTGTTTCCGTGTACTAAAAGCCTTTTGTATATCACTATAATTAGCTAGTGATTGTCTTTCAATGCTTTTAATATTCAATAGTTGTGAAACTTCAGAACAAAGTAAATCCCATGTTAATTTACCCTCCCAAGTATTAATCAACATGATTATATCTTCTAAATTTTCCTCTGTGATAAGAATTTTAGGCATACTATAACTCCATTAGTCTATATAAATCATCGTCTAATCTAGCTGTTTCAGGCTTTTGAAGATCTATATCCATTCCCTTTTCCTGTAAAGCTAATTTAACTGGAGAAGGGTCGTACTCATCAGGCATTCTTAATAATGATCCATTTGGGATTTCACTATTTTCTAAGAACTTAATTTTAGTTTTTATATGTGTTAATCTCCATCCTAGGTTACTTATCCAACGATCTGCACCAAAAACACCTATTTTATGGTGTTCTTTGGCTTTATTAAATTGCTCGGTTAATTGAGTCTCACGTTGCTTTAATATTTCTAAAGAAGACTCTAATCCTTTAATACAAATAAGCTCTTTACATGTTTCACAATCACCATGACGAGAACATGGAGACATTGCATAATCATGTTCACAGATCCCTATTTCTGTTACCGTTGCGATTCCAATTCTATCTTTCCCTAAGTCTTCATAGGTAATAGGAAGATTCAAATGAATTTTATCTAAGATAGAAATATCTTCGGGAATGAGTAAATTCCTAACTGATTCACTTTTTTCTTCTTCTGTTCTGTGATCATAAGCCTTGTTATCTGCAACTCTTGCTCGTCCTGCCCAATTAGCTAAAGTTAACTCATCCATTCCTCCTCGTTCAGCTTTTGTACTTAACCAATGTCTTGCATTGTGTGATGGTAATCTTATGAATTCTCCTTTGGATGTGCCTATACAATGTTTTTCCCATAATGATGTTTTAGGACGAGTTTTAGAATAGCAAAACCTATTATTAATTTGATTCACCGTTGGTAACACAAAAGAAAAACTTTTAGGGGAAAAGTCATCATGAAATTCATTTTCTCTAAATAATAATAAAGCTTCAGAAACCTTAACATTTTTATGTTTATCAACATAAGGCCAATTATGAAATTTTGATGTATATTTTTTATATAAAAATTTTCCTAACACCTCATAAGTTATAATTCCATCATTTTCACTTATTAAATTTTTAAACCATTTGGTGTTACAGATATTTTGGGAATCAATATCTAACACTTCAGCTATTTCACTATTAGTCAAAGGTTTTTGATATAAAAAATGGGATGGAGCAGCCTCTTTATTCGATAACATCAATATATTAGGATTTTCTTCCGCAAATTTAGCAACCCCTCTTGCTAAGGAGCCTATACTTGTTAAACGTTTAACGGCTTCAACAACAATATCTTGCATACAGCTAGGAACCCATTTTAATCCCACTTTACCATTTTTTGCAGGTATCCATCGAATACCTAATTGCTTATTTCCTAAGCTATCATTCTCCCATTCTAAGCAATTAACAGATAAAGACATCAACTCAGAACAACGAGATGGAGCGACCATAAGTAGAGCCATAACAGCTGTATAATATTCAGTTTCTTTGTCTAAATTAGGGGCATCATGAAAGAGTTTAGCAACCAGCATCATTTCTTCATCAGTTGGCATTTTACTTGAACGGTATTCTTTTCCTTTATCATCCAGTAGTATAGTCAAATCTCTAGGGCGTTTATAAGGATTTTCCCATAAAGGTAGTTGAGGTGTAATTTGATTTTCTCTACAAAAATCAAATAACTTTTGAAGTTGATAACCTAATTTATTGACTGATTCCGTACCTTTTTTATATTTCTTTGATACGATATTTTCTACTTCATGAATAACTAAATAATCAAGCTGAAGTATGTCAGCTTTTCCTTTAATATTGTAGAGAGCCATTTCAACTATACGTAAAGATTCAGTATGTCGGGCTAAATTCCGAATAGGACTTAGAGAATAAGTATAACGAATATAGGCTTTGGCAAATTCAATGAATGGTGCAGCTAATGGCTCATATTTATAAGCTGTAGATTTAATTCTTTCTGTGGAAAAACGAACCTGAACTGGATAAATGCTGAATGTTGTTTTCCATTGGTTGTTTTCCCAGCAATCATTTCCAAAGGTAGTAAGCTGATTTTTACTGAAATTAATAAATTGCTCTAAATTAGATTTAGGATTATTATCTTTCGGAGTAAAAATTAGATTGTTCATAATCAGTGGCTCCCCATAGTTCTTTTCATATCATTGCAAGCTTGAACAACATACTCAACAGCTAGAATAATACGATCTTTGGATGATGCATAATCTATGCTTTTAGTCTGTTTTAAACGTTCTTCCTTTTCCTCATACAACTTATTTAAGATTTGTTGATGAGGACCATCAACGAGCGGTCTAAACTTAGGACATAAATAACAAGTTTCATAGCCAGTTATACAAAAATCATTTGTACCACAAGCACCTATTGTATCTATTCCGTTATTGGTTATTAAAGATGTTGGATCGTGCCCCCTCTCGCTTTCATTTAAGTTAGAAATAATTCTACCTGTAAATGCTTGAGCTAGTTTTCCCATTTCAGCACCCATAACACGATCAATGTATTGCACTGTATCAGCTGTATTTTCAGTATAAACTTTAACGTTTTGTGTATCTGTATGATCTAGGAGCTCTGCTATAATCGTTGCCCCAACCCCTTTTCTTCCTAGATTTGTTCCTCTAGTATGGCGAAAACGTCTTGCTGTTACATGAATAATTTCACCTGTTCGTTCTGAAATTGCTTTTTGGTGAATACAGAATTTTCGTAATGCGTATAGCTCCAACGAAGAAGCAGAATAATGAAAAATATCTTTGCTTAATAATGAAAGATCAAAATTCCTATTTTTGATATTCTTCTTTAAACAATTCCAATCAATAAACATTGGTAATTTCATTTTATAACTAGAAATAAAGGTTTCATCAACCAGACTAAGCAATTTCTTATATTGATGTTCCATAAAGTTTAGGAGAATTAAATATAAGTCCTCTGTGATAGCAAGCTTTTTAAACGTTTCTCTAAATAACCCTCCTCTTTTTTTTGCACTAGGGATATTTAGAAAATAATTCCATGTTCCTTGAGAGATTTCCTTTCTTAGGTCTTCAAATTTTAAATGGCGTATTTGAATGGGTCTTCTAGCTGTAGATTGAAGTAAGTGAATATATGCATATGTTTCAAATGAAATAAGATCTTCTCTCCAAAGTCTAGCAAGTTCAGCCATTAAAGCCAAAATTTCATTTTCGGTAAATGCTCCTGTATAAGGGCATCTCATTAATACCGATTTACCTTTATCATTTCCACTCAACGTAAAGCTTTCTAGCAATGACACAACAGATTTATCAACTCCATAATAGCCATACTCATGCCATGACAGTAAAAAACCCTTTAATGCTCCTAAATGCCACTCACGCTCTTTACCTAAAGTAGCTTTCCAATTTATTATCACAGATGTATCAATAATATTTGAGTTAGTACTTATTACAAATTCTTGGAATCGACGATGCATATTAAAAGTATGGTAGCTAGAATATTTTTCAGCATAAATAGCAAGTGTTTTTTTAAATCCTGCTAGTGTTTTATGATCTATATCTAATACAGCTTGAGAGAAATTAATTGTAATATCTTTACTTATATGCCAAGAGTTTTCATTTTCATCAAATACATACCCATCTCTTGACTGTCTAAGACGTTTATTCTGATTCATAATTATCAACCTTTTTTTGAAACTCAATCTGAAGATCTAATAATATCTTGTTAGCTTTTTCTCTTATATAACGTTGATTATAAATATTTCCTGATTTCTCGGATGTATGTCCCATAAGATGTTGTCTCATCTTTGCTTCTTTTTCAGGAGAAATAAAATCTTTATGAGAAGAATCATGATTTACATTTTGATTATTTTTATCCACCTTTCGTGAAAAATCTAAGTTCCATTCATGACGAAAAATATGTGGATGAATAATTGAAAATTTAGAATCTATCTTTTTCATCGTTGGTACAATAACATTATCAAAAGAACTGGTACTAATTGGGTTTCCTTGCGTTTTTCCTTTTCGATGGGTTACAAATAAATATGGATGTTTATTAGCGTTAGGAATCTTAGAGCGATAGTTCATAATATAGTCATTGATAAGTTGAGCTATATTTTGTGAAATAGGAAGTCGCCTTTCTTTCGTTTTACTTACAGCTTGCTTCTTCCTTGTGTCAAATTTATCATCATGCGTTCGTCTAATTGTAATTGAGGATTTAGCTGTTCCTATATCAATAAATGGGATTTGAATTGATAATAGCTCTCCTCTTCTAATCCCTAATTCCTTTAATAAGATAAACATCAAATGGTTTCTTTTTCTAATTCCAATATCTTGAAATGGATTATTAGGATTAGAAAAGTTCGCAATAGACATAAACTCATCTAACAATCCATCAGGTAGCACACTTTCTGGTTTGATAGATAATGTTTTATGATTTTTAGGTCTTGACTCTTTAATTAACGTAATTAGTTTCGTCAATTTTTCAATATATTCATTAGATACATTAATTACTTTAGATAGAAATAATATGTATTCTGAAAGCGTTGTTAGTCTATTATATTGATGACTAAGAGATACGGCAGAATAAATATCAATAAATTGAGTCCTACCTTTCATTAACACACTTTTTTTTGTATTGATTACATTCTTTTGCTTTTTTACATTTATTCTCATATGCCGAATAAGAGATTCTAATTGGTTTTCTGTTAAGAGTACTTTGTTATGAATTAGATCACTAATAACAAGATTATTCTGTTTTTCCCAATTCATTATCCACTGTATAGTTCCCAGCTTATTTCTAATTGTGTTTACTGCGGATTGATTACGTAGTTCCACAGTTACCCATAAGGTTGAATAAAAATCAGGAATACCAGTTTTAACATTAACCAATATAGGAAAACGTTCTCCATTTGAAAAAAGGACTGTTTCTAATCTATACATATTCATTTAATTTACAAAAATATCATATATAAATACTATCAAATTAAAGATGTTGTGTCAAAATTAATGTAAAAAAAGAGAACCCTTTTAAAATAAAGGGTTCTCTATATTTATATGGGTTTTATTTTACAGTTTTAAATTATATGTAACTCAAAACGGAATATCATCGTCAATATCATCAACCGGAGCAGCCGGAGCGGTTGGTGCGCGACGAGCCGGGGCAGCCGGTGGTGCGCTTGGCGCTTCTTGCTGGTGAGCCGGAGCGGATTGGTAAGATTGCTGCGGTGCCGATTGTTGGTAGCCGCCTTGCGAACCTTGATAACCGCTTTGGTCATAGCCGCCATCATTATAAGGTGCGCCGCCTGAATTATCGTTGCGGCCGCCGAGCATTTTCATTTCGCTAGCGATGATATCGTAAGCAGTACGCTCGATGCCGTCTTTGCCTTGGTATTTGCGGCTTTGGATGCGGCCTTCCAAATATACTTGGCCGCCTTTGCGCAGGTATTGCCCCGCAATTTCAGCCAAGCGGCGGTACATAGTGATGTTGTGCCACTCGGTGCGCTCTTGGCGCTGGCCGTTGCGGTCGTTCCATGTTTCGCTGGTGGCGATGCTGAAGTTGCACACGGCTTCACCGTTGGGCATGTAACGGACTTCCGGGTCGCGACCCAAGCGGCCGATAAGGATGACTTTATTCAATGACATATTAATCTCCTAAAATGATTTTTTCCGCCGCCGACGGGTCGAAACCTTTTTGCAACGCTTTAATATAAACGGTTTGTTTGTCTTGGCTGAACGTTACCGCTTCCACACCGGATAATCCGATCAGCGCATGGTAAAGCGCGTCAGTTCGCCCCTGCCATTGCGGTTGAACCGCATAAGCTATGTTTTTCACCGGCTTCGGCGCTGGTGATACCCAAGCAATTAGCAGCCACACCAACATTAACGCGCTGCAAAACGCAAACACGCCGTTGAAACCGTAATGCTGGAACAACACCCCGCCAATCGTGCCGCCGACAAACAGGCCGATGGATTGCATGGTATTGTACACACCCATTGCCGTACCCTTCAAATCCGACGGCGCGATTTTCGACACCATCGACGGCAGGCTGGCTTCCAACACATTGAAACCGATAAAATAAATAATCATAAACGCTGTGATGAGCCAAATCGAGTTCAGGCCAAACATCAAAGCGATTTGCGCTGAAGCAATGCACACAATGCCGAAAATAAACACTTGTTTCAGCTTATTGCGTGTTTCACCAACAATAATCAGCGGCACCATCAACACCAAGCCGATAATGGTTGCCGGCAGATACACTTTCCAATGCTGGGTTTTTAGCAAGCCCAATGCTTCCATGGCAAACGGCAAGGTGGTAAACAGCGCCATTTGCGCCGCATGCAGCGCGAAAATACCGAAATCCAAGCTTAATAACTGGCGGTTTTTCAATACTTCCGCCACCCGACCCGGCTGGGCTTGCGCATCATCGTGCACACGCGATTGCTCGGGATTGGGCGTTAACCATGCCACCACGCCGATGCTGATCAGTGTCAGCACGCCGGTCAGGGCAAATAAGCCCTGCACACCAATCCAAGCCGCCATCATCGGCGCCAGCACCAAGCTCACGGAAAAAGTCAGGCCAATGCTCAAACCAATCATCGCCATGGCACGGGTGCGCACTTCATCGCGCGTCAAATCCGCCAATAAAGCCGTTACCGCCGCGCTCACTGCGCCTGCACCCTGTAAAGCGCGCGCCACCACCAGCATGATTAGAGAATCAGCTACCGCCGCCATAAAGCTGCCGGCAGCAAAAATAATCAGGCCAATGTAAATTACTTTTTTACGGCCAAACTTATCCGAAGCCATGCCCATCGGCAATTGCAGCAATGCCTGCGTCAAGCCGTAAATACCCATGGCCAAACCGATTAAGGCTTTGTCGTTTTCCGCGCCGGGCAAGGTTGCCGCATATAAAGCCAACACCGGCAATACCAAAAACATGCCTAACATTCTCAGCGCATAGACACCTGAAAGTGTCGTACTGGCGCGCCATTCATGCGGAAACATTTGTATGCGGTTATCTCTAGCCATCATTATTCCCCAGACGGCCTGATGCAGCATCAGGCCGTCTGAAACCTGAAAAGTCGTTAACGGGAGGATTATACAGGATTCAAAACTCTTTGCATTTGCTTTATTGCAGCCGCCTAATTTGGTATGCAAAATCAATCGATCACGCTGTTACCAACAATTATGGAATATATCCGATAAAGAATTTTCATCCGGCCTATTGCCTTCACGTTGCGTTCCGACAACGCCCTGAACAAAGTAAAAAAACAATCAGCCGCATACTAATCGACAAGCAATGGCCTATCAGCAATCAGGTAGGCTTTTTCCATAAGCTAAGATATTGTGTTTACACATATTATTTCTGCCGACTTAATAGCCTTCAACCACTCCCCTGAAAAACCTGGGCTATTTTTTGGCAATCCACTCTACGCCCATCTTTGTATTGAATCAAAAGATACCCACATTAGGGGATGACAGTATTTTTGGCGCCATGTAACATAACGTCTTCATTTTATCCCATCCGATTCATTCCTATGACAGCCCCCAGCTCAAACCTTCTTGCTTCTGTGGACTTAGGTTCCAACAGCTTCCGCCTGCAAATCTGTGAAAATAATAACGGCCAACTTAAAATTATTGACTCCTTCAAACAAATGGTGCGCTTGGCTGCCGGTTTGGACGAACAAAAATTCCTTAGCGAAGAGTCACAACAACGCGCTTTGGAGTGTTTGGCTAAATTTGGTGAACGGCTGCAAGGCTTTCAGTCTGAGCAAGTACGCGTAGTAGCTACCAATACCTTCCGTGTCGCTAAAAATATTGCCCAATTTATTCCCAAAGCAGAAGCTGCGTTAGGCTTTCCGATTGAAGTTATTGCCGGCCGCGAAGAAGCACGTTTGATTTACACCGGCGTGGTGCACACCCTACCACCCAACGGCGACCGCATGTTGGTCATCGACATTGGCGGCGGCTCGACTGAATTTGTTATCGGCTCAGACTTGAAACCGACCAATACCGAAAGCTTGGCATTAGGCTGCGTAACCTACAGCATGCGTTTTTTCCAAAACAAAATCACTGCTAAAGATTTCCAAGCTGCCATTTCTGCTGCACGCAACGAAATCCAACGCATCAGCAAAATCATGAAGCGCACCGGCTGGGACTTCTCGGTAGGCACTTCCGGTTCGGCCAAAGCCATCCGTGACGTGTTGGCTGCCGAATATCCGCAAGAATCCGACATCACTTACGAAGGCATGAGAAAACTGGCCGAACGCATCATAGAGGCCGGCTCCGTGAAAAAAGCCAAATTAAGCGACTTAAAACCAGAGCGCGTGGAAGTATTCGCCGGCGGTTTGGCCGTGATGATGGCGGCTTTTGAAGAGCTGGAAATCAAAAAAATGATGGTCACCGAAGCAGCATTGCGCGACGGTGTATTCTACGATTTCATCGGCCGTAAATTAAATGCCGATATGCGCGACCAAACCACAGCCGAATTCCAAAAACGCTATCATGTCAGCCAAAACCAGGCCAAGCGTGTATCGGAAACGGCGCAAGCTTTCATGGAAAACATATGCTTGGCGCTGAATGTGCCGGTACAAGACTTGACCAATTGGAAACAATTCTTGCGCTGGGCTGGCTTATTACATGAAATCGGTTTGGACATTGCCCACACCGGCTACCACAAACATTCGGCCTATATTTTGGAATATGCCGATATGCCCGGCTTTTCACGCAAAGAACAAACCATCTTGTCGCAATTGGTGCTTGGCCATCGCGGCGATTTGAAAAAAATGGTTGATATCGTCGGTAACGATCAAATGCTGTGGTATGCCATTTTGTCGCTGCGCTTGGCTGCACTCTTCTGCCGCGCACGTTTGCCGCTGGAATTACCAAACCAACTGCAATTCCGCACCGATGAAGACAAGCAAAGCGTGTTGCTGCGCATCAGCGAAGCTTGGCTCGACAAGCATCCATTGATTGCTTCAGCGTTGGAATACGAAAGCCAGCAATGGAACAAAATCAATCAACCTTTTGATGTGCAAACCTTGTAAATCAAAAATTAAACAGGCCGTCTGAATTTCAGACGGCCTGTTTATATTTTTCAATCAAGAATGGCTTTTCTGCCATTTATTAAACGATTCCAAAGCGCGCTCAAGCAAGTTTTGCAATTGCGCCCATTCTTCATCAGATAAATCGGCAAACATCTCTTTTTCCAAATTGTGGCCGATGGTCTCAGCCACCAACCAAGCTTCTTCACCTCGTTTGCTCAAGTGCAGGCATTGGCGGCGGTTATCGCGTTCATCTACTGTGCGGGTAATCAAACCACGCTGTTCCAAAGCGGCCAGATTTTTCGACAATAGCGTTTTATCCAATTCCAAATTTTCCAGCAGCTCCGTCGGCGTGCTGCCGGGCATATCGTGCAGTAAACGCAATACACGCAACTCACGGATTTTCAAACCAACGGCATCGTGGTAATAAACATCGGCCGCTTTAATCGCCGCCGAACTGATTTGCACCAAACGGTAAGTCAGGTATGCCATGTTCTCTTCCTTTGTGATGATTGTATTTATTTTCAGACGACCCGAGACCTTTGCAAAACCCTAGATTTGAGTATAGTTCAAAGTAAGCAAACACAGAAAGCGCAGACATATCATAAAAAGGCTAAGCTTTCGAGCAGCGCATAATGAAGAAATGTGCCAAAGATGGGGAGTTTGCAAAGGTCTCAGCCTGCCATTTCATTTGAAACCTAGCCATAAGCTGTATCAGGTAATATTAACGTAATCAAGGCCGTCTGAAAACCTGATTTGTTTTCAGACGGCCTTGTTCTACCGCTTAATGATTAAGGGCAAGGATTGCTGATTTCGGCATGCACATCGTTAATCGCATTCAGCACATCTTCACTTAACACCACGTCAGCCGTGGCGATGTTTTCACGCAATTGATCCATCGTGGTCGCGCCGATGATGTTGCTGCCGACAAACGCTTGCTGGGTCACAAACGCCAAAGACAATTGCGTGAGCGTCAAACCTGCTTCTTCGGCAATTTTGGCATAACGCTCAACCGCTTCTTCTGCTTTCGGCTTGGTGTAACGTTGGAAACGTTCAAACAAAGCCAAGCGGCTGCCTTCGGGTTTTGCACCGTGGCGGTATTTACCGGTCAACACGCCAAAAGCCAGCGGCGAATAAGCCAGCAGCGGGATGTCTTCGCGCAAAGAAATTTCGCTCAAGCCCACTTCATAGCTGCGGTTGAGCAGGTTATACGGATTTTGTACCGAAGCCACGCGCGGCAGATCGGCGTTTTGCTCGTGTTGGTTGAGATAGCGCATCGTGCCCCACGGCGTTTCGTTCGACAAACCGAAGGCGCGAATTTTACCCTGTTTCACCAATTCGCCCAAAGCATCGACAATTTCTTCAATCGGCGTAAATGCTTCGTCATCCGACAAATCAGCCACACCCAATTTGCCGAAGAAATTGACTTTGCGCTCCGGCCAATGTAGTTGGTACAAATCCAAATAATCGGTATTCAAACGCTGCAAACTGGCATCGCAGGCTTCCAAAATTTGCGCGCGCGAAAAGTCGTTGCCATTACGGATATAGCTTTCCAAGCGGTTGGCGCCAGTCGGGCCGGCAATTTTACTGGCCAACACGAAATCATCACGCTTTCCGCGTGCTTTAATCCATGAGCCGATATAGCGCTCGGTGGTGGCATAGGTTTCCTTGCCCGGCGGCACGGGGTACATTTCCGCCGTGTCGATAAAATTCACACCGTTGGCCAAAGCGTAATCCAGCTGCTCATGGGCTTCTTGTTCGGTGTTTTGCTCGCCCCAAGTCATGGTACCCAAGCAGATTTTGCTCACCTCAATGCCGGTGCGGCCGAGTTTGCGCTGTTCCATAAGATTCCTTTCAGAATGTTTTCAGACGGCCTGATGCTTCAATGCCGTCTGAAAATCAATTAATAATTGCGGCGGCGGAAGAAAAATGCGCCATCGCTGTCGGCTTCTAAAATATAGCGGCCGGTTTGTACAGCGGCATAGCCCGATTTGTTTTCGGAATACGATTTCAAACCGGCATGGCTAATCAGATAATCGGTAAGCTTAGTGCCGTCTTCCGCCACATTGTCCACCAGTTTGGCAAATAAGGTATGGCACGTGCCATCTTTGCGCCAGCCGATGTTTTTACCACCATCGGTTTCCATACAGGTGCCGCGAATCATTTCTAAATCGTTGCTGCGCTCGCCGATAAGCTCGACTTGGTTGCCATCACCCATACCCTCAATCGGATAAACTGCGCTCGGTTTGCCGTCAACCGTTTGGCCTGATTGCGCTGCACCCAATGCCAAACCGTTAATCGCGCTCTCATCAATATATTTCACTTTAAACAAAGGCTTCGGTGGCACACCGGCTTGCGTTTCATCGGCCGGTTTATCAGACTGGCCACCGCAGGCCGCCAGCATTATTGGCAATAACAACAAGAAAAATTTGCGCATGATTTCTATCCTAACGATTCGGAATGATTCAGAAAATGTTATTATAGCCACCCTGTAATGGTTTTAACACCCACCAAGCCCACGAAAAACCCCATGATTTGGAACATTATTATTATTCACCTGCTCGGCATGATGAGCCCCGGCCCCGATTTTTTCTACATTGCCCGCACCGCCGCGTTACACGGCCGCAAAAATGCCGTGTTTGCCGTATTGGGCATCGTTACTGGCGTGATGTTTTGGGCCAGCGCCACCATGCTCGGCTTGTCGCTGCTGTTGAAAACTTTTCCGATGTTCAATACCGTATTGATGTGTTTGGGCGGCAGCTATTTGATGTATTTGGGCTGGAAAATGGTCAATGTGCGGCAAAACGCTGATTTCCGCCATGCCGAAGCCGCTGCGGCTGCGACACCAACCACACCATTAAACGAAGCGAAAAAAGGCTTACTGGTCAATCTTTCCAACCCAAAAATTGTGGTGTATTTCAGCAGCGTGATGTCGGCAGTGTTGGCAGACATCACCGAAACGTGGCAAATCGCCGGTGTCTTGCTGTTGCTCTGGATGGAAACCATCGTTTTCTTCACTGGATTGGCGGTTTTGTTTTCCGGCCAAGCCGTGAAACGGTTTTACAGCCGCTATAGCCGCTATTTAGATAATTTTTCCGGCTTGTTTTTCTTGTGCTTTGGTGGCTACTTGATTTATAAGGCTTTATTTTCCTAACTGATTCAAACGAGGCCGTCTGAAACATTCAGACGGCCTTTTTTATTGCAAATGAATATGTAAAAATATGCTATAAAACTTTGAATTTCCAAAGCTATTTGATACATTTAATTAATTTGATCACAACAATAATAAGGAGATGCGCAATGATTTGGTTTATCTTGGCTGCTACCCTGCTGATACTCGAGCTGTTCATCGGCACGATTTACCTGATGGTGGTGAGTGCGGCTTTGTTTGGCGCAGGTCTAGTGGCTTGGTTTAATGCCAACACCATAGCTGCGATTCTAACCGCTGCCATCCTCTCCGCTCTCGGTATTTGGGGGGCGCGGGGATGGATACAAAAGCACCGCAAACCGGATGAAATTGAAAACCTTGCCAATGATCTCGATATCGGCCAAACGGTACAGATTTCACGCCATATGCATACCGATTATTACGAAGTGATTTACCGTGGGACACATTGGCAGGCACAGGCATTGAACGCCCCAGCCGCCACCAGCGCGCAAACCGGCGTGATTACCGGCAAAAACGGCAATATTTTATTGATTCACTTACATTAATTCATCCACATTAAGGAAAAAACATGGAAATTTTATACAGCTTTCCGATTCTGATTTTAGCGGCGGTAATCGTCTTCGGCTTTAAAGCCTTTGTGGTCGTGCCGCAGCAAGAAGCCTATGTAGTCGAACGTTTGGGGCGTTTTCACAAAGTGCTCAACCCCGGCCTGAGCATTCTGATTCCCTTTATCGATCGCGTGGCCTACAAACACACGCTTAAAGAAATTCCGCTGGATGTGCCCAGCCAAGTCTGCATCACGCGCGACAACACCCAGCTCACCGTTGACGGCATTATTTATTTCCAAGTAACCGATCCAAAGCTCGCTTCATACGGCACCAGCAACTATATTATGGCCATTACCCAATTGGCGCAAACCACCCTGCGCTCGGTTATCGGCCGCATGGAATTGGATAAAACCTTTGAAGAACGCGACGAAATCAACAGCATCGTCGTGGCGGCGCTGGACGAAGCAGCCACTTCTTGGGGCGTAAAAGTGTTGCGTTACGAAATCAAAGATTTGGTTCCGCCACAAGAAATTCTGCGCTCAATGCAGGCACAAATCACCGCCGAGCGTGAAAAACGCGCCCGCATCGCCGAATCGGAAGGCCGCAAAATCGAGCAAATCAACTTGGCCAGTGGTCAGCGCGAAGCCGAGATTCAACAATCCGAAGGCGAAATGCAGGCAGCGATTAACGAATCACGCGGCCAAAAAGAAGCACAAATCAACCGCGCCCAAGGTGAAGCCGAAGCCCTGCGCTTGGTGGCCGAAGCCAACGCCGATGCCATCCGCGCCGTGGCTGCTGCCTTGCAACACCCAGGTGGTAATGAAGCGGTGAATCTGAAGGTGGCCGAACAATACGTCGAAGCCTTCAGCAAACTGGCTAAAGAAAACAATACCTTGATTATGCCGGCCAACGTTGCCGACATCGGCAGCTTGGTTTCCGCAGGCTTGAAGATTGTGGAAGGAAATAAAAATTCTTCATCGATTTTGAAATAAGCATTTAGTGAAAAGGCCGTCTGAAAAAATCATTTTCAGACGGCCTTTTTATGTATTGAAGACTTAGCGTGGTAACCAACGTTGAATGGTTTGATCCAATCCGCCGGATAATTTTTCCAAGCGCAGGAATTGATCAACATAAGCTTTGAAGCGGAAATCATTGTCACGAATCAACCAAGCATTTTGCGCCGGACGCAGCGGCTTATCCGGATTCACGCCGCACAACACGCCTTTGTGTTCATGGGTTTTCACAATTGCTTCGGCTGCTTCTGTCACAAACACATCCGCGCGCCCTTCTGCCACTTCATTAAAAATGGTCAGGTTTTCAGGATGCATGGTCAGCTTGGCGTTGGTCAATACCGTGCGGGCGTAATTTTCGTTGCTGCCGCCCGGATTGGCCACAATACGCACATGCGGCTGGTTGATTTGTTCAGCCGTTTGATATTTAGATACATCTTCGCAGCGCACCAGAGGCGTTTTGCCATTGGTAAAATACGGCTCACTCATCAACGCTTGCTGCTGACGCGGCAAAGTAATTGAAATGCCGCCCACGCCCAAATCACATTTCGATTTGAAATCGGCAATCAAGGTCGGCCAACTGCTTTTCACAATCTTGACTTTCGCGCCCATGCTTTGTGCCAAACGCTCGACCAAATCGTTGTCGATGCCTTCAAATTTGCCGTTATTGTCAAAGCTGAAAGGCTTGTAATCACCCGGTGAGCACACCAACAATTCTTTGCTTTTCATCACTTTTGCCAAGGTATCTGGCGCTGCGGCAGCGTGCGCTTGAACAGCCAATGCCGACAACACGCCAGCCATCAATAATTTTCTCATCATTTCTTCCTTAAGGTTTATTCGTGCGTTATTTTAACCTTAGCATGGGAAGATGAAAAACTTGCTTTACGCAATTTCATTTCGTTTTTAAAAAATAATTAAAATATCATCTTTCTTATTTAGTAGATTATTTCAATTAATTTTAAAAAATAGTCAACCCGATAACGCCTTATACCTTTTATTCATCATTCAATATCATTTAAATGTGTTCAGACGGCCTCCATCAGCCATTGGGGTAATGCCGCTTTGCGTTTACACACCGTATTCAAACGCTGCTGCCCGTCTTTTTCAAATACCAAATCCACACCACTTTGCAGGCGCAAAATCACGTTGGCCGCATCTTCAATTTTGAAAAAATCGATGTGATGGCGGATTAATTGGTTGAGCACAAAATTCAAATTCAGCTTTTCCGGCTGGCCAAATAGCCACGGGTGCAGCAAAATCGAACGCCCACCATCTAGGCTGCTAAAAGGCAGATGCTCCAAGCGGATTTGGTTCAATATGCCGTCTGAAAAATGAAATTCGATGTTGCCGTAAAGCCAAATATTCAAGCCCTGCTTGACGATTAAGCCTTGCGATGTGCAATCGGGGTCAGGAAACATCTGCAAAATCTGCTCGTCGCTTTGGCCGATTTCTATATAATCAAAACGGCCGGTTTTCAAAAATTCGTGCATATTGACGGCAATGGGGAAATTGAATTTCATGCGCGCTACTCCATCGATAAAACGCTATGGTGTTTATCTTAAATTAAAATACGAATGAAATCTATTCTTATTTAAGATAAAAACAAAAGGCCGTCTGAAAGATGATGTTCTTTCAGACGGCCTGCTAAACCAACTAATACTAATCAGCTAAGCTTATTCAAATGCCAAGCGGTCGCCGTCGGCAGTTACGTTAATCACGCTCTCTGGTGCATAACGGCCGGACAACAAGGCTTTGGCCAGCGGATTCTCAATCTCGGCTTGAATCGCGCGTTTCAAAGGTCGCGCGCCATATACCGGATCGAAACCGGCTTCGGCGATGATGTCCAAAGCGGCATCAGACACACGCAAATGCAGGTCTTGCGCTGCCAAGCGTTTTTCCAAACCGCGCAACTGGATTTTGGCAATGCTGCGGATATGTTCCTGCGCCAAACCGTGGAACACGACCACTTCGTCAATGCGGTTAATCAGCTCAGGGCGGAAATGCTCTTTCACGTCTTCCATCACCACTTCTTTGAGCGCGTCGTAATCGGCGGTACCCATTTGCTGAATATGCTGGCTGCCGATATTCGAGGTCATCACCACCACAGTGTTTTTGAAGTCCACCGTGCGGCCTTGTCCGTCGGTCAGGCGGCCATCATCTAGCACTTGCAGCAAGATATTGAACACATCAGGATGCGCTTTTTCCACTTCGTCCAGCAAAATCACGCTATACGGTTTGCGGCGCACTTGCTCGGTGAGGTAGCCGCCTTCTTCGTAGCCGACATAGCCCGGAGGCGCGCCGATTAAGCGGGCGATGCTGTGTTTTTCCATGTATTCCGACATATCGATGCGGATTAAATGGTCTTCGCTGTCGAACAAGAAGCCGGCCAGCGTTTTGCACAACTCGGTTTTACCCACGCCGGTCGGGCCTAAGAACAAGAAGCTGCCGTATGGTTTGTTCGGGTCAGCCAAACCGCTGCGGCTGCGGCGGATGGCATCGGCTACAGCACGCACGGCTTCGTCTTGGCCGACCACGCGCTGATGCAATACTTCTTCCATCTTCAGCAATTTCTCGCGCTCACCCTCCATCATTTTCGTCACCGGAATACCGGTCATGCGCGACACGATTTCGGCCACTTCGTCCGCGCCCACTTCGGTGCGGAAAAGCTTGTTGGCTTTTTTGGTTTCCGGATTGCTCTCGGCGGCGGCCAGTTGCTCACTCAATTTCGGCAGTTCGCCGTATTCCAACTCAGACGCTTTGGCATAATCGCCGCTGCGTTTGGCCTGCTCGATTTTCACCTTCAAATCATCGATTTGTTTTTTGATGTCGGCCGAGCTGGACGATGCGGCTTTTTCGGCTTTCCAGATTTCGTCCAAATCGGCGTATTCTTTTTGCAAAACGTCGATTTCTTCGTCAATCAATTCCAAGCGTTTTTTGCTGGCTTCGTCGCTTTCTTTCTCAACGTGCATTTTTTCCATTTTCAATTGGATAATGCGGCGGTCGAGTTTGTCCATCTGCTCCGGCTTGGAATCCAATTCCATCTTGATGCGGCTGGCGGCTTCGTCAATCAAATCAATGGCTTTATCGGGTAGGAAACGGTCGGTAATATAGCGGTCGCTCAATTCGGCTGCGGCCACAATCGCCGGGTCGGTAATGTCGATGCCGTGGTGGATTTCGTAACGCTCTTGCAAGCCGCGCAAAATCGCCACCGTGTCTTCCACGCTCGGTTCGCCCACCAATACTTTTTGGAAACGGCGTTCCAATGCGGCATCTTTTTCGATGTATTGGCGGTATTCGTCTAAGGTAGTCGCGCCGATACAGTGCAATTCGCCGCGCGCCAAAGCCGGTTTCAACATATTGCCGGCATCCATCGCGCCATCGGTTTTACCCGCGCCGACCAAAGTGTGGATTTCATCGATGAAAATTAATGTGTTGCCATCGTCTTTGGCCAAGTCGTTTAACACCGCTTTCAAGCGTTCTTCAAATTCGCCGCGGTATTTCGCACCGGCAATCAAGGCTGCCAAGTCTAACACCAGCAGACGTTTGCCGCGCAACGATTCCGGCACTTCGCCATTAACAATCCGCTGCGCCAAGCCCTCTACAATGGCGGTTTTACCCACGCCCGGTTCGCCAATCAATACCGGATTGTTTTTGGTACGGCGTTGCAACACCTGAATCGCACGGCGAATTTCGTCATCGCGGCCAATCACCGGGTCAAGCTTGCCTTCACGGGCGCGCTGGGTTAAATCGGTGGTGTATTTTTTCAAGGCTTCGCGTTGGTCTTCTGCATTGGCGTCATTCACGGTTTGTCCCCCACGCACGGCATCAATCGCCGCATTGATGTTTTGTTCGGTCGCACCGGCATTTTTCAACACTTTGCCGGTGGCATCGTTTTGCTGCACCAAAGCCAACAAAAACAATTCGCTGGCAATATAGGCATCACCGCGCTTCATCGCGGCTTTGTCCATTAGGTTCAACACCGCCTGCAATTCACGGCTCGGTAAAATCTCGCCACCATTGTCCGATACTTTCGGGAAACCGTTCAACAAGGTTTGCAATTCGGTTTTCACCTGCGCCACATTCACACCGGCATGCGCCAGCAAAGCCGCTGCGCCGCTGTTTTGATCGTCTAATAATGCTTTTAAAACATGACCCGCTTCCAAATAGCTGTTGTCTGCGGCTAAGGCCAAGCTTTGGCCTTCCTGCAGCGCTTGTTGGAATTTTGCGGTAAGTTTGTCGAATCTCATCTTTTGCTTCCTTCTCGTGGAAATATTCTGTTAACCCCTATATAAAGCCATCTGTGGATAACTCAATATGCGAATGCGTATTTTTTGATGATTTTATCTTATATTATTGTTTTATATATCATTAAAATTGTGCATAACTTTTCAGACGGCCTTTTCGCTTATCTTTTAGGTCGTCTGAAAAAATCCCTACAAATCAGGTATAATCAAGCCCTATTCTTTTTCAGACGGCCTTTTCAAGCCGAAACACAGGAATCCACCATGAGCAAAAAACGCGTTCTCACCGGTGTTACCACCACCGGTATTCCCCACTTGGGCAACTATGTCGGCGCCATCCGCCCGGCCATCCGCGCCGCGCAAGCCGATGATACCGAATCTTTTCTGTTTCTCGCCGATTACCACGGCATCATCAAATGCCACGATCCGGCAATGATTCACGAATCCACCCAAGCCGTGGCCGCTACTTGGCTTTCATGCGGCCTTGACCCCGAACGCACCACGTTTTACCGCCAAAGCGACATTCCTGAAATCATGGAACTCAATTGGATTCTGACCTGCATCACCGCCAAGGGTCTGATGAACCGCGCCCATGCCTACAAAGCCGCGGTGCAGGATAACCTTAACAACGGCCAAGAAGACCAAGACCACCAAATCGAAATGGGCTTATACAGCTACCCGATTTTGATGACCGCCGATATTTTGATGTTTAAAGCCAACGAAGTGCCGGTCGGCCGCGACCAAATCCAACACGTCGAAATGGCGCGCGACATTGCCGGCCGCTTCAACCACCGCTTTAAAGAAGTGTTCACCCTGCCCGAAGTGAAAATTGACGAGCAGGTTGAATTGCTGGTCGGCTTAGACGGCCGCAAAATGTCGAAATCCTACGGCAACACCATTCCGCTGTGGGAAAACGACAAGAAAACCCAAAAATCGGTCAACAAAATCATCACCAACTTAAAAGAACCGGGCGAACCAAAACAACCCGACGAAAGTCCGTTGTTTGAAATCTACAAAGCCTTTGCCACGCCGTCTGAAACCGCCGACTTCACCCAAATGCTGGCCGAAGGCTTGGCTTGGGGCGAAGCGAAGAAACTGCTGGCCGCCAAAATCAATACCGAATTGGCCGAACCACGCGAACGCTACGCCGCCCTAACCGCCAACCCAGCCCAAATCGAAGAGATTTTGCAGGCCGGAGCCGCCAAAGCCCGCAAAGAAGCGCGCGTGTTACTGGACGAAGTGCGCGATGCGGTGGGTATTCGTGCATTGAAATAAGGTTTGAATATGACAAAAGCCGTCTGAATAATCGATTTGATGTTCAGACAGCCTTTTTTCAATCCTTCAAAATCCCACGCGCGCGCAGCAATGCGGTTTTGAAATCTTCTTCGTAATCTTTGGCAATCCCCGGCACAGGCGCGGTTTTGTCTTTACCGTGCATTTTCAGATGGTAAATAATCACTTCGTCCGTCAACTCGGCAACCGGTTTGTCAAAGCCTGCTTCGTCGGCTATTTTCTGCAAAATTTGGGTTAAGTGCATTTCCGGCTCTTGTTTCCAATAAGGCTCGAGCAATTCTAAAAGTTCGCGCAATCGATGTGAACGCATGATGTTTCCTTTCGGGTAAATAAAAGCGGGTTTATGTTCATTTTAATGGATTTATTGGCGTGGTTCAAAAACGTATTCACCGACCCTTTAGGCCGTCTGAAAATGCTATAATCCGCGGCATTGATGTTTACAGGCAGACGATTATGCAAACTTGGCACCAAGCCATCGGCGCGGAAAAAGAGCAGCCCTATTTCCAACACATTATCGATACGGTCAAGCAAGAGCGGCAATCGGGGCGGGTGATTTATCCGCCGGCGGCAGATGTGTTTAATGCGTTTAAGGCGACCGAATTTCATCAGGTGAAAGTGGTGATTTTGGGGCAAGACCCGTATCACGGTGCAGGTCAGGCGCATGGTTTGTCGTTTTCGGTGCGGCCGGATATTCAGATTCCGCCTTCTTTGGTGAATATTTATAAGGAATTGGCCACTGACATTGAAGGCTTTCAGATTCCGCAGCACGGCTATTTGCAACATTGGGCAGAACAAGGTGTGTTGCTGCTCAATACGGTATTGACCGTGCGCGCCGGACAAGCACATTCGCACGCACCTTTGGGCTGGGAACGTTTCACCGACCGCGTGATCGCCCAGCTTAACGAACACCGCGAGCATATTGTGTTTATTCTATGGGGCAGCCACGCGCAGAAAAAAGGCGCGTTTATCGACCGCAGCCGTCATTTGGTGTTGACCGCGCCGCATCCCTCGCCGCTTTCTGCCTATCGCGGCTTTTTCGGTTGCCGCCATTTTTCGCAAGCCAATGCGTATTTAAAGGCGCAAGGTTTGGCGGAAATTGATTGGCAGGTTTAATCAAGTTTTACCTTAAATATAAATGCAGTATGATTTTTATTTGAAACGACTATTACAAAGGCCGTCTGAACATTCAGACGGCCTTTACATTTACGCCAAGAATAATTGATAGGCTTGGTTATCCGTTTCGTCTTGATAAACATAACCCAAGCTGTCTAAAAATTCATTAAACGCGGCTTCATCGGCAGGCGGCACGTCAATGCCGACCAAAATGCGTCCGTAATCCGCGCCATGATTGCGGTAGTGGAATAAGGTAATGTTCCAGCCGCCTTGCATGTGGTTCAGGAAACGTGCCAATGCACCCGGGCGCTCAGGGAACTCAAAGCTGACTAAGCGTTCGTTTTTCACTTTATCGGTACGGCCGCCGACCATGTAGCGGATGTGGATTTTAGAAATTTCATCGTTGGTCAAATCCACATTCGGCAAACCGGCATTGTTAAGCTGCGCGTGAATGGTTGCCAAATCGCGCGAACCGGCAGTTTGCAGACCGACAAACACATGGGCTTTGTTTTCATTACCGTAACGGTAGTTAAATTCGGTGATGTTGCGGTTGCCCAGCAAATCGATAAACTTGCGGAAGCTGCCCGGCTCTTCCGGAATCGTCACTCCGAAAATACCTTCGTTGCCCTCACCCAATTCGCTGCGCTCGGAAACGTGGCGCAAACGGTGGAAGTTCATGTTGGCGCCACTGGTCACGGCGATTAAGGTTTGGTTTTGCGCACCGTTGCGGGCGATATAGGCTTTCAAACCGGCCAAAGCAAGCGCACCGGCAGGCTCCATAATACTGCGCGTGTCATCAAAAATATCTTTAATCGCGCCGCAAATGGCATCGGTATCGACGGTAATCACGCCATCGAGCAATTCTTTGCACAAGCGGAAAGTTTCTTCGCCCACCACTTTCACTGCCGTGCCGTCTGAAAACAGGCCGACATCTTTCAGCGGCACGATTTTGCCTTCTTCAATCGACTGCTTCATGCAGCAAGAATCATCGGTTTGCACGCCAATCACTTTAATATCGGGGCGAACTTGTTTGATAAACGCCGCCACACCGGCCGCCAAACCGCCGCCGCCAATCGGCACAAACACGGCATCGATTTTATCCGCGCGCTGGCGCACGATTTCCATGCCCACCGTGCCTTGTCCGGCAATCACATCGGGATCGTCAAATGGCGCGATGTAGGTCAAGCCGTCTTTTTTTACCAACTCCATGGCGTAATCGTATGCATCGTTATACGACACACCTTTCAGCACCACTTCGCCGCCACGGTTTTTCACCGCATCGATTTTGATCTGGGGCGTGGTTTCCGGCATCACAATAATCGCACGACAGCCCAAACGGTGTGCCGACAAAGCCACACCTTGCGCATGGTTGCCCGCCGAAGCCGCAATCACGCCGCAGGCCAAGGCTTCTTTGGATAATTTGGCCATTTTGTTGTAAGCACCACGAATCTTGAATGAGAACACCGGCTGCAAGTCTTCACGCTTGAGCAAGATATTATTGTTCAGACGGCCTGACAAACCACGGGCAGGCTCCAACGGGGTTTCCACCGCAACATCGTACACAGAAGCGGTCAAAATACGAATCAGATAATCAGAATAAGAAGGGCGAGTGTTCATGGGTATCTATTAGAATCAATCGTTTACAAAATAATTAAGCCATCGCCGTTGAAATATTTGTCAAACTTTGTCAACAAAACAGCGAAAAGGTAAAACCATACCCTTCAGGCCGTCTGAAGGCAAGAAAAATCTTAGCAAATCAAGCACGAATCGGTATAATGTGCGGCTGCGTTTGGATTACCTCCCAGAGAAAATCATATCCCTAATATACTTAATATACTGATTTTTAAATTTTTAACCCACAAAACTGAACAATTCAGCTTTTCAGTCGACCTTTTTATACATTACGCCGACAAATAAAATACTGTTATCACCAAGTTATGAAAAAAACGCTATTCAGCCTGACCTTAGCCGCCTTATTAAGCAGCCACGCCTTGGCGGCGCCGCAACCTGCCGCCAATGCTGCATCCTCACCGGCCGACCAAGCCGCTTCTGCCGCGCAACCGGAAATCTTGATGCCGAGCATCAACAGCCCTGATACACCACCGGAAATTATGGCCACCGCCTTTATTGTGAAAGACTTATACAGCAACCAAATTTTGGCTTCCAGCAATCTTGATACCCAAATCGAACCGGCCTCATTAACCAAAATGATGATCGCCTACCTGACCTTCAAAGCCTTGGAAAACGGCACTTTAAAAGCCGACCAAATGCTGACCGTGTCCGATCAAGGCTGGAAAGTCGAAGGCTCGCGCATGTTCCTCAATCCGAATGTACCAGCCAGCGTCAGTGATTTGATTAAAGGCATGGTGATTCAATCTGGTAACGATGCCGCCATCACCTTGGCCGAAGCCATGGGTAACGGCTCGGTGGAAGAATTCGTCAAACAAATGAACGACGAAGCCAAACTCTTGGGCATGAACAACACCCATTTCAACAACCCGACTGGCCTGCCTTCAGACGGCCACGTTTCCACCGTCAACGATTTAGCTTTGTTGTCGGCTGCATTGATTAAAGACTTCCCAAAATACTATCCCGTATTCTCGATTAAATCTTTTGAATACAACAATATCGAACAACCGAACCGCAACCTGTTGCTCTACCGTGACCCAAATGTTGATGGCTTGAAAACCGGCCATACCGAAAGCGCCGGCTACAATTTGGCCGCGTCCAGCAAACGCAACGGCCGCCGTATTGTATCCGTTGTAGTTGGTACCGAATCCATCGAAGCGCGCGCAGCCGAGAGTAGCAAATTATTAAACTGGGCATTGCAAGCCTTTGATACGCCGAAACTTTACAATGCCAACGAAGCTATTTCGCAAGTCAAAGTGTATAAAGGCGCAGTCGACGCCGTGAACATCGGTTTTGTCGATGAAACCTACATCACCATTCCGCACGACACCGGCAGAAGCCTGAAGCCGATTTTAGAAACTGTTCAGCCCGTATTGGCGCCGATTGAAAAAGGCCAAATCTTGGGTAAACTCAAACTGATGAAAGGCAACGAAGTCGTGGCGGAAAAAGACGTGGTCGCACTCAGCAATGTTGCCGAAGGCAGCTGGTTCAACCGCATATGGGACAGCATTGTTTTGTGGTTTAAAACCACATTCGGCGGCAGCATAGCCGACAAGCCTACTACTGTATCAGCCAAGCCCAAAGCTGCATCGGCTCCGACCAACCAATCTGCAGCAGAACCTGTCCCACAAGCCGCATCAGCCTCAGAACCTGTTGTCGCTTCCGCAGCCAGCGCTGCAATGCCTCAAGCCGCTTCTGCTGCTTCCGTGCCAAGCAATAAACAGGTCAGCACACCGGCTCCTGCCGCCGCATCGTCCGCGAAATAAGTTTTCGATTTCGCTATAAAACAAGGCCGTCCAAACAGATATGAACTGCACCCCAAAAGTTGGACACTTTCCCCCCAACTTAAAAAGGTGCAGTTTTCTTATGTCCAAATATACACTAGACTTCAAATACCGAGCCGTACTCCATTACCATCAAGTGCACAGCCAACAGCGTACCGCAGACCATTTCAACGTCTCACGCACCCACCTGCGCCGTTGGATTGCCGCCTACCGTCAAGGCGGTATAGCCGCACTTCAGCACCCACAGGCTACGCTTATGAAGACTACGCAGACCAAACGCAACAATCCCTTTATCGTCGACAAACCCGACCATGAAAAAACTCAGGCAGAGCTGATTGAAGAGTTACGCTACATGAGGGCGGAGATCGACTACCTAAAGCACATGAAAGCCCTCAACGAAAAGAACGCCACCAAAGTTGCGAAACCGTTCAAACGCTGAGGGCGAAGCACCTGCTGAAATACTTGTTGCACAGTGCCGGCATACCCAAAAGCAGTTTCTACTACCACATCGGTAAATCCGATCCCGATATGGAAGCCAAAGCGGCGGTGAGTGAAGTTTATCACCAACACAAAGGTCGCTACGGCCAACGGCGGATTGGAGCTGTATTATCGTGGAATAAAAAGAAAGTGCAGCGTATTATGGGATTATTGGGTTTGAAAGCCAAAGTGCGCAACAAAAAATCCTATCGTCCGCAAGTTATAGGAGAGACGTCGAAAAACATCCTTAAGCGTGCATTCACTGCTGATAAAGCGGGAGATAAATGGTTGACCGATGTGACCGAGTTTAAATGCACCGACGGCAAACTGTACTTATCGCCGATATTGGATGTATTCAATCGTGAGATTGTGGCTTATGAGCTCAGTAGAAAGCCGGACAGCAAGATGGTCATGCAGATGCTGGATAAGGCATTCGGCCGTCTGAAAGGGCAGACCCCGCTGCTGCATTCTGACCAAGGTGTGCTTTACCGAACTCAGGCTTATCGGGAAAAGCTGGCGGAGAAAGGCATTGTGCAGAGCATGTCGCGCAAAGGGAATTGCTGGGACAATGCACCGATGGAGAGTTTCTTCGGGACATTAAAAGTGGAAAGCTTCTATCAGGAAGGTGTGTTATCGGTGGCAGAGTTGACCAAAGTGATAGATGATTACATACGTTACTACAATTATGAACGTATTAGTTTGAATTTAAAAAAGCTGAGTCCTGTGGCTTACAGGACCCAGCTTGAACAGGCTGTTTGAGAAAGATTTTTAATTTGTCCAAGAATTGGGGGACAGTTCAATATGTTTCAGACGGCCTTTTGTCGTAGATTGAGAAGTAATGTCGGATTCTCGAATCCGACACTTTTGTGCAGAAATTTCAAAAGGATATTTTTCGCGTACCGTTAAGATGGATTGGCGTAATGCAGCGCGTACCGTTTCATCGGTTAAAATAGGTTTGTGTTGATGCGTGACCACCGTGAAAAAATATGTACCACCAGCATGATAAACACGACGGTATTGCATGATGATTCCCCCTTTTATCGTAGGTCGGATTCTCGAATCCAACAATTTTGTGTCTTGAGCAAATATTTCCGCACCTCAAGCAAATGTTGGATACAAGTATCCGACCTACTAGATTATTCCGCTCCAAACAGCAAGCCTTCCTTAATCCCCCGAATCCTATCCCGCAAAACCGCCGCCTCTTCAAACTGCAAATCCCTGGCCGCTTGCTGCATCTGTTTCTCCAGCTTGGCAATTTCTTTAATTGCATCTTCTTCGGTGTGAATCTCGCTGATTTTCACCTTACCTTTATTTTTCAGACGGCCTTTGGCTTTGCTGTCATTTTCGTCACTATACACACCATCGATAATGTCTTTAACTTTTTTATTGATCTGCGTCGGCACGATGCCGTGTTCTTCGTTGAATTTAATCTGTTTTTCACGGCGGCGTTCAGTTTCGTCGATGGCGGCACGCATGGAATCGGTGATTTTGTCAGCATACAGAATCGCCAAGCCGTTAACGTTGCGCGCGGCACGGCCGATGGTTTGAATCAGGCTGCGATGCGAGCGTAGGAAGCCTTCTTTATCGGCATCGAGAATGGCGACCAGCGACACTTCGGGAATATCCAAACCTTCGCGCAGCAGGTTGATGCCGACCAGCACATCAAACAAACCCAAGCGCAAGTCGCGGATGATTTCCACGCGCTCGACGGTGTCGATATCGCTATGCAGGTAGCGCACTTTGATGCCCAGCTCGCTGTAATAATCAGTGAGCTGCTCGGCCATGCGTTTGGTGAGTGTGGTGACTAAGGTGCGCTCGCCTTTTTTGATGCGTTCGTTGATTTCGGATAACAAATCATCGACTTGCGTGCCGACCGGACGGATTTCGATAATCGGATCCACCAAGCCGGTCGGGCGCACCACTTGCTCGACCACTTGCCCTGCGTGTTCTTCTTCGTATTTGGCCGGCGTGGCGGAAACGAAGATGGTTTGTGGCATGATTTTTTCAAACTCGTGGAATTTAAGCGGGCGGTTGTCGCGGGCGGAAGGCAGGCGGAAGCCGTAATCGACCAGATTTTGTTTGCGCGAGGCATCGCCTTTGTACATGCCGCCGATTTGGGTCACGGTCACGTGGCTTTCGTCGATGAACATAATGGCGTTGTCGGGCAAGTAATCCATCAATGTTGGCGGCGGTTCACCTTCTTTTTTGCCGGAAAAGTGACGGCTGTAGTTTTCAATGCCTTTGCAAAAGCCCATTTCATAGAGCATTTCCAAATCGAAACGGGTGCGCTGTTCGATGCGCTGCTGTTCGACGGGGCGTTGTTCATTGGCAAAAAATTCTATGCGGTCGCGCAATTCTTCTTTGATGCCTTCGCAAGCTCGCAACACGGTGTCACGCGGGGTGACGTAATGGCTGCTCGGGAACACGGTGTAGCGCCCCACCCGTTGCAGATTGCCGCCGGTGAGTGGATCGAACAAATCCAGGCGGTCGATTTCATCGTCAAACAAGCTGATGCGCAATGCGCTTTCCGAGCTTTCCGCCGGATATACGTCAATCACATCGCCGCGTACACGGAATGAGCCGCGTTTGAAATCCATTTCGCCGCGCTCATACTGCATTGACACCAGCGTGGAAATGATGTCGCGCTGCTCGAGCGTGTCGCCTTCTTTCACTGATAACACCATTTGTTTATATTCGGTCGGATCACCGATACCGTAAATCGCGGATACGGTGGCAACGATAATCACATCATTGCGTGTCATCAGGTTTTTGGTGGCGCTCAAGCGCATTTGCTCGATGTGTTCGTTAATCGCCGAATCTTTTTCAATAAATAAATCGCGGCTCGGCACATAAGCTTCAGGCTGATAGTAATCATAGTAAGACACGAAATATTCCACTGCATTTTCAGGGAAAAATTCGCGCATTTCGGCATAAAGCTGGGCGGCCAGCGTTTTGTTGTGCGCCATGATGATGGCCGGTCGGCCGCTTTGGGCTATCACGTTGGCCATGGTGTAGGTTTTGCCCGAACCGGTCACACCGAGCAGGGTTTGATAAGCAAGGCCGTCTGAAAGCCCTTCCAGTAAGCCGGCAATTGCTGTCGGCTGGTCGCCTGCGGGCGGAAACGGCTGATGAAGTTTGAAAGGTGAATTGTCGTATTGGATAACTTGCATTTCAGACGGCCTTGGCATAATTTTGAGAACGCATCATTATAGCAAAAAGGCCGTCTGAAGAATGTCATAGCGTACCACCGCGTCACTATGCAAAAGATAAGATTGCCTATTTTTCTGGTACGGAATATTCCATAACCATTCAGCAACGTATTTTTACTAATATTTGGTTGTGTAATTTTCAGGATGAAGAAAATCATAAAATTATATTCGAACAAAATCAAATAGTTGAGTTACAGAAATTTTTATAACCTTAATGTCATAATATATGTACAAAAGACTGAACAAGATAAAATAATTCGATATAATTATATTTTTCAGACGGCCTATTACAATAGCGACTGATACTCCCTGACAGACAGAAAGCAGATATGCAAACTTTACCTTTCCAAGTAGAAATCGCCGAACGCATGCTCGTCGGCACTGAAAACGAAACCATCCCCCCAGAAGCACAATTTATCGAGACGGCCAACGGCTATTGGATTGCATGGCATGAAGGCATCGCTGCCCTCTTGGCACCCGATACACCGCCTGATATTCCGTGCTTCTGGGTAGAAGGCGCCGACAGCTTGGGCGAGCTGGTGGATTTGGTTGAAAACGGCGAATTTGACGAAGTGGAAGAATTTGATGGTGATGATGAGGCCTGGCATGAAGCGGTTGCCGGTTGCGTCGATCATGATCATAACCACGATGCTTGCCAATGTAATTCATCTGACAACCCCAACTCTTGATTCTATCCTTATAAAAAACCACGGCACTTATGATCATAAGCACCGTGGTTTTTTCTTATCCGTTTTTTAATCATTCATTACACCATCATGACATCATTATCCAAGTCATCACGATAAATCGTATTGAGTTCGCGCGGATAAAATTCGGTCAATACATGGCTGACGGCCTGTAAACCGTTTTCCAAACCTTGAATATATTCCTCTTTGCGGAAAGATTCCCGAATCAAATCGCAAATTTCCTGCCATTTTTCTTGCGGCACTTTGCGGCTGACACCACGGTCGGCCACAATTTCCACCACATGATCGGCAAAGGAAACATACACCAGCACACCGCTGTTGTGTTCGGTATCCCATACACCCAACTGGCCGAACCATTGCAGCGCACGGGTATGCGGATCAACATTTGCCAATATTTCACTATTGGCATAACGCGATTCGACCACAAAGCGGATTTGGCCGGCATGTTTTTGCTCTGAAAAACCGATTTCGCGGCTGATGCGTTCTAAATCCGCAGTCGGAAAAAATTTCTCGACACGCCAGCGTGGGTATTTCCAGTGTTGCCATAAACGTTTAAATCTATTTTGTTCCATTACCAGCTCCCTGAAGCGCCACCGCCCCCAAAACCACCGCCTCCGCCGCCGAAGCCGCCTCCTCCGAAGCCTCCGCCGCCGTTTCGCCAGCCTCCGCGTGGGCTACTGCCGCCAAAGCCGCCACCCAGACCACCTCCGCCGCCGGAAATAAAGGCGCTCGAACCCAATAAGAACGTAAACAAGGTTCCGCCGATGGCCGCAATGATGCCTATCCACAATGGCCAGCCGAACATGGCTGTTAAGCCAAACATCACACCGCCAGTAATCAGACTGCCTAAAATACGGCCGAAAATGGATTTCAAGAAACTGCCGGCCACCAACGGCACAAACAGCAACATCATCCATGCATCTTCACCTGCCGGCTCGGCATATTCACTGGTCGCCGCTTCCGGCAAACCTTCTCCGGCAATCAGCCGTTCGATTTGACCGACTGCTTGATAAATCGCAGCATCAGTTTGGCCTTGCTGCAAATACGGTCGCATCACATCATCCAAAATGCGCTTGGCGTACACATCAGGAATCGCACCTTCCAAGCCGCGGCCGACAGCCAAATGCGTTTTGCGTTCATCACGCACCAGCAGCAGCAAGACACCATCGTTGATGTCTTTGCGACCCGGTTGCCATGTTTCCATCACGCGCAAAGCATAATCAAACGGGCTTTCCGGTGAAATCGCCGGCACGGTCAACACCACAATCTGGCTGCCTTTTTCTTTGCTGTATTGCGTCAAATGCGTATTCAGCTCGACACGCGCTTCGGCGCTCATCATCTGCGCACTGTCCATCACCGGTGCCGTGAGCGGCGGAATGGCGGTTAATTCGGCAGCAAACAGCAAAAAACTGCTCAGCAGCATGGCCAGCGCAAGACCTGTTTTATGAATCACAGATTGCATAGCTTTGCCTTTCCGGATTTTAATGGTCATAAACCATTTCATCCATGACTTCAGACAGCCTATTCACCATAAATGAACAGGCCGTCTGAAAAGTTAATGCTTAAAACTGCACGGCAGGCGCATTCGAAATCGCACCTTCATTCTCTACGCTAAAGTTCGCACGCGGCTGCATACCGAAAATTTTTGCGGTAATGTTTTGCGGGAACTGACGCAAAGTGGTGTTATAAGTTTGCACCGCTTTGATGTAGCTGTTGCGCGCGATGGAAATACGGTTTTCCGTGCCTTCCAATTGCGCCTGCAAATCGCGGAAATTTTGGTCGGCTTTCAATTGCGGATAGTTTTCCGACACCACCAATAAGCGCGACAACGCACCACTCAATTCACCCTGCGCTTGTTGGAATTGCTTCAATTTTTCAGGATTGCTGGCATCTTCAGCGCTCAACTGCATGCTGCCCACTTTGCTGCGCGCTTCGGTGACTTTGGTAAACACTTCTTCTTCATGAGTCGCATAACCTTTTACCGTATTCACCAGATTCGGAATCAAATCCGCGCGGCGTTGATATTGGTTCAACACTTCCGACCAAGCCGCATTGGCTGCTTCGTCTTGCGTTTGCATGGTATTGTAACCGCAACCGCTCAAGCTGAACATCGATGTCATCACGGCCAAAACGGCCAACCATTTTTTAAACATTGCTCTCTCCATCACATAATGTGTCAAAAAATTTTCCATCACGCCATCATTTTTGAGGCCGTCTGAAAACTTGTTTTGAGTATAACCTAAAAAATATTTTTTGATTAAAAAAATAAATAAGAAAATAAATTTCCGGATAATCGGTCAGGCAAATTTGCTCTATAATACGACTGATTACAGCCTACTACTTTATTTGTTCCGACAGCGAGGAGAAGCCCATATGCGAATTTTACTGACCGGCTCGAAAGGCCAATTAGCCCATTGTCTGCGCGACCGCCTGCCTGAAAGCTGGGAATTGATTGCCACGGATTCAAGTTCTTTAAACATCACCGATGCCGAAGCTGTGAACAACATGGTGCAAAATTTCCAACCCGATGTCGTGGTCAATGCCGCTGCTTATACTGCTGTCGATAAAGCCGAAACCGATGTCAGCAATGCCTTTGCGGTAAACGCCCAAGCCGTGCATCATTTGGCCGCTGCCGCACAAAAAATCCACGCGCGCTTTATTCATGTTTCCACCGATTACGTATTTGACGGCAATGCCAAAAGCCCGTATCGCACAACCGACTCAACCAACCCGCAAAGCGTTTACGGCAAAAGCAAACTGGCGGGTGAATTGTTGGCTTTAGCCGCACACCCTGAAGCCGTGATTATCCGCACGTCTTGGTTATTCAGCGAATACGGCAACAACTTTGTCAAAACCATGCTACGCTTGGCCGATGAGCGCGACAGTTTGTCTGTCGTCAATGACCAAACCGGCAACCCTACTTATGCCGGTGATTTGGCCGCTGCCATTGTCAGCATCATTGGCGAACCGGAAATGCATCGCGGAATTTATCACTATTGCGGCAACAAATCAGTGAGCTGGTGCGAATTTGCTGATGCCGTATTCCAAGCCGCAGCCAAACATATTGATGGCTTCAAAATGCCTGAGCTTAAAGGCATTCCAAGCAGTGAATACCCTGTTCCCGCGCCGCGCCCAACCTACAGCGTAATGGACAATCATAAAATCGAACGTGATTTCAAAGTAAAAGCCTCCGACTGGCAAAAAGCCTTGAACGACATCATTAGCAAATTAAGCTAAGTAAAATCCATCAACAATCAAGTAAGGCCGTCTGAAACTGATTTAATCGTTTCAGACGGCCTTTTTATTTCACGTCAAAATTTTGTCATCATTGTACGCTATGATACGCACTAACAGAAAAACACAGCAACTTTACATAACTGCTGTATTCAATTCTGTGAAAAGCGCCTATTATGCCAACATAACATCTCACAATAAATATTGCAGGTTTGATAAAAAAACATAATCTGCACAAAGCAACAAAGTGAAAGGAAGTATCTTTATGCAACATCGTCGACGTCAGTCAATTTTCCAGGCCGCCAAACGCGCCTCTTTTAGCAACAAACCGACGACTCCTGCACAAGTGCAAAGTCGTTAATCAAAATCAAGGTGCACCATCATGCTGGGTTGCACCTTTACCATTTCTACCATGCCGTCTGAAATTTCGGACGGCATGGTTATATCAAGATTGCGCTTGAAGATAGGCTTTTAATTTGTCTTCTTCTAAAAACCAATGGCAGATTTCATGCTCCCCATGCAGCAACACTGGCACCAATTCATTGTATTTTTCTTCTAAAATCGGATCTTCATCCACATCAACCACATCCAATTCAAAACCAAATTCCTGCTGGAACGGCTGCAATTGCTCGCGCATTTTGTGGCACAAGCTGCAATACTCGCGGAACATCAACGTTAATTTCATTTATCGTTTCCTTTGTTTTATCATTATTTAATGATGCCACATCAACACCAGTGAAATCGGGATAATCGACAGCAAAGTCGCCATCAGCATCGCGCCCGATGTTTCCTTGGCAAAGCCGTGAATGCCGCCAAAAAGCGCATACAGGCTGGCCATCGGTGTAGTCGCGAACAACACGCCCGCAAACAACATATCCTGATCCGCACCCATCAACCACAAGCAGGCAAACACCACCAGCGGACACAAAGCCAATTTACCGAAAGTCACCCAAGCCATGTCTTTCACATTACCGCGAATGCTCATGCCGTAAAGATTGCCGCCAATCATAAACAAAGCCAGCGGTGATGTAGCCGTGGCCAGCATAGCGGAAAGTTTGTCCATAAAGGCTGGCAATGGCAGCCAACCAAAAGCAAAAATCAAGCCGATGGGCATGGCAATGATAATTGGATTGGTCAGCAAGCCCTTACCAATTCTGGTAAACAATGCCCAATAATTGGTTTGCCCGCCCTTGGCCAAATCCAAAAAAATAAACATCAGCGGCAAAATCAGCAGATTTTCCGTCAGCACGTTCATGGCAAAATACACACCGGCCGCCGGGCCAATCGCCATCAAAAGTAAAGGATAGCCAACAAAACCGGAATTCGACATCCCCACCGCCAAGCCGTTTAACGCAGCCAATTTCGGATCCAAGCCGCGTTTTTTCGTGGCGTACCAGCTGATAAAAAACAGCAAACCCGAAGCCAACGTATAGCCGTAAAAATATTCCGGCTTAAACACATCGGCAATCGGCCGCGTGGCAATGGCGTTAAACACCATCATCGGCATGCCGATTTTAATGACAAACTTGCCCAAGCCGTCGAGCTGTTCACGGCTGAACATCTTTTGCTGCATCGCGCCGTAGCCGATGGCAATCATCAAAAAAACCGGAGCGATAATGGTAAAAATGGCGGACATAATTAATCCAAGTATGCTGAATCAAATGCTTTTAAATAAGCGAATCGCTATTGTAAAACAGAATGCCGATAAAAAGGCCGTCTGAAAAAGATTTCGTGTATCTTTTTTCAGACGGCCTTTTTTTATTTATCCGGCAAGCAGATTAAGCTTTCTTTTTAAACACCGCATTCAAAATGCAACCCAAAATAAAGCCGACTACTGCAGGCACTACCCAGCCCAAACCGATGTCGTACAGCGGCAAAGCGTTGTTAATCGCAGCAGCTGTTTCATCGCTAAAGCCGAATGCGGCTTTATATGCATCCAATACACCCACAATCAAGGTGAAGAAGATGGTACAGATATACACAATACGGCCACCGCCAAACAAGTTATGCAAGAACGCCAGCAAAATAATCACCACGGTCAGCGGGTAAAGCAGCATCAACACCGGAATCGAGAAGCTGATGATACCGGCCAAACCTTTGTTGGCAAAACCCATCGACACCAAAGTGAAAATGGTCACAAATGTTTTGTAAGAAATGCCCGGACACAAGCGGTTGAAGAATTCCGCATTGGCCACAATCAAGCCGATCGCCGTACTCAAACACGCCAAGAATACAATCACGCTCAGCAGAATATTACCACCGTTGCCAAAATAGTATTGCGCGGTTTTCGATAATACTGCCGCACCATTTTCCTGCATGCCCAAACCGGCTACGCTGGTAGCACCCATATAGCCAATCATCAGGTAAACCACTGCCAAACAAGTCGCAGCAACGACACCAGCGATGGTGGTGGTGCGCAACAATTCCGCGCGGTTGTCCACGCCCATGGCGCGTACAGCATCAATCACGATAATGGCGAACACCAATGATGCCAGCGCATCCATGGTACCATAACCTTCCAAGATACCTTTAGCAAACGGACTAATGGCAAAATCACCTTGTGGTGCAGTCAACGCACCCATTGGATTCATTGCAGCATAGCCCATCAAAATGGCAATTGTCACCAACAACACAGGTGTTAAAATTTTACCGATACGGCTCACCAGTTTACCCGGCGAAAGCGACAACCAATAAGCAAGGCCAAAAAAGAACAAACTAAATAATGCCAAGGCCAGCGTTTTGTTTTCTTCGCTGATATAAGGCACCACACCGATTTCAAACGATACAGTTGCCGTACGCGGTGTGGCAAACAAAGGGCCAATCGCCAAATACAGCGCTGAAGCAAACAAAATACCGTATAAAGGGGTCACACGTGAGGCCAATACCTGCACGTCGCGCGAGTTGGAATAACCAATCGCAATCACACCCAATAATGGCAAACCGGCACCGGTCAGCAAAAAGCCGAGCATGGCCGAAAACCAATTTTCACCGGCCTGTTGTCCCAAAAATGCAGGGAAAATCAAATTACCGGCACCAAAAAACAAAGCAAACAGCATCAGGCCAACAGCCCAGAGCGATGCCTTTTGATTTCCTGAAGAATTCATGTGTACCACCTGTTTTTCTTATCTGTACAATCAAATATCATGCGCTATTTTGGTTTGAAACCGCCACAGACATGACCAATTCAAGCTTTACTTTTATTAAGCAAAAACCAACATCAGCCGCTTGAAAACGCCGATGGGTGCGCTATAAAATGTAAAGTAGGTGTCAAGAATAGTCAAATTTTCCAAAATCAGCAACTTATTTTTAATGATTTTCAAATATTTCTCGATTAGTGGTAAACTGAAACTACACCACTTTATGTGGTTTGGATGAATCATTTTCTCTTCTATACAACGAAAAGGCCGTCTGAAAAATTCAGACGGCCTTGATGTATTCTATAAAATTAGGCTTGAATGTTGATACCTGCAGTCACCGTAGTTTGGGCAGATGTACCGGTATTCAGGAATGAAGCAGCCAAATCGCTGCAACACCCACAGCAAGTGGCTACGCCCAATTGGTCTTGCAAATCGCTCATGGTCGCGGCACCTGCGGCAACAGATTCTTTGATGTCGCGGTCAGTAATGGCGTTACAAATGCATACAAACATGTGAGTGCTCCTGATTCCATCTCATAATGAGATTTAGTTTTATTCTTAAACGTAAATATAAATAAAAACTGTTCCTATTGCAATCGGTTGTTTGCACAAAATCGTTGGAATTTTTTTATTAAACTTCCAATCTTGATAAAATTAGTCAAATATTAAATAACCATCTGTTTTCAATACAAAAAGGCCGTCTGAAAACATCGATTGCTTTCAGACGGCCTTCTTTAAATATGATTACGCCAATACACCCAAAATTACGCTACCTGCTTTAAACACCGCTGTGGCGTATTGCCCCGGGTGCAAATCAAGCTGTTCGGTGCTTTGCACGGTAACACCCGCATGAATATGGATATTGCTGCCCAAATCCAAGGTCACAATCGAATTGACCGCACCACGTTCGACATGTGCAATCACACCCTTCAACTGGTTGCGGGCGGAAAGTTTGATGTGGTCTAAATCGGTGGCGATGATGATGTTGGTGGATTTAATCAAGGCAATCACCGTATCTCCCTCTTTCAAACCCAATTCAGCGCAGCTTTCGCTGGTGATGGTGGCGACCACTTCATGATTGCTCGGCAAAGTCAGCACCACTTGGCTGTGAATGCCGCCGGTTTGAATGCTTTTGACAATGCCGGAAAATTGGTTGCGTGCGCTGGTTTTCATGATGTTCTCTTTAGGTTCAGACGGCCTATCCTGATAAAAGGCCGTCTGAAAATTAATTTCTCGGATGATGTTGCTCGACCACGCTTTTTAAACGCTGGTTGGCAACATGGGTGTAAATCTGTGTGGTGCTGATGTCGGCATGCCCCAATAAGGTTTGCACTACACGCAAATCGGCGCCGTGATTGACCAAATGTGTGGCAAAAGCATGGCGTAAACTGTGCGGGCTTAAGGCGGTAATGCCTGCCATCTCGGCATATTCTTTCACAATCATCCACGCCAGTTGGCGCGAAATGCCGACCCGCTTCTGGCTGACAAATAATTCATCGCACATTTTGTCTTTCAGTAACAACGGGCGTGCTTCCTGCAAATAGCGTTCAATCCAATATACGGCCTCACCGCCCAAAGGCACAATGCGCTGCTTGTCGCCCTTACCGATGGTGCGAATCCAGCCTTTATTCAAATCGATGTCGCCCAGTTGCAATTTCACGGCTTCAGTGACACGCAAACCAGTGGCGTACATCACTTCCAGCAAGGCTTTATCACGCAAACCGTGTGGCTTATCGGTATCGGGCGCGTTCAAGAGTCGGTCGATTTGGCTTTCGGTAATCAGCTTCGGCAATTTTTGTGCCTGCTTTGGTGCTTTTAAAAAAGTGGTGGGATTGTCATGGCGCTGCTCGGTTTCTTCTAACCACGCATACAACCTTTTACACGCCGATAATGAACGCGCTTGAGAACTTGGCTTTTCTGCGGCATCGTACACCGCATCCGCCAAATCTTCGTGCGCCGCATTCAGCCAGTCGAGATTTTTATGGCTTAAACGTGCCGCCACTTTTTCTAAATCCCGACGATAGCTTTGCAGGGTATTTTGGCTTAAGCGGTGATTGAGCCAGAGATGCTCTAAAAGATTGTCGATTAAGGTATTCATAAGAATTTAATATTAAGGCCGTCTGAACGTGGTTTTCAGACGGCCTGATATTTTTAAAGCTATTTCTCGCTCACCGTTTCCAACACTTCTTGCGCATGTCCAGCCACTTTGACCTTGCGCCATTCGTGTTCGATTTCGCCAGACTTGTTTAACACAAAGGTGCTGCGCTCGATGCCCAACGATTCTTTGCCGTAAAGCTTTTTCAGCTTGATGACGTCAAACATTTTGCACACGGTTTCGTCTTTGTCGCTCAAAAGCTCAAATTGAAAGCCTTGTTTGGCGCAGAAATTTTGGTGTGCTTTCACACCATCGCGCGAAATGCCGACCACGGTATATCCCAATGCTTTGAATTGATCCAAGCGGGCATTGAAATCCAAGCCTTCGGTGGTACAACCTGGGGTGCTGTCTTTCGGGTAGAAATAGACAATCAAAGGCAAGTGTTCGGCAGAGTGGAAATCTTCACCGCTGCTGGATGGAAGGGTAAATTCGTATGTTGACATAATCAATTCCGTTTCAGACGGCCTATCAGGCTATTTTTCACTTAAATTCAAATAATTGCGACTGCCCTGCAAATCGCTCATCGCACGCAGCAGCAAATCAAAATGCTCGTCGTTGCCGTTAACATCCAACTCATCGGCATTCACAATCAGCAAAGGCGCGTTTTGATAAAGGTGGAAAAAGCGGCTGTATTCTTCGTGAATACGGTTGAGATAGCCGGCCGGAAACAGGTTGACCACACCATCGCCGCGTTTTTGCAGACGTTTGCGGTTGGTATCGGCGGCAGTTTGCAGATAAATCACCAAATCCGGCACAGGATATTGCGGCATGGCGCGGCGTTTTAATTCCCAAAACAGGGTTTGTTCTTTATCGTTCAGCACCACAGGCACGAAAATTTGGTCTTTTTCCAACAAGAAATCGGCCACAATCACGCTGCCTTTTTCTTCTTCGGCGTTAATTACGTCCACACTGTCAGCGCGACGCATCAAGAAAAACAGTTCGGTCGCCAAACCGTGATTATTGGCATTGGCATAAAATTGCGCCAAAAAAGGATTTTGGTCGGCATTTTCGGTCAAATGCAGCGCATTAAAATGGGCAGCCAGGCGGCGACTTAACTCTGATTTGCCGCTACCAATCGCACCCTCAACCGCAATATAACGATAGTTCATGTTGATTCCCTACTCTGTCTTTTTATTGTCAGGCCGTATTTTATCAGACCCTGCACTGCTGAACAGTATCAAAATGCCGTCTGAATGAACTGTCCCCCAATTCTTGGACAAATTAAAAATCTTTCTCAAACAGCCTGTTCAAGCTGGGTCCTGTAAGCCACAGGACTCAGCTTTTTTAAATTCAAACTAATACGTTCATAATTGTAGTAACGTATGTAATCATCTATCACTTTGGTCAACTCTGCCACCGATAACACACCTTCCTGATAGAAGCTTTCCACTTTTAATGTCCCGAAGAAACTCTCCATCGGTGCATTGTCCCAGCAATTCCCTTTGCGCGACATGCTCTGCACAATGCCTTTCTCCGCCAGCTTTTCCCGATAAGCCTGAGTTCGGTAAAGCACACCTTGGTCAGAATGCAGCAGCGGGGTCTGCCCTTTCAGACGGCCGAATGCCTTATCCAGCATCTGCATGACCATCTTGCTGTCCGGCTTTCTACTGAGCTCATAAGCCACAATCTCACGATTGAATACATCCAATATCGGCGATAAGTACAGTTTGCCGTCGGTGCATTTAAACTCGGTCACATCGGTCAACCATTTATCTCCCGCTTTATCAGCAGTGAATGCACGCTTAAGGATGTTTTTCGACGTCTCTCCTATAACTTGCGGACGATAGGATTTTTTGTTGCGCACTTTGGCTTTCAAACCCAATAATCCCATAATACGCTGCACTTTCTTTTTATTCCACGATAATACAGCTCCAATCCGCCGTTGGCCGTAGCGACCTTTGTGTTGGTGATAAACTTCACTCACCGCCGCTTTGGCTTCCATATCGGGATCGGATTTACCGATGTGGTAGTAGAAACTGCTTTTGGGTATGCCGGCACTGTGCAACAAGTATTTCAGCGGGTGCTTCGCCCTCAGCGTTTGAACGGTTTCGCAACTTTGGTGGCGTTCTTTTCGTTGAGGGCTTTCATGTGCTTTAGGTAGTCGATCTCCGCCCTCATGTAGCGTAACTCTTCAATCAGCTCTGCCTGAGTTTTTTCATGGTCGGGTTTGTCGACGATAAAGGGATTGTTGCGTTTGGTCTGCGTAGTCTTCATAAGCGTAGCCTGTGGGTGCTGAAGTGCGGCTATACCGCCTTGACGGTAGGCGGCAATCCAACGGCGCAGGTGGGTGCGTGAGACGTTGAAATGGTCTGCGGTACGCTGTTGGCTGTGCACTTGATGGTAATGGAGTACGGCTCGGTATTTGAAGTCTAGTGTATATTTGGACATAAGAAAACTGCACCTTTTTAAGTTGGGGGGAAGTGTCCAACTTTTGGGGTGCAGTTCAGAAGCTTTTTGAATCTTTCAGACGGCCTATTTTATTCATCCGCTTCACTGAGTAAGCGAATGCCATCATCGCCTAATCGCGCGGCAATATCGGCAGCTTTACCGTGTTGACCCAATTCAAAATCCGGCAGAATTTCGGCCAATGGCTTCATCACAAAACTGCGCTCATTCGCACGCGGATGCGGTAAGCTTAAATGCGGATCATCACTGCTTTGATGATCATAATCGATAATGTCTAAATCCAAGGTGCGCGGTGCATTGCGGAATGTGCGTTCGCGGCCGAAATCGGCTTCGATTTGATTCAACACCGCCAACAAATCCACACCGCTCAAATCAGTCGATACCGCACACACGGCATTCACAAAATCCGGCTGGTCATCATAACCAACGGGCGCGGTGATGTAGAGTGACGACGTGTGTTCAAGCTTAATTTGTGGATGGGCGGCAACCGCTGCCAATGCCGCACGGATTTGCTGGGCAGGATTTTGCAGATTGCTGCCCAGCGCAATAATGGCAGATTTTCGGTTTGACATGGTTCAGACGGCCTTAGAAATAAGGTTTGAATAAAGCCATGTACACAATCGTCGCCACACACGCCATGGCGCACAAATAAGTCACATAGAATTTGCTTGAACGCGGTGCAGAACGCATCATCGCCACGCCAAAACCGATATACACCAACAATAAAACGATTTTTACTGCCAACCAAGGCGCGTTAAACGGGGTGAAATGGGTAAGCTTCATCAGCCACAAGCCGGTAAACAACAACATGGTGTCGTTTAAGTGTGGCAAGGCTTTCAGCATACCGCCCAAAGGTTTTTGCGGATTTTTCCACAATAAGAAAAAACGCAGGTTAAACAATAAAATCGTAATCGCCACAAAAAGCATGTGGCTGTGTTTGACAATTAAATATTGCATGGTAGTGATAGTAGTTGGTTTAAGAATGCCGCTATTTTACCCTAAACATTCATTTCTGACGTAACTTTTGTATCGCCAACACATAAGGCGGATGGTTTTGACGGTTGATAAAATGGTATTTCAACACGGCAAATTCCTGCTGCGGCAAGGATTGTGCCCATGCTTCAATGGCTGCTGCTTCCACACGCCCCGAATCATGGCCGGGGTATAACACTGTCACCACAATGCCGTTGGGATTTAACAGTGATAACGTGCTGTTGAGTGCCGCAAGGCTGCTGTCGGCTGATGTGGTGATATTTTTATCGCCGCCCGGAAGCCAGCCAAAGTTGAACACCGCTGCATCCAAGCCTTGTCGGATATGGCGTTCGATATATTGATGGCTGTCGTGAACCAAATTCACGCGGCTCAGCAGATTTTCCGCCATCAGTCTGGCTTTGGTCTGCTCAATGGCTTGCTGCTGCACGTCAAACGCCCAGACTTTGCCGCGATGGCCTACGGCTTCGGCCAAAAAAACCGTATCGTGACCATTACCGGCCGTGCCGTCTAAGGCCGTGTCGCCATTGCTTAAATGCTGGGTTAATAATTGATGGGTAAAAGGAAGAATATTCTGAATCGACATCACATTCTCTTGGTATGACTTAAAAGGCCGTCTGAAAACAAAAAATACCTTACCGTCACCGGTAAGGTATTAAAAATAATGACCTGCATTATTCTGCTGACTGGGTTTCCACTTGCACCGGCGCAGCTGCTTGTGCTTGAGCAGCCGGTTTGTTTTCGTGCTGCAAACTTACTGCACGAGCCGGAACGATGGTTGAAATAGCATGTTTGTAAACCATCTGGGTCACTGAAGTATTACGCAGCAGAACAACGTATTGGTCGAATGATTCGACTTGGCCTTGCAGCTTAATGCCGTTCACCAAGTAAATCGAAACCGGTACGTGCTCTTTACGCAACGCATTCAAAAAAGGATCTTGTAACATTTGTCCTTTAGCTGTCATATTCTTTACTCCGTTATTATGATTTTAAGGAAAGCCGTGAATAGCTTTATGGGTGATTGTAGCCTTGAATGTCGATTTTTACCAACAATTTTGGGTAAGAATATGCAAACTTTTTAACATGGTTTAGTTATCTATCTTGCTTGATTTACCTGATATTTAGCCCACAATTCATTTAAATAATTACTCTATTTTTGTAACTCTTAACTGATTCTTGTTTAAAAATAGAAATAAGGCACTGCGGCGGCAATCACTGTGTACATTCAGTACATAAGAAATTTGACACACTATATTATTTTAATTTTAAAAGACTATTTTTCTATTTATAGGCGATTCTGTATACTTAACATCGCTCATACATATCAAAACAAACCGGAAAACGCCCTTACTTGTCGTTTTCCGGTTTGGCTTTATTTGCTGTGTTGTTTTTTCACGCTGACTTGGCGTTTCTTTGCTTTACCACCGCTGTTGCGTACTTTTTCATCTTTGCGCTCTTCACGCTTGGCAATACGGTTACTGTAAGCCGCACGGCGCAACGGTTTTTTCTTCGGCTTGTCTTCTTTTTCTTCGTAAGGATTTTCCGAAACATTATATTGAATGCGCAACGGTGTACCCTGAAGATTGAAGGCTTTTCGGAAAGTTTGCGTCAAATAGCGCGTGTAGCTGTCGGAAATCGCGTGTAGCGAATTGCCATGCACCACAATTACCGGCGGATTCATGCCGCCTTGGTGGGCATAACGCATTTTCGGACGGGTCAAGCCTGAACGCGGTGGTTGCTGGCGCTCAATGGCCGTCTGAAGTACACGGGTGATTTTCGGCGTCGGCATTTTAATCATGGCCGCATCATAGGCCGCCTGAATGCTGTCGAACAAACCGTCAATACCGCGTTCTTTCAAAGCGGAAATAAAATGGAATTTGGCAAAATCCAAGAAATACAATTTGCGGTTGATGTCGCGCTTCACTTGTTCGCGGCGCTCGTCGCTGATACCGTCCCATTTATTAACTGCCACGACTAAGGCACGCCCTGCTTCTAAAGCAAAACCGGCAATTGTGGCATCTTGATCGGCGATATCTTGCTGCGCGTCCAACACCAATACCGCCACATTGGCCGCTTCGATCGCCTGCATGGCTTTGATTACTGAGAATTTTTCCACCGCTTCATCTACTTTGCCACGACGGCGCACACCGGCAGTATCGATGATGGTAAATGGTTGGCCTTCACGCTCAAAATCGATGTGGATACTGTCGCGTGTAGTGCCGGCCATATCAAATGCAATCACGCGCTCTTCGCCCAAAATAGCATTCACCAAAGTTGACTTGCCGACATTCGGGCGACCAATCACAGCAAAAACGGGATGCTTGGCGGTTTCTTCCTCTTCTTCCGGCTCTGGGAACTCGGCCAGAATATCTTCCATCAGGTAATACACACCATCGCCATGCGCGCCAGAAATCACATACGGTTCACCCAAGGCCAGCTCGAAGAATTCGGCAGACAATGCTGCCTGATTGCCGCCCTCACCTTTGTTCACGGCCAAATACACCGGACGCGGGCTTTGGCGTAAGCGATCGGCAATGATTTTGTCTTGCGGGGTTAAACCGGTGCGGGCATCGACCAGAAATACCACTGCATCGGCTTCATCCACCGCTTGCAGGGTTTGGCGTGCCATTTCATGCAGGATGCCGCTATCGACCACCGGCTCGAAACCGCCGGTATCAATCACCAAATAAGGCTTGCTGCCGACTTTGCCGTGACCGTAATGGCGGTCGCGCGTTAAGCCGGGCAAGTCGTGTACCAACGCATCTTTAGTGCGCGTTAGTCGGTTGAATAAGGTGGATTTGCCGACATTCGGCCGTCCCACCAATGCAATTGTTGGTTTCATTTTTTCACTTTCCTTTTTCAGACGGCCTATATTTACAGGCCGTCTGAAAACACATAACGGCTTGCCGGACACAACACCCGACAAGCCTGCTGTTTGCTCTTAAATCTGCATAACCGTATTTAATCACTCGGCACCATTATGCAAGATTGGTAAAACCATCTACCTTTCAGACGGCCTTATTTTTGCGAATCCAATTTCATTTGAACCAATTCGCGACCCACCGAATCTTTCGGCAATTTGGCCAATGCCTGCTCATAGCTGGCAGCTGCTTCTTTGGCTTTGTTTTGCGCCACGAAAACATCGCCTTTGGTTTCCAGCAGCAAGGCTTCGTAATCGGCCTCTACTTTGGTATCCAACGCCGCTAAAGCTTCATCGTATTTTTTTTGCTGCAATTTCACCACGGCCAAACGTTGCGCCGCCAAGGCTTGAACCAAAGGCTCTTTTTGGTTTTTCAACACCCAATTCAGATGGCCTGAAGCCACATCGTAACGACCGGCATCAAACTCAGTCGCCGCCACCATCAAGGTTGCTTGTGCCGCCGGAATGGTTTCGGCAAAGTTTTGCTGCAGATTTTGTAAATCGGCATTAATGGCTTTTGAATCACCTTGGTTTTGCGCCTTTTCAACCAATTGTGCCAACACTTCAGCCGCTTCTTGACTTTTTTTCACCAAATGGCTTTGGTACATGGTATAACCCAAGTACCCCAATGCAATCAACATCAGTAAGGCAAACAGCCAGCGTCCGGTGCTTTTCCAAAAGTATTTGAAATTATCTAACTCTTGTTGTTCTTCCAAATGAGCTGCCATTTATGCGTTCTTCCATTGTTGTAAAGTGTTGATTAAATCAGCGGCGGCCACGGTAATTTGGCCTTTTTCGCCCTGCATGTCTTTTAGCGTCACTTTGCCTTCGGCCAATTCGTCTTGCGCCACAATCAGGGCAAAAGGTGCACCACTGCCGTCGGCTTTTTTCATTTGCGCTTTCAGGCTTTGATAACCGGAATGCTGCAACACATTAAACCCTTCGGCACGCAAGGCTTGGGCATATTGCATCACCTGCAAAGCGGCACCTTCGCCTTGATGCATGGCATACACATCAGGCGCGGCATTGGCTTGCAAGGTACCGTATTCGTGCACCAGCAACAACAAGCGCTCAATGCCCATGGCAAAACCAATCGAAGCAGCAGGCTTGCCACCCAATTCTTCAATCAACCCATCATAACGGCCACCACCACACACAGTGGCTTGCGCGCCCAGTTTGTCGGTCGTCCATTCAAACACGGTTTGGTTGTAATAATCCAAGCCGCGCACCAAACGTGGATTCTCGGTGTATTGAATATTCAAACCATCCAGCATGGCTTTGAAGCAGCTGTAATGCGTGCGTGATTCTTCGCCCAGATAGTCCACCAAACGCGGCGCAGCATTACAAATTTCCTGTAATTCCGGATTTTTGGTATCCAATACACGCAGCGGGTTGGTTTTCAGACGGCGTTTGCTGTCTTCATCCAATTGCGCTTCATATTCGGTAAGATACGCCACCAATGCGGCACGATGGGCGGCGCGTTCTTCGCGATTACCCAAGCTGTTAATTTCCAGCGTCAAATAATCACTAATGCCCAATTTTTTCCATAAATCGGCCGACATGGCAATGATTTCGGCATCAATGTCAGGACCTTCAAAACCCAAAGCCTCAATACCCACTTGGTGAAACTGGCGGTAACGGCCTTTTTGCGGGCGTTCGCGGCGGAACATCGGCCCCATATACCATAATTTCTGCGGGCTGTTGTACAAAAGATTATGCTCAACCACCGCGCGCAAGCATGAAGCCGTGCCTTCAGGGCGCAGACTCAGGCTCAATGAATCGTTGGAGTCGGAAAAGGTGTACATTTCCTTGCCGACCACATCAGTTTCTTCACCGATAGAGCGCACAAACAAACCGGTTTGCTCCACAATCGGTGTGCGAATTTGCTGATAGCCGTAAGTGCGCGCCCACTGGCTGACCATGTCTTCAAAAGCCTGCCAAAAAGCAGCGGTGAGTTTGAAATCTTTTTGTTCGACAGGTAAAAGGTCATTCATACCTTTTACGGATTGGATTTTTTGTGCCATTTCAAATCAGGATGCTTAAATCAAATAGTCGGTAATTATAGCTTATTTTTAGCGGATTGTGTTTTCAGACGGCATCTTCCTTACGGTAAGGCCGTCTGAAAATCATTTCAATCCCAAGAAGGCTTCGGGTAAAATACGCAGCATGAATACACGCATCAATCCCCTGCCGCTGCTTGACGGCGTAAAGCCCAGTTATCTGGTGTTGCCGCACGACAAATCGTTTTACGGCTTGCCGCTTTTGCATTTTTTATGCGCCCGTTTTCCATTTGTCAATGAAACCAATTGGCGCAAACGCTTAAACAGCGGATTTGTGGTCGATTCAGACGGCATGGCGTTGAATGCGGATACACTCTTTCAGCCCGGACAAACAATTTATTATTACCGCGAAATCAGCCGTGAAGATGAACTGCGCATTCCCTTTGACGAAAAAATCCTGCATATTGACGAGCATTTGATTGTGGTAGATAAGCCGCATTTCCTGCCGGTGATTCCCAGCGGCCGTTTTTTACGCGAAACCTTGCTGACCCGCTTGCGCCTACACCCTGATTTGCAACATCTAAATGTGGAACACATCACCCCGATTCACCGTCTAGACAAAGACACCGCAGGTGTGATGTTGCTATCGCACAATCCTGCCAGCCGCCGCGATTATCAGACCATGTTCCAAAACAAAACAGTGCGCAAAACCTATGAAGCCGTTGCTCCCACGCGCACGGATTTGATTTACCCTTATTCGGTCCAATCGCGGCTGGTGCGTGGTGACCAATTTTATTTAACGAAAGAAATTGATGGCGAGCCGAATGCCTTTACCACCATCGAATTGATTGAAAATCGCGGCAAAACCAGCCTTTACTGCTTGCAGCCGATTACCGGCAAAAAACACCAACTTCGGGTGCACATGATGAGTTTGGGCATACCGCTGTTAAACGATGCGCTTTATCCTGTTGCGCTGGCGGCTGGTGATGAAGATTATGAAAAGCCGTTAAAACTATTGGCAAAAAGCATTGAGTTTAGCGACCCTATTAGTGGCGATATTCGCAAATTTGAAAGTACTCAAAAGCTGTAAAATGAAAGACCGTCTGAAAAGAAATATTTCAGACGGCCTTTATTTTAATATCAAGAATTAAGCATTTTTAATCGGAATCACACGCGGCTGAACGCGTTTGGCGCCGCCTTCACGATAATTCTCTTTCACATATTCTTCGACAATCAGCAAGAACTCTTGTGCGATGTTGTCGCCTTTTAAGGTGACTTTGCGTTCGCCATCAACATAGACCGGCGCAACAGGCGTTTCGCCCGTACCCGGCAGACTGATGCCGATGTCGGCCAATTTACTCTCACCCGGCCCGTTCACCACGCAACCCATCACGGCCACGTTTAAAGATTCCACACCCGGATAAACCGTGCGCCACACGTTCATTTTTTGACGCAGGTAATTTTGCACATCTTGCGCCAATTCTTGGAATACCGTGCTGGTGGTGCGACCGCAACCCGGACAAGCCGTAACCATTGGCGTAAACGAACGCAAACCCATGGTTTGCAAAATTTCTTGGCCGACAATTACTTCTTGCGTGCGTGAGCTACCCGGTTCCGGCGTCAGGGAAATGCGAATGGTGTCGCCAATGCCTTCTTGCAGCAACACGGCCAGCGCCGCAGTAGATGCTACAATGCCTTTGCTGCCCATACCAGCTTCGGTCAAACCCAAATGCAGCGGATATTGGCAACGGCTACCCAACTCGCGATACACTTGAATCAAATCCTGTACTGCGCTGACCTTGCACGACAAAATGATTTTATCTTCCGGCAAGCCCAAGCTCACCGCTTTTTCAGCCGACTCTAAAGCAGAAACGATCAAGGCTTCTTTCATCACTTCTTCGGGCGGTCGCGGCGTGGCTGAAGCCATGTTGGCATCCATCATGCGCTTAGCCAAACTCTGATCCAAAGAACCCCAGTTCACACCGATGCGCACGGCTTTGTTGTTTTCAGCCGCAGTGCGGATCATGTAGGCAAATTTTTCATCACCCTTCACGCCTTTACCGACATTACCCGGATTGATGCGGTATTTGGCCAAGGCTTTGCCGCACTCGGGATATTCGGCCAACAAGCGTTCGCCGTTAAAATGGAAATCACCGACTAACGGTGTGTTGTAGCCCATATCATCTAAGCGCTGACGGATTTCGGCCACTTTGGAAGCCGCTTCGGGGCTGTTAACGGTAATCCGTACCATTTCCGAACCGGCATCGCTCAATTCTTTCACTTGTAAAGCGGTGCCTTCTGCATCGGCGGTATCGGTGTTGGTCATGGATTGCACCACAACCGGCGCACTGGAGCCAACGGTCACATGATCAATTTGGACTTGATGAGTTTGACGGCGTTTGAGTGTGTTCATGTTTATTTTTTTCCTGCAATAAAGGTGGCAGACTGTTTGCCTGGTGCACGGTAATCAACCGGACGAATGCTGGTGCCGCCATAATTGGCTTCGGCACCGGCTGCGATACCAACCCATACTTCATAAGGTGCACTGCCTTTGAAGCGGCGCTCACTACCGGCCGGAATAATGTTGCTGAATACCATTTTGCCATCTTTATCATGAATAATCAGATTACTGCGGTACTGCACTTTCACCCACAATTCATCGGCAGCCACTTCGATTTTCGGCTCGGAAGCGGCAACATCTGAAGCGGCAGAAGCAGCTGCAATCACTTGTGTGCCTTGCTCGGCCATTTTCGACACTTCGATATTACTTGCTTTTAAGGCCGGAGCCTGCAGACTGTTTTGCACAGCACTACTGTCTTGTGCGTTTTGACGATTGTTTTCCAAGTTAGATTTATTTTGCCAAAGATAAATCCCGCCTATAATTAAAGCTAAAGCAGCTACCCCCAAAATCCATTTTGGAAACCCGCTTTTTTCTATACTTTGATAATTAAAGCCTGGCTCTTTTTCTCGATTAACCGCATACACATGATCGGCTGCTTGCGGCACAACAGTTTTCAGACGGCCTGCAATTTCCTGTTCTTCCATTTTCAATAAACGGGCATAGGAACGCAGAAAACCGGTAGCAAATACCAAACCGGAAAAGCTGGAATAATCGCCTTTTTCCAAGTCTTGAATTTGCTCAATAGATAATTTTAAACGACCTGCAACTTCACTGATGTCCATACCCTGCTTTTCACGCAGTTCGCGCAATTCATTACCCAGTGCTTTTGCTGCTTCGATGTTGTGTACTGGTTTTGGTTGGTTTTGCATGTATTATTGACCTGTCGTTATTGACTGTAATTCTTTAGCGTACGGAAAATTGGCTCTTAATCGGACTTCGTATTCATAAGCTGCCTGAGTATTGCCCTGCGCATTGGCCAAATGCCAGCCCAACAGCAAATCATCCGCCTGCAATACGCTAACCTTGCTTTGGTATTGGCGGAAGTACTCACCGGCATCATCCAAACTACCTGCCAACATTTTGGTACGCGCCAATTCTTTAAATGCCGGTAAAAATCCCGGAGAAGCTGCCAAGGCTCGTTGCAAATAAGCCTCAGCCAGTGCGAATTGTCCCATTTTTGTACTGCAAATGCCTTTGTTCAAATTCGCCACATATGGGTTGGGATAAGTCGGATCTGATAAGGCTTTATCGAAATATGAAATCGATTCTGCCGGGTTGTTCATTTCACTGCAGATAAACCAGCCATAGTTATTGTTAATTTCCGCACTATTCGGTTTTAGTGACAAAGCCTTTAAAAAACTCTCTTGGGCTTTGTCTTTCACTTTCAAATATTGGTAAATCTGCGCGCGTACCAACCAAGCAGCTTCATTTCCGGCATTAGATTTCAGTGCCTCTTCAATTGCCTGTATTGCCTGCCGGTAATCTTGAATATGCATATACTCTAAGGCTAGCTGCGTTTTAATATTAGATACCCGCACTGCTTGCTCATGTAAGCTGGTACCTGATGAGCCAGCACATGCCGCCAATATTAAAATCAAAACCACATATAATAAAGTATTTAACTTCATTGCTTAGCTTTGTTGTTCCACTAAAATTTGCTGCCATTTTTGTTGACGCTTGGTTTTATCTTGTACCTGTCCCGCCAGCTGGCCACAAGCCGCATCAATATCATCGCCACGTGTTTTACGCACCGTCACCACATGGCCTGCCTGCTGCAAAATATCGCGGAACACACGAATATTTTCATTAGTAGAACGGTCGTAACCGGAATTTGGGAAAGGATTAAACGGAATCAGATTGAACTTACATGGCACATCTTTTACTAATTCAATCAACTCACGCGCGTGTTGCGGTTTGTCGTTAATGCCATCCAGCATCACGTATTCAAAAGTAATGAAGTCGCGCGGAGCTTTCACCAGATAACGCTGACATGCCGCCATCAATTCTTTCAGCGGATATTTTTTGTTTAACGGCACAATCTCATCGCGCACCGTATCATTAGAAGCATGCAGCGACACCGCCAAAGCCACCGGCATGGCATCGCGCAAACGATCCATCTGCGGCACCATGCCCGAAGTCGAAACAGTTACACGGCGGCGGCTCAAACCGTAACCATGATCGTCAAGCATAATACTCAAAGCGGTGACCACGTTATCAAAGTTCGCCATCGGCTCGCCCATGCCCATCATCACCACATTGGAAATCACGCGCTCGTTTTTCGGCGTTACCCCCATCGCTTTGTTTGCCCACCACAATTGGCCGATGATTTCGGCAGCGGTCAAATTACGGTTGAAGCCTTGGCGGCCGGTAGAACAAAACGTACATTCCAATGCACAGCCTACTTGCGACGAGATACACAAGGTGCCGCGTTCGGCTTCGGGGATAAACACCGTTTCCACGCCGTTGCCGGTGCCGACATCCAGCAACCATTTGCGTGTGCCGTCAGTAGATTCTTGCGACGTCATCAATTGCGGGATGCCGATGGTAGCTTGTTCGTTTAATTTTTGGCGCAATGATTTGGCCAAATCGGTCATTTCATCAAATTCAGAGGCACCCGATTGGTGAATCCAACGCATCACTTGCTTGGCGCGAAATGGTTTTTCCCCCATTGCGGCGAAGTGTTCGGTCAAGCCTTGTAAATCAAAATTCAGTAGATTGGTTTTCATGTATTCTTAAAGTATGAGAAGCTGTTAAATTAAAATTATATAGAATGGCAAGATACAGCTTTAATTTAAAAGCTTGCTATTTTGTTATTTTCAGACGGCCTATTTCAATAAAAGTAAAAGGCCGTCTGAAAACATATCCGACAAAGTCTTTTAGCCGTCTGTCTATTTTTCCGAATAAGGATTGCATTCGGAAAAATCATTCAGACGGCCTCAAACAAATCGACAGTACGTCAATTAACGAGGGCAGATTTCGCTGTCGTTAAAAAAGTAAGCGATTTCGATGGCAGCGTTTTCCAAGCTGTCAGAACCGTGTACGGCATTGGCATCGATAGATTCAGCAAAGTCAGCACGGATGGTACCAGCAGCTGCTTCTTTAGGATTGGTCGCACCCATCAGCTCGCGGTTTTTTGCTACGGCATTTTCGCCTTCTAACACTTGAATCATTACTGGGCCGCTGGTCATGAATTTAACCAGATCAGCAAAGAAAGGACGCTCTTTGTGTACCGCGTAGAAACCTTCGGCTTCCTCTTGGCTCAGGTGCTTCATTTTTGCGGCAACGATTTTCAAGCCGTTGCTTTCAAAGCGGTCATAAATTTTACCGATAACGTTTTTGCCTACGGCATCCGGTTTTACGATAGAGATGGTGCGTTCAATAGTCATGTCATGTCCTTATATTCATTGCATTTTGCAATAGGTTTTCTCAAAATTCGACGAAGCTTTATTTTACCAAACTTCATTTGCTTTTGGTAAAAAGCAGCTTCGGCCGGTCAAAAAATGATGCTTATTTTTTCTTACCCAGCGTCAGATGCGGCTGCTCTAAATACACTTCAGACTGCATTTCCACCATTCGGCTGGCAGTACGGGTAAATTCCGCGGCAAAATCGCCTTCAACATAAATATCGTTCACATCGACTGCACTGGTGGCGCACAATTTCACACGGAAATCATACAAAACGTCAATCAGCCACGTCAGACGGCGGGCTTCGGCTTTTTCCAGCGGGGTTAAACGCTCTAAGCCGGACACAAACACGATCTCATAATTCTCCGCCAAATACAGATAATCCGCTTGCGAACGAGGGCCAAAGCATAAGGCGCGGAAATCAAACCAAATGGCTTTGTCTGATTTGGCTTTATGTGGAATTTCACGGTCGTGAATGATGCTGATACCCGGATTCAATTCCGATGTATGCGCCATTTCTTTAAACAATTCGGCCAGCTTGTTTTCATTCTCTTCATTACTCGGCACAAAGAAAATTTCAGCCGGCTTCAAGGTGCGCAAACGGTAATCTTCGCCACCATCCACGTTCAATACCGTCAGATTGGATTCAATCAAGGCAATGGTCGGTAAGAAGCTGCTGCGGTTTTGTCCTTGCGGATACAGTTCAGACGGAGCATAGTTGGAAGTTGCCACCAACACCACGCCTTCGTTTAACAAATTTTCCAACAGGCGGCCAAGAATCATGGCGTCGGCAATGTCGCTGACGTGAAATTCATCAAAGCACAAAACACGCGTTTCTTGGGAAATCTCAGAAGCCACGGCTTTCAATGGATTCGCTTCGCTTTTCAAGCCTTTCAGTCGCTGGTGAATTTCTGCCATAAACGCATGGAAGTGAACACGGCGTTTGCGTTTATATGGTAGGCAGCCAAAAAAAGCATCCATTAGAAAGCTTTTACCACGACCTACACCGCCATAAAAATACAGCCCTTTCGGCACTTGCGGCGAACGCAGGCTGCGGCCCAAAAAACGGTTGCGCTTGCGTTTGAACATCATCAGTTCAGTCCACAAACGGTCTAAATGCTCAATGGCAACGGCTTGAGCTTCATCACGAATAAAATTAGGTTGCTGGGCAGCTGCCTGATACCACGTCAGCGGACTGTGGTTTTCAAAACTTGGGGGGACAAACAGATTTTCTCTATCACTCATTACCGAACCTTATTATTTATTAATTCTAACTGAATGGCAGCCATTATAAATGATTTCAGACGGCCTCCAAGCATTTATCGTATGAAACTTCTTTATTGCTTGAATTTATAAGAAAAAACGCCGCATTTCTGCGGCGTTTGTTTACTCAGGTTTTTAGTTGGCGTTCTCTTGCAGAGCCAAGTCCACACGTTCGCGCAATTCTTTACCCGGTTTGAAATGTGGAACATGCTTTTCAGGCACTTCCACACGCTCGCCGGTTTTCGGGTTGCGGCCCACACGGGCTGGACGGTGGTTCAAGTCAAAGCTGCCGAAACCACGGATTTCAATACGTTGGCCACGAGCCAGCGAACGGGTCATGGTATCTACCAAAACTTTCACGCTATACTCAACGTCTTTAGCCATCAATTGATTTCCGTTTTTCTCGGCAAAAACCTCTGCCAAACGAACCATTAATTCAGACTTCGTCATTGTCTGTAACCTTATTCTTCACCAGACAATTTAGCTTTCAGCAAGTCGCCCAAGCTGGTGGTACCGGCATTGGCAGTTGCTGCAGAATTTACTGAGTTCAAAGCATCGCGGTTTTCTTTAGCGTCTTTAGCTTTTACAGACAAGCGGATGCTGCGGTTTTTGCGGTCAACAGTTGCGATAACGGCTTCAACTTCGTCGCCTTCTTTCACAACATTGCGCAAGTCTTCAACGCGCTCGCTAGACCATTCAGCTGCCGGCAAGTAAGCTTCTACTTCGTCAGACAAAGCCACTACAGCGCCTTTAGCGTCAACAGATTTCACAGTACCTTTAACCAAAGCACCTTTGTCGTTTACGCTCACGAAGTTACCGAATGGGTCGCCTTCCAATTGTTTGATGCCCAAAGAGATGCGCTCTTTGTCCACATCGATGGCCAATACAACGGCTTCAACTTCTTCGCCTTTTTTGTATTTGCGAACGGCTTCTTCACCAGACTCAGTCCAAGACAGGTCAGACAAGTGAACCAAACCGTCGATGCCACCAGGCAAGCCTACGAATACACCGAAGTCCGTAATCGATTTAACCGCACCAGACAATTTGTCGCCTTTGTTGTGGTTAGCAGCAAATTCTTCCCATGGGTTAGCTTGACATTGTTTCATGCCCAAAGAAATACGACGACGATCTTCATCGATTTCCAAGATCATCACTTCTACTTCGTCGCCCAATTGAACCACTTTGCTTGGGTGAACGTTTTTGTTGGTCCAGTCCATTTCAGAAACGTGTACCAAACCTTCGATACCTTGTTCGATTTCAACGAATGCACCGTAGTCGGTCAAGTTAGACACTTTACCGAACAGGCGGGTACCTTGTGGGTAACGACGGGTCAGACCGCTCCATGGATCTTCGCCCAATTGTTTCATACCCAGAGAAACGCGTTGCTTGTCTTGGTCGAATTTCAATACTTTGGCTTCAACTTCTTGGCCGACTTCCAACACCTCGCTTGGGTGTTTCACACGGCGCCATGCCAAGTCGGTGATGTGCAGCAAACCGTCGATGCCGCCCAAGTCAACGAATGCACCGTAATCGGTGATGTTTTTAACGATACCTTTAACAACCGCACCTTCTTGCAGGTTTTCCAGCAAGGCTTTGCGCTCTTCACCCAAAGTTGCTTCCAAAACGGCACGACGTGATACCACCACGTTGTTGCGTTTTTTGTCCAATTTGATAACTTTGAATTCAATCTCTTTGCCTTCAAAGTGTGAAGTGTCTTTAACCGGACGAACGTCAACCAAAGAACCCGGCAAGAATGCGCGGATGCTGTTGATCATCACAGTCAAACCACCTTTTACTTTGCCGTTGATCACGCCAGACAAGATGTCGCCGTTTTCCATTGCTTCTTCCAAAGCAATCCAGTCGGCAGCGCGTTTGGCTTTTTCACGAGACAGTTTGGTTTCACCGAAACCGTTTTCAACAGATTCGATGGTTACGGTAACGAAGTCACCAACTTTAACTTCAATTTCGCCTTGAGCGTTTTTGAATTCAGCTACATCAATCAGAGATTCTGATTTCAGACCTGCGTTAACGGTCACAAAGTTTTGGTCGATTGCCACTACTTCAGCGGTAATCACCTCACCTGGGTTCATCTCTTGCAGGGTGAAGCTTTCTTCCAATAACTGAGCAAAATTTTCCATAGACATAAATAACTCTTTTCGGTACACCGCCAAGGGGTGCGGGGTAAGTTAGACATCGCTCACCGCCCTTGGCACGGCAAGCGTCAAAATCAAATCGATTAAAATAAAAATGCTGCGGTAAGAATACTTTTGCAGCTTTGTTATTTTAACCGACTATAATTTTTCAGACGGCCTTTCATGATAAAAAGGCCGTCTAAAATCAAGCAAAAGAATTATACAGCAATTTTCAGACTTTGCTATACCAATCAAGCACTTTTTTTACGCTTTCTTCGATACCCAACTCGGTCGTATCCAAAAGCTGCGCATCCGGCAATTGCTGCAAAGGCGCAACGGCACGGCGGCGGTCGGCTTCGTCACGCGCTTCGATATCCGACAGAATGCGGTCAAATTCCACACCCTCACACGGCAAGCCGATTTGCTTGGCGCGGCGTTCGGCGCGCACTTGCGCGCTGGCAGTCAAAAACACCTTCAATGCCGCTTCAGGGAAAATCACGGAACCGATGTCACGACCATCGGCCACCAAGCCTTTATCGGTTAAGAAATCACGTTGGCGCTGCAACAAAGCGGTACGCACTTGCGGCAATTGCGCCACAGCAGATGCGCCCATACCGATGGCTTCGGTGCGGATTTGCTCGGAAACATCTTCACCATTGAGCAATACTTTTTGGCCGTCAAACTCAGCCGGCAAACGTTCCGCCAATTGGGCTACGCCGGCTTCATCCGTCCACTCGACATTTTCTTTTTGGGCATATAAAGCAGTCAGGCGGTAAAGCGCACCCGAATCCAGATAATCAAAGTCCAAGGCAGCGGCTACGCGTGAAGCAACTGTTCCTTTTCCTGAAGCACTCGGCCCATCAATGGCAATAACTTTTTGTTTTTCCGACATATCTGTTCTCTTTATCGTGTTGGGTTTGAAGGCAGCGCAAAGGCCGTCTGAACAACCATTGCGGCCGTTAGCGACATTATAAACAATCTCGACCGCAAATTCATGGTTTCAGACGGCCTTCGCATGCAAAGACGATACAAAAGCTGCCCGAATCATCGTATAATCGCGCCCGATTGTTTCAAAATCATCACGGAATTTAACATGCAACAACTTAAACTTGCCATTTCCGGCGCACAAATTTTATTTGTCGCGTTCGGTGCGATGGTACTCGTCCCCCTGCTCACCGGCCTGAATCCCGCTCTTGCCTTGCTTGGCGCAGGTATCGGCACACTTTTATTTCAATTGCTCACCAAACGCAAAGTGCCGATTTTCTTAGGCTCTTCGTTTGCCTTCATCGCACCGATTATTTATTCCATCGGCGAATGGGGCTTGCCGTCAACCATGTTCGGCTTATTTGCCGCCGGTTTTATGTATTTCATCTTTGCCGCACTGATTCGCTGGCGCGGCTTGGAAGCGGTACATAAATTATTGCCGCCTGTGGTGATTGGCCCAGTGATTATGGTGATTGGTTTATCCGTCGCCGCTGCGGCCAGCCAAATGGCCATGGGTCAATCCGGCGGTCAGCAAGTGATTGAATACAGCGACTCCTTGATTTTGGCCGGATTCACTTTTGCCGTAACCGTGATCGTATCGGTATTCGGCAGCAAAATGATGAAGCTGATTCCAATTTTAATCGGCGTGGCTTCCGGCTACATCTTGGCGCTCATTATGGGCTTGGTCGATACTTCGCCAATTGCCGCCGCACCTTGGTTTGCCATTCCCCACTTCGAAACGCCTGAAGTTAACTGGCAAGCAGCTTTGTTTATGCTGCCTGTCGCCATTGCCCCCGCCATCGAACACATCGGCGGCATCATGGCCATCGGCAACGTAACCGGCAAAGACTACGCCAAAGACCCAGGCTTAGATAAAACTCTGGCCGGCGACGGCTTGGGCGTGTGTGTGGCTGGTTTAATCGGTGGCCCGCCTGTCACCACTTACGGCGAAGTCACCGGCGCGGTAATGATTACCAAAAACAGCAATCCGAAAATCATGACTTGGGCGGCCATTTTCGCCATTTGCATGGCCTTTTTCGGTAAATTCAACGCGTTCTTAGCATCAATTCCCTTGCCGGTGATGGGCGGCATTATGATTTTGCTGTTCGGCACCATCGCATCACTGGGCTTGAAAACGCTGATTGATGCCAAAGTAGACTTAATGCAGCCGAAAAACTTGGTGATTGTCAGCTCAGTACTCACTACCGGCGTGGGCGGCATGATTATCAAGTTTGGCACTCTCAGCTTCGCCGGTGTCGGCTTGTGCGCGATTTTGGCGATTTTGCTGAACTGGATTTTACCGACAGCGAAAGAACCTGCCGCACCGGTTGAGTAACTTTGTTGGTATCACAAAGGCCGAGACCTTTGCAAAATCCCTATCTTTGGCACATTTCTTCGTTGTGCGCTGCTCGAAAGCTTGCCTATCTTGATGATATGTCTTCACTTTCTGCGCTACTACAACTTTGAACTGTACTCAAATCTAGGGTTTTGCAAAGGTCTCACGCCGTCTAAAAAAATCATTTTCAGACGGCCTTTTTACTTTCATTTCCTATTTACACACCGGCACCGCAGCCGGATAAATCGATACTTGCGTTTGCGTCAATCTAAACAAATCTTCCAGCTGCCGTTGCGCTTGCGTGGTGGCATTCTTCAAAATATCGGCTTTACACGCACTGGTGAGTACCTGTTTACGTGCCTGCTCTTGCACGGTTTTAAACACCGTTTTATCCATCGGCAAAATATTTAGTGAACCGGTTTGAATGTCGTAAACTTCAATATCTTCCAAATCTACGCTGAGTATTTCCACTTCCGGCAAGCTGACGATGACTTTTTCATCGATGATGTTCACATTATCAGCAGTGATTTTATCCAAATCGACACCGGCCAACACTTTGCCGCGCACGATAAACAAACCGCTTTGCGCATCCTGCCACAGCTTGCGCCAGTCGCCTTTTTTCTCAGTGCGGATAATGGTGTCGATATAAAACGCTGTGCTTTCCAAGCGGTTGAGCTGCTTGATTTGCGTCAACACCCCTTCGCGCGACAATACTTCAGCTTGCTCTTGCGCAACACGTTCATGATAAAACCAACCACCTGCTGCCGCAGCCGCAACCAGCAACACCACCAGCAGCCCGCGAAAAAATGTCTTCATCGTATTAACCTTAAAACTTTTAATGAAATCAAATGGCAATATGCTTGCTTTTGATATAATTTCAATCACAAAGGCCGTCTGAAAACCTAATTTTACGTTTCAGATGGCCTTGTTTTCTTATTTAAAATAATTACTATAAAGTAATATAAATACCTCATATTACCAAATTTGCTTTTTGGTAAAGTTGGGACTACAATCAATTACGTTCTCACACACAGGACACACCATGACCATTACCGAATTGCGCCGCCACAATCTGCGACTATGGATTAACCAGCAATGCGGCGGTCAGCAAGCCCGATTGGTTGCGGCAACCGGCATCAATCAGGGCGAACTCTCCGCTTTATTGAAAAACAAATCCTTCGGCGAGAAAAAAGCCCGAAAAATAGAGCGCGATGCCGCCATGCCCGAAATGTGGCTCGACACCGTACACACACCCACTCCCTCCGAATCTCAAGAAAGCAAAGCCATGAATATTGCCACCATTCCAGAAATTTTAGCCGACATCAAAGCCGGTAAAATGGTCATCATCACCGATGCCGAAGACCGTGAAAACGAAGGCGACCTCTTGATGGCCGCGCAATTTGTCACGCCCGAAGCCATCAATTTTATGATTAAACACGCCCGCGGTTTGGTTTGCCTGCCGATGGCCGAAGAAATGGTCGAAAAATTGGGTTTGCCGATGATGACACAGAAAAACGGCGCACAATACGGCACCAACTTTACCGTATCCATCGAAGCGGCCAACGGCATCGCCACCGGTATTTCCGCAGCCGACCGCGCTTTAACCATTCAAACCGCCGTATCGCCGACCGCCAAACCGGAAGACATCGTGCAGCCCGGCCACATTTTCCCATTACGTGCGCAAAAAGGCGGTGTCTTGGCGCGTACCGGTCATACTGAAGCCGGTGTCGATTTGGCGCAGATGTGCGGCCTGATTCCGGCAGCGGTGATTTGTGAAATCATCAACGACGACGGTACCATGGCACGCATGCCCGAATTAATGAAATTTGCCGAAGAACATGGCCTGAAAATCGGCACCATCACCGACTTAATCGAATACCGCAGCCGCACCGAAAGCCTGTTGGAAGAAATGGGCGACTCGCCGGTAAACACACCTTGGGGCGCATTCCAACAACACGTTTATGTCGATAAATTAACCGGCGAAACCCACTTGGCCTTGGTAAAAGGCACACCGACTGCCGAGAACGAAACTTTAGTGCGCGTGCATGAGCCATTCAGCGCTATGGATTTCATCTCGCCGAATCCGCGCCATTCTTGGTCGCTGCCGCAAGCCTTAACCCGCATTCAACAAGCCGAAAGCGGCGTGGTGATTTTAATGCATCGCACAGAAGACGGCGCTTCTCTGCTCGACCGAACCTTACCGAAAGGCGCAAACCAAGCCTTTAAATGGGACAGCAAAAGCTACGGCATCGGCGCGCAAATCTTGGCCAATCTCAACGTCAACAAATTGCGCGTATTGGGCAAACCGTCTGCTTTCACCGGCTTAACCGGCTTTGGCTTGGAAGTGGTCGGCTTTGAAGAAGCAGAAAACCAATAATTAAATTGTTTTAAACCAACAAGCCGTCTGAAACTTACCATTTCAGACGGCCTCAATTTTTTCTTGCACCCTGCGACAAATCTTTTATACTGATGAAGCAACCCGTCGATTTTCAATAACAAAGGAGAGAGTCATGCCGAATATCCAGCATCAAACCGAGTCGCAAAAATTTGTCTTATTGGCCGATGACGAAATTGTCGGCGAATTGGATTACCGCACGTTTGGCAATACGCTCGACATTACCCACACCCGAATCGAGCCGCAACATCGCGGTAAAGGTTTGGCGCGCCATTTGGTGAATGCAGCCATTCAGGAAGCCGATAAAAACGGTTTGAATTTGACCGCAAGCTGTGATTACGCCGAACAGATTCTGGCACGTGAAGGCCGCTTGTCGCATTGATTTCATCTGTTTTATTTTAAAGGCCGTCTGAAAAAATCATCTTTCAGACGGCCTGAGACTTTTTAAAACTCCTTGAAAAATGACAGCACAAAGAACCGCCGTCATTCCCGCGCAGGCGGGAATCCATCTTAAAATTTCAGAAACTTATTTTATTCAATAGTTTGCTATGCTCAAAAATGGATTCCCGCCTACGCGGGAATGACGGTCGTTTTGGTTTTTATTGATGATTCATAAGGTTTCGTAAATGTCTCGGCCTTTAACTATGAATTACTTCTGCCAATACGTTTTCACGTTCACAAATTCATACAAACCGAATTCCGACAACTCACGCCCATAGCCCGACGCTTTTACGCCGCCAAACGGCAAGCGCAAATCGCTGCTGGTGTGGCGGTTGATAAACACCGAACCGGCTTGAATGTGTTCAGCACATTGCCAAGCCTGCTCGGTATTGCCCGAATAAATCGCCGCGCCCAAGCCAAACGGTGAATCATTGGCCAATTCAACCGCATGCGCTTCGTTGTCTGCCCGCAAAATCATCGCCACCGGCCCAAACACTTCTTCATGATACGCACGGCAGGCCGGATTCACCCGATCCAACACCGTAGCCGGATAAAACCAGCCTTTGCCTGCGGGAATTTCGCCGCCTATCAGGCAATCCGCGCCATGTTCGATTGCATCGCGCACTTGCTCATGCACGGTATCGCGCAAATCGGCACGGTGCAACGGCGCAAGCGTGGTGTCGGCATCTTTGGGATGGCCGCTTTTCAATTTGGCGCATTCCGCCAAAAACAAAGGGATAAACTGATCGGCAACCGCTTCGGTCACAATGACGCGCTTGGCCGCATTACACGATTGGCCGGCATCGCGAAAACGCGAATAGCAGGCGTCTTTTGCCGCTTGCACCAAATCGGCATCGGGCATCACGATGAAGGCATTGCTGCCGCCCAGTTCCAACACGGTTTTCTTCAAATGCATACCGGCATGTGCGGCAAGTTGGCGACCGGTGTGGGTCGAGCCGGTAAACGCCATGGCATCGGTAGCTTCAATGGCTTTCAGCGTATCGTCATGGCTTAGCCAAGCCGGCATCATTGGTAAATCTTCACCGATGATGTCAAACAAAGCGGCAGTAACACGCGCCACGCTGGGGGCTGGTTTCACCACGCAGGCATTGCCAGCGCACAAAGCCGGAATGGCAAAACGCAGCACCTGCCACACCGGATAATTCCACGGCATCACCGCCAACACCACACCCAAAGGCTCAAATCGGACTTGGCTCAAACTCGCCTGCGTGGCGATGGTTTTGTGCGCCAGCAATTCTGGCGCCAGCCGCACATAATAGCGGATTAATTCAACCGATTTTTTCAGTTCGGCTTGACACTCATGCAAGCATCGCCCCACTTCTTCACACACCATTTCTGCCAAGCGCTCTTGCTCGTCGGCCAAGCGGTCGGCAAACTTGTTCAGCAAAGCCGTGCGTGCAGTGACATTGAGTGCGGCAAATTGTTGTTGGCGTTGCTGAAGCTGGTGCAGTGCCGTTGAAAATTCATCCCAACTTTGCGCGTCTCGGCGGTAAAGCATTTCGCCATCGGCGACGTTTATGCTGTGAAACAAAGTGTGCTCCTTTGAGTGCGTGTGTTTTTTTATAGGTAAACCGATATTATAACGAAGACCGTCTGAAATTGTTACCGGATAAAATGGCAGCAATATTGTTCAGACGGCCTGATGAATAAAAGCTCAAGGCCGTCTGAAATCTTTCAGACGGCCTTGATTAGCTGGTTAAGTTGGTTTTACTCACCCCAGAATTGGTGTGCAATGCGTTGACCTTGCTGGATTTTTTTCCATTGCTGTGCTTCGGTCAATTCGTTGCCGCCGTCGCAGGAAGCGAAGCCGCATTGGTGTGACAAGTATAATTTGTCTTTTGGCACATATTGCGTGGCTTCTTCCAACAATTTCAGCGTACGTGCTTCATCGTCCAAATCAGCGGTTTTGCTCGACAAGAAACCCAATACCACTTCAGCTTCCGGTTTATCAGCAAAGGCTTTTAGGGCGGTCAGGTTGCCGGCCCGTTCGTCGTCCCATTCCAGATAAAAACGGTCGTAATTTTGTTTTTTCAGGAACAAATCGGCGATGGTTTCATAGCTGCCGTCAGCCATGTTGCGCGAATCGTAGTTGCCGCGGCAATTGTGGGTGTACACTTTCAAGCCCAATTCATGGGCAAAGGCGATGATTTCATTGTTTAAATCGATGAAATCTTGTGCCAGATTTTGTGCTTCGGCGGTAAAGCCTTGGCCGCTGAACGGGCTATGCTCATTATCTGAAGCAAACAATTCCCACAAGCAATCGTCAAACTGAATGATTTTGCCGCCGGCTGCGTGGTATTCACGCAAGAAATCTTTGTATGCTTCGACCAAATCAGCACGCAAGGCTTCTTTGCTCTCATACACTTTGCCGCCGATGTTTTTCGACATGATGCCCAATTCGCCATAAATGTGCGAAGGCGATGGAATGCAGTGTTTCAACACGCTGCCTTCAGGCGATAAGGCTTCTAAGCGTTTGTAATGGTCAATGAACGCGTGGTGTTTACAGCAAACATGGTCGGTAAATTCGATACCAACGTCGCGACGGGTTTCGTATTTCTCATCAGGATTGTTATCGCGGAAAAAGTAGCCATGTTCGGCAATGAAGCGGCGGACACCGGCCAAGCCCCACACGAAATCCAAATGCCACAACGAGCGTGAAAATTCGCCATCGGTGATTTCAGGCAATTGATGCTCGGCTTGCTCTTTCACGATTTTGGCCACGGCTTCGTCTTCGGCTTCTTTATAGCCTTTCAATTCATCGTAAAACGGATATTGGATGTCGTCACGCTTTTCAATTTCACGCTTGAAAACCAACAAATCTTCTGGGCGCAGGAATGAGCCTACGGTTAAAAAGCGTTTTGAAGTCACTTGTTCTGTCATGTTAATTCCTTCTCTGGCGTTGTTTTTTATTGAGATGTCCCACTATACCCAAGCTTCTATACAACAATCAAACGCTTAATTTTCGCGAAAAACATGAATTTCATTCATAAAAAGGCCGTCTGAAATATTTCAGACGGCCTTGAGAACCATTTGTTGATGTACCTTAAGCAGCCAATTGAGGGAAAATAGCCTTCAAACCGGCTACAATGATTTCCACCGATACCGCTGCCAGCAGCATGCCCATAATCCGGTTGAGAATGCTCAAGCCGGTATCGCCCAGCCATTTGCTGACTTTTGCCGATGCCATCAACACGATATAGCAAAACAGGCTAATCAAAAATCCGGCGGCAATAATGCTGACCACGTCCCAATAATTTTGCGCCGCAGAGGCATAAATAATCACAGTAGAAATACCGCCCGGGCCAATCATCATCGGAATGGCAATCGGCACCACGGCAAACGACATCACATTATCTTTAGGTTTCGCCGTAATCGTAATCTCACTGTCTTCGCTGGTGCCCAAATCAGGCTTGGCCGGATTGTCGTCGCCTTTCATCATCGAAATGGCAATCAACAGCACCAAAATACCGCCGCCAACTTGGAACGAACCAACACTAATGCCCAGCAGCTTCAAAATAAAGCCACCACTGACGGCAAAAACTGAAATCACGATAAACACCGACAAAGTCGCCACTTTGGCGATTTTACGTCGCTCACGCGTGCTGTGGTTACGGGTTAAATCGAGATAAATCGACAACGCACTAAATGGATTAATCAACACCATAAAGGCGACAATTAATTTGGTGATTTCAACACCGAGTTCCATGTTTTATCCCTTTTGTGTTTCTGTTTTTGGTCGAGGTAGTTTTTGTTCATTGGCAATGCTCATCAGCAACGCCAAAATCATCATAATGGAAATGGTTGCCGTGCCGCCGTAGCTCACCAGTGGCAATGGCACCCCCACCACCGGCAAAATACCGCTCACCATGCCCATATTCACAAAGGCATAACAGAAAAAGGTCATGGTCAACGCGCCGGCCAATGTGCGGCTGTATAAAGTTTGCGCACGGCCGGCAATGTACAAACCGCGCCCCAAAATCACCAAATACACCAGCAATAATAAGATATTGCCGATTAAACCGAACTCTTCGCCAAACACGGCAAAAATAAAGTCGGTTGTGGCTTCGGGAATATAGTCGAGATGCGTTTGTGTACCATTGAGCCAGCCTTTTCCCCACACGCCGCCCGAGCCGATGGCAATCATCGATTGGATAATGTGATAACCAGCACCCAGCGGATCTTTAGTCGGGTCAAGTAAGGTCAACACGCGCGTTTTTTGGTAATCGTGCATGCCGTAATTCCACACCAAGGGCAATACGGCCACAAAGCCTACAATGGCGGCAAAAATCACTTTCCACGGCAATCCGGCAAAATACACCACAAACAGACCCGAAGCCATAATCAACGTGGCCGTGCCCAAATCAGGCTGTTTCAAAATCAACGCCACCGGCACCGCCATCAAGCCCAACGCGGCCAGATAATGCCACCAGCGCAATCGGCCTTCAAAGCGCTGGAAAAACCACGCTACCATCATCGGCAAACCGATTTTCATGATTTCAGAGGGCTGAATTCTGATACCGAGATCAAGCCAACGGGTTGAGCCGTTGACCGTTACGCCCGCAATTTCAACGCCAATTAACAAGACCACGCCCACCGCATAAATCGGCAGTGCCCATTTGGCAATGGTTTTCGGCGGAACTTGTGCCACGATCCACAATAAAATAAAGCCGATAACCGTATGCAGCGTTTTGTTTTCCAGCTGACCAAATTCTTGCCCATCGGCCGAATAAAGCAAAAACAGGCTCATGATGTACACGGCCAACATCGCAAAAAACAGCCAAGGATCAATCGGCGCCCATACGGTTTGCTTGATTTTTTTCGCCCAACCGACGCTTTGATGTTCAGTCATTATGCGTTTCCTTTGTCGGTTGTGAGGTTACAGAATGTTGATAGGCCGTCTGAAAAATTGAAGGGCGAACAGGCTTGGCTTGTTGCACACCAACGGTTGCCTGTTTGACCCATGCTTCAGATTCAGGCGGAAACTGATTTTGTTTCACGTTCAACATATAAAAATCGGTTAAACTGCGCGCCAGTGGGGCTGCATTCGCACCCCAACCACCGTTTTCCAGCAATACCGCAATGGCGATTTCCGGCTTGTTGACCGGCGCAAACGAAATAAACCATGCGTGGTCACGATGCTGCTCGCGCAAAGCGGCCGCATTATAAGATTTACCCTGCTGGATTTGCACCACTTGTGCGGTACCGGTTTTACCGCCCATGGTATAGGCCAAGCCCGCACCGATGCGATGGCCTGTGCCCCCCGGTTTCAATACTTTCACCATCGCATTTTTGATGTATTCAAAATTATCATGCTTAAATGGAATGGTACGTTCAGGAACCGGATTAATTTTGGTGATTTCCCGATTGTTGTAATTCAAAATTTCTCTAACCAAATGCGGGCGGTAAACCACGCCATCATTGGCCAAAGAGGCCGTGGCGTGCGCCATCTGTAAAGGGGTATAAGCGTTATAACCCTGCCCCACACTCACCGACACCATTTCCCCCGGCATCCATTCACGCGCCGATGGCGATTTGGCTTTGGCAAAACGTTTCGCTTTCCATTCACGGCTCGGCAGAATGCCGCGGTATTCATTCGGTAAATCGATACCAGTTTGCGCACCCAAACCAAACTCAGCCAGATAAGGATGCGTTTTATCAATGCCCAATTCATAGCCGGCACGATAAAAGAAGGTATCTGATGAAACCTGAATTGCTCGGCTCAAATTTGCCGAACCATGACCGCTGCGCACCGCATCACGGAACAAATGTCGGCTACCGGGAATGCTCCATGCACCCGGTGCAGGCAATACTGTCGATTGGGTTAACTTACCGCTTTCCAAAAAAGCCATACCGATAAAAGGTTTAAAGGTCGAACCTGGCGGATAAAGACCTTGCGTCACACGGTTGATTAATGGGCGCTGCCAATCTTCATTCAGCGATTTCCATGTTTCTGTATCAATGCCATCGATAAACAAATTCGGGTCAAAGGAAGGCTTGGACACAAATGCTAAAACATTACCGTTTTGCGGATTAATCGCCACCACCGCACCACGCTTGCCGCCTAAAATACGATCGGCTTCAAGCTGCATGCGGATATCCATGCCTAAGCGTAAAGTTTGTCCCATTTTAGGCGGTACATCTTTCAACACTTTGACGATATTGCCATAGGCATCTTTTTCTACTTCTTGATAGCCCGGCACACCGTGCAGCTGGTGTTCATAATAATTCTCCAAACCGGATTTGCCGATGTGGGTGCTACCGCGATACAGGGCGGTCAAGTCTTCTTCTTTGAGTTTTTCTTGGTCTCGATCGCTGATACGACCAATATAACCGACAAAATGTGAAGTTAACGCGCCATAAGGGTAAGAACGGAAAGTGCGCGAATTGACTTCAACACCTTTAAACTCATGCAAATGCACGGCCAACTTGGCAGCTTCTTCATCCGTCAGCTTTAATTTGAGCGGAATATTTTCGTATTTACGATAAGTTTCGCGGTATTTTTTGAAACGTTTCAAATCCGTTTCGCTGATGTTGACATACTGCCTTAAGGCTTCGATTAAATCATCCATCTTGCCTTCAATTTCACTTGGAATCACTTCCAATGAGAAAACAGGATAATTTTTCGCTAAAGGTACGCCATTGACATCAACAATTTCACCGCGAATGGGCGGTTTGGGAATGATGGTGATGCGGTTGGTAGATGCCCGACCGGTAAAGTCATCATGGCGCACTACTTGCAGATAAACAAAGCGTACCAATAATAGTGCGAAAAAAATTAAAATCAGCACAAAAGCCACCAACAGTCGCAAGATAGAATCTGATTGCGACGCATTGGCGGCTGATGGTTTAGGCATAGATTTCACCGGCTCGGCGGACAAATTTCGTTTCAACATGACTTTATCGACGGGAACGGCTGAAATTGATCAGAACCAGCATTAATTGGCTGAGCAAAGGCCAAAGCAGTGCACCGATAAATGGCGCAATAAAACTTTGCCAAGTAATGATTTGATGGTTTAGGAACAAACGCGCAGCAACCAGCACAGCCTGATTACACAACAAAGCCGCCAGCACCACTAAAATCTGCATCACATGACCATAGAGCATAATTTGGCGATGATAGCTCAACACAAAAAACACCATTATCGTATAAGACAAGGCGTGCAAGCCCAAAGAAGCGGCCGTACCGATATCAACCAAAAGCCCAACCACAAAAGCCACGCCCATACCGACAGCTTGCGGCCGTTGCATGGTCCAATACAGCAAGGTCAAAGCCGTTAATTCCGGCAGCCAGAAAAACACGTCGAAAGGAAACGGCATGAAATCCAGCAGCATTGCCACAATAAAGGTAACCACCACCATACTCAACGGCACGGCGTGGAAAGAATCATCAAATTCATTCATGAAATTAAGGTTCCGTCGGCGCGTAAATATGTTGCGGCAAAACCAGCACAAAGCGGCTGCCTTGCAGCGCGGCAAAAGGCGTAAGTGTGGTGTCGTAATAAGGCGTACCCGAAGCACGCACCACTTGATTGACCGTTGCCACCGGAATACCGGCCGGATACACACTATCCAAACCTGAAGTTAACAAAATATCGTTAGGCTTTAAATCAGAGGCCGTCGGAAAATAACGCAAATCCAATTTACTGCCGCTGCCGTAAAGCAAGCTGCGCTCACCAGTACGCTGCACAACCACCGGCACTATAGTTTTACTGCTGGACAGCAAACTGATTTCCGAGCTTTTCATTTGCACCTGGGTGACCTGACCGATTAAACCTTCGGTATCGATAACCGCGTCACCGTTTTTCACGCCGTCGCTGCTGCCTTTGTTGATAATCAGCTTTTCAGAAAGCGGATCTTTACCATTGGAAATCACTTCGGCACCAATCACATCACTGATGCCACGCTGTTGCAAACCATAAAGCTTTTTCAACTCACTCAATTCGCTTAAGTTGACTTTATCACGCTGCAAACGGATTTTCAGACGGCCGTTTTCTTCCTGCAAAATACGGTTTTGCTCCAGAAGCTCAGCCTGAGACTGCGACAAATTGCCGACATATTGATAGAGTCGCACAGGTTGATTGGCCAACCACTGTATCGGATACAAAATGGTTGCGCCGACCTGACGAATAGATTGAACGGCGGCAAAATGGCTGTCGAGCAGCATCAAAGCGATGCCCAACACCACGTAAACCGCCAACTTAAATAATGGCTTACGGCTATTATTGTCACCGTCAAACCGTAAAGACGATTGTTTCATACCCACCCTTTACGGTTAAGGATTTTCAGCAAAAATGGCATCCCACTTGCCGATATAGTCCAAAGCCTTACCTGCACCATAAGCCACACAATTCAAAGGCTCATCGGCAATACCGACCGGCAACCCGGTGGCATCGGCCAATAAAGTGTCGATGCCTTTGAGTAACGCACCGCCACCGGTCAACATAATGCCGCGATCGGCAATATCGCCCGCCAATTCCGGTGGAGCCTGCTCCAGCGCCAAACGCACTGCACGGACAATTTGATTTAATGGTTCGCTCAATGCTTCTCGAACTTCATCTGTGGTAACCGCAATCGATTTCGGCGTACCTTCTGCCAAATCTCGCCCCTTCACACGCAAAGCACTCATATCATCGTCATCAAATGCCGAGCCGATTTTCTTTTTCAATTCTTCCGCGGTCGCCTCTCCAATCAAGACACCGCGTTTACGGCGCACATAATGAACAATGCTTTCATCAAATGCATCTCCGCCGGCGCGTACCGAATCCGAATAAGCCATGCCCCCAAGTGACAAAATGCCGATTTCAGTCGTACCACCGCCAATATCGACAATCATCGAACCGGAGGTTTCTTCAATCGGCAAACCTGCGCCCAAAGCCGCAGCCATTGGTTCTTCAATCAAATGCACGCTGGATGCACCTGCTGCAAATGCAGAATCACGAATCGCTTTGCGCTCTACCTGAGTCGAGCCACCCGGCACACAAATTACCACGCGCGGTGGTACCACCATGCGGTCGCCGGTCGCCTTTTTAATTAGCAAACCCAACATCCGTTCGGTGATATTAAAATCAGCAATCACACCGTCTTTCATCGGACGGATAATCTCAATATTTCGCGGCGCACGACCCTGCATTTTTTTGGCTTCGGTACCGACCGCCAAAATTTTGGCTTTACTGTTGGCCTGACCGGTTTGCACCGCCACAATCGACGGCTCATCCAAGACAATACCACGGTCACGCACATAAATCAGCGTGTTGGCCGTACCTAAGTCGATGGCAATATCATTTGACAGAAAACGGGATAAAAAACGAAACATGAAAATACCTGAAATATCGGGCAACTGCCCTAAAATATCTTATTTTTAATAATCTTCTCAGAAAAGCAGACATGACCATTCGGAGCGCACATATTCCATTAGCCGATAAGCTATGCCGTTCTAAAAACCCCATGCAAACCCCTGGGGTTTTCGGTTATAATTCTTCATTTCATTGAAGATGAACGCAATGATACCTTATAAAGGTTGGATTTGCTATCAGACAAGGACACTTTATGGCTTTAACCTTAAACGATGTGGAAAAAATTGCCAAGCTTTCCCGCCTACGCTTAACCGACGAAGAACAAACACAGACTCTATCAGAATTAAATGACATTTTCGCCATGGTTGAAAAAATGCAAAACGTGGATACCGATGGTATCGAGCCAATGGCGCATCCGCACGAAGTCGCCCTGCGTCTACGGAAGGATGAAGTTACCGAAAGCGACCACGCAGCCGAATACCAAGCCGTGGCACCTGAAGTGCGCAATCGTTTATACATCGTACCGCAAGTCATCGAAGAATAAATTCATTTTCAGACGGCCTGCATAAATTTCAAACAAAAGGCCGTCTGAAACACAAAATTCGGAAACCATCATGCCTCAATATACCTTAAAACAAGCCAGCGAATTGCTGCAAGCCAAGCAAATTTCTGCCGTCGAACTCGCGCAGGAATACCTTGCCGCCATCGATGCCAAAAATCCGGCCATCAACGGCTACATTACCTTAGATAAAGACTTAACCTTGGCTGAAGCCAAAGCCGCCGATGCCCGTATTGCCGCAGGCAATGCCACCGCGCTGACCGGCGTGCCGATTGCGTATAAAGATATTTTTGTGCAACAAGGCTGGCGTTCTGCCTGCTCGTCAAAAATGCTCGACAGCTTTGTTTCGCCTTACACCGCCACCGTGGTGCAAAACCTGCTCGACGAAGGCATGGTCACTTTAGGCCGCGCCAATATGGACGAATTTGCCATGGGCTCAACTAATGAAACTTCGTTCTACGGCGCCACGCAAAACCCTTGGAATACTGCACACGCTCCGGGTGGCTCATCAGGTGGTTCGGCCGCAGTAGTTGCTGCGCGTTTGGCTCCTGTCGCGCTCGGCTCCGACACCGGCGGCTCAATTCGCCAACCTGCCTCACATTGCGGTATTACCGGCATCAAGCCGACTTACGGCGTGGTCTCCCGTTTCGGCATGGTGGCATATGCCTCAAGCTTCGACCAAGCCGGCCCGATGGCGCAAACCGCAGAAGACTGCGCCTTGCTGCTCAACGCCATGGCCAGCTTTGACGAGCGCGACTCCACCAGCTTGGAACGTGAAAAAGAAGATTACACCCGCGATTTGAACCAGCCGTTAAAAGGCTTGAAAGTCGGCTTACCGAAAGAATATTTCGGCGAAGGCAACAGCACCGATGTTCAGACGGCCTTACAAAACGCCATTGATTTATTGAAAGCCCAAGGCGCGGAAATGGTCGAAGTCAGCCTGCCGCAAACTGAGCTTTCCATTCCGGCTTATTATGTGTTGACCTCCGCCGAAGCCAGCACCAACCTATCACGCTACGACGGCGTACGCTACGGCCATCGTGCCGCTCAATTTGGCGATTTGGAAGAAATGTACAGCAACACCCGCGCCGAAGGTTTCGGCAGCGAAGTGAAACGCCGCATCATGATCGGTACTTACGTATTGAGTCACGGCTACTACGATGCCTACTACCTGAAAGCCCAAAAACTACGCCACTTGGTCGCCAATGATTTTCAGACGGCCTTTGCCCAATGCGACATCATTCTCGCGCCAACTGCCCCGACCGCTGCGCCCAAACTTGGTGCCAACGCCACACCGGTGGAAACCTACTTGAGCGACATCTACACCATCGCTGTAAATCTTGCCGGTTTGCCGGGTTTAACGTTGCCTGCTGGTTTCAGTTCAGACGGTCTGCCGATTGGCGTGCAATTGATTGGCAATTACTTTACCGAAGCGAAGATCTTGGGCGTAGCCAATCAAATGCAGCAGAATAGTGATTGGCATACCAAATCACCGGCATAAAAATTAGGCCGTCTGAAACTGTTTAATCAAGAAAATATTGTTTCAGATGGCCGCCATATTTTGAGTAAATCTTAAGAATCTTATTGTGAAAGACCCCTTATGACTTGGGAAACTGTAATCGGACTGGAAATCCACGTCCAATTAAACACAAAATCGAAAATTTTTAGCGGCGCATCCACTTCTTTCGGTGCAGAGCCGAATGCCCACGCTAGTGTGGTGGAATGTGCGTTGCCGGGTGTATTGCCGGTGATGAACCGTGAAGCCGTGGCCAAAGCGATTAAGCTGGGCTTGGCTTTGGATGCGAAAATCAATCAAAAAAACGTGTTCGACCGCAAAAATTATTTCTATCCTGACCTACCGAAAGGTTATCAAATCAGCCAACTGGATTTGCCAATTGTGGAACACGGCAAATTGGAAATCGTGGTCGGCGATGAAGTGAAAACCATCAACGTCACCCGCGCGCACATGGAAGAAGATGCGGGCAAGTCGGTGCACGAGGGCTTGAACGGTGCCACCGGCATCGACTTAAACCGTGCCGGCACGCCTTTGTTGGAAGTGGTTTCCGAGCCGGAAATGCGCTCGGCTGCCGAAGCCGTGGCCTATGCAAAAGCTTTGCACAGCTTGGTGACTTGGCTGGATATTTGTGATGGCAATATGGCGGAGGGCTCGTTCCGTGTCGATGCCAACGTATCCGTGCGCCCGAAAGGCCAAGCCGAGTTCGGTACGCGCCGTGAAATTAAAAACCTGAATTCATTCCGCTTTTTGGAAGCTGCCATCAATTACGAAGTGGAAGCGCAAATCGAAATCATTGAAGATGGCGGCAAGGTTCAACAAGCGACCATGCTGTTTGACCCGGAAAAAGGCGAAACCCGTGTGATGCGTTTGAAAGAAGATGCCCACGACTACCGCTATTTCCCTGATCCTGATTTGTTGCCAATCATCATTTCAGATGAGCAATTGCAACAAGCCAAAAAAGACATGCCTGAATTGCCGTCTGAAATGGCCGTGCGTTTTGTGGCGGAATACGGCGTAAGCGAATACGATGCCCGTTTGCTGACTGCTTCGCGCAACCAAGCTGCTTATTTTGAATCAGCAGCAAGCGATAAAGCGCAAGGCAAACTGGTGGCCAACTGGATGAACGGTGAACTGGCTGCTACCTTGAACAAGGCAGGCTTGGAATTGGCCGATAGCCCAATCAGCGCAACGCGCTTGGCCAGCTTAGTGGCGAAAATTTCAGACGGCACTTTGAGCAGCAAATTAGCGAAAAAAGCCTTTGAAGCAATGTGGGCGGAGCCAGAAGCAACAATCGAGCAAATCATTGAAAAACACGGTTTGGTACAAATTACCGATACCGGCGCGATTGAAGCGATGGTGGATGAAGTGTTGGCCAACAATGCTAAAGCGATTGAGCAATTCAAATCCGGCAACGAAAAAGCCTTAAATGCCATCGTCGGCCAAGTGATGAAAGCCAGCAAAGGTAAAGCCAATCCGGCGCAAGTTCAGGATCTGATTAAAGCGAAACTGGCTTGAAGCCACCCCTAATCTGACTTTTAGATAAACTTAGGCCGTCTGAAAAACACTTTCAGACGGCCTTAATTATGAAATACACCATGAGCCACACCGTTACCCTTGGTGAAGAAACCCGTTTCCATGTTTCTTCCCATGAAACCGTCTTAAACGCCGCCACACGCCAAAATCTCAATCTACCGCACTCCTGCAAAAACGGCATTTGCGGCCAATGCAAAGCCAATTTAATCAGCGGCGAAATGACCATGAGTGAGCATTCGGCAAAAGCCTTATCGGCTCAAGAAAAAGCGCAAGGAAAAATTTTGCTTTGCTGCACCACGCCTCAAAGCGATCTCACCATTCATATCGATGGCTACGATCCCCACGCGCAAAAGGTCAAAACCTTACCTGCCCGCATTGAACACATCCGCATTCAGCATAATGTCGCCATCTTGCGCTTGGGTCTGCCCAAAACGTCTGCTTTTTCGTTTTCGGCCGGACAATACATTGATCTGCTGCTTCCCGGCAATATTGTCCGCAGCTACTCCATTGCCAATGCACCCGACCAAAACGGCTTTATCGAGCTACATATCCGCCGCCGTAACAATGGCGTGTGCAGCAATATGATTTTCAAACAACCGCCTGCATTAAAAGAAAAAAGCATCGTGCGCATTAAAGGTCCGCTGGGCACATTTGGCCTGCAAACAGAGAGCAACAAACCGATTATCTTCTTAGCCACCGGCACCGGCTTTGCACCGGTACGCAGCATGTTGGCCGAACTTATCCGCCAGCAAAGCAATCGCGCCGTGCATTTATATTGGGGTGCGCGTGAAATACAAGATTTGTATGCCTTAACCGAAGTGCAAGACTATTTAGGCCGTCTGAACCATTCGCGTTTTACGCCGGTATTGAGTGCGCCAACACCGGATTGGCAAGGTGATTGCGGCTATGTACAAGATATTGCCGCACGCGATTATCCAGATTTGAGTGGATACGAAGTCTATGCCTGTGGCGCACCGGCCATGATTGAGCATGCCTTTTCTCTATTCACCACCGAATGCAGTTTGCCTAAAGATGCATTTTATTCGGATGCTTTCACGCAGGCCGTCTGAAACACAGCACCTTATAAAAAATCATAGAAAGTATTTTCATTCAATGAATAAATAACTTTCCAAATAAAATGCCAATATTTTGAACTTACTTCCTACTAAATTTCTTTAATATTTCATTTTATTTGCATTTAAATAGGAAAATTCTTTTTTAAACCGCTTTTATGAGAAAAGAAAGGCGAACTTGATTTGAATCAAAACCGAAAAATAATTTTCATCTATAATTCACTCATTGAATTCAGGCAGAGGCCGAAACGCCGAAGCCACTTGCTTTCATTACCTTTTATCTCTTTCCTCTTGATGTGTGTGTGTTTGGGTGTGGCCATGTTTGCCACCCCTTTTTTTTGGCTTTTATTCTGTGAAAATGTGAAGTAAAATCCGTGATAACAAATACAAAGGACAAACCATGAGCAACAAACTCACACCACCTACCGAATTACCCGATGAAAACGACTTACGCGCCGTGCTTGCTTACAATATGCGGCTGTTTCGCGTCAACAAAGGCTGGTCGCAAGAAGAGCTTGCCCGCCAATGCGGCCTTGATCGGACTTACGTTTCCGCGGTAGAGCGCAAACGTTGGAATATTGCCCTTTCCAATATTGAAAAAATGGCTGCAGCTTTGGGTGTATCCGCCTATCAACTGCTGTTGCCGCCGCAACAATTATTGAATTTGATGTCTCATGCCCCTCAATAGGCCGTCTGAAACAATTTTGCCCAAAGGAAAAACCATGCTTGCCGATATCCAAACCATGCGCGAATGTTTTTTGACGGAGAAACAACAGGCCATCGACGCTTTTTTGCGCAAAAACCAACCCATGACTTTTTTTGCCCAATATGGCACTGTCGTTGATAAACTTTTGCAACAGCTTTGGCAACATTTCATGGCCGACAGCGGCATGAGTCTGCTGGCAACCGGCGGCTATGGCCGCAATGAGCTTTATCCCTATTCCGACATTGATTTGGCGATTGTATCGGCGGAAGACATTTCAGACAGCCATAAAGAAAAAATCACCCAATTTGTGCAGACATTGTGGGACATGAAGCTTATGCCCTCGGTTAAAAGCGGCAGTATGGGCCAATTGTGTGAAAGTATTGAAGACGAAATCACCGGCGACACCGCTTTTTTAGAAGCGCGTTTTTTATGTGGTGACCAAGATTTGGCACAGCGTACCATCACCTGCATGAACAAGCAGCGTGATGTATCCACTTTTATTGAAGCCAAGCTGCTGGAAATGAAGCAGCGCCACACCAAATCACAAGGTTCGGGCGCAGTATTGGAACCCAATATCAAAACCTGCGCCGGCGGCTTGCGTGATATTCATACCATGCTTTGGCTTGCCAAGGCTCAAGGGCTTAACACGCGCCCTTCTTCTCTGATTCGCGAAGGCATTCTGACCCGCTTGGAAGCCTGTATGTTAACGCAGGGCTACAAGCAACTTTCTACCATCCGCATCCATTTGCACTTATGCGCCAAACGCGCAGAAGACCGCCTGATTTTCGACTTGCAAGCACAAGTGGCTGAAAACATGGGCTGGGTCAACGAGAGCTACCGCCAAAAAACCGAACAATTAATGCACAATTTCTACCGTGCGGTAAAAAGCATTAACCAGCTCAACGGCATTTTGATTCCTATGCTGCAAGGCCGCGTTTATTCCGACCCCATGCGGGTGACGTTGCGCATCGATGATGATTATGTGCAGGTCAACAACCAAATTGCCGCCCGCGACAAATCTATTTTTGCCAAACAGCCAACCAACATCTTCAAAATTATCCAAATCTGGCAAAACCACAACGACATCAACGCCATCGAACCGCAAACCTTGCGGGCATGGTGGGCGGCAACGCGTAAAATGAATCGTAAGTTTTACCAAAACCCAACCAACCGCCATTATTTTGTCGGCTTTTTCCGTAATGGCAACGGCTTGACCCATGTTTTACGTTTCTTAAATTTATACGGCGTGCTCGGCCATTATCTGCCGGCATGGGAAAAAATTGTCGGCTTAATGCAGCATGACTTATTCCACGTTTATCCGGTGGACGACCATATCTTAGCCGTGGTGCACAATATGCGACGCTTGGCTTTAGATAACCACAGCCACGAGCATCCTTTTGCCTCGGCACTGATGCAATCTTACGACCGGAAAGACATTCTCTATTTGGCCGCTTTCTTCCATGATATTGCCAAAGGGCGCGGCGGCGACCATTCGATTCAAGGCATTGAAGATGCCAAGCAATTTTCAGACGACCATTTTCTTACCCAAGAAGAAGGTGAATTACTCGCATGGTTGGTCGAGCATCATTTATTGATGTCCACCGTTGCACAAAAAGAAGACATTCAAGATCCTGAAATCATCCGAACGTTTTGCGAGCAAGTACAAACCTATGAACGCTTGTGCGCGCTGTATCTACTCACCGTCGCCGATATCCGCGGTACCAACCCCAAGCTCTGGAACACATGGCGCAGCAGCTTATTAGAAAGCCTGTTCCACGCCAGCAGCCGCTATTTGGCCGGCGACAGCTATTCGACTACCATGCTGTTGAGCCGTCGCCAACAAAAAGCCACCGCATTGCTTACCCGCACCGGCGCACCGGAAAAGCAACAGCAAAAATTGTGGAAAGTATTGGGTTCAACTTATTTTATCCGCCATCAAACACGCGAAGTGTTATGGCACACCGCCAATTTGGTACACGATTTTGAAACACCGTTAATCCGCAGCCGTATTCTGCCGAAAAGCGATTCATTCCAAGTGATGATTTTCATGCCCAACGGCCCACGGCTTTTCCCACGCTTATGCCGCATTTTCAGCCGTCACGGCTTTGACATTTTGGCCGCACGCGTGTTCATCACCGAACACAATTACATTCTCGACACCTTTATTGTGCAAATTCCGTCGCAACACGACCCAGATTATTACCCGAATATCCAAAGCGCATTAGAAGCGGAATTAAACAGCTTTATCCACGGCTATACGGTTTTGGAAAACCAAAACTACGATTACCGCTTAAGCCGCCGCAGCCTGTATATGGCTATTCCGCCACGCGTCACCATCACACAGGAAGAAGATTATCCGGGCTGGTTTACCGTGGAAGTGGTGGCCGTCAACCGCGCTTACTTGTTGGCCGATATGGCCGATGTATTCTTTAACCACAACGTCAGCCTGCGTTACGCCAAAATTACCACCTTGGATGAACGCATCGAAGACAGCTTTACTGTATATTGCGAAGATTTGGATAACCCGAAAAAACAATTCGCACTCAAACAAGCATTGCTAGAACAATTAATCGTTTAACCCATATGAGAGAATGTTTGTTTTATCCCGTATTCCAATAAAATAAAGCCGTCTGAAATCTTTTCAGACGGCTTTATCAACACTTACACTGTCTGCCTAAAGTAAGGGCAGACCACCAAAATGAAGCAGCTTCTTACTGATGCGCAGCAATAATCTGCAACATTTGTGCCAACACTTTCGGATTACCGGCCACCACATCACCGGTTTCCAACCAGCTTTCGTTGCCTTTCATGTCGGTCACGATGCCGCCCGCTTCTTGCACAATCAATGCACCGGCGGCAATGTCCCAAGGTTTCAAGTTAAATTCAAAGAAACCATCCAAACGACCACAAGCCACCGCACACAAATCCAACGCAGCCGCACCTTCGCGACGACCCCCGGCCGTTTTCGACAAGAAATCTTTCAAAATAGCCAAGTATTTGTCCATCATGCTTTGATCAACCACCGGGAAACCTGTACCAATCAAGCAACGGTTTAACTCGATGCGGCTGGAAACGCGGATACGGCGGTCATTCAGCAATGCACCTTTACCGCGCGATGCCATATACAAATCATTGCGCTCCGGTGCGTAAACCAAGGCTTCTTGCAACACACCTTTGTGCAGCAGCGCCATAGAAATCGCATATTGGGGATGGCCATGCAGGAAATTGGTGGTGCCGTCTAAAGGGTCGATAATCCATTCGTATTCGGCATTGTCTTTACCGTGAGAACCGGTTTCTTCGCAGGTAATTTTGTGATGCGGGTAGGCTTCTTTAAGCGCATCCACCAGAATCATTTCTGATTCACGATCAACATTGGAAACAAAATCGTTGAAGGCTTTGCTGTCAATTTTGACAGTATCCAGATTGCCGCTGGCACGGGTCATCATCTGGCCGGCACGACGGGCAGCTTTAAAGGCAGTATTTAAAATCGGGTTCATGGGTTTCTTTCTAAATAAGGTACAATACCGCCTGACGCGCAGCAACCGCACACGCACCAAGCGCAACGTTTTCACGTTTCCAATGTTGTTAAAGAACGTTTCAGATTTTCAGACAGCCTGTTTTCATAAAGGCCGTCTGAAAGAAATGGAAGTATGCTGCATTATAACCGATTAGCTTTGAAACCGAAACAAACATGATTGCCAAACCCACCCTGCCCGACTATTTAAACCACATCCACATCATTCTCACGCGCACCAGCCATCCGTCCAATATCGGTTCGGCCGCGCGTGCCATGAAAACCATGGGTTTGCACAAGCTCACCATTGTCGCGCCCAACCTGATGGCCACGCCCATGACGGAACACCCGCCTGTGTTCGACCCGCACAATCCGCAAAATTTCCAATTACCGGAAGAAAGCTTCACGCTGGCATCGGGTGCGGCCGATGTGTTGGCCAATGCCAAAATCGTTGCTACTTTAGATGAAGCCTTGGCCGACACCACCATCAGTTGCGCGCTTACCAGCCGCCGCCGTGAAATTACGGCACCGCTGCAAACCCCGCGTCAATTGGTGCCTGAGTTATTACAAGCTGCAGCCAACGGCGAACAAGTGGCCTTGGTATTTGGCAATGAAACCTTCGGCCTTTCGATTGAAGAAGTGCAAGCCTGCAACCGCTTGATGACCATCAATGGCAATCCCGATTATTTCTCGCTGAATCTTGCCCAAGCCGTGCAAGTGGTATGCTATGAAATTTTCAGCCAAACCGATGTACCGATGACACATTTGCAACAGGAAGACCACGCCGCCACCCATGAGCAAATCAAAGGCATGGTGTCGCACATGGAATCCTTAATGCACGATGTGGACTTTTTCAAACGCCGCAACAGCGAACGCCTGATGCGCCGCATGCAAAGCCTGTTTGGCCGCGCCAATACGCAAACGGAAGACATCGACATTTTGCGTGGCTTTTTCAACACCTTGAAACAACGTTTAAAAGATTAATTTTTCAGACGGCCTCATTAATAAAAGGCCGTCTGAAAGCAAAATACACTCTTATGAATTACGCTCTTGATGCCTTATGGTGGAAACTCACCAGCCAGCCCGTGCGCGAGTTGGCTACCCTGCTCACCGCCCCGCCCCTGTGGCACAGCGGCGCAGAATTGCCGGTACGCGAATTGCTGGGCGAACATGGTTTCCGCTACCTGCTGTCGCTCGACCAAAATCCGCAGCCGCTTACCGATTATCTGGCGCAATACGCTCCGTTTGGCCGCCGTTTGGGTTTATATGCCGAACATTTATTAGCGTTTTGGTTCAGCCACGCACCGCATGCCGAATTGTTGGCGCAAAACCTGCAAGTGGTTTCAGACGGCCTTACCATCGGCGCGGCGGATTTTATCGTTAAGCTCAACGGCAAAGCTTATCATCTTGAATTAACGTGTAAATATTACGGCAGCGCCAGTGGGAAATTTGATAATTTGCGTGGACTCAACCAGCAAGATCGTTTGGCCGACAAAGCCAACAAATTACCGCAACAACTGATGCTGCTGAAATTTTCAGACGGCCTCAAAACCTTACAGCAACAGCAATTACCCAGCGATTTACAACCGGCTTCCATTGTGCGCGGCATCGGCTTTTTTGCCGAAGGTTTTGCCGATTTCGAAGCACCGATCAATCCTTATGCTTGGCGCGGCGTGTATCTGACCGATTGGAACGCACTCGATCTCAGCCGCACCGACACGCGCTATTACCTGCTCGACCGCATGGCCTACCTTGCCCCCGCCCGCGTGACTGAAGCCGAAACCTTAAGTGCCGAAGCCGTGCGCCAAATCGACAGCGGTTTGGTCGCGGCATTGGAACTGCGCCCCGACGGCTATTGGCACGAAATATTACGCATCATGAAAAGCGTGTAAGCGCCAACCAATCTGTTGCCTAGCTGCTTTTTCAGACGCCCTCATCTTCAGGCCGTCTGAAAATCCCGTATAATCGACCTATTGAATGATTTAAAGTAACCAACCTATGACACCGATTCAACTCGAACACACCGCCGCATTACTGGCTGACATGCTGACTTTCAAGCAACCTGCCGATGCTGTTTTGTCCGCCTACTTCCGCGAACACAAAAAACTCGGCCGCCAAGACCGCCACGAAATCGCCGAAACAGCGTTCGCCGCCTTGCGCCATTATCAAAAAATTGCTGCCGTATTACGCCGCCCACACGCCCAATCGCGCAAAGCCGCACTGGCGGCATTGGTGCTCGGTCGCAGCGTCAACATTGGCAAAATCCAAGATTTACTTGATGAAGAAGAAACCGAATTTCTCAGCCATGTAAAAGCACGCAAAGCCGAATTTTCAGACGGCCTGCATACCGCCGCCGAATTGCCGGAATGGCTGATTGCCCAATTGCAAACCCATTACAGCGATGAAGAAATTCTCGCTTTTGGCCGCAGCATCAACCAAGCTGCGCCGCTGGATTTGCGCGTGAACACCTTGAAAAACAAGCGCGACAAAGTGTTGGCCGCCTTGCAAGCCGAAGAGCCGAGCGCCGAAGCCACGCCATTTTCACCGTGGGGCATCCGTTTGAAAAACAAAATCGCCTTGAACAAACACGAATTGTTTCTTGACGGTTCGGTTGAAGTACAAGACGAAGGCAGCCAATTGCTGGCTTTATTGGTCGGTGCCAAACGCGGCGAAATCGTGGTTGATTTTTGTGCCGGTGCGGGCGGTAAGACCTTGGCCATTGGGGCGCAAATGGCTAACAAAGGCCGCATCTACGCTTTCGACATCGCCGAAAAACGCTTGGCCAACCTCAAGCCGCGCATGACCCGCGCCGGCCTGACCAACATCAACCCCGAGCGCATCAGCAGCGAACACGACAGCCGCATCACTCGCCTCACCGGCAAAGCCGACCGCGTCTTGGTTGATGCACCGTGCTCAGGCTTGGGCACATTGCGCCGCAACCCCGATTTGAAATACCGCCAATCGCCGGAAACCGTGTCCAATTTATTGGAACAGCAACACAGCATTCTCAGCGCCGCGGCCAAACTGGTGAAACCGCAAGGTCGCTTGGTGTATGCCACCTGCAGCATCTTGCCGGAAGAAAACGAGCATCAAGTCGAGCGTTTCTTGGCTGAAAACCCCGAGTTTGAATTGCTCGACAGCAGCGAATTGCTCACCGCTGCCAAAGTGGATTTAAACACCGGCAAATACCTGCGCATGGATTCTGCGGTTCACCATACCGATGGTTTCTTTGCCGCGGTGTTGCAGCGCAAATAACAATAGGCCGTCTGAAAAACAAAGTTTATATTTTCAGACGGCCTTTGCTTGAATTTCATCCTTTACGCCTTATTTACTCTTCACCACAGCAAAAGAGTCATTTTAAATTCCCGCAACTTGCGTATAATGATGACGTTCAAACCGAACCACTCCGATTGTTTTAAAGGAATCACACATGAGCATTCATGATCAAATCAAAGAAGTTGTCACCACCCACCGCGTTGTCTTGTTTATGAAAGGCACCAAACAATTCCCACAATGCGGCTTTTCATCTCGCGCCGTGCAAATTTTGAACGCAGTAAACTGCACCGATTATGTAACGGTTAACGTGTTGGAAAACGACGAAGTGCGCCAAGGCATTAAAGAATACAGCGACTGGCCGACCATTCCGCAACTGTATGTTAACGGTGAATTTGTCGGCGGCTCCGACATCATGATGGAAATGTTTGAAGCCGGTGAATTGGAAGAAGTGTTAAAAGCCTAATTGTTGACAAAGGCCGTCTGAAACCCTGTTCAGACGGCCTTTTGCATGGTTTGCACTGTTTGCGCGATACCCAAAAAAAAGTATAATAAACCCACTTTACCAGACATCGAGTAGAAGCAATGAATGTGACCGTCATCGACCATCCCTTGGTCAAACACAAATTAACCCTGATGCGCGAAGCCGAATGCAGCACCTATAAATTCCGCGCACTCGCCACCGAACTCGCCCGCCTGATGGCCTATGAAGCCAGCCGCGATTTCGCCATGGAAAAATACATCATCGACGGCTGGTGCGGCCGCATTGAAGGCGACCGCATCAAAGGCAAAACCTTAACCGTGGTGCCGATTCTGCGTGCCGGCTTGGGTATGCTTGACGGCGTGTTGGATTTGATTCCTACCGCCAAAATCAGCGTGGTCGGCCTGCAACGCGACGAAGAAACCTTAAAACCGGTTTCCTATTTTGAAAAATTCGTCGACAGCATGGACGAGCGCCCTGCCTTGATTATCGACCCTATGCTCGCCACCGGCGGCTCGATGGTTGCCACCATTGATTTGTTGAAAGCCAAAGGCTGCAAAAACATCAAAGCCTTGGTATTGGTTGCCGCACCCGAAGGCGTGAAAATCGTTAATGACGCGCACCCGGATGTAACCATCTACACCGCCGCGCTCGACAGCCATCTGAATGAAGACGGCTACATCATCCCAGGCTTGGGCGATGCCGGCGATAAGATTTTCGGTACGCGCTGATTCAAATAAACAGGCCATCTGAAAAATATCCGCTTTCAGACGGCCTGTTCCTCCTTTTCCCCACCCATCAAATTAAGGAACATCATGAGCTTTCAAGACAATCTGGCTGCCATGCCTGCAATCGACCACTTAAGCGGCCTAGACGTTCACAATGAGCAAGGCGAAACCATTCACCACATTCCTGCTGCACCGGGCAAGCTCGGTTCATTAAAACTCTATCACGCATTGGCGCAAGAATTCGATAACCAATTAAACGCCGCCGCAGCCGAACGCGGTTTGGCCTTGTTTGCCGAACACGTAGCCGATGCCGAAGCCAATCCGGGCAAACACCCTAACATCGATTTGCTGTTTAAAGTCAAAGCCGAAAATTTGGTTTATCAATTGAAACCGTTACAAGCTTAATTTAACATTAAATGCCGTCTGAAATTGATTTCAGACGGCATTTTGTTACTCTATAACAAAATCGTTTACATTGTTTAAAATATGTTATACCATAACTCACCGTTTTAATTGACCCACCTACTTTTTAGAGAACAGCCATCATGAAAAAATCTATTTTACTGATTACTTCCGCATTGTTCCTGTCCACCTCCGCACACGCCCACCGCGTATGGGTTGAGACCGCCCACACCCACGGCGGCGAATACCTGACCGCAGAATTGGGCTACGGCGAATTTCCAGAATTAGAGCCAATCGCCAAAGACCGCGTCAGCATTTTCAAACCATTGCAACTGGTGACCGAAAAAGGTAAAGAAAACCTGATTCAAAAAGGCCAATTCAACTATCAATACCGCAGTAAAAGCCCGGTTAAAGACGGCAGCTATTTGGTGATTGCCGAATACCAGCCGACTTTCTGGTCGAAAAACGCCGCCGGTTGGAAACGTGTGAATAAAACCGAAATGACTGATGCCACCTACTGCGAAGAAAGCCGCATGTACGGCAAAAACATCGTCAACGTCGGCCATGAAAGCGCAGACACCGCCATCATCACCAAACAAGTCGGCCAAAACTTAGAAATCGTACCGCTCGACAATCCGGCCAACATTCACGTCGGCGACCGCTTCAAAGTACGCGTGTTGTACCGCGGCGAGCCATTGGCCAACCATCCGGTAACCGCAACCTTCGACGGCTTTGACAACAGCGACCGCAGCAAAACCCACAAAGTAGAAGCGCAAGCATTCTATGACGTGACCAACGACAAAGGCGAAGTGGACATCATCCCATTGCGTCAAGGTTTCTGGAAAGTCAACGTTGAGCATAAAACCGATTTCCGCGACCAAAAAATCTGCGAAAAAGAGTCTAACTACACCACACTCACTTTCCAAATTGGTCATACTCACCACTAATTTATATATCTAAAAAATCGCTGAAACACGCGACAATACATTGCAAACGTCAAAGGCCGTCTGAACATTCAGACGGCCTTTTATCATAAACACTCAAGTAAACATTCAAGGCTGATGTGGCGCAAACTGCCATTCCCCCAAAGCCAAATCCAATTCAAAAATATTCAAGCGCCCAATCGCCACCCTCACCAAACGCAAACACGGATAACCGGCCTTCGCCGTCATGCGCCGAACTTGGCGGTTTTTGCCTTCAGTAATCTTAATTTCCAGCCAAAAATCCGGCACCGTTTTACGTACCCGAATCGGCGGCTGACGCGGCCACAGTTTATCCGCTTCTCCTTCATTCAACACACGCACCTTAGCCGGTCGTGTCACAAAATCCCCCAAATCCACGCCACGGCGCAACACATCCAACTTCGCCTCATCCGGCACGCCTTCTACCTGCGCCCAGTAAGTTTTTTCCTGCTTAAACTTCGGATCGGCAATTTTAGCTTGCAAACGCCCATTATTCGTCAACAACAATAAACCTTCACTATCCGTATCCAAGCGCCCAGCCGGATAGAAACCCGGCTGCTCGACATAATCTTTCAGGCACTGGTGTTTCTCATGTAGTGAAAACTGGCAAATCACGCCATAAGGTTTGTTTAAAACAATCAAATCATTCATTCAGACGGCCTCAATATTGATTGCCCTATTTTACCAGCAGCAATCTGTAAAATCATTTTCTACTTCAGTGAATCATCATTCATATTTCACGTAATATTTTGTTCCTAATTAATTCATATATTTATTTCTATCATTCACTTTCACGCTTGACAGAAAATCGCCCAGCCAGTATAGTTCGGACTTCCTTAGGAGTAATGGCTGAGAGGCTGAAGGCACTTCCCTGCTAAGGAAGCATGTGGGGTCAACCTGCATCGAGGGTTCGAATCCCTCTTACTCCGCCAAATAAAACAAAACCCGCTGAATGCTCAGCGGGTTTTGTTTTATTTGGAATTTATGGTTTGAGATTAAATTAACAATACGCTACAATTTCCTTACTTTTAACCTACAAGGGACATTACGATGAAAAAATTAAACGCACTCTTATTATCTTCATGTGTATTGGCGCTGACCGCTTGCGCCAATCAAGGCAGCAATGCACCTAAATCCGAAAATTCTCCTCAAGCCGCCACAAAAGCAGCTTCAGGTGCAACTGCCTGCCGTAGCATTGGCGAAGGTCGTAAAGTCCGTCAAAGCGATAAAAACGATGGCTACATGTGTAAAGCCAGCGTAGCCTTAAATTCTGCTGAAGCCAAAGAAGTTTTGTCACCGAACATTCGTGTTTCATACGGCAGCACCAGTGGCCAAACCAATGTTTCCCGCCAAATCGCCAATGCCGTAGGCAAAACACCTGATGAAACTTGCCAACGCGCATTCCTGAATGCAGTTAAACGTTTCCAAAGCACCGCCACACGCTACAAGAAAAATTCTGTCCGCTTAGTAAGCTACTTCGACAAAAAAACCATCGGCGGCAGCGAATACGAATGCCACATCGGCACTTGGAACAGCCGTGTCGTATTAAAAGGCAGCTTCCACTAAATCACCCTCCCACAGCCGCTGAATCATACTCAGCGGCTTATTTTTTTACCCTCACAATATGACCACACCTAATCTTATCTGCTTACTGGCCGATTCTGAATTAACCAAACATTATTCAGACGACCTGTTAAACGAAACGGATACTCTAAGGCTAGCGCAAAGCCCTACTTTATCGCAACGCCTGGACTGGCAAGTTAGCCGTGCATTAAAGTTTCAGACGGCCTCATCCATACAATCACTTTCCCACAGCCACGGCCATGCCGCTTTATTGACTGCTGACACAGTCATGCCAATTGGCGTTGACATTGAAAAAATCAAACCGCGCGCGTATAAAGTCCTAGCTGAATGTGTTTACTCACAAGAAGAGCAAAGCTATTTAGCCCAAATGGGCTGGCCAATAGAAGAATTTTACCGCTTATGGTGCCTGAAAGAGGCCTTGATTAAAGCAACGGGCTTCAACTTCCCTGCAGACATGGCGCGCGTTGGCTACGCATTTCAACAAGGCAGAATCAGTGGTTTATATGTTGAAGGTCAAAGCAGCTGGCACGGTATCTCTGCATTACTTAAGCGTGAATTTGCGCTTGCCTGCGTATGGCAAGGAGAAGCGCAAACGGAAATACATTGGCAATTTTACGGAGACCTCCTTACTGAAGATTTAGCCAATGAAAAAGCCGTCTGAAATTCAGACGGCTTTTGTATCACTCACCCTGCCAACGCTTAAACACCAGCGAAGTGTTCACGCCGCCAAAGGCAAAATTATTGCTCATCACATAATCGGTTTGAATTTCGCGTCCGTCACCGACAATATAATCCACCTTGCCGCAAGCCGGATCGATGTTTTCAAGATTGACCGTCGGTGCAAACCATCCCTGATTCATCATTTCCACCGCAAACCAAGCCTCCAACGCCCCGCACGCGCCTAAAGTATGGCCGAGATAGCTTTTTTGCGAACTCATCGGCACAAAGCCGAATACTGCTTCAGTAGCCAGCGTTTCGGCCATGTCGCCTTTTACAGTCGCCGTGCCGTGGCCGCTGACATAACCGATTTGCTGCGGCTCAATGTCAGCATCGCGCAATGCCAGTTCCATACATTTTTGCATGGTTGCTTTCTGTGGCTGGGTGATGTGGCTGCCGTCGCTGTTAGCACCGTAGCCGATGATTTCCGCATAAATTTTGGCACCACGGGCTTGGGCGTGTTCTAAAGATTCCAACACAAAAATACCTGCTCCCTCACCGATGACCAAGCCATCCCGCGCGGCATCATAAGGGCGTGGTGTCAATTCAGGTTCGCCGTTGCGGCGGCTGGCTGCGTACAAACTATCGAACACATACACTTGCGAGGCACAAAACTCTTCACCGCCACCGGCCAACATACTATCTATCATGCCGTATTTAATCGCTTCATAAGCATAACCGATGGCCTGACTGCCCGATGAACACGCGCTTGACGTAGGAATAATGCGGCCGGTCAATTCAAAGAAAATCCCAATATTGGCGGCAGTGGTGTGCGGCATCATGCGCACATAAGTGTTGGCATTGAAATTGCGCGAATGGCCGGTGAGCAGCAATTCGCCGATGTCACCAATGTCTTTCGGGCTGCCTGAAGACGAGCCGCACGCCACGCCCATGCGACCGTCTTTAATGCGTTCATCACCCAATAAACCTGCATCCTGCAAAGCCTGTTCGGCTGCATCCACACACAATTGCGACACCCGCCCCATGCTGCGCAACTGTTTGCGCGTCCAATGCGACGGTGGCGCATAATCCTCAATCGGCGCACCCAATTGCGCTTCCAATTCGGGAAAGCGTTCCGACCAATCAATATGCTTGACTGCATTTTTACCGGCTTTAAAGGCCGTCTGAATACTGGCCCAATCACGGCCAAATGCCGTAATGCCGCCAATACCGGTAATCACCACACGATTTGTTTTCAACATAATCCCCCATTCACTGCAATCACTTGCCGCGTAATATAAGCAGCTTTCTCATCCATCAAAAAGCGCACAGCGTGGGCCACTTCTTCCGGCGTACCCATGCGCGCCGCCGGCACAGCCTTTAAGATTTCTTCCACCGGCACATGTTCATCGACAATCTCGGTATCAATCAGCCCCGGCGCCACGCAGTTGACCGTGATTTTGCGCTTGGCCAATTCCACCGCCAAAGCCTTGGCTGCACCGATTAAGCCTGCTTTAGATGCGCTGTAGTTGACCTGACCGCGGTTGCCGGTTATGCCAGACACGGAAGCCATGCACACAATCCGCCCGGGCTTGCGGCGGCGTATCATCGGCATCGTGATAGGATGCAACACATTATAAAAACCATCGAGATTCGTGCGCAAAACCTGATCCCAATCCTCATCGGTAAATGCGGGAAAGGCATTATCGCGTGTCAAACCGGCATTCAATACCACGCCGTAATACGCGCCGTTTTCTTCAATATCGGCGGTGAGAATATTGCGGCAAGCTTCGCGTTCGGACACATCAAATTGCAATACACGCGCAGAACGGCCTAACTCACGGATTTGCGCCGCTACGGCTTCTGCTTCCTCAACACGGCTACGGCAATGTACCACAATATCGAATCCGTCTTGCGCCAAAGCCAAGGCGACTGCTTTGCCGATGCCTCGGTTGGAGCCGGTAATTAAAATGGTTTCACTCATGATTTCTCTGTTTTCAATAGCAATTTAAATCAATTGGTTTCAGACGGCCTCTTTTTCTGCTTTCGGGCTGTACACATTCAACGCAGCTTGCATTAAAAGGCCGTCTGAAGGTAATTGTTGTTTGGCCGATTCAGGCGCATCCGTCCAGCGCAATTCGCAATCAAACACACCCATGCCGCTTGCATCTTGGGTAGAGACCCTTACATCGATTTGCAGTTTGGTGCCGACAGGAATGCTTTGCGCAAAAAGATTCAGTTTGCGCGTACCCAGCAAAAAGCCCAAGCGTACTTTTTCACCGGCATTCAGTGCATGACAGCCGGCCAGCGCCGCAATGCCTTGCGCCATGATTTCCATGCCTGCCGTACACGGCAGCACATCATTAACCAATAAGATATGTTTTTCATCTATCGAAGCCTGAGCTTGTAGGTGATGTTCATCATATTCAGTGATGCAGTCGAGCAACACCATACGACCACTATGCGGCAGTAAAGGCGCGGTTTCGGTAATCGGACAAACAAGCGGAAGATTCATGACGGACGTCTGAAAAATGATGAAACCGATATTATAACGTTAAATAACAAAACGGTGCTAAACACTAGCTTTCATTAAGTTATTTGGATAAAATAATGAGAAATGTAAATTTTTGAAAGTATACATGTCCCATTCTCATTGCCAGTTCAGCTTTAGCATCGCCGCTTGGCAAGCTTCAAGCAATAAAATTGCCACGTCTGAACAATGGCAGCAATGGGCGCAAGACCCTGATTCAATTGTAGGATTATCTGAGCATAAACCGCCATTGACCTTCCTGCCTGCCATGCAACGCCGCCGTTTAAGTCTGGCAGCGCGTTTAGTCTGCGATGCTTCTTGGGAGTTGGCCGAACGCCACCCGCAAAGCCCGCTGGTATTTGCCTCACACGATGGCGAACTCAACCGCAACTTTGAATTGTGGCTGGAATTGATGCGAACGGATACCGTGTCGCCCACCTCATTCGGCTTGTCGGTGCACAACGCCTTGGCCGGACAATGGTCTATGCTGCGGCAAAATATGCACGAAAGCACAGCCTTAGCGGTTGGCGACGACGGCATAGAATCCGCATTGGCCGAAGCTTGCGCACTATTGGCCGATGGTGCCGAATCGGTATTACTGGTGATTGCCGATGATCCTTTATCGCTGGAATATGGTGTCAAAGCCATACGCGCGCCGTTTGCTTACGCACTGGCATTGGTGGTTACCCAAGGCAATGATTACACTTTGAGTATGCATACCGACAAAAGGCCGTCTGAACCATTATCTGCCGAACCATCTTATTGGAGCGGCTTGGAATGGATACGTTTTATGCTTTCAGACGGCATACAAACCGAGCGTCACTATGCACGCCATACTTGGCATTGGCAGAAAAACCATGCAGCGCCTTGACTATTACCGCCGCCTCATCGCCACCTTATTCGGCTTTATCCTGTTCGGCATCGGCGGCGTGGCCACCAAATTACTTTTACTGCCCTATACGCTCAAAAGTACACAGGGCGATTTGCCGCGCCAATTGGCGGCACGGCGTTTAGTGGCTGGGATTTGGCGGTTTTTTGTAGGCTATTTGGTTTGGTCTGGTATATTAAGCGTGAGATTCAACGGTATAGAGAAACTCGGCCGACCGGGGCAATTGGTTTTGGCCAACCACCCTTCTTTATTGGATGTAGTCTTGCTCATCAGCCATGCGCCTGAACTCAACTGCATTGTCAAAAAAGACCTGCAAAACAACCCCTCTATGAGCAGCCAAATCCGTGCCACAGGCTATATCCCGAACGAAGAATCAGAAGCCATGTTGGATACCGTGGCCGAAGTATTCCAGAGCGGCCAAAGCCTGCTGATTTTCCCCGAAGGCACACGTACCGGCTGGGACGGCCAAGTCAAAATGCATCGCGGCGCGGTATCGTTGGGCTTGCGCAGCGCCGAAGTGATTACGCCGGTCTGCATCAAAATGACACCGCCTAATTTCAAAAAAGGCCAGCCGTGGTATCAAATACCGCCGCAAAAAATCCATTATGAGATTACCGTCGGCGACGACATTTATCCGCAAGAGTGGCTCGCCGAGAAACCATTACCGATTGCCGCAAGGCGTTTGAACGAACATCTTCAAGATTATTTCACAAGGAAAACGACATGAGTTTGGAACAACAAATCAAAGAATTGATTATCGACAGCTTGGGCTTGGAAGACATTACCCCTGCCGACATCGGTGATGAAGACGCACTTTTCGGCGACGAAGGCTTAGGCTTGGATTCCGTTGATGCATTGGAATTGGGCTTGGCCGTGCAAAAAACATTCGGCCTGCAATTGGACAGCGAAAAAGACAACCTGCGCGAATACTTCACCAGCGTGAAAACCCTCGCCGATTTTGTGCGCAGCCGCCAAGCCTAAGGAGCGATGACATGACCGAACAAGAAGTACGCGACCTCCTGACCAACGCTTTGGTGACCCTGTTTGAAATCGAGCCGGAACGCATCCAGCCTGAAACCAATCTTTATGAAGATTTGGAAATCGACAGCATCGATGCCATCGATCTCATCGACCACATCAAACGCGAAACCGGCCGCAAATTACAAGCGGAAGACTTCCGCAATGTGCGCACGGTAGAGGATATCGTCCAAGCCGTTTTGCGTTTGCAAGCCGAATAAACCGCTTTCAGACGGCCTGTTATGCAAACCTGCTGACTCGGATACATTAGTTACCAAAGCCGATCAGCGGATTGATTGAATAGGCCCTCTGAAGTCATCGCTATGAAAATCATCGGCACTTCCCTGCTATTTCTCATCAGCCTTGCCTATCCGTTCGTTTGGTATTACGGGCGGGAGCAAGGCGCATTCTATTGGCTTGCCGCCGCCATGTGCGCCTTATGGTTGATACGCGCCGCCATCGCCAAAACCCGCGCCCAACGCCGTATTGCCGTCATTCTGGCTGCTTTTTTTGCCGCCGCCATTCTGTTCAGACGGCCTGATTCCATGTATTGGTATCCTGTTGCTGTCAGCTTGTTGATGTTGGGCATTTTTACAGCCAGCCTACTCTCCGGCCAAAGCGCCATCGAACGCCTTGCCCGACTACAACAACCCGACCTGCCGCCCGAAGGCGTGGCCTATACCCGCTGCGTTACGCAGATTTGGTGCGTATTTTTTATTTTCAACGCCGCTACTGCCGCATTGCTTGCCCTATCAGGAAAACACGACTGGTGGGCGGTTTATACGGGTGTTTTATCTTATGTATTAATGGGTGGTTTACTCGGCGGCGAATGGGTTTACCGTAAGATGGTTTTGAAGATTTAATCTATACTTAATATTACCACCAGCCAAACTATGTATCCGCTCACCCAAATCCTATCCGCCAACCTACCCCAAAACGACCTGATCGCCCTCAATCCGCCGCTAACCCGTGCCAATTTTAATCAGTCGGTTTTTGCTTTGTCAGGCCGTCTGAAAGCGGAAAAGGTACAATCGGCGGCTTTGTGGTTTGAAGATGCGGCAGCGTTTGCCTGTGCGCTGTTGGCGGTGTGGCACAGTGGTGCCCATGCCTTGTTGTTGCCTAATTTGGCCGACGACAATCTGGCATGGGTGGCAACAGCGGATGTGGTGTTAACGGATTCGGATGATCAGCGCCTGTTTTCAGACGGCCTAAAGGTATGGCAAGTTGATTTCGAGCAAATAAGGCCGCCTGAACATCAGCCTGTTTATCCTGCGCATACCGACATTCCCGCTACCGCCCAAGCACATTTGAAGACATCCGGCTCCAGCGGCGAAGCGCAAATCATCATCAAAACTGCTGCGCAGATGGAAGCCGAAGCCTTGGCTTTAGCAGCTGCGGTTCCGTTTGGCAAGGATGGTGCCACCGTTATCGGCAGCGTGTTGCCGCAACATATGTATGGTTTCACCTTCCGCTTTGCGCTGTCGCTGACGATGGGCTGGACCATGGCGCGCCCGCAAGCGGTGTATCCCGAAGACTTGCTGGGCTTCAGTATGCCGTCTGAAAACGTGGTGTGGATTGCCAGCCCGGCCGTATTAAACCGCTTGGGCGAACAGCGCAACTGGGCGGCGGTAAACGGTAAGCTCATCGGCATCGTTTCCGCCGGTGGTGCGCTGCCTGAAAATACGGCGGCCTTGTTGGCGCAAAAAGCCGTGCGCCCTTACGAAATTTACGGTAGCACCGAAACCGGTGTCATCGCCTCACGCCAGCATAATTTGTTGTGGCAAGCCTTTGATAATGTTACCCTAAACCAAGATTCAGACGGCAGCTTGCACGTTGAATCTCCGTGGACGAACGGTGTTTGGCACAGTGCCGATATGATTGAGCAGCAGCCTGACGGCTTTGTTTTACTCGGCCGCAAAGACCGTATCATCAAATTTGAGGACAAACGCGTGTCGCTGACCCAAATCGAACATGAATTATTGCAGCATCCTTGGATTGCCGATGCCCATTGCGGCCAACATCCGCAACACCAGCGCATTGCCGTCTGGGCAGCGCTCAACGCGCAAGGCATTACCGCACTGCGTGAGCAAGGCCGTGCGGCAGTGGCCGATGCGTTGAAAAAACACTTAGCCGCCAGCCAAGACAAAACAGCCCTGCCGCGCTATTGGCGTTTTACCGATGCCCTACCGCGCAACCCTCAAGCCAAAATTGCCGCTTCGGATTTTCAGACGGCCTTTACCACGCCGCAAACCGCGCCTTTATGGCAAACCATGCCGTCTGAAAATGAAGGTGTTCAACGCTATCATGCACGCGTGCCGCTGGATTTGACTTATTTCGGCGGCCATTTTGCCGAATTTCCGCTGGTGCCGGGTGTGATTGAAGTGCAGTGGATACGCGATTTGGCGGCGCAGTTTGCATGGGGTAAGCAAGATTTAATCCGCATCGAAAACTTAAAATATCAACAATTTATCCGCCCTCATGACGAAATCGATGTCGAACTGGCTTACGATGCGGACAAAAACAAGCTCACATTTAAAATCACCCACAACCAAGCCGCCTGTGCTTCAGGGCGTTTGGTGTTTGCAGAAGGCAGCCGCGCATGAAAACGCTTGCGCTGATTCCGCATTACCGCCACCCAACCACCGTCGGCCATGTTGCCGAAACTTTACGCCGAGACGGTTTTGACGTGTTGATAGTCGATGATGGTTCGGGCGATGATTGCAAAGCCGTGTTGCAAAGTTTGGTTTCAGACGGCATCAAGCTTGTTTTCCGCCCCGAAAACGGCGGCAAAGGCGCGGCCATGCGCACAGGTTTTGAATACGCCGCCGAACACGGCTACAGCCATGTTTTGCAAGTGGATGCCGATGGCCAGCATCATTTGCCCGATGCCTTAAACCTGCTCGCCGCTGCCCAAAAACAGCCCGAAGCCGTGGTGTGCGGTTGGCCGCAATACGGCGATGATGCGCCCAAAGCGCGTTTATACGGGCGTAAAATCACCGACTTTTGGAACATGATTCACACTTGGTCAACCGACATCAAAGACGGCATGTGCGGCTTTCGCATTTACCCGCTCGCCGATGCCTTGGCCGTGATGCGCGAAGAAACTGTCGGCCAACGCATGGATTTCGACACCGAAATTCTCATCCGCCTGTATTGGCGCGGCTTACCGACGGTATGGATTAAAACACCGGTGCAATATGCTTCAGACGGCATTTCGCATTTCGATGCCTGGGCGGACAATGTACGCATCAGTAAAATGCACACCCGTTTGTTTTTTGGGATGCTGCAACGCCGTTTGCGCCGCCTACTCGGAAAGGCCGTCTGAATATGGCTGATTCGCAACACTGGGCCAAGCAAAACGAGCGCGGCAACCGCTTTTTCTTAGCAGCCACCACGCTTTTGGTGCGCTGGCTGCCGGCTGCGCTGATGAAGCCGTGTATTTGGTTTGTGGTCGGTTATTTTTACCTGACTTCGCCGCAAGCGCGCCGCAACATCGCCTATTACCAACACCGCCTTCAGACGGCCTATCCTGCAGTAAAATTGAGCCGCGGCTCGGTATTCCGGCAATTTGCCGCTTTCGGTGAGGCCGTATGCGACCGCTTTGCCGTGTGGCAGCGCAAAATCGTTTATGAAGACTTGGTTTTGGAAGACCCCGACGATGTGTACGCACTGATTGGCGACCGCAGCCTGCGCGGCCAGATTTTCGCCTGCTCGCACTTGGGCAATACCGAAGTTTGTCGTGCTTTGGTGTCGCACCACATCGGCTTTAAATTGAATGTGTTGGTACACAGCCGCCACGCGCAAGCGTTTAACGAAGCCTTGGAAAAAGCCGGTGCCGACCGCATCCAGTTGATTCAGGTCAGTGATTTGGATGCCGCTTTGATGCTGGAATTAAGCCAGCGGGTTGAAGCAGGCGAATGGATTGCCATTGCTGCCGACCGCACACCGGTGCGCGGCGAAAAAACCGTCGCCGTCGATTTTCTCGGCGAATCCGCCGATATGCCGCAAGGCGCGTGGCTTTTGGCCGGATTATTGAAAACCCGCGTGCATACTCTGTTTTGCATCAAGCAAAACGGCCGCTATCATCTGAAGCTGCGCCGCTTTATCGACACCGCCGACTGGAAACGCCACAACCGTCAAGCAGCCGTGGCCGATGCGGCGCAAAAATTTGCCGATGTTGTTGCTGAAGAATGCGCGCGCAATCCGCTGCAATGGTTTAATTTCTATCACTTTTGGAACAAAGACACCCGCCGATGAGCAAACACGTTTACTGCCGCCACAGTCATGAAATCGAAGTGCCTTTTTTCGATGTCGACCCCATGCACATCGTTTGGCACGGCAATTATGTGAAATATTTGGAAGTGGCACGTTGCGCTTTTTTGAGCAGCATCGCCTACGATTACAACGAAATGGGACGGCAAGGTTTCAGCTGGCCCATCGTGCAGATGAACTTCAAATACATCAAACCGGCCGTGTTCGGCCAAAAAATCCGCGTGGACTTAGCCGTCGTTGAAATCGACAGCTGCCTGCGCATCGATTATGTGATTAGCGATGCCCAAAGCGGCATCAAACTCACCAAAGCATCGACCACGCAAGCTGCCGTCTCTTTGGAAACCGGCGAGCTGCAATTCCAAACCCCACTAAGCTGGTTGGAAGCCGTGCGCCGCCACCCGAGCTTTGTTGAGGCCGTCTGAAACCGAAAGGCCGTCTGAAATTTCAGACGGCCTGTTGAAAGCATAAAACATGAATATCCGCAAACTCTGTTTATCTCTTGTATTCACCTTAGCCAGCCCTTTGCTGTGGGCATTTTCCGCCGAAGAATTGGCCAAAACGCTGCAAAAACCAAGCAGCATCCAAGGCCAATTCACCCAGCAGCGCCACTTGAAATCCTTAAGCAAACCAATGACCACCGGCGGCCAATTCGTTTTAATTCCCAAGCGCGGCCTGCTTTGGCAAATGCAGAAACCTTTCGCCACCACCTTGCGCGTGCGATCAGACGGCATCATGCAATGGAACGGCAAATCATGGACAGCCGCGCAATCCGGCAGATTATCCGGCCAAACACGCCAAATTCAGCTTTTCTTGGATTTACTCGGCGGCAACACCCAAGGCTTGCAGAAACAATTTGATTTGAAGCTTTCCGGCACCGCGCAAAAATGGACGCTGCAATTGTTGCCGAAAACCACCATAATGAAACAGGTTTTCCATAAAATCGAGCTCAACGGCGATCAATTGGTGCGCAAAATCGAGTTACACGAAAAACAAGGCGACCGCACTGTGATGCAGTTTGACCGCATCCGCACCAACCAGCCTTTGGATACTTTCGCGCAACAATCACTGTAATTATCTTGCATTTTCTTTAATAAAATTAACATACAGTCTATAATGCCGTCTGAAATGCAACCACCGCCACACGCCATGTCCGCTGCCCAAAAAATCCTTGTCGTCCATTATTCGCAAACCGGACAGCTCAGCCGTTTGGTGCAGAATTTTATTGCGCCTTTGCACAATCAGCCCGGCATTGAAGTGGATACTGTCAACATCGCGCCGCGCGAAGCATTTCCGTTTCCGTGGCCGTTTTGGCGTTTTTTCGATACCTTCCCCGAAACCGTGCATCTGAAGCCGCAGCCCATTGATATACCCAATCCGGCGCATGACGATTATGATGTGGTGGTGATTGCCTATACGGTATGGTTTTTATCGCCCGCGCAACCGATTACCGCGTTTTTGCAGCAAGCCCAAACCCGTGCGCTGCTCAACGGCAAACCGGTCATCACGCTGATTGGCTGTCGCAATATGTGGCTGACCGCGCAAGAAAAAATGAAACAACTGCTGGCTGGCAACGGCGCGAAGCTCATCGGCAATATTGTCAAAACCGATGCCTGCGGCACGGCGGCCAGTTTCGTCACCACGCCCGCTTGGCTGCTGACCGGCGAGCGCCAATATTTTAAAAATCTGCCCGCAGCGGGCATCAGCGAAGCCGAATTGGCCGATATGGCACGATTCGGGCAAAAACTGGCTGATAAGCTGCAAAGCGGTTCGGCCTTGGATGAAACCCTGTTCCGCAACATGGGCGCGGTGGCTGTCGATGAAAAATTAATCCTGAGCGAGAAAGCCGGTGCACGCAGCTTTTTTCTTTGGGGCAAGCTGCTGATAGCGGCAGGTAAGATTTCGCCCTTGCTTCGGTGCGTGTTACTGGCGGTGTATATCGTGTTTCTGATTGTGTTGATTCTGACCGTTGTGCCATTAAGCGCGCTGGTAAAAATGCTGTTGCGCCCAGTATTGCGCCCTTGGTTGGTGCAACAAAAGCAGTATTACAGCCAGCCTTCAGGCGAATAAAATTATAGTCGTTTAAAATAAAAATCATACTGCGTTGCCAGCTCCCTTATGTACCACTTGTACACGGCGGTCGCTGTCGCCTTGTCTTATTTCTATTTTCAATGACTATCTTACCTATTTTGTATTCAAGGCCGTCTGAAATTCAGACGGCCTGTAAAAAACCTTAATCCGATATGAATTCAGACACCTTGCAATCTGTTTACCTCAACCGCGTTGCCGCCTTTTTACCCAACGAGCCTGTGTCCAACGCCGACATGGAAAACGTATTGGGCAAAGCGGGCGGCATTCCTTCGCGCGTGAAAAACATGATTTTGCGCTCCAATGCCATTCAGTCGCGCCATTATGCGGTTGATCCGGCCACCGGTTTGCCGACACACAACAGCGCGCAGCTGGCGGCCGAAGCCATTAAAATCCTGCTGCAACAAGGCGTTTTACCCGAAAACATCGGCAGCTTGGCTTGCGCCACGTCCTACCCCGACCAAACCATGCCCGGCCACGCCGTGATGGTACACGGCCTTTTGCCCGAATTGGGCGCGTGCGAAGTATTCAGCGCTTCGGGCGTGTGTGCGGCAGGCATGGCGGCTTTGAAACACGCTTACAACGCCGTGCGCACGGGCGAACAGCAAGGAGCGGTAGCTGCCGCTTCGGAAGCGGCTTCTGCTGTGATGCGCGGCGACATGTTCCAAAGTGAAATCGATGCCAAAAATCTGGCCGATGCGCGCCCTGAAATCAGTTTTGAAAAAGACTTTCTGCGCTGGATGCTGTCGGATGGTGCCGGCGCGGTTTATCTGGCCGACCAACCCAATCCAGACGGCCTGAGCTTCAAAATCCGCTGGATTGAATTGTTGTCATACGCCCACGAAATGCCGCCCTGCATGTATGCCGGTGCCGAATTTTCAGACGGCGTGTTCACGAGCTGGAAAGATTTCAGCGAAGAAGAACGCCGCGACAAAAGTGTGATGGCCGTGAAGCAGGATGTGAAGCTTTTGAATGAAAACATCGTGCGCTATACGGTGGAAAAACCGCTTTCGCACATCGCCGACAAACACAACCTGAAAGCGGAAGAGATTAAATGGTTTCTGCCACACTATTCTTCCGGCTTTTTCCGTGACAAATTATCCGCAGGGCTCGACAACATCGGCTTTTCCATTCCGCAGGAAAAATGGTTCACCAACCTGCCGAATAAAGGCAACACCGGCTCCGCTTCGATTTACATTATCTTGGAAGAATTTATGCGCACGCACGAACTCGACAACGGCGATTTGGTGTTGTGTTATGTGCCGGAAAGCGGGCGTTTTTCCACTTGTTTCATGCTCTTGGAAGCAGTAAAGGCCGCCTGAAATGGATATTGACGACATCCCGCAAGACGACAGCAAATCGTATAACGGCTTGAAAAAAATCGTCTATGGCACACGCGGCGGGCATTATCAGGCCGCCACCAGCACCGGCTGGCAGGATGAATCCTACGCCACCGAAATGGCCGTGGCCGAGCTCGACGCGCAAACCGAAGCGGCAAGATTGGCCGTGTTAGCGGGCAATACCTCGCCTCTGTATTTCCACATGCTGCGCTATCGTCACGACGAAGCCAGCTTGGCGATGGCCGCCGGTGTATGGCAATGGCAGCTGCGCCGTCATTTAAAGCCGCAAGTATTTGCCCGACTTTCCGGCAAAACCCTGCAAAAATATGCCGATGCGCTGCAAATCAGCGTAGCGGCATTGAAAAGCATTGAGGCCGTCTGAAACATCATTCATCGCCCGAAAACGTGTTCAGACGGCCTGTTGAGAATAAACCGCTATGACCGAATTTCCCCATCAGCATACCGCCCATTGCGAAAGCGGCGTGATGTCCACCCTGCTGCAACACCACGGCCACACGCTCAACGAAGCCATGATTTTCGGCTTGTCGGCAGGTTTGACCTTCGTCTATATGCCGCTCATCAAGCTGGGTGGCATGCCGCTGATTTCCTACCGCATCATGCCGCGCAGCATCATCAAAAATACCTGCAAAACCTTAGGTTTAAACCTGACTTTTCAAAAATTCAACGATGACGCCGCCGGACAAGCCGCACTGGATAAGGCACTTGCCGAAGGCAAACTGGCCGGTTTGCAGACTTCCGTTTTTTGGCTGCCGTATTTCCCGCCCTATATGCGTTTTCATTTCAATGCGCACAATCTTTTGGTTTACGGCAAAGAAGGCAACGACTACCTCATCAGCGACCCCGTTTTGGAAACCGTGCAACGTTGCGCCGCGGAAGACTTGCAGCGCGCGCGTTTTGCCAAAGGTGCATTGGCCGCCAAAGGCTTGATGTATACTTTGGAAACCAACCGCAATCCACAAGACGTCAACGCCCTGCTGCCCCAAGCCATACGCCGCGCCATCCGCAAAAACGCCAAGCAAATGTTGGCACCCGTATTCTTTGTCGGCGTCAAAGGCATACGCACCGTGGCCAAAAAAATCGAAACGCTACCCGCCAAGCAATCCACCAAATACCAAAAACTCTTTCTCGGCCACATCGTGCGCATGCAGGAAGAAATCGGCACCGGCGGCGCAGGCTTCCGTTATATTTACGCCTATTTTCTTGAACAAGCCGCCGAAATTTGCGCCGAACCACGCTTTCAGACGGCCTCACAACAGCTTACTGGCATCGGCGACGACTGGCGCCAATTCGCCAGCCTGTGCGTGAAACAATGCAAAAAGCCGTCTGAACACGGCTGCTCGGAAATCGCCGCATTTTTGCGCGACATTGCCGACAAAGAAGAAGCCTTGTGGAAGAGTTTGAAAGCCTTGTAAACCAACCCAATCATTTTTTTCAAACGGCCTTTTCTACCCATCAGGCCGTCTGAAACCCAAACCTGAACATGCCATGATTCAAATCCAATCCCTCACCCACCACTACCCCAAAGCCGCTGCACCTGCGCTGGACAATGTCTCTTTAGACATCCGCCAAGGCACATGCGTCGGTCTGCTCGGCCACAACGGCGCGGGCAAAACCACACTGATGTCGCTGCTGGCGGGTTTGCAGGAAGTGCAACAGGGTGGAATTTTGTTTCACGGCAAACCAATGGCGAAACTGAGCCGCGCCGAACGCCAAAAAATCGGGTTGGTGCCGCAGGATTTTGCCTTTTATCCGCAATTGTCGGTGTGGGACAATTTAGTGTTTTTCGCTTCCTTATACAAAATGCGCGATCAAGGCCGTCTGAACGATTTATTAGTGCAAACCGATTTGACCGCACACAAACACAAAGCCGCCAAGCATTTATCCGGCGGCTTAAAGCGGCGGCTGAATTTCGCTATCGGCCTGATTAATGCGCCGGAATTGGTATTTCTCGATGAAATCACCGTCGGCATCGATCCGCAGTCTCGCCGTTTCATTCTCGACAGCGTGGCTCAATTGACCCACCAAGGCGTTACCGTGGTGTACACCTCGCATTATTTGAGCGAAATCGAACAATTGTGCAGCCAAATCGCTTTGTTGCAACAAGGAATATTGGTGTACAGCGGCGGCTTAAACGAGCTGCTCAACAGCCAAACCGCATCGGTGCGCTTCATTACCGAGCCTGTGTTGCCGTCTGAAGTATTGGCCGCACTCGAAGCCAAACCGGTTGACGCAAACGGCATGATGGAAACTTTTCAGACGGCCTCAAGCGTTTACGCCGCCTTGCAGCAAAGCGGCGCGACAATCCGCTATTTCCAGCAAGGCCACGGCACGCTGGAAACCTTTTATCTCGATTTTTTGCGTAAGGAAGCCGCATGATTCTGGCCTCGCTTATCAAAGAATGGAAACTGCTCAGCCGCGATTTGCACGGCTTGGCGGTGCTGTTTGTCATGCCGATTGCGTTTATGCTGATTATGTCGCTGGCACTTTCGCACGATGCCGACCCACACACCGGCAGCCGCATTGCGCTGGTGGGTGTCGCCGACGATGCGGTCAACACCGCGCTGGCAAAGGCTTTGCAACAAGAAAACATGCTGGTCGAAACCATGCCGTCTGAACAGCTGACCGAAGCACAACAAGGCTTGCACAATCAGCGTTTCCAATTGGTGTTGCACAATCCGAATACCGTGTCCGAACCCTTGGCCGAAAGCAAAACACTGGCTGTTTATGTGCCACCTGATACTGAACCTTCATGGTTGGCCGCGGTAAAAGGCGTGTTGCAGAAGCATTACACCGAGGCGCGCCTGAATGCTTATTTTGACGATAACGAAGGCATCAAAATCAGCAACAAACGACTGCCTAAATCCGTGCGCAACGACATTCAGAAAAAAGTTGACGACAAAAACGCCGAGCAATTCGATGCCGTCAGCACCTTTTTGCAGCAGCCCATGCTGGCTGAACACTACCTCAGCGCGGGCGGCGGTGCCGTGGCCAAACCCAACGCCGTGCAGCACAGCGTACCCGCTTGGCTGATTTTCGGCATGTTTTTCATCATGATACCGCTTTCCAACGTGATGGCTTTGGAACGCCAAACCAACACCATCACCCGACTGCGTTTGGCGCGCGCCTATGCTTCGCTGCTGATTGCCGCCAAGCTGGTGCCTTATTTCATCATCAACCAATTGCAGTTTGCCGGTATGCTGCTGCTCGTCCGTTACCTGTTGCCGGAAATCGGCGTGCCCGCGCTGGTGCTCAACGGTAACTTGTGGCCTTATGCCGCGCTTTCCGCCGCCGTATCGGCTGCCGCGCTGGGCTATGCCTTGTTGGTCAGCGTGTGTGCCAAATCGACCGAACACGCCGTGGTATTGGGTGGCGGCGGCATTATCCTGATGGCGGCTGTCGGTGGGATTATGGTGCCGGCACACGTCATGCCCGAAACCATGCAGCAGCTGACGTGGCTCTCGCCGATGTCGTGGGGCTTGAAAGCTTTTCAAGAATTGCTGCTCAACCGCACCGGCATAGACGGCATCACGCTTTACCTGCAACTTTTGGCCGGATTTTCCGCCATTATGCTATTGGCGGCGATATGGGTTTACCGACGCCAATTACACACACAGGTACGCTTTTAAGGCCGTCTGAACACTTTTTTAATGGTTAAAAATATGTACACTTTTACCCTTGCTCCACAACAGCTCGAAACCGAACTGAAAAAACTTATCCTCGACACCGCCGACAAAGCCGATGAAATCGATTTGGCCGATTTTGCCGACGATGCGGTCTTGTTCGGCGACGACAGCCCGATCGGTTTGGATTCGCTCGACGCATTGCAAACCGCCGTGGCCTTACAGCAATATTTCCAAGTACGCTTACAGGGTGACCGCATGGTGCGCAAACACATGATGACCGTGCGTGATTTGGCCGCCTTTATCCGCAAGGAGCATGGCGCATAATGTATTTAGCGGGCTATACTTTCACTTCGGCAAACCATCCGCAAGCGGCATTCAGACGGCCTGAAATGGTGGATTTCCGCTTTTTGCAGCAAACCGTGCATACACCTTACTTTCGCGCGTTTGCAAGCCAAAGCCTGAGCCGCCAAGAATTAACCGATTTGGCCGAACAGCATTTGCGCCAAGCCGCAGAACAGGCCGGTTGGCCATCTGAAAGCTGGCATGAATATCCGGTGTTTATCGGTTCCGCTTCTTATAATGCCTCGGAATACGAAAATATATTTCACGCTGCCGAAAACCACGCCGGATACAGCCTGCTGCACCTTGCCGACGACTTGACAGCCCGCAGCGGCAATGACGATATTTTCAGCTTTGCCACCGCCTGCACTTCATCGGCCCATGCCCTGATTCAAGCGGCAAACTTTTTAAAAAAAGGAGCGGCAAAACGCGCTTTCGTATTGGGCGTAGAAAGCTTCAACCTGATGACTTTGCTGCATTTTCACAGCTTGGGTTTATTCAGCGACACTTACCGTCCGTTTAACGGCAACGGCCTTATACTCGGCGAAGGCATAGCCGCATTGGCATTTTCCGCAGATGCGCCGTCATCTTCACATCTGCAACTTATCAGCCATGCCGCCAACACCGGCAACGATTTGATTCAAAGCAACAGCCAAGCGCAAGCAAGCGCGATGGAACAGGCACTAAACGCCGCCCATGCCAAGCCACAGGATATTGTCGCCGTGAAAACCCACGGTGTCGGCACCCATGACAGCGATAGCGCCGAAATGTCCGCCCTGTCGCAAATGTTTACCCAGCTGCCGCCGCTGTTGGCATTCAAGCCGCAAATCGGTCACACCCTCGGCGCAGCGGGCGCGCTCGAAACCGCGCTGTTGGCACAATCTTTGCAGCAAGGCCAAGGTGTTGATTATTCAGGTCAAGCCCTTGCTTTTTCAGACGGCCTTTATCTCACCAACTATTTCGGCTTCGGCGGCAGCAACACCAGCATGGTATGGCAATGGACATCTTAAGCAAACACCTCAGTGCCGCCGTATTTTTCGACAGCAGCGGCCTCGACAATAAAACCCTCAAGCAAATGTTGCAAAATGAAAGCGGCATCAACGGCCGCCGCTTGAGTCGCCTGAGCCTGATTGCCACGCTCGGTGCTTTGCGTTTGCGCCAACACACCGCCGTCCGCACCGATTGCGCGGTGTACGTTGCCACTCCTTTTGCTTCGCCTGCGCTGTTTCAAAAAATGGCCGACAACGTGTTAAACCACCATGCTGCCATGCCTTTCGACTTTATGGCCAACCTGCATAATGCCCCTGCCTTTCATGCCGCGCAAGCCTTGGGCAGCAATGGCGCGACGGTAGTTTGTGCCGCCGATCACAATACGCATTCATGGCAAAAAGCATTGCGCTTGGTGAAACACGCCCTGCTTGCCAAACCGCAAATCGCACTTGGTTTTTGCCGTGAGCGCGAACAGGAAAACGACAGCGACGGCTGCGTGTGGCTGCTGTTGGAACGCAATTCAAATAAAATAGACGCCCGTTTGAATCATTTCGATAAAGTAAACAGGCCATCTGAAAACCTGCATTATTGGCAAAGCCTGATTCACTATTTAGCTGATTTAAATCATGATGTTGATTAAACATATTTTTCAGACGACCTATTGCCATCAGGCCGTCTGAAACACGAGAATCCCCATGCTTTTCTACCGCTGTCTTTATACCTTGCTGATTGTGCTGCTGGCAGGCTTTGTGATTTACCACACCGCCGCCCGCCCTTGGCTGCAAACCGACCTCGCCGAATTATTGCCGCAAACGCAACAAGACATCGTGTTGCAAGCAGCGGATAAAGCGGGCGAAGCGCAGCTCAACAGCCAAGTGATTTTACTGGCCGGCAGCGACAATGCTGAACAGGCTTTTCAGACGGCCTCAAGCCTCGCCGATAAATGGCGCGAAAGCGGCTTATTTGCCGCGGTAGACGAAAGCTTATCGCCCGATTTAGCGCAAGTGCGCGCCGATATGCAGCAGCTGGGCTTGGCGGTTTTACCCAAAAAAGAGCGCGATTTATTATCTGACAACCCGCAAGCCTATTTCCAGCAGCGCGCCGAAGATGCCGCCAATCCGTTTGCCACCACGCCTTTATCGTTGGAACAAGACTGGCTGGGCTTCGGGCGATTTGTGGCCGACAAAGCCAATCCGCAAAGCAAATTGCAATGGCAGCCCGACAACGGTATGCTGTTTACCCAAGATTCACAAGGCAAAACATGGGTTTGGCTGCGCGGCCGTCTGCCCAAATCAGGCGGATTTTCACATGAAGCCTTGCTCAAGCTGATGGACGAGAGCCGCCAAACTGCCCAAGCAGATAAGGTGGACATTTTAACCGCAGGGGGCGCGTTGTTCGCCGCAGCCGCCAAAACACAGGCCGAGCGCGAAAGCACTTTGATGAGCAGCTTCGGCATCGTGCTGACTTTTGCGCTGATGGCATGGGTATTCCACAGTAAGCGCACTTTTTCCCTGCTGCTGCCTTTGTCGGCAGGTATGTTGACGGGTTTGGCGGCGAGTTTGGCGGTGTTCGGCCATATGCATGTGCTGACTTTGGTCATCGGCACCAGCTTGGTCGGCATGTTAGTCGATTTTCCGCTGCACTGGCTTGCGCCATCGGTATTCGGGCCGTCTGAAAAACCGCAATGGCAAGCATGGCCGGCGATGAAGCAGATGCTGCCCGGATTTGCCGTCAGCCTGCTGATTACCGTGTCGGGCTATGTGTTGCTCGGGTTCACGTCTTTGCCGGTGTTGCGCCAAACCGCCGTTTTCTCCGCATTTGCCCTGCTTGGAGCATTTGGTGCCACCGCTTTGTGGCTGCCTTATTGGTTCCAAAAGCACGCGCCGCAAACCCAGCCTTTTGCCCATTTATCCACTTGGCTTTACCACACCACAGGCCGTCTGAAAGCGTGGCACAAATCGATTGTGATTGCCACTTTGCTGTTCACGCTTCTTGGCCTATGGCGCAGCGACTGGCGCGACGACATCCGCCAATGGGCAAACATGCCGTCTGAAATGCTGCATGATGCCCAACAAATCGGCCAATTGAGCGGCACCGATTTCAGCGGTCAATATTTGGTGGTCGAAGCCGCCAGCGAAGATGCCCTGTTGCACAAAAATAAGCAAGTCATCAACGCGCTGCAACCACCGATTCAAGCCAAGCAACTGGGCGGCGTGCAATCGCTGGCGCAGTTTATCCAGCCGACCGATGAGCAGCTTGCACTACAAGGCCGTCTGAAACACTTGGCCGACAGCCCGCAAACATGGCAAATCATGACCGACATCGGCATTCCCGAAGCCACATTCCGCCAAGCGCTGCTTGATGCCGCCACCACACCGCCGCTGACGCTTTCAGACGGCCTCAAGCCGCAACTAGCCGAAGCATGGCGCAACCTTTATTTGGGCGAAGTGGCCGACGGGCGTTTTGCTGCCGTGGTTCGTTTGCAAGGCTTGGCCGATGCAGAGGCAGTGCGCGCAGCGGTGGCCAATATTGAAGGCGTGCATTGGGCGGACAAACGCGGTTTTCTCAATCAATCTTTCATCGAAACGCGCAACCATGCTGCATGGCTGAAGCTGTTTTCCTATGCTGTGGCCATGATTTTGCTGTGGAAAATGTTCGGCATCAAACGCGGCGGCAAAATCTTAGCCGTGCCGCTGGCCGCTGCGGTGATGACGGTGGCTTTTCTAGGCTGGGCAGGCATTCCGGTCAGCCTGTTTGCTATGTTCGGCTTGTTGCTGGTATCAGCCATCGGCGTGGATTATTCGGTGTACGCCCTCACCGCCCGCCACAGCGAAACCGCCCGCTTCGGCGGCATGCTGCTCGCAGCGGCGACCACCGGCATTTCGTTTGTGTTATTGGCCTTCAGCAGCACACCGGCCGTGGCCGCTTTCGGCATCACCGTAGCAGTCGGCACTTGGCTCAATCTGGTGTTGGCAAGCCTGTTGCTCAAGCGCCATGCCGTCTGAAAATATTGCTTTCAGACGGCATAGTGCAAGCGTAAAATAGTCATGCTACATTTCATTTATTTTCACTTGGAAAACAATCATGTCCACTCAATTTGATGTCGCCGTTATCGGCGCGGGACCATCCGGCGCGGTTGCCGCCGCTTTGCTGAACAAAAAGGGTTTCAAAGTCTGCGTGTTGGAAAAACAGCATTTCCCGCGCTTTGTCATCGGCGAAAGCCTGTTACCGCACTGCATGGAAATGCTCGAAGAAGCCGGTATGGCCGAAGCGGTGGCGGCTGAGCCGAGCTTTCAGTTTAAAAACGGTGCGGCGTTCACTTGGGGCAGCCGCTACACTTATTTTGATTTCACGGATAAATTTTCAGACGGCCCGGGCACCACGTTTCAAGTCCGCCGCGCTTTGTTCGATAAAATCCTGATTGACGAAGCAGCCAAGCAAGGTGTGGAAGTGCGCTTCGGCCACGGCGTAACGGCGTTTGACAACAGCGGTGAAACGGCGCGTTTAAGCGTAGAAACCGATTCAGGCGAAGCGTATGAGCTGACCGCCCGTTTTGTGTTGGATGCCAGCGGTTACGGCCGCGTGCTGCCGCGCTTGCTTGATTTGGAAACGCCGTCTTCCCTGCCGCCGCGCATGGCGCATTTCACCCACATCGAAGACAACATTACCAGCACCAAATTCGACCGCAACAAAATCCTGATTACCACCCACCCGCAACACCGCGACGTGTGGTTTTGGACAATTCCGTTCGGCGACAACCGCTGTTCCATCGGCGTGGTCGGCACACCGGATAAATTGGCGGGCGACAGCGAAACCGTGTTGAAAAAATGGGTACATGAATGCCCGATGCTGGCCGAAATTCTCGATAAAGCCGTGTGGGAAAACGAATTTCCGTTCCGCTCCATCCAAGGCTACTCTGCCAATGTCAAAGCCTTACACGGCAAGCATTTCGCCCTGCTTGGAAATGCCGCCGAGTTCCTCGATCCGGTATTCTCATCGGGCGTAACCATCGCATTGCATTCGGCCAAACTGGCGGCCGATTTGCTGGGCAAGCAATTATCAGGTGAAAACGTTGATTGGCAGCGCGAATTTGCCCAACCGTTAATGCAAGGCGTGGATACGTTCCGCACCTACGTCAACGGCTGGTATGACCACAGCTTCCAAAACGCGATTTACGCCCCCAATCGCAGCCCCGAAATCAGCCGCATGATTTCGTCTATTTTGGCAGGTTATGCGTGGGATACGGCCAATCCGTTCGTTGAAAAACACGCCCAACGCTTGGAAGCGCTGGCGGCATTGGTCGGTAATATCAAATTGCAATAAACATGCGATAATGTTTTCAGACGGCCTGAAATTAAAGATTCAGGCCGTCTGAAATCGCACAGATATTCAAGAAAACAAGGAAACCCATGCGCCATATCATGATTTTGATTGCCGTTGCCGCCCTGTCGGCCTGTTCAACTGTCGGCACGGTTTTGCCGCAACCGCAAACTTTACCTGCCGTGGCGTCAAGTGGCCAATGGTACAAACTCGAACAAACCGACCGCGACGGCAACATCGTGCAAACCAACATGCTGGCGGTGGAGTCTTTTTCAGACGGCCTGCGTTTCGTGCAAACCGATGCGCTCGGCGCACCGGTTTCCCGCCAAAACCTGACCCGAAAAGGCTGGCAAAACGACGGCTTTATCGCACCCAACGCCCAATCACGCCGCCTGTTTGCCGCACTTTTGCCGTTGATTGCTGCCGATAATCCGAGCGGCATTTATCCGCCAAGCCATGCCATGCCGTCTGAAAACCATGGCTTCTGCATGCAAGAGCAAGGCGCGCTGTTCCGCTTCCGCAATCAGGATTTGTGGTGTACCGCGCAGCAGCAACAAGATTTTGTGATTACTTTCCCCGACCATACGCGCTGGACAGTCAGCCCGATTCAAGAATAGAAAAAATATTATCGTAATGAAAATTCCCGTTTACCTCAGCCGCCCCGGGCTGACCAGCGCCTTGGGCAGCGGTTTGCAAACCCACATCAATGCTTTGCTCACGCTAGCCGAGCACAGCCCGCTGACCTTTTCAGATGAATGGGTCAAAAACAAAAACCACGCTTTCGGCATGGTAAAAGAGCCGCTGCGCCCGTTTTCAGACGGCCTGCCTACGCACCAGCAAAGCCGCAATAATCAGCTGCTGTGGCATGCTTTGGAACAAATCGAACCATTAATCGAAGCCGCCAAAGCGCGTTACGGCAGCGAGCGCATCGCCGTGGTTATCGGCACCTCTACCAGCGGCGTGGACGAAAACATCCCGATGTTTGAACAAGCCGCGCAAGGCGTGGCATGGGAAGAATTAACCTTTACCCAAACCCAGCAATTAATGGCCGCACCGGCGGAATTTGTGGTCGAAGCCTATGGTTTGCACAACCTGCATTACGTCGTTTCCACCGCCTGCACGTCCGGCGCGCGGGCATTAATCAGCGCAGCCAGATTATTACGCGCCGGTTTGTGCGATGCGGTCATTTGCGGCGGTGTGGATACGCTTTCCCCGCTCACGGTCAACGGTTTTGCCGCGCTGGAAGTGCTTTCAGACGGCCTTGCCAATCCGTTTTCAACCAACCGCGACGGCATTAATATCGGTGAAGCCGCCGCCGTATTCGTGATGACGCGCGATGCCGATTTTGACGGCGACATGCAACTTTTAGGCTATGGGGCCAGCAGCGATGCCTATCATATGTCTTCCCCACGCCCCGACGGTTTGGGCGCCATTCAAGCCTTTCAGACGGCATTAAACCATGCCGGTTTATCCGCTGACGACATCGGCTGGATTAACCTCCACGGCACCGGCACGCTGCACAACGACAGCATGGAAAGCATCGCCGTGGCCGAAGTGTTCGGCAGCAACATCCCCTGCACTTCCACCAAACCGCAAACCGGCCATACACTCGGTGCCGCCGGCGCGATTGAAGCCGCATTCGCTTGGGGCATTGCCCATCCGCATTACAATCCTTCAGGCAAACTGCCGCCGCAATGGTGGGATAAAGCCGCCGATGCTCATCTTCCGGCGATTGCACTGACTGATTCTGAAAGCTGTTGGCCGTCTGAAAAACGCATTGCCGCCAGTTCATCATTTGCCTTTGGCGGCAGCAATTGTGTATTGATAATTGGGGCGTAATCATCGGTTAGAATACAAAGGCCGTCTGAAACTTGGTTCAAGCAAAGTTTCAGACGGCCTTTTCCTATACCAAAGAACTAGCTTATTGATAATGATTGCATTCCCCAACTCCTTTAAATTGTGCCATAATAACGCGTGCCATACCGCTTGGCATGGAAAAGAAAAACCTTAACCTACAAGAGAATCTCTATGACTAACAAAGCCACCATTATCTATACCCACACCGATGAAGCACCTGCTTTGGCAACCAAATCATTCCTGCCTATCGTGCGTGCGTTTACCCAATTCGCCGACATCGACGTGGAAACCAAAGATATTTCATTGGCCGGCCGTATTTTGGCCACTTTCCCGGATTTCTTGAAAGAAGAGCAACGCGTGCCGGATGCTTTGGCCGAATTGGGCGAGCTGGTGAAAAAACCTGAAGCCAACGTGATCAAGCTGCCGAACATCAGCGCGTCTGTGCCGCAACTGACTGCTGCGATTAAAGAATTGCAGGCGCAAGGTTTTGCTGTGCCGGATTTCCCGACCGACCCGAAAACCGATGAAGAAAAAGCCATCCGCGAACGCTACGACCGCATTAAAGGCAGCGCGGTAAACCCAGTTTTGCGCGAAGGCAACTCTGACCGCCGCGCGCCTAAAGCCGTGAAAAACTTTGCCAAGAAAAATCCGCACAGCATGGGCGCTTGGTCTAAAGATTCCAAAACCCACGTTGCCACCATGCAAAGTGGCGACTTTTTCCATAACGAACAATCGGTTACCGTACCAGCCGCCACTTCTGTTTCCATTGTCTTCACCGACAAACAAGGCAACAAAAAAGAATTGCGCAAACCAGTTAACCTGAAAGACGGCGAAATCATCGATGCAACCGTGATGAACAAAAAAGCCTTGGTAAGCTTCTTAAATGAGCAAGTGAAAGAAGCCAAAGAGCAAGGTTTGCTGTTCTCATTGCACATGAAAGCGACCATGATGAAAGTGTCTGACCCGATTATCTTCGGTCACGCCGTTAAAGCTTTCTTTGCCCCTGTGTTTGAAAAATTCGGCGACGAATTGGCCGCTGCTGGTGTCAACGTAAACAACGGTTTCGGCAACTTATTGGCCAACTTGGACAAATTGCCGTCTGAAACCAAAGCTGCGGTTGAAGCCGAAATCGCTGCCGTATATGCGGCCAACCCTGATTTGGCAATGGTGGATTCCGACAAAGGCATCACCAACCTGCACGTGCCAAGCGACGTGATTGTTGATGCGTCTATGCCTGCGATGATCCGCAATTCTGGCCAAATGTGGGATAAAGAAGGTAAGCAGCAAGACACCAAAGCCGTAATCCCTGACAGCAGCTATGCCGGCGTATATCAAGCCACCATCGATTTCTGCCGCGAACACGGCGCATTCGACCCGACCACCATGGGCACCGTGCCAAACGTCGGCTTGATGGCGCAAGCAGCCGAAGAATACGGCTCACACGACAAAACTTTTGAAATCGAAGCCGACGGCGTGGTAGAAGTAGTTGATGCTTCAGGCGAAGTATTGATGAAACACGACGTTGAAGCCGGCGACATCTGGCGCATGTGCCAAACCAAAGATGCGCCGGTAAAAGACTGGGTGCAATTGGCGGTAAACCGCTCACGCTTGAGCAACACCCCTGCCGTGTTCTGGTTGGATGAAAAACGCCCACACGACAAGAGCTTGATCAACAAAGTGGAAACCTACCTGAAAGACTTGGATACCAATGGTTTGGACATCCGCATTTTGTCTCCGGTAGAAGCCACCAAATTCAGCTTGGAGCGCATCAAAAAAGGCGAAGACACCATCTCGGTAACCGGCAACGTATTACGCGACTACCTGACCGACTTGTTCCCGATTTTGGAATTGGGCACCAGCGCGAAAATGTTGTCTATCGTGCCATTGATGAACGGCGGCGGCATGTTTGAAACCGGCGCGGGCGGCTCTGCTCCGAAACACGTGCAACAATTCTTGGAAGAAAACCACTTGCGTTGGGATTCTTTGGGCGAATTCTTGGCCTTGGCAGTATCGTTTGAGCATTTGGCACAAAAAACCGGCAACACCAAAGCCCAAGTTTTGGCCGACACCTTAGACGCTGCGACCGAGCAATTACTGTTGAACGGCAAATCGCCAAAACGCAAAGCCGGCGAACTCGACAACCGCGGCAGCCACTTCTACATTGCACTCTACTGGGCACAAGCATTGGCCGCTCAAGACAAAGATGCTGAATTGAAAGCCAAGTTCGCGCCACTGGCCGAAACCCTGACTGCCAACGAAGACAAAATCGTGGCAGAATTGGCTGCCGGTCAAGGAAAAGCTGTGGACATCAAAGGCTACTACAGCCCGAACGAAGAATTGGCTTCTGAAGCCATGCGCCCAAGCGCTACTTTGAACGCTGCTTTGGCTGCACTGTAATGAAAGCAAAGCCGAATCTTGTGTAAATTGATTGGATTTGGCTGCTGACATTCATCAAAGGCCGTCTGAAAGTGAATCATGCTTTCAGACGGCCTTTTTGTATATTGCTTTATCGTTTAGACGGCCTGAGATAGGGATTTTGCAAAGATATCAGCCTGAAAAACCTGATTTACTATCACCCGAAACAATCTATCCGCCTACCCTGATTTAGCCTATAATACGGCTTTAACGATTCCGCGCCGTTTGAATGTTCAGACGGCCTATTTTATTTTCTGCGCCATTGTCATGTTTCTCGATATCAACCGTTACCCTGTTCCCGTTTTCAAAAAAGAAATCCGCCATTTGATTCTACTGGCGGTGCCGATGCTGTTGGCACAAGTGGCGCAGGTCGGCATTGGTTTCGTCGATACCGTGATGGCCGGTGGCGCGGGTAAGGAAGACTTGGCCGCGGTAGCCTTAGGCAGCGGTGCGTTTGCCACGATTTTCATCACCTTTATCGGCATCATGACCGCGCTCAATCCTATCATCGCCCAGCTCAACGGAGCGGCTAAATTCGATGAAGTGGGCGAAACCGGCCGACAAGGTTTGTGGTTCGGATTGGCGCTGGGCGTATTCGGGATGCTGCTGATGTGGGCGGTGATTGTGCCGTTTCGCAATTGGCTGGATTTGGGCGACTACATCGAAGACACGATGGCGCTGTATATGATTTCTACCGGCTTGGCCATGCCTGCGGCGATGATACACCGTGCGCTGCATGCGTATGCTTCCAGCCTCAACCGCCCGCGCGTGATTATGTGGGTGAGCGTGGCGGCGTTTTTCCTGAATGTGCCGCTCAATTATATGTTTGTTTACGGCAAATTCGGTATGCCGGCTTTGGGTGGTGCGGGCTGCGGCTTGGCAACGGCTTTGGTATTTTGGTTCAACGCCATTGCTTTGTGGCTGTATGTGACCAAGCAGGATTATTTCAAGAAATTCAAGCTCACCGACCGCTTCAGCAAGCCGGATTGGGCAGCGTTTAAAAACTTTTGGAAACTGGGCGCGCCGATTGGTCTGTCTTACTTTTTGGAAGCCAGCGCGTTTACCTTTATCGTGTTTTTGGTGGCGCGTTTGGGCGAAGATTATGTGGCGGCGCAGCAAGTGGTCATCAGCCTGACCGGCATTATTTATATGGTGCCGCAAAGCGTCGGCGCTGCGTCAACAGTACGCGTGGGGTTCGCACTCGGCCGCCGCCAATTTGCCCGCGCCCGCTATATTTCCGGCGTATCGTTGATTTTAGGCTGGGCATTGGCTGTTATCACTGCCTTGGCTTTGGTATCATTGCGTTATCCTTTGGCAAGCATGTACACCGACGATGCGATGGTGTTGAACATTGCTGCGGGCGTGTTGCTGCTGGCGGCGGTGTTCCAACTATCAGACTCGACCCAGTGCATTGCTTCTTATGCCCTGCGTGGTTATAAAGTTACCAAAGTGCCGATGTATATCCATGCAATTGCGTTTTGGCTGTGCGGTTTGCTGCCGGGCTACATCTTGGCCTACCGCTTCGACATGGGCTTAAACGGCTTTTGGACGGCCTTAATCGTATCGCTCACCATTGCCGCGATTGCATTGGTTTGGTGCTTGGAATTGTGCAGCAAATCCTTTGTGAAATCCTATACACGATAAGTTTCAGACGGCCTTATCATATGCCGTCTGAAAGTAAGTGATATATTATAATATTATTATTATTTTTCAGACTCAGACGGCCTCATGCTCTGCCGTCTGAAACCTTTCTTCAGGCTTTATCATGAAACTCAGTTATCAAACCGACCTGACCCCTTACAACACCTTCGGCCTCAAAGCCAACGCCCGTGCTTTTGCCGTTTTGGAACAAGCCGAAGATATCCGCGAAATCATCCGCCTGCCCGAATTCAGCCGCGACAATGTCTTGTGGTTGGGTGGCGGCAGCAACATCCTGCTGATGGAAGATTATTCCAGTTTGGTGGTGCACATGGCGAATAAAGGCGTGCGCGAAATCAGCCGTTCAGACGGCCTTGTGTATATCGAAGCACAAGCCGGTGAAATTTGGCATGAATTTGTGTTGCACACGCTGGATTTGGGCTTAAACGGTTTGGAAAACCTAAGTCTGATTCCGGGCACAGTCGGCGCATCGCCGGTGCAAAACATCGGTGCATACGGCTTGGAAGTGAAAGACGTAATCCACAGTGTGCGCTGCTTTGATTTGGACACTGAAACTTTTGTTGAATTGAGCAATGCCGATTGCCAATTTTCTTATCGTGAAAGCTTTTTTAAGCAGGCAGGCAAAGGGCGCTATGTGATTGTGTCGGTGGTGTTTGCCTTAAAAGAACATTTCACGCCTAATTTGAAATATGGTGATTTAGCCGCCGCAGTCGAAGCCATCTGCCAAGGCCGAGAAGCCACGGCGAAAGATGTGTCGAATGCCGTGTGTGCAATCCGCAACAGTAAGCTGCCCGACCCGAACATTCTTGGCAATGTCGGCAGTTTCTTTAAAAATCCGATTGTCAGCGCCGAGCAAGCTGCATTATTATCGAGTAAATACACTAATATACCGCAATACCCGCAATCCGACGGTACCGTTAAGCTGGCTGCAGGCTGGCTGATTGACCAATGCCGTCTGAAAGGCTTTCAAATCGGCGGCGCGGCCGTGCATGATAAACAGGCTTTGGTGTTGGTGAATAAAAACAATGCCCAAGCCCAAGATGTTTACCGGTTGGCGCAGCACATTTGCCGCGAAGTGGACGAAAAATTCCAAGTCTCGCTGCATGCCGAACCCAACTGGCTGCCGGCTTCATACAGTTTGTAGTCTATACCATTAAGGAATAATCACGTGGTACGAGAACCCAAAATCAACACTTACACCCGCATTATCAACGCCAGCCTTGTTTTGTTTAACGAAGAAGGCGAGCGCAACATCAGCACCAACCACATCGCAGCACACTTGGGCATCAGCCCCGGCAACCTGTATTACCATTTCCGCAATAAAGATGAAATCATCATCCAGCTTTTCAAGCGCTACAGCGAAGCCCTGCTGCAATACCTGCAAGAAGCGGAGCTACCAAAAGACGTCGAAGGCGCGATTACCTATATGGCGGGCATTTACACTGTGATGTGGGAATACCGCTTCCTGTTTAGCGATGTGAACACCTTGTTGGCACGCAGCGCCGAATTATTGGGCGAACACAACAACTTCACCCACGCCAAAGTATCGCCATTATTGGTAAAATTATTAAACGAACTCAACGACCACGGCATCATCCGCGCCGACAAAACCGCCATTGACGACTTGGCCGTGAATATGTGGATCATGACCAAATACTGGTTCGACTTCGACGGCTCGCTGCAAGGCCGCACCAAATTGACTGAAGATTCCAAAGCCCGCGGTGTGCAACGCTCATTGAGCCTGTTGCGCCCTTATCTGCTGCCGGATCATATGGTTGAATTTGACCAAAAAATCAGCAATCCGCCGGTTTAATTTTTTACTTTTATTCGGGCCGTCTGAAAAAGAATGGATTTTTCAGACGGCCTCAGCTTTTACTTAGAAAATCAATAATATGAAAAACATCGCTGTTTATTGCGGTTCGAATTTAGGTGAATCGCCTGCTTTTTATCAAGCTGCCCAAGTCATGGGGCAAGCCATTGCCGAACGCGGCAGCCGCTTGGTGTACGGCGGCGGCAAAGTCGGCCTGATGGGTACGGTTGCCGATGCGGTTTTGGCGCACGGTGGCGAAGTCATCGGTGTGATTCCGACCTTTTTGCGTGAAAAAGAAGTGGCTCATCAAGGTTTGACCGAGCTTATCGAAACGCCCGATATGACCGAGCGCAAAACCAAGATGATTACGCTATCTGATGCCTTTATCGCTCTGCCCGGCGGCATCGGCACATACGAAGAATTATTTGAAGTATTATCGTTGTCCCAACTGCGCCAACACGCCAAACCCATCGGCCTCCTGAATATCGAAGGCTTTTTTGACCCATTGATCAGCTTAATGCAGCAAACCGCTGCCCAAGGCTTTATGCCGCAAGCCAACCTGACCTTGCTCTGCGTAGCCGACAATCCGGCCGATTTGCTGGCCAAAATGGCGGCGTATGAATTTGTTGATGCACCTAAATGGGTGCAGCCGAGCTGGCAAAAATAAAAGGCCGTCTGAACATGAACGAAACGCTCCCCGCTTGCGCCATTCTCGGTCTTGGCTATCTCGGTCGCCCGTTGGCACAAAAACTCTATGAAAACGGCTATGAAGTGGCGGCCATCAAACGTCACCTCACTTCCGACGACATCAATCTGCCGATTCAGCTTGATGCTGTTGATTTAAACCAACCCAATGCTTTTCAGACGGCCTTACCACATTGGGCTGACAAACCGACATGGTTCTGCCTGCTGCCGCCATCTTCACTCCACGATTACACTGCCGCGCTGCAACAATGGCTGCAATTGGCCGAATCGCTTGATGTACAACACATTATTTTCACCAGCAGCACCAGCGTTTATGGTGATGAAGCGCGCGAGTGCGATGAAACCAGCCCGCTGAACCCGCAAACCGACAACGCCAAGCAAATTGCCGCCGTGGAAAACCTACTGCTCAACAGCCGCATTCCGCATGTCGATATTTTGCGCTTGGGCGGCCTTTACTCTGCCGAACGCCATCCGGTGACGCGTTTGGTATTGAAACATAATATCGGCGGCGGTAAGCAGCCAGTGAATGTGGTGCATCAAGATTTGGCGGTGGCTGCGCTGTTTCAGACGGCCTTAAATCCCGACGGCAAGCGCATCAAAAACGTGGTCGAACCCAAGCACCCGACCCGCGCCGAATTCTATACCGCCGAAGCTGCCAAGCTCGGTTTGCCCGCGCCCGATTTCAATCCCGATGACCAAAGCAGCGGGAAAATTGTAAATACCGTTTGCGTGCACGGCTTAAGTCTGTAAAATCAAGGTTTGTTTTATTTTCAGACGGCCTCAGAGAAAACCATGTCCGCCCTCCTTCCAGTCATCAACCACCTGATTCAGCAGAATCCCGAGCATCAATATGATTTGGCCGGATTTGCAGGTAAAACCCTGAGCGTTCAGATTGCCGGTTTCCGTATTCACGGCCGCATCAGCGAAAAAGGCTTTTTAGAAGCCGCCGCCGATGCGCCCGATACCGAAATCACTTTCCACAACAGCGCCATTCAAAAAATCTTGCAAGGCGAGCAGCCCGGTGTCGGCGACATTGCCATCGACGGTGATTTGATTCTGGGCATGTCGCTTTTACCGATTTTCGGCGGCCTTCGCTATTATGCTAACGACGATTTAAGCCGCATTTTCGGTGATGCCGCCGCCGGCAGCATTGCCACCCGCGCTGCCGTTATCGGCCATACGGTCAAACAAATTGGCAAAAGCATCGCCGAGCAAATCAGCGAGTTTTCCCGCGAACCAGAATCGCCGGTCATCGACCAAACCACGCTGGCCGCATGGATGGAAGAAGTCGACCAACTGCGCGACGACGTTGCCCGCCTACACGCCCGCCTCGACCGGCTCGAGCGCGATATTTGGCTCTGATTTCAGACGGCCTCTTACCTTTATTCCACCGCCATGAACAGTCCATTCAAAAACATCGGCATTGTTACCCGCCCGAACACACCCGAAATCCAAGCCACCGTGCATACTTTAGTGGAATTTTTGTGCCAATCCGGATTTGCCATTTATGTCGATGAAGAAACCATCGTCGAACACAGCATCCTTGCCGACGATATCCCACTCTGCACCACCTGCTGCAAAGCCGATTTAGGCAAATATTGCGACTTAGTGATTGTGTTGGGCGGCGACGGCACCTTCCTTTCTGCCGCCCGTGAAGTGGCCGGACGCGGCATCCCGATGATTGGTGTCAACCAAGGCCATCTCGGTTTTCTCACCCAAATTCCACGCGAACAAATGGTCGAAGATTTGCGGCCGGTTTTAGAAGGCAAATACCTGCCGGAAGAACGCATTTTGCTGGAAGTCGATTTAATCCGCGATGGTGAAATTCTTCATCGCTCACTGGCCTTAAACGATGCCGTGCTCTCCCGTGGCGCAGCAGGCCAAATGATTGAATTTGAAGTATTTATCAATCAAGAATTTGTTTATACCCAGCGTTCAGACGGCCTGATTGTATCCACCCCCACCGGCTCAACCGCCTATGCCTTAGCTGCCGGTGGCCCAATTTTACAGGCTAGCTTACGCGCCTTTACCTTGGTGCCGATCTGCCCGCAATCGATGACCAACCGCCCGATTGCCGTGGCCGACACCAGCGAAATCGAAATCTTGGTCACCAAAAGCGGCGATGCCCGAGTGCATTTCGACGGGCAATCGTTCCACGACATCCAAAACCTCGACCGCCTGATTATCCGCCGCTACCATAATCCGCTGCGTGTGTTGCACACCACCGATTACCAATATTTCAAAACCCTGCGCCAAAAACTGCATTGGGGAGAACAACTGGTTTAATGATGAAAGGCCGTCTGAAAAGCAGAAATGTTTTTCAGCCGGCCTTAGTTTTTGAGATGAATTACACCATATGCACCGCAATATACAACAAAAAGCGGTCATCGGTATGATCAAGATTCAAGCGGGTCAATTCAGCAATTTTGTGCAAGCGGTACTCTAAAGTATTACGGTGGATAAACAGTGCTTTAGCTGTCTCTGCTGAATGCATGTTGTGATTAAACCAAGCCAGCAAAGTTTTGGTCAACAAGCCGTTTTTATCTGCCTGCTTGAGTTTATTGAGCGTTCGTTCCAATTCACGTCGCTGCCAGCCGTCTTTCAGCTGGTTGAGCAATACCGGCAAAATCAGTTCTTGATAATTGTAAATGCGCTGCTCAGGAAAACGGTTTTTTCCTACCTGCAAAGTCGTATTTGCTGTTTGGTAAGACAAGGCTATGCTGTTGATTTCTCCCTCACAATCGGGGAAATAATTACCCAATGCAATGCGGACATTCAATGACGTCTGTTCGCTCATACGCGAAACCAACAACTTTACTCGCTCCATGTGGGTATGGACATCCCACCGGCCAAGCGAATCTAAAGCAGGTTTGAGAATCACAATTTGCGTTAATGACAAAATGGCCACCAAATTATCACGTTCGGGGTAATGCAACAGATTTTGCAGATTATGCAATTCGTTACTAATAGCTTCAATATTCAGATGGCCGGTGTCCACTTCAATAATACATACTACACGCGGGGTCGCCAAATCTACGCCTAAGCGTTTCGCCCACTCATTCATTGACGGACTGATTTTTTCTGATGAAATCAGATTAAGAATCAACTCCTCTTTCAAACGTGCATCCTGTGCCAGCATCTCAAATAGTTGCGCCTGCTCCAACATCATTTCAGCGGTCATACACACCAAGCGGCCAAATTCGCGCAAATTTTCCGGCTCCCCGGTCAAACCGATAACACCAACAGTCTCCCCATCTAAGCGTAACGGCAAATTAATACCGGGACGGACGCCATGCAGATTCTTGGTAACCTGTTCGTCAATATCAACGATACGGCCTTGAGAGAGCGCCAATAAAGCACCATCGTGTATGCCGCCTATACGTTTTTCATCGCCACTGGCAATGATTCTGCCTTTGATATCCATAATATTGACGTTACAACCGATGATATCCATCGTACGCTCGACAATTTTTTGAGCAAGTTCGGTGTTGAGTGGATAAACAGACATAATGTTTCTCTCTATAAAGAAAAGATGAGATATAGGATAGGCATGATGATTGTGCCACAGCTGATGCTAGGTGAAACTGGATATTTGTATAAAAAAAATGGATTATAACGCACATTTTCCAGACAGTTGCACAAAGACTTACCAAGGCGTTTCCATCCATAATTACGTTACATGTTAAAGAATAAGGAGCTTCAATATGCCTACTGTATCCGCGCTTGGTGCGTTGGTGGCATTGTGTGTCGCCATTTTTCTCATTCTCAAAAAAGTACCGCCTGCTTATGGCATGATAGCCGGGGCTTTGATTGGTGGCTTAATCGGCGGCGCTGATTTGGCAGCTACCGTTAAGCTTATGATTGAAGGCGCACAAGGTATTACTACGGCTGTGATGCGCATTTTGGCTGCGGGTGTCTTAGCCGGTGTGTTGATTGAATCCGGCGCCGCCACCTCCATTGCTGAAACGATTGTCAAAAAACTCGGTGAAAACCGTGCACTCTTGGCCTTAGCCATGGCCACTATGATCTTAACGGCAGTAGGTGTATTTGTTGACGTTGCCGTCATTACGGTATCACCGATTGCATTAGCCTTAGCCAAGCGTGTGGATTTGTCAAAATCTGCTGTGCTACTGGCCATGGTCGGTGGTGGTAAAGCCGGTAATATTATCTCGCCAAACCCTAACGCCATTGCTGCTGCGGACGCTTTTGATTTAACACTGACTTCCGTCATGGCAGCAGGCATTATTCCGGCCATTTTCGGCTTGGTATTCACCTATTTTCTTGCTAAGCGCCTCATCAACAAAGGCTCTCGCGTAAAATCAGAAGAATTGGTGACCGAGAATACATCACAACTTCCTAGCTTTGCTACCGCTATTTCGGCTCCTCTTGTTGCTATCTTATTGTTAGCTTTACGGCCTATTGCCGACATTGCTATCGACCCAATGATTGCCTTACCTGTAGGCGGTTTAGTCGGTGCTTTATTAATGGGCAAAATCCGTAGCGGTAATCAATACGCCGTTAGCGGCTTAGGCAAGATGGCACCGGTAGCCATTATGCTGCTGGGTACAGGTGCGTTGGCCGGTATTATTGCCAATTCAGGTTTGAAAGATGTATTAATTGATGGCTTGACTGCATCTGGCTTACCTTCCTATATCCTTGCACCGATGTCTGGTATGTTGATGTCGCTAGCGACTGCTTCTACCACAGCAGGTACAGTGGTGGCTTCAAATGTATTCGGCAGCACTTTAATTGAACTGGGTGTCGCCGGTATTGCCGGTGCTGCCATGATTCATGCCGGTGCGACTGTGCTTGACCATATGCCCCACGGCTCATTCTTCCATGCGACAGGCGGCAGCGTTTACATGGACATTAAAGAGCGCCTCAAACTGATTCCTTATGAAAGCGCAATCGGTTTACTGATGACCATCATCTCTACCTTGATATTTGGCGTATTTAAATTTTAACCAACTGATTCAGATGGCCTTATGATCAGCAGGCCGTCTGAATCTAAAAAATATTTTCTCACAACCACGCAATTATTTTTTATTCTTTCAGACGAAATCAGGCTACCCACACTGCCTGATACAACCCAAAAAGGACTACCTCATGAAAATCGTTATCGCTCCCGACTCTTTCAAAGAAAGTCTGACCGCATTAGAAGTAGCTGAAGCCATCGAAGCCGGATTGAAAAAAGTTTTGCCAGATGCAGAATATGTCAAAGTACCAATGGCCGATGGTGGAGAGGGCACTGTGCAATCACTGGCCGATGCCACAGAAGGCCGCTTGATTGAGACAGAAGTCACTGCTCCTTTAGGCAATAAAACCACTGCTGCTTTCGGTATTTCCGGCGATGGGGAAACAGCCATTATCGAAATGGCCGCCGCTTCGGGTTTGCATTTGGTGCCGTCTGAAAAACGTAATCCACTGCTGACGACCAGTTACGGAACAGGTGAACTTATCCGTGCCGCATTGAATCAAGGCGTACAAAAAGTGATTCTCGGCATTGGCGGCAGCGCTACCAACGATGCAGGTGCCGGTATGTTACAAGCTTTGGGCGCTAAATTAACAGACGCGGAAGGCAAAGAGATTGGTCATGGCGGCGGCAGTCTTGATCAATTGGATAAAATCGATTTAAGCGGATTAGACAAGCGTTTAGAAAATGTGTCTTTTGAAGTCGCGTGTGACGTGGACAACCCACTGTGCGGCACAAACGGCGCTTCCGCCGTATTTGGTCCGCAAAAAGGTGCTGACTCGGATATGGTGCAGCAATTGGATAAGGCACTCTCCCATTTTGCCGAGATTGTAGAACGTGATGCCGGTGTATCTATCCGTGATCACGCAGGTGCAGGTGCAGCCGGCGGCATGGGCGGCGGCCTGCTTGTATTACCACAGGTGAAACTAAAAGCGGGTGTCGAAATCGTTATCGAAGCGACTCAATTGGCCGAGAAAGTTAAAGACGCCGATTTGGTTATCACCGGCGAAGGACGTATGGATGCCCAAAGCATTCGCGGTAAAACACCGGTAGGCGTTGCTAAAACTGCTAAAAATTTCGACAAAACCGTCATTGCAATCGTAGGCTGCCTGCGTGAAGATTATGAAGTAGTCTATCAAGCAGGTATTGATGCCGTATTCCCGATTATCCGCCATTCAGCTCCACTAGAAGAAATCTTAAAACAAGGTCGTGAAAATCTGGTTTCAACTGCGCAAAATGTCGGCAGACTGTATTTACTGAGTAAATAAATTTCTGTTTTTTTTATGGCACACCTAGGCCGTCTGAAAACATTTCAGACGGCCTCTCATCACATTAATGGAATAAATCCAATGATTTCACAAACACCATCACAATGCCGTAAACCAACGGAATCCCCACCAATGCCCAGCGCCACCACACCGAAAAACCGCCACGCTTAATACTTTCTTGCAGCAGATAAGCATCGGAAATTGCAGTTTCATCATCTGGATTGCTGCTGGAGGCGGCTTTGTGAATATCGGTTTCATGATGCTTTTCATGCACGGCTTTCACGCATAAATTGCACAGCAAACCCACCAACAGCAAACCGGCCATAATATACATGGTCACGCTATACGCCTGAGCTGCCGGAATGCCGCTGTCGATTTGGCTTTGACGGATATAATTGACCAATACCGGACCAATCACCGCAGCCGTTGACCAAGCCAATAAAATCCGGCCGTGAATCGCACCCACTTGGTAAGTGCCGAATAAATCTTTCAAATAAGCCGGAATCGCCGCAAATCCGCCGCCATACATCGACATAATCACGCAAAAGCAAATCACAAATAAGGTTTTGTTGCCGCTGGCACCAATCGACGGCACGGCAACATACAGCAGCGAACCGAGCACGAAGAAAATGGTGTACACATTTTTACGGCCGATTTTATCGGAAATACTCGACCAGAAAAAACGTCCGCCCATATTAAACAAACTCAACAAGCTCACAAAACCTGCCGCTGCCCCCACACTAATCGCCGCCTGCTTACCCACTGAAGCTTCAGAAAACAATTCCTGAATCATCACCGCCGCTTGCCCCAATACGCCGATACCGGCAGTAATATTCAAACACAACACCCAAAACAGCAGCCAAAATTGCGGTGTTTTCATCGCTTGATTGACGTTGACATGATTGCTGCTGACCAGTTTATTGTTCACTTTCGGCGCAACATAACCATCCGGCTTCCAATCCGCCGCCGGCACGCGAATGGTAAACGCGCCAAACATCATCAAGGCAAAATAAATAAAGGCCAACACCACAAACGTCTGCGCCACGCCTACGGAAGTATCGCTGCTGAACAAGCCCATCAACCACACCGACAAAGGCGATGCCACCATCGCGCCGCCGCCGAAACCCATAATCGCCAAGCCCGTGGCCATACCCGGTTTATCGGGGAACCATTTCATCAAAGTTGAAACCGGCCCGATATAGCCCAGCCCCAAGCCAATGCCACCAATCACGCCATTACCTAAATACAGCAAAGCCAAATTGTGGGTGCTGACGCCAACTGCCGACACCAAAAAGCCTAAGCTGAAACAACAAGCCGCCACAAACATCGCTTTTCTCGGGCCGACACGTTCCATCCATGTACCAAACATCGCCGCCGATGCGCCCAATACTGCTAAGGCAATGCTAAAAATCCAGCCGACCGTGGTCAGCTTCCAATCGCCCGCCGTCGATTCGGTGATCCCGATTACTTTCGTCAGCGGCGCATTAAACACAGAATACGCATAAATCTGGCCGATGGCCAAATGCACGGCCAATGCCGCAGGCGGCACCAACCATCGATTGAAACCCGGCTTGGCTATGGTAGCCTCACGGTCTAGAAACTTCATGGCAACCTCAAATGATAATGGATTAACTGATTGATTTTACCCATGAATCAGGTAAAAATTGTCGACAATTATATCAGTTTTCAACCTTTTCTCTATGCCACAAAATAACTATTTTTAACAAAAATCCCCACAAAATTGCCTGATTTGCTTTCAGACGGCCTCAAATAGCATTATCATCTTATTTCCCGCCATCAGGAGCTGATTTATGCAAACCCAAGCTGTTGTCCGCCATATTGTCGATTGGTTGAAAAACTATGCCGAAAGCGCACGCGCCAAAGGCTTTGTTGTCGGCGTATCCGGCGGCATTGATTCTGCCGTTGTTTCCACGCTGGCTGCCGAAACCGGCCTAAATGTGTTGTTGATTGAAATGCCCATTCGCCAAAAAGCCGACCAAGTCAACCGCGCGCGCGAACACATGGAAAACTTGCAGCAACGCTACACCAACGTCACCACCATGAGCGTGGACTTAACCCCGACATTTAACACCTTTGCCGAAACTGTTGAAGTCGATGAAAGCGTGTTTCCAAACAAACAGCTTGCGCTGGCCAACGCTCGCTCCCGCCTGCGCATGGTCACACTTTATTACTACGGCCAACTGCACGGCCTGCTCGTGACCGGTACCGGCAACAAAATCGAAGATTTCGGCGTGGGCTTTTTCACCAAATACGGCGACGGCGGCGTGGACATCAGCCCGATCGCCGATTTGACCAAAACCCAAGTTTACGAATTAGCTAAAGAACTGAATGTCATCCAATCCATTCAACAAGCCGTGCCGACTGACGGTTTGTGGGATACTGAGCGCACCGATGAAGAGCAAATGGGCGCAAGCTATCCCGAGCTTGAATGGGCGATGAGCGTTTACGACACCCATCAACCTGAAGACTTCAACGGCCGTGAGCGCGAAGTTTTGGAAATCTACACCCGCTTACATAAAGCCATGCAGCACAAAATCAAACCAATTCCGGTGTGCAATATTCCGCCTGAATTGTTGAAATAAACCCAAAGGCCGAAATCTTTATAAAACTCCTTTAAAAGCCAGTGCAAAAAACCGACGTCATTCCCGCGCAGGCGGGAATCCATTTTTCAGTATAGCAAACTATTGAATAAAATAGGGTTCTTAAACATTGAGATGGATTCCCGCCTGCGCGGGAATGACGGCCTCTAGGGTTTTTATTGGCGGTTAATGATGCTTTGCAAAGGTCTCAGCCTCATTCAAGAAAACCATCAACCATGCGCCTACACCACGTTGCCTTAATTTGCGCAGATTACGCGCGAAGCAAATATTTCTATACCGAAATCTTAGGCCTAAACATTCTTGCCGAACACTACCGCGCCGAGCGTGATTCTTATAAATTGGATTTAGGGATCGGTTCGCATTATGTGCTGGAGCTTTTCTCTTTCCCCAATCCGCCACCGCGCCCAAGCTACCCCGAAGCCTGCGGCCTGCGCCATTTGGCTTTTGCCGTGGACGATGTCGCTGCCAAACGCGATGAATTAAGCGAAAAAGGCATTGCCTGCGAAGACATCCGCATCGATGAATACACCGGCAAAGCGTTTTTCTTCTGCCAAGATCCCGATGGCTTGCCGATTGAGTTTTATCAGGAATAAACTAGGCCGTCTGAAACTTTATTTTCAGACGGCCTGAGACCTTTGTAAAACCTCAGATTTGAGTGCAGTTCGAAGTTGTAGCAGCACAGAAAGCGCAGACATATCACAAAGATAGGCAAGCTTTCGAGCAGCGCATAACGAAGAAATGTGCCAAAGATGGGGATTTTGCAAAGGTCTCAGCCTGTCACCTTATAAACCAGTACAAAATCAGTTAAAATACGCCCTTTCTGTTACTTTACCTACCGCTACCGTTATGAATATTCTGCAAGTTGAAAACGCTTCTTTTGCCGTCGGCCATGTCGCTTTATTGGATAAAGCCGCTTTCCAGCTCGACAGCGGCGAAAAAATCGGCTTAATCGGTCGCAACGGTGCGGGCAAATCTTCGTTTTTAAAAATCCTTGCCAACGTGCAAAAGCTGGACGATGGTCAAATTATTCTGCAAAACAACCTAAAAATCGTTTATGTGCCACAGGAATCGTTTTTTGATAACGTAGCAACGGTATTCGACATTGTGGCCGAAGGCTTGGGCGAAATGCGCGGGCTGTTGAGCCGTTATCACCAAGTCAGTCATCAGCTGGAAAGCAGCAGCGATGAAAGTTTATTAAAAGAACTCAATGAATTGCAGCTTCAAATCGAAGCACAAGACGGTTGGAAACTCGATGCAGCGGTGAAACAAACCATCAGCGAATTAGGCTTGCCGGAAGACGAAAAAATCGGCAACCTTTCCGGCGGCCAGAAAAAGCGTGTAGCCTTGGCGCAAGCATGGGTGCAAAAGCCTGATGTGTTGCTGCTTGATGAGCCGACCAACCATTTGGACATCGACGCGATTATCTGGTTGGAAAACCTGCTGAAAAACTTTGAAGGCAGCTTAGTGGTGATCACCCACGACCGCCGCTTTTTGGATAATGTCGCCACCCGAATTGTTGAGCTCGACCGTGGCACACTGCGCTCCTATCCGGGCAGCTTTTCCAAATATAGCGAGAAAAAAGAGCAGGAATTGGCCGTTGAAGCCGAACACAACCGCTTGTTCGACAAATTCCACGCACAAGAAGAAGCGTGGATTCGCAAAGGCATTGAAGCCCGCCGTACACGCAACGAAGGCCGCGTTCGCCGTTTGGAAGAATTGCGCCGCCAACGTGCCGAACGCCGCAATGTGCAAGGCCAAGTCAACTTCAAGCTCGACAGCGGTGAAAAAAGCGGCAAAATTATCGCCGAATTGGAACACGCTTCTTTCCAATACGGCGACAAAGTCATCATGGACAAATTCTCCGCCATTATTCAGCGCGGCGACAAAATCGGCTTAATCGGTCCCAACGGTATCGGCAAAACCACGTTTTTGAAACTAATTTTGGGCGAATTGCAACCAACTTACGGTCGCATCCGCATTGGTTCCAAGCAAGAAGTGGCCTATTTCGACCAATTCCGCAGCGCATTGAACGAAAACGACACCATGTTTTACACACTCGGCCAAGGCAATGATTTTGTCGAAATCGGCGGTAAAAAACGCCATGTAATGAGCTATTTGGAAGATTTCCTGTTTCATCCAGCGCGCGCGCAATCGCCGGTTTCTTCACTTTCCGGCGGCGAACGCAACCGCTTGTTGCTGGCAAAATTATTCACTAAGCCCGCCAATATTTTGGTGCTGGACGAACCGACCAACGATTTGGACATCGACACGCAAGAATTGCTGGAAGAGCTGCTGCGCGATTATCAAGGCACGGTGTTTTTGGTCAGCCACGACCGTATGTTCCTCGATAATGTGATTACGCAGAGCATTGTTTTTGAAGGAAATGGCCGCCTGAAAGAATACATCGGCGGCTATGAAGACTATCTCGATGCCAAAAAGCGCGAGCAAACCCTTCAGACGGCCTCAACCCCAAAAGCGGCAGCCGAGACGGTGAAAGAAAAGCCCAAAGCCAACCGCACAGTGAAATTATCCTATAAAGAACAGCGCGAACTCGATGCCCTGCCCGATGAAATCGCTGCATTGGAAGCCGAACAGGCAGAGCTCAACACCCAGCTTTCCGATCCGGAAATTTTCAAAGACTATGAAAAAGCCGGCGCATTGCAAGCGCGTGCGGAAGAAATTGAAATGCTGCTGTTGGACAAATTGGAATTATGGGAACGCTTGGAAGCCAAGCAAAATGGTGTGCAATAAGGTTTCTGCTCTCAACAAAATGCCGTCTGAAAATTTTCAGACGGCATTTTTTGATTTTGAGATTGCTTTGAAAAGCATTCTTAAAACCTGAAACCTTTGCAAAAACTTTTAAAAGCGACATTCACTCACCCGGCGTCATTCCCGCGCAGGCGGGAATCTATTGTTGAGCATAGCAAAATCTTAAATAAAATAGGTTTCTTACATACAGCAATGGATTCCCGCCTGCGCGGGAATGACGACCGTTTTGATTTTTATGATGACTCAGACGTTTGTCAAAGGTCTCTACTTGTGCAAAACCATAAAACAAGGCCTTCTGAAAATATTTAAATCAAATACTTTCAGACGGCCTCGATTGAATCTAGACCTTAGTCCAAATGGCTGCTGCTTGGTGCCAATACGGTGCGGTTGCCGTTGGCTTCTACCGATGACACAATGCCGTCAGCTTCCATTTGTTCTACCAAACGGGCGGCGCGGTTGTAGCCGATACGCAATTGACGCTGCACACCGGAAATGCTGGCTTTACGCGTTTTCACCACATAGGCAACAGCTTCGTCATACATCGGGTCTTGGTCACTGTCGCTGCGGTTGCCCATGCCCGGTAAATCTTCGCTCATACCGCCGCTTAAAATTTCTTCAACGTAATCAGGTTCGCCGAATTGTTTCAGGTATTCCACCACACGGTGCACTTCGTCATCGGAAGCAAATGCACCATGAACGCGCTGCGGATAGCTTGTTCCCGGCGGCAAATACAGCATATCGCCTTGCCCCAACAGATTTTCCGCGCCCATTTGGTCGAGAATGGTTCGGCTGTCGATTTTGCTGGAAACCTGAAATGCGATGCGGGTCGGGATATTGGCTTTAATCAAGCCGGTAATCACATCTACACTCGGGCGCTGGGTTGCCAAAATCAAATGGATGCCGGCGGCACGGGCTTTTTGCGCCAAGCGGGCAATCAATTCTTCGATTTTCTTACCGGCACTCATCATCAGATCGGCAAGCTCGTCTACCACCACCACGATAAACGGCAGTTTTTCCAAATAGTCCGGATTATCCGGCGTCAGCGTAAACGGGTTGACGATTTTCTCGCCGCGCGCTGCGGCTTCGGCGATTTTTTGGTTGAAACCGGCCAAATTCCGCACGCCGGCATGGCTCATCAGGCGGTAGCGTTTTTCCATTTCGTTGACGCACCAATTGAGCGCATTGGCAGCCAGCTTCATGTCAGTCACCACAGGCGCGAGCAGATGCGGAATGCCTTCGTAAATGCTTAATTCCAGCATTTTCGGGTCAATCATAATCATGCGCACATCTTCCGGCGAGGCTTTAAACAGCATCGACAGAATCATTGCATTCACACCCACCGATTTACCCGAACCGGTGGTACCGGCCACCAGCAAATGCGGTGCTTTGGCCAAATCGGTCACTACCGGCTCGCCGGTGATGTCCTGACCCAAAGCCAAAGTCAGCTTGGATTGAGATTCAATAAACACCGGCGAATTGAAAACTTCACTTAAGCGTATCATTTGGCGGCGCGGATTCGGCAATTCCAAGCCCATGCAGGTTTTGCCGGGAATGGTTTCCACCACGCGGATAGAAGCCACGCCCAAAGAGCGCGCCAAATCTTTTTCCAGATTCATCACCGCGCTGCCGCGCACGCCGACATCCGGCTCAATTTCGTAGCGCGTAATCACCGGCCCCGAATAAGAATCCACCACTTTGACTTTGACCTTAAACTCGGCCAATTTGTCTTCAATGATGATGCCGTTTTCAAGCAAGGCTTCTTCGGTTTGCGTGGCAGTCGGATCAAATTGCGGTGGCGACAATAAATCCACGCCCGGCAGATTGATTGCAGACGGCATCACCGATGATGGATGAACCACAGGCACCGGTTGGCCTATGCCATGACCTGCTTGAGTAGAGACAGGTACAGTCTCCTGCTCACTGCTCTCAGGCTGTTGGACTGCTAAAGATGGCTGACCATGATGATGCTCATCTTGTAGCGTTGCCGCTTCATCAAAAGCCGTGATCTGTTCAGGTCGCTCTTCAGACGGCATGAATTGATGTTCAACTGAATACGCCCGCTGTTCAAACGCAGATACTGCCGCTTCATCCAAGGCCGTCTGAACAGCCGCTCTCGGCTTGGTAATGATTGCTTCGGTTTCACTGATTAAAAAGTCTTGCAGCGAACGTTGCGGACGGTTGCTCACGTGCGCATTCACCGACACTTCCGACAAGGTCACAGCTGGCGACTCCTTAAACACAGGCGGCTCGGGAATATCCACCGGTACAGGATCCACTTTCGGCGCAACCGGTGGCTCAACCACCATCGTATCCGCTGCCGGCGGGCGTGCGATAAAGGCTTCATTGCTTTGGAAACGTGATACTTTCGGCTTCGGCTTGGCTGGCTGCACCACCGCACCGCTTTTTTCCATCACCACCGAATCAGGAATCACGCTTTCACGCATACGGGTATCGATGCGGCGAATCGGCTGCATACGGCGGTTGATCGGTGAAGTACCTTGCGACAGATTCGCCAAAATTTCTTCATCTTGAATAATGGCCGGCTGATAATCCCGAACAGGTGCTACAGCAGCAGCCAAGCGGCTGCGGGCAGCTGTTTGGCGCGCCAGGTTGGCGTGGATTTTTTCCACATCAATTTCATCCCAACGGCTGGATGCCTCCTGTCTCGGGAAAGCGGCCCATTCTGCAGTACGCAAAGCATGCTGCGCCGACTCAATACGCGGCTTTTGCACCGGATTAATGTGGATTTCTTCTACTTGTGCCAATACGCGTTCACGCGTGCGGCGCAAAGCAGGGTCATTGAAATCAATCACTTCCAAATTCTGCTGAGGATGCGGTGGCGGAGTGAATGAGGCCGTCTGAACCGGCTGACTATTTGCAGAAACCGGCTTGGCCGTGTTTTTTGCTTCCACCATTTCCTGCATTACCGCTTCACTTAACGAACGTGTGGCTTCTTCCAAGGTAATTTCTTCAAAAACCGCCCCGTGTACTTTACGCGGCCTGTATTCGGGAATATCGTTGTCTTCAAACGGCACAATTACCGGATCAGGGACGGCAGACAAACGCTTAGACGCACGCGCCGGACGGATAAAGTCTTGCGCCTCTTCCGACGGCTGCACAGGTTGATTAACTTTTTGATAGCTGGCTTCTTGAAACGCTCGCTGAAATTCAGCCGCTTCGGCCGCCTGCTCTAATTCCGCTTCATGATAAGACTGCTCGGAAAACACACAAGAATCATCCACATAATCCGATGGTGTCGGTTCGTTTGCGGCCGGTTTCGGCGTATGGCGTTGCGCGGCCAGCAAACGCAGACGGGCAACACTCCGCCCGTAAGCAGCTTTGGCTTGACGGCCGAATTTGCGTGTTGTCTGCGCACCTTTCGGAATCTGGGCATCTTGTGCAAATTCCTCCCAGTCGCCATCATCTCCGTTTTCCATACGGTCAAGCGTCTGCCGCCATTGCCGGTCTTGCTGATAATGAAACCACAACAATCCGCCGATGGCGCACAATAAAATAAAAATCAACACCGTCCACATCATAGAAAACCTTACTATCCGACTAGGCTGCAAAGGCGGTTATTTTATCGTGTTTCCGCCTTAAAAAGAATAAGTAAAGCCACCGATGGCGCAATATTTTAATGATTCAGCGTATAATAAGGCTGTCTGAACAGATTAGATACATATATCCTTATGATTTTTCAAGCCGAATGGTTTTCGTCTGTCGCTTTGATCCTAGCATGGCTGGTTTGGGCTGCCCTGCTCGCCGCATGCACCAAGCCTGCCTTCAAAGCCTTGGCCGCGCATCGCTCCGCGGTAACATTGGCCATTTTGATTCTGACCACCGCATGGCTTTTGAACGCCACACCTGATGACGGCCAGCTTGCCGGCATGAGCTATCACCTCTTGGGAATAAATTTAGTCGCACTTATGATTGGCGCACCGGCGGCTTTTTGGTTGGGCACATTATTACTTTTTCCTTATGTATCGCTGTTTGGTGGTGATTGGCAGGTATATCCAATCAATGCTTTGGCGCTCTTACTGCCGCCACTGGCCATCAATATTTTATTCCGCCGCTTGGTGAATGTGCTGCCGGCCAATCTGTTTATTTTCATTTTCGTCAACGGCTTTATCGGCTCGGCAGCCAGTCTTTTGTTTACCGGCTTGGTGTTGGTCACAATTTTAGATTGGGCTGCGGCTTTTCCGAGCGAAGTATTGTGGTCCACCGCCCTGCCCGTTTTTATTTTGATTGCTTGGGCAGAAGCCTTTTTAAGTGGCATCACCACCGCGATTTTTGTGGCTTTACGGCCGCAATGGCTCAATACTTTCGACGACAACCGTTATTTAAAATCAACTAATCAAATTTGGTAGCTTCAGACGGCCTTAAGGAATAATATGTCTCCCGCTTCTTTTCTGCCGATTGCCATTGGCGCTGCATTTGGCGCCGGTATCCGCTGGCTGTTCGGCCTTTACTTTGCCCATATTGCCACCTCATTTGCTTTTGGCACCTTAGCCGCCAACTGGCTTGGCGCATTGCTTATCGGTATTTGCGCCGAATTGGTGCAGCATCCACAATGGAAGCTGCTGCTGATTACCGGTTTTCTCGGCAGCTTAACGACGTTTTCCAGCTTTTCATTGGAAATGGTTCAGCTTATGCAGGCGCAGCGTTGGGGCGCTGCTTTTGGCGCAGTGGCCTTGCACGTTTTCGGCTCTTTTGCGCTGACGGCTTTGGGCATTTGGCTGGCGCAAATGTTTAAGGCTGTCTGAACGTTCAGACGGCCTATTGCAGCCCTTTAAAATAGAAAGCATGTACGCTATTAATCTATCCCAATATCCAAACACACCACTTCGCCACAAAACGCTTGCGCCGTTTCATTAATATGTGCCGGTTTGTATGCCCCGAAAGCATAAGTCACATCTGCGCAAAAAGCATGTTCATCACATTCTGCCGTATCCCCATTGACTCCCGTAGGCATATCCAAAGCAACCTTCAGGCCATCTGAAGCATTCAATGCCCGGCAAATTGCCGCAATATCAGCGGATAATCTGCCGCTGAAACCTATACCGAATATACCGTCAATCACCACATCATAAGTATTTTTCGTTTTCAGACGACCTAATAAATCTTCTTCATCTAAAAAAGTGATGCCTGACAATCCTTTTAAACGCCGGCGGTTAAGTTCTGATAAATCCGATAATGCATTGCCGCAGACCAAGGCAATATCCACTTGCCAGCCATATTGCTGCAACACGCGTGCCATCACCAGACCATCACCGCCATTATTGCCTTTACCGCAAACAATCAAGGCCTTTTTGCCATCAGCCGCATACCGCAGAATCTCTGCCGCCGCAGCCTGACCGGCATTTTCCATTAATTGCTCAAACGACACGCCCCGATCCACCGCAGCCTGCTCGGCCGCACGCATTTCGCTTGCATGATAAACCTTCATATTTTATTTATCCTTGGGGCTTAGGAAGCAAAATCATCAAAAAACGCAATAAGCTCCTAATATGAAACCAAAAAATAAGTATCAAAAGTTCAGCAAAAGTTCAGCAAAATTTCAGAGCAAAAATTTAGAGAAATAATCCGTTGTTTTGCTCTTGATTTGACCGCTTCCGATACCGCTAAAATGACCGGCGTCAGTGTCCGCAGTATCAATCCTATTTTCCTGAAAATCAGACACAGGATTACTGCCCTATGCGAACAAAGCTCACCACTGTCCGGTGTGGTCGAATTAGATGAATCTTACTTTGGCGCACGACGTATCAGGGGTAAGCGCGGGCGTGGGGCTTCAGGTAAAACCATCGTATTCGGCATACTGAAACGCAATGGCGTGGTCTATACGGAAATCGTTCCCGACGCTTCGAAAGCTTCACTCATCAAGGTTATACGCGGCCACATATCCGCTGACAGCGAAATCAATACTGACGGCTGGAAAGCATATGACGGTCTTGTCGATATGGGCTATGAGAAGCATTACCGTGTCCATCACGGTTCTAATGAGTTTGCCCGTAGGAAGCAGCATATCAATGGTATTGAATCTTTTTGGAGTTATGCTAAGGGGCGTTTGGCCAAATTTCATGGTATTTCCAAAGAGATGTTTTATCTGCATCTCAAAGAAACGGAGTTTAGGTTTAACCATCGGCATGAAGACTTAGGTAAAATATTAATGAAGATGCTTCGAAATAACCCGATTTAATATTTTTGCTTCCTAAGCCCCTATCCTTTTACCCAAAAGAAAAGCCGGATGCGACAGCATCCGGCTGATAAGGGCCTGAAATCTTTTCGGCACCCAATGTTTCAGACGACCGCAATATCTATGCCGTCTGAAACATGAGCAGCTCTATTACCACTGATAACCAACTGCAGCCGTCGCACCGTAATTACCGCGCGAGTTGCCTGAAGCCGTACCTTTCACGATCCAGTTACCACCATCGGAAATGCTCGAAAAGCCGATTGCGTAACCAGTTTCGCCACGGTATACACCGCCACCGATGGCCATCATGCTCTTACCCGGCAAATAGGCTTGCGGCAGACCGGCTGTGGCCATGGCTTGCGCCACACCGGCATTGGCTCTGTTTTCCACGCCGTCGATACGGTTATGGATATTGGCATTTGAAGCTTTCAACTGGCTGACATTGACTGCGTCGGTATCATCCACACCAGGGGCAACGTTAGTGATGCGGTTGCCACCGTTGTTCAGACCGTCTTTAGTCAAGGCCACAGGTTTACCTGCTGCACCGTTGTTGATGGTTACACCATTGTTGTTCACAGTGGTATCGCCTGCTTTTACGGTATCTGCATTCACAGTGTCCGCATTAACGGTGGTCGCTTGCAAGCTGTTCAAGCCTGAAACATCTTTGTTCAACTGGATGGTCAGCGTATCGTTGCCGTCCGCTTTCACATTGATGTTGCCGGCCGCGCTTTCAAACTTAGCAGAAGCCGCTTTGTCGACACCTTCGCCAACCACATTCACTTTGGTATTCAATTTGTGAATATTGGTCACGTCGGTATTGTTGCCGGCAAATTTCAAACCGTCGTTCATGGTGGCAACTTCTTCGTTGTTTACAATCAGACGAGGCTTGGTTTCGCCGTCTTTACCGTCAACCGCAGGCACACCGTCTTTAACCGTCAGCGTAGCGGATTTGCCGTCTTTACCGTTGATACCGATAGAACCGTCTTTACCGTTCAAGGTCACGCCGGTTTTGCCGTCTGCGCCTTTGGCACCGACAGAGCCATCTTTGCCGTTGATTACAACACCAGAACCATCTGCACCGTTTACACCGATAGAACCGTCAACACCGTCTATGCCGTCTGCACCTTTCTCACCGAATGTCACTTGGTCGGCAACATTGACTTTGTAAGGATTATCGGCAGAGCCATCGCCTTCGACAACGGTGTTTTTACCGTCCACCAGTTTGGTTTTGTTTTTGCCGATGGCATCTTTCAACTGGCTGACGTTAACCGCATCGGTATCGTCTTCACCGGCAGCAACATTGGTAATTTTCTTATCACCAGCATTAATCCCATCTTTGGTTACTGATGGACCATCAATGATGGTTAAGCCATCATCAGTGATAACGGTATTACCAATCGTTACAGAACCTTCATCTGTCAAATCAATGTCTTTCGACAATTGAATCTCAAGTGTGTCTGTTCCGTTAGCCTCAACATTGATGTTGCCAGCCGCGCTTTCAAATGATTTAACATCATCTTTAGATACGCCTTCACCTTGTACTTTAACCAAAGTATTCAGTTTGTGGCTGTTTACGGTATCTTCATTGTTACCAGTGAAGTTCAGACCATCGTTCATGGTCGCAACTTCTTCTTTGGTACCATTTGGCTTGGTGTAAACAATACGGGTTTGGCCGTCTTTACCGTCTAATGCAGCTGCAGCTTTTTCAAACTTCATGCTTACTTGACCGTCTTCACCGTCTTTGCCGTCAACACCGTTGAACACGATTGCATCCGGAGTCAGGCTTAGACCGTCTTTACCATCAGTGCCTTTTAGACCGACAGAGCCATCTTTGCCGTTGATTACAACACCAGAACCATCTGCACCGTTTACACCGATAGAACCGTCAACACCGTCTATGCCGTCTGCACCTTTCTCACCGAATGTCACTTGGTCGGCAACATTGACTTTGTAAGGATTATCGGCAGAGCCATCGCCTTCGACAACGGTGTTTTTACCGTCCACCAGTTTGGTTTTGTTTTTGCCGATGGCATCTTTCAACTGGCTGACGTTAACCGCATCGGTATCGTCTTCACCGGCAGCAACATTGGTAATTTTCTTATCACCAGCATTAATCCCATCTTTGGTTACTGATGGACCATCAATGATGGTTAAGCCATCATCAGTGATAACGGTATTACCAATCGTTACAGAACCTTCATCTGTCAAATCAATGTCTTTCGACAATTGAATCTCAAGTGTGTCTGTTCCGTTAGCCTCAACATTGATGTTGCCAGCCGCGCTTTCAAATGATTTAACATCATCTTTAGATACGCCTTCACCTTGTACTTTAACCAAAGTATTCAGTTTGTGGCTGTTTACGGTATCTTCATTGTTACCAGTGAAGTTCAGACCATCGTTCATGGTCGCAACTTCTTCTTTGGTACCATTTGGCTTGGTGTAAACAATACGGGTTTGGCCGTCTTTACCGTCTAATGCAGCTGCAGCTTTTTCAAACTTCATGCTTACTTGACCGTCTTCACCGTCTTTGCCGTCAACACCGTTGAACACGATTGCATCCGGAGTCAGGCTTAGACCGTCTTTACCATCAGTGCCTTTTAGACCGACAGAGCCATCTTTGCCGTTGATTACAACACCAGAACCATCTGCACCGTTTACACCGATAGAACCGTCAACACCGTCTATGCCGTCTGCACCTTTCTCACCGAATGTCACTTGGTCGGCAACATTGACTTTGTAAGGATTATCGGCAGAGCCATCGCCTTCGACAACGGTGTTTTTACCGTCCACCAGTTTGGTTTTGTTTTTGCCGATGGCATCTTTCAACTGGCTGACGTTAACCGCATCGGTATCGTCTTCACCGGCAGCAACATTGGTAATTTTCTTATCACCAGCATTAATCCCATCTTTGGTTACTGATGGACCATCAATGATGGTTAAGCCATCATCAGTGATAACGGTATTACCAATCGTTACAGAACCTTCATCTGTCAAATCAATGTCTTTCGACAATTGAATCTCAAGTGTGTCTGTTCCGTTAGCCTCAACATTGATGTTGCCAGCCGCGCTTTCAAATGATTTAACATCATCTTTAGATACGCCTTCACCTTGTACTTTAACCAAAGTATTCAGTTTGTGGCTGTTTACGGTATCTTCATTGTTACCAGTGAAGTTCAGACCATCGTTCATGGTCGCAACTTCTTCTTTGGTACCATTTGGCTTGGTGTAAACAATACGGGTTTGGCCGTCTTTACCGTCTAATGCAGCTGCAGCTTTTTCAAACTTCATGCTTACTTGACCGTCTTCACCGTCTTTGCCGTCAACACCGTTGAACACGATTGCATCCGGAGTCAGGCTTAGACCGTCTTTACCATCGGCACCTTTTAAGCCGATAGAGCCGTCTTTGCCGTTAATGGCTACACCAGACTTACCGTCTGCGCCATTAACATCCAATTTACCGTCTACACCTGGTTTGCCGTCTTCGCCATTTTCACCTGGCTCAGCTTTCTCACCTAGAACCATTTGGTCTTTGGTCGCTACAGTGATCGTGTTACCCGCTTGGGTAACTTTAACGTTCTTACCGGCATCGATGGTTACGGTTTCACCTGGGTTAATCAACTCTTCAGTTGTACCCTCAGCTTCGCCAGCTGATTTGCTCGTCGTCAAAGTAAAGCCTGAAGCATTGATTGCATCAGCAACGTTTTGAGCGGTAGCTACTTTGTTAAGCGGTGCTTCTGCATCTTTCAATGCATCTTGAGCCGCTTTGACTTTGTCTGCCGCTGCTTGTTTTTCTGCGTCAGTTGCGTTAACAGGTAGCATGTCTTGCTCATTTTGAGCAGTTTCAAGCGCCGCTTTAGCATCTTCAACAGCTTTCTTAGCTTCTGCTGTGTTAGCAACAGGACCAGTTACAGTACCGTTGTCGTTGTTGATGATGTCACCAGCGTCAACATTGTAAGTCACGTTGCTTACTTTGCCGTCAGCGTCAGTTGTTACTTCAGCAGTTGTGCCTTTACCATCAACGAAGTTTACGGTGTCGTAAGGTTTAACGAAGTCTTTGGCTTCGCCGTTACCTTGTAGGTTCCAACCGGCATTCAACACGTCGCCTACAGTTGCTGCGTTGTTGTAGATGTTTTTGTACGTGTCAGCATCTGGACCAGCTTGTTCAGTTGTGAATGGGCCTGGGTACACTGTATCGGTAGGTTTACCGTCAGGACCGGTCACATCACCACCGTTATAAGTTGGTGTTAGATTGCCAGCAATGTTTGCTAGATTCATTGGTGTGGTTGTTGAATTATCACCATTGTTCATTGATGCAATGACATCAGCTGGATCAACTTTATTACCCTCAGCATCAACAAAGCTACCATCTGGCTGCTTGAATAGTTTGTCACCCTCTTGGTTGGTGTAAACTACTGGTAGTTGATCTAGTGTACCTTGAGTTACCAAGTACAATTGGCTGCCGTTGATAGCATCAGTAGAGGTAGATGAGATCTCACCCGCTGCGACGTTTTGGATACGGCGTTCAGTGCCTGAAGCACCCACTGACACAGCACCAACAGCTGTTGAGCCAGCAAAGCCATTATAGTAAACACCGCCAACAGTTGCATCGTTCACTGTGCCAATTGCGCCACCAGTGGTGGTTTCGCCAGCTTCAGTTGAATCTTTTAGCGCGTTGAATAGCGTACCTTTACCATCTGCAACAGAGCCTTCGCCTGCAGTTACTGTACTATCATTACCTAGATACACCGAGTTCTCAACTGTTTGTTCTAACGCAGTTGTGCCATCGGCTGCTGTATTAATACCACTACCTAATACATAAGTATCTTTAGAGGTAATATTGTTATGATTACCTAACGCATAAGAACCTTCGCTACCCTTCGAGATATTGGTTTGACTACCGATTGCACCAGCCTTGTCAGCTGCTACATTAGTAGTACGGCCAATAGCAATGGCTTGTTCACCAGAACTATTAGCACCAAAGCCTATCGCCGTTGAACGCATCCCTGATGCATTGGCGGACATACCTAGAGCAATGGTGTTATCATTTGTAGCCTGAGCTAAATTACCAATCGCAATAGGATTCCACGTATCAGTGCCTTCTTCATTTTTGCCCGCTAAGGAGCTGTTACCAATGGCTACAGCAGTCCAAACCTTACCTTTTTTCTGACCATTAGCATAGTTACCAATAAAGACACTGCGGTCACTATTAGCCTGATGCCCCGCTTGAGAACCGATAATTACAGAACGGTCTGATGAACCGTCGGCACCAGCTAAGTGACCACCAAAGAAGTTATTATCACCGGTAGTTCCGCGACCTGCTATATTACCAACAATGGTATTGCCATCGCCACTTAGTGCATTACCAGCATTATTACCCACCATAATGTTAGAACCAGCACCAAAAGTACGGAAAGCTTTATTTACACCGTCATTCGATTTAACATTTTGGCCGGCGCCGGTACCAATGGCTATATTAGCTTTAGAATTGGTATCTACCACATTATTCAATGCATTCGTACCAATACCGATACCACCATAAGCTGCAGCATTTTTACCAGCTTCTTTACCGATATAAACGCTTGGAGAACGATTACCGTCTACAACAGCAGCTTGAGCAGTTTTAGCTGCATCAGAAATGATGGCGCCCGCATGATAACCCACTGCAACCGAGTAGTCTTTCTTAGAAGCCTCACCTGCTTGAGTACCGATATTTACGTTCTGAATGTTCCAGTTATCGATTGTATTTCGAGCGGTATTTTCACCGATAGAAATATTACGACCACCTTCAGCGACTGCGCCGCTACCGATCGCGATGTTGTTACGTTTACCTACAGTGGTACGGTTATTTGTATCTTGAGGATTGTCCATATCCGCACGGCCTGCGATCGCATTTTCACCGATCGCGATAGAACCAGCGGTTACAGCTGAAACATTTGTACCGACAGCAACAGTATTGGCCTGTACAGCTTTGGCATCATAACCAGCCGCCAGTGCACGGGCACCAGTTGCATGGCCCACACCATCAACATCATCTTTGTTGTGCTCGCCTACCGCAGGTACTGACGTATTTTTCTCATTAACATGGAAATAGTTCTGAACTTTGGCAGCTTCTGGAACAGTTACTGTTAATTGACCTTCGTCATTAATCTTGACGGTTTTACCATCCACATTTACAGACAAATCAATTGTGCTTGTTGTACTGTTAGATGTTGGGGTAATGGTAATACCACCTTTATTAACAGTGGTAGATTCCCCTGTTGAGGTAGTACCGGCAGTTGGATTAGAGGTGAAGTTAACTGTATCGCCCCAGCGTACTTCATCAACATTTTCTCCGTTGGCTTTTAGCTTCCAATGACCCTTCTCAACAACTTGGTAAAGCTGCGAGCCGTTGATGGCGTCAGTAGAAGCAGCTGTAATTGCACCTGCAGCCACATTTTTGATTTGACGCTTTTTGTCTACAGCGCCCACACTTACAGCTGCATAAGAGGTATTACCAGCAAAACCTTCATAATTAACACCGTTAACTATGGCATCATTTACATTAGTTGCCTGCGCATCAGCTGCGTTATTACCCAAAATCACATTATTTGCGGTTTTAGCGGCAGTAATATTATTACCCAGCACCATGACATCATCAGCATTTACGTTGTTCTTAAAGCCGATAACCATTGAGCGATTCGCCGCAACGCCGTCTGTCAAGCCACCAGGGGTAGTGATAATGCCATTATCATCGCGAGTGTTTGCAGTACCACCAACGTTGTTCTGGCCACCAATTGAGATGGCATTATCAGTTGTTGAACCGATGGCGTTGTTGTTACCCAACGAGTAAGAGTTAGTACCTTTAACGATAGATGGGTCACCGATTGCACCAGAGTTTTCACCCTCAACCAAGTTACCAGTACCGATAGAAATAGCGTTAGTTGCCGTAGCTTTAGCACCTTTACCGATAGAGATGGCTTGATGACCGCTTGCCACCGTACCACCAGCACCGATAGCAATACTATGCGTTACAGTATCTGCTTCATCTCTCACACCAGCTTGAGCCTGCTTACCAATCGCAACTGATTCATTGCCATAACCATGTGAGTAGCCACCGATATTCACAGAATCGGTTGATAAGACTTGCTCACCGGCAAACGCACCCACGCCAACATTACCATCACCTTTAGAATGGTGTAGAGCATTCATGCCCAAGGCAACATTATCAGAACCTTCTATATGCCAGCCGGCTTTCCAACCCATACCGACATTCATGTCACCTTTAGAATTATTCAAAGCCAAAGGACCCACACCTGCACTGTGGCCTAATACCGCTGGTGCATATGGGTTCGCATTCGTACCGTCTGCTTTTTTATAAATAGCACCATCTTTACTTACCGCCAAGCTGGTTGCACTTTTACCTGCTTGATCACCAATAAAGACATTATCACTGATTGTGGCACTAACATCTCTACCGGCCTCGTTACCGATAAATACGTTAAGACTGGTACCATACTCACCAGTTGCCTTATTCATTGGCGTAGCATTTAATTCTGCTGGAAGTGTATCTGTACCTGCACCCACACCTGCATTCAGACCAATCACTACGTTTCGAGTACCTTGCATGCCTTTATCTGCTTCATTTTGCGTAGCAACCGTTTTGTCAGAAGCGACAGCCACACCACCTGAATTACGACCAACAAATACGTTATCTTCACCTACCGTACGGGCACCGGCTGCTGAACCAATGCTGACATTATGAATGTTGTAGTTATTCTGAACACCTGCGCCGGCTTCTTGACCCATGACGATGTTACGACCACCAAACGCCTCTGCACCATCACCAATGGCGATGTTGTTTTGTTTACCCACAACATTACGGTACACGTTCTCTTCATCAGAGCGACGTGATTTTTTAGCGATAGTATCGTAGTACGCTTTCAACTCTTCTTCAGAAGCAAATTTCTGACCTGTGGTCGGGTTGGTTAAGGTTGCCCAAATACTGGTATCGTCTGCGTGACCTGCTACAGAATTTTTACCTACGGCAATAGAGCCTGTAGTCAATGATTCTGCTGAATCACCAATTGCTACGGTAGAGGCTGCTTTGGCCAAAGATTCATCACCCACCGCAATCGCAGAATTATCTAATGCTTTTGCTGCTCTACCTAATGCAATTGAGTAATTGCCCTCAGAAATGGTATCTGTACCGAATGACATTGAATAATCGCCAGGAGCATTATTTATTGCAGCAGAATTAATAACATTACCTTTCCCTATCGCATGCACTCCTGTATTAGATCCTAGAGCAATAGCATGACTACCTGTCGCAAATACATTATAACCAACTGATGTTACGCGGTTTCCTAGTGCGACTGTATTTGTACCGACAGCTAATGCAGCAGCATACCCTTGAGTGTCATCTGATTGGGCATGAGAATTGGTACCAAAAGCGGATGTATAAGTACCATTTGCATAAGCATCATTACCAACAGCTGTAGAGTTCATGCCGTATGACTTTGAAATAGTACCAATTGAAGTTGCTCCCCAGCCATCAGCAATAGCTTGATTACCCATAGCCACAGTTGATTCACCCTTAGTTTGGGCTTGGTTACCAATGGCAATAGAACGCCAAGTATCTGTTGTTGCTGAATTACCAATGGCGATAGCGGCTTGTCCTGTTGCAAGTGAATTTTGACCGATAGCTACACCCCCACCGCTATTTGTAACGCCCAAAGCTTCTCCTGCTACTGTTTTTGCTGTATTACCAATGGCAACAGATCCATCCCCTGCTGCATTAGAATTCGCACCAATAGCTGTCGCAGTCCAACCGGAGGACTGAGCTTTGTGCCCCATGGAAATGTTCGATGAGCCTTGTGTTGTTGCTTCATCGCCAATAGCAATACTGCTTGCGCCAGAATAACGCCCTTTTTTACTCTTAGAAGCCATGTCATAAGCTTCCGTGTATTTATTGACAGTCGCTTTATTACCAATAGCCACTGCATTTTTAGCGCCGATATCAGTAATCTTAGCCTCAGCTCCAACGGCTACTGCTGTTGTTGCTTCTGAATTACTGGTCAGATTATTACCACAAATCACAGAATTCGTTGCCGTATCAAAGTAACAGATATTACTTTCCTCAGGCTGCTGATCTCCAGTTACTGCCAGCACAGGATATGCCGTAGCCAGCAGTAACGCAGAGGTTACTGTATTAAAAATAAAAGCTTTTGAAAAAATATTCCCATACACTGCATTTTTCCCCATAGTTGCAGAGGTCGTTTTGCATTTACCCTTGACAAATTCGGCAACTGCGCTGTAAGTGTTTGTGGTTTCATTGTAAATCACGCGATAAATTTTATTCATGTAGTTTCTTTCTGGTTAATGCATGGGCAACAGTTTTGAACAAATAATAAAACTCACGGTAACAATTATTGTCACTTTGTAACAAATTTCGCCCATACCTCAATATCTATTGAAATAGTTTCTTTCTACTAATTTTCACCGATAAGCCATTAAAAAGGTTTACACCGTTGCTGTGCCCAATACGCAAACTGCCACTTTATTACCGATAATACGTGAGCAGGTAAAGCCTGACAGTATTGTTTATACTGATTGTTACAAAAGCTATGATGTACTTGATGCGAGTGAGTTTAGCCACTTTCGCATCAATCACAGCACACATTTTGCTGAACGACAAAATCATATTAACGGAATTGAGAACTTTTGGAATCAGGCAAAACGCCACTTACGGAAGTTTAACGGCATTCCCAAAGAGCATTTTGAACTGTATTTGAAGGAATATGAATGGCGTTTTAACCACAGTGAAATAAAAGTTCAAATTTTCATTTTAAAACAATTAGTAAAGCAGAATTTATTCTAGTTATCTAGTACAGCCCCAAATTTAAATAAAGGTTAAATCTGATCAGCTCAGAAACAGATTTTACATTAATTCATTCAAAATGAAAACCCCTACTGATAGATAAAATCAAGTTAAGATTTGGAAAAAACCTTGATAAAGCCAAACCATAGGACTACATTAACCTTAGATTTCAAGAATAATGAAGCTTGATAGCTTCATCTATTTATTTATTTTAAACAAAGGAAAATCATCATGGCTAAAGCGAAAAAAGAGAAAACTACTGCGGCTGAAAAAGTGAAAACCAACCAAATTGGTTTAGAAAAAAGTGAGGCTGCGCCGATTAATGAGAAGCTGAATGCTTTATTGTCAAGCTATCATGTGTTTTATCAAAATGTGCGCGGCTATCATTGGAACGTTAAAGGCGAGCATTTTTTCTCGCTACATACCAAATTTGAAGAGCTTTATACCGAGCTGCAATTACAGATTGATGAAATCGCCGAGCGCATTTTGACGCTGGCAGGCACGCCGCTGCATGCCTATAGCGACTTTACTCAACACTCTTCCATTAAAGAGAATAAAAACGTATTTGATGGTCGCGAATGCGTTGAAGGTTTGGTTAGTAGTTTACAGGAACTGATTGAAGAGCAACGCTCTGTGATTGAAGCCGCGGACGAGGCTGGTGATGAAGGCACGGCAGATTTGATTACCGGCTATGTGCAGGCGCAAGAGAAATTGATTTGGATGTACAACGCTTTCTTGGGTGTGAAAAAGTAACTAATATATTGTTTTAAATATAGTTTAAAGGCCGTCTGAAACTTTCAGACGGCCTTCTTGATTATTTCAAAGCTTCAAGCAATTTGTCGTGAATGCCACCAAAACCGCCATTACTCATCACCAAAATCTGATCACCGCTTTGCGCCTGTTTCACAATCTCGGCCACAAAAGCCTCAAAATCTTGGCCGACGTGCAATTTATCGCCCAATGGTGCCAAGGCTTCGGCCACATCCCAATCCACGCCGCCGGCATAGCAGAATACTTGGTCGGCTTGGCGCAGACTTTCGGGCAGCGCGGCTTTCATGATGCCAAGTTTCATGGTATTGGAACGTGGTTCCAATACGGCCAAGATACGGGCGCTGCCGACTTTTTGGCGCAAACCGGCCACGGTGGTGCTAATCGCGGTCGGGTGGTGGGCGAAATCGTCGTAAACGGTTATGCCGTTGACTGTGCCTTTGATTTCCATGCGGCGTTTCACGTTTTGAAATTGCCCTAAGGCTTCACAGGCCGTCTGAACATCGACACCGACATGACGTGCGGCAGCAATCACGGCCAGTGCGTTCAGGCGGTTGTGTTCACCCAATAATGCCCATGCGACATGGCCGACGTGTTCGCCTTTGAAAAAGACGTCAAAGCCGCCCTGCCTGTCTGCTTCGCCGATTTGCCAGCCGGCTTGGTTGCCAAAGAGCTCGACCGGTGTCCAGCAGCCTTTGTCTAAGGTTTCGTGGATGCTTTCTTCGCGGCCGTTGGCTACAATCAGGCCGTCTGAAGGTACGGTGCGCACCAAATGGTGAAATTGGGTTTGAATCGCACCCAAGTCGGCAAAAATATCGGCATGGTCAAATTCGAGATTGTTTAAGATGGCGGTGCGCGGTCGGTAATGTACGAATTTGCTGCGTTTATCGAAAAATGCGGTGTCGTACTCGTCGGCTTCAATCACGAAAAATGGTGATGTGCTGTTGGGATCTTGGCGTGGGGTTTTCGGCAAGCGCGCCGACACGCTGAAATTCTGCGGTACGCCGCCAATCAAAAATCCCGGCGCCAAACCTGCATATTCCAACACCCAGGCCAGCATGGAAGCGGTGGTGGTTTTGCCGTGTGTACCGGCTACGCCCAAAACCCAATGATGATGCAATACGTTTTCTGCCAACCATTGCGGGCCGGAAATATACGGTAAGCCGCGGTTTAATATGGCTTCAACCACGTCCATGCCGCGCTTGGCGACATTACCAATCACATACACATCGGCTTGAAACTCATCCAGCTGGGCGGCATCAAAGCCTTCATGTACGGCAATGCCCAAGGCTTCCAGCTGGGTGCTCATCGGCGGATACATTTTGGCATCGCAGCCGCTGACTTGAAAACCTGCTTCTTTGGCAATGGCTGCCACGCCGCCCATAAAGGTGCCGCCGATGCCGATAATGTGGATGTGTTTCATGATAAAGCTGTCTTGTTCAAAACGGGTATTATAGCGGAAATTGCCTTCGAAGGCCGTCTGAAAATGTGGCCAGCGTTTATATGGAGTATAATGCCCGCACATAACCACAACAGAGAGAGTCAATCATGGAATTTATCAAAACCCGCGCCGCCGTTGCCTGGGCCCCCAATGAACCGTTAAAAATCGAAGAATTGGATTTGATGCCGCCACAAAAAGGCGAAGTGTTGGTGCGTATTGTTGCCACCGGCGTGTGCCACACCGATGCTTACACATTGAGCGGACAAGATTCGGAAGGCGTATTCCCTTGTGTGTTGGGACATGAAGGTGCCGGTATTGTCGAAGCTGTCGGCGAAGGAGTCACTGATTTTGCCGTCGGCGATCATGTGATTCCGCTTTACACCGCCGAATGCGGCAAATGCAAATTCTGTACTTCGGGCAAAACCAACCTGTGTTCGTCTGTCCGCGCTACCCAAGGCAAGGGCTTGATGCCCGATGGCACCGTACGCTTTTTCAAAGATGGTCAGCCGATTTATCACTATATGGGTACATCAACCTTCTCGGAATACACCGTTGTAGCCGAAGTGTCTTTAGCCAAAATCCAACCTGAAGCCGATTTGAAAGAAGTGTGCTTGCTGGGCTGTGGTGTCACTACCGGCATGGGCGCGGTGATGAATACGGCCAAAGTCAAACGCGGCGATACCGTGGCGATTTTCGGCTTGGGCGGCATTGGCTTGGCGGCGATTATCGGCGCACGCATGAGTGGCGCCAGCCGCATCATCGGTATCGACACCAATCCGTCTAAATTTGCTTTGGCTGAAAAGCTTGGCGCAACTGATTTTGTCAATCCGAAAGATTTCGACAAGCCGATTCAAGAGGTGATCATCGAAATGACCGACGGTGGTGTGGATTATTCGTTTGAATGTATCGGCAATGTGGAAGTCATGCGTGCGGCTTTGGAATGCTGCCACAAAGGCTGGGGCGAAAGCATCATCATCGGTGTGGCACCGGCCGGTGCGGAAATTTCCACCCGTCCGTTCCAATTGGTTACCGGCCGCGTATGGCGTGGTTCGGCGTTTGGCGGTGTGAAAGGCCGCAGTGAATTACCGGGTATCATCGACCAATATATGCGTGGTGAATTTGCTTTGAGCGACTTTATTACCCATACCATGCCTTTGGAAGACATCAACACCGCTTTTGATTTGATGCACGAGGGCAAATCGATTCGCAGCGTGATTCATTACTGAGCATAAGGTTTCAGGCCGTCTGAAAAATAATATTCAGACGACCTGAGATCTTTTATGGAGCCGTCGCTCAGCGCTTTAGGTCATGAAATGGACAAAAAAAAGCCCGCCAATGCGGGCTTTTTTGTGCGGAATGCTTAGCGTTTTTTACCGGTTACGGTTGCAACAGCCAAGTTTTCATCACGTTTCAGAGAAACGCTTTCCACGCCTTCCGGGAATTTGATGTCTGACAAGTGCAAGATGTCGCCGGCAACAACAGCAGAACAATCCAAATCCAAGAATGCAGGAATGTTAGCAGGCAAAGCGTACACTTCTACTGAAGTGTTCAGCAAAGAAACGCGGCCACCTTGCAATTTAACAGCATGTGAGTTTTCAGCATTAACCACGTGCAATGGTACACGGATGCGGACTTTTTGATCGGCTTTAACAGCTTGGAAATCGATGTGTTGAACTTGTTGACGGAATGGGTGCATCTGGAAATCGCGCACGATAACGTCTTGAGTTTTACCTTCCAAAGTCAATTTGATCAACGCAGTGTGGAAAGATTCTTTTTCCAATGCGTAGTACATGGTTTTGTGGTCTACTGCGATTGCCACGGCATCTTGGCCTTCACCGTACAAGATGGCAGGGATTTGACCTTCGCGACGCAGGCGGCGGCTCGCACCAGTGCCTTGATCTTCGCGAACAGTAGCTTGAATTTCGTATGACATAATAAAAATACTCCAATTAGATTAAAAATATCGTCATCGGCCGCGACCAGCTTAAGACGACTGAGTGTTATGGCAGCAAAATACCACCAAAGGTTGTGGTCACTTCTTCATTGAAAAGATAGGACACGGATTCTTCATTGCTGATACGGCGAACCGTTTCAGCCAGCAAACCGGCAATGGTCACTTGACGGATGCGGTCGCAATTTTTCGCCGCTTCCGACAACGGAATGGTATCGGTTACCACCACCTGATCAATGTCAGATGATAAAATGCGCTCCACAGCAGCGCCAGAGAATACAGGATGCGTTGCATAAGCCAAAACACGTTCGGCACCGCGCTGTTTCAGTGCAGAAGCGGCTTTGCACAAAGTGTTGGCAGTATCAATCATATCGTCAATAATCAAACAAGTACGGCCTTGAACATCACCGATGATGTTCATCACTTCGGCAACGTTGGCTTTAGGACGACGTTTGTCGATAATCGCCAAGTCCACATTCAGCGCTTTAGCTACTGCACGCGCACGCACCACACCACCGATATCAGGGCTGACGACGGTCAGGTTTTCGATGCGTTGCTGGGCAATGTCATTGAGCAAAACCGGCGTGGCATAAATATTGTCCACTGGAATATCAAAGAAGCCTTGGATTTGGTCGGCATGCAAATCAACGGTCAACACGCGGTCGATACCGGCTGAATACAACATATTGGCAACCAACTTGGCCGAAATCGGCACACGAACCGAACGCGGGCGGCGGTCTTGGCGGGCATAGCCGAAATAAGGAATCGCGGCAGTAATACGGCCGGCAGAGGCACGCTTCAAGGCATCTGCCATGGTCAGAATTTCCATCAGGTTGTCATTGGTTGGCGCACAAGTCGGCTGCAGAATGAATACATCGCGGCCGCGTACATTTTCCAATAATTCAATGGCGACTTCACCATCGGAGAATTTGCTTACATTGGCTTCGCCCAATGAAATATCCAAGTGTTTCACAACACGTTGGGCTAAATCGGGATTGGCATTACCGGTAAATACCATCAAACTATCATATGCGGCCATATCATTTTCACCTGATTTTTGATTCAAACATTGCTCAGAAAACATCTTGCTTTCCTCTGCTTGTGTACATTGACGTTAAGCCCGACATTATACGCAAAATAAGACACAAACCCAAGGATTCAGCAGATAAATTCGTCAATTTACAACATAAAAAAGCGTGTAAGAAAACTTACACGCTTTTATTTGGCTGGGGAGGAAGGATTCGAACCTTCGCATGCTGGAATCAAAATCCAGTGTCTTAACCGCTTGACGACTCCCCAATAAAGGGTGTTGGCTGGGGAGGAAGGATTCGAACCTTCGCATGCTGGAATCAAAATCCAGTGTCTTAACCGCTTGACGACTCCCCAACAAAGTGTGGATGGCTGGGGAGGAAGGATTCGAACCTTCGCATGCTGGAATCAAAATCCAGTGTCTTAACCGCTTGACGACTCCCCAACTAGTTCACTTACACATGAAACAAAGGATGAACAGCTAAACCTTCAACACAATATGCTTCATATATTTTAGAAACTTGTTGGTATATATTTTCTGCTTCTTCTTGAAGCTGACATGGAATAAAAATACACGCACCGGAACCGGTCATTAATGCGTCACCATGCTTCGACATCTCAAGATAAGCTTCCCAAACTTCAGGATACTCCTGAAACACCACCGCCTGCATATCATTGCGAAACGGCTGTAATGCTTGGAAAGCAGGCATTATGCTTGGTTTGGAATCGCGTGTCAAGTGCGGATGGGAAAAAATTTTGCCGGTTGCCACATGCACATCAGGCTTCACAATAACATACCATTGTTTTGGCACATCTATTTCGATTAATCTCTCTCCGACACCACGCGCAAATGCGCTGCGACCAAAGATAAAAAACGGTACATCGGCACCCAGCGTAACACCCAAATCAATCAATTCTTGCTCGCTCAAGCCGCATTGCCATAATCGGTTTAACGCCAGCAAAACCGTTGCCGCATCGGAGCTGCCTCCACCTAATCCGCCACCCATTGGAATCTTTTTGTCCAACCAAATATCCACACCACCGGCAGATTGGGTATGCGTTTTTAATGCAGCCGCTGCACGATAGGCCAAATCCTGCTCCTGCGTCACTCCTTCGACAGGCGTGTGCAGCACAATCTGGCCATCGTCGCGCAAAGCCAGATAAACAGTGTCATACAAGCCAATCAGGCAAAAAATGCTTTCCAATTCGTGATAACCGTCTGCTCTGCGGCCGGTAATGCGCAAATCCAAGTTTAACTTAGCCGGCGCTAAAAAAGCTTGCGCATGCTGCGGAATGTTCATACGGCCTCCTTAGCCACGGGCGGCGCATTGTTGTTGCGCAGTCGGTTCCGGCTGGGTATCCATTTCATCAAACACCAGTCGCACGCTCAATTTCGCGCTTTCCAACAACAATACGCGTGCTTGGCCTGCTTGATTGAGTGTTCGGCTGATGGTCCAATCGAATTGCTGCAAACGGCCGTCTGAAAGCAATTGATACGGCGCACCGGCCACGCGCTTACCATTTGCCCAAATATGCAGATATTGCACCGGCAATTCAAAACCTAATAATTGCTGGCTTAATTGCGCTGCGGTTTGGGCATGATAAACCTGCCCTTTGTTGTCCACCGCCAATACGCCCTGCTTATCTTGGCACAATTGGCCGACCGTATTGCCCAATGGGGTATTCACGTTGATGGTTTGCACTTGGTTTTGATACGCCCAATCAAAATTGGCATACGAACCTTTGCCGTCCATTTTTACTGCCAAGCGGCCTTCTGCGGTAAAGTCGCTTGTGTTATCCGCTTGCGGCCAACCGTTTTGCTGCGGCATATTGGGTTGGGCACACGCTGCCAATACCAAGGCTGCCAAAGTAGATACATATAATTTAAACTTCATCATCACTCCGAATTGCTTCAGTCAGGTCGTCTGAAAACGACGATATTTTCAGACGGCCTCGTATTATCTTGCTTTAGGTTTTTCTTTGCGCACAGGTTGCGCATTCGGCACCGCCACGCCAAAGCGTTTCATGGTCGCTTTTAACAAGGCTTGATCGCCCTCTTGTTGCAAACCATCTCGCCAAATTTGTTTGGCTTGCTCTTGTTGACCCAATTGCCACAACACTTCACCCAAGTGCGCCGCTACTTCCGCATCGGGATACTCGCGATAAGCATATTCCAAATACGGCAAGGCTGCTTGCGCATCGCCTTTCAGGTAATAAGCCCAACCCAAGCTGTCGTTAATTGCGGCAGACTCTGGCTCCAAATGGTAGGCCGTCTGAATCAACTGAAACGCTTCATCAAAATATGGTTTGCCATTAGGCATAATCAATAAAGTATAGCCCAAAGCATTCATGCCGCTGGCACTATTGGGATTCAAATCATTATAGCGGCGCAAATCGGCAATGGCTTTTTCATGCTGGCCTAATTTTTCGTAAACCATCGCACGTTGATACAGAATATCCGGCAAACGCTCGGCAGCTTCAGGCTGCTTGGCGACTTTGGCCATCATCTGATTCAATTCTGCTAATGCGGTTTGCGGTTTATCGCTTTGCGCCAAAGCAAACAAATAAACACGCTGCAATTCTGCCGCACCAAAGAATCTGCCTTGCTGCTCAGGCAGCTTTTCTGCACGGCGGGCTTCGGTTAAGGCTGCGGCCATATTGCCTTCTTCTGCCGCAATCGAAGCTTTCAACACCGCTTTATCAAACGCATATTCCGGCGCGCTGATTTTATTCACCCATCTTTTGGCATCGGCATAATTTTTCATATCCGCATAACGCATGGCACCGATAATCGCTGCGTGGCCTTGCTGCTCGCGTGTGCCGGTATTGTAGGCTTTTTCCAAATAATTTTCGGTGACCGAAATATCTTCTTTACGGCTCGCCGACAATAAGGCCGCCTGAACATACAAATCGGCATTCGGATTGGCTGCCAATAATTGTTGCAGACGCGAATAGGCTTTATCCAACTGTCTCGAGGCAATCAGGCTGCTGATTTCCAACTCCTGCCACACCGGTGACAAATCAGCGGTATTGGTTTCTTCAAAAAAGCGGTTGAGCATTTGCGGCTGGCGTTGCGCCACCAAACGCATGGTTAATAAGGTCGGTGGCAAAATTTCCGCATCCAACATAGCCAAGCGCTGCATGGCTTCTACCGCATGGCGTTCGTCACCTTCTTGCGCGCTGAAAATTACATCGGCAATCGCCGCTTCCGGCATATCGGGATATTTTTTCGCCGCTTTATGCACTTCTCTGCCCGCTTTTTCCGCCAAGCCTTGCTGTTGAACCGCTGCTTGCGCCAACAGCAAGAAGATACGCTGCGTTTGCTCTTCAGTGGCATTGTGCAACACATCATCCAAGCCACTTAATTTTTGGTCGGCATTGCCCATCAGTAAATCGCGTACCCAAGCCATGCGTTTTTGCGCCGCCCCCGGCACCGGCTCAATTTCGCGCCATTTCTGATAAATCATCTCAGCTTGTTCAAATGCATTGAGTGACACTGCCATTTCTAAGGCACGCTCGGCCACTTCCGGCGATTTGGTGCGGTTGAGCGACACCATATACGTTACTAAAGCCGTGCCAGCATCGCCTTTTTGCAATGCCATTTCACCGCCCAATAAGGTAAACACGGTATTGGCGCGATCAATCACGCTTACACGACGCTGGCGCTCCAATTCACGCTCTTCGGGCGTGTAGCGGCTTTTTTTCTGAATCAGCTCTTTTACTTCTTTGGCCGCTTTGGGCTGAACCTTGATTTCGTTGGCCGCATAACTTTCAACGGCAAACAACATCATCACCGCTGCAGCCACAGCGCGGACACGGGAAGGGGCAAAAAACATAATCATTCCTTTACATCGCCGACTGTGTTCAGACGGCCTTTAGTTTAGGCATAACTTTATCACAAGCCGTTTGATTTGTAGATTTAAGCAACCGTAAAGCTAATGTATAGTCGTTTAAAATAAAAATAATAGTGTCGCCAGCAATCTTATGTACTGGCTATACACGGCAGTTGGCTGCCGCCTTACCTTATTTATATTTTAAGCGACTATAATATAATCATGTAAACACGTTACGGATACCTCCCATGACCCGACCGCTTTCCGATTTCCTGCTGCGCGCGCACGAGTTTGACAGCTCCACCCAAAATTTGCGCAACCGTTTTCTCAATCCGGCCGAATGCAAAGTGGCGGCGGTTTTATTGGCCGTGGTCAAAAAAGATGAACAATGGCAGATATTGTTTACCCGCCGTTCCGGCTCGCTGCGCCACCACACCGGCCAAATCGCCCTAGCCGGTGGCCGCTACGAGCCGCAAGACCTCAACTTAACCCAAACCGCCTTACGCGAAACACACGAAGAAGTCGGCATTTTGCCGCAAACTTGGCAAACCTTTCCCGCTCTGCCACCGCACTACACGCCATCAGGTTATGAAGTGCATCCCATTCCTGCGCTCTCTACTGGTAATCCGCATATTCAAACCAATCCGGACGAAGTGGCGGAAGTGTTTTATGTGCCGTTTGATTTTGTGATGAATCTGCAGCATTACGAAATGCGGCCGCTGCAACATCAAGGCAAAACCATCGCCATGCCGACGCTGCCTTTCCAACATTACGATATTTGGGGCTTAACCGCGGTGATTCTTTATGGTTTGGCCGAACGCTATCAACAATATTGTAAGGCCATCTGAACGCATATTTTCAGACGGCCTCAGACCTGTATCATCAAAATAACGAATCAAACAAAGAATCCGAACGCTTGGCCGGTTGGGTATTTTGTCCGGCCAAATTATTGGCATAGACCCAACCTTCGACAATATTATTCTGCGCCCATGATCGGCAGCCTTGTCCACGCTCATAATGCTCTGGATAACACACATCGCCTTGAAATTCAGCATATACCCAGTTTTTCGCCGTGCGCGTGTTTGGCTTGATTTGGATTTTTTGATTGGCCGGCAAAACAGAAATTACGCTGCATTCGGTTGATGAGCAAGCACGGATATTGATGTCTTCTTTGCCGATTTTGCCGGGCACATAACCTATGACTTGTTTCGCTTCACTTAACTCAACTGTGTCATCTGCATTACGAAAACCTAACCAAGCAAGCCAAACAATAGCCAAAACCAAGCCGCCACCAATCAAATAATGACGAATCCGCCAATGATGCGAGGCCGTCTGAACATTTATTTTTCCAGACGGCTTATTTTGCCACACCTCACCCGTACGCAAATCTTGTGCCGAAATCAGGTTTTTACCGGCGCATTGTCGGATAACTTGCGCCGCTTCTTCAACCGAACAAGCAAAAAATTCACGACCACCATTGACTCGCTTGTCGCTTAATCGCGCATGCACCTCGCGCTCAACTTGCGGATACTGATGGCAGCGCACCTGATACGCCACCTCAAACGGATAAGCCACGCCCGTACCATACAGCGCCCGCGCCCGCTCTTGTGGCAGGTTTTTGGTAAAGCCGATTTTAATCAAACCGGGCATGCCCTGATTGGTCAATACATACACCCAACCTTGCTTCAAAACTGTGTCCTTCTTATTTCAATGATTTTCATTAAAAGGCCGTCTGAAAAGATACAAACCTTTTCAGACGGCCTCGAAAATATTATTTAATTTAATGTTTTATCATGCTTCGCTTGAATCGTTTTCACCTTCGATTGGCGCAGCAACGTTATCCAGCGCCTCGCCTTCTTCAGCCGCTTCTACTTCCGGCTCTTCCGCCACACGCTCCAAGCTCACCAAGGTTTCGCCTTCGTCCAAATTAATCAGGCGCACACCTGCTGCAGCGCGACCGGTTTCACGGATTTGCTCAACTTTGGTGCGAATCAGTACGCCGCCGCTGGTAATCAGCATCAAATCGTCGCATTCTTCCACCAAAGTGGCCGCGACTAAATCACCGTTGCGCTCGCCGGTGTTGATGGCGATATTGCCTTGGCCGCCTTTATTTTTACGGCTGTAATCAGCAATCGGCGTGCGTTTACCGTAGCCGTTGGCGGTGGCCGTCAACACTTGCAGCGCGCTTTGTTCACATTCAGGTGAGAAAGTAATCAGGCTAACGATTTTACCTTCTGCCGGTAAACGCATACCGCGCAAACCGCCACTGCCACGACCGGAAGGTCGCACGCCGTGTTTGCCGCTAGGCAGGGCGTTTTCGTTATCAGCCTCTACTGCTTCATCATCGAGGCCGTCTGAAACGTCATTTTCATTATCGATGTCAGTATCTTCGCCTTCATCGCCGCCGCTACGTTCCCAATATTCGTTAAAGCGGATGGCTTTACCCAAATTAGAGAACAGCATGATGTCGTCCGCACCGCTGGTTTGCGCCGCGCCGACCAAGTAATCGCCCTCTTTCAAAGCAATGGCTTTAATGCCTTGGCTGCGTACGTTTTTAAACGCCGATAACTGCACTTTTTTCACCATGCCTTGTGCAGTGGCGAAGAATACATATTGGTCTTCAGGGAATTCGCGTACCGCCAAAATCGCGCTGACTTTTTCGCCTTCTTCCAGCTGAATCACGTTGTTAATCGGGCGGCCACGGCTGTTGCGTCCGCCTTCCGGCAGTTTGTACACTTTAATCCAGTGGCATTTGCCGAAATTAGTAAAACACATCAAATAATCATGTGTATTGGCCACAAACAAAGATTCGATGAAGTCTTCTTCTTTAGTGGCTGCCGCCTGCTTGCCACGCCCGCCGCGACGTTGCGCTTGATAATCGGTGGTCGGTTGGGTTTTGATGTAGCCACCGTGAGTGAGTGTCACCACCATTTCGCGCTGTGGAATCAAGTCTTCATCGGCAATATCGCCGCCAAACGGATTGATTTCACTACGACGCTCGTCACCGAAATTAGCGCGGGTATCTTCCAATTCTTCGCGGATGATTTGGGTAATGCGTTCAGGCTTAGCTAAAATATCCAAGAAATCAATGATTTTTGCCATAATTGCTTTATAATCGGCAACAATTTCTTCTTGATCCAAGCCGGTTAGGTTGCGCAAGCTCATGCGCAAAATGGCATCGGCTTGCAATTCGCTCAGATAATAACCTTGGCCTTGCAAGCCCAAGTTTTCCGGCAAACCTTCCGGACGCGCCATGCGCAAATCCAAATCAGTGCGGCCGAGCATCTCTTCCACCAAACTGCTGCGCCATGCACGCGCCAATAATTTTTCTTTGGCTTCCGGCGCGTTGGCTGATTCTTTAATCAACCGAATCATCTCGTCAATATTCGACAACGCCACCGCTTTACCTTCGGCGATATGACCTTCATGGCGCGCTTTTTTCAGGCGACACAAGGTACGGCGGGTCACCACTTCGCGGCGGTGGCGGATAAACTCGCTTAAGATTTGCTTCAGATTCAGCAAACGCGGCTGGCCATCGACCAAAGCCACCATATTGATGCCGAAACTGTCTTGCAGCTGGGTTAATTTATACAGTTGATTTAAAACGACTTCTGAATTTTCGTTGCGTTTTAACTCAATCACCACGCGCATACCGGATTTATCCGATTCGTCGCGCAGATCGGAAATGCCTTCCAAAGTTTTCTCGCGCACCAAATCGCCGATTTTTTCAACCAATTTGGCTTTGTTGACTTGATACGGAATCTCGTCAATCACAATCGCTTCGCGTTCGCCATTTTTACCGATTGGCTCGATGTGCGTTTTGCCGCGCATCACCACGCGGCCGCGGCCGGTTTTATAGCCTTCACGCACGCCGCTCATGCCGTAAATAGTTGCACCGGTAGGAAAATCAGGCGCTTTGATGATGTCAATTAAGGTATCGATGTCGGTTTCAGGCTCGTCCAACAATTGCATACAAGCATTAATCGTATCGGTCAGGTTATGCGGCGGAATATTGGTTGCCATACCCACGGCAATACCTGAAGAACCATTTACCAGCAATGCCGGGAAACGGGTCGGCAACACCAGCGGCTCATGCTCGCTGCCGTCGTAGTTCGGGCCGAAATTCACCGTTTCTTCTTCAATGTCGGCCAGCATTTCATGAGCGATTTTTGCCATACGGATTTCGGTATAACGCATGGCTGCCGCGCCGTCACCATCCACCGAACCAAAATTACCCTGACCATCAACCAGCATATAGCGCATAGAGAAATCCTGCGCCATACGCACAATGGTATCGTAAACCGCGCTGTCGCCGTGTGGGTGGTATTTACCGATCACGTCACCGACAATACGGGCAGATTTCTTGTAAGAAGCATTCCAGTTGTTTTTCAATTCGTGCATGGCATAAAGCACACGGCGGTGAACCGGCTTCAGGCCATCGCGCACATCTGGCAGCGCGCGCCCCACAATCACGCTCATGGCGTAATCGAGGTAGCTTTTGCGCATTTCATCTTCAAGGCTTACCGGGATGGTTTCGAGTGCAAACTTATGGTCGTTGCGGACTGTTGCGTCTGTCATGATTCCTAGCATTTCTTATAGCAATAATTACGCGTGATTTTACCACAAAACTGCATCATCACCTAACCGCAAGCAATCATTTTGACAACAGACTGTCTGAATCCAAAATGCGTTCAAACGGCCTATTTCACTCAAGGCAAAAACAAAGGCATAAATGTAACAAAATAGCCAAACTCAAAAATAAAATTGTACAAATTGTCTAAAATTTTCTTAAAATTTGGCGGATTTTTATTTTTCAGATAAAAATTAGACAAAATCAGTTGCTTTTCTAAGTTAATAAGTCTAATATTCCCCCACATACTATTCACCACTACCCATTCATAAAAGAACACACCATGAGCGCACAAACCCTCTACGACAAACTTTGGAATAGCCACGTCGTCCGCGAAGAAGAAGACGGCACCGTTCTGCTTTATATCGACCGTCATCTGGTACACGAAGTTACCAGCCCGCAAGCTTTTGAAGGCTTGAAAATGGCCGGCCGCAAATTGTGGCGCATCGACAGCGTGGTTTCCACCGCCGACCACAACACCCCGACCGGCGATTGGGACAAAGGCATTCAAGACCCGATTTCTAAGCTGCAAGTCGACACCTTAGACAAAAACATTAAAGAATTTGGCGCATTGGCTTACTTTCCGTTTATGGACAAAGGACAAGGTATTGTGCATGTGATGGGACCTGAACAAGGTGCTACCCTGCCTGGTATGACTGTAGTATGCGGCGACTCGCACACTTCCACCCACGGCGCATTTGGTGCATTGGCACACGGCATCGGTACGTCTGAAGTCGAACACACCATGGCCACCCAGTGCATTACCGCCAAAAAATCCAAATCTATGCTGATTGAAGTATCAGGCCGTCTGAAACCAGGTGTGACCGCCAAAGATGTGGCCTTATACATCATCGGCCAAATCGGTACCGCCGGCGGCACGGGCTATGCCATTGAATTTGACGGAGAAGCGATTCACAGCCTGTCAATGGAAGGCCGCATGACTTTGTGCAACATGGCTATTGAAGCCGGTGCGCGTTCAGGCATGGTGTCGGTTGACCAAACCACCATTGATTACGTTAAAGACAAACCATTCGCACCGAAAGGTGAGGCATGGGATAAAGCCGTTGAATACTGGCGCACATTGGTTTCCGATGAAGGTGCCCAATTCGATAAAGTATTCCGTTTCAAAGCCGAAGACATTGAGCCGCAAGTCACTTGGGGCACTTCACCGGAAATGGTGCTCGACATCAACGGTAAAGTGCCGAATCCGGCCAACGAAACCGACCCGGTCAAACGCAGCGGCATGGAACGCGCTTTGGAATACATGGGCTTGGAAGCCGATACGCCGTTAAACGAAATTCCGGTTGACATCGTATTCATTGGTTCTTGCACCAACAGCCGAATCGAAGACTTACGCGAAGCTGCAGCCGTAGCCAAAGGCCGTAAAAAAGCCGATAACGTTCAACGCGTGTTAATCGTACCGGGTTCAGGCTTAGTAAAAGCACAAGCCGAACAAGAAGGTTTGGACAAAATCTTTATCGATGCCGGCTTTGAATGGCGCGAACCAGGTTGCTCAATGTGTTTGGCAATGAATGCCGACCGTTTAGAGCCGCAACAGCGCTGCGCTTCTACCTCCAACCGCAACTTTGAAGGCCGACAAGGCAACGGCGGCCGTACCCATTTGGTCAGCCCGGCCATGGCTGCTGCAGCTGCGGTGAACGGCCGATTTGTGGATGTGCGCTGCCTGTGAAACTATCTGACAATAGCACGTTGATATTTAAAGATATTTAAATATTTATATATTCACATTAACTATTGCTATTTAGAAAGATGGTGGATATTATAAGAAGTACAGCAAAACAGGCTGTACTTTTCAAACCATAAGGAGCTTCAAATGAAAAAATTTGCATTGATCGCTTTGACCGCCATGACACTTTTGTCTGCTTGTAACACCATTTCAGGAGCAGGCAAAGATGTAAAAGCAGCCGGTAATGCAGTCAGCAATTCCGCTGAATCTGTAAAAAGCTACTAATCATTAGCTCAACTTCTACATAGGGAATTCAATATGAAAAAATTTGCATTGATCGCTTTGACTGCTATGACTTTGCTGTCTGCTTGCAACACCATTTCAGGTGTGGGCAAAGATGTGAAAGCTGCCGGTAACGCTGTGAGCAATACTGCTGAAGAAGTAAAAAGCTACTAATCATCAGCTAAAGTAAATGCCCCGTGAATCGGGGCATTTTAGAATCTTAAATAAACGAAAAAGTACAGACCATGAAAGCATTTACCAAAATTACCGCCCTCGTTGCTCCGCTTGACCGCAGCAACGTCGATACCGATGCCATCATCCCGAAACAATTCTTAAAATCCATCAAACGCAGCGGCTTTGGCCCTAATGCCTTTGACGAATGGCGCTATCTTGACCACGGAGAACCGGGCATGGACAACAGCAAACGCCCGCTTAATCCCGATTTTTCCCTCAACCAGCCCCGCTATCAAGGCGCACAGGTTTTGCTGACCCGTAAAAACTTCGGCTGCGGCTCATCACGCGAACACGCGCCATGGGCATTGGACGACTACGGCTTCCGCGCCGTCATTGCCCCTTCATTTGCCGATATTTTCTTCAACAACTGCTACAAAAACGGCTTATTGCCAATCGTGTTGACTGAAGAGCAAGTCGACCAATTGTTTAAAGAAGTTGAAGCACAAGAAGGCTATTCACTAAATATCGATTTGGAAGCACAAACTGTGACCACGCCAAGCGGCGATGTGTTCACTTTCGACATCACCGAACACCGCAAACACTGCCTACTCAACGGCTTAGACGAAATCGGCTTGACGCTGCAACACGCAGATGAAATCAAAGCCTTTGAAGAAAAACGCAAAGCCGCGCAACCTTGGTTGTATCACTAAAAAATCCAAACAAGTCGGGTAAACACATACAAACTGTGTTTACCCGACCTGCGGATAAATGCGCACATACTATGCCGTCTGAAATTCACCTACTTTCTTTATTCCAATCCATATAGGCCGTCTGAAACAGGTTTGCCTTATGCAGAAAAGTATTTTCCATATCACGAAAATGGATTGCCCTTCAGAAGAGCAAATGATTCGGATGAAGCTGGGCGCTATCGAAGGCATTCATGCGCTTGAGTTTGACATTCCCAACCGCCGCATGACTGCCTATCACCATGGCAGCGCTGATGAAATCTTACAGGCACTTGCGCCGCTGAATTTCGACAGCCGCTTGGAAAGCAGCGAATTAAACACTGCCCCATTGGCTGAAAACACTCAAGACCATAAAGAACGCACCTTATTGTGGCAGGTGTTGGCGATTAACCTGTTCTTTTTTGTGTTTGAATCCGTCAGCGGTTGGTTGGCCGGCTCGATGGGCTTATTGGCCGACAGCTTGGACATGCTGGCCGATAGCTTGGTGTACGGCATGGCTTTGCTTGCCGTTGGCACCACTGCCGCGCGTAAGAAACTAACCGCACGCGCTGCCGGCTATTTGCAACTTGTCTTAGCCATTTTGGGATTCAGCGAAGTGGTTCGCCGCTTCTTCGGCTGGGAAGGCATGCCGGATGTCGGCTTGATGATTGGCGTTTCGCTGCTGGCCTTGGCCGGAAACGCCCTCTGCCTTTACCTATTGCAAAAAAGCAAAAGCCGCGAGGCGCATATGCAGGCCAGTATGATTTTTACGTCTAACGATGTGATTGTGAATCTGGGCGTGATTGCGGCCGGTATCCTGACCTTACTGACACATTCGGCTTATCCCGACCTGATTATCGGCCTGGTTGTGTTTGGCTTAGTGGCACGCGGCGCGGTTAAAATCTTGCAGCTTGCCAAGCAATAATGAAAAGGCCGTCTGAAACCCTTCATTCACGTTCAACACTGATTACGCCATGATTACCGACACCATTGCCAACGCCCAACGCTATGCCGCCCTGCACCCCGACTTTGCCGATGCCATTGCATTGCTGCAAACGCTGGACTTCAGTCAACTGCCAGACGGGCAATACCCCTGCGACAATCCCAATATCCGCCTATTTGTCGGCAACGAAGCCATGCGCACACGCGAAGCCGCCCAGCCGGAAGCCCACATCAAACACATCGACATTCAAGTACCCATCAGCGGCGTGGAAACATATGGCTGGATAGACCGAGGCCGTCTGAAAAATGGTTTGGGCTATCAAGAAGAAAAAGACATTGAATTTTTTGATTGCGCACCCGAAACTTGGCTGGATATCGAGCCGGGCGAATTTGTGCTGTTTTTCCCCAACGACGGTCATGCACCGCTGGTCGGCGATGCCCCTACGATTCGCAAAGCCGTGTTTAAAATCCGTACATTGGAAACCCGCGAATCTTAATCAATAGGCCGTCTGAAACTTACTTCTTATTAAAATCATGAAGACCAAAGAATATCTGTTTGAAGGCTTGGAAAACTTAAATGACGGCTTCGATGCCGAAAGCATTATTTATGTTTCCGAGCAAGATTTCGAAACCGTGCTCAACCGCGCCGAAGCCAAAAACATTGCCATTTTCCGGCTTGATGTATGCCATGACTTACGACAATTTCACCATCGAGTAAATCACGGCAGCACACGATAACCCTTCCCCATTTCTCACTCTTTTATTCATAAAGGAAATCAACAATGACCAAACAAATCGCCATTCTTCGCGGCGACGGTATCGGCCCTGAAATCATCGGCCAAGCCGTGCGCGTATTAGACAAATTAATCGAGCGAGGTCTGGATATCGCTTACGAATACGCGCCTTTGGGCGGCGAAGCCTACGACCAATACGGCCAGCCTTACCCTGAATTCACGCAAAACCTGTGTCGCAAAGCCGATGCGGTATTGCTGGGTTCGGTAGGCGGTCCGCAATACGACAATCTCGACCGTCCGCTGCGTCCGGAACGCGGCTTGTTAGCCATTCGTAAAGACCTGAATTTATTTGCTAATCTACGCCCTGCCATTTTGTATCCTGAATTGGCCAATGCTTCTACTTTAAAGCCTGAAGTGGTGGCCGGCTTGGATATTCTGATTGTGCGCGAACTCACCGGCGACATTTATTTCGGCGAACCTCGCGGCATCCGTACCTTAGAAAACGGCGAGCGTGAAGGTTTCAACACCATGAAATACAGTGAAAGCGAAATCCGCCGCATCGCCCATGTTGCTTTCCAAGCAGCACAAAAGCGCAATAAAAAAGTCTGCTCTGTGGGCAAAGCCAACGTATTGGAAACCACCGAATTATGGCGCGAAATTTTTGAAGAAATCGGCAAAGAATATCCCGATGTGGAATTGAGCCATATGTATGTCGACAACGCCGCCATGCAGTTGGTACGCGCACCAAAACAATTCGACGTGATTGCCACCGGTAATATTTTCGGTGATATTTTAAGTGATGAAGCATCCATGCTCACCGGCTCTATCGGCATGTTGCCTTCAGCTTCTCTGAATGAAAACAACAAAGGTTTGTATGAGCCTTCTCACGGTTCCGCACCAGACATCGCAGGCCAAAACAAAGCCAATCCGCTGGCGACTATTTTGTCGTTGGCGATGTTGGTACGCTACAGCCTGAACGACGAAGCACGCGCGCAGCAAATCGAACAAGCCGTGCAAACCGTGTTGAAACAAGGCTTCCGCACCGGCGATATTTTCGAAGAAGGCACCAAGCTGGTTTCTTGCTCGGAAATGGGCGATGCCGTATTGGCTGCACTGTAAGGCCGTCTGAAAAATGCGTGGTAGCTACCACGCATTTTTTAATGTTTCCGTTTCATATTCTCTACCATCATCAACATTAATCAAATAGAGAATTAACCATCAGGAAACGTTTATTTGCACTAACTATGTTAAGATGTTTTTGTAATATTTGATGTATTCATTCCCATTCGCTCTTACAAAGGATATCGATATGAAGAAAATGATTTTTACCGTATTGGCTGCTGCCGTCACCGCTTCTGCTTCTGCTGCAACTTACAAAGTTGACGAAGCCCACACCAATGCCCGCTTTGCCATCGACCACTTCAACACCAGCACCAACGTCGGCGGTTTCTACGGCTTGAGCGGTACTGTTGATTTCGACAAAGCCAAACGTCAAGGCAAAATCGACATTACGATTCCGGTGAATACTTTGCAAACCGGTTCTGAGCGCTTTACCGGCCATCTGAAATCAGCGGATTTATTCAATGCCGAAAAATTCCCGGAAATGCGCTTTGTTTCGACCAAATTCAACTACGTTGGCAAAAAATTGACTTCTGTTGACGGCAACCTGACCTTGTTGGGCAAAACCCACCCTGTGAAACTGAAAGCCGAAAAATTCAACTGCTACGACAGCCCGATGGCCAAAGCCGAAGTGTGTGGCGGCGACTTCTCAACCACCATCGACCGCACCAAATGGGGCATGAATTATTTGGTTGACAGCGGCATGGCCAAAAAAGTGAAATTGGATATCCAAATCGAAGCCGTGAAACAATAATACTTAAGCAGCTAAAAGGCCGTCTGAAAGGTAAAGTTTCAGACGGCCTTTTACGTTTTCTTGTCTATTTTTCACACAGAAAAAGCCGATAATAGCGCATTCAAAATTTATCCTGAATGCATGCCAATAATATAGGAAACGCACATGAACACTGTAACAAAATTGACCTTAGGCGCACTGATGTTGAGCGCAGTATTTGCCGCCCAAGCCGAAACCCGCGCCGTGATTGAAACCAATATGGGCAAAATCGAATTGTCGCTGGACGAAGCCAAAGCACCAAAAACAGTCGCCAACTTTGTCAGCTATGCCGAAAAAGGCTTTTACAACAATACTATTTTTCACCGCGTGATTGATAATTTTATGATTCAAGGCGGCGGTTTTACTGAAAACATGGCGCAGAAAACCACCGATAAAGCGATTGCCAACGAAGCCAACAACGGCTTGAAAAACACCGTCGGCACCATCGCCATGGCGCGTACCGCCAATCCGAATTCGGCCACCAGCCAATTTTTCATCAATACCGCCAACAATGATTTTCTCAACTTCAAAAGCGCCACGCCACAAGGTTATGGCTATGCGGTTTTCGGCAAAGTCACTTCCGGCATGGACGTGGTAAACAAAATCAGCAAAGTGCAAACCGCTACCCGCGGCTTCCACCAAAATGTGCCGGTGAAACCCGTAGTGATTCAAAAAGTCAGCATCATCAAATAACACAAAAGGCCGTCTGAAATTCAGACGGCCTTTTTCAATTATAAAACATCAATTCGGCAACAAATAAACGCTGACACCATCGCCTTCATTCACCGTTTGCCCTGCCGGCACTTCACACAAAGCATCAGCAGCCGTACAAGTGCTCAACATTGCGCTGCCTTGGTTCGGCAATAGTTTCACCACCGTCTCGCCAGCTTCGCCATTTTCTAACACCACGCGTAAAAACTCGCGGCGCTTGATGGCTTTTTTGGTTTGAAAGGCGGCTTTGGCCGTAACTTTCGGCAAATGCCAATGTTTTGCCTGCTTGCCGGCCAGTTTGTTCAACACCGGCAGCAACAGCATATTAGATGTGGCAAACGTGGCCACAGGATTGCCTGGTAAGATAAAGATTTTGCATTCGCCGATGTATCCCCATGCAAACGGTTTGCCCGGCTTGATGGCCAAAGTGTGCATGGTCAGCGAGCCGATGTGCTCAATCGCCTGCTTCAAATAATCTGCCTCACCCACAGATGCGCCACCGCTGGTAATCACCACATCGAATTGCTCGGCAGCTGCGGCTAAGGCTGCTTCAGTTTGCGCCAAGTCATCGGGCAAAATGCCACCGTCGCTCACCTGCAAGCCTAATTGTTGCAACCAAGCCAGCAATTGATAGCGGTTGGCATCGTAGATTTGGCCGTCTGAAAGCGCTTGGCCAGGTTCGACCAACTCGTTACCGGTAGAAAATACCTGTACTTTCAAAGGCTCATACACAGTCAATTCAGCATAGCCTTGCGAAGCGGCCAAGCCTAAAGCGGCCATGTTTAATACCGTGCCTTGTGCCAATAATTCTTGGCCGACTTCGATTTCTTCGGCTTTCAGGCGCATGTTTTGTCCGGCTTGAATGTCGGCATTGACCAGCAAACGTTCGCCGTCGGTTTCGGTTTGCTCCTGCATCACTACAGCAGTGGTGTTCGGCGGCAATGGTGCACCGGTAAAAATGCGTACCGCTTCACCTTGCGCCAACGGATTTTCTGCCGTTTCACCAGCTTGAATGCGGTCGGTAATGCGAAATTCGCGCAAGCTGCCTTCGTTGTCGCATACTGCGTAGCCATCCATCGCGCTGTTGTCAAACATCGGGCTTGGATATTTGGCGTGCAGACTCTGCGCCAAAACTAGGTTGGCGGTTTGAGCCAAAGGCAGCGTGACCGTTTTCAGACGGCATGGGTGTTGCTCCAGCAAAGCCGCAAGCGCTACTTCAAAATCAATCATCATGCTTCTTTCAAATCTTCAGGCGTGTTGTAATTCACGAAACATTTATCCGAATCAAAATTCACTGCGCGCGCGCGTTGCTGCTGCAGCCAGCCGCGTATCGTGCGCATACCGGCATAAAGATATGGCACGGCGCTTTGCAGAATCTGCGGGCGGATAAACATAATGCTGTATTGCTGGCGTTCGGGTGTTTCCACATAAAACGCATTACATAAAGGCGTGCGCTTGGCCACCGCTAAAAAACGTGCCACCAAATCTTCGGGCAGCTTGGGCATATCGCACGACACAATTAAGAGCCAATCGGCTTTGGCCAGCTGCAAATCATTGGCCGCCGTACACAAAGCCGCCAAAGGGCCCAAATGATGCCATTGGCGCGCATCGGCAAACACATGCGGACTGCGGCGGGCGTATTCTTCCAAATTGCGGTTGGCGCTGATGGCAATGTGATCGACTTGCGGCGCAATCCGCCCGATCACATGATCAATCAAGGGCTTGCCCTGCCATTCGACCAAGCCTTTATCCACTCCGCCCATGCGGCTGCCTTGTCCGCCGGCGAGAATAAGTGCGTACGTTTTCATGGTGTGTTCCATTGCTGCGCGGCCGCTTGGTCGCTCTGTTTGGCTTCTACCCAACGTTCGAGGCCATCTGAAAAGGTTTCTTTTTTCCAAAACGGCGCTTCGGTTTTCAAATAATCCATGATGAATTCGGCGGCGGCAAACGCTGCTTTGCGATGCTCGGAAGCCGCCAACACCAGCACGATTTGCTCATCAGCACGCAGTTCGCCCACACGGTGAATGATGGTACAGGCGGTCAGCGGCCAGCGTTCGGCGGCCGTCTGAACAATACGGGCGATTTCGTTTTCGGTCACTTCGGGAAAATGTTCGAGAAACAGGCTTTGCAAAGGCGTATCGGTATCACGGTCGCGCACCAAGCCGACAAAGCCGACCACCGCGCCAATATTACGGCCTTGCATGAGCAATAAGTCGTATTCTTGCTGCAACTGAAAATCCTGTGTTTGGATGCGGATATCAACCTGCATATCAGCCCCCTGTTACCGGCGGCAGCAAGCCGACTTCAGCACCATCGGGAATATCGGTTTCCCATGTGCTGATTTTTTTATCCACCACCAAACGGAAAATATTGCCGACAGCCAAGGCTTCTGCCCAATCGTCACCGCGCGCGTGCAACAAGGCCAGCAAATCACGGCCATTACCGCCCTGCCATTCGATTTGCTCTTGGGCGGTTTGTAATTTTTGTTTTAAAACACCGAAATATAAAATGGTAATCATGCGAAATTTTCAAGAGTGGTTTTGCAGGCCGTCTGAAAAGCTTTTACCATCAAGCCTGCAAAATGTTCATATAAATTGAATTTTATCATAACTGGATTTTACACGAATCCGCATGAAATTCTAGCCGATAAATACATTTCTTTGCATTATTGTGATTTAGACCAAACAATGCTATTTTTAAGGCATCATTTAATTGCCATCATCATGAACAGATTAGCCCAATTTTCAGACGGCCCCAGCCTTTCGGCGCGGCTCAAATTTCTGACCGTATTGTGGGTCAGCTCAGCCTTGTTTTCAGTCGTATTCACCTTGATTTTATCATGGCGGCTGGAAGGTGCCGGCACAGCCATTAATCATGCCGGCAGTCTGCGCATGCAAACCTATCGCTTGACCCATTTGGTACACGAAAAAGAACCTGCCGAACATGTGCGCCAACAGATTAAAGCGTTTGAACACACTTTGCTGAAGGTCAGCGAAAGCGATGTCATCAAGCCGCTCTTGCCTTCTCGTTCCGGCAATGCCATGAATTCCACCTTGATTCAAACCAGCCTGATGGACGATTGGCAGCACAAAATCCGCCCGTCTTTAGAAGCCAATCAATTGCCTGACAATAAGGATTTATACCGCTTTGCCGGTAATTTGGATTTGTTCGTGCAGGCTTTGGAAAATGCCAACGAAGAAAACACCCAATGGCTGCGCCGCTTTCAGATGGCCTTGATTCTGATGATTTTTGTGGCAGCCGGTTTCATGATCAGCTTGCACTATGCGTGGATTATCCGCCCATTGGAAGCCTTGAGCGCGGGCGTGCGCGCCATCGGGCGCGGTGAATTCGGTACGGAAATCAACACCGACTATATCCGCGAGTTTGCCCAAGTGAATAAGGGCTTCAATCAAATGAGCACCAGCCTGAAGACGCTTTATACCGACTTGGAAGGCCAAGTGGCGCGCCAAACGGAAGACCTTGAGCGGCAAAACCGCGATTTGGCGCTGCTCTACCAAACCACGCGCGATTTGCACCAAATCCACCAACCCAAAACCGCCGCTACCGAATTTTTAGGCCGCACCCTACCCGCTGTGGCCGCGATTGCCGGCAGCGTGCATTTATTTGATGCCGAACACAAACGCTCTGATTTGGTTGCCAGCTTAGGCTTACCGGAAGATTCACAAGCCGAGCCTTATGCCGATTTGGATAGCGGGTTTTCCGACTCAATCGAAAACCTGCCGCTGCATTATCTCAACAGCGAACACAAAGGCCGTCTGATTGCCATCAAGCATCCGCGCTTCGAGCAAATGGCCGTGTTCCCGATTACTTATAAAAAAGAAGAGCTGGGCTTATTCACATTGTATTTTTCAGACGGCCACACCTTAAGCCAAAGCGATCAAGAATTGCTGCAAACCTTAAGCAGCCAATTGGGCGTGTCGATTTCCAACAGCCGCTTTGCCCAAGAGCGCCGCTTGCTGGCGGTTTTACAGGAGCGCAACTTAATCGCCCAAGGCTTGCACGACAGCATTGCGCAAACGCTGACCTTTTTAAATTTACAGGTGCAAATGCTCGAAAGCGCGTACAATGCCGAACAGAAAGAGCAAGTGGATGAAAACATCCGCTTCATCAAAGACGGCGTGCAGGAATGCTACGACGATGTGCGCGAATTGCTGCTGAATTTCCGCACCAAGCTTAGCAACAAAGATTTCCCCGAAGCGGTATCGACGCTACTGGCACGATTCGAGCAGCAAACGCAAATTGAAGTGAACACCACCTGGATTGAAGAAGGCGGCTGGCTCAACCATGACGAGCAGCTGCAAATCATCTTTATTTTGCAGGAAAGCCTGTCGAATATCCGCAAACACGCGCAAGCCGATAAAGTGGATGTGAGCCTGATTAACCGTCAAGATTTCACCCTAAAAATCAGTGACAACGGCATAGGATTCGACACCGACACCATCGACAGCTTATCTGGCGAACACGTTGGACTCGGCATTATGCAAGAACGCGCCCGCCGCATCGATGCTGTGTTGGATGTCGCCTCGCAACCCCACAAAGGAACCACCGTAACCTTAGTGTTACCGCAACATAAGAGAACCGCATCATGAGTATTCAAATTATCTTGATTGACGACCACACCCTGTTTCGCAGCGGCATCAAAGCGCTGCTTTCCCGCCAAAACGATTTTGAAGTCATTGGCGAAGCTTCAGACGGCCTGTCGGGCGTGAAATTGGTTGAGCAGCAAAAGCCCGATATTGTCTTGCTCGACTTGGATATGCCGGTCATGAACGGCCGCGAAGCCTTGGCGCAGATTTTGAGTGCCAATCCCAACCAGACCGTGATTATGCTTACCGTTTCCGAAGACAGCGATGATTTGACCGAATGTATGCGCATCGGCGCGCGCGGTTTCTTGTTGAAAAACATCAACGCCGATTTCCTGCTCGACAGCATCCGCAAAGCAGTTGATGGCGACAATGTATTCTCACCGGAAATGACCTCGCGCTTGGTGCAATCCCTGATTTCCCCAGCCGCACCGCGTACCGATGTAGCGTTGTCTGCTCTCACCCCGCGCGAATTGGAAATCTTGGGCTATCTTGCCGCCGGCCACAGCAATAAAGTCATCGCCCGCCATTTGGATTTGGCCGAATCGACAATTAAAGTGCATGTGCAAAATATTTTACGCAAACTGAATTTAAGCAGCCGCGTACAGGCCGCGGTTTATGCGGTGCAACATAAAGTGCCGCAGCCTGAAGGAATTTAACGTTAATAATAAAGGCCGTCTGAAAGTGAACTGTCCCCCAATTCTTGGACAAATTAAAAATCTTTCTCAAACAGCCTGTTCAAGCTGGGTCCTGTAAGCCACAGGACTCAGCTTTTTTAAATTCAAACTAATACGTTCATAATTGTAGTAACGTATGTAATCATCTATCACTTTGGTCAACTCTGCCACCGATAACACACCTTCCTGATAGAAGCTTTCCACTTTTAATGTCCCGAAGAAACTCTCCATCGGTGCATTGTCCCAGCAATTCCCTTTGCGCGACATGCTCTGCACAATGCCTTTCTCCGCCAGCTTTTCCCGATAAGCCTGAGTTCGGTAAAGCACACCTTGGTCAGAATGCAGCAGCGGGGTCTGCCCTTTCAGACGGCCGAATGCCTTATCCAGCATCTGCATGACCATCTTGCTGTCCGGCTTTCTACTGAGCTCATAAGCCACAATCTCACGATTGAATACATCCAATATCGGCGATAAGTACAGTTTGCCGTCGGTGCATTTAAACTCGGTCACATCGGTCAACCATTTATCTCCCGCTTTATCAGCAGTGAATGCACGCTTAAGGATGTTTTTCGACGTCTCTCCTATAACTTGCGGACGATAGGATTTTTTGTTGCGCACTTTGGCTTTCAAACCCAATAATCCCATAATACGCTGCACTTTCTTTTTATTCCACGATAATACAGCTCCAATCCGCCGTTGGCCGTAGCGACCTTTGTGTTGGTGATAAACTTCACTCACCGCCGCTTTGGCTTCCATATCGGGATCGGATTTACCGATGTGGTAGTAGAAACTGCTTTTGGGTATGCCGGCACTGTGCAACAAGTATTTCAGCAGGTGCTTCGCCCTCAGCGTTTGAACGGTTTCGCAACTTTGGTGGCGTTCTTTTCGTTGAGGGCTTTCATGTGCTTTAGGTAGTCGATCTCCGCCCTCATGTAGCGTAACTCTTCAATCAGCTCTGCCTGAGTTTTTTCATGGTCGGGTTTGTCGACGATAAAGGGATTGTTGCGTTTGGTCTGCGTAGTCTTCATAAGCGTAGCCTGTGGGTGCTGAAGTGCGGCTATACCGCCTTGACGGTAGGCGGCAATCCAACGGCGCAGGTGGGTGCGTGAGACGTTGAAATGGTCTGCGGTACGCTGTTGGCTGTGCACTTGATGGTAATGGAGTACGGCTCGGTATTTGAAGTCTAGTGTATATTTGGACATAAGAAAACTGCACCTTTTTAAGTTGGGGGGAAGTGTCCAACTTTTGGGGTGCAGTTCAAAGATTTAGTATTTCAGACGGCCTTTTATTGATAAGGAAACAAGCAATCAGTAAATAATATTTTTACCGTAGCCTTCCAATATTTCCTTAATTTTCAATACGGTTTCTTTCGGTGGCGGATGCACGCCGGTTAATTTGTATTCATCGCCGCACAACGCCCATTTGTGCGCACCCAATTCGTGATACGGCAACAGCTCAACAGTTTCGATATTATCCATACCGCCGATGAACTCACCCAACAGATTAGCTGAGCGTTCGTCATCGGTGTAGCCCGGCACAATCACATAACGCACGCGTGTAGGCTGTTTGCGTTCGGCCAGATAGCGGGCGAAGTTTAAGGTTTTGGTATTGGGAATGCCGACCAATACTTTATGAATGTCGGGATCAATCTGTTTCAAATCCAGCATCACCAAATTGGTGTGATCCAGCAAACCGTCCAAAATCGAATCGTAGTGCAAAGCATAGCCGTTGGTATCCAAGCAAGTATGGATTTCCTGTTCGCGGCAGGCGGTAAACCAATCGCGCACGAATTCATATTGCAGCAGCGGCTCACCGCCGGTGGCCGTTACCCCGCCGCCGGTTGCGCGCAGGTAATGGCGGTAAGACATCACCTGTTTCATCACCTGTTCAACCGTTAATTCTTGGGCTTTGTCGGTATGCAAATCCCATGTATCGCGGTTGTGGCAATACAGGCATCGCATCAGACAGCCTTGCAGGAACAAAACATAACGCAAGCCGGGGCCGTCGACCGTGCCGCACGATTCGATAGAATGCACAATGCCTTTGCCCTGATAATGGCGATGCCCTGCGGCGCTATCGGCTTTGGCGCGGATACGCGGTTTGATGTCTTTGGCTTGCTGTTCGGGGGTAATGGTGAATGTTTGCATAATCTTGTCCGAATACATGAAGACGTTGGCCGTCTGAAAACATACGCTTCAACGAATAAACACAATGCCGGACTCATCACCCGGCATTGTGTTCACAACCCACACTCAGATTACATGGTTTCCGTGAAGGTACGGGTAATCACGTCTTGCTGTTGCTCGCGAGTTAATGAGTTGAAACGCACGGCATAGCCGGATACGCGGATGGTCAATTGCGGATATTTATCCGGATTTTCCATCGCATCTTGCAAGGTTTCACGGTTCAACACGTTGACGTTCAAGTGTTGGCCTCCTTCCAATTCACCGGCTTCGTGGTGGAAATAACCATCCATCAAACCGGCCAAGTTGCGTTCGCGTGAGCGTTCGTCTTTACCCAAGGCGCCCGGCACAATCGAGAAGGTGTAGGAAATACCGTCTTTGGCAAATTCAAACGGCAGTTTCGCTACTGAAGTCAACGAAGCAACCGCACCGTTCACATCGCGACCATGCATAGGGTTGGCACCCGGGCCGAAAGGCGCACCAGCACGACGGCCGTCCGGCGTGTTACCGGTTTTCTTACCGTAAACCACGTTGGAAGTAATGGTCAACACGGATTGGGTCGGAATCGCATCGCGGTAGGTTTTGTGGGTAGCCACTTTACGCATGAATCGCTCTACCAAATCACAAGCGATTTCGTCGACACGGTCGTCATTGTTACCAAATTGCGGATATTCGCCTTCAATTTCAAAGTCAACCGCGATACCGTTTTCATCGCGAATCGGTTTCACTTTAGCATATTTGATGGCAGACAGCGAGTCGGCTGCCACAGACAAACCAGCAATACCGCAAGCCATGGTGCGGATGATGTCGCGGTCGTGCAAGGCCATCAGTGCGGCTTCGTATGAGTATTTGTCGTGCATGTAGTGGATGATGTTCAAGGCGGTGACATATTGGGTTGCCAACCAATCCATGAATTGATCCATGCGGGCAAATACGGTGTCGAAATCCAATACTTCATCCAAAATCGGTTCGGATTTAGGGCCTACCTGCTCTTTTGATTTTTCGTCCACACCGCCATTGATTGCGTACAGCAAAGTTTTAGCCAAGTTGGCACGCGCACCGAAGAACTGCATTTGTTTACCAATTACCATTGGGCTCACGCAGCAAGCAATGGCGTAGTCGTCGCTGTTGAAATCAGGGCGCATTAAATCATCGTTTTCATATTGAACTGATGAAGTGTCAATCGAAACTTTGGCGCAGAATTCTTTAAAGCCTTGCGGTAATTGTTCAGACCACAAAATAGTGATGTTCGGCTCTGGTGAAGGGCCCATATTGTAAAGGGTATGCAATACGCGGAAGTTGCTCCGGGTCACCAAAGTGCGGCCGTCCAAGCCCATACCACCAATCGATTCGGTTGCCCAAATTGGGTCGCCTGAGAACAATTGATCGTATTCAGGGGTACGCAGGAAGCGCACCATACGCAGTTTCATCACCAAATGGTCAATGAATTCTTGCGCTTGGCTCTCGGTAATCAAGCCTTTTTGCAAATCGCGCTCGATGTAGATATCCAAGAATGAGGATACACGGCCAAACGACATAGCGGCACCGTTTTGCGATTTCACGGCAGCCAAGTAAGCAAAGTAAGTCCACTGAATCGCTTCTTGTGCATTGGTCGCCGGTTTAGAAATATCGTAGCCGTAAGACGCAGCCATTTCTTTCATTTGTGCCAAGGCATTGTATTGGTCGTTGATTTCTTCGCGACGGCGGATCACTTCTTCTAAGTTCACGCCATTTTCCAAATCCGCTTGCAATGAGTTGTATTGATTCAGTTTGTCTTTCATCAAGAAATCAATACCGTACAAAGCCACACGGCGGTAGTCACCAATAATACGGCCACGGCCATAAGCATCCGGCAAACCGGTAATCACGCCTGATTTACGGCAACGGCGGATATCAGGGGTGTACACATCAAACACGCCTTGGTTGTGTGTTTTGCGGTATTTGGTGAAGATTTCTTCAACTTCAGGATTCAAGTCAACGTTGTAAACTTTACACGCATCTTTTACCATTTTCAGGCCGCCAAACGGCATGATGGCGCGTTTCAAAGGCTCATCGGTTTGCAAGCCGACGATGGTTTCCAAATCTTTGTCGATATAACCCGGCGCATGGCTGGTAATACCGGAAACCACTTGCGCATCGATTTTGTAAGGCTCGTGGGTGCGGTTTTCAACTTTGATGCCTTCCATCACTTCTGCCCACAATTTAGTTGTGGCTTCAGTGGCCGGCGCTAAGAAGCTGGCATCGCCTTCGTAAGGTGTGTAGTTTTTCTGAATAAAGTCACGAACATCTACGCTGGTTTCCCAGTCGCCGCCTACAAAGCCTTCCCAACCGAATGGGCGTTCTTGTACATCAGCAGACATATCAAACTCCTGTTTTAAATGAAATAAAAAGCAAAGTGAACCAGATAATTTATATATTAAGAATATCACTTTTCACGTCAAAGCGATAGAAATAAAACTGAAATAAAACTACTTATCTATCTCTACTTGATTTACATCAAATCCCATTATAACTACTTTAAACTACATTAGCATTACTCTGAAATTTTCCCAAAATCGGCGTACAATAAAAAATTCAGCCCTTAAAATCTTGTCGATTTTAAGGGCTGAATTTCAGACGGCCTTGTTATGCAAACGGATGATGCAACACAATGGTCTCTTCTCGATCAGGGCCGGTTGAAACAATCGCTACCGGTGCGCCGCAGATTTCTTCAATGCGCTGCAGATAGGCTTTGGCATTTTCCGGCAAGGCATCGTATTCTTTCACGCCGAAAGTGGATTCTGTCCAACCCGGCATGGTTTCAAAAATCGGTTTGCACAATTCCACTGCATCCGAGCCGCAAGGGAGAATGTCAGTTTTGCTGCCATCAGGCAATTCGTAGCCGACACAAATCTTGATTTCTTCGATACCGTCCATCACGTCCAATTTGGTGATACACATACCGGAAATACCATTTACCTGAATCGAGCGTTTCAAAGCGGCTGCATCAAACCAACCGCAACGGCGTGCACGGCCGGTAACCGAGCCAAACTCATGACCGCGTTCGGCCAAACCTGCGCCTACTTCGCAGAACAATTCTGTTGGGAACGGGCCCGAACCCACGCGTGTGGTATACGCTTTCACGATGCCCAACACATAATCCAACATTTGCGGGCCCACACCGGCACCTGCCGAAGCCGCACCGGCCAAACAGTTAGATGAAGTGACAAACGGATAAGTGCCATAGTCGATATCGAGTAAAGTACCTTGCGCACCTTCAAACAGCAATTTTTCACCGGCTTGTGATTTATCGTTCAACACGCGCGATACATCGGTAATCATCGGCACAATGCGCGGCGCTACTTTTTCAATCACTGCCATCACGTCTTCCGCTTTTACCGGTTCGGCACCATGCAAATGTTGCAACTGCACATTGTAGTAAGCCAAAATCGCTTCTAATTTTTCAGGAATCTTGTCCAGATTCAGCAAATCGCCCACACGAATCGCGCGACGAGCCACTTTGTCTTCATAGGCAGGGCCGATACCGCGGCCGGTGGTGCCGATTTTGCCTTTGCCACGAGACGCTTCACGCGCCTGATCCAAAGCAATATGGTAAGGCAGAATCAAAGGGGCAGTCGGTGCGATTTTTAGACGACCTTCTACGTTTTTCACGCCAGCAGCGTTCAATTCATCGATTTCACCCAATAATGCTTCCGGCGAAACCACCACGCCCGAACCAATAAAGCAATCCAGTTGCTCATGCAAAATACCACTTGGAATCAGGCGCAAAATGGTTTTTTTACCGCCCACCACCAAAGTGTGGCCTGCATTGTGGCCACCTTGGAAACGCACCACGCCGGTGGTTTCTTCCGCCAACCAGTCAACAATCTTACCTTTACCTTCGTCGCCCCATTGTGCGCCGATTACGACAACATTCTTAGCCATAAATCAAATCCTGATCTAAAAATTAATTAATTCCAATGATTTTCCACTCACCGTCGATTTCTTTCAGACGGCCAGCAATATCTTTTGAGCCATTGTGCTCTATGCCGTAATCGACAATCACACACTGTCCTTGTTCACGCAAATCTTCAATCGCCTGTTTAGCTTTTGGCGCATCTGCTTGCGCTACAACCACGACTGATTGACGGTCGATTTTTGGCAAGCGGCCGATAAAGCTGCGCAAATCAAAACTGAATCCGGTCGCCGGACGCGAACGCCCAAAATATTCACCTAATCCGTCATAACGGCCACCGCGCGCGACAGCGTCATGACTTTTCGAACCATACGCAGCATACAGCAAACCGGTGTGGTAATTATCGACGCGCAATTCCGATAAATCGATGTGCACATTTTGCTCAGGGAAGGCATCGCAAATCGCCTGCAATTCATCTAAAGCCTGACCAACCGCAAACAAATCCGGCAGCTTAGCGCGTGCTTCAACCAGTACTTCACGGCCGCCATATAAAGTTGGCAACAAAATAAAGGCTTTTGCCCACATACCGTCGAGTTTCCATACTTTGACTTCATTGGCAACCGCTTGGGCATCTTTATCCTGCATTAAGTCCAACAACTTTGCTGCTTGCTCTTCATTTAACTGCGCAGCCTGCGCCAAAGCTCGGAATACACCGACATGTCCCAAAGACAGTAATAATTCACCCAAATCGGCAATTTTCATGCTCTTAAGCATCAAGTCAACGACTTCAATATCAGCAGCAATATCGGTAAAGCCGTAAAGCTCTGCCCCTACTTGTAAAGGTTCACGCGTTTTCAGAAAACCGTCAGGACGCGCATGCAATACCGAACCGGCATAACACAAACGGTTAATACCGTTATTGGCAGAAAGCAAATGCGCATCGATACGCGCTACTTGCGGGGTAATGTCCGCACGAATCCCCAATTGCCGGCCGCTGATCTGGTCGGCCACGCGGATGGTTTTCAGCGACAAGCCCGCATCGATATGGGTGAGCAGCGAATTGCTGTATTCCATCAGCGGCGGCTGCACCAATTCATAACCGTGCACGCGGAATAAAGCCAACAATTGCTCGCGTGCGCTTTCCAATTGGCGGGCATTTGTCGGCAAAACATCAGCAACATGCTCGGGTAATTGCCAAGATTGCATGATTGTGTACCTTTTGTAAACATAAGTAAGGCTGCTTAAGCTTAAAATCAGACGGCCTATACGGCCTTCCCGTGTATCCTGATTTTAAATTTAAACAGCCCCTGATGATGGCGCAAACCATCGAGTTATTAAAATCAGACTTTAACACAAAAATTACATTTGTGCAGTTGCTTTTCAATCTTGCAAGGCCGTCTGAAATGTTCAGACGGCCTATCCATATTCCTACTATCTATTACGACTTGAAAGAAATCAATGCCACGATTAAAACAAACAATCGCCAAGCCTTGCCACATACTTGACTAAACTACTCAGATATTAGAAAATTGACCCATGATAAAAAAAGCCACACACAGGCACATACCATGAGACTAACCACTAAAGGCCGCTTTGCCGTAACCGCCATGATCGACTTGGCGATGAACGCACAAACTGGTGCCGTCAAGCTCAGCGCCATCAGCGAGCGGCAAAGCATTTCCCTCTCTTATCTCGAACAGCTTTTCAGCAAGTTGCGTCGTGCGCAATTAGTGGAAAGCTTGCGCGGCCCGGGCGGCGGTTATATTCTGGCAGCCCCTGCCTCTGAAATCAATATTGCCCAAATTATCGAAGCGGCTGAAGATAAGCTCGACGCGACCCAATGCAGCAGCAAAGCCAACTGCCACCACGGCGCCCCTTGCCTGACGCACGATTTATGGGAAAATCTCAATACGACCATCAACAATTATTTGAGCAGCGTCACCCTGCAAAGTATTATTGAGAAAAAGCATACTGACAACGACGGCAAAGTCGTCACCTTTACGCACATCCATTAAACTACCCGATATATAAAAAGAAAGAGCAAACCATGTCTGTTAACACCCCTGTATATTTAGACTATGCTGCGACCACACCGGTTGACAAACGCGTTGCCGAAAAAATGATTCCTTATTTAACCGAATTATTCGGCAACCCAGCTTCCAACAGCCACAGCTTTGGCTGGACTGCTGAAGAAGCGGTTGAAGAAGCACGCGCCAACATCGCAGCTTTGATTCACGCCGATCCTAAAGAAATCGTGTTCACCAGCGGCGCCACCGAATCCAACAACTTGGCCATTAAAGGCGCAGCGCACTTCTACAAAAGTAAAGGTAAGCACTTAATCACTGTGAAAACCGAACACAAAGCCGTGCTCGACACCATGCGTGAATTGGAACGCCAAGGCTTTGAAGTGACTTATTTAGATGTACAGGAAAACGGCTTGGTAGATTTGGAAGTGTTGAAAGCCACCATCCGTGAAGACACCATTTTGGTTTCCGTAATGTGGGTAAACAACGAAATCGGCGTGGTGCAAGATATTCCGGCCATCGGCGAAATCTGCCGCGAACGCAAAATCATTTTCCACGTTGATGCCGCCCAAGCCTGCGGTAAAATTCCGGTTGATGTTGAATCAGCTAAAGTGGATTTACTGTCTATGTCCGGCCACAAAGTTTACGGCCCTAAAGGTATTGGTGCTTTGTATGTGCGCCGCAAACCACGCGTACGCTTAGAAGCACAAATGCACGGTGGTGGCCATGAACGCGGCTTCCGCAGCGGCACCTTGGCAACCCACCAAATCGTTGGCATGGGCGAAGCCTTCCGCTTGGCGAAAGAAGAATTAGAACAAGACACCGCCCATTACCTGAAATTGCGCGACGTATTCTTAAAAGGCATCGAAGGCATCGAAGAAGTATACATCAACGGCGATTTGGAACACCGTGTACCAAACAACCTGAATGTCAGCTTCAACTTTGTCGAAGGCGAAAGCCTGATTATGGCGGTGAAAGAATTGGCCGTATCCAGCGGTTCGGCTTGTACTTCTGCTTCATTGGAGCCTTCTTACGTATTGCGCGCACTTGGCCGCAACGACGAATTGGCTCACTCTTCCCTGCGCATTACCTTCGGCCGCATGACCACTGAAGAAGAAGTAGCCTACGCTGCTGAGTTGATTAAATCAAAAATCGACAAACTGCGCGAATTGTCGCCACTTTGGGAAATGCATTTGGACGGTATCGACTTGAATACCATCGAATGGGCCGCACATTAATCGTATTCAACCCAACATGCCGTCTGAAACACGTTATGAGTCAACTTCGCTCACCCCACAGACGGCCTTTTAAGAACAATCATAGCAAAAGATAAGGAACCCACATCATGGCATACAGCGATAAAGTAATCGATCACTACGAAAACCCACGCAACGTCGGCACTTTCGATAAAGGCGACGACACTGTCGGCACCGGCATGGTCGGCGCACCGGCTTGTGGCGACGTCATGCGTCTGCAAATCAAAGTTAACGATGAAGGTATTATTGAAGATGCCAAATTCAAAACCTACGGCTGCGGCTCTGCCATCGCCTCTTCCAGCCTGATTACCGAATGGGTAAAAGGCAAGAGCTTGGACGATGCTTTGGCGATTAAAAACAGCGATATCGCCGAAGAATTGGAATTGCCGCCGGTAAAAGTCCACTGCTCGATTTTGGCCGAAGATGCGGTAAAAGCAGCGGTTGCCGACTACCGTAAGAAAAAAGACGTTTAATCATCGTTCAGACTGGCCTATGCCTAGTTTTAGGCCGTCTGAAACATTCAGTTCAATAAAGGAAAGAATATGATTACGCTGACCGAAAATGCAGCCAAACACATCAATGGCTATTTGGAAAAACGCGGCAAAGGCTTAGGCGTACGCTTAGGCGTGAAGACCAGCGGCTGCTCGGGCATGGCTTATAATCTTGAATTTGTCGATGAAGCCGATGCCATGGATACTGTTTTTGAAGCCTTTGGCGCAAAAGTATTCGTCGATCCGAAAAGTCTGGTTTACTTAGACGGCACACAAGTCGATTACACCAAAGAAGGTTTGCAGGAAGGTTTCAAATTTGAAAACCCAAATGTAAAAGATTCTTGCGGTTGCGGCGAAAGCTTCCATGTTTAAGCAACATCGATAAATCAATCAACAGCAAAAATTAAAGTACCTATTCAACATGACCTAAGCTATACTCACTATATCAATATTATTTTTAAATATTGATATAGTGAGTATAGCGTTATATTTATTGCTTTAACCTTTCAATAGTGATTGCATTTAAAATAGAAACTAAGATAAGGCAGCAGCGATCTCCCTATACTCGGTTCATAACAGTGATGACAATGCTGTATTATTACTTTATTTGAAACGACTGCATAAATGTTAACAGGTATATGGCTGCTTGTAGTAGTAATATTCAGATAGAATCAAATAGTGCTTCATCTGATGAGCTTCCTTAATTTACCGCTCCCACTCAAATTAATAAGCCTTCATATACCGTTTTCTGTCGAATCCGCCTGATTTAAAATAACATAGAACCATTCACACAAAAACGTTTATACTAACGATTAGCATAAACTCGACTGATAATCGTCAAACACGAAAAATTCCACCTTTTACACAGAAAACGGCCACACAATCGGCTGTATAACTTTCATCATGAGCCAATATTTCAACCTATTCCAACTGCCTGCCCAATTCGACCTTGATGAACAAAAGCTTGAACAAACCTATCGCGATTTAGCAGCGCGTTTTCATCCAGACAAATTCGCTGCAGCTTCTACTTTCGAGCAAAAACAGGCCGTGATGATGTCGGCCACCATCAACGAAGCTTACCAAACCTTAAAAAATCCGATCGACCGCGCTTCCTATTTATTAAAAGCACAAAATATTGAAGCTGATGCACCGGAACACACGGCCTTCACACCGGAATTTTTGATGCAGCAAATGGAATGGCGCGAAACCTTAATGGATGCGCAAATGGCACAAGATCAAGCAGCGATTGCCGCTTTAGATAAAGAAATTCACCACGAACAACAATTACTGTTTGCCTCACTCAACAACGCATTCGCCAAAGAAGATTACGACAACGCCGCCCAACTGGTTCGCCACGGCCGTTTTTTAAATAAGCTACGCAACGAAATTGCTGCGGCTTTATAATCTACTGATTGCCAAAATGAGGCCGTCTGAATTTACGGTTTAATGTCTGTTGACATTAAAAACCGATAGCAACATCAAGACAATATCATTTTTACCATGACACATACTCAATTACTCATTCTGACCTTGAGCGGCTTATTGCTGGCCGGCTGCCAAAGTTACCGAGATGACCAAAGCCGCCGCAGCAAAATCGCCCAATTTTTTATTAGTCACCCCGTTGCTGCACAAGCTATTGGCGTTGAAGATAAAAAATCTACCAATATCACCAGCAATGCTGCCCGTCTATCGCAACGCACCGGTTTGGATAACCAAGCCAACGGTGATGGCCGTGGCACACAAGTCAATGCCGTCCGCCATACTTTGTGGCAGGCAGCCATCGCCTCACAATTTGACAGTGACATAGCTGAACGTATCGGTAATGCCTACCTGAACGACACCGATGTACGCGAGGGCAAAACCGATTATTACAGTCGTCTGGCTGCCGACCAAGCTGTCGATCTGCGCAACAACATCATCGGCCGCAATATTGGTAGCGATAAGCCGGCTGCCGATATGAAAACACTGGCGCATGATGTTTTACTCCATTATCACAAAGTCGGTTTGTGGACAGCCAATCAAACCAGATCCAAAGGACGAAAAGTTTGGCGTATCAGTCAAAATAAATTGAGCACAATAGAATATAAAAAAGCTCTTGCCAACTTGGCATCCTTAAATTCAGATGGCATGAATACAAAAGAGCAGCTCGAATATTCTTCTGGCACATTGCGTGACATCAGCAAATCAGTGCAGGCCATCAGCAAGGTTCAAGATTAATCTAAATCTTCACATATTCAGCGGGAGCCTTCAAAGGCTCCCGTAATTTTTTCTGCAACTGTACTTCTGCCGACCGACAAATCGGCGTACACTAATGCCGTATCCGAAATTGGGCTTGTGCATGTTGCCAAACATCACACAAAGCTCAAGCTGTTGCGCCACTGAAGTCCGTCTGAAACCTTATCGATTTTCGGCAACAGCGTTTTCACAGAAAGGTTAAAACATGAATTTCCCATCCCGCTTTGTTTCTGCAACCCGTATGCGCCGTATGCGTAAAGATGATTTTTCCCGCCGCCTGATGCGCGAACATACTTTGACAGCCGATGATTTGATTTATCCGGTTTTCGTATTAGAAGGTGAAGGCGCGGAAGAAAATGTACCTTCTATGCCGGGTGTGAAGCGTCAAAGCTTGGATAAATTATTGTTCACCGCCGAAGAAGCCTTAAATTTGGGCATTCCAATGTTGGCTTTGTTTCCGGTTATCACACAAAACAAAACCGAATTGGCCGAAGAAGCTTACAATCCGGAAGGCTTGGTGCCGACTGTGGTGCGCACCTTGCGTGAAAAATTCCCTGAATTAGGCATCATGACCGATGTCGCGCTCGACCCTTATACCATCCACGGCCAAGACGGTTTAACCAATGCCGATGGTTATGTGATGAACGATGAAACCATCGAAGTATTGGTCAAACAAGCTTTGTGTCATGCCGATGCCGGTGCGCAAGTGGTAGCACCATCCGATATGATGGACGGGCGCATTTTGGCGATTCGTGAAGCCTTGGAAGATGCCGGCCACATCCACACCCGCATTATGGCCTACTCTGCCAAATACGCTTCTGCCTTTTACGGCCCCTTCCGCGATGCCGTGGGCAGCTCGGGCAATTTAGGTAAAGCCGATAAAAAAACCTACCAAATGGATCCGGCCAACACCAACGAAGCTTTGCAAGAAGTTGCTTTAGATTTGCAAGAAGGCGCGGATATGGTAATGGTGAAACCGGGTATGCCTTATCTGGATGTCGTCCGCCGAGTGAAAGAAGAATTCGGCGTGCCCACTTATGCTTACCAAGTATCCGGCGAATATGCCATGTTGCAAGCGGCGATTCAAAATGGTTGGCTGGATGGCGAGAAAGTGATCTTGGAAAGTTTGCTCGCTTTTAAACGTGCCGGTGCCGATGGCATTTTGACTTACTACGCCATTGAGGCCGCGAAAATGCTACGTGGTAAATAAACTGATATTTCTTTCAGGGCCGTCTTGAAAAATTTTAGACGGCCTCAATACATGTACGATGCACTATCTCATCTCAAGGAATCCCCATGAACGTTCTGTTTATCGCCGACCCGATGGCCACTTTCAAAACCTACAAAGACACCACCTACGCCATGATACGCGAAATGGCCAAACGCGGCTGGCAGCTTGCTCATACCTTAAGCAGCGAATTGTCGGTGCAACAAGGTTTGGTCGTAGCACAAGCGACACCGTTTAAATTTTTGGGTGCGAAAGACGATCACGACCATGCTTGGTTTCAAAACGGCGATAAAGTTCAGACGGCCTTAAAAGATTTTGATGCTGTGATTATGCGCACCGACCCGCCGTTTGACATGCAATACCTGTATGCCACTCAATTTTTAACTTTAGCGGCAGAACAAGGGGCGAAAGTATTCAACAGCGGCCAAGCCATGCGCGATTTCAATGAGAAGCTGGCGATTTTAAATTTCAGCCAGTTCACCGCCCTAACCTTGGTGACTACCCGCTCGGCAGACGTACGCGCCTTTTTGCAAGAACACGGCGACATTATTGTCAAACCGCTCGACGGCATGGGCGGCATGGGGATTTTCCGCTTAACCGAGCAAGACCCCAACATCGGCAGCATTTTGGAAACCTTAATGCAACTAGACTCACGCACCATCATGGCGCAACGCTACATTCCTGAAATCGTCGATGGCGACAAGCGCATTCTGATTATCGGCGGCGAAGTCGTGCCTTATGCCTTGGCACGCATTCCACAAAACGGCGAAACACGCGGCAACTTGGCTGCCGGTGGTCGTGGTGTGGCACAAGAATTGAGCGCAAAAGACCGCGAAATCGCCGAAACCCTTGCCCCAGAACTCAAACGCCGCGGCATCTTGCTGGCCGGTTTGGATGTGATTGGCAGCAACCTGACCGAAGTCAACGTGACCAGCCCGACCGGTTTCCAAGAAATCATGAAGCAAAAAGGCTTTGATGTAGCAGCCATGTTTGCCGATGCGGTTGAATCTTGGTCGAAAGCTTAAATAATCATCAAGGCCGTCTGAAAGCATTTTCCCCTTTTCAGACGGCCTATTTATCTTACTTACTAGCCAATAATTCCTATCACCATGAAAAACGACTCTTACGCCGCCGCCAAAAAAGGCAAAACCGGCCTACAGCGCATCATTAATGCGTTCGGCTATTCCAAAGACGGCCTGAAAGCCGCTTACCGCTTTGAAAGCGCGTTCCGGCAATTGGTGTTGCTCAACGCCATTTTGATTATCATCGCCTTTTTGCTCAACTTCGGCCCTACCACACGCATTTTGCTGATTATGGCTTCGTTTATTTCCTTGATTACCGAATTGTTCAACACCGCCATTGAAGCCGCGGTTGACCATACTTCCACCGAAAAACACGAGTTGGCCAAGCGTGCCAAAGATGCCGGCTCGGCCGCCCAGCTATTGGCCTTAACCCTGCTGGCGCTGGTTTGGCTGATGTCGCTGTGGCGTGAATATGGGTTTAACCTGTTTTAACCTGTGTTTTAACCCATATCAAGTCTTCAGACGGCCTTTTCCTGTAACATTATTCTATTACCATCATTCACCAAGGAATGTGACATGAAAAAACTTTTGGCAACCTTAATTATCGCCGGTTTGGCAACTTCTGCTTCAGCCGCAGGCATTCATGTAAAAGATGCGTGGGCGCGCGCCACCGTAGAAGGCATGCACATGAGCGGTGCATTCATGACCATCCACAACGACAATGCCAAACAAGATTTCTTAATCGGCGGCAGCAGCGAAGTGGCCGATCGTGTTGAAGTGCATACCCACATCAACGACAACGGCGTGATGCGTATGCGCGAAGTTAAAGGCGGCGTGCCATTACCGAGCAAAGCCAATACCGAATTGAAACCGGGCAGCTACCACATCATGTTTATGGGTTTGAAACGCGCCTTGAAAGATGGCGAAACCATTCCAGTAACGCTTAAATTCAAAAACGAAAAAGCGCAAACCATTAATGTGCCGGTGAAAACTGCTCCTATGCCTGCCGCACACAAACACAACCACGGCGAAGGCGCACACAAACACTAGTTTGTCATACGCTGATAATGAAAACAGGCCGTCTGAAACCATGGTTTTCAGACGGCCTTTCCATATTATTAAGACTACTAAATATGCTATAATTCCGCTTTAAATTTTCCGTTTCTCCCCCATATCTACCCGCATGAATACTCAACACACCCCACAAAACATCATCGTCGGCCTCTCCGGCGGCGTCGATTCGTCTGTGACTGCTGCTTTGTTGAAAAAACAAGGCCACAACGTCAACGGCGTATTTATGCAAAACTGGGAAGATGACGACAACGACGAATATTGCAGCATCAAGCAAGATTCATTCGATGCCATTGCCGTGGCCGATATTGTCGGCATCGACATCGATATTGTGAATTTTGCCGAACAATACAAAGACAATGTGTTCGCCTATTTTTTAAAAGAATACAGCGCCGGCCGCACGCCGAATCCCGATGTATTGTGTAATGCCGAAATCAAATTCAAGTGCTTCTTGGATTACGCCATCGAACAAGGCGCAGACACCATTGCTACCGGCCACTACGCACGCAAAGAAGTGCGCAACGGCGTGCATTACCTGCTCAAAGGCCTCGACCAAAACAAAGACCAAAGCTATTTCCTGTACCGCTTAAAACCGCTTCAACTCGAGCGCGCCATCTTCCCTTTAGGCGACTTGGAAAAGCCTGAAGTGCGCCGTTTGGCTACTGAATTCGAGCTACCGACCGCTGCAAAAAAAGACAGCACCGGCATCTGCTTTATCGGCGAGCGCCCGTTTCGCGAATTTCTGCAAAAATACCTGCCGACCAACAACGGTAAAATGGTCACCCCAGAAGGCAAAGTAGTCGGCGAACATGTCGGCTTGATGTTTTACACCTTAGGCCAGCGCAAAGGTTTAGGCATCGGCGGCGCGGGCGAGCCGTGGTTTGTTGCTGCTAAAGATTTAGGCAAAAACGAATTAATCGTGGTACAAGGCCACGAGCATCCGCTGCTTTACACCAACAGCCTAATCATGAACGATTTGAGCTTTACCTTGCCCGAGCGCCCGCAACCCGGCCGCTACACCTGCAAAACCCGTTACCGCATGGCCGATGCCGCCTGCGAATTGCGCTATCTCGACGATGACACCATCGAATTAGTGTTTGATGAACCGCAATGGGCGGTCACCCCCGGTCAATCTGCCGTGCTTTACGAGGGCGATGTGTGCTTAGGCGGCGGTATTATTATGTCGACCGATAAACCGGTTATCATCAAATAAACGAAAGTCTCAGGCCGTCTGAACATTTCAGACGGCCTTTCTGTATTCAATCCGCTTAGGCTGTTATAATCTTTTCATCTAAACCATATCAATGGTTTTCCTCCATCTTATTACTACTACAAGAGACTGATTATCCATGGAAAAACCTTGGTTACAAAGTTATGAAACGGGCGTGGCGCATGAAATCGACATCACCCGTTACCAATCCATTATTGATGTATTCCAAAAAAGCGTCGCCAAATTCGGCGACAAACCGGCGTTTCAAAACATGGGCAAATCGCTCAGCTACAACGAAACAGCCAAGCTCGCCACTGATTTTGCCTCTTACCTGCAAAACGTATTAAAGCTGCAACGCGGCGAACGCGTGGCCATCATGATGCCCAATCTGCTGCAATATCCAGTGGCGCTGTTCGGCATTTTACAGGCCGGTTTGGTAGTGGTGAACACCAACCCGCTCTACACCCCGCGCGAACTGGAACACCAGCTCAAAGACAGCGGCGCGACCACCATTATTGTGTTAGAAAATTTTGCCAATACGCTGGAATTAGTGCTGCCACGTACCGACATCAAAAACGTGATTATCGCTTCTGTTGGTGAGATGTTCGGCGTCATTAAAGGCAGCCTGATAAACTTTGTTTTACGCAAAGTGAAAAAAATGGTGCCCGAATACCGCATTGCCAACACGATTACCTTTCAGACGGCCTTAAAACAAGGCGCGGCGCACGCCTTCAATCCGGTTGAACTAAACCGCGACGATACCGCCCTGCTGCAATACACCGGCGGCACCACCGGCGTGGCCAAAGGCGCCATGCTCAGCCATGGCAATATTTGTGCCAACATGATGCAGGCTTCAGAATGGATTAAAAATCTGCTGCGAGAAGGCGAAGAAGTGGTCATCGCTGCGCTGCCGCTTTACCACATTTTTGCGCTCACCGTGAACCTGATGATTTTCTCGAATGCCGGTTCCAAAATCATTTTGATTACCAACCCGCGCGACATGAAAGGCTTTATCGGCGACATGAAAAAAGACCGCATCAGCGTGTTTGTCGGCGTAAACACCTTATTCAACGGTTTGGTAAACCGCCCTGAATTTGCCGAAATCGATTTTTCCAACCTGAAGCTGACTTTAGGCGGCGGCATGGCCACGCAACGAGCCGTGGCGGAAAAATGGAAAAAAATCACCGGCACACCGATTGTCGAGGCCTACGGCCTGACCGAATGCAGCCCGGGCGTATGTTGCAATCCATTGAATATTGAAGCTTACAGCGGCGGCATCGGCTTGCCTGTTTCTTCTACCGAAGTCGAATTGCGCGATGGTCACGGCAAACTGGTGCCGCAAGGCCAACCGGGTGAAATGTGGGTACGCGGCCCGCAAGTGATGCAAGGCTATTGGAACCGCCCAGAAGAAACCGCCAAAGCGATGGATGACAAAGGCTTTATTGAAACTGGTGACATTGCCGTCATGGATGAAAAAGGCTGGTTTAAACTGGTTGACCGCAAAAAAGACTTAATCGTGGTTTCCGGCTTCAACGTTTATCCAAACGAAATCGAAGAAGTGGTTGCCCATCACGATAAGGTTTTGGAAGTGGCCTGTATCGGTGTGCCGAATGAAAAAACCGGCGAAGCCTTAAAAGTGTTTGTGGTAAAAAAAGACGATTCGCTCACCAAAGAAGAATTGATCGAATTTTGCCGCACCGAACTGACTGCTTACAAAGTACCGAAAGACATCGAATTCCGCGACGAATTGCCGAAATCTAATGTCGGCAAAATCCTGCGCCGTGAATTACGTGATGAAGTATTGAAAAAATAAGCAGTTGAATGGGGTTGACTTCATCTCCAGTAGGCCGTCTGAAAAGAATGTGTGTTTTTCAGACGGCACGAGGCCTTTTCAAAATCCCCATCTTTGGCACATTTCTCCGTTATGCGCTGCTCGAAATCTTGCCTATCTTCGTGATATATCTGCGTTTTCTGCGCTGCTATAACTTCGAACTGTACCAAAGATGGGGATTTTGCAAAGGCCTCGGCCTGTTTTATTTTTGCTTTCCCACGTTTGCCAGTACGGCGGCTTCAGGGTAAAATCACGTATTCCAACATGGGTATTTCATCATGACTAAATTTATATTCGTCACCGGCGGCGTTGTATCTTCCTTAGGAAAAGGTATCGCCGCCGCTTCTATTGCGACCATTCTCGAATCGCGCGGCCTCAACGTCACCATGCTCAAACTCGACCCGTATATCAACGTCGATCCGGGTACGATGAGCCCGTTCCAACACGGCGAAGTGTTTGTCACCGACGACGGCGCGGAAACCGACCTTGACTTAGGCCACTACGAGCGTTTCATCAACGCCACGCTCACCCGCCGCAACAGCTTCAGCGCAGGTCAAGTCTATGAAAACGTGATTGCCAAAGAGCGCCGCGGCGACTACTTGGGCGGCACCGTGCAAGTGATTCCGCACATCACCGACGAAATCAAACGCCGCATCCACGAAGGCGCAGCAGGCTACGACGTGGCCATCGTCGAAATCGGCGGCACCGTCGGCGACATCGAATCGCTGCCGTTTCTTGAAGCCATTCGCCAAATGCGCAGCCAGCTCGGCCGCAACAATACCTTGTTCGCCCACTTAAGCTATGTGCCTTACATTGCCGCGGCCGGTGAAATCAAAACCAAACCAACCCAGCATACCGTAAAAGAAATGTTGGGTATCGGCATTCAGCCGGATATTTTGATTTGCCGCATGGATCGCCCTATGCCGGAAGACGAGCGTCGCAAAATCGCCTTGTTCTGTAACGTAGAAGAGCGTGCGATTGTCGGCAGCTACGATGTCGACAGCATCTACGAATGTCCGGAAATGCTGCACAACCAAGGCATCGACACTATCATTACCGAGCAGCTGCAATTAAATGTGCAGCAAGCGGATCTGACCGAATGGAAGAAAATCGTTCACGCCATTAAAAACCCGAAGCACATCGCCAAAATCGGCATGGTCGGCAAATATGTAGATTTGACCGAATCCTACAAATCGCTGATTGAAGCCTTACGCCACGCCGGCATCCATACCGAAACCGACGTGCAAATCACCTACTTCGATAGCGAAGAAATCGAGAAAAACGGCGGCGATGTTTCAGCTTTGAAAGAAATGGATGCCATTTTGGTACCGGGCGGCTTCGGCGTGCGCGGTGTGGAAGGCAAAATCGCGGCGGTACGTTACGCACGAGAAAACAACGTACCTTACTTGGGCATTTGCTTAGGCATGCAAATTGCTTTGATTGAGTATGCGCGTGATGTGGCCGGCTTACCGGATGCCAACTCAACCGAATTCAACCTGAAATGCGCATCGCCTGTGGTTGCTCTGATTGACGAATGGCAAACCGCCGACGGCAGCGTGGAAGTGCGTGATGAAAATGCCGACTTAGGCGGCACCATGCGTTTGGGCGCACAGAATGTCGAACTCAAACCGGGCAGCTTGGCCGCTAAAATCTACGGCAGCGAAGAAATCCGCGAGCGCCACCGCCACCGCTACGAAGTCAACAACAACTTCGTTCCGGCATTGGAAGAAGCCGGTTTGGTTATCGGCGGCGTATCAATGGGTCGCGAGCGCTTGGTGGAAACCATCGAATTGCCAAACCACCCTTGGTTCTTCGCATGTCAATTCCATCCGGAATTTACGTCCAATCCACGCCAAGGTCATCCGTTATTTAACGCTTTTGTGAAAGCTGCGTTAACCAATAAATCAGCCTAAGCCTTGCATATAAAAAAGCACCTGAATATCAGGTGCTTTTTTATTGGTTGCTAAATGCAATTCAATTAAAATTTCACGCGCACGCCAACAGAAGCCTCGTGAGAGTGAACTTTAATATCATCAAATTTACCCCAGTAGTTATAACGATAACCGGCATCTAAGGCAACATTTTGAGCCACATCATAGCTCACACCAGCCAATACACCTGCGCCGGTACGGGTTTTGCGGTAAGAACCTGTTTCTTTATAACCGATGCCTTCTTCAGTCCAATCATCTGAAACGCGGTTGATACCCAAGCGTGCACCCACATAAGGTTTCACCGGTTGGTACATATCAAAATCATAAATCGCCGATACACCTACGCTTTGGAATTTGGCTTTGCCGCTGCCTTCCGGTAAGTCATAGCTATAATTTTTGTAGTGGGTATAATCCACACCAACACGCACATTGTTACCCAAATCGTAACCCACAGTTACGCGTGGGCTAAAGCCGCTTTTAGAATCCGAAGCGTCGTTTTTGATTTTCACTTTAGCCACACCCACATCGCCTTGCACATACACACCCGGTGCAGCCACGACATGAGCTGATATCAACACAGCGGCAACGATTAAAGACATTTTCTTCATCATACTTACTCTCCCAATAAGCCACAGCACTATTGCATATGGCAGAAACATTGTAATCATGTGTAATGGCACTGTAAAGGACATCGTTGCTTTGTGCATAAAAAGAATATAACCAAAAGCACTTATCATACAACCAAGCATTCTTTCCCATTTTCAGACGGCCTAGGTAAAGTAACGACCATATCAAAATGAGCCTAGGAGCCACCATGACCACCACCGACCCACGCGCCAAACTACCCGATGCCCCTTTAGCTGACAACGAACGCTTAAAAGACCAAAGCCAACACTTGCGCGGCACCATTGCCGATGATTTAAAAGATGGCATGACCGGCGGTTTCAACGGCGACAATTTCCAACTCATCCGTTTCCACGGCATGTATGAGCAAGATGACCGCGACATCCGCGCCGAGCGTGCCGATCAAAAACTTGAGCCGCTGAAAAACGTGATGCTGCGCTGCCGTTTGCCGGGCGGCATCATCAAGCCCGAGCAATGGTTGGGTATTGATAAATTTGCCGGTGAAAGCACGCTCTACGGCTCCATCCGCCTGACCAACCGCCAAACCTTCCAATTTCATGGCGTGTTGAAAGACAACATCAAACCGATGCACCAATGGCTCAACGAATTGGGCTTGGATTCCATCGCCACCGCAGGTGACGTGAACCGCAATGTTTTGTGTACCAGCAACCCTGTCGAAAGCGGTTTACACAAAGAAGCCTACGAATGGGCCAAAAAAATCAGCGAGCATTTGCTGCCGAAAACCCGTGCCTATGCCGAAATCTGGCTGGACGGTGAAAAATTGCATTCTACCGAAGACTTAGTCACCGCACCTTTAGCCGATTCCGTGAAAAGTGGCGATGCCACCGAGCCGGTTTTGGGTAAAAACTACCTGCCGCGCAAATTCAAAACCACTGTGGTGATTCCGCCGCACAACGATGTGGACCTGCACGCCAACGACTTGAACTTTGTCGCCATCGAAGAAAACGGCAAACTGGTCGGCTTCAATGTCTTGGTCGGCGGCGGCTTGTCGATGGAACACGGCAACACCAAAACCTACCCCAACACCGCGCGCGAATTCGGCTTTATCGGTTTGGATAAAGTATTGGATTGCGCCGCTGCCGTGGTTTCTGTGCAGCGCGACTGGGGCAACCGCAGCGACCGCAAAAACGCCAAAACCCGCTACACCCTCGAGCGCGTCGGTTTGCAAACCTTTATCGAAGAAGTGGAAAACCGCATGGGCGCGAAATTTGAGCCTTTGCGCCCTTATGAATTCACTTCACGCGGCGACCGCATCGGCTGGGTGCAAGGCGAAGAAGGCAACTGGCACTTGACCCTGTTTATCGAAAACGGTCGTCTGCTCGACTATCCGGGCCGTCCGCTGAAAACTGGTATGCGCGAAATCGCCAAAATCCACACCGGCGACTTCCGTCTCACCGCCAACCAAAACCTGATTGTGGCCGACGTGAGGCCGTCTGAAAAAGATGCCATCGAAAAAATCGCCCGCGAACATGGCTTAATCAGCGACAGCGTCACGCCGCAACGTGAAAACAGCATGGCCTGCGTATCCTTGCCAACCTGCCCGCTGGCGATGGCCGAAGCCGAACGCTTCCTGCCAAGCTTTTCCGACAAAATCGATGAGATTCTTGCCCGTCATGAGTTATCGCAAGAGCACATCGTTTTGCGCGTAACCGGCTGCCCGAACGGCTGCGGCCGCGCCATGTTGGCTGAAATCGGCTTAGTCGGCAAAGCAGTCGGCCGCTACAACCTTTACACTGGCGGCAACCGCGAAGGCACCCGGATTCCGCGCCTGTTTAAAGAAAACATCACCGAGCCGGAAATTTTAGACATCATCAACCAATGGGTCGGCGCATGGGCGCAAGGCCGCGAAGCTAATGAAGGTTTCGGCGACTTTGCCGTACGCAGCGGTATTGTGAAACCGGTAATCGATGCGCCACGCGATTTCTGGGCATAACCCAGAATATAGCAATAAAAAGCCCTTACATTCGCCTAACAAGTGCAATTTCCAATAACAGAAAAGGCCAGTATGCGGTAGTATACTGCCTTTCCTGACAAGAAAGATTGCAATATGGCCTACACACAACTGACCTCACACCAAAGATACTACATTTCCAGACATTACCGCAACCTACCCCTAAACCAAATCGCACAGAACATCGGTTGTCATCCCGCCACCGTCAGTCGGGAAATCAGACGGCATTCCGTCAACGGAACCTACTGTTACCGAAAAACACAACAGCAAAGCGAAGTTAAAAAGAAAAACAAAAAGCCAACCAAACTGACTACTGCCGTCAAACAGACTGTTAACAAACTGATTACCCAAAAATACAGCCCCGAACAAGTCTGCGGCTACCTGCTGAAACATCAACACATCAAACTGCACCACAGCACCCTTTACCGCTATCTCGCCAAAGACCGTCAAAACGGCGGCGACCTGTACACCCATCTGCGTATCGTTTCCAAACCCTACCGCAGAAAATACGGCAGCGGTGCATGGACAAAAGGCAGCGTACCGGACAGAACCGACATTGAACACAGACCTGCCATTGTCGATCAAAAAGAGCGGGTCGGCGATTTCGAGATGGACACCATTGTCGGTAAAGACCAAAAAAGCGGACTGGTGGTTGCTGTTGAAAGAAAAACCAAATTTGTCGTTATCCGCAAAATCAGCAATTTCAAAGCAGAAGATGTAGCCCGGGTAGTGATTCGGGCATTGAAGCCGTTTAAAGATATCATTCAAACGATTACTTTGGATAACGGTAAAGAGTTTTACCGACATAAAACCTTTGTCAAAGCCCTGGGTGCGGAAACTTACTTCTGCCGTCCATACCATTCTTGGGAAAAAGGCTTGGTGGAAAATACCAACGGGCTGATCAGACAATACTTCCCCAAAGGGACGGATTTTAGGAAACTGGGTGCTAAAAAGATTAAAGCGGTTGAGGAGGCCCTTAACCGCCGACCGAGAAAGACATTAGACTATGAGACACCGGGTGATCTGTTTTCAGCAGCCCTTGCCAATGGCATTTGAGCGTTGCACTTGAAATGCGAATGTAAGGCCGTCTGAAGTTCAGACGGCTTTTTATCAGACAGTGCCGTAAAACTTCGCCGTTCACGGCGGAGATATAAGGCACGGACTGCGAAGCAGTGTCCTAAAACCACTAATATTTCAGTCAGGCGTATTTTGTTGCTCAATATACTGCCGAATAATAGAAATCGGCGCACCGCCGCAACTACCAGCAAAATAAGACGGCGACCACAACGCCCCACCCCAAAGTTTCTCACGAATACTGGGGTAATTTTTTTTCCTAATCATACGACTAGACACACCTTTCAAACTGTTCACGAGTTTTGAAATAGATACTTTGGGTGGATAATTTACCAGTAAATGGACATGGTCATTCTCTCCGTCAAATTCCACCAATTGCGCTTCAAAGTCTGTGCAGACACTTTCAAAAATACCGCGCATATCATCTAAAACTTCTTTTGTGAATACCTTTCGGCGATATTTAGCCATAAAGACTAAATGAACGTGCAAGTTAAAAACAACGTGTCTACCGCGTCTTAAGTCAGTTTCTTTTTCCATAGACCAAGTGTAAAATAAACAAAAATTCCATTATCTATGAAATCATGCAAATACTCAAAGCCTTTAAATTTGAACTCATACCCAATGGCGCAGCAATCCGCAAAATGAAACAATTTTGCGGTTGCAGCCGATTTGTTTTCAATCGGGCTTTGGCGTATCAAAATGAACAGTATCAACAAGATAATTCGTTTAAATTCAGTTACACCAAAATCGCAAACTTGCTGCCTGAATGGAAACGAGAATTAGACTGGCTCAAAGACTGCCACAGCCAAGTTTTGCAACAAAGTTTAAAAGACTTGGAAGCCAGTTTCAAAAACTTCTTTGCCAAACGTGCAGAGTTTCCCAAATTCAAACGTAAGGGCGAAAAAGACAGTTTCCGCTTTCCGCAAGGCTGCAAATTAGAACAGCAAAACAGCCGTATCTATTTTCCGAAAATCGGTTGGGTACGCTATCGCAACAGCCGCAATGTTTCAGGCTGCCTGAAAAACGTAACGGTTAGCCAAAAATGTGGTAAATGGTACGTTTCTATTCAAACTGAATGTGAAACTGAAATCCCTATGCCCAAAGGCGGAGAAATTGGCATTGATATGGGTGTTGCTCGTTTTGCAACTTTGTCGGACGGTCAATTTTTTAAACCAATCGCTGCATTCAAAATGCTAAAAGGTAAGTTAGCCAAGTTACAAAAACGTTTCAAAAACAAAACGAAATTCAGTAAAAATTGGCAGAAACTCAAACTCAAAATTTCAAAGCTGCATCACAAAATCGCCAATATTCGTAAAAACCACTTGCATCAAATCACAAGTGAAATCAGCCAAAACCACGCGATTGTATTTGTGGAAGATTTGCAAGTGGCGAATATGTCCAAATCTGCCAAAGGTAGCGCCGAAAAGCATGGCAAAAACGTGAAGCAAAAATCGGGCTTAAATCGGGCAATTTTAGACCAGTCTTGGTTTGAGTTTCGACGACAGTTGGATTACAAACTGTTGTGGAATGGCGGACATCTGATTGCCGTTCCACCACAAAATACCAGCCGTTGTTGCCCTGCTTGTAATCATACGTCCAAAGATAACCGACAAACACAAGCTAACTTTAAGTGTGTGGAATGTGGCTATCAAAACAATGCCGATATTGTCGGCGCAATCAATGTATTGAAACGCGGTCAGGAAATACTGGCAGCGAAATCAGTTTCAGGGCAGGACTTGTCCGTAGCGCGTGTGAAGTGAACAATGCAGTAAGGTTGTCAGCAGCACGAACCCACCGAAGTGAGTGAGCAGAACATCGCTAACCACAGTAGGAATCCCCTGCATTCATGCAGGGGGAGGATGTCAATAATCTTCAATTATTTGTGATATTGGCGTGACAATTCATGCACGGTATCAACCAAGATTTTGGCGTGTTCCGGATTGGCATGTTGATTAATACCATGACCGAGATTAAACACATGGCCGCTGCCTTGGCCGTAATCGCCGAGGATGCGTGCCACTTCAGTGCGGATGCTTTCCGGTGTGCCGAACAAAGCAAACGGATCAAAGTTGCCTTGCAGCGCCACTTTGTCGCCCACACGACGGCGCGCTTCACCAATGTTGCAAGTCCAATCCAAGCCCAGCGCATCGGCGCCGATGGCCGCCATCTTCTCCAGCAATAAGCCGCCGCCTTTGGCAAATACAATCACCGGCACTTGACGGCCTTCGCTTTCGCGTTTCAAACCGGCGACAATCTGCTGCATGTATTGCAGGCTGAATTCTTCAAACGCAGCATCGCTCAACACGCCGCCCCAAGTATCAAAAATCTGCACCGCCTGCGCACCGGCCTCGATTTGCGCATTCAGATAAGCCGTCACTGCTTGAGCATTGGTGGCCAAAATTTTGTGCAGCAAATCAGGGCGCGAATACATCATGGTTTTGATGGTGCGAAATTCCTTGCTGCTGCCGCCTTCAACCATATAGCAAGCCAGCGTGAACGGGCTGCCGGAGAAGCCAATCAACGGAACGCGGCCGTTTAAGGCAGTGCGGATGGAAGTAACCGCGTCAAACACATATTGCAATTTAGCCATATCCGGCACTTCCAATTTGGCGATGTCGGCTTCATGCTGCAACGGGCGCTCAAATTTTGGCCCTTCACCTTCGGCAAAATACAGCCCCAAGCCCATGGCATCCGGCACAGTCAGAATGTCGGAAAACAAAATCGCCGCGTCCAAATCAAAACGCTCCAAAGGCTGAATAGTCACTTCAGTGGCCAGCTCGGTGTTTTTACACAAATCCAAAAAACTGCCTGCCTGTGCGCGCGTGGCTTTGTATTCCGGCAGATAGCGTCCGGCTTGGCGCATCATCCAAATCGGTGTGTATTCAACAGGTTGCTTTAAAAGAGCACGGAGAAAAGTATCGTTTTGCAATGGAATCATGACAGCTTTCTGAATTTAAGGCCGTCTGAACAGGCGGCCGGGATCAATGAAATACGCGTATTGAGTTATCACGCATGATGAACGTATTGTAAACATAAAAAGGCCGTCTGAACAGGTTTCACATGCATGGAAACGTTTCAGACGGCCTTTAAGTGAATGCGCTTAAACTTTGGCCATCAAGGCAACCGGTTCTTCCTCTTCCACCACGCTTTCCAACACCAGCTTACGCTGGGCATCAGCTTTTTGCGATTGGTTGGTTTCGTCGAACACACGTGCCAGCGCCAAATGCGCGCTCAAGCTCGGTTTAATCGCCAAGCTAGCTTCCAAATAGCCTTGCGCCTTGCCCCACAGCTGTTTACCGTAAGCCAATTGACCCAAATACATCAGCAATTGCGCATTATCCGGGCGTGCTTTCAACCAAGAATCGGCCGTGTCGATGGCTTTTTGTTGCTCACGGTCGCTCAAATAGCGCACGCTTTCAACAAAAGGCTCCAGCAATTCGACTTGCTGCGTTTGCGGATAATATTGGTTGACCCATTTCACCGCTTGCTCATACAAGCCCAAACGCTCGTATTTCTGCGCAATTTCGATACACATTTCACCGGCTTTTAAATTATCCGGAATGCGTTTCAAGCAGGCTTTCAAGCCGTTTTGGTCGGAAGCCAATGCCAACAGCCGACGGTATGCCCAAGTTTGGTATTGTTCGGCCTCATAATCGTTAATTGCACCGGCTTTCACCAGTTTTTCCGCTTTATTCAACACTTCCAATGCATTACCGTGGTCAAACGCATAACGCAATTGCAAGCGGACCAAGCGGGTCAGGTTTGGGTTGATTTGTGCGGCGGCATTCAGGTTTTCTTCGGCAGCCGGATAATCGCGGCGGCTTAATGCCGATTCCGCCAGCAGCAGGTAGCGCGACAACTGCTGTTTTTTTGGCAGCAATTCAATGTCTTTCAAATATCGGTCGCGCAAGTCTAAATTATCCATCTGGTCGGCGGCGTGTGCGCCCAACATCAAAGCCAAGGTACGGTTGTCGCCCGCTTCTTTGTTGGTCAATACTTTGGCCGCTTCCAATTCGGCTTTTTCAAAGCGGCCTTCAAAAAACGCCAAACCTGCGCTATTCAAAGCATGCACGGCTTGATTGCCTTTGCGTGCTACGCCGAAGCGTTGCAAGCGGCTCGGCACATTCAACACGCTGGCCAAGAATTTCACCAACAAATACAACACCACAACCACCGCAATCAAGCCCAGAATAAAGGCATGCAGATTGATGCGCAGCATGGTCTGCTCAACTACGACATACACGTTACCGGTGTAAATACCCGAGACAAGTGCCAAGCCCACCGCAGCGGCAAATAAAATCACAATCCAAATGACGCTTTTCATGCCTGTTCCCCTTTCGCTTGTGCCGGTGCTTCTTGAGTGGCTTCAGGTTTGGCAGCAGGTGCGGCCGGTGTTTGCGGCTGCGATGCTTTGTTTTCAGACGGCAACTCAGGCGCTTCAGGCATTGCGGCAACAGGGGCGGATGCTTGCGCTTCAGCAGCTTCGGAAGCGGCTTTCGACTCAGAAGCTTCAGTTTCCGCCGGTACAGCAGCTACTGCGGCTTGCGCACGGCTGCCATCTTGATAAGCACGTACGGCAGCCAAGCTGTTTTTCAGCGCATCACCGCTGGTCATGCGAATATCCAAGGCTTTCAATTCGGCCAATTCTTTCAGCCATGATTGGGTAGCCGGTGATTTATTGTCAAAATACTGTTTCACGGTGGCTTCGACATTGTTCAAATCGCTTTGATACACTTCACCATTGTGTTGCAGCAAGGCAGTGCGGGCATCCAAAAGGCGCAGGCGTAAGTTTTCACGCACGAAATAAATCTGCTCCGGCGACAACAACATCGAATCGTTGCTCTCCAAATTGCGCACTTCTACCAAGCCTTTCAATGCGCCCAGCGATTTTTCCCATGCATTTTCCCACCATGAAAGCTGTGGATTTTCTTGAACCTGCTCTACCGCACCCGGTTTCAGCGTACCATCCACCACTAATGACAAACCAGCCACAGCGGTTTCCAAGCGGTCGATACGCAAAGCGGTACCGGAAACATCAACATAAGGTCGATTTCTTAACTCGGCCAAATCGTTGCTGATGGCTTGTTTAATCGGCAACAATTCAGGCTGGTCGAAACGGCTCAAGCGGCTGTTGACGTGTTCCAACACACCCACCGCACCCGGCACATTACCCGACAGCATCAATTGCTGCGCAGCCAGATTCAGCATGCTTTCTGCTTCGTCCACCAGCCAATTGACACGGCCTTTCACCAATTCCTGATAGGCTTTTTGATTCAATTCGATTTGGTCGCTGTTGGCTTTTTGCGCATTGGCCAAACGCTCGATTTCGGCTTGAATGGCGGTTTGGCGGTTGATGTTGTCTTTCAGCAAAGAAGCATTTTCAGATTCACCCAATGCAGCCTTGTCAATTTTTTGGGTAAAGGCCAACTCTTGATTTCTCAACACATTCTGACCTTGAACAAACAAGAAACCGCTCGCACCCAAGCCCAGTAAAGCCAGCACCAGCGCACCAACAGCCAAACCTTTGCCGGATGATTGCTGAATCACCACCGGCGCAGGAGTTTGGGAAGATGACTCGTTTTTCGGTGTATTTTTATTGTCTGACATAGTGTTTCCTGTATTTCGAGATTCAGCCACCTCTGCGGCGGTCGGCTTCGGTTCGGCCGGTACGCTTTCTGACTCGGCTTTTTCAGACGGCATGGCTTTGCCTTCTGCATTGACCGCAATCACGCGCTCGTCGTTATTTTGATTGATTTCGGGTTGCTTGTCTTCGGTTTGGCTCATATCGGCTCCGTTTGAGACATGGGATAAAGCCGCAGCATCGAGTGCGGCGACCAATTGGATATTTTGCGCGCCGGCCTGCCGTAAAGCATCGGCCACACGCTCATGATGGGTCAAGTATAGCAAGGTTTTGAAGCGTTGCGCCAATGCCGGCGGCACTTGTTCAAATAAGGCTTTTACGCTTTCGGCAGAAGTGATGTATGCCGCTTGCACATTTTCTTCGGGGAAATCTTGCCAATTCAATTCTTTAGGACGTCTGAAATACACTTCGGCCACTGCCACACCAAAGCCTTGTTTGCGCAAATTTTCGATGAGAAAATCGCGTCCGCCATGCCCACGAATCACTAAAATTTTGGCATTTTGCGGCAGGTTTTGCCAAATCGGCAGCCGCAACACGGCTTCGCTGTCGTTGCCGTCGGTCGGGCTGAAAATTTCATGCTGGGTAAAACGGCTTAACGTTCGGCGGCTGGCTTCACCAACGGTAATCTGCACTTTCATGCCGTCTGAAAAATCAACATGCGGCGCGGCAATTTCAATGGCGGTAGGGCTGACCCAAAACACGGCGTCGCATTGTTGGAACACTTCCGCCAAGCCAGCCAAAGCGGTTTCATCGGGTTCGATTTCGATGGGGCTGAACGCAACCGCATCCCAACCCAATTGACGGCATACGGCAATGTCTTGTTGCGCCCGCGCCTCGGGGCGCACGATTAATAAGGTGGACATATTCAGACGGCCTTTCTTAGAATCTGGGGGAATCGTGAGAAAAGAATCAAATCCAACATACCGATTTATTGCCGATTTCGCAAGTGTTGGTGTTCAGACGGCCTGTTTAAAATCAAATAAAAAGGCCGTCTGAAAACTACCAGCCAAACCATTTGGTATTGGTGCTTTGATTTTTCTCAGCATTTTGCTGCTTGCGAAAATCCCACGGCGCTTGCGGATTTTTTGCCCGCCACAAGCCTTTGCGGTCACGCTTGGCCTGCTTTTGCGCGGCGGCGTATTCTGTAAACGCTAGTTTGTTTTGCTGCTTCTTGGCGTAATATTCATAATGCCACGCTGCGCCTTCGCGTACCATCATCAGGTTCAAATCGGTATTGCCTTTAAACACTTGCGCCACTTCGCGCCCGTAGCGGTCCAGCTCGAACACTTTCACTTTGACTTTGGCATTATCCGCCACCGCTTTTAATTGGTCGCGCGAACGGGTGCCGTAGGCTTGGTTCATTTCCGGCGCATCGATATGCGCCATGCGGATTTTGTGTTTGCGACCGTTGGCATCGGTGACGTGGATGGTGTCGCCATCGGAAATGCGCGTGATGCGGCCGGTGTAATTTTTCTGTTGGCTTTGCTTCTGCTTGTCTGCTTGCTCGATGCCGGCCAATTCATACAAATCGGGCAGCACACTTTTCCAATTACTACCCTGTTTGACACGCTCGACAACTTCGCCACCGACTTTCAACCAGTCGATTTTATCGCTGCTATACCCTAAGCCACCGGCCACTGCGGCCACAATGGCCAACCATTTCAACATCTTGTTATTCCATTATCTATCGTAAAGGCCGTCTGAAAATATTGACACTTTTCAGACGGCCTGAGACCTTTGCAAAATCCCCATCTTTGGCACATTTCTTCGTTATGCGCTGCTCGAAAGCTTAGCCTTTTATGATATGTCTTCGCTTTCTGTGCTGCTCTAACTTCGAACTGTACTCAAATCTGGGGTTTTGCAAAGGTCTCAACCTCACGATTCGGGTTTAATCCTGACCCGGATAAATCACTTTGGCACCTCCTGCCGTACCCAATACCAACACATCTGCGGCATTGCGGCCAAAAATACCGTTTTCCACTACGCCGACGATTTGGTTGATTTCGTCTTCACGCGTTACCGGACGGTCGATATTTAAACCATGCACGTCAACGATTTGGTTGCCGTGAAACGTGGTCACGCCAAGACGCAATTCAGGCTGGCCGCCCATGGCCAACAGTTTGCGCGATACCAATGAACGGGCATTCGGAATCACTTCCACCGGCAGCGGGAATTTACCCAAGCGTGAAACGTATTTACTCTCATCGGCAATACAGATAAATTTATCCGCCGCGCTGGCCACGATTTTTTCGTTCAAATGCGCCGCACCGCCGCCTTTAATCATTTGCAGCATGTGGTTCACTTCGTCGGCACCATCAATATACACCGCCAAATGATGCACATCATTGAGCGACAATTCGGGAATGCCGTATTGCGCCAACAATTCGCTGGATTTTTTCGAAGTCGATACCGCGCCTTTGATTTTTTTACCGCTCTTACCCAAAGCTTCGATAAAGAGATTGATGGTCGAGCCGGTGCCGATGCCGATGTATTCGTTTTCCGGCACAAATTCAACCGCTTTTTCCGCTGCAATTCGCTTCAATTCGTCTTGTGTCGCCATGATTGCTCCCTTATAAATGATGGTGGATGAATGTTGAGCCTTTTACAAACTGCTCACTTTAATTTTAACATCGAGACGGCAAACCGTCATGACAGATTATTCGCTGCCGATACGCGCCAACAACACCGCCGCCTGCGCTTCAATCGCTTCCATGCGGCCGAGATAGCCGAGCTTTTCGTTGGTTTTGCCCTTCACGTTGACACAGGCCATATCAATGCCCAAATCTTCGGCAATATTCGCGCGCATGGCATCGATGTGCGGGCGCAGTTTCGGCTGCTGGGCGATGATGGTGCTGTCCACATTCACCACTTGCCACCCCTGCGCCTGCACCACTTTATAGGCTTCACGCAGCAAAAATCGGCTGTCGGCATCTTTGTTTTCTGCCGCTGTGTCGGGAAACAGCTTGCCGATGTCGCCCAACGCTGCTGCCCCCAATACCGCATCAGTAATCGCGTGCAACAAAGCATCGGCATCGGAATGGCCGAGCAAACCTTTTTCAAACGGAATCTTCACACCGCCGAGAATCAAATCACGCCCCTCGACCAGTTGGTGAACGTCATAACCTTGTCCGATACGGATATTCATGTTTTCTTTCCTATTGTGAATTGGTTTCATGTTTCAGGCCAAGACCTTTGCAAAACCCTAGATTTGAGCGCAGTTCAAAGTTGTAGCAGCGCAGACATATCACTTAGATAGGCAAGCTTTCGAGCAGCGCACAACGAAGAAATGTGCCAAAGATAGGGATTTTGCAAAGGTCTCAGGCCGTCTGAAACAAATTGTTCAGACGGCCTCATATTTAATTAGCGAGCAATAAGCGCACAATAAATTCGTCTTGTGGCAAGGTCAGCTTTAAATTGCGTGTATCGCCCAACACCAGCAAAGGCTGCACGCCCAGCATTTCTACCGCCGACGCTTCATCGGTCACGCTGCTTAAATCATCGGCAGACAAAGCGCGGTGTAATAAGGCCGTCTGAAAAAGCTGCGGCGTTTGCGCCTGCCATAATCTGGTGCGCGAAACAGTTGCCGTGATTTGGCTGTCTTCACCCGCGCGCTTCAAAGTATCCGCTACCGGTACGGCCAAAATTCCGCCTTGTTCGGCATTGGCTGCTGCTTCAATCAAGCGGCTCAAGGCTTCGGCAGGCAGACAGCAACGTGCGGCATCGTGCACCAAAATATTGTCGGTTTCTGCTGCCAAACCTTGTTTTAATAAAACTTCCACACCGTTGCGCACGGTTTCGGCACGCGTTTCCCCGCCCACCTTAAAAATGCCGACTTTATCCGAGGCCGTCTGAAAAATATGGTCTTCCGGCGACACGATAACGGCAATAAAATCAATCTGCTCATGCTGCTGAAAAATATCGACGGTGTGCTGCAACACGGTTTTACCGTTGATTTCCACATATTGCTTGGGCTTGCCCGCCCCAAAACGTGCGCCGATACCGGCGGCCGGAATCAAAGCGATATTGCGTTTCATGCCTGCTGCTCCACCGTTGCCGGTTTGCGCCAAACGCATTCATCGCCCAGCGCATCTAAATATTGTTCATGCTCGGCCAATTCGCTTTCATCGGCACACACCACTTTCAAGCGGCCATTGCGTGTGGTTTGCACCAGATTTACCTGCGCTTGCCCCTCGCCGTTTTCTTCGTTTGTGCCGCCCATCAAGTCAAACTGCTGGCGAGTCATGGCCAGATACACATCGGCCAATAATTCGCAGTCGATCAATGCGCCGTGCAACACACGCTTACTGCGGTCAACGGAAAAACGGTTACACAATACATCCAAGCTGTTTTTCTGGCCGGGGAACATTTCACGTGCCATTGCCAAGGTGTCGGTCACTTGGCAGCCGAGCTCGCGCACATTGGGCAAACCGATTTTAGAAAATTCGCGGTTTAAGAACCCTTCGTCAAACGGCGCATTGTGGGCAATGATTTCGGCATCGCGGATAAAATCGGCAATCTGATTTCCTACCGCCGCAAAAACCGGCGCGTTTTTCTCTTCCAACACTTCCAATGTCAAACCATGCACCTTAACCGCATCTTCCGGAATATCGCGTTCGGGATGGATATAAAGATGCAGGTAATTGCCGGTCAATTGGCGGTTGATCATCTCAACACCGGCAAACTCAATCATGCGGTTAGTCGGGTCATCGAGAAAACCGGTGGTTTCGGTGTCGAATATAATCTGGCGTTTGCTCATGTACTGTCCTTTTTTTGTTGCCCGAATCATACTAAATCAATGCATGAAAGTATAGCTTGCAAAAGTTTAGTCGGATGTTCATGCGCCTAAACACCCAGGCCGACTAAACTCTTCTAGACGGCAACTCAAACATACCGCAAAAGCTGATTTTCACCATTTCCCGACTAAATTACTCAAGTTTTGAAAATTTATCTCAAATTAATTTTAATAAAAATCAAAATCTTATCTTATTATTAAATAATAATAACAATTATCATTTGCAAATTAGAGAGAAATCCGTATAATTCAACTCATCGAAACACACAACGCAACACACAGAAAGAAAGGAGAAGCACATGCCGGAAAGTATTTTTAAGCAAGTCTCTCTCGACATTCTGAGACTGCACCAACACACCATCCGCTCGCTTTTGGCCACACAAGGCTGCGGCGATTGTGAAATACACGACGCAGTGTATGTGACTTTAGATGGTCGATATTATGTTGGATTACCGTGTATGCCGTCTGAAAATCCATCTGATACCGGTATTTTGCTGATTGAAGACGAAGTTTCACAAGCGCGGTTAAGTTGGGTTGCCCACACCCGCGAAGTGAAACAGAAAGACAATTTATACCAGCGCGTCAGCAGCGCCCTACAGCGCCGCTTGGAACGCAGCAAAGGTAAGCACACCCAAGCAGCCCCCACCTGCCTATTGGAGCTTACCCCACAACAAGGCCGCCTGACCACAGGCAGCAAAGATTTATCGCTCTCACCGCATGATTTGATGAAAGCACTTTATCCGGCAACACATAAATTAGGAGAATTTGCCCTGTAACAGTTTTGGTAGTGGTTTGTGTTCCTTTTGCGCCCCTTAATTATTTTAAAGGGGCGATTTTTTTGTTGTCCACATCCTGAGACCTTTCAGACGGCCTAAATTACAGTAAAATAGGCCATCTGAACCTTGATTCCATATACTATTATGCAACTTCTCAAATACCTGCAATCACAGGGCCTTGGCAGCCGCAAGCAGTGCCAATGGCTGATCGACAACGATTACGTCGTGATTAACGGCGACATTTGGAACAACGCCAAAAGCACCATTGAGCCTGCCGATGTCAACACGCTCAGTATTGACGGCGATGACGTTGTAGTCGTGCCCATGCCCCACTTCTATATTCTGCTCAACAAACCTGCCGATTACGAAACCTCGCACAAACCGCAGCAATACCCGAGCGTATTCAGCCTGTTTCCCGACCACATGCGCAATATCGATATGCAGGCAGTTGGCCGCTTGGATGCCGACACCACAGGCGTTTTGCTGATTACCAACGACGGCCAGTTCAACCATCGCGTGACCTCACCCAAGCATAAAGTGGCGAAAATTTACCGCGTAACACTCAAACACGCCGCTGATAAAAGCTTGTGTGAAACCTTGAAAAACGGCGTTTTACTGCATAACGGCAACGAAACTGTCCGCGCAGCCGAAGCTTATTTGGAAGATGCCAATACGCTGATCATGACTATTACCGAAGGCAAATACCATCAAGTCAAACGCATGGTGGCTGCTGCCGGCAACCGCGTCGAACACTTGCATCGCGATCAATTCGGCGACTGGGACACACAAAATTTAGCCCCCGGAGAATGGAAGTTTCTCTAAATTCCTATCGCATCCTTTTTACAACAAGAATCATTATGATTTTAAATGAAATAAAATCAGAGAGTTATTTAAATTATCTTGCAATTAACAAAAATTAACACAAATTTTTTCGAACTATTATATAATTTATTCGTCTGAGTAATACTTGCTTCGCAAGGAGTAAGTACGTGAGTAAGACGTTTTCCCCGTAATGTGTTTGGCCATCTATACTTTTCCCCTTGTATAGATGGTCTTTTTTATCCCTAAATTATTTGAAGCAACTCTATTATTAACCTTCTTTCCCCCTTAACTCTCCTTCATTATTCATTTTTGCCCAAAACATAATTTTGTCTGTTTTCTTTAAAATTTAACTGTTTAAGTAAATAGAATTTAATGCATTTTAAATATTCAAATAAAGAACAATGAGATAAAATCATCATTTGAAAACGCATTTATTTCCCACACTTGCATTTCCCCAACCATTTGGTTACGATGGTTTCACACAAGACACAAAGCGTGTACCCCTTAAAACATAACGAAAGGAACTGGTATGAACTGGGATCAAGTAGAAGGTAAGTGGGATCAATTAAAAGGTAAAGCCAAAGTGAAATGGGGCCAATTAACCGATGATGATTGGGCAGTCGTAGAAGGCCAACGCGATCAGTTGGCAGGACGCATTCAAGAGCGTTACGGCTACACCAAAGAACAAGTTGAAAAAGAATTGGACGATTGGGTTAACGACCGCTAATCCGACGTTTATTTTCTAAAGGAACATTAAAAAACCTGCCTATGGCAGGTTTTTCGTTTTTTCATGCTCAATAATATGAAAACTTGTTGCCACAACAACATTGCTATTCAAGTCTATTACAATATTACAATCTAAATCCTTTATCTCGAACCAGTCTTTTCACCTATTTTGTTTTCAGACAGCCTAAATTATTACCATTTTTCACTATAGAAATTATCTTTTCCAGAATTATTCACTATCAGTATTTTTAATATTCAGCTAAATTGCATACTTTATCAGGCGTATAATATCACCCTTTGGTTTTGCTTTATTATAAATATATTAATATGAATTCTTCTCAACCCCGTCAAACCTGGTCAAACCGATTAACCTATATTCTGACTGTTGCCGGCGCGACGGTCGGCTTCGGCGCTACTTGGCGTTTTCCCTATTTAGTCGGTGAAAACGGTGGTGGCGCGTATGTATTTTTATTTTGTATTGCCATGATTGTAATCGGTATTCCGATGATTTTGGTGGAAAACGTGATTGGTCGGCGTAAAGGCGTCAACGCGCTGGATGCCTTTGGTGGCGAACTCAACGGCAAACCGGTACCAAAAATCTGGAAACTTGTCGGCTGGATGGGCTTACTCGGCGCATTCGGCATCATGGCTTATTATATGGTGCTTGGCGGCTGGGTCATCAGCTATATTGTGAACTTAATCGGCGGTGGCTTGGATGTGTCGCAACCGATTCACGGAGAAGTCACCAAAGCGTTTTTTAGCGAGCATATTGAAAATAGCCCATGGTCGATTGCGCTTTACACCCTGCTTTTTGTGTTGGCGAACTATTTTATTTTGGTCAAAGGCGTGATTGGCGGCATTGAAAAAGCAGCCAAATACTTAATGCCACTGCTGTTTTTATTCCTGATTGCGATGGTGGTGCGCAACGTTACCCTACCCGGCGCGATGGAAGGCATCACTTTTTATCTGAAACCCGATTTCAGCAAAATCACGGCGCAATTGTTTGTCTTTGTGCTCGGACAAGTATTTTTCGCCTTGAGTTTAGGCTTTGGCGTGATGATTACCTTATCGAGCTATTTGGATAAAAACGAAAATCTGGTTCAGACGGCCGTCATCACCGCCATTACCAATACCTTGATTGCAGTATTGGCGGGCTTTATGATTTTTCCTTCACTCTTCAGCTTTGGTGTAGCGCCAAATTCCGGCCCGACATTGGTGTTTCAAAGCCTGCCGATCGTGTTTTCCAATATGTGGGCAGGCTCTGTGTTTGCGGTGATTTTCTTCTCGCTGCTGCTGATTGCCGCGCTCACCACTTCTTTAACCATTTACGAAGTGTTGATTACGGCGCTACAGGAAAAAACCAAAATCCGTCGTGCTGCAGCGATTACCATTGTATTGGGCGGTATTTATGTATTGGGCAATATTCCATCGATTTTAGCTTATGGCCCTTGGCGGGATATTTCAATTTTCGGCCGCAATATTTTTGATGCTTTCGATTTTATCAGCGGCAATATCCTATTTATGCTCACGGCTTTGGGCTCGGCATTGTTTGTCGGCTTTATGATGAAAGATGAAGCGAAAGACGAATTGCGTCATCAAGGCAACGACACCACTGTGAATATTTGGTTCAACTATGTCAAATATTTGGTGCCGCTGGTGATTCTGCTGATTTTTATCAGCAACCTGATTTGAGACCAATCATTTAGGCCGTCTGAAACATTTCAGACGGCCTTTGTGTATATCACGACAGCGGTTTATTGTATAATTCGACATTACGCACATTACTTTTAGATGCCGTTTCAGACGGCCTCTGCAACAGAATTCTATGGCCACAAAATCTACGAAAACACCTCCCAAACCCAAAGTCAAAGCCAAAACGGAAGCCGCCAAGCCCGCTGCGCGCCGCTCGGCCAAACCGCAACCTGCTGTCCAGCCCAATAAGCTGTCGGAAAGCCTGAAAGCAGCCAAAGCCTTACAAAAAGACGAAGAAAAAAAAGCCCGCCCTGAGCATGTGGTGAACCTTATTAACGACACCATGTGGCTGTTCGGCTTGGTGGTGACCATTTATCTGGCGATTTCTTTATTGAGCTTCGACATGAGCGATCCGGCGTGGTCGCGCAGCGTGGCCAACACCAGCAAAGTGCAAAACTTCGGCGGCTTGTTCGGCGCGTATGTGTCGGATATCGGCTACTATTTATTCGGCCTGTCGTTTTGGTGGTGGATTATCGCCTCGGGTATGTTTCTCTATAAAAACTTCCGTCCGCTGCAAAAGCAAGAAAACCATAAGCCCTACAATCACGGTGTGGCGGCTTTGGCCTTGTTTTTGCTGCTGGTGTGCAGCCCGATTTTAGAACACTTCGCATTTGATGCCGCATTGAACGACTCGCTGCCTGTGGGTGCCGGCGGTTTAATCGGTGCGTTTGCCGGCTCAGGATTGGGTTGGCTGCTGGGTAAATCCGGCAGCTTGTTGATTATGTTTGTGGTATTGCTGTTGGCGATTTCGCTGCTGGCACAGGTTTCTTGGCTGGAAGTCTTGGCTAAAACCGGCCACAACGCCGAGAAAAACCTACAAAACCTCAAACAAAAAATCGCCGATAAAAAGCAACAAAAAGCCGACGACACCACCGATTTGCGCGACACCAAACCGGCTCGCCGCCTGTTGAAAGAAGCCAAAACCATCACTGCCGAGCCTATGCAGAAGATCGAAGGCAGCAGCAGCAACCGCAAAGCCGTGACCGTATCGGTAGCGCCACCGCCTAAAATTCAAACATCTTTGTTTGACGACCATAAAGAGCCGCAAGCTGTGGGCGAATATCACAAGCCGAGCATGAATTTACTGCGTATCCCCGAAGGCGAACCGGTAGCCGTTAATCCCGATGTGTTGCAGCAAACTGCCGAACGCATTGAATCCAAGCTGGCCGAATTCGGCATTGGTGTGCAAGTAGTGTCAGCTACTGCAGGCCCTGTGATTACCCGCTTTGAAATCGAACCGGCGCAAGGCGTGAAAGGCAGCCAGATTGTCGGTTTGGCCAAAGACTTGGCGCGCTCGATGTCGGTACAAGCCGTGCGCGTGGTGGAAACCATTGCCGGTAAAAACACCATGGGCATTGAATTGCCAAACGAACACCGTCAAGACGTGATGTTGAGCGAAATCTTGTCTTCAGAAGTATTTAACGAAGCGCAATCCAAGCTGACTGTCGCCTTGGGCAAAGACATTTCCGGTAATCCGGTAGTCGGCGATTTGGCCAAAATGCCCCATTTATTGGTGGCCGGTATGACCGGCTCGGGCAAATCCGTCGGCGTCAACGGCATGATTATGTCTATGCTGTATAAAGCCACGCCGGATGAAGTGCGCTTCATCATGATTGACCCGAAAATGCTGGAATTGAGCATTTATGACGGCATTCCACACCTGCTCTGCCCGGTTGTCACCGATATGCGTGAAGCCGGTCAGGCGCTGAATTGGTGTGTGGCCGAAATGGAAAAACGCTACCGCCTGCTTTCTCATGCCGGCGTGCGCAATTTAGACGGCTTCAATAAGAAAGTCGGAGATGCCAAAGCAGCAGGCAAACCGTTGCTGAACCCTTTCAGCTTAAATCCTGATGACCCCGAGCCATTGGAAAAACTACCGCTGATTGTGTTGGTGATTGACGAATTGGCCGATTTGATGATGACTGAACGCAAAGCCGTCGAGCAGCAAATCGCCCGCTTGGCGCAAAAAGCGCGTGCCGCTGGCATTCACATGATTGTTGCCACACAACGCCCGAGTGTCGATGTGGTAACCGGTTTAATCAAAGCCAACATCCCGACGCGCATGGCCTTTACCGTGCAAAGCAAAATCGACAGCCGCACCATTCTCGACCAAATAGGCGCCGACGAATTGCTGAAATACGGCGACTCTTTATTCCTGCAACCGGGCAGCGCCGAGCCCACCCGCGTGCAAGGTGCATTTGTCTCCGATGATGAAGTGCATAAAGTCGTTGCCCATGTCAAAGAACAAGCCCCAACCCGCTACATCGAAGGCTTGCTCAGCGGTGAAGCAGCTTTGGAAACCACAAACATCGTCAACCCAAATGCCGACAGCGACGAATTATTCGACCAAGCCGTTGCGTTTGTGTTAGACAGCAAGAAAACCTCAATTTCTGCTTTGCAACGCCAATTGCGCATCGGCTACAACCGCGCAGCCAATTTGATGGAAGCATTGGAAAACGCAGGTGTAGTCACCCCTGCCGACATCAGCGGCAGCCGTCGAATTTTGGCTCAAAAAGACCAGCTTTGATTTTAAACATAACAAAGGCCGTCTGAAAATTTTAGTTTTCAGACGGCCTTTTTAGATATATACAAGGATAAAAAAATAAATCAGCGTATTAATCTGAATCATGGTTTATTTTGTTACTGCTGATTCAAATCACACCACAGGCCGTCTGAATCGACCAATTTTCAGACGGCCTTATCGCCTATTATTCAAACATTGTGCTATACTAGTCGGCTGAATTTTATCCCTTTTGCAACCAATGGCCGCCTGAGGCTGCCGATTGTTGTTTTGTCCCCTTTGAAGGCAAATCACGCAAACAGGTTTCCATCCATTAATCAACAAGATATTTAAGGGCTTACGATGAGCGTAACTGTAGAAACTTTAGAAAACTTGGAACGCAAAGTAATTGTGTCTCTGCCTTGGGCTGAAATCAACGCAGAAACCGACAAACGTTTGAAACAAACCCAACGCCGCGTAAAAATCGACGGCTTCCGTCCGGGCAAAGCCCCATTGAAAATGGTTGCGCAAATGTACGGCGCAAACACTCAAAATGATGTGATGAACGAATTGGTTCAACGTGCATTCTACGACATCGCGGTAAGCGAAAACCTGAAAGTAGCCGGTTTCCCACGTTTTGAAGGCGTGGAAGAGCAAGATGACCAAGAATCTTTCAAAATCGCTGCGATTTTTGAAGTATTCCCTGAAGTCGTGATTGGCGACTTGTCTGCACAAGAAGTTGAAAAAGTAACGGCTAACGTTGGTGATGCCGAAGTTGACCAAACAGTTGAAATCCTGCGCAAACAACGTACCCGCTACAACCACGTTGAGCGTGAAGCGAAAAATGACGACCGTGTGATCATCGATTTTGAAGGCAAAATCGACGGCGAATTGTTTGAAGGCGGCTCTTCTAAAAACTACGCATTCGTATTGGGCGCAGGTCAAATGTTGCCTGAATTCGAAGCAGGCGTTGTGGGCATGAAAGCCGGCGAAAGCAAAGACGTTGAAGTAAACTTCCCTGAAGAATACCACGGTCAGGAAGTGGCCGGTAAAACTGCCGTGTTCACCATCACTTTGAACAACGTTTCTGAGCCGACCTTGCCGGAAGTGGACGCTGATTTCGCTAAAGCCTTGGGCATTGCAGACGGCGATGTGGCTAAAATGCGTGAAGAAGTGAAGAAAAATGTTGGTCGTGAAGTTGAGCGCCGCATTCAAGACCAAACCAAAGATTCTGTAATGGAAGCTTTATTGAAAGCATCTGAATTGCAAGTGCCTAACGCTTTGGTAAACGAAGAAGCTACCCGCTTGGCCAACGAAATGAAACAAAACTTCGTAAACCAAGGCATGGCTGATGCTGCCAACTTGGATTTGCCAATCGACATGTTCAAAGAACAAGCCGAGCGCCGCGTATCTTTGGGCTTGATTTTGGCTAAAGTGGTTGAAGAAAACAAACTGGAACCAACCGAAGAACAAATCAAAGCCGTTGTGGCCAACTTTGCTGAAAGCTACGAAGATCCACAAGAAGTCATCGACTGGTACTACGGCGACGAAAGTCGCTTGCAAGGCCCGACTTCTTTGGCCGTTGAAAGCAACGTGGTTGACTTCGTATTGGGCAAAGCCAAAGTTACTGAAAAAACCTTGTCATTTGACGAAGTAATGGGCGCACAAGCCTAATCTGCCGTCTGATACATGACATCATGAAAGCACTGAAGCAGCGCGCAAAGCGCGCTTTGGTGCTTTTTGTTTCTTGAGTGCATTATCGTGGTTTACAATAAAAATAAGACAAGGCAACAGCGACTGCTTGTACATCCCACATCTGGACGCTGGTAAAACTGCAATTATTTTTATATTAAACCGCCATACATTGAAATGCCGGCTATTTGGCACCATATATGGAAAAAGATGATTTACTGATTTCCGTATCACTTACTGACAGGAAAAGTCCGCATGACTCCAGACATTCAAAACTATCTCGTTCCCACCGTTATCGAACAAAGCGGCCGTGGCGAACGCGCTTTCGATATTTATTCCCGCTTGCTGAAAGAGCGCATTGTGTTTTTGGTTGGCCCCGTAACCGATGAATCTGCCAACTTAGTGGTGGCACAATTGCTGTTTTTAGAAAGCGAAAATCCAGATAAGGATATTTATTTCTACATCAATTCCCCTGGCGGCTCAGTTACCGCAGGCATGTCAATTTACGACACCATGAATTTCATTAAGCCTAACGTATCAACCCTGTGTTTGGGTCAGGCCGCCAGCATGGGCGCATTCTTACTGTCTGCCGGCGAAAAAGGCAAACGCTTCGCTCTGCCAAACAGCCGTATCATGATTCACCAACCATTGATTCACGGCGGCTTATCCGGCCAAGCATCCGACATCGAGATCCATGCCAAAGAGCTGATTAAGATTAAAGAGAAACTCAACCGCTTGCTGGCGAAACATTGCGACCGCGATTTGGCTGATTTGCAACGCGACACCGACCGCGACAATTACATGTCTGCCGATGAAGCCAAAGAATACGGCTTAATCGACCAAGTATTGGAAAGCCGCGAAGCATTGTTGGCAGAAACCAATTAAAAATTAAATCTGTTAGCTAAAAAGGCTGCCTGAAATCCATTTTCAGACAGCCTTTGCTGATTAATGCATGGCAAACATAAAACATTACTGCTGCTTGCCTTGTATCATTTAAAGCTTATCTAAAATTCAAAATAGGCCGTCTGAAAGTTTTGAACTGTCCCCCAATTCTTGGACAAATTAAAAATCTTTCTCAAACAGCCTGTTCAAGCTGAGTTCTGTAAGCCACAGGACTCAGCTTTTTTAAATTCAAACTAATACGTTCATAATTGTAGTAACGTATGTAATCATCTATCACTTTGGTCAACTCTGCCACCGATAACACACCTTCCTGATAGAAGCTTTCCACTTTTAATGTCCCGAAGAAACTCTCCATCGGTGCATTGTCCCAGCAATTCCCTTTGCGCGACATGCTCTGCACAATGCCTTTCTCCGCCAGCTTTTCCCGATAAGCCTGAGTTCGGTAAAGCACACCTTGGTCAGAATGCAGCAGCGGGGTCTGCCCTTTCAGACGGCCGAATGCCTTATCCAGCATCTGCATGACCATCTTGCTGTCCGGCTTTCTACTGAGCTCATAAGCCACAATCTCACGATTGAATACATCCAATATCGGCGATAAGTACAGTTTGCCGTCGGTGCATTTAAACTCGGTCACATCGGTCAACCATTTATCTCCCGCTTTATCAGCAGTGAATGCACGCTTAAGGATGTTTTTCGACGTCTCTCCTATAACTTGCGGACGATAGGATTTTTTGTTGCGCACTTTGGCTTTCAAACCCAATAATCCCATAATACGCTGCACTTTCTTTTTATTCCACGATAATACAGCTCCAATCCGCCGTTGGCCGTAGCGACCTTTGTGTTGGTGATAAACTTCACTCACCGCCGCTTTGGCTTCCATATCGGGATCGGATTTACCGATGTGGTAGTAGAAACTGCTTTTGGGTATGCCGGCACTGTGCAACAAGTATTTCAGCAGGTGCTTCGCCCTCAGCGTTTGAACGGTTTCGCAACTTTGGTGGCGTTCTTTTCGTTGAGGGCTTTCATGTGCTTTAGGTAGTCGATCTCCGCCCTCATGTAGCGTAACTCTTCAATCAGCTCTGCCTGAGTTTTTTCATGGTCGGGTTTGTCGACGATAAAGGGATTGTTGCGTTTGGTCTGCGTAGTCTTCATAAGCGTAGCCTGTGGGTGCTGAAGTGCGGCTATACCGCCTTGACGGTAGGCGGCAATCCAACGGCGCAGGTGGGTGCGTGAGACGTTGAAATGGTCTGCGGTACGCTGTTGGCTGTGCACTTGATGGTAATGGAGTACGGCTCGGTATTTGAAGTCTAGTGTATATTTGGACATAAGAAAACTGCACCTTTTTAAGTTGGGGGGAAAGTGTCCAACTTTTGGGGTGCAGTTCATTTACTTTCAGACGGCCTATTGTTTCATCACATCTTATTTAGGACGATGCGGCAATTCTTCTTCAGTCAACGGTTTGATGTACCAAATATCGCGACAATAATCGGCAATCGAGCGGTCTGACGAGAAGAAGCCCATGTTGGCAATGTTAATCAAGGCAGAGCGGTTCCAAGCGGCTTTGTCTTTGAAATGCGCATCTGCTTTGGCTTGCGTGTCGATATAGCTGTGGAAGTCGGCCATCAATTGGTAATGGTCACCATAAGGCTGCAATACATCGTTGTAGCGGGTCGGTTCTTCCGGTGAGAAGGTGCCATGACTAATTTGATTGACCACACGGCGCAAGTCATGGTCTTGCTCGATGTAGCTCAATGGGTCGTAGCCATTGCGGCGAATTTCTTCCACTTGTTCAACGGTGTTACCGAAGATGTAGCAGTGTTCCGCACCGACTTTATCCAGAATTTCAACGTTGGCGCCATCCAAAGTACCCATACAAATCGCGCCGTTCAAAGCGAATTTCATGTTACTGGTGCCTGAAGCTTCGGTGCCGGCCAATGAGATTTGCTCATGTAAGTCGGCAGCAGGAATGATGATTTGTGCCAAGCTTACGCTGTAGTTCGGGATGTACACCACTTTAATCAAATCACGGATGCGGCTATCGTTGTTGATGATCTTGGCCACATCGTTAATCAAACGAATGATTTTCTTCGCCATGTAATAAGCAGAAGCGGCTTTACCGGCAAAGATAAACACGCGTGGCTGCCAATCGGCATCCGGGTTTTCCAAGATTTTGTTATAACGGTCAACAATGTGCATCACGTTCAAGGCTTGGCGTTTGTATTCGTGGATACGTTTGATTTGAATATCAAACAAAGCGTCAGAGTTGACTTTGATGCCCAACTCTTTTTCGATATAGCCGGCCAAGCGTACTTTGGCGGCTTTTTTCACTTCGGCAAACTCGGCCTGAACTTGCGCATCATCGGCTTTGTCGTTCAGTTTCACCAAATTATCTAAGTGCAAACGCCAATCTTGTTCACCCAAATGTTTGTCCAAGAATGAAGTCAATGCCGGATTGGCAATATTAATCCAGCGGCGCGGGGTCACACCGTTGGTCACATTGGTGAAGCGTTCCGGGAAGATTTTGGCAAAGTCGGCAAAAATGGTGTTGACCATCAAATCAGAGTGGATTTTGGCCACGCCGTTGACTTTGTGCGAACCAATCACTGCCAACCAGCCCATGCGCACGCGGCGACCATGGGTTTCGTCAATAATCGACACGCGGCTGACAAATTCATCATCAAAATTACCAATCGCACGCAAGGCATTCAGGAAGTAGGCATTGATTTCAAAGATGATGTCCAAGTGGCGTGGCAACAAGCGACCCATCAAATCAACCGACCAAGTTTCCAAGGCTTCGCTCATCAAAGTGTGGTTGGTGTAAGAGAACACTTTGCAGGAAATATTCCATGCTTCAGTCCACGATAAGCCCTCTTCATCGATCAAAATGCGCATCAATTCAGGAATTGCCAATACCGGATGGGTATCGTTCAAGTGAATCGCTACTTCATCGGCCAAGGTGCGGATATTCGGGAAACGGCATTTGTGACGCGCAATGATGTCTTGCACGGAAGCTGAAACCAAGAAATATTCTTGTTTCAAGCGCAATTCACGGCCGCTTTCGGTTGAGTCGTTCGGATACAAAACGCGAGAAATGTTTTCATCGCTGTTTTGCGCGCGCACGGCAGATGCATATTCGCCGCGGTTAAAATCGGCCAAATCAAACAGATTTCCGGCATGCGCCGTCCACAAGCGTAATGGGTTGGCCACGTCGCCGCCGTAGCCCGGAATGATTTCATCATATGCCCAAGCCGAAATTTCTTCGCTCGGATGCCATTCTTTTTTGTTGCCCATGTTCAACACTTGGCCACCGAAGTTAACTGCATATTGTTTGTTCGGACGGGCAAACTGCCATGCCAAATCCTGATCCAGCCATAAATCGGGTTTTTCAACCTGCTGGCCGTCCACGATTTCTTGTTTGAACATACCGTATTGATAGCGGATGCCGTAACCCATGGCCGGAATACGTAAGGTTGCCAATGAATCCAAGAAACACGCAGCCAAACGGCCCAAACCGCCGTTACCCAAGCCCGGATCTTGCTCTTGCTCGCACACATCGGCAAATTCTTTGCCCAATTGTTTGAATGCTTCTTCAAATTCAGCGTACACGCCCTCATTAATCAATGCATTGACAAACGAGCGGCCCAACAAGAATTCCATAGAAAGATAGTAAACCATGCGTTTGCTGTTTTCGATATGGGCGCGGCGGGTTTTGAGGAAATCCTCGGCAATCAAATCGCGTGCAGCCAGCATAGCAGCATTCAGCCATTGCTGTTCGTTGGCATCTTTCGGGTCAACACCCAAAATAAAAATCAGTTTGTAAACAATCGACTTACGGATGGTTTCGGCATCCGGTTTCGGCATAACATAATCGTAGCCTGAGATAGGAAGTTTCTGAGCCATGATAGCCTTTCTTGTTTCGTGTGTTTCAACACACAGTGATGAAATCAGGCCGTCTGAATGGATTCAGACAGCAAAAATAGGAAATGGATTGAATTAAATTCAATACGCAATTCGATGTAAAACTACAAAAACAGTTTAATTTCGGGCAATCAGTGTATCTTTCCGACTGCCAATATATTCAGACGGCCTCAGACAAACCTCACTCAATCTTGAGCCGAACAGAACCGATATGCGTCGATTTTACCTGAGCTTCTATTAAAACACTATTAAAATCTATGCTTTATTCGCTTTGCGTAAAACCCATATCCCCATGTGCGACACTTCGCATTGCTGAGCAGCCGGTTCGTAATTAAATTTCTCAGATGGTACGCAAGAAACTTTCCAACTTCCTTGAGGTAGGTTAAATAACTGCGTACTACGCTTGCCATTCACCAGCAACAACCATTCGTCATCCAGCAAAACCTGCATGGCTTTTACGCTGTGGTCATTCCAGCATTTATCTGTCATTTCAAGGCCGTCTGAATTGAGCCAGGTGACGTGTGTTTTATTCCACCATTCATCTGCATTTAATGATTTGATTTGTTTGCGGATTTCAATCAAATCATGTACATAATCCTGCAACACATGCGTTTCAGACGGCCAATCCAGCCATGTGGTGGCATTGTCTTGGCAGTAGCCGTTGTTGTTGCCCTGCTGGCTGTTGCCGAATTCGTCGCCGGAAAGCAACATCGGTGTGCCTGAAGATAAAAATAATGAGGCCAGCAAAGCTTTGGCGGTATATTCGCGCGATTGCAACACACACGGATCATCGCTCTCGCCTTCTACACCGTGGTTGTAGCTGAAGTTTTCATTGTGGCCGTCGCGGTTTAGCTCACCATTGGGTTCGTTGTGTTTTTCGTTGTAGCTCACCAAATCCTGCAGGGTGAAACCATCGTGTGCGGTAATGAAATTGATGCTGGCCGACGGCAATCGCCCGCTGTGGTCGAACATATCGGCAGAACCCGACAAACGCTCGGCAAATGCGCCGAGATTGCCGTTTTCCCAACTCCAAAATGCACGCATATCATCGCGGAACAAGCCGTTCCATTCGGCAAAAGGCTGTGGGAATTTGCCCACATGGTAGCCGTCTTCACCAATGTCCCACGCTTCGGCAATCATTTTACGACCGGCCAACAGTGGGTCTTGAAACAGCATATTGAAGAAGCGGCCATAAGTTTTAAATGCCGGTTCGCGGCCGAGAATCGTGCCCAAATCAAAACGGAAGCCGTCAACATGAAATTCTTCCACCCAATAGCGCAGGCTGTCCATTACCCAGCGGCTGGTATCGCGGTTCACTACTTTGAGCGTGTTGCCGCAGCCCGACCAGTTTTCATATTCATACTGCGCGTCTTGCCAATACCACAGCGAATTATCCATGCCACGCTGGCATAAGGTCGGCCCTTCGATGTCTTGCTCGGCAGTGTGGTTGTACACCACATCCAAAATCACTTCGATACCGGCGGCATGTAAGGCTTTGACTGCTTGTTTGAATTCGTCGGCGGCTTGATTCGGATTGGCGGCGTAATCAGGTTCGACCGCAAAATGCGAATAAGTGTTGTAGCCCCAATAATTCGATAAACCCATTTTCTGCAAATGGTATTCATCCAAATGCTGATAGATCGGCAACAGCTCAACCGTGGTGATGTCCAATTTTTGCAAATAAGCAATCACGCGCTTATCGGCCAATGCTTGATAAGTACCCGCATTCGCCAAATCAGGAAATTGCTTGGTAAAACCTTTGACATGCGCTTCATAAATCACCGTATCGCCCCAAGCAATATCGGGATGGCGGTCATCGCCCCAATCAAAATCAGAAGGTGGCACCACCACGCTTTTGGGCGCAATGGCCGCATTATCACGGCCGTCTGTATGATGAAACCACGCCATTTCCTTTTCGTTGCGGTATTGCGGCACGCCGTCAATCTGCTTTGAATAAGGGTCAATCAGCAGCTTTTGCGGATTGAAAAAAGCACAATGCGCGCCATAGCCCTGCCCATACACACGAAAACCATAGCGCTGCCCTGCTTTGATATTGGGCACAAAGCCGTAAAACACCGTGCCTGAGCGGCAAGGCAGTTCTAAGCGCGTTTCTTTTTCCCCGTCAAACAAACACAATTCAACCGATTGTGCGTAATACGAAAATACAGCAAAATTTGCCCCGTTTTCCTGCAAAGACACGCCCAAAGGATACGGGCGGCCTGCTTCAATATGCCATGCTTCGGCATTCATATCGCTTACCTTATTTCAACTTATGGATTCAAACTAATGATGTGGCTATTTCTTACATATCAGGCTGAGGCCTTTGCAAAACTCCAGATTTGAGTACAGTTCGAAGTTAGAGCAGCACAGAAAGCGCAGGCATATCACAAAGATAGGCAAGCTTTCGAGCAGCGCATAACGAAGAAATGTGCCAAAGATAGGGAGTTTGCAAAGGTCTCAGGCCGTCTGAACATGCTAACATCAAAACTTCTATACTATATTTAGCCTAAACCGCTGTTTCAGACGGCCTCTGAAACAGCGGTTTTCGATAAACTGCTTATGCTTCGACAGTATCGCTTTCAAGCTCTTCTGCTTCAAGCGCTTCAGGCTTATCGGCGGCTTTATACAAATACACGGTGGCCAATGGCGGAATTTTCACCGACAGCGAATTCAGTTTGCCGTGTGATGCGATTTCTTCACTTGCCACTTCCACACCGGCACTCACGCCACTGCCTTTGTAGGCGGTTTGGTCGGAATTCATGATTTCACGATACACGCCCGCTTGATTCACGCCGAAGCGGTAGGCATCATGCACCACCGGCGTGAAGTTGCTGATGACGATAATGGTGTTGCCTTCGCGGTCGCGGCGTTCAAATACGAATACTGAATTGTTGCCGTCGTCGGTCACCAGCCATTCAAAGCCTTCCGGCCATTGGTCAAGCTGATACAGCGGTGCGTTGGCTTGATAAATGTGGTTCAAATCGCGCACATAATCCTGCATGCCTTTGTGCCAGCCGCCTTCTTCTTCCAGCAAATACCAATCCAAGCCTTCGTTGTAATTCCACTCGCGCCCTTGCGCAAATTCATTGCCCATAAACAGCAGTTTTTTGCCCGGGAAGCCGAACATAAAGCCGTAATACGCACGCAAATTGGCAAACTGCTGCCAGCAATCGCCCGGCATACGGCCCAACAGCGAATATTTGCCATGCACCACTTCATCATGCGACAGCGGCAACACAAAGTTTTCGCTGTATTGATACATCATGGCGAAGGTGATTTTATCGTGATGGTATTTGCGGTTGATCGGGTCTTCCTGCATGTAGCGCAAGGTGTCGTTCATCCAGCCCATGTTCCATTTGTAGCTGAAATTCAAGCCTTCTTGGCGGGTCACATTTGGGAATGAAGTCGAATCTTCGGCGATTTGCGTCGAATTTGGCACTTCTGCTTTCAACATGGTGTTGGTGTCATGCAAAAATGCAATTGCTTCCAAGTTTTCATTGCCGCCATATTGGTTTGGAATCCATTCGCCTTCTTTACGTGAATAATCACGGTTAATCATCGATGCAATCGCATCCACGCGCAAACCGTCGAAACCGAAACGCTCAATCCAATACAGCGCATTGCCTTGCAAGAAGTTTTTCACTTCGTTGCGGCCGAAGTTGTAAATCAGCGTGTTCCAATCCTGATGGTAGCCTTCGCGTGGGTCGGCGTGTTCGTATAAAGCCGTGCCGTCGAATTTGTTCAAGCCATGATCATCCACCGGAAAATGGCCGACTACCCAATCGAGAATCACGCAAATACCCGCATCGTGCGCGGCTTTAATCAAGGCACGTAATTCATCAGGCGAACCGAAACGGCTGGTCGGCGCATACAAACCAGTGGCTTGATAGCCCCACGAGCCGTCAAACGGATATTCCGAAATCGGCAGCAATTCGATGTGGGTAAAGCCCATGTCTTTCACATATGCCACCAATTCGGTTGCCAACTGTTCATAGGTCAGCCAGAAATTGTTTTCCGGATTGCGCTTCCACGAACCCAAATGCACTTCGTAAATGCTGATTGGCGCATCAATGGCGTTGGCGCGGGCGCGGAATTCCGGCTCGGCCACTTTATCCGGCAAACCGCGCACCACAGAAGCCGTGCCCGGACGCAATTCGGCAGCAAACGCATACGGGTCGGTTTTTTGACGCACATTGCCGTGAATATCACGGATTTCAAAGCGGTATAAATCATTGAGCTTGATGCCCGGGATAAACATATCCCAAATGCCGTTATCACGATGGAAACGCATCACATGGCGGCGACCGTCCCACTGGTTAAACTCACCAATCACCGACACGCGCTGCGCATTGGGTGCCCACACGGCGAAGCTCACGCCTTTCACGCCGTCCACTTCGGCAAAGTGCGCACCTAAAGTTTCATACGGCCGCAAATGCTTGCCTTCGGCCAACAGCCATGAATCCATGTCTTGCAACGCCGTGCCGAAACGATACACATCTTCTTCGCGCACCGCTTCGCCATGTTCGCTGTATTTCACACTCAAGGCATAGTCGGGCGCATGTTCCGGCAACACAGCCACGAAGAAACCGCGTTCATCAATTTTTTCAGACGGCATAATCAATTTGCCGTCGTGACGGTTGACGATGTCCACACTAAACGCTCCCGGAAACAGCGTACGCACCACTTCATCGCCTTCTGCCAAACGGTGTCGCCCCAGATAGGCAAACAAATCGTTGTGCGTCGCCAAAAACAGGCTCTCGACCGTGTCGCGTTCGACAGAATCCAGCTCGTGATAAGCCTTGGTGTGGCTGTTTTTCTTCATGCGTACCTCGTCAATCATGGCAAGTTGTCCGCTCATTAAGCGATGGTTAGGGAAATCTTCCAGCGTGACCGGCATTTTGCGCGCCCAATTCGGATAACCTTCGGCCACGCCCGGCACGTTGAGGTTATCGCTCATGCCCAGCAGGTTTTCTAATTGCAGGGCAAGCAGTTTGCACTCAGTTTGCGCGGCATAGCGGTGCACCGAACTCATTAAGCCTTCGGTCATTTCAGACGGCATGTCTGTATCTTCAGGTAAGCAGCGGCTTTGTTTTAATTTGGCAAACAAATCGGCTTTATCGTGTTCGCGCTGTTGTAAGGCCGTCTGAAACGCTTCGTCATCGGCAATCGTGCCCAAGCGATGCATGGTGGCCAAATCTTCACCGGTCCAATACGCGGCCAATGGTGCCACGTCGTGGGTGCTGATGACCGCAATCGCTTGATGCGGATAATCTTGCGGCCATTCAAAACCTTGTGCATTTTTACTGAAATACACCACTTTATAAGAATACACCTGATAGCGGTAAAGCAATTCCCGCGCCTGATCCGGCACCGTACCTAAGTCTTCACCGATAATTACACATTGATGGCGCTGGCTTTCCAAAGCCAAAATGGCAAACATCGCTTCGGCATCGTAATGTACATACGCGCCATGATCGGCGGTTTGGCTGCCCACCACCCACCACAAGCGGCACAAAGCCATCACATGATCAATGCGCAAAACACCATATAAACGCATGTTTTCACGCAATAATTGGGCGAATTTTTCATAGCCGTTGTGTTTGAGTGCATAAGGATTCAGCGGCGGCAGATTCCAGTTTTGGCCAGTCGGCCCCAGCGGATCCGGCGGTGCACCGACCGACATATCCATGCAGTAATCACGGCGATTCAGCCAAGTATCCGAGCTGCCACGCGCCACGCCGACGGCCAAATCGCCGTAAATGCCCAGCTTCACGCCGTGTTTTTGCGCGGCTTGGTTCACTTCGGCCAATTGTTGCGCACACAGCCATTGCAGCCACATATAAAAACGAATTTCGCGCTCGTGGCCTTTGGCAAAATTTTGTACCGCTTCGCTTTGCGGATCTTGATATTCAGACGGCCACGATGTCCAACCAATCTCGCCCGGTTGGTTGTAATATTGGTCTAAGGCTTCAAACAAGCCGAAACCGCGCAAGGCTTCGCCTTTTTCCGCTGCAAACGCAGCAAAGGCTTCGCGTTCGCGTTGCGCTTCTTCGCAGGTTTCTTTTTCAAACGCATTAAACGCCAATTGCAGCGCATCGCGTTTAAACGCCCAAACAGCGGTATAGGTCACGGTATCGGTCAGGCGCAAGGCGGCGATGCGTTGCTGGATATTGGGTTGCGCCAGCCATTTTTTGGCTTTTTCGCCATAGCTGAACGCAGCAACTTTGGCGACATCCAAATAAATCGGATTAAGCCATTCACGCGATGACGGGCTATACGGGCTGGCATAAGCCGGACGGCTGGTAAACAGCGCATGCAATGGATTAATGCCGATAAAATCCAATTGCTCCTCGGCCGCAAAAGCCATCAAATCGGCCAAATCGGTGAAGTCGCCAATGCCCCAATTTCGTTCCGAACGCAAGCTGTAAAGATGCGTGGTCAGCCCGTTCATTCTCAGGCCGTCTGAAAGCGCTTTAGGCTGATAAACCGATTTCGGTGCCACAATTAAGCGCAGTTTCACCACCGCGCCATCGGTTTCGGCGGACAACACATAATAGCCGGCGGCCAATTCAGGCAAAGCTGCCCGCAGGTTACCGTTGTCGTCATAAACATTTAAAACCCAGCTTTCACCGGCTTCGTTTTCCAAACAGTGTTGTGCGGCTGAATGAAATGCGGCAGGCAAGCCTAAAGTTTGTGCTTCCTGCTCGCGTGCCACCAAAGTATCGACAAACAGGCCGTCTGAAACATCGGTTTGCTGTAAAGATTGAAGAATGGCCTGTAAGACTTCGGGCATGGTTTCATGGTAAACGCCGCCGATGTCGTAAAAGCCTAAATCAATGCCGTATTCGCCGGCTTGAGTTTCTAATGAGTTCATCGCGTAAATCTGCCGTTGCGGTTAAGGAGGTGGGGAAACTAATCTTAATATAGATTGTGCCGTATCAAATATGTAATTCGACGTAGGCTGCCGATAAAGCGTATTTTTCTCGGCTTGATTTGATTTAAACCAAGATTTGACAGTCTTTTCAATCAACTGTTTGACTGCACCCATTCAGACCAAAGGCCGTCTGAAGGGTTCGACACACAGGTCAAAACTTTTCAGACGGCCTTTTATCATCCGCTCACAAATTAGTGGTGGTGGCCATGCGGACCATGTACATGGCCGTGTTCGATTTCTTCGACAGAGGCTTCACGGATACCGTCGACAGTTGCTTTAAACAACACTTTCATGCCGGCCAAAGGATGGTTGCCATCGACCACAGCTTTACCGTCAGCCACATCGGTTACACGGTAGATCAACACTTCACCGGTTTCCGGATCATCGGCTTCAAACATCATGCCCACTTCCACTTCAACCGGGAACACACCGACATCTTCAATGCGCACCAATTCCGGATCTTGTTCGCCAAACGCATCATCAGGCGACAATGCTACTTCTACTGTTTCACCGACATTTTTGCCGTGTAATGCTTCCTCAACCAATGGAAAAATACCATCGTAGCCGCCATGCAGATACACGATAGGCTCTTCGGTTTTATCCAATAATTGGTTGTTGGCATCGTACATTTCGTAATGCAGGGATACTACTGAATTTTTAGCAATCGCCATTTTGTCGTCCTTGTTAATTGTTACCACGTTGATACAAGCTGCATTCTAACACAGAGCCGCTGCTTGAAGTGTGCCATTCTGACTGCATGGCCAAAAGCCGGTAAACACCATCTTTTACCACTTGCAAATTAAAACCCGACTTTTCACAAAATTAATATTAATTGTTGCTTTTCTACAACCAATCAGCAAAAAATTCTCAAAACTTAACACTTAGGCAAAATTTTCGCCTGCTTACTGCCGCCTGTCGGTGACAAAGCAATAAACAATTGAATTCAAAAATATTTAACCTGAATTTTACTTAAAAAATGTTACAGAAAAGTACAAACCCAAGAACGATTTTGTAATTTTATCAAATTAAGCAATTCATTCTGCGCCCTCTCTTAATTTTGCGCCGTTGCAATGGCTTATATGGTGGGGCATAATGAGGAAAATTCAGTCATGAATTTCTACTGTAAAGGCCGCTATGCGGCCGTTTTTTAGTTTTTACTTTAAATCGATTTAAAAAAGAAGGTTATAAAATGAAAAATTCATTGTTTGCTGCTGCTTTGTTGTCTTTGACTTTGGCTGCTTGTGGTGGTTCTGAGCCAGCTAAAGATGCTGCTGCTGAAGCTGCTTCTGCTGCCTCTGTTGCTGCTGACGCTGCCGCTTCTGCTGCTACTGAAGCTGCTTCTACCACTACCGAAGCGACTGTTGAAGCCGCTTCTGAAGCAGATGCTGCAGCTACTGAAGCCGCTTCTGCTGCCGACGCTGCTTCTGAAGCTGCTGCTTCTGCTGCCGACGCTGCTGCTTCTGAAGCCGCTGCTTCTGAAGCTTCTGCTGCTAACTAATATTCTGATTCAGAATAAAAAAGCAGGATACTTATAAAAAGTATCCTGCTTTTTGTTTTTTCCGACCAACTATCTGCCTTACAGTCCGTTGGCAGATTTGCGCTATAATCCTGATTTATTACAAAACAAACAATCACCAGGCACAGCATGCATCCCCACCTACCCACCTCGTTTCAATCATTTCTTGATGCTTCAGAAATTATTGAGCCGACGCCCTCACTCATCATCGACCAACGCCGCCGCTTCACTTCCACACCGGATATTATTCTGCAACCGAATTCTGTCGCGAGCGTGCAAAAAATCCTGCGCTTTTGTCATGAAAATCGCATTACCGTCACCCCGCAAGGCGGCAACACTGGCTTATGCGGCGCGGCGGTCGCCCGTCAAGGCGTGCTGCTTAATCTTTCCAAGCTCAACAAACTGCGCGAAATCAATCTGGCGGATAACAGCATGACGGTCGAAGCCGGCATGATTTTGCAACACGCACAAGAAGCCGCAGCCAATGCCGGCCGCTTGTTCCCCTTAAGCTTGGCCAGCGAAGGCTCGTGCCAAATCGGCGGAAACATCGCCTGCAATGCCGGCGGCCTGAACGTATTGCGCTACGGTGCGATGCGCGATTTAGTCTTAGGCTTAGAAATCGTCTTACCCAACGGCGAATTGGTTTCGCACCTGCAACCTCTGCATAAAAACACCACCGGCTACGACTTGCGCCACTTATTTATCGGCAGCGAAGGCACGCTCGGTGTGATTACCGCTGCGACTTTAAAACTTTTTGCCCGCCCGCAAACCACCGCCACCGCATGGGTAGGTTTAACCAGCATCAATGAAGCGGTGAAGCTGCTCACCCAAATCCAAGGCCACTTTGCCGAACGCTTATGCAGCTTCGAGCTCATCAGCCGCTTTGCTTTGGATTTATCATCTGAATTCAGCCAATTAACCAAGCCGACTGATGCCGATTGGCATATTTTGATGGAATTGACCGATTCCGTTCCCGATACTGATTTGGCCGATCAATTGGCCGAATACCTTTATGCCCAAGGCTATGAAAACAGCGTGTTGGCACAATCCGAACAAGAACGCCAAGAATTGTGGACTCTGCGCGAAAACATCTCCGCTTCTCAACGCAACTTAGGCACCAGCATTAAGCATGACATCGCCACCCCAATTGCAAATGTGGCTGATTTTGTATCCGAATGCGCCGCCGCCTTAAAAACGCGTTTTGCCGATATCCAAATCGTCTGCTTTGGTCATTTGGGCGACGGCAGCCTGCATTACAACACCTTCCTGCCCGACATCCTAAGCAACGAAGTGTATGAATACGAAAACATCATCAACACCATCGTTTATGAACATATCCTAAAACACCAAGGCACCATCGCAGCCGAACACGGCATCGGCGAAATCAAAAACCATTGGATTCCGCATGTGCGCGAAGCAACCGAAATCGCCTTAATGCGTGTCATTAAAGCACAATTGGACCCACACAATATTATGAATCCGGGCAAGCTGTTGCCCTAACCTCTATCCAACCATCAAGCCGTCTGAAAAAGCATTTCAGACGGCCTATTTACTAATGCTTAAATTTTAAGCAATTATATTTTCTCATTTAAATTCAGATAATAATCACACTTATCCACATGATTCACACACCATCACACACCTTAATCACGGATATTGGTTAATATACCTCCAGGCAGACATCACCGGGATTATCGATTATCCACAACAATATGCCGTCTAAACCGCACCTAAATGTAAACCCACCACCAAACTGTATTAAAATTACATTTGCTCATTTTTTAAACAACACGTTTTTTTCTATACATTTCAACCCTCAATCATGGTTATCCACAACAGAGTTCACACAAAGCAGGGATAACTATACTTTTGTTAAGTTTATGTTGAGGGCGCCTGAACGCATTTTTTCATTACTTTCCCTTAATCAAATGGTTTTTTCTGCCAATAAAACTTTTGCTGTTTCAGACGACCTTGAAAAACTTCCGCCCCACCACCCAACTCAAACACCAGCGCGCCTGATAAATCCGTGCGCAACAATGTTGCCCCATGCGCCGCGACTTTGTTTTGCACCACCTTGGTCGGATGGCCGTAGCTATTCGCATAGCCGCTTGAAGCTACGGCATATTGCGGCGACACTGCATTCAAAAACGTGCCCGCACTGGCAGTATTACTGCCGTGATGCCCCAAAACCAATACTTGGCTATAGAGTGCATCACCATATTTTTGCACCAAATCCAGTTCTCCCTTCTGTCCCATATCGCCAGTAATCAGCAGCGCCTGCCCGTCGGTCACCACACGTAACACACAGCTTTCATCGTTGTCATCTTTACCCGAATACGCTTCAGACGGCCTGAGAAACTCAAATACCACACCATTCCACACCCATTGCGATTCGTCACAAAACTCGGCTTGCGGATAAAATTCAGGCTGTCCGGCTAGCAGCTTTTGCGGCGGTTGACTACGCTTGACTGCCGTATAGCCGCCGTCGTGATCAATGTCATGATGCGACAGCACCAACTTATCCAGCCGCCGAATGCCCAACCCATTCAAGCTTGGTACAATGCCCGCACCTGTCGCATATGCCGTGCCTGTATCGAACAGCAAACGGTGTTCGCGCGTTTGCATCAATACCGACAAACCCTGCCCCGCATCCCATACCCACACTTTCAGACGGTCTTCCGGCAAAGGTTGCATACGGTAAAACACAAATCCAACCAGCACCAAGCAAGCCCAAGGTTTCAAAGCCGTGCCGCGTGGCAGCAGTAAAACCAACGCCGCCAAAACTGCCAACGCCATCAACGGCCAAGGCGCAGCCGCCACCGCAAATTCAGGCGAATACCCTGCCAGCCACACCAAAAACCGAAGCGTGTATTCCGCCAACACCGCCGCCAACCATTGCAGCGGCGCAAACGGCAGAGCCGAACCGAGTAAAGCCAGCGGCGTCAACACCCAAGAAAACCACGGAATCGCCACCACATTCACCAGCGGGCTTAACAGCGGCAGCGAAGCAAACATATAGCCCAGCAACACCACCGACAACAAAGTCACCGCCCATTGCCCGCGCACAGCCAGCCACCAGCCGCGTTCGTTCAGACGGCCTGCCGACGACCAAATCAGCGCCGCCACCAAACCAAACGACAGCCACAAACCCACGCCCAATGCCGCCAAAGGATCAAACAGCAACACCAGCGCCAAAGCCTGCCACCAGCCCGCCCACGGCGATGAACCGCTGCCGCGCCACCACGCATAAGCAAACGCCGCCAACATCAACACACTGCGCTGCGTCGGCACACCAAAACCCGCCAAACCCGCATACAACAACGCACCCAGCACACCACCCGTCAACACCCACAATCTCGGCCGCTTCGGCACCACAGGCAGCGCCCGCAGCAACAGTTTCACCAAAAAACCGAACCACACCGCCACCATCGTCACATGCAGCCCCGAAATGCTCACCAAATGCGTTAAGCCCAAAGGCCGAAATGCCTGCCACAATTCCGCCCGCAATGCCGATTGTTCGCCAATACCCAATGCCCGCATCAAACCGATGCCGTCTGAAAACTCGTGTCCGTAAAGATTCGCCTGCTGCCAATTGCGGCTGATGCGTTCACGCCACAACGTCAAATTTAGGCCGCCCGACTCCGCCAACAACACCCTACCCTTACCCAACGAACCCATGCCGCCCACGCCATTGGCCAATGCCCAAGCCTCACGATTGAGCCCGCGCAAGTTCACCTCACCCACCACCGGCCGCACCCGCGCCGACACCTGCCAGCGGCTGCCCACCGGCCAATCGCGCAACTGATAATCCGACAACATCAAGCGATATTCGCCGCCATCCTTATCCCAAGCCTTGGCCGCGAACTGCACCCGCCGCTCATCACGGCGCGGCAAATCGTCCACTACCATCGTCAACGCCACATTCTCCACCCGCGCCACCGGCCATTGCCGCGCTAACGCTGATTCCGTACGCCACACCCCATAAGCCATACCCAACAACACACACAACAACACTGCCGCCGGTTTCCAACGCCAAGCTGCCAATAAAATCAACCCAAACACCGCAATCCACGCCCACAACGGCGGCACCACAGGCAACAGGAACGACACCAATACCCCGAATGCCCAGCACGGCAATACATAACGCAACATAAATTATTTCTCTTGTAATCGTTTTTATTATGGTAAATTAGAAATAATGGATGTGCATAGAAAAAAGCCATCTGAAAGAGTTCTTCTTTCAGGCGGCTTTTATGATTGATTAGAATTGCTTAAACTTACTTTCTCATTTCGCAGTGCTACAATCAGTCCCAAGGAACGTAGAACTTAAATCACGTTGTAGCTCCCTTTCTCATTTCGCAGTGCTACAATAGCCAAGCGGAAAGTCTTATTTAATAAGGCTTTCCGCTTGGTTTTTCTCATTTAAAATGCTTTTAAAACAGCAATAATTGATCTGCATTGACCTTTTTTTCTTGTACTTTTAGCTCTCCCAAAAGCAATTTCATGCCGGCAAATTGCTTTTCTGTCACCTCTAAACAGCGTACAGAACCTTCTTCAGGCAAGTTCGCACATAGTCGATTGTGGTGTTTTTGCAACGAATCTCTACCTTTTACAATTCTGCTGTAAACAGATAATTGCAGCATTTGGTAACCATCTTTAAGCAAAAAATGTCGGAATTGATTGGCCACTTTTCGCTTGGCTGCAGTCGTTACCGGCAAATCGAAAAAAACGATAATTCTCATAAATTTCGCCTCACTCATATTGATATGCCTTTAATGTTTGTAGCTCGGGTAATTTCAAAAAATGAGCATTTTTTTGACTTAAAGCTATCTGAAACGATGAAATCATTTTATCAATGGCCGCCAATGTGCTGAAACTTTGCTGCTCAATCATCATTTGATGGTGCAACACACTAATTAGCTGCTGCTTTGTTGTTGTGTCTAATTGTTCTTTCAGACGGACTTTTTCTTTTAATTGAATTACCATTAAATCAGCTAACGGGCGAAGTGGTTCGATAAAATCATCAGCTAAATTAAAAGGATTTAGCTCACTTTTATGAAACAAACCCAATGCAGGCAACCACCCATACAATACTAAGCTGCGTGCAACTGCCGCTCGCAATACAGCATAAGCATAATTTAAATGTGCGTTAATTTGATTGTCTTCTGTACGGGTAAAGCGTTCACCAAACAAAACTTGAAAATACAATGCTGCGGCTTGTACCTCTCTATTACCGTTGTCGCCTGATTTCACTTCAGAAGCCAATATGCGCAAGCGTTTTGCGGCAATATCGTTACCGGTTTCATCTATACAAAAAGCCTGATTCAAAATTTTTTGTTTCACAATTTTTTGCCAAAGCTGTTTTTTAATCGGCTCACCTGCATGTATTTGCAACTTCAAGGTTTTGAGTTGGCGGTGATATTGCGAAAATGGTAACCATTGCCCGCAGGGTAAAAACTGTTCGTCACAGGTCAGCAGAGTTACGCCATTTTCTGCCAAAGCCGATAACAGCGGCGCGGTAATTACTGTTTCACGATTTTCAACCACGATGACGGCAATGTCTTCTAAAGGTACAGTATAGTTTTCTCCCTCCTGCCGGATACTGAGTTGTTTGCGCAGCAAAGATAATTTGCTGCTATTCTGAATAAGTAAGCCCCTCCAAGTCATGATAATCCCCTAAACTATTATTCAAGACGAAAAATCCCTGTTTCAGACTGCCTGAAACAGGGAATGGATAAATTAGCGAACCGGTGGACGTTTTTTCAGACGGCATGGTCTGATTTCTTGACCTAATTCATCAACAGTGTATTTTTCAATAAATGAACTATTTTGCGAACTAATACGGAATTGTTTACCATCTTTAATTTTTGGGTAACCATCAGGACAAACTGACCTATCTGGTAACGTCAAAGTTAATCTGCCATTAGAACTATCACAAGAAATATAATAAGCAAATATTTTTTCTTTTCCATCAATCGGATTTGGAACAGTAATTAAATCCCCTGATTGCAAAGTAAAGCAGAATGTATAACTATCATCGATTTCATAACCTTTGCAATCTATATTCGGTAAAATACCTTCCGCAACCTGCCAAGCATAGACAGGAACAACAAAATACTGCTTTTTGTTTTTCTTATTGGTTTTACTAAATATATCTACCCGCGCAATATCACCATTATCAGCCATGGTATATGCATTTTTTTTATTTAGCAAAACACCACTTTCCTGAGTCTTTTCAATACGGATAGCTTTAACCTGTTGCCCTCCCTTTTTATAAAACGGATTTTCTTTTGGATCAAATGCTTGTTTAGCATTACCACCATACGCCTCCAAACGTTCTTTAAGCTCCTTATAAAGCTCTATTTCTCGCCCATTTTTATAATTAACCATATTCTCCAAATCATTGAATGTAATATCGGTTAACCACTCTCTTTTAACGCTTATTTTTTCATTTTGCAAAACAAATCGTTTAGCAGATCTTAAAGTATCTTTGTGAGCACCGCTCATCTTCCTATTTGGCGCACGAGAAACAAACAGCGGTGTCACATATTCATGCACTGCCTCAGGCCGTGATGACAATTTATCTGCCAGCAAAGCTTTTAAATTTTCTGCCGTATCAGCTATCTCAAATTGAGGATCACCTTCCGGACGGCCAAATACACGAATCATGACTTCTTGGCGGAAGAAATCCCAAGGCTGTGGGAAGCTTAACCGGGTGACTTCACCGGTTGTTTTATCAATCATTTCACCATCAAATGCATTCATTTCACGATAACGCACGTAATTGGTGATTTTCTGCTGCATAGCAACCGTTGAACACGCCACCACAATGGCATCCAAAGCATGATGACGGTCATTATCGGAACGTACTTTATGCAAGCCCCAGAAGCCGCGTAGAAGATTGGTAATTTGGCCATTAGAAGCAAACACGCGGCGCTTGCCTTTACCTTTCAACATCATATTATCGGCCACAAATTGACACAGGAAACGGTTCACATAGCGGGTATCGTTAAGATTGCGCTCTTTGAAGCCTTCTTCATCAATTTTTTGTAACAAAATTCTTTGCTTTTTGCTGTATGGAAAACGGCAGGTTTGTACACGCGCAACGAACTCCCGCCATTCACGGCTATTTTCTTTACCATTAAAATATTCATATGGCGTTTGATTGCCTTTGTTTTGGTTTTCACTGCCCAACACCAGCACTTTATTATTAAAGCTGTCGTCCCATGTTCGTGAAAATGGCAAGGCATGGTCAATCTCAACATAGCCTTTTTCATTCAGACGGCCTAAATCAATTTCTTTGCCTGAATACAAGCATTGCCCATGCTGCTGCTCATACAAGCGCATTTTCAAAATATCTTTGGCTTTAGGCTCGCCGACAAAATGAGGGAAATATTCTTTAAACTTCGCCACCGCTCTTTCTCTATCGCGGCGGTTTTCTTCTTGGCGTTTTTCAATATCTTTGCGGTCTTTATAGGATTTACCGACTTCACGCGCTGTCTCAATATGAATCCGCATCGGCGAACCATATCGGCGCACCACGGCATTAATGATTTTTCGTGCCTGCGACAAAGCGCGCAACACTACCGGATTGCGGATTTGGTCAGCCGGAATCGGGGGCAAATAAATTTCTTCACGCTTTTCTTTTTGTCCATAATGATCGCCGTAAACCAACCGACAAGCCTCATCATAACGCTGCCCCTGTTCCATCAATGGCAGAATCTTACGCAATGCTTTCAGAGAAATTTGAATGAATTTTTCGAAATTCAAATGAAGAAGCAGCGCATTTAATTCTGCCTCCGGCAATAAACCGTTCAGACGGCCTCGAATATCATCATCGGTTTTATATAGTGAAAACGCCGTTCCAATTTCGTCTTGCAATTCAGGGCTATAAGCCAAAGGCGATTTCTTATCTTTCAACCCTTCTTTTTCCAAAGCCCGGCTGATGGCATGATAGGCTTTCATTTCCATCAAGGTGCTATTTTCGGCGTTGTCTTTGCCATAGCGCAGCCCCTTGAAATGAGCGGTTTCATTCAGCTCCAATTCCTTACGCACTTGTGCGTAAGTCAGCTTGGATTTTTGATAAGGTAAGTCAATCAGTTGGCTGCGTTCGCTATCCGTTAATGCCCGCTCAGCACCCTCTTCCAAAATCCGCAGATTATTCAGCTTAGTCAGCCAAACAAAACGTTCGGCGGTGTAAGTATTTTTGGCTGCCTTATATTCAGCAGTTTCAAAAGTACAGTGCCCCAACATTTCCTGCACCGCATTACCGGAAAGCGCAGGACGTTGAACCATCAACAAATCTTCGACTGCTTTTTTAGGCCGTCTGAAACATGAGGATTGCCGTATTCTTTTTGCTTTTCAAACAATAAATCTAACTCAGCCAGCAAATCTTTGCGGTTAAAAGTATGCGAATAATCACCGCGTTGATTGCGGATATGACCGACTTCCTGCTCAAATTTTTTCACCGCCAATTCAGCAGGGGTGCGGAATCTCTCATCTTTCAATGCCTCGTGATTGGCCTTAACCCCTGAAAGCAATGCACCCAACTCTTTATCAGCACTTTGTTCTTCATTTTTTCGCTGCGATAAATAGCCACGGTGTTTAATCATATGCAACAATACTGCCGCCCATTCTTTAGGCATTAGTTTTCGGTCAAGCGCAGCAACACGCAATTGCCAAGGCGTATTCGGCAAATCATTTACCAAACCTTTTTCATCAAAATCTGCTGACGATAAAACACCTTCCCGCTTTAATAACCGGCGGGCACGCAACAAACGATGCGCACGACGACGGATAATGCGTCGCTGGCTACGCGCTTCACGGCGCACTTTATTTAAAGATTCCCCTTTTTTAGCCGTTTCAGCCTTTTCAAATACCCGTACACCCACATCAATTAGGCGCTTTGGCATTTCCTGCTCATCAATCTCAATCACAGCCCAACCAACCGAGGCAATGCCGATATCCAAACCCAAAATATAATTCATCGGTTTCAATTTCGTGGTAATCATCGTTAACCCTTTGTATGGAAATGTTAAATATAAATATATCGCAACTGGGTATTTTTATGCAATTAGATTATTGACAAGGTTATTTTCCCAACGTAGAATTGGCTCCATTGTTGCACTGCGAAATGAGAAACGTTGCTACAATAAGGCCACCGAAAGGTGTGCCGCAACGCTCTGTCCCTTAAGGTCTCGACCTTAAGGGACATCGTTTTTTTGTGCCAAACAGAACAACAAAAATGCCGTCTGAAAGATTTCTTCTTTCAGACGGCATTTATCATTTAGTTAAAATCAACTCAAAATCAAGCCAATTCTTTACGCAGTTTCTCGGTGACGTTCATCATCACTTGCAGTTGCTCGATGGTTTCTTTCCAGCCACGGGTTTTCAAGCCGCAGTCCGGGTTGACCCATAAGCGTTCTACCGGTACGACTTCGATGGCTTTGCGCAGCAGGTGTTCGATTTCGCCTTCGGTCGGCACGCGCGGGCTGTGGATGTCGTATACGCCCGGGCCAATGTCGTTCGGGTATTTGAATTCGCCGAATGCGGTCAGCAATTCCATGTCGGAACGTGAGGTTTCGATGGTAATCACGTCCGCGTCCATGCTGGCGATGGCCGGCAGGATGTCGTTGAATTCCGAGTAACACATATGGGTGTGGATTTGGGTACTGTCTTCGCAACCGGTTGACGACAGGCGGAAGGCTTCGCTTGCCCATGCCAAGTAGGCGTCCCAATCGGCGCGTTTCAACGGCAGACCTTCGCGGATGGCAGGTTCGTCAATTTGAATGATTTTGATGCCGGCTTTTTCCAAATCCAATACTTCGTCATTCAAGGCCAAGGCGATTTGTTTGCACACGGTGCTGCGCGGAATGTCGTTGCGCACGAATGACCATTGCAAAATGGTTACCGGACCGGTCAACATGCCTTTCATTGGGCGTTTGGTCAAGGTTTGGGCGTAGGTTGACCAAGCCACAGTCATCGCGTTCGGGCGGCTAACATCGCCGTAAATCACCGGTGGTTTCACACAGCGTGAGCCGTAGCTTTGCACCCAGCCGTATTGGGTAAAGGCAAAGCCTTCCAGCAATTCGCCGAAATATTCCACCATGTCGTTACGCTCGGCTTCACCGTGTACCAACACATCCAAGTTGAGCTTTTCTTGCTCTTCAATCACCAAGGCGATTTCTTTTTTCATTGCGGCTTCGTAGTCGGCGGCAGACAATTCGCCTTTTTTGAACGCGGCACGCGCTTGGCGGATTTCAGTGGTTTGCGGGAACGAACCGATATTGGTGGTCGGCAGCAACGGCAGGTTCAGCCACGCTTGTTGCGCTTTAATGCGCTCAGCAAACGGTGATTTGCGTTGGTCGGCATCGGCCGGCAAATCGGCCAAACGTTTGGCCACTTCGGCACGGTGGATGTCGGTGCTGTTGGCGCGTGAATCGGCAGCGGCTTGGCTGTCGGCCAATTCGGCGGCAACGGCTTCGCGACCTTGGTTCAATGCGGTTTTCAACACGCGCAATTCTTGGGTTTTCTGCAAGGTGAAGGCCAACCATGAGAACAAGGCAGGTTTGTTGGCTTTCAGCTTTTCTTCTACCGACAAATCGTATGGCGTGTGCAGCAGCGAGCATGAGCTGGAAATCCACAAGCGATCGCCCAATTTGGCTTTCAACGGCTCAAGCGTAGCCAATACGTTGTTTAAATTAGCGCGCCAAATATTGCGGCCATCAATCACACCTGCAGACAACACTTTGTCGTAATCGGCAAATGCGTCCAATTGTTCAGGCGCGCGCACCAAATCAATGTGCAAACCAGCCACAGGCAAGGCTTTCAGACGGCCTGCGTGTGCGGCAACCGAGCCGAAATAAGTGCTCAACAAAATTTTGGCATTTACTTGGCTCAAAGTCGCGTAAACGTCCTGGTAAGCGTCCAACCACGCTTGCGGCAGGTCAACCGCCAATGCAGGCTCGTCGATTTGAATCCATTCGGCACCGGCCGCGGCCAATTCGGTCAGGATTTCAACATAAACCGGCAACAATTTTGGCAACAGGCTCAAGCGGTCGAATTCGGTTGCGCCTTTTTCTTTACCAATCCACAAGTAAGTCAATGGGCCGACGATGGTCGGTTTGGCTTTGTAGCCCAAGGCTTGCGCTTCTTTCAATTGTTGAACATAGTGCGCGGCATTGGCTTTGAATTCGGTATCGGCGTGGAATTCCGGCACCAAATAGTGGTAGTTGGTGTCGAACCATTTGGTCATTTCGATGGCAAACTGGTCTTTATTACCGCGCGCCAATTGGAAATATTGCTCCAAAGTCAGGTTTTGGCTGTCGAAGCCAAAACGCGCCGGAATCGAGCCGGTAGCCACTTGCAAATCCAAAATGTGGTCGTAGAAAGTGAAATCGGCCACAGCCACGAAATCCGCATCGGCTTCGGCTTGGTGTTTCCAGTTTTTCTCACGCAAACCCTTTGCCACGTCCAGCAGCTCTTGTTCGCTCACTTCTTTACGCCAGTATTTTTCTTGCGCAAATTTCAATTCACGGAATGCGCCAACGCGCGGGAAACCTGAAAAATGTAATGTAGCCATGTGCTCTCTCCTGATTAAAAATGTTCGTTATTGATTCAAAAATAAAAGCTTATTCAATATTTAAGCGGCTTGCGGCAATGGGCGCACGCCCAAAGTGTGGCAAATCGCATAAGTTAATTCGCTGCGGTTGAGCGTATAAAAGTGGAAATCTTTCACGCCTTCACGCGACAATACTTTGACCATATCGATGGCAATGCTCGCCGCCACCAAATTACGCGTACCTTGGTCGTCATCCAAACCGTCATACATACGCGCCAGCCAGTTCGGAATCTTCACATTGGTCACTTGTGCCATCTTGCCCAACTGCTTGAAATTGGTTACCGGCAAAATCCCCGGCACGATTTCGGCATCAATGCCAACCGTGACACAGCGGTCGCGGAAGCGCAGATAGCTTTCAACATCAAAGAAAAACTGGGTAATCACATGATTGGCACCGGCATCGATTTTGCGTTTCAAATTAATCAAATCCGCCTGCGCCGATTTGGCTTCGGGGTGCACTTCCGGATAAGCGGCCACGGAAATATCGAAATCGGCTACCGAACGCAACACTTTGACTAAGTCTTCAGCATAAAACGGCTTTTTCGCATAATCTGCCGGCTCATCACCACGCAGCGCCACAATGCGGCGGATACCGCTGTCCCAATAGTCTTGCGCGATTTGCTTCAACTCTTCAGGCGAAGCATCGATGCCGGTCAAATGCGGCGCAGCCTCCAAGCCGGTTTGCTGCTTGATATTTTTCACGATACCGTGTGTGCGGTCGCGCTCGCCCGAATTGGCGCCATAAGTCACCGAAACAAACTTAGGATGCAGGTTTTTCAGGCGATGAATCGAATCCCACAGCATGGTTTCCATTTGCTCGTTTTTCGGTGGGAAAAATTCAAACGATACGTTGATATCGCCTTTTAAATCACACAAACTGTTGTTTAGTGCATTAATTTCTTTTGCGTAACTCATGGCTTTTACCTCTTGTGCAATGGTGCTGTGTTTTCTGTTAACGCTATCTTATTTTTTTCTTTATCATGAGTCAATTTCAAAATTTTCAGATTAATCATGAATTATTTTAATATTAGAATAAACCTGTATTTTAATCAGCTTTTCACAATTCTTATTTAATTCAGATAAATATTAAAAATGCCGTCTGAAAAAGAGTATTTTCTTTTTCAGACGGCATTTTCAAAAGATTCATGCCTAATGCACACAATCGAACGCAGAATGCTTAGCACATATCCAATTAAATATGAATTTCGTTCATCACAAATAAAAAGGCCGTCTGAAAGTATTCGCTTTCAGACGGCCTTAGATTCTTAAAACTCAATTTGAATCAAGAAAACAAGATTCATCATTACCACGCAGGCAGGAATCCATTTGTGAGCAAAGCAACCTATCAAATAAAAGAGTTTTCTTAGAATGCTAAGATGGATTCCCGCCTACGCGGGAATGACGGCGGTTTTGATTTTGATTGGTGGTCATAAAGTTTTACAAAGATCTCGATCGCTTTTCAATCTTTATCCTGCTTCTGCATTTTCAACCAAAACAAATGGCGACAAGAATCGGTAAAGCGCTTACGCTCAGGTGTGATGCGGCCATGCTCCGGATGCTTCAACACCTGATAGCTGATTTCACACGGCAAACAAGCAGCCATATCGGGTTCGATATCGAAATTACCTTCGTCCTGCTCCATGCGGTAGCGCAACACCGCACCATCGACAAAACGGTACATCGTTTCATCCAACACGCCGTCTGAAAGCTGTTCAGACGGCGTGTCTTCTTTGGTAATCACGGCCACGCCGCCCAAACCATGCGCGGCGCGGACATACCCTCCCAGTAATAAATCCATTATTCGGCTTCTTCAATCCAAGCCTGTTGCACGGCTTCAAGAATGCGCTCGCCGCAACGCGCCGGATCGTCGTCAAACTCAGGCAACGCCATAATCAATTCGCGCAAGTGGGTGAAACGGATGGTTTTCGGGTCGATGTCGCCGTGTGTGTCATACAATTCTTCCGCGATGCGTTGGGTATCAGTCCATTTCATGAATGTGTCCTTTCGATGTGTAGCGACTTGGATGTTTATCAAAGCGCTTTTATCCATACAGCATACCAGGTTACCAATAAAAGCATCTTGAGTATATTTCTTTACCCTATACTTTTCAAATTTAAGCCTTATTCCAAGATGTTCACACACGCACAGTTTTTACTTTAACTTCAATCTGCTTGTGCAACGGCTCCAACTTGTTCATTAATGATCTTCGCGTGCATGGTTGATGGTGTATTTCGGAATTTCCACCACCAAATCTTCATCGGCCACCACCGCTTGGCAACTCAAGCGTGAATCAGCTTCCAAGCCCCATGCTTGGTCAAGCAAGTCTTCTTCGATTTCGGTCGGCTCTTCCAAGCTGTCGAAACCTTTGCGGATAATCACGTGGCAAGTGGTGCAGGCGCAGGATTTTTCGCAGGCATGATCCACTTCGATGTCGTAATCCAACAAAACGTCCAATACGGTTTTGCCTTCCGGCGCATTCTCGATAACTGCACCTTCAGGGCACAATGTTGCGTGTGGTAATACGGTAATTTTTGGCATTTTATGTTCTCTTTGATATCAATGGTTTGTGTCAGGCATGTGTAACATGATGCCTTTTTACTTTAAATTGTCCAAGCATTCTTGCAGATAATCCGCATCGTGCTCGGGGTAAATCGGGTAGTCAGCAGGTAATGGCGTTTGCTCGGCATAAGGCGGCTTGGTTTTACTGCAATACAGCGGGTCGAACCACGCTTCATCAGGCCGATTCAGCCGGCCCGGATATTAAGGAATCACAATACCGCCCACTTTGGCCGCCAAAAATTGCAGGTATTTTTCATCTTCGCCGTCCCACAATTCTTCATCGCCCAATTCATAGGCCGTCTGTAAGGCTTCAAGCGCGGCTTTTTCTTCGCCTAATTCAAACTGGCTTTGCCCCAAGCGCAGATAGATAAACGGGTTATCCAGCGCATTAATATAGGCCAAGGCTTCGGTTAAATCTTTAACAGCTTGGCGGTATTTGCCATTTAAAAAATGCGTATCGCCCATCGCGGCCAAAATCCACGTTGCCGCTTCCCATTGCAATTTCGGCTCGGGCAGCAGCTTCCATGCTTCTTTATATTGCTTAACTGCTTCGTTAAACTGGCCTTCATCCGCCAAATCATCGCCTTGATCGCACAATGCGCTGATTTGTTGGTATAAATCTTGATTTAGTGATTCCATATCGACTTTCTTTTTTCAGACGGCCTTGATTGGCAAAGGCCGTCTGAAACTGCTTAAATATTATCTACGCTCTGCCCCATTAGCGCACGCTGGATATTGCGGTTCATGCGCTTGGCGGCAAAACCGTCGGTGCTGTGGCTCAACGCAGTCACGGCGGCACGAATCTCATCGGCGCTGCCATTTTCTACACGGCCTTGCAAAGTGGTGATATCGGCTTCGATTTTGGCCAATTCTTCTGCTTCGAGCAAATCGCTGTCGAGTTCCAGCGCAACTTTGATGGCATCCATCAAGCTTTCGGCTTCCACCGTCGCTTCGGCGCGCGCGCGCGCGGCTTTATCATCGGCGGCATTGCTCATGCCTTCTTTCAGCATTTGCGTGATGGTGTCGTCGTCCAAACCGTAAGACGGTTTCACTTCGATTTGCGCGCTCACTCCGGTGGTTTGCTCTTGTGCCGATACCGACAGCAAACCATCGGCATCCACTTGGAACGTCACCCGAATACGCGCCGCACCGGCCACCATCGGCGGAATGCCGCGCAAAGTGAATTTGGCCAAGCTGCGGCAGTCGGATACCAATTCACGCTCGCCCTGCACCACATGAATGGTCATGGCAGTTTGGCCGTCTTTAAACGTGGTGAACTCTTGCGCGCGCGCCACTGGCAAGGTGCTGTTGCGCGGAATAATTTTTTCCGCCAAGCCGCCGTAGGTTTCCAAACCCAGCGACAAAGGCGTCACATCGAGCAGCAGCCATTCGCCCTCGGTTTTATTACCGGCCAACACATTGGCCTGCACCGCCGCGCCCAGCGCCACTACTTCATCGGGATTCAGGTTATTTAAAGGCGTTTGGCCGAAGAAAGTCGCCACTGCTTGTTGAACGTGCAACATACGGGTCGAGCCGCCCACCATAATCACGCCTTTGATATCGGCCTTGGTCACACCCGCATCTTTTAATGCCTGTTTCACCGGATCGATGGTTTTTTGCACCAAATGCTGCGTCAATTGATGAAACTCTTGGCGTGTGATGGTTACATCAACCTTGTGGCCATCTGAAAGCGTAGCTTGCACAGTCGAGCTGGTTTCAGTGGTCAAAGTTTCTTTGGCTTCGCGGGTCAAGGCCAGCAATAATTGGCTGTCTTGCTCATTGAGTTTCGACAAATCGGCGCGTTCCAAAATATGGCAGAACAAACGATGGTCGAAATCATCGCCGCCCAATGCGGAGTTACCGCCGGTGGCCTTTACTTGGAACAAACCTTTGGTCAATTGCAACACCGACACGTCAAACGTGCCGCCGCCCAAATCGTACACCACAAACGTGCCTTCCGAGCCGTTGTCCAAACCGTAGGCAATCGCTGCCGCGGTTGGCTCGTTGAGCAGACGCAACACATTCAATCCGGCCAAACGCGCCGCATCTTTGGTGGCTTGGCGTTGCGCATCATCAAAATACGCCGGCACGGTAATCACCGCGCCCACCAAATCGCCGCCTAAGCTCTCTTCGGCGCGCGCTTTCAAGGCCTTTAAGATTTCCGCCGACACTTCAATCGGCGTTTTCACTCCCTGTCGCGTGTTTAATTCAATCACGCGTTCGTTGTTGCCGAAGCGGTAAGGCAGGTAATGCGTTTCTTTTGATAAGTCGGCCAAAGTGCGGCCGATTAAACGTTTGGCCGAACTGATGGTATTGAGCGGATCGATTTTTTGCGCTTTCAAGGCATCCGCGCCGACTTCCACGCGGCCGTCTTCGCAATAGCGCACGACAGAAGGAAAAGTTTTGCGACCGCGTTCGTCAGACAAGCAGACTGCGCTGCCGCTGCGCACGGTGGCGACCAAGCTGTTGGTGGTGCCGAGATCGATGCCAACGGCTAAACGGTGTTGATGTGGTGCGGCAGACATGCCGGGTTCGGAAATTTGCAAAAGTGCCATGGTTGGTGTGCCTTTTGGTTTTATGGTGTCATCGGTCGTATTCTAACAGATTTAACGCCGATAGTTGAGTGGTTTAGTCGGGAATAATAGCCAATCTCAATGGGCTGTTTAGCCCTGCAACATATCAAAGGCCGTCTGAAAAACACAATTTTTTCAGACGGCCTTTAGTTCAGCTCCAAATCGCTATACAATCCATCACCATAACCATACCAACTCACAGGACACGCCGTGCAACCCATCGAATACTGCCGCCAAAAAGCCGCCGAAAGCGGTTCCAGCTTTTTATCGGGCTTCAAATTCTTGCCCGAACACCAGCGCGATGCGATGACGGTGTTATACGCCTTTTGCCGCGAACTCGACGACGTGGTCGATGATTGCAGCGACAAAAATATCGCCCAAACCACGCTCAACTGGTGGCGCATCGATTTGGCACGCTCCTTTTCAAACAGCCTGCCTGAACACCCCGTCAACCAAGCCCTACAGCCCGTTGCCCGCAGCTTCAATCTACCGCAAAGCGAATTTGTCGAACTCATCGACGGCATGCAGATGGATTTGGATCAAGCCCGCTACACCACGTTTGACGAACTCAAACTCTATTGCCGCCGCGCCGCCGGTGTGGTCGGCTGCCTGATTGCCCGCATTTTAGGCTTCACTAATCCCCAAACCCTTGATTACGCCGACAAAATGGGCTTGGCGCTGCAATTAACCAACATCATCCGCGATGTCGGCGAAGATGCCCGCAACGGCCGCATTTACCTACCGATGGAAGATCTGCAACGCTTCAACGTGCCCGCCGCCGTGATTATGCAATACCAAGCCACGCCCGAATTCGGCGAGATGATGACCTTCCAAATCCAACGCGCCCGCGACACCTACCGCCAAGCGCTCGCCCTGCTGCCCGATGCCGACAAAAAAAACCAAAAAGTCGGCTTGGTGATGGCCGCAATTTACTATGCTTTATTAAATGAAATCGAACGCGATGGCGCACAGAATGTGTTGAAATACAAAATCGCCATTCCTTCACCGAGAAAGAAACGGATTGCGCTGAAGACTTGGGTGTTTGGGTTTAGGGTTTGAGTTTAGCTTTAAAAGACTTAGGAAAGATTGGATGATGGCTTTTGAATAAACCTTTTTCGACAACATTCAAAATATTAAAGAAAAAGCCGTATCATGAAGGAATGAAAAAATGAATTGTATATTAGAAGAAATCTTGAGTTCTTTCTTTCGCCAATATGATTTTTCACAGAAAAAATATATTAATGCAGTATTCAAAGGGATTTTATTGGGAACAATAATGTTCTTATTATTTTTTGTCGGTACTTTTTTTAAACCAAGCTTAGATTTCAAATTTATAGAGCTAATCGTCATCTTGCTAGAAATCAATCTCATCAGTGTTGCTATCATGTCATTAGCTTATTTGATTGATCGTGTAATCAACAAGCTATAGGGATGAGCTTTAATGCCGTCTGAACCCTCCCTTAACCCCAACCCAAAAAAGAAAAGCCATGTTCCCTAATCAACAATCCAAACCCAAAATTGCTGTTATCGGTGCCGGATGGGCCGGTTTGTCGGCAGCGGTAAAACTCGTTCACCGTGCAGATGTGACGCTGTTTGAAGCGGGCAAGCTGGCGGGCGGGCGGGCGCGTTCGTTTGGCGGTGATAAGGGCGGTTTTTCGTTTTTAGACAATGGCCAGCACATCATGATTGGCGCGTATCACGGCGTGTTGGCTTTGATGAAGCAAATCGGTGTGCGCGAGCAGGATGCGTTTGTGCGGCTGCCGTTGCAATGGTATCTGCATGATGGTTTACGCTTTCAGACGGCCGCATTGCCTGCGCCTTGGCATGTGTTGCTGGGTTTGTTAGGCGGCAAGCAGATTTCGTGGGTGCACAAATTTAAATTGTTAGGCGATATGCATGCGTTGCAAGGCCGTCATCGCCGGAATTTGCCGGATATGCCGATTGCCGCATGGCTGAATGAGCGCGACACGCCGCGCAAATTGATTGCGCAATTTTGGCAGCCGCTGGTGTGGGGGGCGCTCAATACGCCGCTGGATCAGGCGAGTTTGAATATTTTGTGTAACGTGCTTTCAGACGGCGTGTGGGCAAATAAGGCAGGCAGCGATTATCTGTTGCCGAAAACGGATTTGGGCAACATTATCGCCAATCCGGCGCTGGCTTATCTGCGCAATCATGGCGCGACCATCCGCTTGGAAACGCGTGTGCCGACTTTGGAAAACCTGCCCAGCGGTCAAGTGCAGGTTAATGGTGAAGCATTTGATGCAGTGATTTTGGCGGTTGCGCCCTATCATGCTGCGGCCTTGATGCCGTCTGAAACGCCGGATTACATTCAGACGGCCTATCAGAATATAGAATACCGCGCGATTACTACGGTGTATCTGCGTTATGCGCAAGCGGTGAATCTGCCTGCGCCGATGACGGGCTTTGCCGAAGGCACGGCGCAATGGCTGATTGCACGCGGTGCGCTCGGTTTGCCGCCGCAGGAAATTGCCGCCGTGGTGAGCGTGTCCGACCATATTGGCGCAGTGAAGGCGGATGAATGGGCGGCTAAAGTACATGCCGATGTGAAACGCGTTTGCCCTGATGTCGGCGAACCGGTGGCCAGCCGTGTGATTACGGAAAAACGCGCTACTATCGCGTCGAAAGTCAACCGCACCCTTCCCGATTTTGCCTGGCTCAACCACCGCGGCATTTACCCTTGCGGTGATTATCTGCATCCGCGCTATCCGGCCACGCTGGAAGCGGCGGTGCAATCGGGTGTGGCGGCGGCGGATTTGTGTTGGCATGATTGGCAAACGCGGATTCGGCCATAGCGTGCGGCAAACAGGCGAATCAAGCCAGTTGTAAAGGTTAGCAAAGTGCAATACACTGTTAATATTCTTTAAAAGGCCGTCTGAACATTTTTCAGACGGCCTAGCCGAACACCAAGGATTCTTCATGTCAACATTACAAAACAAAACCATCATCGTCACCGGCGCATCACAAGGCTTGGGCGAACAAGTGGCCAAAGCGTATGCCGCCGCCGGCGCGACCGTGATTCTGATTGCACGCCACCAAAAGCGTTTGGAAAAAGTGTACGACGCGATTGTCGAAGCCGGCCATGCCGAGCCTTACGCCATCTGCTTTGACCTATTGACCGCCGAAGACAAAGAATTCGACCAACTGGCTGCCACCGTGGCCGAAGCCACCCAAGGCAAGCTCGACGGCATCGTGCATTGCGCCAGCTATTTTAACGCCCTGTCGCCATTGGATTTCCAAACCGTGCCCGACTGGATTAAACAATTCCGCATCAACACCATCGCCCCGATGGGCTTGACCCGCGCCTTTTCGCCATTATTGAAAGAATCGCCGGATGCTTCGGTGGTGTTCGTCAGCGAAAGCCACGGTGAAACCCCACAAGCCTACTGGGGCGGATTCGGCGCATCCAAAGCTGCGCTCAACTACTTGGGCAAAGTCATCGCCGACGAATGGGAACGCTTCCCCAACCTGCGCGCTAACATCTTGGTGCCGGGCGCGATTAACTCGCCACAACGCATCAAATCCCACCCCGGCGAATCACAAAGCGAACGCAAAACTTATGAAGACGTGTTGCCGCAATTCGTTTGGTGGGCAAGCGAAGAAAGCAAAGGCCGCACGGGCGAGATTGTTTATTTGTAAGATTCGAGTTGAACAAACGCCGTCTGAAAATCATGTTTTCAGACGGCGTTTTTGTGTTTAAGCCCTCTGCAGCAATATAACAAAATCATCTTTCTATCAAACAAACCATTCTTTCCCTTTTTCAGACGGCCTGTTTAAAGTATGCGCTATCGAGCATTCCACAAAAGAGAAACCGCATGTCTATTCAAAACCACCACCTCGATTGGCTTGAAGCCGAATCCATCCACATCATCCGCGAAGTCATCGCCGAGGCGAAGAATCCGGCATTGCTGTTTTCTGGCGGCAAGGATTCTGTTGTGTTGCTGTCGCTGGCGGTTAAGGCGTTTCAAATCGAAGGCCGTCCGCTGAAATTGCCGTTCAAACTGCTGCACGTCGATACCGGCCACAATTATCCCGAAGTGATTCAGTTTCGCGATGAAACTGTAGCGCGTACGGGTGTTCAATTGGTAGTAGGCAGCGTGGAAGAATCCATCCGCAAAGGCACGGTCGTATTGCGCCGTGAAACCGATTCACGCAACGCCGCGCAAGCGATTACTTTGGTGGAAACCATTGAAGAACAAGGCTTTGATGCGCTGATGGGCGGTGCGCGCCGTGATGAAGAAAAAGCGCGTGCGAAAGAGAGGATTTTCTCATTCCGCGACGAATTTGGCCAATGGGATCCGAAGAACCAGCGTCCTGAATTGTGGTCGCTCTACAATACCCGCCTGTTCCAAGGTGAAAACATGCGCGTGTTCCCGATTTCCAACTGGACGGAACTCGACATCTGGCAATACATCGCCCGCGAAAAACTCGCCCTGCCGCCGATTTATTACACCCACAAACGCGAAGTGGTCGAGCGCGACGGTCTGCTGATTCCGGTAACTCCACTCACGCCGAAACGTGACGGCGATGTCTCCGTGATTCGTGACGTACGCTTCCGCACCGTTGGCGACATTTCCTGCACCGCGCCCGTAGCCAGCACTGCCGCCACGCCGGAAGACATCATCGCCGAAACTGCTTCCGCCACCATTTCCGAACGCAGCGCCACCCGCATGGACGACCGCGTTTCTGAAGCCGCGATGGAAGAGCGCAAAAAAGCAGGCTATTTCTAATTTTTCGGTATAACAGGCCGTCTGAAAACCCATTTCTTTCAGACGGCCTCAATCACGATTCCACTTTACCCGTTCAGACGGCCTTTATCGACCACCATGCAAACCATCAAAAACCTAGACCTGAACCTGCTCAAAGCCCTTAACGCCCTGCTCGACGAGCGCAACGTCACCCGCGCCGCCGAGAAGCTTTCTGTGTCGCAACCGGCCATGAGTGGCATGCTCACCCGCTTGCGCGACAGCTTCAACGACCCACTGTTTATCCGCACCCAACACGGCATTTTACCCACCGAACGTGCTTTGGGCTTGGCCATTCCCGTGAAGCAGATTCTTGAGCAGGCACAAGGTTTGTTGGCCAAACCCGAGTTCGTCCCTGCCAGCGCCGAGCTCAAAATCAACATTGCCGCCAGTGATTATGCCATGCGCACCATCATCACGCCTTTTCTGGCCGCGCTACACCACCAAGCGCCCAATATTCAAGTCAACATTACCTTATTCAACCCGCGCAGCATGCAGGAAGATTTAGAACGTGGCACACTTGATTTTGTACTGACCACATCCGAGCAAGCGCCGGATAATCTGCATACGCGTGCTTTGTTTGACGAACATTACGTCTGCGCCGTACGCACCGGCCACCCTGTTTTACAGCACAGCCAGCCCGATTTGGCTACATTTTGTGCCTTGCAACATGTTATCCTTTCATCAGAAAGCAATACCATCAACCACACACCTGCCCGTGCACTAGCCGACATCGGCATCAATCGCCGTGTATCGGTACAAAACGCATTAGCATTGCCCGATATCGTGCGCCATAGCGATTTGTGCGCTCTCACCCCTTACCGCCTGATTGCAGGACAAGCCGACATCAGCCATTTTCTGCCTCCGGTCGAGATTAGCGGATTTACCAATGCACTGGTTTGGCACGAACGCACCCACCGCAACCCGGCACACCAATGGCTGCGTGATTTGGCAGCAGAACATTGCCAATAATATAGTCTGTATTTCCTCAAAGGGAATGCCAGATCTTTATCCCAATAAACCATGGCATTCCCTAAAAAAATTCATATAAATAATTGAAAACGTATGGATCTCAGGTATTGTTAAGAGCCTAAATACTCAATTGCCTCTCACTTTTTCACACAAATGCCAAGCTTCTCTCCCATCCTCCCATTCATTTCACCTATGCACAGCTCTCTCCGCAACACTCAAGACCACACAATATAAATTATTGAATTATATATATTTAACATCCTATTACGTCATAGTAAATTCACATTTTTATGTTACCTTTTGAAAAAACTATAGAATTACTCTAATTTTTAGATTTTTTAGAGTATAATGCCTAAAAATTCAAAAACACACCGACACACACACCGACACACACATCGCAACACTCACTCCAACACCCTACCTGAGGCCATTACATGTCACATTCTTTCGATCCATTGGTTATCCGCGGCAAGTCATTGATTCCCATCGTTCAAGGCGGCATGGGCGTGGGTATTTCAGCGTCTAAATTATCCAGCGCGGTTGCCCGTGAAAACGGCATCGGCACCATCGCCAGCGTGGATTTGCGCCATCTGCACGAAGACTTACTGGCAGAATCCACCGTCAACCCGACCGAAGAAAAATACACCAAGCTCAACCGTATCGCGCTTGACCGTGAAATCCAAAAAGCCAAAAGCGGCGCCGAAGGCAACGGCATGATTGCGGTGAACGTGATGAAAGCCGTAAAAGACCATGCCGCTTATGTGCGTCAAGCCTGCGAATCGGGCGCGGATGCGATTGTGATGGGCGCGGGTTTGCCGTTGGATTTGCCGGAAATGACTGAGGGCTACCACAAAGATGTGGCTTTGTTCCCGATTTTATCGGAATCGCGCGGCATCAATATCGTGTTGAAACGCTGGATGAAAAAAGGCATCTTGCCCGATGCCATCGTGATTGAGCACCCTGCCCACGCGGCCGGACACTTGGGCGCGGCCACCGTAGCCGGTGTCAACGATGAAAAATTCGAGTTTAAACGCGTGATTGAAGAAACCTTGGAAGTGTTTAAAAATCTGGGTTTGGAAAGCGAAAAAATCCCGTTGGTATTGGCCGGCGGCATGGCGAATTTTGAAAAAGTCACCACTGCGCTGAAAACATGGGGCGCCAATGCCGTGCAAATCGGCACCGCGTTTGCCGTCACCCAAGAAGGCGACGCCCACATCAATTTCAAGAAAACCTTAGCTGGTGCCGACACCGAGCAAGTGGTTGAATTTATGTCGGTCGCCGGTTTGCCCGCTCGCGGTGTACGCACCAAATTCCTTGATAATTACATCAAGCGCGAGGCCAAATTGCAATCGGCAGCCAAAGCCGATCCGCGCCGTTGTACCCAAGGCTTGAACTGCCTGACCAACTGCGGTTTGCGCGACGGTTTGGATAAAGCCGGCCAATTCTGTATTGACATCCAGCTTTCCGCCGCTTTCCGTGGCGAAGTCGATAAAGGCTTGTTTTTCCGTGGCAAAGACCCGCTGCCATTTGGTAACGCCATGCGCACGGTGCAAGAAACCATTCACTATCTGCTAAACGGCGCTCTGCCCGTTGCGGCAAAATAAGCTGACAGGCCGTCTGAAACTATATGATTTCAGACGGCCTGAGACCCTTTATTGTCTGCTCAAATTTATTCTATCAAACTTTTCAGACGGCCTTCCATCCATCACAATCTACGCAGATTGTTAACAAAATAAATCAGAAAAATGTTAACATAGCGGTTAAATTTTAGGCTCGGAACCATCATGAATTCATTATTATCCCAACTCAAACCCTACCCGTTTGCCCGTTTACGCGAAGCCATGCAAGGCTTGGAAGCGCCTGAAGGCGTGTCAATCGTGCCACTGCATATTGGCGAGCCGAAACACGCCACGCCCAAAGTCATCACCGATGCGCTCACGGCTTCGTTAAGCGAATTGGAAAAATACCCGCTGACCGCCGGTTTACCGGAATTGCACCAAGCTTGTGCCGATTGGTTGGCGCACCGCTATGACGGTTTAGCAGTTGACCCGGCTACCGAAATCCTGCCGGTATTGGGCAGCCGCGAAGCCTTGTTTTCCTTTATTCAAACCGTTTTAGATCCGGTTGCCGACAGCAAACCTGTGGTCATCAGCCCGAATCCGTTTTACCAAATCTACGAAGGCGGCACCATTCTCGGCGGCGGCGAAATCCATTTTGCCAACTGTCCTGCGCCGTCGTTCAACCCTGATTGGTCGAGCGTTTCAGACGACCTGTGGCAACGCACCAAAATGGTGTTGGTCTGCTCACCGAATAACCCGAGCGGCAGCGTTTTGCAACTCGAAGACTGGCAAGAATTGTTCGCTCTGCAAGACAAATACGGCTTCGTGATTGCTTCCGACGAATGCTATTCTGAAATTTACTTCGACGGCAAAAAGCCCATCGGCGGCTTGCAGGCAGCGGCGCAATTAGGCCGCGGCTTCGATAAATTGGTAATGTTTACCAGCTTGTCTAAGCGCTCCAACGTACCGGGCTTGCGCTCGGGCTTTGTGGCAGGCGATGCCGCTTTGCTGAAAGCATTTTTGCTCTACCGCACCTACCACGGCAGCGCGATGAGCATTCCGGTACAGCGCGCCAGCATTGCCGCGTGGAACGACGAAGCCCACGTCATCGACAACCGCCGTCTGTATCAGGAAAAATTCGACAAAGTGATTCCGATTTTGCGCGAAGTGTTTGAAGTCGATTTCCCTGATGCGTCGTTTTACATTTGGCTGAAAGTGCCGGATGGTGACGATTTGGCCTTTGCCAAACGTTTGTGGACAGAAGCCGCGATTCAAGTTTTACCCGGCCGCTTCTTGGCACGCGACACCGAGCAAGGCAACCCGGGCGAAGGCTATGTGCGCATTGCTTTGGTCGCCGATGTAGAAACCTGCGTTAAAGCGGCAGAAACCATCGTATCGCTGTATCGTTAATTATTGCGTAAACATAGGCCGTCTGAAGCTTTCAGACGGCCTATTTGCTAATACGATTAAGCATTTCAACCGCCCCGATTCTTGCCGTGTTTATCATTTAAAACTAAAATCAATCCATTCATCTTAATCACGATACGAGGCGACCATGTTTTTTGTCTTATCTCCAGCGAAAAATCTCAACGAAAAAGATTCCGCCCCCATTCAAGAATTTACCCAGCCTGATTTACTACAAGAATCAGAAATCCTGATGCGCGAATTGCGCCAACTTGCGCCACAGCAAATCGCCGAGCTGATGCACGTTTCCGACAAAATCGCCCTACTCAACGCCGAGCGCAATGCCGCATGGCACACGCCATTTACGCCTGAAAATGCCAAGCAGGCGGTTTATATGTTTAACGGTGATGTGTACGAAGGCATTGATGCCGAATCGCTCAATCCAGCGCAAATCCAATACCTGCAACAACACGTGCTCTTATTGTCGGGCCTTTACGGCTTACTTCGCCCGCTGGATTTAATGCAGCCCTACCGCTTGGAAATGGGTACAGCATTTGCCAATTCGCGCGGTAAAAATCTTTATGAATTCTGGGGCGACCGCATCACCGACCTCCTGAATGAAACCCTTGCCGCCAACGACAGCGATGTATTGATTAACTTGGCTTCGCAGGAATATTTCAAATCGGTCAACACCAAAAAACTCAAGGCCAAGTTGATTACGCCGGTGTTTAAAGACGAGAAAAACGGCCAATACAAAATCATCAGCTTCTACGCCAAACGTGCGCGCGGTTTGATGGTGCGCTACGCCGCCGAACACGGCATTACCGAGCCGCAAGATTTGCAAAATTTTGATTACGAAGGCTATGAATTCAACGCTGCCGCTTCAAATGATAAAGAATGGGTATTTTTACGCAAAGAACAAACCAAGTAAAAACAAAAAACTAAGCCTGAATGCGTAAATTTTACTTGGCAAACAGGCAAGTTTTCATTACTATATCGTCTTCAAGAAAACGGAAGCGTGGCAGAGCGGTTTAATGCAACGGTCTTGAAAACCGTCGAGGGTTGATAGCCCTCCGTGAGTTCGAATCTCACCGCTTCCGCCATTTTCTTGAATTTATTTTTTTATTAAGGAAGCGTGGCAGAGCGGTTTAATGCAACGGTCTTGAAAACCGTCGAGGGTTGATAGCCCTCCGTGAGTTCGAATCTCACCGCTTCCGCCATTTTTAGAAAAAGCTGCTTATTTTTAAGCAGCTTTTTTGTTTGAATAAGGACAAGCCGTCTGAAAGTTTCTCTTTCAGACGGCCTTTTATCATCAAACTTCCTTATTCTGCCCAGTTTTTCTTCTTAGACGTATGCCCAATGCCCGGATTGAAACTATTGGTCGGATCGAGCTTACGGTAAAACTGTTTTAGTGCAGGTTTGGCTTCGTATAAATGGCCGACATTATGTTCCGCCGGATATTGTGCGCCGCGCTGGTCGAGCAAAGCCAACATTTCATGCTCCAAAGCCATGCAGTCGTTGCCTTTTTTAATCACATAATCCTGATGGAACACGTGACACATAAAGTGGCCGTAATAAAGCTTGTGGATGATTTTGTCGTCGATTTCTTTCGGTAAATGTTCATACCAATCACGGTCGTCACGGCGCAGGGCAATATCGAGCGCGACCAAATCCTCCACTTCGTCATCATGCACGGCACGATAACGGATGGCAGCAGAAGCCACGGCAAAACGGTGCAACATCGCCGCTTGCGCTTCTTCTGCATTACATTCGAAATACGCGCCGCTGTGGTTGGCAAAATAATCTTTCAAAAAGGCACGTGCTTCGTCCACGCCCTCACCGCCCATTTTAACAATCAGATGATGCTCGTATTGGTCGCGGTAGTTGAGCAAAGATTGCGGCAAATGTTGCGGCAACAGCTTGCTCACCCATTGCAGGGCTTTGTCGGAAAAATGCCTCGGCAGGAAAGATAATTTTTTGCTGAAGCGGTCGGCGCGTGCTTTGTAGTCAAATAATTTCGGCAGTTGATGCGTACCAAATTTCTTAATCACGTAAAAAGTGTCTTTGCCGTAGATTTCCGCAATATTGAAGGCATCACGATGAATATATTCGCCTGAAATTGGCAACGATTTGAAATCGGCCAATGCTGCGCGGCGGATGTCGGTGAGTTCGTTAATATCGTTGGTGCCGATATAGAACACGGCGGTTTTCGGTTCTTGCGGGAAAGTATCCAAGCGCACGGCAAATACCATCAATTTGCCCGCACAGCCCGATGCTTCGTAATGGCGCGCCGGATCGGCATTGAAACGCGCAGCGGTCGGCTCGTCCACTTGGCGCACATGGTCGCAATAGGCATGGTCGTGGCCTTTGCCCGCGTTTTGCGTGATGTCTTTACGCTGATAGTGATGGCCTTGCAGATTGGTGAGAATCTCTTCCGGCGCGTCGCCCAAATCAATGCCCAAATGATTAACCAGTTCCAATTGGCCGTCTGAATTAATTTGTGCAAACAAGGCCATTTCGGTATAAGCCGGACCGCGCTGCACCAATGCGCCGCCTGAATTGTTACACACGCCACCCAACACCGATGCGCCGATACACGACGAACCAATTACCGAATGCGGCTCGCGGCCTAAAGGCTTCAGCAAAAGCTCAAGCTGGTTCAGGGTGGAACCAGGCAGACACACCACTTGCTCGTTATTGTTAATCGGCTGAATGATGTTCATGCGCATGGTGTTCACAATCACAATATCGCGGTCGTAATCGTTGCCATCGGGCGTGGAGCCGCCGGTCAAACCGGTATTGGCCGCCTGCGTAATCACAATCACATCAGCATCAACACAGGCCTGCAAAATCTGCCATTGCTCCAACAGCGTACCCGGCCGCACTACTGCCAATGCCCGCCCCTCTCCGAAGCGGTAGCCTTGGCGGTAAGGCTCGGTTTTGGCAGGGTCGGTCAGAATAAATTTATCGCCGACAATCTCAGTCAGACGTTGAATCAGTTGTGAAGCTGTCATCATGGTTCTCCTTTGTAGTCCTCAATATTAATATACGCTTACACAAAAGCATTGTAGTGACACGTCATCATGAAGTAAAGGCCGTCTGAACGTTTCAGACGGCCTTTGAATAAAGGTCTTTTAAATCAGAAAGAAATACGACCAAATCGTGATAATCACCACGCTAAACGCGCTCAACACCAAACCTACCGAGAGCATCTCCCGCTGGCGGATTTTGCCTGAAGCAAAAATCAGCGCGTTCGGCGGTGTACCCACCGGCAACATAAACGCACACGATGCACCAATGCCGATAATTAACACCAGCGCGGTTTCCGGTAAACCCATTTGTTTGGCAATTGAGGCAAACATCGGAATCAGCAAAGCAGATGAAGCCGTGTTACTGGTGAAGTTGGTCAACAGAATAATGAACACGGTCACCGCAATCGTCACCAATAATGGTGACGTACCGCTCAAAACTTGCGCCACTTCATTACCCAGTGCAGCCGAAGCACCGGTTTTCTGCATCAGGCTGCTTAAGGTAATACCGCCGCCAAACAGCAACAACACACCTAAATCCACGTTACGCGCTACTTCACGCCAACCAACCGTGCCTAAAATCACCACCAGGGCAGCTGCCGTTAAGGCAATCACGCTGTCTATGGCCGTAATGCCGGTAGCTTCGGCAATTTTACCGCTCAACATCCAAGCCAATGCCGTGCCAACCACGACCACCACGGTCAAGATGCGGTGTAGATTCCACGGGATGTCTTCTTGTTCAACATCGGCCATGTTGATTTTCTTAAAATCCGGTTTTAACACTAAAAACAGCGCGGCCAGCATAGCAGGCAGCAAAACCAGCACCATCGGCAAACCGTATTTCATCCAGCCTAAAAAATCCAAGCCCAAGTCTTTGGCAGCAATGGCATTGGGCGGTGAACCAACCAACGTACCAATACCGCCAATACCCGCGCTGTAGGCCAAACCCAACAACACAAAAGTAATGATGTTGCGGTCTTTTTCCGGATTCAACTGACTCATCATGCCCAAGGCCAAAGGCAGCATCATGGCGGCTGTCGCAGTATTACTGATCCACATCGACAAAAAAGCCGCCACCGCAAAAATCAGCAGCGAAGCAGTGAGAAAACTGCCGCGTGATAAGGTTATCACCTTTAAAGCCAGCTTGCGGTCAAGCCGTTGAATATGCATAGCGGCAGCTAGGGCAAAACCACCGAAGAAAATATAGATAATCGGGTCGGCAAAATTGGCCAGCGCCGTTTTGGTGTTCATCTCCGGTACATGGAACACTACCGCCAATACAGGAATCAACAGCGCCGTTACAGTGATGTGCACCGCCTCTGTCAGCCACATAATTCCGACAAACAACAAAATCGCCAAACCCTTATTGGCTTCAGCACCGTAAGGCAGAATATAGTAAAGACCAAAACTCAACAGCGCAGCAACCAAGGTAATCATCAACCCGCGCCAACTGGTCGCCGGTGGTTGCGCACTTCTCAGCGAGAGATTCTCAGGCAAATGCTTCTGAGTGTCGTCATGGATAAATTTTCCCAAAAGAAGCGTCCTTTTCTGATTGGAGTGGAAATATTTTTTTCATGCAGTGTAGGCGAGCGAAAACATTTTGACAAGCTCTTAACAATAAATAACTAAATTTGCAAAATTGTATAAATTTTCTATATTTATCATGCATTTATTTTTATAGCATTTTATTTACAATTTAATTAATTGACTCAAATCAAAAACTTATTTATTAATGCATGACATTTTCCTGGATTGCATACAGCAAGCTCCCCTCCTTTTCAGACAGCCAAATAAAAAACACCGCAAGCAAAACTTGCGGTGTTTTTTTAAATAAGGTGGCGAGCCGAACCCCCGGCACTGGCGCATCAGAGTGGGCTGCTGGCTTCCGCCCCTGACCCGGTGTTCCAAATAACCATGCGGGGAGACCCGCCAAAGAAGTCATGATTATAACGCTTTTCGGGTAAATTTCAAGCCTATCCTGCCAAAAGACCGTCTGAACAACAAAACAGTCGAAAAATGCAACTAAAAAGCAGTAAAATTGTCAACAAAACAAATTCCATAAAAAGCGATTTCAGTATAAAATAAATGGTCTTTTTCCATTGAAAAATAATGGTATTTAAACTACATTAACTCGCTTTACCAAACGTCGCCTGAATTTTCAGACGGCCTGAAAAACCAAAAATTGTCAAAATAAAGAGATACGGACCACACCCCATGACCACGACTGCTGCTCCGCAACGCATCCGCGAAATCCCCTACAACTATACCTCTTATACCGATCGTGAAATCGTCATCCGCCTGCTGGGCGAAGAAGCTTGGCATATCCTGCAGGATTTGCGCAGCCAACGCCGCACCGGCCGCTCGGCGCGTATGCTGTTTGAAGTATTGGGCGACATGTGGGTGGTGGTGCGCAATCCTTATTTGGTTGACGACCTGCTCGAACATCCCAAGCGCCGCGAAGCTTTGGTGCGTGAAATGCGCCACCGCCTGACCGAAATCCAAAACCGCCGCGACGACAATCAGCAAGTGGAAACCTTGGTGCAATCTGCCCTGACTGCGGTGCAGGATTTTGATGCCAGCTTCGACATCACCAAGCAAAAACGCAAACAGATTCTCGAGCGCTTGAGCCAAATCACCAAGCCGCACAATATCATGTTTGACGGCTTGGCGCGCGTAACGCATGTAACCGATGCCACCGACTGGCGCGTGGAATATCCGTTTGTGGTGATTAACCCCGATAATGAAGCCGAAGTCGCGCCATTAGTACGCGCGCTGATCGAGCTGGATTTAGTGATTATTCCACGCGGCGGTGGCACCGGTTATACCGGCGGCGCGATTCCGTTGGATGCCAACAGCGCGGTCATCAACACCGAAAAACTCGATTTACATAACGGCGTGCAATTCGTCACCCTGCCCGGTTTGGACGGCACCCATCCGATTATCCATTGCGGCGCAGGTGTGGTAACGCGCCGAGTGGAAGAAACCGCGCACAAAGCCGGTTTGGTGTTCGCTGTTGACCCGACTTCTGCCGATGCTTCTACCGTCGGCGGTAATGCGGCCATGAATGCCGGCGGTAAAAAAGCCGTATTGTGGGGTACTGCGCTCGACAATCTGGCCTACTGGCAAATGGTCAATCCGAAAGGCGAATGGCTGCGCATCGAGCGCGTGCGCCACAATTTCGGCAAAATCCACGATGAAGAAACCGCGATTTTCGATGTGCATACACTCGACACCAGCGGCAACAACATCGTCAAAACCGAACGCTTGGAAATCCCCGGCCACAAATTCCGCAAAGTCGGCTTGGGTAAAGACGTTACCGACAAATTCTTGAGCGGCCTGCCGGGCATCCAAAAAGAAGGCACTGACGGCATCATCACCAGCGTGGCCTTTGTGTTGCACAAAATGCCGAAACACACCCGCACCGTCTGCATGGAATTTTTCGGCACTGTCGCCAATGCCACGCCGTCCATCGTTGAAATCCGCGATTACCTACTCGGCCATGAAAAAGTGCAATTGGCAGGCTTGGAGCATCTCGACTGGCGCTATGTGCGCGCGGTCGGCTATGCTACCAAAGCCGCCGGTAAAGGCCGCCCAAAAATGGTGTTGCTCGCCGATGTGGTTTCCGACGACGAACAAGCCGTACAGGAAGTGGCCGAACACATGGTCGAAATGACGCGCAAACGCGAAGGCGAAGGCTTTATCGCCATCACGCCTGAAGCGCGTAAAACCTTCTGGCTCGACCGCAGCCGCACCGCCGCCATCGCCAAACACACCAACGCCTTCAAAATCAATGAAGACGTGGTAATCCCGCTTGAGCGCTTGGGCGAATATTCAGACGGTATCGAACGCATCAACATCGAATTATCGATTAAAAACAAGCTCACCCTGTGCGCAGCCCTGCTCGATTACCTGCAAGGCCGTCTGCCGGTCGATGCGATGGGCACCGACTTGCCAAGCAAAGAATTATTGGGCGATCGCGCGACCCACGCGCTGAATCATGTTTCCGCGGTTAAAGAGCGCTGGGAATGGCTGCTGGCCAACCTTGATGCGCCGTTGAGCGAATACAAAGCGCGTTACGGCAAAGCGGTATTTGCCGATCCGGAAGCCCGCGATGACGAGAGCTGCTTTATCGCCTTCCGCGATTTCCGTTTACGCGTATCGATTAAATCCGATGTGATGAAACCTTTGAGCGAAATTTTCAGCGGCAAAACCGACGTGAAAATTCTCGAAAATTTGGCCAAAATCCACGGCAGAATCGTGCGCGGCCGCGTGTTTGTCGCCTTGCACATGCACGCAGGCGACGGCAACGTACACACCAATATTCCGGTGAATTCCGACGATGCCGAAATGCTTCAGACGGCCTATCATTCCGTCGACCGCATCATGCAAATCGCCCGTAGCTTAAACGGCGTGATTTCCGGCGAACACGGCATCGGCATCACCAAAATGGAATTTTTGAGCGATGAAGACATGCAGCCGTTTTGGGATTACAAAGCGAAAGTCGACCCCGAAGGCCGCTTCAACCGCCACAAATTGATGAAAGGCGCGGATCTGCGCAACGCCTACACGCCGTCGTTTGAATTACTCGGCGCGGAATCACTGATCATGGAAAAATCGTCTTTGGGCACGATTGCCGAGTCGGTGAAAGACTGCTTGCGCTGCGGCAAATGCAAACCGGTATGCTCAACCCATGTGCCGCGCGCCAACCTGCTTTACAGCCCGCGCAACAAAATTCTCGGTGTTGGTCTGCTGACCGAAGCCTTCCTTTACGAAGAGCAAACCCGTCGCGGTGTGTCGTTGAAGCACTTTGACGAACTGACCAACATCGGCGATCACTGCACTGTGTGCCACCGCTGCGTGAAACCATGTCCGGTCAACATCGACTTCGGCGACGTAACCGTGGCCATCCGCAATTACCTGAACGAAACCGGCCACAGCACTACTGTGCCCGCTGCAGCGATGGGCATGGCGTTTTTGAACGCCACCAACCCCAAAGCCATCAAAGCCCTGCGCGGTGCGATGATTCAAACCGGCTTTCCGGCGCAGAACTTTGCCTACAAATTGGGCAAAATGTTTCCGATTGTGAAAAAAGAAAAAGCCGCACCGGCCGCCACCGTCAACAAGCCGAGCATTAAAGAGCAGGTGATTCACTTCATCAACCGCCCGCTGCCAAAAGGCGTACCGGCCAAAACACCGCGCTCATTATTGGGCATTGAAGACGACAAGAGCATCCCAATCATCCGCAATCCGCAAACTGCCGATGATAGCGAAGCCGTGTTCTACTTCCCGGGCTGCGGCTCCGAGCGTTTGTTCAGCCAAATCGGTTTGGCCACCCAAGCGATGCTGTGGCATGTCGGCGTGCAAACCGTGTTGCCACCGGGCTATATGTGTTGCGGCTATCCGCAAGATGCGGGCGGCGATAAAGCACGCGCTGAGCAGATGAGCACCGATAACCGCGTTTCATTCCACCGCATGGCCAATACACTGAACTACCTCGACATCAAAACCGTGGTCGTCAGCTGCGGCACTTGTTACGACCAGCTGGAAAAATACCGCTTTGAGGAAATTTTCCCCGGCTGCCGCATCATCGACATCCACGAATTCCTGTTGGAAAAAGGCGTGAAACTCGACGGTGTAGAAGGCCAGCAATACCTTTATCACGACCCATGCCACAGCCCGATTAAAACCATGAACGCCCCCCAAATGGCCAGCGAATTGATGGGGCAAAAAGTTGTATTGAGCGACCGTTGCTGCGGCGAATCAGGCATGTTTGCGGTGAAACGCCCCGACATCGCCTCGCAGGTGAAATTCCGCAAACAGGAAGAAATCGAGAAAAACCTCAAAGAGCTGCCGCAAGGCCAGCCGGTGAAAATGCTCACTTCCTGCCCCGCCTGCTTACAAGGTTTGAGCCGCTACCGCGACGACAACGACATGCCGGCCGACTACATTGTCATCGAAATGGCCAAGCACATTTTGGGCGACAACTGGCTGAATGAGTTTGTCGATAAAGCCAACAACGGCGGCGTGGAAAAAGTGTTGCTGTAAAAGTTGAAACCAAAGGCCGTCTGAAAATATTTTTTCAGACGGCCTTTCTATTCTGCATTAAAATAATGGCCTATTTCAAAATTAAATCACTGCCCGCAAACCATGTCTAAAAAAATCCTCATCATTTCCCCAAGCTGGATTGGCGATTGCGTCATGACCCAGCCGCTTTACCGCCGCTTGCACGAACTGCATCCGGGTTGCACCATCGACGTATTCGCTCCGAAGTGGTCGATGGCGGTCTTCGAGCGCATGCCGGAAGTGAATGAGATTCTGGAAAACCCGTTCGGCCACGGCGCATTGGATTTGAAAAAACGCTGGCAAGTCGGGCGTGAACTGGGCAAACGCGGTTACGACCAAGTCATCGTGCTGCCCGGCTCACTCAAATCCGCCATCATCGCCTTGGCTACCGGTATCAAACAGCGCACCGGCTATGTAGGCGAATCGCGCTATATTTTGCTTAACGACATCCGCAAACTCGACAAAACCGCCCTGCCGTTGATGGTCGACCGCTACACCGCGCTTGCCCACCCGAGCCAAGCCGATTTTAACGGTTCTTCCGACCAGCCTTTGTTCCAAATTGATGTCGCGAGCCAACAAGCTGCTTTAGCCAAGCATGGATTGAACACCGACAAACCAATTATCGCCTTTTGCCCCGGCGCAGAATTCGGCCCTGCCAAACGCTGGCCGGCACGCCACTTCGCCGGCTTGGCGCAAAACTATCTGACCAAGGGCTGGCAGGTTTGGTTGTTTGGCTCGCAAAAAGATTTTGACATTGCCGAAGAAATCAACCAGCTTTCAGACGGCCTCTGCACCAATTTATGCGGCAAAACCTCGCTTTCCGAAGCCATTGATTTACTGGCCTGCGCCGAAAACGTGGTCTGCAACGACAGCGGCCTCATGCACCTTGCCGCCGCACTCGACCGCAAACTCGCCGCTGTGTACGGCTCGTCCAGCCCCGACCACACACCGCCGTTGAGCAAAAAAGCCGAAATCGTCACCCTCAATCTCGATTGCTCCCCCTGCTTTAAGCGTGAATGCCCGCTGGGACACACCGATTGCTTGAACAAAATCGAGCCGCAAATGGTCGAACAGGCTTTATTGAAAATTCATGTCGAATAAGCATAATCGCCATAAATAAAAGCCATGCCGTCTGAAAAGTTTCAGACGGCATGGCTTTTTAAATATCATTAATTAAATCATTGATTTAATCTTTCGTAACTTGTCCAAACAATTCCTCATGCTGCCGCAACAATCTTTCCTTATCGTCTTCAAAATCCAAGATTTGCTCAAAGCGCTTTAACACCGCATGCGCGGTATCTGCAGCCGAGGCGGCAATATGCGGATCTTGGCTATTGGCAGCAATACCGGCCAGCACTTTTTGCATGGTCAGGCCGACTTCGGCTGCACCAGCACCGTCGCGGGCAATGGGTAAAAAGGTTTGCGGTACCCATTGGTTGCTGTCGGCAGCAATGATAGACAAGCGGTCATATTGCGTTTCTTCGCACTCAGGATGCGGCTTGGTCAGCAAACGCAATATCATCACCATCACGCTGATGGCGGTGCCGGGGTCGTTGATGCCGGGCGACAATGCGCGTTGGGCAGCTTCACTCAACACATTCAAGCCCCATTGCGGATCTTGTTCATAGGTGCGCTCTTGGTTGATGACGAAGCATCCGGCGAATTTGTCCGCCAAATCTGCATCGCCTTGGCCGGCAGACAAACAGGCCATCACGGTGTTGGACGTTAATAATTTACCCGGTCGAACGATAATCGAGACATACGTTTCATGCTCTTCCGCCAGCTTCTGCAACGATGCCATATCGATATGGGTAAGATAGCCGGGCTGCTTGGCATAAATCGGGCGTACCGGCTGTTGCAAGCTGCCTTTCCACGCCGCGCCCATATCGGGTGCGGTGTAATAATGATCCAGCGCGCTTTCGGTTTTGGCACTGATTTTGTGCAAGGTATTGCCCAAGCTGCCCAGTTGCGACAGGGTAAACACCCAGCGAATCAGCGTCACAATCAAATACACCAGCACCGCAATCGTGCCGACAAACAAAATAAAGCGGCCGTTTTGCCCGTAATATTCCATGCCCAGCGCGGTTTTGGCGATCACGGCATAGATAAATGCGGCGATAAAGCTGGCGATGGCGGTGCGGGTATTGTCATCGGCCATCACCAAATTCATGGCGCGTGGTGTGGCACCATTGGCCGCCGACGAAAACGCCGATACCATAATCGACAACGAAAACGTGCTTACCGAAAGCATACTTGATGCCACAATGCTCAACAGGCCGTCTAAGGTGCTGCGTTCAATATCGGGCAAGATACCCGCTTGCAGCATATCGCCGAAAAAGCGCGCAATAAAGGCAAAAATCACGGCAAAAATCGCCCAATAAGCGGGCACCAGCCAAAGTTGGTTGGCTGGTTTCTTCACAGCAATCAGCCAGCGGTAAAAAGTATTGGTCATGAGTTTTAAAAAAATGCACAAGCAAAACACAATTATAAATCAATCAGGCGGGCAAACCTATTCCCACGCTTTTTTGCTTGAATTCCCTTTCAGACGGCCTTATCATCATTGTCAATCTCGTTCATATACTAAAGGCACACAATCATGCAGGATATTCAACAATACGTCCGCGACACCGCCACCGCAGCCAAACAGGCTTTCTATCTGATGGCAAACGCCACCACCGCGCAGAAAAATGCCGCGCTGTTGCGCATGGCTGAATTGATTGCGCAGCACCAAACCGCCATTCTGGCCGCCAACGCGCAAGACATGGAAAACGCTGCCGCCAAAGGCTTAGATTCCGCCCTGCTCGACCGCTTGAAATTAACAGAAAAAACCGTCGAATCCATGTGCGAAGGCTTACGCCAAGTAGCGGCGCTGCCTGACCCTGTCGGCGAGATGGACGAATTCCGCACCCGCCCAAACGGTTTGCAAATTGGCAAAATGCGCGTGCCGCTGGGTGTGATTGGCATCATTTACGAATCACGCCCAAACGTCACCATCGATGCGGCGGCCTTGTGCCTGAAATCCGGCAATGCCTGCGTGTTGCGTGGCGGCAGTGAAGCCTTTGAAAGCAATATGGCGATTGCCAAACTCATCCGCCAAGCGCTGACCGAAAACGATTTACCGCCGGCTGCCGTGAGCGTGATTGAAAACACCAGCCGCGAAAGCGTCGGCGCCATGCTGCAAAGCCCTGAACTGATTGACGTGATTATCCCGCGCGGCGGCAAATCGCTGGTTGCCCGCGTCGCTGCCGAAGCACGCGTGCCGGTGATTAAACATCTCGACGGCATTTGTCATGTGTACATCGACCAAGCCGCCGATACGCAAAAAGCCATTGGCATCGCCTTCAACGCCAAAACTTCGCGCTACGGCACCTGCAACACCATGGAAACCCTGCTGATTCACGCCGCGCGTGCTGAAGAAATGCTGCCTTTGCTGGCAGAAAAATACGCCGAAAAACAAATCGAGCTGCGCGGTTGCGAACGCACTTTGGCAATTTTGCCCAACATCAACGCCGCCACCGAAGAAGATTGGGACACCGAATACCTCGCCCCTGTTTTAGCGGTGAAAATTGTCGATGACTTGACCCAAGCCATCGCCCACATCAACACCCACGGCAGCCACCACACCGATTCCATCATCACCGAGTCTTACACCGATGCGCAAATCTTCCTGCGCTCAGTGGATAGCGCCAGCGTGATGGTCAACGCGTCCACCCGTTTTGCCGACGGCTTTGAATACGGCTTGGGCGCAGAAATCGGCATTTCCACCGACAAAATCCACGTGCGCGGCCCGGTCGGCTTACACGGCCTGACTTCGCAAAAATGGATTGTGTTGGGCAACGGCCAAGTGCGCATTTAAACCCGATTATCAAGGCCGTCTGAAAGTTTATTTTCTTTTCAGACGGCCTTTTTATACTATCTACAAAGGAGCCATCATGACAACAACACCTTTCACCACCGCCGATTTAATCGACATCGCACCCGATACCCCATCATGCGAAATTCAGTTTAAAAGCTTTGGCAACAAACGGTTCAGCGGCAAAATCCGTACTTTAAAATGCTTCCGCGACAACAGCATCCTGCGCCAAACCTTTAATCAAGCATCCGATGGTGAAGTTTTGGTGGTCGATGGCGGCGGCTCGTTGGCCAGCGCATTGATGGGCGACATGATTGCCGAAGAAGGCCGCAAAAACGGCTGGGCAGGCATTGTCATCTACGGTGCCATCCGCGACAGCGTCGCCATCGATCAAATGGATTTCGGCGTCAAAGCACTCGGCACCAACCCGCGCCGCAGCGCGAAAAACAACCAAGGCGAAACCGACATACCGCTTGAATTTGGCGGCGTCACCTTCATCCCCGGCCACTATCTCTATAGCGATGAAGACGGCATTTTGGTTGCCGAAAAGCCTTTAATTTAATTGAACACCAGCCATCACAAAAGGCCGCCTGAAACCCTACTCAAGTTTCAGACGGCCTGAGACCTTTGCAAAATCCCTATCTTTGGCACATTTCTTCGTTGTGCGCTGCTCGAAAGCTTGCCTATCTAAGTGATATGTCTGCGCTTTCTGCGCTGCTACAACTTTGAACTGTACTCAAATCTAGGGATTTTGCAAAGGTCTCGGCCTTATTATTGATATAACAAAATCATCTTTATTATAAACAAACCATTCTTTCCCATTTTCAGGCGGCCTCGTTAAAGTATCGGCAAACCCAATATGAAGGAACGCACATGACCGCCACCACCGCCCCATTACTCCGTTTCATCACCGCCGGCAGCGTTGACGACGGCAAATCCACCCTGATCGGCCGCCTGCTCTACGACAGCAAAACCCTGCTGACCGACCAAATCGACAAGCTCAACAAAGCCTCTGAAAACGGCGATACACCCGATTTCGCCAGCCTCACCGACGGCTTGGCCGCCGAGCGCGAACAAGGCATCACCATCGACGTGGCCTACCGCTATTTCGCCACACCAAAACGCAAATTCATCATCGCCGACACGCCCGGCCACGAACAATACACCCGCAACATGGTCACCGGTGCATCGACCGCCGATGCCGCCATCGTGTTGGTCGATGCCACCCGCGTTGATTTCAGCGGTGAAGAACCGGTTTTACTGCCTCAAACCAAACGCCACAGCGCCATTTTGAAACTGCTCGGCTGTCCGAACATCATTGTCGCCGTCAACAAACTCGACCTGCTCGATTTTGACGAAAACAAATACCAAGCCATCACCGCCGCCTATCAAAAGCTGGCCCAACAAATCGGCCTCACCGCCGACGTGCATTTCCTGCCCATCAGCGCATTGAAAGGTGACAACATCGTCAACGCCAGCACCCAAACGCCATGGTACCAAGGTTTGCCTTTGCTGCCACTATTGGAAAGCCTGCCCGTTTCCCGCAAAGACGCGCTCGCCCAAGCCGCCCATTTTCCCGTGCAACGCGTAGCACGCCAAGACGGCAGCAGCAGCGACGATTTCCGCGGCTACCAAGGCCGCTTGGAAGCAGGCCGCCTGAATGTCGGTGACAGCATTAAAGTGCTGCCCAACGGCCAAACCGCCAAAATTGCCGAAATCTACAACGCCAAAGGCAAAACCCAATCCGCTGAAGCAGGCGAAGTGCTCACCATCACCTTGGATACCGACATCGACATCTCGCGCGGCAACAGCATTGTCGCCGCCGACAGCCCTGTCGCGCCAAGCCAGCAATTCCAAGCCGCGCTGTGTTGGTTCGACGATATTCCGCTCAACCCACGCCGCAAATACCTGCTGAAACACACCACCCAAACCGCCGCTGTCAAAATCAGCGAAATCGCCTACGTTTGGGACGTAAACACCCTAAGCCAAGTGCAATCCGCCACCGAGCTGAAACTCAACGATATCGGCAGCGTCAGCCTGAAAACCCAACAGCCGCTCAACGCCACTACCTACGAGCAAAACCCGGCCACTGGTGCGTTTATCATCATCGATGAAGCCACCAACCACACCGTCGCCGCCGGTATGATTCGCGGGGGCGATGAAGCGGGTACGTTTGAGATTTAACACCGGTTTCGTTAGAAATAACAATGCCGTCTGAAAGCAAACCTTTCAGACGGCATTTTCTAATTTCTAACCAATCACACCGCCGCTTCGCTGCGCTCACCCGTGCGGATGCGGATGGCTTCTTCCACCGGATAGACAAAAATCTTGCCGTCGCCGATTTTGCCGGAGCGGGCGTTTTCGATGATGGCTTCGATGGCGCGTTCGACATCGTGATCGGCCAACACCAGCTCGATTTTAACTTTCGGCAGGAAATCGACGGCGTATTCTGCGCCGCGGTAAATTTCAGTGTGACCCTTTTGGCGGCCGAATCCTTTCACTTCGGTCACGGTCATGCCGGTGATGCCGATTTCGGTTAAGGCTTCGCGCACGTCGTCGAGTTTGAAAGGCTTAATGATGGCTTCGATTTTTTTCATGGCTGGCTTTCTATTTGTTTTTCAGACGGCATACATTAATCATGAAGGCCGTCTGAACAGAAAAAGATGACTGGAAAATTATCACAATCCGCTTTTTTATTCAATCGCGTTTTGTGGTGTGAATTGTTGACACTTCACGGCAAAATACCCAAGCAAAATAGCCCTATTATGCGTATAATATCGTTTTTCCCAACCGCATTTGAGAGCCGAATCCATGTCTGTTGTTTTGCCCTTGCGCGGCGTTACCGCCCTGTCTGATTTCCGTGTTGAAAAACTGTTTCAAAAAGCAGCTGCTGCCGGCCTGCCTGAAGCAAAGCTGGAAAGCGAATTTTGGTATTTTGTCAGCAGCGAAAATGCTTTAGACGCTGCGACCATTGAAAAACTGCAAGCCTTGCTGGAAGCTGAACGTGTTGCCGAAACACCGAAGCCTGCGAGCGGCTTGCATTTATTTTTGATTACCCCACGCTTGGGAACAATTTCGCCTTGGGCTTCCAAAGCCACCAACATCGCGGAAAACTGCGGTCTTGAGGGCGTCGAGCGCATTGAGCGTGGCATGGCGGTGTGGATTCGCGGCGATTTAACTGCCGAGCAGCAACAACAATGGGCGGCGCTGTTGCACGACCGCATGACTGAAAGCGTGTTGACCGACATTGATGCGGCGGCGCAATTGTTCCACCACATCCAATCGGAAACTTTCTCAACCGTCGATTTGTTAAACGGCGGCAAAGAAGCCTTGGTTAAAGCCAACAGCGAAATGGGCTTAGCCTTGTCACCCGATGAAATCGATTATTTGGTAGAAAACTACCAAGCCTTAGGCCGTAATCCGAGCGATGTCGAGCTGATGATGTTCGCGCAAGCCAACTCGGAACACTGCCGCCACAAAATTTTCAACGCCGATTTTATTTTGAACGGCGAAAAACAGCCGAAATCGCTGTTCCGCATGATTCGCGACACCCACGAAGCCCACCCTGAAGGCACGGTCGTGGCCTATAAAGACAATTCTTCCGTGATTGAAGGCGCAAAAATCGAGCGTTTCTATCCGAATGCCGCCGATAACCACGGCTACCGTTTCCACGAAGAAGACACCCACATCATCATGAAAGTGGAAACCCATAACCACCCGACCGCCATTGCCCCATTTGCAGGTGCGGCCACCGGCGCGGGCGGTGAGATTCGTGACGAAGGTGCAACTGGTAAAGGTTCGCGCCCGAAAGCAGGCTTGACCGGCTTTACCGTGTCCAACCTGAATATCCCCGGCTTAGAACAGCCTTGGGAACAAGCCTACGGCAAGCCCGGCCACATCGCTTCGCCTTTAGACATCATGATTGAAGGCCCAATCGGCGGCGCGGCGTTTAACAACGAATTCGGCCGCCCTAATCTGCTGGGCTATTTCCGCACGTTTGAAGAAAAAGTCGATGGCCAAGTGCGCGGCTATCACAAGCCGATTATGATTGCCGGCGGCTTGGGTAATATTCAGGCTCAGCAAACGCATAAAGACGAAATCCCTGAAGGCGCATTGTTAATCCAACTTGGCGGCCCGGGTATGCTGATTGGTCTCGGAGGCGGCGCGGCTTCGTCTATGGATACCGGCACCAACGACGCTTCTTTAGACTTTAACTCAGTGCAACGCGGCAACCCTGAAATCGAACGCCGCGCGCAAGAAGTCATCGACCGCTGCTGGCAGCTGGGCGACGATAATCCGATTATCTCGATTCACGACGTGGGCGCGGGCGGCTTGTCAAACGCTTTCCCTGAATTGGTTAACGATGCCGGCCGTGGCGCAAAATTCAAGCTGCGTGATGTGCCTTTGGAAGAACATGGCCTGACCCCGCTGCAAATCTGGTGTAACGAATCACAAGAGCGTTATGTGTTGTCAATTTTAGAACAAGATTTAGACACCTTCCGCGCCATTTGCGAACGCGAACGCTGCCCGTTTGCCGTGGTCGGCGTGGCCACCGATGACGGCCATCTGCAAGTGCGTGATGATTTGTACGACAACAATCCGGTCGATTTGCCACTGAATGTTTTACTCGGCAAACCGCCTAAAACTACCCGCAACGACACCACCGTAACGCCGTCTGAAAGCCAGTTTGACTCTTCTGCCATCGACATTACCGAAGCCGCTTACCGCGTGCTGCGCCTGCCGACTGTGGCCGCGAAAAACTTCTTGATTACCATCGGTGACCGCAGCGTGGGCGGCATGACCCACCGCGACCAAATGGTCGGCAAATACCAAACACCGGTAGCCGATTGCGCCGTGACCATGATGGGTTTCAACACCTATCAGGGCGAAGCGATGTCTATGGGCGAAAAACCGACCGTCGCCCTGTTTGACGCGCCTGCTTCCGGCCGCATGTGTGTTGGCGAAGCGATTACCAACATCGGCGCCGTCAACATCGGCGACATGGGCAACATCAAACTTTCCGCCAACTGGATGGCCGCCTGTGGCACCGAAGGCGAAGACGAAAAACTTTACCGCACAGTTGAAGCCACGTCACAAATCTGCCAAGCCTTGGATTTAAGCATTCCGGTGGGCAAAGACAGCTTGTCGATGAAAACCGTATGGCAAGACGAAGCAGAACAAAAATCCGTGGTTTCGCCTTTGAGCCTGATTATTACCGCGTTCGCGCCGGTAAAAGATGTGCGCAAAACCATCACGCCTGAATTGCAAAACATGCCAGACAGCACCTTACTGCTGATTGACTTGGGCAACGGCCAAGCCCGCATGGGCGGCTCGGCTTTGGGTCAGGTGTATAACCAAATGGCAGGCCAAGCGCCGGATATTGAAGCAGGCCGTCTGAAAGCATTTTACAACGCCATTCAGCAATTGGTTGCCGAAGACAAACTGCTGGCCTACCACGACCGCGGCGACGGCGGTTTGTTTGCAACCTTGGCGGAAATGGCGTTTGCCAGCCGCGTGGGTTTGAATGTGGACATCAGCGCATTGACCGCTGCACAAGCAGACCAAAACGCTGCTGCTGCCCGCGCTTTGTTTAATGAAGAATTGGGTGCGGTGATTCAGGTGAGCGCGGCCGATTTGGCTGCTGTGGAAGCCTTGTTTGCCCAAGCCGGTATTGATGTACACAACATCGCCACCTTAGCTGCCGATGAAAAAATCGTTATCCGCAACGCAAACGGCATCTTGCTGGAACAATCCCGTGCTGACCTGCAACGCGCATGGCAAGAAACCAGTCACGCCATTCAAAAACTGCGCGACAATCCGGCTTGCGCCGACAGCGAGTTTGCTTTAATCGGCGACAACCAACGCAGCGCGCTGTTTGCCGATTTGACTTTTGATGTGAACGAAAACATCGCCGCGCCGTTTATCAACAGCGGCGCAAAACCAAAAATCGCCGTACTGCGCGAACAAGGCGTGAATGGCCAAATCGAAATGGCCGCCGCCTTTAATCAAGCCGGTTTTGATGCCTATGACGTACATATGTCCGACCTGATGAGTGGCCGCGTGAATCTCGACACCTTCCAAATGCTGGCGGCGTGTGGCGGCTTCAGCTACGGCGACGTATTGGGCGCGGGCGAAGGCTGGGCGAAATCGATTCTGTTCCACCCTGCTTTGCGCGACCAGTTTGCTGCCTTCTTCGCCAATCCGAACGCGCTCACGCTGGGCGTGTGTAACGGCTGCCAAATGGTCAGCAACTTAGCCGACATCATTCCGGGCACCGCCGCATGGCCGAAATTCAAACGCAACGAAAGCGAACAGTTTGAAGCGCGCCTGACCATGGTCAACGTGACCAAATCGCCTTCGCTGATTTTGAACGAAATGCAAGGCAGCAGCCTGCCGGTGATTGTCAGCCACGGCGAAGGCCGCGCCGACTTTGCGCTCAAAGGCGGTCAAGTGCCGGCAGATTTGGCGATCGCGCTGCAATACGTTGACGGTTTGAACCAAGTCACCCAAACCTATCCGCTCAACCCGAACGGCTCACCGCAAGGCATTGCCGGTGTGACCAACGCCGACGGCCGCGTCACCATCATGATGCCGCATCCGGAACGCGTCTTCCGCGCCGCGCAAATGAGCTGGAAACCTGAAAACTGGACAGAGCAATCCGGCTGGGCGCGTCTGTTTGCCGGTGCGCGTAAAGCATTGGGTTAATCTAACAAGCAAGGTTTGAATATCAAGGCCGTCTGAACAATACTGTTCAGACGGCCTCCGCTTTTTTGCATTCTGCCCCATATAGAGTATGATAAAGCCTGATTTGCTTTCTAGGCCGTCTGAAACATGAAACACGCTTTTATTCTCAGCGATTGCGAGTATCCGGAATGCGACACCAAGCCGTTTGCCTTGCTCACCGCCAATCCGACCAAAATGCACCATTATGTCGCACAAACCGAGCAGCGGCAGCACGCGCATAATTCGTCGGTTGGCACGCAAAACCAAAACGTGTATCGCTTGCCGATCAGCCTGTTTCACAAGCCTTACCGCGGCGAAGTGGATAATGTGAACATCATCACCAATCTGGCCGCCAAAAACCTTTACACGCTCACCTTTGTTGAAGATTCGCCCAACCAATACAATCTCGAAAGCTGGTTCAACCGCCATGAAAGCGGCTATGAAGATTCGTGCCAAATGCTGCGCAGCCTGCCTGCAGGCCGTCTAAAAGCACCCGATGCCATTTGGCGGATTCTGCGCTTAAAGCTGTTGGGTATTTTGCGCAACCCGAATAACCACAAAACCTTGTTTGCCCACCGCCTACACCAAGCCATCCGGCGCCAATTGCCTGATGTGAGCCGCGAATTTGTGCATTTAATCCGCGCGCGCGACCCGAAGCGCATCCGCTCGATTTTGCAGGATTTCGATTTCAATTTTCACGGCTACGTCAATTGGCTGTCGAATCTTTACGGCATGTTAAGCGACGGTGTGTCGCAGCCTTCGCTGTTTGAACAAATGTTCCGCGCGGCGTTTGATGTGCCCGAAGCGGTGAAAATCGAGCTTTACCGCTATCCTGACAACTCAGGCTTGTGTCTGTTTAATGACCGCTCGTTTTGCCTGCAGGAATCGAAAAAAGAAATCAGCGTCGGTGTGAACCTCACCCACGATATGTTCGCCATCGTGCATGTGAAGCTGGAATTGTGGCGCACGCTGAAAAGCGAGTTCCCTCACAAACAAACGCGCAAACAAGGCGAAATCCATATTTACGACCACAACCAAACCCAACGCCTGACCTACAACCGTTTAACCATCAAACAAGCCCGCGCCGCCGTGTACGGCTTAAGCCGCAACCATCGCGATTATGTGCAGGAACAGGCATTATAAAAAAGGAACCACATGAAAATCACCCCAGTCAAAGCATTCAATGACAACTATATTTGGATGATTCAAGAAGGCAATCTGGCCGTTTGCATCGATCCGGGCGATGCCACGCCGGTATTAAAGTTTCTGGTCAACAACCGCCTGATGCTCGCGCAAACATGGATTACCCACCACCATGACGACCACCGCGGCGGCGCAGCGGCGTTGTGGCGCACATTTTTGGAATCACCGGTTTACGGCAACAGCGACATTCCCGAAGCCACCCACCGCGCCGAAGCCGGTTTGCAGATTCCGTTTGGAGACGGCTTGGCCACTGTTTGGGCCACACCAGGCCACACCAGCCATCATTTAAGCTATCTGTTTGAAACTTCAGACGGCCTGCACGTTTTCTGCGGCGATACCTTGTTCAGCGCAGGTTGCGGCCGCGTGTTCACCGGCACGATTGAAGAATTGTTCGACAGCTTTCTACGTTTCAACCAATTGCCGGAAAACACCTTGTTTTACCCCGCACACGAATACACCGCTTCAAATCTGCGCTTTGCCGCCCACATCGAGCCGGACAACGCCGACATTCAGACGGCCTTGCGCGAAGCCGAATCCGCCACCGCCCCAACCTTGCCGGTAACGCTGTTGCACGAGCGCAAAGTCAATCCCTTTTTACGCGTCGGCTTGCCACAAGTTTGGGAACGCGTAGAAAGCTTGAGCGGCAAAAAATTGGATACCGAATTGGAAGTATTTGCCGCCTTGCGCGAATTAAAGAATCAATTTTAAGGCCGTCTGAAAAGCAGTTTATGAGCTTTTTAAATTGCAAAAAGGCCGTCTGAAACATCATGTTTCAGACGGCCTTTTGTATGGGAAAGCCAATATTGCCTGTTATTTCTTCTTATCCTGCTTCAAATCCACCAAGCGCGTGCCGGCCAAGAAATCATATAAAAACTGACGGTCAGGATTCAGCAACGCAAAGCCCCACGGCAGAATCAGCCAAAACAAGGCCGCACCGAATGCGAGCATCGGCGGAATGTTCAGAAAATGGCGCAATCCGGCATAAGCCAGCATGGGGATAAACACCACAAATACGCACGCCCAGATGAAGCGTTGGCGCAGCTGGTGCAGCGGCGGTTGCACGTTTTGCTGATTGGCCAAGCCGATTTTCCAAGTTTGCATCGCCAGCGTTTGGCCTTTTTGCAGCCAGTTCATGCGGAAGTAATACCACCAAAAACCAATCACCAACACACAAGTGACAAAGCTGGATAAATAGGTAGAAATCGGATTGAGAAAAATCGCCAGTATGCCCGACAAAATCGCGGCAATGGCAGTCACGGCGCCGACCAGCAGCATTTCATACATCAAGGCGGCGAGGCGGCGTTTGAGGGAAACAGTAGGAAATCGGGTCATGGGCATAATATGTAATACAAAGGCTGAGAACTTTGCAAAACTTCTTTAAAAGCCACTGCACAAAAAATCGACGTCATTCCCGCGCAGGCGGGAATCCATTTATGGAAACGGAAACCTATTGAATAGAAATAGTTTCTTAAATACCAAGATAGATTCCCGCCTGCGCGGGAATAACGGCTGTTTTGGTGTTAATGATGGTTCATGAAGTTTTGCAAAGTTCTCAGGCCGTCTGAAAGGCAAAAGCGGAATCAGAAATATTATATTTCGCTTCGACCTATTTCAGACGGCCTGTCGGTTAAAAATTAACGGTGCGGGCGTTTTTGGCCTTTGGCTTGTTGTGCCGCCATTTGGTTCATTTCCTGACGGGTCGGGCGTTTCTTAAACATGGCATGCGCTTCGTCAACCGAGCATTTTTGCGACAAACAAATCAGCGTAATCGCATCTTTTTGCGCTTGGCCGCCACGGTGATACATGCGGCGCAAGTTGGCTTCGTTAATGCGGCCTTTTTCAGGGTCGATGTCGAATTTTTTCAGGCGCTCGATAAATTGACGTTGCTGGCGGCGCGAAGTCCACACGAAACCACCGGCAGCGGCAGCCATAATGATGACAGCAATCAAAATGGCCAGCGGCCATGAATCGACAATCAACACCAACAGCAGGCTCAAAACGGCGGTGGCCAGAATCATCAGGCCGGCTAAGCGGATTTTTGCTTTTGTATCCATGAATTGTGTTTCCTTAAAACAGTTTGAGGCCGTCTGAAAAAATTCCGTTGAGCTTTTCAGACGGCCTTGGAATGATTTAACGCTATTTTACAGTATTTTCTTGCTTCAGGGGAAAGATTGGCGGCTTTTTCATGGAAATGGACGAATTGTTTTAAACTGCCAAACTCATCACCAATTGTTTGAATTCCGTCCACGAATCGCCTTCTTCCGCGCCTTTAATCATGCGGTCGATTTTGGCACAGGTTTGCAGCGCGTCCAACAATCGGCTGATGGGAATGCGGTTAGCGGCCATCGGTGCCAGCGTTTGCTTTTCACCCCACAAGCGCAGGCTGTTGCGCAACGATTGGATATTCTGCCCTTGCTTTAACGCAGCGGTCAGCCGAATCAGCGTGCGGATGTCTTCGGCCACCGCCCACAGCAACAACACCGGCTCTTCGCCATCAGCTTCCAAACCATCAAGCAAACGCGCCACACGTTGCGCATCGCCCTTCATCCACGCGCCGGCCAGTTGGAACACATCAAATCGCGCCACATTGGCCACCGCCGCTTCGGCATCGGCCATGTTCAGCAGATGGCCTTTCGGGTGCAACAAGGCCAGCTTGTCGATTTCCTGCTTGGCAGCCAGCAGATTACCTTCCACGCGTTCGGCAAACAAAGCCAGCGCATCGTTTTCAATTTCCAAGCCCCATTTTTGCAGACGGCCTCGAATCCATGCCGGCAAGGCCGCCGCACCCACCGCTTTTGCTTCCAGCATCACACCGTTTGCCGCCAACGCACCAAACCATTTGGCTTGCATTTGCGCTTTTTCCAGCTTGGGCAACATGATGACGGTGACGGTGTCTTCGGGCAATTGTTGGGCAAAATGCTGCAATGCTTCGCCGCCATTTTTGCCCGGTTTGCCGTTGGGAATGTGTAATTCGAGCAATTTCAAATCGGCGAATAAACCCATGCTACCCGCTGATTGCAACCATTCGTTCCAATCGAAATTGGTTTCGGCGGTATGCACTTCGCGGTTGAGATAACCCTGCTGCCGCGCAGCAGCACGCAAGGTGTCAAGCGCCTCAATCCGCAATAAATCTTCTTCGCCGTGAATAACATACAGCGGCTTGAGCGGCATATCGGCACTGAGCTGTTCGATATTCATCGCCGCCATTTACTGCGCCGCTTTCAAAAAGGTCAGGCGGCGCACGATTTGGTCGGCAGCATCGGTGCGCATTTCCGACCAGATGGTTTGTTCTTCTTCGGCTTTACCCAATACTTCGCTGTCGGCGTAATCCATGGTACGGTGTACCACCACGCTCATTGGTTCGCCCACCGGCTCGCCGTTGCGGGTCGCCTGTGCATCCACGCGCAGCATCAGCAGGTATTCGTTGATATCGGCCGCGCGGGTAATGGTGTAAATGTCGCGGCGGGTTTCAATGTGGGTCACATTCACCGCCATTTGTGCCTGATCCATACCGACCGGACGGCCGTCTGAACGGCGCAGAGAATTTTCCAAAGCCTGTTGCAATGCACCGCCGTTAACATACCAGTTTTGATACGGCAGCGGCTGCGAAGTACCGGCCGTGCCTTTCAAATGAAAACCGCAGGAAGCCAGCAGCAATACTGCAGCGGTCAGGATGATTTTTTTCATGTTAGGCTTTCGTTTTCAAGACGAGAATAGCTGGATTATAGCGGATTATCAGGCCGTCTGAAATCTTTGGGTTTCAGACGGCCTAATGAGATAAAAGTAACTTCGGTCAAGCTAATTGAATCAAGGCCGTCTGAAAAGCAATAAACTTTTCAGACGGCCTCGCAATGGTTTCAACTGATTAAAACACTATGCTTCATTATCCAGCCAAATTAAGCTCACCATACGGCCCGTTTGCCCGTCGCGGCGGTAAGAGAAAAAGCTGTCGCGCTCCAATACAGTGCAATGTTCGCCGCCGTAAATCATGCTCACCCCTTCGCGCCGCAACACCATTCGCGCCAAGGCATACATATCGGCGAGATATTTACCACCGCCGATGGATTCAAACGCGCTTTCGGCAGCGGGCATTTGTGCGGTAAACGCATCAAATACGTCCTGCCCCACTTCAAAAGCTTCCGGCCCGATTGCCGGTCCCAAGTAGGCCATGGTTTCTAAAGGCGCTACCTGCATGGCGCGTACGGTATTTTGCAATACACCACCTACCAAACCACGCCAACCAGCATGTGCTGCGGCCACAACCGTACCCGCTTTGTCGCAAAACAAAACCGGCAGGCAATCAGCGGTCATGCTGGCGCAAGCGGCTTGGCCGGTGGTATCAACGCTCGCGTCGGCATCGGTAAGTATTGCCAGCGCATCAGTCGCGTTCACTACAATATCGCTGTGGATTTGGTTAAGATAGGCAACGGGCAAACCAATTTGGTTTTGCACGATTTCGCGGTTGCGCGCCACATGCTCGGGGTTATCGCCGACATGCGCGCCGACATTCAGGCTGTGAAACGGCGCTTCACTCACCCCACCGTTGCGCGTGGTGATTAGGGTTTTCACATTGGCAGGCGCAGGCCAGTCGGCGGTAAGGAAAGTTTTGCTTTGCGCTTTAATGCCCAAGGTTTCGCTTAAGGTTTTCATGCAGTTCCTTTTTTTCAGACGGCCTATTTCATTCATAGGCCGTCTGAAACATTATTCTCGTACATAAACGACTTCAACATCGTAATCGTCTTCGTTCCAATCATCGTCATCGTCGCTGTCGAGCTTGTCTTGCCATTCTTCTTCATGGCTCAACGATGAATCCAAGCCGGCTTCCAAACGCAATACCGAAAGCAGATGGTAAATATCATCCGGCAACGGCGCTTCAAACGACACCGTTTCATTGGTTTTCGGATGAACAAAGCTCAAACGGTAAGCATGCAAGGCTTGGCGCGCGCCCAAAGCCTTCACCGCTTCTTTCACGCCTTCGCTGCACGGATGGCGCGGGTTGCCGTAAACCGGATCCGCCGCCAACGGGTGATTGGCTTCGCGCATGTGCACGCGGATTTGATGGGTGCGGCCGGTTTCCAACGCGCATTCGATATAGCTGTGCGACAAATAGCGTTCCAGCACTTTCACATGGGTCACAGCAGGTTTACCGCCATATTTCACCACCGCCATTTTCAAACGGTTGTGCGGATCACGGCCGATTAAAGTGTCGATTTTGCCGTCAAAAGGCACTACACCGTTGGCTACGGCGCGGTAAATACGTTTCACCGTACGCGCTTGAAGCTGCTGCACCAAAGAAGTTTGTGCGGGTAAGTTTTTCGCCACCACCATCAAACCGCTGGTTTCTTTGTCCAAGCGGTGCACAATCCCTGCCCTCGGCACTTGGCTAAGTTCCGGGCAATGCGCGAGTAAGCCGTTTAACAGCGTGCCTGTCCAGTTGCCCGCAGCGGGATGCACCACCAGTCCGGCAGGTTTGTTGATGACAATCACGGTATCGTCTTCGTAAACAATATCCAAATCCATCGCTTCAGGGGTGAATGCCAGATTTTCTTCGCTCGGACGCACGGTAACTGTGATAAACTCTCCGCCAATCATTTTTGCTTTCGGCTGGGCAGGTTTGTCGTTTACCATAACATCGCCGTATTTAATCCAAGCGGTCAGGCGGCTGCGCGAATAATCGGGCATGAGTTTGGCCAGTGCCGCATCCAAACGCAATCCGGCCATCTCGACAGGTACAGTCAATTTAACACAACTTTCTGCTTCAGGGACTGCCGCAAAGTCTAAATCATCGCTATAATCAGCTTCATTATCAAAGGAAGTATTCTGCATGAAAAAAATTCTTTTATTAGTTTCTTTAAGTTTGGCGCTCAGCGCATGTGCCAATAAAGGCACCATCGATAAAGACGCTCAAATTACTCAGGATTGGAGTGTGGAACAGCTTTATGCTGAAGCACAGGATGAATTGAACAGCAACAATTATACGCGAGCCATCAAGTTATATGAACTGCTGGAATCACGTTTCCCTAATGGCCGCTACGCGCAGCAATCGCAATTGGATACGGCCTACGCATACTATAAAGATGACGAACCGGAAAAAGCCCTGGCCGCCATCGACCGCTTCCAGCGCCATCATCCGCAACATCCGAACATGGATTATGCCTTATATTTAAAAGGCTTGGTATTGTTTAATGAAGATCAGTCTTTCTTAAACAAATTGGCTTCACAAGACTGGTCTGACCGAGACCCTAAAGCCAACCGCGATGCATACCATGCTTTTGCTCAATTGGTAGAACGCTATCCGAACAGTAAATATGCACCAGATGCCACCGCACGCATGACCAAATTGGTTGATGCATTGGGTGGCAATGAAATCGCCGTTGCCCGTTATTACATGAAACGCGGCGCATACGTTGCGGCCATTAACCGCGCACAAAAAATTGTTCAGCAATACCAAAATACACGTTATGTTGAAGAATCTTTAGCCATGATGGAACTGGCCTACAAAAAACTGGAAAAACCGCAACTGGCTCAAGATACCCGCCGTATTTTGCAGCAAAACTTTCCGGAAAGCCCATTCTTAACCCATGAATGGCGCAATGGTGACATGCCTTGGTGGCGTTACTGGAAGTAATATATCAATTTAAGAAATCAGCCTGAAATATTTCAAGCTGATTTTTTTTTGAGGTAATATCCGCAAAACAAAAAGCCGTCTGAACCTGACATGTTTCAGACGGCCTCCACTTTCCAATCATCCAGCAAGCGGCTACTTCTTAACAGCAGGCCGGGCAGCCTTCTTGGCCGGCGCAGTGACAGTAGCCTCATTCTTCAGCTTCGAGAAGATTCCCTCGCCAATGCCTTTGACGTTTTTCAATTCGTCCACCGTTTTAAAGCTGCCGTGCTGTTTGCGGTACTCCGCAATCGCTTTGGCTTTGGCTGGGCCGATGCCCGGCAGGGCGGTCAGTTCGCTTTCGGAGGCCGTATTGATATTGACGGCTGCAGCCGATATCGAGGCGGCCAGAGTAGCCAGTGCGGTAAAGAGGATTTTTTTCAAAGTATTCACGCCGGTTGCTCCTTTTTTGAACGGTTAAAGTGTGCATTATATTTAGCCGCTGCCGGGATGGCAAATCGTGTGGTCGGTTTGGGGTTATTTTAAACGTAAAGAAGCCTCTGACAAGGGTCAGAGGCTTCGAATGGGTGTTTGGCAGTGACCTACTTTCACATGGAAGAACCACACTATCATCGGCGCTGAGTCGTTTCACGGTCCTGTTCGGGATGGGAAGGCGTGGGACCAACTCGCTATGGCCGCCAAACTTAAACTGTACAAATCGGTAAGCCGTTATGCAGTCTCCTGCACTTATTTATTCTTTAATCAACTGTTGGTGATGACTGAATCATCAGTAAGCTTTTATCTTTGAAGTTCTTCAAATGATAGAGTCAAGCCTCACGAGCAATTAGTATCGGTTAGCTTCACACATTACTGCGCTTCCACACCCGACCTATCAACGTCCTGGTCTCGAACGACTCTTTAGGAGGATTAAATCCTCAGGGAAGTCTCATCTTCAGGCGAGTTTCGCGCTTAGATGCTTTCAGCGCTTATCTCTTCCGAACTTAGCTACCCGGCTATGCCACTGGCGTGACAACCGGTACACCAGAGGTTCGTCCACTCCGGTCCTCTCGTACTAGGAGCAGCCCCCGTCAAACTTCCAACGCCCACTGCAGATAGGGACCAAACTGTCTCACGACGTTTTAAACCCAGCTCACGTACCACTTTAAATGGCGAACAGCCATACCCTTGGGACCGACTACAGCCCCAGGATGTGATGAGCCGACATCGAGGTGCCAAACTCCGCCGTCGATATGAACTCTTGGGCGGAATCAGCCTGTTATCCCCGGAGTACCTTTTATCCGTTGAGCGATGGCCCTTCCATTCAGAACCACCGGATCACTATGTCCTGCTTTCGCACCTGCTCGACTTGTCGGTCTCGCAGTTAAGCTACCTTTTGCCATTGCACTATCAGTCCGATTTCCGACCGGACCTAGGTAACCTTCGAACTCCTCCGTTACTCTTTGGGAGGAGACCGCCCCAGTCAAACTGCCTACCATGCACGGTCCCCGACCCGGATTACGGGTCTGGGTTAGAACCTCAAAGTCACCAGGGTGGTATTTCAAGGACGGCTCCACAGAAACTGGCGTCTCTGCTTCTAAGCCTCCCACCTATCCTACACAAGTGACTTCAAAGTCCAATGCAAAGCTACAGTAAAGGTTCACGGGGTCTTTCCGTCTAGCAGCGGGTAGATTGCATCTTCACAACCACTTCAACTTCGCTGAGTCTCAGGAGGAGACAGTGTGGCCATCGTTACGCCATTCGTGCGGGTCGGAACTTACCCGACAAGGAATTTCGCTACCTTAGGACCGTTATAGTTACGGCCGCCGTTTACTGGGGCTTCGATCCGATGCTTGCACATCTTCAATTAACCTTCCAGCACCGGGCAGGCGTCACACCCTATACGTCCACTTTCGTGTTAGCAGAGTGCTGTGTTTTTAATAAACAGTCGCAGCCACCTATTCTCTGCGACCCTCCAATGCTTACAGAGCTAGTCTTTCACATCGAAGGGCATACCTTCTCCCGAAGTTACGGTATCAATTTGCCGAGTTCCTTCTCCTGAGTTCTCTCAAGCGCCTTAGAATTCTCATCCTGCCCACCTGTGTCGGTTTGCGGTACGGTTCTGATTCAACTGAAGCTTAGTGGCTTTTCCTGGAAGCGTGGTATCGGTTACTTCAGCACCTTGGTGCCTCGTCATCACTTCTCGGTGTTAAGAAGACCCGGATTTGCCTAAGTCTTCCACCTACCGGCTTAAACAAACTATTCCAACAGTTTGCTAACCTAACCTTCTCCGTCCCCACATCGCATTGAATCAAAGTACAGGAATATTAACCTGTTTCCCATCGACTACGCATTTCTGCCTCGCCTTAGGGGCCGACTCACCCTACGCCGATGAACGTTGCGTAGGAAACCTTGGGCTTTCGGCGAGCGGGCTTTTCACCCGCTTTATCGCTACTCATGTCAACATTCGCACTTCTGATACCTCCAGCACACTTCTCAATGCACCTTCTTCGGCCTACAGAACGCTCCCCTACCATACGTGTAAACACGTATCCGCAGCTTCGGTTATAGATTTGAGCCCCGTTACATCTTCCGCGCAGGACGACTCGACCAGTGAGCTATTACGCTTTCTTTAAATGATGGCTGCTTCTAAGCCAACATCCTGGCTGTCTGGGCCTTCCCACTTCGTTTACCACTTAATCTATCATTTGGGACCTTAGCTGGCGGTCTGGGTTGTTTCCCTCTTGACAACGGACGTTAGCACCCGCTGTCTGTCTCCCGAGGAGCAACTTGATGGTATTCTTAGTTTGCCATGGGTTGGTAAGTTGCAATAACCCCCTAGCCATAACAGTGCTTTACCCCCATCAGTCTCATTCTCGAGGCACTACCTAAATAGTTTTCGGGGAGAACCAGCTATCTCCGAGTTTGTTTAGCCTTTCACCCCTATCCACAGCTCATCCCCGCATTTTGCAACATGCGTGGGTTCGGACCTCCAGTGCGTGTTACCGCACCTTCATCCTGGCCATGGATAGATCACTCGGTTTCGGGTCTACGCCCAGCAACTAGTCGCCCTATTAAGACTCGGTTTCCCTACGCCTCCCCTATTCGGTTAAGCTCGCTACTGAACGTAAGTCGTTGACCCATTATACAAAAGGTACGCAGTCACGGAACATGTCCGCTCCCACTGTTTGTATGCATCAGGTTTCAGGTTCTATTTCACTCCCCTCCCGGGGTTCTTTTCGCCTTTCCCTCACGGTACTGGTTCACTATCGGTCGATGATGAGTATTTAGCCTTGGAGGATGGTCCCCCCATATTCAGACAGGATTTCACGTGTCCCGCCCTACTTGTCGTACGCTTAGTACCATTGATCAGATTTCGAATACGGGACTATCACCCACTATGGTCAAGCTTCCCAGCTTGTTCTTCTATCTCAACAATTATCACGTACAGGCTCCTCCGCGTTCGCTCGCCACTACTTGCGGAATCTCGGTTGATTTCTTTTCCTCCGGGTACTTAGATGGTTCAGTTCTCCGGGTTCGCTTCTCTAAGCCTATGTATTCAGCTTAGGATACTGCACAAAATGCAGTGGGTTTCCCCATTCGGATATCGCGGGATCAAAGCTTTATTGCCAGCTCCCCCACGCTTTTCGCAGGCTTACACGTCCTTCGTCGCCTATCATCGCCAAGGCATCCACCTGATGCACTTATTCACTTGACTCTATCATTTCAAGAACCTCTTTGACTTAATCCGCACTACCGTTGACAAGTAGTGGAACTAGATGTTTTTACTTTGATAAAGCTTACTGCTTTGTTGTGTCTTAACCCTGCCTTTTGTGTTTCAGGGTTAAGTCGATACAATCATCACCCAAATTCTGTGATTTACTTCTTTACAACAATCAGCCATTTGCAAATAGCTGATTGTCAAAGTAAATCAACATTGTCTTTGTTTGTTGATTTCGGCTTTCCAATTTGTTAAAGATCGATGCTTTTCAATATTGCTATTGACTTCGCAAATCAAAATGAGCTGGCCATTATATCAGCCTTCTTTTTTCTGTCAAGCTTTTATTGGTCAAACAAAAAAATCAGCGCTATGCGCTTTTTTGTTCTTCCTGCCAACTGACTTTGATTTGGGAAGTGCGTGGTGGAGGCAAACGGGATCGAACCGATGACCCCCTGCTTGCAAAGCAGGTGCTCTACCAACTGAGCTATGCCCCCAGTATGAGTTATGGTGGGTCTGGGAGGACTTGAACCTCCGACCCCACGCTTATCAAGCGTGTGCTCTAACCAGCTGAGCTACAAACCCAAGGTCGTTATTTTGAAATCGTTTAAGTTCAGTTTTTAACCGTTCTTTTTTTTGATCTCTCAATATCTTTTGCATCTTCTACAGTTTACCGATAAGTGTGAATGCGAGAAGCCTCTTCTTTTCTCTAGAAAGGAGGTGATCCAGCCGCAGGTTCCCCTACGGCTACCTTGTTACGACTTCACCCCAGTCATGAAGCATACCGTGGTAAACGGGCTCCTTACGGTTACCCTATCTACTTCTGGTATCCCCCACTCCCATGGTGTGACGGGCGGTGTGTACAAGACCCGGGAACGTATTCACCGCAGTATGCTGACCTGCGATTACTAGCGATTCCGACTTCATGCACTCGAGTTGCAGAGTGCAATCCGGACTACGATCGGTTTTGTGAGATTGGCTCCACCTCGCGGCTTGGCTACCCTCTGTACCGACCATTGTATGACGTGTGAAGCCCTGGTCATAAGGGCCATGAGGACTTGACGTCATCCCCACCTTCCTCCGGCTTGTCACCGGCAGTCTCATTAGAGTGCCCAACTGAATGATGGCAACTAATGACAAGGGTTGCGCTCGTTGCGGGACTTAACCCAACATCTCACGACACGAGCTGACGACAGCCATGCAGCACCTGTGTTACGGCTCCCGAAGGCACTCCTCCGTCTCTGGAGGATTCCGTACATGTCAAGACCAGGTAAGGTTCTTCGCGTTGCATCGAATTAATCCACATCATCCACCGCTTGTGCGGGTCCCCGTCAATTCCTTTGAGTTTTAATCTTGCGACCGTACTCCCCAGGCGGTCAATTTCACGCGTTAGCTACGCTACTAAGCAATCAAGTTGCCCAACAGCTAATTGACATCGTTTAGGGCGTGGACTACCAGGGTATCTAATCCTGTTTGCTACCCACGCTTTCGAGCATGAACGTCAGTGTTATCCCAGGGGGCTGCCTTCGCCATCGGTATTCCTCCACATCTCTACGCATTTCACTGCTACACGTGGAATTCTACCCCCCTCTGACACACTCTAGCTAGCCAGTTCAAAACGCAGTTCCCAGGTTGAGCCCGGGGATTTCACATCTTGCTTAACTAACCGTCTGCGCTCGCTTTACGCCCAGTAATTCCGATTAACGCTCGCACCCTACGTATTACCGCGGCTGCTGGCACGTAGTTAGCCGGTGCTTATTCTTCAGGTACCGTCATCACACAGTGATATTAGCACTATGCTTTTCTTCCCTGACAAAAGTACTTTACAACCCGAAGGCCTTCTTCATACACGCGGCATGGCTGGATCAGGCTTGCGCCCATTGTCCAAAATTCCCCACTGCTGCCTCCCGTAGGAGTCTGGGCCGTGTCTCAGTCCCAGTGTGGCGGATCATCCTCTCAGACCCGCTACTGATCGTCGCCTTGGTAGGCCTTTACCCCACCAACTAGCTAATCAGATATCGGCCGCTCAAATAGCGCTAGGCCCGAAGGTCCCCAGCTTTCCTCCTCAGAGAATATGCGGTATTAGCTAATCTTTCGATTAGTTATCCCCCACTACTCGGTACGTTCCGATATATTACTCACCCGTTCGCCACTCGCCACCCAAGAAGCAAGCTTCTCTGTGCTGCCGTCCGACTTGCATGTGTAAAGCATGCCGCCAGCGTTCAATCTGAGCCAGGATCAAACTCTTATGTTTAATCTCTAACTTATTTAACTTCTGGTCTGCTTCAAAGAAACTGACAAAGTATAGATATTTCTACATCTTGTCTGTTTTTGTCGCAGTGTGAGGCTTGTCGCACTCACACTTATCGGTAATCTGTTTGTTAAAGAACAAGAACCGAACTATACATCACTCAAACTACTTGTCAACTCTTTTTTTCAAATTTCATCGAAAAATTAAATCAACCGTGCTATAATTATCAGTTCGTTTCGCTACTGCGTCAGCAGCGAAGAACCGAACTATACCCCTCTCCCCCAAAACCGTCAACTCCCACAAACAAATAATTTCTACAAAATCTTTCAAACCTCTGTTTTACAACAAAATTTAATTTCAACTAATTTGTAAAAAAAAACTACTCCAACCACCCAAACTTATCAGCGTTATATACAAAGACCGTCTGAAATGAAGTTTTTCAGACGGCCTTAACCTATACTTCATGATATAGTGGCAACATTCTCTCTTTTTAATACAGATACAAACTTTATTGATATGAGTAAACATATTCTATTGGGCATCAGCGGCGGTATTGCGGCTTATAAATCTTGCGAATTGGTGCGCCTTTTGAAAAAACAGGGTCATGATGTGACCGTGGCCATGAGCCGTGCTGCGGCAGAATTTATTTCTCCCCTTACTTTTCAGGCTTTAAGTGGTAATCCTGTGTTGACCGATACCCATGATGGCCAATCGGGCGGCAACGGCATGGCGCATATTAATTTAACGCGTGAAGCGGATGTATTTTTAATTGCACCTGCTACGGCCAACACTTTAGCCAAAATCGCCAACGGGATTGCCGATAATTTACTGACCAATTTGGCGGCAGCGTGCAAATGCCCTTTGGCCGTTGCCCCGGCGATGAATGTAGAAATGTGGTTCAACCCTGCCAATCAGCGCAATATCCGCCAACTGATTTCAGACGGCATTACCGTCTTCCAACCCAATAGCGGCGAACAGGCTTGCGGCGAAGTTGGCGTCGGACGTATGCCGGAAGCGGCGGAACTGGCTGATTTATTGCCCGATGTGTGGGCAGCTAAACCCTTAAAAGACAAAAAAATTCTGCTCACTGCGGGCGCAACTTTTGAAGCCATCGACCCCGTACGCGGTATTACCAACATTTCCAGCGGTCAAATGGGCATGGCTTTGGCGCGCGCTTGCCGTGCTGCTGGCGCTGAAGTCAGCTTGGTTTACGGCCAAATTCAGACGGCCATTCCAGCCGGTTTACACACCAGCGAACAGGCAATCAGTGCAGAAGCCATGTATCGAGCGGTTCATCAGCAAATTCAGCAGCAGGATGCCTTTATTTCCGTTGCCGCTGTGGCCGACTATAAAGTCAAAAACAGCAGTGAGCAAAAGTTGAAAAAAGACGGCAGCGGCCAAGCACCGATTATCGAGCTTACCGAAAATCCCGATATTCTCGCTTCGGTCGCCGCCCTACCCAATCCGCCTTTCTGCGTGGGCTTTGCGGCGGAGAGCGAAAATGTGTTGGAATATGGCCGCGCCAAACGTCTGCGTAAAAATATTCCAATGCTGGTCGCCAATCAGGTTTCTATTGCCATGGGTAAACCGACCAACCAAATCACCATTATTGATGCCGAGCAGGAGACATCTTTTCCTGAAACCAGTAAGCAACAGGCTGCGGAAGCGATTGTGAAGCGCTTGGCGGAATTGTTGTAATTCATCATAAAAAATGCCGTCTGAAAACATCATATCGTTTTCAGACGGCATTTTTTTTTAGTTAAGCCAATTCTTCCAGCTTTTGCACCACACGATAATGTACGCCATCAAACACCGTAAAGTGTTTTGCCGCACAGGCGATTTTTTGCTGTTCCAACATCCCTAATTTATCAATATCTACGCCCTCTTGTATGCCTTTACCGGTATTTTTGGTTTCGGCAACAAAATACACTTTTTCTTGATTTTCCAACACCAGCGCCCAATCGGGATTATAGGCACCAATTGGCGTTGGAATCTTAAACCAATGCGGCAATTTGAAATACAAACGCACATTCTCATGACTTTCACAGGCTGCGGCAAATTCTTTTTCCGTAGCCGAATCAAGTGGAATATAGTCGGACACTATCGTTTTTTGCTGTTTACCGCCCTCTTTCCCTACTTCAAACGTAAACGGATTCAAGAAAAACTCAATTCCCTCCTGCTCCAGCTTCTGCCAATCAACCAAGCTTTGCGCGTAGCCGCTTTCTTCCAGTTTGAAATACTCAATGCCTTCTATCATCAAACCGTTTAACGCCAGCAAGATTTTTTCCGCTGCCAAATCAATAAACTGCTGCGGATTATTGCCGATTTCACCGATACGCCCTGATTGCTGCAAGATTTCAAATAAAGTCGCCCGTGTCAGACGGGTTTTCTTTTCCAGTTCATACAACACATCCGGCACCGCCCAATCCATATCGGCCTGTACGTTATGGCTGTTTGTCTGTTCCCCCCAAATACCATCTGTTTGCGACTGATGAATCATTGCTTTCTGTACGCTGATTTGTGGCTTTTGCACCACGGGCATTGCAGCTAAAAGCTTTGAGGCCGTCTGAATCAATGCCGTGCGGTCAAACCGCACCCGATAGCGGGTACGCTGCTGCAACTTTTGCCAGATTTCCGCAAACACCGGATCAAGCGTGAAGCCTTTGCGGTAGGTTTGCCGTCTTTTATCCTCCGCTTTTTTCAGTCCACCATTACTAAATTTAATACCGCATTCATCTTCATATTCCTTCTGCAGATTGGCCGCAAAACTTTCATAACTCTCATTCGGAATGACCGTTAAAATATTCACACCCTCATCGCGCACTCGCTCTCCCTGCTGATTAACCGCCAAACGCAAGCCACGGCCGATTTCCTGCCGTTTTTTAATCGGCGAACGGGTTTCGTTAAGCGTACAAATTTGGAACACATTTGGATTATCCCAACCTTCTTTCAGCGCGGAATGAGAGAAAATAAAACGCAACGGGCTATGGAAAGACAACAATTTCTCTTTGTCTTTCATAATCAGATTGTAAGTATCCTCATCGGCTTTCGTGTTGCCTTTAGTGTCTTTATCTTGCGAAAAATAACCATCGTGCACCCCTTCGGCAGACTCCCCCGTTTCATGCTGATAAATTTCTTCAAACCATTTTGCAAACTTACCGCCATTGCGATAATTTGCCACTTTATCAATAAAAAACAACGATAAAACTTTAATCCCACGCGCTTTCAGACGGCCTTCTTTTTTCAAATGCTCTTTAATTGTTTCGGCGATTTGGTTTTTCATGACCTCATCACGCAGCAAATCATCATTTCCCCCCAAGGTAATGACTGTGCCGTTCGACAGCGACAACATACCGTTTTCCGCATCCAAACCATTAACGATAAAGCCATGTCGGTAGCTTTCATTACCGTTTGATTTATCAAATAAATCATCATCCGCCGATACCGGCACCGTTTTCTTTTTGGTTTCCTTCTTATCCTGATAGTGAATTTCCACCTTTGCCGTCAGCTTTTTCTTTCCAGTGACAAACTCCTTCAGTACTACATACGCACCATTCACATCATTTTTCGCCAACACCGGCATCACTTCAATTTGCTTGACCAGCTTTTGATTGTAAGCTTCAATCGGATTCAGGCTGTAAACCTTATGATACGGCTGCTTATGAGTCGCCGAATAACGCAACGTAAACAAAGGATTCAGCGCATCAACTGCCTGCTTGGCCAACTCCGTTTCCATATTTTGCGGTTCATCAATCAACACAATCGGGCAAGTATCACGAATAAACTTAATCGGCGCTTCACCACTTTCGTTGACCCGATTAATCACATTGTCTTCTTTTTTAAACGCATCGATATTCATCACCAGAATTTCAATGTGCTGATTGCAAGCGAAATTACGCAACACATTCAAACGCGTGCTGTCGTAAACATTCGCATTTACCACTGGTTTATCAAACTCATTGGCAAAATGCTCCGCCGTAGCACGAATGGTCTGCAATACACCCTCACGAATCGCCACGCTCGGCACCACAATCACAAATTTACACCAGCCGTAACGTTTGTTGAGCTCAAACAGCGTGCGCAGGTAAACATAGGTTTTGCCCGTACCCGTTTCCATTTCCACTGAAAAATTCAGCCCATGCTGCCCCAATTCGGTTTCAGGCCGTCTGAAACGCTTTTGCACCTTGGTTAAATTTGCGGCAATTTCTGTATGCGGCAGCATCAAGCGGTTGACCACCACAGGATTCGCACCGACCGCATCCAATTCAAATACATCAGCATGGTTCGGCTCGCCTTGGAACAAATCCACGACCGCTGATACCGCCTCCTGCTGATATGCCAATTTTTCAAATTTCAACTGCATGACTTATCCCGTAGGGTGCAACTTGTTGCACCTTATATCATTTCTATCTCATTAACCGTTACACTGTCTCAAACCACGCACAACGCAACCGTTAATCTAACTGCCAATTTTTAATTTCTGCATTCACTCAGTTCATGGTGCAACAAGTTGCACCCTACTTATTCAGTCTCATAAGGTTTCAAACGCCACACCGGCATCTTCGCATTGCAAAGCTGCATTGGTTTTTAATGCGTCATCGCCGTTGAACACGCGGTCGAGAACGAAGATTTTTTGCGGCGATTGCGCCAAACATTGCAACAGCAAATCATCGCTGAACGTTTCTAAGAACAAAGCCGTCTTGCGTGTACCGGCGATATTATTCAGCCATACTATGCCGTCTGAAAAAATCATCGGGTCAGTGAGTTGAAACCCCAAACGCAAGGCTAGCTCGTAAGCCATATGCTCGGCAGAAGCCTCTTCCGCCACCACGTTTTGGAACATTTCCAGCTGCGCCGTCAATCCTGCTTCGTCCAGCTTGGCTGGATTACGCCATTGTTTGAAATGACTTGCGGAGAGTTTGAACACTTTAAAGCCCGTATCAGGCAGGGTGCGACTTGTCGCACCATTTGTTGCGGCTGCGGCATTAATCGGTGCATCAAGATGCACCCTACGGATTTGCGCGCCCGCACGGCGAATGCGTTCCTTGGCAATTTCAGCGATGTTGGAAAACCCTGCTTTGCGTGCTTCGGATTTTTCATCAGTTTCCTCCGGAAGCTGCACGCAGATATAGCGGCGGTTGCCATTGTCTTCGGCGTTTAATTGCATCACGGCATGGGCGGTGGTTCCGCTGCCGGAGAAGAAGTCTAGGATTAAGGCATTTGAATTGGAGCCTAATTTCAATAAATTATTTATTAACAAAATTGGTTTCGGAAAATCAAAATAACGATTTTCTAATAGTTCCTCTACTTCTAAACTGCCACGTTGATTTGTACCAAATTCAATACCCCAAAAATCATTAGGGATTTGCCCCTTGGAACCATCTAAATATAGTTTTCCATAGGGTTGCTCATCTCCCCCGCTGGTCCAATAAATTCCATTTTCTGCATCTAATCTTTCAAAATCTTCTTTTTTTATCATCCAAGGACCGGTCAAAATATTTCCAGATTTTGTTTTTACATCATAAAAATGTCTTCCCCTTGTTTTATCCAACAATATTTTTCTACGAAATAATCCATTTTCATCTGAATATCTATATTCTTTTAATGCCTTATCTGTTAATGATAATTTTCCTAACTCAAGCTCATAAACATTTTTAGCGTAACAAATTAAATATTCTTTTACTTTGGCTAAATTTCCGATATTTGGTTGATTATCTGTTCTACGCCAAGCAATTTCCGCAACAAAATTCTCCGCCCCAAACACCTCATCACACAACAATTTCAACTGTGCCTGTTCATTATCATCAATCGAGATAAAAATCACACCGTCTTCGCGCAGCAGAGTTTTCGCCAAATGCAGGCGTGGCAGCATCATGTTGAGCCAGTTGCTGTGATAATGGCCGTTGTCTTTGGCATTTTTACGGAACGCGCCTTGAAACACGCCGTCGCGTTTCAGATAGCCCGCTTCGTCTTTGTCGCCGACCCGCTTGGCGTATTCTTCGCGAGTTTCAGAAAATTTATCAGGGTAAATAAAAGAATCGCTGCCGGTGTTGTACGGCGGATCGATGTAAATCATCTTCACGCTGCCGGCATAGGCTTTTTGCAGGATTTTCAAGGCTTCCATATTTTCCGCTTCGATAAACACGTTTTGCGTGTTGTCGAAATCCACGCTTTCGCTTTGACACGGAATCAGGGTATTGAATGTGGGTGATTGCAGCGCACGGTAGGCGGCGGTTTTACCTGCCCAATTGAGTTGGTAGCGTTCGCTTTCGGCGCAAAGGTTGTCTTCGCCGAGAATCAGTTTGAGTTTTTCCCAGTCGATTTGGTTTTCGCAAAATGCTTCAGGAAAAAGGGTTTTGAATTGTTGGAGACGGTCGGATAAAAAGCTGTCGGAATCATGGTTCAGCAGCGTTACCCCCCCCCGAGATTTTTATTAAATTCTTGATTATTCATGATTATTTCCTTTTGTTTTTTTAAAAGGCCGTCTGAAAATCATGCTTACATTTTCAGACGGCCTATACCCATCTTACAAACCCAATTCCCGCAAGAAGCGAATATCGTCTGCCCAGCCGGATTTCACTTTCACCCACACTTTTAAGAATACTTTGGTATCAAATAATTTTTCCATATCCAAACGGGCTTCGGTCGAAATTTTCTTGAGTCGCTCGCCGCCTTTGCCGATGAGGATGGCTTTTTGGCTGTCTTTATCCACCAATACGGCGATGTAAATGCGGTAAAGGCCGCTTTCCTCTTCCTCGAATTGCTCCACTTCCACATTCATGGCGTAAGGCAATTCTTCGCCCAAGTAGCGGAACAGTTTTTCGCGCACGATTTCCATGGCTAAGAAGCGGCTGGATTTATCGGTTACCATGTCTTCGGGATACATGGGTACGCTTTCGGGCAGATAAGGTTTGAGCTGCTCTAACAAATTGGCAATGCGTAAACCGTGTTTTGCGCTGACGACTTCGTGCCCGGCAAATTCAAATTCGGCTTTCACTTCGTTCACAAAGGCTTCCAGCGCGTATTTATCCTTGGCCTTGTCTTTATCGATTTTATTTACCACCAACAACACGGGCGTGTGTTTCGGCAATTGTTTCAGCACCACGCGATCGGCATCGGTAAAGCGCATGGCTTCCACCACAAATACCACCACATCGACACCGCTCAAGGCTTCGGTTACGTTTTGGTTCAGGCGGTCATTTAAGGCGTTGCGGTGATTGACTTGGAAACCGGGGGTATCGACGAACACAAATTGCGCGGTGTCGTCGGTGTAAATGCCGGTTACGCGGTTGCGCGTGGTTTGGGCCTTTTTACTGGTAATGCTGATTTTTTGGCCGATTAAGTGGTTCATCAAAGTGGATTTGCCCACGTTCGGTCGGCCAACAATGGCCACGAAGCCGCAGCGGTAGCCTTCGCTACGCTGGGATTCGTTGTTTAAAAAGGTTTCGATGTCCATGTTTTTCTTTCGTATTTTTGGTTTTCAGACGGCCTATTGATAAAACAGGCCGTCTGAAAAATATATTGATTCATTTTGGCATAGAGGCCGTCTGAAAACTAAACGGCTAGCTTATTGATTTGCCTGTTTCGGCAACCACGCTTGCACGGCTTGGCGCATATTTACGGCTTCGGCGACAATTTCGCTTTCAAGCTCGGCTTCGCTGCTTTCGCGGATGAGGTCTAACTTCATGCGCTCGTTGCGCTTGAGTTGTCGGCGTTCGGCCAAAATCGGCATATCGGCCACCACATCATGCAGCTTGTTCATCGCCGGATAGTTGTCGAAATCCAAACCGGCAGATTCGATTAAGGGTTTCAACCGCAACACGCCTTCGGATAAATTGCACTGCCCTTGCACCATCGCCATGGCAATCAAGTCTATGCTTTGCGCGAGTTTGCGGCGGCGCTCGTCTTGGGCTTGTTCGGCTTGCTGCTTTTGGCGGTACACTTTCAACCACAAATAAGCAGCATACGCGGCCATGGCCACAATCACCAACATGCCGATTATCATCAGAAATTTCATACGGCCTCACCCTTATTTTTTGCGCTTCATCGGGAATTTTTGTTCCAGCCATTTTAAGGCTTCGGCGGCGGCTTCCTGCTCGGCGGTTTTGCGGCTGACGCCTTGCGCTTTGCAGATGAAACCAAGCTCGCCCAAATCGCAGGAAATCACAAATTGGCTGTCGTTGGCTGTGCCGATTTGCTCTTCGATGCGGTATTTCGGCAAGGCCAAGCGGCGGGCTTGCAGGGCTTCTTGCAGCGTGGTTTTGTTGTCTTTGCCTTGATTTTTGAAATCGACGGATTTCACTCGGCTGGCAAACAAATGGCGCACCACCTTCTCCGCCGTGGCAAAATCGGCATCAAAGCTCACCGCGGCGAACATGGCTTCCATGGCATCGGCCAAGATGGAAGGCCGTCTGAAACCGCCGCTTTTGAGTTCGCCCGTGCCTAAATACAAGCCGTCGCCGACATTCATTTCTAAAGCGATTTCGGCCAACACGCCTTCGTTCACCAAGTTGGCACGCAATCGCGACAGCTCGCCTTCGGTCAATTTCGGAAAGGCATCAAACAACATTTTAGCGATGGTGTAATTCAAAATCGCATCGCCGACAAATTCAAAGCGCTCATTGTGTTTTGCGTTGAAACTGCGGTGGGTCAAGGCTTGCTGCAATAATTCGATACGGCTGAACGCATAACCCAAATGCTGCTGGATTCTTTGGTGCGCCTGCTGCTTCAATACATCGGATTTCATCGGTTTCCTTTATGCGCAGCCCGAATGGGTTTCCATACTCCGCGAAAAATATGCAAACACTTTAAGGCTGATTGGTTTTCAGACGGCCTATTGTAACATCAATCCCCACATTTCATGGGCGATAGCAAGTGCGAAAAACAGCCGAATCGTGTAAAATCCCCTCCATATCACTGAGAAGCCAAACCTTATGAATATTTTTGCCCAAGCCCTGCAAACTGCGCTCGACCGCTGCATCGCCACCAAAACCGTGACCGAGCAAGGCCAAGCCGTGGGCTTTTTATACCGCGAAGAACCGGTGTTTGAAAACGACAGCGGCTGGCGTTTCTTCACCGGCGAAGAAAGCGACGAATACACTGACAATCCGGATAATTTCACCGTGTGCAGCATGTCGGACATCACCAAAAACAACCCCGACATCGTCGCCCTGCTCACCCAACCGCAAGGCAGCGCGTGGGAATTGAACGAAGACGGCAAATTTCAAGCTGTTGCCGATTGGCAGCCTAAAGATTAATTGTTCAGACGGCCTCATACATGCCGTCTGAAACCACTTTTAAAGGATTAAACATGAACATCATCGAACCCGTTTTAGACGGCAAACAACTGCGCATCGGCATCGTGCAAGCGCGTTTCACCAACGAGATCGGCGGCGAAATGCTGAAAGTCTGCTGCCGCACGCTGCAAGAACTGGGCGTGCCCGATGACAACATCACCATCGCAACCGTACCCGGCGCTCTGGAAGTGCCGATTGCCTTGATGAACCTCGCTTCATCCGAGCAATTCGATGCCCTGATCGCCATCGGCGTGGTGATTCGCGGCGAAACCTACCATTTTGAATTGGTGTCGAACGAATCCGGCTCCGGCGTGACCCGTGTCGGCTTGGATTACAACATCCCGATTGCCAACGCCATTCTCACCACCGAAAACGACGAACAGGCCGTTGCCCGCATTGAAGAAAAAGCATCTGATGCCGCCAAAGTTGCTGTAGAAATGGCCAACTTGGTGAACCGTTTGCTCGAAAACCAATTCGACGCAGAAGAAGACGAAGAATAATCCGACGCTTTGTTTCAGACGGCCTATCACCGATCAGGCCGTCTGAAACCTTTTATAAGGACATCCCCATGAAAACACCACGCCGCCGCGCCCGCGAGCTTGCGGTACAAGCGCTGTACCAATCCAACATCAACAACACCGCCGCCCCTGAAGTGGCCAAAAACATTCAAGACCTGCCCGACTTTGAAAAAGCAGACCAAGAATTGTTCACCAAATTATTCTTCGGCACCAAAACCAACGCCACCGAATACATGGAACGCATCCGCCCGCTGCTCGACCGCGACGAAAAAGACTTAAGCCCCATCGAACGCGCCGTATTGCTGATGGCCTGCCACGAATTATCTGCCATGCCGGAAACACCGTATCCGGTCATCATCAATGAAGCCATTGAAGTGACCAAAACTTTTGGCGGCACCGACGGCCACAAATTCGTCAACGGCATCCTCGACCGCCTGGCCGTGCAATTGCGTCCGGATGATCCGAAACGCGGTTAATTGTTTTAGCGTATAAAAAATGCCGTCTGAAACTTTTCAGACGGCATTTTTGTTTACATAGCTATCAATATTGCACCGACCAAGCCACGGTTTGACCTGCGCGCATCGGCACCAATACTTCATCACCGTAAGGCACGTTTTCAGGAACAGTTTGCTCCTGTTTGACTAAAGTGATGGTGCGCTTGTTTTCCGGCAAGCCGTAGAAACGTGCGCCGTTTTTAGAGGCGAAAGCTTCGAGTTTATCAAGCGCACCGGCATTTTCAAACACTTCGGCGTAAAGCTCGATGGCGGTCATGGCGCTGAACATACCGGCGCAGCCGCAAGCATTTTCTTTGGCGGATTTGGCATGTGGTGCGGAATCGGTGCCCAAGAAGAATTTATGTGCTTTGTCACCGGTAACGGCGGCAACCAAGGCTTGGCGGTGAGTTTCGCGTTTCAACACCGGCAGGCAGAAATGATGCGGATGCACACCGCCGACCAGTAAATCGTTGCGGTTGAGCAGCAGATGTTGCGGGGTCACGCTGGCCGCTACGTTGTCGCCGGCTTCCAGTACTAAGCGGGCGGCATCGGCAGTGGTGATGTGTTCAAACACCACTTTCAAATTGGGAACCTGCTGCAAAACGGGCTTCATCACGCGCTCGATAAAGGTGGCTTCACGGTCAAAAATATCGATTTCGGCATCGGTGACTTCGCCATGCACCAAGAAACGCATGTCTTGCGCCGCCATTTCCTGCAACACAGGAATCAGTTTGAACAAATCGGTTACGCCGGAATCGGAATTGGTAGTGGCACCGGCCGGATACAGTTTGAAGGCCACAATGCCGGCGGCTTTGGCTTCGCGCACCAACTCAGGCGTGGATTTGTCGGTGAGATATAGCGTCATCAACGGCTCGAAAGTGCCGCCTTCAGGTAAGGCATCGAGAATGCGCTGCTTGTAGGCCAAGGCATCGGCCACGCTGACCACCGGCGGTTTCAGATTAGGCATAATCACGGCGCGCCCCATTTGGCGGGCGGTGAAAGGGGCTACGGCTTTGAGTGCATCGCCGTCGCGCAGGTGCAAATGCATGTCGTCCGGCTGGATAATGGTCAGGGTTTGCATGATGGTTTCCTTTTGCTTGTTCGGTTTCAGACGGCCTTTTATTCAGGCCGTCTGAAAATCAGTTCGTTTGGTTCAATACGGGTTTGGAATGATAAATCTGATGGGTAAAATATAATGCGGCTTGTGCGGGCAACTGCTCCGATGGCGATGTATTAGCCGTCAGCACCCATTCTTCCGGGCTGCCTGATTCGCGCCACGCATAAGAAAGCTGGCGGAAAGGAAACGGCGATTGCGTGGATTTTTCAGAACGCAGTTCATGGTTCAAGCCCTGCGGCGCTTGCTCGACCAATTGCATGAATTGCTGGCGTACCATGTTTTCATCGGCTTTTTCGGTTTTGATGCTGCAGCTTTCCGGCGCAAGGCTGAGATAATAGGCCACTTGGTTTTTCTCAAGTTTCCAAGCGGCGTTCCAGTCGAGTTCCATCATGCCGAACGGCAGTTTTTTGACATCGTCTTTGTTCATGGCTTGCGCATTTTGTGCACCCGCCCACGCGGCCACTTGAGCAGGTTCGCCACGTAACACCACGCAGGATTCGTTAAAAAGCTTTACCGCTTCTTGCGCGCGCTCTTCTTTTTGCTTGGGCGACAATTCTTCGCCGCCGCAAGCAGCCAACATCAATAACGCGACACACCATAAGGTTTTCTGCATTTCAGACGGCCTATTTGTGTTTGAGCACTAAGGTAAACACACCTTCGTTTTCAGTCGATTCCAATAAAACATGGCCAGTTTGGCGGCAGAAGGCTTCAAAATCGCCCGGCGCACCCGGATCGGTGGCCAATACGGTCAATACTTCATCGGCTTGCATTTGTGCCAAGGCTTTTTTGGCACGTAAAATCGGCATCGGGCATTTCAAGCCGGTTACGTCTAAGGTTTGGGTCATGATGGTTTGCGTTTAATCTGGTTAAATATTAGGTTAATTATACCTGACTTGCTTGCACCTGCGCTTTCGAAACCCTAAAATGCAGAATATTTTCATCATGGAGAGCGTTATGCGCCGCATCAGTTTGCTGGTTATGATGGCTTTGGCCGCCCCTTCTGCTTTTGCCTTTCCCAAAAGTGATAAAGACACTTTGGTCAACAGCCGCTACCAAGAAAGCGCACAAGAAAAAGCCGCCCGCGAGTTTAAAGAAGCCGAAGCCGATTTACCTGCCCTGCCGGACACTAAATCAGGCGATTGGTTTGATATTTATGTGAGTGAAACCTATGCCAAGCAGCCGAAAATTCTATTGAGCAGCCTGCAAATCATGCCCTCGCCTGACACCAGCATCCGCTATATTTTGAACACGCAGTCTTCGCAAGGTTACGATAACCTAACTGCCGAAGGTATTTTCTGCGCCCGCTCCAGCTTCAATTATGGCGGCGACAAACGCTCTTCGTATAAAGTATTCGGCTATGGCGATTCGGTGAACAACCGCTGGATTAAACCGCGCAATGCGGATTGGAAGCCGATGGGCGGTGCAATGAGCCGCAACGACGAATTGCGCAGCGTGCTTTATAACGCATTTTGTGTCGATGGTGCGCCGAATACGGTAGAAGGCTTGATTGAGCGCTTGCAACAACGCGCCGGCCGTCATAAAACAAGTTTGATCAATACCAATAAATAAACTAAACAGGCCGTCTGAAAGATTTTCGACTTTCAGACGGCCTTTCACTTTGAATTTTTTCAGACGGCCTCATATCAAGTTTAAAACATTTGAAGGACTGACGCCCATGAACATCAGTGAAATCGCCAAGCGCTCGGGCTTGAGCAGCAAAATGATTCGCGATTATGAAAAAATCGGTTTGATTCCGGCAGCCGGACGCAGCGAATCGGGCTACCGCCAATATCAGGAAAAAGATTTAGACACGCTGATGTTTATCAAACACGCGCGTGATGTCGATTTTTCATTAGCGCAAATCGAGACTTTATTGCAGCTCAAACATAACCCACAACGCACCAGCGCACAAGTGAAGCAATTGGTGGCGGAACACATCGCCACGCTACAAGAAAAAATCAGCCGACTGCAAAGCATGACGGCTACCCTGCAATCTTGGCACGATTGCTGCCAAGGCAATGATGATCCCGAATGTGCGATTATTGAGCAGCTTTCGGAAAATACGGTTAAAACATCTTGTCATGGCTGATTCAGACGGCCTGAAAGTGACTACTTTTTATCAGCCAATAAAAATACAAAAAACCTGCCTAAATAACTCAGGCAGGTTATTTCATGCACAATATTAGAAGCGGTGATGCAAGCCCAAAGATGCGGCTGCTTGTTCTACTTTGCCTTTATCGGTTACGGTTAAGCGTGTTTTATTGCCTACGCGCAGGTAGCCGACTTGGCCGCGTGCAGAAGTGCGTTTGCTGAAGCGGTAATCACCGCCGACAATAACTTGGTCGAATTTATCCACCAATTTTTCGCCGCTATCCACGCCTTTAGCCGGCCAGCCGTGTGCGTAGGTAATGCGCGGACGCCAGTTGCCAAAGTTGTAGCCTGCGGTTACGGCAGCATCAATCACTTTTACAGCTTCTTCCTTGCCTGCATCGGCAGTAATGTTGCTGCCGTTGTAGGTGTTGAAACCATCGGTGAAGTTAGCCAGATAAGTGTTGGCGCTTTCGTTGGCTTTGGCATATTGCGCACCTAAGCCCACGAATACATTATTGGCATCATAGGCAGTTTCCAAACGAACCACTTGACCATCTTGAGTGCCAATCGGTTTTTTACGCAAATTGTAGGCCAGCTTGGCAAAAAATTCAGGATTACTGTAACTCACACCGGCAGTATATTGGTCCTGTCCACGTTTTCCTTCTTTCGATTCTTGGTTATCGCGCGGTGCGTACTGCGCATTGAATTGGAAGCCTGAAAATGAAGGGCTATCGTAACGAACCGATACATTGCGCGAACCGGTGCGGGTAAACACACCCAAGCCTGTTGCGGTATGGCTCCACATCCATGTATCGATGGTATCCATTTCGTTGAGCATATTATTCAAATTACCGGCGCGCAATTTACCGAAGCTGCCTTCCACACCGATAAACGAATCACGGTTGCCCCATTTTTGGCTGTTGCTTTGCCCCAAAATCGAAGCACGTTGCTCCAACTGCCAAATAGCAGTCAAATCATCGCTTAATTTTTCTTTGCCTTTGAAACCGATGCGTGACGTATTGTCGTTAATACGGGTTGAAGTTGCGCTTTTTTCAGTGCCGGCGTCGCCTTTAATTTTGACTTGGCTGGTGCTGACGCTGCTTTTGATTTGGCCGTATAAGGTCACATCGGCATAAACGCCGCATGAAAATGCGGCGCAAGTGAGTGCGAGGATGGTTTTTTGCATGAAAATCTCCCTTTTCAAAAATATGGTTAAACCAGCCCCGCTATCTTAATGAATTTTCACTTTAAAGACAATATTTTTTAAAACGATAGGCGTTTTTATTTATTTTGACTTTGCTTTAAATGGTTTTGCCACGCTTGTAGCGCAAACAAGGCAAATATGGCGCCATAGCGGTAAGGCTTGGGCAAAGGTAAATACGATGTTTTCGACAACAAGCTGGTCGATGATGCGGCAAAGCTGCTGCCAAAATCAGCCAAGCGGTAAAGCATGGCTTCATTTTCAGCCGATTTTTGCGCACGGATTTCTTTGAGTTTGCGTTGTTTCAAATAAGAAGCAGCCACTTTCAAGCGCGCTAATTTGATTTCCAATTCCAGCAGTTCGCGGGTTTCTTTTTGTTGTTGGTTCATGGTGATTCTCCTTGTTATTCTTCGTTGATTTGACCACGCAGGTAGGCAATATCGGCTTGAATGTCTTTTAATGTATTGCCGATGCGATTGTTTTGGCCTTTCCAGCTACCAATAATACGGGCGCAGGCGATGACGATAATCAGCAGGCTCAAGCCGGTGATGCCGAAAAATGTCCAAATGGCTTGCTGATCAGTTAATACGCGGTTTAAACCGAATAGCAAACTAATCAACGCCACCAACAGCAATATGGCTGAAATCACCAACCAAATCACGCTGCGCACGGCATTGCCCGCTTGTGCGGCTAAATCCAGATTCAGCAACTGCAGGCGCAGCATCAATAAATCGATACCTTGGTTGAATAGTAATTTGGTATGCTGGATATTCTCTTTGAGATTCATTTCTCTTCCCTTTCTCAACTTTATTCTGTTTCAAGCGTGTGAAATAGAAAGGCCGTCTGAAACCTTTCAGACGGCCTATTCATTCGCAATTAGCGGCGGTTCAGCAATACACCGACCACCAGACCGGCTAATGCGGCAAAGCCCATTGCGTAATAAGGTTTATCGCGTACGGCTTCATCAGCTTGTTGGGCGTGGTGTTTCACACGTTCTCCGGCTTCGGCTTCAAATTCTGCGAAGCGTTTTTTGCCTTCTTTGAAACGCTCACTTGCTTCAGCTTCAAATTCAGCGTATTTGTCGCGTGCTTGTTCGGCATGGTGACGCAAACGCTCGGCAGCTTCAGCTTCAAACTTGGTCAGGCGGTCTTTAGCAGCATCCAATTTTTCTTGCAATTTTGCTTTGGCCTCTTTGGCTTCTTCAGTCGTTGCTTCCGCACCTGCATTGTACAAATCTTCTACATCATTCATTACTTCACGAATATCTTTCAACAGAGCTTCTTTTCGAGTTTCATAATCATGTTTTTTCATTGTTACGCTCCTTTGCGTGTTCGTTTGATGTGCTTTCAGTATAGTGATGACTACATCCACTTACAAGACAATTTCCATAAAGATAATTTGAATTCTTGTAAAGATTGTTAGATTTTGAATGATTCAAATTTAATGTGAAAAGTTTTTAAAAATGATTTCGCGAACGTAGCTGAAATCGGCTATTCTGTTGTGCGCTTAAAAATGACCATTAAAAAAGGCCGTCTGAAATCCCTATTTTCAGACGGCCTCTCATATTCATCAGCGATTAAAAGGCAGCCACACACGCGCCAAAGCATACATTAATGCGCCGCCTGCACCCAAGATAAAAAACACCACGCCTTTTTTACGCGCATTCGGACACAGCCAATACACCGCCAAACTGAAACTCAAAAACAACACCGCCACGCGCCAGACCAAGGCTTTGTCTTTATAGCGGTTGAGCGTATAGGTTTCGGTCATCATCACATACAGCTGAAAAACTGCGGCCACACACATCAATATAATGCCGGTCGGTAAGAAAATCAGCCCGAGTAATTCTTTATTCATCGCTTAATGCCGTCTGAAAAAATCAATATGCCATTATAGAAGATTTTACCATGCCCTGCTTTATTGGTTTGCCCGAATAAGGCCGTCTGAAAGAGAGTGATTTATTTTAAAAATCGGCGCTGCAAACGGTTTTCCCATTCATCGGTATAGGGCTTAAAATAATGCGGCGAAATACGGTTTAAGCGCATATCCAAATCGTCCCAACATTCATAGTATTGGATTTCCTTACCAGTTTGGCTAGACGTAATCGTCACGCTGGCATCTCCATCATGAAATTGCGCCATTTCATAAATGTATTTGCCCGCTTCAAAACTAAGCGCTTCTGAATTGGATGTGTAAGCAAAATAGGCAGAACCCACTGCGGACTCAGCCATATATTTTCCGGCATGAAACGACAATACATAACCATTTGCTTGGCGCAAACTTTTCAGGCTGATTTTTTCACCGACTTTGGTCTGGCATGCAAATAATGTCAGGTTATGGCTGAGGGCTAAATTTTGATTTGCCCATGCAGGTTGCACCATGCTCATACAAAACAATACACACATGGCTAATTTTATCAGGCTCATTATCTCCTTCCCCATTGTTCATTAAAAAATGCCGTCTGAAACGTTTTCAGACGGCATTTTAAACACTTCAGCAATTAGCCGTGCAAAGCGCGTTTGTCGGCAGCCAATGCTGCTTCATGCAACACTTCCGACAAGGTCGGGTGGGCATGGATGATGCGGGCGATGTCTTCGCTGCTGGCTGAGAATTCCAAGCTGGTCACGCCTTCAGATACCAGTTCGCTCACTACCGGGCCAATCATGTGTACGCCCAAAATGCGGTCGGTTTTGGCGCAAGCCAATACTTTGATGGTGCCTTTGGCTTTGCCCATGGCCAATGCGCGACCATTGGCGCCGAAACCTGAAGTGCCTTTTTTGTATTCAACGCCTTCAGCTTTCAATTGCTCTTCGGTTTTGCCAACCCAAGCAATTTCAGGGTCGGTGTAAATCACGAATGGCACATTATTGAAGTCGATATGTGGTTTTTGACCGGCAATGCGTTCAGCCACGGCCACGCCTTCATCACTGGCTTTGTGTGCCAACATCGGGCCGCGCACCACGTCACCAATTGCCCAAACGTTTGGCAGGTTGGTTTTGCAATCGCCATCTACTTTGATGAAACCACGCTCGTCTTTTTCCAAGCCCACAGCTTCAACATTCAAACCGTTGGTGTTCGGAACGCGGCCGATGGCCACGATCAATTTATCAAAGGTTTCGGTTTTGGCTTCGCCTTTAGCGGTTTCGTATTGAACAGTCACGCCTTTTTCGGCTTTAATTTCGCCGATTTTCACGCCCAATTCAATTTCCAAGCCTTGTTCTTTAGTGAAGAATTTGAACGCTTCTTTGGCAATTTGCTGGTCGGCAGCAGCCAAGAAAGTCGGCGCGGCTTCCAAGATAGTCACTTCCGAACCCACACGCTTCCATACCGAGCCCATTTCCAAACCGATCACACCGGAACCAATCACGCCCAATTTAGCCGGTACTTCAGTCAGGTTCAAAGCGCCTTCGTTGTCCAATACATTCACGTTATCAATGGCAACTTGTGGCAACGGACGTGGCACAGAACCGGTCGCCACAATCACGTGTTTGGCGTCAACAACGGTTTTTTCGCCTTTATTGTCCACTTCGATTTGGTACAAATCGCCATTTTTGCCTTTGAACGAACCCAAGCCGAACAAGCTGTCGACTTTATTCTTTTGGAACAGGAATTTTACGCCGCCGGTCAATTTATTCACGATACCGTCTTTGCGCTCAATCATCTTAGCGGCATCAAATTTAATGTCGCCCACGGTAATGCCATGTTCGGCAAAATCGTGTTGCGCAGCATGAAAATGCTCTGAAGATTGCAACAAGGCTTTTGATGGGATACAGCCTACGTTCAAGCAAGTGCCACCCAAGGCAGGTGCATCACCTGCTTTGTTCACGCCTGCATCGATACAGGCTGTTTTGAAACCCAATTGTGCAGCGCGGATGGCAGCAACATAACCACCAGGGCCCGCACCGATAACTACTACATCATATTGTGACATTTGAAATCCTTTGTCCTTCAAAAAGAATGTGCTGAAAAAGAAGTGATGCCTAGCGTTTGTGGCGGCATGAATAAGGACTGAATTCCTTCACTTCCATGCGTGTGATGTTGTTGTAAACACGAATAGTGGCATTCGGATAGGTTTGGCAAAGCGATTGACGCGCCATTTGAATGCCCGCTTTATTGCTATCGAGCTCAAATTTTTTATTCAGCTGCTTACCTTGTGCATTATAAGCATTCATCGAATATTCCTTGCCGGAAAAAGTAGCACACGCCGATAAAGCCAGCGCAGATAAAATAATCAATGTTTTCTTCATGTTTACGACACCCAACATGCTTTCAGACGGCCTTAAAGGCCGTCTGAATATATTACAGATCTAACAACAGACGAGCCGGATCTTCCAAGGCATCTTTAATGGCTACCAAGGTCAATACCGCTTCGCGGCCGTCAATGATACGGTGGTCGTAAGACAAGGCCAGATACATCATCGGACGAACCACAACTTGGCCGTTTTCAACCACAGCGCGCTCTTTAGTGGCATGCATGCCCAAGATGGCAGATTGTGGCGGGTTGATAATTGGGGTAGACATCATCGAACCGAAAGTACCGCCGTTGGTGATGCTGAAGGTACCGCCAGTCAAATCATCCAAAGAAATTTTACCGTCTTTGGCTTTCACTGCGTAATCTACGATGGCTTTTTCAATGTCAGCAATGCTCATTTGGTCTGCATCACGCAAGATTGGCACCACCAAACCGCGTGGGCTGCCGATGGCGATACCGATGTCGAAGAAGCCGTGGTAAACAATGTCATTACCATCAACAGAAGCATTCACGATTGGGTATTTCTTCAGCGCAGCAACCGCGGCTTTTACGAAGAAAGACATAAAGCCCAATTTAGTGCCGTGTTCTTTCTCGAATTTGTCTTTGTATTTCGCACGCAAGTCCATGATTGGTTTCATGTTGACTTCATTGAACGTAGTCAAGATGGCGTTTTCTTGTTGAGAAGCCAACAGACGTTCTGCCACACGGGCACGCAAGCGGCTCATTGGAACGCGTTGCTCAGGACGGGCACCGGCAGGAACTGGGGCGCTGGCAGCGGCAGCAGGTTTAGCCGCAGCATTTTGCACATCTTCTTTCAAGACACGACCATCACGGCCTGAACCTTGAACTGAATTCACATCTACGCCTTTTTCAGCAGCCAATTTGGCAGCAGCCGGCATAGCAGGCGCACCGGTTTGTGCAGCTGCAGCAGGCGCAGCAGCTTCTGGTTTCGCTTCGGCAGCTTCGGCTTGAGGTGCAGCTTCAGCAGCAGGTTGCGCCGCAGCAGCAGGTTGCGCCGCAGCAGCTTCGGTATCAATACGCGCCAATACTTGATCGGCTTCAACAGTCTCGCCATCGCCAACGATGATTTCAGCCAATACACCGGCTTGTGGAGAAGGCACTTCCAAAACCACTTTATCGGTTTCGATTTCAATCAAAATTTCATCGCGGGCAACTGCTTCGCCCACTTTCTTCTTCCATTCCAACAAGGTACCTTCCGATACGCTTTCAGACAACATTGGCACTTTTACTTCAATAATCATTTTAGTCTCCGGTTTGCCGTTTTTCAGACGGCCTTGTGATGTGTTCTTATTCCTACGGCCTGAATCAGACCGTAGGCGTTTCTCTCTTCAATTAGCCATTCAATGCGTCTTCAACTAATTGCTTCAATTGGGCAACGTGTTTGCTCATGTAACCTACTGCAGGCGATGCACTGCTTGGACGGCCGGCGTAAGACAGTTTTTGGTCTTCGGCAATCACGGCTTCCAAACGATGGCGGATTTGGTAGAACGCGCCTTGGTTCTGCGGCTCTTCTTGTGCCCAAACCACTTGTTTGGCATTCGGATATTTCGCCAATTCTGCTTTCACCTCATTATCCGGGAACGGATACAACTGCTCTACACGGATAATGGCTACATCGTCTTCCAGCTTGCGCTCAGCACGGCCTGAAGCCAAATCATAGTAAACCTGACCGGCACACAGAATCACGCGTTTCACGCTGTCATTGCTGCTGCGTTCGGCTTTATCTTCAATCACCGGACGGAAACGGGAACCTTCAGTGAAATCAGACAGCGGGCTCATGGCATCTTTGAAGCGCAACAGACGTTTCGACATGAAGATCACCAAAGGCTTACGATAAGAGCTCAATACTTGACGTTGCAACAAGTGGAACATTTGCGACGCTTCAGACGGCATCACGATTTGCATATTGTGTTCGGCACACAATTGCAACCAACGCTCTAAACGAGCCGATGAGTGTTCAGGGCCTTGACCATCATAACCATGCGGCAGGATGGTAGTCAAACCACACAAACGACCCCACTTGGTTTCACCTGATGACAAGAATTGGTCGATTACCACTTGCGCACCGTTGGCGAAGTCACCGAATTGGGCTTCCCAAATAGTCAATTTATCCGGTGCCGAGCAAGCAAAACCGTATTCATAGGCCATGACCGCTTCTTCATTCAAGATTGAGTCGATCACCAAGAAGTCAGCCGCGCCTTCGCCCATGTTACGCAATGGCACATAAGCACCATCGTCCCATTTTTCACGTTTTTGATCGTGAATCACTGCATGACGGTGTGAGAAGGTACCACGACCTGAGTCCTCACCGGAAATACGTACGCCCGCGCCTTTGGTAACCAAATTGGCATAGGCGATGGTTTCGGCCATACCCCAGTCAATCGGCTGCTTACCTGAAGCCATGGCTTTACGCGCTTCATTCACACGCTTAGCATTGGCATGCAGAGTATAGTTATCCGGAATATTGGTAAATTTATCGGCCAAGCGTTGGATATCGGCAGCAGGCAGGCTGGTATCCACATCTTCACGCCAGTCTTTGCCTTGGTATTTGCTCCAATCGATGCTGGTGCGTTGGAAATTGCTCAATGTGGTTTGTTCCACATGTTCACCTTTATCCAATGCATCACGATAAGCCTGTACCAAAACATCAGCTTCGGTTTCAGTGATCATATTTTCAGCTACCAATTTTTCAACATACATGGCGCGAACACCTGGATGTTGGGCAACTTTTTTGTACATCATCGGCTGGGTTAATGTTGGGTCATCTCCCTCGTTGTGACCCCATTTGCGGTAACATACCACATCAATGACGATGTCTTTTTTGAAGGTTTTGCGATAATCCAAAGCTGCTTGGATGGCAAAACATACACGTTCCGGATCATCACCGTTAACATGGATCACCGGTGCAGAAACCATTTTCGCCACATCGGTACAATACACGGTAGAACGGACATCGCGGGTATCAGAAGTGGTAAAGCCGATTTGATTATTGATCACGATGTGAACCGTACCGCCAGTGGTGTAACCACGGGTTTGCGATAAGTTGAATGTCGCTTGGTTGACGCCCAAACCGATGAATGCAGAGTCACCGTGAATCAACACCGGCAGCACTTTTTCTTGACCGTTTTTACCCAAACGCTCTTGTTTTGCACGAGCCGAACCTTCTACCACCGGATTTACGATTTCCAAGTGTGACGGGTTAAAGGCCAATGAAACGTGCATAGGGCCGTTTGGTGTAGCAATATCCGAGCTGAAACCCATGTGGTATTTCACGTCACCGCTTGGGTGTTTGATTTCGGCACGGCCTTCAAACTCGGCAAATAAGTCACCGGGTTTTTTACCCAAAGTGTTAACCAACACATTCAGACGGCCACGGTGCGCCATACCGATAATCACTTCTTCTACGCCATCTTTACCGGCATTTTGAATCAGGTAATTCAAGCCGGCAATCACGCTTTCACCACCTTCCACACCAAAGCGTTTTTGACCAACATATTTGGTATGCAGGTAACGCTCCAAAGTTTCCGCGGCAGTCAGCTGCTTCAATAAATATTGTTTTTGCTCTTTGGTATAGCGTGGTGTAGACAGCACGCTTTCAAAGTAATTACGAATCCAACGGCGCTCTTCGGTTTCCGGAATATACATATATTCAATCGCCAAATGACCGCAATAAGTTTGTTTCAAGTTTTGCACAATTTCAGACAAAGCCATTTTTTCTTGGCCGTCGAAATCGCCTTCACCCATACTGAACTTCACTGCCATATCGGCATCAGTCAAGCCATGGAATTTAGGATCCAATGCTTCCAAATATTTTGGCGGCATACGTTTTAACGGATCCAATTGCGCCGCACCAACACCTTGAATGCGGTAAGCAGAAATCATGCGCAACACGCCAACCTGTTTTTTCAACATGGCCTCATCAACACTGCCTGCAATAGCGGCTGTTGATTTCGTCTTAGCCAAATTGGCAAATGATTCACGAATCGGTGCATGGGCAACATCTATATCAGTTGCACCCGGCAGCTTGGTTAAGTCAGTAAAGTATTGCTTCCACTTATCTTCTACTGAGTTTGGGTCAACCAAGAAAGCTTCGTATAACTCCTCAATATAAGGGGCATTTGAACCAAACAGATAAGAGAAATTGAGTTTTTCGTCCATCATGGCGTGTGCTCTTTTCTTTAAGATATAAATAAAGGGTAGAACTCTGTGCTACTTTAACGGAGTTCAGGCCGTCTGAAGATGACACTTTATTCTACCCTATTCCGAACTAACTGCCTGTAGATATTTTGTCTTAAACCACTCAAACTAATCAAACAGACTTCTTAGTCTTTAAAAATATAAATCAACAATCTATTAATAAACTAATTAACGCTCTTCAACCGGTACGAAATCACGGCGGTCTTCGCCCGTGTACAATTGACGCGGACGGCCGATTTTCAGCGCCGGATCGCCGATCATTTCGTGCCAATGAGAAATCCAACCTACACTGCGCGCCAAGGCGAAGATAACGGTAAACATCTCTGTTGGAATACCTAAGGCTGACAATACGATACCTGAGTAGAAATCAACGTTTGGATATAATTTGCGTTCCACAAAGAATGGATCTTTCAGTGCAATTTGCTCCAATTCCATTGCTAATTTGAATTTAGGGCTGTCTTCCAGACCCAATTCTTTCAAGACTTCATAGCAAGTTTCACGCATGATGTTGGCGCGTGGGTCCATGTTGCGGTAAACGCGGTGACCAAAGCCCATCAAGCGGTATTTACGCTGCTTCACACCCTCCATGTAGGCTTCTACGTTAGAAACATCACCGATTTCGTCCAGCATATTCAAAACGGCTTCGTTCGCACCACCGTGCGATGCACCCCACAAGCAGGCAATACCGGCTGCAATACATGCAAACGGATTGGCGCCTGAAGAGCCGGCCAAGCGCACAGTCGAAGTCGAAGCGTTTTGCTCGTGGTCAGCATGCAGAATGAAGATACGGTCTAAGGCTCGCGCCAAAACAGGATTTGGCTTGTATTCTTCACATGGCGTCGCAAACATCATATGCAGGAAGTTTTCTGCATAAGTCAGGTTGTTTTTCGGGTAGTTAAACGGCAAACCGTTTGAATAGCGGTAACACATTGCCGCAATCGTTGGAATTTTAGAGATCAAACGATAAATCGCAATTTCACGATGTTTCGGATCAGCAATATCCAAGCTGTCTTGATAGAACGCAGACAACGCACCTACCACACCTACCATCATCGCCATCGGATGTGCATCACGACGGAAGCCGCGGAAGAACCATGTCAATTGCTCATGCACCATGGTGTGGTGGCTTACGATATCGGTAAATTCTTTTTTCTGTTCCGCATTTGGCAGTTCGCCGTAAATCAACAAATAGCAAACTTCCAAATAATCGGATTTTTCTGCCAATTGCTCAATCGGATAACCGCGGTAGTAAAGCAAACCTTCTTCACCGTCGATATAGGTAATCTTAGACTCACAGCTTGCAGTCGATACAAAACCAGGGTCGAAAGAAAACAAACCGGTGTGTTTGGTTAATGCACGAATATCGATTACATCATGACCTAATGATGCCTCCAATACCGGCAACTCCAATGCCTCTTGGTTTGGGGTGTTGAGTTTTACTGTTTTAGACATTCTCTGCTCCTTTGTAAAATGGGGCTTTTATACGTTTTGCTTTACAGCACGGTCTATATTCAAACAGGCTTAAGCATTTTCACAATACTGGATATGAAGACATTGTGATTATGTTTATTTTATGCCTGTCTGATTCTATCAAGCAACGGAATGAGATGGTTTTTTTCGGTTTGTGTATAACCATTAACCAAGGCTAACAAGTCTTGATCTTGAAATTCAAGAATTTCAACAAATGCAGCCAATTCCTCATCATTTAATTGCTCAAATTCTCTTTCCATAAACCGGCCGAGAACCAAATCAAGTTCTAATAATCCCCGGCGGGTTTGGAAACGGATTTTGCGTTTTGCAATATCGTCAAATACCATCATCATTAAACTGCTCGTTTCAACATGATTTCTTTAATCTTACCGATTGCACGTGTAGGATTCAAGTGTTTCGGGCAAACGTCAACACAGTTCATAATGGTATGACAGCGGAACAAACGATACGGATCATTCAAATCATCCAAGCGCTCGTTGGTGATGGTATCGCGGCTGTCGGCGATGAAACGGTATGCATTCAGCAAGCCAGATGGACCAACGAATTTATCAGGGTTCCACCAGAATGAAGGACAAGCAGTCGAACAGCACGCACACAAGATACACTCATACAAACCATCCAGCTCTTTACGGTCTTCTTGGGTTTGCAAACGCTCCTTATCTGAATCAATCGGCGTATCATTCACCACGTAAGGTTTAATCGAATGATATTGCTTGAAGAATTGGGTCATATCCACGATCAAATCGCGGATAACCGGCAAGCCAGGCAATGGACGGATTTTAATCGGCTGTTTCAGACTACGGATGTCGGTCAGACAGGCCAAACCATTTTTACCATTGATGTTCATGCCGTCTGAACCACAAATGCCTTCACGGCAAGAACGGCGGAACGACAAGGTATCGTCTTGAGCTTTCAGCTTAACCAATGCATCCAATAATTTTACGTCGGTCGGCTCGATTTCCAACTCGTATTTCTGCATATAAGGTTTCGCATCAACATCAGGGTTGTAGCGGTAAACTTCGAAACTTACTTTTTCCATGAGAAGTGTTCCTTTTCTCACGAGCGGCTTGATGAATAATTGTGGAATTTCAAACCGTCGGTGTAGGGTCATTTTTCTGATATTTTTCAGACGGCCTTTAAAAGGCCGTCTGAAACTGGATACATTAATAAACGCGCTTGGCCGGTTCGATATAATCAACGGTCAACGGTTTGGTGTGTACCGGTTTATAGCTCAAGGTATTGCTTAATGAATGATACAGGGTATGTTTCATCCAGTTATCATCATCGCGCTCTGGGTGGTCGTCTGAAGCATGTGCACCACGTGACTCTTTACGCGCTTCAGCAGATACTAAGGTTGCTTTTGCTACTTCAATCAAGTTATCCAATTCCAAAGCTTCAATACGCGCAGTATTCCAAACCTGACTCTTGTCTTTGATTTCAGTACGTTTCACACGCTCGGCAATTTCCAAAATTTCTTTCACGCCTTTGCTCAAGATTTCATCGGTACGGAATACACCGGCATGAAGCTGAACAGAACGCTGTAAATCACGACGCAGTTCATCAACATTCTCGCCATCGGTTTGGTTATTCAAACGATCCAAGCGCTGGGCAGTCAATTGACCGGCATTTTCCGGCAAGGCTTTCCAACCTTCTTGCGCTTTAATGAAATCGATCATGCTGTCACCGGCTGCCTTACCGAATACCACCAAGTCAAGCAGTGAATTAGTACCCAAACGGTTGGCACCATGTACAGATGCACACGCACACTCACCGGCAGCATACAAGCCTTTAACCACTGACTCATATTCCTCGCCTTTAGGCACAATCACTTCGCCATGATAGTTGGTTGGAATACCCCCCATCATATAGTGGGTAGTCGGCACCACCGGAATCGGGTCTTTAATTGGATCGATACCGGCAAACTGGATAGAAATCTCACGAATACCCGGCAGCTTTTCCATAATTTTTTCAGCGCCGATGTGATCGATTTTCAGCAATACATGGTCTTTGTTTTTACCACAGCCGCGACCTTCGTAAATTTCCATCGCCATTGCACGAGAAACCACGTCACGGGAAGCCAAGTCTTTTACGGTTGGCGCATAACGCTCCATGAAACGTTCGCCGTTGGCATTCAACAGAATACCACCTTCACCACGCACACCTTCGGTAATCAATACGCCGGCACCGGCTACACCAGTCGGGTGGAATTGCCAGAATTCCATGTCTTCCAATGGAATGCCTGCACGTGCACAAATGCCCAAACCGTCGCCGGTATTCATGTAGGCATTGGTCGAAGATGCATAAATACGGCCTCCACCACCGGTCGCAAACATCACTGCTTTAGCGTGGAAAATGTACACATCACCGGTTTCCATTTCCATCGCAGTCACACCAACCACATCGCCCTCTTCATCACGAATCAGATCTAATGCTGTCCATTCCACAAAGAATTGGGTATTGGCACGCACGTTTTGCTGATATAAAGTATGCAGCATCGCATGACCGGTACGGTCGGCAACTGCACAAGCACGTTCTACCGCACGTTTACCGTGTTCAGCAGTATGACCACCAAACGGACGTTGGTAAATTTTACCGCTTTCTACACGGTCAAAAGGCATGCCCATGTGCTCCAACTCGATAACTGCTTCAGGTGCCGCACGGCACATAAATTCAATCGCATCTTGGTCGCCCAGCCAGTCAGAACCTTTTACGGTGTCATACATGTGCCAATCCCAACGGTCTTCCTGCACGTTACCCAGGGAAGCAGAGATACCGCCTTGCGCCGCAACAGTATGCGAACGTGTCGGGAATACTTTAGATAATACGGCACAATTCAGACCGGATTTAGACAATTGCAGGGCAGCACGCAGACCTGCACCACCGCCACCAACAATCACGGCATCAAACTTGCGAACAGGAAAACTCATACTTACCCCCAAATAACTTTAACTGAATATACCAAGCAGCCAATCAACCAAACGATGGTAGCTACTTGTAAGAATAAACGCAGACCAAACGGTTTAATATAGTCCATCCACAAATCACGGATACCAACCCATGCGTGCAGGAACAAAGCAATAAAGCTCACTTGAGTAAACAATTTCACCCAAGTTTGGCCAAAAAATGCCTGCCATGCAGCGTATTCTTTTGGCAATGCCAACAAGAACGCAATCAACACAACAGTATAAATCAGCATAATGACAGCAGTTGCACGCTGCATTGCCCAATCTCTCAAACCGTAGTGGGCACCGGTTAATTTACGATCTACCATAACAAGGCTCCAATCACTACAGTCAATACCAAAGCAGCAACAAACACCAGCTTAGCAGTATTACGGGCTGTGTCTAATTCCAAACCTTTATGCGCATCCAACAACAGGAAGCGGATACCGGCCAAACTGTGATGCAGATATGCCCACAGCAAACCAATCAAAGCCAGCTTCACCAGCGGATTGGAAACAAATGCACGATAGGCTTCAAAATCTGATTCTTGACTTAATGTACCTGAGAGCAAGTAAAGCAATACCGGCAAGGCAATAAACAAAACAACACCGCTGATACGGTGCAAAATAGAAACAATCCCCGGTATCGGCAAGCGAATATTAGGGATTTCTAGAAAGACAGGACGTGGTTTGGCGGACATGGTCTGTTCCTCTGAAATTTATTTTCTTCTCAAAATTGGGTAGCGCAAAACTACAATGAATTACACTTGCTATAATTTACATGGTTTAGCGCCATTTGAACAGTCCAATTTGTAAACAATCTAATAAATTTTTACAAAAAAGAGACAAAATAATTTTATCGTATTTCTTTTTAACTACTCCTTTCGCCTGATAATTGATAATATCAACCTAAATTGCCACCCCTTAGATAAACATTCAATTTATTTGAATTTATTCAGTCGGCAGCACCTGCTCAATTTCCACATAATACTGAGCAATGGAAATTATTTTGATATTAATTAAATACGGCAGTTATCTTAATCTTGCTTAAGGATTGTACTTTCTGGCTGCTTATCATAAAACTGCATTGAGTTGACGTATCTTATCATCCAATCTCTTATACTGACCTTGGTATTCCGTTCCAATGTTTTATCAGACAAGAAGAATGGCCAAACACACATACTATATATGACAACAATTAAAGGGCTTTTCTATGAACGACACAAACTCTGCTTCACCTGAAGACTATCTGCCAAAATTCAGACGCAAAAAACTCGATGAACCCGGTTTCTTGCGCAAGCTTGGCCGTTTTGCAGGCAGATTGGGCGCACCGGTAGTTCGTCAGCTTTATGCGCTGTATTTTTTGTGGCAATCCCCTCATACACCCAAACAAGCCAAGATGATTATCTTGGGCGCATTGGTGTATTTCTTCAGCCCGATTGATGCCATTCCCGATTTGTTAGGGCCATTGGGATTCACCGATGATATTGCCGTGATCACATTGGTTTACAGCCAAATGAAAGCTTATTTGACTGAAGACATTCGTGAACAAGCACGCATCGCTACGGATAAGATTTTAGGTAAGAAATAACCAACAAAAAAAGGCCGTCTGAAATTCAGACGGCCTTTTTTTATATCAGATTATTGCAATGGCGACATATTCATCACTTCCATCAAGAAGTTGGTAAATGCCGGATTGCTTGGTTTGCTACGCATGCTCTTCCAGCGTTGCTGCCAACCACGCAAAGCGTTCTGAATATACAACTTAGATTGTTGGGTAGTGATTTCACCACGTTGGCTATCCACAGCAGAACGCAAATACACTTCATACATACTGTCGTCAACAGAATTGCGACCAACCAATTGGATACGATAGCGGTTTAAGTATTGCGCTGCCTGTACTTTAGTCATCTTTCCTTGACTGACTTGATAGCTCAAGCGTGTAGCTTCGTCACGGATTTTGGAAACATCCGACCAATGACTAGAAGCCAAACGGAAACCGGCGGCCGGTTTCTCAGTTCCTTGGGCATTAGTTGAACCTACCGGCACTTCTTTTAAAGTGGGCACGTAGATAGACTGACAGCCGACAAGTGCCGCCAATGTAAATAAGAGGGGGATATATTTTTTCATGTGGGTCATTATAATCAGATTCATCAAATAGTCCAAATGATGGCAGCACGAATACATCATCAAGTTTGCTCAATTACAACATATTTCGAATAGGCCGTCATGATCCGGAAAATGAAAACACACAAAAAAGGCCGTCTGAAACGGCCTTTTTAATCACTGATCTTATGCCAAATCGGCAAACAATGGCGTAGAAAGATAACGCTCACCATAAGAAGGAATCAATACCACAATCAATTTACCTTCGTTTTCGGGGCGTTTAGCCAGTTGCAATGCGCTCCAAACAGCTGCACCGGAAGAAATACCCACCAAGATGCCTTCTTTTTCTGCCATCGCACGGGCAGTTTCAAATGCTGCTTCATTTGGCGCTTTAATGATTTCATCGTAAATAGTGGTATTCAATACGCTCGGTACGAAACCAGCACCAATACCTTGAATCGGGTGTGGACCTTTTTCACCACCGCTCAATACAGGTGAGGCTTCCGGCTCTACTGCAACGATTTTGACATCAGGTTTGTGTTGCTTCAACACTTCGCCCACGCCGGTTACTGTGCCACCGGTACCCACACCAGCTACAAAGATATCCACTTTACCATCGGTATCACGCCAAACTTCTTCAGCAGTGGTTTCACGGTGAATTTGCGGATTGGCTTCATTATCGAATTGACGTGGCATGAAGTAAGTGCTTGGATTTTCGTCAACCAAAGATTGTGCTTTAGCGATTGCACCACCCATACCTTCGGCAGCCGGAGTTAAAATCAATTCGGCACCAAATGCACGCAACAGCATTTTACGCTCTTTACTCATGCTCTCTGGCATAGTGATGGCCAATTTATAGCCGCGAGCAGCACACACCATTGCCAAACCGATACCGGTGTTACCGCTGGTTGCTTCAACAATCACGGTATTTTTGTTGATTTTACCGGCCTTTTCCGCCTGCTCAATCATCGCTTCTGCAATACGGTCTTTTACGCTGCTACCTGGGTTGAAAAATTCCAACTTCACAGCAACGTCGGCTTTCAAACCCTCGGTCAAACGGTTTAATTTCACCAAAGGAGTATTGCCGATTAATTCGGTAATGCTGTTTGCAATTTTCATGTTCTGCTCCTGAATAAAGATAATACAGCCTGCATATTAAGCTGAGGCCATCTGAAAAACCAATATTTAATATTTCTTACTTTATAACTTTTTGTTTAAAAACGCCCTACGATGATGATGGACAAAACCACCGCCACTTGGACGACCAACAACATCAAAAACCCACTTTGCAATTGCCGGCTGCTAAATAAGCTGGCAGGCTGCTTCATGATTTTAACGCGGTGCACATAAAATACTGCCATTAAAACCAATTGCACGATAAACCAATAGCTCGGCTCCAAGGCATAAAAAGCCAATAATGCCGGCATGGAAAAAATAGAGGTACCTTCCGGATAATGATACCAAACCATACCTGCCAATAAAATAAATACCGCAGTCATCAGCGCATTGCTGACTGCAAACAAGCTCAGCAAAGGATGCGCTTCATCAGCCTGCCAAAATTGGCCGTCTGGTGTTTTTTGCCAATGGTTCAAAAAGAAAAAAATACTGCCTATCGTTAAATAAAAATGCGGAATAAACAAAGGCCCAACATGGGTAATGCCCCAGGCACCAGGTATAATTTCCGCACCCAAAAAGCCCACGCCCAACCATGCAATCACTGCCGCCCAAAACCATTGGAATTTCTCAGCTTTAAAAATCAGCCCCAAGAAAAACACGGCATAAATCACGGCTGCCCATAAATCAAAATGAAAAGCCATCTTAATATTGCAACTCGCCTTCAAATACTGTTTCAGCAGGACCGGTCATCATCACATCATCACCATTCTGCCAGCTGATAAACAAATCGCCACCCGGCAAGCTCACCTTAACCGGCACACCCCCATCCAGTAACCCTAAGCGTACACCGGCCACAACTGCCGCACACGCGCCGGTGCCGCATGCTTGCGTTTCACCCGCCCCACGTTCATACACACGCAACTGAATCGATTGGCGATCCACAACCTGCATAAAACCAACATTTACGCGTTCCGGAAATTGGCTATGCGATTCAATGGCCTCACCCCAATGCTCGACTGGCGCATTTTGCGTATCTTCCACCACAATGACCGCATGCGGATTACCCATATTGACGCAACTTACCGGAATGGATTCCAAGCCCACCAGCACAATATGTGTTAAGGCATCATCTGCTTCATCACTAACCGGCACAAACGGAATTTCAGACGGCATAAATTTTGGTTTGCCCATATTCACAGTAACCAAGCCATTATCCAACAATTTGGGCACAATCACGCCACTGGCGGTTTCCACCAAAATTTCTTGCTTGTCAGTCAACCCTTTATCCACCACAAAACGCACGAAACAACGCGCACCGTTCCCACATTGCTCTACTTCCCCGCCATCGGCATTAAAAATGCGGTAACGAAAATCCACCGCTTCAGATGATGGTTTTTCCACCACTAAAAGCTGGTCAAAACCCACACTGCGAAAACGGTCAGACCATTGTGCTAAAGGGGCTTCTTTTGGGTCAAACTGCTGCTCAATTGCGTTGACCACCATAAAATCATTACCCAAGCCATGCATTTTTGTGAATTTTAAAGTTTTCATTATTATTTCCTAACCACTATTCATCTAAAAAGATTCAATAACGGACTGTATAAAGTGTAACGTTCGTGAAACCAAACGATTTCAATGTACTGAATCAACACATGATTCAAAAGACTGTTTGAATAGATTCTACCCTAATTCAGCTCCATTTTATGGCCTATCACTTTACCTATCACAGTATTGAAAAAGGAACCGCACAAAATCTTGCCAACATTCTACAAGAATTATTCCAACATTTTGCACTCATACTCGATAGAAATAATAAATTAGCATAACCACTCTTTTAAACAATACATAATTTCTAATATCACGCCTCCGGTTATAAATTGTCCTTCAATTGCCAAACAGTATTTTCCCCACCGAAGCACTTGTGGGGATTCTCGTTTCCAAAAACCAACAAATCTCCTGCCAATTCTTGCCTTTTACCTAGCATAACGAAAATCAGCAATGAAAACCGCTATACTCATTGTCGTCAGTTAATAAAGAAATTTCCAAAGGAAAAACAATGAAAAAGATTCTGTCAGCCGCACTCGCCATCACCGCTTTAAGCGCCTGCTCAGTAGGCACACCCGGCATGTCTGTGGGCTTAGGCGTGGGCACCCGACTGGGCAGCCATGTCGGCTTGGGCACTTCTTTAAATATCCCTGTGCGCTTGGATCAAACCAAAATCGGTTCCAACACCAACCAAAGTAAAAACAACGGCGGCGTCAATATTGTTGACGAGCAAATTGTGACTTATTTTGACGCCCACGGTAATGCTTCAAATAATGCGGTGAAAGGTGGCTTTTACCGTCAATTATTGAGCAAACGTAATAATGAATATGTGGTGCAAGATTTTTACAGCGACAACAGCATCAAGCGCACTGACCCTTACACCATCAACCGCAACCAATTGATGCAATTTCGCGCGACACCGACCAACGGCTCGCTGATAACCTATGCCTACAACGGCAACGTTATGCAGCAACAAGTTTTCCAAAACGGTAAATTGGTTAGCGCAAAATACTGATTGCGGCAAAATAAATAGCTTACGCAAATAATGTGCATACCTAGCTTTCAGACGGCCTGATAACACAAGCTTGCCATCGTATGTTACCGATAAAATAAATTTTCTTAGCTTTCAATTATTTGTAATATTGCTACGAATTTATTGCCTTTTATTGGTTGACACATTTTTTGCAGACGCTATAATACGCTCCATTCCCCGATAGCTCAGTCGGTAGAGCGACGGACTGTTAATCCGCAGGTCCCTGGTTCGAGCCCAGGTCGGGGAGCCAAATTAAAAAGCCTGAACAGAAATGTTCAGGCTTTTATTCTTATGTATCTCTAAAAAACAATGCCGTCTGAAAAGGTTCAGACGGCATTATTATTATTGCGTACTCACTTGTTTCATCCAAGCAAACAATTCGTCCAAATCATAATCCCCACTATGTGGCACACCCCATGGCAAAGCATAATCCACTTTCGCGCCATGGTTTTGCAGCTTAACCGCCAACACTGCAGACACCGCCAATGAAGTGTCACGGTCGTTGGTGCCGACACGAATCCGCCAGTTTTGCGGCATTTTCGCGCTTGCGTTGCCCACATAATTCAGCGGATTCATCATTTTAATGTCTTGCGCTGCGGCCATGGTTGCGCCTGCTACGGTGCTGTTGTTCATAGCAAACGCGGTGAAATGCTGTTTGTCGGTATCGGCATTGCCAAACAATTGGTTTTCACCGGTCGATAAATCCACGCCGTCAAACGCAGGCGGCGTTTTCTGACGGCCTGCGGTTTGTGCATATTGGGCAAATGATGTAAGCGGGATACATGGGCTTGAGTTTATTGGATAAGGCTTTTTGTGCTTCGGTGAGCGTACCCGGTACCAATTCGCGCTTGACGTTGTAATCCAGCATGGTCACACTCATTTTCTTATAATCGTTGACACCGTTAAACTGCCATTCATAAGCCATGTCGGCGTGTTCCAAATCGATAATCGGACAATATGCGGAAACGGCAAAAATATCATCGCCCGCATTCACTGCGCCTAGGGCTTTCAAATGCGCTTCATAATCCGGATGATTGCCGCTTGCACCCAATAATGAAGACAGCGCACCGCCCGCGCTGGTGCCGTTGGAAATGATTTTTTCAGCATCACCCGGCATCACTTTATCGTTGGCTTTCAAATAGCGCACTGCCGCTTTTAAATCGACAATTGCCGCCGGTGCTTTACCGTTGGCAGCAGTTCGCCCACGTGCACCTGCCGATGCCACCACATAACCTTTTGACAAGGCTACCGCTGCTGCATTCGGTGATTGCACCGCATTTTCAACCATAGGTCCACGCGGGCGTTTCAATTCAGGCTTCGCCGGTTTGGCCGGCATATAGCCGCCGATTTGATTAGGGAAGAAAATCGGTGCCGTTTCTGCTGTAAAGCCGTCAATATTGCCATTTTGGTAATATTGCTCCGGCACATAAATATTCATCACTTCATATTCAGCATCGATTGGATTTTTGACATACACAATGCCTTCATAGGCACGGAATTTAATCGTTTCACCATTCACCACCATACTTTGCTCAGTGTATGGCTGCTTGGAAAAATCCAAATCATGACTTGTTTTGCCCGATGTCGTCGCACAAGCACTCAAGCCCATCACCACGGCAGCCGCCAATAATGTTTTATTTACTGCATTCATGTTGATAACCTTAATCATTCAAATAAACGATTGCGATTATGCGCCCAACTTTGGTTTATTCCGGTTAAGAAGCAGAAAAAATCGCGCTATAATAGCGTTTTTCAGACGGCCTCACTCATGACTTCCCTCCCCCTGCAAAGCTATACCGTATATCGTGCCGATTCAGACGGCCTGCGTGAAGAGCAAGACGTGCTGGCCGAAGAAACCGCCATCGCTTTGGTCTACAACGGCATTACCCATGTGGTGTTGATGGCTACGCCGCAAAATTTGGAAGCCTTGGCCTTGGGATTCAGCTTGAGCGAAGGCATTTTGACCACCGCTTCCGAGCTATACGACATCGAAGTCAACGAAGCCTGCGACGGCATTGAAGTGCATCTCGACATCGCCTCCGCGCGTTTTCAAGCCTTAAAAGAGCGCCGCCGCAACATGACCGGCCGCACCGGCTGCGGTTTGTGCGGCATCGACAGCTTGGCCGCGGTCAAACCGCAACTGCCGCAAGTGCCGCGTGGCCAGGCATTGACCATCCGCAACATTCAGACGGCCTTAGCCGATTTCGACAACCATCAGCCCTTGCGCCAATCCGTTGGCTCGGTACACGGCGTGGCTTGGGTACAAAACGGTCGTATTTCAGCCGCGTTTGAAGATGTCGGCCGCCACAATGCCTTAGACAAATTAATCGGCCACGGCACGCAACAGGCTTACAATTGGCAGCAAGGTTTCGCGCTGATTTCCAGCCGCGCCAGCTATGAGATGGTCGCCAAAGCCGCTGCGATGGGCATAGGCTGCATTGTTGCCGTCTCCGCCCCAACCGCGCTGGCCGTGCGCTTGGCCGAACAAGCCGGCATGACCTTAATCGGCTTCGCCCGCCCGCATAAATTTACCGTTTATACCCACCCGCAATATATTGTGAAATAATCATTCGAATCACATATCTTTTCAGACGGCCTGTTGATCAATAGGCCGTCTGAAACACACCACAAGGAAAATACATGAAAACCACCACCATCAAGCCAGTTGAAGAAATCCAAAAAGGCTTGTTCCACACCCCATTCTGGCTCGCGCCGGAACAAGAAATCTTTGCCGAGCGCGCCGTGCGTTTCAAAGAATTGGCGCAGGCAGACAAAAGCGAATGGAATCTTTACCTGACGCTGCTTGCCACCGTTTGCGAAGCGCAACAAGCCGTGATGGCGCGCCATGATTTGACCTTGAATCAATTGGGCGAAGGCGCAACTGTTTTGCCCGAAGCTTTGAATAGCGATGTGCCGTCTGAATTTTTTGACGTATTCGGCGACATTTTGAAAGAGGTGAACGGCAAAATCACCGCCACCGCCGCCATCGAAGTGAGCAAATTAAAAGCCTTAAGCCAAGAACAAGCCAAAGCCTTGGCCAAGCGCGTATTAACCCAAACCACCGAAGACCAAGACCGCTCAGCCGAAATCTGGGTGCAAGCCGCATTGCAAGTGATTTGGACGGCATGGGCTTTGCAACTGACCGAAAACCATGTCCCGCCAACCGAAGACCGCACCATCTGCCCTTGCTGCGGTACCGAACCGGTCGGCAGCGTGGTGTTGATCAAAGGCGATTTAAACGGCTTCCGCTACATGCACTGCCCATTGTGCAACAGCCGCTGGAACGTGCTGCGCGCCAAATGCCCGACCTGCGGTGATGCCGGCAATATGCGCATTCAACACATCGACGAAAAAAGCACGCCTGAATTGGCTCCGGTCTATCAAGGCGCGCATGCTGAAAGCTGCAAATCCTGCCACAGCTACCGCAAACTCTACCGCCTCGACAAACAACAATACGCCGATCCGGTCGCTGACGACTTGGCCTCACTGGGCTTGGATATCGTCATCGGTGAAGCCGGTTTCGACCGCGCCGGTGGGAATCCGTTTTTATTGTTAGATTGATCCAATAATTGCGTTATTATCAAACGAAAAGGCCGTCTGAAAACAAATTTTCAGACGGCCTTTAATATTCAATCATCCAAACCAATCACATCTTAACGTGGCACCGGTTCACACTTGGTTTGGAATTTATTGTTTTTATCATCGTAGGTCAGCGTTGTCACACCATCTACAATGCGTAATTCTGTTGCATTACCAAAGAAACCGGCGTTATTTTGGAAACGCTCACCTTGACCTGCCGGCGCTTTTTGCAATACCGCGCTTGGGTTACCTGCCACGTTCAGCGCAGTGACTTTCACACGGTCAGCACCGCCTTTGGTTGTACCGGACACACGGATTTTTGCACCGTTGTCACACACAAAATCATGTTCCGCCTCAACCTGCTGCGGGTGCACCGAGCTACACGCTGCCAAAACCGCTGCAACCGGCAATGCTGCTAATAAATGAGTGACTTTCATATCCATCTCCTATCGTATTAAATTATTAATATTAATAAATTCATTTCACTAGACTACAATTTCATATTAGCAAAACTGATTTGAGATAGCAAACCGGCCTGGACAAAAATACCTAATTTATCCCTTAAAAAACAGCTACAAGCAGCAAAACACCATTTTCTTTACTTATTTTTCATAAGAAAAATAGATAGTTAAAATGATCGTGTAAAAAAACATTAGTTTATTTAAGATAATACGATATGATTTATTTCGCTTAGCTAAAGCAATACTAAACCATAGATAATAAAAGCAAAGGATTAGATGCAACAAAACCGCTTCTAATTAAAAGCGGTTTTTACTTAATCATGGTGTCAACAGATTACTAATTTTCACCATATCTGCATAAGTTGTTGATTTTATTGATTTTTTGGTGCGACGGAGAGACACTAATTTTTAATTCAAATATATGATTTTAAATAAGTAAATTTATTCAATATTTTAAAATACCCCCAAAAATACCCCCATTTTGCACAAGTCACCCATTTTTCCCCCTGTTTTTTTTTGCTCACCGGCATAAATCAGATTTAGGCCGCCTGCATCATTTTTTCAGACGGCCTAACCTATCGGCTGAAACAGCCCCATCATGCCCCAAATTAAAAAATAAGCGTATATAAGTTATAAAAACCAGCGGGAACAGCGGGAACGCGGGAACATTTGACTTAAATAATTGATTTTTAAATAATAAAGCGTTCCCACTCGCTTTTTTCCAGCGGGAACATTTTCCCCGCCAAAACTACCCAATTTACTATCTATCCATATGATTTAAAACAATAAATATCAAAAACACACCAGCGGGAACAGCGGGAACATTTTCAGCCGGTCAGCCTGTTTTTCTGCCATCAATACCCTAAAAACAGAAAAAACCGCCTGAATTTCAGACGGCCTTTGCTTGGCTGGTGTTATTTCGGCTCGGGCGGCTCAATGCCGACTAGTACATAATGCGCCCCATGCCCGCGTTTTTTGTGGGTAAAGCGGTTTTCTTTTTCATTGCGCTTTAGCCAGCCTGTATCATGTAACACACGACAAACCTTATTCCGCTCAAAGCTGCCGCATATTTCACTAACAAATACAGCGGGAATAATCCAATACTCGTCAGCTTCTTTCTGCTCACCCTGTTTAATCCAGCCCGCATGATTGGTATCAGTCCAGCCTCCTGCGGTGTTATTCCAATCGGTAAATCTTTTACTCCGCCCAAACCGCTGCATAAAGTCGCTTGTTTGCTCTTTGATTTTTTCATCTTCATATTTGCCTGTTCCGTTGGTCGCTAACCATTCATCAAAGCATTGTTTCACACCAGCCATGCCTACACCGGCGGGCAAGCCGGTAACAGGGGCGGCCATTTCTAGGGCGGCTGCAACCAATGCAAAGCGGCGGGCAACGCGGCGGGCTTGGCCTGAAAGCTCGGGTAGCGTTTCAAAAAATGCGGCTATATGCGCTTTGGCGGCTTCCGGTGTGGTTTGGTCTATCAGGCGGATAAATGCGCGCCCTGCATGGCCGTGATATTTCTCTACCGTTTTTTCTAAATACTCCGACAACATTACGCCACTATCAAAGCCGTGCAATGTGTCATAAATACCGTATTTTGCAACGGCGGGGATATTAGGCAATCGAACAGCCTGCCCCGCATTCCAGCTGCCATCTCTTAACATGCTGCTTGGTGTTTTTTCACCGGTGGAAAGCATTAATATGCGCCATCGGGTCAAGGCTCGATTGCCGCCATCTTTTGCGCCCTGTATCTTACCTACGCCATTCATCAGGCTATACACGGTATTACCTATCACGCTAGGATCGGTAACTTGGCCGATTTCGTCCAACACCAGCAAACCATCGTTACGGGCGGCGGCGGTATTGTTAAATCCTAATGCCGTGCCTGCCCATCTCAAAAGGGCTATAGATGGCTTACCCCATACGCTCAAGGCAACAAGCGAGGCGATTGTTTTACCGTCCGATGAATCGCTATACAGATGAAAACCGCCCGATTCTTCGCCCAATAACGACAATAGCGGCGCGGCTAAGGCGGTGCCAAGGGCAAGGCATAGGCGGCTGTTGCCTGCGGCATAGCGGGCTATTTGCTGCTGCCATGCTTCCAGCGTTCCCGCCTGTGTGTAGGCTGCTGCTTGACTGGTGTCGCCATTGTAGATAATGCGCGGTGCTTCTTTGCCATCGTGGATTGCTTCGCCACTGGGTAACAGGTAAACGCCGTCATGCCAGCCCGCTCGGTTGGTAATGTTGTAAAGCGTATTATTGCCATGCGCTTGCAGATAATCCGCTAAACGCTCACGCTTCACGCGGCCGCTTAAGATGGTAATGCCGTATTGCTGTAATTGCCGCCAGCCTGCATTGCTGCCTATATCGGCCTGCGGTATGGCTGCCTGCTTGGTTTGCCGTGTCAGGCGGTCGCGCCATTCAATAATGCGGTAATGGCTGCCTTGTTCGTCTATGCCCCGTCCGATTAGGGCTATCGGATCAGCCAGCAATAACGGCGGCTGTTCGTGGGCCCTGCCGTCTTTATCGTGGGTAATGCCGATGTAATGCACACCATTGCTTCTTACTTCATAGCGGGGCTTTAACTGGTAGCTTTCGCCGCCATTGCCGCCCACACCTTCAAACATTTTCATAAAATCGGGTTTGCTGCCGGTGTCGGCCTGCTTGTCTTTCTCTGCCGTGGTTGTCATAATTCAATCTCCGTTAAATGCTTTATCTGTGTGCAAAGGCCGTCTGAACATTCAGGCGGCTTTTGCTTTGCCGTCAATCGTTGATACCGCCCGCCGCTTCCGCTGCTTGAATGGCGTTCAATTCGTCTAGGGCATCGGTGTTGGGGGTGTCGCTTTTCCAAGTAAACACGTCTAAGCCTGCCTGTATTGCCCGCCGTGCCAGCTTGTCGGCTGCTTCCAATCCTGCGGGGTCATGGTCGGCATAAATGCCCAACGCCTGCAATTCAGACGGCCATTTGAATGATTTCAGGCCGCTGGTGCTTAAACAAGCTGATACCGGCCAGCCGGTTAATTCATGCGCGGCTAAGGCGGTTTCTATGCCTTCACACACCATCAGGGCATTGTTTACCGGCTGAAACAGTCTCACGGCATGGCCTGATAACCAGCTCATGCCCTCAAATCTCACTTGCATTTTTTTCGCCGGTAATTGCGCGCCCGTTTCAGGGTGATGCAGATTCAATTTAGTGTAGCTCTGCGCATGGCTGCCGCTGTCGCCCTGCGGTTTGGTGTAGCAGCGTTTCAGGTAGGTAATGTGTAAGCCTGCAAGTGTGCCGTCTGCTTCGGTAATGGCGGCAATCATGGCGGGAAAACGGCCTATTTCTTTCCAGCCGTCTGAACATTCCGCCCAATACGGTAAGGCGGCGTGATAACGCAATGCTTCGGGGTATGGCCCGGCCATGGTTAAGCCCCTGCCTTGCAGATACCCGCTAACAGGGTCGTCATCACTTGCCGGTGCGGCTTGCTCCCATATCGCGGCCAGTTTGTTCAGGCGGTCTTTAGGCGGTGTTTTAGGGGGCTGGGGCGGTGCCACACGCGGCGTGGCTGGGGCGTGTGTTTCGGGGGCTGCGTTATCGATCATGCCCAAAACACCGGCAACGGCTAACGCTGCTTCATGGAATGAATAGCCGAAATAGTGCATCAGCAAATCAAAGCCATCGCCTGCGCCGTTTTTGTAGTGGGTGCAGATAAAGCCGCCATTGCCGCCTTTATCGTCAAACCGGTATCGGTCGGTGCCACCACACGCGGGGCATGGCTGGTGTTTGTTGGTTAGGCTTTCAGACGGCAAGCCAAGCGCGGTTAAAATGCCGTGCCAGTTACCGGCGGCACGTTGTCGGATTTCGTGATAATTAAGGCGGCTCATTGTGCTGCTCCTTTCGGTATCGGCTCATAAACAACGGCGGCCATCGGGTCGGCGGTATAGACTTGCTCCCATGCGGTGGCCTGCTCTGCTGCCATTGGTTCAGCGGTCGCGGGCTTGGTACAGGCATAAGCGGTTATGACAACGGCGGCGGCCAATGCGGTGCGGATAGCGTATTTCATGGCGGTTATCCTTTCAGTCGCGTTGGTCGGGGGTAACAGCCAAATCATCAGCCCGCTCGCTTAACATGGCTTGGCTTTCGCCTAATAACAGCGTTTGCGTTAAGCCGTAATAAAGCTCTGCGCCCTGTTGCTCTAAGCTTTTTTTTGGAATGGCGGCCATCACTACACCCATGCCGGTTTGAACATCGCTCAAGTGGTTGGAAGATTCCCGCATTAGCTCGGCCAGCAATTCCGTGTCGCGTTTGCCTAACTGCTTAATCTGCGGCTCGGCCAGCTTCAAAAGGCTATCCAGCAAGCCGTAAAGACTGGTATAGCCTGCGGCGGCATTGATGGTTTTTGGGGTATTGGTGTTGTTGGTTTTCATGATATTTGCTCACTTTCCGGCGGTGCTTTGCTTTTGTCATGACTGATATAAATCAATCACTTACTGAAACACACGCCAAATTGAAGATGTAGTTTCCCCCTGCTGTAACGCATATCAGCAATAGCAAGGCGGTTATCGGGGCTTAGTTTGGCGTGTGGCCGTCTGAAAGCTGCCAGCCGTAACGACTGCAAAACAAACGCGCGGCCAGTAATGCGCTCTCACGCGTATCAGCAACGGCAATACGCTGCCAGCTCTGATTATCAGGGCGCATGATTTCAACCGTGTAGCTGGTGTGTGGTTGGTCGGTATCCCATGTGTCGCGGTAAACACGATAAGCGGCGGTGTGATTCATGATTACACCTCGCCCGAAACGATACGGCAAACACACCAGCGGCGGCCGGTCTGAATGATGTTGAAACGGTAATTGAGTTTGCAGCGTTGCAGGCGGTCGATATGGCGGCCTGCTTCGGCCAGCGTATCAAAGCTGCGGATTTTTTGAGAAATAATCGGGCGCGTGAATGCGCTGCGGATAGGCTTTGCGGCCTGTGTTTGATGATTCTGCATTTGAATGCTCTCTTTCGTTTTGGCTTAATCAAGCCGCTGCAACTTTCCACGGTTGCGGGGCGGCAAGCAAAGGGCAAAGGGTGGAAAACTGGCCAAAACGTAACCAGCAAGGCATAGCCTTACTTTGCCCCGCTTACCATTGAAAGAGATAATGCAAGGGGAAATGCAAGCGTAAAAAATCCGCTTCAATCCTGTGAAGATTTGGGCGGCTGCTTGCCGTTTTGGTTTCAGCTTTCCACGGCTGAATCTGCTATTGAACAGATGGCCGTATTATTGCCTGATTACTTTCAGCTTTGCAAGCGGTAAACGCCTGCCAAAATTTAAAAGGCTGATTAAGCGGTATTTTTTGTTGATGGATAGGCCGTCTGAATTTTTAGAGTCCATAAAAAAGGGGCAATACGGTAAATTTGCGCGTGTGGCGCGTTTTGATGGCTGGTGTAAGGGTTGGGTATAGCCAAACCATCAAAACGGCCTGATACGCGTGTTTTTGCGCCTTTATTGCGGGGTTTGAATTTTCTGACATATTAGGCCGTCTGAATTTAATGACATATAGGGCAACCTTCTCGCGCGCGCGCACGCGCGTACTGCTCCTTCGATGCTTTCCAAAATATCGTCCAAAGCCTGACAACCTTCTCGCGCGCGCGCACGCGCGTACTGCTCCGAAAATTCGTATTTCAGCCTACAAACACGATTAAACAGAAAACAATTAGCAGAAAATGCCAATTATACACTTAATCGCATAAAAATATTTTCGGTTAGCACACAATCTAAGCTGTCGAGCCGGTTCGGGGGCTAAATCCGCTTGGATTTTTAATACCCCCCCCTTTAGCAGGTAGTGCTACACCAGCTTAAAAGCCATCAGGCTGCTTTAAGCATTGGTCGTGCAAACATCTGTACAAAGTCATTCACACGTCTTTTTGCTTCGGCATAGGCCGCCTTATGCCCGCGCCCATTTGCTAACTCTTGCTTTATGGCTGCATCTGCAATTTGGTAAGCTGTGCCGATGGCGGATTTTTGGGCGGCGGTCAAATCGCCGCGCTGCCCTGCCTTTAATCCAAACGCCTGATTGATCATTCGCTCGATGTTGCTGTGATAGATGTTTTCAGGCGTATGGCTGCCAAGCTCTGCCGCGTGTTGATACATGGCACGCGCTGAATCATGAACAAGATGCTGAAACGGGATATAGCCTTGACTGTGAATCTCGCGCAATCGGCTCATATGTGCGAAAGCGATAACCAGCCGCTTTTTAAATTCCACTACTTGCACGGTGTTCTTGGATAGCGTGCCAAGAAAATAGCATTGAGTTTCTGTAAGCATGGCGAACCGCTCGGGCGTGCCGCCGCCTTGTTCTCGATTACCACGTGCGATTTCAAATCTCACGTGGTGAAACGGATTATCGGGATTTGATTGCCGTTCCACTTCTTCAAGGGTTGTTAAATGGTTGTGAATCAGCTTCATCAAGCTGCGGTGTTTAATGCCCAAAGCATCGGCAATGCTACGGCTGTCGGCGCGTATGCCATATTTGGCGGTTACAGTCATATTCAGGCCGCTTTCTGTTGCGGTTAATTTGCTCATACCACTGCCCCTTTCTCTGCTGCCAACGTGAAAATGCCATGCTTCACGGTCTTGCCGTGCTTGTTAATGTGTGGCTGCATGGTGCAGATGATTGGATAGCCCGCCGCCCGCAATTCGCTGATACGCGCCGGAAAGCCCATAATGCCCATTTGCGCGGCTTGGTAGTGGGTCAGGCTCTGCCCGCTCTGCAAGATGGCTAGGATTTCGCCGCATTGAGATGTGGGCGAAAAGCGGTTATCATGGCGGGCGTGGTTAAGGCCGTCTGAAATGCCCTGTGTGTTTCGGGCGGTTTTGTTTTGTTCCATAGCGTTCCCCTTATACTCGATTGTTTGCTGCCAAATTGCCGATATAGTCGCTGATTTCACTTTCCAGCCAAGCGGTGCTGTTTTCCCCTACTTTAATCGGGCGGGGTAAGTCGGCACGATGATGGCGGCTTTTAGGGTTGTTCCAGTTCCACCATGTGGAAACAGAAACGCCAAACAGGGCGGCGCATTCTTTGGCGCGGATAAGTTTATTTACTTGCATAGCGTTTAATCCTATGGGGTTGTTATCCATAGGCAAAAGAATAGCCGCCCATCGGGGCGGCTTGTTCTAATTAGGATTGTTTAAAACCTAATTAGGTTATTGAGAAAGGCGTTCAATACCTTGTTTGATGTATTTTGCCAATGTATCTCCAGTAGGCGGCTTTCCTAGTTTATCTGCATTCCTTTCCCATTCTTGACGAATGGTTTCTGCTGCCTCGTAAGGCTTATTGCAATCGGTTTTAGTATAAATAACCGAAAGTGCAGCAATAATTTCAGCTTGCTTATTTTCAGTGCGTTTACCGATGGATTTATTACCCCCCATTTTCTCTCGTAATGCCTCTTTTAGTTCTTCAAAACTTTTACTTGTAAGGCGTAACTCATCAGGGGTAACCGTAATACTCCATTCATAGCCTTCTAAAAAGCTCCTATCTGGATATTTTGGCCGGAATCGATAATTTTCTATTCTAATAAAATCGGCTTGTTCTTCCTCTGGTATAAATTGAAAAAACCAACCTTCCGCTTTAAAATCTGTAATGTATGGTAAGCCTGCATTCTGCCCATAACTTTCATTTTGTATATCAATTACTTCTTGTGGCGTCTTACATTTAATAAATTCCTTTTCACTAAAGCGATTTTTTCCAGCTGGTTTTTTAAATCTCATTACAGTGTAATTTTCAAAAGCCCGATTAACACCACAATGCTGCAATCCCTCTAGTTTTGCCTCAATATGTTCCCCATCAATATCCATTAAATATGGAAATACGCAAACCTTAGCCGATTTGTTTATCTCAACTTCTTGCATTTTGGATTCATGAATTGGCGCAAAATATCCATTAAACAAGCCAGCTTCTACAATCAATGGTTTATTAACATCTGGAAAATATCTTTCTGCTAAGCTCCTTTTAAAAAAATGCATTGTTGATGTTTGTATGCAAAAATTAGCTAATCCGATAGCTCCATAATGGATAAGGTCATCAATCGTAAAATCATCATTTAGCTGCTTACTTAACTCATTAGCAGCGTCTTTTAAAGTGTAATATGCTCTCCATGCCATTATTACGCTCCCCCTGCGCTCTTTCCCCATCAGAATCAAACCCACACCAGCAAGGCTAGGGAATGCCCTGTTTTCGCCGTTGGTAGCTAATCGCGGGCTAGGTGTGGCGGTAAACGTTTCAGACGGCCTTTAGCCGATGTTTTCCATAATCCACGTCTTGAACAGCGGGTTATTGATCACTGGCTTGCCTGTCGTGTCGGTACTTATCCATTCATGCCGTTTCATGCGGCGGATTGCGCCTTGTATGCTGCTGCTGGTTATCGTTTCCACACCAAGCAAGGCGGCGTATCTTTGACGGCTCTCTTGGCTGTAAGGGCTGGTGTTTCCCTTTGCTATATCTTGGATAATGACCTGTTCCAGCGGCTTCATTTGCTGCCATTGGCCTGCTTCTCCGTGTTGCGCCCCTAGGGCTTCTATTCTGTTTTGTGCGGCCTGTTCTAGACTGATTTCAGGGCTTAATATCATGTCTTGAATAATCGCCCTCATGTACATGGGTGTATGGTTCAGACGCTCAAACAGGCTATACAGGGCATTTTTATCCAGCCTGTTGCCGGTGCGATCTTGGTAAATATCGGCTAGAAAATCGGTAAATGATTTGTCCAACAGCGGAAAATCCAAAGCGTGGGCAAAGTGGAAAAACGGGGCTTTGTTGTCATTGAACATGGCGCGTAAGCCGTTGGTGCTGCTGCCGGTAAAAATAGTCTTTACTTTGGCTTGATTGATGTCCAGCCCTGTTCTTAACGAACGTATCAGGCCGCCGGTATCGTTCAGCCGTGCAAGCTCCTGCACTTCGTCCAACAGCAACAGACTGGGGCGGTTGTCATTGGCAATGTGGCTAATGATTTCGCTGATAGTCGGTATAGCCTGCTTATGTGTTTCGCGCTCTACTCCTACGCCCAATACTTCTATTTTGCTAATCCCGCTCAAAAATGTTTTTGTCTTGCTACCTGTCTGTATGCTTTGGGCAAACTGATACAAGGCCGCCTGAAATTCGATGGTAGGCGTGGCGCTGTCCATGAATGAAAAATAAAAGACGTTAAAGCCGCGTTTTTCTGCCATCGGCGCAATATCCTGCAAAAGAAACTGGGTCTTGCCCATGCGGCGCGGTGCGAACAGGGTAAAGGCGTGCGTAATGCCATCTTTCAGGCTGTTCAACAGTTTGGCCGCATAGTCGGCGCGGTGGAAAAATAAAGGGTCTTTCATGTTTTCTGCTGTATCGGGTTAGATGTCGTTAGACGTAATTATACATAGAATGGCTAATTATACAAACCATGTATAGCGCTGTATAACGCGCATAAAAAACACTGGCGGCGCGGCTGGTGTTTGTGTTTTCAGACGGCCAAACGGGTGCCGGTGCGGGTGTTGAATAATGTTGAACCAGTAACCGGCCAAACACCCAATGAAAGACGGCCTGAAAATCTACCCTGTCGCAAATGGCTCAAATTTGCGATTTAACGGCATTTATCCCAAAAGGTATGCAAGGGGCATTCCCAAGCCAAGAAATGCGCTCTGTGATGAAATTTACCGCCCTGCTGTCGATTTTCTGAATATGCAGTCATCACACCGGCAATTTAATCAGCAACCAAAGCGGGAAAGCTGAAAATGTTCCCGCTGCGTTCCCGCTCTGTTCCCGCTGATAGAATATAGTTAATTATAAAAATATGTATATATATTATATAGTTATGTATTGGTGTTCCCGCGTTCCCGCTGTTCCCGCTGTTTTTCTCGCGCGCGTATGGTGTTTTTCTCAAGGCAATAAAAAACACCAGCCGGTTAAGCTGGTGTGTTTTCAGACGGCCTTTGCTTCCCCATCTGCTTCAAGCATGGCTAGTGCTTCCCGATAATGGCCGCGCAATAGGTCGCTATACCATTGCATAAACTCGGTACGTTCGGCCATATAGTCGGCACGGTTATAGGCGGCTCTAATCCTGTTTTCATCAATGTGGGCTAACTGCCTTTCAATGGCATCGCGGTTATAGCCCTGCTCATTCAGAATGCTGCTTGCAAGGGAGCGGAAACCGTGGGGCGTGGCAATGCCGTAATAGCCCATGCCGTTGATGATTTTGCCTGCGGTGTTTTCACTGATATAGCCATCGGCGGCGGTGCGGCTGGGGAATAGATAGGGGGTATTCCCTGTTTGGTCGTTCAGTTCGTTTAACAGCTCAATCGCCCAATCAGATAAGGGGATTATATGCTCACGCGGCCGCTTCATGCGCTTGGCTGGGATAGTCCATATCTTGCGCTCAAAGTCGATTTCCTGCCATCGGCCGCCGCGTATCTCTTTATTGCGGGCAAAGCAAAGCATAATCAGCATAATGCAAATACGGTTTGACTGCTTGCAATCTGCCAGTATCAAACGGCGGTAAAACTCGGTCAGCTCTTCACGCGGCAAGGCCGGCATAGGGCGCGTTTCAGACGGCTTGATATAGCCTTGCAGTAAGGCGGCGGGGTTGCGGTCGGTTAATTCTTCAAAGCCCGCGTATGTAAATACCGCGCCTATCCATTGTCTGATTTTCTCGGCGGTCTCTGATACGCCCCGCTCGGTCACTTTATCCAATACGGCCTTTATCTCTTTCTTGCCGATTTCGTTTATCGGCATTTCGCCAATAACGGGGAAAACATCGGTTTCAAAATACCGCCAAACACGGGCGGCATGATTGGGCTTCCAGCCTTTACGCATGATGTTCTTTTCGTGCCATGCCTTGGTAACGTGGGCAAAGGTATTGAGTAAGGCCGCCCTACGCTCTTGCTTGGCCTGCTGCTTCATGGCGGCGGGGTCTTGGCCTTGGGCAATCATACGGCGGGCATTCTCGGCTGCTTCTCGGGCTTCCACTAAAGAGATTTCGGGGTATTTGCCGATTGAAAGTAATTTCTCTTTGCCGCTTATACGGTACTTCAACCGCCATAGCTTGCCGCCTGCTGGTGTAACTTGCAGATACAGGCCGCCACTATCAGCCAGTTTGTAGGCTTTATCAGCGAGTTTTGCATTCTTTATTTGTCGGTCGTTTAGTGGCATTTGGGGGTATTTTTTCAGGGGTATTTTTCAACACCCCCAAATATACCCCCAATTTATGGTTTATTCAATTAGACAGCATTAGACGATATTAGACAGCAAGAAAGCATTGAACCAGCCTGAAAGCCTTGCCAGTATTGAATTTGGTCGATTGCGTTAGATTGCATTAGACAAAAAAAATACCCCTAAAAGGGGTTGGGTGGTGCGGACGGAGAGACTCGAACTCTCACACCTCGCGGCGCCAGAACCTAAATCTGGTGCGTCTACCAATTTCGCCACGTCCGCAAACCAAGTAGCGGATTATACACACAATTAAAAAGCATGCAAAGCCTCCTGCCTTGAAAAAAGGTATAATCAGCATCATATCGAAATAAATTAACTTTAATGGCCGTCTGAAAAGCTTGGTTTTCCCTTTTCAGACGGCCTCGCTACTGTATCTTGAGGAATGGCATATGCCAAGATTATTAATTGAAGATTTTCTGCAAACACAAGGCTTAAAGCTGCCTGTGGATGACGTGTATGTTGCCTATACTGCGGCGCAGGCGGTGATTAACATGGGCAATGCCGCGATTGACCGCTCGGTATTGTGGCCGGAAAAAAACGGCTTTACGTTGGCGGAACACATCGAGCCAAATGCCGATAACGATGCTTTATTGAAACAAATTTTTATGGCTTTGGATTCTGTATACAGCCGCCAAGCCAATATCAAAAGCGCGGCAGTTTATGCGCACATGCCGTCTGAAACGCTAACACCGAAATTGGTTGTGCTGACCCAGCAAGGCTTAGGGCTGGAACCGCATTTGGATGTAAATGAAGACAACAGCCAAATCTATCTGGCTTCGCGCACGGCACAAAGTGGCTGGATGAATATCGCCAACGATATTGCCTACTGGCTGACTTTGGGCGAAATTTCGGGCGAACGCAATGCGGCCAGCAAGGCGCAAGTATCGGTGCCGATTTGTACGAAAAGCGGTGCAGTTTTAGGTGTGGTACATATTGAGTTTAACGATAAAGATCAAGCTGATGATGCGGCTTTAACCGAATGGACGGCCTTATCGCTGGCATTAAGCGAGCCGATGAAAGCGCTGTTGAATGTAGTAGAAGACGAGGAAGCGCAAGATGACTAAAGCAGTAAAATTCGTGGCTTCCTGCCGTCTGCCGACTGAATTCGGTGTGTTTACCATGCATGGCTTTGAAGAAGAAAGCGGCCAAGAACACGTGGCACTGGTGATGGGCGATGTTTCAGACGGCCTGCCCGTTTTGTCACGTATTCACTCGGAATGCTTGACCGGCGACGCCCTATTCTCGCAAAAATGTGATTGCGGTCCACAATTGCAGGCAGCCATGCAGGCAGTGCAGCAAGAAGGCCGCGGCGTGATTGTTTATTTGCGCCAAGAAGGCCGAGGCATCGGCTTGATCAACAAAATCCGTGCCTACCAATTGCAAGACCAAGGCCGTGACACCGTAGAAGCCAATGTCGAACTCGGTCTACCGGTCGATGCACGTGACTTCACTTTGGCCAAAAGCATTTACGATCACTTAGGCGTACATGAAGTGAAGCTGTTGACCAATAACCCAGAAAAAGTCAAAACGCTGCAAAAAGCTGATATTAATGTGGTGGCGCGCATTCCGTTACAGGTTGGTGAAAATGTTGAAAACGAACGCTATCTGCACACAAAAGCGGATAAATTAGGTCATTTTCTTTATGAAAAATCCTAATCACACACAGGCCGTCTGAAAATTTTTATTTTAGTTTCAATGACCTGGCAAACAAGCCGCATAAATCACTTGCGCATAATGCGGATATTTGGTTTAATTCGGCTTCTCGGGTGATTAGCTCAGTTGGTAGAGCGTCTGCCTTACAAGCAGAATGTCGGCGGTTCGACTCCGTCATCACCCACCAAGTTTCTTGCAGTTGTGGCAACACAATTGCTTGCGCGGTGGTAGCTCAGTTGGTTAGAGTACCGGCCTGTCACGCCGGGGGTCGCGGGTTCGAGCCCCGTCCGCCGCGCCAAGATTAAAAAGCACTGATTCATATCAGTGCTTTTTTTATTTCTATTATCAGCTAAATCAAGCGGATAGAAATTTTTCCGCTTCATTCCCGACTGTTTCAGTCAGTTATTGCTATAATCTTTGCTCTTTCAAAACAACAATATCAAAGGTAGAAAATGAACACCCCTTTCATTCTTGCCGACACACGACCTTACCCTGAAACACCGGTTAAAAACAATCTCTTGCTGCACGCTTCCAACTTGGCACACAGCACATCTGCCGCGCAGCGCAAACTATCCGCCGAATCGTTGCAAACCGAAATCCGCGGCATGTTTCAGCAAAATTATTATTTGGGTTTGTCGGTGGCCATGAGCATGGTGGCCGATGCCGAAAGCTACAAAGTCTTGCTCGATAATATGACCACGGTTTTGAATGCCGAAAAAGACGAAGAAAGCCAATGGTTTGCCATGCCTTTGGTGTTGGTGGCTGGTTGCAATCAAGAACAAACCCTGCCTTTGAACGTACCAACTGCCGCATTGTTTGCCGTATTGGAAAACCATCCGCATTTGCGCGCATTCAATCAGGCCACATGGCTGCCGTTTCTCGTGCCGTCAACTGCATTGAGTGAAATCAATGCCGGACAATGGTTTGAAGCCAAACAAAACGCTGAAGCCGCTGCGCAATTTGCCGCTCAATTTACGCCGTCTGAATTGCAGATTCCTAGCGGCCAATCGGTGCATGTGGTGTTTGCCTTGGGCTACGGCGACAAAAAACTGCAAGAATCGCTCAATCAAAACCTGTTAAAAGCCGGTTTGCCGCTAATGCAGGTATGGCAGGAAGCCCTCACCCAACCGGGCTTAACCTTATTCGTCAATCCCCTGTCGCCTGATGCGCCGCTGTCTGCACTGACAACCGGCAGCCACATGCGCCAACGCATGGCGATGGACGTTTTCGCCACTAACGCCATCCGTGCCATCCGCATGCAAAGCCCGCGCGTGGGTGTAGTGGTTGCCGCTAAAGCCGGCGGGCTGATTCAATTCGGTTTTAACGCCACCGACAGCGCGTTTGAAATTGCTCCACAAGTTTATACTTGGACCTTGTCGCCGACCGACAACATTGCCGTTATCCAGCAAAATTTCTTGGATTTAATGGCCGAATGCCGCGTGGAACATGTTTATATGCTGCATGATGTGGTGCCGGAAAACAGCGAATTGCCGACCTACGCGCAAGCCTTAAAATTATCAGGCCATAACCCGTTTTTCGCGGAATAATCATGAAAACATACCATATTTTATTCGTGTGTCTCGGCAACATCTGCCGCTCGCCGATGGGTGAATTCGTGTTGCGCCACCGCGCTGAAGAAGCCGGTGTCAGCCACCGCATTCACACCGACAGCGCCGGCACTTCCGGCTGGCACGACGGTGAAAATATGCACCAAGGCACGCGGCAAATGCTGGCGCAACAAGGCATGGATAACACCGGTTTTACCAGCAGCAAAGTCAAACGCAACGACATCGACCATTACGATTATATTCTGGCGATGGACGACAACAACTTGCGTGATTTGGAAAAGCTTTTTGGTAAGCATCCTGAAAAATTATTCAAGCTGACCGATTTGATCCCCGAGAGTGGTTACGACCATGTGCCCGACCCGTGGTACACCGGCGATTTTGACGAAACCTTCCGCTTGGTCGATTCGGCCAGCATGGCTTTATTGAAGAAGCTGGATTTGGTTTAAAGATTTAACATCAAGGGTTTCCATACAACGAGGCCGTCTGAAAAGTTTGAATGATTCAAAACTTTTCAGACGGCCTTTTTTTCGTGGTTTTAAGTATTTCATATGTTCAGACGACCATTATCCACTTTAAAGGCCGCCTGAAACTTCTTCCACCAAATTCAAACACACTCGCTTCAAAATTTTATCCACTTCTTTCTGCGTGCGCGTGAGTGCATGTTTGGCCGAAGTCGCCAAAAACAGGCGACTGACGAATTGCGGCGATTCAATCGGAATCACCTGAATCGATTCTTTATAGTTCATCAAATCAATCGAATATTTCGACAAAATCGAATAGCCCATACCCTCTGCCACCAGTTGCAGCATGGTTTCTACGCTGTCAATTTCCATCACGATATTGGGCATAAGATTGTGCCGTGCCATTTCCTGCTCGACCAACAGGCGGAAGGTATTGGGCACGGAAGGCAGTATCAGCGGCAAGGCGGCCAAATGTTCGGCGTTGATCGGCGTGTCGGCATTGAGCAGATGATCGTTTTTCGGTGCCATCAGATACAGCCGCTCTTCATACAGCAATTGCGTTTCCACATCGGCTGAATAGGCAGGGTTATACAGCAGCGCCATGTCGATTTTGCCTTGCTGCAAACGGTCTTGCAGCTGTGCGCTCAAGCCTTCGGTGATGCGCAATTGCGCATCGGGCAGGTGTTGGCGAAACTCACGGATAATCGGCAGCGACAATAATTTGGCAATCGTCGGCGGTAAGCCCAGCGTGATGTGGCCGCTGAGTTTGCCGCTGTTCAAACTCAAGTCTTCCTGAATCATTTCAATCTGCTGCAAAATCACGCCGCAGTGTTCCAGCAAAATTCTGCCCGGCTCGGTAAGAGAAACGCCGCGTCCGTGGCGGTTGAGCAGGTTTTGCCTTAATTCGGTTTCCAGTAGACGGATTTGGCGGCTCAATACCGGTTGCGCCACGCCCAAAATGTCGGCGGCACGGGTATAGCTGCCTTGTTGCGCCACCTGCTGAAAATATCGTAACTGTTTCAAATCCATAACTTTTTCTCAATCTCTAATTATTGGTTTTATGATATTAATTATCTTATCGTCGTTTAAAATAGAAATCAGACAAGGCGACAGCGACCGCCGTGTACAAGTAGTACATCAGGAAAGCTGTCAACGCTGTGTCATTTTATTCTAAACGACTATAGCATAGCTCGCCTTTGCAATTATACTATTTTGATATAGCTGATAGTCGCTTCAACGCCTTTCCAAACATTTCTTTACCTATAATAATCCACTACATACCACTACATTACAAAGGATTCGAAATGGCTGCCCAAACCGCTGTCCCTGCCATGCTGATGCGTGGCGGTAGTTCTAAAGGCCTGTTTTTCGCCGCTGCCGATTTACCCGCCGATGAAGCGACCCGCAATCAAGTGTTGCTCGCGGCCATGGGTTCGCCCGATCCGCGCCAAGTTGATGGTGCCGGCGGTGCGCACCCTCTAACCAGCAAAGTGGGCGTGGTGTCTTTGAGCGAGCAAGAAGGCGTGGATTTGGAATTTTTGTTTGCCCAATTGCAGCCCAAAAACGATATTGTCGATACCAAGCCCAACTGCGGCAATATGCTGGCGGCAGTGGTGCCGTTTGCTTTGGAAAAAGGCTTGATTCAGGCGCAAGGCGATGAAACGACCGTGCGCGTGCTGACCTTGAACACCGGCATGTTGAGCGACATCACCGTTGAAACGCCCGACGGCATCATCAATTACGACGGCGATGCCAAAATTGACGGCGTACCCGGCACCTCCGCCCCCATCCGCATCCGTTTCTTAGACACCGAAGGCTCGGTAGCCGGCAGCCTTTTGCCGACCGGTAACACCAGCGACGTGTTCGACATTGAAGGTTTCGGCCAATTGGAAGCCACCTGCATCGACAACGGTATGCCGATGATTTTGGTGCGCGCCACCGATGTAAAGCGCACAGCCTATGAGAGCGTGGAACAATTAAACAACGATGACGAACTCAAAGCCATTTTGGAAAAGCTGCGCCTGACTGCATCTTTAAAAATGGGTTTGAGCGATGTTTCTGCCAAAAACTATCCGAAAATGTGCCTGCTGAATGCCCCTGTTGACGGCGGCGCGGTACACACCCGCTGCTTCATTCCGCATGTTTGCCACGAAGCCATCGGCGTATTGGCAGCCGTCACCATCGCCACCGCCTGCGTGATGAAAAACAGTGTGGCCGACGGTTTGGCCGTAGCCGACAATCCGGCTTCGCTTTCCATCGAACACCCAAGCGGCGAGTTCAGCGTGGCCTTGGAAACCGACGGCAATGGTAAGGTCAACGGCGCGGCTTTAATCCGCACCGCCCGCAACATCATGCGCGGCGAAGTGATGGTTCCGGCACGCGTTTGGGATGGCAATAAATGATAACAAGGCCGTCTGAAATCAGCATCTGGCTTTTTCAGATGGCTTTTTCAGACGGCCTTAGTTGCAATATTCAAAAATAAACAACCACTCAATACAGATTAGGTTTATGATTCTATTTTTTCAGACGGCCTGAAGATTATAAAGGCTGAGGCCTTTGCAAAATCTTCAGATTTGAGCACAGTTCGAAGTTATAGCAGCACAGAAAGCGCAGATATATCATAAAGATAGGCAAGCTTTCGAGCAGCGCATAACGAAGAAATGTGCCAAAGATGAAGATTTTGCAAAGGACTCAGGCCGTCTGAAAAATCCATAACAACCGTATTTCACTCAAATAAACAGGAGAAGCTTCATGAACATTAACGGCTTGACCCAAGTCATTGCCCACATCGGCTACCCCACTCAAACCTTCAAATCGCCGATGATTTACAACCCTTATTTCGAAGCGGCCGACATCAATGCGCTGGTGGTGCCGTTTTCTTCACAAGCGCCGGTTTATCCTGATTTTCTGAAAAGCGTGTTCACCTGCGAAAACGTCATCGGCGCGCTGGTCACCATGCCGCACAAAGTCACCACCATTGATTTGGTTGACCGCCTGACACCGACCGCGCAAATCGCCGGTTCGTGCAATGCCGTGCGCCGCGGTGCCGACGGCAAACTGGAAGGCGATATGTTCGACGGCGAAGGTTTTGTGCGCGGTGTGCGCCGCAAAGGTTTTGCACCGGAAGGCAAAGCGGCTTTGGTCGTCGGCAGCGGTGGCGTGGGCTGCGCGATTGCGGCCTCTTTGGCGGCAGCGGGCGTGGCGCGTTTGGCTTTGTTTGATGTCAACGCAGCCGCCGCCGAAGCATTAGCAGGCCGTCTGAAACAGCACTATGCCGATTTAATCGTCGAAACCGGCAGCAATGATCCGCAAGGCTTTGATTTGGTGGTGAATGCCACACCGATGGGCATGTATGAAGGCGACCCGATGCCGGTTGATGTGGCGCGTATTGCGCCGGAAGCCTTTGTCGGCGATGTGGTGCTGCAAAGCGAAATCACCGCATTTTTGGCCGCCGCCCAAGCCAAAGGCTGCGTGATTCAAGTCGGCACCGATATGCTGTTTGAACAAATTCCGGTTTACTTGGAATACTTCAACCTGCCGACCACGACTGCCGAACACCTGCGCGAAGTGGCACGTATTCAGTATTAATGGTTTCAGACGGCCTCTTACCTCAAGGCCGTCTGAAATTAATGTAACTCAGCTTGATAAGAAAAACGCGATTAATAAGGAGAAACCAAATGTCGCAAAATCATGAAATCAATGTCCGCGAGCTACTCGACAGCCGTGGCGTGAGTACCTACCAGAAATTGGTGATTTTCCTCTGCTTCCTGATTGTGGTCATGGACGGCTTCGATGTGGTGATTATGGGCTTCGTCGGCCCAAGCCTGAAAGAAGCTTGGAATTTGTCCAACAACGATTTGGCGCCGGTATTGAGTGCCGCCCTCTTCGGCCTGACCTTCGGCGCACTGACAGCCGGCCCGTTGGGTGACCGCTTTGGCCGCCGCAAAGTATTGATTGTAAGCGTGTTTATTTTCGGTTTATTCACGCTGCTGGTGGCGTTTGCCACACAAATTTGGCACATGATTGTGTTCCGCTTCATCGCCGGTTTTGCCATGGGCGGCATTATGCCGATGGTGGCGACCTTGGCCAAAGAATATTCACCTGAACACCGCAGCTCGCTGTTGGTGACCATCGTGTTTGCCGGTTTCACCGTCGGCGCGGCTGGCGGCGGCTTCTTGGCAGCGTGGATGATTCCACAATGGGGCTGGCCGAGCGTATTCTGGTTTGGCGGTATCGTACCGATTCTGTTGAGCCTGTTTATGATTTTCAAATTGCCGGAATCGCTGGCGTATATGGTGCACAAAGGTGCCGACCGTCAAGAAATCCGCAAAATCGTGGAGCAATGCGCCCCGGGCAGCACCACTGAGCAATCGACTTTCTTCATTCCTAAACCGCAAACGGTGCAAAGCAATGAAAACCCGATTAAAACCGTGTTGAACCATCACTACGCCAAAGGCACCTTGCTGCTGTGGGTGATTTACTTCAGCCATTTGTTCTTGGTGTACCTGTTGGGCAGCTGGATGCCGACCATGATTAAAGAATCCGGCATGACTGCGGCGCAAGCATCGATTATTTCTGCTATGTTCCAATTGGGCGGCCCGTTGGGTTCGATTATGCTGGGCTGGTTTATGGACCGCTTCGAGTCACACCGCGTCTTGGCGCTCTCTTACGTCAGCGGCGCAGTAGTATTGGTGTTCATGAGCAGCTTGGGTGCGGAATATCTGCTGTTGTGTATCACCTCGTTCTACATCGGTGCAGCGTTTAACGGCGGCGGCACCGGCATGAACGCCTTGTCGAGCAACTTCTTCCCATTGAGCGCCCGCGCGACCGGCAACAGCTGGATGCACGGTATCGGCCGCACCGGTGCGATTATTTCCGCATTTGCCGGCGCATGGATGTTGAATGCAAGCTGGAATTTCTCAACCGTGGCGATGGCTTTGACCGTACCGGCTCTGCTGATTGCCGTGTCGTTGACCATCAAATACATCTTGTATCGCAACCAACCGAGCGCTGAAGTTTGAGCGTGTTGAAATAAGTCGTTAAAATAGGCCGTCTGAAACATTCTGAACTGTCCCCCAATTCTTGGACAAATTAAAAATCTTTCTCAAACAGCCTGTTCAAGCTGGGTCCTGTAAGCCACAGGACTCAGCTTTTTTAAATTCAAACTAATACGTTCATAATTGTAGTAACGTATGTAATCATCTATCACTTTGGTCAACTCTGCCACCGATAACACACCTTCCTGATAGAAGCTTTCCACTTTTAATGTCCCGAAGAAACTCTCCATCGGTGCATTGTCCCAGCAATTCCCTTTGCGCGACATGCTCTGCACAATGCCTTTCTCCGCCAGCTTTTCCCGATAAGCCTGAGTTCGGTAAAGCACACCTTGGTCAGAATGCAGCAGCGGGGTCTGCCCTTTCAGACGGCCGAATGCCTTATCCAGCATCTGCATGACCATCTTGCTGTCCGGCTTTCTACTGAGCTCATAAGCCACAATCTCACGATTGAATACATCCAATATCGGCGATAAGTACAGTTTGCCGTCGGTGCATTTAAACTCGGTCACATCGGTCAACCATTTATCTCCCGCTTTATCAGCAGTGAATGCACGCTTAAGGATGTTTTTCGACGTCTCTCCTATAACTTGCGGACGATAGGATTTTTTGTTGCGCACTTTGGCTTTCAAACCCAATAATCCCATAATACGCTGCACTTTCTTTTTATTCCACGATAATACAGCTCCAATCCGCCGTTGGCCGTAGCGACCTTTGTGTTGGTGATAAACTTCACTCACCGCCGCTTTGGCTTCCATATCGGGATCGGATTTACCGATGTGGTAGTAGAAACTGCTTTTGGGTATGCCGGCACTGTGCAACAAGTATTTCAGCAGGTGCTTCGCCCTCAGCGTTTGAACGGTTTCGCAACTTTGGTGGCGTTCTTTTCGTTGAGGGCTTTCATGTGCTTTAGGTAGTCGATCTCCGCCCTCATGTAGCGTAACTCTTCAATCAGCTCTGCCTGAGTTTTTTCATGGTCGGGTTTGTCGACGATAAAGGGATTGTTGCGTTTGGTCTGCGTAGTCTTCATAAGCGTAGCCTGTGGGTGCTGAAGTGCGGCTATACCGCCTTGACGGTAGGCGGCAATCCAACGGCGCAGGTGGGTGCGTGAGACGTTGAAATGGTCTGCGGTACGCTGTTGGCTGTGCACTTGATGGTAATGGAGTACGGCTCGGTATTTGAAGTCTAGTGTATATTTGGACATAAGAAAACTGCACCTTTTTAAGTTGGGGGGAAGTGTCCAACTTTTGGGGTGCAGTTCATTCTTTTCAGACGGCCTTTCCACACGGTTATGCCTAAATGGCAAACCCAGCATATTTTCCCGAATCACCCACGCCGCCCACGCGGCCAACGGAGCCACATCATGAAACATTGTATCGCCACCGTATCTTTAAGCGGCACCCTGCCCGAGAAGCTGCAAGCCATTGCCGCCGTCGGCTTTGAAGGCGTGGAAATTTTTGAAAACGATTTGCTGTATTTCAACGGCTCGCCTGCCGACATCCGCAAAATGTGCGAAGACCTGAATCTCGAAATCATGCTGTTTCAGCCGTTTCGCGATTTTGAAGGCGGTGCGCGTGACAAATTGGCGCAACAGCTCAACCGTGCCGAGCGCAAATTTGAATTGATGGCGCAACTGGGCACCGACCGCCTGCTCGTGTGCAGCAACGTTTTGCCCAACACCAGCACCGACGATGCCCTGATTGCCGATGATTTGCACAAGCTGGCCGAAATCGCCGCCAAACACAATATGCAAGTCGGCTACGAAGCCTTGGCTTGGGGCAAACACGTTTCGTCTTACCGCCACGCGTGGGATTTGGTGAAACAAGTCGATCACCCGAATTTGGGCATTATTCTCGACAGCTTCCACACCCTTTCCATTAACGATGATTTAAGCCGTCTGAAAGAAATTCCGCCGGAAAAAATCGTGTTCCTGCAATTGGCCGATGCGCCGCTGATGAAAATGGATGTACTCGAGTGGAGCCGCCATTACCGCAATTTCCCCGGCCAAGGCGATTTGGACGTGGCCGCGTTTCTCACGCCGATTATTGCCAACGGCTACACCGGCCCCTTGTCGCTGGAAGTGTTCAACGACAAATTCCGCGCTGCGCCGGGCGTATCGACCACATCCGATGCCATCCGCTCGCTGCTGTATTTGGAAGAACAAGTCGCAGGCCGTCTGAAACAGCAAAACCTGACCGTATCGGCCGAATTGTTCACCCCACCTGCCGCGCCTGAATTTCAGGATACCGATTTCGTCGAATTTGCTGTCAACGATGCCAGCGCCCAGCGTTTGGACAACATCCTGCGCCAATTCGGCTTCCAAAAAACCGGCTTACACAAAAGCAAAAACGTTTCGCTCTACCAACACGGCGGCGTGAACCTGATTCTCAACGCCGAGCCGGATTCTTTGGCCGATGCGTTTTTTAACGTACACGGCACATCGGTCTGCGCGGCAGCGTATAAAGTCAGCGATGCCGAAGCCATGTATCAGCGTGCCATCGAATACGGCAATATTTTCTATCAAGGCAAAGTCGGCCCGAACGAGCGCCATGTGCACGCCATCCGTTCGCCCAATGGCGGTTTGCAGTATTTTGTCGACAGCGACATTTACAGCGTCGATTTCCACAAAACCAAATTCCAAGGAGAGCCGAAACTCAGCCGCATCGACCACACCGCTTATGGCGTACCCAACGACATGATGGATCGCTGGACGCTGCATTTCTCCGCCTTATTCGGTTTCGACATCGAAAACGACTTAACCCTGCCCGACCCTTACGGCCTGATGAAAAGCCGCGTGTTGCGTAACCAAAACGGCCAAATCCGCCTGCCGTTGAATATTTCCGACAACCAAAACACTTTGGTATCGCGCTCAATGGCCAACTACAAAGGCGCCGGCCTGCAACACATCGCCTTTGCCAGCGACGATATTTTTGAAACCGTGGCCTTTATGCGTCAAAACGGCGCCAACCTGCTCGACATCCCGCAAAACTACTACAACGATTTGCAGGCGCGATTCGGTTTGGCCGACGATTTCATCGAACGTTTGCGCGAACATCATTTGCTCTACGATGCCGACGGCAACGGCGGTGAATTCCTGCACGCTTATTCGCAATTGATTGAAAACCGCTTTTTCTTTGAAATCTGTGAACGTCGCGGCGGCTACGATCAATACGGCGCGGCCAACGCCCCTGTGCGGTTGGTGGCGCAGGATTTGTATTGGAAACAGCATCATGAATAATGTCCGCTGGATATAAGCGCAATCAAAAATGCCGTCTGAACGTTTTTCACGTTCAGACGGCATTTTTTTAAATAATTCACTTAAACGCGTAAAGCCGCCGCTTTTTCCAATACCTGCTCGGTCGCCGCTTTCAAATAGCGCAAATAGCCTTCCAAGCCCAATTCGGCAAATTTCGGATTCGGCACTTCAATGCTCACCGGCATGTCTTCAGGCAGCAAGGCCACGCATTCGGCCAATTTGAAATCGCCTTCGCCCGGCACACCGCGCTTGGCACGCGATTCTTCAATCAAGCCCCCGCGCGTATCGGCGCGTTTGGCCAGCACACCGTCGCACAATTGAATCATATTGGCCAAATACGGCAAGGCAGGAATAATGTGTTCCGGCTCGCCGAATGCACGGTGGAAATGCAACGTATCAAACAATACCTGACAGCCGGTTTGCTCGGCCACATCCGCTGCTTCGGTTAAAAGTTTGACGGTTTGATAGGAAATCGGCTCTAAGGTAATGATGAGATTAGATTGTTTGGCATCGTCAACCAAGCGTCCCATCACATCGGTCGCGCGCGCCAAATCCGGATCGGTGATGGTTGCAGTCAGGCTTTGCGCACCCAATTGCGCGGCGGCTTCCAGCATAGGCAGCCAAACATCGGGCGTAACGTGTTCATCGATGGCTAAAAATTCGGTATCGACCACCTTCATGCCGGTGTCTTTCAAGGCCGCCAATACTTCTTTCATGCGCGGATTATTGTGCAGCAGATTCAGGTCTTTTTCGGTGGTAGTCACCGGACGGGTGCGCAGGCCGATGAAATCAAAACCCGTCTTCGCCGTGGCTTGAATAAAATCCACCGGCTCGGTGCCCAATACGCTCAAAGGCGCCATACCGATTAGGCGTTTGCTCATTGTTTGCTCCTTGGTAAAAATGGTTGTCAGGCCGTCTGAAGCTTCAGGCAGCCTCCTCTTAAAAACTGCCCTGATAATCTGCCGATGGGAAACTGCTGCCATCGTCTTCATACGCAGTCACGCCGGCGATGTGGCGGGCAGCAGCATAACCGAATGTCAGCGCTGGGCCGATGTTGATGCCGCCGCAAGGATAATTGCCGCCGAACACGGATTTCTGATCCAGCCCGACCGCATACAATCCTGCTACCGCGCTGCCGTCTGAACGCAACACGCGCGACCATGCGTCCACCGCGATACCGGCAAATGTACCGAACGAGCCAACCTGCACTTTCACTGCGTAATAAGGGCCTTTGCCCAACGGTGCTAACGACGGATTGGGAAAACCGGTTGAAGCATCGCCGCCGGAACGGTTAAACGGCGTGTCGCCACGACCAAAATCAGTATCTTTGCCTGCTTTGGCCATTTGGTTGAACTCGGCCACGGTATGCATTAAGCCGACCGGATCAATGCCGCATTTTTCTGCCAGTTGATCCAAAGTATCGGCTTCGGTAATGCAGCGCAGATAGTCGGTGTAAATTTGCAGCGGAATCGGGCGCGGCTTGGCATAACCGAACATATAGCTGCGCACGGCGCGTTTGTCGCCAATCAGCCAAGATTCAACTTTTTCACCTTTCGGCACCGCGTTGAGCATACCGGTCACATAGTCGTAATAGCCGTTGGCTTCGTTGACAAAGCGTTTACCGTTTTTCAAGACACCGATGATGCCCGGCTTGGCGCGATCGGCAATATGCGGAAACACGCCTTCGCTGCCGTCTTTGAATTTCACCAGCGAAACCGGGCACCACGCTGCAGGCGAGCGGCCGGAATCGTCTAAATAACCGCCCGCGCTTTCGGCCAAAGCGAGTCCGGCGCCATCTGCTTCAGGCGGTGCCAGCGTCCAATGTTCCTCACCGCTCGGATTGCGCGGAAAATTCTTGCGCCGCTCGACATTGGCCGGATAGCCACCGGTGGCCAAAATCACGCCTTTGGCCGCCGATACGCGCACCAAACCTTGCGGCGTCTCCAGATAAGCGCCAATAATACAGCCGCTTTCATCTTCAATCAGCTCTTTGATGGCGGTATTCACTTCAATGCGCACGCCTTTTTCATCAGCCGCCTGCACCAGCTTGGCAATCAGCGCCAAGCCGTTAACCATCTGCATATTGCGCTTGTGTACGGCTTTGTCCCACACATGGATGGAAAACCGTTTGGCAGCATGAAGGAAACTCTGCGGCTTTTTCATCGCGTTGAGAAAATGCCCTAAATCCGCCCCCGCCATAATACCCATGCCCCAAAACGAAGTCATTTTGTATTGGTCGGGCAGAATATCCAGCAGATGTTTCGGCAGCGATTTGGCGTAAAACGGTGTCGCTGCCACCGAACGATGGCCGGTACCTGCGCCGGGCAGATGGCCGTAAATATCACAAATTTTTGCGCCGGGTGTGAATTTCAGCGGCGTTTTCTGCTCGAAAAAGCTGACCATGTGCGGCACATTTTCCAAAAACATTTCAATGCGCTCGTGGTCGTAATCCTGCTCGCCAATCACGGCTTTCAGGTAGCTGCGGAAATCATCGCGCGGCTCGTTGACGCCGTCGGCCTGAGCAAAGGTGTTGCCCGGCGTCCAAGCCCAGCCGCCCGAACGCGCCGTCGCGCCGCCACAGGTCGCCGCACGCTCAGCCACCAATACATTCAAGCCGTGATGCGCCGCCGTCACCGCTGCCGACAATCCGCCCGCGCCGCTTCCGGCAATTAATATGTCGCACTGCCAATCGGCAATGGTCTGGCGTGCTGACTGCTGCATGGTTTCCACCTCTGTAATCATTTGTAACATACTGCTATTTTAGTGAATTCATTCATATAAACCATATCATTTTAATTATAGCTCCTATGTTTTATCTATCCATTTTTGCTATAAACCCTGCTTTGGAATAGCAGATTTACTTTCAGACGGCCTTTGAGTTATGCATTTTTGTTATAACTCTTAGACAGGTTACATACTTTAACTTAACAGTTTTATCTACAATAATGGAATTACAAAAACATACCTATAAATCATTAGGTTTCTAATGATTACAAGGTGACTCAATAACATTTGGAGAAACTCATGGAAACCACCGGCCGCACGATTAATGTGCAAAATTTCTTAAATGAAAACAAATTTTCCGGTTATCAATGGATGATTTTTATCATCTGTCTGCTGATTGCCTTTTTTGACGGCATGGATACTGCAGCCATCGGCTATGTCGCACCAAGCCTTTTGGAAGAATGGGGCATTGAAAAAAGCCAGTTGGCACCGGTATTGAGTGCCGCGCTATTCGGCTTGGCCATCGGCGCGATGACTTCGGGTCCAATGGCTGATAAATTCGGCCGTAAAGTCGTTCTCACTACTTCTGTTTTAATTTTCGCCGGCTTCTGTGTGGCTTCAGCTTTTGCCCAAGATTTGACACAGATGACCATTTTGCGCTTCATCACCGGCTTAGGTTTGGGCGCGGCCATGCCGAATGCGGTGGCGATGCTGTCTGAATACTGTCCTGATCACAAACGCTCGTTAATCCTGAATACCATGTATTGCGGTTTCCCAGTGGGCGCAGCTGCGGGCGGTTTCTTTGCTTCATTCATCATTCCTGAATACGGCTGGCGCACGGCAATGTTTTGGTGCGGATTTTTGCCTTTGGTTTTGGGCGTATTGATGATTTTCATCATGCCGCGTTCGGCTTCGTTTTTGGTGTCTAAAAACCAACCGGCCGAGAAAGTGCGCAAAATCCTGCAACGCATTAATCCTAAAGCTGATTTGAGCAATGCCGTGTTTGTGCTGCCTGAAAAAAATACGGCACAGACAACCGACAACCCAATGGCGATGGTATTGGGCAGCCACTTCCGCGCCGGTTCGATTTTGCTGTGGCTCTCTTACTTCAGCGGCCTGATTATTTTCTACGCCATGATCAACTGGATGCCGGTGTTGTTTAAAGAAGCGAATATGCCGCCTGAACTGGGCCCGCGTATTTCCGGCTTGTTTGCCTTGGGCGGTTTGGGCGCGATTGCCAGCGGCTACTTGATGGACCGCTTCAACGGTAACCGACTGATTGCATTCCTGTCTTTCTTAACTGCCGTATCGGTGGCCTGTATCGGCTGGTCGCTGGGTCAAGGCTTGGGTATGTTGATTGCCGTGGTGTTATTCGCCGGCGTGATGCAAAACACCGCGCAAACTTCCCTGCCTGCATTGGCTGCCAAATTCTATCCGACTGAATGCCGTGCGACCGGTGTGTCTTGGATGTTGGGTATCGGCCGCTTCGGCGCGATTGCCGGCACCTTCTTAACCGGCCAATTGATTGCATGGAAACTGGATTTCGTCACCATTTTCGTGATTTTGGCGATTCCATCGCTGGTGATGACAGTTTGCCTGCTGTTGAAACAAAAAATCTATGGCGACAGCTAAGCCCTACTTTCAGACGGCCTATTGTATTCAAGGCCGTCTGAAACACCCTACCCACACGCCGCTTTTCAGACGGCCTGTTTACCCTATAAAAAATCATCAAGGAGCAACCCATGAGCCTGATTATCGACTGCCACGGCCACTACACCACTGCCCCACCTTCACTCGAAGCATGGCGCAACAAACAAATCGCCGCCATCGGCAACCCTTCGCAAATGCCCAAAGCCAGCGAATTGAAAATCAGCGATGACGAATTGCGTGAAACCATCGAAAAAAACCAATTGCGCCTGATGAAAGAGCGTGGCGCCGACATGACCCTGTTCTCACCGCGTGCCAGCTTTATGGCGCACCACATCGGTGATTTTGAAGTATCGTCCACTTGGGCGGCAATTTGTAACGAATTGTGCTACCGCGTGTCGCAACTCTTCCCCGACAATTTCGTGCCGGTCGCGATGTTGCCGCAAAGCCCAGGTGTGCCGATTGAAACCTGTATTGCCGAATTGGAACGCTGCGTGAATGAATTTGGCAACGTCGGCATCAACCTGAATCCCGACCCATCGGGCGGCCATTGGACTTCCCCACCGCTGACCGACAAATACTGGTATCCGATTTATGAAAAAATGGTCGAATACGACATTCCGGCCATGATTCACGTTTCCACCTCGTGCAACAACTGTTTCCACACCACTGGTGCGCACTACCTGAACGCCGACACCACCGCATTCATGCAATTGCTGCAAGGCGATTTGTTTAAAGACTTCCCGACCCTGCGCTTCCTGATTCCGCACGGCGGCGGCGCGGTACCTTACCACTGGGGACGTTTCCGCGGCTTGGCGATGGTGCTGAAAAAGCCGGAATTGGAAGAGCATTTGTTGAACAACATCTTCTTCGACACCTGCGTGTACCACCAACCGGGCATTGATTTGCTACTCGACGTGGTGCCGAACAAAAACATCTTGTTTGCATCCGAAATGATTGGCGCCGTACGCGATATCGACCCGCGCACCGGCTTCTACTTCGACGATACCAAACGCTACATCGAAGCGGCCAACATTTCAGCCGAAGACAAACACCAAATTTACGAAGGCAACGCCCGCCGCGTGTTCCCACGCTTGGATGCCCGCCTGAAAGCGAAAGGATTGTAATCATGACCGACGTATATCTGAATCAATTGGGCGTGGTGAAACGCAACATCAAACGTGCCGACCCTGCCGCCGTGGAAAAATTATCACGCTTCGGCAGCGCCACCATCCACGAAGCCATGGGGCGCATCGGCCTGATGAAACCTTATATGCGCCCGATTTACCCGAGCGCGAAAATCTGCGGCACCGCCGTAACCATTTTGCTGCAACCGGGCGACAACTGGATGATGCACGTTGCCGCCGAGCAATTGCAGCCGGGCGATGTGGCCGTGGCCGCCTGCACTTCCGACAATGCCGATGGCTTTTTCGGCGACCTGCTGGCCACTTCGTTTAAAGCACAAGGCTGCAAAGGTTTGATTATCGACGGCGGTGTGCGCGATGTGGCGGATTTGACCGAAATGGAATTTCCGGTGTTTTCCAAAGCCATCCACGCCAAAGGTACGATTAAAGCGACTTTGGGTTCGGTAAATGTGCCTGTTGTGTGTGCCGGCGCGCTGGTTAACCCGGGCGACGTGATTGTGGCCGACATCGACGGCGTGGTTGTGGTTCCGGCCGAACGCGCCATGGAAATTGCCGATGCCGCCGAAAAACGCGAAGCCAACGAAGGCGACAAACGCCAAATCTTCGCCAACGGCACTTTAGGCTTGGATTACTACAAAATGCGCGAAGGCTTGGAAAAAGCCGGCTTGAAGTATATCGACTAAGCCATCAAGGTTTTCAGACGGCCTCAATCAAATCAGGCCGTCTGAAACACCCGACACACCCACATCTTCATATCCACTATAAAAAAGCGGCCACGGTGCACACATCTTCTACTCAGGTCGCCTGAACATACATTGAGATCTAGCTGCTGAATCAAGTTTAGGAGAAAAAACATGAAAACCCAAGTTGCCATCATCGGCGCAGGCCCGTCGGGTTTGCTGCTCGGCCAATTGCTGTATCAAAACGGCATCGACAATGTAATTTTAGAGCGCAAAAGCGGCGAATATGTATTGAGCCGCATTCGCGCCGGCGTGTTGGAACACACCACCGTGCAAGGCTTGGAAAAAGCCGGTGCTGCCGAGCGCATGCACAAAGAAGGCTTGGTGCATACCGGCGTGGAATTGTTGTTCAACGACCAACATGTGCGCATCGATTTTGAAAAAGAAGTCGGCAAAAACGTGGTCGTGTACGGCCAAACCGAAGTCACCCGCGATTTGATGGACGCACGCGCAGCCACCGGCGGCGTGACCGTTTACGAAGCCGACAACGTTGCCCTACACGACATCGACACCACCACGCCTTATGTCACCTACACCAAAGATGGCGAAGAACACCGCTTGGATTGCGACTTTATCGCCGGTTGCGACGGTTTCCACGGCGTATCGCGCCAAAGCATTCCCGCTGATGTGTTGAAATCTTACGAACGCGTGTATCCGTTTGGCTGGTTGGGCTTGTTGTCCGATACGCCGCCGGTATCCGACGAATTAATTTACGCCAAACACGACAACGGTTTCGTGTTGTGCAGCCAGCGTTCAACCACCCGCAGCCGCTACTACCTGCAAGTGCCGCTGACCGACAAAGTGGAAGAATGGTCGGACGAGCGCTTCTGGGCAGAATTGAAAAACCGCCTGCCGGCCGAAACCGCCGCCAAATTGGTGACCGGCCCGAGCTTGGAAAAAAGCATTGCCCCATTGCGCAGCTTCGTGAGCGAACCGATGCGCTACAAATCTTTGTTCTTGGCAGGCGATGCGGCGCACATCGTGCCACCGACCGGCGCCAAAGGCTTGAATCTGGCCGCAGGCGACGTGCAATGTCTGGCCGAGGCGTTTGACGATTACTACCGCAACCAAAGCAGCGCGGGCATCGACGGCTATTCCGAGCGTTGCCTGAAACGCGTGTGGGCGGCGGAGCGTTTCTCTTGGTACATGACCAAGCTGTTGCACACCTTCCCCGACAGCGACGATTTCGAACGTAAAATGCAGGAAGCCGAGTTCAATCAATTGAATTTGACCGAAAACGCGGCCAAAACTTTGGCAGAAAACTACGTCGGCCTGCCTTACTAAAAGAAAAAGGCCGTCTGAAACGTTTCAGACGGCCTCATAGGAGAATTTCATGAGCGCATTTGAAAAAACACCGGGCTGGTTGGATTTCTACCCTAACCCGTCTAAGCCGAAACTGCAATTGCCGCAAGGCGCAGTCGATGCCCATTGCCACGTGTTCGGCCCGGGCGATAAATTTCCTTACGCCCCTGAGCGCAAATACACCCCTTGCGATGCGGGCAAAGAAAAGCTGTTTGCCCTGCGCGATTTGCTCGGCTTTGAACGCAACGTGATTGTGCAGGCCACCTGCCACGGTGCCGATAACCGCGCCTTGGTCGATGCCCTCGAAACCGCCGGCAACAAAGCACGCGGTGTGGCCACGGTGAAAGCTGATGTAACGGAAGAAGAATTGCAGCGCTTACATGCCGCCGGTGTACGCGGCGTGCGCTTCAATTTTGTAAAACGCTTGGTCGATACCGCGCCGGTCGAAGCCTTGCGTACCATTGCCGACAAAATCGCGCCGCTGGGCTGGCACATCGTAATTTATTTCGAAGCTGCCGATTTGGCCGAATACTACGATTTCTTTACCTCGTTGCCGACCACCGTAGTGGTTGACCACATGGGTCGCCCTGACGTTGCCCAACCTGCGCATGGCGGTGATTTTGAATTATTTGTCAAACTCATGCGCGAAAACGAGAATTTCTGGAGCAAACTGTCTTGCCCAGAACGCCTGAGCAACACCGGCCCGAAAGCGCTCAACGGCGAACAAAACGCCTACACCGATGTCGTGCCGTTTGCCCGCCGCCTGATGCAGGAATTCCCCGACCGCGTTTTGTTCGGCACCGACTGGCCGCATCCAAATTTAAAAGACCACATGCCGGACGACGGTTTGCTGGTTGACTGGGTGGCACAAATCGCCCCGACCGAAGCCGAACGCCAAAAACTGTTGGTCGATAATCCGATGCGTTTATACTGGCCGGAAGAATATCAAGCTTAACCTCTTTCAGACGGCCTTTGGTTGCACCCACCAAACGGACGCGTTATATTTAAACGCATAAAATCAACAGGCCGTCTGAAACATTTCACAAAGGAGTCCACATCATGGCATTGAACAAGCCTTATAAAGACATTCCCGGCACCCGCATTTTCGATTCAGAGCAGGCCAGCAAGGGATATCATCTCAACCAATTCTGTATGTCGCTGCGTTCTGCCGCCAACCGCGAGCGTTTCAAAGCCAACGAGCGCGCCTATCTTGACGAATGGCCGATGAGTGAAGAACAAAAACAAGCCGTGATGGCGCGTGATTTAAACCGTTGCATGGAATTGGGCGGCAATATTTACGTGTTGGCCAAAATCGGTGCCACCGACGGCCTGACCTTCCAACAAATGGCGGGCAGCATGACCGGCATGAGCGAAGAAGAATACCGCAACATGATGATCAACGGCGGCCGCAGCATCGAAGGCAACCGTTACTTACACGAACAAGAAAACCCATAATCCCAACCGGAGAGACCCACATGGCTAAAATTACCGCAAGCGTTTACACTTCCCACATTCCGGCCGTCGGCGTGGCTTGGGATTTGAAAAAAACCGGTGAAGACTACTGGAAACCGGTGTTCGCCGGCTACGAATACAGCAAAGAATGGCAAAAAGAAAATAATCCCGACGTGATTATTTTGGTGTACAACGACCACACCAACAACTTCGGTTTCGACCTGATTCCGACCTTCGCCTTGGGTATGAATGAAGAATTCCAACCTTCCGATGAAGGCTGGGGTCGCCGCCCTGTGCCGAATGTGCCGGGCGACCAGAATTTCGCGTCGCACTTGGCGCACTCTGTGATCGAGCAAGGTTTCGATTTGACGTTGTGCTACGAAATGGAAGTTGACCACGGCCTGACCGTGCCGATGACCGTGATGTTCGGCGATGTCGAAAAATGGCCGGTTAAAGTAATTCCACTGCACGTGAACGTGGTGCAATATCCGGTACCGAGCGGCCAACGCTGCTACGATTTGGGCAAAGCCATCAAAAAAGCCGTGGAAAGCTACGATGAAGATTTGAACGTCCACATCTGGGGCACCGGCGGCATGAGCCACCAACTGCAAGGCCCGCGCGCCGGCTTGATCAATAAAGAATGGGACAACCAATTCTTAGACGATTTGATTGCCGACCCGAAAGAATTGGCGAAGAAACCGCATGTCGAATATGTGCGCGAAGCCGGTTCGGAAGGCATTGAATTGGTGATGTGGCTGATTGCCCGCGCCGCCATGTGTGACGAAGGCGAAGAGCCTATCGTGAAACACCGCTTCTATCATGTTCCGGCGTCGAATACCGCTGTCGGCCATCTGATTTTGGAAGCGCCTAAGAAGTAATATCAAAGGCCGAGACCTTTGCAAAATCCCTATCTTTGGCACATTTCTTCGTTATGCGCTGCTCGAAAGCTTGCCTATCTTTATGATATGTCTGCGCTTTCTGCGCTGCTATAACTTCGAACTGCACTCAAATCTAGGGTTTTGTAAAGGTCTCTAACCGTCTGAAAACTTTCAGACGGCCTTCCCCACTCATTTTCTAAAAAGTAAGGATAGATTATGGCACAAACAATCAAAGTCGCGCTGGCCGGTGCCGGTGCATTCGGCGAAAAACACCTTGACGGCATCAAAAACATTCCCGATGTCGAAGTCGTCGCGCTCATCAGCCGCGATTTGGAAAAAACCAAAGCCGTGGCCGAAAAATACGGCATCGGTTTTGCCACCACCGAATTGGCCGATGCTTTGGCCATGCCTGAAGTCGATGCCGTGATTTTGTGCACCCCGACCCAATTGCATGCCGAGCAAACGCTGCAATGTCTGCGCGCGGGCAAACACGTTCAAGTGGAAATCCCGTTGGCCGATTCTTGGGCGGATGCCGAAGAAGTGTTGCGCGTGCAAAAAGAAACCGGCTTGGTTGCCATGGTCGGCCACACCCGCCGCTTCAACCCAAGCCACCAATGGGTACATAACAAAATTAAAGCGGGTGAATTGAACATCCAGCAAATGGACGTACAAACCTACTTCTTCCGCCGCACCAACACCAACGCCAAAGGCGAAGCCCGCTCATGGACAGACCACCTGCTGTGGCACCACGCCGCCCACACCGTTGACTTGTTCCAATACCAAACCGGCAGCAAAGTGGTCAAAGCCAACGCCATCCAAGGCCCGAAACACCCTGAACTGGGCATCGCCATGGACATGTCGATTCAACTGCAAGCTGAAAACGGCGCGATTTGCACCTTGTCGCTGTCGTTCAACAACGATGGTCCGTTGGGCACATTCTTCCGCTACATCTGCGACAACGGCACCTACATTGCCCGATACGACGATTTGGTCAACGGCAAAGAAGAGCCGGTTGACGTGAGCAATGTGGACGTATCCATGAACGGCATTGAGTTGCAAGACCGCGAATTCTTCGCCGCTATCCGCGAAGGCCGCCAGCCGAATTCCAGCGTTGAAAGCGTGATTGAATGCTACAAAGTATTGGGCGAACTGGAAAAACAGTTGGCTTAATCCAATATCCGCAGGCCGTCTGAAACACCATTCGTTCAGACGGCCTGTGCCTTTTGCAAAATGCCCTGAAAAGCCATTGCACAAAGAAGCAACGTCATTCCCGCGTAGGCGGGAATCCATCTTAAAATTTCAGAAACTTATTTTATTCAATAGTTTGTGATGTTCAAAAATGGATTCCCGCCTACGCGGGAATGACGGCCGTTTTGATTTTGGCTACGGGCTAATGAAGTTTTGCAAAGGTCTCGGCCTGTGCCTTTTGTATTTTGCTATGCCGTCTGAAAAACATTCAGACAGCCTCACATAAGGAATCATCATGTCACCAAACCGCACTATCAACAACACGCCTGTCCACCCCATCGGCCTCGGCTGCATGAACCTCAGCCACGCCTACGGTACACCACCGGACGAGCAAACTGCCATCAATTTCCTGCATCAAGCCATCGATTTGGGTTACAACCATTTCGACACCGCCACCCTATATGGTTTCGGCGCCAATGAAACCTTAGTCGGCAAAGCCCTGAAAAACCACCGCAGCCATATTTTCCTTGCCAGCAAATGCGGCATGGGCGGTGTCAACGGCAAACGCGTTATCGACGGCCGCCCCGAAACCCTAATCCACCAAGCCGACGAATCACTGCAACGCCTGCAAACCGATGTCATCGATTTATATTACCTGCACCGCTGGGACAAAAACGTGCCGATTGAAGAAAGCGTCGGCGCCCTGTCACGCTTAGTCGAGCAAGGAAAAATCCGTGCCATCGGTTTATCGGAAGTTTCCGCCGACACGCTGGAAAAAGCCCACGCCGTGCACCCGATTGCCGCCGTACAAACCGAATATTCCCTGTGGACGCGCAATCCCGAAATCGCCGTGTTAGACAAAACACGCGAGCTGGGCATCGCCTTTGTCGCTTTCAGCCCGATTGCCCGTGGTTTCTTGGGCAATCTGCGCGACATCACCGCCTTGGAAGAAAAAGACATCCGCCGCCCGATGCCGCGCTTTAGCGCCGAAAACTACCCTGCCAACCTGCAACTGCGCGACCAACTGCAAACCCTCGCCGATAAAGCCGGCTGCACCGCCGCCCAACTGGGCTTGGCATGGTTAATGGCACAATCCGACAACATCCTGCCGATTCCGGGCACCACCAATCCTCAACACTTGGCCGACAACATCGCCGCCGCAGATTTGACTATTGCCGCAGACGTGTTGCAACAAGCCGGCGAATTAATCAACCAACACAGCGTCAAAGGCGCACGCTACCCTGCCGCCACGCAAACCGAGATTGACACGGAAGAATTCTAAAAGCTGAGACCTTTGAGCCAAATAAAAGGCCGTCTGAAACTTTACGTTTCAGACGGCCTTTTCTATTCATTTAATCAACGGTGTACCACATTATAACGTTTTTCCAAGCGCAGGAAGATCCAACCCAAGCAAGTTGTCATGATCAAATAAATTAATGCAACCGTATAAAGCGGCTCTTCATACACCGAATAGCGGCCGGAAATCGTATTTTGCACATAAGCCAACTCAGCCACCGCAATCGCCGACAACAGCGAACTGTCTTTCAGCAAGGTAATGAATTCATTGGCCAACGGCGGCAACATGCGGCGCAAAGCCTGCGGCAAAATCACATAGCGCATCGCTTGCGGATAAGTTAAGCCCAGCGAGCGCGCCGCTTCGATTTGGCCTTTATCAATCGACTGAATACCCGCGCGGAAAATCTCGGTGATGTACGCGCCTGCGTTCACCATCAATGCCAGCGTACCGGCAATCAGCGCACCATAACCGCGACGCAGTTGCACCGCTGCATCACCGCTGATTAACCAACCGTCGGTCGGGTGAATCAGCGCCACCACCCAAATGAAGTACCAAATAAAAATCTGCACAAACAAGGGCGTACCGCGAAACAGCGTCACATACACCAGCGACAAAGTGCGCAACAACCATGCCACTGCTTTGAGCAATACGCCGCCTTTTTCAAAATGCACCAGCCGCGCCAGCGCACCAATCAAACCCAATATCGTGCCGCCTAACGTCGCCACCAAAGTCAAACCCAGCGTGGTCAACGCGCCGTAAAAGAACATCCAACGATATTCATAAATAATGTCAAAACGAAAATCCATATCCCGCTCTTATCAGAAGTTTGCACCACGCCTTAACCGCATGGCGCTGAATCGTGGCAAATAAACCAGACATTTTACAAGAAAATACAAACTTTGAATGCCTTTTATCACACAAATTTGATTTCAGACGGCCTTTTTACATTTAATATAGGCAGAGACCTTTGCAAAACCCTTCTTAAATTCCATGTAAAGTAACCCTATCAAGCGTAGGTCGGATACTTGTATCCGACATTCTAAAATGCTAAAAAATGATAAAACTTTTCAGACGGCATAAAAAATCACCCCTTTACTTTTCGTCGCAATCATCGCACGCAAATTGGCCTGATAACTTCTGCCTTCTTCTTTACTGACAATCGGTTCGCCGCCTTAACGGCCTATCAAAATTGTCGGATACAAGTATCCGACCTACACTTGCCCCCCCAAACCATCTCATCTGACCAACCATATTTCATATGTAAAAACCAAGCAAAACAACGCTGAAGCCGCCAATGAAAATTGACCCCCCCAGCAAAAAAGCGGATAATCCGCCCATTCCGATTAATTTTATTTCAGACGGCCTCAACGTATTTCAAGGCCGTCTGAAAACATTTATAAAACAAAGAACACAAGATGAAAGCACCTGAATTACTTCTCCCTGCCGGCGGTTTGGAACGCATGCGCGCCGCTTACGATTTCGGCGCCGATGCCGTGTATGCCGGTTCGCCGCGCTACTCACTGCGCGCTCGCAACAACGAGTTTGCCAAGCTCGACGTGTTGGCGCAGGGCATTAAAGAAGCACACGAACGCAATAAAAAATTCTTCTTAACCGTCAACACCTTGCCCCACAACTCCAAGCTGAAAACCTTTGTAGCCGACATGGAACCGTTAATCGCCATGAAGCCCGACGCGCTGATTATGGCCGACCCCGGCCTGATTATGACCGTGCGCGAAAAATGGCCGGATATGCCGATTCACTTGTCTGTGCAAGCCAACACCACCAACTATTGGGGCGTAAAATTCTGGGAAAAAATCGGCGTTGAGCGCATCATCTTGTCGCGCGAATTGAGCATGGACGAAATCGCCGAAATCCGCCAAGAATGCCCCGACATCGAATTGGAAGTATTTATTCACGGCGCATTGTGTATTGCCTACTCAGGCCGTTGTTTATTATCGGGTTATTTCAACCACCGCGATCCTAACCAAGGCACTTGCACCAACTCTTGCCGCTGGGATTACAAAGTGCACGATTCGGAAACCGACGACATGGGCGATGCCAAGCTGTTGCAAGGTTTCAACTTTGAAAAAGCGCAGGAAGAAGCCAACCAAAACTTTGAAGGCATCAACGGCCAGCAACGCCACCCTGCCGCCAACAAAGTATTCCTGATTGAAGAAAGCAACCGCCCGGGCGAATTCATGCCGATTATGGAAGACGAACACGGCACATACATCATGAATTCCAAAGACTTACGCGGCATCGAAGTAGTCGACAAACTTACCCAAATCGGCGTGGACAGCCTCAAAGTCGAAGGCCGTACCAAATCGCTGTATTACGTTGCCCGCGTGGCGCAAAGCTACCGCAAAGCCATTGACGATGCCGTCGCCGGCCGCCCGTTTGACTTGAGCCTGTTGAGCGAACTCGAAGGCTTGGCCAACCGCGGCTACACCTCCGGCTTCTTGGAGCGCCACAAAACGCAGGATTACCAAAACTATCTCAACGGCCATTCTGTTGCCAAACAAAGCCAATACGTCGGCCATGTCACCGAAATCGACCACGAAGGCTGGGCGACTGTTGAAGTGAAAAACCGTTTCGCCGTGGGTGACACCATTGAAATTATTCACCCGACTGGCAACCAAACCATCACGCTTGAGCAAATGACCCGCAAAGGCGAAGCCGTGGATGTGGCACCGGGCAACGGTATTCAGGTGAAAATCCCAAATATGCAGGGCAAAGAAAAAGCCTTAGTGGCGCGGATTATGAATCCTTAATTGGGTGAAATGAAAAGGCCCTTACATTCACATTTCAAGTGCAACGCTCAAATGCCATTGGCAAGGGCTGCTGAAAACAGATCACCCGGTGTCTCATAGTCCAATGTCTTTCTCGGTCGGCGGTTAAGGGCCTCCTCAACCGCTTTAATCTTTTTAGCACCCAGTTTCCTAAAATCCGTCCCCTTTGGGAAGTATTGTCTGATCAGCCCGTTGGTATTTTCCACCAAGCCTTTTTCCCAAGAATGGTATGGACGGCAGAAGTAAGTTTCCGCACCCAGGGCTTTGGCAAAGGTTTTATGCCGGTAAAACTCTTTACCGTTATCCAAAGTAATCGTTTGAATGATATCTTTAAATGGCTTCAATGCCCGAATCACTACCCGGGCTACATCTTCTGCTTTGAAATTGCTGATTTTGCGGATAACGACAAATTTGGTTTTTCTTTCAACAGCAACCACCAGTCCGCTTTTTTGGTCTTTACCGACAATGGTGTCCATCTCGAAATCGCCGACCCGCTCTTTTTGATCGACAATGACAGGTCTGTGTTCAATGTCGGTTCTGTCCGGTACGCTGCCTTTTGTCCATGCACCGCTGCCGTATTTTCTGCGGTAGGGTTTGGAAACGATACGCAGATGGGTGTACAGGTCGCCGCCGTTTTGACGGTCTTTGGTGAGATAGCGGTAAAGGGTGCTGTGGTGCAGTTTGATGTGTTGATGTTTCAGCAGATAGCCGCAGACTTGTTCGGGGCTGTATTTTTGGGTAATCAGTTTGTTAACAGTCTGTTTGACGGCAGTAGTCAGTTTGGTTGGCTTTTTGTTTTTCTTTTTAACTTCGCTTTGCTGTTGTGTTTTTCGGTAACAGTAGGTTCCGTTGACGGAATGCCGTCTGATTTCCCGACTGACGGTGGCGGGATGACAACCGATGTTCTGTGCGATTTGGTTTAGGGGTAGGTTGCGGTAATGTCTGGAAATGTAGTATCTTTGGTGTGAGGTCAGTTGTGTGTAGGCCATATTGCAATCTTTCTTGTCAGGAAAGGCAGTATACTACCGCATACTGGCCTTTTCTGTTATTGGAAATTGCACTTGTTAGGCGAATGTAAGGCCGTCTGAAAATGTATCAAGCATTTTCAGACGGCCTTTTATTAATTTAATCAAATAGTAAGTTCAATTATCTTACTGTGCGATTCTCACTGATTCGGTTATTGTTTCCCTCATCACGAATCATTTTGCGAATGGGTAAACGATAAATTTGGTTGTTCTCAACCACATTAAAATCGGCAAAATCGCGGTTATCCAAACTGCTGCCAAACGCATAGCCCGCATCTGCTTCACAATAATTGCGGTTGCCTTGACGCGCACCCAGCCATACTGCCGGCAAGCGCCCTCTATATCGATGATAGTAAAACACATTTTGGCTTAAGGTATTGTAAGACGGCGCTTGGTGACGGATGGTGCCGCCCTCGCCGCAATTACGGTAAAAATAAATGCCGCCGTGATTAAGCGCGGAAAAACGGTTATGGCTAAACGTATTATGTGCCGAGCCATCAATCGCAATCAATTCCCGCTTGGATGTTTTGGCGTCAATGGTATTGCGGGTAAAGGTATTGTGGCCACTCTCTGCATCCAGATAAACCGCCACACTTTTGCTACGCCCTGTAATGCGGCTATTAGCAACCGTGACATGATTCACGCCCGGCGCCAGATACAAAGGAATACGGCCATTTCCGACAATATTCATGTTTTCCAAACGAATACGACTTGGTGCCGCAGCTTGCACACGCTCCGTATGACCGACCTCAAGCGAAGACAAGCGCACGACTTCCGCCTCCCCATTCGCGCCCATGCCCATCACACGTACCGAACCGGCCACTTTGCAGCCACGAATGGTTAAGTTTTCCGGGCGCAGCCATTGGTTTTGCTGCTTTTTCGAGCGAATCACTATGCTGTCTCCGCCCGTAATATGGGTAGGCGCAATCGTATTGCTATTGCAATCAAACACCTGATTGCTTGCCGCTGCGCCCGTAAAATACAAACGCTTGCTAATGGTACGGTTTTTCGGCAAGGTAGCCGAGCAGGCAACTTCTACGCTGTTTTGCTGAGCTGTTGCCGGCGCTAAAATTTCGTCTAATTGCGCTGGTGTGCAGGTTGCCGCCCATACAGGAAATGCTGCCATTACCCCGACTAGGCTGGCTAAAATTCTGATGGTTTTCATTTTTTTATCAATTAATCATAAGAATAGAATACTCAGCAGGCCGTCTGAACATCTGCCTGTCGACTTCAGACGGCTTTCTATCACAATACTGGTTATTTTTCAAAGCAAACCCGTCCAATCATTCAGACGGCCTTGATTCTTGACACAATTTCACGTTTTCGCTAATATTTCTCATTCACACTTTTATGCCGATTTGACACAGCTTGCGGGCACAAACAGCTAAAGCGTTGCAGATGACATTTTATTTCCCTGCAAAACCAGCCCGTTGTGTCAGACATCGGGCTTTGTTGTATTTGAGAACATTATGATTATTTTAGACAAGGTTTCCAAACGCTACCAAACGCGCGATAAATCGTGGTTTACGGCGGTGGAGCCGACCAGTTTGGAAATTAAAGCCGGTGAAATTTTCGGCCTGATGGGCTATTCCGGCGCGGGCAAATCGACCTTATTGCGTTTGATTAATTTGTTGGAGCGGCCTGATTCGGGCAGGGTTTTGGTTGGCAATCAGGATTTGATGGCGCTAAACGGCGCGCAGTTGCGCCAAGCGCGGCAGAATATCGGCATGGTGTTTCAGCAGTTTAATCTGTTGAGCAACCGCACGGTGGCGGATAATGTGGCTTTTCCGTTGGAAATTGCCGGATGGCCGTCTGAAAAAATTCGTGCGCGTGTGGCGGAATGTTTGGAGATTGTCGGTCTGCAGGAACGTGCCGGCCATTTTCCGTCTCAACTTTCGGGCGGACAGAAACAGCGTGTCGGCATTGCCCGTGCGTTGGCACCTAATCCGCAAGTGATTTTGGCCGATGAGCCGACTTCCGCACTCGACCCTGCCACTACCCGCAGCGTGTTGGAATGCTTGGAAGACATCAACAAACGCTTCAATGTGACCATCGTTATCGTGACCCACGAAATGAGCGTGATTCGCCGCTTATGCGACCGCGCCGCCCTGCTGGACAACGGCCGCCTACTGGAAGTGGTAGAAGTGAACAACAACCAAATTCATGCCCAATCAGAAATCGGGCGCGAACTGATTCGGGAGGATTGAGATGGCGGATTTGACTTTTTCCAAAGCCCTCGCCACCATCAGCGGCATGAAAGGCGAAATTTACCAAGCCTTGGGCGAAACCTTTATCATGGTTGGTTTGTCCACGTTGTTTGCCGTGGTATTCGGCACCTTATTGGGCGTGTTGCTGTTTGTCACTTCAAATCGACAATTGCACTACAACAAACCGCTGAATTTTGTGTTGGACAACTTGGTCAACTTGATGCGCGCGTTTCCGTTTGTGATTTTGATGATTGCGCTCATTCCGGCCACCCGCGCCATCATCGGCAGCACCATCGGCCCTTACGCCGCTTCGTTGGTGTTGAGCGTATCCGGCCTGTTTTATTTTGCCCGCTTGGTCGAGCAAAACCTGCGTGAAGTGCCACGCGGCGTGATTGAAGCCTCGATCAGCATGGGCGCGACACCGCTTACTATCATCCGCAAAGTACTGCTTAATGAAGCACGCGCCGGCATGGTGTCAAGTATTACTGTATTGGCCATCGGCCTGCTCTCTTACAGCGCGGCGGCCGGCATGATCGGCGGCGGCGGTTTGGGCGACTTGGCCATCCGCTACGGTTATTACCGCTATCAAACTGAAGTCATCATCTTCATCGTGGCGATTTTGGTGCTGATGGTGATTGCCATGCAGGGCTTGGGCAACTGGATTTCGCGCCGCCTCGACAAGCGATAGAAGCATTGTTTATATAGGCCGTCTGAAAAATCATTCATCTTTTTTCAGACGGCATGTTATGATTTCTGCCACACACATTTAAGGAGTATTGTTATGAACGTAAACAGCGTATTGAAAACCTTCTCAGCCGCCGCGCTGGCCTTGGCTTTGGCCGCTTGTGGCGGTCAAAAACAGGAAGCCGCACCGGCCGCTTCTGCCGCCTCTCCGGCTGCCGACAACACCGCTGCCAAGAAAGAAATCGTCTTCGGCACCACCGTCGGCGACTTCGGCGACATGGTGAAAGAACAAATCCAACCGGCCTTGGAAAAACAAGGCTACACCGTGAAATTAATCGAATTCACCGATTACGTGCGCCCTAACTTGGCTTTGGCCGAAGGTGAAATCGACATCAACGTCTTCCAACACAAACCATACTTAGAAGATTTCCGCAAAGAGCACAAATTAGACATCGTTGAAGCCTTCCAAGTACCGACCGCGCCATTGGGTTTGTATCCGGGCAAATTAGCCTCATTGGATGACGTAAAAGAAGGCAGCAGCGTTTCTGCGCCAAACGACCCGTCAAACTTCGCCCGCGCCTTGGTGATGTTGAACGAATTGGGCTGGGTCAAACTGAAAGACGGCATCAACCCATTGACCGCGTCTAAAAACGACATCGCCGAAAACCTGAAAAAAATTAAAATCGTCGAGCTGGAAGCCGCACAATTGCCACGCAGCCGCGCCGATGTTGATTTCGCTGTGGTAAACGGCAACTACGCCATGAGCAGCGGCATGAAACTGACCGAAACGCTGTTCCAAGAGCCTAGCTTTGCCTATGTAAACTGGGCAGCCGTGAAAACCGCCGACAAAGACGCTCAATGGTTGAAAGACGTAGAAGCCGCCTACAATTCGGAAGAATTTAAATCTTACGCCAAACAACGCTTTGCCGGTTACAAATACCCTGCCGTATGGGGTGGCCAAGCTGCTGACGAAGCCAAAATGGTCGCCGCTGAAGCCGAAGCCGCTTCAGAAGCATCTGCTGCCTCTGCAGCTTCTGCCGCGCAATAATTGAGTGGCTTTGATTCAATATTAGATAGCTGCAATAAGGCCGTCTGAAAGACTAATCTTTCAGACGGCCTTAATATAATCACGGTGATATGAAATCATTAATACTGATCAGACGGCTTGTCGATTTTCGCAAAAACCTGATAGGTACCATCATGATTCAGCTGCATAACTTCATAAGGCATAAAATGTTCCCCATTTTCCATGCCGACACTGCCTACCGGCATACCCGGCACAGCAAGGCCAATCGCATTTTCAGGGGGATTTTCTAAAAATGCAGTCATTGCCTTAATGGGAACATGCCCTTCAAATACATAGCCGGAGCTGCTGACCGCCGTATGACATGAACGCATTTCCGGTGCAATCGCATACTGATCTTTGATTTCAGCTACTTTAGCATTACTTGAAAGTACCACATCCTTGATCGCCAAGTTATCCGCTTTGGCATGTTCTATCCATTGATGGCAGCAACCACAGTTGGCATCACGGTTAACCGTCAGCTGTTCTTTTAATGTTTTCCGAGCAGATGTTACAGGTGAAGAAGAATGCCTAGCGGCAGATGCAGACGCTGTTTTATCCTGCAAATTCACATTTTCCTGTTGAATATCCGTTTTTTGGCACGCCACAAGCAGCAGGCTCAAAACAACAAAAGTCAGTTTATTTTTCATAAAAACACCCTTATTCATTGCACTATTCTACTATTTTAAGAGCGGCTTTTTGATGACACAAGGCTTTTTATCATGATCAAAATACAACCCCATTACCAGTCTCAACAGCAAGTATATTCACAACTTTTTTGTGTTACTGACAAAAACCATATGCCATCTGCCCCTAATAGGTTCAGACGGCATATTGATTGAGTTAAATCATTGAATTATTCAATAATTTGATTACTGTAATCAAGCTTTTTTCGCACCTTGCAAATACAGCATTTCCAGCGCAATGGTCGCGCCGGCCAAGGCGGTGATGTCGGCTTGGTCGTAAGACGGTGCCACTTCGACCACGTCCATGCCGACAATGTTTAAATCAGTCAGGCCGCGTAGGATTTTTAGGGCGCGGTCGGTGGTCAGGCCGCCGCATACGGGGGTGCCGGTGCCGGGCGCAAAGGCGGGGTCAATGCAGTCGATGTCGAAGGTTAGATACACCGGCATATCGCCGACAGTTTCTTTGATTTTGGCTACGGTGGTTTCGACGCTGTCGTCATTGACTTGCGGCGCGCTCAACACGGTAAACGGCAATGATTTGTCGTATTCGGTGCGAATCCCAATTTGCACCGAGCGCGACGGGTCGATCAAGCCTTCTTTCGGCGCGGTGTGGAACATGGTGCCGTGATCGAATTCGCTGCCGTTGGCGTAGGTGTCGGTGTGGGCATCGAAATGCACCAAGGCGAGTTTGCCGAAATGTTTAGCGTGGGCGCGCAATAACGGCAGGGTCACGAAATGGTCGCCGCCCAAGCTCAAGCATTTTTTACCGGCTTGCAACAATTGCAGCGCGTGGGCTTCGAGTTTTTCGACAAAATCGCGGCTGTCGCCAAAGGAGTAAACCAAGTCGCCGCAATCGACGATGTTTAAGCGTTCGCGCACGTCAAACGTCCACGGAAAACGCTTGTGTTCCCACGTCAAATTCACCGAAGCGCGGCGGATGGATTCGGGGCCGAAGCGCGCGCCGGAGCGGCCGGATACGGCGATGTCGTAAGGAATGCCGGTAATCACCCACTCGGCATTGCCTTCGTAAGGGTTGAAATCAAGCGGCAGGCGCAGGAAGCCGAAATTGTTGGAAACCAGTGAATTATCGGTTTTACCGGCAAGGGTGGTGTATGGGTTCATTTTGTATCCTTTTAATATATAATTGTTTTTTCAGACGGTCTTTTCATCAATAGGCCGTCTGAACATCATTCCTCTTCCAAATAAGTATAGCCATTCAGCCCGATTTCCAGCTCTTTCAAAAACGCCATCGCTTGCGAAGCTGGTAAATCAGAATGTTCAATTTGTTCGCGGTAGCGGCGCATCAGCTCTTTTGGGTCTTGGTACACATATTCGAGCATATCGGCGACGGTATTGCCTTCGTCATAATCAACCACGTCAAATTGATTTTCACCGTGTACCATCACGTCGATGGTGGTGGTATCGCCGAACAAGTTGTGCATATTGCCCAAAATTTCCTGATACGCGCCGACCATGAAAAAGCCCAGCAATGGCGGATTGTCATCAGGATAATCGGGCATTGGCATGGTGGTGGCAATGCCGTCGCCGTCGATGTAGTGGTCGATGGTGCCGTCTGAATCACAGGTGATGTCCAACAACACAGCGCGACGGGCAACTTTTTGGTTCAAACCGGTAATCGGGCAAACGGGGAACAATTGGTCAATGCCCCACACATCAGGCAGCGATTGGAACAGCGAAAAATTCACATACAATTTATCGGCAAACCGCTCTTGCAATTCATCAATGATGGTGCGGTGCGAGCGGTGTTTTTCGTTGAACAACTCGCCTACTTCGTGGCAAATATTCAAATAAAGCTGCTCTGCCCACGCGCGTTGCTCAAGGCTGAGCAGGCCGACGTTGTATTGATTGTGCACGTCCGACAAATCAAACTGGCTTTCGTGTATCCAGCTTCTAAGTGAACGCTTTTCGCGTGAAGCGAAAATATCCGTCCACGTTTCCCACATGCTGTGCAACACGCGTGGTTCGTCTTCAGACGGCGCGCTCAATTCTTGCGGCGTGTAGCGTTCCGCACCAATCACATTCGCCACCAGCACAGCATGATGCGCGGTAATGCCGCGGCCACTTTCGGTGATGATGGTCGGGTGCGGCAGATTGTGTTCGCGACAGGCTTGGCCTATACCCCACACCACCGTTTCGGCGTATTCAATCAGGCTGTAATTGACCGAGCAATCCGATTGCGTGCGGTTGCCTTCGTAATCCACACCCAAGCCGCCGCCCACGTCGAAGCATTGGATATTCACGCCGAGTTTATGCAATTCGACATAAAAACGCGCCGACTCGCGCACACCGGTGGCCACGTCGCGGATATTACCCAGTTGCGAACCGAGATGGAAATGCAGCAATTGCAGGCAGTCTAAGCGGTTGCTCTGTTTCAACACTTCAACCAAATGCAGCACTTGCGAAGCCGACAAGCCGAATTTTGACTTATCGCCGCCCGAAGCCTGCCATTTGCCCGAGCCTTGCGAAGCCAAACGCGCACGCACGCCCAAGCGCGGTTTCACGCCCAGTTTTTCCGCTTCCTCCAGCACTATTTCGATTTCGGAAATCTTCTCAATCACCAAATAAACCTGATGACCAAGCTTCTCACCCATTAAGGCAAAGCGGATGTATTCGCGGTCTTTATAGCCGTTGCAGACAATCAGCGTCTGCGTGGTGCCGGCGTGCGCCAACACGGCCATCAATTCTGCTTTCGAGCCTGCTTCCAAACCATGCGGCTGCTGGCTGTGAATCAGCGTTTCAATCACGCGGCGGTGCTGGTTGACCTTAATCGGATACACCAAGCAATAATCGCCTTCATAGCCAAAACCGGTTCTGGCCGTCTGAAACGCCTGATTAATCGAACTCAGGCGGTGTTGCAAAATTTGCGGAAAGCAAAACAAAATCGGCAACCGCGCCCCCTGCTTTTGCTGCACCGACTCGGCCAGCTTTTGCAGCGACACGGTTTTCTCCGGCTCAGCCGGATTCGGGCGTACAATCACTTCGCCCTTGTCATCGGCATCATAATAATTAATGCCCCAATAACGGATATTGCAGACCTCGCTGATGGTCGGTGCAGCCATGTTTGCTTCCCTTCAAATAGAATGATTACGCTAAACCTAAAAAGCGATTATAAAACCAATTGGTGACAACATAAGGATTTTTTCGGCATTTTGAGAAATTATTTGGCGATATTTTCAAGATAATAAAAAATAAATATTCACATTGCCTAAATCATAACAAAAGGCCGTCTGAAATATTTCAGACGGCCTGTGTTTATCTCAGCTTAAAGAAGCATTATTCTTCTTCGGCTTTGCTGCGGATTACCAACAATGGCAAGTGGCTTTGACGCATCACGGTTTCGGCGAAGCTGCCCATCAGCAGATGCATGAGACCGGTGCGGCCGTGCGTGCCCAACACCAGTAAATCAGCGCCGTTGGCATCGGCGTAATCCACCAATTCTTGTGCCATTTCACGCGCGCCTTTGTTGGCTACCAGCAAGTGTTTCACAATGTTGGTTACGCCGTCTTCACGCGCTGATTTTTCAGCAAATTCCAATACTTCGTTACCCTGCGCCACAGCAGCAGCTTCGTAGCTTTCGTGTTGCAAAAACTCAGGAGCCAAAGCCATGTATTCCGCCGGATTGGCCACATGCACCAAAGTCAGGCGGGCTTCGTTAACGCTGGCCAAATCAGCCGCATGTTTCAACGCGTTTAAAGAGGTTTCACTACCATCAACGGCAACAACCAAATGCTTATACATTGTCATCTCCTTCCAATGCCTTTTTGCGGCACGATATTTTCAAGTGATGGGATTATAGACTGTTCTTTCAGCTTTACACAACAGCCTTCATGGTTCAAGTATAATACGTCTTTGGCTTTTTGCGATGAATTTTTGCTTCGCGCCACCGCCTTTTCATTTATTTTTTGATTTATCACAAGGTTGACCATGTCCGATATTGATTCCCTGTCGTCACGCCGTTTCGGCGGCATTGCCCGATTGTATGGCGATTCAGCATTACAATGCTTTCATCAGGCGCATGTGTGCGTGGTTGGGGTCGGCGGCGTCGGCTCGTGGGCGGTAGAAGCATTGGCACGCAGCGGCATCGGTCGTTTAACTTTGATTGATTTGGACAATGTCGCCGAATCCAATGTCAACCGCCAGCTCCATGCCCTGACCGACGATTTCGGTAAGGCCAAAGTCAGCGCCTTGCACGAGCGCATTTTGCAAATCAATCCGGCTTGTCAAGTGGTTGAAATTGAAGATTTTGTGAGCGAAGAAAACCTGCCTGATTTGTTTTCAGACGGCTTTGATTTTGTCATCGATGCCATCGACCAAGTGCGTGTCAAAGCAGCGATGGCGGCTTATTTCGTGCAACACAAACAGCCGTTTATCTTAAGTGGCGGCGCGGGTGGCCAAAAAAATCCTGCCTTGATTCAGACGGCCGATTTAAGCAAAGTCACCCACGACCCTTTGCTGGCCAACTTGCGCTACACCTTGCGCAAACGCTATGGCTTCAGCCGCAACACTGCCGACAAAATGCGCGTGCCGTGTGTGTATTCCACCGAAAACATTACCCCGCCGCAATCGGGTGACGCCTGCGCTGCGGATGCGGCGCCGCAAGGTTTGTCGTGCGCCGGTTATGGCGCGAGTATGCTGGTCACCGCCAGCTTCGGCCTGTATTGTGCGCAAGCGGCGATTGACCATATTGCAGGTGGCAAATGAACGCTGCCGAGATGATGAGGCCGTCTGAAAGCGCGGTGGCGTATGTGTTCGGCCAACCCGTTACCGACATCCCACAAGATTTGTTTATTCCGCCCGATGCGTTGGAAGTGGTGTTGTCGAGCTTTCAAGGGCCGCTGGATTTGCTGCTGTATTTAATCCGCAAGCAGAATATTGATGTACTCGATATTCCGATGGTGAAAATTACCGAGCAATATCTGCACTACATCGCGCAAATGGAAGCTTATCAATTTGATTTGGCCGCAGAATATTTATTGATGGCGGCCATGCTGATTGAAATCAAATCCCGTCTGCTGCTGCCGCGCCCCGAAGAAATCGAAGACGAAGAAGCCGACCCGCGCGCCGAATTGGTGCGCCGTCTGCTGGCTTACGAACAAATGAAACTCGCCGCGCAAGGCTTGGATGCCCTGCCCCGCGCCGGCCGTGATTTTGCGTGGGTGTATCTGCCTTTGGAAATTGCTGCCGAAGCCAAGCTGCCTGATGTCGCCGTGGCGGATTTAACGCAGGCTTGGCTCGGTATTTTATCGCGCGCCAAACACACGCGCAGTCATGAAGTGGTGCGCGAAGCCATTTCCGTGCGCGCGCAGATGACCTCGATTTTACGCCGTCTGAACGAACACGGTTTCAGCCGTTTTTCCACCTTATTCAAGCCCGAGCAAGGTGCGGCTTATGTGGTGGTAAATTTCATCGCGCTGTTGGAACTGGCCAAAGAAGGCTTGGTGCGCATTGTGCAGGAAAGCAGCTTTGACGAAATCGAAATCCATTTGAAACAGGCCGAAACCGAGGAAATCGAGTTGCCAGAATCGCTTTCAGACGGCCTTGATGCCCAAAATCCATAAAAGTTTGTAAACTTTCGGTCATCTTGGTGGCCAAACATGTTTTAATACTTCATTCGCCCGTTAATGAGAACATCTTTATGACCTCACACGACCCCATCATCAAATCGCTGCTCGACACCGATTTATATAAATTCACCATGTTGCAGGTGATTTTGCATCAATTCCCGCAAACCCACAGCCTGTATGAATTCCGTTGCCGCAACAAAGAAATGGTTTACCCACTGGCCGACATTCAGGAAGAATTCGAACGCGAATTGGATGCCCTGTGCCAACTGCGTTTCACCGACGACGAATTGGATTACCTGCGCCGCCTGCGTTTCATCAAAAGCGACTTTGTCGATTACCTCGAGCTTTTCCAACTGAAACGCCGCTTTGTCAAAGTGCATTCCGACGAACAAGGCCGCCTGCACATCCGCATCGAAGGGCCGATGATTCAGGCGATGTTTTTTGAAATTTTCATCTTGGCGATTGTGAACGAACTCTTCTTCCGCCGCTTGGAAACGCCGGAAGTATTGGCCGAGGGCGAGCGCCGTTTGCAAACCAAAGTCGATGCCTTAAAACAAATTGCCGCCCAGCAAGACCCTTCCGATCCGCCGTTTTTGATTTCCGATTTCGGCACCCGCCGCCGCTACAATCTTGCGTGGCAGGAACACGTTGTGCGCACCTTAAACGATGCCGCACCGCATATCGTGCGCGGCACCAGCAATGTTTACTTGGCGAAAAAACTCAACATCACGCCCATCGGCACCATGGCGCATGAATTCCTGCAAGCCTTCCAAGCCTTGGATGTGCGCTTGCGCAATTCGCAAAAAGCCGCTCTTGAAGCATGGGTACACGAATACCGCGGCGACTTAGGCATTGCACTGACCGATGTGGTCGGCATGGATGCTTTCCTGCGCGATTTTGACCTTTACTTTGCCAAGCTATTCGACGGTCTGCGCCACGACAGCGGCGATCCGTATGTGTGGGGCGATAAAGCCTATGCACACTATAAAAAGCTCAAAATCGACAGTCACACCAAAATGCTGACCTTTTCAGACGGCCTCGACATCGAGAAATCTTGGGCATTGCACCAATATTTCAAAGACCGTTTCAAAACCAGCTTTGGTATTGGCACCAACCTCACCAACGACATGGGACATACGCCGCTCAATATCGTGTTGAAACTGGTCGAGTGCAACGGCCAATCGGTTGCCAAGCTTTCCGACTCACCGGGTAAAACCATGACCACCAACGACACTTTCCTCGCCTACCTGCGTCAGGTGTTTGAAATTCCCGAGCCTGAAGCGGATAAGAAATAAACTTGATAAAAAGGCCGTCTGAAAAATTAATTTTCAGACGGCCTTTTATATTCATTTTATCAAACGATTATTTTTTCAAACGCGCAGTCGCGGTTTTATCCAATGAACAACCGCGGGTCACGATTTGATCCACTACTTCGGTTTTACCGTTGACTTGAGTCGTACCACGGATGGTCAGCATATTACCGTCAACTTTATCTACGTTAGCCGGAGTGGCTTTCTCAGCAAACCAAGCCACGTTCTCACCCCAGAAAATATTCTGGTCATTGGCACCGACAACGCGGAACAGATTCGGCGTTAGCTCGTTTTTAAAGCGAACTTGCGCTGCGACCAACTGATTGTTTTTCACACCATACATTACGGTCAATTTCTCTTCGCCTTTAGGGCCGCATTTGTAGGCCACTTCTTTGGTTGAATCAATAGAATCGACCTTAACCGTTTGCGGACCGGTCGCAGCTTGCTGTTGCGCTACCACTTGCTCTTGAGTCGGCTGCTTAGCAGAGGCTGGCTTGGTGCTGCCGGTACTGCTACATGCCGACAAAGCCACTGTAGCCACGATTGCCGAAGCGATCCATTTCAAATTTGCATTCATGTGTTTACTCCTATTCAGTTGATTTTGATTAATGTGCTGCTACCTTAGCAGAGAATATTGTATTTGTATTGGATTTGAATGAAAGCATTCTTACCTTATGCTCATAAACTCAATTAAATCGGCCATCACAAGATAAATAAAACCATAAAAACAAGCTTCTAAACCAAGGCTTTACGCACGAAAAACTTAATCAATTTTAGTAAAGAGATAATTTACATATAAATTATTTGTTCCTAAGCTATCTAAAACTGCTCGATTGGTAAACGGCATGACATGAAAATCAAGTATGCTTGTAAAGATGGTTTTCATGTCATCTGAAACAGAGTTGAACAAAAAGACACACTGCTTTAAAAACACAAAAAATTAAAGCCTTGCTAAAATCAGCAAGGCTTTAATCAAAATCTGGCACGCCCACGGGGAATCGAACCCCGGTTACCGCCGTGAAAGGGCGATGTCCTAACCGCTAGACGATGGGCGCGGAATAAAGGATTTTCTTAATGGCGCACCCGGAGCGATTCGAACGCCCGACCCTCTGGTTCGTAGCCAGATACTCTATCCAACTGAGCTACGGGTGCGCTGTAAGAAAGATTTGAATTATAGAGATACAACTAAAACCTGTCAAGCGTTTAGCTGGAAAAAAATCTCAAAAAGTGTAGAATGCGCGTTTGTTTGTTGAATTTACAGGAAAAGAAAAATGGCACACGCTTCGCGTTGGCCGCAGTTGGCTGCTGCTTTTTCAAGATTAGGCTTGCCGGTGGCGGTAGTGGATTTGGAAACGACCGGCGGCAATCTCTATCAAGACCGTGTCACGGAAGTAGCAGTATTGCGTTTTGAGAGCGGTCAAGTCACGCGTTATGAATGGCTGGTCAATCCTCAGCAGCCGATTTCGGATTTTATTGCCCGCTTAACCGGCATTAATGATGAGTTAGTCAAAGATGCACCGTTTTTTGGCCAAATTGCCGCTGATTTGCTGCCGCTTCTGCGCGGTACGCTGCTGCTGGCACACAATAGCCGCTTTGATTACACGTTTTTGCGGCATGAGTTTCAACGCATAGGCATTGATTTTGCCGCACCGGCTTTGTGTACGGTGCAATTGTCGCGCCGTCTGTATCCGCAATTTCACAAACACAACCTCGACAGCATCATTGAGCGCATGGGCATTTTGGTGGAAAACCGTCACCGTGCCATGACCGATGTTCTGGCTTTGGGGGATTTTTTGGAAAAAAGCTTGGAAGAAAAAGGCGAAGAAGAGTGGCTCAACCACAGCCGCGTATTGCTGAATCCGAAAATGCTGCCGACTTGGCTGCCGAACACATTGGCCGAACAGCTCTACGCCCTGCCCGACAGCGAAGGTGTGCTGGTGTGGCTGGATAAATACGGTCAAGCGCAGGCGGTGCAATCGCATACACGCGCTTATTTTGAAGTAGCGGCCATGTTAAACGGCAAAAAAATTCCGAGCTTTGCACAAAGCGCCGCTTCTATCCGCTTTATGCCGGCCATCGGGCCTATGCATGCTTTGTGGTTGAAAGCGCAAGCTATGGTGCAATTTAATCTCAGGCCGTCTGAAACGGTGCGCACGTTTACTACGGTGCAATTTTCACCGGACGAACACGGCGTGTTGCAAGCGCGATTGGTGCCAATGAGCAACGGCATTCACCCCCACCGCCCTTATGGTTTTTTCCTGCACAGAAAAGGCGCCAAACGCGCGCTAGCCGCATGGGCGCAGGAATACGGCCTCTGCCCCGATTCGCTGAATATCCTGCCGGAAACCAACGCCAAAAATGAACCTTGCCCGATTCAAGCCATCGGCCAATGTGATGGCTCGTGCCAAGATGCAAACGGCGTGCAACAGCAAAACCGCCGCATCCTCTCGCTCGCTCCCTTGCTACCAGTCGCCGATTGGGGCAGAGCGCACGAAATCGATATTCGCGAAACAGACGAATTATCCGGCGAAACACTGACGTTCCGCTGCACCGCCAATGCCGTCGCCCTGCCCGATGGCCGCTGGTATTTCGATGACACGCTGCCCGCTATTATTAAAGCGAAATTCAAGCAAGGCAAAACCGCCATTGAAATTCTGAATTAAGTTTCAGACGGCCTTAAATGATGATTTTGCCAACAGGCCGTCTGAAAAACATTGATTGTTCAGACGGTCTGAGCCTTTGTAAAACCCATCAATCTTTTCCCAGCCATATCGTCAAACGCAACGAGTGTTATACAATAGGCCGTCTGAAACCATTTCCCCCACGGCCTTTCCCATGCAAAATCCTAAAATCGTTTTCTTCGACATCGACGACACCATTTACCGCAAATACACCGACACCCTGCGCCCATCAGTCGGCGAAGCTTTGGCAGCCTTGAAACAGCGCGGTATTCTGACCGCCATTGCCACCGGCCGTCCACCTGTGGCCATTCCTGCCAAAGTCAAAGCCTTGATTCAAGAAGTTGGCATCGATATGCTGGTGACCATCAATGGTCAATATATTGAGTTTCAAGGAAAAACCTTGCAGCATTATCCGATGGTAGCCGATGAAGCAGCGGCGGTGTGCAACTTTTTAGCGCAACAAAACATCGCTTATGCATTTGTAAACAATGCCGAAATCGCCGTTTCCGAAGAAACCGAATGGGCCAAAGATGCCTTATCGAGAATTGTCTCGTCGTATCAAGTGGATGCCCACTATTACCGACAGCAGCCGGTGTACCAATTATTGGCTTTTTACACACAGGAACATGATTCGGAAATCGATGCCGCCGTTGCCCAAATGGGTTTCAAAACCGTGCGCTGGCATGAAAACGCAGTGGATATTCTGCGTCAGGAAGGCTCAAAAGCACGCGGTATTGAACACGCCATTGCGAAACTCGGCATAGACATGAAAGACGTGATGGCCTTTGGCGACAGCTTCAACGATGTAGAAATGATGCAGGCCGTCGGCTTTGGCGTGGTGATGGGCAACGGCGAAGAAAGCGTACAAGCATTGGCCGATTATGTCTGCCCGAGCGTAGATGAAGATGGCGTGTTGCGTGGCTTAAAAAATTTGGGTGTGATTTAGACCTTATTTTTCAATGAACAAACAAAGGCCGTCTGAATGTTTCAGACGGCCTTTGTTCATACTGAATCTACAGCATTAATAACGTGCAGGGATCGTGCCCATACGGCGTTTCAGTGAAGTTTGCGGCTCATTAAACAATGACGCATAGTAAGTCGCATTGGTCATCACTTTTTTCACATAATCGCGCGTTTCAGTAAACGGAATGGTTTCGGCGTAAATCGCACCTTCCAACGGCGTTGAAGCCTGCCATCTGCGTGCGCGGCTCGGGCCGGCGTTGTAACCGGCGGTCGCCAATACTTCGTTGTTTTGCAGATTGCGGCGGGCATCGGCCATATACCATGTACCCATGCGGATATTGCCGTCCATGGTGTAGAGTTCGCTGCTGCTCATGCCGATTTTACCGGCGATTTCGCGGGCGGTGGCCGGCATTACCTGCATCAAACCTTGTGCACCGACATGCGATTGCGCGCCCATTACAAAACGACTTTCTTGGCGGATCAAGCCATACACCCAAGCCGGATCAACGCCCACTTGGTTGGCGTAACGCACGGTGGTATCTTTAAATGGCGACAAATAGCGCAAGTTGTAATTTAGCTTATGGTCGGTGCGGTCGGCGGTATTGATGGCCATATCGTAGAATTGGTTGTCATACGCCACTTGTGCGGCAGTCAGCAAATTGTCTTCACTGAAACCACGTGTGGCATAGCGCCATTCTGCCTGCGCTTGACGGCGCATTTTGCTGTCGCCACTGGCTTGACTGGTTTTGAACAAGGTCAAAGCACGGTTAATCGCACCATCATTCGCCATGCGGCTGACATCGCTGCGGCTGGCATTGCCGACGTTGTTTTTGGTGTTGATGCGGCGGCCGAGCTCTTCCGTTGCCAACACGGCGTAGAAATTGCGGCCGGAAGCGGCGGCTTGTTCATACAATGATTTGGCGCGTGAGCTGTTGCCTTGTGCGGCATAGCTGCGTGCCAACCAATATTGCCAAGTCGGCGATTGTTGCAGCTTGGTCGGCATGTCTTGAATCACGCTCGACAATTCACTCCAACGTTGTAAACGCAACGCAGCGCGGGCATACCATTCCAATTGCTCATCAGTTAATTGTTTGCGGTCGGCAACGCGGCCGTAGTAGCTCAAAGCGGTTGACATATTTTGGCTGTAAGCCTGATGTTGCCCCAACACGCCCCAAGCAAAGCTGCTTTGCGCGCGGCTCAAGCTACCTTCCATGGCGGACAAGCTGGCAGCGGCAGAAGGCGATTTGCGCGCTTCTTTTCCGATTACTGACAGCAAACGGTATTCTTGCGAACCTTGCGCACCCGTATCAAACGGGCTACCCAATGATGCAGCCAAATTACGCGCATCGGTGATTTGATTGTTGCTCAACAAGCCGCGGACACGACGCCATGCATCATCAGCTTTCAGACGGCCTGAAGCCGCCGCTGCTTCGACTAAGCGGGTACAGCCTTGTGGCAAACGTGCGGTTTCACGCACCAAATCAGCGGCTTTGGCATAATTGCCGCTGCTCAAATCGGCATAACATTCCACTTCTTGCGCACGACCGGCCGCTTCTAATTTTTTGTATTCTTGTTGAAACACCGACCATTGGCCGCGTGAACCCAAACTTTTCAGCCACTCATTGCGTACGGTTTCCGCCATGGCGCTGTTGCCTGCTTGAGCCAAATATTGCTGCGCCCATGCATCATCACCGCGCTTGGCGGCGTTTAATGCGCTTTCATATTGGCTGAAATCGGATAAAATTTTCGATTGGCTGTCGGCACGGCGTGACGGAATCGATGCCGGCGATTGGCTTTCTACACGTGATTCGCGGGTCACGGTCGGTTTGCTGCTTTGTGAAGCGCAGGCAGCCAACACGGCCAATGCCATTGCGCTCAGCGACAGGGTAAAGGTGCGTTGTAAATTCATGTCGTCTTTCTTCATCAGGTCTTAATATATTATTTATTATCGGTATGGTTGCAGCATTCTAAATGATTTATGCCAAATATCCGAATTGCAAACTGATATTTACATTTTTTACCGGCCTGAATACCACAATAGCAAGGCCGTCTGAACAGCCATACGCTTTTTCAGACGGCCTTTTGCTGGTTGGCATCGATTACATACAGCCTTCGTTTTGACACAATGTAAACAGCGGCACACCGGCATCGCGGATTTTCTTACCGCCGGTTAAATCGGTAAATTCCAAAATTGCCGCCGCTTCAATCACCTCACCGCCGAGCTTGCGGATCAATTCCACACCGGCCAACATAGTGCCCCCAGTTGCCACCAAATCATCCACCAGCAGCACACGTGCGCCGGATTTAATCGCATCAGTGTGGATTTCCACCGTGGCTTCGCCGTATTCCAAGGCATAGCTTTGCGATACGGTATCAAACGGTAATTTGCCTTTTTTGCGAATCGGCACAAAACCCACATTCAATTGATAGGCCAAAGCCGCACCGATGATGAAACCGCGTGCATCCAAGCCGGCCACTACGTCGATTTTATTCCCCATATAGCGGTAAACCAACAAATCCACCAGCAAACGGAAATACTCCGCACTTTGTAAAACCGGCGTAATATCATGAAATAAAATACCTTTTTGTGGCCAGTTTTCAATTTTGCGGATTTTTTCCGCCAAGGCATCAACGCCCATCACGTCAGGATGAATCAACATGCTTAATCTTCCAAGATTGAATATTTTTAACATCATATTGTAACAAATTTATGCTGTCGATGTTGAGGCCGTCTGAACATCCAAATCCGGCAGGCATTGTGTTATAATTTCTTGAAAATATCCCATGGCAAAACATCATGCAACACAATAAAAAAGGCAATATTTTCATCATCTCCGCCGCTTCAGGCACAGGCAAAACCACCTTAGTTTCACGCCTGTTGAAAAACAACAGCGATTTACGCGTATCGGTTTCCCACACCACCCGCCAGCCACGCGAAGGCGAGCAGCATGGCGTGCATTATCATTTTGTTCCCAAAGAAGAGTTTGAATCTTTAATCGCACAAAAAGCTTTTTTGGAACACGCCAATGTATTCGGCAATTACTACGGCACCAGCATCGCCGCGGTCAACCAATTGAGTGAGCAAGGCTTTGATGTAATTTTGGAAATCGATGTGCAAGGCGCCGAACAAGTGCGCCGTGCGCTGCCGGAATCTATCGGTATTTTTATCCTGCCACCGTCGCTTGACATCTTGGCAGGCCGTCTGAAAGGCCGCGCGACCGACAGCGAAGAAGTCATCGCCACCCGCTTGGCTGAAGCGCGCCATGAAATCGAGCAAGCCGCTGATTTTGATTACATTGTGGTTAATGAAGATTTAGATGTTGCCGAAGCTGATTTACTGCATATTATTAAGTCAGGCCGTCTGAAAAAATCTGCCCAACAAGGTTTTCTCACAAACCTGTTGGAAAATTCTTAAAAAACAGCGAAAATACGCTATCCGATTTATTTTTTGAAAGAAAGCAAGCAATATGGCTCGTATCACCACCGAAGACTGCACCCCGAAAATCCCTAACCACTTCGATTTGACCTTGGTTGCCGCCCGCCGCGCGCGCCAATTGGAAAACGGCAACCAACCTTTGGTTGACGACATCCGCAACAACAAACCGACCGTGACTGCATTGCGCGAAGTAGCCGCCGGCCAAATCGGCGTTGAATTGTTGTCTCGCAACAAATAATACATGCGCTGCCGCTAAGGCTCATGCAACCATTCAACCGCGCCCTCATGCGCGGTTGTTTGCCCACTTAACTTTGACATAACAATATGGCAAGCCATGCGTTTGATTGCGCATGTGTTCTGCCGATAATAATATTTACCGCTTCTTGAATCACCCGATAACGTCCCCACCATCTAGTTATCCAACCCGAGAGAGGCCGTCTGAACATGCCCGCACCCCTACCTACCGCTCCCTACGATGCGCTGACAGCCGAAGCCCGAGACTTACTCTTTAAAACGGCATCTTATCTCAGCAAAAAAGAACAGGCACAGCTCGAAAAAGCCGTAGCCTACGCTTTTCACGCCCACGACGGTCAAACCCGCAAAAGCGGCGAACCTTACATCACCCACCCGATTGCCGTGACCACTCAATTGGCCGTTTGGCACATGGACGTGCAAGGCTTGTGCGCCGGCGTGATGCACGATGTTTTGGAAGATACCGGCGTATCCAAAGTCGAAATGGCAGCAGAATTCGGCGACACCATCGCCGAAATGGTAGATGGCTTATCCAAGCTGGAAAAACTCAAATTCGAAGACCATGAAGAGCATCAGGCCGAAAGCTTCCGCAAGCTGATTCTCGCCATGACCAAAGATGTGCGCGTCATCATCATCAAGCTTTCCGACCGCCTGCACAATATGCGCACACTCGGCTCGATGCGTCCCGACAAACGCCGCCGCATCGCCAGAGAAACGCTCGACATCTACGCCCAAATCGCCAACCGCATCGGCTTAAACAATGCCTATCAAGAATTGCAGGATTTATCGTTCCAAAACCTGCACCCCAAGCGCTACGAAACGCTGCAAAAAGCGATGGACAACAGCCGTAAAAACCGCCGCGATGTGGTTGGTAAAGTATTGCGCGCATTCGGCCACCGCTTGGTTGATGCCAACATCGAAGCCAAAATCAAAGGCCGCGAGAAAAACCTTTACAGCATTCACCAAAAAATGCTGCAAAAGAAACTGCGTTTTGCCGATGTGATGGACATTTACGCCTTCCGCGTCATTGTCAACAGCGTACCTGCCTGTTACGCCGCTTTGGGCGCGTTGCACAATCTCTACAAACCTAAACCCGGCCGTTTCAAAGACTACATCGCCATCCCGAAAAGCAATGGCTACCAAAGCCTGCATACCACGCTGGTCGGCCCTTACGGCTTGCCGATTGAAGTACAAATCCGCACCCACGAAATGGATGCCGTCGCCGAAGGCGGTGTGGCCGGCCACTGGATTTACAAATCGGGCGAAAACACCATCGACCAAGCCATGTTGCACACCAATCAATGGCTGAAAAGCATTCTCGATTTGCAGGCCAGCAGCGCCAATGCCATTGAATTTTTGGAACACGTCAAAGTTGACCTGTTCCCGAACGAAGTCTATATCCTGACCCCGAAAGGCAGAATCCTGACCCTGCCAAAAGGTTCAACCCCGATTGACTTCGCTTATGCCGTGCACACCGACATCGGCCACAAAACCGTTGCCGCCCGTATCAACAACACCATGATGCCTTTGCGCACCAAGCTGAAAACCGGTGATTCCGTCGAAATCATCACGTCCGAACATGCCAAACCGAATCCGGCATGGCTCAATTTCGCCATGTCCAGCCGCGCCCGCAGCGCCATCCGCCAATACATCAAAACCATGAATCGCCATGACGCGATTGTATTGGGCGAGAACCTACTGCAAAAAGCCCTGTCGAGCCTGTTGCCGAAAGACGTATTGATTTCAGACGACCTCAAAGAAAAATATTTAAACGATTTGAGCGACAAAAAAACCTCGTTTGAAGAAGTGTTATACAACGTCGGTATGGGCAATACCCAGCCCGTTTCCGTGGCCATGCACATTGCCGAGCTTGCCGGCCAACACTTCGGCAGCGAAGTCAAACTCAGCCCGATCAAAGTCAACGGTCAAGAAACCGGTCGCGTGCATTTGGCGGAATGTTGCCACCCTGTCGCAGGCGATGCCGTGCGCGCTCTGTTGGTGCAAGGCAAAGGCATGATTATCCACCGCGATACTTGCAGCGTTTTACTCAAATCCGACCCCGAGCAGCAGCTCGATGCCGATTGGGACAGCCTCAACAATCAAAGCTACCGCCTCAGCCTCAATATCCAATCGGAAGATACCCACGGCTTGTTGGCGCAAATGGCGCAAGCCATTTCAAGCTCCGGCGCCGACATCGAATCGGTCAACACCCCATCGTCCAACCGCGCCGGGAGCGAAGGTTTTGTCGAATTTGGTTTCATCATCAAGGCCAAAGATTTGGCTCAGGTCAACCAAATCATTCACAAGCTGCACGCCATTCCGCATGTGCGTAAAGTAATTCGCGGCTAAGCGTTTGCCCATCTATAGGCCCTTACATTCGCCTAACAAGTGCAATTTCCAATAACAGAAAAGGCCAGTATGCGGTAGTATACTGCCTTTCCTGACAAGAAAGATTGCAATATGGCCTACACACAACTGACCTCACACCAAAGATACTACATTTCCAGACATTACCGCAACCTACCCCTAAACCAAATCGCACAGAACATCGGTTGTCATCCCGCCACCGTCAGTCGGGAAATCAGACGGCATTCCGTCAACGGAACCTACTGTTACCGAAAAGCACAACAGCAAAGCGAAGTTAAAAAGAAAAACAAAAAGCCAACCAAACTGACTACTGCCGTCAAACAGACTGTTAACAAACTGATTACCCAAAAATACAGCCCCGAACAAGTCTGCGGCTACCTGCTGAAACATCAACACATCAAACTGCACCACAGCACCCTTTACCGCTATCTCGCCAAAGACCGTCAAAACGGCGGCGACCTGTACACCCATCTGCGTATCGTTTCCAAACCCTACCGCAGAAAATACGGCAGCGGTGCATGGACAAAAGGCAGCGTACCGGACAGAACCGACATTGAACACAGACCTGCCATTGTTGATCAAAAAGAGCGGGTTGGCGATTTCGAGATGGACACTATTGTCGGTAAAGACCAAAAAAGCGGACTGGTGGTTGCTGTTGAAAGAAAAACCAAATTTGTCGTTATCCGCAAAATCAGCAATTTCAAAGCAGAAGATGTAGCCCGGGTAGTGATTCGGGCATTGAAGCCGTTTAAAGATATCATTCAAACGATTACTTTGGATAACGGTAAAGAGTTTTACCGGCATAAAACCTTTGCCAAAGCCCTGGGTGCGGAAACTTACTTCTGCCGTCCATACCATTCTTGGGAAAAAGGCTTGGTGGAAAATACCAACGGGCTGATCAGACAATACTTCCCCAAAGGGACGGATTTTAGGAAACTGGGTGCTAAAAAGATTAAAGCGGTTGAGGAGGCCCTTAACCGCCGACCGAGAAAGACATTGGACTATGAGACACCGGGTGATCTGTTTTCAGCAGCCCTTGCCAATGGCATTTGAGCGTTGCACTTGAAATGTGAATGTAAGGCCGTCTGAAAATTTTCAGACGGCCTTTTTCAAATATATCCAATATTATCCATTCCAAAATGACACAACACCCATTTAAACCTCTTACCCAAACTTGACACACAAAAGCAATCTATAAGATAATCGCAAAATTGTTTCCGGTCTTTTACTCAGAGAAAAGACCCCTATCCGGCACCAAGCCGACTTGTTAGGAGGTGATGTTCACATCACGGCGCGTATCCCGCCAGCTTGTTTTAAGCACCAGCGATACAAACAAAACCCTATTGATAAGGCCGTCTGAACCCAAATCAAATCTTTTCAGACTGCCATAAACTTAAAGAATTTTGAAGGAAATAAAATGCCTGCAATCCGTGTAAAAGAGAATGAACCATTTGAAGTTGCCATGCGTCGTTTCAAACGCGCCGTAGAAAAAACCGGTCTGTTGACTGAACTGCGTGCCCGTGAAGCTTACGAAAAACCAACTACTGAACGCAAACGCAAAAAAGCAGCTGCTGCCAAACGCTTGCAAAAACGCCTGCGCAGCCAACAACTGCCTCCTAAAATGTACTAATACGGGCGCAATCCTGTATTGAGCAAGACACACCGTAAGGCCGAATGCCCTACGGTGTTTTTGCCTTTATAAATCCATTATAATGCTGCCATTACCTAGGTCGTCTGCAACCCCACGGAGTCCATCATGAGCCTGAAAACCCAGCTTACCGAAGACATGAAAACTGCGATGAAAGCCAAAGACCAATTGTCTTTAAGCACCATCCGCCTGATTAATGCCGCTGTCAAACAATACGAAGTCGATGAACGCGTCGAAGCCGATGATGAAAAAGTCATCGCCATTCTGACTAAAATGGTCAAACAACGCAAAGACAGCGCCAAAATCTACGCCGAAGCCGACCGCTACGATTTGGCACAAAAAGAAATCGACGAAATCGAAGTGCTCAACCGCTATCTTCCGCAAATGATGAGCGAAGAAGAAATCAAAACCGCCGTCGATACCGTCATCACCATGACCGGCGCCACCGGCATGGCCGATATGGGAAAAGTTATGGGCGTATTGAAAACCCAGCTTGCCGGTAAAGCCGATATGGGCGAAGTCAATAAAATCCTAAAAGCCGCCCTGACTGCTGAATAAAGACCAAAGGCCGTCTGAATTTTTTCAGACGGCCTATCTCCCTGTTATTAAACGCATGAATCGCCCTAATCCATGATTCCTTCCGATTTCATAGACGAACTTCTCGCCAAAGTCGATATCGTAGATATTATCGACGAACAGGTGCCGCTGAAAAAAGGCGGCGTCAACTATATGGCGTGTTGTCCGTTTCACAAAGAAAAATCGCCGTCGTTTTCGGTGAGCCCGAGCAAGCAGTTTTACCACTGTTTCGGCTGCGGGGCGCATGGTTCGGCCATCGGTTTTATCATGGAATATCAGGGCTTGTCGTTTACCGAAGCGGTGCAGTATCTGGCCGACCGCGTGGGCATGACCGTGCCGAAAGTGCGCGGGCAAAACGATAATCCCGAAGTGCGTGCCGAGCGCAAGAAAAAGCAGCAAACTCTAGAAGAAACCACCGCCTCCGCCGCTTCTTTTTACGCGCAACAGCTTAAATTTCAAAAAGCGGCGCAGGATTATTTGGCCGGACGCGGTTTGAGCGCGGAAATCATCGCCCACTACGGCTTGGGCTACGCGCCCGACGGTTGGCAGCCGCTGGCGCAAGTGTTCCAGCCCTACCCCAATACCGCTTTGGTCGACAGCGGCATGGTCATCGACAATGAAGGTAAACATTACGATCGTTTCCGCCACCGCATTATGTTTCCGATCCGCGACCAACGCGGTCAGGTTATCGGCTTCGGTGGGCGCGTGTTGGACGATTCCAAACCGAAATACCTCAACTCGCCCGATACGCCCTTGTTCGACAAAGGCCGCAACCTTTACGGTTTATACGAAGGCCGTGCGGCGATTAAAGAAGCTGGTCGAATCTTAGTCGTCGAAGGCTATATGGACGTGGTCGCCTTAGCGCAATTCGGCATCGGCTACGGCGTAGCTTCGCTTGGTACTTCGACCACCGCCGACCATGTGAAAATCTTGATGCGACAGGCCGACAGCATTTATTTCTGCTTTGACGGCGATGCTGCCGGTAAAAAAGCCGCGTGGCGCGCGCTGGAAAATGCCCTGCCGCAATTAAAAGACGATAAATCGCTGCATTTTCTGTTTCTGCCCGAAGAACACGACCCCGACAGCTACATCCGGGCGTTTGGCAAAACCCAATTTGAAGATGCCCTGCTCAATCAAAGCAAACCTTTGTCGGAATATTTCTGGCAACACCTTTCAGACGGCCTCAACCTGAATGCGCAGGAAGGCAAAGCGGAACTGGTCAAAACCGCCTCACCACTATTGGCGCAAATCACCGCGCCTGCTCTGAACTTTTTATTGAAACAAACACTCAGTGAATTGGTCGGCATCGATCCGGCCAATCTGGCGCAACTGCTCGGCCAAGAAGCCCCCAAGCGCTATGTGAAGCAAAAAAGCTACAAACTGCCGCAGGAAACCTTCAAGCAGCCGGTGATGCTCACTTTGGTGCAGCGGCAAATCCGCAGCCTCTTGATAAATCCAAATTGGGCTGCATATATAGACTTGCCCGAATACCTCGCACTGGAGGGCGATTTTGCCTGCTTGGCCAATCTGGCCGAAACCATCAAAAGCTTTGCCCAACCGCCCAGCAGCGCGCAAATTTTGGAGCATATGCGTGGCTCACCCTATGAAGCCGCGTTAAACCAAATCTTCCAATCGACCCGCCATGCCGATGACGAAGTGGCGGAAGACAATGAAGAAGCCTACCAAGCCGAATGCGAGAATTTCAAAATCGGCATGAAAAAGCTGTTAAATGAGTTAAAATACAGCCAAATAGAATCACTCAAACAAAAAAGCCTGCAAAGTGGTTTGAATGATTATGAAAAGAAACTTTTGGTATCACTATTGATGTCGAAAGCAAATTAAGCCTGAATTCCTTCTTAGGCCGTCTGAAGACTATTGTCCCATGCTGCGAACCAATAAGCGCAGAACACCCGTTTTCTTAAAGTTTCAGACGGCCTCAGCGTCCATATCCCGATGATATACGCTGCTTCGCCCTCAGGTGCCGATCTTGCGGCAAACCGTTGGCATTTTTTACTAAATAACGAGATATCTATGTCTAAAAATCACGAAGAATACCAAGATCAAGATGATAACCGTCCGTTAACCGTAGAAGAGCAACGTACTCGTCTGCGACAGCTCATCATCATGGGTAAAGAGCGCGGCTACATCACCTATGCGGAAATCAACGATGCCCTGCCGGACGATATGTCTGATGCCGACCAAATCGACAACATCGTCAGCATGATTACCGGCTTGGGAATCCAAGTTACCGAGCAAGCCCCTGATGCCGAAGATATTCTGCTCAGCGACAATGCCGCCACCATTACCGATGACGATGCCGTTGAAGAAGCCGAAGCGGCGCTCTCGAGCGCAGATTCCGAGTTCGGCCGCACCACCGATCCTGTGCGTATGTATATGCGCGAAATGGGTCAGGTTGACCTGCTGACGCGCGAAGACGAAATCATCATCGCCAAAAAAATCGAAAATGCGTTTAAAAACATGGTGCAAGCCATTTCTGCCTGTCCGGGTTCGGTGGCAGAAATCTTGGCCTTGATTGACCAAATCCGCAACGAAGAAATCCGCGTCGATGAAGTGGTTGAAGCCATTATCGACCCGAACGAAGTCTTGCTGAACGAATTGGGCTTGGGTCATTTGGAAAGCAATGCTTCTGACGACACCGCAAGCAGCGATGATGATGAAGACAGCGATGACGATGAAGAAGACGACAGCGATGACGACAGCGCAGCCGACGCTGAAAGCATGACCGCTGCCAACTTGGAAGAGCTGAAGCAAAAAGTCTTGGAGCATTTCGCCCAAATCGAAGCCGATTACGCCGAAATGACCGCGCAATTGGCCAAGCATCACAGCCAGCATCCGGCTTATCTGACCCATCGCGATGCCATCGCCAACAAATTGTTGGAAGTGCGCTTCTCGACCCGTCAAATCGAAAACCTGAGCAACAACCTGCGTGGCCGTGTTGACCAAATACGTAAGCTCGAGCGCGAAATCCGCGACATCTGCTTAGACCGCGTACACATGGATCGTGAATACTTCATCAACAACTTCCTGCCGAATATCACCGACTTGAATTGGGTAGAAGAAGAAGTCGCTAAAGGCCGCGTATGGAGCGATGCACTCGACCGCTTCCGCCATGCCATCATCGAGAAACAAACTGCGCTTTCCGATATGCAGAAAGAAACGCAAATCTCGATTGAAGAATTGAAAGAAATCAATAAAAACATGGTTGCCAGCGAGCGCGAAACCGCCGCCGCCAAGCAGGAAATGATTCAGGCCAACTTGCGTTTGGTGATTTCGATTGCCAAGAAATACACCAACCGTGGCTTGCAATTCCTTGATTTAATTCAAGAAGGAAACATCGGCCTGATGAAAGCCGTGGACAAATTCGAATACCGTCGCGGCTACAAATTCTCGACCTACGCCACTTGGTGGATTCGTCAGGCAATTACCCGCTCTATTGCCGACCAAGCGCGCACCATCCGTATTCCGGTTCATATGATTGAAACCATCAACAAAATGAACCGTATTTCGCGCCAATACCTGCAAGAAACCGGTGAAGAACCGGATTCAGCCAAATTGGCCGAGCTGATGGAAATGCCGGAAGACAAAATCCGCAAAATCATGAAAATCGCCAAAGAGCCGATTTCAATGGAAACCCCTATCGGCGACGATGATGATTCACACTTGGGCGATTTCATCGAAGATGCCAACAACGTGGCACCGGCCGATGCGGCCATGTATTCCAGCCTGCACGAAGTCACCAAAGAAGTGCTGGAAAGTCTGACCCCACGCGAAGCCAAAGTGCTGCGTATGCGCTTCGGTATCGACATGAACACCGACCACACGCTGGAAGAAGTCGGTAAACAATTTGACGTGACACGCGAGCGTATTCGCCAAATCGAAGCCAAAGCCCTGCGCAAACTGCGTCACCCAACCCGCAGCGACCGCTTGAAGAGCTTCTTAGACAGCGAAGATAACAAGCAATAATGCTTGAATTGAAAAGCCGCAGATGAGCATCATCTGCGGCTTTTTTAGCATGGATAAAAGGCCGTCTGAAAGATTAACTTTCAGACGGCCTGTTCAATATTCATCAAACCGTTTGCGCCCGCTGGCGATACTGACGGTATTTGCGCCATAACCAAAAACCAATCAGTAACAACACCGCCACCGCCAAAAACGGCACAAACAAACTCAATACCGCCATCACCGTGGCAATGCCGGTTTCCGCTACCGATACCACCGGATTAGCCAAGCCAGCCGTCGTCGCGGTACTCGCCGCACGTGTGGTCGCGTTCACACCTTTAATCGCCGCAGCCGCACCGCCACCCGCGATAATGGCCAACGTCCAAGTCACCGCAGGACTTAAATCTGCCGTGGTGGAAGCCATCACCGCCGTACCGGCCAAACCTGCCAGCGGCACGGCCAAAGTATCCAACAAATTATCGATAAACGGAATCAAATAAGCGCCGATTTCGACCACCGTCGCTACACCCAAAATAATCAGCGCAGGCGTGGAAGCCAGCCATTCAAAACTTTCATTAATCGGCCACAGCCCAAAATAAGCCGACAAACTCAGGGCAAACAGCGGTAAAAATACGCGAAAGCCCGAACTTGCCGCCAAGCCTATGCCCAGCGCGATACTTAAAATCGTGGTAAAAGTCATGATGTGTTTTCAAAATCAAATAATGTCTACTATACGCGCAAACAGGCCGTCTGAACAATGAAGATGCATTTTCAGGCGGTCTAAATGTGTCTTGACCGATTTTTATGCGACAATAAACCAAACCAAGCTATTCAGACGGCCTCACTTTTAATTTGCCTATATTTTTGATTTAGCCAAGCCGTGAAAAACAAAAAGGAACAACATGAAAGCCTTAATTATCGGCGCAACCGGTGCCACCGGTAAACCGCTGACCCAACAATTGTTGCAACATCCGAATATCGACCACGTCACGGTATTCGTGCGCAAACCGCTGGATTTTACCCATCCTAAACTCACAGTCGAAGTCATCGATTTTGACAAACCCCACACTTGGCAGGATAAAGTTAGCGGCGACGTGTTGTTCAGCTGCCTCGGCACCACCATCAAACAAGCCGGCAGCCAAGAAAAGCAATACCAAATCGATTTCACCTACCAATACCAATTCGCCCAAGCCGCCCGACAAAACGGTGTGGCGCATTATGTGCTGGTTTCCGCAGGCATGGCCAATTCCCAATCCAAATCGTTTTACATGCGTATGAAAGGCGAATTGGAGCACGCCATTACCGATTTAAATTTTGAACACACCAGCATCCTGCGCCCGCCATTGTTAAAACGCCCCAATAGCGACCGCAGCGGCGAAGTTTGGGCAGAAAAAGCTTTAGAATTTTTAAATGGATTTGGTTTGCTGTTGGCACAAAGACCTTTACCGACCGAACAACTCGCTACCGCCATGATTAAAAGCTTCATACTCAAACGCACCGGCATTTTGGAAAAAGAAGATATTTGGGCATTGGTTGAAGCGTAAATTCAATTGATTGATCAAAGTGGCATTCAATCAAAAGGCCGTCTGAAAACATGGTTTTCAGACGGCCTTTTGTTTCACCTACTTCAAATACACAGCATCACTTACTCAGCACGCTTACCCTCTTCAGCCTCTTCCGCTTCTTCATAAGCTTCAACGATTTTCTGCACCAAAGGATGGCGCACCACGTCTTCGCTGGTGAATGTGTGAAAATACAAACCTTCCACGTTGGCGAGTTTTTCGCGTGCGTCTTTCAAGCCGGATTTGATATTGCGCGGCAAGTCAATTTGGCTGATGTCACCGGTAATCACAGCTTTGGCACCGAAGCCGATACGCGTCAGGAACATTTTCATCTGTTCGGGCGTGGTGTTTTGCGCTTCGTCCAAAATCACATACGCGCCATTGAGCGTGCGGCCGCGCATATAGGCCAGCGGCGCAATTTCAATCAAGCCTTTTTCCATCAACTTGGTGACTTTGTCAAAGCCCATCAAATCATACAGCGCGTCATATAAAGGGCGCAGGTAAGGATCGACTTTTTGCGCCAAATCACCCGGTAGGAAGCCAAGTTTCTCGCCCGCCTCCACCGCCGGACGTACCAACACAATGCGCTCGATTTGATGTTTTTCCATCGCATCCACCGCTGCGGCCACGGCCAAATAGGTTTTGCCGGTACCGGCCGGGCCTAAGCCGAACACAACATCATGATTGAGCAAGGCGCGGATATAGCCGTTTTGACGCGGTGTGCGCCCGCCGATGCTGCCGCGTTTGGTGCGGAAATAGTATTGATGGTCGCGGTGTTTTTCTTCATGTTTTTCATCGGCGGTTTTGGCTTCCACTGCGGCCAACTGAATCACATGGTCGTCTAAATCGCCTTTTTCGGCAGTTTCGGCCAAAGCCAACAACGCGCGACGGCCTGCGTGGGCGAGTTCACCCATAAAGGTGAAATGTTCAAAACGACGGCTGATTTCAATATCCAAAGCCTTGGCCAAGGTCTCCAAATTGCCGTCGAGCGCACCGCACAGGCGTTGCAGCACGGTATTGTCGATGTCTTCAAATTGCAGATGAACGGTATGGCTCATGTTTTTTCTTTTTCCAATCAAATAATTTCTGTTTCATTGTTATAAGGCTTAGTGGGCAAAAATTCAATGCACGGTGGTGAGTTTTTCATCATAAATTTGGCAATACTGATAAAAATAAAATACAATTCATTATCATTTATATTTTGAATCACCGACAGGCCGTCTGAAAATTAACACAGAGACCTTTGCAAAACCCTAGATTTGAGTACAGTTCAAAGTTGTAGCAGCGCAGAAAGCGAAGACATATCACGAAGATAGGCAAGCTTTCGAGCAGCGCACAACGAAGAAATGTGCCAAAGATGGGGATTTTGCAAAGGTCTCACAAGGAGTTCATCATGAGTAACCTCTGGCAACAATATCAAGCCAACAAAGCCGCCCGCGAGGGCATGTATTTTCCGCGCGAAGGTGCGGCGGATTTGGGTGTCAGCGAAGGCGCATTAATGGTCGTTGCGCCTGAAAGCGTGTATTTGGGCAGCAACATTCGCGACGTGGTGCTCAAGCTTCACGCTTTGGGCGAAGTGCAATGCGTGGTGCGTAATGATGTGTGCGTACATGAAAAACAAGGCGTGTATGAAAATGTTAGCTTAGCGCCGACTTCGGGCATCGCGCTCAATATCGGTGGCATCGATTTACGGATTTTTCCGGCGCGTTGGCATCATGTTTTGGCGGTGACCAACCACAACGGCGATAAGGTTTCGCGCTCGATTCAGTTTTACGATGAATTCGGCACCGCGCTACAAAAAGTGTTTATGCGCGAGGATAGCCGCATCGCTGTATGGGAAGCCTTGATTGCCGAATGCCAAACCGATGGCAAACCGCAATTTGCCACTGCCGATCTGCCGCCAGTGGACATCCCTGCCCCCTTGCCGGAAAACCGAATTGCCGCGTTTCAAGAACGTTGGTTGGAGATTAAAGATGTGCATCATTTCAGCGGCCTTTTGGAAACTTTCGCGCTTGACCGCCAAGCATCCTACCCTTACGCGCCGCAAGGCATGACGAAAAAGCTCACCCATGAAGCATGGCAATCGGTTTTAGAACAAGCACGCGATGCCGGTATCGAAATCATGATTTTCGCCGGCAACCGCGGCTTGGTGCAGATTCAAACCGGTAAAGTGCACCACATTGTCCGCGCACGTGGGTATTTGAATGTACTCGACGGTAAAGAAGAAGGCTTCAGTATGCACCTGAAAGACGATGAAATCGTCGAAACATGGGTCGTGCGCCGTCCGGTACGCGAAGGCTTTGTGACCTGCATTGAAGGTTTTGATTCCCGCCGCCGCACCGTGATCCAGATTTTTGGCCGCCGCCAAGAAGGCGAAACCGAGCTGGACAAATGGACAGAAATCACCAACAGCTTACTGGCTTAAAATCCAGTTTAATATCAATAACTTTTTATTCAATTGACTAAAACAACCCAAAGGCCGTCTGAACATTCAGACGGCCTTTATTCACATAAAATTGATAATAACTTGCATTCTTTTAAATTTTTGTAAATAATAATTACTTCTATTCAATAAACACACACATTAATTATCATGAAACCTCGTATCTTAACTCTCAGTATCGCCGCCCTCTTTACCACTCCGCTTTATGCTGCCGAAATGGCACAACAAGAGCTGGAAACCGTGACCGTCACCGCCGACCGCACCGCACAGAAGCTTGATAAAGCCGCGCCGAATGTGGCCGTGATTACCCGCCAAACGCTTAATCAAGCCAATGCATCCAACCTTGACGACATCACGCTGTATGAAGCCGGTGTCAGCGTGCCGTCGGACAACAACCGCCGCGGCCATGCCGGTGTGAATATTCGCGGCATCGACGGCAACCGCATTCTGATGATGGTCGACGGCATCCGTATTCCCGAATCTTATGCTGGTGGCGGCACCAACGGCGCGATTTCCGGTCGCGATATGGTCGAGCCCGACACGCTGAAGCAAGTGGATATTGTCAAAGGCCCTTATTCCGCGCTATATGGTAGCGATGCTTTGGGCGGCGTGGTGAATATGGCTACTTACTCGCCATCTGATTTTGTCGATGCTGACAAACGCAGCCATTTCGGCCTGAAATACGGCTACAAAAGCCGCGACCGCAGCCACGGTGTCACCGCCAGCATGGCCGGTTACCATGAAAATGCCGAAGGTTTGCTGATGCTGACCCGCCACCAAGGCCATGAAACTGAAAACATGGGCAGCGATAAAAGCTATTCAACTTCCCGCACCGCCACCAATCCACAAAAAAACAACAGCTACAATATCTTAGCCAAAGGCAATATCGGCAACGAAACCCACCGCATAGAAGCTTTGTTTGAACAATTCTACCGCGCCAACGACACCAATCTGGCCAACAGCTTGGGCAGCAGCACCGTTACGCGCAACAATATGGCCATTACTACCGACAACAGCCTGGCCACCGCACGCGACCGCGTGCGCCGTCAGCGCATGGAATTGGGCTACCGTTTCCGTGGCGAGAATGCATTGAAAGAAGCTTCAGTCAATGTGTATCAACAAAAACTGACTTCCGAAGACGATGCCGTCAATGCCAGCGTGACCAGCATCAACGGCCGCACCACCGCAGATTCAACCCGTTATTCTGATTACGGCTTTGATCAAACCATCCGCGGCATCAACAGCAAAGGCGTATGGGAAGCGCAAACCGGCGCAGTGAAACACACCATTGTCGCCGGTGCGGAATTCAAACACACCGAAACCGCCCGTCCGCGTGACAGCCTGACGGTAGATAACTTAACCGGCACCACCAGCAAGGTGTACGCCGGCAGCACTTATCCCAACAAAACCTTTCCCGACAGCACACGCAAAACCTTCAGCCTGTATGCCCAAGACAGCTTAACCTTTGACAACGGCGTCGTGCTGACCCCGGCTTTGCGTTATGAAAAAGACAAACTCAACACCCACATCGACCAAGCCTATCTCAACGCCAATCCCGATGGGCAAACCACCAACTTCAGCGACCATGCTTTCGCTCCCAGCTTGCGCTTGAGCGTGCCGATGGGCGAACGGGTTACTGGTTTTGCCAGCTATTCGCGCGGTTTCCGCACGCCGCCGTTTGACAGCGCCACCATGGCCTTTTCCAACACTACCCACGGCTATGCCGTATTGCCCAACAGCAACCTGAAATCCGAATATTCCAACAGTTTTGAAGCGGGCTTGAAATATAAAGATGAACGCACCCGCGCGCAAATCACTGCGTTTTACAACCGCTATAAAAACTTTATCGACCGCACCGAAATCGGCACGGAAACAGTCAACGGCCGCAGCATTATCCAGTATCAATACCAAAATCTGGACAACGTCAAAACCTACGGTGCTGAACTGGCCGCCAGCCACAAGTTCACCGACAACTGGCGCATCAACGGCAGCTTGGCTTGGATGAAGGGCGAACAGAAAGACGGCACGCCGCTCAACACTGCCTACCCACTCAACGGCGTATTGGGCGTGGATTATGTACAGGAAAAATGGGGTGCCAACGCCAAGCTGCGCTGGTCGAAAAAACACAGCCGTGTCAGCAGCGACAGCATTTTCCAAGCGCCGGGCTACGGCGTGTGGGACATCGGCGCATGGTATAAACCGAGCAAAAACATCGAACTCGGCGCAACGGTGTACAACGTCGGCAATAAAAAATATTGGCAGCACGCCGATGTGGCCGGTATGAGTACCGCCAATGTGCTCGACCTCTACACCGAAAGCGGCCGCAATGTGGCGGCTACCTTGCAGATGAAATTTTAATATTCAGATGGCCTTTAAGATGGAAACAGGCCGTCTGAAACAATCATCAGAAAGACCCCGATATGAATATCAAAACCTTAACCTTATGCGCATTATTATTCACCGCTGCCTCCGCCCACGCCCAGCGCATTGTGGTGCTCACACCCGATGTCGGCGACATCGTCGTGGCGCTCGGTTCGATTAACGAAGTAGTCGGCCGCGACCAAACCGTGCAAAACCCCGCCCTGAAAAGCAAACCCACCATCGGCATCCACCGCAACCTGAGCGCCGAACCGATTATCGCCGTGAAACCCGACATCGCACTCGGCACATGGATGGCGCAGCCTGCCGGTATTTTCGCCCAATTGAAAAAAGCCGGCGTGAATGCGGTGAACGTAGCACCGACCGACGACATCAACACCTACCCGCAAAGCATCCGCACAGTAGGCAAACTCATCGGCAAAACCACCCAAGCCGAACAGCTCGCGACTAAATGGCAGGCGCAAATGAAGCAGCAGCCTGCCAACGGCAAACGCTATCTCTTCAGCTACGACGGCCGCATCATCGCCGGTAAAAACACCGCCGCCGACGAACTCATCAAACGCGCCGGCGGCATCAACGCCGCAGCGGCCATTGATGGCATGAAACCAATGACGCGCGAAGCATGGCTGGCGGCCAAGCCTGATGTCATCATCATCGCCGACCACCACGCACAAACGCTGGGCGGCCTCAAAGGCTTTGCCGTGAAACCCGAAGTCGCCGCCTCGCCCGCCGCTAAAAACGGCAAAATCTATTTCTGGAAAGCCAACGACATGTTCCGCTACGGCTTGGATACACCACAAGTGGTGCAGCGTTTGAATGCATTGGGTAAATAAACTCGAGGCCGTCTGAAAGCGGTTTGGTTTCAGACGGCCTGTAACCTTTAGTAAACAATGAAATCAAAAAACATCAACCCAAATACAACAATCCTCCCCCCCCCCACAGCAAACCATCCCCTCTCCCGCCTTGCGGGGGAGGGTTAGGGAGGGGGAAAATCGTTCCTACCCGAAACCTTCGCCTAAAAATTAAAAGATTAATGTCCCCAACAATAAACCTAAAGGCCGTCTGAAACACTTTACCGACATGAAACCACACACCCTTATCTTAACTATCATTTTCACCCTCACCGCCATTTATATATGCAGCGGCATAGGTTTCGGCGAATGGCAATCACCACTGCAAATGGACGAAACCGTGCAGCAAATCCGTCTGCCACGCATTTACACCACCCTGCTGGTCGGAGCCGGTTTGGCGGCTTCCGGTGCGGCTTTGCAGGCTTTGTTTGAAAACCCCTTGGCCGACCCCAGCCTGATTGGTACATCGGGTGGCGCGGCCTTGGGGGTGATTATTGTGTTGGCATTCGGTGGCGGTGTGATTGGCGTGCCGATGGCGGCATTTCTCGGTGCGTTGGGCGTGTGTTTGCTGATTTTGGCGGCGCATCGCTTATTCGGCGGCGGCACGCTGGGCTTGCTGGTGTTAGGTTTTGTATTGAGCGCATTTTCCGCTGCGATTGTGAGCCTGATTCTGTTTCTTTCAGACGACATGGTGTTACGCAGCGCCACTACTTGGCTGTCGGGTAGCTTGGCCGAATCGGGTTTTACTTCGCCCTTATTCGCCTTAATCACAATGGCGACAGGCTTTATGATTTTGCTGTTTTGCGGCAAGCGTTTGGATGTGTTGATGACAGGGGAAGACACGGCGGTCAGTATGGGCGTATCGGTAGGCGCGGTGCGACTGCAAACGGTTATCGGCGCGGCTTTGATGACCGGTGCTGCGGTATCACTAGCGGGCATCATCGGCTTTTTGGGCATGATGATTCCGAATGTACTGGCGCAGACGGTCGGGGGCAGCCGCAGCAAGCTGATTGCCCTATCGGCTTGGTTTGGCGCGGTTTTCCTGTTGGTTATTGACGGCGCGGCGCGTTGGCTGACTTATCCGGTGGATGTCCCCGTTGGCATTATTATTGCTTTATTGGGCGGGCCGTTTTTCCTGTATTTGTTTATCAAACCGTTGCGAGGCCGCTGATGAATGCTTCCTTTGAAATTCAATCGCTAAAAGTCGCCATTCGCGGTAAAACCCTGCTCGAAGTGGACGCGCTTTCGTTCCCATGCAATCAAAATACCGCCATCATCGGTCCCAACGGCGCGGGCAAGTCCACCTTGCTCAAAGCCTTAATCGGCCAAGCCGGCAGCGGCACAGTGAATCTTTTCGGCCAACCTGCCGTACCGCAAATCAAACAAGGCCGCGTAGCTTGGGTCGGACAACACAGCCAATACGCCATGCCGATGACCGTGCGCGAATACATTGCGTTATCTGTGTTTGCACACACAGGCCGTCTGAAACACACTGCTACACAAACCGATAAGTTACTGGCATATTTCGATTTAACTGACTTAGCCGATAAGCGCATCAGCCGCTTATCCGGCGGCGAACAGCAACGCGCCAATATCATCCGCGCACTGTTGCAAAACGCACCCGTGTTATTGTTAGACGAACCCTGTAACCATCTCGATATTCGTCACCAGCATAAATTGATGCAGTATCTGCGCGATCAACAAAATACTTTCAGCAGCATTATGGTGCTGCACGATTTGAATCTGGCTGCTCATTACGCACAACATATTATTTTAATGAATCAAGGCAGAATCATCGCGACCGGTACACCACAAGACGTGATGCGTGAAGACTTGCTGCAACAGGTTTATCACTGGCCGATACACCACATCCGCGATGAAACAGGTTTGTATTTCCGCGCATAATAAAACACCGTCTGAATATTAATATTCAGACGGCCTCTATTAATAAAAATATATTCTATATAAATACTTATAAAAAATTAATATATTCTTCACTTTATTTTATATGTATCTTTTATCATTACAGTTCTACATCTAAGCGTTTCAATGCAACACGCGATTCTTTATCGCCAACTGCAGCAGATTTTTGATACCATTCAATCGCTTCCTGTAAATCTTCGCTTTCCGACATACGGCCTAAAGCAGTCATGGCAGGGGCAGAATAAGCGTCGCCTTGGCGGGCAGAAAGCTCATACCATTTCAAGGCTTGTTCGCGGTTTTGGGCGACACCAATGCCTTGTTCATAACAATAACCCAACCAGAATTGGCCGGTTACATCGCCCCATTGCGCGGCTTTGCTGAATTCGGCTACTGCACGACGGGCATTTTTTTCCACGCCGTAACCGTTTAAATACATCATGCCAATGTAGCGTGGCGCACTCATGTGACCCGCTGCTGATGCTTGGGTGAAATAAGTCATGGCTTCGGCGTAGCGGTGTTGCTCATAAGCTTGTATGCCTTTTTCCACCAGGTTATTGGTTTGCTGGCGTGTCTGGCTTTCGGTAATGTTTTTAGGCTGTGTGTTTTGGTTGGGTGCATGGCAGGCACTGAGGGCTATTGCCGTCATCAACAACGGTATCCATTTCATTGTGTCCCCCTTAATATCAGAATCCGTTTAAGCTATTTATTGAACATTATAGGCCGTCTGAAAAAATATTGTCGCTAAAACAGCTGTTTTTATACGCTTTTTATGTTACATTACAATTCTTTGCGCGTATCGGCGCATTAATAACACTCAGTGTTGTATTCGCATTATCAATAAAATTTTGCGAAATCTAATGTCTTTATTTCCCCTAAATATAGGAATCACCATGCCTGCGCTTGATTTTATTCGCGACGACATTAAAGCCATGACGGCTTATCACGTTGCCGATTTACCGAAAGATTTTATCAAATTGGATGCGATGGAAAGCCCGTATCACCCGTTTGCCGGTTCGCCTGAGCTGTTAAACGAATGGACGGCGCTACTGGCTCAAGCTGATGTGCATCTCTACCCCAATCCTGCCGCCAGCGGCCTGCAAGAAGCTTTGCGCGAAGCCTTTGACATTCCTGAAGCAGCATCTGTGGCTTTGGGCAACGGCTCAGACGAATTAATTCAGTTCATCAGCCTGCTGTTGGCCAAACCGGGCGCAACCATGCTGGCGGTGGAACCGAGCTTTGTGATGTATAAACAAAACGCGGCTTTGTTTGGCATGAATTATGTCGGCGTGCCATTGAATGATGATTTCACGCTTGATTTACCGGCTGTTTTGGCTGCCATTGACACGCACAATCCTGCGCTGACCTTTATCGCCTACCCCAACAATCCGACTGGTGTGCGTTTTAAACGTGAAGAAGTCGAAGCCGTGATTCGTGCGTCAAAAGGTATTGTGGTGGTGGACGAAGCTTACGGTGCGTTTAGCGACGACAGTTTCTTACCGCAAGCCGGCAGCGTGGATAATTTGGTGGTGATGCGTACCGTCAGCAAAATCGGCTTTGCCGGCATCCGTATCGGCTATGCCGCCGGCAGCGCAAACATCATGAATGAATTGGCCAAAGTCTTGCCGCCCTACAATATGAACCAATTAAGCTTGGCTACAGCAAAATTCGCCATGCAACATTTTGAAGCAATCCATGACAATGTATTGAAATTAAAAGCAGAGCGCGAACGCATGTTTGCCGAACTATCCGCAATAGGCCGTCTGAAAGCCTTTCCGAGCAAAGCTAATTTCATTACCGTCCGCGTACCTGATGCGGTCGAATTATTTGAAACCTTAAAACAAAACAACATTCTGATTAAAAAACTGCATGGCAACCATCCGCTCTTGGATCAATGCGTCCGCCTGACCATCGGTTCGCCCGAGCAAAATGATGCCGTCTTAAATATTATCCGCAAGCTTTACGCTTAAACACGAGACTTGTCACCATGAATAAAACCAAACGCCATTTAGACAATCTGTATTTACTGATTGAAGAAGCCGGCTCACTCACCAAGCTGGCGCGCCAATGCGGTTATGAAAATGCCGCCTCTTTGTCCCAACTCAAACGCCGCTTGGAAGAACAAGTCGACGACGAAAAAGCCCGCGGCATCCGTCCAAGCTTGGCGCAGAAATTAGAACAAGGCATGAGCAAGCGCAAAGGCTGGCTCGATCGCGACCACAGCAAAGACAAAGAAAAAGCCGCAGCGCAGGAACAAGAACAAGCTGAAGAAGTTGCTAATTTAACTTTGATTCAAGGTGGTATGCCGTCTGAAAACGATGTTGCGCCGATTACCACCGAAGGCCGCTATGTCAGCGTAACGCGCAACACCAGCGAAACCCAAATCACCGTGCAGCTTAATCTGGATGGCAGCGGTATCGGCCGTTTCGACACTGGCGTACCGTTTCTCGACCACATGCTCGACCAGATTGCCCGCCACGGCTTGATTGACTTGGATATCGTGTGCAAAGGCGATTTACACATCGACGACCACCACACCGTTGAAGACATCGGCATCACCGTAGGCCAAGCCTTAAAACAAGCCTTGGGCAACAAAATGGGTATTCGGCGCTACGGCCATGCCTACGTTCCTTTAGACGAAGCCTTAAGCCGCGTGGTGCTCGACCTCTCCGGCCGCCCGGGCTTGGAATACAACATCGAATTCACCCGCGCCATGATTGGCCGTTTTGACGTCGATTTGTTCAGCGAATTTTTCCATGGTTTGGTGAACCACAGCATGATGACACTGCACATCGACAACCTCCGCGGTAAAAACGCCCACCACCAAGCCGAAACCGTATTTAAAGCCTTCGGCCGTGCCCTGCGCATGGCAGTGGAATACGATGAGCGCATGTCCGGTAAAATGCCTTCGACCAAAGGCACTTTGACTGCTTAATTTAGCTATTCAAATCCAAGCTGTACATATTGGCCGTCTGAAACAGATTGTTTCAGACGGCCTTTTCTTTCTTTGCTATAATCGCGATTTCCCAACCCAATCATTTCTCCATCATGTCAAACGTTCTTGTGCTGCAACACTCCGATCTTTCACGCTGCGATTTAAGCGCATTGCAAAACCTTAATCTCACTGCACCACAACACACGCCACACAGCTTGCGTTTTACTGTAGCCGAAGATTTTACCCTGCCTGCTGCCGCGAAATCCGAGCTTGACCGCCAAGAAATCGATGCCGCAGTCTTGCCCGATATGGCATTTAACGATTTGGGACTGATTGTCAGCGATATGGATTCCACGCTGATTACCATCGAATGCATCGATGAAATCGCCGCCGGTGCCGGCTTGAAAGCACAAGTAGCCGAAATTACCGAGCGAGCAATGCGTGGCGAACTGGATTTCGAGCAATCTTTACGCAGCCGCGTAGCGCTACTCAAAGGCTTGGATGAACAATTTTTACACGATGTATATGAAAACGTATTGCAACTGTCACCCGGGGCGGAGTTTTTATTACAAGAATGCAAAAAACACGATGTGAAATTCCTGCTGGTTTCCGGCGGTTTTACCTTCTTCACCGAACGCCTGCAACAACAATTCAGCTTTGAATACCAGTTTGCCAACGTTTTGGAAATCATTGATGGCAAGCTCACCGGGCAAGTGTTGGGTGATGTGGTGGATGCGCAAAGAAAACAAGATTTGTTAAAAGAATACCGCGACATACTCGGCTTAAAGACTGCACAAACCTTAGCCATGGGCGATGGTGCCAACGATATTCCCATGCTGCAAGCCGCCGGTATCGGTATAGCTTACCGCGCCAAACCGAAAGCACAATCCCATGCCGATGCCTGTATTAATTTTGGCGGCTTAGAACGTATCCGCGGTTGGTTCCGCTAACCGGCTAATCGCGCGTGCCATTAATGCCGTAAACTTTTCATCGTCAAGACCACTGCCGCCATGACCACTGCAATTGAGACAGCAAAATAAAGCGTCTCCAAAGTTGCACCTGAAGCAGCGATTTGCTCCAGAAACATAATCGTTAAAATCAGTGATGAAACCTGCAAAATAATCACTTTTAAATCATGAAAGCTATTGATGCGCAACGCCTTGAGAAAACGCGAATCATTATTTGGTTTGGCTGAAATGAAAAAACGGTAATGCGCGATGCTGATAATCTGAAAAGTTAAAGCAATAAGCAAAACATCCAATATTTTCAGCAGCATCACCGCCTGATATTGAACATCACTCGGCTCACTCGGCAAGTTTGAAAAAAAGCCGATAATAAAATGCAGCACAGCATTAATGGAGGCGATATACAGCAGGATTGACGCCAAAAAACTGACGATCACAATAATCACCACCATCCAGCGGCTGTTTCTGAAAATATTTTCTAACATGCTTTTTCCTATTTTATTTGCAAATATTTGGCATATCATGAAGGAGCAAAGGCCAGCTAAACAATGGGCAACACAGGCCGTCTGAATGTTTCAGACGGCCTGTGCTTTAGGGTTTGCATTCAATCAGACATCAAGCCTAATCGAGTCGAATCTTATAGTTTCCATTCGCTCAATTTGGCTTGGTACGCATCCAAATCTTCAATCGGACGGGTCGCCACACCGCTTTCCATCGCGGCTTTGGCCGTCGCCGCAGCTACGCGTGGCAACAGGCGTGAATCGAATGGGGTTGGAATCAGGTAATCCGCGCCGAATTCAAATTTGTGGCCGTAAGCAGCAGCCACCTCTTCGGTTACTTCTTCCATCGCCAAATCAGCCAAAGCATACACGCAAGCCAGTTTCATTTCTTCGTTGATGGTGGTTGCGCCGCAATCCAATGCGCCACGGAAGATGAATGGGAAGCACAATACGTTGTTCACTTGGTTCGGGAAGTCGGAACGACCGGTACCAATCACCACATCCGGGCGGGTTTCTTTCGCCAATGGCGGCATGATTTCAGGATTTGGGTTGGCCATGGCAAATACGATTGGTTTGTCGTTCATGGTCAACAGCATTTCTGGCGTCAGCAAGTTGGCACCCGACAAGCCCAAGAAGATGTCTTTGCCTTTTACGGCATCGGCCAAGCTGCGTGCACCGGTGTCTTCTACCGCGTAGAATTTTTTCGATTCATCCATGCGGTCTTTGTCTTCGCGGGTTTGGTAAATCATACCTTTAGAGTCGCACACGGTCACGTTTTCACGTTTCAGGCCGACTGCCAACAATTGGTTCAAACACGCAATCGCAGCAGCACCTGCGCCGGAACACACCAAAGTGGCTTCGCTGATGTCGCGGCCGGTGTGGCGCAAAGCATTCAATACAGCGGCAGCGGTGATGATGGCGGTGCCGTGTTGGTCGTCGTGGAATACTGGAATTTTGCAGCGTTTGCGCAATTCGCTTTCGATGTAGAAGCACTCAGGGGCTTTGATGTCTTCCAAGTTGATACCGCCGAAAGTCGGCTCCAATGCAGCGATGATGTCGACTAATTTTTGTGGGTCTTTTTCGTCGATTTCAATATCGAATACATCCACGCCGGCGAATTTTTTGAACAATACGCCTTTGCCTTCCATAACAGGCTTACCGGCCAATGCGCCGATATTGCCCAAGCCCAAAACGGCGGTACCGTTGGAAATCACGCCAACCAAATTACCTTTAGAAGTGTACTTGTAGGCGGCTTGTGGGTCGGCTTCGATTTCCAAGCAAGGGAATGCAACACCCGGAGAATAGGCCAATGCCAAATCTTCCGAAGTGCTCAGAGATTTTGTCGGGGTAACGGATACTTTACCCGGAACGGGGAATTCGTGGAATTTCAGTGCTGCATCTTTCAATGTATTTTCCATTGTGCTAATCCTGTTGCAATAATTTACGCTGTGAAGAGTGAAAGCCGTCTGAAAATCGGTCAGGCGGTATGATACAAAAGCAATCCGATGATTTTAAGCTGATATAATCGGGCGTAATTTTAACATGCAACCTGAAGCGGGCATACCGATAATTTGATTATTTTTGTCAACAATAGGAAAGTATTTGATAAGACGCAATAAAGGCCGTCTGAAAAACCTTCATTGTGTTTTTCAGACGGCCTTTTGTTTATTTTTGAATTAAAGCCCGAAATGGCGACTTAATGCCGTTTCAATATCCTGTTTAACCTGTTCACGCTCACGATTGCTGTCAATCACGGCGTAGCGATTTGGCGCGGCGGCGGCTCGGTTGAGGTACACCTCACGCACGCGTACAAAAAAATCGGCCTGCTCCTGCTCGAAGCGGTCTTTTTCACGCGTTTGGCTGATGCGCGCCATCGACACCTCAAGCGGCACATCCAGCAACACCGTCAAATCCGGTCGCAAACTGCCCTGCACCCAGTTTTCCAATACTTCAATATCCTGCAACGATACACCGCGCCCGCCGCCCTGATAGGCAAACGTAGCATCGGTAAAGCGGTCGGACACCACATGAATGCCTTTTTCCAACGCCGGCAAAATCACGTCTTCCAAATGCTGCTGGCGCGCGGCAAACATCAGTAACGTTTCCGCCCGCAGGCTGACTTGGGTTTGCGGATTCAGCAACAAATCGCGCAAGGCTTCACCCATTGCCGTACCGCCCGGCTCGCGCGTAAAAACCACCGGCAATCCGCGTTCGTCAAACCATGCCTGCATCACGGCCAAGTTGGTTGATTTTCCGGCACCGTCTATGCCGTCGAGCGTAATGAATTGGGCGTTCATGGGATTCCTTTAATCTAAATAATAGGCCGTCTGAAATTCTACAATAATATTGTATTTTCAGACGGCCTATTATTGATACTAAAATTACTTTTTCAAAATATACTTGCGCACGGCGGCGTTGTGTTCATCCAAAGTATGGCTGAATTGGCTCAAGCCAGTGCCGTCCATACGGGAAACAAAATACAGGTATTTTTCAGTCGAAGGATGTGCGGCGGCTTCCAACGCGGCTTTGCCCGGCAAGGCAATCGGGGTTGGGGTAAGACCGGCGCGGGTATAGGTATTGTAAGGTGTATCGCGGCGTAAATCCGCTTTGCGGATTTTGCCCTGATACGCTGCACCCATGCCGTAAATCACGGTTGGGTCGGTTTGCAGGCGCATGCCGATGGCCAAACGATTTTTAAACACCGACGACACATGCGCGCGATCGGCCGGATGGCCGGTTTCTTTTTCGATGATGCTCGCCATAATCAGCAATTCATACGGATTTTTATATGGCAAACCGCTTTGACGCTCATCCCATGCGGCGCTAAGTTCGCGCTGCATGGTTTTATAGGCCAAACGGTAAATCTGAATATCGCTGCTGTCGGCATCGATTTCGTAGCTATCCGGGAAGAACTGGCCTTCCGGATTCGGATTCAGCGCATCCGGCGCAATTTCGGCCATCAGCTTTTCATCGCTCCATTGCGCGGTATCGTGCTGAATGCTCTCGGTTTCGTTGATGATTTTGCGCATGGTGGCAAAACGCATGCCTTCAACAATTCTCACGCTCACGGTATCCGGACGGCCACTGCGTAATTTTTGCAACACACCCCACGCCGAAGCTTTGGCCGGCATTCGGTAGGTGCCCGCTTTTAATTGATTGTGCATACCGGTTGCATATGCAGCCAATATCAAAACATGGCGGTTGTAGATCATGCCTTCATCGGCCAATGTTCGGCTTACTGATGAAATACCTTGGTTTTTAGCCACTTTTACGCGATAGGTTTTACCGTTGTCTTTTGGCACGAACAACAATGCCGCCACGGCAGCAATAGCAGCCAGCAAAAGCACCAGCAGCCATTTCAACAATTTATTCAACATGGTAGGATGTGTTATCAAGTTTAATCGGCGACAGTATAACCGAATGTGCTGTTTTTGCCGAAGATTTACTTACCACAACATTTCAATATTTGTCGACTTAAAGTATCTAAGGCCATTAAAATATGAATTTTGCATCCTCTTTGCAGCAAGGCCGCTGGTCGGCTGCCCGCCAAGCCCATTCACCCAACTTTGAAGCACGTCCTGCCGGTGAAAAAATCTCGCTGGTGGTGTTGCACAATATTTCCCTGCCGCCGTTTGAATACGGCAATGGCGCGGTAGAAAAGCTGTTTACCAACCAAATCCGGCCGCAAGAACATCCGTTTTTCAGCGTGATTCATACCTTGCGTGTCTCCAGCCATTTTTTTATCACACGTGAGGGTGAAGCGGTGCAATTTGTGTCGTGCGACGATATGGCCTACCATGCCGGGGTATCGTCATTTCAAGGACGGGAAAAATGTAACCAGTTTTCCATCGGCATTGAAATGGAAGGCTGCGATTTTGAGCCGTTTACTGAAGCACAATACCAAACCTTGCACCATCTATTAAATGCATTACAAGCACATTACCCTATCGAGGCTGTCACCGGTCATCAGGATATTGCCCCCGACCGCAAAACCGATCCGGGTCATTTTTTCGATTGGCCTCGTTTAATCCAAGCAGGTTTTCCAGTTACGCATTGACTTTTCAGACGGCCTGCAACAAAGTTGTTGTCGGTTTTATGCTTAATGCTGTCAGAATAGTTAAATTTCGCTATAATCCGAACATTACCGTGATGTCCCGATTGCGGTTCAAGTCCGGCATTGCGCCACTCCAGAAATTACTTCCCCGAGAGTGCCCACCATGATTATTATCGTTTTAGGCTTGGCTATTATTTTAGCTGTGATTGCCTACAATATGTATCAAGAAAACCAATACCGCAAACAAGTGCGCGAACAATTCGGCCACTCCGATAAAGATGCGCTGTTGGCCAGCAAAACCAGCCATGTGCGCGATGGTAAAGAATCCGGCGGCCGCGGTTTCTTGTTGAAAAAACCAAACAAAGCCGAAGAAGCTGCTTTGCGCAACCTGCAAAAACAAGATGAAATTTATGCTGCTAAAGCAAAATCAGCCAAGCCGTCAACCATTCAAACAGACATCGACTTAGCCATTAAAGATGATGGCATCGAATTACCGGGTCAAGGCACAGCCGGTTTGAACAATACCACCAACACGCCCAATACCTCTACTGCACAACACAGCAACTTAGTCAGCTTGGATGAGTTGGTACAAGTAGAATTACCGTGGTTCGATCCGCGCTTTGACTACCTGGCCTACACCGTATTGAATGAAGCGCAAGAGCTGCATGCCTTGCCGCGCTTATCTAACCGCCACCGCTTCCAAATCATCGGCTGCACCATGGACGACCGTTTCCAAGTGGCCGAGCCGATTCCGGGCGTATATTACCAAGGTTTCGTGATGGGCTTGCAGGCGGTCAGTCGCAATGGTTTGGCTTCTGAAGAAGAATTGGAGCAATTCAACCAACAAGTTGCCGCCTTCTCCCAATTGGTTGGCGGCCAAGTACGTTACACCGATTTACCGGCTTTTGTCGAAGTGGCTCAAGCGCTCGACAACTTCTGCGAACGTGTTGACCAAACCATCGCCATCCACTTAGTATCGCGCTCCAGCATCAGCGGCTTGGAATTACGTTCAGCAGTGGAAGGCGCGGGCTTCAATCTGGCTGAAGACGGCACGTTCCATTACCCTGATGAAAACAGCAATCCGATGTTTATCTTGGCATCGCTCGATAATTCACCCTTTACCGGTGCATTGCTGAACAATCAAGCCTACCGCGGATTCAGTATGCTGTTCGACATTCCTCATATTCCGGCCGGTGAAAAAACTTTCGACCTGTTTATGGACTTGGCTGTTAAATTGTCCGGCCAACTGAGCTTAGATTTGGTCAACGACAAAATGGAAGAAGTGTCCACCCCTTGGCTAAAAGACGTGCGCAATTATGTATTGGCGCGTCAGGAAGAAATGCTGAAAGTGGGCATCAAACCGGGCAGCAAACAATCGCTGCGTTTGTTCTCATAACGCCATTTTTCTCAAAAAAAAGCGGATACGCACAACAGCGTATCCGCTTTTTTCAGGTAAAATCTACCTATCTTTTTTTATGCTTTTTCAGACGGCCTGTTTATTTTATAAAGGCCGTCTGAATATTTGACTCAATGAACGCAACCGAACAAAAAATCCAAGACTTCACCGCCCTGCTCAACCGCTACGCCTACGAATACTACACGCTCGATGCGCCAACTGTGCCCGATGCCGAATACGACCGTTTGTTTCGCGAGCTGGAAGCTTTGGAAGCCGCGCATCCTAATTTAAAACAGCCCGACAGCCCGACCCAACGTGTCGGCGGCGCGGCATTGGATGGTTTCGCCAGCGTGCGCCATACGGTACCGATGTTGTCGCTGAACAATGCTTTTTCACCACAAAACGAAGAAGGCGTGTTCGACCATGCGGAAATGTATGCTTTTGATGAACGCGTACGCGGCGGCTTAAACGGTGCGCAGCCTGAATATGTCATCGAACCGAAATTCGACGGTTTGGCCATCAGCCTGCTGTACCGCGACGGCGTATTGGTGCAAGCGGCTACGCGTGGCGATGGGGCAACCGGCGAAGATGTGACGCAAAATGTGAAAACCATCGCCAATATTCCCTTGCGCTTGCATGGCGATAATGTGCCGCAATTGATTGAAGTGCGCGGTGAAGTGTTGATGCTCAAAGCCGATTTTGCCGCACTCAACCAGCGTCAGGCCGAACAGAATCAAAAAGCGTTTGCCAATCCGCGCAATGCCGCGGCGGGCAGCCTGCGCCAACTCGATTCCAAAATCACCGCGCAGCGTAAACTGCACTTTTTCGCCTACGGCATCGCGCAGCAACAAGGCGGCTTCGTTTCGGAAGAACATATTCAAGAATTGGCTTATTTGAGCGAACTCGGCTTCAGCCTGCCCTACGGCCAATTCGGTTGTTTCCCCAATATTGGCGAAGTATTGGCTTTTTACGAGCAAATGCAGCAAAAACGCCCTTCCCTGCCGTATGAAATCGACGGCATGGTGGTGAAAATCAACAGCTTGGCACAACAAGAAACGCTGGGCTTCATTTCGCGCGCGCCACGCTGGGCGATTGCCCATAAATTCCCCGCCGAAGAAGCCTTGACTGTGGTAGAAGCGATTGACGTGCAAGTCGGCCGCACCGGTGCCGTGACTCCCGTGGCGCGTTTGCAGCCGGTGTTTGTCGGCGGTGTAACCGTGACCAATGCCACGCTGCACAACGAAGGCGAAACACAGCGTAAAGACGTGCGCGTCGGCGATACGGTGATTGTACGCCGCGCGGGTGACGTGATTCCCGAAGTGGTGCGCGTGGTGTTCGACCGCCGACCGATGCAAACCATTGAAACACAAAATCATCTTTCAGACGGCCTGCAAGATGATTTGTTTGCCATGCCATCTGAAAACACGCAAACGGACACCCAACCGCTTTATCCGCAATACCGCCTGCCCGAGCATTGCCCGATTTGCGGCAGCGACATCGAGCGTGAAGAAGGCGAAGCCGTGGCGCGTTGCAGCGGCGGTATGCTGTGCCAAGCGCAGCGGGCACAAGGTTTGATTCACTTTGCTTCGCGCAAAGCCATGGACATCGACGGCCTCGGTCAACGCCAAATCGAACAATTGGTGGCGCAAGATTTGGTACAGCATTTTGCCGACCTATACCGCTTGGACATCACCACCCTGCAAAAAATGAAGGAAACCACCGAGCAAACGGAAGCGCAACTCAACGCAGAAGGCATGCCGTCTGAAACTACCTTACCGCTTTCAGACGGCCTCAAAAGCAGCAAAAAAGCCTCGCCGACTAAATGGGCGCAAAATATTCTCGACGGCCTCGAAGCGAGCAAACAGCCTGATTTGGCGCGCTTCTTGTTTGCTCTCGGCATCCGTCATGTCGGTGAACGCACGGCCAAATCGCTGGCACAAGCATTCGGCGATTTGGAAAGTGTCCGCCGCGCACCCGAACCTGTTTTGGCTTGCCTGCCAGACATCGGGAGCGTAGTGGCGCATTCCATTGCTCATTTCTTCGCCCAACCTGAGCAGCAAAACATGATTGACGAATTACTGGCAGTTGGCGTTGCACCGCAAACACAAGCCATCACTCTGCCTATGGGACAATACGTTACCCCCGAACGTTGGATCAACCGCCTGCCCAGTTTCAAAATCAGCGAAAAAAAAGCCGCCGCGCTGTGGGATTTAGCCGGTAAAAGCGTGGAAGGTTTACTCAACGACAAAGCCCTGCCTGCTGATTGGCAACAATGGCGCAGCGTTGATGCCAATTCATCGCTTTTAACGACCATGCAGCAATTTTTGGCACACATGCCGTCTGAAACCGACACAATAGCCGAATCCCATTCAAGCAGCCTGTTTGGCAAAACCTTCGTCTTAACCGGCACCTTGCCCACTTTAAAACGTGATGAAGCCCAAGCCATGATTGAAGCCGCCGGCGGTAAAGTTTCCGGCAGCGTCTCGAAAAAAACCGATTTTGTGGTTGCAGGCGAAGCTGCCGGCAGTAAGCTGGAAAAAGCCAATGCGCTAGGTGTGGCTGTTTTGGATGAAGCTGCCTTATTGGCATTGTTAAATACATAAAGAAATGAATTTTTTTGAGATTGACGGTCAAACAGACAAGATTTCAATTTGATGATTCACGGAGACATAATGAAACCGATTAAAAAAGCCGTATTTCCTGTTGCCGGTATGGGCACACGTTTTTTGCCTGCCACCAAAGCCAGCCCGAAAGAAATGCTGCCTATCGTTGATAAGCCTTTGATTCAATATGCGGTTGAAGAAGCCGTTGCCGCCGGCTGTACCGAAATGGTGTTTGTGACCGGTCGCAACAAACGCAGCATTGAAGACCATTTCGACAAAGCCTACGAGCTGGAAACCGAATTGGAACATCGCAACAAAGAAAAACTGCTGGCACACGTTAAAGACATTCTGCCGCCTGAAATCACGTGCCTGTATATCCGCCAAGCCGAAGCTTTGGGCTTGGGTCATGCCGTATTGTGCGCCCGCGCCGCTGTCGGCGATGAGCCGTTTGCCGTGATTTTGGCGGACGACTTAATCGATGCCCCACAAGGCGCGTTGAAGCAAATGGTCGATATTTACAACCAAAGCGGCAACAGCGTATTGGGCGTGGAAACCGTTGATCCTTCGCAAACCGGTTCATACGGCATTGTTGAAGTGGAACAACTCAAAAGCTTCCAGCGCATCACCAATATTGTGGAAAAACCAAAACCGGAAGAAGCCCCTTCCAACTTAGCCGTGGTCGGCCGCTACATCCTGACTCCGCGCATTTTTGATTTGCTGACCAACTTGCCACGTGGCGCAGGCAATGAAATCCAACTTACCGATGCCATCGCCCGCCTGCTGGATCACGAATTCGTGTTGGCACACGCGTTTGAGGGCAAACGCTACGACTGCGGCAGCAAATTAGGCTATTTGGAAGCCACTTTGGCTTATGGTTTGAAACACCCAGAAACCGCAAAAGACTTTGCCGAATTGTTGAAGCAATATGTTAAATAATCGGTGTTAATAAAACAGGCCGTCTGAACTTTCAGACGGCCTGTTTTATAGTCATTTATTTTTTCCAATACGCCGGTGTAAACAAAATCAACACCGTGAAAATTTCCAAACGCCCCAGCAGCATCACAATGGTACACAGCCATTTCTGCACATCATTCAAGCTGGCATAATTGTGCGCCGGCCCCACTTCACCCAAGCCCGGCCCCGCATTGGTAATGCAGGCGATCACCGCTGTAAACGCGGAAACAAAATCCAAGCCGGTGACCATCATCAAGAAGGTGAACACGACCACCGTCATAAAATACACAAAAATAAACGACATCACCGTCAAGGCCATACGTTCGGAAATACTGCGGTTATTCACCTTCACCGTACGCACCGCGCGCGGGTGCAGCAAAATCATCATTTCGCGCAAACTGAATTTGAACAGCACCAAAGCGCGCACGTTTTTAATGCCGCCACCCATCGAGCCGGAACATGCCAATACGTTAGACAAGAAAAACATCCACAACGAAATCAGCAGCGGCCATTTGGCAAAATCGGTATTCGCAAAGCCACTGGCCAAGCCAATCGACACAAAATTAAAGCTGACAAAACGAAACGCATCAGCCAGCGACGGATAAAATTCTTTGTGCCACAAATATAGGCTAGCCATAATGATGCTGCACGTCATGGCCAGCAACAACACGCGGCATTCTTCGTCTTTCCAATATACTTTCAGCGAACGCCCGCCCAGTGCAGCAAAGTGGCTAGCAAAATTGATGCCGCCAAACAGCGTGAAAAACATAATCGTCCATTCGATTTTCACCGAATTGAAATAAGCAATGCTGTCATCATGCGTGGAAAATCCGCCCAAAGCCACTGACGACATCGCATGACAAAGCGCATCAAACCAGCTCATCCCCGCCCAATGCAAGGAAAAAAATGCCGCCACGGTGGTTAAAATATAAGCACCCCACAGCTTTTTGGCCACCTGCGAAATCCGCGGCGCCATCTTGCTTTCTTTATCCAAACCCGGGATTTCAGCTTTGAAAAGCTGCGTACCACCAACACCCAACATCGGCAAAATTGCCACCGCCAACACGATAATACCCATACCGCCCAGCCAGTTGAGCATGTGCCGCCAAAAATTGACCGACGGCGCCAAGGTATCCAAGCTGCTGATAACCGTTGCCCCCGTAGTGGTTAAGCCCGACATCGCCTCAAAAAACGCATCGGTAAAACTCATGTGCGGCACATATAAATAAATCGGCACCGCCGCCACCATGGCAAACGCCAGCCACAGCATAATCACCAAAGTAAAACCGTCGCGCGGACGCAACTCACGGTTATAGCGCAGCGTCAGCAGCCAGATGGTGCAGGAAGAAAACGTCGTCACCAGCGCGGTACGGGCAAATGCCGGGAACGCGCTGTCGAGAAAAAAATACGACATCAGCGTCGGCACCATCAGCAACAGCGAAAACAACACGCCGAGCTTGGACAGCACGTGGATAATCGGTATGACTTTATACATATCAATCTTTTAAACGCAGGCCGTCTGAACACGGCTGCCGAAACAATTCAAAAATTTCAGACGGCCTTGTTGCTATTGATAAGGCCGTCTGAAAGCGTATTTTATCAAATTCTCTACAAATGGATATGGATATTTCGATTTCAAGCTATCTGAAATGAGAATAAATCTCAAAATAAAACAGATGATTAGGTTTAATACTGGGATTTTATCTTGTCATAAACTTGTCTTTTAGCAAAATAGGTATATAATGTTATACCATAACATTTGCTAGGAAATTTTATGAAACCCGATATTCATCCGGATAATTACCGCACCGTTTTATTCTACGACAGCGGCGCCGACGAAGGCTGGCTCATCCGTTCATGCGCCAATACCCACGGTAAAACCATGGTTTGGAAAGACGGCAACGAATACCCACTGTTTTCTTTGGATACCTCTTCCGCCTCCCACCCTGTTTACACCGGCAAACAGCGCAACGTGACCACCGAAGGCCGCGCCAGCAAGTTCCATCAACGTTTCCAATCCATGATGGGTTCTTTGAGAAAGGATAAATAATGCAAGTTTTATCTTCTCTGAAAACGGCGAAACAGCGCCACCGCGATTGCCAAATCGTGCGCCGTAAAGGCAAAGTGTATGTGATTTGCAAGAGCAATCCACGTTTCAAAGCGCGTCAGCGTTAACCTTTTTTGCTGTGATTTTTTTATGTAACTCTCTCTGGCTATTGAGATTTGGCCGCACCGCATCCCCTTGGTGCGGCATTTTTTTGTTTATTTTTTATAAGCGTTATTCACATCGAGGCCGTCTGAAATTCAGACGGCCTCGATGTGAATGTTTAGACTGGACAACTGATTTTTTCCAGACGGCCTCAATCAATGCGGCAATATTCAACCGATAAAATCTCAATCTCTTCACGCCCTTCCGGCCCGTTGAGCACCACTTGATCGCCTTCACGTGCTTTAATCAGGCAGCGCGCTAAAGGGGAAATCCACGAAATCTTGTTTTGGGCCGTATCAATCTCATCCACGCCGACGATTTTCACAGTTTGCTCGCTGCCATCGCCGCGCAATAATTCAACAGTTGCGCCAAAGAAAACTTGGTCGGTCGCTTCGCGTGCTTCCGGATCGACCACTACCGCGGCTTCCAAACGCTTGGTTAGGAAACGGATACGACGGTCAATTTCGCGCATACGACGTTTGCCGTAAAGATAATCGCCATTTTCACTGCGATCGCCGTTGCTTGCTGCCCAGTTGACGATTTGCACGATTTCGGGACGCTCTTTGTTGACCAGTTGATAAAGTTCGTCTTTTAATGCCTGCCAACCAACGGGGGTGATGTAATTTTTGGTTTCTGCTGTCATGATAAATCCTTTACGGACTTTATTTTAATTCAATCGAAAGGCCGTCTGAAAACCCTTTGCGTGAACTGTCCCCCAATTCTTGGACAAATTAAAAATCTTTCTCAAACAGCCTGTTCAAGCTGGGTTCTGTAAGCCACAGGACTCAGCTTTTTTAAATTCAAACTAATACGTTCATAATTGTAGTAACGTATGTAATCATCTATCACTTTGGTCAACTCTGCCACCGATAACACACCTTCCTGATAGAAGCTTTCCACTTTTAATGTCCCGAAGAAACTCTCCATCGGTGCATTGTCCCAGCAATTCCCTTTGCGCGACATGCTCTGCACAATGCCTTTCTCCGCCAGCTTTTCCCGATAAGCCTGAGTTCGGTAAAGCACACCTTGGTCAGAATGCAGCAGCGGGGTCTGCCCTTTCAGACGGCCGAATGCCTTATCCAGCATCTGCATGACCATCTTGCTGTCCGGCTTTCTACTGAGCTCATAAGCCACAATCTCACGATTGAATACATCCAATATCGGCGATAAGTACAGTTTGCCGTCGGTGCATTTAAACTCGGTCACATCGGTCAACCATTTATCTCCCGCTTTATCAGCAGTGAATGCACGCTTAAGGATGTTTTTCGACGTCTCTCCTATAACTTGCGGACGATAGGATTTTTTGTTGCGCACTTTGGCTTTCAAACCCAATAATCCCATAATACGCTGCACTTTCTTTTTATTCCACGATAATACAGCTCCAATCCGCCGTTGGCCGTAGCGACCTTTGTGTTGGTGATAAACTTCACTCACCGCCGCTTTGGCTTCCATATCGGGATCGGATTTACCGATGTGGTAGTAGAAACTGCTTTTGGGTATGCCGGCACTGTGCAACAAGTATTTCAGCGGGTGCTTCGCCCTCAGCGTTTGAACGGTTTCGCAACTTTGGTGGCGTTCTTTTCGTTGAGGGCTTTCATGTGCTTTAGGTAGTCGATCTCCGCCCTCATGTAGCGTAACTCTTCAATCAGCTCTGCCTGAGTTTTTTCATGGTCGGGTTTGTCGACGATAAAGGGATTGTTGCGTTTGGTCTGCGTAGTCTTCATAAGCGTAGCCTGTGGGTGCTGAAGTGCGGCTATACCGCCTTGACGGTAGGCGGCAATCCAACGGCGCAGGTGGGTGCGTGAGACGTTGAAATGGTCTGCGGTACGCTGTTGGCTGTGCACTTGATGGTAATGGAGTACGGCTCGGTATTTGAAGTCTAGTGTATATTTGGACATAAGAAAACTGCACCTTTTTAAAGTTGGGGGAAAGTGTCCAACTTTTGGGGTGCAGTTCAGCGCTTTCAGACGGCCTTTTCTTTCCTGCTTATTCTTCGTCGCTGCTGCTGATGGTAATGCTGTGTTCCATTTTGCTTGGCATGACTTTCAGGCCGCCGCAGCCGGTTTTGCCCTCTGATAAACGCTGCAAATAGGCTTCGTCGATGTCGCCGGTCAGGTAAATGCCGTTAAAGCATGAAGAATCAAAACCTTCGATTTTTGGATTCAAGGCTTTGACTACCGCTTCCAAGTCGTTCAAATCTTGGAACACAATGCCGTCGGCGCTGATTTCCTGTGCAATTTCAGCCGGTGTGCGGCCGTTGGCAATCAGTTCTTCACGCGTCGGCATGTCGATGCCGTACACATTCGGGAAGCGAACTTCCGGTGCGGCCGATGCGATATACACTTTGCGTGCGCCTGAAGCACGAACCATTTCAACAATTTCACGGCTGGTGGTACCGCGCACGATGGAGTCATCCACCAACAACACGCTTTTGCCTTTGAATTCGGTTTCCATCGGGCTTAATTTTTGGCGCACGGATTTTTTGCGCGTCGCCTGCCCCGGCATGATGAAGGTGCGGCCGATGTAGCGGTTTTTAATCAAGCCTTCGCGGTACGGTTTGTTCAAATGCATAGCCAATTCCATCGCGCTCGGGCGGCTGGTATCAGGAATCGGCATAATCACGTCGATGTCATCAATCGGCAATTCACGCTTGATTTTTTCTGCCAGCGACACACCCATATCCAAACGCGCCTGATACACCGATACTTCGTCAATCACCGAGTCAGGGCGGGCAAAATAAACGTATTCAAACAAACATGGTTTCAGTTGTGATGCGCTGCATTGGCGCGAGAAAAACTGGCCGTCAAAGCTGACAAACACCGCTTCGCCCGGCTCAATATCGCGTTCTAAATCGTATTCCAAGGCATTGAAAGCCACCGATTCGGAAGCCACGGCGTAAGATTTGAAACCGTTTTCATCAGTTTTCGAACCCAACACCAGCGGGCGGATGCCGTGTGGATCGCGGAAAGCCACCATGCCGTAGCCTGCAATCATCGCCACCACACCATATGCACCGCGCACCAATTCATGCACGGCTTTAACGGCGGTAAATACATTGTCGGTGCTCAACACTTTATCACTGTTTTTCGAGACTTCATGACGCAACTCATGCGCAAACACATTCAGCAACACTTCCGAATCGGAGCTGGTATTGATGTGGCGCAGGTGTTTGTGGCACACGTTTTCATACAGTTCGGCGGTATTGGTCAAATTACCGTTGTGTGCCAATACGATACCAAAAGGCGAGCTCACGTAAAACGGCTGCGCTTCGGCGCTGCTGCCTGCATTGCCTGCGGTTGGGTAACGCACATGGGCAATGCCGGAATGACCGATTAAATCGCGCATATTACGCGTGCGGAACACTTCCCGCACCATGCCTTTGCCTTTGTGCATATGGAACATGCTGCCTTCAGCCGTCACGATGCCCGCCGCATCCTGACCGCGATGCTGCAGCATCTGCAAACCGTCATACAAAAGCTGATTGACCGGCTCGTTACTCACCAACCCTAATACACCACACATTTGTGTTCTCCGAATAAAAGAATTAACCCAATGAAATAAAACAAGATTAAACCGGTTTCAGACGGTCTATATCAAAAAGGCCGTCTGAAACCGGTTGTGTTATGAAGGAATGTCCGTATCGTTTAATCTGTTGCCTATCGTCGGCAAATAAGGCATCACCACATCATGCGCCAAGGTTTCAAAATAAGGAATGCTGCGCGATGCCTGCCAGTCTTCCGTTTCCGGCAAATCAGTGTAGGAACACACCATCACGGCCAGCGTCACCAACAATACGCCTTTGACTGCACCGAATACACCGCCAAGCAAACGGTTGATGCTACCCAACCCGATGGCCGATACACCGGCAGTTAGCAATGAGCGCAAAAAACGCTGCACCAACCAAGCCGCAAAAAACAGCATGATAAAGGACAATGCTACGCCCAAGGCTTGCGACTCGAAAGACTTAAAGGCAATCCCGGCAAACGGCACGGCAAACCACTTGGCAATGAAAAACGCCACAATCCAAGTAATCAGCGAACTGATTTCGGCAATCACGCCGCGCATGAGCGACATGATAATACAGGCCGCAATCACGCCGAAAGCCAATAAATCCGCCAAAGGAATATTACTCATTCACAATCTGTCCTGCGATGCCGTTTTGAGAACGCAATTTTTCCAAATCTTTCGCCGCTTCTTGGCGACTCTTATATGAATTTGATTTCACACGGTAAACCACACCTTTATCGGTTTTGATTTCGCTGATGGTGGCATTGATGCCGGCTGCTTTCATTTTGCGTTGCAGACTTTGAGCACGCTCTTTATCGGCATAACCGGCCTGAATGGCGGCTTTTTGGCCTTTAGAGCTGCTATCTGCAGCTTTTTCAGTCGACTTAGATTTAGCCTGTTCCGCTTTTTGGGCGGCAGCTTTTTTATCGGCTTCTGCTTTGGCTTTGGCCGCAGCTGCTTTTTTCTCTTCAGCTTGTTTGGCTTTACGCTCGGCAGCGACTTTTTCTGCCTGCTTGCGTTCGGCTTCTGCATCACGTTCTGATTTCTCAGCCTTGGCTGCTGCAGCGCGTTTTTTAGCAGCTTCTTTTTCCGCTGCTAAACGTTTCTCTTCAGCGCGCTTGGCTGCACGCTGTTCCGCCAAACGTTGGCGGCGGGCTTCAGCTTTCTGCTCTTCTGCTGCACGTTTTTCTTCTTCGGCTTTACGGATGCGCTCCGACTCTTCCAAGCCTTTGATGTCACTGTCAACCAATTTATCGTTAATCAACACTAATGGTGCTCCGACATCCTGCGGCGGGGTGGCGGCAACAGGTTTCCATACCTCCACCGGCTGCTCAGCATGCTCGCTTTGGGCAACCTTATGCTCTTTAGCTGCTGCTTCAGCCTCTTCCTTATTGCTCGGCTCCAACACAGCAGCGTTGGCCGGATCTCCTTGCACATCATTTTGTGCAATCGCAGTCGGTGCCGCAGCTGATTTTTCTTTGTCGCCGTTACCCGTGCTCAATACTGAAGCCAATAAAATACCGGCAACCACGACCAATCCTGACGTCATCACCAAGCGGCGGCGATTGCGGCGTTTGAGCTGCTCATAGCCGGTTAAAACTTCTTTTTGCTTATCGTCAGACATGAAATTTCCTATTTACAAGGTCGCCATCACATCGGCAACAGTATGAAACGAACCGAAAACGACAATTCTATCATTTTCAGAAGCTTTCGCCAAAGCGGCTTGGTAAGCGCTTTGAACATGGTCAAAGACTTTGATTTTATCGATGTCGTGCTGCGCCAGTTTGTCTTGCAAAGCGTCAATCGTCATGCCGCGCGGCATGTCTAAAGGCGCAATATACCATTCGTCAAACTGGTCTTTCACAATCTCCAAAACGCCATCGATATCTTTATCGGCCAACATGCTGAACACGGCAATGCGATTTTGCGCAAACGCCAGATTAATCAGGCTGCGGCGCAAGGCACGCGCGGCATGCGGATTGTGTCCGACATCCAAAATAGTCAGCGGACGACCCGGCAACACTTGGAAACGCCCCGGATTTTCCACCAGCAGCAAACCGCGCTTAATTGCCCCAATATCAATCGGCAGCTTGTCGGCCAAGCATTCCAACACTGTTAGCGCGATGGCGGCATTGCCGATTTGGTACGCACCGCGCAAAGCCGGAAATGGCAAGGCATTACGGCGTTTGGGGAAAAGGCCGTCTGAAACTTTCGGATGGAACTGATAATTCCATTGTACATTTTCCAAGGTGTTGAAATCAAAATCTTCTTTGACCAACAACAAATGCGCGCCGATTTTTTCAGCGTGTTGGCGCAAGGATTCCGGCGGCGGATTCTGACCGCAAATCGCCGGTTTGCCGCTGCGGAACACGCCCGCTTTTTCAAAGCCGACCTGCTCGACCGTATCGCCCAAAAACGCCTGATGATCCAAATCCACACTGGTCACCACCGCGCAATCGGCATCGAACACATTCACCGCGTCCAAACGCCCACCCAAGCCGACTTCCAACACCATCACATCCACTTCGGCGCGCATGAAAATATCCACCGCTGCCAAGGTATTGAATTCAAAATAAGTCAGCGAAATATCGCCACGCGCCGCTTCAATGCGCTCAAACGCCGCCACGATGGTTTCGTCGTCAACCGGCGCAGCGTTCACGGCAATGCGTTCGTTAAAACGCAAAATATGCGGACTGGTCAGCGTACCCACTTTAAAACCGGCCTGTTTATAAATCTGCGACAAATAAGCACACACCGAGCCTTTGCCGTTGGTACCTGCTACCACCACCACAGGACATTGCGGTGTTAAGCCCATGCGGGTTTTCACTTCACCTACGCGTTCTAAGCCCATGTCGATGAGGCCGGTGCTGTGAGCGGTTTCTAAATGAGAGAGCCAGTCTTGTAGTGTTTTCATTATTTTTCAGGTATTTATTATTCAAGGCCGTCTGAAACAGACCAGCACCTTATGATATTCAATGCACATCTATTTTTTGCTCAGACGGCGTTTGCTCCGCCTGACACCAACGAGCCCATACACGCAAACGGCGGTGGGTTTCTTTATCCAACATATCGGGCAACACCAATTGCCAAATAGTGCGGCTGCCGGTGTGCCATTGCAAAAACAGCACATGACGTGTCACCAACGATGCGCCGCCCAATACCGCTTCAAAAGCCGTCTGCTCGCGGCTGACGAAAATAGCGGCCTGCTGCAAACGGTTTACCGCAATCTGCTTTACTGCCTGATTACCTTTCAAATCGGCGTGATACCAAGCGTAAGCCAAACTCACCGCCAAACCGAGCAAACCCAGCCAAAACATCACACCATAAAACCACGCCGCACACATCACCGCTGCCGCCAAGTGCAAAACCAACACCATGATTTTCAGGCTGCGGGAAGGCTTCAAGGCCATCTGAAATGCGCGCATGGCTTACATCATGTTGTCGAACACAGGGCTGACATTTAAATCGGCATCTTCCATGTCCAAAACCATATCGTGGATTTCAATTTCAAAAAATTCCCAAAACGCTTTCAAGCTCATGTCTTGCGGCCATTTGGCTTTATCCACGTCCCAACCGGCGATTTCTGCTTCAAAAATCTGCTGATAACGCTCGTCAAAATACGAAATCACCGCTTCCGGCTCATCAAATTCCGGCACCAAAAACACCGAGCAATTGGTGCGGATTTGCTCTACCGTCAAATCAGGCATATTTTCATCGGCCGATTTCAGCCATTCCAAAAAACGTGCGGTCGGTTTTAACACCACGGCGGTGCGGTCAACAAAATACATGACTATCCTTTGATTGCTATTGTCTTTCATGCCGTCTGAATACTGTTCAGACGGCCTTGCACATTGATTAATGCGTCATCACCTGCTGTAAAAACTGCTTGGCGCGCTCGTGTTTCGGATTAGTGAAAAATTCTTCCGGCGTGGCTTCTTCGATGATTTGGCCGTGATCGACAAAAATCACACGGTCGGCCACTTCGCGGGCAAAACCCATCTCGTGCGTCACACACATCATGGTCATGCCGCTCATCGCCAAGTCTTTCATCACCCGCAACACTTCGCCGACCATTTCCGGATCCAGCGCCGAAGTCGGTTCGTCAAACAGCATCACACGCGGCTCCATCGCCAAACCGCGGGCAATTGCCACACGCTGCTGCTGACCGCCGGACAATTGGCTCGGCAAGGCATCTTTTTTGTGCGCCAAACCGACGCGCTCCAGCAATTCCATTGCCTTGGCTTCGGCTTGGGCGCGGCTCTGCCCTTTCACTTTCATCGGCGACAACACAATGTTTTCCAACACGCTCAAATGCGGATACAGATTGAAACTTTGGAACACAAAGCCCACTTCTTCACGCACTTTATTGAGATTGGTTTTCGGATCGGCCACATTCACGCCATCGACCCAGATTTCGCCGCTTTCAATGCTTTCCAGCTGGTTGACGGTGCGGATTAAGGTCGATTTGCCGCTGCCCGACGGGCCGCAAACCACCACCACTTCGCCTTGTTTGACTTCCAGATTCACACCATTGATAACGTGCAAATCTTTGAAATGTTTGTGTACATTTTTGAATTTAATCATATTTTACTTTCAGACGGCCTGCTTGACCGTTTAGCGCACAAAATCGCGTTTATACGCCATGTGGTTTTCAATATTGGCTTGGGCGTCTTTTTCATCCCAAATCTGCAATTCCCAAGGATAATAGAAATTGCTGCTGTTTTTAAAATAAATATGCACGCCGATGTAGCCGTCAATATCGCGCAAATACCAGTTTTTCAAACCATATTCCGCTTTCCAATCATCCAGCTTTTCCAAAATCTCAGCCACGGTTTCAGACGGCCAAATCAGGCGTGCGCCGAAAATATCGTTGAGGATATTGTTGACCGGATACTGGTTGTCGCGCGCCAGATAACGCTCGATTTTATGGTGTATGCTTTCGGCGGTTTTCACGCGGTAAAAAAAGTCGATACCGCGCGTATCGGCAAAAGCCAGATAATCGTTAATCGCTTCGTGCAGATTCAGGCGGTAAGACAAAATATGCTCGGTCGGTACTTTACGCAACGTGTGGCTCAAATTAATTTTGGCCACTTTGCCGCTTTCGAAATAATCCTGCGAATATTGCGCATGAATGCGGTTAATTTCGCGGATTAACCGCTCGGTTTTACGCAGATTGGTTTCCATGAATGCCCTTCTGTTCAGACGGCCTTATTCACCAAATAATTGCTCAAGGCGACATATTTTTCCGGCGCGATGTGTTCGGCGCGATCTTGCGGGCTGATGCCCACGGCTTCTAAATCGGCATCGTCGGCCAATTCTTTCAAATTATTGCGGATGGTTTTGCGGCGCTGATGGAAAGCGAGCTTGACCAGTTTGGCAAAATGCTCGAAATCATCAGCTTTGCCGATGCGGTGTTTCGACGGAATCATGCGCACCACGGCGGAATCGACTTTCGGCGCGGGGTCGAACGACTCTGGCGGCACGTCAATTAGCGATTCCATCTCAAAAAAGTATTGCAGCATCACGCCCAAGCGGCCGTAGTCGTTGGTTTTCGGCTCGGCCACCATGCGTTCGACCACTTCTTTTTGCAACATAAAATGCATATCAATCACGTCATCGGCCACTGCGGCCAATTTAAACAGCAGCGGCGTGGAAATATTATAAGGCAGGTTGCCGACGATTTTCTTTTTGCCCGCAATGCTGTTGAAATCAAATTGCAGCACATCGCCTTCGTGTATCACCAATTTATCGGCAAACGGCAGCGTTTTCAATCGCTTGACAATATCACGGTCGATTTCGCAAACGTGCAGTCGGTTGAGTTTTTTCGCCAACGGCTCGGTAATTGCGGCCAAACCCGGACCGATTTCGATAACAATATCATCGGCTTCGGGGCGCACGGCGTTGACAATATCGCTGATGATGCGCGTGTCTTGCAAAAAGTTTTGCCCAAAGCGTTTGCGGGCTTTGTGTTCTTTCATACGGCGTCTTTATTCGGGGGATTTTTTCAAGGACGTATTGTAACTGAAAATATCCGCCGATTGAGAAAAGGCCGTCTGAAAACGGCATATTTTTTTGCCATGCGTTCAGACGGCCTATTTTGTTATTTTTCAAACGGTGGCACAGCCAAACCAAATTGCGCCAAAAGTTCAACCGTTTCAAATACCGGCAAACCCATCACACCAGTAAAACTACCCTGCAAATGCGCGACAAACACACCGCCCAAACCTTGAATGCCATACGCACCGGCCTTATCCATCGGCTCGCCGCTGGCAATATACGCTGCGATTTCTGCCGCGCTCATGGTTTTGAAGGTGACATCGCTCTGCTGCAACAGCGTGCGCGTTTCGCCCTGCCAATACACGCTGACGGCGGTATAAACCTGATGCGTGGTGGCGGATAATTGCGCCAACATTTCCGCTGCATGGACTTCGTTTTCCGGTTTGCCCAAAATTTGATTTTGATAAGCGACGGTGGTGTCGGCGGTGAGAATCGGAAACTCGGGCGGCTCGGTATGCGCCGCCTGCCATTGCGCCACAGCAGCGGCATTTTTCTCACGCGCCAAGCGTTGCACATAATCGGCGGCCTTTTCTTGCGGATACGGCATTTCGTCGATTTCGGCAGGCAACCGCTGCACGGCATAACCTAAGTTTTCTAAAATTTCACGGCGGCGCGGGCTGCCGGACGCGAGATAAATGTGGTTCATAATGTGATCGCTTTATTGGGTTTTCAGACGGCCTCAAGACAGGCCGTCTGAAACTTATTTATATTCTTCAGCAAGATTAATATAATTCACAGCCGATTGTTTTAAAAACGCTTTTTCCTCATCCGTCAACGCACGCGCTTGTTTGACGGGTGAGCCGAGATACAGAAAACCGCTTTGCAGATGCTTTCCCGGCGGCACCACACTGCCCGCACCGACCATCACTTCATCGTCAATCACCGCGTCGTCCAACACAATCGCACCCATGCCGACCAATACGCGGTTGCCGATGGTGCAGCCGTGCAGAATCACTTTGTGGCCGATGGTCACGTCTTCGCCGATGATTAAGGGCGAACCTTCCGGCTTTTGCGGGCGCGCGCCGGTGACATGCAACACGCTGCCGTCTTGAATATTGGTACGCGCACCGATGCGGATGTGGTTCACATCGCCGCGCATGGCCACCAGCGGCCAAACGTTGACCTGCTCGGCCATGCTGACTTGGCCGATGACCACGGCGGTGTCGTCAATAAAACATGTTTCGTGAATATCGGGGGTGTGGTGTGTGTAAGGGCGAATCGGCATGGCGCACTCTTTTTAGTCAATATTGGAAAGGGATTTATAACATAATCAATGCCGTCTGAACATGATTGCACTTATTTTCAGACGGCCTAATTATGGGTAAACTATTCTTTCAGTTCAACAAAGCCACGCCATTCTACAAAGGAAAACCCATGTCTAACCGCCTGACCCAACTGCTCGGCTGCCGTTTGCCCGTGATTCAAGCGCCGATGGCCGGCATGCAAAACAGCCGTCTCACCATCGCTGCCTGCCGTGCCGGTGCGCTCGGTTCACTGCCCGCCGCCATGCTCTCACCCGAGCAACTGCATGCCGAAATCTTAGCCATCCGCGCTGCCACCGATGCGCCGTTTAACGTCAACTTTTTTGCCCACCGCCAGCCTGAAGCCGATGCCGACAAGATGCAGCAATGGCTTAACACACTGGCGCCTTATTATCGCGAACTCGGTATCAATACCGATGATATTGCACAAGGCGGCGGACGGCAGCCTTTCGGCGCGGCACAGGCAGACATTATTGCCGAACTCAAGCCGCCGGTTGTCAGCTTTCATTTCGGCTTACCTCAAGCGGATTTGCTTCAACAAGTAAAACAAAGCGGCGCGAAAATCTTGGCTTCCGCCACCACGGTTGACGAAGCGCGCTGGCTGGTGCAAAACGGCGCTGATGCGGTGATTGCCCAAGGCTTGGAAGCGGGCGGCCACCGCTCCATGTTCCGCAGCAAGGTGTATGAACAAGTCGGCACTTTTGCGCTGCTGCCGCAAATCCGTGCGGCAGTCGATGTACCGGTGATTGCGGCCGGCGGTATCAGCAATGCAGCTACCGCCCGTGTGGCGCAGACACTAGGCGCAGACGGCATTCAAATCGGCACAGCTTTATTGTTGGCCGACGAAGCCGGCACCAGCACCCTGCACCGCGCCGCCTTGCAAAGCCCACGTGCAGAAACCACCGCTTTAACCAATCTGTTCTCCGGCGGCTTGGCGCGCGGCATCGTCAACCGCTTTATGCGTGAAAACGGCTGCATTCACCCCGACGCACCACCATTCCCACTCGCCCAAAGCGCATCGGCACCATTACGCAGCGCCGCTGAAAAACAAGGCAGCGATAACTTTTCGCCTTTGTGGGCAGGACAAAACGCACCGCTTGCCCGCAGCGGCAGCGCGGCAGAAATTATTGCGGAAATTGCCGGTGGATTTACGGCATAATTTTAAAAATTATTTTTGAATATGAAATAGGCCGTCTGAAAACAACATATTTTCAGACGGCCTATTTTAATTAATCAGCTTATTCAGCCAACATTTTTTTCCAACGCGCTGCTTGGAAACGCACTTGTTCCGGCGCAGTGCCGCCCAAGTGGTTGCGGGCATTCAAGCTGCCTTCCGGTGTGAGCACTTCGTACACATCTTCGGCCACCAAATCAGAAAAGCCTTGCAACACGTCCAGCGGCAAGTCGCTCAAATCCACGCCTTTGTCATCGGCATGACGCACAGCTTGTGCCACCACTTCATGCGAATCGCGAAACGGCATGCCTTTTTTCACCAAATAGTCGGCCAAATCGGTGGCGGTGGCAAAACCCTGCATCACGGCAGCGCGCATGTTTTCCGGTTTCACGGTCACGCCGCGCATCATGTCGGCGTAAATACGCAAGGTGTCAATTAAGGTATCAACCGTGTCAAACAACGGCTCTTTATCTTCCTGATTGTCTTTGTTGTACGCCAACGGTTGCGATTTCATCAGCATAATCAAGCCCATCAGATGGCCAATCACGCGACCAGACTTACCGCGCACCAGCTCCGGCACATCAGGGTTTTTCTTCTGCGGCATAATGCTTGAGCCGGTGCAGAAGCGGTCGGCAATGTCGATAAAACCAAAACGCGGGCTCATCCACAAAATTAATTCTTCGCTCAAGCGGCTCAAGTGAATCATCACCAAAGAAGCAGCGGCGGTAAATTCGATGGCAAAATCGCGGTCGGACACGGCATCGAGCGAGTTTTGGCAGATTTGTTCAAAACCCAACAATTCGGCAGTGATTTCGCGCTGAATCGGATAAGTGGTACCAGCCAAGGCTGCCGCACCCAAAGGCATGCGGTTGACGCGTTTGCGACAGTCGGCCATGCGCTCGAAGTCGCGGCCGAGCATTTCAACATAAGCCAGCATATGATGACCAAAGCTCACCGGCTGGGCAACCTGCAAATGGGTAAAACCGGGCATCACCACTTCGGCATTGGCTTCGGCCAACTCCACCAAGGCCGCCTGAAGGTCTTGAATCAGGGTTTGGATGTCGGTGATTTGGTCGCGCAACCACAAGCGGATATCGGTGGCGACTTGGTCGTTGCGGCTGCGGCCGGTGTGCAAGCGTTTGCCGGCATCGCCGATTTTGTCGGTCAGACGGCGCTCGATGTTCATGTGCACATCTTCCAAATCCAGCGACCATTCCACTTTTCCGGCTTCGATTTCTGCTATAATCTCGGCCATACCTTGTTGGATGGCGGATAAATCATCGGCACTCAATACCCCGCTTTGCTGCAGCATTTGCGCGTGTGCCAAAGAGCCTTGAATATCCCACTTGGCCAGACGCTTATCGAAGTCGATCGAACCGGTGTATTTTTTCACTAATTCGGATACCGGCTCGTTAAAACGGCCCGACCAGGTTTTATCATTACTCATTATGCTGTTCCTCAGATATCAAACAAAAAGTTAACCATCAAAATCAGGTTAACATCATAAAAACAAAAATGGCTAAACTTTTACATGCGCCATTATACGTCAATTACCTCAAAAAATATCCCGGACTTTTACAACGCCGGATAAGTACAATACAGCGGCTGTACCATTCCTGCTGCTTGAATGGCATCTTTTAAACTCTGACGGCCTACTCGCCGACACTGTAAACCCAAAGCCGTACTCCGACAGCAAATTATCCGATAAAATTTGAAAAATGCTTGGCTTTGGCTTTCATAAGGATACTGACACTGTAAGCAGAAACGCTTCAATATCTTCTCATCAATATCCGTTTTTCTTTCTACACATACCCCCCATCTACATGGTTTGGCAGTTAAATCACTCAGACACTATACTAAAAAGCCGCCTGAATACTTCAGACGGCTTTTAATCTTAACAGAACCTGCTTGAAACCCTATTCGATGTTTTGTACCTGCTCGCGCATTTGCTCGATTAATACCTTCAGCTCCACCGACGCTTGTGTGCTTTCAGCAGCGATGGCTTTGCTGCCCAAAGTATTGGCTTCGCGGTTGAGTTCTTGCATCAAAAAATCCAAGCGTTTGCCGACACTGCCTTTGCTTTCGGTCACAATGCGGCGTACTTCGTCGATGTGGGTACGCAAGCGGCTGAATTCTTCATCAACATCGGATTTTTGAATAAACAGAGCAAACTCTTGCTGCAGGCGGTCGTTATCGATGTTTGCCACGGCTTCGGCCAAGCGTGTGCGCACTTTTTCCATATGTGCTTCCAACAGGCTTGGGAACAATTCGCTCAATGCATCAACAATACCTTCCATTTTTTCCAAGCGGTCAAGCAGATGATCGGCCAGTTTCTTACCTTCGCGCTTGCGGGCAGCAGCGAAGTCTTTCAAAGCCTGTTTCAACAAATCCTGCACAGTTTGCGCAAACGCTTCCGGGTCTTCGCTTTGGCTGGCCAACACACCTGGAAATTTCAAAATATCCGCCACGGTCAACTTGCCCAAACCATCAAACTCATCGCGCCATTTCTCATTTAAGCCGGCCAGTTGCGCTACCAAGTCCTGATTCACTTCTAAGCCTTGCGCACCTTGTGTGATGTCTTGAATTTGAATGCGGCATTCTAATTTACCGCGCACGGCTTCGGCTGCAATCTGCTCGCGCAAGGCACCTTCCAGATGGCGTAAATCATCAGGCATGCGGAATTGCACGTCCAAATAGCGGTGGTTTACTGCGCGGATTTCCAAATTAATGCGTTTGCTGCCGCACTCACCGGCGGCGTTGGCAAAGCCGGTCATACTGCGAATGGTCATGGTTTTTACTCCGTTTCTACATTACGAGTGAAAGTGTTTTCAATATACCATAGCAGACCAGCAGATAATAGGCCGTCTGAAAGAAGCTGCTATAATCGCGCTATATTTTTATTAAGGAATGTTTTATGAGCCACCCTATCCGCACCAACCGCGCCGCCGACAGCCTGCGCGATATCCGCATCACACCGAATTTTCTGCCGCACGCCGACGGCTCGGTACTTATTGAATGCGGCAACACCAAAGTGATCTGCACCGCATCGATTGATGAAAACGTGCCGCCGTTTCTACGCGGTAAAGAACAAGGCTGGGTGACGGCGGAATACGGCATGTTGCCGGCTTCCACCGCTTCTCGTATGCGCCGTGAAGCTGCTGCCGGCAAACAATCCGGCCGCACGCAAGAAATTCAGCGTTTAATTGGCCGCTCGCTGCGTGCCGTGGTGGACATGAAAAAACTGGGCGAGCGTCAAATCTTAATCGATTGCGACGTGATTCAAGCCGACGGCGGCACGCGCACCGCTTCGATTACCGGCGCATTTGTGGCTTTGCAAATGGCGGCAAACAAGTTGCTTTCAGACGGCCTGATTGCCGAAACGCCAATTATCGAAGCCGTTGCCGCCGTATCTGTGGGCGTGGTGGCTGGTGTACCGTTGTTGGATTTGGATTACCCCGAAGACTCCGGCTGCGACAGTGACGTGAATATCGTGATGACCGCTTCAGGCAAAATCATCGAAATCCAAGGCACAGCGGAAGGCGCACCGTTTACGCTTGATGAATTGGGCAAACTGATTGCCTTAGGCCAAAAAGGCATTGCCGAATTGGTGCAACACCAGCAAGCTGCTTTACAGGCTTAATTCAGATAACAAAGCCGTCTGAAACTGTTTCAGACGGCCTCTTTTATATATTTCTTACAAATCAATGGATATTTTTCACTCACTTTTTGCGCAATACCAAGGTATCGCTGCCGAACTGGTGGCATTGGAGCTGGTCGCCGTAATCTTCGGTATGGCCAGCGTGTGGCTGATCCGCAATGGCAGCGTGTGGGGCTTTCCCGTCGGCATTGTCAGCACTGCCGGCTTCGTGTGGCTGTTGTGGGTTTATGCTCTTTTTGGCGATATGCTGATTAATGCTTATTACACGGTTTTAAGCGTGTATGGTTGGATAAACTGGTCGAAACGGCAGCAGGCAGATAAAACCTTCCGCATCACTCCTTTTGTACGCAAAGACTGGTTGGCCTGCATGGCTTTGAGCCTCTTCAGCATGCTGTTTGTCAGCTTGGTTTACTGGTTCAAACCTTACATTAATAATGGTTTTTCTTGGCAGGGTGTCAGCGCGGGATTTGCCCATTTCACATGGCTGGATTACACCGATATCTTCACCACCGCGCTGTTTCTGGTGGCCATGTGGCTGATGGCGGAAGGCAAAATCGCCCACTGGATTTTATGGGTCATTGCCGATGCCGTATCGGTGCCGCTTTATTTTTATAAAGGGCTGACCTTCAGCGCCTTCCAATATATCGTGTTCACCCTCATTGCCATCAGCGGATATGCCTCATGGAAAAAAATCTCAGCCAAACAAACCCACCCCTCCACCGTGTTGCCGTAATCGGGCCGGAATCGACAGGCAAAACCACTTTATCGCAAGCCTTAGCAACGCATTTCCAAACCCATTGGGTGCCGGAATACATGCGTGACTACTGCCAGGTTTTGTGGGACGAATCCCAGCAAATCTGCCGCTGGGAAGATTTGCTGCCTATTGCGCAAGGGCAGATGGAATCTGAAAACCGGCTGGCACAAACTGCGCGTGACGTGCTGATTTGCGACACCTGCCTGTGGGAGTTGGTGGTATATGCCTATCTTTATTTTGGCGAATGCCCACCCGATTTGGAAGCAGCTACCTTAGCCTCACATTACGACACTGTTTTACTGACCGATATTGATGTGCCATGGGTAGCCGACGATTTGCGCGACAAACCGCAAGAGCGTGAAAAAGTATTGGCTTTGTTCCAAAACTTTCTTAAACGCAATCATATTTCGTTTACGCTTTTGAGTGGTTCGCATGAACAGCGTTTGCAACAAGCCGTCAATCTGATTGAACACGCTTTAATCAAATAAACCATTCAAAGCCGTCTGAACATCATGTTCCAGACGGCCTTTCCATTTATAAAGGCCATCATTCACACGAAAACAAGTGGCAATATTGTCAACAATGTCACGAAACTGCCCCATTTCCCAAAGAGTTAGGCTATAAAACTGAATTAATCGGGCTGCAACCTTGAATTTTATGTAAAAAATAGTAATAATAACCAAACTTTTCTCACCAACGCAGCAACAAACCGCTGCCTCACCTCCCAAAGAAAGCACGAAAAAAATGGCGTTAATCGTACAAAAATACGGCGGCACCTCAGTCGGTTCCGCCGAACGCATTAAAAACGTAGCCAACCGTGTTGCCAAAGCCCGCGCCGAAGGTCATGACGTTGTTGTCGTGGTATCGGCCATGAGCGGTGAAACCAACCGCTTGGTTGCCTTGGCACACGAAATGCAAGACACGCCCGACCCACGCGAGTTAGACGTCGTATTGTCCACCGGCGAACAAGTCACCATCGGTTTGCTGGCCATGGCCTTGAAAAACATCGGCGTGGATGCCAAGAGCTACACCGGCTGGCAAGTCGCTTTGAAAACCGACACTGCCCACACCAAAGCCCGCATCGAGAGCATTGACGACGCCAAAATGCGTGCCGACTTAGATGCCGGCCGCGTGGTGATCGTGGCCGGTTTCCAAGGCATCAGCAGCGAAGGCGACATCTCCACTTTAGGCCGCGGCGGCTCGGATACTTCTGCCGTTGCGCTGGCTGCTGCTCTGAAAGCGGACGAATGCCAAATCTATACCGATGTAGACGGCGTGTACACCACCGACCCACGCGTGGTGCCTGAAGCGCGCCGCTTGGATACCATTACTTTTGAAGAAATGTTGGAACTAGCCAGCTTGGGTTCGAAAGTTTTGCAAATCCGCTCCGTAGAATTCGCCGGAAAATACAAAGTACGCCTGCGCGTATTGAGCAGCCTGCAAGATGGCGGCAACGGCACCTTAATTACCTTTGAAGAGGACGACAACATGGAAAGAGCTGCCGTAACCGGTATCGCCACCGATAAAAACCAAGCCCGCATTAACGTGCGTGGTGTACCTGACAAACCGGGCGTGGCCTACCAAATCTTGGGCGCGGTAGCCGATGCCAATATTGAAGTTGACATGATTATCCAAAATGTCGGCTCGGAGGGCACCACCGACTTCTCGTTTACCGTTCCGCGCGGCGATTACAAAGCCACACTGAGCCTATTGAACAACTTGAAGGACAGCATCGGCGCAGCGGATATCGATGGCGACGACACCGTATGCAAAGTTTCCGTAGTGGGCATGGGCATGCGCTCACACGTCGGCGTGGCGGCGAAAATCTTCCGCACTTTGGCTGAAGAAAGCATCAACATCCAAATGATTTCGACTTCTGAAATCAAAGTTTCCGTATTGATTGACGAAAAATACATGGAACTGGCCACCCGTGTTTTGCACAAAGCTTTTGAATTGGAAAAATAATTTTTTCTGATGAAATAAGATAGGCCGTCTGAAAAATTAGTTTTCAGACGGCCTTTTGTTTGAATCGTCAGTTTTCTATTGGCTAAATGAATCAAACATAACCTATGCAAAGCTTAAATTACAAGCTTCTAAAAAATATTCTCGCTTAAAAAAATACTAAGGCCGTCTGAAAGCATTCACTTTTCAGACGGCCTATTTACAACCCTACTGCATTAATACCAACCGCGCGCCTTCATCGCTTTTTCGATGCGGCGGATACTCATCATATACGAAGCGGTGCGCAAATCAACGCTGTATTCCTGCGCCAAGTTCCAAATGTCTTGGAACGCACGACGCAACACCACGGTTTGCTTTTGCTGCACTTCGTTAAATTCCCAGTAATAGCCTTGCAGGTTTTGCACCCACTCGAAATACGACACCACCACACCGCCGCAGTTGGCCAGAATATCTGGCACCACCAATACGCCGTTGGCCTGCAAAATTTCGTCCGCTTCCGGTGTGGTCGGGCCGTTGGCGCCTTCCACCACGATTTTGGCTTTCACATCACTGGCATTTTCAGAGGTGATTTGGTTTTCCAGCGCACACGGTGCCAACACGTCCACATCCAAAGCCAGCAATTCGGCATTGGTGATTTCCTTGCCGTAGCCTGCTTCATTGGTGATGAAACCGTTGGTTTGGTATTCTTTCAATACCGCATCCATGTCGATGCCGTTTTCATTGTAGATGGCCACGTCCACAGTGGAAATCGCCACCACTTTCGCACCGGCTTCATGCGCGTACAAACCGGTATGGTAGCCGACATTGCCAAAACCTTGAATCGCGTAAGTCGCGCCTTTTACGTCTTTGCCGATTTTTTCCAAGGCTTGAACAGCAGCAAAATTCACGCCGTAGCCGGTGGCTTCATTACGCGCCAGCGAGCCGCCAAAATCAACCGGTTTGCCGGTAAACACGCCCGGAGCGGAATGTTTCACAATGCTTTCGTATTCATCCACCATCCACGACATCACTTTGCCATTGGTGTTCACATCCGGTGCCGGAATATCGATTTTTTCGCCAATCAGCGGCGCAATGGCGTTGGCATAGCCACGAGCAATGCGCTCTAATTCAGCTTCAGAATAATCTTTCGGATCAAGCGTGATGCCGCCTTTGCCGCCACCATAAGGCAAACCGGCCACGCAGCATTTAAACGTCATCCAAGTGGATAAGGCTTTTACTTCATCCATGTTGACGTGTGGATGGAAGCGGATGCCACCTTTGTAAGGACCGACAGCATTGTTGTGTTGCGAGCGGTAGCCGGTAAAGGTTTTCACCGTACCGTTATCCAATTTTACCGGAAAGGTCACTTCCAATACGCGCAACGGGTTTTTCAAAATCTCATACACTGCCGGATCCGTATTCAAACGGTCGCACGCAGCTTTAACTTGTTTTTGAGCAATTTCAAAAGGATTCAGTGTTTCTTTTGCAGCATTCGACATCAGTAAGTCCTTTCACAAGGGTTCGTTAAGACGAGTGTGATGCCTACCACTATATCAAGTTTTGGCGCCTTTAATAAATAAAATATTTTAAAATCAATGTAGTAAATCTACTTTGTCAACATTATTGAAGTAATAAAACCAAAATAAATTTTCAATAAATATTTTTTAGGATTGTATTTGATTGAATTTTAAACATTCCTTATCAAAACGCAGGCCATGTGAATATTCAAAACACCGTTTTCCCGTAAAAATTTTTTTACTTTATATCGAAATAAAAGCCTGCCAGCCCAGCGATAAATCCCCTTAAAAATGCCCCTGCCCCTTTTCAGACGGCCTATTTCAGGTAAAATCACTTTACCGAATATAAACCTTGGAGAAGCTGATGACCACACCCACCATCGAACACGTTCAAGCTGTAGCCTTTGATTTAGACGGCACGCTATGCCACTCTGCGCCCGATTTGATTGCCGCCGGCAACGCCATGCGCACTTATTTGGGCATGGACGCGCTACCCGATTCGGAAATTGAAAGCTACATCGGTGACGGCATCGGCCGTCTGGTACATCGTGTCATCACGCGCGAACGTGAAACCGATGCCGAACCCGAAATTTGGGAAAAAGGTTTCGTGTTTTACATGCAATATTACCGCGACCATTTGAGCGATTTCACACGTCTTTATCCCGAAACCGAAGCCGGTTTGGGTCTCTTAAAAACCTTGGGCATCCCCTTGGCCGTCATCACCAACAAAACCGAAATCTTGGCCGTTGAATTATTGAAACAATTGGGCATCGCCGATAATTTCAGCCTGATTCTCGGCGGCGACAGTCTACCGGAAAAGAAACCCAGCCCGCTGCCTTTACAACATTGCGCCGAAGTATTGGGCATCGATATTGCCAACATGATGATGGTCGGCGACTCACACAACGACATTCTCGCTGCCAAAGCCGCCGGCTGCTTCAGCGTGGGTGTCACCTTCGGCTATGGCGACATGACTTTGTTGTCACAAGACAAAGCCACCAAACCCGATTGGCTGATTGGCTCGCTACCGGAAATCTATGAAAACCTGCAACCGCAAAAAACCAAAGACGACGATGAAGCATAAGGCCGTCTGAAATGTACCAATCCGAAAGCGACGACTTTATCCACTTCGGCGACACGGATGATGACCAACCCAAACGCCCGAGTAAACCGCAAAAATCCTTGCGTGCTCGGGCGATGGATATTTTATCGCGCCAAGAAATCAGCCGTGTCGGCCTCAAGCGCAAGCTCGCGCCGCATGCCGAAAGCGAAGAAGAATTGGAAAAAGTGTTGGACGAATTTGCTGAGCGCAATTGGCAATCCGACGAACGCTACGCCGAAGCCTACATCCACAGCAAAAGCCGCCAACACGGCAAATTGCGCTTGCAGCAGGCTTTGGCGCAGCAAGGCATTGATGCCGATATCAGCCGCGAATTTATGCCGGATAAAGAAAGCGAATTGCAAACCGCGATTCAGGTTTTACGCAAAAAATTCAAGCAGCCCAGCCGTGATTTGAAAGAGAAACAAAAGCAGGTGCGCTTTCTCGCTTACCGTGGTTTCGACATGGGCACGATTCAAGCGGCTTTAAAAAGCGATTGGGTAGAAGATGATGACTTTTATTGATTCATTTCGCTTGAATCTTTTTATCAAACGGCGTACGCTTCAGCCTATGATCTTTCAAGCAAGAGTTTGCATAATGACCGATAAAACCCCTTCCCCAAGTACACACAAACCTTCCATTGAAGACGAACGCAACAACCCCGTTTACAAAGCCGGCCGCGCCGTGGTGATTTTCATGAGCATCGTGTGGGCGATTGTGGTGATTGCCGTATTGTACTTCGTGTTTAAATTTTGGTTGAGTTAAAAACGTTTACATATAACAAGGCCGTCTGAAGTATAAAGTTTCAGACGGCCTTTCGATTGAATATTTAGCGTTTTTCCTGTTTGCGAATCAGGTAAACCGCCCAAACAGCAAAGATAATGGTCGGCAACGCACCAGCCAAAAACGGCGGCACACCATACAGCTGACTGGTAAAGCCAAACAAACGGCCGGCAAAATGGAAAGCCAAACCTAAGCAAATACCGCCGAACAGCTTCAAGCCCATGTTGCCGTGGCGTGTGGTTTGTGGGGTAAAGGCATAGGCCACCAGAGCCATCACCAAAGCAGCAATCGGATACATCACTTTACGCCACCATGCGATGGAATAAGCTTGTGTTTGCTGTTGGTTGTCTTTCAAATGCTCAATATAGGTGGTAAGTTCCGACACCGACATCTGATCGGGGTCGACCAGCAATACATCCAGTAATTTGCTGTTGAGCGCGGTTTCCCAGCGTTGCTCAGCTGCGGTTTTGATTTCAATGCGGTCATCGTGGATCACGCTGTGGCGCACGTTTTTCAACTGCCAGCTGCCATCGGCATTCAATACCGCCGATTCGGCCTCACCTGCTTGTGCCAATTCATATTGCTCGTTGTGCTGCCACACTTTAACACCCAGCAAAGTTTTATCCGGCAACATTTCGCGAACGTTGATGATGTTGTTTTTCTCTTTCAGCCATAAACCGGTATCGCCGGCAGTGAGCTTGCCGTTGATGGCCGTCGCTTTCAGGTTTTCTGCACGTTGGCTGAGTTTCGGTGCGACCCATTCGCCTAACGCCATAGTAGCCAAAGCAAAAATCAAACCAAATTGCGCCAAGATAATCAGCAGCTTTTTGGTGCTCAAGCCGCTGGCTTTCATCACCGTCAATTCACTGCCCGCCGCCAATTGGCTCAAGGAAATCAAGCCGCCAATTAACACCGCCAACGGCATCAATTCATAGGCTTGCGCCGGCATCTGCATCAGCACATATTGCGCCATTGTCGCGCCGTCATAGCCGCCTTTTCCAAGGTTGCCGACTTCATCAATCACTTCAAAAAAGCTGTACAAAGCCAAAAACGCCAGCAAGGCATACAAAGCCATCACGGCCATTTGGCGGATAATATAACGTGAAATCAGATTCATTTTCCGCCTTTCAAACTCAAGCTTTTCGCCACGGCTTGCCAAAACGGTTGCGCCGGCATACTGCGCACACGCAGCAACACCACGGCAATGGCAAACATCAACACGTGCATCGGAATCAGGCCGATGAAGAAATGGATTTTGCCGTCTTCCACCGCGTTGCGCAAAAAGGTCAGGCCGTTTTGATAAATCAGAAATAAACCGATGGCAATCAAGATATTATAAGTATGACCGGTGCGCGGATTGAAATACGACAGCGGAACTGCCAGCATGGTCAGCAACAACACGCTAATCGGCAAAGACACGCGCCACATGAGTTCGGCTTGGTGCTGCGGATTGTTGCTACCGATCAATTGCGTGGTCGGAATGGTGCGGCGATGGGAAACCGGATCAACGATTTTCGGCGTGGTGCTGATAATCAGGCTCAGCTTTTCAAACGACACCTGATTGTAATCGGCCTGCCCCGGCGTGCCGCTGTAGCGGTAGCCGTTGCGCAGCTCTAATGTGCGTTTGTTGTCGGTCAGCGCGAAATTGCCTTCTTTGGCGAACACGATATTATCGTTGCCTTTGTCGTCTTGTTCGCGCAAAAACAGGTTTTTCATCACGCCCGAATCAGTGTCGAAAGTTTCCACAAAATACACGCGGTTGTTGCGTTTACCCAAAGCATTGAACTCACCCGCCTCGACCAAAGAAAGCTCTTGTTTCTGCTTCAAAATTTCGGCATATTCGCGGCTACGCAATTCCGCCCATGGCATCACCCAAAGCTGCATCACGGCAATCAACACGGCAAACGGCACGGCAAACTGCATCACCGGTTTAATCCATTGCTTCAAGGCCAAACCGCTGGAGAGCCACACCGACATTTCACTGTCGCGCCAATAACGGGTCAACACCGTCAAGGTGCTGATAAACGCCGTCAACACCAGCAGCAACGGCGTCATACCAATGACCCAGAAGCCAACTAAGGCCAACACGGCATCGATCGCGACCCGTCCGTCGGCGGCGCGCCCGAGCAGGTTAATCGCCTGTGTCGACACCAATACCGCCAGCAGCACCACAAAAATGCCGACCGCGGTAAAGGACAATTCTTTAATAAAATTTCTTTGATAAATCATATGATTGCTATTTCAAGCTGGGCGGCACAAAGCCGGTTGGCAGGTTCTCGCTGTCTTTTTTCGCAGGCCGTCTGAAACACCATAACACAAACGCGCAGCCTGCCGACATCATGAAATAAGGTTTCAGACGGCCTGATGATGGAGTACAATCATTCCATCTTTTTCATACGGCAACAGGCCGTCTGAAACATCCGAACACCCACATTCAATCAGGAGAATAAACGTGGAATTTAGCACAAAAGCCGAAAAATTGCAGCCGAATCAGGCCGGCGCAGCGTTATTTATTTGTACGGAAGAAGCCCAGCTCCACAACGACACCGCCCTTGCCCTGTTCCGCTCGCTGGAAGAAGGCCAATCTTTTACCGAAACCAAAATCCCTTCTGCCGACGGTTTACAAGCTGTGGCCGTGGTGTATTTGAAAGACTTGGAACGCACTACGTTCGACAAAGCCGCTGCCGAAGCCGCCAAATGGGCGCAGAAGCAAGAGAAAGTCAGCGTTGATATTATGCCGTTTTGCGAAATCAACGCCCCACGCGTGGCCGAAGCTTTTGCCGTAGCATTTGGCAACGCTGCCTACCGTTTCGACCGCTATAAAAAAGAAGCCAAACCGGCCAAGCTCACCCACACTACTTTCCACACCGAGCACGCTGAAAAAGTTGACCAAGCCGTGAAAGTGGCCGATGCACAAGTGTTCGGCCAAAGCCTGTGCCGCGATTTGGGCAATGCCGCGCCAAATGAATGCACGCCGGATTTTTTGGCTGCTACCGCCAAATCCGAAGCAGAGCGATTGGGCGCACAGGCTAAAATCATCGAAAAGGACTACATCAAAGCCAATATGGGTTCGTTTTGGGCGGTAGCCAAAGGCAGCGTGCAAGACCCTTATTTGGTCGAACTGTCTTACTTCGGCGCCGCAGACAAAGAAGCCGCACCCATCGTGTTGGTCGGCAAAGGCATCACCTTCGACACCGGCGGCATCTCGCTGAAACCGGGCTTGAACATGGACGAAATGAAATTCGACATGTGCGGCGCGGGCACCGTCATCGGCACCTTCTGCGCGGCCGTAAAATTGCAATTACCAATTAACCTGATTGCGATTGTGCCGACTTGCGAAAACATGCCATCGGGCATGGCCACCAAACCGGGCGACATCGTCACCAGCATGAAAGGCTTGAGCATCGAAGTGCTGAATACCGATGCCGAAGGCCGCTTGATTTTGTGCGACGCGCTCACCTACGCCGAACAGTTCAAGCCGAAAGCCGTCATCGACGTGGCCACCCTCACCGGCGCCTGCATCATCGCTTTGGGTCACGACGTCAGCGGCGTGATGGGCAACAATCAGGAATTGGTCGACAGCCTGCTGGCTTCGTCTAAAGAAGTCAACGACAAAGCATGGCAACTACCGCTGTTTGACACCTACAAAGAACAGCTCAAATCCAACTTTGCCGACCTGCCGAACATCGGTACACCGGGCGCCGGCACCATTACCGCCGCCACTTTCCTGTCGCACTTCACCGAAGATTACCCATGGGCGCATCTCGACATCGCCGGCACGGCATGGAAATCCGGCAGCGAAAAAGGCGCCACCGGCCGCCCTGTTCCTTTGCTGTTGAATTACTTGCGTAATGTGAAATAAACTACATTCATCAATCAGGCCGTCTGAAAAGCATATTTTCAGACGGCCTTTTGTTATAATTCAACACGATTCAATCTTGCCCGATATTGCCATGCCTAAAGCCACGTTTTACACCCATGTCGCCCAACCTGCCGTTTTCACCTGTCGTTTGGCTGCCCGCGCGATTCGTGATGGTGGCCGCGTATTGGTTTGGTCGGATTCGGCCGACGCGATTGCCCGTCTCGACCGCGATTTATGGCAGCAGGATGCAGAAAGTTTTATCCCGCACGAAATTTGGCAACCCCATGAAACGATGCCGTCTGAAACACCGGTTTTACTGGCTACCGGCCATATCTTACCCACGCTTCCTGCCGACATCACTGTTTTAAACTTATCGCCTGATTTTTGGTCGGACGCGTCGCAGCCGCCCGAGCGTGTACTGGAAATCGTCGGCAACAGTTTGGAAGATTTGGCCGAAGCACGCGAGCGCTTCCGTGCTTACCGTCAAAGCGGTTTCGATATCGAGCATCACAAAATGGAAGGCAAAGCATAAGCGTTCAGACGGCACAGGCTGTCTGAAATCCATCCATCATCTTTACAAATCCAACGATAATTTTTCAGACGGCCTGATTCATTTTCAAGCATTCTGGGCTATAATCACGTTTTCCTTTTTCATTCAAAGAAACAGCATTATGAACAAAACTTTCAAATTCAGCGCGCTGGCTCTGGCCGCCGCCTTGTCATTGGTTGCTTGTGAGAAAAAAGATGCGGGCGCCGCTCCTGCTACCGCTTCGGCTGCTTCCGGCGCAGCAAACAGCGTGGATGCCATCGGCACACCGGCACAACAAGCCAGCTACGCCATGGGTGTGGACATCGGCCGTTCTTTGAAACAAATGAAAGACCAAGGCACCGACATCGACCTGAAAGTATTCAACGAAGCCCTAGAAACCGTATATGACGGTAAAGAGCCGAAAATGAATGAAATGCAGGCGCAAGAAGTGATGATGAAATTCCTGACCGAACAACAGGAAAAAGCGCAAGCCAAACGCACTGAAGATGCCAAAGCCAATTTGGAAAAAGGTGAAGCCTTCCTGAAAGAAAATGCGGCGAAAGAAGGCGTGAAAACCACGGCTTCAGGCTTGCAATATGTGATGAAAAACGAAGGCACCGGCAAGAAACCGACCAAAGACGATGTGGTGACTGTAGAATACGAAGGCCGCTTGATTGACGGCACAGTATTCGACAGCAGCAAACAAAACGGCGGCCAACCGGTAAGCTTCCCGGTTAATCAAGTGATTCCGGGCTGGCAAGAAGCCGTTCAATTGTTGAAAGAAGGCGGCGAAGCAACCTTCTTTATCCCAGCCAAACTGGCTTACGGCGAACAAGGCGCGGGCGATAAAATCGGCCCGAACTCAACCTTGATTTTCGATGTGAAACTGGTAAAAGTAGGCGGTGCGGAAGACATGCCTGCCCAACCTGAAGTACAAATCGAAAAAGTCCAATAATCCTTTATCATGCCAAACAGGCCGTCTGAACGTGTTCAGACGGCCTGTTTATATCAAAATCATGTCCCATTTTATTAACGGTTTTCTCATTTCTGCCGGCTTGATTATGGCCATCGGCGCACAAAATGCATTGGTGCTGAAACAAGGCTTGTTGCGCCAGCATGTTTGGCTGGTGGTGCTGTTATGCTGGCTGTGTGATGTGGTGCTGATGACTTTAGGCGTGTTCGGCTTAAGCGCCTTACTCTCCGGTAGCCCGAAACTATCCGGTGCGCTGGCTTTGGCCGGCGGCTTATTTTTATTGGCCTACGGCGTCATGAGTGCCAAACGGGCATGGCAAGGCGGCAATTATCTCACGGTAGATACGGAAAACCACATTCCCCCTTCTGCCTTGAAAATCGCCGCAACCACACTGGCTCTGACTTTGCTCAATCCGCATGTGTACATCGATACCGTGGTATTGATTGGTGGCAGCGCAGCCAACTTGGATCAAACCGCCAAACAATTCTTTTTAGTCGGCGCCATCAGTGCCTCAGGTTTATGGTTCAGCGGACTGGGCTTCGGCTCGCGGCTGTTGTTGCCACTATTTAGACGCGAGCAAGTATGGCAGCTGCTCGACAGCCTAATTGCTTTGGTGATGTTTTATTTGGCTTTCGGGCTATTCAAACAGGCTTTTAATGCCCTTATTTAAGCTTCAAAGCCGCCTGAAAAAAGTTTCAGACGGCCTTTCCCATATCATTTACAATATCAACCTTAAACTTAACGCCGGTTAAATCAGGCTAAAATGCTTGTTCTCATCTCTCATTGGCTTTAATTTAACCCCATACAGAAAGTCTATGTCATGAAAAACGTTGTTATTTTGATTTCAGGTCGTGGCAGTAATATGCAGGCCATCGTCAACGCCCAAATCCCCAATGCCCGCATCGCTGCAGTATTAAGCAACAGCGAAAGCGCAGCCGGCTTGGCTTGGGCAGCAGAACGCGGCATTGCTACCGACAGCCTCAACCACAAATCATTTGAATCACGTTTGGCTTTCGACCAAGCTATGATGGCAAAAATCGACGCTTATCAGCCCGATTTGGTGGTGTTGGCCGGCTTTATGCGCATTCTCACCCCTGAATTTTGTGCCCATTACGAAGGCCGGTTGATGAACATTCATCCGTCGATTCTGCCATCATTTACCGGTTTGCACACCCATGAACGTGCCTTGGAAGCCGGTTGCCGCGTAGCCGGTTGCACCATTCATTTTGTAACTGCCGAATTAGACTGTGGCCCGATTATCGCCCAAGGCGTGGTGCCGATTTTGGATAACGACACTGCCGATGATGTGGCCGCACGCGTGTTAAGCGTCGAGCATCAATTGTTTCCCAAAGCCGTGGCCGATTTTGTCGCAGGCCGTCTGAACATTCAAGGCAACCGCGTTTTAAATACCGACACACAACCGCAATCACCTGCATTGCTGGCTTAATATCAGGAGAGAGAATGAAAAAAATCACCACCCTTACCGCTTTATTGGCCGCTGCTTTGGCCGCGCCTACCCTTATGGCGGCCGAGTTACCGAAATCGGCGACCTTGCAATACTCAGGCAACCTGAATATTCCGGCCACCATGAATTTCACCCGAACCGGCAACAGCTACAAAATCGTGTCAACGATTAAAGTGCCGCTGTATCAAATCCGTTTTGAATCGGCCGGCACCATTTCGGGTAACACCCTGAAGCCGACTTACTACAAAGAAACGCGCAACGGTAAAGTGTATGCCGATGCCAAATTCAACGGCAACCGCGTCACCTACGGCAAAGCCGACAGCAAACAAACCAAAACTGTTTCCGGCACCACCATGGATTTGTTTACTTTGGCATGGCAATTAGCAGCGAGTGACGCCAAGCTGCCAAGCGGTTTAAATGTCACCAACGGCAAAAAAATCTACCCGATCAGCAATATGCGCAAATCGGGTGACGCAAGTTACAAATTCAGCGGCGGCTCGACCCCTGTCAGCAATTATGTGGTGCATCGCGGCGATGATACGATTAACTATTCTTTTGCCACGAATTTAAACAATATTCCGGCGCAAATCGTTTATAAAGAAGATGACGGTAAATCGTATAATCTGCGTCTGACTAGTTTAAAAATTAACGGTAAAGCCGTTAAACCTTAATCAACATTACTTTATGTAGAAACATGCCGTCTGAAACTTTCAGACGGCATGTTTTTTTGGAAGATTGATTAAACATCATTTAAGTTTACTCACTTAAATCTATAAAATAAAAGGCCGTCTGAAAAAATATTTTTCAGACGGCCTTTTCTAGGTTAATCCATTATTTATTGGTATTCAAATACAGATTAATCAAACGCTCGGTAGAGCTGTCATGTTTTTGCGGTTCACTCTCGCCGGTCAGTTCCGCCAAAATGGTTTTGGCCAATTGTTTGCCCAATTCCACGCCCCATTGGTCGAAGCTGTTGATGCCCCAAATGGTGCCTTGTACGAAGGTTTTGTGTTCATACAAAGCAATCAGGCTACCCATATTGCGTGGATTAACTTTATCCATCAGGATTAAGTTGGTTGGGCGGTTACCCGAGAAGGTTTTGTGTGACACCAATTCTTCAACGCGCGCTTCGTCCAAACCTTGCGCCTGCAATTCGGCACGCGCTTCTTCAGGCGTTTTACCACGCATGAAGGCTTCTGCTTGGGCAAATACGTTAGCCAACAGGATTTCGTGGTGGCCGCGCAGATTACTGCGTTTTTCCAAAGAGGCAATCAGGTCAATCGGCGTGATGTGGGTGCCTTGGTGCAGCAATTGGAAGAAGGCGTGTTGGCCGTTGATACCGGTTTCACCCCAAATAATCGGCGAAGTCTCATGCTGCACGGCTTGGCCGTCGAGTGTGACTTGTTTACCGTTGCTTTCCATGTCGAGCTGTTGGATAAACTTCGGCAGGCGGTGCAGGTGTTGGTCGTAAGGGGCGATGACATGGCTGCCGCCACCGTAATAGTTAATGTACCAAATGCCGATTAAGGCCAAAATCACCGGCATGTTGCGTTCCAGCGGCGTATTGTAGAAATGCTGGTCCATCAAGTGCGCGCCGTTGAGCATTTCGATGAAGTTTTCTTCACCCAAATACAGCATAATCGGCAGACCAATCGCCGACCACAAGCTGTAACGGCCGCCTACCCAATCCCAGAATTCAAACATATTGGCGGTATCAATACCGAATTCGGCCACGGCTTTTTTATTGGTCGATACGGCGACAAAGTGCTTCGCCACCACGCTTTCATCACCGGCATGCGCCAAGAACCATTCGCGTGCAGTCAAAGCATTGGTTAAGGTTTCTTGCGTGGTAAAGGTTTTAGAAGCGATGATAAACAGCGTAGTTTCAGGATGCACTTTTTCCAACACATCGCGCAATTGCGAACCGTCCACGTTAGACACAAAATGCATGCTCATGCGTGGATGGCCGTATTGCTTCAGTGCGGTACACATCATCAGTGGGCCCAAATCCGAGCCGCCGATACCGATATTCACCACATCGGTAATCACTTGATTGGTGTAGCCCAACCAATTGCCGCTGCGCACTTCATGCGCAAATTCGCCCATGCGGTGCAATACATGGTTCACTTTCGGCATCACGTCTTCGCCGTCCACCACAATCGGTGAATTGGTGCGGTTGCGCAAGGCAACATGCAACACGGCGCGATCTTCAGTTGAGTTGATTTTCTCGCCATGGAACATCTGCTTGATACGCTCAGGCACACCGGCTTCGCGTGCCAAATCCAACAATAAAGACAAGGTTTCGTCGTTGATGCGGTTTTTGGAATAATCCAGTGTCAAACCGCCCACTTGTGACCAGTAACGTTCGGCGCGTTGTGGGTCTTGCTCGAACATGGCACGCATGTGGTCGGTTTTGGTTTGGTCGAAATGCTTCCACAATTTCGACCAGCTTGGTAAATCGTGAAGATGTTTCATGATTTTTTAGTCCTTATCATATTCAACATGTTTATTGTGAATACTTCTTTTACTTTTTTGCAGTTGCAGACTGGCTTGATCACCTAAGCGCAAGGCTAAACCAATAGCCAAAATGTCGATTACGGCCAATTGCAGCAGGCGAGAAACCATCGGCGTGTAAAGCTCAGCGTTTTCCTGCGTGGCCACACTTAACACACAATCAGCCAATTGCGCCAACGGCGATTCGGCACGCGTCACCGCAATCACGGCCGCACCATTTTGCTTGGCAATGCTGACCGCATCCAGCAGTTCAATTGATGAACCGGTGTTCGAAATCGCCACCAGCACATCTTTATCGGTCAACACCGATGCCGCCATCAGTTGGGTGTGGGTATCCACGTAGGCGACAGTTGAAATGCCGAAACGGAAAAACTTGTGCTGCGCATCTTGCGCCACGATACCGGAGTTACCCACGCCGTAAAATTCAACACGGCGGGCGTGCATCAAGATTGCGATGGCGTTTTCCAACTCGGCCTCTTTCAGGTAACGGCGCTCGCCCAATAAAGACGCGGCGGCGTTGCCCAACACCTTTTCCACCACATTATTCATGTCGTCATCGGCATTCAATTCTTCATGCACATAAGGCATGCCTTCGTGGCCGATACTGGCTGACAAAGCCAATTTGAATTCCGGCAAGCCTTTATAGCCCAAGCTGCGACAGAAACGGATTACCGTCGGCTGGCTGACCGAAGCGCGCTCGGCAATTTCGGCCACCGCCGCATGTACAAACCATTTGGGTTCAGCCAAAGCAGATTCGGCGACTTTACGTTCCGCGCCGGACAAATTCGGCAATGACTCACTGATTTTACTTAACATGATGGTAATCCCTATCCGTTATCGCAATGTGACAGATTGTTCTTCTACACTGCAATTATTTGCTTAAACTGTTTTTCAAATGATTGTCCAAAGCCGCCGCTGCACCGGTGATGCCCGGGAACTCACTTAACACAACATACACCGGAATGGCAGCCAAATAGGCTTCAAAACGGCCTTTATTTTCAAAGCGGCTGCGGAATGATGAATTTTTAAAATAATCCAACACTCGCGGAATGATGCCACCGCACAAATATACACCACCGCGCGCGCCCAAAGTCAACGCCAGATTCGAGGCAACCGTGCCCAACATGGCACAGAAAATATCTAATGTCTGACGGCACAAAGGCGATGTGCCGCTCAAGGCGCGATCGGTAATTTCAGACGGCGTCAGTTTGCTTGGTTTGGCTTTTTCTTTGGCAGCCAAAGCTTCGTAAATGAGGCTCAAGCCCGCACCGCTCAAGAAACGCTCGGCAGAAACATGGCCGTATTTGTTTTTGGCGTATTGCCAGATGGTCACTTCCATGTCGTCAAACGGCGGGAAGCTGGTATGACCGCCCTCGCCTGCCAACGCCACCCAACCGGCAGGACTGTGTACCAAACCGCTCACACCCAAACCGGTACCCGGACCAATCACGGCTTTAGGCTGGTGTTCAGCCGGTGTCTGACCGCCGATTTGTACCAAATCTTTGTCTTCGGTTTGGGTCACAGCCAAGGCTTGTGCAGTAAAGTCGTTCAGGAAAATCAAGGTTTCCAAGCCCAATGCCTGACGGGTGGTTTCAATGGAAAACGCCCAGTGGTGGTTAGTCATCTGCACCCAATCACCAACAATCGGATTGGCGATCGCCACCGCGGCATGGGCAACATTCGGCTGGCCGGTGAGGCGCAGGTATTCGCGTGCGGCATCGACGATGGTGTCATAATCCTTACACGGCAACACATGCGCCTGCTCGATTTGCTGCGGCGCAACTTCCAGCGCAAAACGGGCATTGGTACCGCCGATATCGGCAACTAAACGTGGGTAATCAGTTGGTATAGAAGACATGGCAATCCACTCTTTCGTTATTTAAAATCAGGCTGATTGGGTATGTTTCATTTGGCTCTTCCGCTGCTTTGTCAAACACGGCTTTTTTATCTGTACCCTGAATGGCCAAAAACACATTCAAGGTATTCAAAATCGCATCCAAGGTCATGCTCACGCGCTCGTGTGGCGCGGTGATTGGTGTGGTATGAATCAGGGTCAGATTGTTTTCCAGATTAATCGCTTCCGGCAATTGCGGCGCTTGCGGGAACAACGAAGCGGTATGGCCATCGCCGCCCATACCCAACACCAGCACATCAGGGTGCTTGTATTGTTTCAAAGCATAGTCCACTACGGCTTGCGGTTGTAATTCAATTTCAGTTTTACCGTCTTCTACCATCGGAATCCACTGCGCTGCGGCAGCTTTGTTTTGCAGCAAATGTTCGCGCACTAATCGGGTATTGCTGTCGGGATGAGTGGTCGGCACAATGCGCTCATCCACCAAACCGATGCTTACATTGGCCCAATCCAAGTCTTTTTGCGACAAGGCTTCAAAAAAAGCAATTGGCGAGCGACCGCCGGATACCGCCAATACGGCATTGCCTTTTTCATTTAAGGCATTTTGCAATTCGATCGCTACCGCATCCGCTTGTGCGCGGGCGGCAACTGCTGCGTTTTCATATTCGTGCCAAGTAAACATCGTGCGCTCCTTTCGTTGTTCAGACAGCCTTCAAATCAATAGGCCATCTGAAACATTAAGTGAATTCTTGATTGAATCAAGACGGGTATAACACTTTGCAATCATTTCAGACGGCCTAACCAATATGTAATCTTTAAACCATCTGAACGATTATTCCAACCAACAACATATTTTCAGACGGCCTACTAATTTAAAGGCCGTCTGAAAAATATTACTGCTCTTCGTGCCACTTGTTGCCATCGCGCGCCAACAATTCACGCGCTGCTTCAGGGCCCCATGAATGAGCGGCATAACCGTGTGGCGCTTGGGTATTTTGCGCCCAGTTATCCAAAATCGGCATCACATATTCCCATGCCGCTTCCAATTCGTCACGGCGGTTGAACAAGGCCAGATGGCCGTTAATCACATCCAGCAGCAAACGCTCGTAAGCTTCCGGGCGACGACCTGCCAATTGTTTGTCCAAATCGATGGTCATCGGCGTTACTTCGACATTATTGCCCGCACCCGGCGTTTTCACTTGCGCACACAAGCGCACGGAATCAAACGGTTGCAACTCAATCACCAAACGGTTGGCAAACGGCTTGCTGCTCGGGAAAATATGGTTGTCTAAATCACGGAAATTCAACACGATTTCAGCCACTTTATCGGCCATGCGTTTGCCGGTGCGCAGATAAAACGGCACACCCTGCCAACGTTCATTGTCAATCTCGGCTTTAATGGCCACATAAGTTTCAGTGAAGCTTTCAGCCGGCACATCCACTTCCTGCAGATAACCTTTCATGTCGCCTGCTTCAGTGTATTGACCGCGAACCACGTTTTCATTCACCGATTCAATGGTCAGTGGTTTCAGCGATTTAATCACTTTTACTTTTTCATCGCGTACATCATCGGCATCCAAGCTTTTTGGCGGTTCCATCGCGGTCATGCACAACATTTGCATCAAGTGGTTTTGCACCATATCGCGCAAGGCACCGGTGATGTCGTAAAACTCGCCACGCTCTTCCACGCCCAATTGCTCAGCGATGGTGAGTTGCACGCTTTTAATATATTTATTATTCCACATCGGCTCGAACATCACGTTGGCAAAGCGCAAGGCCAATACGTTTTGCAGGCTTTCTTTGCCCAAGTAATGATCGATGCGGTAGATTTGTTCTTCTTTGAAGTATTTACCCACATCATTATTGATTTGTTGTGACGATGCCAAATCGGTGCCCAGCGGTTTTTCCAATACCACACGCACATTGTCGGCATTCAAGCCTACCGCTGCCAGATTTTCACAGGCTTGTGCAAAGAATTTCGGGGCGGTTGAAAGATAAACCACCACACTTTTGGTTTCTGCACGGGATTTGACTTTTTCGCCCAAAGCGGCAAAGTCTTCAGAGCGGGTAACGTCAACAGTAAGATATTCGATGCGTTTGATGAAAGATGCCCATTGTTCATCAGAAAAATTTTGTTTCACATGGATTTTTGAGTTGGTTTCGACTTTAGCCAAAAAGCTTTCGGTATCCATTTCGCTGCGACTTACACCCAAAATGCGCCCTTGCGGATTCAACAATCCGGCCACATGTGCCTGATACAGACACGGCAGCAATTTGCGCATAGCTAAGTCGCCTGTTGCACCGAACAACACCAAATCAAAATTTGTTTGAGTACTCATGTTTCATCTTTCATCAAGAAGAGGCATTAACTGCCATTTTTAAGAAATATTTTTTATAAAACCCACAAACCTTAACGTGACAAATCCGCATAAAATCAGATACATTGAAGCATGTTGATAATTTAATTGCGTATTGCCCGTTGAAAATCCAGCGAAACCAGCAAATTAGTAGTAATACTACACACTGCTACAGATTTTGTCTATCGCCATTTTCAGAATTTATTTGACCTAGTTTAAGTTTTTAACACATTCGCGATTACAGTTGCTTACAATTGACCAAAACTAAGACTTGCATCAAATTTCATACAGATAAATCAGATTAACTGTAACAAAACTACAATATTTGTATTATAATATTGATTATATTATATCAGTTTCCATTCTTTCAGACGGCCTCAGCAGCCGCCCATACAAAACCGAGCCGCATGACGGCCAAAAAAGGAGCCATACATGAGCCACACTCCTATCCATCCCAAACTGGCGGAAATTACCCAGCGTATCATCGACCGCAGCCAAGCAACGCGCGCCAAATATTTAGCCAAAATCCGCGCCGCCAAACAACAAGGCCGCTTGGAGCGCAATCAATTAGGTTGCAGTAACCTTGCACACGGCTATGCTTCCATGCCCAAAAGCATCAAAATCGAAATGCTGCAGGAAACCGTGCCAAACTTAGGCATCATCACCGCTTACAACGACATGGTTTCGGCGCACCAACCATTTAAAGATTTCCCTGATTGGATTAAGGACGAAGCACAAAAATACGGCGCCACCGCGCAAGTTGCCGGCGGCACACCGGCCATGTGTGACGGCATTACCCAAGGTTATGCCGGTATGGAATTGTCTTTGTTCTCGCGCGATGTGATTGCAATGAGCACGGCAGTGGGCATGTCGCATCAAATGTTCGACGGCGGCCTGTATATGGGTGTGTGTGACAAAATCGTACCCGGCCTGATGATTGGTGCTTTGTCGTTCGGTCATGTTCCGGCAGTATTTTTACCGGCAGGCCCGATGGCCAGCGGCATCAGCAATAAAGACAAAGCGCGTACCCGCCAATTGTTTGCCGAAGGCAAAGTCGGCCGCGATGCCCTGCTCGAAAGCGAAATGGGTTCGTACCACAGCCCCGGCACCTGCACCTTCTACGGCACCGCCAATTCCAACCAAATGATGATGGAAATGATGGGCGTGCATTTACCGGCGGCCGCATTTGTGCATCCTTATACCGATTTGCGCGAAGCCCTTACCCGCTACGGCGCCGCCCACTTGGCACAAGGCATCCGCAACGGCACCGCCCTGCCATTGGGCGAAATGTTGACGGAAAAATCATTCATCAATGCCCTGATCGGCCTGATGGCGACCGGTGGTTCGACCAACCACACCATGCACTTAGTCGCCATGGCGCGTGCGGCCGGTGTGATTTTGAACTGGGATGATTTTGACGAAATTTCTTCTATTATTCCATTGATGATTCGCGTGTATCCGAACGGTAAAGCCGACGTCAACCACTTTGCTGCAGCCGGCGGTTTGCCGTTTGTGATTCGCGAATTGCTGGATGCAGGTTTGCTGCATGACGATGTTGACACCGTAGTCGGCCGCGGCATGCGCCACTACACCCAAGAGCCGTTCTTAATTGACGGCAAACTGGAATGGCGCGAAGCACCAACCGAAAGCGGCAATGACGACATCTTGCGCAAAATCGACAATCCGTTCTCACCTGACGGCGGTTTGCGTCTGATGCAAGGCAACATCGGCCGCGGTGTGATTAAAGTATCGGCCATCCGCGAAGGCTGCCGCATCATCGAAGCCCCTGCCATCGTATTCAACGACCAGCGCGAAGTATTGGAAGCTTTTGATCGCGGCGAACTCGAGCGCGATTTCGTGTGCGTGGTGCGCTACCAAGGCCCGCGTGCCAATGGTATGCCGGAATTGCACAAACTCACTCCCCCTTTGGGCATTTTGCAAGACCGCGGTTTCAGCGTTGCCTTGCTGACTGACGGCCGTATGTCAGGCGCTTCGGGTAAAGTGCCGGCTGCCATCCACATGACGCCTGAAGCCCTGATGGGCGGCGGCATCGGCAAAATCCGCACCGACGATTTAATCCGCTTTAATTCGGTGACCGGCGAATTAAACGTGTTAACCAGCGAAGCCGAATGGGCTGCACGCGAAGTCGAACAAATCGATTTGAGCGCTAACCAGCAAGGCTGCGGCCGCGAATTGTTTGCCAATTTCCGCAGCATGACCAGCTCGGCGGAAACCGGCGCCATGAGTTTCGGCGGCGAATTTGCCTAAACCTTTTTCAGACGGCCTGTTGATGAATCTTCAAGGCCGTCTGAAACTCATTAACGAAGTGCACTTATTTTCAAGGAACAAACATGTCTGCAACACTCACCCCACGCGAAATCTTAAGCGCAGGCGCAGTTATCCCTGTGATGGCGATTGACGATTTATCTACGGCCGTTGACTTGGCGCATGCCTTGGTTGAAGGCGGTATTCCGACATTAGAAATCACTTTGCGCACTCCGGTCGGCGTAGACGCCATCCGCCTGATTGCCAAAGAAGTGCCGAATGCCATCGTCGGCGCAGGCACAGTAACCAACCCCGAGCAACTCAAAGCCGTGGAAGATGCCGGTGCGGTATTCGCCATCAGCCCGGGCTTGCATGAAACCTTGGCCAAAGCCAGCCATCAAAGCAGCATTCCATTGATTCCGGGCGTGGCAACACCAGGCGAAGTGCAATTGGCCTTGGAACACGGCATCGACACTTTGAAGCTGTTCCCTGCCGAAGTAGTCGGCGGCAAAGCCATGCTTAAAGCCTTGTACGGCCCTTACCCTGACATCCGCTTCTGCCCGACCGGTGGCATCACTTTGGAAAGCGCGCCGGAATACTTGGCCTTGCCAAATGTATTGTGTGTCGGCGGCTCATGGCTGACCCCGAAAGATGCGGTGAAAAACCAAGATTGGGCAACCATCACCCGCTTGGCCAAAGAAGCGGCTGCACTGAAAGCGTAATTCAGCTTGAGACCTTTGCAAAAATCGTCAATTTTCAGAAATCTTTAAACTGTCATTCCCGCGTAGGCGGGAATGACAAGCATAGTTTCCTTAGTTCAAATTGAGTTTTGCAAAAGTCATGACTGATACAAATTAAAATGCCGTCTGAATCCAATGTTTCAGACGGCATTTTATTTGGCATAAACTTTATTTCGGAATCACCAAGAAATTAATCAAAAATTCTTTAAATACAAAACCGAACACACCGAAGCCCAGCACGAAAAACAGCATAAACATACCAAACTTACCGGCTTTCGATTCCTTACCCAGCTTGTAAACGATAAAGCCCAAAAAAATAATCAGACCCGTTAAGCAGATTCTCATTGCCCAAGTGGCGAAAACGGCCTCATCCATGTGTTTTTTTCCTTTTTCATTGGCGTGATGTTTCAGACGGCCTTGTGACCTGCCATCAGGCCGTCTGAATAATTCTATTACCAATATTATAGGACTAAGCCAAGGCCTGTTGCAAATCATCGATTAAATCATCGACATATTCCAAGCCGACCGACAAGCGCACCAAGCCTTGGCGGATACCGGCGGCCAGCTTGTCTTCAGGCGACATACGCGCGTGGGTAGTGGTCCATGGATGGGTGACGGTCGAGCGTACATCGCCTAAGTTCGCCGTGCGCGAAAACACGTTTACGCTGTCAATCACTTTCCATGCCGCATCTTGATCGGCCAATTCAAAACCAACTACAATGCCGCCGCCGTTTTGCTGGCGCTCAACCAGTTCACGTTGCGGATGCTCCGGCAAACCGGCGTAATACACCGCTTTGACCTGCGGCTGCTGTTGCAACCATTGCGCCACTTTCAGCGCATTGTCGAATTGTTTTTCCATGCGGATGGAAAGCGTTTCAATGCCGCTCAATAATTCAAACGAATTAAACGGTGAAATTGCCAAGCCGCAAGAATTGGCATACATCGCCACTTGATTCATCAAGGCTTCCGAACCGGACAACACGCCGCCCGCCACGCGCCCGTGTCCGTCAATCGCTTTGGTTGCGGATTGCACGGAAATATCAGCACCGCATTGCAAAGGCTGCTGGCCGAATGGCGACATCAGGCTGTTGTCCACCACCAATAAGGCTTCGTTTTCATGCGCCAACGCTGCCAAAGCTTGTAGATCAGCCACTTCCCCCAGCGGATTAGAGGGCGTTTCCAAGAAAAACAGCTTGGTATTATCCTGCACCGCTGCGCGCCATTCGGCCACATCAACAGTCGAGACATAGCTCACCTCAATGCCGAAGCGTTTCACCACGGTATCGATAAAGCCGACCGTCGTGCCAAACAAACCGCGGCTGCAAATCACATGGTCGCCCGCGCTCAAAAAGGTCAGAAACGCCGCCTGAATCGCCGACATACCGGTCGATGTCGCCACTGCACGCTCTGCGCCCTCCAAAGCCGCCACGCGTTTTTCAAAAGCGGCAGTAGTCGGGTTGGCGGTGCGGGTGTAGGTGAAACCTTTCACCTTTTTGGAGAACAAATCTGCCGCGTGCGCCGCGCTTTCCCACATAAAGCTACTGGTTAAAAACAGGGCTTGGTTGTGTTCGTTGTAAGCGGTTTGCTCTTTGCCGGCGCGGATGGCCAAGGTTTGCGGGTGAAGCTTTTTCGTCATGGTTGAGTCCTGAGTGTTCAAGGCCGAGCGCTTTGCAAAATCCCTGTTTGGCACATTTTTCGTTGTGCTGCGACAACTTTGAACTGCACTCAAATCTAGGGGTTGACCAAGCTCTCAGGCCGTTTGAAAACGGAAATAAAAAAAGCAGCATGGTGTCTGCTGTATCGGCCTGCATGTAATTTGTTAATATTTTGCGCCGATTTTGCTTTGGTTTCAAGAACAAAAACTGAGCAAAATCAGATATTCGTTATTAAAATAAAGCTAACATCAACTATTCTATTTTTGAATAATCAGGCCGTCTGAAAGCATATGGTTTCAGACGGCCTCAAACAATTATTGATAAACCTTGCCGTTGTGTTTCAGCCAGCCACCAATATGACGACCATTCGGGTCGTGGTGCGTCCAATGAATCACGCCGCCTTGTTCCGACCATTCGTACACGCCGTAAAAGCGCACGGTGTCGCCTTTTTTCAAGCCTTTGATTTTGTCGGCTAAGTCGATATTGTGTGCCACCAATAAGGTTTGGCCGCTGGATAATTTCAAGATAAAGCGTTGATGGCGCGAGCCTTTATTGTCGTCCGGCAAGGTCTTTTTCACCACGCCCTCGTCTTCGACTTGCAACTTGCTTTGGCGCTGTTCAAAAGCACGTTGCAACACGGCTTCAGCATTGCTGCCGGAACGCGTTTGACCTTGTTCAGACGGCCTTGATTGCGTTTGCCCCTGCTGCGGCTGTTGCGCCGTATCCTGCCATTTTTGATAGCCCAAAAACGCCGCGGCGGCAATGACCATCCAAATCCATTTATTCATTCGGTTTACTTCTCACGCTTGTATTTCATTTCGTACTTCAAATCGGCCAACACTTTTTTCACATTGTGATCGAGCAAATCTTCCACCAAGGCCGGTGCTTGTTCGTTTAAGGTTTGCTGCAAATTGTAAGAGAGCAAAGCCATTTGTTTTTGCAGCGCCACGCGGATCATGCCATTGACCGCATCAGTCACATGCGGGCGCATGCGCTTGATCAGGCGCTCGGCCAATTCTTGTTCGGAGATGCAAAACACTTCTCGGCGGCCGATGGTCTGCGGATTCAATACATTGATATTCACCACTATTTTTTGTTCGGCCACATCATCGAGGCCGTCTGAATGCTCGGTTTCATTCATCTTTTCAGACGGCATGGTGTCTTCGCTTTCAGTTTGCAGCTCGGGAAATTCTACGGTTTGGCGTTTCGGATTGAGCCACACGGTGCGGGTCGATTCGATGTGTTTCTCGGAAGCGCGCATTTGCAAAGCGTTTTGCGCGCTCAACCAGTTTTCCTGCAGCAGCACCATATCATCGGTTTCGATGTCTTCATGCTGCGCTACTTCGGCATTGTGTTCTTCCTGCCATTTGCGCATGTATTCCCGCAATACCTTATCGCGCGATTTTTGGTCGAGTTCATAAGGTTTGTCGGCTTTGGCGGCAACATTCGGGCGCGCATCTTTCGATTCACGAATCAAGGGCGCGTGGGTATAAGGTGCGTTAATCTGACGGGTCTGGCGTAATTGTTCCAACCGGCGTTCCCAGTTGAAATCGTTTTCCGTTTGTGATGAAGGATTTGGCTTTTTGGTATCCATTTTTATCTCGTTGCAATTTCCGTTTCGCAATCAAACCGCTTGATTTGCTATAATGCGGCATTCTATCAGATTCCTAAGGAATAGACATGAGCAGCATTGAGCAACGATTAGAATTTTTGGAAGAGTCAAACGAAGTTTTGCGCATGCAAAATCACGTTTTGGCGACCGCACTCAAAGGCCTGATTCGCGCCCTGCCCGGCGACACCGCTCAAGACGTGGTCGAATCCATCCAACTGGCGTTTGAAGACGCTCTGGCCGAACTCAACTACGAAGACAGCCCGCACACGGATTTGTTCCACGACGTAACTTACGCCTTTTTCCGTGAAAAAGAACGCTGATTCAAGCGGATAAACGGCAAAAAGTTTATGCTGCGCATTGCCCTGTCATTATGGACTTATGCTAAAATCGCGCTTTATTTTATTTGATTCCGATTCACCACATAGAGGAGACTCACCATGAACATGAAAAAATGGATTGCCGCAGCCATCGCCTGCTCGGCACTGACCTTGGGCGCATGCGGCGGCCAAAGCAAAGACACCACCGCCGCTGCACCTGCTGCTGCCGACCCAAATAAAGTATACCGCGTAGCCATGAATGCCGAATTCGCGCCATTTGAATCACGCGATGCCAACGGTAAAGTGGAAGGCTTCGATGTTGACTTGATGGATGCCATGGCCAAAGCCGGCAACTTCAAAATCGAATACAAACACCAGCCTTGGGAAAGCCTGTTCCCAGCATTGAACAATGGCGACGTGGACATCGTAATGTCTGGCGTAACCATCACTGACGACCGCAAACAATCGATGGATTTTACCGATCCGTATTTTGAAATTACCCAAGTGGTGTTGGTACCGCAAGGCAAACCGATTTCTTCATCAGAAGATTTGAAAAACCTGAACAAAGTCGGCGTGGTAACCGGCTACACCGGCGACTTCTCTGTGTCTAAACTGTTAGGCAACGACAGCCCAAAAATCGCCCGCTTTGAAACCGTGCCATTGGTGATCAAAGAATTGGAAAACGGCGGTTTGGATGCCGTGGTGAGCGACAGTGCTGTGATTGCCAACTATGTGAAAAACAACCCGACCAAAGGCATGGATTTCATCACCCTGCCTGATTTCACCGTTGAAAACTACGGCATCGCTACCCGCAAAGGCGACGAAGCCACTGTTCAAATGCTGAACGACGCGTTGAAAAAAGTACGTGAAAGCGGCGAATACGAGCAAATCAAAGCCAAATACTTTGCTGACGAATCAAAGAAATAATTTGATTTGATGCCGTAAAATATAATGAGGCCGTCTGAAATATAATATTTCAGACGGCCTCATTATTACAAAATCGCTTAGGATAAAATCAGAAGCTGATGACATTTTCTGATAAACAGAGATTTTTGCAAAACCCATCTAAATACCAGAACATACATAATCGCCGTCATTCCCGCGTAGGCGGGAATCCATTGTAACATCTAAGAAACCTATTTTATTCAATATCTTGTCATATTTAAAAATGGATTCCCACCTACGCGGGAATGACGGCCTTTAGGGTTTCATTGGTCGTTCATGAGATTTTGCAAAGGCTCAAAACCGTATCCTATTTACCCCAAAATAAACCAACCAACAAAAATGCCGTCTGAAACATTAAGTTTCAGACGGCATTGATCTTTTAATTCAATTACTTCACTTCCAACTTAGCCACACCACTCATATACGGCTGCAAGGCGGCAGGAATATTGATGCTGCCATCGGCGTTTTGATGGTTTTCCAAAACAGCCACCAAAGTGCGACCAACTGCCAAACCCGAGCCATTTAAAGTATGCACCAAGCGGTTTTTGCCGTTTTCATCTTTGAAACGCGCTTTCATACGGCGCGCCTGGAAATCTTCGCAGTTAGAACAGCTGGAAATCTCGCGGTAAGTATTTTGTGCTGGCACCCATACTTCCAAATCATACGTTTTGGTTGCGCCAAAGCCCATGTCGCCGGTGCACAAGGTAATCACACGGTAAGGCAGTTCCAAAGCTTTCAAGATGTTTTCCGCATGGCCGACCATCTCTTCCAAAGCCTGATAAGAATCTTCCGGACGCACGATTTGCACCATTTCTACCTTATCAAACTGGTGCTGGCGAATCAAACCGCGCACGTCTTTGCCATACGCGCCCGCTTCCGAACGGAAACACGGCGAATGCGCGGTCAGCTTCAGCGGCAATTCGCTGTCGGCCACAATGCTGTCGGCCACGGTATTGGTGAGCGTCACTTCCGCAGTCGGAATCAGGTATTGCGTTTTCTTGCTCTCATCGCCACCACGGGTCACATGGAACAAATCTTCGGCAAATTTCGGCAACTGTCCCGTACCCTGCAAGGTTACATCATCAACGATATACGGCGTGTAATGCTCGGTGTAGCCGTGTTGCAGCGTATGCGTATCCAGCATAAATTGCGCCAATGCACGATGCAAACGCGCGATTTGGCCTTTCATCACGGTAAAACGCGCGCCCGACAAACGCGCGCCGCCTTCAAAATCCAAGCCGAGCGGTTCGCCCAAATCGACATGGTCTTTAATCTCAAATTCAAATTCGCGCGGCGTGCCGACTTTACGCACTTCCACGTTTTCCGTTTCATCTTTACCCGCAGGCACACTCTCATGCGGCAGGTTTGGAATAGTCAGCAGCCAAGCGTCCAATTCCTGCTGTACCGCCTCTAAATCCTTGGCCGCCTGCTCCAAATCCACCTTGATTTGCGCCACCTGATCCATGGCCGCCTGAGCTTCATCATGTTTGCCCTGACCTTTGAGCGCACCGATTTGCTTGGAAATACTGTTGCGCGCCGCCTGTAATTCCTCAGCCTTCACCTGCACCGCCTTACGCTGCTCCTCCAAAGCCTGAAAACGCGCCGTGTCAAATTCATAACCACGCGCCGCCAAACGAGCCGCTACCGCATGGGTGTCATTACGCAAAAGTTGGATGTCTAACATGAATCTCTCTCGATAGCTAAAAATACGAATAGCGGTATTGTAAACCAAATCCGAAGTATTTTCAGCAGCGTGAAAACTGTGTGAAATGGGAAAGGCCGTCTGAAACCTATTCACGGTCGAGAAAATTTTCAGACGGCCTGAGACCTTTGTAAAACCTCATGAACCATCAATAAAACCAAAACTGCCATCATTCCCGTGCAGGCGGGAATCCATCTTAGGATTATCAGAAACCTATTTTATTCAATATTTTGTCATGCTCAAAAATGGATTCCCGCCTGCACGGGAATGACGACGGTTATGTGCGTTCCTACATTTGAATGAGTTTTGCAAAGGTCTCGGCCTGTTTATACGGATTAAGAAGTTTTTTCAGCTCTAGTATTCAACAAATTAATCATCTCTTTGCCGTGCTTATCAATGGTTTCTTTATTCCAAATATCTGCTTTTTTAAGCATTTCTGCCAACTTTAGACTGCCGCTCACTAATATTTGCTGAGTAAAATTAGCAGCTTTAGCTTGTGGCATATTATTAGAAAACTTGGAGTTCATACTTGAGGAAATCAAGCAAAGATTGCCAAAATAATCGGCATTCTCTATTTTATCTTCACCATTAATCGGCGTCTGTGGGTAAAAATGCTCTACCGAACTACGGAATGTGAAACGAAATTTATTTACCTGCTCCCTTTCCAACAATAAATAATCTAGACGACTAAAGATACAATTTTTCCACAATAAATAGTCCAGGCGATTAAAGATGAAATTAGGAATAGATGTACCGCTACTTTGCCAACTAGGATTGCTAAAATCACCTGAAATATCTATAGTGGCATCAGTTATCAATTTAAAGAAATCAATGCCTCTGCCATATTGCCCGAAATAATAACGGTCGCTTAAATCCTCCAGAAATTCAATGTATTTATCTGATTTTATACCATCTTGATTATTTAACCACCGTAATACCGCATACAGCCAGTTTTTATAAATCCGAGATGGATGTGAAACATGGAACATCGACAGCAGCATAATAATTTTCCGATGTCCATCTGTATCACCAAACGTATTATTGAATTGATAAGATGGTTGGTTCGGTTTGATTGTATATAATGACCAATGGTCATCCTCCCCCTTACTGGTATCACTTTTAATCACATAACAATCAAATAAATAACGACATTTCAGCAATAAAAATGCAAATGATTTAATATCATCAACAGATAACTCTTCTATTTTATAGCTATCCAATAATACTTTTTCATCCAAGCTGACCTCTCCTATTTCATTTAATGGTCGCTTTTGTTGCTCTTTAAATACTCTAAGAACGTGCATTAAGAAATTGGAGAAATCAATTACGGAATTGAATCGTTCAGATTTACCTAATTGATCACTATTTTCTTTGGAATACCCCTTACCATTAAGAATACCAGCAATACTGTTATCCACTTCTTGATCTATTTGCTCACTCTGCTCTATCTCTGATTGATTGATACAAATCGCATCAAAACTTTCAGGCAACTTACCCCATTCATTGCCAAAAATAGCACCACGTTTATTTTTTTCAAAACCCATAACCATATAACGCTGCATATCGGAACATGCATCCCAAATATTAGCAAACATTGAAATTTCTTGCGGCTTAGCCTTTTGGGTTTGTAAATGGCTCATAAAACGTGCTTTTAAAATTTCATGTTTTTCAAGCTGTTCACCGCGAGTATTCATGATTTCAAAATAATGATTTAAATCTGTTTGAGGTGGGACTTCTGTCCGGATAATTTTTACCTTATCCCAAATAAAATTCTTAAATTCATAATCTTGGTTTAATTTTAAGGCAGCGCCATATTTTTTCATGGCTTGCACAGCCTCTTTAAAATTGCTCAGCAATTCAACTTTCTCATTAAATAAATTGTCTAAAGCAAAATCAGAGCTTTGACGATATTCAAAGGAAATATTACGTTCGGTATGATTTAAATATGCTTTTAAAATCGTAAAAGTAGTCAACCGCTGCTGGCCATCAATCACTTCCCATTGGTTATCCTCCCTACGATAAACAACCAAGCTACCGATATAATAATTTTTTTTCTTTTGGTTATATTTCTTATATGCTTCAGATAAATCATTCAATAGTAATTCAATTTCGCTGTTGCCCCATGCGTAGTTACGTTGATACAAAGGAATAATGTAATGATCTTCTTTTAATAATTCTCTAATACTCAACGTTTTGATTTCTTGTTTTTGCAACATTAAGCTTACTCCATACTTTCTGTTGGTTTCAAAAGTTCTGCTAGTTTTTCATCTAACTTCACTGTCGCTGTTTTTTTAATGGGGCTATTTACAAATCGTAATACCTGCTCTATTTTTGTGGCTCGCTCAACAATGTCAAATAAACCACCGCGCTCCGCTGCCTTATTATCAATCGATTCAAATACAATACGTGATTGTTCAACACGCATTCGATAAACCCAAATAAAAGCGATATTGATAAAATCAGGTAAATGATTGAAGCCAAATTTATCTACATAAGCCAAAATCAAACACTCAAACAGATTCCGTAAATATCGATCACCAGTCCGATTGGAATATCGATAGCTATCTAAAAAAGCAATTACGCCTTCTTTAAGCTCTGTATTCTGAATATTTCTAATCTCTTTTAAGCATCCACGCTCTGCATGAAACACTTTGCTATATAATTTTCGATAGTATTCTATATACTCAAAAAACCACTGCCCATTAATAATAGTTTGCCCTATTTGGAATCCTGTATTTTTAAATTTATCATGAAATATCAATGGGTTATTTTGTACAAACTGTGCTAATGCCATTGAAGAAAGCGCCATCTGAAGGTAAGGATAATCAGAATCCTCTGACACCCCTTTAAACACTTCCAAGTCATCACTGGTAAATTGTTGCCCACTTTCCTGATAACGCCAACGACGTAGGCGGAATAATATTTGATTAATGATTTTATCTAAATTAGGAAGGGACGAATCGGACATAGCCGCCTGCTCCCAGCGTGATACACTATTCAAAATAATATCTTTACTTTTATCCTTCATCTCACGTAAATGATAGGCTTTTAGCAAATCATAGGCTTCGAGACTTTTGCCACGTGCATTTTGAGAATCAAAAAACTGGAATGCTTCATCCAAATCTTCTAATTCAACACATACCATCTGACAAGCGTTCGAGCCTTGTCTACCACCTAAAATATATTCTCTAAATGCTTCTTTATCATTAATTTTTATAATAAACGATTGGATAAACTGATTATTTTCAATAATATTATTATGGCTGACAGTGTGGTTAAATTTCTGATGAAGAAAACTAGTTTGCTCACCTAAGCTGTTCAGTAACAATGCTAACGTGGTTAATCTCTGCTGCCCATCAACGATATCAAAATGCTCTTCATATTTATGCAAAACTACGGTACCTATTCGGTACGTCTTATTTTGACGAAAATGGTGTAGCAAATCTTGCAAAAGCTGCTCTACATGCTTAACTTGCCATTTATAAGGGCGTTGATATTCAGGCAAACGAAGGGGCTTCTTAAAAATCTCGCTAATGGATAGAATTTTAGGTTGAAAGTGATCAGCCATAATTGCTTTCAAAATTTAAAGTTTTATCAAAAATAACGGAATTACAGTAAATATCATATTTATTTGGCAAATATAAATCAATATACATATAGTTACGGCACAGTTTAATTTTCAGATAATCTTTAATTTGCTATCTGACACTAATGAAGCTATCTTTATAATATGATCTAAAACATTCCATAATAATGACTTCTATTATAATGATTATTCCAATAAAATAAGCGAATTAAAACATAATTCAAAAGTATGGTATATGCCATACCATCGTTTTTTGACTCACCGTAATTCAGGGGAAAATATGATTCGGGCAGCTTATTTTCAGATGGCCGGCGCAGGCAAACCGTTTAATCAAGATGCTTTATTTAACGGCGTAGAAGTCAAGCAGGCAAAATTGAAAAAATCATGCTGGGTCGAGCTGGATGGCGCTTCACTGCGTTTTGCCCTAGCCGATGGCGTGTTCAACAGCCCTGCCCCGCAAAAAGCGAGCAAATTTTGGATGCAGCAGTTTGCACTCGATGGGCAAGCCACGGCTGCTTTTTTGAAACAGCATTTCAACCGCTTTTGTGAAAGCATGCAGCCCGAACACTACGGCAGCAGCACTACTTTCGCAGCTGTAACGTTAACAGAAAACGGGCAAGTGATTTTATGCAATGTAGGTGACAGTCGTATCTATCACATTGATGTTGATGGGAAATGGATGCAAATCAGCCACGACCATACGCTATTGGCAGCATTAATCGAAGAAGGCAAAGCCAGCGCGGAAATTGAATATGCCGGCATCTATTACAGTTTGGAAGAATGTTTGATTGCGGATTTTGAAGAAGCACATTTCAAGGTTTTTACCCATCAATGCCGTCTGAACGATGGCGAATCTTTGATCTTGTGCAGCGATGGTTTGAGTGATAGCTTAACGCACACCCAGCTCGAACACATTTGGCAAAGTCATGACAGCATACTAGCCAAGCTCGAAGCCTTACGGCTGGCGGTGAAAAAGGTTCCGTATCATGATGATTGCTCGGTTATTTGTATACAGGCCGTCTGAAAATTTGGATACTACAAAAAACTAAAGCCCTGCTGAAACCAGCAGGGCTTTAATCAAAAATCTGGCACGCCCACGGGGATTCGAACCCCGGTTGCCGCCGTGAAAGGGCAGTGTCCTAGGCCTCTAGACGATGGGCGCGTAACCGAAGACGAGACTATACCGAAGCCGTTTTATACTGTCAACATAGCCGCGCGAATATTTTTATCAGGCCATGTTTTTCAGACGGCCTTTATCCATTTTTGCGGCTAAAATCTGTATAATGAAGGCGTTTTAAGGAAAGGAAAATCAGATGTGGTTTAAGCAAATCAGTTTTTACCCTGTCAACAAGGAAAAACTGCCTGAATTGGAGACTTTGGCGGCTAAACTGGGCGAAGCGGAATTTACCCATTGCCAAGGTTTGGATTGGTTCAGCGAAGGCTTTGCCGCACCGGTTTCTTTCTCGCCGGAATTGGTTTTCCCGGCCGATTACACTTGGCGCGTGGCTTTGAAAAAAGAAGAGAAAGTCTTGCCTGCCGGTGTGATCCGCGATATTTTGGACGACAAGGTTTTAGAAATCCAAAACAACGAAGGCCGCAATGTCGGCCGCAAGGAAAAGCAGGAATTGAAAGAGATCATCACTGATGACCTGTTGCCGCGCGCGTTTACCCGTTCCAGCCGCACGCAGGCGGTGTTGGATACGCGGCATGGTTATTTGCTGGTGAACAATGCTTCTTCTGCCAAAGCGGAAAATCTGTTGACCAAATTGCGTGAAGCCTTGGGCGGCTTTGAAGCGAGCCTGCCGAATACCAAGCAGTCACCCTCTTCGCTGATGACTTCTTGGCTGCTCGACGGCCATTGCGAAGGTGGTTTTGAGTTGGACAGCGATTGCGAACTCAAAGGCGTGGGCGATGTGGTGCCGACGGTGAAAGTATCCAAGCAGGATTTGACCGCTGATGAAGTGGTGCAGCATGTGAAAAACGGCAAAACCGTGACCCAACTGGGCTTGGTGTGGCGCGAGCAGATTGCGTTTATCCTGACGCAGGATTTCACGCTGAAGCGCATTCAGTATTTGGATGTGTTGCAGGAAGAAGCGGAAAACAACGGCGATGATGCCGCCAGCCTGACTTTTGCTTCGCAAATTTTGATGACCGAAGCGCTCAGCACCATGCTGGAAGAATTGGTTTCTTATTTAGGTGGTTGGCAGGAATAATTTCAGACGGCCTGCGACCTTTGCAAAATCCTCATCTTTGGCACATTTCTTTGTTATGCGCTGCTCGAAAGCTTGCCTATCCTCATGATATGTCTTCGCTTTCTGCGCTGCTCTAACTTCGAACTGTACTCAAATCTAGGGTTTTGCAAAGGTCTCGCCTGATCAATAGGCCGTCTGAAACCATTAAGGAGTAGTTTATGTTGAAATATTTAGCGTTTTTTCCTTTAGGCTTGGCATTGTGGCAACCATTGAATGCGGCAGTGATTGACCCTTACCAAATCAAGGGCTGCCGTTATGAAGGCGAAGTGGACAAAACCAACACGCCGCACGGCAAAGGCACCTGGGCTTGCCAAGACGGCCGCAGCTACCAAGGCCAATTTAAAAACGGCCGCTTCGACGGCAAAGGCACTTACACCGTTAACACCAGCAAAACGGTATTTCTCGAGCCGTTTTCCGTCAACAGCACCCGCCTGAACAATATGGTGTTAACCGGCCAATTCAAGCAGGGTTTTGCCGAAGGCAAATTCCAAGTCACGCAAAACAACGAGCCGCTGTTTGTCATCACCTTTGATAAAGGCATGATGAAAGACGTCAAATTAAGCAATCAGCCTAAGAAAAAATAGTGTTCAGACGGCCTTGTTTATATTAGGCCGTCTGAAACCATCATCGCTTACAAGGAATCAGCATGAGCATTAAATCAGACAAATGGATTCGCCGCATGAGCGAAGAACACGGCATGATTGAGCCGTTTGAGCCGAACCAAATCAAGGAAATCAACGGCCAGCGCATTATTTCCTACGGCACATCGAGCTACGGCTACGACATCCGCTGCGCCAATGAATTCAAGATTTTCACCAACATCAACAGCACTATCGTCGACCCGAAAAATTTCGACCCGAAAAACTTCGTCACCGTTGAAGACGATTGCTGCATCATTCCGCCAAACTCATTCGCACTGGCGCGCACGGTGGAATATTTCCGCATTCCGCGCAATGTGTTGACCGTGTGCTTGGGCAAATCAACTTACGCCCGCTGTGGGATTATCGTGAACGTTACCCCGTTCGAACCGGAATGGGAAGGCTATGTGACATTGGAATTTTCCAATACTACCCCGCTCCCGGCCAAAATCTACGCCGGCGAAGGCGTGGCGCAAGTGTTGTTCTTTGAGAGCGACGAAGTGTGCGAGACCTCTTACAAAGACCGCAACGGCAAATACATGGGCCAAACCGGCGTGACTTTGCCGAAAACTTGATGTGTATTCGAATATAGTCATTTAAAATAGAAATAAGACAAGGCGATAACGGCCACTGTGTACAGCTACTAGTACATAAGGGGCTAACAACGCTGTATTATTTTGATTTAAACGGCTATACCAATCAAAAGGCCGTCTGAAAACTAAGTTTTCAGACGGCCTTTTGATTGGTTTATTTAAAACTTATCGTGGCAAATGTGTCATCGGATCAACTGCTTTACCGTTAATCCGCACTTCAAAATGCAGCTTCACGCGATCGCTGTCGGTGCTGCCCATATTGCCGATAGGCTGGCCTGCTCGCACGTTTTGGTCTTTTTGTACCAAAATATTGTCGTTGTGCGCATAGGCGGTGATGGTTGACGTGTTGTGGCTGATTAAAATCAATTTGCCGTAGCCACGCACACCTTCGCCGACGTAAATCACTTGGCCGGCCGCAGCGGCTTTCACAGTTTGGCCGCGATAGCCTGAAATATCAATGCCTTTGTTAGAAACGCCGTTGTAACGTTGGATAATGCTGTTGTTGCCATTATCCACCGGCCATTGTAATTTCAGGCGGTTAACCGGCGTCACCGAACGTGAAGCCGAAGGATTGGTGGCAGCATCACGGCGCACGCGTAAAATTTGGCCGACTTCAATTTTGGAAGCATTCGGCAAATTGTTCCAAGCAGCCAAGGTTTGCACACTTTGGCCGTAACGTTTGGCGATGTGGTATAAAGTATCTCCCGATTGAACACGGTAATAGCCTTCCGGCACCGGTTTGGTTTGGTTGGAAGCGCAGGCAGCGAGCAGCGCCACCATGCCGGTGAGCAAAATCGTTTTGCCGCGGGTTGAGATGGTGAGAAGTGTCTGTGTTTTCATAAGGCATAAGGATACCAAATCTGCCGTTTATCCGCCATGACCGAGCTTAGTGCATGATGCCGGTGTGATTTCGATTAGCATGTTTGGCAAAAAGATTGAAAGGTCGTCTAGAACGCTGTTCAGACGGCTTCATCATCAAAATCAATCGTTCCAATCATCTTTTAAAACGCAAAAAATTCAAGCCTGTTTATGCCCGCCTAAAAATCAGTTTTTAACATTTTATTTACTTATTTTTACCGCTACATAAGCTTACGCGTTTTCACATTTTGCCACCTTGAAAGGTAGCGTAAACACCTTTATGTTAATATCTCAAACTAATACTAAAATAATCCACAAGGAACCAACCATGCAATTTTTAGGTATCGGCTTTTTGGTACTGATCTTTTTAGAAATCATGTCGATTGTTTGGGTTGCCGATTGGCTCGGCGGCGGCCTGACCTTTTTGCTGATGATTGCCAGCTTTGCACTCGGCGTATTCATGTTGCGCCGCACCGGTATGTCGGGCGTATTATTGGCGGGTGCAACCATGCGCAGCGGTAAAGATATTTCCATGTATCAGCTCTTGTGGCCGATTCGTTTTGCATTGGCCGGTTTGCTGTTGATGAGTCCGGGCTTTGCGTCTATGCTGGTCGCACTGATTTTATTACTGCCGATTAAAGGCAAACCGATTGCCGACATGAGCGTGCATACCACCACTTTTGATCCTAATCGCGCGCACAATCCGTTTACCCAGCAATCAACACAACCGAAAGACGACGACATCATTGATGCCGAATACACCACCGTCACCCGTGTTGATCCGCGCAGAAAAACCAAAGATTACATCGAACACAAACCTGATTAATCCGCTATACCCCAAACAGGCCGTCTGAAAATGAATAATTTTTTCAGACGGCCTGTTTATTTACAAGGCGGCAATGTTATACTTAGACGATTATTGATTTGCATTTAGGCGCTGCGTTTAGCGCCTGAGCTTGAACACGAGAACAAGATGAGCAGAATCCAGCAAACCTTTGCCGATTTAAACGGTGCCAAAGCCCTGATTCCCTATATCACCGTCGGCGACCCCGATACAGACACCACGCTTGCGCTGATGCACAGCTTGGTAGAAAACGGCGCCGATATTTTAGAGTTGGGCGTGCCTTTTTCCGACCCGATGGCCGACGGCCCAACCATTCAACGCGCCGCCGAACGCGCTTTGAAAAAACATGTTTCGCTGAAAGATGTGTTGAGCGTGGTGCGCCGTTTCCGTGAACAAAACAGCCGCACGCCGGTAGTTTTGATGGGTTATCTCAACCCGATTCACAAAATGGGCTATGAAACCTTTGCCCAAGCGGCTGCCGAAGCTGGTGTGGATGGCGTATTAACCGTCGATTCTCCGGTCGAAACCATCGAGCCACTGCAAAAAGCGCTGGAATCACGCGGCATCGACTGCATTTTCCTGATTGCCCCAACCACCACCGAAGCACGCATTCAAACCATCGCTAAATTGGCCGGCGGCTTCGTATATTACGTTTCTTTAAAAGGCGTGACCGGTGCGGCCAGCTTGGATACTGATGAAGTTTCGCGTAAAATAGAGCTTTTGCGTAAATATATCGACATTCCGATTGGCGTCGGCTTTGGCATCAACAATGCCGAAAGCGCCCGCAAAATCGGTGCCGTGGCTGATGCTGTGATTGTCGGCAGCCGCATCGTGAAAGAAATCGAAGACAATGCAGGCCGCGAAGCAGAAGCGGTCGGCCTGTTGGCGAAAGAATTAAAAGACGCCATCCGTTAAGCCAGACATCCGCCTGAAGATTAAAGGCCGTCTGAAACATCCCTTAGGAGTCATCCATGAGTTGGTTAGATAAAATCCTGCCACCCAAGATTAAACGCGACGGTGCTGAAAACGCATCATCTACCGTGCCAGAAGGCTTGTGGCACAAATGCCCTTCTTGCGCCGCGACCATTTACTCTTCCGAGTTGAAACAAAACGATATGGTCTGCACCAAGTGCAACTACCACAATCCTTTGTCCGCCCGCGAACGCTTAAACCTGCTGTTGGATGAAAACGGCCGTGAAGAAATCGGCGCACAAGTCAAACCGACCGATGCGCTGAAGTTTAAAGACAGTAAAAAATACCCAGACCGCCTGAGCGCAGCCAAAAAACAAACCGGCGAAGACGATGCCATGGTGGTGATGAAAGGTACCATGAACGGCTTACCGGTGGTGATTGCCGCGTTTGAATTCCGCTTTATCGGCGGCTCAATGGGTTCGGTTGTGGGCGAGCGCTTTGTGCAAGGTGTGCGCCGCGCTGTAGCCGACAATTGCCCGTTTATCTGCGTGGCCGCTTCAGGTGGTGCGCGTATGCAGGAAGGTGTCAACTCATTGATGCAAATGACCAAAACCAGCGCCGCCCTGCATTTATTGAGCGAGAAAAGCCTGCCGTTTATTTCCGTATTGACTGACCCGACTATGGGCGGCGTATCGGCCAGCTTTGCCTTTTTGGGCGATGTGGTTTTGGCTGAACCAAATGCCTTAATCGGCTTTGCCGGCCCACGCGTAATTGAGCAAACCGTACGCGAAACCTTGCCGGAAGGCTTCCAGCGCGCTGAATTCTTGTTGGAAAAAGGCGCAATTGACCAAATCGTTGACCGCCGTGACATGAAAAACCGCATTTGCGATTTGATTACTTTGCTGGCCCGCCGCGGTAAAATTACCGCAGCTTAATCGGTTAAGTATCACAAAAGGCCGTCTGAAAACCATGGTTTCAGACGGCCTTTTTGCTGGGCAAATTTATTACAGTAATGCGCGAATATCTGATTCAATTTCAGACGGCTTCACGCTCGGGGCAAAACGCGCCACGACTTCACCATTGCGGTTGACCAAAAATTTGGTGAAATTCCATTTAATGTCGCTGCCTTCACGCTTCTCGCCAATCGAAGCCAGTTTCAGCAATAAATCTTTGAATACATGGTTGGCCTTATCTTCCGGCTTTTCAGATTTGAGATAAACATAAAGCGGCGCAGCATTTTCACCGTTGACATCAATCTTATCGAAAATCTTGAATTTGGTGCCGAATTTCATTTGGCAGACTTGGGCAATCTCGCTGCTGCTTTCCGGCGCTTGCTCACGGAATTGGTTGCATGGGAAATCCAAAATTTCCAAGCCCTGCTCGGCATATTGCGCATAGAGCTGCTGCAATTCTTCATATTGCGGGGTTAAGCCGCAGCGGGTGGCGGTGTTCACAATCAGCAATACTTTGCCTTTGTAATCGCTCAAACTCACTTCTTGACCTTGGGTATCTTTTACCACGAAATCGTACACTTTCATCTTGCGCTCCTTGATTGATATGGCTTCACTATAAGGCTGTCTGAACGGAAACACAAGTTTTAGACGCTTGAGACTTTTGCAAAACCTCAAGAAGCCCTAAAGGCTGTCATTCCCGCGCAGGCGGGAATCCATCGCAATATCTAAGAAACCTATTTTATTCAAAAGCTTGTCATTCTGAAAAATGGATTCCCGCCTGCGCGGGAATGACGTCAGTTTAATATGTACTAGCTTTTCGAAAGAGTTTCGCAAAGGTTTCGGCCTTTAAAATAAAAAACACCGCTTTAAAAGCGGTGTTTTCAAATGCATAAATATTATTTACGCAGGCCCAAACGAGTAATTACGTTACGGTAAGTTTCAGGTTTGGTACGACGCAAGTAAGTCAACAGACGACGGCGCGCGCTCACCATTTTCAACAAGCCGCGACGGCTGTGGTGGTCTTTAGGGTTAGCTTTGAAGTGAGGGGTCAAGTCGTTGATGCGGAAAGTCAACAATGCAACTTGTACTTCAGAAGAACCGGTATCGCCTTCTTTACGTTGGAAATCTTTAACGATTTGCGCTTTTTGTTCTACGGTCAATGCCATGATGGAATACTCCAAAAAATAAAAAGAACCTTTAAGGTTCGGACAAGTTTGCTAAGCCGAAACTGATGCAAACTCCTAATCTCTTTTTTCAAAGATGACTGAATTATGCCATATTCCGGATAATGTTGCACGTTTTAATTGCTGCTTTGCGGTTTTAGCGACAAAAAAGTGGCGATGCCTTGCGACATCGCCCAAGCTGCTTTGGTGATATAAAACGCCAAAAAAACCTTTATTTCGCTGAAGCGGCGCAGCGGAAACCTAAATTATGCAAACCGTATTTGGATTGCAGACTGGAGCGGATACCGAAGCGCAAGAATGCGGCATAATTGGTCGGATCGGTCGAACCTAAAGATGCACCACTACAGAACATCGAGCTGTCTGCCGAGCCAGAATTCAACAGGCTGCTGTTGAAATCTTCTGTCCACTCCCAAATCAGGCCGTGCATATCGTGCAAACCATAATAATTGGGTTTGCCCATGCCGACATTGCGTAAACCATTGCGGCCGCCATCAGCATACCAATCTAAAATGGTGCGGTTGTAGCTTTCTTCGTTAGAGCCGTTTTTCTGGGTGGCCGATGCCAAGCCGGCCAATTCCCATTCGTCGATGGTCGGCAGACGTTTGCCTTGTGCAGTGCAGTAGGCATTGGCGGCAAACCATGACACATTGGTCACCGGGTGTTTCATTTCATTGGGTTTTGGCGCATAGGCGTTGCTGCCGGTTTGGTTCCAGTGTTTCAAATAAGTCGGCTCGACTTGCTTTTTATTGGCCTTGCCTTTTTGCCATTGCGGATGTTTTTTCACAAATTCGGCAAATTCGGCATTGGTTACCGGATATTTGTCGATTTTGAATGACTTAACATGAATCATCGGGGTATCTTTTTTCAGATACAGCGGACGATAGCTGCCCGCCTCGATGGTGGCCATTTCAGCCGCCATCGCGCTGCCACAGACCAATAAGCTCATAACGAATAGTGAAATGGTTTTCATGATGTGTGCCCTTATGATTATGGTAAAAATCTATTTTTCAGACGGCATAGTGTTTATCAGGCCGTCTGAAAAATAAACTTAGGGTTTGATAGGCCGTCTGAAAGGTTTCAGACGGCCTGAAACTGAATTATTTATTTTTGATTTCAGCGACTTCGGCAGCAGATACTTGACCGCCGTTGTTACCAAAGCTGTTCAAAACATAAGTCACCACATTGGCAACATCTTGATCACTCAAAGGCACAGCAGGCATCACGCCGTTGTAATCTTTGCCGTTCACTTTAATCGCACCGTTCACGCCTTTGGTTACGGCATGAACCAGTTTGGTGTTGTCTTTGGCAAAGTAATCCGATTTTTCCAATGGCGGGAATGTACCTTCCACACCTTTACCTTCTAAGCCATGACATGCCATACAGTTGGAATCATAAACAGCCTTACCCAACTTAATTTGCTCGTCTTGCGACAATTCGGCAGCAGCGGCAGGCGCAGCTTCAGCAGCTGGTTCGGCTTCGGCGGCCGGTGCCGGAGTTTCAGCAGATGCTGGTGCTTCAGCAGCTGGTTGTTCGGCGGGAACAGCTTCAGCAGAGGCCGGAGTTTCAGCCACAGGCGCGGTTTCTACCGGTTTTTCAGCAGCAGATTCAGAACCGGAACAGGCTGCCAATACGAATACGGATGCCAATAAGGCTGCGATGGTTTGGCGTTTCATGATGGTATTCCTTTTGCGTTAACACACTGTATTGTTATATTTATGTAAAGAGCCACTGTTATCCTAGTTTTAGCCAAGATAACAGTGGCTCTTTTATTGCTTTAAATGGCTACTATCTTAGTAAGCATTTTGAGGTGCAGAAGCTTCAGAAGCAGCGGCAGCTGGTGCAGAAGCTGCTGCAGTTGCAGGCGCATCAGCAGGTTTGTACTCAGTATCGCTCAATTTCTTGGTCATGATTTCAGGGTTTTCTTCACCCTCTACTTTCAATTGACCCAACGCACCTTTATTAAATGCGCGGAAGATAGAGTGATCAACCAAAGTGTAGCTGCCAGGAATATCCACTTTAAATTCTACAATTGCTGCGCCACCGGCAGGAACGATGGTGCTTTGTACATTTTCGTTAATCAGTTTACCGCCTTCAACATATACTTTGTCGAAGATTTCGCCGATAACGTGGAATGAAGATACCAAGTTAGGACCGCCGTTACCTACGTACATACGTACAGTATCGCCAACATTAGCTTTTAACGCATTGTCACCGGCGATCGCACCAACGTGACCATTGAATACAACATATTCAGGTTGTTCTTTAACTGCTTTGTCCATATCGAAGGCTTGCAAGCCTTGGGCACCGTATTTACCTTTGGTATAGAAGTCACCTTGAACGATGTAGAACTCTTTATCCACTTTTGGCAGACCTTCTTTAGGCTCAACCAGAATCAAACCATACATACCGTTGGCAATATGCATACCCACAGGCGCAACCGCACAGTGGTAAATGTACAAACCGGCTTGCAATGCTTTAAAGCTGAAAGTTGACGTGCGGCCAGGAGCAGTGAAGGTAGCTTCGGCACCACCGCCAGGGCCGGTTGCAGCGTGGAAGTCAACGTTATGCGGAACAGTAGAAGAAGGGTGGTTAGAGAATTCTACTTCTACAGTATCACCTTCGCGTACACGAATCATTTGACCCGGAACATCACCGTCGAAAGTCCAATAGTGGTAATCCACACCATCAGCCATTTTCATGGTTTTTTCTACGGTTTCCATTTTCACACGAACTTTAGCAGGGTGATCGCGATCGATGGCAGGTGGTACTTCAGGCGCATGAGTTACGATGGCGTCGATCACCGGCAGTTCGCCTGCAGGCGTTTCGGCAGCAGCAGATTGTTCGGCAGTTGAAGCAGCAGGTGCAGAAGCTTCGGCAGTAGCGGCCGGTTGTTCAGCCGGTTTTTCTGCTGCTTGCTGACCGCAAGCAGCCAAAGCGAATACAGAAGCAATGATTGCAGCTAAGGCTTGGCGTTTCATAGTGATTTCCTTTTTTGAAGAAATGTTAATTGGCTTGTTGTTTGAGTCCATTATGTAGCCTTATGAAATTACATATCTTGACCTAAATCAATTATTCATAAAAAATGCACTTTTTACCTTAAAAAAATTGTTTTCCTGCCGATTTTCTGCAACTGTCTCAATTACATCCTACCAATTATTACATCATATTTTAACAGTAATTTTTTGATAAATAAAAAAATTTTTGTTAATTTTAGTTTGCTTATTCTTTTTCATCAGAAATAAGTTGAGAAAACGTTTTACTAAAATACAAATCATGCTACAATCTTTAACATTCATATTTGATGAATTAAATAAGCCATTTACCATTTACCATTTACCAAAACAAGGAGTACTAAAATGGGACAGTATAAGAAGCTGTGGCTGCTGCTGATTGCAGTACTGACAGTCTGTTTCACCATTCTTGGTTATATGGGTAGCGAGATCTATAAGAAAGCCCCTCCCTACCCTGAACAAGTCGTTACCACTTCCGGCAAAGTGTTGATGACCAAAGACGACATTCTCGCCGGCCAATCCGCTTGGCAAACTACCGGCGGTATGGAAGTCGGTTCCGTATTGGGTCACGGCGCATACCAAGCACCTGACTGGACTGCTGACTGGCTGCACCGCGAGCTGGTGGCATGGTTAGACTTGACTGCCCAAGCCGATTACGGCAAAAAATTCGATGAATTGACTGCTGAAGAACAGGCTGTATTAAAAACTCGTGTTCAAAATGAATACCGTATTCAAAGTGCAGTAAAAGAAGACGGCTCAGTGGTTATCAGCGATACCCGTGCACAAGCCATTGAAAGCATTCTGCCTTACTACCACGGCGTTTATGGTGACGATCCTGCGCTGCAAAAAACCCGTGAACACTTTGCAATGAAAAACAACACATTGCCAAGTGAAGAGGCACGTGAAAAATTGTTTAACTTCTTCTTCTGGACTGCATGGTCTTCTTCGACCAACCGCCCTGGCGAAGTGTTTACCTACACCAACAACTGGCCGCACGAACCTTTGATCAACAACGTGCCGACTACTGAAAACTACATGTGGTCATTCACCAGTATCGTTCTGTTGCTGTTGGGTATCGGCTTACTGATGTGGGGTTACTCATTCCTGACCAAACATGAAGAAGTAGAAATCCCGACTGAAGATCCGGTAGCGAAAATTGCACTGACCCCTTCTCAAAAAGCTTTGGGTAAATATGTATTCCTGACTGTTGCATTGTTCTGTGCACAAGTATTACTGGGTGGCTTGACTGCGCACTATACCGTTGAAGGCCAAGGTTTCTACGGTATCGATAAAGCGTTGGGTATTGAGATTTCCGACTGGTTACCTTACTCACTGACCCGTACTTGGCACATCCAATCGGCAATTTTCTGGATTGCTACAGGCTTCCTGACCGCCGGTTTGTTCTTGGCTCCAATTGTCAATGGTGGTAAAGATCCTAAATACCAAGTAGCAGGCGTTAACTTCCTGTATATCGCTCTGTTTATCGTGGTAGTCGGTTCATACGCCGGTAACTTCTTTGCCTTGTCACACATCATGCCGCCTGAATTGAATTTCTGGTTTGGCCACCAAGGTTACGAATACTTAGACTTAGGCCGCTTCTGGCAGATCCTGTTGATGGTAGGCTTACTGCTGTGGTTGTTCCTGATGTTGCGTTGTACTGTAAGCGCCTTCCGCGAAAAAGGTACCGATAAAAACTTACTGGCGATTTTCGTGGCATCTATGGTCGGTGTGGGTGTGTTCTACGCACCGGGCTTGTTCTACGGTGAAAAATCTCCAATTGCCGTGATGGAATACTGGCGCTGGTGGGTGGTTCACTTGTGGGTAGAAGGCTTCTTCGAAGTATTTGCTACTGCCGCATTTGCCTTCATTTTCTATAACATGGGCTTCGTACGCCGCAGCACCGCAACTGCTTCTACTCTGGCCGCTGCCGCCATCTTCATGATGGGTGGTATCCCAGGTACCCTGCACCACTTGTACTTTACCGGTTCGACTTCTGCCTCTATGGCCATCGGCGCATGTTTCTCTGCTTTGGAAGTGGTACCTTTAGTATTGCTGGGTCGTGAAGCTTACGAGCATTGGTCTTACCAAAATACTACCGAATGGGCAAAACGCCTGCGTTGGCCACTGATGTGTTTCGTGGCTGTGGCATTCTGGAACATGATTGGTGCCGGTGTATTCGGCTTCCTGATTAATCCACCGATTTCATTGTTCTACATCCAAGGTTTGAACACCACCGCAGTTCACGCACACGCAGCTTTGTTCGGCGTATATGGCTTCTTGGCACTGGGCTTCGTATTGTTGGTAGCCCGCTACATCAAACCAGAAGCACAGTTCGACGACAAATTGATGTCTTGGGGCTTCTGGCTGCTCAACGGCGGTTTGGTCGGCATGATTGTCATCAGCCTATTGCCAATTGGTGCCATCCAAGCTTGGGCTTCTGTTACACACGGTTTGTGGTATGCCCGTAGCGAAGAATTCCTGCAAATGGAACTCTTGGATACCTTACGCTGGGTTCGTACAGCAGCTGACTTGGTGTTCATCGGCGGTGCATTCTGTGTCGCATGGCAAGCCACCAAAATGGTATTCAGCCGCAGCAAATAATGTTTGATTGCTGACTTTAAAGGCCGTCTGAAATATTTCAGACGGCCTTTTAGCTGCTCGCTTTAAACCAATTTAATTCATTTTCCCTGCACATCATTTTTATACGCTAAACACGCTTTCTCTCACAGCGACCGGCAGCTTTTCAGACGGCCTTTTCTGCTATAATGCCCCTATTCCAACCTTTACGGCGACAATCATCATGTTTACCCAAGCAGCCAAAGAACTCACCACCATCCGCGACATTTTGCGCTTTGCCGTCAGCCGCTTTAACGATGCCGAGCTTTTCTTCGGACACGGCTCCGACAACGCCCACGACGAAGCTGCTTATCTGATTTTACACACGCTGAATCTGCCACTCGACACGCTCGATCCGTATCTCGATGCCAAGCTGTTACAAACCGAAAAAGAAGAAGTATTGGCACTCATCGAACGCCGCGTTACTGAGCGACTTCCCGTTGCCTACCTGACCAATCAAGCATGGCAAGGCGATTTTGACTTTTATGTTGACGAGCGCGTCATCGTGCCGCGTTCTTTCATCTATGAATTACTGGGCGATTCGCTCACCCCTTGGATTGAATACCCCGAATTGATCAACCGCGCACTCGACCTTTGCACCGGCAGCGCCTGCTTGGCCATTCAGATGGCACACCATTATCCAGCTGCCGAAATCGATGCCGTTGACTTAAGCTTAGACGCACTCGAAGTTGCCGCCATCAATGTCGAAGAATACGGTTTAGAAGACCGAATCAGCCTTATTCACACCGACTTATTCGAAGGTTTGGAAGGCACATACGACTTAATCGTTTCCAACCCGCCATACGTTGATGCCGAATCCGTTGATACCCTGCCCGACGAATACCTGCACGAACCGGAATTGGCACTCGGCAGCGGCCAAGACGGCTTGGACGCCACCCGCGAAATTATTTTGCAGGCGGCCAAATTCCTCAATCCAAAAGGCGTATTGTTGGTCGAAATCGGCCACAACCGTGATGTGCTCGAAGCCTCCTATCCTGAGCTGCCATTTACTTGGCTCGAAACCAGCGGCGGTGACGGCTTCGTCTTCCTGTTGACCCGCGAACAATTGCTGGGTGAAGAATAACGCTGAAGATATAAATAACAAGGCCGTCTGAAAGCATTTCCTTTCAGACGGCCTTGTTATATCAACATTACTTATTTATTCAATTTCAAACCCATCTTGATCCCACAAGGTCTTTTTCACCAATTGGTCGTTTTGATACACGGCTTCTGATTTTTTCGAGCCGTCTTCATACCAATCGAGTACAATACCGTTGCGACGCCCGTTTCTAAACGACATCTCAGTCAACAATCTGCCGGATTCATCCCAACTGAGCATTTCCATAGGTTGATCATTTACCATTAACATTTCTGTTTTCGGACTGCCATCGGCATACCATTGTCTCCAATAGCCGTTGGCTTTATCATTTTTAAACTGAATTTCGCTTTCTTTATTGCCATTGCGGTAATAACGTGCACCAACACCGTTGCTCAAGCCATTCAAATAAGGCATAACGGCTGATTTTTTACCATTCGGATACCAGTTGGTCCATTCACCATTGGGCTTGCCATTACGGTAGCTACCGACCATTTTTTTCTGACCATTGAAATGCCATAAGGTCAATGTGCCATTATCCAACACCGGCACAAACACCTTAATTTGACTGGTCTGCACTTGATAAGGCTCGGAATATTTTTTCATGGATGGATAATAAAAATCCTGCACCTGCGCCAAACCGGCGTTGACTTTATATTGGCGCACGTAGGCCACAGACGACATCGTCGCGGTAATCTTACCTTGCTGATTGAAATACACAGAATGAGTTTGTGCCCAAGCCGCCGCTGATACGGCACTCATCACTACCGACACCAAACCCACTGTCAAAAACCGGTTCATTTTTCATCATCCATATAGAAAGCCTAATGCCATCGCCATCAGCCTTCATTTATTTACACGCTTGATTGTCATGCAATATTCAGAAAACCAAGGATTATTTTTCATTTTATCCATTATAAAGCAAAGTATCTATATTTGGTAAATACAATATTTTTATATTACTGGTTAAAACAATTTTCTCAAGGTATAAATCAATTTATTAAAATAACAATAGAATAATCTGATTTTTATTTTAATTGATAGAACACAAGCAAGGCCCTCTGAAACCTGCAGACTACTCAATCTCAAGCCGCAAAAAACCGCCCTGCATTCGCAGGGCGGTTAATCGTTTAGGCTAATCTTTTCAGACGGCCTTACTTGTTCAATTCATTGGCCAAATACAACCAAGTTTCAATCACAGTATCCGGATTCAAAGACACGCTTTCGATGCCTTCTTCAACCAACCATTTGGCGAAATCAGGATGATCTGACGGGCCTTGGCCGCAAATACCGACATATTTGTTTTGCTTGCGGCAGGCAGAAATTGCCAAGTGCAGCATCACTTTCACGGCAGGGTTGCGTTCGTCGAAAGTTGCGGCAATCGGGCCACCGCTATCACGGTCAACACCCAAAGTCAATTGAGTCATGTCATTCGAACCGATTGAGAAGCCGTCGAAGTATTGCAGGAATTGTTCAGCCAACAATGCATTACTTGGCACTTCGCACATCATGATCAAACGCAGGCCGTTTTTACCGCGCTCTAAGCCGTTTTCTTTCAAGGCTTTAATTACGGCTTCGGCTTCGCTCAGCGTACGAACAAACGGAATCATGATTTCAACGTTGGTCAAACCCATCTCATCGCGAACGCGTTTCAGGGCTTTACATTCCAGCGCGAAACATTCGGCGAAATCTTCTGACACATAACGTGCGGCACCACGGAAGCCCAGCATTGGGTTTTCTTCGTGCGGTTCGTATTTTTCACCGCCAACCAAACCGGCATACTCGTTAGATTTGAAGTCGGACATGCGCACGATGGTTTTGCGCGGGTAAACTGAAGCGGCCAATGTCGCCACGCCTTCAGCGATTTTATCCACGTAGAAATCCACCGGAGAAGCGTAGCCGGCAATGCGGCGGCTGATTTCGGCTTTCAATTCGTTATCTTGGCTGTCAAATTCCAGCAAGGCTTTCGGATGGATACCGATTTGGCGGTTAATAATGAATTCCATACGCGCCAAGCCAATACCTTCACTCGGCAGGCTAGAGAAGCTGAACGCCAATTCAGGATTGCCGACGTTCATCATCACTTTCACCGGTGCTTTTGGCATATTGTCCAAAGCCACGTCGGTCACATTTACATCCAGCAAACCAGCGTAGATTAAACCGGTGTCACCTTCAGCACAAGATACAGTCACTTCTTGGCCTTCTTGCAGCAATTCGGTGGCGTTGCCGCAACCTACTACCGCAGGAATACCCAATTCACGCGCAATAATCGCTGCGTGGCAAGTACGGCCGCCGCGGTTGGTCACAATCGCAGAAGCGCGTTTCATTACCGGTTCCCAATCCGGGTCGGTCATATCGGTAACCAATACGTCACCGGCTTCCACGCTTTCCATTTGCGAAGCATCTTTCACCAAGCGCACTTTACCTTGGCCGACTTTTTGGCCAATCGCACGACCTTCAGCCAAGACTTGTTTGTCGCCGTTGATGGTGTAACGACGCAGGCTGCGGGTGCTGTCTTCTTGAGATTTCACGGTTTCCGGACGGGCTTGCAGGATATACAGCTTGCCGTCAACACCGTCACGACCCCATTCGATGTCCATCGGACGGCCGTAGTGTTTCTCAATGGTCAATGCATAGTGTGCCAACTCGGTCACTTCTTCATCAGTAATCGAGAAGCGGTTGCGGTCTTCTTCCGGCACGTCGATATTGGTCACAGATTTACCGGCTTCGGCTTTATCGGTGAAAATCATCTTGATTTGCTTAGAACCCATGGTCTTACGCAAAATCGCCGGTTTGCCTTGTTTCAAAGTTGGTTTGAATACATAGAATTCGTCAGGGTTTACCGCGCCTTGCACGACGTTTTCACCCAAACCGTAAGACGAAGTCACGAACACCACTTGATCGTAACCCGATTCGGTATCGATACTGAACATCACGCCTGAAGAGCCGCTGTCTGAGCGCACCATGCGTTGCACACCGGCAGACAAGGCCACGATGTCGTGTTCAAAACCTTTGTGTACGCGGTAAGAAATAGCACGGTCGTTGTAAAGCGAAGCAAACACATGGTGCATGGCTTCTTTTACGTTTTCCAAGCCATTGATATTCAAGAATGTTTCTTGTTGACCGGCAAATGAAGCATCCGGCAAGTCTTCTGCGGTTGCAGATGAACGGACGGCTACAGAAATATCCGCAGTACCGGCATCGGCAACCATTTTGTTCCAAGCTTCTTCAATTTCGGCATTGAGCTGCTCAGGGAACGGCGTATCCAAAATCCATTGGCGGATTTCTTTACCGACACGCGCCAGCTCGGCCACATCTTCAACATCCAGCTTAGCCAATGCAGCAGAGATACGCTCACTCAAGCCTTCGTGTGCCAAGAAAGCACGGTATGCATCGGCCGTGGTGGCGAAGCCGCCCGGTACACGTACGCCTTTTTCAGTCAACTGACTGATCATTTCGCCCAAAGAAGCATTTTTACCACCCACGCTTTCGACGTCGGTCATGCGTAAGTTTTCAAACCAAATCACGTAGTTTGCTGCCATTTTTCATCCAGTTCGTATTATGTTAAAAAAGAAATGAATCTGCTCATTTATTCTAAGACATTCGAACGATTCCTGTCATGTACTTTATGCTTCGAAAACGCCTCAGGCCATCTGAAAAATTGCGGGCTTTAGCGATGTAATAAAATGAAATCAAGATGGTAATAAGACATTAAAACAGCTTACTTCCTTGTAAAATATAGGGTTTAAAATAAATTAATGAAATTACGATACCTCTATTAATCATTTAAATTAGCATAAAATTTCAAAATTTTTGATTTTTCTTATAAAAAATTGGTATTTTGGCTTTATTTAATTTTGTTGTAATTCTTTGTAGTTTGAAATAATACACTTTATTGTGTCTATGTCTCTTGCTATTATCAAACTTATATCATCTACATTCCATTCACTAGAGAGAAACCATGTCCCAACCCCGCCATATCTTTTATATTTCCGACCGCACCGGCCTGACCGCCGAAAACATCGGTGAAGCGCTGCTCAACCAATTCGGTAATCTCGAATTCAAACGCTACACCTACCCTTTCATCAACACCGTTGAAAAAGCACAGGAAGTGATTGCCAAAGTCAATGCCAATGCCGAGGCCAACGGCGAACGCCCGATTGCCTTTGTCAGCGTAGTGAATGATGAAATCCGCAACATGATTAAAACTGCCAATGCCTACCAAATCAATTTTTTTGAAACTTTCTTGGGCGCATTGGAAAAAGAATTGAACGCCGAAGCCACTTTGGCCGCTCAAGGCCACCACAGTATCGGCAACCCCCAACGTTATGATGCACGCATGGAGGCAGTAAACTTCTCACTCAGCCATGATGACGGCATCAGCGACAAAAACTTGCAAGAAGCCGATGTAATTTTGATGGGCGTGTCGCGCTCGGGCAAAACACCGACCTGCCTGTATCTTGCGCTGCAATATGGCATCCGCGCCGCCAACTATCCGCTGATTCCCGATGATTTGGAATCGACCGATTTGCCGCGCATGGTAAAACCTTACAAAGACAAATTGTTCGGCCTGACCATCCAACCGGAGCGCCTGCAAGCCATCCGCCAAGAACGCCGCCCGAATTCGACCTATGCGCAAATCAACACTTGCCGCAGCGAAGTGGCCGATGCGCAAGCGATGTTTAAACGCCACGGTATTCCGTTTACCAATACCACCGATAAATCGGTAGAAGAATTGGCGGTATACATCTTGCAAGCTTGTCAACTGAAACGCCGTTTCTAATCTATAGATAATAAAAGACCGTCTGAAACATCGTGTTTCAGACGGTCTGAGACCTTTGTACAACCCCAGATTTGAGTGCAGTTCGAAGTTGTAGCAGTACAGAAAGCGCAGACATATCACTTAGATAGGCAAGCTTTCAAGCAGAGTATAAGGAAGAAATGTGCCAAAGATGGGTATTTTGCAAAGGTCTCAGCTTTTTGTGATGAAAGCCAGTATTCTATTCTCTCACCAAAAAATAAAGCCCGCTCAAGGTCAACACAATTCCCACCACTTTTTGCCATGAAAATTGCTCGCCAAACAGCCAAATCGCCAACGGTATCAACAGCAAAGCGGCCATACCGTTCACCGCCACGCCCGACCATTGTGCCGAGCCGCCAGATTGGTAAGCCAACAAAAAGCCCAGCTCAATCAGCAAAATACCACCGGCCACCAACCAAACACGCCAATTTGCTGCCAGCGAGGCAGTATCATTAAACGACACTTTGCCGAACAAAGGCATCAGCAGTAAGCTCAACACCAGCGCCGCAGCATAATACACTGCCAACACGCTCATCGGGTTACTTGCCACATCATGCAGTGATTTTTGTCCGGTGTGGTACAGTACATTACCCAAAGCGGCAACAAGTAAAAATATCAGAAATTTCATGGTGTGACTTCAGTTTAAAATCAAAACAATATTCAGGCCGTCTGAAAGCATTTGCTGACTTTCAGACGGCCTGAATCCTATATGCTTTACGCCGCTTCCCAGTAATCAATATAAAGCTGCAATTCCACATTATTGCGCCATTCATTGGCTACGGGGCGGTACACGGTGCGGATGTATTCGGGGATTTCTTCGCTACATCGCCAAAACATTGCTTCAAATTCAAAGCCGTCTTTTTGCAGCCACACTTTTTTATGCTTGCCTTCCGCACCCATCCATTGCTGGCGCACGACATGAAATTCATCGGTAAAGCTCGGCGGCGCAAAGCCCTGACCCCACACATGGCGGGCGAGATTTTGCGCTTGTTCCAAGGTGATTTCAACCGCAGGCAGGCTGCCGTCGGTAATGAAGGTTTGCGACAAATCGTCTTCGCGCACCATATCGCGCACAGCTTGTTCAAAGGCCGTCTGAAACGCAGGGATATTGTGTTCTAAAATGCTCAAGCCCGCTGCCATAGCGTGGCCGCCGAATTTCAAAATCAAATCGGGATGGCGTTTGCTGACCAAATCCAAGGCATCGCGCAAATGCAGATTGGGAATGGAACGCCCCGAACCGCGCACTTCGCCGTTATCCGCCGGCGCAAACACAATGGTTGGTCGGTAAAAGCGGTCTTTCAAGCGGCTGGCAACAATGCCGACCACGCCCTGATGATAGTCTTCGCGGTAAGCCACCAGCGTGGTTTGTTGGCTCGGCAAGGTTTCGGGGAACGAATCCAAGGCATCTTGCAGCATGGATTGCTCGATTTCGCGGCGTTCGATATTGAGGTTGTTCAACTGCGCCGCCAGCTCTTGAGCTTGTGCGTCATTGTCGGCCAGCAAGCAGGCGATGCCGAGCGACATATCGTCCAAACGACCGGCCGCATTGATGCGCGGCCCCAACGCAAAGCCCATGTCAAACGGCTGCGCCTTGCGCCAATCGCGCCGTGCCACTTCAAACAATGCGCGAATGCCCGGCCGCATTTTGCCCTGACGCATGCGCTTTAACCCTTGCGACACCAAAATGCGGTTGTTGTGGTCAAGCGAAACCACATCGGCCACCGTACCCAATGCCACCAAATCCAATAATTCCGCCAAATTCGGTTCTTGCAGGCCATCTGAAAAATAGTGACGGCGGCGCAATTCGGCGCGCAAAGCCATCAACACATAAAAAATCACACCCACACCGGCCAGACTTTTACTCTCAAAGCCGCAACCGCGCTGGTTCGGATTGACAATAATACAATCCGGCACCTGCTCGGCCGGAAGGTGATGGTCGGTCACCACCACATCCAAACCCAAGGCCTGCGCCCGTGCCACACCGGCCAAGCTGGCGATGCCGTTATCCACCGTCAGCAGCAGGTTGGTGCCCTTTTCTGCTGCGATTTCCGCCAATTCAGGCGTGAGGCCGTAGCCGTGTTCAAAACGGTTGGGCACCAAAAAATCCACCACCGCTCCCATCGCGCTCAAGCCTTTGATGCCCACTGCGCACGCAGTTGCACCATCAGCATCGTAGTCGGCCACAATCAAGATTTTTTCCTGCCGCGCAATGGCATCGGCCAAACGCGCCGCCGCCGCTTCGCATTGGGTCAGCGACTGATACGGCAGCAATCCGGTGAGCTTGTCTTCCAATTCCTGCGGTGTTTGCACATCACGCGCGGCACACAGGCGCGCAATCAGCGGGTCGGCACCGGCATTGATTAAGGTGTCGCACACGGATTGGTTGACGGAACGGGTTTGGATTTTGGCGGACATGATTAGGATTTCGTGAATTTGATTAATCAGTAAAACGGTTTCAGACGGCCTTTAAAATAAGAGAAAGGCCGTCTGAAAATTCAAAAGAAAAGATAAACGATTATTTACCTGCTGTCTTTGCCAACAAAGCCAACGGCGACAAAGCCAGTGCCGTTACCGCCAATGCCGCATCACCCGCCAAAGTCAGCGGTGTCATGACAATATTGCCAACTAATTTCCTGCATCCGTATGCTTTTTCGTTACACTGTATGTTACCGACACGGGAAACGGTGTTTCAAAGCGGTAATCGGCATGGTAATTCTGCGGCGTGCGGTAGAATTTACCGGCGGCATCGATGCAGTGGAGATAATACGGCGTTTGGTTTTTGGCGGATTTTCCCGGCTGCACTTCCTTAAATGACAAGGCTTTCAGCTTGGCAATATCGGCGGCTTTGACGGTATCGTAGCGCAGGCAGAAATCGGTGGAAAAATCGTTGCTGTCGGCAGCTTTGAGTGCCACAGGAAAACTTTGTAGCGGCTGATGGTTGTATTTGCCGACGATTTGGAAAGCTTTATCCAACTTGACGTTCAACACGCCTTGCAGCTTGGCGGAATCTTGCGGATTGACCACAAACCAATTCTGTTTGCCCATCATCACCAAGCTGCCCTGCTCAAGCTGGCTGTTGGCCTGTTTGACCACGCCGAACGCCTGAATCTCGTCTTGAACGATTTCATGGTGTGTCGTGCTTTCACTGAACGGATCGTGTTGCCCCTATAACAGCATTGTACAACCGTTTAAAGTCATGGCTGCGCACAATAGCGCTGCTGTGGTTTTCATCAGTTTCATCGTGAAGCTCCTTATCTAGGCAAATCAGTTCAGACGGCCTTTGTGGTCAAGCAAACCAAATAAAGGCCGTCTGAACGTTTTTAACCCTGCGGTTACTCTGCGAAATCCGTTTCATCATCTACGGCATCATCGCTGTTTTGACCGCCTTCCATCACGGCTTTCACTTCTTGGAACAGAGCGCGGAAGCTTTTCGGCGGTTTGTTTTGCTCCTGCTCTTTGCGCGTGTTGCGAATTAAGGTACGCAGTTTGCCGGCATCGGCTTGCGGGTAATCGGCCATAAAAGTGGTAAACGCATCATCGTCAGCAATCAGGCGTTCGCGCGCTTGTTCGACGCGTTGCAAAAAGGCATTGTGCGCCGCATTGTCGCCGCGCAACTTGGCCAGATAGCGTTCAATCGGCTCGGGATCGGTGTCGCGCATCAGGCGGCCGATATATTGCGCTTGGCGTTTGAGCGCGCTGTTGGAGGTGATTTTTTTATAGCCCTGCACGGCTTCGTATAAATCTTCGTCCAAACCGATTTTCTTCAGTGTTTCGTTCGACAGCTTGGTCAATTCCATGCCCAAATCCTGCAGATGGTTCATCTGCTTTTTCATCTGGGTTTTGCTGACCCATTCTTCTTCGTTGTCAATCATATTGCATTTGCTCAGTAAAATTTTTCAATCGCTGATTTTACCATGAGATGACGGCGCTGTCGGTTCAATATATTCCACCTATGACGACATTTTTGCCGAGGCCGTCTGAAAACAGTTAAAATAAGCGCACTTTTTTCCGGATAATCTTTATGCTGTTTAACCACTCTCAAGACGAACTGATCCAACTGTGCGGCCAAACGCTTTCACTGGCGCAGCAATTGGGTGCCACGGCTGCCGAAGCCGACTTCAGCGAATCCATCGGCCAAGGCGTGAGTGTGCGCCTGAACGAAATCGAGCAAATCGAATTCCAGCAGGATAAATCGTTGGACATCACCGTGTACGTCGGTCAACGCAAAGGCCGCGCCAGCACCGCCGATTTCTCGCCCAACGCCTTGCAAGACACCGTGCAAGCCGCCATCGACATCGCCAAATACACCGCCGAAGACGATTGCGCAGGCTTGGCCGATAAAGATTTGATGGCCACCGAAATCGGCGATCTCGATCGCTATCACGAGTGGGATTTAAGCGCCGAAGCCGCCATCGAATTGGCCAAACAATGCGAACAAGCCGCCTTGTCATTTGATTCGCGCATCGAAAATTCCGAAGGCGCAGGCGTGCAAACCAGCCATTATCAATACGTTTACGGCAATTCGCACGGCTTTATGGCACACCAGCAAGGCACGCGCCACAGCATTTCCTGCAGCGTGGTCGCCGCCGATGAGCATGGCATGCAGCGCGATTATTGGTATGACGCTTCTTGCCGCCATCAAGATATGGACTCACCGGAAAGCATCGGCCGCACCGCCGCTGAACGCACCGTGCGCCGCCTCGACAGCCAAATCCTGCCCACCGGCAGCTATCCGGTGATGTTCGACACCACCGTCGCCAGCGGCTTAATCGGCCATTTGGTCGGCGCATTGAGCGGCGGTGCACTTTACCGCCAAAGCAGCTTCTTAATCGACAGTTTGGGCAAAAAAATCCTGCCCGATTTCGTCAACCTGCGCGAGGAACCCCACATCCCACGCGCTTTCGGCAGCACTTATTTCGACTCTGAAGGTGTTGCCACCCGCCCGCGTTTCCTGATTGAAAACGGCGTGGTACAAGGCTATCTTTTGAGCAGCTACAGCGCCCGTAAACTCGGCATGACTTCCACCGGCAACGCAGGTGGCGCGCATAATCTGTATCTCAGCCACACCCACGCCAGCCAAGCCGACCTGCTCAAAGAAATGGGCACAGGCTTGCTGGTCACCGAACTGATGGGGCAAGGCGTCAACACCATCACCGGCGATTATTCGCGCGGTGCCGCCGGATTCTGGGTTGAAAACGGCGTGATTGCCTATCCGGTACACGAAATCACCATCGCCGGACGACTGCAGGATATGTATCAAAATGTCGTCGGCATCGCCAACGATGCCCTGCGCCGTTCGTCCAACAAAATCGGCTCGGTGCTGATTAGTGAGATGACCGTGGCGGGAGAATAAGGACAGTATCTAGAGGCCGTCTGAAAAAATGGTAATGCACCATGATTTTTCAGACGGCCTATTCTTCCCATCAAATATCCATTATTGAAATTGAATTACTTTTGATTCTTTAGGTCTGAATGATTTGAATTATTCCCTATCTCTTTTCAGGAATCCCCATGCACGTTGTCGTTATCCCTTCTTGGTATCCCAAATCCGAGGAAGATGTAGATGGAATTTTCTTCAGAATTCAAGTCCAAGGACTACAAAAAAACAGCCACATCAAAAAAGTTGGTGTCGTTGCACCGATGTTCCGCTTTTTACGCAGCCAACCTAAAACTATTTTATCCGGTCCCTATGGTCTAAATAAACACCAACATGGCGGTTTGAATACATACATTTACGACAGTATGTATTTTTTCCCCCGCTTTCCTATTGTGGATTTTGACCGCATTCGATGGGTGCATGCCGGTATGAAAACATTTGAAGCCTACATCAAAGAAAACGACAAACCCGACTTGATTCATGCGCATGTGGTGAATTATGCCGGTATTTTGGCCTGTAAAATTTTCAAAAAATACGGCATTCCCTACATTATTACCGAACACAGCAGCAGCTACGCCCGCGATCTGATTCGTGATAATCAATGGCCTGCCATGCGTGAAGCAGTCAAACACGCTTCCGGCCTTTATGCCGTCAGTCGCGACTTTGCCGGCTTACTCAATCAAAAATATCCCGGCACAGAATGGTCGTATTTACCGAATATCTTGGGCAAAAACTTTACCCGGCCATTTGAATTTCCTCAAAAATCAGACAACGATTTCACCTTCTGCAGCGTTTCCCATTTGCGCCATTTAAAAGGTCATGATTTACTCCTACCCGCCTTTGCCAAAGCCTTGCAGAAATATCCTGATTTAAAACTCAAAATCGGCGGCACCGGCCCGGAAGGCAAGAATCTGAAAAATCTTACCAAACAATTAGGCATTACTGAATCAGTCAGCTTCTTAGGCGCGCTGAAAACCGATGAAGTATTGAATTTAATGCGCCAAAGCGATGCCTTTGTATTGGCCAGCCGCACCGAAACCTTCGGCGTGGTGTATATCGAAGCCCTGTCGCAAGGTTTGCCGGTGATTGCCACAAAATGCGGTGGGCCACAATCGATTGTGCGGCCGGAAAACGGTTTTCTGATTCCGACTGAAAACATCGATGCACTCGCCGATGCCTTGATTCAAATGTATGAACAGCGCGACCGTTTCTCCCCGCAAAAGCTGCGTCAAGATTGTTTGACCGAATTCAGTGAAGAAGCCATTATCAATCAATTAATTAGCAAATTTGAAGAAATTTTGGCATAACGATCATATCAATCATCATAGGCCGTCTGAACACTTCAGACGGCCTATTGCTTTACGCCGGCTTTTTCGCCAGCATGGTCACAAATTTAAACTGAATCGGATTACCAAATTCGTCTTTGGCGTGCATCGCACCCAATTCTTCTTTGTATTCCACCAATTCCCAATCCTGATAGTATTCGCGCAATTCGCCTTCGCTGAATTTAAACGGAAACGGCATCGGGCATGGAAAATCTTCGGTATCCATCGCTGAGACAATCAAATTGTAGCCGCCGGCTTTGGTGCGCGTTTGCATGTTGGCGATTACTTGCGGAATGAAGCGCGGCTGAAGAAACATCATCACCACGGTCGCCACAATGTAATTGAAATCGTCCTGAATATTGGCGGCATTCAAATCGTATTCAAACGCCTCCACTTCCAGTCCTTCGCGCGCGGCCAGCTCCTGCACGTTCTGCACCGCCATTGGGTTGTTATCGACGGCAGTCACGTCAAATCCCTGCAACGCGAGATACAGCGCATTGCGGCCTTGTCCGCAGCCCATGTCCAATGCCTTGCCCGGCGGTACGATATTTTCAGCGGCGCGGACGGCAGAATGTGTGGCGCTCATGCCATATTTTTTATGAAAATAATCGGCGGCTTGGCAGTAAAACTCAAGCTGGATTTTGGTATCAGCCGTTTGCGCTTGGATTTTGTGCCATTGCTGCGGCGCAATCAGCCAATCATCACGCTCGGGCGTGAGTTCGTGTTCGGCCAAAGTTTCGCCTGTTTCCGACAATTCATAAAATTTCAGACGGCCTTTTTTGACGATTAAATTGCCCCATGTGCCTTCTTGGGTATTGTGTTGGCTCAATAAGGCTTCGGGAATGGTGTCGGCAGTCCAAACCGGCAATTGCTGATAGCGGAATAATGCTTGTGACGCGCTCATGTGGTTTCCTTTTAAAATAACATTCATATTATATGCTTGTTTATTTTAAATTCAATCTTTTCAGACGGCCTGTGTTATGATTCGGCGGTTCAATCAAGAGACGTTTTATGGATAAAACCGTTTACCTATATACCGACGGCGCCTGCAAAGGCAATCCGGGTGCGGGCGGCTGGGGCGTGTTGATGCGCTACGGCGAGCATGAAAAAGAGCTGTTCGGCGGCGAAGCCGAAACCACCAACAACCGCATGGAACTCACCGCCGTCATCGAAGGCTTGAAAAGCTTGAAACGCCGCTGCACCGTGCAAATCTGCACCGACTCGCAATACGTCAAAAACGGCATGGAAAGCTGGATTGCCGGTTGGAAAAAAAATGGCTGGAAAACCGCCGCCAAAAAGCCGGTGAAAAACGATGATTTGTGGAAAACGCTGGATGAGTTGGTCAGCCAACACGATGTGCGCTGGACATGGGTCAAAGGCCATGCCGGACATGCGGAAAACGAACGCGCCGATGAATTGGCCAACCGTGGCGCGGCGAAATTTATGTAGTGTGCACAAATGAAAGATTCATTACATCTTCTGCCAAACTTGTTTCCCAACCGACAAATTGCTACATTTTTCTAAAGTTATGTCAAAAGGCCGTCTGAAAAGATGATTCAGACGGCCTTTTCCCTTAAAATATGCGCTTCGATTCGATTGATGTCATAAGGATTGCCATGAGTTGCCCGATTTGCCATGCGGAAAATGAAGATGTTTTGCTGCAAACACCGAATCTGCGCGTGATTGCCGTGCACAACGAAGCCGGTTCACCCGCTTTCTGCCGCGTGATTTGGCAGCAACATGTCGCGGAAATGACTGATTTGCCGCAAGCGCAGCGCGATGAAATCATGGATATGGTCTATCGCGTGGAATCCGCCATGCGCCAAGTATTGCAGCCAACCAAAATCAATTTGGCGAGCTTGGGCAATGTTGTGCCACACCTGCATTGGCATGTGATTGCGCGTTTTGAAAACGATGCCAATTTTCCGGCGCCGATTTGGGCACCGGCCAGCCGCAGCCACGAAATGACGCTGCCGCAAGATTGGCCGCAACAAATCAAAGCCCTGCTGGCTTAAGTTTCAGACGGCCTCTTGGATTACAGGCCGTCTGAAACATTTAATCAATCCCATTTATTTGGCTGCCTACTGTTCAGACGGCCTGATAATGAAATATACGGCGGTTTGCCGCCCCATCAAAAAGGATGTTTTATGTCTTGGAAACCTTCCCGCCGCCATTTCTTGCGCGCTTCAGCCGCTATGGCCGGTGCAGGATTACTGCAAGCCTGTGGCACCAGCTCTACCCAAAAACCTAATGTAATCAAAAGTCAAACTGTGCAACCACGCCCTCAACCTGCCCGCTCCGGCGACAATATTTTGCGTGTTGTCGCGCCTTCCGGCTTTGCTGAATCTTACGATCGAGTCAATGTCGGCTTAACCCGCCTCTATAACGCCGGTTTTACCGTCACCAACCAACAAGCCGGTTCGCGCCGTTATCAACGCTTTGCCGGAACCGATGCCGAGCGCATCAATGATTTCCAAGAAGTCGCCAGCGGCCGAGTGAAAACGCCTAAAGTCTTGATGGGCTTGCGCGGCGGCTATGGTGCGGCGCGTTTGTTGCCAAACATTGATTTTGCTTCCTTGGGCGCGCGTATGCGTGAACGCGGCACCTTATTTTTCGGCTTCAGCGACGTATGCGCCGTGCAATTGGCCTTGTTAGCCAAAGGCAATATGATGAGTTTTGCCGGCCCGATGGTGTATAGCGAATTCGGTAAACCTACCCCGAGCGTGTACACCATGGATTCGTTTATCCGCGGCACCACCAACACCACCAACATCATCGATGTCGCTGCCATCCAGCGCAGCGATGTGAATGTGGAAGGCACACTCTGGGGGGGCAATTTGAGTGTATTGACTTCGTTGGCCGGTACGCCTTACATGCCCGATATCAACGGCGGCATCCTGTTTCTCGAAGATGTGGGCGAACAGCCTTACCGCATCGAGCGCATGCTCAATACACTGTATCTCGCCGGTGTGTTGCAAAAGCAACGTGCGATTATCTTCGGCGATTTCCGCATGGGCACCATCCGTGATGTGTACGACTCCAGCTATGACTTGTCGGCAGTCATCAACCAAATCAACCGAGTAACCCGCGTGCCAGTATTGAGCGGATTCCCATTCGGCCACATCACCAATAAAGCCACTTTTCCGCTGGGTGCTCACGCCAAAGTGCGCAGCACCGGCAGCGGTGGCTATTCGGTGACCTTCAGCGGCTACCCAACCTTAAATGCCAACAGCCTCAGCCTCGATACGCTGTTGCCGCCGCCAATGCCAACCTTCGATTCCTCTTCTTACAACACGATTATCGAAGAAGTGATTGAGTAATTCATCGTCAATAGTAAAGGCCGTCTGAACAAATATTGTTCAGACGGCCTTTGTGTTGTCATTAGAAGGATTTTTATTTAGCTGCCAATAAACCCACCATCATTCTTGGTAATCACCACCGTTGCCGCACGCGGACGGCCGCCGCGAATACCTTCCGGCCATGACGATACTGCTTTCGGATTGGTCGGATCAGACGCACCTTTGGCCGGTTCGCCCGGGTGTTGAATGTTGATAAACAGCGTTTTGTTATCCGGCGTGAACGCAATACCGGTCACTTCCGAACCGTTTGGCGCGGTCAGGAAACGGCGGTATTCGTCGGAGCCCGGAATCGTGGCCACCATTTGGTTGTTGCCCATACCGGCATATTCTTTCATGTTCAGCGTGGAAGTCGATACGTCGGTTTGAATCCACAACACACCGCGATGGTCGAATGCCAAGCCGTCCGGGCTGCCGAAGGCATCACCGCTGATGTTGCCGCGATGTTCTTCTTTGGCCGCATCCGGTTTGCCTGCCATTACCAAAATATCCCATTTAAACGCGGTTTGCGTGCCGTCGCCATCGGCTTCCTGCCAGTGGATGATGTGGCCAAACAAATTATTGCTGCGCGGATTGGCGGTATCGGTGCCCGGTTTACCTTCTTGGCCGCGTTGGCTGTTATTGGTCAAGGTGCAATACAGGCTGCCGGACTTGAACGGATCGGCGGAAATCCATTCCGGACGATCCATTTTAGTGGCGCCGACTTTGTCCGCCGCCAAACGGGTTTTTACCAACAATTCGCCTTGGTCGGTAAAGCCGTTTTCTGCGGTCAAACCGTTTTGGCCGTGTACCAGCGGCAGCCATTCGCCGGTGCCGTCTTCATTGAAGCGTGCCACATACAGCGTGCCCTCTTCCAGCAAACGCATATTGGCCGCTCGGTGTTGCTCGCCCGGCTGATAACGGTTTTTCGAGACAAATTTATAAATATATTCAAAACGTTGGTCGTCACCCATATATACTGCCAAGCGGCCGCTTGGGGTAACCGTCAGCTCGGCGCCTTCGTGTTTGAAGCGACCCAAGCCGGTGTGTTTGCGCGGCGTGGATTTTGGATTAAACGGATCAATTTCAACAATCCAACCAAAGCGGTTCGGCTCATTCGGGTTTTTGCTGCTGTCAAAACGCTCGTCCACCTTGCTCCACAGATAATCGTTTTCTTCCTTGCCAATGCCGTAGCGTTTTTCCAAAGGTGTGATTTCTCCGCTGTTGTTGGTAAAAATATCGCTCCAGTTTTCTTCGCAGGTCAGATAAGTGCCCCAAGGCGTGCGGCCGTTGGCACAGTTTTGCATGGTGCCCAACACCAACGCGCCTTGGCTATCGGCGGCGGTGCGCATCAGGCTGTGGCCGCGTGCAGGGCCGGTTACGCTCATCGGTGTGTTAGCGGTAATACGGCGGGCGAACGGCGACGGACGCACCACTCGCCAGCCATTGGCGCCACGGCGCACTTCCACCACCGAAATACCCATCGCGTTTTGGCCTTTACGGGCTTTTTCCAATGACCAGTTGGCCGTGCCGTCAGGGAACAGCAAACCGTTGTCGATGTATTCGTGGTTCATGGCCAGTAGGCCGCGGTTGGATGTTTGCGAACCCAACGGCAGCGGGAAAAACGCCATACCGTCGTGATGCATACCAGCTTGTGCGGCCTGCTCGGCTGCGCTATTGCCCGCATTGCTCTTAAATGCCGGCATATTGCCCACGATACCGGTGCTGTCGCCCCAACGGTACAGCACTTGTGCAGTGTAGCCTTCCGGCACGATGACTTTGTCTTTGGTGGAAATCGGTACGCTCTTAAAGCCCAATGCGGTGGCGCGTGGGAAGCGTGGTGTCGGTTGGAAACGTGTTGCTTCGGTCGCGGCTTGTGCTTCCTTGCTCATCAGGCTCAACGGCAGCATGCTGGTCACACCCAATGCGCCGAAGCTCTGCAACACGCGACGGCGTGACAAACGCGCGTCCATAATTTGAGAAAATGCCGGATTATTGCTGCTGTTGTCGATGTCTTCGGCGTGTGATTTTTTGATGGTGCCGACAAATGGTTTACCCATGATATTCCCTATTCAGATATGTTTCAGACGGCCTGCTGAAAACCTTTCCCGGCAAAATGCCCGCACGTTTCAGACGGCCTGTTGCTCAATAACCGCAGGCAGTTTAACAAGGGAATATGACAAAGATGTGACGTTCGGCCTGAAGCAAATATAGATAGTCATTTAAAAGAAAAAGGCCGTCTGAATTCAGACGGCCTTTCATCGACTATTCAATCACATTACAGCGAACGCGCCACTTCGACGATGTCGAAGCATTCGAGCTGGTCGCCTTCCATGATTTCGTTGTAGCCTTTGAGCATCAAGCCACACTCAAAGCCCATGCGCACTTCTTTGACATCATCTTTATAGCGTTTCAACGAAGCCAATTCACCGGTGTGGATCACCACGTTGTTGCGGATCAGGCGGATATGCGAATCGCGTTTCACCACACCATCGGTGACCATACAGCCTGCAATATTGCCGACTTTCGATACGCTGATGACTTGGCGGATTTCCACGGTACCGGTTACCTGTTCTTTCTCTTCAGGTGCCAGCATGCCGCTCATGGCTGCTTTCACATCGTCAATTGCATCATAGATGATGTTGTAGTAGCGGATTTCCACGCTCTCGGTTTCGGCCAATTTGCGTGCAGATGCATCGGCGCGCACGTTAAAGCCGATAATCACGGCACCGGAAGCAATGGCCAAGTTGACGTCGCTCTCGGTAATCCCACCGACACCGCTGTGCAACACATTGACTTTGACTTCGTCGGTCGACAGTTTTTTCAGACTGCCTGACAAGGCTTCGTAAGAGCCTTGTACGTCGGCTTTGATGATAACCGACAACGATTGCGCTTGGCTTTCGCCCATGTTGTTGAACATGTTTTCCAGCTTCGCAGCCTGTTGTTTCGCCAAACGGACATCGCGGTATTTACCTTGACGGAACAGCGCAATTTCGCGCGCTTTTTTCTCGTCTGCCAATACCATGGCATCTTCACCGGCATTCGGCACATCAGACAAGCCCAAAATTTCCACCGGAATCGATGGACCGGCTTCACTAATCGCTTTACCGTTTTCATCGCTCATGGCACGGATTTTACCGAAAGCCGTACCGGCCAACAGCATATCGCCTTTACGCAACGTACCACTTTGTACCAGCAGGGTCGCCACGGCACCGCGGCCTTTGTCCAAACGGGCTTCAACGATGATACCTTTGGCCGGTGCTTCTACCGGTGCGGTCAATTCCAACACCTCGGCTTCCAGCAACACTGCTTCGAGCAAGGCATCGATGTTCAGTCCTTTTTTAGCCGAAACATCGATAAATTGAACATCGCCGCCCCATTCGTCCGGCACCACTTCATGCGCGGTCAATTCTTGACGGATACGCTCAGGGTTGGCCGCTTCTTTATCGATTTTGTTCACGGCAACCACCATCGGCACGCCTGCTGCTTTCGCATGGGCAATCGCTTCGATGGTTTGCGGCATCACGCCGTCATCGGCAGCCACCACCAAAATCACGATGTCAGTCGCTTTGGCACCACGCGCACGCATCGCAGTAAACGCTTCGTGACCAGGGGTATCCAAGAAGGTAATCACACCGCGCGGGGTTTGTACATGGTAAGCACCAATGTGCTGGGTAATACCACCGGCCTCGCCTTGTACCACTTTGGCACGACGGATGTAGTCGAGCAACGAGGTTTTACCGTGGTCAACGTGACCCATCACGGTCACTACAGGCGGACGTGACAGCAATTCGGCTTCCACAACTTCGGCGTTTTCATCCAAGAATGCTTCCGGATCGTCCGCAGCAGCCGGTTTACCGATATGGCCGAGTTCTTCTACCACGATCAATGCGGTATCTTGGTCGATGGATTGGTTGATGGTAACCATCATGCCCATCTTCATCAAGGCCTTCACCACTTCCACGCCTTTTACCGCCATTTTGTGTGCCAAATCGGCTACGGTAATGGTTTCCGGAATCAACACTTCATGCACCACCGGCTCGGTCGGCGCTTGGAAGGCGTGTTGGTTTGGCTCCAGCTTGAGCTGTTTTTTGCCTTTTTTGCCACCACGAACGCGTTCGTCTTGGCCACCTTGGTTACGGCCGCCTTTGGCATTTTTACCACCGCGTGGACGGGTCTCAACATCATCGCGATTACGACGATCGTCTTTTTTCGCACGAGCCGGAGCAGCTGCTTTATCAGCTTCTGCCGCTTTTTCAGCAGGCTTGGCCGGTTTAGAAGGTTTCGCGCTGCGCACTTCGCCGGCTTTGTTTTCTTTTGCTGCTTTTGCTTCTTGAGCAGCCTGTTGTTTCACGGCTTCACGACGTGCTTGACGCTCTTGTTTCTCACGCAACAAAGCTTCTTGGGCAGCACGCAGTTTGGCCGCGCGCTCGGCTTCTTCGTCACGCATAGCCTGTTCGGCCGCACTCACCACCGGTTTAGGTACGGCAGGCGCCGACACAGCTTTTTTCGGTGCTTCTTTCGCTTTGTTTTGTGGCTTGTCCTGTTTTGGTTTAGCAGCCGGTTTGGCTTTTTCTTCAGCCTTCTCTTCAGACGGCTTCACTTCAGGCTCAACGGCTTTTTTCTCTTCTGCTTTGGCTTGTTGCGCCGCTTTCAAGCGGGCTGCTTCAGCTTCCGCTTTTGCGCGTTCGGCAGCAGCTTTCTCGGCTGCTTCTTTTTCCGCTTGCGCTTTGCGTGCCGCTTCCGCTTCAGCTGCTTTTTGTGCTTCAGCCTTGGCTTTGGCTTCGGCCGCAATCTCATCGGCAGAAGGAATGCTCACGGCACGGCTGCGACGGCGCGTTTCCACTTTAACGCTGCCCACAGTGCTGACTTCTTTTTTGGTACGGCTAATGCTGATGGTGGCGTTGTCGCTGCCATTTTGCTTTTTCAAATATTGAGCCAAAAGCTGCTTATCTTCCAAAGTCAACGAGTCGCTGCCGCTACTTTTATTCACGCCGGCGCTTTGCAGTTGCTTCAACAAAACATCGACGGGTTTATTCATTTCGGTGGCAAATTGTTCTACGGTTGTGTTACTCATCTATTACCCCCTCAGTTACTTTCTTCGGTGAACCAATGTTCGCGCGCAGCCATAATCACAGTTTTGGCTTCGTCTTCGGTCACACCGGTAATTTCAATCAATTCATCCACGGACAATTCGGCCAAATCGTCACGCGTGGCGATACCGGCTTGCGCCAGATCGCGCAGCATATCCGAATCCAAACCTTCCAGATTGCGCATATCTTCTGACACATCGGCCAATTTTTCTTCCGAGGCAATGGCCAAGGTCAAAATCGCATCGCGGGCGCGGTTGCGCAGGGCTTCAACGATTTCTTCGTCAAAACCTTCAATTTCCAACAACTCAGCTGCAGGCACATACGCCACTTCTTCCAAGGTTTGAAAACCTTCTTGTACCAACACATCCGCTGTTTCAGCATCGATATTCATGTGGCCGATAAACAGTTCGCGAATGGCGGCATCTTCTGCTTCATTGCGCTCGTCTGCTTCTTTAACAGTCATGATGTTCAACTGCCAGCCAGTCAAATCCGAGGCCAAACGCACGTTTTGACCGCCGCGACCGATGGCCAAAGCCAATTGGTCTTCTGCCACAATCACATCAACGGCGTGTTTATCTTCGTCAATCAAAATGCGGCTGACTTCGGCAGGTGACAAGGCATTAATCACAAATTGTGCGGTTTCAGACGACCACAACACCACGTCGATACGCTCACCTGACAATTCGTTACTCACCGCATTCACACGCGAACCGCGCACACCGATACAAGTGCCTTGCGGATCGATGCGCTGGTCGTTAGCTTTCACCGCCACTTTTGCACGTTGCCCCGGGTCACGCGCCACTTCGCGGATTTCCAACAAGCCATCGGCAATTTCAGGCACTTCCTGCTCATACAGTTTGGCCAAAAATTCGCCTGAAGTGCGGCTCAACACCACTTGTTTGCGGCCGGTATTGCCGATTTCTTCCACGCGTACAAACAAAGCGCGAATGCGGTCGCCGCTGCGGAAGTTTTCACGCGGAATCATTTGGTCGCGCGGAATCAGCGCATCCAATTTGCCTGCAATCACTTCCACGATGATGCCGTGACGCTCAACACGCTTTACCGTCCCCATAATGATGTCTTCTTTTTGTTGCAAGAATTCATTCAGGATTTGTTCGCGCTCGGCATCGCGGATGCGTTGCAGAATAATTTGTTTGGCGGTTTGCGCAGCTTGACGGCCGAAACCTTCGTTTTCCAGCTGCTCTTCGTAGTATTCGCCGATTTGAATATCGGTACCCGGAATTTCTTCTTGAATTTCTTCAATGGTTTTTTCCACATCCGGATAAGTGTAATCTTCGTCGGCCACAATCAACCAACGGCGGAAAGTGCGGTATTCGCCGGTATCACGGTCGATTTCGACACGCACGTCCATGTGTTCGCGGTTGGCTTTCTTTTTGGCAGCGGTTGACAGCGCAAACTCCAAAGCCTGAAACACCACTTCTGCTTCTACGTTTTTCTCGCTTGCCAAGGCTTCGGCAAGTTGTAACATCTCACGACTCATCTTTAGAATCTCCGTTATGTATTATGTTTAAAATTTGAATTCAGGACGCAGACGGGCTTTGTCGATATTGCTGATTTCAATCTCAGCGGTTTTGCCGTCGAAAGCAACGGTGACCACATCGTTTTCACATTTTTCGATGCGGCCGATAAAGTTTTTCTGACCGTCAATCGGCAGACGGGTTTTGATTTTGGCGTTTTCACCAGCAAAGCGGACAAAGTCGGCGGCTTTTTTCAGCGGACGATCCAAGCCCGGGCTGGAAATTTCCAAACGCTTGTAATCCACGTCTTCTACCATGAAAACGCGGCTCAAATGGTTGCTCACCGTGGCGCAATCTTCCACGGTAATGCCTTCCGGTTTATCGATAAACACACGCAAATCGCCTTGCGCGGTCAGCTCGAAATCCACCAGCTCATAGCCCAAACCGGGCAGGGTTTTATCAAGAATATTTTGAATATCCATGCGACTCCACAGTATAAAAACAAAAAAATGGCCCGGTGGCCATTTTTCTATAAATTTGAAAAATTGCCGTATTATAACGCATTTAAAAGCAAAAGAAAAGCATTGATTTCGCTTGCCTTTTTTCAGACGGCATAGTGGTATTCTTGCTTTACACCATGCTTTTTCATTTGTATTGATTGTCAACAAAATAAGCCTGTTTGATTTTCAGACGGCCTCTAAAAATATCTAGAAGGTTCATAATAAACAATGCTTTAAAATAAAAATCATTTTTCAGACGGCCTCAATGTCGGTTTAAATACTTGCTAAACCCGATAGCAAACCCTAAAATCGAATGCTCCATCATTCCTATTGCGAAGAACACACCATGTCTGCCCAGCCGATTTACAATTTCTCCGCCGGCCCTGCCGTTTTGCCTGAAGCCGTTTTGCGTACCGCCCAGCAAGAAATGCTGGATTACAACGGCACCGGTTTCCCCGTGATGGCCATGAGCCACCGCTCCGATATGTTTATGTCGATTTTGCATCATGCCGAACAAGATTTGCGCCAACTGTTAAACATTCCCAATAATTATAAAGTGCTTTTTTTACAAGGCGGTGCAACCACACAATTTAATATGACCGCGATGAATCTGGCGCATGGTTTCGAGCGCATTGATGCCGTGATTACCGGCAACTGGAGCCGCTTGGCAGCCGAGCAAATGCCGCTTTTGGGCGATGCTCAAGTCAACATCGCGGCGCATGGCGGTGAATTGTTTGATTACAAAGACTTGCCTGCCGTGGAAGACTGGAATATTTCCAAAGATTCGGCTTTCGTGCATTTTGCCATCAATGAAACCGTCAACGGCTTGCAATATCAAGACGTGCCAAAACTTTCAGACGGCATGCCGCCTTTGGTTTGCGATATGTCGAGCGAAATTTTGTCGCGTGAATTTAACGTGGCCGATTACGGTTTGATTTATGCCGGCGCACAGAAAAACATCGGCCCAGCCGGTGTGACCGTGGTGATTATCCGCGATGATTTGCTGGATCGCTGCCCGAAAAACATTCCAAGCGTGTTCAACTACCGCACCCACATCGAAAAAGACGGCATGTACAACACGCCGTCCACCTACCCGATTTACATGTCGGGCTTGGTGTTCCGCTGGCTGCAAACGCAAGGCGGCGTGAAAGCCATCGAAGCGGTAAACAACCTCAAAGCCAAAACGCTTTATGATGCCATCGATAGCAGCGGCGGCTTCTACATCAACCCGATTGCCGTCAACGCCCGCTCTAAAATGAATGTGGTGTTCAAAACCGACAACGACAAACTGGATAAAATGTTCGTGCAAGAAGCCGATTTGCGCGGCTTACGTTTACTCAAAGGCTACAAAACAGTCGGCGGTATGCGTGCCAGCATTTACAACGCCATGCCACTGGCCGGTGTGGAAGCCTTGGTCGAATTTATGCAGGATTTCCAACGCCGCTACGGTTGATTGAAAACAAAATCATAGGCCGTCTGAACATTTCAGACGGCCTTCTTTTATGACTCACCCATTCGCTTGAAAAAATATTTTGTGCTATAAAGAACCATCACACATCCAATCACAGGAATCTCTCATGAACGCTCTCGAATTATTAACCACCCGACGCTCGTCTAAAAAACTGGTCGCCCCCGCACCCAATGCCGAACAATTGGAAATCATGCTGCAAGCGGCAACCCAAGTGCCGGATCATGGCAATATGCGCCCGTTTAAATTTACCGTAATTCAAAGTGAAGCCGGTTTAACCCGCTTTCGCGAACTCTTGCGCCAAACGGTTACCGAGTTGAACTTCGGTGAAGAATCAATGAAAAAAGCGGAAAAAGTCGGCCACATGGCGCCGATGGTAATTGGCGTGACCTTTGCGCCGAACCAAAATGTGCCAAAACCCAAACCGGAATGGGAACAAATGCTCAGCGCCGCATGCTCGGCCTATGGCTTGCAATTAGCGGCTACCGCACAAGGTTTTGATAATGTTTGGATTACCGGCTTGTGGACCAACAGCCCATTGTTGCGCGAAGCTTTTGGCTGCGGCGAGAAAGACAAAATCATTGGCCTGATTATGGTCGGCACACCCGATGAAGAAACCGGTGGCGCGAAAAACACCGATTTGGATTCGTTTGTGACTTATTGGTAATCAATCCAACAAAATATCAAAAAAGGCCGTCTGAAAGTCAATCTTACTTTCAGACGGCCTTGATTCATTATAAAAACATTACGCCGGATTCATGAAGGTTTCAATTTCCTGCAAAGAAATTTCAGGTGTCGCCCCATGACGCGAAGCCACTAAAGCACCCAATGCGCAGGCAAAGGTTACGGCTTCTTGTGGGTCGGCGTTGTTCAGCAGTTTATACGTCAAACCGGCCAAAAAGCTGTCGCCCGAACCAACGGTATCGGCTACTTTCACGCGGAAACCGCTGTGGCGGTAAAGCTGGCCGTCACGATACAAGGCTGCGCCATGGCTGCCCAACGTCACCACTAAAGTTTCCACGCCGGTGAGCTTGGCGACATAGGCAATATTTTGCTCAATCGAATGATAAGGCGAACCGTACACTTCAGCCAATTCGTACAATTCATCGTCATTCAATTTCACCATGTCAACTTTCTTCATGGTCGCCAGCAGGCGGTCGGTATCGTAATGCGGCTTGCGCAGATTGACATCAAAAATCTTGAATTTGGCTTGCTCCAGCAATTGCTCCAGCGTGGCGCGGGAAACTTCGTCACGAGTGGCCAGGCTGCCGAAAATAAACGCATCGGATTCGGCTACACGCTGCAAAGCTTCCGGCTGCACCTGAATGCGGTCCCAAGCACAAGGGTAAACAATTTCGTATGAAGCGCTACCGCTTTTATCCAGCGATACTTTCACCAAACTGGTGGCTTGGTCAGGGCAAATCTGCACAAGGTCGGCATTCACGTGCTTACTCAGAATCTGGCGCAACAATTCTTCGCCGTCTTCATCGTCGCCGCGGCAGCTGATGATGCTGCTGTCCGCACCTAAGGCCTTCAGGCGAACAACCACATTCAGCGGCGCACCGCCCAATACTTTTCCACTTGGGAAATCGTCCCACAGCACTTCACCGAAACTGGTTACTTTCATGCTCAATCTTCCTTAATTAACAACCTACACAATTTTCCAACACAATATCTTTAATTTCCCAATATCATAAACATCTCAAACAACCGTTGCAATACTGGCCATGAGGACAAAACCGTTTATCACCCCGAATGATTTTGGCGCATTATTGAGAATAAACTACCGGCCATCTCTACTACCCATCAGACTTTGAACATGAGTATACTGCCAGCAATTATTTTATTCATTTAAGCTGATATTCTCTTTTACCTAGTTGTTTCAAATAAAAATAAGACAAGGCGATATAACTGCCGTATATACCCGGCACATAAGGGGCATTAACACTGCATTATTTTTATTTTAAACCAATCTGCCTCGCAAGCATGTAATAAAATTTACATGCAAGCTATTATGTTTAAAAAGTTTGAAACTGACAAGCAAGCCTTTAAGAATCTGCTGCATAAATTTGATACACCGCAAAATCCCTGTAAATAAACATTTCAATCGCTTAAATTTTCATTTTTCTTTCCTATTTTCTCCGCCTAAAAATTCAACTTCAAACATAAAAAATGAAATTTAAATACATTCATTAAATATTCAAGGCCGTCTGAAAGGTTATTTTCCCCTTTCAGACGGCCTGATTCTCATTTATTGAGCATATTTCCTTAAGCGTGTTGCACCTTAGGCTTCAAGAAGAACAATGCTACTACCGCTAAGATAATCACCGCTGCGGTTGCGCCATATAAATCATCTTTCGCCCAACCTGCATCCAGCAAACCACCAGCCACAATCGGTGCCAAAATCGAACCCAAACGGCCGACACCGATGGTGACACCCACACCGGTGCTGCGGAAATCAGCGGCATAAAGCGTCGGATTGATGGTGTAAAGACCGGCAATACAACCATTCATCAGTGCACCAATCAAAACGGCAAACACCAGCGCCACGCTTAAAGCGCTTGATGATAAGAATGCAAAAATCGCCCCGACTGCCAACACACCAAAACTGATTAACACCGCGCGTGCCGTCCAACGGCTGGCCAAGAAACCGAAAATCAACGAACCAATCGCGCCACCCACTGAAATTGCCATGCCGACCGACTGGCTTTGCTCTTTCGCCATACCGGCTTGTTCCAGCAAAGCAGGTGTCCATGAGTTGATAAAATAATACGAAGCCATCACGGTGATAAACGCCAACCAAATCAACAGCGTGGTCGCCCGATATTGCGGCTCAAACAAACGTAGAATCGACACTTTCGCTTTCTTCACGCCCTGTTCGATTTCAGGGAACACCCAATCACCACTCAAGCCCATTTTGACAGCCAGTTTGTCCAAACGTGCTTTGGCATTGGCCGGACGTTTGGTCAGCAGGAAATCCACCGATTCCGGCAAAACCGCCATCAGCAACACCACCGCCAACATGGTCAACACCGCACCAACCAAAAATACCGAACGCCAGCCGTATTCGCCCTGCAGCATCACCGCCGACATACCACCCAACATCGCGCCAATGCCGAAGCCGGAGGCATAAATCGCAATCGCCAAACCGCGCCATTTTTGGTTGGCATACTCACTGACAATCACGTTGGTACACGGCAGAATACCGCCCACACCCAAGCCGGTGACAATACGCCAAAACGCAATTGTTTCCATCGAGTGTGAGAAATACGTCATCAACATACCGATGGCCGACAACAGCGTTGAAAAAATCAGCAAAGGGCGACGGCCAAAACGGTCAGCGAACGGCGCTAAAAATACCGAGCCCAAAGTCATGCCCAGCAAACCTGCACTCATCAACGTGCCGATATGCGCACCATCCAAGCCCAGCTCAGTTTGAATACTTTTTGCCGTGAACGCCACCGCCAACACATCAAAACCGTCGAGCATATTTAAAATGAAGGTCAATGCAACCACCATCCATTGATAACCGCTCATCGGGCTTTGGGCAATTTTTTGTCTTAAATCCATGAATAACCTTCTCTTTCCAAATCACCGTCTACTTTTATCATTTTAAGTATTATTCGAAATAAAATGATACTATTCCATCAATATTGTCATCGGCAAGTTAACCGATTTAACTAATACCAATTGATATCATTCATTTTTGAAATAATGCTTTTAACGGAATGTTGCCACTATAACGGCTTCACTATACACAAGCAAATTCTAAATTTGCGCGTTGATATGAATGAAATTCATTGAGAGGCCGTCTGAATGTTTCAGACGGCCTCTCAATGGAAATACCGATTTAGTGCTATTTCAATTAAGTGAAACACCCATAAAAAAACACGCTGAAAATCAGCGTGTTTTTTAGTTCAGACGGCCTCATATTCACAAGGCCGTCTGAAAAGATGACGGCAGTTACACCACCACTTCTTCTTTTTTCTTCGGCGTTTTCGAAATATTTTCTCGATTCAGGCCGAACATCAGCAACAGCGGGCTGGCCACCAAAACCGATGAATAAATACCGAACACGATACCGATGGTCAAGGCCAGTGAGAAACCGTGCAAGGCCGCGCCGCCGAAAATCAACATCGACAACACCATCGCTTCGGTCGAGCCGTGGGTGATGATGGTACGGCTCATGGTTGCGGTAATCGCATTGTCAATCACTTGCGGCACGGTATGATTGCGCATGGCCGGTTTACGGAAGTTTTCGCGGATACGGTCAAACACCACCACCGATTCGTTCACCGAATAACCCAATACCGCCAAAATACCGGCCAACACAGTCAATGAAAACTCCCATTGAAACAGCGCGAAACAGCCGAGAATAATCACAATATCGTGCATATTGGCGATAATCGCCGCCACGGCAAAACGCCATTCGAAACGCATCGACAGATAAATAATGATACCGATGACCACCATACCCAAAGCCAGCAAACCGTTGGTCACCAACTCTTCGCCGACCTGCGGGCCGATGAACTCAACTTGGCGCAGTGTGACATCAGGATTGCTTTGTTTCAACAAGTCCATCACTTGGTTCGACAATTGCGCTGAAGGCACACCTTCTTTGCTCGGCAGACGAATCATGATGTGTTTGTTGGTACCCAAGGCTTGTACCTGCACTTCACCCAAATTTAAGGTATTGAGCTTTTCACGGGTTTGGTTGACATCGGCACCTTGCTGATACTGCACTTCCATCACAGTACCGCCGGTAAATTCCACTGAGAAATTCAAGCCTTTGGTCACCAAGAAAAATACCGCTGCAATAAACGTCACCAACGAAATAAACGTGGTCAGTTTACCGTAGCTCATGAATGGAATATCGCGTTTGATTCTGAATAATTCCATGTTTTACTCCTTATCTGCCACGGTATTCGAGGCAACCGGCTCCGGCTTCCACACCGAACCGATGGAAATGCTTTGCAGCTTGCGTTTGCGGCCATACCACAAATTCACCAATGCACGCGACACCACCACCGACGAATACATCGAGGTCAAAATACCCAAGCAGTGCACCACGGCGAAGCCGCGTACCGGACCCGAGCCAAAAATTAGCAAGGCGATACCTGCAATCAGCGAAGTCAAGTTGGAATCGACAATGGTCGACCAAGCGTGTTGGTAGCCGAGATTAATCGCCTGCTGCGGTGGCACGCCGGCGCGCAATTCTTCGCGGATACGCTCGTTAATCAATACGTTCGAGTCAATCGCCATACCCAAAGTCAGCGCCAAAGCGGCAATACCCGGCAGGGTCAAAGTGGCTTGCAAGGCAGACAGAATCGCAATCAAAAACAGGATATTAGTGCTCAAGGCAATGGTCGAGAACACACCCATCAGGCGGTAGTAAATCACCATAAACACTGCCACGGCAGCAAAACCCCACAGCGTTGAATTAAAGCCTTTTTCGATGTTTTCTTTACCCAAAGACGGGCCAATGGTGCGTTCTTCCACAATTTCCATCGGTGCGGCCAGCGAACCGGCACGCAACAACAAAGAAGTATCGTTGGCTTCTGCGCTGCTCATGCTGCCGGAAATCTGCACACGGCCGCCGGTAATGGCAGAGCGAATCACCGGTGCGGTCACCACTTCGGCTTTACCTTGGTCAATCAACACCATCGCCATGCGCTTACCAACGTTTTGCAAAGTCAGCTCGGCAAAAATGGTGCCACCGGTGCCGTCTAAGTTGATGCTCACCGCCGGCGCGCCCATTTCATCAAAGCTCGGTTGGGCATCATTGATGTTGTCGCCGGTGAGTTCAACCTGTTTGCTCACCAAAGTGGCTTGCGGATGTTCGCCTGCGCTATACAGCAATTCATAACCACTTGGCACATTGCCGTTTAAAGCGGCAGTAATTTGCGCCGGATCGTCTTCCACCATGCGCACTTCCAAAGTAGCAGTACGGCCGATAATGTCTTTGGCTTTAGCTGTATCCTGCACACCCGGCAACTGCACCACAATGCGCTCGGCACCAGATTGCTGAATCACCGGCTCGGCCACGCCCAATTCGTTAACACGGTTGTGCAGCGTAGTGATGTTTTGCTTCACCGCATCGGTACGGATTTTGGTGACTGTCGCTTCAGACAGCGTCAGCACCACATTATTACCGTCCGCCGTCAGCGTGGTTTCCGGCAACAGGTTTTGCAGTTGCGGCAAGGCCTTTTGTACATCGGCTGCATCTTGGAACGGTACAGTCAGGCTGTTGTCTGTATGGCGGATGGTGCCGATACGGATTTTTTGACGACGCAAATCGCGGCGGATGTCGCCTGCGTAGCGCTCAAATGTTTTCTGCATCGCCGCCTGCATGTCCACCTGCATGGTGAAATGCACGCCACCACGCAAGTCTAAACCTAAGAACATCGGATTGGCGTTCATTTTCGCCATCCATTCCGGGCTGTCGGCCAGCAGGTTGAGCGCAGTAATATAGCCTTCGCCCAAAGTATTTTCGATCACATCGCGTGCTTTCAGCTGCGTTTCCGCATCTTTAAAACGCACTTTCAGCGAATTATCGGCAATAAACATGCCGTCGGTCGAAATATTGGCCGCCTTCAAAGCAGATTCGACCCTGCTTTGGGTTTGTTCGTTGATGACAATAGATTGTCGGTTGGTCGATACCTGCACCGCAGGCGTTTCGCCGAATAAATTGGGCAGCGCGTAAATCACCGCCACAATAATCGTGAACGCAATCAGCAGGTATTTCCATAAAGGATAACGGTTCATGGGAAACCTTCAGTTTTTCTTAAAGGCAAACAGCCGCGCTCACAATGAGGCGGCTTTTGCAGCAATCAATCTTATTCAGCTTTGCTGGCGATGGCGTTGCGGTCAACTTCCACTTCCACGCCGCGGCCGATTTCCACGCCGTAAAACTGCTCGCCAACGCGGGTCACGCGGCCTTTGAAACCGGCAGCCAACACCACTTTGTCGCCGACTTTCAATTCAGACAGCATTTGTTGATGGGCTTTGAATTTCTTTTGTTGCGGACGCATAATCAGGAAATAAAACACCACCATGATGAGGACGAGCGGTGCAAATTGAGCCAACATACTTTGTTCCATAGTTTTTCCGTTCTATAATCGTTGTTAATTGAAAAGCAGGACTGAAATTTCAGTTGGGTCAGCCCCAAAATTACGCTATTCTAAAGGCCGTCTGCAAATTTTCCAAGTATTTCCGTACTTATTAACCATATTTATCAGTCAGGCCGTCTGAAATTTCAGACGGCCTGAAGCCCACCTTATTGCGAACCTGCTCACACATGAAGAAAATCATCAACCGCTTGCGCACGTTTATCCGACGGCTTATGGGAAAAAACGCCCGCACCCTGTGGGTATCGCATCCTATTTTTGCCGAACACCAGCCGGGCATTCACCATCCCGAATCCCCTGCCCGCATTGCCGTCATCGAAGCCGAACTCAAACGCCAAAATATTTGGCCGAAGCTGCAAACTGCTCAAGCGCAGGAAATCAACGACAAACAACTCGCCTTGGTGCATCCGCGCAAATACCTGCGTTTCCTAGAATGCCATCAGCCACAACTGGGCAAAATCTACCGCATCGACGACGACACCATCATGAGCTACGGATCATTACAAGCCACCCGTTTTGCAGCGGGCGCAGTGGTGCAGTCGATTGACATGGTGATGAACAAAAAAGCCTACCACGCTTTTTGTGCCGTGCGCCCACCCGGCCATCACGCCCATTCCGACAAAGCCGGTGGATTTTGCTTAATCAACAATGTGGCCGTCGGCGTGATGCACGCGATTGCCGAATATCGCTTGCAACGTGTGGCGGTAATTGATTTCGACATCCATTTCGGTGACGGCACGGCTGAGATCTTCAAAGACGACCCGCGCGTGATGCTGCTGAATTTGTTTGAAAACGATCTGTTTCCTTTTGTGTTGCCGGAAAACCAGCAAGGCCGTAACCCGAATATGATTCACACACCCTTCCCCACCGACACCGGCAGCCGCGTATTCCGCACCACCATTCGGGAAACATGGCTGCCCAAGCTAGCGCGTTTCAAGCCTGAGTTGGTGTTAATTTCCGCCGGATTCGATGCACACAAACTCGATGAAACCGGCCGTCTGAATCTGCACGAAGCCGATTTTGCTTGGCTGACGCATAAAATCGTTCAGACGGCCTCAAGTTGCAACGGCAAAATCGTATCGGTATTGGAAGGCGGCTACACACTTGAACCCCTTGCAAAATCAGCCGCCGCGCATATTCATGTGTTGGCCGGTTTGCCTAAAGCCGATGAGGTGCATCAATATGAAAAACGGCTTAAAGGCAAACGCGCAGCCAAATAATGTTTTTCGTTCTACTCAGGCCGTCTGAAACTTGGCTTTCAGACGGCCTATTTACATCTTGCTCAAAAAGTGTAGAATCTAAATTAAAGATTGTTATCTTAATAATCAAATAAAAAACTTATCACAGACAATAATATCGACACACCCTTTCATACATATCATGAATATCTGAATTTCATTAGCCCTAACCTTTGATTAATCAAAAAGGAGTTACATATGAAAGCAGCACGTTTCTACGACAAAGGCGACATCCGCATTGAAGACATCCCCGAGCCAACCGTGGCACCGGGCACCGTCGGCATCAACGTGGCTTGGTGCGGTATTTGCGGTACCGACTTGCATGAATTTATGGAAGGGCCAATCTTCATTCCGCCATGCGGCCATCCGCATCCGATTTCCGGTGAAGAAGCACCGGTTACCATGGGGCATGAGTTTTCCGGCGTGGTGTATGCTGTAGGCGAAGGCGTGGACGACATCGAAGTCGGCCAGCATGTGGTGGTCGAGCCTTACATTATCCGTGATGATGTGGATACCGGCGAAGGCAGCAATTACCATTTGTCTAAAGACATGAACTTCATCGGCTTAGGCGGCTGCGGTGGCGGCTTGGCGGAAAAAATCGCCGTTAAGCGCCGTTGGGTACACCCGATTTCCAAAGATATCCCATTGGATCAGGCCGCTTTGATCGAGCCTTTATCCGTAGGTCATCATGCTTATGTGCGCAGTGGCGCAAAAGAAGGTGATGTGGCCTTGGTCGGCGGCGCCGGCCCTATCGGCTTGTTGCTGGCGGCGATTTTGAAAGCCAAAGGCATTAAAGTCATCATCACCGAATTGAGCAAAGCCCGTAAAGACAAAGCCAAAGAAGCCGGTGTAGCCGATTATATTCTTGACCCTTCCGAAGTCGATGTGACTGAAGAAGTATTGAAATTGACTAACGGCGAAGGCGTGGACGTGGCATTTGAATGCTCGAGCGTGAATAAAGTATTGGATACTTTGGTGGCTTCTTGCAAGCCGACCGCCAAAGTGGTGATTGTATCGATTTGGAGTCAGCCGGCAACCATCAATGTACACAGCGTGGTGATGAAAGAATTGGATGTGCGCGGCACCATCGCCTACTGCAACGACCATGCCGAAACCATCAAGTTGGTGGAAGAAGGCAAAATCAATCTCGAGCCGTTCATCACTCAGCGTATCAAATTGGACGAGTTGATTTCCGAAGGCTTCGAGCGCCTGATTCACAACAATGAATCTGCGGTAAAAATCATTGTAAATCCAAACCTGTAAGCCATTAATTGAACAAAAGGCCGTCTGAAAAATATCTTTCAGACGGCCTTTCTGATTCATGTCAATTACTTATCGTATTGCACCGAATCATTGCCTGAATTTTTTTGGATAAACTCAATTTTGTAGCCATCAGGATCTTCTACAAACGCAATCACAGTGGTACCGTGCTTCATTGGACCGGCTTCGCGTACCACTTTACCGCCTTTTTGTTTCACCATTTCACAAGCTTGGTAAGCATCATCCACTTCAATCGCAATATGGCCGAAGGCATCGCCCAAATCATAGCTTTCGGTGCCCCAGTTGTAGGTCAGTTCCAATACGGTATTTTCCGCTTCGTTGCCATAGCCGACAAAAGCCAAAGAGAATTTGCCGTCCGGATAATCGTGTTGGCGCAGAAGCTGCATACCCAAAACATTTTGATAGAAATCCAGTGATCTTTCCAGATTGCCGACACGCAGCATGGTGTGAAGCATTCGCATGATGTGTTCCTTTTATTGGTTTTAAAGTCTTATTTTAACATGGCAATCTCTACACTATCTACCCTTTCCCATTCACGCTAAAGTCTTTTTCGGACTAAGCATAGTTGAAATTAATATATTAAGAAAAGGAATTTTTCATTGTCTTTCAGGCAAAAATTAGTTATAAAGTATTGGTTAAGATTTATTTACATAAGCTTGATTAACTAACTTAGAAGGACGAAGACATGAGGATTGGTATCCCTAAAGAGTCTCTGGCCAGTGAAACCCGCGTGGCGTGTACGCCTGCGACCGTCACCCAGTTGCAGAAGCTGGGCTTTGAGGTTGTGGTCGAACGCGATGCAGGCTTGGCTGCCAGCTTGGACAATGCCGCTTACGAAGCTGCCGGTGCTATGGTGGCCGATGCAGATACCGTATGGCAAAGCCCGTTGATTTATAAAGTCAACGCGCCGACCGAAGCAGAAACAGGCCGTCTGAACGCGGGGCAAACCTTGGTCAGCTTTATTTGGCCTGCACAAAATCCTGAATTGGTGCAGAGCTTGAATGATAAGCAGGTCAACGTGTTGGCGATGGATATGGTGCCGCGTATTTCCCGCGCCCAAGCCTTAGACGCGCTGTCTTCTATGGCCAATATTTCCGGCTACCGCGCCGTGATTGAAGCGGCCAATGCGTTTGGCCGTTTCTTCACCGGTCAGATTACCGCTGCGGGCAAAGTGCCGCCAGCACAAGTATTGGTGATTGGTGCGGGCGTGGCCGGTTTGGCTGCTATTGGTACAGCAAACTCACTCGGCGCCATCGTCAAAGCATTCGATACGCGCTTGGAAGTGGCCGAGCAAATCGAATCGATGGGCGGCCAATTCTTGAAGCTCGACTTCCCGCAAGAAGCAGGTGGCAGCGGCGACGGCTATGCCAAAGTGATGAGTGAGGAATTCATCGCTGCGGAAATGAAATTGTTTGCCGAGCAAGCCAAAGAAGTCGACATCATCATCACCACCGCCGCCATTCCGGGCAAACCGGCGCCGAAACTGATTACCACCGAAATGGTGCAATCGATGAAACCGGGTTCGGTGATTGTCGATTTGGCAGCGGCCACCGGCGGCAACTGCGAATTAACCCGCCCGGGCGAACTCTTTATCACCGACAACGGCGTAAAAATCATCGGCTATACCGATATGGCCAACCGCTTGGCAGGACAATCTTCCCAGCTTTACGCCACCAATTTGGTGAACTTGGCCAAACTGCTCAGCCCGAATAAAGACGGCGAAATCACGCTGGATTTTGACGATGTGATTATCCGCAACATGACCGTGACGCGCGATGGCGAAATCACTTTCCCGCCGCCTGCGATTCAGGTTTCCGCCCAACCGCAAGCCAAGCCGTCTGAAAAAGCCGCGCCGATGGCCAAGCCTGAGCCGAAACCTGTTCCATTATGGAAAAAACTTTCCCCTGCGGTGATTGGCGCGATTCTGATTTTGTGGATCGGCGCCGTCGCCCCTGCTGCCTTCCTGAACCACTTTATCGTGTTCGTTTTGGCTTGTGTGATTGGCTATTATGTGGTGTGGAACGTATCGCACTCGCTGCACACACCGCTGATGTCGGTGACCAACGCGATTTCGGGCATTATCGTGGTCGGCGCACTGCTGCAAATCGGCCAGGGCCACGGCTTTGTGTCGTTTTTGGCGTTTATCGCGGTGTTGATTGCCAGCATTAATATCTTCGGCGGCTTCTATGTCACCCGCCGCATGTTGAATATGTTCCGTAAAGGATAAGGGGTTACGATATGTCTTTAGGTTTGGTTACTGCGGCCTACATCGTCGCCGCAATTTTATTTATTTTCGCGCTGGCCGGTTTGTCGAAACAGGAAACCGCCAAGCAAGGCTGCTATTCCGGCATGGTCGGCATGGCGATTGCCTTGTTTGCCACCATTTTCAGTGAGCAGTCTTCCGGCTTTTTCTGGGTCGTGTTGGCGATGGCAGCCGGTGCCGCCATCGGTATCTACAAAGCCAAAAAAGTCGAGATGACCGAAATGCCCGAGCTGATTGCCTTGCTGCACAGCTTCGTCGGTTTGGCCGCGGTGTTGGTCGGCTTCAACAGCTTTATTTACCCGGGTGACGTGCCTTCGGACATGCACACCATCCACTTGGTGGAAGTATTCTTGGGTGTGTTCATCGGTGCGGTGACGTTTACCGGCTCGATTGTGGCGTTTGGCAAACTCAACGGCAAAATCAGCAGCAAACCGCTGCAACTGCCGGCCAAGCATAAGCTGAATTTGGCTGCTTTGGTGGTGTCATTCATCTTGCTGTTGGTATTTGTGTCGGCCGACGGCAGCTGGTTCGCCCTGATTGTGATGACCTTGATTGCTTTGGCTTTCGGCTGGCATTTGGTCGCATCCATTGGTGGCGCAGACATGCCGGTGGTGGTATCGATGCTGAACTCATATTCCGGCTGGGCAGCGGCAGCGGCGGGCTTTATGCTGGCGAATGACTTGCTGATTGTGACCGGTGCGCTGGTCGGCTCTAGCGGTGCGATTCTGTCGTACATCATGTGTAAAGCGATGAACCGCTCGTTTATTTCCGTGATTGCTGGCGGTTTTGGTTCAGACGGCACAGCAGCCGCAGCAGGCAGCGACGAAGTGGGCGAATACCGCGAAGTCGATGCTGCCGGTGTAGCTGCTTTACTGAAAGATGCGGCCAGCGTCATCATCACCCCGGGCTACGGCATGGCGGTGGCACAAGCGCAATATCCGGTGGCTGAAATCACCGAGCTGCTGCGCCAAAATGGCACGCAAGTACGCTTCGGTATCCACCCTGTCGCCGGCCGCTTGCCGGGCCACATGAACGTATTGCTGGCTGAAGCCAAAGTGCCTTACGACATCGTGTTGGAAATGGACGAAATCAATGATGATTTCGCCGAAACCGACGTGGTATTGGTGATTGGTGCCAACGACACCGTGAACCCTGCCGCGCAAACCGACCCAAATTCACCGATTGCCGGCATGCCGGTATTGGAAGTGTGGAACGCCAAAGAAGTGGTGGTGTTCAAACGCTCGATGAATACCGGTTACGCCGGCGTGCAAAACCCGCTGTTCTTCAATGAAAACAGCGTAATGTGTTTCGGCGATGCGAAGAAAACCGTTGATGATATTTTGGCCGAACTGAAAAAATAAGCCGAAATCAACTTGAGGCCGTCTGAAACGTTTCAGACGGCCTCAATTACATGCAATAACAAAAATGCACCCTTGAGTTATATCAAGCGCGATAGCATTCTACCACCGTAAAATAACGCTTGTATTCGATACGGACAACAAACATGAGTGATTTATACCCGCATGAAATACTGCGCGCCACCACCGATAAAGGGGTTGCAAAAGGCAACGGCGACGCGCTGCAACTGAGCGTCTTGGGCTTTTTGGGCGGCGCATTTATTTCCATCGGCTATCTAGCCTATATCCGCGTGGTCGGTGGCATGCCGGAAGAAATGGGCAGCTTAGCCACATTGCTTGGTGCATCTGTTTTCCCCATCGGGCTGATTTGTATTTTATTAGGTGGTGCCGAACTGATTACCAGCAATATGATGGTATTGCCCGTAGCCGTGATGATGAAAAAAATTACTGTCGCAAAATGGCTGCGCAACTGGCTGATTGTATCGCTGGCGAATGTGCTCGGTGCATTTTTTGTAGCTTGGTTTTTCGGCCATTTCCTTGGGTTAACTGAAGGCCATTACCTACACGAAACCATTGCCGTGGCACAAACCAAAGTATCGGCGGATTTTGCCCATGCTTTCGTATCCGGCATCGGCTGTAACTGGATGGTGGCAATGGCCGCATGGCTGTGCTACGGCGCGCATACTTACGGCGGCAAGATTTTGGCAATTTGGTTTCCGATTATGATTTTCGTGCTGATCGGTTTTCAACACGTTGTCGCCAATATGTTTGTGATTCCTGCTGCAATTTGGGGAGGAGCCGATATTTCTTGGGCACAGTTTATGCACAATATGGTGTCGGTTTATTTAGGTAATGCAGTCGGTGGCTCAATATTTGTCGGCATGCTTTATGTTTTGGCTTATCGAAAACAAGCAGCAGTCGACAACACACATTAACAACACCCCGGATTATGATGACAACTACATAAAAGCTGTATAAACTAAATTTTTTTAATCTTGTCTAGTCGTTTCAGCGCCTATATCAACAACGATTCGCTCTTTAAAATAATAGCCGTCTGAAACATTTCTGTTCCAGACGGCTACTGATCCAACATACCAATCAGTGCGGCAACTCGCCATTTTTCACTTTTTGCTTAAAGTCTCTTGTCTCGCTGACAATAACTTTAGACAACAACAATAAAGCAATCAAGTTAGGAATTGCCATCAGGCCATTGAATGTATCGGCTGCCAGCCAAACCAAATCCAAACTTAATACCGTCCCCAACATCACGGTTGCAACATAAAACACACGGTAGATATTGGTAAAACCATCGCCAAAGACATAAGTTGCGCATTTCTCACCATAATAACACCATCCCAAAATAGTGGAATACGCAAAGAAAATCAAACCAATGGTTACAATCCAACCACCCACACCCGGCAACAATTGCTGGAAGGTTACCGTTGTCAAAGCAGCACCACTCAATTCCGGCTTCACAAACTCACCACCGGCTCCCATCAAACCCATTACCAGTACAATACCGGTAATCGAACACACTACAATAGTATCCAAGAATGTACCGGTCATCGACACCAAAGCCTGGCGGACTGGATGGTCAGTTTTAGCAGCTGCCGCTGCAATCGGCGCAGAACCCATACCGGCCTCATTTGAAAACACCCCACGTGCGACACCATAGCGAATCACCATACCGAGTGCACCACCTGCCACTGCCTCACCAGTAAAGGCATCACGCAAAATCAGGCTGACTGCCGGCGCAACCATATCCAAGTGCATCAGGATAATCAACAAACCACCCAATACATACAATACCGCCATCACCGGCACAATAACCGAAGCAGCTTTGGCAATACCACGGATGCCGCCCAAAACCACAATAGCAGTGAGTAAGGTCAATACCACACCGGTCAAGCTGGGCGTAATATTAAAGCTAGTTTGCACGGCCTGTGCTACAGAGTTTGACTGTACCGAGCTACCGATACCAAATGAGGCAAACGTTCCGAACAATGCAAAGGCATACGCCATCCATTTCCACTTATTGCCCAAGCCTTTTTCGATATAGTACATCGGACCGCCGGACATTTCGCCTTTTTTATTCTCCACACGGTATTTCACCGCCAACACACCTTCGCCGTATTTGGTGGCCATACCAAAAATAGCAGTAATCCACATCCAGAAGACCGCACCCGGACCGCCCACTACCACAGCGGTAGCCACCCCGGCGATGTTACCGGTACCGATAGTGGCCGATAAAGCTGTCATCAGAGCGCCAAAATGGGAAATATCACCTTTGTGGTCTTGGCCGTCTTTTTTAGGATGCGGGCGAAACGCTTGTTTTAATGCGTGCCCCAGCATACTAAATTGCAAACCCTTAAGCATAAGGGTCAACACCACACCGGTACCAACCAACAATATCAGCATAATTGGTCCCCAGACCCATCCGCTGACCACATCAAAGAACGATTTCAATGCCTCCATCGGTATTTCTCCTCTATATTTTTGTTAAGATAGATTTATTTCAGCACAAAGCGTTAATTTTTGCAATGTTATGTACACAATTTATGCAACAAATAATGACTATTCTGACATATAAAAATATAACTCTTTATTTTAAAATTAAAAATAAAACATCAAAATTATAATAATTTTTACTAATTGACAATATATCCTGAAAAATAATGTTGAAATTGACAACAATTTTATAAAAAAATTGTCTGAAATCAATTTCAGACAATTTTTAAATAATCATTATTGTAAGAATAGTAAAATCTACTGAGTGCTTGTTCTGCCAAACATGTTATACCTATTTACAGTATCCATACTGCAATATTCAAAACCATCAATGTCATGAATGCTGCAATGATATCATCAAGCATAATACCCAAGCCGCCGCTTACGCGTGCATCAAACCATTTAATCGGCCATGGTTTAACGGCATCAAAAAAGCGGAACACAATGAATGCAGCTAACCACCAATGCCATTTAAATGGAACGAATGCCAGAATTAACAACATAGCAACTATTTCATCCCACACAATTCCGCCGTAATCTGCTATGCCTAATTCGTTTTCAGCATGACTACAAATCTGAATACCCCATACAAACAGGCCCACACAAACTAATGCCAGCCACCAACCGGTAAGTCCGAGCAAATACAATATAAACGCTATCGGTAGCGCGACCATGGTTCCAAATGTACCAGGAGCAAACGGTGCAAGTCCGCTACCAAAGCCAAAGGCCAGAAAGCATAGCGGCTTTTGTTTCAGCCATGAAAACGTTGGTTTAAAGTCAGCCAAAATGATCAAATCCTAAAGAAGTTAATGTAATTTCCATACGGTCTGCCATTGAGTTTATCACCTGTAGACATCCTGAATCGGTAATTTTACCGATGCACGTAATCGGTGTATTGCTGTTTTGCGCAGCAAGCAATAGCGCTTCGCGACAATTTTTTGGTGCAGTAAACACCAATTCATAATCATCCCCGCCGGCTAAAGTGTATTGCAGCCATTGTTTGCGTGGCAATACTTTTTTTAATTGCGGCAAAGTCGGTATTTCATCCGCCCAAATTTCTGCACCAACATTCGATGCTGTCAAAATATGGTCGATATCTTGTGCCAAGCCATCTGAAACATCTTGTGCTGCATGTGCAAAATTCAATATTGCCTGTCCCAATCGCACACGCGGCATAGGCCTTAATAATTCCGCTTCACACAGCTGAAAAACTTCCGAAGGTAAATCACATTGTTTCAACAAGCAATTTAAAGCCGATGCGGCCAAACCAATCTTTCCGGAAACCCAAATATCATCACCAACTTGTGCAGCATCACGTCGCAGAGATTTTCCTTGCGGCAACTCCCCCACAATAGTGACATTAAAAACCAAGTCACCACGCGTGGTATCTCCGCCGATTAAGGTTACACCGAAGCGTTGTGCCAAATCAAACAGACTATCACAGAAACGGCGCAGCCAATCATCATCCAATTCAGGCAAGCCTGCACTCAACAAAGCCCATCTGGGTTGGGCACCCATAGCCGCCATATCAGAGAGATTAACCGCCAGCACTTTCCATGCCAAATCTTCAGGTGCAACATTTTCAAAAAAATGCCTATTTTTTAGAAGCATATCCGCACTAAAACATAAATCATATCCGGTTTGCGGGCGGATAATGGCAGCATCATCACCAATCCCCAACACCACCTGATGGTCTTGCTGCTGGTTCTGCAGATATTTTCGAATAAAATCAAACTCTGTCATTTAAAGTCCTGAAAATTAAACCACATTTACAAGAAGAAAAACAATACTAGTAAAATTTGTTTTTATGTAAATAATTAAACTACTTAATTGATATAACATTATTTTAACGTAAAATCAAGCATCTGTATTTATCAGAAAATTCAATTTAAATCATATGCTTAATGATAAATTCAATATGCCGACAGTTAATCCTGTTCCCTTATTAAATTAAGTTTGATGATCTACCTATCCAAAATATTGCAAACAAAAAACCCCGCTAGCGCGGGGTTTTTAATCAGCCTACTTAAGGTTTGGTGTAACCATGTACGCGGCTGTGCGGAGAAGGAATCCAACCATCATCTACTGCTGGACGTTCGCCTTGCACAGTACCAGGAGCAACTTGTTTAGTTACCAAGCTGCGGATTTTCACGTCAACGCGACGATCCGGCTCAATACATGCAATCAGAGCAGCACGACGTTTCGCTTTAGAAACTTTTTTGCCCAGGTTAGCCACTTCAGCTTCACAAGTAGCAGTCATACGAGTTTGAGATTCACCCAGACCTACAGCAGAGATTTTGCTAGAAGGTACGCCACGGTTAACCAAGTAGTTAGCCACGGTGTTCGCACGACGCTCAGACAGAGCTTGGTTGTATTGCTCAGAACCCATAAAGTCGGTGTGACCTTCAACACGTACGGTTTGTACGTTGGTGTTGCTCAGACGCTGAGCCAAAGCATTCAGGTTTTCTTGAGCTTCAGGACGCAGAGTATCTTTGTCGAAGCTGAACAAAGTCTTAGCAGACAATGAAACAGTTTCATCAGCATATTCTGGCTCTTCAACTTTAGCAACGGCATCGCCACACTCAACACGGCCTTGAGTAGCTTTGTCGAAGTAGGTGTTTTTCCAGCACTCGCCGTAGTTATTACGCACGACTTCTTGAGATTTGCTGCTTACGGTGTAACCGTGTTTGGTATGCGCTTCACTTGCCATTGCGGTGCCAGAAGCCACCAAGGCAACGAACAATGCGCTTAATTTCAGCTGTTTGGTCATTTTATTCCCTCATCAAAATTGTTATGCAACGGATGCATAATACACCGTCACAACTTTACCAATATACAGGCCGCAGCATATAAAATGGCGGCAAATCGGATATATCAGGTTGCACTATAAAGAAGCCGAGGGCAAACTGTCAATACTCGATGCCTCTGAACAATCATGAAACTGCCTGCTTCCTGACTACCAATCATGCCGAAAAATCAAACTTGTGTCATTTATTTATGGATAAATCCCCATAAGGTTTGCTCTATCGTTGTACAAAAGCAACAACCATTTCAAAGTGCGATGATGGCTTCTTAAAACTTTCTGATGGAGAATTTAGATACTTCTTGAAAAAACAAAAGCTTCCCAAAGAAAGCCGATTCACGCCGACAAAATTAAATAAAATATGCTAAATTACGCCATATTTGTCGCACAATATCCACAACTCAAATACCATGAAATTACAACAATTACGCTACGCGCTCGAAGTTTACCGCCATAATCTGAATGTCTCCGAAGCAGCCGACGCACTGTTTACTTCCCAGCCGGGTATTTCCAAACAAATCCGATTACTGGAAGAAGAGCTGGGCATTCAGATTTTTATCCGCAGCGGTAAACGCGTGGTTTCAGTTTCCCAGCCGGGCAAAGCAGTGTTGGAAATTTCCGAGCGCATTTTGCGTGATGTGCAAAATATCAAAAACATCGGCAGCGAGTTTACCGACCACGATAGTGGCGCACTCACCATTGCCACAACCCATACACAGGCACGTTATGCCCTGCCGCACATTGTGGCTGATTTTGTAAAGCGTTATCCCAGAGTTAATCTTACCATCAAACAAGGCAGTCCTTCGGCTATTGCGCAGATGGTCAGCAACGGTGAAGCCGACATTGCCATTATTACCGAAAAGCTCGACGACCATCCTGAATTGCGCAAACTTAATTGTTACGACTGGAATCATGCGGTGATCGTGCCTAAGAACCATCCTTTACTTGATTGCAGAAATCCGCTCAGCATTGAAGATTTGGCCAGCTTTCCGTTAATTACTTATGAATTCGCCTTCCATTCTAGCAGCAGCATCGCGCGTGCTTTTACCAAAGCCAAGCTGGAGCAGCCGGAAGTGGCTCTAGCCGCTGCTGATACCGACGTGCTAAAAACGTATGTCAAACTGGGCTTAGGCGCGGGCTTGATGGCAAAAATGGCTTACGACCCGCAAGCCGATCAAGATTTGGAATTGATTGATGTGGCTCATTTGTTTGAGCCGTCACCCACTTGGATTGCTATCCGTTCAGATACTTATTTACGCGGCTATACTTATGACTTTATCGAGATGTTTGCACCTCATTTAAACCGTGAAAATATCGACCGTATCTTGTATACACCGATTATGGAGGACTTCTCCATCTAAATTAGCGCGTTTGTTTATTTCCCTAAAGATAAAAGGCCGTCTGAAACACACAACTTCAGACGGCCTGTTGACATTTTCAGCCCTTACATAGCATGCGCGCAGCCGGATACCATTTTTTTCAAGGCCTGCGAGTCGAGAATCTTGATGTGTTTATGTTCCACTTCAATCAAACCTTCGTGATGGAATTTCGACAACGTGCGGCTGACGGTTTCTAGCTTCAAACCCAAATAGCTGCCGATTTCTTCACGCGACATGCGCAGGATGAAATCATTGGCGGCAAAACCGCGCGAATACAAACGATTCGATAAATTCAACAAAAATGCGGCCAAACGCTCTTCGGCACGCATATTGCCCAACAACAGCATCACACCTTGATCACGCACGATTTCGCGGCTCATCAAGCGGAAAAAGTGGGTTTGCAGGCTTGGAATGTTTTGTCCCAACTCTTCCATGTGGGCAAACGGCAATTCACACACTTCACTGTCTTCCAAGGCCACGGCATCGCAGCTGTGGACATGCGAACAAATGCCGTCCATACCGATCAATTCGCCCGACATAAAGAAACCGGTCACTTGGTCGCGTCCGTCTTGGCTTGCCACCGTGGTTTTGAAAAAACCGGCACGAATGGCAAACAAAGAAGTAAACGGTTCGCCGGCGCGGAACAGATATTCGCCTTTTTTCAGACGACGGCTCTGACGGATAACGGCATCCAGCTGGGAAAATTCGTTAGGCATCAAACCAACCGGCAAACAAAGTTCACGCAAAGAACACGTCGAACACAATGCTTTCAATTGATGTGTAGAATTGTGTGTGGCCATAAAATACCTTTTTTTATAAAAACTTCTTGTCTTGACTGAGCTTCTCTTGACTCATATCAAAACAGGTTTATCATAATGTGGCATTCTAACAAACTAAATCGAATTTTACTAATTCGTTAAACAATATATAAGCACAACACGACCATCATGAAAATAATTCCGATACAAAACAATGAACTACCAGAATTCGACCGCGACTTGATTGCCAAACTTCCGGCAAGCGGCCCACGTTATACCTCTTACCCCACTGCCGACCGCTTCCACGATGGCTTTCGCGAAGCCGAATACACCCATGCGCTGCACTTACGCGGCCTAGGTGCGCTCAACAAGCCTTTATCACTTTATATCCACATTCCGTTTTGCAATACCATCTGCTACTACTGCGGCTGCAACAAAATCATCACCAAAGACAAAACCCGCGCCGATGCTTATATTGAGTATCTCGAGCGCGAAATGGAATTGCTCGCCCCGCATCTCAACGGCCGCCATCAATTGGCGCAACTTCACTTCGGCGGCGGCACACCGACCTTCTTGAGCGACGACCAGCTTGAGCGCGTGTTTGAGATGATACGCAAGCATTTTCAGCTGATGCCCAACGGCGAATATTCCATCGAAATCGACCCGCGCAAAGTCAGCCGCGAAACAGTACACAAACTCGGCAAACTCGGTTTCAACCGCATGAGCGTGGGCATTCAGGATTTCGACCCGAAAGTACAAGAAGCGGTTAACCGCATTCAAAGCTTCGAAGAAACCAAAGAAGTGATTGATGCCGCTCGCGAAGCCGGCTTCAAATCCGTCAGCGTCGACTTGATTTACGGCCTGCCGCATCAATCGGTAGAAAGCATGAAAGCCACTATTGATACCGTACTCAGCCTCGATCCCGACCGCTTGGCGCTGTATCACTATGCCCACCTGCCGCATATTTTCAAACCGCAGCGCCGCATCGATACCAATGCCGTACCGGGCAGCGAAGAAAAGCTCGATATGCTGCAATACTGCGTGCAAACCCTGACCGACCGCGGCTATGTTTTCATCGGTATGGACCACTTTGCCAAACCTGACGACGAGCTTTCCATCGCCCTGAAAGAAGGCTGGTTGCAGCGTAATTTCCAAGGCTATTCAACCTATGCCGATTGCGATTTAGTAGCCATCGGCGTGTCCAGCATCGGCAAAATCGGCAGCACTTATGCCCAAAACGAGCGTGACATCGACGCCTATTATGCCGCCATCGATGAAGGTCGCTTGCCGATTATGCGCGGCTACCAGTTGAACCAAGACGACTTATTGCGCCGCAACATCATTCAAGATTTGATGTGTCGCTTTTCATTGGATTTCCAAATTTACGAAAGCGTATTCGGCATTCCGTTCCACCAATATTTTGCCGATGAATTGGCCGATTTGCAGAATTTGGCCGAACTCGGCTTGCTGCGCTTGAAGCCGCACGGTCTGACCGTGACCCCGAAAGGTCGTTTCCTGATTCGCAATATTGCCATGGTATTCGACTACCACTTGCGCCACAAGGAAACCACGGCAAAATATTCACAAACCGTGTAAAACATTTTGCTGCATGACAAGGCCGTCTGAAACATATTCTGCTTTCAGACGGCCTTCTCGTATCTCATTGACTTTACATCAATAACCGCCTACCATGACAGAAAAATGACATCTTTCCCTGCCATGCAACAGCCCGACTTCTTCACCATTCCCAGCCCGTGTATCGGCGTATGCGAAGCCAATGCCAAAGGCTATTGCAAGGGCTGTTTGCGCAGTCGTGAAGAGCGGCTCTATTGGCAGCAGATGAGCGATGAGCAAAAGCATCAAGTTATGCGTTTGTTGAGTATGCGTAAAAACAAAATCCGCAACCGCAAACTCGACTTACTCGCCCCTGCCGATGTGACCAATGCCGAACAAATCGGTTTCGATTTTTAAACAACAAGGCCGTCTGAATCTTCAGACGGCCTCAGTTTTTAAATAATCAATCCGACAAATCCTGCCACCAGCGACATAATCAAATTCACCATCGGCCCGATGATTGTCCACAACACACCGGTCATCAGCAAAATCAGAATAATCCAAGTGCCGTAAGGCTCAATCTTGCGATATTGCATGGATTGCTTCGCCGGTAGGAAACTGTCCACGAATCGGCCACCGTCCAAAGGCGGCACCGGCAGCATATTCAACACAAACAATACCGCATTAATTGAAATACCGAATTGCGCCATTTTTGACATCGGAAACTGATACGATTCAGGCGCATACACTGCTGCCACCGCCACCAGCCCCCAACCGAACGCCATCACCAAATTCGACAACGGCCCGGCAATCGCCACTGTACGCATACCCAAGCGCGTATCGCGGAAATTGCGCGGAATCACCGGCACCGGTTTCGCCCAGCCAAACATAAAACCGGTGGTAAAAAACAACACCGCCGGCACCACAATCGTGCCAATCGGATCAATATGCGCCAACGGATTCAGCGTCAGTCTGCCCATCTGCTCGGCGGTAGGGTCGCCCCAATAACGCGCCGCATAGCCGTGTGCCGCTTCGTGCACCGTAATCGCCAGCAACACCGGCAACACCGCCAGTAAAAAAATACCTAAATCAAAATTCTGAAACATGGTTTTCGCTCCGCAGAAAGCTGTTTGCGGGAAACAACTTTTCCAATATCAAAGCCGTCTGAACCGCCAAATAGTCAAGAATATAACAGATTTTGCAGATGTGGGCATAAAGCGGGGATTCAAGGCCATGGAATAAAAGCAGGAGGCTGTCTGAAATACTATTTTTCAGACGGCCTTTATTATCATTTTTTACAAACCAAACAGACCTTTATCTCCCTTGCCTTCTCGAATCAACTCCGTACCGTCGGTCATATCAATCACGGTGGTTGGCTCGGTGCCGCACCAGCCGCCGTCAATCACTAAATCTACACTGTGTTCCAAGCGGTCGCGGATTTCGTAGGGGTCGGTCAGCGGTTCGTCGTCTTCGGGCAGCATTAAGGTGCAGCTCAACAAAGGTTCGCCCAACTCTTGCAGCAAGGCCAAGGCGATTTTGTTGTCGGGTACGCGCAGGCCGATGGTTTTGCGTTTTGGGTGCATAGTGCGGTTGGGCACTTCTTTGGTGGCTTCCAAAATAAAGGTGTAGCTGCCCGGCGTAGCGGCTTTGAGCTGGCGGAACTGGCTGTTGTCCACTTTGGCGTATGTGCCCAATTCGCTCAAATCGCCGCACATCAAGGTTAAGTGGTGTTTTTGGTCGATTTTACGGATGTGCAGGATTTTTTCCATCGCATTTTTGTCGCCAAGTTGGCAACCCAGCGCGTAGCAGGAATCGGTAGGGTAAACAATCACACCGCCGTTGCGCACGATGTCGGCGGCTTGCTTAATCAGGCGGTCTTGCGGATTGTCGGGGTGGATGGCGAAAAATTGTGCCATGTTTGTGTCCTTTGCGTTTGATGTTTTTGCTTCGGTGCATATTGTAAAACTTATTGATTGAAAAGACAAAAGGCCGCCTGAAAGTTTTTAGGCTTCAGAGAGTCTACTGCTGACTAAATACACCATTTAAAGAGAAACCAGCTTAAGCCGCTGGTACAGCCGAACAGATGGGAAACAGCCAGAAAAAAGCCGTCTGAGACTTCCCATTTCAGACGGCCTATCATCAAAGCGATTTCAAGCTATTTTAAAAGGTATCATCCGGCACACGCACCCAGCCTTCCATAATCACGCGGGCGCTGCGGCTCATGACAGCTTTGGTGGCAGTCCATTGTCCGTCAACCAGTTCAGCCGATGCACCCACGCGCAAGGTGCCGGATGGGTGGCCGAAACGCACGGCATCGCGTTTACCGCCGCCTGCGGCCAAGTTTACCAAGCTGCCTTCGACGGCGGCTGCGGTGGCGATGGCAACGGAAGCCGTACCCATCATGGCGTGGTGCAGTTTGCCCATGCTCATGGCGCGCACCAGCAAATCGATGTCGCCTACTTGGATGGCTTTGCCGCTGGATGCGGTGTAATCGGTCGGTGGCGCGACAAAGGCCACTTTCGGCGTGTGCGCACGGGTGGCAGCTTCGGCCACGTCTTGGATCAAGCCCATTTTTACAGCGCCGTATGCGCGGATGGTTTCGAGTTTTTCCAAAGCGGCCGGATCGTTGTTGATGTCGTCTTGCAACTCGGTGCCGGTATAGCCCAAATCGGCGGCGTTCAGGAAAATGGTCGGAATGCCGGCGTTAATCATGGTGGCTTTAAAGGTGCCGATATTCGGCACTTCTAAATCGTCCACCACATTACCTGTCGGGAACATGCTGCCTTCACCGTCGGCCGGGTCGAGAAATTCGATTTGCACTTCGGCGGCAGGGAATGTCACGCCGTCAAGCTCAAAATCACCGGTTTCCAACACTTCGCCGTTTTGCATCGGCACATGGGCAATGATGGTTTTGCCGATGTTTTGCTGCCAGATGTTGACAGTGCAAATGCCGTCTGAAGGGATTTTTGCGGCATCAACCAAGCCTTGTGAAATAGCGAATGCACCCACAGCGGCGGTAAGGTTGCCGCAGTTGCCACTCCAATCGACAAACGGTTTGTCAATCGATACTTGGCCAAACAGATAATCAACATCGTGGTCGGCGCGTTCGGATTTATCCAAAATCACGGCTTTACTGGTGGACGAGCTGGCATTGCCCAAACCATCGATTTGTTTGCCGTAAGGGTCGGGGCTACCCAACACGCGCAACAGGATTTTATCGCGCGCTTCACCTGCTTGTTGCGCGGCTTCAGGTAAATCGGTGCGTTTGAAAAATACACCTTTGGATGTGCCGCCGCGGTAATACACGGCCGGAATTTTAATTTGCGGCATTTTGTTTCTCCTTATTGTTCTTGTTTGGGTTTCAGACGGCCTGTTTAATACTAAGGCCGTCTGATTTTTTTCACAATATTTGTTGTCTGGTTAATGTGGGTTTACACCCACCCTACTCGCTACTGAAAGTTTTTCAGACAGGCATTTCAGACGGCCTGTCATGCGGTGGGTTGACACCCGCCCTACACGGCTTAGTTAATATATCACTCGAGATTTTGGTTCATAGTAAATACAGTCAATCAAGGCAACCCGATTATTCCATGCCTGAATTTCTATTTTATCGTTAGTAAGAGGTTTGTTATTAAACCAAGGCGTATCATAAATACGCTGAAGGATCTCATCCCAATAACGTTCCCCATCGATATTTTGAATATTTTTGATGCCTAACTCCTTGCACATTTTTTCTTTGTTTTGTCCATTAAAACAGAAAAATAAATCTGGGCGTTTCATTGCCAATAGTCGAGTTGATACGCCAACAGGGTTAACATAACCAGCAGATTTACAAATTTGGCTATACTCCACAAAATCTGCTCGGCTAATATTGCCTGATAATGGAATCATATCAATAGCCTTAGCAAATTCTTGATTGTCATTGCTGATTTTTTTAGAGAAATTTCCATTACTCTTCGTGCTACCAAACCAAGCATAATCAAGTTTCGTCGGTGCATGGTTAGGTAACCCTGCAATGAATTTTCGTATTTCTAAATCTATATCTAAAAAATTAGCATATTCTTGAAAACGTCGCTTTACATAAGCCAATACTCTTAATCTTCCTAAAAAATCATGATGCTTATCTCTTTGAATGGTTTTCAGATAATCTGGCCATGAATAAGTTAAAATATTAGTAGTCAAAATATTCTGTTGCATTTCACTGCATTCTTTACCGCTTTGATAGACATTGGATAAGGTTTGAATTGTTTTTTGTCGTGCGAGGTAAAGTTCACGGTATTTTTTAATTCCATCATCGTTAATGGTAGTAGCTTGTTCAAAGCACTCTTGTTTTAAGAAACTTTGAATTTCTTGGAAAAAATCAGCAGAATTCCCAGTCATCATCAGCATCATTTCTTGATTATTTCCGGCAAACGCCCCTTTTGTAAAATTAGCACTACCTGAAAGTAAAGCCCAATCGGTTTCTGTGTTCCAAAATAAATAAAGCTTCGGGTGGAATACGCCGTCAGTTTGCAAAATAAATCTAACATGGTCATGGTTTTTAAATTGTTCTAATACTTCAGGTGCGGTCTGATAAAAATGCAATCCTATGGTTGAATGTTTGATTTTATTAGGATGGGCATTTAAGTTTTTAAAAGCGTCATGCTCTGAAGAAGCCCAAGCCGTTGCGAAAGAAGCGTGTTCGTATTGCTTGGTTAATCGAATAAATTCTTTAGTTAGTATTTTTGACTTAGTAATCAGTTTCATGGATGTCTTCCCCTGATTTTATATGTATATATTTCAGACGGCCTCAAATCACTTTGAGTCCGTCTGAAATATTAGCTTCAACACACAAGATGTAGTTAAGCGTTCCCTTCCAAGAAGTCTTGCGCGAAGCGTTGCAGCACGCCGCCGGCTTCGTAAATCAACACTTCTTCGGCGGTATCCAAGCGGCAGGTTACGGGTACTTCAACCGTTTCACCGTTTTGACGGTGAATCACCAAGGTCAAATCGCAGCGCGGTTCGCGTGTGCCGATGACATCGTAGGTTTCGGTGCCGTCCAAGGCCAGCGTGTGGCGGTTGGTGCCTTCTTTGAATTGCAGTGGCAACACACCCATGCCGATCAGGTTGGTGCGGTGGATACGCTCGAAGCCTTCGGCCACAATGGCTTCCACACCAGCCAAACGCACGCCTTTGGCTGCCCAGTCGCGGCTCGAGCCTTGGCCGTAGTCAGCACCAGCAACGATAATCAGCGGCTGCTTGCGGTTCATGTAGGTTTCAATCGCTTCCCACATGCGCATCACTTGGCCTTCCGGTTCCACGCGGGCGAGCGAGCCTTGCTTGGTGGTGCCGTCTTCATTTTTCACCATCTCGTTGAAGAGTTTAGGGTTGGCGAAAGTGGCACGTTGGGCAGTCAGGTGGTCGCCGCGGTGGGTAGCGTAAGAGTTGAAGTCTTCTTCCGGCAAACCCATTTTTGCCAAGTATTCACCAGCCGCGCTGCTCGGCAGAATCGCGTTGGACGGCGACAAGTGGTCGGTGGTGATGTTGTCAGGCAAAATCGCCAGCGGACGCATACCTTTCAGCGTGCGCTCGCCTGCCAATGCGCCTTCCCAATATGGCGGACGGCGGATATAGGTCGACATCGGACGCCAGTCGTACAACGGGCTAGGTGCGCGCTCGGCAGCACCGGTGTCAAACATCGGAATGTAAATATCACGGAATTGTTGCGGCTTCACAAATTCGGCCACCACGGCATCAATTTCCTCATCGCTCGGCCACAAGTCTTTCAGGCGGATTTCTTTGCCATCTACCACGCCCAACACGTCTTGTTCGATGTCAAAACGGATCGAACCGGCAATCGCGTAGGCCACCACCAGCGGCGGAGAAGCCAAGAAGGCTTGTTTGGCATACGGGTGGATACGGCCATCAAAGTTGCGGTTGCCCGACAATACGGCGGTGGCGTACAAATCGCGATCGATGATTTCCTGCTGGATTTTCGGGTCGAGTGCGCCTGACATACCGTTACAAGTGGTGCAGGCAAAACCGACCACGCCGAAGCCCAAGGCTTCCATTTCCGGCAGCAATCCGGCTTCTTTCAGATACACTTCCGCCACTTTCGAACCAGGCGCGAATGAGGTTTTTACCCACGGTTTGCGTTTCAAGCCCAAGCGGTTGGCGTTGCGTGCCAGCAAGGCAGCGGCCACCACGTTGCGCGGGTTAGACGTGTTGGTACACGAGGTAATCGCCGCGATAATTACCGCGCCGTCCGGCATTTTGCCATCGGTCGGTTCTTCGTAAGGGGCGGCAATGCCTTTGGCGGCCAAATCGGTGGTCGAGAAACGTGCATGTGGGTTTGACGGACCGGCCATATTGCGGGTCACGGTGGACAAGTCAAACTTCAACACACGCGGGTATTCGGCAGTTTTCAGCGCATCTGCCCACAAACCAGCGGTTTTGGCGTAGGTTTCCACCAATTTCACTTGCGCTTCGTCGCGACCGGTCAGCTTCAGGTAATCAATGGTTTGCTGGTCGATGGCAAACATAGCAGCAGTCGCACCGAATTCAGGAGTCATGTTGGAAATGGTGGCGCGGTCACCAATCGACAGGCTGTCGGCACCTTCGCCGAAGAATTCGACAAACGCACCCACTACGCGCTCTTTACGCAAGAATTCGGTCAAGGCCAACACGATGTCGGTAGCAGTAATGCCCGGCTGGCGTTTGCCGGTAAGTTCCACGCCGACAATATCCGGCAGACGCATCATCGAGGCGCGACCGAGCATCACGGTTTCGGCTTCCAAACCACCTACACCCACGGAAATCACGCCCAATGCATCAACATGTGGCGTGTGTGAGTCAGTGCCGACGCAGGTATCCGGGAAGGCCACGCCGTTTTTCACTTGAACTACCGGCGACATTTTTTCCAAGTTGATTTGGTGCATGATGCCGTTGCCCGCCGGAATCACGTCCACATTTTCAAACGCGGTTTTTGTCCAGTTGATGAAGTGGAAACGGTCTTCGTTGCGGCGATCTTCGATTTCGCGGTTTTTGCGGAAGGCATCCGGATCATAGCCGCCACATTCCACGGCTAGCGAGTGATCGACGATCAACTGGGTTTGCACCACTGGATTCACTTTGGCCGGATCGCCGCCTTTTTCGGCAATCGCATCGCGCAAGCCTGCCAAATCCACCAATGCGGTTTGACCCAAAATATCGTGACACACCACGCGCGCCGGATACCATGGGAAATCGATTTCCTGTTTGTTGTCAATCAATTGACCCAGCCACGATTGCAGCGTGGCCAAATCCACCTTATCGGCGCGGTTGACCAAGTTTTCCGCCAAAATGCGGCTGGTGTACGGCAGCTTGTCGTATGAGCTGGGGCGGATGTCTTCACACGCTTGGCGCGCGTCGAAGTATTCCAGATTGGTATCAGGTAACGGTTTTTTATAGATTTGGTTAGACATGGTGATCTCCAGTGATTTATGTTTTTCTTCTGTTTGACTGCTTGGGGTTTCAGACGGCCTGTTGTTTATCTCAAGGCCGTCTGAAAAATAGTTTTAATTTTAATAAGAGCGACAGCCGTTTCAGACGGCATGCCCTTTGTGCGCCACGATAAACATTCGCGGCAACGCCAACAACACATTGCCATCATGTCGGCGCGGATAATGTTGGTTTAATTGCTCGATGTATGCCTGCATAAATTCGCCCTGCTGCGCTTCGCCCAAACAGGCCAGATAAGGGCGCAATGCGGTGCTGGCAAACATATCGGCGATGGCGGCGGTATCGGGCAAAACGTGGTAATACACCGTGCGCCACACATCCACTTCGCAACCTTGCGCCACCAGCAAATCATAATAGCGGGATACATCCCAAACCGGCGGGCGGCTGTCGGCGGCTTGAGTCAACTCTTTCCATTGCGGCAATGCAGCGGTGTCGCGCATGAGAAAATGCGACGGCTCATCCAAATTATCCGGCATTTGCGCCGCCAACACACCGTGTTGTTTCAACTGGCGAATCAGGTGCGGCAACAGCGTTTGCGGCGTATCCGACCATTGCAGTGAGGCGTTGGCGAACACAATATCTTGCGGCGCTTCCGGCTGCCAATCGTGAAAATCCTGCAATACAAAACGGCAATCGGGCAATTTTTCCTGCGCGGCGGCGAGCATGGCGGGCGAGCTGTCCACACCGGTAATCTCGGCTTGCAGCCATGCTTGGCGCAACAAGGCGGTGCTGCTGCCCGAACCGCAGCCCAAATCGGTGATCCGTTGCGCTTGAATGTGTGCAATCCGCGCCAACAATTCAGCCGGCGGGCGGTTGCGTTCTTTTTCAAAACGCTGATAGTGTTGCGGATTCCAATCTTTGCTCATGACAATTGCGCTTGTAAATTGGTTTCAGACTGCCTGTTGGATTAACGGTGGGTTTTGGTGTAGGTCGCGCGAACCATGTCGCACAAATCCACGCTAATCTGAATGCTCGGCGCTTGTGCGGTCAATTTTTGCACGGTTTCAGCCAAAGCGCGGCTTAATTCGGCTTGGGCGCTTTCGCTGCGCCCTTCCAGCAAACGCAAGGTCAAATGGGCAAAGGCTTGTTTGGTACCCCCAACCAAATAATCGGCTTGCTCATAGCGGCACAGGCGGATTTTCAAATCGTATTCTTCAAACAAGCCGCTGTTTAATAAGGTTTGGTGTAATTCTGGCAAGGCTTCTTGCGGCATTTCTACGCCGCCGTATTCAACAGTTAAATGAGGCATTTTGTTATCCTTTTTTTATTTGTTCAGACGGCCTAACCATTTGCCGCCGAACACATGAATCAGCAAACCGGCCATTACGACCACTATACCCGCCCAATGCCATGCGCCCAAACGTTCGCCTAAGAAGATATAGCCGACCAACAACGCAATCACCGGCACACACAGCGCAAACGGAGTAATCTTGCCTGCCGGATGGCGCGAGAGCAAATCGCCCCACGCGGTGTAGCCGACCAAACTCGACACATAGGCCAAAAACAAAATGCTGGCAATGCCCCAACCGCTGAGAGACAGCGTGTAAGAAACCAGACCATCGGCGCCATACATCATCAAAGAAACGGCGGTAAATGCCACCAAGGCCGACCACTGCCAGCAAAGCCACCAACGGCATATTGCCTTGATATTGGCCGATGCCGATTAGCATCAGCCCCACCGCAGCAGCAATCATACCCAACAAATGATGGCGCAACAGTGGCTCTCTCATCATCACACCGGCCACCAATACGGTAAGAAACACTTGCAACTGAATCAATAAGGCTCCCAAGCCTGTAGGCATACCCAGTTCCAGCGCGGTAAACATCAACCCGAATTGGCCGAAGCTGATGGTGATACCGTAAAGCGCCAGCCAATACCAAGCGACTTTCGGCAGTTTAATAAAGAATACCGCCGGAAAAATCACCAATAAAAACCGCAACAAGCCCAATATCATGGGCGGCACATCGGCCAAAGCGGTTTTCATAAAGAAAAAATTAATGCCCCAAATACTGACCACAGCAGCAATCAGCAAAGCGTCTTTTGTGTTCATGGTGGGATACCGTTTGTGAAGTTATCGAGTGGAAACCATTTCCCATAAACCATGCAAACCGATAAAAAGCAATACCATACCAAACACGGCTTCCATTGTTTGGCGCACTATTATTTTTTCTAGAAACCGCCGAGCACCATGTGCCGCTAAAGCATAAACCGACATCACAACCGCTACCGCAATCACAAACCAAAATGAAAGCATGAAAAGCTGTATATTCTCCGACGCATTGGAATGGTGATCAATAAAACGGGGCAAATACGCAATCAGAAAAATAATGGTTTTGGGATTGATGATGGTAATCCAAAAACCCGCTTTCCAGTCAACATTTTTTACCGACACCGGCAAACCCGAACGAAGACCACTGATCGCCCGAAATGAACCATATGCTAAGTAAATCAGATAACAGGAAGAAAACACGTTCATTACAGTAAGCATGGATTCAGAAGAAGCAATAATACCGCCTACTCCTAAACACACCGCTACTAAAAGTAAGGCATCTGCCAACAATATCCCTGCCGTAATGCTTGCCCCTTTTCTCCATCCCGAATGAATCGCCCCCTGTATTACCAACATCATGGCAGGGCCGGGCAAGGCGGCAACCAACATGCTTGACAATAAAAAGTAAACGGTTTGTGTGGCATTCATTTATTATCTGTCGGTCAAAACGTATACAACCGTATATTCCCTTGGCTTGAGTGCAAGCAAAATATTTGTTTGAGCTTCCTAAACCAACATTGCCTTTTGTCTTTCCAACTGAATCTTTATCTTTGGAAAATTATTTAATTACTAATATTCAAGTACGCATCATCGTAAATTTTTCAGACGGCCTGATGCGAAAGCATAAAGGCCGTCTGAAAAGTACATCAGCAGCGTTCGTCCAATGGCACGAACGGAATATCGTCAGGACCGGTGTAATTCGCGCTCGGACGGATAATCTTGCCGTCTTTGCGTTGCTCCAACACGTGTGCCGACCAGCCGGTGGTACGCGAAATCACGAACAATGGGGTGAACATTGCAGTCGGTACGCCCAGTTTTTGGTAAGACACGGCAGAGAACCAGTCCAGATTCGGGAACATTTTTTTCTCGTTCCACATCAAGGTTTCCAAACGCTCGGCAATGTCAAACAAGCGCATATCATCGGCTTCTTTGCTCAAATCGCGCGCCACTTCTTTAATCACAACGTTGCGCGGGTCGGATACGGTGTACACCGGATGGCCGAAACCGATCACGATTTCTTTGCGGCCGATGCGCTCACGGATGTCGGCTTCGGCTTCGTCGGCATTGCGGTAACGTTTTTGAATGTCGTAAGCCACTTCGTTCGCACCGCCGTGTTTCGGGCCTTTCAAAGCACCGATGGCACCGGTAATGCAAGAGTAGATATCCGAACCGGTACCCGCAATCACACGACTGGTGAAAGTAGATGCGTTAAATTCGTGTTCTGCATACAAAATCAGGGAAATGTGCATGGCTTTAACTTGCGAAGGCGTTGGGCGTTTGCCGTGCAACAAGTGCAGGAAATGACCGCCAATGCTCTCTTCTTCGCTCTCAACGTCAATGCTCTTGCCTTTGTGTGAATATTGATACCAATACAGCAAGATGCTGCCCAAGCTGGCAATCAGTTTGTCGGCGATATCGCGCGCTTCACTTTCCGGTTGGCTTTCACGCTCAGGGTGAACGCAGCCCATCATAGACACGCCCGAACGCAAAACGTCCATCGGATGGGTGTGTGCCGGCAAGTTTTCCAGCATTTTGCGGACACGAATCGGCAAGCCACGCAAGGTTTGCAATTTGGCTTTATAAGCTGCCAATTCGCTCTTATTCGGTAGATGGCCATGAATCAGCAAGTGCGCCACTTCTTCAAATTCGCAATGCTTGGCCAAATCGAGAATGTCGTAACCGCGGTAGCTCAAGTCGTTACCGGTTTTGCCGACAGTACACAGCGCGGTGTTACCGGCTGCTACGCCTGACAGGGCTACGGATTTTTTCGGTTTGAAAGTAGGGGTTTCGGTTGTCATGATGTTTCTCCTATTAATTGTTAATTGCTTTTTTAATATGATTATTTTTTCAGACGGCCTTTTCACTGGGAACAGGCCGTCTGAAAATCCAACAACTTCTATTTCTACGGCTTTATTTATTTTTGAAACAATTGGTCTAATTTCTGCTCGAAATCGTGGTAGCCCAAGTGTTCGTACAATTCCGCGCGAGTCTGCATGGTATCGACCACATTGGCTTGCGTTCCGTCGCGCATAATCGCTTCATACACATTCAATGCCGCTTTACTGGCCGCGCGGAAGGTTGAGAGCGGATACAGCACCAGCTGTACACCGTTTTCAGCCAATTCCTGCTGGGTGTAGAGCGGGGTTGAACCGAATTCGGTGATGTTGGCCAATACCGGCACTTTCACCGCATCAACGAATTTTCTGTACATGCCCAGTTCGGTCATCGCTTCCGGGAAAATCATGTCGGCACCGGCTTCCACACAGGCTTGCGCACGCTCAATCGCCGCATCCAAACCTTCAACCGCCAGCGCGTCGGTACGCGCCATGATGACGAAGTTTTCATCGACACGCGCATCAACGGCGGCTTTAATGCGGTCAACCATCTCTTCTTTAGACACGATGGCTTTGTTTGGACGGTGGCCGCAACGTTTTTGCGCCACTTGGTCTTCAATATGTACCGCAGCCACACCCGCACGCTCAAAATTGCGGATGGTGCGTGCGATGTTGAATGCACCACCCCAACCCACATCAATATCCACCAGCAGAGGCGTATCCACGTTATCGGTAATACGGCGCGCATCAATCAGCACGTCTTCCATGGTGGTGATACCCAAATCCGGAATACCGTTTGAGCAGGCTGCCACGCCGCCGCCGGACAGGTAAATCGCTTTAAAACCGCTGTGGGTGGCCAAACGGGCAAAATAAGCATTGACGCAGCCCACCACCGCCAACGGATTAGATTCTTGAACGGCTTGACGGAAACGCAGGCCAGCTGAAGCTTGGGTCATCTTTTTTCTCCTCTTATCAATCACATCGTCAAATCAAACTTTGATTGACATCACTAAAATCATTTTCAATAAACAGTTAACATTTGTGTTTAAACCAGCCGTAGCGCATGCGGCCACCGCTTATTGAGAATTATTCGAGATTTTTGCTTTGGATGTTTGAAATAAAACAGAAAAATACGGCGAAAGAGTGGCCAATTAACGCGTGACGGCTTTGACCGACAACAAACCGAAAGCAGCAGCGGACAAAGGGAATATTTCGTTGAAATGAAGAGATAGCGGCAAAATTGCGCGGGAAATCATGGCAGTTCCTTTGTATGATGTAGTTTCATGTAGTTTTTCTTTGATTTAAATCTAAGCCATAATTTTTTTTGTGTCAAATAGTTTTTCAACCCACTTGATAACTTTTATCAATTAAAAACAAACAAATTAATTAAAAATAACCTGAATGCAAATCCAAAATACTCTTAATTTATTGTATTTTATTATTTTATTACATTTAATTTATATATAATTGAAAGCAACAATTTTTTCATCAAACTCAAAAAATAATCTGCTATTTTTGGCAAGAGATTTTAAATCTCATATCAGTTTTCAGTTAAATACCGTGAATAACTACTTGAAATAAGCAACTATTCTCCAGATTATCCAACCGGCAGTTTTTTATTCTAAACTACACTTTCACTTGAATTATTTTCATACAACTTCAATTATTCAGTTGTTTATAACAATAAAAACAGGCCGTCTGAAACATATTACTTTCAGACGGCCTGTTTAAAGCATTTTCTAGCAGCGCGAATCAACCGCCCATACACCAGAATTTCAATGCCCACAACACAGCCACAATCCACACCATCGGCGGCACTTCTTTCGCGCGGCCACACAGCAGTTTAATCACCGCATAGCTAATAAAGCCTGCCGCGATACCGTCGGCAATCGAATAAGTAAACGGCATGAATACAATGGTTAAAAAAGCCGGCGCGGCTTCGGTAATGTCGTCCCAATCGATTTCGGTGGCACTGCGTAACATCTGCGTGCCCACGTATAACAAAGCCGGTGCGGTGGCAAACGCCGGTACACTTTGTGCCAACGGCGAAAACACCAAACACGCCAACATCAGCAAACCAACCACCACGGCAGTCAAACCGGTGCGGCCACCTGCGGCCACGCCCGATGCGCTTTCTACATAAGGCGTGGTTGACGATGTCCCCAAAGCAGCACCGGCCACAATAGCAGTTGAATCCGCCAGCAAAGCACGTTTCAAGCGTGGCAGTTTGCCGTCCACCAACAAGCCCGCACGGTGCGATACGCCGACCAAAGTACCGGTACTGTCGAATAAATCCACCAAGAAAAACACAAAAATCACGCTGATCATGCTGACGGTGAACAAACCTTCAAAATCCATCTGCATGAAAGTGGGTGCAATACTCGGTACGCTGCCGACCACACCTTTGAATTCACTCAAACCCATCAGGCTGGACAACACGGTAATGCCCAAAATAGTGATGATAATCGCACCTTTAATACGGAAATAGCTCAGCACGCATACCGCCGCGAAACCACCCAAAGCCAGCAATACTGACGGCTGGTGAATATCCCCCATGCCGACCAACGTAGCCGGATTATCCACAATCACACCTGCGCCTTTTAAGGCAATCAATGCCAAAAACAAGCCAATACCGGAGGCAATTGACATTTTCAAGCCCATCGGCAACGCGTTCACCAACATTTCGCGCACTTTAAACAGGCTGAAGAAGATGAAAATCAAACCCGACATAAACACCGCGCCCAATGCCACCTGCCAAGGTACACCCATGCCCTTTACCACAGCAAAAGTGAAATAGGCATTCAAGCCCATACCCGGGGCGAGTGCAATCGGATAATTACCGACAAAGCCCATCACAAAGCAGCCGATGGCTGCGGCGATACAGGTGGCAACGAACACCGCGCCGACATCCATGCCCGCTTCACCCAAAATTAAGGGGTTGACGATAATGATGTAACACATGGTCAGAAAGGTGGTTAAACCCGCCATCATTTCTGTACGCACATTGGTGCCGTTTTCGCGTAATTTAAAAATGCGCTCAAACATACTGTTATCTGAAGTATTCATGTTTATCTTTAAAAGTTGGGAAAATTTTGGGCGGTATTATACTGAAATTCCAAACACTTCGGGCAATTAAATCCATTCACCCATCTGAAAAAACCATTGTATTGCAACAGATTCCGAGGCAGACAATCTTTCAGTTATATGAAAAAGCAACGCAATTTGTCGCTGACGCCGCAAAGGCGTAAAATTACTATTTATTTATATCCTATCAAATCTCCAATGGAAACCTCTCTGCTGCTTGCCGAAAAAATTGCCCAGCTCACACTGATTGTGCTGATGGGCATTGCCTTAGTAAAATTCAAACTGCTCAAACCGGCCGACAGCTATCCGCTTTCCGTAATTACGCTTTACCTTATCAGCCCGGCGGTGATGATTCACGCCTTCCAAGTCGATTACACACCTGAAATTCTTGATGGCTTGTGGCTTTCGGTGAAGCTTGCTTTGCTGTTTAACTTTTCGCTGATTGTATTGGGCAAACTTTTTGCCAAAATCTTCAAGCTGGATATTCTGGAACAAGCCGCCGTGATTTACACCAACGCGGGCAATCTGATTATTCCGGTGGTGCTGGCCGTATTCGGCGCAGAATGGCTGATTTACACCGCAGGCTATTTGATTGTGCAAACCGTATTGTTCTGGACACACCTGCGGGTGATGTTTGCCGGACGCAGTCAAATGTCAGTCAAAAAAATCTTCACCAACGTCAATATTTTGTCCATCGCCGTCGGCTTATTCATGTTTGCCTTCCAAATCAAGCTGCCAAACGTAGTGGACAACGCGCTGGCCAACGTCGGCAGCATGATTGGCCCAATTGCCATGATGATTGCCGGCATGCTGATTGCCTCGCTGCCTTTGAAAGAAATCATCGCCTCCAAACGCATCTATCTCGTCACCTTCCTGCGCCTGATTCTGATGCCGCTGGTGCTGCTGATCATCATCAAACTCTTCGGCCTTGCCGAGCAAAACAGCCATAACCAAACTGTGGTGCTTATCAGCTTTTTGGCCACCATCAGCTCATCCGCTGCCACGGTCACGCAGATGGCGGTGCTGTATCAAAAGAATCCGCAAAAAGCCAGCGCAATTTACGGCATCACTACCCTGCTTTGCGTGGTGAGTATGCCGCTAATGATTGCGCTTTACCAGTGGGTGATTTGAAGAGTTTGAATATGAAAAGGCCGCCTGAAAACATAATTTTCAGACGGCCTTTTAGCATTTAAAAACTTCAATTAATTCTTAGACACCGGCACCCCGCGCAACGAGAAGGTATAAGCATCGGTGATTTCCAAATCAACCATTTGGTTAATCATCTCCGGCGTGCCGTTGAAAATCACCACGCGGTTGTTGGCGGTGCGCGCTTGCAACTGATCTGGGTCTTTCTTGGAAATGCCTTCCACCAAGCAGCGTTGTACCGAACCGATCATGCTTTGGTTGATGCGTTTGGTTTCCGCTTCGATGACTTCGTTCAAGGCTTCCAAGCGACGCACTTTTTCGGCATTCGGTGTGTCATCCGGCAGGTTGGCGGCCGGTGTGCCTGGGCGTGGGCTGTAAATGAACACATAGCTCAAGTCGAAGGTAATGTCTTTCACCAGCTTCAAGGTTTGCTCGAATTCGCGTTCGGTTTCGCCGGGGAAGCCGACGATAAAGTCGCTGCTCAAACACAAATCAGGGCGGATGGCGCGCAGTTTGCGGATGATGGATTTGTATTCCAAGGCGGTGTAGCCGCGTTTCATGGCGCTCAACACGCGGTCGGAGCCGCTTTGAATCGGCAGGTGCAAATGCGACACCAGCTTAGGCAAATCGCGGTAGCACTCGATAATCGAATCGGAAAACTCGCGCGGGTGGCTGGTGGTGAAACGCATGCGCTCAATGCCCGGAATTTCATGCACAATGCGCAACAAGGTGGCAAAGTCGCAGATTTCGCCATCGTCCATCTCGCCGCGGTAGGCGTTCACATTTTGGCCTAACAGGTTGATTTCTTTCACACCTTGTTGCGCCAAACCGGCAATTTCGGTCAACACGTCATTCAACGGGCGTGAAAATTCTTCGCCGCGGGTATAAGGCACCACGCAGAAGCTGCAATATTTGGAGCAGCCTTCCATGATAGAAATAAACGCGCTGCCGCCTTCCACTCGCGCCGGTGGCAAGTGGTCGAATTTTTCGATTTCCGGGAAAGAAATGTCGACTTGCGAATGGCCGGACGTTTCTTTGTCCACAATCATTTTCGGCAGGCGGTGCAAGGTTTGCGGGCCGAATACCACATCCACATAAGGTGCGCGCTTGATGATTTCTTCGCCCTCTTGCGATGCCACGCAACCGGCCACGCCGATAATCAGGTCGGGATTTTTTTCTTTGAGCGGACGCACGCGTCCCAAATCGGAGAATACTTTTTCCTGCGCTTTTTCGCGCACGGAGCAAGTGTTGAACAAAATAATATCGGCTTGATCGGCTTGCGAAACTTGCTCGATACCGCCGTGTTCTTCCGCCAAAACGGCCAGCATTTTTTCGCTGTCGTATTCGTTCATCTGACAACCGAATGTGCGGATAAAGACTTTTTTCATGGTTTGTGCTTTCTCAGGTAGCCCGTAATCGCGGGGCTGATTTATAAAACTTTCAGACGGCCTTCGAAGATTGCAAAGGCCGTCTGAAAGTGCGATTCTCTCAATTTGATAATTTGAAGCAACACGGTTGGGCGGTTGATATAAAAGCCACCGTGATTAAAAATTTAATGGGTTTTCAGACGGCCTGAACCTTACTGCGCCTGATTTTGTGCGCGTTCGGCAAAGTTTTGCACTTCGCCTTCGGTCAGCACCCAAATTTCACGAATCACGCCCGCGCCGTCTTGTTTGACGGCCAAGGGTTTGCCGACTTGTGCGTTCAGACGGCCTAATACGATAAAGCGGTCGTTTTCATCACGAATGCGCACGAATCGGGATAATTGGAAGCAGTCGGTATTACCATCGACCAAGCCCAAGGTGAGCAGTTTTACCCACGAAAAGCCGCTGCTGCTCAATTTCACATATGGCAATTCAACTTCTTTCAACACCGCCACACTCATATCGGTAGGCACATCGCGCTGCGCCCAAGTCAGCGATGAACAAAGCAAAAAGCAGGCTGCCAGTAATCCGCGTAACACTCTTTTTTCTAAGTATTGGTTAAGGTGTGAGATTATAGCACAGCCCAATAAAAAATGAATAGAGTGATTGTTTTTAAAGAATAATTTTCATATTCATCTACATAGATTTGAAAACACGCTGCGCATTTCGCTGCCTGAATCATGCCGTCTGAAACCGCTTAGCCGCAAATCAATGTTAAAATGGCACTTTATTTTTTCAGACGGCCTCCCCTTTCAGACGGCCTTTTTTAAAGGACACCAGCATGAACCGTAACGAAACCTTGTTCAACCGCGCCAAAGCCATCATTCCCGGCGGCGTGAATTCACCGGTGCGCGCGTTCGGCAGCGTCGGCGGCGTGCCGCGCTTCATCAAAAAAGCCGAAGGCGCGTATGTTTGGGACGAAAACGACACCCGCTACATCGATTACGTCGGCTCATGGGGCCCTGCGATTGTCGGCCACGCCCACCCTGAAGTGCTGGAAGCCGTGCGCGAAGCGGCTGTGGGCGGTTTGTCGTTCGGCGCACCGACCGAAGGCGAAATTGTCATCGCCGAAGAAATCGCCAAACTGGTGCCTAGCGTTGAACAAGTGCGCTTGGTCAGCTCCGGCACCGAAGCCACGATGACTGCCATCCGCTTGGCACGCGGCTACACCGGTCGCGACAAAATCATCAAATTCGAAGGCTGCTACCACGGCCATTCCGACAGCCTGCTGGTGAAAGCCGGCAGCGGCCTGCTCACCTTCGGCAACCCGAGTTCCGCAGGGGTACCGGCCGACTTCACCAAACACACTTTGGTGCTGGAATACAACAACGTCGCCCAGCTCGAAGAAGCCTTCGCCCAATCCGGCAACGACATCGCCTGCGTGATTTTGGAGCCTTTTGTCGGCAACATGAATTTGGTGCGGCCGTCTGAAAGCTTCGTCCAAGCCCTACGCACGCTCACCGAGCAACACGGTGCAGTGTTGATTTACGACGAAGTGATGACCGGCTTCCGTGTTGCATTGGGCGGCGCGCAATCGTTGCACGGCATCAAACCCGATTTGACCACCATGGGTAAAGTCATCGGCGGCGGTATGCCGTTGGCGGCATTCGGCGGCAAACGCGAAATCATGGAATGCATTTCCCCGCTCGGCGGGGTGTATCAAGCCGGCACCCTTTCCGGCAACCCGCTGGCCGTGGCTGCTGGTTTGAAAACCTTGGAAATCATCCAGCGCGACGGTTTCTATGAAAACCTGACCGCCCGCACCGAGCAACTGGTGCAAGGCTTCACCGCCGTCGCCAAAGACAACGGCGTACAGTTCACCGCCGACAGCGTGGGCGGCATGTTCGGCCTGTATTTCGCTGACCACACCCCGCAAAACTACGGCGACATGGCACGCAGCAACATCGATGCGTTCAAACATTTCTTCCATGGTATGCTGGAACGCAATGTTGCGTTCGGCCCATCCGCCTACGAAGCCGGTTTCGTATCCGCCGCACACACGCCTGAACTGATTGACGAAACCATCGCCATCGCGCGTGAAGTGTTTCAGGATATGGCGAAATAAGGTTTAATTTAGATTGAATCAAAAGGCAAAGGCCGTCTGAAATTTCAGACGGCCTTTTATCATATAAAATGAGCTTGCTGGTTTCACTTATCCCAGCGCCTGTTCCATCTTCTCTTTCTTCCCCACCGCATTCAACACCGCCACCGCAATAATCAAAAACACACCCACCGATTGCAACCCGCCCAATTGTTCGCCCAGCAAAAATACCGCCAACATCACCGCAGTAAACGGCTCAAACACGGTAAACACAGCGGCTTTGGCGGCAGGCATTTTCTCCAAGCCTTTAACAAACAAGCCAAAAGCGATAATCGTGCCGATTAAAGACAAGGCAAACGCAGTCAGCCATACCGAAACATCCAGCGCAACCAACTGCGCTAAAGTTTGATGTGTAGCAGGCAGACACAGCAAAGCCAGCGCAGAAATGCTCACCGATGTAAACAGCAACATCATCGGCGGCGCGCCCGTCATAACTTTTTTGCCCAACACGCCATAAAGCGCGTAGCAAATACCCGAGCCCAGCCCAATCATAATCCCGAGCGCATCAAAATTCATGCCGCCTGCCATGGTCAAGCCCACACCCAATGCGGCCACCACCGTGAGCATGGCCGCTTTGCGCGTAATCGGTTCACCCAACAGCATGCGGCTGAAAATCAAACTCCACACCGGCGCGGTATAGAGCAAGGCCACCGCCAGCGACGAGCCGACTTTGGCCACCGCTGCAAAATACAGCAAACTCATGCCCAACACACCAATCAGCGATTGCGCCGTCAGCATCGGCAGGCGCTTGATGTCTAACCCGCGCAAAAAGCGTATGAAATATGGCAGTAGCAACAGCAAAATCGCCGCCGCAATCACAATGCGCAAAGTCGCCACCTGTACACCGTCAAAACCGGCACGGTTGAGCAAAGTGCCCAAAAAACCGAGCGAGCCCCAACACACTGCCGCTACGGTAATCTGAATCATGCCTACAGTCTGCTTCTCCATTTTTTCCTCTGTGATTATGGCTCTATTTTTCCGTTATCATACAAATAAAGCCGCTTGATTTGAATAGAGATTACGAGTTTTATTTTTAAAGGTCTCATGCCATAAACAAGGCCATCTGAAATTTCAGACGGCCTTGTGTGATTGTTTTATTTTGAGACACCAATAATTATCCGGCAAATGCGGCGGCAATCATTTCGGCGGTGCGGTTGTCACTTTCACCATCTGCACCACTCACCCCCACCGCGCCGACCATGTGGCCGTGGTGCAACAAGGGCACACCGCCTTGTTGGGCGGTGAGTTTATCAGTTTTCACCAGACTTGATGTCATCTGGCCGCTGAAGTTGGCCAACTGTGTGGACGGTGCTTTCAGATAAACAGCAGTTTGGGCTTTGTTGATGGCGGTATCGATGGTAATTAAAGCCGCTTCGTCCATGCGGGCAAAGGCCAATAAATGACCGCCGGCATCAACGATGGCGATGGCGATTCGAAGGTGTTTGTGTTCGGCGTATTCCATGCCGAACTGAATCAGTTTGTGCGCGGTTGCTAGGTTGATGTGCGCGCTGTGTGTGATTTTATCCATAAGCTTTTGAGTCAATGAATCGTCGGTCAACAGGTCAAGCGTAATGAAACCATTACGCTTATCATTTTTATTTTTGTGACTATATGATAAAACCAAGGCCGTCTGAAAAATAGTGAACTGTCCCCCAATTCTTGGACAAATTAAAAATCTTTCTCAAACAGCCTGTTCAAGCTGGGTCCTGTAAGCCACAGGACTCAGCTTTTTTAAATTCAAACTAATACGTTCATAATTGTAGTAACGTATGTAATCATCTATCACTTTGGTCAACTCTGCCACCGATAACACACCTTCCTGATAGAAGCTTTCCACTTTTAATGTCCCGAAGAAACTCTCCATCGGTGCATTGTCCCAGCAATTCCCTTTGCGCGACATGCTCTGCACAATGCCTTTCTCCGCCAGCTTTTCCCGATAAGCCTGAGTTCGGTAAAGCACACCTTGGTCAGAATGCAGCAGCGGGGTCTGCCCTTTCAGACGGCCGAATGCCTTATCCAGCATCTGCATGACCATCTTGCTGTCCGGCTTTCTACTGAGCTCATAAGCCACAATCTCACGATTGAATACATCCAATATCGGCGATAAGTACAGTTTGCCGTCGGTGCATTTAAACTCGGTCACATCGGTCAACCATTTATCTCCCGCTTTATCAGCAGTGAATGCACGCTTAAGGATGTTTTTCGACGTCTCTCCTATAACTTGCGGACGATAGGATTTTTTGTTGCGCACTTTGGCTTTCAAACCCAATAATCCCATAATACGCTGCACTTTCTTTTTATTCCACGATAATACAGCTCCAATCCGCCGTTGGCCGTAGCGACCTTTGTGTTGGTGATAAACTTCACTCACCGCCGCTTTGGCTTCCATATCGGGATCGGATTTACCGATGTGGTAGTAGAAACTGCTTTTGGGTATGCCGGCACTGTGCAACAAGTATTTCAGCGGGTGCTTCGCCCTCAGCGTTTGAACGGTTTCGCAACTTTGGTGGCGTTCTTTTCGTTGAGGGCTTTCATGTGCTTTAGGTAGTCGATCTCCGCCCTCATGTAGCATAACTCTTCAATCAGCTCTGCCTGAGTTTTTTCATGGTCGGGTTTGTCGACGATAAAGGGATTGTTGCGTTTGGTCTGCGTAGTCTTCATAAGCGTAGCCTGTGGGTGCTGAAGTGCGGCTATACCGCCTTGACGGTAGGCGGCAATCCAACGGCGCAGGTGGGTGCGTGAGACGTTGAAATGGTCTGCGGTACGCTGTTGGCTGTGCACTTGATGGTAATGGAGTACGGCTCGGTATTTGAAGTCTAGTGTATATTTGGACATAAGAAAACTGCACCTTTTTAAGTTGGGGGGAAGTGTCCAACTTTTGGGGTGCAGTTCAATAGTGTTCAGACGGCCTTTTTCATTAATAAGTGATTTGGCATTATTCCGTATCGCTGACCGGTAATTCTGCCGAACCCATACGCCGCAAAATAATGTTGGTTTTGCCGCGCAGGCGCTTGCTTTTCGGATTATCCGCATAAAACAACGGCGCAGGCACGCGGGCGGCGAGCTTCGCGGCTTGCTGTTTGGTCAATTCGGCGGCCGGTTTTTTATAGAAAAACTGCGACGCGGCTTCGGCACCGAACACACCGTAATGCCATTCGATGGTGTTGAGATACAGCTCGAAAATGCGGTCTTTGTCGGTGACGGCTTCCATCATCGCGGTAATGGCGGCTTCTTCGGCTTTGCGAATGTAGCTGCGGCTGTCGTTGAGAAACAGGTTTTTCGCCAATTGCTGGCTGATGGTCGAACCACCGGCTTTCACTTCACCACTTTTCTGGTTGCGCTTGATGGCGTTTTGGATGCCGCTCCAGTCAAAGCCGTCATGAGCGGCGAATTTGGCGTCTTCAGAAGCAATCAGCGCTTTTTTCAGGTTGGTAGAAATGCGTTCATACGGCACCCAGCGGTAATCCAGCCTTTCGCTGCGCCCTTCTTGCTGAAACTGGCTCATGCGCATACTCATGAATGCGGTTTGATGCGGCGCAACGGCGCGGTAGGTGATGATGTTGCCGTACACATAGGCGTTGAACAAAATAAAGCCCGCCACTGGCAACGCAATCAGCCATTTGAAAATGCGCAACATCACAGGTCTTTCATGTATTCAAACACAGGTTTGATGTCCGGCTCAAAACCGCGCCACAATTGATAGGAAAACGCTGCCTGTCCGACCAGCATGCCTAAGCCGTCGGCCGTTTTTTGCGCACCCGATTCGGCGGCAAATTTTAAAAACGGCTCGGAGTCTTTGCCGTAAACCATGTCATAAGCCAAGACACACGCGCCGAACACGGCCGGCGCAATGTCGGGCAATTCACCGCTTAAGCCGCCGGATGTGCCGTTGATGATGATGTCAAAATGGTTTTCCGGTAATTCGTTCATGGCAATGGCACGAATCCCGAAACGCTCGGCCACTTCTTCGGCTTTGGCATGAGTGCGGTTGGTGATGACGATTTCGGCAGGCTGATGGCCTTGCAACACGGGAATCACACCACGCACCGCGCCACCTGCGCCAATCAGCAACACACGTTTACCCGCCACCGGCACGCCTTGCGCCTGAATGATGTCGTTCACCATGCCCACGCCGTCGCTGTTGTCGCCACGGAATTTGCCGTTGCCCAGCGGAATAATGGTATTCACTGCACCGGCAGCCAACGCGCGCTCGGAATGTTCGTCAACAAAATTGAAGGCATCCAATTTAAACGGCACAGTCACGTTTGCGCCCTGCCCGCCTTCGGCAAAAAACGCGGCAGCGGCTTCGGCAAATCCGCCTATTTCGGCGTAAATGCGGTCGTAATCAATGGCAACGTTTTCCTGCTTGGCAAATTCTTGATGGATTTGCGGCGATTTGCTGTGTTGCACAGGATTGCCGAATACGGCGTAACGCGGTTTGCTGCTCATGGCTGGTTTCCTTCACTCATCAGGCAAAAGCGTTATTATAACGGGATTTCGTCAGGATTAAAGCGGATGTTGCGTTAAATACCGCAAGTTGCTGTATTGCGCCGTTGAAGCAGTAAATTGTTGACAATCAGGCCGTCTGAAATTATATTTCATGTATCGGTTTGAATCGATTAAAACACAGCGCAATCACCATATTTACCGCTGTTTTTCAGACGGCATCAAGCCTTCACGCGCTATTTTTTAACGGCTACTGACAAGCCCTGAAACGTGATAAAATAGCCCATCCGATTTTTACTGCCTGCCCATCCAGTTTATCCAAATAAGCATGCAACCAAATGCCGCATTTCAGATCGCATGTTTATTTGGATTGACTGATTTCCCTATTTAGGAGCTTGAACATGTCTATTAAAGACGTTGTAAAACTGATTGAAGAAAGCGAAGCGCGCTTCGTTGATTTGCGTTTTACCGATACCAAAGGTAAACAACACCACTTTACCATTCCATCACGCATCGTATTGGAAGACCCTGAAGACTGGTTTGAAAACGGCCAAGCCTTCGACGGCTCTTCTATGGGCGGCTGGAAAGGCGTTCAAGCTTCCGACATGCAATTGCGCCCAGATGCGTCCACTGCCTTTATCGATCCGTTTTACGATGACACCACCGTTGTGATTACCTGCGACGTGATCGACCCTGCCGACGGCCAAGGCTACGACCGCGACCCGCGTTCCATCGCCAAACGCGCCGAAGCTTATTTGAAATCTTCCGGCATTGGCGACACCGCTTTCTTCGGCCCTGAGCCTGAATTTTTCGTGTTTGACGGCGTAGCATTTGAAACCGCCATGCACAAAACCCGCTATGAAATCACTTCTGAAAGCGGCGCATGGTCAAGCGGCGCGCATCTGGATGGCCAAAACACCGGCCACCGCCCAATGGTCAAAGGCGGCTACGCGCCTGTGGCACCGGTTGACCAAGGCCAAGACTTGCGTTCGGCCATGGTGAATATTTTGGAAGAAATCGGCATTGAAGTCGAAGTGCATCACGGCGAAGTGGGCACCGGCTCGCAAATGGAACTGGGTACCAAATTCGGCACCTTAGTCCGCCGCGCCGACCAAACCCAAGACATGAAATACGTGATTTGGAACGTGGCACACAACTTCGGTAAAACCGCTACCTTTATGCCGAAACCCATTATGGGCGACAACGGCTCAGGCATGCACGTGCACCAATCGATTTGGAAAGACGGTCAAAACCTGTTTGCCGGCGACGGCTACGCAGGTTTGAGCGATACCGCGCTCTACTACATCGGCGGCATCATCAAACACGCCAAAGCCTTGAATGCGATTTGTAACCCCTCAACCAACTCGTACAAACGTTTGGTGCCACACTTTGAAGCTCCGGTAAAACTGGCTTACTCAGCGAAAAACCGTTCGGCCTCTATCCGCATTCCATCGGTGAACAGCGTGAAAGCCCGCCGCATCGAAGCGCGTTTCCCTGACCCGATGGCCAACCCTTACTTGTGTTTCGCCGCCTTGCTGATGGCAGGCTTGGACGGTATCCAAAACAAAATCCACCCGGGTGATCCGGCCACCAAAAACCTCTACGACCTGCCACCGGAAGAAGATGCTTTGGTACCAACCGTGTGCGCCTCTTTAGACGAAGCCTTGGCTGCGTTGAAAGAAGACCACGAATTCCTGACCCGCGGTGGCGTGTTCAGCAAAGACTGGATCGAAAGCTACATCGCTTTCAAAGAAGAAGATGTCCGCCGCGTACGCATGGCGCCGCATCCGCTGGAATTTGAAATGTATTACAGCCTGTAATTACATCAATCTTTGATTGAATTAAGGCCGTCTGAAACGTTGTATTATCGGAACGTTTCAGACGGCTTTTTATTTTTTCAAAATAGTCTCTAAGCAAAATGGTTAAATATTAACATTAAAATATTCATGTTAATTGACTTTAATCAATTAACATGAATTCATCCAGCATTAGAATTTGCGCAGTTATGTTATAACAAATTATTTTATTCATTTATCCGAAAGCATAAAATGAAACCTTCTCCTTTTCTAAGTTTACTACCATTAAGTTTCTCTATCAGTACCACTTGGGGTAGTACCGAATTACCACCTGTTCACCAAGAACTAGAACCAGTTGTTGTGACTGCTGCACCACAAAACCGTGCAAATATTGTGCAGTTTAATACCAAAACAGCCGTCCAGCCCTTACCCGCAAACGATGGAGCAGGATTATTACTGTCTGTCCCTAATATGAATGTCATTCGAAAAGGCGGTACATCTGGTGACCCCTTATTTCGTGGTTTAGGCGGTTCACGTTTAGCCATTCAAGCCGATGATCAATTCATCTATGGCGGTTGCGGAGGCCGTATGGATCCGCCTACTGCCTATATTTTTCCCAATTCTTATGATCAGGTTGTTATTACCAAGGGGCCACAGACCGTCACCCAAGGTACCGGATTAGTAGCCGGTTCAGTACGCTTTGTACGTAAAGAACCAAAATTTCATGAAAAAAATATACATTTTAATACAGCCTATACCATCGGTAGTTTCGGTAGGCACGATGCGATGGTGGATGGGGCTGTAGGAAATGAACTAGGCTATGCGCGTCTAAATGCTACTTACAACACCTCAGACGATTACCAAGATGGGGACAACAATAAAGCCCATTCTAATTTTGAACGCAACAGCCAAATGCTACAATTAGGTCTAACCCCTTCACCAGATACCTTATTGGCAGCAACTTATGAGCGCAGTCGGGCAAAAGCAGCCTATTCAGACCGAATGATGGATGGCAGCAAATTTGACCGTGACGCTTGGAATGTCCGCGGCGTACAACACAATATTAATGATTGGTTTGCGGAAGCAGAATTCCGTTATGGCCAAAGTACTATTGATCATGTTATGGACAATTACAGCATGCGGCCTGTTCGCCCAGGAATGGCACGTGCAAATAACCCCAAACGTGAAACCGATACTGCTCAGTTAAAAACCACATTTGATTTTAACAATATTGAATTACAAACAGGCATAGATTATATGCGTGATAAACATTCATCGCGTAGTGGTACAGATTATGCAAGCAAACCGTATACGCCCAATCAAAATTTCACACATTGGGGAGGTTTTGCTGAAGCCAACTGGGCATATACTGACCATCAAAACTGGATCGCCGGTTATCGGCATGACGAAATTAAAGCCATTTATGATGCATACCCACTCAATGATACTGCCAGAACCCAAAAATATCATTTAAATTCAGGATTTTTACGTTATGAACATCAGGCAGGAAATACCAAATACTATTTAGGCTTAGGAACAGCGGAACGTGCTCCGGATTATTGGGAACGTAACCGTAGTGAAGATTTATTACCAGAACGTAACAACCAAATAGATACCGGGGTAATTTGGCAAAATGACAAATGGCGTGCCTCTGTATCACTATTTGGCAGTCGTATTAATAATTTTATTCTTGTTGATAATTCGGTTGGTGCACGTAATATTAGAGCTGAACGGTTTGGCGGTGAAGCTGAGTTCAATTATCGCTTTGCACCAAATTGGACAATAGGCAGCAGCCTTGCCTATACTTATGGAAAAAACCGTACCGATAATATCCCTCTAGCTCAAACACCTCCACTAGATTGGAAAACCTCACTTAACTGGGATAATGGTAAATTTAATGCCGGGGCACTATGGCGCGTAGTCAATAAACAAAAGCGTTTTGCCAAAGGGCAAGGTAATATTATCGGACAAGATATCGGTGCTTCTGCAGGCTTTGGTGTTTTGTCACTCAATGCAGGCTGGAAAATCAATAAAAATGCCATTCTTCAAGCCGGAGTGGATAACGTGTTTAATAAAACCTATGCTGAATTCGTCAACAAGGCCGGAAATGCCTCAGCTGGGGTTCAAACAACCCGTGTTAATGAGCCTGGACGACAATTCTGGCTGCGGGGGCAGATGCAGTTTTAAGCGCTTCGATAACATCAGCTTTCGAGTATCACGTAACGAATCAATCTAATAATTGACTTAAAGCTATCTGAAATACTTATCTAATTTTTCAGATGGCTTTTTCTTTTACAATATGATCCGCATAAATTAACACGTCTCATCCATTGTGGCGTACAATGCCATACACCCTTGTATGTATCAGAAATCATCATGAATTTATCCCGTCATTTTTTAATCAGCACTTTGCTGTTGACTGTATATTGGGCATTGGTTTTGCATGTTGCGGTTTTTGCGCCCTTAGATTTGGCTAATTTCTTATTCAGCGAATCGGGTACATTTGAAATCTTCAGCCCTTATTTATGGTTTTTATTAGCGATTGTGTGCTTATGCGCCCGTTTTACCGTTTTGACCCGCTTGGCTACTGCGGCCACAGCGGTATTGTTTGGTTTGCGTGAAATGGATTTACACAAATCTTTATTCAGCATGAGCTTTTTAAAAACCAATTTCTACCGCAGCGATGTGATTCCTTTATCCGATAAGCTACTTGGCGCTGCAATTTGCTTGTTTTTATTATTACTGGCATTTTATTTGGGCAAAACCTTCCTCAAACATCTGCGCCAATCATCGCACCCGTGGCCGGTAGCGTATGGTTACACAATCTTGGCTTTTGTGTTACTGGTGGCCAGCAAGTTTATCGACCGATTGAATGCGCAATTAGATGAACTGTTTAATATCACACTTTCCGAGCGCTCTGCGGTGATTATTCAATCATTGGAAGAATCTACCGAAATGGCGTTACCGGTTTTATTGTGTATTGCTATTTTTCTGTATCAACCTAAATCTAAATCATAAAGCATGAGTCTTTAAAGGCCGTCTGAAAATTTTGAACTGCACCCCAAAAGTTGGACACTTTCCCCCAACTTTAAAAAGGTGCAGTTTTCTTATGTCCAAATATACACTAGACTTCAAATACCGAGCCGTACTCCATTACCATCAAGTGCACAGCCAACAGCGTACCGCAGACCATTTCAACGTCTCACGCACACACCTGCGCCGTTGGATTGCCGCCTACCGTCAAGGCGGTATAGCCGCACTTCAGCACCCACAGGCTACGCTTATGAAGACTACGCAGACCAAACGCAACAATCCCTTTATCGTCGACAAACCCGACCATGAAAAAACTCAGGCAGAGCTGATTGAAGAGTTACGCTACATGAGGGCGGAGATCGACTACCTAAAGCACATGAAAGCCCTCAACGAAAAGAACGCCACCAAAGTTGCGAAACCGTTCAAACGCTGAGGGCGAAGCACCTGCTGAAATACTTGTTGCACAGTGCCGGCATACCCAAAAGCAGTTTCTACTACCACATCGGTAAATCCGATCCCGATATGGAAGCCAAAGCGGCGGTGAGTGAAGTTTATCACCAACACAAAGGTCGCTACGGCCAACGGCGGATTGGAGCTGTATTATCGTGGAATAAAAAGAAAGTGCAGCGTATTATGGGATTATTGGGTTTGAAAGCCAAAGTGCGCAACAAAAAATCCTATCGTCCGCAAGTTATAGGAGAGACGTCGAAAAACATCCTTAAGCGTGCATTCACTGCTGATAAAGCGGGAGATAAATGGTTGACCGATGTGACCGAGTTTAAATGCACCGACGGCAAACTGTACTTATCGCCGATATTGGATGTATTCAATCGTGAGATTGTGGCTTATGAGCTCAGTAGAAAGCCGGACAGCAAGATGGTCATGCAGATGCTGGATAAGGCATTCGGCCGTCTGAAAGGGCAGACCCCGCTGCTGCATTCTGACCAAGGTGTGCTTTACCGAACTCAGGCTTATCGGGAAAAGCTGGCGGAGAAAGGCATTGTGCAGAGCATGTCGCGCAAAGGGAATTGCTGGGACAATGCACCGATGGAGAGTTTCTTCGGGACATTAAAAGTGGAAAGCTTCTATCAGGAAGGTGTGTTATCGGTGGCAGAGTTGACCAAAGTGATAGATGATTACATACGTTACTACAATTATGAACGTATTAGTTTGAATTTAAAAAAGCTGAGTCCTGTGGCTTACAGGACCCAGCTTGAACAGGCTGTTTGAGAAAGATTTTTAATTTGTCCAAGAATTGGGGGACAGTTCATTTTTTTCAGACGGCCTTTATTTAATGAATCAAAAACTACAACTGCTGCCAATCTCAAATTTGAGTATCAATCGAAGCCAATATCGTACAAAAGCAAAACATCACACTTACAGCACTAAGCCATTGAAAGACCATTGAAAGATAGCGCCCCCTGTTTATCCCTTACCCCACAAGAAAAAACCCTGCATGTCACCATACAGGGCTTTTTTCATCTTTCAACAGCAGCCGCCACCGCTTTTGATTCGGCAATACTCGATAAACTGCGCCCGAGTCATCACCGGCGTATTCGGATTATATTTGCGTTGCTGGGCAACATAGCGGTCGTAATCCGGAATACCGGCCATATAATTGGCAGCGACACAAAAGCTCTTATGCGCTTTTTTCAGACGGCCTATTAAAGGATGATTAAGCAATTTTCTCATTGGTTTGAACCTCGTCACGGTAAACGGCAGGGACTTCTTTCGCAGTCGGCCAAGCCACTTTACGCGCTTTCATGGCAGTCATCAAGCCGTAGATGGCGATGAAAATCACAACCAGCATAAATGCTGCGCACAAACCTGAGTTGACATAGTCGTTGAAGACAATCTGCCCCATTTGCGCCACGTCTTTGGCCGGAGCCAACACTTCGCCACGCGCAGCCGCTTCACGGTATTGTGCAGCGTGTGCCAAGAAGCTGACACGTGGGTCGGAATCAAACAGTTTCTGCATGGAAGCCACGGCAGTCACAATCAATAAGCCCATGGCCGGTACCAATGGTACCCATACATAACGTTCTTTTTTCATTTTTACCAACACAACCGCTACCATAATCAGCGCCATACCGGCCAGCATTTGGTTACCGATACCGAATAAAGGCCAGAGTGAATTGATGCCGCCCAGCGGGTCAGTCACACCGGTATACAGGAAGTAACCCCATGCACCGACGGTCAGGAAAGTGGCCACCAGATTTGAGAACATGCCCTGACCGGTGCCCAAAGGTTTCACAAAAATACCCAGCAAATCTTGCACCATAAAGCGTGAAGTACGGGTACCTGCATCCACCGCAGTCAAAATAAACATGGCTTCAAACAACAGCGCAAAGTGATACCAGAAGGCCATCATTGCTTCGCCCGGAATCAATTGGCTCATGATGTGTGCCATACCGACTGCTAAAGTCGGTGCACCACCGGCTCGGGACAGAATCGAATTCTCACCCACTTCACGCGCGGTATTGGCTAAGGTTGCCGCATCCACCGGAATTTGCAGATGAGTAGTAATCGCATGCGCCGCCGTTGCAGGGTCAGTACCAATCAAAGCTGCAGGGCTGTTCATGGCGAAGTACACGCCCGGCTCCAACACGCAAGCCGCTGCCAAAGCCATAATGGCCACGAAACTTTCCATCAACATACCACCATAACCGATGGCGCGGACGTGGGTTTCGTTTTCAATCATTTTAGGGGTGGTACCGGAAGAAATCAGCGCATGGAAGCCGGATACCGCACCACAAGCAATGGTAATGAATAAGAACGGGAACAGCTTACCGGAGAACACCGGACCGGTACCGTCGATAAAGTGGGTCACAGCCGGCATTTTCAGCACCGGACCAACCACAATAATACCGATGGCCAATGCAATGATGGTACCGATTTTCAGGAAAGTCGCCAGATAATCGCGCGGTGTCATCAAGAACCACACCGGCAGCAGCGAAGAAATACCGCCATACAGCATAATGCCGAAAGCCAATTGCACGCCATTCAAGTCAAACCAAGGGCCAATCGCACTTTCGGCCACATGGTTACCGAAGATTACGGCGCTCATCATGGCGATAAAACCGACAATCGCGATTTCACCCAAATGACCCGGACGGATAAAGCGAGCGTAAAAACCCATAAACAGCGCAATCGGCACGGTTACGGCAATGGTAAACGTACCCCAAGGGCTGTGAGTCAGCGCTTTCACCACAATCAAGGCCAATACCGATGTGATGATGATCATAATCATCAGAATACCGATAGACGCAATCACACCGGCAGTCGTGCCCAATTCTTGTTTGATGATGTCGCCCAAGGATTTACCGTCGCGGCGCATAGACACAAACAACACCATCATATCCTGCACGGCACCGGCCAATACCACACCGAAAATAATCCACAGCGTGCCCGGCAGATAACCCATTTGCGATGCCAACACAGGCCCTACCAACGGACCCGCACCCGCAATTGCAGCAAAGTGGTGACCGAACAATACTTTTTTATCGGTCGGCACATAATCGACACCATTGTTGTTGCGTTCCGCCGGTGTCATACGGCGATGGTCGAGCTGTAGAATATTTTTACAGATATAAAGGCTGTAAAAACGATAGGCAATACAATATACCGATACCGCAGCCACCACCAGCCAAATAGCACTGACGTGTTCGCCGCGACTGAGGGCTAAAGTGGCGAAAGCAAATACCCCAGCCAACACCACCAAGCCCCATATCAGAAACGATTTCAACGCTTTCATGACATGTCCTTTTTAAATGTTAAGAGATAAACAAGAATATATAAATAAATTCAAAAAATTCAAAAAGTTAAAATATTTACCATATAAAACATAATCTTATTTAATAAATATTTTATTTTGACAAAATTCTAACATATTTATATAGCTACATACAATTACATAGAAAGAAATATGTTTTAAATCAAACTTCGTTGAAATATTCACTTAATCGGTAACCTATCCTTACAAAGCGATTTCGCCCAGATATCGTCAGCACCAGTCATATTGCCGCCTTCATCTCTGTTATAATCATGCCCATTTGCACCCGCTTAATACCTTGACATGACCTCAAACATCCTACCCACCCGCCGCCTTTCCGTCGCACCCATGCTCGACTGGACCGATCGCCACTACCGCCACATGGCACGCCAAATCACGCAAAACACTTGGCTTTACAGCGAAATGATCAATTCCGGCGCAATTGTGTATGGCGACAAAAACCGCTTTCTCATGTTCAACGAAGGCGAAAACCCCGTTGCCCTGCAATTGGGCGGTAGCGACCCTGCCGAGCTGGCCAAAGCCGCCAAAGCGGTAGAAGAATACGGCTACGATGAAGTCAATCTCAACTGCGGCTGCCCCAGCCCACGCGTGCAAAAAGGCGCATTCGGCGCCTGCTTGATGAACGAAGTCGATTTAGTGGCCAATTATTTAAACGCCATGCAAGATGCCGTACAGATTCCCGTTACCGTCAAGCATCGCATTGGTGTCGACCGTCAAACCGAATACCAAACCGTGGCGGATTTTGTCGGCACCCTACGCGACAAAACCACCTGCAAAACCTTTATCGTCCACGCCCGCAACGCATGGCTCGACGGCTTGTCACCCAAAGAAAACCGCGACATTCCACCGCTGAAATACGACTACGTTTACCGCCTGAAACAAGAATTCCCCGAGCTGGAAATCCTGATTAACGGCGGCATCACCACCAACGAACAAATCGCCGAGCATCTCCAACATGTCGACGGCGTGATGGTCGGCCGCGAGGCCTACCACAACCCGATGGTGATGCGCGAATGGGACCAACTGTTTTACGGCAGCAGCCACGCCCCCATCGAATACGCCGACTTGGTGCAACGCCTATTTACCTACAGCCAAGCGCAAATCCAAAGCGGCCGCGGCACCATCTTGCGCCACATCGTCCGCCACAGCTTAGGCTTAATGCACGGGCTCAAAGGTGCACGCACTTGGCGGCGCATGCTCTCCGATGCCACCCTGCTCAAAGACAACGATGGCACACTGATTCTGGAAGCATGGCGTGAAGTGGAAAAAGCCAACCGCTTTGGCTCGGTTAAATAGATGACAAAAGGCCGTCTGAAAACTTAATGTTCAGACGGCCTTTTTATTCTTAAAGCATATTATTTAATTTTAAACAATATACACTTAAACCTTTTATTATGCTTGCCAAGCTATTTGAATTCCGCTACCCTTAGCGCGCAATTTCATCAAAATTGCATTCTAATGTTTACGCCAATTTAAGCTGTTAACTTGGCGTTCAAACACTCAAAAAGCTGGGTGTACTGTTTTTCTACGGGCAAACACCCTTTCTCCATAGAGGAAAAGACTATGAAATTCAAACGTTCCGCCGCCATCGTGGCCGCTACCTTACTCGCCCTGACTGCATGTTCCGACAACGGCAAATCTGCCGACAGCGCACCAAAAGAAAATGCCGCTGCTGTCGCTGCCGACAAGCTGCAAACCAAATTTGTGACCATCGCCACCGGCGGTGCGTCCGGCCCTTACAATATCTTGGCCACTTCTTTGGCCGAAGCCTATGCCAAAGAATTCGGTGTCAATTCCAAAACCCAAACCACCGGTGCTTCCGTTGAAAACATCAATTTAATCAATCAGAAAAAAGCCGAAATGGCGTTTGTGATGAGCGATGTTTTGAGTGACGCGGTCAACGGCCAAAACAGCTTTAAAGAAAAAATCGGCAGCGTATCGCAAATCGCCGCACTGTATCCGAACTATGTTCAAGTCGTGGCTTCTGCCAAATCCGGCATCAAAACGCTGGAAGACTTGCGCGGCAAACGTGTGGCCGTGGGCGCGCAAAATTCCGGCGTTGAAGTAAACGCCCGCAACCTGATTAACGGCTTCGGCATGACGTACAACGATTTGAAAGTGGATTATCTGGGCTACGCCGAAGCGGCTGATGCACTGAAAGCCGGCAAAATCGATGCCGCATTCCTAACCAGCGGCCTGCCGAATTCTTCGCTGATGGAATTGCAACAAGGCTTTGATTTACAACTGGTTTCCATTCCTGCGGATAAAATCGGTGAAATCGCCAAAGACAAGCCTTATTTCGTGGCAATGAACATTCCGAAAGGCACTTACGGCAACGCTGAAGACATCCCGACCGCCGCCATCCGCAATGCTTTGGTCGTAAGCAGCGAATTGAGCGAAGACGATGTGTATAAGCTGACCAAATCATTCTTTGCTAACTTGGGCGTGTTGCAAACCGCACACCAAGCCGCTAAGGAAATCGATCCGGCTCAAGCCAAAGAAGGCTTTGTCGCACCAATGCATCCGGGCGCGCAAAAATATTTTGACGAAGCGAAATAAGCGTTTTGTGTTTCAGACGGCCTCCGATAATCATCAGGCCGTCTGAACTGTTTCACGTTTAAGATTTTGTTTTAATTCATCAATATAGTAATACTTTGTTTTCAGACGGCCTGATAATTACCATGCCGCCCGAAAAACTTATCCTATCTTTTCCCTGCCTATGCCGCGTTTCCTGACTGCCGTTTTGCTGACTGCCGCTGCCTGTTTTGCACTTTGGCCGCAATCTGCCGTGGAAGTGTCACTGCCAGACAAACAATGTTACCTGCCACCCGAATTTACGTTGCAATGGCGTCATTCAGTCGAACACCAGCTTTGGCGCGAATCGTATCACTCTGACGGCACAACGCTGCACTTAACACGCACGCAAATGCAGACTTTCGGCGCCGGTATGCCTTCAGACGGCCTACCAATTGCTGCCGACAAAGGCTTTGTGGCACAACAAGGCCATCTGAAACTGCCTGAATTGAATTGGACGGTTTCACGCAATATGCAGGGCGAAATCCATGTTGACGGGCAAATTTGGCCACTGGCCGCTACCTTGCCCGATTATGTGACCGTGCGCATCGCTCCCGTAGAGAAGCTGCGCGCATTGATTTATTTTGGACACTGTTTATGACCGAACCTCTGAAAACCGATGCTGCCCCCAACAGCCAAGAGATTTTAGAAAAATACGACCGCGAATCGGTAACGCGTACGCCGAAAAGCTCAACCGTGCGCTACATTATCGGCGCGATTGCGGTGTTGTATTCGCTGTTTCACGTTTACATTACCTTCTTTCCCATGCCTACGCTGCTGCAACGCTCGATTCACGTTGCCGTCGGTTGCGCGCTGATTTTCCTGATTTATCCGCCGGCCAAACAAAGCAGCCGCCAAAAAGTGGTTTGGTATGATTGGCTGTGGTTTATCGCCGCATTTTCCGGCGCGGGCTATCTGCTGTGGCAATACGATGCGATTATGACCGTGCGCGGCGGTATTCCGAACACGCTCGATATTGTGTTTTCGATGATTACCACAGTGGTCGTGATTGAAGCCGCACGCCGCATTACCGGCTGGATTTTGCCGGTGTTTGCGCTGATTTTCTTGGCTTATCCGTTTATCAGCCACATGGACTTCATGCCCGATCGCTTACTCACGCGGCCTTATGATTTAGGCGATATTTTCGGCCAACTTTATTTGAAAACCGAAGGCCTATATTCCACCGCCATCGGCGCATCGGTAACGTTTATTTTCCTGTTTATCCTGTTTGGCGCATTTTTGGCGCGCTCCGGCATGGGGCAATTGTTTAACGACATGGCACTCGCGCTGGCGGGACACAAACAAGGCGGCCCAGCCAAAGTGGCGGTGATTTCCAGCGGCTTTATGGGCAGCATCAACGGCGCAGCGGTGGCCAACGTGGTCGGTACGGGCGCATTTACCATTCCGCTGATGAAAAAAATCGGCTATCACCGCGATTTTGCCGGTGCAGTTGAAGCTAGCGCTTCGGTGGGCGGTCAGATTTTGCCGCCGATTATGGGCGCGGCTGCGTTCATCATGGCCGAAACCACCGGCGTGAAATACAGCACCATTGCCTTAGCCGCCTTACTACCTGCCCTGCTGTACTATTTAGGCGTGATTGCGCAAGTGCATTTCCGCGCCGGCAAACGCGATTTGAAAGGCATTCCGAAAGCCGATTTGCCGCGTTTGAAAGAAGTGATGAAAGCGCGCGGCCACATGCTGCTTCCGATTGTGGCTTTGGTGGTCATGCTGGCCGAGTCGGTGCCGGTAGGCTACGCTGCGGCTTATACCATTGCGATTACCGTTGTCATCAGCTGGCTGCGTCCGCAAACCCGCATGGGCTGGCGCGACATTTTGGCTGCCCTGGAAGATGGTGCCAAACAATCGTTGTCAGTCATGGCGGCATGTGTGGTAGTAGGCATTGTAATTGGCGTGGTCAACCTCACCAGCTTTGGCACGGTGATGACTTCTTCCATCGTGACTTTGGGCGCTGGCTCGCTGTTTTTCACCCTGCTGCTGACCATGATTGCTTCAATGATTTTGGGTATGGGTTTGCCGTCGATTCCTGCCTACATCATCACCGCCACCATGGCTGCACCCGCACTGGCTTCATTTGACGTACCGGTCTTGGTGGCGCACTTGTTTGTGTTCTACTTCGGTATTTTTGCCAACATCACTCCACCTGTGGCCTTAGCCGCCTTTGCCGGCGCGGGTATTGCGGGCGGCGATCCGATGAAAACCGGTTTCCAATCGCTCAAATTGGCACTGGCCGGGTTTATCGTGCCGTTTATGTTTGTGTACAACCCAAACATGCTGATGATTGATGTAGCCAACACCGCTGTGACTGCTACCGAATTCCCACTGCCGCATTGGTGGACGATTGTCTCGGTGAGTATTACTTCCATTGTCGGCGTATTGAGTTTGTCGGCAGCGGTAGAAGGCTGGTTTAAAACCTATATCCCGACATGGCAACGCTTGCCGCTGGCTGCCGGCGGCTTGATGATGATTGTACCGGAATTGACCACCGACTTAATCGGCATCGCCATAGTTGCTGCTATTTTGGGTTTGAATATTTTAGCTGCTAAGAAACAAATCAAAGCTGCTTAACTGCTGAGATAAAAAATCCGTCTGAACATACCATTTCAGACGGATTTTTTGTATCGAAATCCGCTACAATGTTTCTGCTAAAACATATCGTCATTTAAAATAGAAATCAGACAAGGTGACAGCTCCCTGATGTACAAGTAGTACATCAGGGAGCTAGCAACGCGGTATGATTTCTATTTTAAATGACGATAAAAAAACAAAGGAGAAACCATGCTAAACCGCCCTATTCCCAAAATTTTCCTATTCGTTCCCGCCACCCGCCCTGAGCGGATTGCCAAGGCGTTTGCCAGCGGTGCGGACGAAGTAATTGTCGATTGGGAAGACACTGTCTCGCCGGAAGACAAAGCCACTGCCCGCGCCAACATCGCCGAATATTGTCGCCAAGCAGGTCAGCCTGAGGTGTGGGTCAGAATCAATAATCCACGCAGCGCGTTTTATGCGGACGATGTGGCGGCGCTCAAGACTATGCCAGAAATCAAGGGGATACTGCTTTCTAAAACCATTCAGGCCGATGAAATTTCTGCGCTGCATCACGCCACAGGCAAGCTGGTGATTGCTGATATTGAATCAGCGCAAGGCATGGCCGACATCGGGCAATTGGCGCGTTCAGACGGCCTGTTTGCACTGACCTACGGCTGCTTGGATTTGGCCAATGATTTGGGCGTGAGCTACGGTACGGCCGCTGCGCAAACGGTGTTCGACCGCCTGCGCACCGATATGCTGCTGCACAGCCGCATCAACAATCTGCATCCGCCCATCGAGACCACCTTCCCTGATTTCAACGACCACGAAGCCAACCGCCAAAACGCGGAATACTGGCGCGATATGGGTTTCGGCGGTGTTTTGTGTATCCACCCGAAACAAGTCGCTGCGGTGAAAGAAGCCTTAAGGCCGTCTGAAGATTTGTTGACTTTTGCCAGAAAAGTTGTTACCGAAGCCGCACACAGCGGTCAAGCTGTTTTCCAAGTGGATGGGCAAATGATTGATGCACCGGTGATTGAACGGGCAAAATGGATTTTGCAGCAAAACTAATATTCAGACGGCCGGTGATTTTTACTCAGGCCGTCTAAAATCATTTTTACTGATAACTATTTTATTGGTTTATCTCTATAGCTTTTAACCAGCGATTTGGCCGTCTGAATACCTGCCTTTCATTCACACATAACCATATTCCGCTGCGGCCGTTCCGTGCTAAAATCGCTCTGTTTGATGGCAGCAAACGCCATCCCGATAGCCACTTTGCGCAGAAGCCCACACTTTCTGCTAAGGAAAATACATGAACATCGAGACCCTTCCACTGTCCGGCGGCAACATCGGCATCGAGCGCGAAAGCCTGCGCACCACCGCCGACGGCCATCTTGCCGGAACACGCCACCCTGAAGCCTTGGGCAATGTCTATACTCATCCGAACATCACCATCGATTATGGCGAAGCATTGTTGGAACTGGTCACCGATCCGCATCAATCCCCGAAAGCCGTGTATCAACAGCTTTTGGAATTACACCAATTCAGCGCGCAAAACATCGGCGAAGAGCGCATGTGGGCAGCCAGTATGCCTTGCCGTCTGCCCGACAATCCCGAACACATCGAAATCGGCTACTTCGGCCAGAGCAACGGCGCGAAATTGAAACGCCTGTACCGCGTCGGCCTGTCTTACCGTTACGGCCGCACCATGCAAATGATTGCCGGTGTACATTTCAACTATTCGCCGCCAGAAAGCCTGTGGACAGCCTTGGCCGAACAAGAAGGCGTAGAACCGACCGACACTTGGCGCAACGAGCGCTACATGGGCATGATTCGCAACATTCAGCGCCACGGCTGGCTGATTTGCCACCTGTTCGGCACCGCCCCTGCCTGCGACCAAAGCTTCCAACCGGCGCAAAATGTGCTTGACCGCCTGCACGAGCAAAGCTTTAGCTGGAAAAACGCCACCACCCTGCGCATGAGCCAACTCGGCTACCAAAACAAAGTCGATTTCAGCGTCAGCTTCAATCATCTGAACGAATACGTTCGCGATTTGGGTGCGGCGGTATTAACCCCAGCGCCGGTGTATGAATACTTGGGCTTGCGCGGTCCGGCCGGACTGTACCGCCAAATCAGCACCAATATTCTGCAAATTGCCAACGAATATTACAGCGGCGCACGTCCAAAACAAGTGATGAAAAAAGGCGAATTGCCCATCAGCGCCTTGAGCGCACGCGGCATCGCCTATGTTGAATTGCGCCTGCTCGACAACAATCCGTATGACCCAGCCGGCATCAGCTTGGAACAAATTCATTTCTTGGAAAGCTTTATGTTGTGGTGTTTGCTGAAAGATTCACCTGCATTTACCACCGCCGATTACAACGAAGCCAACCACAACCGCTTGCGCACCGCCTGCTCAGGCTTGAGCGAAGGATTCAGCCTGTTTAAAAACGGCCGCAGCATTTCCGCGCAAGATTGGGCAAATGAAATCCTGCATGAAATTCTGCCGATTGCCGAACGCCTTGACCAAGGTTCGGACAACAGCGGCTACCGCGAAGCCGTGCAAAGCCAAATCCGTGCCAACAGCGGCGAAACCCTGCGCCTGCCGCAACGCGTGCAAGCCGAAATGGCCGAACAAGAGTTCCTGCCATGGGCCATGGCCTTGACCGCGCAACATTTGGCAACCTTAAAACAGCCGCTACCGCAAGACGTGCAAGCCAAGCTGGAAGCGCAAAGTCAGCAATCCTTGCAGGAATTTGCCGAAATTGAAGCCAAAGCCGCCGATGAAATCCCATTTGACGACTATTTAGCCAACTATTTCAATCCGCTGCATGAATGCTTGGCAAAATTAACGGTTTAAATCGTGATAAAAAACCATGCCGTCTGAACGCTTCAGACGGCATGGTTTTTTTATGGTTTAGGGCTTTGTAAAACTCAATTTAAATCAAAAAAAACTATGCTCGTCATTCCCGCATAGGCAGGAATCCAGAACGTTCGATGATTGAAATAATTAAATATGCCTGAAACCTATAGGGCTGGATTCCCGCCTACGCGGGAATGACGGCAGTTGTGTGTACTAGATTTTGAAAGAGTTTTCCAAAGGTCTCTAGCTTAAACTCAATAAAAATTCGGAAAAGTAAAATAAATTTCATACGCTAAAAGGCCGTCTGAAAGATTGAATTATTCCCCAATCTTTCAGACGGCCTCTAACACTTAAAAAATTAATCCGACATCGCCATCAAGCTGGCGTTACCGCCTGCTGCAGTCGTGTTGATGCTGCACGAAATTTCTTCAAACACCTGCAAAATATCCAAGCCGTTTTCAGACGGCAGAATGCGGATTAACGCGCCCTCGCTCGCCGCCAGCGCTTGTTTGCGCTCGGTCGGCAAATCTTCCAGCGCGACCACATGGCTGATGCCGGCGTTTTCCGGTTTATCGACAATCAGCAAATTGCCCAAATGCGCCACTTCTGTCGCCAGCGGATGATTGGCTTCAATCACGCCTTGCACGCCGGCCGCAGCCAGTTGCACCAAAGCGGTGAACGACTGCACCAAATCGCCGCCGTAAATCCACACGCGTTTTGGCGCGTGCCAGCTCAATACGTTGCGCTCGCCGGTTGGGCCACACAACACCTTTTCAGCATGACGCAGCGTGCGGATACGCGCTTGGCCTAAGGTAGCGGCAATCGAGAGCTTGTATTCTTGGCTGATCGGCAGATTGTGCAACATGGCTTCCAAGCGTTTCAACACTTCGTCATCGACTTGGCCGACTTTGCTCAAGGTCGGTGCCACCCATTGTTTCAGACGGCTTAAACGTTGCAGGTAGAACGGGCCGCCTGCTTTCGGACCTGTACCCGATAAGCCGTGGCCGCCAAACGGCTGCACGCCGACAACCGCGCCGACGATGTTGCGGTTGATGTACACGTTGCCCGCTTCAATGCGTTTGCGGATGTGATCCACGGTCGCATCGATGCGGCTGTGTACGCCGTGGGTCAGCGCGTAGCCTTTGCTGTTGATTTGGTCGATCAGGCTGTCGAGTTCGTCGGCACGATAGCGCACGACGTGCAACACCGGACCAAATACTTCGCGCTGCAATTCGTTTAAATTATTCAACTCAAACAAAATCGGGGCAACAAAAGTTGATTGCACCTCATCAATGCCGTCTGAAACCTTGATTTCATGGAACGATTTGGCCGCGCCTTTCATTTTATTAATGTGCGCCAACAGGTTGGCTTGCGCTTCGGCATCGATGACGGGGCCGACATCGGTATTCAGCAAACGCGGATTACCCACCACCAATTCGTTCATCGCGCCTTTAATCATATCAATCATATGGTCGGCAACGTCTTCTTGCACGCACAAAATACGCAGCGCCGAACAGCGTTGTCCGGCCGAATCGAAAGCGGAATTCAACACATCGGCGCAGACTTGTTCGGCCAATGCGGTTGAATCGACAATCATCGCGTTTTGGCCGCCGGTTTCGGCAATCAACACCGGATTGTCATCACGTTTGGCCAAGGTTTGGTTAATCAGGCGTGCCACTTCGGTCGAACCAGTGAAAATCACTCCGCTGATGCGTGGGTCTTGCGTTAAAGCCGCGCCAACTTCGCCCGCTCCCAATACCAATTGCAAGGCTTCAGACGGCACACCGGCTTCATGCATCAACGACACGGCATACGAAGCAATCAGGCTGGTTTGCTCGGCAGGCTTAGCAACTACGGTGTTACCGGCAGCCAATGCGGCCACCACTTCACCGGTGAAAATCGCCAACGGGAAATTCCACGGGCTGATGGCGATAATCGTGCCCACGCCTTGGGTGTTGGCAGGTAAGGTTTGCTCGGCTTCATCGGCATAATAGCGGCAGAAATCAACTGCTTCACGCACTTCGGCAATGGCGTTTTGCAGCGTTTTGCCCGCTTCGCGCACCGCCAGCATCATCAACGCCGGCGTGTGCTGCTCCATCAAATCGGCCAAACGACGCAGGCAGGCAGCGCGTTCGGTAGCAGGTGTCGCACCCCACGCGGCTTGCGCGGCCACAGCTTCGGCAATCGCTTCTTGCGCCAAGGAGGCATCAGCAAATGAAACCGTACCCACCACATCAATATGATCGGCAGGATTTTTGACATCTTGCGGCGCGTTTACTTCACGCAGCTTGCCGTTAATGATCGAGGCCGTCTGAAACGCTTGCGCCGCCGATTGGTTCATTTTTTGCTGCAATTGTTGCAACACATTTTCATTGCTCAAATCCACGCCTTGTGAATTCAGACGGCCTTTGCCGTATAAATCGCGCGGCAACGGCAACGCGGCATGCAAATGAATGCCTTCTTCGGCGATGGTATCGAACGGGCTACGAATCAGCTCGTCAATGCTGATTTTTTCATCAACGATTTGGTTCACAAACGACGAATTGGCACCGTTTTCCAACAAACGGCGCACCAAATAGGCCAGCAGCGTTTCGTGCGTACCCACCGGCGCGTAAATGCGCACGCGGCGACCTAAGTTTTGCGGGCCGACCACTTGGTCATACAGGGTTTCGCCCATGCCGTGCAAGCATTGGTGTTCAAAATCCTTGCCTTTGCCCATTTCGTAAATCGCCGCCAGCGTGTAGGCATTGTGTGTGGCAAATTGCGGGAACACAGCGTCTTGCGCGTCCAGCAGTTTGCGCGCGCACGCCAGATAGGAAATGTCGGTATGCACTTTGCGGGTGTACACAGGGTAGCCATTAAGGCCATCAACCTGCGCCCATTTGATTTCGCTGTCCCAATACGCGCCTTTCACCAAGCGAATCATCAATTTTTGATTGTTGCGGCGTGCCAAATCCACCAAATAATCAATCACAAACGGGCAGCGTTTTTGGTAGGCCTGCACCACAAAACCGATGCCGTTGTAACCGGCCAAATCAGGGTCGGACACCAAAGCTTCCATCAAATCCAGCGACAATTCCAAACGATTGGCTTCTTCAGCATCGATGTTCAGGCCGATATTGTATTGTTTTGCCAAAACAAATAATGCTTTTAATTTCGGCAGCAATTCGGTCATCACGCGCTCGTGTTGCGCACGGAAATAGCGCGGATGAATCGCCGACAATTTCACTGAAATGCCGTTGCCGTCGTACACGCCTTGCCCTGCCGCATCCTTGCCGATAGCGTGAATCGCGGTAACGTAATCCTGATAGTAGCGGTCGGCGTCGGCTTGGGTAAACGCCGCTTCACCCAGCATATCGAATGAGAAACGATAGCCCAGTTTTTCACGCTCTTTGCCGTTTTTCAATGCTTCTTCAATAGTTTGGCCGGTCACAAACTGCTTGCCCAGCATACGCATGGCGTAATCCACGCCTTTGCGGATCAACGGCGCACCGCCCTTGCCCAACACACGGCTCAAAGCCGAACCCAAATTCTGGTCGTTGGTCGTGGTGGTGAGTTTGCCGGTTACCAGCAAACCCCAAGCTGCCGCGTTCACAAACAGGCTTGGGCTGTGGTTCAGATGGCTTTTCCAATCGCCGTCTGAAAGCTTGTCGGCAATCAATTTATTGCGCGTGGCATTATCCGGAATGCGCAACAAAGCCTCCGCCAAACACATTAACGCCACACCCTCTTCGCTCGACAACGAAAACTCGTGCATCAACGCATCCACACCGCTGGCTTTGGTACGGCTCGCCCGCACCTGCGTCACCAAACGGCGCGCCAAATCATCGGCAGCACGACGCTCTTCACCTGTCATCTGCGCTTGTTGCAGCATATCATTCACCGCTTCAACTTCATCGCGGCGATAAGCCTCAGTCACCGCTTGACGCAGCGGAGTTTGTTGGGGATGGGCAAATTGGAACATGGATTTTTCTCCTGAAATCAAATGGCATTCATTCCTAAATCATATACCAAAATCACGTTCAGACGGCATGATTTTTTAGCATATTTTAACTTGGTTCAAACTTAGATTAACTCGATAATAAAGATTGACAGGTTTTATTTTACAAGATAAATTTTCGTATAAGAAATTTTTTTAAGTAAAGGCTGAATTATGCTGCATTATGATTCTGTGCAAACCTCTTCCGCACTGGCATTTCCCCAATTAGTAGCCGCACTGGAAACCATGTTTACCGCGCATTGCGAAGTACCGTTGCGCCACAACCATGCCATTACCGACAAGCAAGGCGAAAAACAAGGCACGCTGCTGCTGATGCCCGCTTGGCTTCCTGAACGCTGGCTGGGCGTGAAAACCGTATCGATTTTTCCGCAAAATGCCCAACACAACCTCCCTGGCCTGCATTCGGTTTACATTTTATACAATGCCCAAACCGGCAAACCGGAAGCCATTTTCGACGGTGACAGCATCACCTCACGCCGCACAGCCGCTGCTTCGGCATTAGCTGCACGTTTCCTAAGCCGCGAAAACAGCAAAACCTTGCTGATTGTCGGCGCAGGCCGTGTTGCCGAATTGTTGGCCGATGCCTATTTGAGCGTGCGCCAAATTGAGCGTTTCATCATTTGGAACCAAACCCACAGCAAAGCCGAAAGCTTAGCCGCGCGCTTGCGTGAAAAAGGTTTGCAGGCCGAAGCCCACCAAGATTTGGCCGGCGCGGTGAAAGAGGCAGATATTGTCAGCTGCGCCACCTTATCCACTGCACCGCTGATTTTGCGCGAATGGCTGCAACCGGGCACCCACCTCGACTTAATCGGCGGTTTCGCCCCTGATATGCGTGAAACCGACGATGCCTGCTTCGCCGACACCAGCGTGTTTGTCGATACCGAAGAAGCCCTAATGAAAGCCGGTGATTTGCTCTCGCCGATTGAAGCAGGCGTATTCACCCCGCAACAAGTGCGCGCCACGTTGGCCGATCTATGCCGCCTGAAATACAGCGGCCGAGAACACGCAGACGAAATTACCGTGTTCAAATCCGTCGGCAGCGCGCTGGAGGATTTGGCCGCCGCGGTGTTGGCTTATGAACAATTGAATTGCTGATTGAGTTATAGAAAAGGCCGTCTGAATGCTTTTCAGACGGCATGTAAAACATCAAAACAAAAATATTTGGAGAAATATCATGCAGAATCAAAAAATATCCACCCGCGTGTTGCTGGCCAGCTTAATCGGCAGCTCCATCGAATGGTTTGACTATTTCCTCTATGGCACAGTTGCCGCATTGGTGTTCAACCAATTATTCTTTCCGGCTGAAGATCCAACTGTCGGCACCATGTTAGCCTTTGCCTCGTTTGCCCTGTCGTTTTTCATACGGCCTTTTGGTGGTATTTTATTCAGCCACATCGGCGACAAAATCGGTCGCAAACAAACCTTGGTATTAACCTTATCATTAATGGGCGGTGCCACCGTATTGATGGGTTTGCTCCCCACTTACCAAGCCATCGGCATTGCCGCACCTATTTTGATGGTATTGCTGCGCTTGGTGCAGGGTTTGGGTATTGGCGGGGAATGGGGCGGCGCCATGCTGCTGGCGGTGGAGTATGCACCAAAAGAAAAACGCGGCTTTTTCGGCAGTGTGCCACAAATGGGCGTAACCATCGGTATGCTGTTGGCTACCTTAGCCTTAACCGTGATGACCATGCTGCCTGAAGATCAGTTTTTATCATGGGGCTGGCGTGTACCCTTTGTGTTAAGCGCGGGTTTGGTGTTTCTTGGTTTGTGGATTCGAAAAGGCATTGACGAAACACCGTCGTTCAAGAAAAACCAAGCGGAAGGTAAAGTGGTGGCCGTACCTTTATTTGAGACCTTACGCCACCATAAACGTGAAGTGATGATTGCAGTCGGTGCAAAATTTGTCGAAACTGCACCGTTTTACATCATGTCCACCTTTATTGTATTTTACGCCACGAATCAACTGGATTTCTCGCGTACCGAAGTATTGAATACCGTAACCATCGCCACTATCGTCACCACGCTACTAATTCCGGTGATGGGCGCCTTATCCGACAAAATTGGCCGCAAAAAAGTCTATACCGGCGGCGTATTACTGATGATGGCTTATGCTTTCCCTTATTTCTGGCTGCTTGAAACCAAATCATTTGCCTCTTTGATTGGCGCAACAGTATTGGGTTTGGGCGTCATCTGGGCACCGGCCACCGCCGTATTGGGTACGATGTTTTCGGAAATTTTTAAAAGTAACGTACGCTATACCGGCATTACCTTGGGCTACCAAATCGGTGCCGCACTGGCAGGCGGTACGGCACCTTTAGTGGCTACCTTCCTCCTGAAAGCATTTGACGGTTCTTACATTCCGATTGCCATCTACATCATCTTAACCGGCGTTATCTCGTTAATTGCCATCCGTGCAGCAGACGATTACGCAGGCAAACCGCTTGATGATTAATCCAAGCAACAAAGGCTGCTAATCCATATCGGTTGGCAGCCTTTATGCTATGATTTTATTTCACGCCAATAACAACAAGACAGCCCGATATGAGCGATCTGAACCTAGCCAACACCGTCAAAGCCCTGCGCCAAAAAAACGACCTGACACTCAAACAGCTCAGCCAACGCAGCGGCATTTCCACCGCCACTCTGTCCAAAATCGAACACGGCCAATTGTCGCCTACTTATGAAAAAATCGCGGCATTGGCCAAAGGTTTGGCAGTCGAAGTGGGCGAACTGTTTCGTGCTGATGCTACTGCACCCATGCTTGGCCGGCGCAGTGTCACACGCAAGGGCAGCGGCGTGGTTCACCATACCAAACAATACCTATACGAATTATTGAATGCCGACCTGGAAAACAAACGCTTCACGCCGATCGTTGCCACGCTTAAAGCACGTGAACGCACTGAGTTTTCCAAATTACACAGCCATGATGGTGAAGAATTTTTTTATGTATTGAGCGGTAAAGTCACACTCATCACCGAATTTTACACCCCGCTTGAGCTGAACCCCGGCGATTCCTGCTATTTTGACAGCACCATGGGACACGCCTGCCTTTCCTCAGGTGAAGAAGATGCGCAAATCTTATGGATTTCTTATACCTTTACCGGCCAATCATCCGAATAAATTTCAGCTATTTATCCCATACCGATTAATTTGCTATAATTGAGAATTATTTTTAAATAAAATCAAAATAATGAACATGCCCAACACCAAAACCGTTATCGACCACACCAAACAATGGCTGGAAAAGGCCGTGATTGGCTTAAACCTCTGCCCTTTTGCCAAAGCGCCGTATATCAAAGGCCGCGTGCGCATTGAAGTCAGCGAAGCCAAGCATTTAGACGGTTTTTTAGAAGATTTAGACCGTGAACTACAACGTTTGGGCAACACGTCCTCCGAAGAATTAGAAACCACGTTATTGGTGCATCCAACCTTATTTAGCGATTTTTTGCTGTTTAACGATATGCTCGATATCGCCGATGAAGCAGTGGCAGATAATCAATTGGAAGGCGTGATTCAAATTGCGCCGTTTCACCCTGATTTTCAGTTTGCCGACACCGCAGCCGACGACATCAGCAACTACACCAACCGCTCACCTTATCCGACACTGCATCTGATTCGTGAGGACAGTATCGCCAAAGCAACTGAAGCTTTCCCAGACGCTGCGGCGATTTTCGAACGCAACATCGCTTTATTGGAAGAGATGGGGCATGAGGGCTGGAAACAATTAGATATTCCGCGCTGCCCGTTTCACCAACCTGAATCACACTCATGATTATCCGCTATATTTATTGGCTTTGCGGCGCGCTAGCTGTGGCCTTGGGCGTGCTTGGTATTTTTCTGCCCATTTTGCCGACCACGCCTTTTGTGTTGCTGGCGGCTGCTTGCTGGGCAAAAGCTTCGCCGCGTTTTCACCGCTGGCTGCATCAGCATCGCTACTTCGGCCCGATGGTGCAAAACTGGGAACGCAACCGTGCCGTGCCGCGTAAAGCCAAAATACTGGCCGTGAGCATGATGACGTTTTCCTGCCTGTTTTTATTCTGGCAATTCCCTGACCGCTGGTGGATTGGCGCCATTTCCACCACCTTTTGCGCCTGCGTAGCCATCTGGATGATTCGCTTACCGGAAGCATAAAATCGGCCTGTTTTCAGACGGCCTTATGCTGATTTCTTGCAAAAAAGTGTTAAACACAATTTAACAATCTTTTTTGATAGTCTTTTATTATTTAGTTAACATTTCATTAAATCGCTGTTTTAAAGAATTTTTCTCCCTATGCTAAAAGAATTGGGCAATGTCACAAAAATCTTTTAGCAGATTTGTTTGATTCAGACTAATACTTTAGTCTAGTTTCTGGCACTATTTTCCTTTACAATCATTTGCGACAAGCTTACTTCAAGCTTAACGTGCAGTGTCGTGCTGTTCAGACGGCCTGAAGTTTTACCATGATAAGAAAAAGGAAACATATGCGCCTACCTCTTTTCTCCCTACCTATGCTGATGCTGCCGGCGTTTGCCCAAGCCGCCAACTTCAGCGGCGACTCACTGAGTCTGCTTTGGGGTTTACCCTTTGCAGCCATTCTGCTCTCCATCGCCTTAGGTCCTTTAATGATGCCGAAAATTTGGCATCATCATTTCGGTAAAATCACCGCCTTTTGGACGGTGCTCTTTCTGGTTCCTTTCGTGCTTTATTTCGGCTTTACGGCAGGTATTCAAGTCGTGGCACACGCCATGGTGGAAGAATATATCCCGTTTATCCTGTTGCTGTTTGCGCTGTACACCATTTCAGGCGGTATTTTGGTATGGGGCAACTTGCAAGGCTCGGCCAAGCTCAATACCACCCTGCTTGCCATCGGCACTGTATTGGCCTCAGTGATGGGCACCACCGGCGCCGCTATGTTGCTGATTCGCCCGCTATTGAAAGCCAATGACAACCGCAAACATAAAGTGCACGTGGTCGTATTCTTTATCTTCTTGGTAGCTAATATCGGCGGCGGCCTGACCCCATTGGGCGACCCACCTTTGTTCTTGGGCTTCTTGAAGGGCGTTGACTTTATGTGGACCGTGGTTCACATGTTCCCACCTGTGCTCATCAGCGTGGTGATTCTGTTGACCGTGTTCTACTTCCTCGACCGCCACCTATATTCTAAAGAAGACGAAGTCGTGCCGCATGATCCATCACCGGACAGCAAGCTACAAATCTTCGGTAAAGTGAATTTTATTTTGCTGTTGGGCGTGGTAGGCGCTGTATTGATGTCGGGCATTTGGAAACCGGATCACCCTGGTTTTGAAATCTTCGGCAGCCATTATTTATTGCCAAACTTAGTGCGCGATGTGATTTTGCTGTCTTTGGCAGTGATTTCATTGCTCATTACACCGAAACAAGTGCGTGCCGGTAATGAATTCAACTGGGAACCGATTGCCGAAGTGGGCAAACTGTTTGCCGGTATCTTCATCACCATCGCACCGGTATTGGCCATTTTGAAAGCCGGTGAAAACGGCGCCTTGCGCGGCGTGGTATCCATGGTGCACAACGCCGCAGGCGAGCCGCTCAACACCATGTATTTCTGGATGACCGGCGTGTTATCCGGCTTCTTAGATAACGCCCCGACCTACCTCGTGTTCTTCAACATGGCAGGCGGCGACGCGCAATCTTTGATGACCGGCCCGCTGTTCCACACCCTTCTGGCCATCTCGATGGGTTCGGTATTCATGGGTGCCCTCACCTACATCGGTAACGCGCCAAACTTCATGGTCAAAGCCATCGCTGAACAACGCGGCGTAAAAATGCCGAGCTTCTTTGGCTATATGGTATGGTCGTTTGGTATACTGTCGCCATTGTTTATCCTGCACACGCTGATTTTCTTCGTGTATGAGATTTTGTAAGGCGTAACAATCATCAAGGCCGTCTGAAAGTATTTTCTTTCAGACGGCTTTTTTTTAATTCGGGACATATATTTAAACGGCCTCAATCACGCTGAAACCTCGCCACCAAAATTTCCGCCAGCATATCAAACACCACACGCACCCGCGTCGGCGTAACGCTTCGGTGCGGCCGGTAAAGATACGCCGACCATTGTTGCTTGGGGATATCGGGCAATAATTCCACCAATTCGCCTTTGCGCAAATACGGCTCGCACAACCAATCGAGCACATAGGCCACCGCCCTGCCGGAACGCGCCGCCGCCAGCGTGTTGTGCACGGTATTGCCAATGCACACCGGTTTGGCCGGAAACAAGCTTTGCTGATCGTTGAAATACCATGCCCAATAGCGGCCATTGTTCAAATCATGCTCGGCATTGAGCGGGTAGCGTTTTTTCAAATCATCCAAATCTTTCGGCAACCCGTATTCCGCCACCAATTCGGGCGCAGCGACAATCCGCTCCTGCACGGTGCCCAAGTGCTTCACAATCAACAAACTGTCCGTCGGCGCTTGGCCTATACGCACACCAATATCAATTTGCGCTTCCACCGCATTGACGCGCACGGTATTTTTCTGCCAGTCCAACACCAGCTTGGGATAGGCTTTCAGACGGCCCAACAATTCCAGCAACACATTCTCTTCATCGGGCAAATCCGGCACGGTTATCCGCACCATGCCGCCCATTTCGTCTTCATCGCGCCGTTTGGCATGGACGAACACGCGTTCGCTGTCGTCCAAAAGCTGCTGCGCCTGCGGCAGAAATTCGCGGCCGAAATCGGTCAGCTTGGTTTGGCGCGTGTTGCGCTGGAACAGCGGCTCGCCCAAATAATCCTCCAATTCCGCAATGACGCGCGTCACCACCGGCGGCGATACGGCCAACCGGCTGGCGGCTTCTTTGAATTGCAGCGTTTCGGCGGCGGTGCAGAAAATCCGCAAGGCTTCGAGTTTGTTCAACATAATTTCTTTTTCCGAAATTATTAAATGCAGTTTTATGAATATACATGAAATCATTGGGCTTTTACAATGTGTTCTGTCGAAACCGCAAAAGGTTTCATCCCAACCGTTTCAGACGGCCTGTCCGCACAAAAGGCCGTCTGAAAAACAGAAAGGCCCAACATGAAGACCCCTACCCTCAAAACCCTCGCTTCCGCCCTCGTCGCAGGCTCGCTCATGCTCTCCGGCACTGCCTCCGCCGTGACCGTGCCCCCGTTTAAAGGAACCGCAACCATGCAGCTGACTCAAGAATGGGACAAAGTTTTCCCGAAATCCAATCAAATCGAACACCATAAAGTCACTTTCAAAAACCGCTACGGCATTACCTTGGCCGGTGATTTGTATGTACCGAAAAACGCCAAAGGCCGCCTGAGTGCCATTGCCGTGAGCGGCCCTTTCGGTGCGGTCAAAGAGCAGGTTTCGGGGCTTTATGCCCAAACGCTTGCCGAGCGCGGTTTCGTCACGCTGGCGTTTGACCCTTCCTACACCGGCGAAAGCGGCGGCGAACCGCGCGGCATGGCCAGTCCCGACGTCAACACCGAAGACTTTTCGGCGGCAGTCGATTTCCTGGGTTTGCAAGGGTTTGTCGATAGGGAAAAAATCGGCATTTTAGGCGTATGCGGCTTCGGCGGACAGGCGGTCAATGCCGCAGCGATGGACACCCGCGTCAAAGCCGTCGCCACCAGCGTGCTGTATGACATGAGCCGTTCCATCGGCTGGGGCGTGGGCGATCAAAAAGACGGCTACAGCCAAGCTGACCGCCGAAAAGTCAAAGAATACCTCAATAACCTGCGCTGGGCAGATGCCGAAAGTGGCACGCGGGCGGTGGGTTTTCACGAAGTTCCGCTTGATGCGCAAGGCAATATCGTCGGGGGTAACCGCATTCTGCCCGAAACCCTGCCTGACAATGCCCATCCTGTTTTGGCGCAATTCTTCGATTTCTACCGCACCAAACGCGGCTACCACCCGCGCGGTTTGAATTCCAATTCCGCCTGGCTGGCCACCATGCCCCTGTCGTATGTCAACATTCCGATGATGAGTTATGCCAATGAAATCACTGCGCCTACCTTGATTGTGGCCGGCGAAAAAGCCCATTCTCGCTACATGAGCGAAACCGTGTTCAACAATGTGGGCAGCAAAAACAAAGAGCTGTATCTCGTTCCCGGAGCCAGCCACGTCGATTTATACGACAATCAGGCCGGCAAAATCCCGTTTGACAAATTCGAGCAGTTTTTCAAAACGAATTTGAAATGACAAAAGGCCGTCTGAAAACCCATGCTTTTTCAGACGGCCTCTTTATCCTTACCAAACAAGGACAAGCCATGAAAAAACTGCTGCTGGCCGCCGTCATGATTTCAGGCATCACCGCCTGCCATGCCGAAACGCCCCGCCATTCTTCCGAACAGGAAACGACCATGACCGCACCCACCGCCCCCGAGACCCGAACCGTCCGCCTGCTGATTGGCAGCCGGGCATTCGAGATGAAAACGGAAAACAACCCCGCCGCGCAAGCCTTTGCCCGACTACTGCCGCTCGAACTTTCCATGCAGGACCATCTGCAAAACGAAAAATTCGCCGCCCTGCCCGAACCGCTGCCGGCCGACGACAAAACCGCAGGCCGCATCCGTGCAGGCGATGTCATGCTCTATCAAGGCGACACGCTGGTGATCTTTTATGAAAGCTTCGACAGCAGCTACCGTTACACCAAAATCGGCACCATCGCCGAGGCAGGCCGTCTGAAAACCGCTTTGGGGAGCGGTAAAATCACCGTCAGAATGGAGAAATAAACGGATGCACGATTTTCCTGCTAACACCCTGATTGCCGAAAATTCCGACCTGTTTGCCCGAATTCACGACATCGTCGCCGAAAACGCACCCAAAACCGCCGAACTGAGCGGCGCATTTAAAAGCCAGGCCGAAATCCGCGCCGTTTTGGCGGACATCACCCGCAGCCGGATTGACGAAAGCCTGCACGTCAACCTGCCGTTTTACACCGATTTCGGCCGCCATATCCGCATCGGCAGAAACGTGTTTATCAACACAGGCTGCGTGTTCACCGATTTGGGCGGCATTACGATAGAAGACAACGTATTGATTGCGCCGAGGGTAAACATCGTCACCGTCAACCACCCCGAAAACCCCGGCGAGCGCAGAGGATTGATTTTAAAACCCGTGCGAATCAAACGGAACGCGTGGATAGGCGCAGGGGCAACCATTCTGCCGGGCGTAACGGTGGGCGAAAACGCGATTGTCGCCGCCGGCGCGGTCGTCAGCAAAGACGTTGCGGACAATACCGTAGTCGGCGGCGTTCCGGCCAAGGTATTGAAAACCATAGACTCCGCATCATAAACAAGGCCGTCTGAAAACGGGAACGGCAAGTTTTCAGACGGCCTGGTTACAAGCCAGCCTTTTACAGCGTATCGGCAATTTCTTTCAGCATTTCAAACGATTTGGCCTGTCTGGCTTCATCGTAAATATAGTTCAAGGCCATAATCTCATCGGCCTGAACACGCGCTTGCAAGTTAAGCAGTTGCTCGCGTACGCTTTCTTTGCTGCCGACGATGTCTTCGCCCAGCATTTGTTTCACGGCGAATTCTTGGTCGTAGCTCCACACGGTCGACATATCGGCCACCGGCGGTTGCAGCGGTTTCATTTGGCCGCTGACCACACCTAAAAACTGCTGTTGTTGCGAAGTGTGCAGTAAATGCGCTTCGTCATCGGTGTCGGCAACGATGATGTTGACGCAGATGATGACTTCGGGCTTGTCGAGATATTTTGATGGTTTAAAACCGTTGCGGTAGATTTGCACCGCCATTTCCATCATGCGCGGGGCGAAGTGGCTGGCGAACACATACGGCATACCGAGTTCGGCGGCGAGATAGGCGCTTTCGGTGCTGGAACCGAGAATGTAAAGCGGCACGTTTTTATCCATCGCCAAATAGGCTTTGACGTAGCCCTGCTCGTCTGCACTGCCGAAATAGCGCTGAATGGTTTGGATGTCATGCGGAAAATTCATCGACACGTCTTGCGCGTTGCGGCGCAAAGCCAAAGCGGTGCGTGGGTCGGTGCCGGGTGCGCGGCCGACGCCTAAGTCAATGCGGTCGCCGTACATGGTTGCCAAGGTGCCGTATTGTTCGGCCACGGCCAGCGGGCTGTGGTTGGGCAGCATCACGCCGCCGGTGCCGACGCGGATGGTTTGCGTGTTGGCCAAAGTATGGCCGACCAGCAATTGCGTGGCGGAACTCATCAGATTGGGCATATTGTGGTGTTCGGCAATCCAATAGCGTTCGTAGCCAAGCTGCTCGGCGGTCTGCGCCAGCGTCACCATAGAGTCGATGGCTTGTTTTTGGGTTTGGCCTTCGCGTAAAGGCACCAGGTTGAGCATGGAGAGTTTGAGCATAATCGTTCCTGATTGGGTGTGGTTGTTTCGATATATATAAGCAAATAAGGCCGTCTGAAAAATTATCAATGCTTTTTCAGACGGCCTTGATGAATAAAGTGTATTTTTTGATTACGCAGATAACGTAAACGCTTGTTCAATCAACATTCACGCGTGTATCTTTTTACGATTGAATAAAATCATAGCCGCCATAAATATGCGCTAAGGCCGTCTGAACCTTTCAGACGGCCTGTGTTAAAATCCCCTGTCTTTTTCTTTGCCCGCTTGTGATGAAACCGAATGCTTCTTTCTGGTCGACTGTGCCGCTGTTGGTGTTGCCGCCGCTGTTTTGGGCGGGCAATTTCGTGGTCGGGCGGGCGGTGCGCGGCGATATTCCGCCTTTGAGTTTGTCGTTTGGCCGCTGGGTGATTGCGCTGGCGGTGATTCTGCCGTTTGCATGGCAACACATGCGCCGTGATCTGCCTTTATACAAGCAATATCCGGCCAAAATCGTGGCGGTGTCGCTGGCGGGCGTAGCGTCATTCAACACCTTGGTTTATATGGGTTTGCACCACACAACCACCACCAATGCGCTGCTGCTCAATTCCTGTATTCCGGTGCTGATTATGTTTTTCGGCGTGTTGTTTTACCGCCAAACGCTGCTGCCCGCGCAAATCGGCGGCTTGCTGCTGTCGATGTTGGGCGTGTTGAGCATTATTCTGCACGGCGAATGGGGCAACTTATTGGCCATGCAGTTTAATTCGGGCGATTTGATTGTGTTTGCGGCGATGATTTGCTGGGCGCTTTATACTTTGTGGATGAAAACGCTGCCCGCCGAAATCCACCGCATTGGCCTGATGGCGGTGCAAATCATCATCGGCTTAATGGCTTTAACGCCATTGTGGCTGTGGGAAACAGCTTCGGGCGCAGAGATTGTGTTCAGCCCTTCGGCCTTGCTCGCTTTGGCCTATGTCGGCTTATTTCCTTCGGTAGCGGCCTATCTGCTTTATACGATGGCGGTAGAAAAAGTCGGGCCGGTGCGCACGGGTTTATCGGTGCATTTGATTCCGGTGTTCGGCGTGTTGCTGTCGGTGTTATTTTTGAGTGAAACGCTGCACAGTTACCATCTTATCGGCATTGCGCTGATTGCCTGCGGGCTGGTGTTATCCAATCGGAAAGTATCATAAAACAGGCAGAGACCTTTGCAAAATTCCCATCTTTGGCACATTTCTTCGTTATGCGCTGCTCGAAAGCTTGCCTATCTTTGTGATATGTCTTCGCTTTCTGCGCTGCTATAACTTCGAACTGCACTCAAATCTGGGGGTTTGCAAAGGTCTCTTGCCGTCTGAAATCATTTCCCCTTTCAGACGGCCTTTTGTTAGTTTGTTTTAAATTGTCAACAAAAGCACGCGGATTTTTTGTTACAATACCGCCCACTACGATGATTTGCATAATTTAGAAGGATCAACATGAAAGTAGCTGTTGTCGATTACGGCATGGGTAATTTGCACTCGGTGCTGAAATCCGTGCAGGCCGCGCAAAAATTGGCCGGTTTGCAAGCCGATATTTTTCTGACCGACCAGCCGGATGAAGTCTTTGCCGCCGACAAAATCATTTTCCCCGGCCAAGGTGCCATGCCCGACTGCATGAGCGCATTGCAGCAAAGCGGCTTGGGCGAAGCGGTTTCAGACGGCCTGAAAAATAAACCGTTTTTCGGTATTTGCGTCGGCGCGCAATTGTTGTTCGACCACAGCGAAGAAGGCGACACCGCCGGTTTGGGCTGGTTTGCCGGCGACGTAAAACGCTTTGCCGCCAACCGCCACGATGCCAACGGCGACAAATTGAAAGTGCCGCACATGGGCTGGAATGCCGTGCGCCAAACTCAAAACCATCCTTTGTTTGCCGACATCGCGCAAGACACGCGCTTTTACTTTGTGCACAGCTACTATTTCGCGCCGCAAAACAGCGACATCGTGTTGGGTACCAGCGAATATCCGCAAGAATTTGCCTGCATTGTCGGCAAAGATAATGTCTTCGCCACCCAATTCCACACCGAAAAAAGCCACGACGGCGGCTTGCTGCTGTTGCGCAATTTCTTAAACTGGCAGCCGTAACCATTCGGCGCGAAACAAAGCGTGTCGCAGGCCGCTTAGGTGTGCTAAAATTCGCTAAATTGTGTAAAATGATTTGCACATCATGATTCTATTTTTCAGACGGCCTCTTTATCACAGGCCGTCTGAGACCTACTTTGGAAAAATTATGTTACTTATCCCTGCAATCGATTTAAAAGACGGCCAATGCGTGCGCCTGAAACAAGGCTTGATGGATCAGGCAACCGTGTTTTCCGACACGCCGGCGCAAACTGCCGAACATTGGTTCAAACAAGGCGCGCGTCGTCTGCATTTGGTTGATTTGAACGGCGCATTTGCGGGCGAACCGAAAAACTTCCCGGCGATTAAAGAAATCTTGGCCGCCGTGGCACAACACATCCCCGTGCAATTGGGCGGCGGCATCCGCGATTTGGCCACCATCGAAAAATATCTGAATTTGGGTTTGACCGATGTCATCATCGGCACCGCTGCAGTGAAAAATCCTGAGTTCGTGCGCGAAGCCTGCAAAGCTTTCCCCGGCCAAATCATCGTCGGCCTGGATGCCAAAGAAGGCATGGTAGCGATTGATGGTTGGGCGACCGTAACTGAACACCATGTAATCGATTTGGCCAAACAATTTGAAGACGACGGCGTCAACAGCATCATCTACACCGACATCGGCCGCGACGGCATGATGAGCGGCGTGAACATTGAAGCCACCGTCAAGCTGGCCGAATCAATCAAAATTCCCGTGATTGCCTCCGGCGGCCTGACCGATTTGAACGACATCCGCGCTTTGTGTGTGGTCGAGCAAAGCGGCGTGGCCGGAGCGATTACCGGCCGTGCGATTTACGAAGGCAGCATTGACTTTGCCGAAGCGCAAAAGCTGGCTGATTCGTTGGTCTAATCTGTTTTCATCCACATTGAGTCAGGGCGCGTAGTGATAGTTACCTACCGCCCTGTCACACTTAATGGCTTTGCCGCCACACCAAAGCGGCAGGCAAAGCAGTATTATTGATGGGAAACCTTTCAATGGCATTGGCAAAACGCATTATCCCCTGCTTAGACGTCGATAACGGCCGCGTGGTCAAAGGCGTCAATTTTCTCGGCCTGCGCGATGCGGGCAACCCGATTGACGTCGCCAAACGCTACAACGATGAAGGTGCCGATGAGCTGACCTTTCTCGACATCACCGCCTCTTCCGACAACCGCGACACCATTTTGCATGTAATTGAAGAGGTGGCATCGCAAGTGTTCATTCCGCTTACCGTCGGCGGCGGCGTGCGCTCGGTGGCCGATGTGCGCCGTCTGCTCAATGCTGGTGCGGATAAAGCCAGTATCAACACCGCAGCTGTGACCAATCCTGATTTGGTCAACGAAGCCAGCGGCTTTTTTGGTTCGCAAGCGATTGTGGTGGCCATCGATGCCAAGGCGGTCAATCTTGAAAACACCCGCTGGGAAATTTTCACCCACGGCGGCCGCAAACCGACCGGCTTAGACGCAGTAGAATGGGCGGTGGAAATGCAAAAACGCGGTGCCGGCGAAATCCTGCTCACCAGCATGGATCGCGATGGCACCAAAATCGGCTTCAACCTGCCGCTTACCCGCGCCATTTCCGAAGCGGTTGATATTCCGGTGATTGCGTCCGGCGGCGTGGGCAATGTACAACACTTAATCGACGGCGTGAAAGAAGGCAAAGCCGATGCGGTGTTGGCAGCGAGTATCTTCCACTTCGGCGAAGTCAGCATTCACGAAGCCAAATTGGCGATGCAGGCAGCAGGGATTGAAGTGCGACTTTAAAGTTTCAGACGGCCTGCCGGTATATTGCCAACAAGCCGTCTGAATACATTCTATTCAAGTAAACATTCCATCCTGAATATCACGCCGTCTGGAACCCAACACACACACCACGCTTATGGAAATCGATTTCACCTTAGGGCAATATTTGCTCATCGGCTTTTTAGGTATCGTCGCCGGTATCATCAACATGATGGCAGGCGGTGGCTCAAACCTGATTTTGCCGGTGTTGATGATGTTCGGTGTGCCGGCCGATGTCGCCAACGGCACCAACCGCGTCGGCGTGTTGCTGCAATCTGTCTCCGGCACCCACGGCTTTCACAAAGCAGGCAAGCTACCCACGCACGATTTGCGCGGCATTATGGTGCCGATGATGTTCGGTGGCGTGGCCGGTGCCTTGTTTGCTTCTTTTGCGCCTGTAGCTATTTTGAAGCCTTTGCTATTGCTGACCATGCTCGGCGTGGCGGCGGTGGTAGCATTCAAGCCAAGCTTATTGCTGCACGAACCGGGTACGCAACCGATTCGGGTTGCCGACAAACCCAATTCGCGTTACGCTTTGTTTCTGGTCGGCATGTACGGTGGCTTTGTGCAAGCGGCAGCAGGCTTTTTGCTGTTGCCCGCGTTGGCCGGTTTGCTGAAATACGATTTGGTGCGCGCCAATGCGCTGAAAGTCTGCTGCACATTGGGCTTCACCGCCGTGGCCTTGGCGATTTTCGTGGCGCGCGGCCAAGTGATGTGGGATGTGGGTTTGGTGCTGGCTTTATCCAGCGCGTTGGGCGCACGTTTGGGCGTGAAAACCGCCATCAAGCTGCAACCCGAAACCCTGCGCAAAATCCTGTTTGCCATGACCTTGGCCGCCGTGGTGTTGGCCTTTTTGAAATAATTTTTTAGGCCGTCTGAAAACTTGTTATCACTTTTGATCACCTTTCAGACGGCCTGTCAGGATATTCCGACATGAACACAGACACCCTACTTTCCGCCGTCAAATTCGATGAAAAAGGCTTGGTGTGCGCCATCGCGCAAGATTGGCAAAGCGGCCGCGTGTTGATGGTGGCGTGGATGAACGCCGAAGCAGCCGCCAAAACCGCCGAAACCGGTTTTGCCCACTATTACAGCCGCAGCCGCCAAAAGCAATGGATGAAAGGCGAAGAATCCGGCCACACGCAAAAAGTACACGAGCTGCGCTTGGATTGCGACGGCGATGCGATTGTGATGCTGATTGAGCAACACGGCGGCATTGCCTGTCATACCGGCCGCGAAAGCTGTTTCTACCAAAAATGGGACGGCAGCCAATGGCAAACCGTCGATGCCGTGTTGAAAGATGAAAACGAGATTTACGGCCATAGCCATTCTTAATTTCATATCACAATGCTTGCAGCTTTTCAGATCGTCTGAAAATATTCAGACGATCTCCCCAACAAACGGAATCTTTATGAGCAACAATGTATTAAGCGAAATTCAAAACGTAATTGATTCGCGCAAGGGTCAGAATCCTGAAGAATCTTATGTCGCCCAGCTTTTGCATAAAGGCGAAGACAAAATTCTGAAAAAAGTCATCGAAGAAGCAGGCGAAGTATTAATGGCGTCGAAAGATGGCAAAGCAGAACACTTGGTTTACGAAACCGCTGATTTGTGGTTTCACAGCATGGTTTTGCTGGCACACCACGGTTTGCGCGTCGAAGATGTGATTGCCGAACTTGCGCGCCGTCAAGGTTTGTCGGGATTAGTGGAAAAAGCCGCTCGCACAGACCAGTGAAACTGTATTACAATCAGCCCTATTCGATTTCATGCCGTCTGAAAGTTCAGACGGCCGCATTGGAGTGATACCCGTGAGCGACTGCATTTTCTGTAAAATCGTGGATAAACAAATCCCTTCCGCCAGCGTCTATGAAGATACCGATATGTTGTGTTTCAAAGACATCAACCCGTCTGCACCCGTGCATCTGCTGCTGATTCCCAAAGTGCATTTCGACTCGCTGGCACATGCCCAAGCCGAGCACGAAACATTGTTGGGCAAAATGATGCTGAAAGTGCCGCAAATCGCACAAGAAGCGGGCTTGACCAACGGTTTCAAAACCTTAATCAACACCGGCAAAGGCGGCGGACAAGAAGTTTTCCATCTGCACATCCACATCATGGGCACGCCGGCCTGATTATCGGCACGACCGAATTTAACCATTTCAAAAATCAAAGGAATTTACCATGGGTAGCTTTTCTATCTGGCACTGGATTATCGTATTGGTCATCGTGGTTTTGGTGTTTGGCACCAAAAAACTGCGCAACGTCGGCAAAGACTTGGGCGGCGCGGTGCACGACTTTAAAAAAGGTTTGAACGAAGGCGACGAAAAAGCCAACAAAGACGAAGTCATCGAACACAAAAAAGAAGAAGACAAAGTCTAATCCATGTTTGATTTCGGTTTAAGCGAACTCCTGCTGCTTGGCGTGATTGCGCTGATTGTGCTGGGGCCCGAGCGTCTGCCCAAAGCTGCGCGTACCGCCGGCCAATTGGTTGGTAAGCTGCAGCGTTTGGTCAGCAACGTGAAGCAAGAACTCAGCGTACAAGTTGAGCTGGAAGAATTGCGCAAGGCCAAGCAGGAATTTGAATCGGCAGCGGATCAGTTGCGCAACGAAATGAAGGAAGTCGGCAACGAAGCACAAAGCAGTCTGAATAGCATTTCAGACGGCCTCAAGCCTTGGGAGCGACTGCCTGAACAACGTGTGCCCGATGATTTTAAGGCCGATGAAAACGGCATTTTACTGCCCGAAATCAAAGATGATAAGGTCAATCCAAATGCCGAACCGGTTGAATTTTTAGACGAAAACGGTCAGCCGATTGCGCCGCCGACACCCGATATTGCCGAAGCCGCGCAAGACACTAAAGCACATGATACCGATCAATTGTGGCGCGATTACCTGACTTCGGCCAACACATCATACCAAGCGCCGGAAGTCAGCTATGTGGAAACCACGCCTACCTATTCTCTCGGCATGCATACGGCTACCCTGCGCAAACAGGCTATGCAACGCAAACGCGATATGCGTCCGAAATTCCGCGCCAAACCGAAACTTCGTGTCCGTAAAAAGTGAGTAAACGGTGTCTGATACGCCCATCCAACCATCCGAACCTACGACCCAGCCCTTAATTGAGCACCTGCTCGAGCTGCGCCGCCGCCTGATGTGGATCATCATTGGCCTATTGGTCTGCTTTCTGGCGCTGATGCCGTTTTCGCAAACGCTGTATTCGTTTGTTGCGCAGCCGCTGATGGCCAGCCTGCCAAAAGACACCAGCATGATTGCCACTGATGTGATTGCGCCGTTTTTCGTGCCGGTGAAAGTCACCTTGATGGCGGCTTTTTTGGTGTCGCTGCCGCATACGCTGTATCAGGTTTGGGCGTTTGTCGCACCGGCGCTGTATCAAAATGAAAAACGCCTGATTACGCCTTTGGTGCTGTCGAGCTTTATCCTGTTTTTCGTCGGCATGGCCTTTGCTTATTACTTGGTCTTTCCGGTGATTTTCCAATTTTTGGCCAGCGTGACCCCTGTCGGCGTGAACATGGCCACTGACATCGACAAATATTTGTCGTTTATTTTGGGCATGTTTGTCGCGTTCGGCACCACGTTTGAAGTGCCGGTGGTGGTGGTCTTATTGGCGCGCATGGGCATTGTCGATACGGCGCAACTCAAGCTCGCGCGCCCTTATGTGATTGTCGGCGCGTTTGTGATTGCCGCCATCATCACGCCGCCGGATGTGATTTCGCAAATCTTGCTCGCCGTGCCGCTGATTATTCTGTATGAAGCGGGCATTTGGTTCAGCCGTTTTACCAAACCGCTTGAACACGAAAACTCAGACGACGAAGCGCAACCGCCTGCCCAAGTTTGAGGCATTGTTCACATTCATTCATAGGCCGTCTGAAAGTAAACCATGGAACTTTCAGGCGGCCTTTTACGGTCTGATGGCAGGTTAAGACTTTTGCAAAACCCCAGATTTGAGTGCAGTTCGAAGTTGAATCAGCGCAGAAAGCGCAGACATATCACCTAGATAGGCAAGCTTTCGAGCAGCGCATAACGAAGAAATGTGCCAAAGATAGGGATTTTGCAAAGGTCTCAGGTTGTATAACGCATTACCTGCTGCTTTAAAGTGATTTAAACATGAAAAATTCTGCCAAACATTGGTCTTATTACGCTGCCGCCATCAGCTTGATTGCGCTGATTATCATCTGCGTGGCTTGGGAATTGTGGATTGCGCCGTTGCGCCCGGGGGGCTCGTGGCTGGCCTTGAAAGCCCTGCCCTTATGTTTGCCGCTGGCCGGTATTTTGAAAGGCAAGGTTTACACCTACCAATACAGCTGTATGTTGATTTTGATTTATTTCGCCGAAGCGTTTATGCGGATTTTTGATGCCGTACCGGCCAGCCGTGTGTGTGCGGCCTTGGCGGCGGTATGCTGCGTGGTGTTTTTTATTGCCTGCCTGTTTTTTATTAAAGACGCCCAACGAAAGGCAGCAGTCTGATGTATCAGCGTTTTTCAGACGGCCTTAAGAGCAAATGGCATACCCGCCTGCTGCCGGTATGGTTGGCGTTTTTGTGGATAAGCATTGCGCCGTTTGTGTCACTTTACCGCATCGGCCCTTTATCCAGCTTTTATCTGGAAGCCGCTTCGCTATTGGGTGCGGTGGTGTTTGTGTTGGCAACAGCATGCTACGGCTTGCTTAACGTGCGCCTTTCTACCGCCGGTGTGGCATTTTTGATACTGGCCGCCTTTTGGTGGCTGCAAGCCCGTTTTTTGGATCTGACCTACCCCGGCATGAGCGACATGGTAGTGTGGACATTTGTGATTTTGGCCTTGACCGCATGGGCAGTGCGCGGTTGGGTAGCGGAATACGGGCAGGAGCGTATCGTTACCGTGTTTGCATGGTCACTTTTGTTCGGTGCATTGATTCAGGGGGCCATCGCGTTTATGCAGTTTAAAGGCTGGGCAGGCGCGGAAATATTCAAAGGCATTTTGGCCTATGGCGGCAGCAACAATGTCAGCGGCCAACTCGGCCAGCGCAACCATCTCGGCCACTATCTGATGTGGGGCGTGTTGTGCGCCGCCTATCTGTGGGCGATGCGCAAAATGCCGAACTGGTTGGGCATTGTGCTGGTGATATTGCTCACCTGCATTCTCGGCTTAGTTAACTCGCGCACCATTCTTACTTATGTTATCGGCGTGGGCATCCTGCTGCCGTTTTGGCGCCTCGCAGCCGGTCGTGAAGCCAACCGCTTGGTTGGGATTATCGCATTTACACTCGTCTGCGTAGTGGTGTTCCAATTTTCCATGGGCATGCTGCTCGAATTATTCAGCAATGCCAATTACGAAACCGCGGTTAAACGTGCTGCCAACAGCGGCTTTGAAGGCTCTGCCCGCGAAACCGAATGGCGTAAAGCTTGGCTTGCATTTCAATCCGCCCCATGGCTTGGTCATGGCTGGAATGGCTATGCCTTACAAGGCTTCTTAATACATGCCGAACTCAAACACTATAGCAACAATATTCTCGGCGTGTTGTTTACCCATTCCCATAATATTGTATTGCAACTCTTGGCCGAAGTCGGCATCGTCGGCACCCTACTGGTAGCATTGAGCCTACTGGTAGCCGTTTGGCGCATGCTGGTACGTCCGTATCACGCTGCTTCCTTGTTGCTCTTGGCCTTGATGACGGTATCCCTGTGCCACAGCATGTTGGAATACCCACTTTGGTATATCTATTTTCTGGTGCCGTTCGGCTTGATGGTTTCGCTGTCGCCTGCACGCTATCAAGATATTTCAGACGGCCCTGTCGCAGCCAAACGCCGCAATTATGTCGGGGGCTTGGCAGCCATTTTACTGATTGGTGGCATTTTGAATCTGGGCTGGGCCTACACCGATTTGGTTGATTACAGCCGCCGGCCTAAAACCGAAGCCGCAACTGAAGCCAGCCGTAAAATCGAGGGGCTTAAACGCATCGCCGAGCAGCAACCCATGCTACGTTACTACGCCGAATTAAGCCTGACCCGCCGTGCCGATCCGACCGATCCAGTGATTCAACCTTGGGCAGAACAAGCTGCGCTGAATGCGCTCACCTACCGCCCTTACGCCAACGCGCATCAAGTCGGCCTTTACCGCTACCGCAAAGGCGAAACCCAAGCTGGTGCACAATGGATGCAGGCCATGTATTATTACTTTCCGTATATGATGTCGTTTTACGAAAGCAAAATCCGTGCGCACCAAGCATTCGCGCCATTATTACCAACGCTGTTATCGGCCTGCCAAACCTTCCAAGCAAACCCGAAACACAGCACCGCCAAACCTTGCGGCAAAGCAAAATAATCGGCATATTCCCTTTTCAGACGGCCTATTGTTTCCAATAGGCCGTCTGAAATGTAAAGGCCTTTACATTCATTGCAAAAAAGCGCAAAAGCATAGAAAAAGAAGCTATCAACAATAATGCAATGCGTGTTAAGATAAGTGCTATTCTTGATTCACTGCTTTTGTTAATAACCAAACAAAGGCAGCGCATACAACCACCGAAAAGGAATTCTCATGAGCCGCGTACTATTGGTAGATGACGACGCTTTATTGACCGAACTGTTAACCGAATACCTGACCGCCGAAGGCCTGAACGTACACAGCGTTCCCGATGGAGAGGCCGGTGTACAGGAAATCTTATCGGGTCAATACGACGTGGTCGTATTGGATTCCATGATGCCGAAAATGAACGGCTTGGATGTTTTGAAAAACGTCCGCACCCAAAGCACCGTACCGGTCATCATGTTGACCGCCAAAGGTGACGACATCGACCGCATCATCGGTTTGGAAATGGGCGCAGACGACTATGTACCAAAACCTTGCACCCCACGCGAATTGTTGGCGCGCATCAACGCGATTCTGCGCCGCGCACAAAACAATGCCGAGCAAAACAATACGCCAAACAGCATTGCCGTAAGCGATGTGGTGCTGTATCCGGCCAAACGCCAAGCCACCATCAAAGACACCCCGTTGGAATTGACCAGCACCGAATTTAACCTGCTGGAAGTATTGATGCGTCATGCCGGCCAAGTCGTGAGCAAAGAGACCTTGTCTGTTGAAGCCTTAGACCGCAAACTGGCCAAATTCGACCGTAGCATCGACGTGCATATTTCCAGCATCCGCCACAAATTGGGCGATGCTTCGTTGATTCAAACCGTGCGTGGCTTGGGCTATTTGTTTGTTAAAAACTAAGATTCAGTCCCCATGAAACTGTTTCAACGCATATTCGCCACATTTTGCGCTGTAATTATCTGCGCAATCTTTGTGGCGAGTTTTTCATTTTGGCTGATGCAAAACACCTTGGCCGAAAACCAGTTTAATCAACGCCGTACCATCGAAACGACGTTGATGAACAGTATTGTTTCCGCGTTCAAATCACGCGGCGATGCCGGTGCGCGCGAGATTTTGTTCGAATGGAAAGACAGCCCCGTATCCAACGGTGTTTTTGTCATTCTCGGCGACAACAAACGCGATATTCTCGACCGCGACATCGACGCCAAAATGATTGAGCGCGCCCGCGCCTTTGCCATCAACAATCCGAAATCGGATTTGGCGCACATCGAATACGACCGATTCGGCGAAGAATATCTCTTCTTCGTGCGCGGCTGGGACAATCAACAGGCGCAACGTTTGCCAAGCCCGTTGTTCATTCCCGGCTTACCGCTGCCGCCAATTTGGCATGAATTCATCATCCTTTCCTTCATCATTCTGGTCGGTTTGCTGACTGCCTACATCTTGGCGGCCAACATCACCAAGCCCATCCGTATTTTGGGTAAAGGCATGAATCGCGTGGCCAATGGCGATTTGGAAACGCGTATTTCGCAACAAGTTGACGATCGTGATGATGAATTGTCGCACTTGGCACAGCAATTCGACAAAATGGCGGAAAAACTGCAAAAGCTGGTCGCCAAAGAGCGTCACCTGCTGCACCACGTTTCCCACGAAATGCGCTCGCCGCTGGCACGCATGCAGGCCATTGTCGGCCTGATTCAAGCGCAGCCACAAAAGCAGGATCAATACCTGAAACGCTTGGAAGGCGAATTAACGCGTATGGATACCTTGGTGGGCGAGTTACTGACTCTGTCGCGCTTGGAAACGTCCAACATGCCGCTGGAAAAGGAAAACCTGAAACTGGTTCCTTTCTTGACCAACTTAGTGGAAGACAGCCAAAGCGTAGCGCAACAAAACCATCAGTCCGTCACCTTACAAATTCAAGGCAAAATTCCGGAAACCGCCACTGTGTCGGCCAACGAAAGCTATTTATATCGCGCGTTTGACAATGTGATTCGCAATGCCATGAATTACAGCCCTGAAGGCAGCGACATCAAAGTCAACATCGGCCAAGACAGTAAAAACTGGATTGTGAATATTACCGACAACGGCCCAGGCGTAGATGAAATGCAATTACCGCACATTTTCACCGCGTTTTACCGCGCCGACTCCAGCGCCAGCAAACCGGGCACCGGCCTAGGCTTGGCTTTGGCCAAACACATTGTCGAGCAGCACAACGGTAAAATTATCGCCGAAAATGTCAAACCCAACGGCTTGAACATGCGTTTCATTTTCCCGAAAACTAAACCTTCCGGTGAAAAAAGCAAAAACGCTGCGGCGGTATAAACCCATCAAGGCCGTCTGAAAATACCTTTGTTTTCAGACGGCCTTTTTCTCATTAACGCAACCGATTTCACACGAAAGCACCCTCATGAATACACAGCCCATGCCCGGCTATTTTTTCATGCCGCAACACATCATCTTGGTTGGCGCGAGCGAACGGCCACACACTTTGGGCGAACGCATCTTAACTGCGCTTTTGGGTTCTTCGTTTCAAGGCGAAATCACGCCGGTCAATTTGCGCCACAAAACCGTGGCCGGTTTGCCTGCCTACCCGAATTTAAACAAAATCGACGGCCAAGCCGACTTGGTGATTGCCGTCACCCCGCCCGACAGCTACGAAACGCTGTTTAAAACCTGCCGTAAAAAGCAGCTTCATCACTTGATTTTGATTCAAGACTGGGAAAGCCTTAGCGAAGAAGATTGGCAAACCGCCCGCCAAGCGATTCAAAAGCACCACGGGCAAGAATTAAACATCAGCGTGTGCAGCCCTGCCGGTATTCAATTGCCCACCCAAGGGCTAAACACCGGCCTGTTGCCCGATTTTCCGGCCGGTCATGTTGCGCTGTTGACCGGACAAGCAGCAGTCAGCAGCGAAATCGATGCCATGTTGCGGCGTATGCAGCAAGGTGTTTCACGCCATATCAGCCTAAATTACGACCTTAGCCCTACTTCTGCCGCCGATTGGATCAACCGCTTCGGCCACAACCGCCATACGCGCATCGCTGTGGTGCAGCATAACCCTGCCGAAAATCAGCGCAAACTGTTCAGCGCCATCCGCCACTTTGCCCGCCACACCCCAATTATCGTGCATTGTACTCATGCCGTGGACGATACCGAACGCGCCATTTTAGAAAGCCTAAGCCGCCACTGCAATTTCCTGCTGACACTCAACCACAACGAATTGGCTGCCGCGCTACATGCCCGTTTATCCGACATCAAACCAAGTAACCAACTCACCGCACTGGGCAACACGCCGATTGGCTGGTTACAACCAATTGCCGCTGAAATGGGCATCCAATTAACCCTGCCGTCTGAAAAAACCAATCTGCAAAACGGTTATCTGGGCAGCATACCTACCGCCGCGCATTACCGCAGCATGGCCGCGCAACAATTGCAGCAAAACCACACCCAAGCCCTGCTCGCGGTAATTGCACCGAGCGCCGAGCACAATGAAACCGCCATCGGTAAAATGCTGAATCATTTGGCCAAACAAACCGATAAGCCCTTGCTTGTCAGCAGCCATGTTTCAGACGGCCTGTTACATTTCCCCAACCCCGAACAAGCCTTACAAACCTTGTATTTACGCAATGTTGCTGCGCGTTTGCAACAGATACAGCATGAAATCGCACCGGCTAAATCAGGCCGTCTGAAAAACATCGACGGCGAAGCTGTTGCCGCGGCCAAAGACCATGCTAAAAACTTAGCGGCCGCACTGCATCTGCCTGCCTATCAAAATGGCAACACTTATCCTTTGGTCAAACTGACTTTCAGACGGCATCCCCAATACGGTGCCATCATCAGCGCAGCCGACCTAAACCGTACCATCGCCGTGCTGCCACCGTTTACCACGCTCGATACGGCACGTCTTTTGCGTTTTGCCGACTTAAACCGCTATCAAGATGCTATTGAGCAATTTGTACACAGCATGAATGCCTTGGTGCAGAATCCCGAGCTGTTCAACGGCGAAATCATCCTGAATATCAGCAGCAACCAAATCAGCAGCGATTTCAGATGGCCCACCCAACCTGCGCCTGCCTCGCACAAAAACAGCAGGCCGTCTGAAAAAACTGTCGAAAAACCAAGTCTGCCGACTGCCGATGGTTTCAACCACCGCATGCAGGCCGCCGCCGAATTCCTACGCTACAGCAATGCCCGTGCCAGCGAATTTATCCGCACCACCAGCGAAGTAGCTGCCGAATTTTGGCATCAAAAAAACAACACCGACAAACCCAAACCGGCAGAAAACGTGCTCGCCCCTTATCCGGCCGATTATCCAAGCGAAATTAAATTAAAAAACGGGCAAACCGTATCGGTTCGCCCGTTTGAGCCCGAAGATGCCGAAGCCAAACAGCAATTTATCCGCCGATTGTCACCGCAGTCACGCTACACCCGCTTCATGACTCGCACCAACGCGCTACCACAACCGACACTTGCCCGATTCAGCAAGCTCGATTACCACAGCGAAGGCGCATGGATTGCCGAAAATTCAGACGGCCTGATTGTCGCCGTCAGCCGCTTCAGCCGCCTGACCCGCGATGAATGTGAATTCGGCATTACCCTTTCTGAAGACATGCGCAGCAGCGGTTTGGCGCACGAAATGATGCAACTGATTATCCGATTAGCAACACAACAGGGCTACCAAAGCATGAGTGCGGAAATCCTAAAAGAAAACACCGCCATGCTGAAATTGGCCGAAAAATCAGGCTTTAGCCTAATGGAATCGGAGCAGGACAAAAATCTTTACCAAGCTAAACTCAACCTTTTACCAACCGAAGAGCAAAGCAAGGAGAAGTTTAGGCAATAAACACTTGCCTAAACACCACAAACTAACCTAAAATAAACAGTTTCTATATCTCCGAATTTATCAAAAGGACTCAAAAAATGGTAGTTATCCGTTTGGCTCGCAGTGGCTCTAAACACCGCCCTTTCTACAACATCGTGGTTGCTGATTCGCGCAACCGTCGCGACGGCCGCTTCATCGAGCGCGTTGGCTTCTACAACCCAGTTGCCAACGAAAAACAAGAACGCGTACGCTTGGCTACTGACCGCCTGAACCACTGGATCGGTCAAGGCGCGCAAGTTAGCGAAGCCGTTGCCAAATTGGTTAAAGAGCAAAAAGCTGCTGCTTAATTAACCTCATATTGCCATGACAGACACGCAACAATGGGTAGCCATGGGCTACATTAAAGGCGTATTCGGCGTCAAAGGCTGGCTCAAAATCGCCGCCAACACCGAATACACCGACAGCCTGCTGGACTACCCGCAATGGCAGTTACGCAAAGACGGCGAAATCCTGACCGTCACCATCGAAGCCGGTAAAGCCGTCGGCGATGAATTACAGGTAAAATTCGAAGGTATCGATGACCGCGACCAAGCATTTTTGCTGCGCGGTTATACCATCGAAATCCCCCGCTCCGAATTTGCCCCGACTGAAGAAGATGAATTCTACTGGGCGGATTTAGTGGGCATGACCGTTGTCAATCAAGAAGGCTTGACTTTAGGTACGGTCAAAAACCTGATGGAAACCGGTGCCAATGATGTCTTGGTGATTCACGGCGAATACGGTCAAAAGCTGATTCCGTTTGTGTCTCAATACGTTGGAAACGTAGATGCCGACAAGCAAACCATCACCGTTGACTGGGGCTTGGATTACTGATGTTGATTCAAAGCATCACCCTATTTCCGGAAATGTTTGACAGCATTACCGAATACGGCGTGACCGGTCGGGCAAGAAAGCAGAATTTATGGCAATTTAATGCCATTAATCCGCGCCAATTTGCCGACAACAAACTCGGCTACATCGATGACCGCCCTTTTGGCGGCGGCCCGGGCATGATTATGCAGGCGCCTCCGTTACAAGCCGCAATCGATGAAGCGAAAAAAAACAGCCCAAGCAACAGCAAAGTGATTTACCTCAGCCCGCAAGGCGCATTGTTCAACCATCAAAAAGCGGTTGAATTGGCGCAGTCAGACAGCCTGATTTTATTGTGTGGCCGCTATGAAGGTATTGACGAACGCTTGTTGCAACACAGCGTTGACGAAGAAATCAGCATGGGCGATTTTGTCGTTTCCGGCGGCGAACTGCCGGCAATGATGCTGATGGACGCGGTATTAAGATTTGTACCCGGTGTATTGGGCGATATTCAGTCTGCCGAGCAGGATTCGTTTTCAGACGGCCTGTTAGACTACCCACATTACACCAAACCTTTAGAATTTCAAGGCATGGCCGTGCCGGATGTTTTGCGTTCGGGCAACCATGCATTGATTGCCGAGTGGCGCTTGAAACAATCGCTGCAACGCACGTTAGCGCGCAGACCGGATCTTCTGGAAAAGCGCAGTTTAATCCCAAAGGAAACCCGCCTCTTACAAGAAATCTTGGCAGAGCAACGGGAAATCCAATCATAATCTAGGAAAAACAATGAACCTGATTCAACAATTAGAGCAAGAAGAAATCGCTCGTTTGAACAAAGAAATCCCTGAATTTGCACCGGGTGACACCGTAGTCGTGTCTGTACGCGTGGTAGAGGGTACCCGTAGCCGTTTGCAAGCTTACGAAGGCGTGGTAATTGCCCGTCGTAACCGTGGCTTGAACAGCAACTTCATCGTACGCAAAATCTCTAGCGGTGAAGGCGTTGAGCGTACTTTCCAACTGTACTCTCCAAACGTTGAAAAAATCGAAGTGAAACGCCGTGGTGACGTTCGCCGCGCGAAACTGTACTACTTGCGTGGTCTGACTGGTAAAGCAGCCCGTATTAAAGAAAAATTGCCTGCTCGTAAAGGTTAATTTACCTGATTTGAACCCGCTTTTTAATAAAGCGGGTTTTTTATTGTCTGTTTTTGCTACTCTATCTATAGGTTATCCGCTAGTTTCAAATATTATCAATTAGATTTCCCTAGTTATCTAGTGCAGCCCCAAATTAAAATCTGATACCTTTGCAGAATCCTAGATTTGAGTGTAGCTCAAAGTTGCATCAGTAGTCTCATCTATACCCCCCAACGTTCACAATTCCCTGTTTCAGAATTTTCCGGCTTAAAATCAAACAGCTCAAAGCATAAAAGCCCTTATCAAATCTAACTTAATTGTTGTCAATTTTACAAAAAACCGTTAATTTGTTATAATTGTTAATTATTTTCTCAAAAAGCAATTTAACCACTTTGATTAAATTGTTTCTTACTCCGCTTTTCTGTTTGTATAGAAGGCCGTCTGAAATTTCCATCGCGTATCTGGCGCGATACCCAATATGGAGAAGTTAATGAGTCTTCACTCGCTCATCCAAAATAAATCCTCTTTCAATCCGATCGTGATTGTCGCCACATTAATTTTCGTTGTTCTATTACTGGTCGGCACACTCGCTTTTCCGGTGGGCATGCAAAATACGCTCAATTTTCTGAAAGAGGGCATTTTCCAGCACTTTAGCTGGTTTTATGTTTTGACCTTTTCGGTCTTTCTGTTTTTCCTGATTTTCCTTGCCATCAGTAATCTCGGCAGCATCAAATTGGGTACCGACGAAGAAGAGCCTGAATTTTCTTTTATGTCGTGGCTGTCTATGCTGTTTGCCGCAGGTATGGGTGTAGGTTTGATGTTCTTCGGTGTGGCCGAACCCTTGTCACACTATGCTGACCCCATCAGTAACGGCGATGCAGAATCTGCTATGCTGCATACCTTTTTCCACTGGGGCATCCATGCTTGGGCGATTTATGGCGTGATTGCTTTGGCGCTGGCCTATTTCGGTTTCCGCTATAAATTACCTCTGGCCTTGCGTTCGTGTTTTTATCCGATTTTAAAAGACAAAATCAACGGCCGCTTGGGTGATGCCATTGAAGTCATGGCGCTGATTGCCACGCTGTTCGGTATTATTACTACCTTGGGCTTTGGCGCCATGCAGTTGGGCTCAGGCTTGCAGCAAATTGGTTGGGTATCGCAAAACAGCTTCAGCATGCAAGTTATCGTGATTATCGCCGTGATGACGCTGGCCGTAACCTCAGCCGTTTCCGGTGTCGGTAAAGGCGTTAAAATTCTGAGTGAAACCAACTTGGTATTGGCTGTATTGTTGATGTTGTTCGTATTGTGCACCGGCCCTACCCTACATTTACTGGGTGCGTTCAGCAACAACTTGGGCGATTACATCAGCAATTTGGTTGAGCTGAGCTTCAAAACCTATGTGTACGAATCCAACAACACCGCTTGGTTCAACGGCTGGACCGTGCTTTATTGGGCGTGGTGGTGTTCATGGGCACCGTTTGTCGGCCTATTTATCGCCCGTATCTCTCGCGGCCGTACCATCCGTGAATTTATTTTTGGTGTTCTGGTGATTCCGACACTCTATTCTGTCTTGTGGTTTACTATTTTCGGCAACAGTGCTATCTGGCTCGATGCCAACATTGCCAACGGTGCTTTAGCCGGTCTCACTTCCTCACCGGAAAAATTGCTGTTTGTTTTTCTAGACTATCTACCACTTTCAACACTGAGCAGCATTGTTGCTTTGATTATTATTTCTTTGTTTTTCATTACCTCTGCCGACTCCGGCATTTATGTATTGAACAATATTGCTTCTCGTGATAAAAGCATCACTGCACCAAAATGGCAGGCCATTATGTGGGGTGTTTTAATGTCAGCAATTGCCATTGCCCTACTTAATTCCGGCGGCATGAGTGTGTTACAAACCATGACCCTGATTACTGCCTTACCATTTGCATTTTTGATGATGCTGATGGCATTCAGTTTGTGGAAAGCCTTAGAAGCCGACCAGAAATACTTCAAAGCAGCAGTGACCCCGACCAGCAGCTACTGGACAGGTGAGCGCTGGAAAGAGCGTTTACAAACCATGCTCAACCAATCTCAGGAACATGATATCCACAGTTTCCTGAAATACACCGCCCTGCCGGCCATGCGTGAATTGAGTATGGAAATGAACAAAGGCTATGGTCTGACCGTGCAAGTCAACACCGAAGCGTTGAACGATGAAGAACCGTCGATTGAATTGGTGATTGAAAAATCGACCATGCGTAACTTCGTATACGGCATCAAATCCGTACGCTACGACATCGCCGAGCAATTGGTACAGGAAAGTAACCTGCCGCATATCCGCAGCAACACCACTTACGCACCGGTCACCTATTTTTCAGACGGCCGCACCGGCTACGACGTGCAATACATGAGCCGTGAAGAATTGATTGCCGACATGCTGAAAAACTACGAACGTTACTTAAGCCTGATGGAAGACGTGGGACAAGAAATCATGTCGCACGAGCAAACCGAATTGGCTGAATAACATTTAAAATCAGAAGGCCGTCTGAAAGATAATGAACTGTCCCCCAATTCTTGGACAAATTAAAAATCTTTCTCAAACAGCCTGTTCAAGCTGGGTCCTGTAAGCCACAGGACTCAGCTTTTTTAAATTCAAACTAATACGTTCATAATTGTAGTAACGTATGTAATCATCTATCACTTTGGTCAACTCTGCCACCGATAACACACCTTCCTGATAGAAGCTTTCCACTTTTAATGTCCCGAAGAAACTCTCCATCGGTGCATTGTCCCAGCAATTCCCTTTGCGCGACATGCTCTGCACAATGCCTTTCTCCGCCAGCTTTTCCCGATAAGCCTGAGTTCGGTAAAGCACACCTTGGTCAGAATGCAGCAGCGGGGTCTGCCCTTTCAGACGGCCGAATGCCTTATCCAGCATCTGCATGACCATCTTGCTGTCCGGCTTTCTACTGAGCTCATAAGCCACAATCTCACGATTGAATACATCCAATATCGGCGATAAGTACAGTTTGCCGTCGGTGCATTTAAACTCGGTCACATCGGTCAACCATTTATCTCCCGCTTTATCAGCAGTGAATGCACGCTTAAGGATGTTTTTCGACGTCTCTCCTATAACTTGCGGACGATAGGATTTTTTGTTGCGCACTTTGGCTTTCAAACCCAATAATCCCATAATACGCTGCACTTTCTTTTTATTCCACGATAATACAGCTCCAATCCGCCGTTGGCCGTAGCGACCTTTGTGTTGGTGATAAACTTCACTCACCGCCGCTTTGGCTTCCATATCGGGATCGGATTTACCGATGTGGTAGTAGAAACTGCTTTTGGGTATGCCGGCACTGTGCAACAAGTATTTCAGCAGGTGCTTCGCCCTCAGCGTTTGAACGGTTTCGCAACTTTGGTGGCGTTCTTTTCGTTGAGGGCTTTCATGTGCTTTAGGTAGTCGATCTCCGCCCTCATGTAGCGTAACTCTTCAATCAGCTCTGCCTGAGTTTTTTCATGGTCGGGTTTGTCGACGATAAAGGGATTGTTGCGTTTGGTCTGCGTAGTCTTCATAAGCGTAGCCTGTGGGTGCTGAAGTGCGGCTATACCGCCTTGACGGTAGGCGGCAATCCAACGGCGCAGGTGGGTGCGTGAGACGTTGAAATGGTCTGCGGTACGCTGTTGGCTGTGCACTTGATGGTAATGGAGTACGGCTCGGTATTTGAAGTCTAGTGTATATTTGGACATAAGAAAACTGCACCTTTTTAAGTTGGGGGGAAGTGTCCAACTTTTGGGGTGCAGTTCATAATCTTTCAGACGGCCTTTTTCTATTTCATCGATAAACGTTTAAATTATGCGTTAATCTTTCGCTGCCATCACGCGGTTTTTCTCGCCCCAGTCACACATGCTGCGAATAATCGGCCACAGCGAACGGCCTTTTTCCGTCAGGCTGTATTCTACTTTTGGCGGAATCTGCGGATACTCCTCACGGTGAATCAAACCATCGGCTTCCATTTCCTTCAAGGTATTGCTCAACATTTTAAAAGTAATCTCACCCAATAGCCGCCGCAATTCGTTGTAGCGCACCACTTCGTATTTCGACAAAACATAGATAATCTGCAATTTCCATTTACCGTTCAATACCGATTGCGTATAGCTGAAGAAGGTTTCCTCATCGGCAATAATATTGCTTTTGTATTCTTTCATCGGCTCTGTTCTTTCATTCTTTAACTATCTTTTTAGATAGTATATATCTAAAAAGTGCATACTTGTTTTAAAAAATATATCGCCAATATAATAGCCATAACTTATCTATCACACAAGGCGAAATCATGAATCAAGATTACCAAACCCAGTTAAAACAAGCTGTTGAGAAAATCCGTGAAGCTGAAGTCATTATCATCGGCGGAGCTTCCGGTTTATCCACCGCCAATGGTCACGACTTTTACAATCACAGCGATTATTTCAAAAAACACTTCACCGAATTCGAACAAAAATTCGGCGTAACCGGCTGTTTCCAAGCCTTATATCACCGCTATCCAAACCGTCAAAGCCGTTGGGCATATCTATCCAAACACGCCACCGCCATGTTTGACGAGCCGGCAGGACAAACCTATCTCGATTTGCGGAAACTGGTAGGCGACAAATCTCATTTCGTCATTACCACCAACCAAGACATGCAGTTTTCCAAAGTATTTGATGAAGACAAAATTGCCTATCCGCAAGGCGATGCGCATTGGCTGCAATGTAGCAAACCATGCCATGATGCGGTGTATCCGGCAGAAGAAGCCGTCAGAAAAATGGCGGCGAGCATCGAAGATTGCGCAGTCAATCCGGCCACCATTCCAACCTGCCCGAATTGCGGTGCCGATTTAGAACCGTGGATTCGTTCATACGAATTTTTGGAAGGCACATTCTGGGCAGAAAAACTGGCGATTTACCAAGATTTCGTGGTGAAAAACCACAATAAAAAAATCTTATTTATCGAAATGGGCGTGGGCCGCATGACACCCAACATCATCAAATACCCATTTTCCAAAATGGCCAACCTGTGGCCGAATGCCTTCCTTATCCGCATCAACCAAAAAGAAGATTTCTTTCCGGCCATGAAAGAAGGCAAAGCAGTGATTTTCGACCACGATATCGCTGCTACCCTGCGCGATTTAGTGGCATTGAAAAACCAACAGGAGCAAAACCATGAATCCGCCGCTTAATGTGATTGCCGATAAAATCCGCCAAGCAGAAAAGATCGTCGTCGGCGCCAGCAATGGCTTATCCATCGCCGAAGGTATCCATATTTTCGCCGACAACGCCGATTTTCACGCCCATTTCGGTGATTTTTCGCAAAAATACGGCTTTCGCAGCATGATACACGGCTGCTTTTATCCTTTCCCAAGCCAAGAAAGCTACTGGGCGTATTTTGCACGACTCTACCACTATATGAACGTGCAAAAACCGGCCGGAAAAGTAATGGCTGATTTACGCAATATCTTAAAAAACAAAGATTATTTTGTTGTTACCAGCAATTTCGACAACCACTTCCGCCAAGCCGGTTTTGCTGAAGAACGCTTGTTTGAAATCGAAGGTGTCGGCACCCAACTACAATGCCGCCAAGCCTGCAGCGACCATGTGTATGATGGCGCAGCACAATTGGAAGCGATGTATCAGGCCGAACAAAACGGCGAAATTCCCAACGAACTGATTCCGCGCTGCCCCAATTGCGGCGGCGAGATGAAAATCCACGTTGAACTCGACCGCAGTTTCCAACGCGATGTCGCATGGCGTGAAAAACAATCAGCGTATCAGGCCTTTCTTCATGGAGCGCAAAACCAAAACACGCTGTTTCTCGAACTGGGTGTCGGCGCCCGCAACCAACTGATTAAACTGCCGTTTATGCAACAGGTTTATGCCCGCGACAATGCGTTTTACATCACCGTCAACAAAGGCGAAATCTATATTCCGCCCGAAATCGCCGCCCGCTCGCTTGGCGTAGACAGCGGTTTAACGGAATGGCTGGAGCAACTCAATGCTGAATTTGCTTGAAACCTTTATACGTGAAGAAATGCCGTCTGAACACTTTCAGACGGCATGGCAACGTTACCGGCATTGGTATGAATTTCTTCACCGCGAAATCAAGTTTCAAATCCACAGCGATTTGCACAGTTTCGCCCATTGCGCGCACGTGCTGTTTTACGCCGTTATCTTAGGCGAACGGCTGAATCTGACCAAAACACAGCGCGACACGCTCTGCACCGCTGCGGTGTTTCATGATTCGCGCCGTCAAGACGACGGCTACGATACCGGCCACGGCGGACGGGCTTCGGTGTACTATCGCGAATATTGCGCCGAACACGCTTTGGCATTTGACCCGATTGCCGCCGCATTGATGAAATACCACGACCGTGATGATGATTTCGGCATCGAGCGGATTCAAAAACACCTGCCGAATCACACCGATGCCGTTTTGCTGTATCAAGCCTTCAAAGATTCAGACGGCCTTGACCGCTTCCGGTTAGGAAGCAACGGATTAGACCCGAAATATTTACGCACAGAAGCAGCTAAAGCAATGATTGGATTGGCAGAAAAATGTGTGGAACAAACAACCCTCTAAGCTACAAAAAGGCTGAGACCTTTGCAAAATCCCTATCTTTGGCACATTTCTTCATTGTGCGCTGCTCGAAAGCTTGCCTATCTTCATGATATGTCTGCGCTTTCTGTGCTGCTACAACTTTGAACTGTACTCAAATATAGGGTTTTGCAAAGGTCTCAGGCCGTCTGAAAGATTATCTTTCAGACAGCCTTTTCTTTATTTCAATCTATCAAGCCAAAATCTTACCCACAATCTCGCCCACGTCTTTCGACAAACCATCCTGCGCTTGAATGCGTTGCAGTTGCGTGGTCATCAAGGTGCGGCGGTGCGGTTCGAGTTTGCGGCAAATATTGAACGCCTGCACCAAACGCGCGGCGACTTGCGGATTGAAGCGGTCGATTTCCATTACTTTATCCGCCACAAATGCGTAGCCGCTGCCGTTTTCCGCGTGGAAATGCGGCACGTTGCGGCTGAAGCTGCCCAGCAATGAACGCGCTTTGTTCGGGTTTTCCAAGCTGAATTTCGGATGGTTTAAGGCCGTCTGAACTTGCGCCAATGTGTCGCTGCGGTGACTGGCACCAATCAGGATAAAGTATTTGTCCATCACCAGCGCATCATCGGCATAGCGTTCGGCAAAACGGTCGAGCAAGGTGTTGCGGCCTTCGTATTCCAAATGGTTTACCGTATTCAACACGCTGATTTCATGGGTCATATTTGGCGAAAGTTGCTCATAGCGTGTAATGTAATATTGTAAACGCGTGCAGGTAGATGCTTCGTGATCGGCGCGTTGTTCGCCTTCGTAATTGCCCACTTGGATGGTTTGGTGACGCTCAACCCGAATCGTCAACAAGCGTACTGCCGCCAGCAGCGCACGCACACCTGCCAGCTCCGGATGATACTCATACGGCGCGTCAATGCCGCTTTCGGCTTCTTGCGCCAACGCCCATTCGCGCGTTTCAACCAATTCGTTGATGCACGCTTCGGCCAACGCATTGAGCAAGGCTTCGCGCGCTTGATGGTAATGCAACGGATTAATGTTGTCGACACCATCCCACAATTCGCTTTCAGACGGCACTTGCAGCAATACGGCTTTAAAAGCGGCATCCAAATCAGCATTGTTTAACACTTGTTTCACTGCCTCAATCAAGCCCGTATGCTGCGGCAAATCTTCACCCGCTTCTATCGCGGCCAAATTGGCGGCAACCGCGCGGGAATACAGCGTTTGCGCGGCTTCCCAACGGCTGAATTCATCGGAATCGTGCGCCAACAGCAAGGCCAAGTCGTCATCGCGATACGGATAATTCAGATGCACCGGTGCAGAGAAACCGCGCAGCAATGACGGCACCACGTCTTCGTTGACCCCGCCCAACACAAATTCCTGCTCTGCTTCGGTCAGCAGCAACACCGCCTCACTCACACGCTCGCCTTGATAATCAAACTCTACCGTTTTGCCGCGCTGATTGAGCAAACCGACTTTCACCGGCATCATCATCGGTTTTTTCTCCGCAGTCGACATATCAGGCGTGCTCGGAATGCTTTGTTTGATGTGTAGCACAAAGTCATTGTTGTTCAGACGGCCTGTAATGTCTAAAGTCGGCGTACCGGCTTGGCTGTACCACAAAGCAAATTGGTTGAGGTTGATTTCATTGGCATCCGCCATTGCGTTGCGGAAATCACCGCAGGTCACCGCTTGACCGTCATGGCGTTTGAAATAGAGCTTCATGCCTTTTTGGAAGCCCTCTTCGCCCAGCAGCGTGTGATACATGCGCACCACTTCCGCGCCTTTTTCATACACGGTCATGGTGTAGAAATTGTTCATTTCCTCGTAGCTGGCCGGACGCACCGGATGCGCGGTCGGGCCGGCATCTTCAGGGAATTGATGCTGGCGCAGCATACGCACATTGTCGATTCGGCGTACGGCACGGCTGGCGCGGTCGCCGGAAAACTCTTGATCGCGGAACACGGTCAAGCCTTCTTTGAGCGACAATTGGAACCAATCGCGGCAGGTCACGCGGTTGCCCGTCCAGTTGTGGAAATATTCATGGCCGATTACCGCTTCAATGCCTTCAAAATCGGTGTCGGTGGCTGTGCGGCTGTCGGCCAGCACATATTTGGTGTTGAAGACATTCAAGCCTTTGTTTTCCATCGCGCCCATATTGAAATCGCCCACGGCCACGACCATGTAAATATCCAAGTCATATTCCAAGCCGAAGCGCGTTTCGTCCCACGCCATCGAGTTTTTCAAGGCTTCTACCGCAAACGCTACTTTATTTTTGTCCGCTTCGGTAGTATAAAACTCAATCGCCACTTCACGGCCGCTTTGAGTGGTGAATGTATCGGCGGTCAAGGCCAAATCACCGGCCACCAACGCAAACAGATAGCTCGGCTTGGCAAACGGATCAATCCATTTCACCCAATGACGGCCGTCTGAATACGCGCCGCTGTCCACCTTATTGCCGTTGGACAGCAACACCGGATAGCGCTTTTTATCGGCCACAATAGTGGTGGTGAATTTCGACATCACATCCGGACGGTCGGGATAAAAAGTAATCTTGCGAAAACCCTCCGGCTCGCATTGGGTAAACAGGTTGCCGCCGCTGGCATACAAACCCATCAGCGATTTGTTTTCAGACGGCACAATGCGCGTTTCCACTTCCACCACAAAACTTTCAGACGGCATCTGTGCCACGGTCAGCTTGTCATCGGTCAGCACATAATCCACCGCTTCACCGTCAATTTTAAACGACAGCAACTCCGCCGAACCGTCCAACACCAGCGGCGCATCTACCGCCAAAGGCTCGATAAGCAAACGCGATTTGACGCGCGTGTCATGTTCGTTAATATCAAAATGCAAATCGGTTTTGCGCACCGAAAACGCCGGTGCGGCATAGTCTTTTAAATAATGTACGGTTTTGCTCATGGCAACTGGCCTTCATAATCGAAAAAATAATCATTAATATGGGTTTCAGACGGCCTGAATTCAAGTGGTTTGAGTCAACAAAGGCCGTCTGAAAACATATTTTTCAGACGGCCTTCAATCCTTCGAATCAAACAATCACCATTAAGGTGCCAGTAATTCTTCCGGTTTCACTTTATCGCCATATACCGGCATCAACGTTTTTTCGTAAGCCTGTTTCAGACGGCCGTCTTGTTTCAGATTGGCGATTTCGGTGTTCACCCAATCTAACAAGGCTTTGTCGCCTTTACGCACGGCCGGAGCAATGTTTTCAGGTTCGCCGATTTTAGCAATGGCCACTTCATAATTCGGATTTTCTTTTGCCCACGCCCACAATAACGCATTGTCGTGCGCCAAGCCGACACCGCGGCCGTCTTTGAGCGCATCAAAGGTTTCGGTATTTTGGTCGAATTTCAACAACTTGATTTCCGAGTGGTTTTTAGTGAAATAAGCGTCGGCAGTAGTCCCTTTATTCACCAATAACGTTTGATCTTTTAACTGAGCCACATCGGTAATCGGCGCATTTTTCGGAGACACCACACCCAAAGCAACCTGCATGTAAGGTGCGGCAAAATCCACCACTTCGGCGCGCTCAGGTGTTTGGGTGAAATTAGCCAAAATCAGATCGACTTTGCCTGATTTCAAATATTCCACACGGTTGGCCGCTTCGGTCAATACAAATTCAACTTTGTCTTCACTGCCCAATAAATCTTTACCCAGCTCTTTCGCGATTTCCACGTCAAAGCCCTGATTTTTGCCGTTGGCATCAATATAGCCAAACGGAGGCTTGTCGCCAAATACACCGATGCGGATTTTGTCGGCTTGTTTAATCGCTGCCAAACCGTCGTTCTGAGCGTCACCTTGCGGTGCTTGTGCTTTCGGCTCCGAACCACCGCACGCGGTTAAACTCAAACCCAATACGGCCGCGGCCGTCCATGATAAAGTTTTGCTGATATTCATATTTACTCCTTTGTTGAATAAGAAATATTCGGTTGAAAAATCAATGCTGGTTGTAATTCATGATGTTGAGAAACTGGCGGGCACGCTCGCTTTGAGGCTGTCTGAAAAAATCCTGTGGCGTGTTTTGCTCAACAATTTCGCCTTTGTCCATAAATACAATACGGTCGGCCACTTGCTCGGCAAAGCCCATTTCATGCGTAACAATCAGCATGCTCATGCCTTCTTTTGCCAAACCGAGCACAACATCCAATACTTCACGCACCATTTCAGGATCAAGTGCAGCGGTGATTTCATCCAGCAAAATTGCTTCAGGATTCATACACAGCGCACGCACAATGGCGATACGCTGTTTTTGACCGCCGGAAAGTTCGCGCGGGAAAGCCGTTTTGCGCTCATACAAACCCACACGCTGCAACAATTTATCGGCCTGCGCTTCGGCTTCTTCACGTTTGCGGCCTTGTGCTTTAACGGGACCAAGCAGAATATTATCGATAACATTCATGTGCGAAAAGAGTTCATAGCTTTGAAACACCATGCCCACTTTCTGACGTGCCGCTTCCCAAGCCACATCACACCCGAAGGTTCCTAAACCCTTCATTTCAATCGTGCCGCCCTGATAAGGCTCCAAACCGTTGACACAGCGCAACAATGTGGATTTACCGCAGCCCGAAGGGCCCAAAATCACCACCACTTCGCCTTTGTGTAAATCCAAACTCAAGTCACGAATGGCAACCGTTTCACCGTAGCGTTTATGCAAATTTTTAATCGACAACAAGGCCATTTCAACCCTCCCAGCGGCGTTCTAATGCCGATGCCAGCAGCGACAAGGGATAACACACCACAAAATACAAGATAAAAATCAATCCATACACCCAAAGTGACGCATCAGGCTGGGTGAGCAGTGTATTTTCAATAATTTGTTGGCCGACTTTTACCACTTCGATCACACCGATCAAAGCGGCCAACGAACTGGTTTTCACCATACGGGTAAACAGATTAATCGCACCCGGCAATACCCTTCTCAATCCCTGCGGCACTTCCACATAGGCAAACACCTGATGCGGCTTCAACGCCAATGCCTTGGCCGCTTCGATTTGGTGTTTGTCTATCGAATCTAAGGCACCGCGCACCAAGTCGCCCATTTCGGCCGTCCCCCACAAAACGAAGACCCAAACACACACCCACAAACCATCAAGGTGAATACCTGTCCATTCCGACAAACCGAAATATAAAACAAACAACCACACCAAAATCGGCACGATCCGCACGGTTTCCAAATAAAAGCGGCACAGCGCGCGAACCAGCGGCTGCTTAACCCGCATGAGCAAGCCAAACAGCGTACCCAATACCAACGACAAACCCACAGAAATAAACGAAATCTTCGCCGTGAGCCACAAGCCTGCTCCCAGACGCTGGAGGTTTTGTCCTTCCCAAAGCCAATCAAACCCCATATTGCGCCCTCCGCATCTTATTTTCCAAATGGCGTGCCCACAGCGACAACGGCAGCAAAATCACCAAATAGCTGACAAACAATAAAAACAGGGCTTCATTGGTTTTATAATCCATGCCGATAATATCTTTGGTTAAAAACATCAATTCAGCCACCGCCACCGCGCTGACCACAGACGTTTCTTTTACCAAAAACAGCACATTCGCACCCACCGCCGGCAAGGCCACCGCCCATGCCTGCGGCAACACCACATAACGGAAAATTTGACCGCCGCGTAAGCCTACCGCTTTGGCTGCCTCTACCTGACCTTTGGATACCGCCTGCAAACCGGCACGCAAAGCTTCGGCCATGTAGCTGCCGCCCAAAAACACCAGCGCAATCACACCACAGGTGAAGCCGTCCCACTTAATCCCGATTTTAGGCAAGCCGTAATACAGAAAAAAAAGCTGAATCAGCAAAGGCGTATTGCGCGACAATTCAATATAGCCGCGGCAAAGGGCGGCCAGCACCGGCACACGGTATACCATGCATACCGCCACCGCCAAACCGACCAACACCGACAACACCACGCCGTAAAGCGACAGCAGCAAAGTAAGCTGTGCCGCATCGACAAAGCGCGGTATCGCATTTATCACATAATCCCAATTCATTGCTCGAGGCCGTCTGAAAAATCAATTTGTCTGCATTATAAAAAGCAATTATAAGCGTGACAAATAACCATTAAACATATTCATCACCTAAAAAAGCATAAGCATAATCAAAGGCCGTCTGAAACCAAAATTCAGACGGCCTCTAATCAACCTCACCAATCAAAACACCCTAAATTCAAACGGTTTCGGATTGGCTTCGTTCAATTCCATATCAAAATCGTCCACCGTAATCGCGATTTTCACCAAGCGGCGGGCTTCGCGGATTTGGTCGCCTTGTTCGGCGGTAATCAAGCCTTTTTCGACTGCTTCGCTGATTTTTTCAGACGGCGTTTCAGCAGTGAGCTGGCCTTTGGCTTCGGCTTTACGCAAGGCTTGTTCCAGCTTGGATGTTTGGCGCACGGCCTCCATTGCCGGTTTCAACACGGCCAACGGCTCATCGGCATTTTCGACATCGCCTTGCGGATGGAAACGGAAGCGGGTCAAGCGCTCGAGTGTTTCGCCGTGCTGCTGCATATCGGCGGCCACTTGATGCACCAGCTTGTCTTTCGGCGCGCTTTCGCGTTTGCCCAATGGAAACATCACCACGCGCAAGAGCAAGGCGGCGCAGCGGTTCGGCAGGTTTTGCACCAAGCCGGACAAGGCTTGTTCTGCTTCATATAAAGCCAAACGCACGGCGTATTCGGCGATGGGCAAATCGGCTTCACGGCTGCCTTCGCGCTCGAAGCGTTTCAAGCAGGCCGAGGCGATGTATAGATTGGAAAACGCATCGGCCAAGCGGCCGGACAGGCTTTCGCGGCGTTTCAAATCACCGCCCAAGCTCAACATCGCCACGTCAGCCGCAAAGGCAAACGCCGCGCTCAAGCGGTTGAGCCGTTTGTAGGCAAAAGCCAGTGGGCTGTTTGGTGCATAGCCGCCGCCGTTGGTGATGCCAAACACAAAGCTGCGAGCGGCATTGGATGCGCTTTGGCCTAAGTGTTGCTGAAACGCTTGGTCAAACGCGTTCACATCGTCTTTTTGCAGCGCGTTGATTTCGGTCAGCACATGATGATGGCAGCGGAATGCGCCCTGCCCGAAAATCATCAGGCAGCGGGTCAAAATGTTGGCGCCTTCCACCGTGATGCCGATCGGCACGGCGTTGTACATCGAAGCCAGATAGTTGCGCGGCCCGCCGACTACGGCGCGGCCACCATGAATATCCATGGCATCGTTCATCACTTTGCGCAGGCGTTCGGTATTATTGAATTTCACCATGGCGGAAATCACCGATGGATTTTCACCCAAATCCAAGCCGGTCAAGGCCAAGTCTTGCGTGGCTTCCATTTGGTAAGTGTGGCCGCCGATGCGCGCCAAGGCGTCGGCCACGCCTTCGAATTTACCAATCGGCAAACCAAATTGCTGGCGGATGCCGACCCATGCGGAAGTCGTCCATGCCGCGTGTTTGGCATTGCCCACCGATTGCGACGGCAGCGAAATGCAGCGGCCGATAGACAAACATTCCATCAACATGCGCCAGCCCTGACCGGCGTAATCACGGCCGCCGATAATCCATTCCAGCGGGAAGAAAATGTCTTTGCCCCACACCGGCCCGTTCCAAAACGGTGTTTCGTTCGGGTAATGGCGGCGTTGGTGATGCAAACCTTCCATCGCGGTCGGCAGCAGGGCGCAGGTGATGCCGATGTCTTCCTTGCTGCCGAGCAAACCTTCCGGATCGCGCAATTTGAACGCCAAACCAATCACCGTGGCAATCGGCGCCATGGTAATCCAGCGTTTTTCAAAGCTCACGCGCACGCCCAATACGTTTTCATGATGCGAGCCGTCGCGCGGGTCGGTGTAGCTACCGTAACACACGAAACCGGTATCCGGAATCGCGCCCGCGTCCGAGCCTGCCCACGGGCTGGTCAGCGCGAAACACGGCATATCAATGCCTTTCGCCAAGCGCGGCAGGTAGTAGTCTTTTTGCTCGTCGGTGCCGTAGTGCTGAATTAATTCCGCAGGCCCTAAAGAGTTGGGCAACATAATCATATAAGCCGCGGCCGGGCTGCGGCTGGCGATTTTGGTCGCCACTTTGGCATGGGCATAATGCGAGAATTGTTTGCCGCCGTATTTTTTGTCGATAATCATGGCGATAAAGCCCTGATCTTTCACATACTGCCACACTTCAGGCGGCAAATCCTTATCGTGATGGGTAAAGCGCCAATCATTGAGCATTTGGCACAAGGTTTCGGTTTCGTTATCGATAAAGGATTGTTCTTCTTCGGTTAATTTCGGGTCGCGATAGCCGGATAATTTGCGCCAATCCGGTTTGCCGTTGAAAATTTCCGCATCCCACCATACTGTGCCGGCATCGATGGCGGCCTGTTCGGTAGCCGACAAAGGCGGCAGAATGTTTTTAAACAGCTTAAATGCCGGACGGCTGACAAATTTCATCCGCAGCGATGCCACGCCCAACAGCGCACACACCGCCAGCCACGGCAATGCAAACCACCATGCGAACACGCCCGTGAGCAAACCCAATGCGCCCACAGCAACCCACAGCCACAACGGTGCGCTGAAAAATGCCAGTGCGGCCAAACAAACTATAGCGATGATTGTGCCTAACATCGTTTCTCCTTTATTGATTTTCTCTGTATTTTTTATCGAGGCCGTCTGAAAATGAATTGATCTTTCAGACGGCCTGTATTAATCGTCGCGCAAATTATCCAACAGCCGCTGCACCGTGGCTTTAAGCATAATCACGCTTTCGGGTGTCAGCCCTTGCAGCATTTTGGCTTCAAACGCTGCCGCTTCTTTCATACAGCGGGAGAACACTTCGCGGCCTGTGTCGGTCAACTCAATCAGCACCATGCGGCCGTGATTGGGGTCGTTGCGTTTGGTCACCCAATTGTGTTCCACCATGGTATTCACAATCTGATTGGCGGCCTGCGGTGAGATGAACGAGCGGGCAGCCAGCGCGGCATTGGCCGTGGCACCGCGCCGCTGAAGATTCGACAGCATGGTAAATTGCGGCAGACTCACGCCCAATGGCTTCAAGGCTTCGCTTAACTGCTGGTTGACCAAGCGGTCAAGGCGGCCGATGTTGTAGCTGACGGTCGGCTGGTTGGCGGTGTCTTCCCATGATTCATTTTTCATAGCCGTCACTCCGTAATCCCGTGTTTCAAAGCCCGTATCTTACTGCTTTTCAGACGGCCTTTCTATGCTGAAGGCCGTCTGAAAACAGGCCGGGGCATTAAGCTTTGGCGTCTTGTGTTTTCTTAAAGCGCAACACCAAGATAAACGCGCTGACAAAAGCCACGGCAATCACCGGAATGGCGGCGCTGATCACGGCCGAACTCGATTGCCCCGCGCCTAAAATCAAACCTGCCAAAATCGGACCGGCAAACGAACCGGCACGACCGACTGCCACCGCCGTACCCACGCCAGTGCCGCGGATGGCCGCCGGATAAAACATACCGGCCAATGCGTAGAGCGTACCTTGTCCGCCGATGATGAACATACCGCAAGCCAAAGTCGCGGCGATGATGCTGCCCAATTCGCTGCTGGACGAGAGCGCATACAGCGCGGCCAGCATACCGGCATAAATTAACACCACCACGGCTTTGATATTGAGTTTGTCCAAGAACAAGCCCAACACCAGCGTGCCAATCACGCCGCCGACGTTAAAGCCGATTTGCACATAGTTAATTTCTTCGCGACTGAAATTTTGGTTGGCAAACAGCGTCGGCAGCCAGTTGAGCAACACATACAGCACAATCAGCGTGCAGAAAAAGCTCACCCACAATTGCAGCGTGCCGAAAATACGCCCTTCACCGAACAAAATATGGCCGATGGAAAAGCTGCGCTGCTCGGCTTCCAGTTTGCTTTGCAGATAGGCTTTCGATTCCGGCAGCCAAAACCAAATAATCGGCACCAACAACAACGGCGCGAAACCGCCGACGTAGAAAATCGATTCCCAACCGAATTGCTTGGCCATAGAAATCGCCACCAGCGACGTGATGATGCCGCCGGCCGGCACGCCGCAATACATGATGCTCACCGCCGTGCCACGCCATTTCGGATTCACCGCTTCCGTGGCCATGGTAATCAGAATCGGCAGCGCACCGCCCAAACCCAAACCGGTTAAGAAACGCGCGCCCAGCAGCAGTGGAAAAGAATAAGCATGCGCCGTCAACACCGACATGATGCCGAACAAAACCGTGTTGGCAATCAAAATCGGCTTGCGGCCATACATATCGGCCAATTTACCGGCCAACAACGCGCCCGGCAGCGTGCCCAACGTTGCCGCCGAAAACGCCCAACCCAACTGCTTCGGGTCAAGCTGGAAGGCTTCGCGCATCATCGGTGCGGCCACGCCCATCGATTGCAGGTCGAAGCCTTCCATCAGCGCCAGAATAAAACACAGCGCCAACGTGATTTTGGCACTGTTTTGTATGGTTTTTCCCTCAGTTGACATCATGTTCTCCTTGTATTTCATATATTTATTGATTTATTTTGGTTTTATTTTTCAGACGGCCTTATAACAAATCTCAAGGCCGTCTGAAAAAATTCACGGTGCCACAAAGCGGAACGGATCTTCCGCACTGCCATACAAGGCTTCGATTTCCTGCGCACGGCGGTTGCGCAACAAACGCTGGTTCAGATTGCCTTTGTCAGTTTTCTCGCCCACGGCGCTGTCGGCAGCCTCTTCCATCAGATACAGCCGCGCAATGCGTTTCGAGCTGGCGCTGTAGCCCTTGTTGATTCTGGTCATAAACTCTGCAAACCATTGCTGCACCGGTTCGCTCAACAAGACATCGTGCCAATCGGCATCGGGCAAACCGCTTTTGCGGCGGGTAACGGTCGGTTTCGGGAAAGCCAACACGCCGATTTCGTCTTTGCCCTCGCCCACCAACACCACGTCTTCAATCAACTCGTTGCCGTGAATCAGAATGCGGTTGCGCAATTCGCCCACATTGACGAATGTACCGGTCATCAGTTTGAAGTCTTCGGCGATGCGGCCGTCGTACACCAAACCGTCTTCGATGCTGTCGGGATTGAGCAGGCGCACGGCATCGCCGGTGCAGTAGAAGCCTTCTTCGTCAAAGCTGCCGCGCGGTGTTTCGTGCCGCCAATAGCCGCGCATCACATGCGGACCACGCACACGCATTTCGAGTTTGTCTTCAATCGGCACCAGCTTCACTTCGCAGCCCGGTGCAGGAAAACCGACAAAACCGGCCTCCAAATTCGACGGCCCGGTGGTGAATGTGCAGGATGGCGAGGTTTCGGTCATGCCCAAACCGGCCATAATGCGGATGCGTTCGCCGCAATGTGCGTAGCTGATGTCGGAAAGCTTCTGCCACAAATCTTGCGACAAAGCCGCACCGGCAAAGAAAAACAGCTTCACGTTTTTAAAGAAGGTGTCGCGCAATTGGGCATCGTCTTGCAAGGCATTGGCCAGTTGCGCCCACGCCACCGGCACATTCAGATACATGGTCGGTGAAATTTCTTTCAGGTTGCGGATGGTTTCGGGGAAGCGCTCAGGCGTCGGGCGGCCGTCGTCGATGTAGAACGTGCCGGCGTTGTACAGCACAATGCCTAAATTGTGGCTGCCGCCAAAAGTGTGATGCCAGCTCAACCAATCCACCAATACCGGCGGCTCGTCTTCCATCACGGCCAAGGTTTGGCGCAGCATTTGCTGGTTGCTACACAACATTCTGTGCGTAGTCGGCACCACTTTCGGCAACGAGGTCGAACCGGAAGTAAACAGGAATTTGGCAATATCGTCAGCCTGAATCTGCGCGTGACGCTGCTCCACTTCATCGGTGGCCGGCGTATTGAGAAAATCCTCAAATTTCAGGCAGGCATGGCCGTCTAAATCGCCGGTAGTGGTGATAATCGGTTTGTCGAGCTGGCCACAGGCTTCCAGATGCCGTCTGAAACCTTTGCCGTCGCCCGCAAAAAACATGCCCGGTGTGAGCGTGTCAATCACATGGCGCAGCTTGTCGGGACTGTTGGCCACCAGCGAATAAGCCGGCGCCACATAGGCATGCGGCATGCCCGCCACCATCGCGCCGAAATTGAGCAGGAAAGTTTCGATGGAGTTTTCCGACAAAATCATCAGCGGCCGCTCGGCACACAATTGATACGGCATCAAGGCTTGGGCAATATTACGCACGGCTTGCAGCGTTTGCGCGTAGGTGTATTTCTGCCATTGGCCGTCTGCACCTCGGCGGGCGACAAACACGCGGTCGGGGTATTTTTCGGCGTTTTCATACAAACGCTGCGACAAGACTTCGGGATAAGGTTTTAAGGTTTCTTTGGGATGGATGTAAAACGTGCCGCCCTCTTCGCGCACGTCCACTTCATGACCGCCCAGCTTGACCGGACGGATGGGATAATCGAGATAAGATGTGGTGTTCATGCAGTTTCTCCTCTGCTTTGATATTCAGACGGCCTCGTTGCGTTTGTCGCTGGTTTTATTGTCAAGGCCGTCTGAATGGATGCTTAAATCGGATAATGTTTCGGCGTGCTCCGTACGGTAATCCAACGCAATTCGGTAAATTCATTAATCGACGCATTGCTGCCGAAGCGGCCGTAACCGCTGTCTTTCACGCCGCCAAACGGCATCGGTGCTTCATCGTCAACAGTAGCCGAATTGATGTGGCAAATGCCGCTTTCAATGCGCTGCGCAATCGCCATCGCACGACCCAAATCGCGGCTGAACACGGCAGCCGACAAGCCAAACACGGAATCGTTGGCTTTGGCAATCGCGTCTTCATCGTCTTTCACGCGCTCCAGCGTACACACCGGACCGAACGATTCTTCGGTGTAAAGCTGCATGCCCAGCGCAATGCCGTCGAGCAGAATCGGGCTGATGGCGGTGCCGTTGACTTGGTATTCGGTAATCGCTTTCGCACCTTTTTCTTCCGCATCGCGCACCATGGCCAAAATGCGGTCGGCCGAGCGTTTGCTTTCCACATGGGCGATGTGGACTTGTTCGCGCGGATCGCCGGTGACAAAACCGTCGATTTTCGCTTTCAGACGGCCAATCAAATCATCGGCCACGCTTTCATGCACCAACACGCGCTCGGTGCTCATGCAGATTTGGCCTTGGTTGAAGAACGCGCCAAACGCAATCGCATTGGCCGCTTCGTCCAAATCAGCGTCTTCGCACACAATCACCGGCGCTTTGCCGCCCAATTCCAACACCACTGGCTTCAGGTATTCGGCGCATTGTTTGGCGATGATTTTGCCGACATGGGTCGAGCCGGTGAAGTTGACGCGTTTTACCGCAGGATGGGCGATCAACGCCGACACCACTTCCGGCGCATCTTCCGCGCTGTGGGTCACCAAGTTCACCACACCTTCGCCCAAACCGGCTTCACTCAAGGTGCGCACCAGCAATTCATGCGTGGCCGGACAATTTTCCGATGCTTTCAACACCACCGTGTTGCCGCACGCCAATGGCATCGCCAGCGCACGGGTGGCCAAGATCACCGGCGCATTCCAAGGCGCCATGCCCACCACCACGCCACACGGCACACGCATACCCATCGCCATACGACCCGGCACATCGCTCGGAATCACATTGCCTTGAATCTGCGTCACCATACCCGCCGCATCGCGCAGCATGTTGGCCGCCAAATGCACGTTAAAGCCATACCACGCGCCGCTCGAACCCATCTCATCGATACCGATTTTGACAAACTCTTCCGCGCGCGAAGCCAGCAAATCCGCCGCTTTCAGCAAACGGTTGCGCTTTTCGCCCGGTGGCAACGCTGCCCAAGCTGGAAACGCTTTTGCCGCCGCTTCCACCGCCGCATTGGCATCCGCCGCCTTACCAGCCGCCGCCACCGTCGCTGCTTGGCCGCTTAAAGGACCGAAACGCTCGAATGTTTGGCCGTCTGCCGCCGGACGTGATTCACCATTGATAAACAAATTGACTTGATTCATGAAATTCTCCTGTTGTCTCAGGCCGTCTGAAAGGTTTCAGACGGCCTGCCTATTCAACCTTATCGTTTATAAGTCTGCAAGCCCGGTTTGATGGATTTTTCATCTAAGAACTGGCGCATGCCTTCCGCACGGCCGCCTTCCGGATCGCGGAACAGACACTGATCCAGCTTGGCGTACAAATAATCTTCGTTTTGATCCCAAGTCAGCTCGCGGCAGCGTTTGAAACCATTTTTCGCATAACGCAGCACCACCGGATTTTTCTCCAGCAGCGTTTGGCATAATTTTTCCACTTCGGCACGCAATTCAGCCAGCGGCACGCTCTTGTTCACCAAGCCCATTTCAGCGGCCTGTTTGCCGTTGAAGGTTTCGCCGGTCATGATGTAATACAGCGATTGACGGTGGCCGACGGTATCTGCCATTGCCTTGCTTACCAAGTTGCCCGGCGGAATGCCCCAGTTGATTTCCGACAAACCGAACACGGCTTCATCGGCGGCAATCGCCAAATCGCACGCCACCAACGGCGAAAATGCACCGCCGAAACACCAGCCGTTCACCATTGCAATGGTCGGCTTATTGTAAAAACGCAGCATCTGCCATTGCCATTTGCACGCTTCGCGGCGGGCTTTTTCTTGGGCAATTTCCGGCAGACCGTCGGTTTCGCGGAAATACTCTTTCAAATCCATGCCCGCTGTCCACGCGCTGCCCTCGCCGGTAATCACCACCACGCCGACATCGGCATCCTGCTCCAACACTTCCAACACATCGCCCATTTCGCGGTTGAGCGTCGGACTCATGGCATTGCGTTTGTCGGGGCGGTTGAACGATACCCACGCGATTTGGTTTTCTACGGCCACTTTCACAGTCTGCCAGCGGTTTTCGTATGACATGATTTCTCTCCTCTATATGATTCGGGTGTTTGTTAGAACATGGCTTGAGTATAATATCAACTAAATTGACATTTCAAGCCGCGCAAATAGAATTTACACAAATCTGCCCAAAAATTAATTTAAATTTATGATTCTAAATGATTTAATTTTTAAAAAATCACAGAAATGGTTGAAATATGCTTTATTTTTCATCATTTTATTATCATGTAAATTGATATAAAAAGGCCGTCTGAAAACATTTCAGACGGCCTCTCCATCAATCATATTACTTATGAAATTATTGTCACTTAACCTTTCAGACGGCCTGAAATCTTAAGCGAAAACGGTGACGGTCTGGCGACTGATGAGCGTCAACACACCGTTTTTATCCCACATCCGCGCTTCGGTATGGCCGTAGCCTTCCGCCGCAGAGTCGGTGTGCACTTCGTATTGCCAGAAATCATCCAGCGTGATGTCTTGTGGCTCGTGCAGCAATTCCAGCGTCCAAGTCAGGCTGCTCATCGGCGCGATGCCGTCAATCAATACGGCAGGTGCAGGCGGAAAACCGTCGGCCAGTGCCACCAAATGCGCCAAGGTAAACTTGCCCTGTTGGTTTTGAAAGCGCGTATAGGCGCCAAACGAAGCGCGTTCCGCCCCGCTAAACGCCTGCGCCCCTTGCGCCCAGCGCAAATCCAAATAATGCAAAAACGCCAATTCCAAACCGCCCAAATCACGTTGGATCGGCAAACCCTGCGGCGGCTGCCATGTCGGCGCAGGCGTTGATGCCGTCTGAACCGCTTTTGATTCACGCGCTTCGCCAAAACTGGCCAGCAACACCGCCAACACCTCACCGCCCTGCGTCAAATGCACTTCGCCCTGCACCACCGACTTCCCCACCCGCAATATGCGTGCATCCAAATGCACGGCTTCGGCAGCATTGACGGGGCCGACAAAATTTACCGTCAGCGAACGCAGGCGGCGCGGTTTGTCCAAAATATGCTGCAATTTCACCAACATCAAAGCTGCCGTCACCCCGCCAAACAGCGAACGGCCTTGAAACCAATCCGCGCCGACGGTGATGTCGTTTTGCGTTTTCAACGCTTCAAATGCTTGATTCAAATCCATATTCTTTCTCCTGTTGTGTGCTTATTGTTTTTAGATTATATAAAGCAGATTGATATGATGGCAATCAAAAATACACAAAAGGCCGTCTGAACGTTCAGACGGCCTTTGTGCAATTTAGGCAACTTAACCTAAAAACCCACCCAAATTTAGCAGGAACAACACGGCAAAACCCACCAGATAAATCAAACCGACAATCGCCAAGGCTTCCATGCCTTTGGAGAGTTTGTGTTTTTTGTCGGCTTTCACCAAGCGATAGTTCAACCATGCGAACACCGGTGCGGCCAAGAACGCGGAAATCATGGCGAATTTCAGCAACTCGGCCATCGCGCTGTTGAACCATAAAATCAGCGCCAAGCCGGTACCGGCAACCCACAAATACCAGCCAAACAATTCACACTTGCGCACACTGTCTTTATGGCGGATCAGGCGCACGGATTCGGATACGGCGCGGGCGTAGCCGTCAATCACGGTGATGGTGGTGCCGTACATACAGGCAAACGCGATAAACGCCACCAGCGGGCGCGCCCATTCACCGATGGTCACGGCATACATATTAATCAACTGGCCGATGTATTTGCCGCCGGCCATTTGTACGGCTTCGCCGTTGCCGTATTGCACATACGCGCCCAACACCAGAAACACCACCGCCAACACCGCGCTGGTATAGAAACCGACGTTAAAGTCGAAAATGCCGTCGCGGTAGCTGGACGGTTGGATTTTTTGTTTTTCCGTCACCCACAAAGAGTTAATCGCGGAAATCTCAATCGGCGCGGGCATCCAGCCCATCAAGGCGATGATGAAGCCCAAGCCTGCGAGTGTCCACGGGGTCGGCTCGATAAAGTCGGGCTGCATCTGCATACCGCGCGACATGGCGATACCGGCCGCAATCACGGTTGCCACTGCCAAGCTGGCAACAATGGTTTTAGATACGCGGTCGAGTGCGCGGTATTGGCCGCTCACCAGAATCAGCAAACAAGAAAGCATAATCAAGGCCGCAATCACGCCGGTTTCCAAACCAAGATTCGGCAAGGCCATTTTGATAATCGCCGCCGTCACCACTGCCACTGCGCCGGTGCTGATGGTTGCGGAAACGAAACACAGCAGCGCAAACACCCATAAATAAAAACGGCTTTTCTCGGCATAGCCCTGCACCAAGCTCTTGCCGGTATCCATGGTATAGTGCGCGCTGAAGCGGAAAAACGGATATTTCAGAAAGTTGGTTAAGATGATGATTAAAGCCAACTGCCAACCATACAGCGCACCGGCCTGCGTGGATGCAATCAAATGTGAGCCGCCGATGGCCGCAGAAGCCATCAAAATACCCGGCCCCAGCGCGCTCATGCGGCTGCGCCAAGTGGATGTTGAAGTGTGTGTTTGATTTTGTGCCATTTTGTTACCCGTCTTTTTCAGACGGCCTGTTTAAAATTACGAAAAGTCGGATTTTATCGTAAATTTAAACTTCGATTTTTTGATTTATTGGCACTTAATGCCAAATAAGAATCGGAAACTTTTAGGCAAATTGTAAAGTTTCATGAATATTCGCAAACTATGCCAAAAAGCTGTCACAAATCAGCCTAGTATCGCTTTTATGGTTTATCCGAAACCTGAACATCAGAAAGGTCGTCTGAAAGGTGTTTTAGATAACAAAATACCTTTCAGACGACCTTTACAATCATGTATTACCAACGAAAAGACTGCGTCACCCCGCCTGCCGTGCCATTATTAGACGCACCAAAAAAGCCGCCGGTGTGGGTATGGCTGCATCCGGCCAACACAAAAGTTAACACAGTTATTATCATTAATTTTTTCATAATAATTTGTATTTCCATCAAAATTTCTAATTTATCACTAAATGCAACACCTTTAAAAACCACAACAATCAACAAAATTTAACATTGTCACAGAACTGTCACAAAATATCGCTAAAGTAGCACCGTTTTGCAACTGCTTCCATTTTATTATAAGGAAAAATCATGGGCACGGCTCCTTCTGATGCAAGTGTTAAAAAAATCAATGCCATATTCGCCGCATTACTCATCGGCGCAGTGGGCTACTTTATCGTATGGGGCCTGGGCTATACCAACGGCAACCACACCATGCTGTTCTTATTGGCGACTTTGTTCGGCGTGTTTATGGCGTTTAACATCGGCGGCAACGACGTGGCCAACTCGTTCGGCACATCGGTTGGCGCCGGTACGCTGACCATCACACAAGCCTTATTGGTGGCGGCGATTTTTGAAGTCAGCGGCGCAGTGATTGCCGGTGGCGAAGTGACTTCAACCATCCGCAAAGGCATCATCGACTTAAAAGCGATGGATCTGGAGCCTATGCAGTTTGTCTACATCATGATGTCTGCCCTGCTTGCTTCCGCTTTGTGGCTGCTGTTTGCCACCAAAAAAGGCTGGCCGGTATCGACCACCCACTCGATTATCGGCGGTATCGTCGGTAGTGGTTTGTGTTTGGGTTTCTTGGGCAGCGGTTCGGATGCTTTCTCGCTGCTGCAATGGGACCGCTTAGCGCAAATCGCGATTTCTTGGGTGTTGTCGCCGGTATTGGGCGGATTGGTGTCGTATGTGTTGTTTTCGCAAATCAAAAAATATGTGCTGGATTACAACACCGCTGCCGATGAGCGCTTGAAACAAATCAAGCAAGAGAAAAAACTGTATAAAGAGCAACACCGCGAAGCTTTCGAGCGCTTGAGCGAACACGACAAAATCGAAGCCGCTTCGGCCATGGCGCGTGACGTACAGATTTATGAAGACCCGGATTTAGACCCGAAAGAGCTGGAATCGGCCTACTACAAAGGTTTGCATGAAATCGACAGCCGCAAAAACAGCATCGATACCTACAAAGCGCTGCAATCTTGGGTGCCGCTGATTGCTTCGGTTGGCGCGATGATGATTGCTTCTATGCTGATTTTCAAAGGCTTGAAAAACCTGCACTTAGGCATTGGCACAGTGGGCAACTTCCTGATGATCGGCATGATTGGTGCGGCGGTGTGGATGGCAACCTTTATTTACGCCAAAACCTTGAAACGCAAAGACTTGGGCAAATCCACGTTCTTGATGTTCTCATGGATGCAGGTGTTTACCGCCGCCGGCTTCGCTTTCAGCCACGGCGCCAACGACATCGCCAACGCCATCGGTCCGTTCGCCGCGATTATGGACGTGTTGCGCACCGGTGAAATCGGTTCCGAATCGCCTGTACCTGCCGTAGCGATGCTCACATTCGGTATCGCCCTGATTGTCGGCCTGTGGTTTATCGGTAAAGAAGTGATTCAAACCGTCGGCACCAACTTGGCCGAAATGCACCCTGCTTCCGGCTTTACCGCCGAATTGGCCGCCGCTTCGGTGGTGATGGGTGCGTCGTTATTGGGCTTGCCGGTATCGAGCACACACATTCTGGTCGGCGCGGTATTGGGCATCGGCTTGGTCAACCGCAACGCCAACTGGGCACTGATGAAACCAATCGGCTTGGCTTGGGTCATCACCCTGCCGTCTGCCGCGATGCTCTCGGTAGTCTGCTTCCTGATTTTGCGTAACGTGTTCTAAGGCAGAACAAACAATCCATGCCGTCTGAAAGGGTTTTCAGACGGCATTTTTTTTTATTTTGTAGGATGGGTGTTAACCCATCATTTTCAAAACTGCTTTTTCATCACGATTCACATTTCAAAATGGCGGGTTTACACCCGCCCTACATACAACAAGGCCGTCTGAAACCTAATGGTTTTCAGACGGCCTTTCTTTCACATCACATTAATGGCGGAAATGGCGCACACCGGTAATCACCATTGCGATGCCGTGTTCGTCGGCAGCGGCGAACACTTCTTCATCACGCATAGAGCCGCCCGGTTGGATAATCGCTTTGATGCCTTGTTCGGCAATCACATCAATACCGTCGCGGAACGGGAAGAAAGCATCCGATGCGGCACACGCACCGTTTAATTCCAGATTTGCGTCTTGCGCTTTGCGGGCGGCGATGCGGGTAGAATCCACGCGGCTCATTTGGCCGGCGCCGATGCCGTAGGTTTGGCCGCCTTTGCCGAACACGATGGCATTCGATTTGACGAATTTGGCCACATTCCACACAAACAGCAAATCGTTGAGCTCTTGCTCGGTCGGCTGGCGTTTGGTCACGACTTTCAAATCGGCGGCGGTGAGTTTGTGGATGTCAGGGGTTTGCACCAACAAGCCGCCGCCGACGCGTTTCAATTCAAATTGGTTCGCGCCTTCTTCCAACGGCACTTCCAACACGCGTACGTTTTTCTTGGCGGCAACGATTTCCAAGGCTTCGTCGGTAAACGCCGGCGCCATCAATACTTCCATAAATTGGTTGTCGGTGATTTGTTTCGCCGTTGCGCCGTCCACTTCGCGGTTGAAGGCGATGATGCCGCCAAACGCACTGGTGGTGTCGGTGGCATAGGCCAAACGGTAGGCATCCAAGGTGTTGGCGGCCACGGCCACGCCGCACGGATTGGCGTGTTTCACAATCACGCAGGCCGGTTGGTCGAAGGATTTTACGGCTTCCCAAGCGGCATCGGAATCGGCGATGTTGTTGTACGACAATTCTTTGCCCTGCAATTGGCGGTAGGCGCTCAAGCTGCCGGCAGCCGGATACAGGTCGCGGTAGAATGCGGCTTTTTGGTGCGGATTTTCACCGTAGCGCATGTCTTGCACTTTAATCCAGCTTTGGTTGAACTGGCTCGGGAAATCACCCGCTTCCGGCTCGCCACTCAATTTGTCGTCGGCCAAAGCGGTCAGGTAGTTGGAAATCATGCCGTCGTATTGCGCGGTGTGGCTGAAGGCTTTGCACGACAGGTTGAAACGGGTTTTGTCGCTCAATGCGCCGCCGTTGTTTTCCAATTCGGCTGCGATGTCGGCAAAATCAGCGGTATCGGTAACGATGGCAACGTGTTTCCAGTTTTTCGCGGCAGAACGCACCATGGTCGGGCCGCCGATGTCGATGTTTTCAATCGCATCTTCGAGCGTGCAATTCGGCTTGGCGATGGTGGCGGCAAACGGATACAGGTTCACACACACCAAATCGATGTTGCCGATGCCGTGTTCTTCCATTTTGGCGACATGCTCAGGCAAGTCGCGGCGACCCAAAATACCGCCGTGGATTTTCGGATGCAGCGTTTTCACGCGGCCGTCGAGCATTTCGGGAAAGCCGGTGTAGTCGGCCACTTCAATAACGGGAACACCGGCGTCTGCCAATAATTTCGCAGTACCGCCGGTGGACAAGATTTCCACGCCCAGTCGGGTTAAGGTTTGGGCAAATTCAACCACGCCGGTTTTGTCGGACAGGCTGATCAGGGCACGTTTTACGGTTGCCATTCGGATTCCTTTTTGAGTTGGGTTAATTGAAGAGGCCGTCTGAAACAGGGGCGCGACGGCGCAAATCGGTCAGGCCGTATTATCGCCTATTTTACGTTTTTTTGCAGTATCGACCGCGCTATTTTTGTGGGAATTGTAAACAATTTGCTGCAAACGATACACAACAGGCCGTCTAAAAATCTGTTTTCAGACGGCCTGTTGATTACTCGACTTTCCACGCATAATTCAGCCATTCCTTGTCTTCGGCCGCGCCTAAGCGTTGGTAGAAACGTTGTCCGGCATCGTTCCACGCGGCGACAGTCCATTTGATTTGGCCGCAGCCTTTGGCCTTGGCTTCGGCATACACAGCGTGCATCAGCTTTTCACCGATTTTTTGGTTGCGGAAATTTTCGGCGACGTATAATTCTTTGATGTACACCGCCGGTTGGTTTTGCGCGGTGTAGTTTAAAAAGTAATACACCAACATGCCGCCGATCAGGCCGTCTGAATCGGCGACCAAGCAGTGAAAATCGGGCGGTTGTTTGTCGAAGCCGCGCTCTTTCACGATTTGCGGCGTGATGGCAAAGCTGTCGATATAGTGTTCAAACACGGCCAAATCGCGCATAAGCGGCCACACTTGTTCGATGTCTTGTTCCAGCATGGGGCGGATGGTGATGCTCATTGGGTTTCCCTATCTATTTGGATGATAAACAGGCCGTCTGAAAACGCAATAATCGTTTTCAGACGGCCTGTTTCATGATGTTAATCGTCCAGAAACCCGTGCTGTAATAATTTTTTGCGCAAGGTATTGCGGTTCAAGCCCAGCATGGCGGCGGCTTTAGATTGGTTGCCGTTGCATTCGTCCATCACGCATTGCAGCATGGGTTTTTCCACTTGGTGCAGCACCATATCGTACACACCTACTGGCGTTTCACCGGCCAAATCTTTGAAATATTGTTTTAAATTTTGCGCCACACATTGCGCGATATCGACTGTTTGCGTTTTCATCGTTTGCTCTTTTCTGTTCACATTGTTTTCAGACGGCCTCACTAGCTGCCGCTCATCACTTTTATCCCCAATAATGCCAATGCGCCGCCGCACACGCGGTCTATCCAATGGCCGAAACGCTGGAAGCGGCGGTTGACTGCCGGTACCGACAACATCAATGCCACCAAACCGAACCAGACAAACAGCATCAGCGTCATCCAAGCACCGTAAGCCGCCATTTGCCACAGCGGCGTGGTCGGTGACAACACCACGGTAAACAGCGACAGCATATACACCACCGCTTTCGGGTTCAGCACATTACACAACACACCGCGCCAAATGATTTTCCACGCCGGCTCGGCTGCCATTTTTTCGGCACGGATTTCGGCCACTTCGCCCGCTGCTTTTGCCGTCAGCCCTTTGTAGCCGATATAAATCAGATACAGGCCGCCGACAATTTTAATCACAGTCAGCAACGTAGCCGATTGCGCCACCACAGTAACCAAACCCAGCACCGAATAAATGATGTGCACGCCAAAGCCCAGCGCAATGCCCAACGCCGTCAGCAAACCTGCCGCACGGCCGCGACTTAAGGATTGCTGTGACACCAACACAAAATCAGGGCCGGGCGACATGCAGGCCAAAAAATGTACGCCGGTAATGAGCCAAAATCCTTGCCAAAAATCCATGTTTGTCCTTATAGGGTGTTTGATGTTTCAGACGGCATTGAGGGTGTATTGTCGTTTAACGATAAGCACACGCCCAAGCATCGGTCTTTTCAGGCAGTTTATCCAAATAAGTCGCCAGTGCATCATACTGTGCCGCCGCAGAATCCAAGCGGTTGATTTCGCGGCGGGTTTCCATGCCTTCGGGCATGGAATCGAGATACCAGCCGATGTGTTTGCGCGCGATTCTTAAGCCGCTTTGTTCTCCATAAAATTCGTGCATGGCGCGGATATGGGCGAGCACGGTGTCGCTGCATTGCTTCAATGGCAAGGCTTCAGGCAGCGTGCCGTGTTCAGCGAAATGTTTCAAATCGCGAAACAACCACGGCTGGCCTTGTGCGCCACGGCCAATCATCACGCCGTCGGCACCGGTTTGCTGCAACACTTCAGCGGCTTTTTGCGGCGAAGTGATGTCGCCGTTGACCCACAGCGGCATGTTCAGACGACTTTTGGCTTCGGCAATCAATTCATAACGCGCTTCGCCCTGATACATCTGCGTGCGCGTGCGGCCGTGCACGGCCAACGCTGCAATTCCGGCATCTTCGGCGATTTGGGCGATGGTGAGCAGGTTTTGATGGTCGTCGTGCCAGCCCAAACGCGTTTTCAAGGTCACCGGCACATTCACCGCCTGCACCACTGCCTGCAAAATCTCGGCCACCAGTTTTTCGTCTTGCAACAAAGCGCTGCCTGCCAACACATTGCACACTTTCTTGGCAGGACAACCCATATTAATATCAATCACTTGCGCGCCAAGCTCGACATTATAACGCGCGGCTTCGGCCATCACTTGCGGCACATTGCCGAGAATCTGCACCGCCACCGTGCCGTTTTCATCGGAAAAATCGCTGCGGCGCAAGGTCTTTTTGGTGTGGCGCAACTCGGGATCGCTGGTGACCATTTCACAAACCGCCCAGCCCGCGCCAAACTCACGGCACAAACGGCGGAAAGGCTTGTCGGTAATGCCTGCCATGGGTGCGAGTGCGATGGGGGTATAGATGGAATATGCGCCGATTTGCATGGTTGCGGCCGTGTTTGAAAGGGCTGTGATTGTACAATTTTTAAGCAGTTTTTCCAATTGCTTTTACATTAAGCAAGGCCGTGACCTTTACATGCCTTTAAGAGCCAGCATACAAAACAAGCCGTCATTCCCGCGCAGGCGGGAATCCACTGTTGAACATAGCAAACTATTGAATAAAAATAGGCTTCTTAAATGCCACGATGGATTCCCGCCTGCGCGGGAATGACAGCCGTTTGTGTTGCTATTGATTCATAAGACTTCTGAAGCTCACAGGCCGTCTGAAAACCGATTTCATCTTTCAGACGGCCTCATGTCTACTTATGCTTCTTTCGATGTTGAAACCGCAATCAGCAGCGGCACCAACATTTCAATAATCAGATTTTCAAACAAGGGCGTATCCAGCGGCGATTCATCATCGTGGCCGAATACCAAAGCCACTTCGGTATAGCTGCCCTGCCCCGGGCTTACTTTGTTACCAAAATATGCACCGATGGCAGCAGATTGTGCGGCTTCCCATTCTTGTTTTTTCAGGTAGGCTTCGGCAGCGGCCAAGCTGGTTTTGGCGAAAAACGGCAAGGGGCGATGTTGGCCGATGTTGTAGTATGTAAGCCATGTTTGCAGGATGTCATGGGCGGTTTGGCGGTCGATTTCGGGATAAACCACGGTTTCGTCGTTCGACACAAAATAGCTCTGGCCGCTTTCGCTTTCAGACGGCCTCACGGCATTGAACAACACATGCTCCAACAGCAAGGCAATGCGCTCGGGGGCGTTGAGCTTTTTGTTGCGGAACAGGATTTGGCCGCATTGATACACATGGTTCAGGCTGCCGCTTAGGGTTTGCTGACCGAACGCCAACTCATAGGCCACCGGCGGTACTTTCGGGCTTTCGAGCAAATCTTGGTCGAGCTGTTTGGCGGCGGCTTGGAAACGCTGCTGCCACAAGCTGCCCAGTTCACCGGTAGGCAACAGGCTTTCGGCGTTAAGCTTGGTTTCGACGGCAGCAAAATCCTGCCGCTGTCGGCGCGCTTCCAGATACGCGTCGGCGATTTTTTCACCCTGCTCCGGCTCGAACGGCTCGGCCGATTCCCATGCTTCATCGCGATAGGGTTCACGCCAGCCCAAGGTATGGCGCAGCCATGCTTTGACCGGATTTTTCCAAAAGCCGATAAATTCGTTTTGCGTGACGATGCTCGGCAGTTCGTCTTCATTGCCCAAAGGTTGCTTGAAAAACGGCGTCATCTTTTCAGACGGCCTGTGTGCTGCTTCATTCAGAGCTTGGGCGTAATCACGACGTGTGCTGATGAGCTTGGCAGAATCTTGCAATTGGAAATAGCGTGTGGAAAAGGCTTGCAGCGGATGTTGGCGCACCCAGTTTGCCAGCAAATCTTTGCTGCGTTTTCCGGTCATTTCGGCGATGGTGTCGATGAGTTCGCTCAACAAGGCCGAAGGTGCCAGCTCGGCATCGTTGACGATGCTGCGGCCGACATACGACAAATACAGAATCTCTCGCGCGCTGATGATGGCTTCGAGAAACAGATAGCGGTCGTCATCACGGCGGGCGCGGTCGCCTTTTTTCGGGTGTTTGGCAATCAGGTCAAACACGGTCGGCTTGGTGTTGCGCGGGAAATCGCCGTCGTTCAAACCCAATAAACACAATACTTTAAACGGCAGGCTGCGCATCGGCACCATGCTGCAAAAGGTCATGCCGCCGCGCAAAAATCCGGCTTGGCTTTCGCTGCTCAAAAAGCGGCTGATGTGGCGGATAACGGTGTGCTGCGGCAACATGCCGTCTGAAAATCCTGACAATGCCACTTCTTGCTGCCATTTCACCAAGGCTTGCTCGAATTGCTGCGCGGCATATTGGTCGTCGTCGCCCAAGGCAAATAAGCCATCGTGCAATTGGCGCACGCGTTCAATCCATTCATCCACTGTGGCGGCGGTTTGCCATGTTTGCGCGGTGTCGGCCAAGGTCTGCATAAAGGCGGTGAAGCGGCTGAACACAGCCAATTGGTTGACATCGCCGTGCCACGCACTGACGTTTTGCCACATACCGTCGCCGCCTTCAGGCAGCATCCAGCCCAGCACCAAGCGCGACAAAGCCTGCTGCCAGGTAAACAAATCATCCGCTGCGCCGCGCATCTTGCCATCCAAACCCCAATGCACGTTGAGTTCGGCGATGGTGTCGTGCAGCAGCGGCAAATCGTCTTTGCTGATTTCAAAGCGGTTTTGCACCAAATGGCTATCGAGCAACGGCAGCACTTTATCCACTTCAAAGCGGCTTTCCAGCAAGGCCAATACTTGTTCCAAGGCGTAAAAAAGTGGCTGGCGGCGGCTGAGTTTCACATCGGAAATCGAATACGGCAAGGCTTGCGTGCCATCTGCCGCACGGCCGAACACGGCTTCGATAAACGGGCTATACGGCTCGATATTCGGGGTCAACACAGCGATGTCGTGCGGCTGCCAGTCGGGATGTTCGTGCAGAATGTGCAGCAGTTGGTCTTTCAAAATTTGCAGCTCGCGCAAAGGGCTGTGTGCCGACACCACGCGGACAGAGCCGTCTGAAAGCAGCGCATCGCCCTGCCCGACATCGTTTTCAGACGGCAGCGACAAGGTTTGAATGTCGTTTTGCAAACGGTGCAGCAAGGTCGCTCCGCCGCTGCTTTCCGTTTCGTACACCGGTGTTTCCATCTCAATTTCCGACAGAAAATCAAAGAAATCACGCCCCTGCTTGCCCAATGAAGCCAGCAGCGGATGGCCGGTTTGGCTCAAATCAACATCGTCGCCGCTTTTCAAAATCTGCGCGGCTTCAATCACATTGCCCCAATGCTGCTCGCTCGGATTGAGCGCGAACACAAACACATCACAATGCTCGGAAATGGCCTGTAAAAGCTGCAAATACATCGGCGCCATGGTAGAAATGCCGAACACGAAAAAGCGTTCGGGCAGGTTTTGCGGCGACAAATTGGCCAGCAAGGTTTCCCACAAGGCCACGCGGTGCGGCACGGTTTGTCTGCCGTCGTCCAGAAAACGCCACAATTGCGCCTGCCAGATTTCATCTTCGCCCAAATCCAGCAGCTTGCCTTCCTGCCATGCATCAATCCATTGCGGACGGTACACCAAATATTGGTCAAAAATATCGGCCAATTGTCCGGCCAAATGATAATCCGCCGATTCGCCGCTGCGTAAATAGCTTTGCAGCTTGTTACGCACAATTTCAAATTCTGACGCCGTCTGAAACGCTTCGCTGCGGAACAATGCCAACAGCCGCCAGCGCATCACTTCGGGGGAAAACGGGCTGAGCGCAGGCACGTTGGGAATCAGCTCGCGCATCAAGCGCCATGTCAAACCGGCCGGCAGACTGAATTTCAGGTTCGCCGCCACGCCCAGTTCTTTCGCCAAATAGCTGCTCAAATAACGGCGCATGCCTTGGCTTTGCACGATAATTTCTTCCGCCGTCAACGCGTGTTTCAAGGGCTGAAGCTGCTGAATGCGGCTAAACAAAGCGGCGAGCGATTCGAGACGGTTGGACTGATAAAGGTAAAACATGGCACAAGCTCAAGCAGATAAAAGATGATGATGGATTATAAGGCCGTCTGAACAATGATTGACGGTTTATTTTTAGACGGCGTCATAGATAAAATATGAAATACCAACTCTAAAATAAACTTTATTTGAAAATAAGAATATATATTCTAAACTCAGCAGAATATAGCCATATTTACGGATAAATTTGCCTTATATCAGATTCATTCCCATTTTTATGAAAATTGTATTTATTTAAAATACGTCTATCACTATAATAGCCTGCTTTTAATAAAAGCGGAAAAACACATGAATCCTACCCCTACCGCGCCGGATATGGTGCAACAAGCCAACCGCCGTTATCTCACTGTGTGGCGTTGGCATTTTTATGCTGGCTTTTTTGTCGCTCCTTTTTTAATCTTACTGGCCGCTACCGGTTTGGCCATGCTGTTGTTTGCCAACATCAGCGGTCGTGAAGGCGAACGGATTCATGTGACCCCGCAAGCCGTGGTGCAACCTTTGTCGGTACAGGCCGAAGCGGCGCGCGGTGCGTTGCAGTCGGAAACCGCGTCGGTGGTGCAATACATTGCCCCGCGCACCGACGATATGGTGGCAGTATTTCGGGTCAACGACGACGGCAAGGCCATGATGGTGGCGATTGATCCTTACACAGCGCAGGCAGTAAAAGTGTTTCCGCGCAATCAGGATTGGTATCATTTGATGGATGAAATCCACAGCGATATTTTGCTCGGCACGTTTGGCGATTATTTATTGGAAACCGCGGCATCGTTAACCATTTTGCTGATTATCACTGGCATTTATTTATGGTGGCGCAAACAAGGCAGTCTGAAAAATATGCTGTTGCCGACAATCACTTCCGGCCGCTCGGCTTGGCGTGACCTTCACGGCGCAGTCGGTGCATGGATTTCGCTGATTTTATTGTTGTTCTGCTTATCGGGCATTGCATGGGCGGGCATTTGGGGTGGTAAGGCGGTGCAAGCTTGGAGCCAGTTCCCGGCAGGCAAATGGGGCGTGGCACCCAATCCCGAATCTGATGTCGTGACTTACGGCGAGTTATTAAATGACGGTAAAACCAAAGAAGTGCCGTGGGTATTGGAACTAACACCCATGCCGCAATCGGGCACCACTTTAGGCACAGACGGCATTCACCCCGACGAACCGATGACGCTGGAAACGGTTGACCGCTACGCACGCGAAATCGGTTTTCAAGGCCGCTATCAATTGAATCTGCCACAAGGCGAAACAGGCGTGTGGACGCTGTCGCAAGATTCGATGAGCTACGATGCCAACAGCCCGTTTATCGACCGCACCGTGCATCTCGACCAATACAGCGGCAAGCAGTTGGCCGATATCCGCTACGATGACTACAACGCATTCGGCAAATTCATGGCCGTCAGCATCGCGCTGCACATGGGCACATTGGGCTGGTGGAGTGTCGCGGCCAATGTGGCATTTTGTTTGGCGGTGATTTTGATGTGTGTCAGCGGCTTTGTGATGTGGTGGAAGCGTCGCCCAAGCCACGCCGTCGGCTTGAATCCGCCGTCAAGCAAGGCAGAGTTACCAGTGTGGTGGGCAATGGCTTTACCACTTCTGCTGGTGGCACTGCTCTTCCCGACCGCCATCATCGCCATTTTGGTGATTGCAGTGCTAGATTTTCTACTGTTGTCACGCATTCCGGCATTGCGGAAATGGTTTAAATAAATATTAGCAAAGCCGTCTGAACAAATCATTCATGTTTTCAGACGGCTTTTTACGGTTAACGGTCAATTTCTATTAAAATACTATTTTTATCTATTTCTTATTCCAAAAATCATGCGCCTGACCCATATCAAACTCTCCGGCTTTAAATCCTTTACCGACCCGACCACCATTCACGTTCCGGGGCAGCTGGTTGCCGTGATTGGTCCCAACGGCTGCGGCAAATCGAATGTGATTGATGCCGTGCGCTGGGTATTGGGTGAGGCATCGGCCAAACAATTGCGCGGCGAAAGCATGCAAGACGTGATTTTCAACGGCGCAGCCACCCGCCGCCCTGCGCCGCGCGCTTCTGTGGAATTGGTGTTTGACAACAGCGACCACGCCCTACAAGGCGCGTGGGGGCAATATGCCGAAGTCAGCATCAAACGCCAGCTTACCCGCCAAGGCGATTCGACTTACTACATCAACAACCAAGTGGTGCGCCGCCGCGACATTACCGATTTATTCTTAGGCACCGGCGTGGGCGCGCGCGGTTATGCCGTGATTGAACAAGGTATGATTTCACGCATCATCGAAGCGCGGCCGGAAGAATTGCGTGCTTATATCGAAGAAGCGGCCGGCGTATCCAAATATAAAGAACGCCGCAAAGAAACCGAGGGCCGTCTGAAAGACACGCGCGAACATTTGCAGCGCTTGAGCGACTTACAAAACGAATTGGCGCGTCAGGTTGAAAAGCTGGAAAAACAGGCCGAAACCGCCGAGCGCTACAAAGCCCTCACCGCCCAACTCAACCAGCAGCAGGATTTGCTCGACTACACCCAATGGCAGCAATCGCTGGCCACCGCCGACAAAGCCACCGCACAACACCAATCACTGCAAGCGCAGCAAGACGAAACTGCCGCGCAAATCCAAACCCTGATGGACGAAGTACACGCCCTGCAAGCTGCCGAACAAGCACAGCAACAAAGTGTGCATGATTTGAGCAACCGCCGCGGCGTATTGCGCGAGCAGATTGCCCGTTTGGAAGAACAAATGCGCCACCAACGCAGCCTGAGCCAGCGCATCGAACGCGACCGCCAAGCCGCGCAAGCACAATTGCAGCGCATCCATCAAGAGCAGCAGCAAATCCGCGCCCAGCTTGACGACACCGACATTCAAAACGAAGAAAAACAAATCGAGCTGGCCGAACTCGCCATGCAAGTGGCCGAACACGAAGCCCAACTGCCCGAATTGGAAGAAGCCCAAGCCTCGCTTAATGCCGCCTATCAAACCCAGCAAGATGAAACCGGCCGCATCAAACGCGAATTGGCTCTGAAGCAGCAACAGCTTGCCCACACCAAACAAACCGTTCAGCAGCATGAAACACGCAAAGGCCGTCTGAAGCAGGAAAGCCAAGCCTTAAACCTGCCCGACGACAGCGAAACCACCGCCGCGCAAGAGCAAGCCACCTTATTGCAAAGCCAGCAAGAACATTACGAAGAACAAATCCTGGCCGCCGAAGAACAATTAACCACTCTGCGCGACAGTTTTCAGACGGCCTCGAATCATTGCCAAAACCTGCAACAGCAACACATCACCCTGCAAGCCCAGCAGCAGGCTTTGTCGCAATTATTGGCGCAAACGCAGGAAGCCGCTGACTTTTGGCAAGCTACTGCGCACGACACCGCACCGCAATTGTGGCAACACATCAGCGCACCGGCCGAATGGCAGCATGCCTTGAGCGTGATATTGGCCGAACGCCTACATGCGCGTGCCGTACCTGATACTTTCAGCCCGCCTTCGCCTTTACCAAGCAGTCCGGCTGCGTGGTTGAGCAACAAACTCACCGGCGGCTTGAAAAAATCGCTGCCCGTGCAAGCCTTGTTGAACCAAATCCAAGCCCAGCCGCCTTTTCAGACGGCCTTGCATCATTGGCTCGACGGCGTATTGTGCGCGCCAAATTTAGATTACGCCCTTGCCCATCAAAACGATTTGAGCGGCCAGCAAATCTGGCTCACGCCCGAAGGCCATCAGGTTGATAAGGTGAGTGTGTTGCTGTATGCCAAACCGGCGCAAGAAAACTTGATTGCGCAGAAAGCCCGTTTGGACGAACTCACCGCCGAGCTTGCTCAAACCGCGCCGCAACTGGCCGCTGCCGAACAAGCCCGCAACCAAGCACAGGCTGCGTTGCAAGCTGCTGAAAACCATCATAAAAACCTAACCCAACAGCAAAAACAACACACCCAGCAATACCACCAAGCGCAGCAGCGTGCCGCCGAATTGTTGGCGCGCACCAACCAAGGCCAAATCCGCCGCGAGCACATCACGCAGGAATTGGCGCAGCTTGAAGAAGAGCAAATCATTCTGAGCCAGTCTTCAGACGGCCTCGAAGACGACATCGCCGCCCTGCTTGAAGCCGTTGCCGAATTGGAACACCAGCAACACAGCCTTTCCGCCGACCGCCACAGCCAGCAAGGCCGTCTGAAACAGGCGCAGCTCGCCCTGCTCGAAGCCAATCGCCGCTACGGTTTGGCCGAAGTGGCCGCACACAAACTGCAACAGCAAAAACACACTCTGCAACAGCAGCTTACGCGCTTAGACGAACAGACTTTGGATTTACAGGAACGCCAGCAGGAATTGGCGCTGGCCTACGAAAGCGAAATGCAGGATGACGAGCAACACATCAAGCTCGAAGAATTGAGCGAAGCCGTGCAAACGCTCGATGAAGAATACGCCGTGTTGCAGGAAGCCTTAAACCAAACCCAAGCGCAAGGCCGTGAGCAATATGCCCGCCAGCAAACCTTGCAGGCCAAATTGCCGCAGCTTCAGGCCGCCACGCAAACCGCCTTGCTCCAGCAGCAGGAAGCCTTGATTAACGCCAAACGCTTTCACCAAAACCTGACCGAGCGCAACGCCGATTTGGCACAATTGGAAACCTTGGCCAAAGAAGCAGGCCGTCTGAACGTGTTGAACAACCAAATCGGCAGCCTCGCGCAACAAATCGAAGCCTTGGGTGCGGTCAACCTCGCCGCCTTGCAAGAATTGGAAGAAGCGCGTGAACGCGACGATTATTACCGCAGCCAAAGCGAAGACGTGCAAGCCGCGATTGACCTGCTTGAAGAAGCCATCGGCCAAATCGACGACAAAACCAAAGCGCGTTTCAAAGAAACTTTCGATGCAGTCAACGAAAAAGTGCAAATCTTCTTCCCGACCCTGTTCGGCGGCGGCGAAGCGGTGCTGAAAATGATTGGCGACGACCTGCTTACTGCCGGCGTATCGATTATGGCGCGCCCGCCAGGCAAGAAAAACAGCACCATCCACCTACTCTCCGGCGGCGAAAAAGCCCTCACCGCCATGAGCTTGGTGTTTGCCCTGTTCAGCCTCAATCCCGCACCATTCTGTCTGCTCGACGAAGTGGATGCGCCGCTGGATGATGCCAACACCTCGCGCTTCTGCAATCTGGTGAAAGAAATGTCGGCGCAAACGCAGTTTCTCTACATCTCGCACAACCGCCTCACCATGGAAATGGCCGAACAACTCGTCGGCGTGACCATGCAGGAAAAAGGCGTATCGCGGATTGTGTCGGTAGACATCCAACAAGCGTTGCAAATGGCCGAACCGGCTTGATAAGTGATTGAATAAAAAGGCCGTCTGAAACAAAATACTCGTTTCAGACGGCCTTTTACATGAAGCCTGATACCTTTGCAAAACTCCTTTAAAAAGCTTGCACATACAAAACCGACGTCATTCCCGCGCAGGCGGGAATCCATCTCAAAATTTAAGAAACCTATTTTATCCAATAGCTTATCATGCTGAAAAATGGATTCCCGCCTGCGCGGGAATGACGGCAGTTTTGGTTTTTATTAATGATTCATCAGTTTTGCAAAGGTCTCGGCCTTGTTATTTTAACTCGAGCAACTCACCGCAATCCCCTCCGCCCATTCCGGCGCAGGTTGGGCGAAATCGGCAAACTCTTGCCGCTCGTCAAACGGATTTTCTAAGCAGCGGCGCAGGCGTTCGATTTCGCGGTAGTCACCACGCTTGGCCAACTCAATGGCTTGTTGCGCCAGATAATTGCGCAACACATACAGCGGATTAGCCTGACCCATGCGCAATTTACGAGCTGCATGGTCGTTGTTTTCGGCACGCAGGCGTTGGCGGTAGCGGCCGACCCAGCGGATAAATAATTGCGGATTCTGCTCACCAAACAAGGCCATTAATTCAGACGGCAACGCGTCATCATGCACATTGCTAATCTCGCTTAATCTTCTGAAAAACAAGGTGAAATCGACTTTTTTATCTTGCAGCGCGGCAAACATATCGGCAATCAATTCCGCATCATCTGCCTGCTCGGTCAGCAAACCGAGTTTCGGGCGCATGCGTTTGAGATAGGCCGTCTGAAAGGTGTCCGGCCATTGTTCCAATAAATCGTTGAGTTCATTTTCCGGCACCAACGATTCAAAGCAATTAGCCAACGCCGCCAGATTCCAATGCGCGATATAAGGCTGGGCGTGATAGGCATAGCGGCCTTCGTGGTCGGAATGGTTGCAGACGTGCCGGCGGTCGTAGCCTTCCATAAAACCAAACGGGCCGTAATCGATGGTCAGACCGAGTATCGACATATTGTCGGTATTCATCACGCCATGGCAAAAGCCAACGCTCTGCCACGCGGCAACGGTTTCGGCAGTTCGCTCGGCCACCGCTTGCAGCATGGCCAGATAAGGATTGTCGGCTTCGCGGCATTCGGGGTAATCATGGTCTATCACAAAATCAGCCAGCGTTTTCAGCTCTGCTTCGCGGCCAGTGTAGAAAAAATATTCAAAGTGGCCGAAGCGGATAAAACTCGGTGCAATGCGGGTGACCACCGCGGCGGTTTCTACTGTTTCGCGGTACACTTCGTCATCACTGCCGACCAAAGCCAAGGCGCGCGTGGTCGGAATCTTCAGACCGTGCATGGCTTCGGAACACAAATATTCGCGCACGCTTGAACGCAACACCGCCCTACCGTCGGCAAAACGTGAATACGGCGTTTTGCCCGCGCCTTTCAACTGCCATTCCCATGCCTTGCCATGCTCGTCCAGTGTTTCACCCAGCAGCAAAGCGCGCCCATCGCCCAAACGCGGTGTGTAGCCGCCGAACTGATGGCCGCTGTACACCGTTGCAATGGGCTGCGGCTGATATTCCGCCGCGCTGCCGGCAAGATAAGCAAGGTTTGAGGCCGTCTGAAAACTTTCAGACGGCATGTTTAATTCATTCAACAAGGTTTCGTTTACCGCAATCCAATACGGCTGATTCAACGGCTCGGGTTTGACCGTGCTGTAAAACGTGTTGGGCAGCGTGGCAAAACGCGCTGCTTTCAGGGGAAGTGTGTGCATGATGATTTCCTTTATTATGGTAGCTTCACAATAACACATAGTCGTTTAAAATAGAAACAAGACAAGGCGACAGCGACCGCCGTGTACACCGAGTACATAAGGGAGCTGGCAACGCTGTATTGTTTCTATTTTAAAAGACTATATTTATGGGGGCGGCTAAATCAGGCCATCTGAACCATTATCCCTATTCCCCAGCTCTGCCTGTTTTCCTTATAATGTGCTCATTCCCATTTTTTCAGACGGCCTGACATGACCACTTTATTCCAACGCGACGAACTCAATCCCAACGACCCCGCCGAGTTTCTCTACACCTTAAGCGCAGCCTATCTCGACCACACCGCGCAAAACGGTGATGAAGACATGGCTTCTTTAAACGACGAGCAGCACACCTTAACCGCCTATTGCTATCTCGACAGCCAAGTACAGGAAGGCGGATTTGTGCAACTCATCGCGGCAGGTTACGGCGAATACATTTTTCTCAATCCCGTCGCCGACAGCCTGCGCCGCTGGCGGATTAAACCGACACCGAAAATCTTAGACAAAGCCAAAGCGCTGTATGCGAAATACGGCGAAGAAATCGAGCAACTGGCCGAAGCGGATACCCCATTAGACGACATCCGCGCCAAGTTTACCGATTTTGAAGAACTCGATGGCGAATACTACGAAACCGCCGATGAAGACATGGCCGCCGCTGTGGCTTACGTGCAGGCCAATTGGGATAAGTTTGCCGTTATCGAAGATTGAGTGATCAAAATATAGTAATCAAAACAAAGGCCGTCTGAAATTTCAGACGGCCTTTGATTCATTTTACGACTTTACATCACAAAACGATTAGATACCTTGTGCCAACATCGCGTCAGCCACTTTCACGAAACCGGCGATGTTCGCGCCGTCAACGTAGTTTACGCTACCGTCTTCACGTTTGCCGTATTTCACGCAGTTTTCGTGGATGTCTTTCATGATGTTGAACAGGTTTTTGTCCACTTCTTCACGAGTCCAGCACAAGCGGATGGCGTTTTGGCTCATTTCCAAACCAGAAGTCGCTACACCACCGGCGTTCGATGCTTTACCTGGTGCGTACAGGATTTTGGCATCCAAGAATTGTTTTACTGCACCCAGAGTTGACGGCATGTTGGCACCTTCGGCAACCACTTTACAGCCGTTGGCCAGCAAGGTTTTGGCTGCTTCTTCGTCCAATTCGTTTTGGGTCGCGCAAGGCAAGGCCACATCGGCAGCCACACCCCAAGGTTTTTGACCTTCGAAGTATTGTAGGCCTTGTTCTTTGGCGTACACAGACAAACGCTCGCGGCGCACTTCTTTCAATTCGATCAAGGCAGCCAATTGCGCTTCAGTCATACCACTGTCGGCAAATTGAACGAAACCGTTAGAATCAGAAACAGTCAGCACTTTCGCACCCAATTGAATCGATTTTTCAGCCGCATATTGCGCAACGTTGCCTGAACCGGAAATCAATACGGTTTTGTCTTTCATGCTGTCGTTGTTGGCTTCCAGCATGAATTGTGCGAAATATACGCAGCCGTAGCCGGTGGCTTCTGGGCGAATCAAGCTACCGCCCCAAGTCAGGCCTTTACCGGTCAACACAGAAGCGAATTCGTTGCGGATTTTTTTGTATTGGCCATACAAGAAACCGATTTCGCGGCCGCCCACGCCGATGTCGCCGGCTGGTACGTCAGTGTTCGGGCCGATGTGGCGGTAGAGCTCAGTCATAAAGGCTTGGCAGAAGCGCATCACTTCAGCGTCAGATTTGCCTTTAGGATCGAAATCCGAACCACCTTTACCACCGCCCATCGGCAAGGTGGTCAAGGCATTTTTGAATACTTGCTCAAAAGCCAAGAATTTCAACACGCCCAAGTCAACAGTCGGGTGGAAACGCAAACCGCCTTTGTAAGGGCCGATGGCAGAGTTCATTTGAATACGGTAGCCGCGGTTTACTTGCACTTCACCTTTATCGTCCACCCAAGTCACGCGGAACATCACCACACGCTCAGGCTCAACAATGCGCTCCAGCAGGTTTTGCTGGGTGTATTTAGGGTTGTCTTTCAAGAAAGGTTTCAAGCTTTCGAATACTTCTTCTACCGCTTGGTGAAACGGCTCTTGGTTAGGGTTGTTCTTTTTCAGTTTGTCGAACAAGGCATTTAAATCGGTCATGGTACGCTCCAAAAAATGATCGGATGGGAATTCATCCAAAAGTAGGAAATTTGTGGAGTGAAATATAACCTTATTTTTTTTCGCTGCCAAGTATTTTTTTGTAAAATTGTTGACATTATTTTGAATGAATTTTTGTTTAAAAAAATTTTATATCAATAAATAAAATATATCAGTAATATTTATTCACAATTTAAATAAAAAATAAAATTATAATCTGTAATTGAAAAACTACTTTTCAAAAATTTATTGTGTAAATTTCCATCAAATTTGATACAGGGCAAAATTTTGTCAACAATTTGATGCGTTTTGTCTGTGATTTAATCTCATTTAATCGGCTATTTAACGAGTCAATTCAATTCCCATGCAGCAGGCCGTCTGAAATGCTAAAATGACAGCCATTCAAACATAAGGAATCCTCATGAAAGCCTATCACGACCTCATGCGCCGTGTTCTCGAACAAGGTACCGACAAATCCGACCGCACCGGCACCGGCACGCGCTCTGTGTTCGGCCACCAAATGCGCTTCGATTTAAGCCAAGGCTTTCCGCTTTTGACCACCAAAAAGCTGCACCTGCGCTCCATCATTCATGAATTGCTGTGGTTTCTCAAAGGCGACACCAACATCCAATACCTTAAAGACAATAATGTGTCGATTTGGGACGAATGGGCCGATGAAAACGGCGACTTAGGCCCGGTTTACGGCTACCAATGGCGCAGCTGGCCGGCACCCGATGGCCGTCACATCGACCAAATCGCTAATGTGGTGGAACAAATCAAAAAAAATCCCGACAGCCGCCGCTTAATCGTTTCGGCATGGAATCCGGCTTTGGTCGATGAAATGGCCTTACCGCCCTGCCATGCGCTGTTTCAATTTTATGTGGCCGACGGCAAGCTTTCCTGCCAGCTCTACCAACGCAGCGCCGATATTTTCTTGGGCGTGCCGTTCAACATCGCCAGCTATGCCTTGCTGACCATGATGGTGGCGCAGGTGTGCGACTTGGAAGCAGGCGAATTTATCCATACTTTCGGCGATGCCCACCTTTACAGCAACCACTTTGAACAAGCCGAACTGCAACTGAGCCGCGACACGCGTCCGCTCCCAACCATGAACATTAATCCGGATGTGAAAGATTTGTTTGCATTCACCTTTGAAGATTTTGAATTGGTGGATTACGATCCGCATCCGCATATTAAAGCGGCGGTGGCCGTGTAAAGCCCTTCATATCAAAAGGCCGTCTGAAAAAATATTTTTCAGACGGCCTTTCTCATTTAAACACTTACACTTCAATACGGTTTGGCGTGAAGGTTTCCCATTTGTTACACGCCGGACAATGCCAGAAAAACACCTGCGATTTGAAATGACAATTGCGACAGCGGTACATCACGCTTTTTTGCAATTGACGACCAACCACGGCGCGCATCATATCGGCATCGCCTTTCCATTCGGTCGGCATATCGCTCAACTTCAAACCGAGCAAACGGTACACGCCGTTTAGATCCGGTTTTTGGCGCACCAATTCGACGGCCAATGCCGCGGCTTCCGCTTCGCCTTTGAGCAACAAGGCTTTTTCATAGATAACATTGATCAAGTCCAAATCAGGGAAGGTTTTCATGTAGCCGATTAAGCGGTTTAAGCCTTCTTCTTGCTGGCCTTGCGCGGCATAGGCTTCATACATCTTCTCGCCGACCATGCTCAAATATGAGTGGTTTTGCTGCTCAATCGCGCCGTAGGCTTCCACCGCAGCGGCAAAGTTGCCCTGCTTGGCTTCGATGTCGCCCAAAATCATGTTGGCGCGGGTACATTTTTTATTCGCTTCCAAGGCTTTTTGCACGTTATAGCGCGCCACATCAAAATTGGATTTAAACAGCGCACCATGGGCGATTTCGCAATAAAACTGTGCAATCTCAAATTGATAGGTCTGCTCGTTGTGGCTCAACAATTGCGCCATTTCGATGGCTTTCGCCCAATCGCGGTCTTGCTGGTAAATGCTCATCAGATGGTGACGGGCTTCACGTGCCATGTCACCTTCAAGCAAACCGATGAAGATTTGCTCGGCGCGGTCAACCAAACCGGCGCTTTGGTAGTTTTGCGCCAATTCAAACAACACGCGTTCGCGCTTTTCGTTGACCGTATCAGGTGATTCAAGCAAGGCTTGGTGCATAGTGATGGCCTTGTCGTTCTCGCCGCGCTGGCGGTAGAGTTTGCCCAAGGTCAGGTTCAAGTCGTAAGACTGCGGCTGCTGATCAACCACTTCGGCCAATTCACGGGCGGCGCGGCCATTGTTGCGGTCAACCAGCGCATCCAAGCTTTTATAAAAACCGCTCGGAATGCTTTTCGCCTGTTTCAATACCGTTTTCATATCCACGCGCGCGGCAAACCAGCCCATCGCAAAAAAAACCGGCAACAGGATAATCGGCAGCAAAATGACCCATAATTCGTTATCCATGCGTATCCTTATTTCTGCATCAGGTCGGTTGTGGTCGGTGTGGTTGTGGTCGTCGGCACAGTCGGCGTGGCTTTTTGAATATCTTGCTCAGTCATGCGGCCATGTTTTTTCACTTCGGCACGCAGGCGGTTGGCTTCACTGCGCAAACTGAGCAAACGGCCAAACAGTGCAAACATACCGAACACAATGCCCACCACAAATGCGCCGAACAACACCACAATCAGCGGCACTTCTACACTCTGCCCCGGCAAGTAGAAAAACGACACCACTTGGGTATTGCTCACCGCCAGTAGCAAGAACACCAGCAAAATCAAAATTTTAATAATTAAGTAAACAATCTTCATTATAAGTCTCCGTTCATGCGGCCTAAGTGGATGAGGCCGTCTGAAAATTATCCTGTGTAAGTTTAAACGATTTATTCGGTTTAGGATAGAACGGCACAATGCAGAAAGGTTCGTCATCTGTACTTTACAGACGGCCTACAACTTTTGCAAAACTCATCCGAATACCAGAACATACATAACCGCCGTCATTCCCGCGCAGGCGGGAATCCATTTGCAATCCAAGAAACCTATTGAATAAAAAGGTTTCTTAAGCACTAAGATGGATTCCCGCCTGCGCGGGAATGACGACGGCTTTGGTTTTTATTGGTAGTCACGAAATTTTGCAAAGGTCTCGGCCTTTATTCACCATTAATTGCTGACAATTTAGCAAACCGTTTTCCACACATTGCCCGACTGCTCGGCTTCTGCCATCTTGGCAGCCAAAAATTTGCATGAAAAATCCGCTTTTTTCCACTTGCCAAAACCATATCGACAGGCGTATTGTTTAGCCTTTAATCTATCGAATTGACACCATTTAAGAATAAGAAAGGCACTATCATGAGCAGACCCGTTCCAGCCGTATTCGGCAGCGTATTTCACGCCGAAATGCCGGTAATCGAATTTACAGACGACCAATGGCAGCCGGTCAAATGGCAGCCTTCAAGCGATTTAACCATTCCGGCGGGTGCGCACGCCCTGCACTACGGCAGCGAGTGTTTTGAAGGTTTGAAAGCTTTCCGTCAGGCCGACGGCAAAATCGTGATGTTCCGCCCGACCGCCAACATCGCCCGCATGCAGCAAAGCGCAGAAATCCTGCATTTGCCAAAACCGGAAACTGAAGCTTATTTGGACGCTTTGATTGAATTGGTAAAACGTGCCGCTGATGAAATCCCTGACGCACCTGCCGCCTTATACCTGCGCCCGACTTTAATCGGCACCGACCCGATTATCGGCAAAGCCGGCGCACCATCACAAACCGCGCTGCTGTATATTTTGGCCTCGCCAGTCGGCGACTACTTCAAAATGGGTTCGCCGGTGAAAATTCTGGTTGAAACCGAACACATCCGCTGCGCTCCGCACATGGGTCGCGTGAAATGCGGCGGCAACTACGCCTCAGCCATGCCTTGGGTGTTGAAAGCAAAAGAAGAACACGGCGCGGCACAAGTCTTGTTCTGCCCGAACGGTGACGTACAAGAAACCGGCGCATCCAACTTCATCGTCATCAACGGCGACGAATTGGTGACCAAACCGCTGACCGACGAATTCCTGCACGGCGTGACCCGCGATTCAGTGTTGACTGTAGCCAAAGACTTGGGCTACACAGTAACCGAGCGCAACTTCACCGTCGATGAATTGCAAACCATGATTGAAAACGGTGCCGAAGCCATCCTGACCGGCACCGCCGCCGTGATTTCACCGGTGACTTCATTCGTGATTAACGGCAAAGAAATCGACGTGCAAAGCCAAGCGCGTGGCACCGCTATCCGCAAAGCCATCACCGACATCCAATACGGTTTGGCCGAAGACAAACACGGCTGGTTGGTTGAAGTGTGCTAATTATTGCATCATGAATAAAGGCCGTCTGAAAGCGTATACTTTCAGACGGCCTTTTGTTTGTGGCATTCAAATCGACAAAGCTTATGCACAAACCTGCGCTTCTGTCGTACAATAAACGGCAAACTGCCAAGGAATCATCATGTCACACACCACCGATAATCCTGTTATCCACATCACACCGCAAGATTTGCCGCTGCATTGCACCGGCCCCAAACACGAAACGTGGAACGGCCACCCGCGCGTATTTTTGCCGATTCAGTCCAACAGCGACATTGAATGCCCGTATTGCAGTATCCGCTATCATTTAAACGGCGAAATCCCCCATCATCATTATTAACCCTTTCGACACCCCGCTCTTCCTTATCATTAAATAATTATGATATAGCTGTTAGCAACAGCAATAAAACAAAGGCCGCCTGAACTTCAAACGGCCTTTGTTAAACTGATTTATTCAGCCCACTGCACCCAGCCCATCGCCCAAGTCAGCAGAATCAAACCGCCGAAAACGATACGGTAATAAGCAAACGGCACATAGTTTTTGGTTGCCAAAAATTTCAACAAGGCTTTCACCGCCAGCAAACCTGCAAAAAACGCAGCAATAAAGCCGACCGCAATCAAGCCGATGTCTTGTAGGGTGAAATATTGATAATGTCTGAAAATATCGTAAAACGTCGCCGCAACCATCATCGGCACAGCCAAGAAGAATGAAAACTCTGTTGCTACCTTGCGCTCCAAGCCCCACAGCATACCGCCCATGATGGTACTGCCTGAACGTGATGTGCCCGGTACCAAAGCACAAATCTGCGCACAACCGACCACAAATGCATCAATCGGGCGCATATCATCAACATTCACCACTTTCGGCACCCGATTTTGTTGACGTTTTTCCACCCACAAAATAAAGAAACCACCCAACACCAGCATCATCGCGACGGTAATCGGGTTGAATAAATACAGCTTAATCTGTTTGCTAAACAGCAAACCGACCACCGCCGCCGGCACAAATGCCACCGCCAGATTCAATACAAAACGATTCGCCGTGCGCTCTTTGCCGATACCGCGAATAATCTTGCCGAAACGTTGGCGGTATTCAAAAATCACCGCCAACACTGCGCCCAATTGAATCGCGATTTCAAACACTTTGCCATTGCTGTGGAAATTCAGCAAATCGCCGACCACAATCAAGTGCCCCGTGCTCGAAATCGGTAAAAACTCGGTCAAACCTTCGACAATGCCCAAAATCAGGGCCTTCAACAACAATATAATATCCATTAAACCTCTTTCAGACGGCCTGCTTTCTATAAGTAAGGAAACTCAGCCACTACATTCATCAAACATTACTTACAGTAATATTCATGTCAAATGATTTCATCCCAGCTGAAACCATTTTCCAATTATCATGATAATTAAGTGTGAAAAATACAGGCAGCCTATTCAGACTGCCTGTAGATTATTGATGACAATCAGGAAATTTATCAATGATTGGCGGATTTGGCCAAGGCTGCGCCTTTGCTCTTAACATAGCTGCCTGCCTGCTTCAAGCCACGTTCGCTGCGCACTTTTGCTATCAATGCATCAATGGTTTTCATACCATCTTGATAATCACCGTTGAACAACACTTCATACTTACCGCCCACAATCACCATCGGCGTACTTTCTATGCGGTAGGTTTTGGTCAAATCCTGCATCTTCTTGGCTTGTACTTGGTTAGCTGCAGAATCATAGGCAGCAACCAATTTTTTGCCGTCGAAACTTTTTTGCGCCGAAGCCCATTGCTTGAAGGTTGCACTGTCGGCCAAATTAATTTTCTGTTCATACACCGCTTTAAACACTGCCGGATTGGCTTGGTATTTTAAGCCGGAACTGTTCACTGCAGCAGCGACACGTGCCAAACCAAACATTTCCGGCTGCCACACCACATGCTCGGTGCGCAAATAAGTGTCTTTGGCAAACGATTGGCTGTGTTTCAACAACACCGGATCCAAGTGATAACAATGTACGCAGAAGTAGCCGAAAAACTCCAACACCTCCACTTTATCCGCCTGAACTTGCGGAATCGGTTTGGCCAGTACTTGGTAATCTTTGCCTTCGGTAGCGGCTTGCGCCATACCGGCCAAAGACAAAGCCATCCATGCCGAGAATAATTTCATTTTCATCATGTCATCCTTATTGAGCCGAACGGGTAAAGCTGCTCACGCCGTTTTTCTTCAGCGTTTGCTGTATGCGTTGGGCCGCATCTTGCGCCATCACACCGCTTTGCAGACGGTACACTTTCTTACCGTTGGCCGAACCTTCCACTACGCTGGATTGTACGCCCATCATGGCCAATTTGGCACGTTGTGCATCGGCTGCCGCACGGTCGCCGTATGAACCCATCTGCACAATCACTTTTTTATCGGATGATTTCGTGCTTGTTGCGGCGTTGTTGGCGGTGGTTTTACTCGATTGCTTAGCTTCTTCGCCGGCAGCTTTACGGGCTTTTTCAATATTGCCACTGTTTAAAATTTGCTCCGGGGTTGGCTTGGCGGTAGCTTTATCGGCTGCTTTTTTCTCGGCTGCTTTTTTCTCGGCTGCTTTTTTCTCGGCGGCTTTCTGTTCGGCCAGTTTACGCTCGGCACGGGCTTTTTGCTGTGCCGCTGCTTCTGCTGCTTTTTTCTCGGCTGCAGCTTTATCGGCTTTGGCTTTTTCCGCACGTTTTTGCGCTAATTCGGCTTTGCGCTTAGCTTCTTCTGCCTCACGTTTTTCACGGGCCTGCTCTGCCTGCTCACGCTCAGCATGTTGTTCTTCCGTATTCTCTTCTGCTTTTGGCTGAACAGTTGCTTGGGGCAGCGGCACCGGTGCAACATCAATAGGTTTGCTTGCTTCATCAGGCTTAGGCGGCTCGGTTTCAGACGGAGTTTGCTGCACCGATGAGGCCGCCTCTTCTTCGTCAGCTTTCATTTCACGGCCGACATCCGTTGCTTGGCTGTCTGCGGAAGCAGCAGTGGTAACCGGCTCTGATGGTGCTTTAGGCTGCAAAATTTCCGGTTCGGAAGCCTGCTTTGGCTGAGCCAACTCTTTAAACTGATTTTGATTGCTCTTATTCAGAAAAAATAAAATGCCGACAATCACAGCTGTTGCCAGCAGCAACCCTGAAATAAAACCGGCAAGACCTTTACCATGTTGTGTCTGTTTTTTCATAACATACCTTTTATTCTTCAGACGGCCTTTTTAAAGTATTTCACCATGCTGAATTGCCGTCCGCCATTCAGATAGGGCATTTTATCAATATCTCTTATACTCGGCTATCGGCATATGCTCGTACACAGACCGTTTGGGAACGTATCCATTAATCAGGCCGAAACCTTTGCAAAATCCCCATCTTTGGCACATTTCTTCATTATGCCCAGCTCGAAAGCTTGACTATCTTGATGATATATCTGAGCTTTCTGTGTTTGCTTACTTCGAACTGCACTCAAATCTGGGGTTTTACAAACGTCTCTGACCGTCTGAAAATGAGCCACTATGTGTTTATTATTCTGACTGGTGCAGATTTACAACGCCCTGCGGAAGCTGATGGCTTTCAATACATGGCTGCGGCCGACGGCATCATCACCGGCCAAATCGGCCAAGGTACGTGCCACGCGCATGATGCGGTGAAAACTGCGCGCCGAGAGCGATAATTTTTCCAGCATCGCGCCTAAGGCATCCCGCGCTTCTTGTTCGATATTGGCCGCGTTGTCTAATTCAGTCACGCTCAGAGCGGCATTCACTTTGCCTTGTCGCGCATATTGCCTGTCGCGCGCCGCCAACACCCGCTGCAACACATCAGCGCTGGATTCGCCCGCTTGTTGCTGCATCAATTCTGCGGCGGGCAAGCTAGGCACTTCAATGGTTAAATCAATACGGTCAAGCAGTGGCCCTGAAATTTTGCTGCGGTAACGCGCCACGCTCTCAGGCGTGCAGCGGCAGGGTTTGTTCGGGTGGCCGAGATAGCCACACGGACAAGGATTCATCGCCGCCACCAATTGGAATTGGGCCGGATACACTGCCTGCCGCGCCGCGCGGGAAATATGGATTTCACCGTTTTCCAGCGGTTCGCGCAACACTTCTAAAACTTTGCGGTCAAACTCGGGCAATTCATCGAGAAACAATACGCCGTGATGCGCTAAGGAAATCTCGCCCGGTCGCGGATCCGAACCTCCGCCGACCATTGCTGCCGAACTGGCGCTGTGATGGGGGGAACGAAACGGCCGCTCGTGGCTGAGTTCCTGCTGATGGTTGGGCAACAATGAGCGCAACGCCCATACTTCAACCAATTCGTCTTCGGTCAGCGGCGGCAAAATACCGGGCAAACGCTGCGACAACATCGATTTACCCGTGCCCGGCGGACCCATCATCAATAAGCTGTGTCCGCCCGCTGCGGCAATTTCCAAAGCCAAACGCGCGGTATGTTGCCCTTTTACATCACTCAAATCCGGCAGGTTTGCGCTTTCAGACGGCCTGTCGAGATTCGGGCATTCGGTTTGCGCCAACGGCTCAATGGCGTTTAAATGCGCCGCCACTTCGCCTAAAGATTGCGCGCCGTAAACCGTGATGCCTTTCATTACAGCAGCTTGTTGCGCGTTTTCAGACGGCAACACAAAAGCGCGCCCTGCCTGCATACCCTGCCACGCCATCGCCAATGCGCCGCGTACCGGCCGCAACATACCCGACAAAGCCAGCTCGCCGGCAAATTCGTATTGCGCCAGTTTTTCCATCGAAATCTGACCCGAAGCGGCCAAAATGCCGATGGCAATGGGCAAATCAAACCGGCCGGATTCTTTGGGCAAATCGGCCGGTGCCAGATTGACAGTGATTTTTTTCGCCGGAAAATCAAAGCCGCTTTGGATAATCGCCGCACGAACTCGGTCGCGGCTTTCCTTCACCTCGGTATCGGGCAGCCCGACAATATTGAAATGCGGCAAACCGTTGGCAAGATGGGCTTCCACCTCGACCAACGGCGCATTCATGCCGCTTAAAGCGCGGCTGTAAACCAAAGCGAGCGACATGGTTCAGACGGCCTTATTCGGCGCTGTCTGCTTTGGTTACCGATTCGACGGCCGCTTCGACTTTAGCGGCAGATTCCTCAACCACGCTCTCTTCGGCCGCAGCAGGATTTTGCGCTGCTTCCAATTTGGCCAAACGCGCTTCCAGCTCCACCAATTTGGTACGGGTTTTAATCAATACTTGCTGCTGGATATCGAATTCTTCACGGGTCACCAAATCCATGCGGTTAAACGCGCTGCCCAACATGGCTTTGACATTTTTTTCAACATCTTTGGCCGGGCTGTTGGCGATGGTTTCGCTCAATTTTGAGGTCACTTCTTCAAACAGGTTTTTACCGAACATGGCTGTGTCCTTTATTCATAGAAAAATAATGCAGCTATTGTATAAGAGAAAAGGCCGTCTGAAAACATAAGTTTCAGACGGCCTTTGCTTATTTCATCATTAAAGACCGGCAGCGGCTTTCAATGCTTGCGCCTTGTCGGTACGCTCCCAAGTAAACTCAGGCTCTTCGCGGCCGAAGTGGCCGTAAGCTGCTGTTTTGCTGTAACGCGGATGCAGCAAGTCCAACATTTGCACAATGCCTTTCGGGCGCAGGTCAAAATGTTCGCGAACTAATTTAATCAAATCGGCTTCGCTGATTTTGCCGGTGCCGAAAGTGTCGATCGAAATCGAAGTCGGCTCGGCCACGCCAATGGCGTAAGACACTTGAATTTGGCATTGGGTCGCCAAACCGGCGGCCACAATATTTTTCGCCACATAGCGACTGGCGTAAGCGGCAGAACGGTCAACTTTAGACGGGTCTTTGCCGGAGAACGCGCCGCCGCCGTGTGGTGCTGCGCCGCCGTAAGTATCAACGATGATTTTACGGCCGGTCAAACCGCAGTCGCCTTGCGGACCGCCGATGACAAAATTACCGGTCGGGTTAATCAGGTATTTGGTTTCATCGGTCAGCATTTCAGACGGCAACACCGGCTTGATGATGTGCTCGATCACGGCTTGGGTTAATTCTTCGTGGCTGATTTCCGGATCGTGCTGGGTGGACAATACCACAGTATCGATGCGTTTCACTTTGCCGGTTTCGCTGTCGTACACGCAGGTCAATTGGGCTTTGGCATCAGGGCGCAACCACGGCAGGCGGCCGTCTTTGCGCAATTCGCTTTGGCGTTGCATCAGGCGGTGGCTGTAGTAGATGGCAAACGGCATCAATGTTGGGGTTTCGTCACAGGCATAGCCAAACATCAAGCCTTGGTCGCCCGCACCCTGGTTCAAATCAATGCCCTCGCCTTCGTTGACACCTTGGGCGATGTCAGGCGATTGTTCGCCGTAGTTCAACACCAATTTAAAGGTATCAGCCGCAAAGCCCCACTCGGGATTATTGTAGCCAATGCGTTTCACGGTGTCGCGCGCCACTTGCTCGTAATCCACTTTGGCGTTGGTAGTGATTTCACCGGCCAATACGCACAAATCAGTGGCCACCAAGGTTTCCGCCGCCACGCGTCCGGTTGGGTCTTGCGCCAAAATCGCATCCAAAATCGCATCAGAAATTTGGTCGGCCACTTTATCAGGATGGCCTTCGGATACAGATTCAGAAGTAAACAAAAATTCGCTCATTACTCATTCTTTCTTTTTTAAAATAAGCCGTTAAGTTTTCAGACGGCCTATTTACTGACATCATCAAACGGCAAAAATCATAGCAGTTTTTGCCCGATCTTGCTATCCAAATAAGAACTTTTCTTATTTAAATGCACGGAATTCGTTTGTAACAGACAAAAAAATTCCCGCATTAAGCGGGTTTGGATTGCTCTGGCGAGCCACATCGGTCTGACCGACCGTCCACCTTACCTTTCCTATGAAAAGCAGGTTGGCATGGAATTCCCAACTCTTAATGCAGCGCGAATGATAGCAAATCTGCGCCTGCATGACAAGCCGACGCGGCGTTTTGCCTCTATACTTTCAGACGGCCTCCTCATGGTTGTAGCATTGGATATTAGGCGACTGCCCCAATTTCCATTACAATCGAGTCAATACTCTTACGCTTCTCTCTATATATGCACACTTTGGTCACACTACTTTTCAAATGCTTTGCCGCCCTGCCGCTGCCGCTGCTGCACGCGCTGGGCAACTTTTTGGGCAGCGTGGCGTTTTATTTTTTAAAAAGCGACCGCCAACGCGTGCGCGCCAACATGCGCCAAGCCGGTTTGCAGCTCGATGACAAGATGATTCAAACCGTGTTCCGCGAAACAGCCAAAGGTGGCTTGGAACTGCCCGTGGCTTTTTTCAGACGGCCTGAAGAGATTGAAACGCTGTTTCAACAAGTCAATGGCTGGGAACACGTTCAGACGGCCTTGGATAACCAGCAGGGCTTGCTCTTCATCACACCGCACATCGGCAGCTATGATTTGGCCGGACGCTACATCAGCCAGCAATTGCCGTTTCCGCTAACCGCTATGTACAAACCGCCAAAATTCAAAGCCGTCGATGCCGTGATGCAAGCCGGTCGCGTGCGCGGCAAGGGCAAAACCGCGCCGACCAATATCCAAGGCGTGAAGCAGGTCATCAAAGCCCTGCGCGCTGGTGAAGCCACCATCGTACTGCCCGACCACGTGCCCGCGCCCGAAGAAGGCGGCGACGGCGTATGGGCCGATTTCTTCGGCCGCCCTGCCTACACCATGACGCTGGCGGGCAAACTCGCCCAAGTCAAAGGCGTGAAAGCGCTGTTTTTTGTCGGCGAACGCTTACCCGACGGCCGAGGATTTACACTGCACATCGAACCGCTGCAAGGCGAATTCAACGGCGATAAAGTCCACGATGCCCGCATCATCAATCAAAACGTGGAATATTGGATTCAACGTTTCCCAACGCAATATTTATTTATGTACAACCGTTATAAACACCCTGCCGGTGCGCCGCAATCGCCGCTGGAATAAACCATATAAAAGGCCGTCTGAAAAACTTGTTTTCAGACGGCCTTTACTATTTCATTCATCAAATCACAAAATCCGCACCCGACAATTCGATATGCTGGTTCATATCCTGCGACGGCACTTTAGACGAACGGCCAATCGGTTTGGCCGGTACGCCGACCACGGTAATTGACGACGGCACATCGGCCACCACCACACTGCCCGCGCCGATTTTAGCGTTTTCACCGATGCGGATATTACCCAAAATCGAAGCGTTCGCACCAATCATCACGCCGTCTGAAACTTTCGGGTGACGGTCGCCGCATTCCTTGCCCGAGCCGCCCAAAGTCACGCCGTGCAAAATGGAAATATTGTTGCCCAACACAGCAGTTTCACCGGCCACGAAACCGGTGGCGTGGTCGAGCATCAGGCCGTGGCCGAAACATGCCGCAGGGTGAATATCCACGCCGAACACTTCCGACATGCGGTTTTGCAGGAAATAAGACAAAGTTTTGCGGCCGTTGTTATACAGCCAATGGTTGATGCGGTGTGCCTGAATGGCGTGGAAACCTTTGAAATAAAGCAGCGGCAGCGAATATTCGTCACACGCGGGGTCCCGCTCGTAAATGGCCTGCAAATCTTCTTTCACACTGTCGATAATACGGCCGTCGTCAGCAAGGGCTTGCAGACAGATTTCGTTCAACGCGCGCACGTCCATAATCGGGCTGCCGAGTTTGCTGGATAAATGAAACGCCAACACGGCATCAAGTGAATCGTGGCGCAACACGGTTTGATGCAGGAAACTGGCCAACATCGGTTCGGCATTGGCCGCAGCGGTGGTTTCTTCGAGAATCGCTTTCCACAAATCGAAATCGCGGGTATTGAGATGGTCTTTTTTCGGAGGGGCGGACGTGATTTTTTTCATGATACAACAGGCCGTCTGAAACTGGTAAAAGCGTTATCTTACCGTTTTCATTGAATTTATCATAGCCAATTCGCAGATAAATTTATAACCAAAAGTTCTCTTACAGATTTAAAGGTTATTTGGCTTGAAATTTTTTCAGACGGCCTTATATGCGATTTATTAAACCATTCCCTGTTGAACGAAGGATGTCGGACATGACTGAACAAAACCCAAACATCGAAGAAGAAAAAGTAGAAACTCAAGCAGTGCAAGCCGCTGATGCTGCTGCCGAAACTGAAGCCGCTGATGCTGCTGCCGAAACTGAAGCCGCTGATGCTGCTGCCGAAACTGAAGCCGTTGAAGCCGAAGCCGCACCTGAGCCGACCATGGAAGATTTGCAGGCGCGTATTGAAGAGTTGGAAGGCCAACTCAAAGACGAACAATTGCGCGGCTTGGCCAACGAGCAAAACCTGCGCCGCCGTCATCAGGAAGAAATCGCTTCCACCCATAAATTTGCCGGTCAAAAATTCGCCGCTGAAATGCTGCCGGTGAAAGACTATTTGGAAATGGCTTTGCTGGATCAAAGCGGCAATTTTGAAGCCTTGAAAATGGGCGTGCAAATGACCCTGAACGAATTGCAAAAAGCATTCGACGCGACCCAAATCAAAGAAATCAACCCTGCTGTAGGCGACAAACTCGACCCGCACCAACACCAAGCCGTGCAAACCGTGGTGAGCGAGCAAGAGCCGAACACCATCGTCAATGTGATGAAAAAAGGCTATTCATTGTCTGAGCGCGTGTTGCGTCCGGCCATGGTCGTGGTGGCAAAAAAAGAAGATTGAAAGCACCGCTTGATGCTGTTTATCAAGCATAAAATTTTCAGACGGCCTTATCCTATGCCGGTAGCCAACACACCGCTTTTGGAAAATCATTCCGAACCATCGGAACACGATTCGGATAACAAGGCCGTCTGAAAAATCAAACCAATATTCACAAACAGCCTGTGGATAAATAAATCAAGAACTTGAATTAAATCATAAAAAAATTTCATTCCAAGCCTTGAAAAAAAATTGAACACCCTTATCTACAAGCCAACTGAACAACAAGTTCAAACCAATTCATTAATCAGTAATTTAAATTTTTTACCAGGAGCTATCACACTATGGCAAAAGTAATCGGTATTGACTTGGGTACAACCAACTCATGCGTATCCATCTCTGAAAATGGTCAAACCAAAGTGATTGAAAACGCCGAAGGCGCGCGTACCACCCCGTCTGTGGTTGCCTACCTTGACGGCAACGAAGTATTGGTCGGCGCACCGGCCAAACGCCAAGCAGTTACCAATGCAAAAAACACCATCTACGCGGCCAAACGCTTAATCGGCCACAAATTTGAAGATAAAGAAGTACAACGCGACATCGAAACCATGCCGTTTGAAATCATCAAAGCATCAAATGGCGATGCTTGGGTGAAAGCGCAAGGCAAAGAATTGTCGCCACCGCAAGTTTCGGCCGAAGTATTGCGTAAAATGAAAGAAGCGGCCGAAGCCTACTTGGGCGAGAAAGTGACTGAAGCGGTGATTACCGTTCCGGCTTACTTCAACGACAGCCAGCGCCAAGCCACCAAAGATGCCGGCCGCATCGCCGGTTTGGACGTCAAACGCATCATCAACGAGCCGACCGCAGCCGCATTGGCCTTCGGTATGGATAAAGTATCCGGCGGCGACCGCAAAGTAGCGGTTTACGACTTGGGTGGTGGTACTTTCGATATTTCCATCATCGAAATTGCCGATGTAGATGGCGACAAACAGTTTGAAGTATTGGCCACCAACGGCGACACCTTCTTGGGCGGCGAAGACTTCGACCAACGCATCATCGACTTCATCATTGACGAGTTCAAAAAAGAACAAGGCATTGATTTGAAAGGTGACCCAATGGCCATGCAGCGCGTGAAAGAAGCTGCCGAGAAAGCCAAAATCGAATTGTCGAGCGGTCAGCAAACCGAAATCAACCTGCCTTACATCACCATGGATGCGAGCGGCCCGAAACACTTGGTATTGAAACTGAGCCGCGCCAAATTCGAATCTTTGGTTGAAGACTTGATTAAACGTTCTATCGAACCTTGCCGCATCGCCCTGCAAGACGCAGGCTTGAGCGCAGGTCAAATCGACGACGTAATTTTGGTAGGCGGTCAAACCCGTATGCCTAAAGTGCAAGAAGAAGTGGAAAAATTCTTCGGCAAAGCCCCACGCAAAGACGTGAACCCAGACGAAGCCGTGGCGGTTGGTGCCGCGATTCAAGGCGAAGTATTGGGCGGCGGCCGCAGCGATGTATTGCTGCTCGACGTGACTCCGTTGTCTTTGGGTATCGAAACCATGGGCGGCGTGATGACCAAGCTGATTCAGAAAAACACCACCATTCCGACCAAAGCATCACAAACCTTCTCTACCGCCGAAGACAACCAATCGGCTGTAACGATTCATGTGTTGCAAGGCGAACGTGAGCGTGCTTCTGCCAATAAATCATTGGGTCAGTTCAACTTGGGCGACATCGCACCGGCACCACGCGGTATGCCGCAAATCGAAGTCACCTTCGACATTGACGCCAACGGTATCTTGCACGTTTCCGCCAAAGACAAAGGCACTGGCAAAGCTGCCAACATCACCATTCAAGGTTCTTCAGGCTTGAGCGAAGAAGAAATCGAACGCATGGTGAAAGACGCGGAAGCCAATGCGGAAGAAGATAAAAAACTGACCGAATTGGTCGCTTCACGCAACCAAGCCGAAGCCCTGATTCACTCAGTGAAGAAATCTTTGGCCGACTACGGTGACAAACTGGATGCCGATGAGAAAGCCAAAATCGAAGAAGCGTTAACCGCTGCCGAAGAAGCCGTAAAAGGCGAAGACAAAGCCGACATCGACGCCAAAGCCGAAGCCTTGGGCGCTGCCAGCCAAAAACTGGGCGAAATGGTTTACGCTCAAGCACAAGCCGAAGCCCAAGCAGGTGAAGGTGCAGCACAAGACGGCGCAGCGAAAAAAGACGACGATGTGGTTGACGCCGATTTTGAAGAAGTGAAAGACGACAAGAAATAAGGCCGTCTGAAACCGAATCAATCATGACACAAACGCGAACCTTTTTAGGTTCGCGTTTTTTTATTAGCCAAAGAGTTTTGCAAAAATCTCAGCCAGTCGTTTTTTCAGTCTGTCTGAAAAAACGACTGCTCTTCAAAATAAGTTAAATACATTTCATCCGTTTAACCCAATACCGTCATAAACCCACATTTCCCCACAAAGAAAACGGTCAAGCATAAACGAACAACCCAGCAGAAAAAACTGTTACTGCCGGTAAAGTCACCGCCTCCAAAAAGCAGCCAAGAAAAACGGGACTCAGGTAAAATATACGCGTCACCACGCAAAACTATAATATATAGCCGTTTAAGGCAAAGCAGCAGCGTCAGCCGTAAATACCCAATACATAATGACGCCGGCAACGCAGTGTATTTTTAAACGGCTATACATATCATAAACAGAGGCCGTCTGCATACTTTCAGACGGCCTCTGTTGATGATGACTTAACCTTAAATGTTTTCTTACTGACTATCCAAACCAAAATTCGGCTGGAGTAAGGCACAAGGTTGACGCTCAAAACGACTACGGCGGCGACCGGCAATCTTACCGCAAGCCACACCTGAATTTTTTTTGTCCGTACGCACTTTATCTTGGCGCTCAGAGCGGTTATGACGTTGGTATCGCTCATTACGCGAACCGCGCTCTTTACGCTCATCATCACGGCCACGGCTGTCGAACGGCTTACGTTGCGTTTCTACCGCTTCACCGCCCCACCACGCCGGCTCGAATCCCTCAATCCGCTCTACCGGCAAATCATTACCGATTAATGTCTTAATGGATTCAAACATTTTTTGTTCGGTTTTGTCCATCAGTGAAATCGCCACCCCGTCGGCACCGGCGCGGCCGGTACGGCCGATACGATGTACATAATCTTCAGCTTGGCTAGGCAACTCATAGTTGATCACAAACGGCAATTCAGCAATATCCAACCCCCGTGCAGCCACATCAGTGGCCACCAACACGCGCAGGCTGCCTTCTTTAAATGCATTGAGTGTTTCCAGCCTTGTCTGCTGGGATTTGTCGCCATGAATCGACTGGGCAGCAATTTTTCGGCGCACCAAATCGCGGGTCACTTGATCCACGCTTTGCTTGGTTTTGCAGAACACAATCACTTGGTTCATATTCAAATCAACAATCAGCCGCTCCAACAAATTGCGCTTCTGTATACCGTCAACCGCAATGATGTGCTGCTCGACATTGGCATTGGTGGTGTTTTGCGCCGCCACCTCTACCAATTCCGGCGCATTCATAAAATCTTGCGCCAACTTGCGAATCGGCGGCGAGAAGGTAGCAGAAAACAGCAAAGTTTGGCGCTGCTTCGGCAGCATCTGCATGATTTTGCGGATGTCGTCGATGAAGCCCATGTCCAACATGCGGTCGGCTTCGTCCAACACCACGATTTCGACTTTGTTTAAATTGATGTTTTTCTGTTTCACATGGTCGAGCAAGCGGCCAACGGTGGCCACCACAATTTCGCAACCGGCGCGCAGCTCGGCGGTTTGCTTGTCCATGTTGACACCGCCGAACAATACAGTATGGCGCAAAGGCAGATTTTTAATATAGCCCGTCACATTTTGGTCGATTTGGTCAGCCAATTCGCGCGTCGGTGTCAACACCAGCATACGTACCGGATGCATCGCCGGCGAAGTGCTGGCGGTCGCATAGCGTTTCAAACGCTCTAGGCTCGGCAGCATAAATGCAGCAGTTTTGCCGGTGCCGGTTTGCGCGGCGGCCAGCAAATCGTGTCCGGCCAAGGCTTTCGGAATGGCAGCAGCCTGAATCGGTGTCGGGTTTTCATAACCTTGCTGGCTTAAGGCAGAAACAATTTCGCTCCCCAAGCCCAAACTTGCAAATGGATTCATAGACGTCTCTTTCTGTTTCAGACGGCCTATTTCTTAAGGCCGTCTGAAAAAAGGAATCAGGATAATAGAGTGAAGCCGCAACGCGGAATGTCTGCGGCTGAATAAAGAATAGAAGGTGAATTATGCCACAAAATGCATCCTACTCCCATCTGAATCAACGACAATACCCAAGAAGCCGCAGAATACTGTAAAAGGCAACCCGATCTTTTTATGACCAGTCTTTCACTTTATCTAAATCATACTGTGCCAAAGTATCGGCATGCTCGCGCCGGCTTTGGTATTCCCTCCCCTCACGGATGCGTTCGGACACAAAGTTCAAATGTCGGCGGGCCGTATCGGCAGCTTGTTGTGCATCACCTGCCTTGATCGCTTCATACAAGGCGCGGTGATGTGCCATTAAAGTCGGGCGCGGATTACACGCATGATCGGCATGAATAATGTCACTGCGGGTCTGTTCATACAACATTTTCAGCAGGCCGGCCGATAAATGGCTGAACAAAATATTGTGTGCGGCATCGGCGATGGTTTGGTGAAACGAATAATCCGCCTCGGCCTGATGATCAAGATTGCCCTCGCGACAGGCCGTTTCAAAATTTGCCAGCCAAAATTCAATGCGTTTCAAATCGGTATCGGTGCGCCGTTGTGCGGCCAACGCGGCCATACAGCCCTCGATATGGCAGCTGAAATCATACACATCATGTTCCCAATTGGAATGTTTCCCTAAAATATCCTGCCAACTTTGCAAAAAATCCTGCTGCGGTTTGGCAGAAACATAATAGCCATCTCCCTGTCTGGCTTCCAATACACCCCGCGACACCAAAATATTCAGTGCCGTGCGCACCGACGGCCGTGATACGCCGAATTCTTCTGCCAACATACGTTCTGAGGCCAAGCGGCTGCCTTCTACATATTCGCCTGCAGCAATACGCTCTTCCAAGATGGTTAAAATTTGGTCGCTGACTTTCTGCGGCCTGACAAATTTATGCATGATTATTCCGTTAAATAACTGTTGTGTGTGGTGTATTGAGTGTGCAGCGATTCTACTGACTGCCAATATTTTGCGTCAATATCTGATCGAATGAATGTTATTTGGATACATAGCTTTCCCCAATTGGTCATTTATTTCATCTGCATTTATTAATTTTAATTTTTTTCAGTCATTTATATACGTACTTTTCCTACATGCCCGCCCATTGTCGATTTCCTCACAAAAAAACATTCAAAAACGGTTTGACCATTTTTTTAAATCATTGTTAAATTACCTAAACTTGTTTTAACAAGCTGGATGACCAATAAAAATATTTGACGGTATTTTGATCTATTTGGAGAACAATCACATGGAAACGTGGATTCAAAACTATACTGCAGTGGGGGGAAACCTCTACCTCACCGCCGCAATAGCACTACTACCTATCGTCTTCTTTTTCGTCGCTCTGACACTGTTGAAGATGAAAGGCTATATCGCGGGTTTGCTGACCCTGTTAATTGCCCTGGCCGTAGCTGTCTTTGCGTTCGGCATGCCCGCAGGCATGGCCTTTTCTTCTGCATTATTCGGCTTTTCCTACGGAATATGGCCGATTGCTTGGATTATTGTTACCGCCGTTTTCCTCTATAAAATTACCGTCAAAACCGGACAATTTGACATCATCCGTTCTTCCGTAGTCTCCATTACCGAAGACCAACGTTTGCAATTATTGCTGGTCGGTTTTTCATTCGGTGCGTTTTTGGAAGGTGCGGCCGGCTTTGGCGCCCCTGTTGCCATTACCGCGGCACTATTGGTCGGACTGGGTTTTAAACCTTTATATGCCGCAGGTTTGTGCTTGGTCGCCAATACTGCACCGGTTGCATTTGGCGCCATGGGTATTCCGATTTTGGTCGCCGGACAGGTCTCTAATCTTGATCCGTTCCATATCGGTCAAGTTGCCGGTCGCCAATTGCCGATTTTGGCAATCATTGTACCATTTTGGCTGATGGCCATGATTGACGGCATGAGGGGGCTGCGTCAAACCTGGCCGGCCGCCTTGGTTGCCGGGGTATCGTTCGCCGTCACACTCTTTTTCACGACCAACTTTATCGGCCCCGAACTGCCTGATATTACCGCATCATTAGTCAGCTTAATCTGCTTGGCCGGCTTTTTGAAAAAATGGCAACCTAAAGAAATTTTCACTTTTGACGGCATGAAACAGCCGACGCGTAGCCAACCGTCGGAATACAGCAGCGGCCAAATCATTAAAGCATGGTCACCATTTGCTATTCTTACTGTTTTTGTCAGTGTCTGGACCTTAAAAAGCGTCAAATCGGCGCTGTCCTTTGCCACTTTCCAATTTGAATGGCCGGGGCTGCATAATCTGGTTTTGAAAGCCGCACCAATTGTAGATGAGCCGACTCCTTATGCTGCCGTCTTTAAAATTGATGTTTTAGGCGCTGTCGGAACCGCTATTTTGCTGGCTGCCTTGGTTTCAACTGTTTTACTGAAAATGAAACCGGCCGATGCCGTTGCGACTTTTGCCGAAACCATCCGCGAATTGCGGCTGTCGATACTGACCATCGGTTTGGTGCTGGGTTTTGCCTTTGTCGCCAATTACTCGGGACTTTCCTCTACCTTGGCATTGGTATTGGCCGGAACAGGCGTGATCTTCCCATTCTTCTCACCATTTTTGGGTTGGCTGGGGGTGTTCCTTACCGGTTCGGATACATCTTCCAATGCACTGTTCGGTTCACTTCAGGCCAGCACCGCTTCCCAGCTGGGTGTCTCCCCTGAATTGGCTGTGGGTGCCAATGCCATCGGCGGCGTTACCGGCAAGATGATTTCACCACAATCCATTGCCATTGCCTGTGCGGCAGTCGGACTGGAAGGAAAAGAATCCAATTTATTCCGTTTCACTTTGAAACATAGTCTGATCTTCTGTACATTCTTAGGCATACTGACACTGTTACAGGCATATGTCTTGCCTTGGACGCTTATTTTCTTCCATAAGTAAATACCGGCCTGCTGCCATCATACCCGATGGCAGCTTGATACCATCCATTGATTCTTTATCGCCTTAAGGAGTAAACCAAATGAAACATTTATTGATCGTCGCAAGCCTCTTTCCTATGCTGCTCACCGGTTGCTCATCCCTGAAAGAAGAGCCAAATCCGGCACAACAAATCAGTGTGGAGGAAGCCATTGCCCGCTGCCAACAAGCCGCCGGCACCAATACTGACAGCGCCGCGTTTGATGCCTGCATGAAAGACAAAGGCTTCCAACGTAAAGCCGCCGTACCTGCAGCACAGTAAACTTAATCAAAACAAAGGCCGTCTGAATAAGCCGGGCAGAAATCCATGATTTCGCTGCCTTACTTATTCAGACGGCCTTTGATATTTTAGCTTTTACAGTGCGCGGTCAAAATACAAATCGACGCCGCCCGCTTCACTCATGCGCATCAGATAATCCATCACATTTTGCGGCCATTTGATTCCACGTGTCACGGTCAGGTTGCGCAAAATCGGGAACAGCAAAATATCTTCCATCGCCGCTTCACCGTTCACGCCCACACCCTCGTTGCTGATTAAGCCATCAAGCGCCAGTAAATCGGCATTGATGCGCTCAAGATATTGCGCGGTTTTGTTGAGATTGGTCTCAAAATTGCCGATATTCTGCTCTTTTTTATCAACAAAATATTTCACCGCTTCCTGCGTGGCAAACTCCGGCAAACCGATTTTCACCGTGCGCGGCTGCACCAGTTTGTTGTTGTATTCGCCGACTTTGTCCAACCAAGCCTGCAATTCAGGGCGGATGTCTTCTTTCAGGCGGCCTTGATCGGCCTGTTCATCCACATAACGCACAATATCCAAGCTCTCACCCATATATGAGCCGTCTTCTTTCTGTAAAATCGGCACCTGTTTGGCACCAATCATGCCGATCGGCGTGGCTTCGTCATCGTTCATCAAATTTTCCGTTTCCAACGGCAAACCGCGCAAACCGAAAATCATGCGGGCGCGCACGCAAAACGGACAATGATCGTAAATATAAAGTTTCATCATAAGGCTCCAAAAATTAACATGATTACCTTATCACTTCAGGCCGTCTGAAACAAGCATTCGCCTTTTCAGACGGCCTGATTCGGCCGAAAGTTTAGTCTATCAATAGCACCAATAGCTATTATTAACATCCGTCAATCCTGTTACAATGACGTTTCCGTAACCGAATTCTTCCCTACGCCATGAACGGAATCTCCACCACCAGCAACATCGCGCCGAATCTCGAACAATACCGCAGTTGGTTTGCGCCCTATTTGGCCAAACAATCAGAACGCGATGCCCAAATGCTTGAAGCAGCTTTAAAGTTAGCCGAGCAATACTATCCGCATGATGCCTTAACCGCCAGCGGCGAACCTGTGTTGAGCAATCTGATGGGCGCAGCGAAAATGGTGAATGAAATGGATTTGCTCGCCGATGCCGTAGCCGCCACCATTTTGGCCGACATTTCCAACTATTGCGACCATTGGCAGGAAACCGTTACCGAGCAATGCAATGCCACCGTGTGCGAGCTGATCAAAGGCATCGACGAAGTGCAAAAGCTGACCCAGTTTGCCAAGGTCGATAGCTTGGCCACGCCGGAAGAGCGGGCGCAACAGGCTGAAACCATGCGTAAAATGCTGCTGGCGATGGTCACCGACATCCGCGTGGTGTTGATTAAGCTTGCCATGCGCACGCGCACCATGCAGTTTCTCGGTTCGCAGGAAGATTCACCGGAAAAACGCGCATTAGCCAAAGAAACGCTGGATATTTTCGCCCCCTTGGCCAACCGCTTGGGCGTATGGCAGCTCAAATGGCAACTGGAAGATTTAGGCTTCCGCCACCAAGAGCCGGAAAAATACCGCGAAATCGCACAGCTTTTAGACGAAAAGCGCACCGAGCGGCTGGAATACATTGAAAATTTCCTGAAGATTTTGAGTGGCGAACTCGCCAAATACAACGTGCATTTTGAAGTGGCCGGCCGCCCGAAACACATCTATTCCATTTACAAAAAAATGGTCAAGAAAAAGCTCAGCTTCGACGGGCTTTACGACATCCGCGCTGTGCGGATTTTGGTTGATACCGTACCCGAGTGTTACACCACGCTCGGCATTGTGCACAGCTTATGGCAGCCGATTCCGGGCGAGTTTGACGACTACATCGCCAACCCGAAAGGCAACGGCTATAAGAGTTTGCACACCGTCATTGTCGGACCGAAAGACAAAGGCGTGGAAGTGCAAATCCGCACCTTCGACATGCACCAATTCAACGAATTCGGTGTCGCCGCCCACTGGCGCTACAAAGAAGGCGGCAAAGGCGATTCGGCTTACGAACAAAAAATCGCCTGGCTGCGCCAACTGCTTGACTGGCGTGAAAACATGGCCGAAAGCGGCAAAGAAGACTTGGCTTCCGCCTTCAAAACCGAATTGTTCCAAGACACCATTTATGTGATGACGCCACACGGCAAAGTGTTGTCGTTACCGGCCGGCGCCACCCCCATCGACTTTGCCTACGCCCTGCACAGCAGCATCGGTGACCGGTGCCGCGGCGCCAAAGTCGACGGCCAAATTGTGCCGCTTTCCACCGCCTTGGAAAACGGCCAACGTGTAGAAATCATCACCGCCAAAGAAGGGCATCCGTCGGTCAACTGGCTGTATGAAGGTTGGGTGAAATCGAGCAAAGCCATCAGCAAAATCCGCTCGTTTATCCGCCAGCAAAACGCCGATGCCATTAAAGAAGACGGTCGCGCCCAGCTCGACAAGCAGCTGGTGAAAATCAATCCGAAGCCGAATCTGCAAGATTTGTCGGAAAAACTCGGCTTCAAAAAGCTTGATGATTTATACACCGCCATCGGTCAGGGCGAAATCTCACCGCGTGCAATTCAGAAAGCTTGCGGCACGCTGAACGAACCGCCGCCGGTACCGGTGGACGAAACCACCATCGTCAAGCAGTCGAAGATCAAAAAAGGTGGCAAAAACGGCGTACTCATCGACGGCGAAGACGGCTTGCTCACCACATTAGCCAAGTGCTGCAAACCCGCCCCGCCCGACGACATCATCGGCTTCGTCACCCGCGAGCGCGGCATTTCGGTGCACCGCAAAACCTGCCCTTCCTTCCAGCATCTGGCCGAACAATCGCCGGATAAAGTGCTGAACGCCAGCTGGGCAACCTTGCAGGAAGGCCAAGTCTTCGCGGTGGACGTGGAAATCCGCGCGCAAGACCGCAACGGCCTGTTGCGCGATGTGTCCGATGCTTTGGCGCGCCACAAACTCAACGTCACCGCCGTGCAAACACAAAGCCGCGACTTGGAAGCCAGCATGCGCTTTACGCTGGAAGTGCGCCAAGTGAACGACTTACCGCGCGTGTTGGCCAGCCTGACCGATGTCAAAGGCGTATTGAGCGTGACACGCTTGTAAAAAACAATCAGGCCGTCTGAAAGATTATGCTTTCAGACGGCCTGAGACCTTTGTAAAACTTCAGATTTGAGGACAGTTCAAAGTTAGAGCAGCACAGAAAGCGCAGACATATCACTTAGATAGGCAAGCTTTCGAGCAGCGCATAACGAAGAAATGTGCCAAAGATGAAGATTTTGCAAAGGTCTCGGCCTTAATTCTTCAGGAACCTCCATCATGCGTTTAACCGACATTCACCGCTACCCCGTCAAATCCATGGGTGGCAATGTGCTGACCGAATCCGATATCACGCCGCAAGGCCTGCCGCTTGACCGCGAATGGCTCATCACCGCCCCCGATGGCAATATGCTTACCGCACGAAAATATCCGACCATTCTGCTGTGGCAGACCGCAGCCGATTCAGACGGCCTCACGCTTACCGCGCCTGATGGCAGCCGCCAAACGGTTTCGGTGCAAGCAATGAATCAGGAAAGCGAAGTCACAGTCTGGAAAGACCGCTTTGCCGCATTTACCACCGACCATGCCGTTAATGCTTGGTTGAGCGAGCAAATCGGTACCGAAGCGCGCCTGCATTGGCTGGGAAAACACAGCCGCCGTGTCTTGGCGCATTCGCAAACGCCGCTGTCTTTTGCTGATGGCGCGCCTTATCTGTTGACCCATACCGCTTCATTGGCGGAACTGAATACTTATCTTGACGAGCCCGTCGAAATGGCGCGTTTCCGCCCGAATTTCACGATTAATGGCGGTAAGGCATTTGAAGAAGAACAATGGCAACGCATCCGCATCGGCGAAGTTGAATTTGAGCATTTCAAACCCTGCGTCCGCTGCGTGATGACTACGGTAGATTTGGTTTCAGGCCGCCGCCATCCGCAGCAAGAGCCGCTTTCCACCCTTGCCGTTGCCCGCAAAGCGATTTTCGGCATCAATCTGGTGGCGCTCAACCCGGGCCGCGTGCATATTGATGATGAAGTGGAAGTGTTGTCGTGGTTGTAAAGACAAAGGCCGTCTGAAACACGTTCAGACGGCCTTTCTTTTGAATGGTTTGTTTCCTTTTGCTGCCATTACAGCTTGGCAGATTTATCCGCCTGCTTTTTCACCCAGAAAAACAAAAACGCTGCAATCACACAAATCGACAATAAGGTGATTAACGACAAAATGCCCACAGGCGATTTAAAGAGTTCCGCAAAGACTTCCATTTTTCATTCCTTCTTAGTTGGGGAGTGTTGCAAACCATTATAGCCCGACCATGCCATTTAGCTTTGATAAAAGTCAAACTTACTGATTTAAAAAAGCTTATGCGAAACTTATATACAATCCTCACATACAAAAAGGCCGTCTGAAATATCATCTTTCAGACGGCTCTTCTCCTTATCAGCAAACTATGCTGCCAACCATTCGCCTATGCGCTTTTCCATCGCGGCGGCGCTCAAGCCCAAATCGTCGAGCAGCTTGGCCGGATCACCGTGTTCGGTCACCATATCGGCCACGCCCAACACCAGCACAGGCTTGCAGATTTTGTGTTTCGCCAATACTTCCAGCACCAAGCTGCCCGCGCCGCCTTGTTCGGCGTTTTCTTCTACGGTCACCAAATAATCGTGCGATTGCGCCAATTCAAGAATCAAGGCTTCGTCAATCGGCTTCACAAAGCGCATGTCCGCCACGCTGGCATCGAATGCTTCGGCAGCTTTTAAGGCAGGCTGCACCATGCTGCCGAAAGCGATGATGGCGGTTTGTTTGCCTTCGCGGCGCAACACGCCTTTACCTACTGGCACGGTTTCAAGGCCGTCTGAAACGGCGGCGCCGCAACCGCTGCCACGCGGATAACGCACAGCAGTCGGTGCATCCAGCGCGTAACAGGTCGAGAGCAGCAAGCGGCATTCGTTTTCGTCGCTCGGCGCGGCAATCACCATATTCGGAATGCAGCGCAAGAAGCTCAAATCATACAAACCGGCATGGGTCGGCCCGTCGGCGCCCACCACACCGGCGCGATCGATGGCAAACATCACCGGCAGATTTTGCAGGGCAACATCGTGCACCAATTGGTCGTAAGCGCGTTGCAGGAAAGTAGAGTAAATCGCCACCACCGACTTCACCCCTTCGCAAGCCAAGCCACCGGCAAAGGTCACGGCGTGCTGCTCGGCGATGCCGACATCAAAATAACGCTCGGGGAAACGCTGCTCAAATTCCACCAAGCCGCTGCCTTCGCGCATGGCCGGGGTAATCGCCACCAAGCGCTGATCGGCTGCCGCTTGGTCACAAATCCATTGACCGAAAATTTCGGTATAGGTCGGTTTGGCGGTAACCGGTTTGGCTTCGGTAACTTGCGTTTGCGGCTTGGCGGATACGGCGTGGTACTTCACCGGATCGTTTTCCGCCAGCTTGTAGCCGTTGCCTTTTTTGGTGATCACGTGCAGCAATTGCGGGCCTTTTTTGCCGCGCAAATCCTGCAATACGTCCACCAATTTTTCCACATTGTGGCCGTCCACCGGCCCGGTGTATTCAAAACCGAAGTTTTCAAATAAAGAAAGCGACTGCTTCACATGGTCGGCTTCGCTGGCCATGCTTTTGATTTTGTGTTCGACTTTTTGCGCAATTTCCATCGCGCCGGGTAATTTGTCTAAGACCTTGCTTGATTGCGCCTTAATGGTCGAGAGCAAGCCGTGCATGTCGCGCACCACGTTGCTGGCCAAGTATTTCGGCAACGCGCCGACATTGGGCGAAATCGACATTTCGTTGTCGTTGAGAATCACCAGCAAATCCACGTCCATATCACCGGCGCAGTTTAAGGCTTCAAATGCCTGCCCTGCCGTCATCGCACCATCACCGATAATCGCCACGCTGCGATTCGGCGAGCCTTGCAATTTATCGGCAATCGCCATACCGAGTGCCGCCCCAATAGACGTCGATGAGTGCCCCACGCCGAAAGTATCGTATTCCGATTCGCTGCGCTTAGGAAAACCGGCCAAGCCGCCGTATTGGCGGATGGTGTGCATACGGTTGCGGCGGCCGGTCAGGATTTTGTGCGGATAGCTTTGATGGCCGACATCCCACACCAGCTTGTCATCGGGCGTGTGGTACACATAATGCAGCGCAACTGTTAATTCGACTGCCCCCAAATTGCTGGCGAAATGGCCACCGGTTCGGACAACCGATTCCAGCAAAAAAGTACGCAATTCGTCGGCCACTTGCGGCAACTGGTCTTTATCCAGCGCGCGCAATTGTTGCGGCTGTTCGATGAGGTCTAATAATGGGGTATGGCTCATGGTGTGTTTTGGGGTGACTTATTGGTGTAATGAAGAATTATAGCAAGACTTTAGCTGATTTATCAGTCTAATTTTACAGGCCGTCGGAAAAAGGGAAAACGGCCGCTTTTTCCCTGTGTCGTGAAAGTTTTGCCGCTTCATGCTAGACTGTCGGCAACGTTTACCGAATAAGTGTTTGATATGTCAGCAATGAAATTTTTCTACTCTCTGCCGCTGCTGCTGGCGTTGGCAGCCTGTTCGCCTTCCGAGCCGACCAACACGCCGGCGGCGGCATCGACACCAAAAGCCGCATCAACGGTGGAATACACCGAAATCACCGCAGCTTCAATGGCTTCCGCTGCTACAGCCCCTGAAGCTGCTGCATCTGAAGCAGCCGCATCAGCGACCACCACTTTTGCAACGATTCCGCTTTTAGGCGGTGAGTTAAGCGTGCAAAGCCAAGCCAAATGGCAAAGCTACACTTGCGAAGAAAATCAAAAAATCGATGTGCGCTATTATCAAAGCGATGCCGGCGCCACTGCCCAAATCCGCCATCAAGGCGTAAACATCAGCGCGCCTTACAGCCCTGAATTGAGCGATGAAGATTTGAGCGCATTCAGCAACGGCGAATTAACGTGGACCATTGCCAATTTCGTACAAACCGATTTTTATCAGGAAAGCGACGGTTTCCTCGTGCGCCATGAAAAGATTGAAGGCACCGACGAAGAAGGCATCGTCGATCATTTGTTGGTACAGGGTTGCATGCCTGCCCAATAATGGCCCATCATTCAAAGGCCGTCTGAAACTCTGAACTGTCCCCCAATTCTTGGACAAATTAAAAATCTTTCTCAAACAGCCTGTTCAAGCTGGGTCCTGTAAGCCACAGGACTCAGCTTTTTTAAATTCAAACTAATACGTTCATAATTGTAGTAACGTATGTAATCATCTATCACTTTGGTCAACTCTGCCACCGATAACACACCTTCCTGATAGAAGCTTTCCACTTTTAATGTCCCGAAGAAACTCTCCATCGGTGCATTGTCCCAGCAATTCCCTTTGCGCGACATGCTCTGCACAATGCCTTTCTCCGCCAGCTTTTCCCGATAAGCCTGAGTTCGGTAAAGCACACCTTGGTCAGAATGCAGCAGCGGGGTCTGCCCTTTCAGACGGCCGAATGCCTTATCCAGCATCTGCATGACCATCTTGCTGTCCGGCTTTCTACTGAGCTCATAAGCCACAATCTCACGATTGAATACATCCAATATCGGCGATAAGTACAGTTTGCCGTCGGTGCATTTAAACTCGGTCACATCGGTCAACCATTTATCTCCCGCTTTATCAGCAGTGAATGCACGCTTAAGGATGTTTTTCGACGTCTCTCCTATAACTTGCGGACGATAGGATTTTTTGTTGCGCACTTTGGCTTTCAAACCCAATAATCCCATAATACGCTGCACTTTCTTTTTATTCCACGATAATACAGCTCCAATCCGCCGTTGGCCGTAGCGACCTTTGTGTTGGTGATAAACTTCACTCACCGCCGCTTTGGCTTCCATATCGGGATCGGATTTACCGATGTGGTAGTAGAAACTGCTTTTGGGTATGCCGGCACTGTGCAACAAGTATTTCAGCAGGTGCTTCGCCCTCAGCGTTTGAACGGTTTCGCAACTTTGGTGGCGTTCTTTTCGTTGAGGGCTTTCATGTGCTTTAGGTAGTCGATCTCCGCCCTCATGTAGCGTAACTCTTCAATCAGCTCTGCCTGAGTTTTTTCATGGTCGGGTTTGTCGACGATAAAGGGATTGTTGCGTTTGGTCTGCGTAGTCTTCATAAGCGTAGCCTGTGGGTGCTGAAGTGCGGCTATACCGCCTTGACGGTAGGCGGCAATCCAACGGCGCAGGTGGGTGCGTGAGACGTTGAAATGGTCTGCGGTACGCTGTTGGCTGTGCACTTGATGGTAATGGAGTACGGCTCGGTATTTGAAGTCTAGTGTATATTTGGACATAAGAAAACTGCACCTTTTTAAGTTGGGGGGAAGTGTCCAACTTTTGGGGTGCAGTTCACTCGTTTCAGACGGCCTTTGCTTTTATGTTTCGTTTTTCCGTTTGGCACGCGGATGCGCTTCATCATACACTTGCGCCAAATGGTCGAAATCGAGCTTGGTATAAATCTGCGTGGTGGAAAGATTGCTGTGCCCCAACAATTCCTGCACCGCCCGAATGTCACGCGAGGCTTGCAACAAATGGCTGGCATAGCTGTGGCGCAGCATGTGTGGTGACAAATGTTGTCCGTTGCCCTGCTGTACCGCCCATTGCGCCAAACGCTTCTGAATCTGCCGTTGCCCCAGACGTTTGCCGTTTTTGCCGGTAAACAACGCCGTTTCACCGTCAGCCGCAACACGCACAGGCAAATAAGCCGCAATCGCTTCACGGCTTTTCTGCACCAGCGGCACTTGGCGCTGCTTGTTGCCCTTACCCGTTACGCTCACCCACCCCTCATCCAGCAACACATCATCTAAATTTAAATCATGCACTTCACTCAAACGCAGGCCGCTGCCGTAGAGTAACTCAAACACCGCACGGTCGCGCACGGCCAAATCGGAATCATCGTCATCGTTATCCAGCCAGTGATTGAGCGGCTCCTGCTGCAAGGCTTTGGGCAGACGTTGCGGCGGCTTGGGCGCCTTTAAATTTTGGGTCGGATCTTTTTCCAGCAAGCCGTGCCGCATCAGCCATGCACAATATTGCCGCCAAACTGATAATTTACGCGCCAAGCTGCGCTCGCCCAAATTTTGCTGCGACAGTTTTTTTAACGCCGCCACCATATCTGCGCGGGCAATGTCTTCGCTTTCAGACGGCCTTGCTGCCAGCAAATCATGCAATTGCGCCAAATCGCGCCGATAGGCAGTAAGCGTGTGCGCCGACTTGCCTTGCTGTTGCAAATCTGCCAAATAGGCATCTTGCTGCGCGAAAAATTGCGCCTGTTTCATGTTCAGACGACCTCCAAGGCTGCTTTTAGCGATTCAGGCAAGCGGCAGACGCGTTGCGCGGCGTAATCAAAACACACCATGCCGGTTTGCACGCGGGCGATTGATTTTTGGTCCGACACCTGAATCAAGTGATAAAGCAGCGCAAAGCCGCTTTTGCCCACATCCGCCGCGCCCATGTCGATACGCAAATCATCTCCGTGATGCGCCTGCGCCAAATACTGCACCGCCGCATCGGCCATAATCAACCCCGCACCGCCCACGTCCAACTCGCTCCAGCCCTGCTGCTTCAGCCAGCGCATACGCGCTTCATGGCAAAGCCGCAGCACAGCATCATTGGCCAAATGTTGGCCGTAATTGATGTCGCCGATTTGCACAGTCATCTGCGTGGTAAACAAAATATCATCAGGCGCGGCTACTATAATTCGCGGCATAGGATTCCTTTGTCATTTCAGACGGCCTTTATCGAACCATTATTATCTACTATCTTACGCTAATCGCAAATATTTACCGATAGTTTGCTTGAAGCCAAATTCATCTCAAACGAATGTTATTAATATATGAAATGCATGTAGCCTTATGTAGTCTTTTAAGAAAAAAGCGATTATAATTTGGCTATCGTTTATTCCCACACTACCTTTAGGAGATTCTTATGGCTCTTGTATCCATGCGCCAACTGCTTGATCATGCCGCAGAAAACAGCTACGGCCTGCCGGCATTCAACGTCAACAACCTCGAACAAATGCGCGCCATTATGGAAGCGGCCGACCAAGTCAATGCACCGGTCATCGTGCAAGCCAGTGCAGGTGCGCGCAAATATGCCGGCGCGCCTTTTTTACGTCATTTGATTTTGGCCGCCGTTGAAGAATTTCCACATATTCCGGTGGTGATGCACCAAGACCACGGCGCATCGCCTGACGTTTGCCAACGCTCGATTCAATTGGGCTTCTCATCGGTGATGATGGATGGTTCATTGATGGAAGACGGCAAAACACCTTCTACTTACGAATACAACGTTGACGTCACCCGCACCGTTGTCAACTTCGCCCATGCTTGCGGCGTATCGGTTGAAGGCGAAATCGGCGTATTGGGTAACTTGGAAACCGGCGAAGCCGGGGAAGAAGACGGTGTCGGCGCGGTCGGCAAACTGACCCACGACCAAATGCTCACCAGCGTGGAAGATGCGGTGAACTTTGTGCGCGACACCGGCGTGGATGCTTTGGCGATTGCGGTTGGCACCAGCCACGGCGCATACAAATTTACCCGTCCGCCAACCGGCGACGTATTGCGCATCGACCGCATCAAAGAAATTCACGAAGCCCTACCGAACACCCACATCGTGATGCACGGCTCAAGCTCCGTACCGCAAGAGTGGTTGAAAGTCATCAACGAGCATGGCGGCAACATCGGTGAAACTTATGGCGTACCGGTAGAAGAAATTGTGCAAGGCATTAAATACGGCGTGCGCAAAGTCAACATCGACACCGACTTGCGCTTGGCTTCAACCGGCGCCATCCGCCGCTTTATGGCCGAAAATCCTGCTGAATTCGACCCGCGCAAATACTTGGCCAAAACGGTTGATGCCATGAAACAAGTCTGCATTGACCGCTACCTGGCATTTGGTTGCGAAGGCCAAGCCGATAAAATTAAGCCGATTTCGTTGGAAAAAATGGCGGAAAAATACGCCAAAGGCGAATTGAACCAAATCATTAAATAATGCTTTAATCAACTGATAGGCCGTCTGAAATATTTCAGACGGCCTCTTATCTATTGAGCGCAAGCGATAGCAAGCACAAATATCATTCAGCTTACCCAACAATAAAAAAGAGCCTGCGTAAGCAGACTCTTTTCTTTTAAACTAATCGGTTTAGATTAGAATTTGTGACGCAAACCAACCATACCGGCAGTAGTTTCAGTTTTGTAGTCGCCTTTACCAGCACGCAACCAACCTGCAGATACCAATGCGCTGGTACGTTTAGAGAAGTCGTAGTCAGCACCAACGATTACTTGGTTGTATTCAGTAGCTTTACGTTGGTCTTGATCTAAGTTAGCGCCTTTAGCTTTGAAACCGTGAGCGTAAGAAACGCGTGGAGTTACGTTACCGAAGCGGTAGCCAACAGTCGCAGCAGCTTCGTGTTGTTTCAGACCAACTGAATTGTCTTTAGCAGCATCGTATTTATCGTTGTTTTGCAATTTAGCGATGTAGCTGTCGTAGCTATCCCAACCATTGGTGTATTGGTAGCCCAAAGCAGCGATCAGGTTGTTGGCATCGTAACCTACTACGGCACGGTGGATTTGACCTGATTTGCTTTCGCCAGACTCACGTGCTACATAAGCAGAGTGTTTGTAACCGTAAGCATATTGACCGAAGAAACCAGCGTTTTCGTAGTTCAAACCGCCGTAGTAAACAGAGGTATCGCTAGCAGCATCATCACGACCAGTAGTTGGGTTAGTACCACCACTTGCCGCAATGCCACGAACAGTAGTACCGTTGTCACGTGGAGTGTATTGAACGTTGGCGCTGAAACCGCTGTATACAGGGGTGTCGTAACGTACAGATACGGCACGCTCGTCAACACGGGTAAACATGCCCAAGCCCAAAGCTGGGTTGCTGTATTCCCAAGGGTCGATTGCATCGCTGGTGTTTTTCACAGAAGAATCCAATTTACCAGCGCGGATTTTACCGAAGCCACCTTCCAGACCGATAAATGATTCGCGAGTAGCCCAACCTTCATCACCACCGGCTACAGAAGCGCTTTGCTCCAACTGCCAGATTGCATTCAGGTTGTCAGCCAAATGCTCGTGGCCTTTGAAACCGATGCGTGAACCAAAGTCAGCGATTTCGCTAGTAGTATGGTCTTTCTCAGTACGAGTGCTACCATCTGCGTTTTTAGTTTTATATTTAGTTTGACCAACTTCAACACCGGCTTTGATTTGACCGTACAAAGTCACATCAGCCATAGCTGCTACAGGCAAAGCTGCCAAAGTCAGAGCAATCAGAGTTTTTTTCATTGCTGTATTCCTTTTCTATCATGAAAATTAACTTAAGCAGACCGGAAAGAATCCGCTTAGGCCTTACACTTTATCGCTGGAATCAGCGATTCCATGAGTGTCACTATAATTGTTCCCTTCTAAAAAAACAAACTTTATCCGCAACAAAATGCCCAAGCGAAACACGTTATTTTCACCAAACCGCCAAAAAACAAATAAAATATCTTTATAAATCAATATTTAATTATTTTTAATTTTGGTGTGTGTTTTTACAACACAGTTTAGGCTTGTTAGGTTTTGTCGGATTGGGCAAAGCTGCCGCCACGCTGCCGAAGGCAGCAATTGGGTGTGTTGCCTACAGCCAGCAGGGCATGGCGGCTTTGATGATGCCGAATTCTTCCGGATAATCAACCCCGGTCAGATACAGGCCGTCGGGCATAAAGGTTGGCGGCGCTTTCAACCGGCTTTTGGCTGCTATCAGGTCGGCAAAATCGGCCACACTGAGCTTTTGGTTTCCGACATACACCAGCGCCCCCATAATATTACGCACCATATGATGCAAAAAGGCGTTGCCGTGTAAATCCAGCTTGAGCCATTCGGGGGTGCCGCTGATCTCGGCGCGATACAGCGTTTTAATGGGGGATTTGGCCTGACACATCGACGCGCGGAAGCTGGAAAAATCTTGCTCGCCTTCCAATAGCTTGGCGGCCTGTTGCATCAATTCGATATCCAAATCCAAATGCGTCCACCCGACTTTGCCGACCAGCAGCGGCGAGCGCACGGGCGCGGATTGCAGCAGATAGCGATAATGCCGGCCATAGGCATCAAAGCGGGCATGAAAATGCGGGGCAACCGGCTGAGCATGCCACACGGCCACGCCCTGCGGCAAATGGGCGTTGACGCCTCTTATCCAGGCTTGTGCCGGGCGGTGGACACCGGTATCGAAATGCACCACTTGCGCGGTGGCATGCACGCCGGTATCGGTGCGGCCGGCAACAATGACGGAGACGGGCTCGCCGGCAATCCGGCTGATGGCGTATTCTAAGGCAGCCTGAACCGTCGGCACTTCACCTGCCTGCTTCTGCCAGCCGTAAAAGCGGCTACCATCATAGGAAAGGGTTAATGCCCATCGTTGGCGGAATGGCTCGGATACGGGCTTATGGGTGTTGTTCATCAATGACCTTATGTTGTGTCTTATGTTATCTATAGATAAGTTGGCGGCGGATTCATGGTGCCGGCCGGGTCAAACAGCGGGTAAAGGTTGTATTTTAACCGTTTCTCGATTCGGTTCGGTGTTATTTTCTGAATCATCTGCTATCGGCTCAAGGCAAACATTGCGGCTGAGGCGCATGATTTTGGCGGCCTGAACCGCGGATTTGCATCAAAAAGTTTTGACTGTGATAAGATGAATGCTTTCAGACGGCCCCTCTTCTTTAAAAAATCCGTCTGAAGCTCAATCTGCGGTATGGGCGACACCGATGCCGCTTCATTTAAAAAGGATATATTTATGCAATATTTCATGTTATTGGCCACTGATGGCGACGACGTACACGAAGCCCGCATGGCAGCGCGCCCTGACCATTTGCAACGCTTGGAAGCCTTAAAAGCCGAAGGTCGCTTGCTGACCGCCGGCCCGAATCCTTTGCCAGATAATCCGGAACGCGTTTCCGGCAGCCTGATTATTGCGCAATTCGAATCGCTGGATGCGGCGCAGGAATGGGCAGAAAAAGATCCTTACGTCGATGCCGGCGTGTATGAAGAAATTTTAATCAAACCGTTTAAACCGGTGTTTGGTCTGTAATCATGGATATGCAGGCAGAAATTGAAGGCCGTCTGAAAAGCTTGAATTACCAGCTTTTTGAATTTGAAGACGAAAGCCATCTCCACATCGGCCACGCGGGTAACAAAGGCGGCGGGCATTATGCAGTTGTGATTGTGAGCGAAGCCTTTCGCGACGTCAGCCGTCTCAACCGCCAGCGCATGGTCAAAACCTTATTAAACGATTTATTTTCAGACGGCCTGATTCATGCTTTGAGCATCAAAGCGGCCACCCCTGATGAATATTTCAACTGATTCAACAACCAATTGGGAAATTTATGAAAAAAACCTATTTTGCTTCGGCCGTATTGTTCGCCCTTGCCTCAGGCAGCCTGTTGGCGCAAACCTTAGTGACCGTAAACGGCCAAGCCATCGACAGCAGCGTGATTGATGCGCAAGTAAAAGCGATTCGCGCTGAAAACAAACAAGTGCAAGACACCCCTGCCCTGCGCCGCAACCTGACCGAACGCCAAGTGATTTCCACCGTGGTCGGCCAAGAAGCCAAACGCTTGAAATTAGACCAAAGCGCAGAATACAAACAAGCCTTGCAACAAGCGCGTGATGCAGCCAATAAAAGCGGTGCGGCCAAAAAAGCCAACTTCAAAACCGAATGGGCGGTATTTGAAGGCGAATTGCTAGGCCAAGCCTATGCCGCCCATGTGGCCAAACAAAATCCGGTGCAGGAAAAAGACGTTAAAGCCGCCTACGACGATTTCAGCAAATTCTACAAAGGCACGCAAGAAGTGCAATTGGGCGAAATTGTCACCAACAACAGCGCCGATGCCGAAAAGGCCATTGCCGATTTGAAAGCCAAAAAAAGCTTCAGCAGCGTGGTGAAACAATACTCGATTGATCCGCAAGCCAAACAAAGCGGCAGCATTCCGAATGCGTATGTACCGCTGAAAGACTTGCAACAATCTACGCCACCTTTGTATGACGCAGTAAAAGACCTGAAAAAAGGCGGTGTGACTGCCAAGCCATTGCAAAACGGCAATGTTTACGGCGTATTCTATGTAAACGACCGTCGCAACATCACCCTGCCGACTTACGAACAGGCCAAAAACGACATCGGCCGCGATTTGCAAGCTGCCCGCATTGATGCTTCAGTGCAATCGCTGCTGCAAAAAGCCGACATCAAACCGGGCAAATAACTCAGCAACGGAGTAAACGATGAAGTATCAAACGGCGGTTGCCGGCATGGCAGCAGCAGCGGTGGCCGGATTGGCGATTGCCAAAGCACCGGAAATCCCTGCCGCACGCATCGACAGCATGGTGAAAGAAGTGTTGCGTCAGGCCGACCAACATCCCAACCAAACGTCCAAACCGGATGGCGCGGCCATCCGCAAGGATGTGGTGCGTCAGTTGCAGACGTTTGAAGTGTTGAAAAACGAGGCTATCAAGGTCGGATTGGATAAAGACCCTGAAGTGCAAAACCAATTCCAAACCATGGAAGCCCAGTTTTACGCCACGCAATACGCGCAATATTTGGAACGCAACACCACTGTTGACGATAACGATTTGTATAAAATCTACGATCAGCAAACGCGCATGATTAAGCTACAGCAAGTGAGCTTCAAGAGCGAGCAAGAAGCCCACGCTGCACTGGAATTACTGCGCAAAGGCTTGTCGTTTGATGATTTGATGAAGCGTTATCCGAATCCGGAACAAGCGTTCAACGAATTCATCATGCCGCAACAATTGCCGCCGTATATGGCTGAAATTGTCGAGCCGATGAGCCGTGGTGATGTGACGCATCAGCCGGTGAAGCTGCAGGATCAGTTTTATCTGTTTAAACTCAGTGCAGTCGAGCGTAATCCTGAAGCGCAACCGTTTGAATTGGTTCGCAACCAACTGGCGCAACAGGCCAAGCAGCAAAAAGTGCGCCGTCAGATTGACGACTTGCTGAAGGCCAACGGCATCAGCCGCTGATGATGCATTAAAGCATGGAGAGGCCGTCTGAAATTCAGTTTTTCAGACGGCCTTTTTCTATTCAACACCCTTTTTATCTTTTATGATGCGTTTTTCGCACTTATTAAAAGATTATCCCATACTGGCTTTCAGACGGCCTTAAAACTTTACAAAGGAACATCATGCGCGCAGTGATTCAAAAAGTAACCCGTGCCCAAGTCGATATTATTGAAAACGACAACCGCGACACCAGCGGTAAAATCGACAACGGCTTCATGATTTTACTGGGCGTGACCCACGACGACACCGAAGCCGATGCCCGCTACATTGCCGATAAAACCGCCAACCTGCGTATTTTTGAAGACGAAAATGGCAAGCTGAATTTGTCGCTTAAAGATGTCGGTGGCTCGGTTTTATTGGTGTCGCAATTTACTTTATATGCCGATGCCCGCAGCGGCCGCCGCCCTTCTTTCTCGCATGCTGCCCCTGCTACCCAAGCCGATGCTTTGTATCAACTTACGGCAAAATATCTGCGCGAACATGGCTTAACAGTGGAAACCGGCCGCTTTCAAACACATATGCAGGTGACGCTGTGCAATGACGGGCCGGTGACGCTGCTGTTGGATTCGCACAAGCTGTTTTAGTTCATTGGTTTATCGATGGATAAAAAAAGGCCGTCTGAAATTTAACTTTCAGACGGCCTAATGTTGTACATACAGCAATGTAGAACAAGGGAATACAAACAAACATGCCGCAAGCAATTGCACCACGCTGAAAATGTAAAGCAAATTTTACCATTATTAATATAAAACAGGAATACTTTTCAAAAATATCGTCGTTTGAAATAAAAAGGCCGTCTGAAATTTAACTTTCAGACGGCCTGAGACTTTTATGTGTAATGCTGCTTAATCATTCGGCAATAAGCCTTCTGCTTTCACCCAAGCAATGATATCGGCTTCTACCGCATCCGGCGAACCCGGGTTGTCGATTTTCACACCGTATTCATCGGCTTCCAGCTCTTCCAGAATTTCCAGCTGCGAATCGAGCATATCGGCTTTCATATAATGGCCTTTACGCGACATCATGCGCTCGAGATTCACTGCTTGCGGCGGAGTCAGGTGGATAAAGGCTACTTTGCCTTCTGCACCGCGTAAAATATCGCGGTATTGTTTTTTCAACGCAGAACAGGTCACAATCGAATACGCCGCACCGGCTTGCGCCTGCTCCGTCATCCAATCGCGCAGGTTACCCAGCCACGGATAGCGGTCTTCATCGGTCAGCGGAATACCTGCACCCATTTTGTCGCGGTTGGCTTGGGTGTGGAATTCGTCGCCTTCGGCATAGGCGCATTCGCCCAAGTTTTTCTGCAGCGACAAGGCTGCTGTGGTTTTACCGCAGCCGCATACGCCCATCATTACAAAATGTACGGTCATGTTGTTCTCCTTAAACGATGGCAAAGGCCAATGCCGACAAGGCAAAACCAATCAGGGCAATCAGGGTTTGGTTGACTGTCCATGTTTTCAGAGTGGTCGGCACATCCATATTCAGCAGGCGGCCAACCAGCCAGAAGCCGGAATCGTTAAAGTGGCTGCAACCGACCGAACCGGCTGCCGTGGCCAATACCACGCAAGCCAATTGCCAATCGCTGAAACCGGCCGCCATCACCGCAGGCGCCATCAAGGCTGCGGCAGTGGTTAAGGCCACCGTAGCAGAACCTTGCGCGATACGCAATGCCAAAGCCACCAAGAAACAGCCCAGCAACACCGGAATACCCAAATCAGCCATGCTGTCAGCCAAGGCTTTGCCAATGCCCGAAGCACGCAATACGCCGCCAAACATACCGCCTGCGCCGGTAATCAGGATCACCGAACACACCGGACCCAACGCGCCGTCGATGGTTTTTTCCAGCGCACTGGCTTTCTCACCACGCTTGCGGCCCAATACATACAAGGCCACCAATACCGAAATCAGCAGGGCTACCGGTGTCGAACCGATCATGCGCAAAACCTGTACCCACGTTTCATCGGCGCTGACGACTTGTTCACTGATTAAAGTGGCCAAACCGGTATTCAGAAAAATCAGCAACATCGGAATCAGCATAATGCCGATGACGGTTGAGGCACTGGCCGGCGCTTTCGGTGCATCGTCGTCTTGCTTACCACCGCTTAAGAAATCCGGCACAGGCACATGAATTCGGCGGCCTGAAATCTGACCCCATAAATAACCGCTGAAATACCATGTGATGAATGCAATCGGCAAACCAATCAGCAGCACATGGCCGATGTTGGCGCCATAAAATTCAGAAGCGGCAATCGGACCCGGATGCGGTGGCAGAAAAACGTGCATCACCGAAAATGCACCAATCGACGCCATCGCATACGGCAACACCGTCGCTTTCATACGGCGTGCAGTGGCAAATACAATCGGCAGCATTACCATCAAGCCCGCATCAAAGAAAATCGGGAAACCGAAAATCAGCGAAGCCACGCCCAAGGCAAATGGGGCGCGCTTTTCGCCAAACATGCGAATCAAGGCATCAGCCAATGATTGCGCACCACCCGATGTTTCCACCAAACGGCCGAGCATCGCGCCCAAGCCGACCAGCAAGGCTACGCCGCCGAGCGTGCCGCCGAAGTTTTTCACCAACACGTCATTGACGATATTGCCCATCGGCAAGCCGGTGGCAATCGCTGTCAGCAAGCTGACCAATACCAGCGTCACCAAAGCATGAATGCGGAATTTCACAATCATGACCAAAATCAGCAAAATTGCTGCCGCTGCAATGCCGAGCAAGCTGCCGGCGCTGAGCGTCTGCGTCCAATTTTCCATTGGGAACCCTTTCAATCAAATTTAAACAAACACACACAATCTATCAATAATTGACATAACCTTAGCACATATTAGACCTGTAATTTTATTAGATAACATTCGATTTTAATAAGCTTTTATTTTTCAAAATGAAATTTTTCAACAAAAATACATTTTTCTGATTAAAATCAAACAAAAAGGCCATCTGAAAGCTTATTTTCTTTCAGACGGCCTTGTGTTATTTTCGTTCTGCCTACCAAGTCACGCTCACCGCGCGGCTGCCCAGCAACACTTCCAAATCATGGAACAAATCGGCATCGGCTTTAATCATCCATTTTGGCGGAATTTTCAATTGCCCGTAGGCTTGCTCGTTGCTATACGACAATCGCAACGGAATCGGCGAGCCTTCACCTTGGCGGTTGGCATGAAGCATGGCGGCGAGCTTGGTGATGTCATGCTCGGGGCGTAAATCCAAGCTCAGGCCGCGTGCGTAGCTTTGGCGCGCCAATTGCAGCGTCATCACCTGATTGGCCATGATGCGCAAACCGTCGCCGCCGCCGTAATCATCGCGGCTGACTTTCGATTCGATAATCAGCACTTGGTCGGCTTTCAACAGTCCGGCGCATTGCTCCAAAGTTTGGCCGCTGACCATGATTTCGATTTGGCCGCTCAAATCTTCCAGCGTCACAAACGCCAGCTTGCCGCGCTTGCCCATCATGGTGCGCACTGATGTCACAAATCCGGCCAAGCGCACGCTGTCTTGCGGTTTCAGACGGCCTAATTTTGCCGGTGCGATTTTGCGCACTTCTTCGGCGTAAGGGCCGAACGGATGACCGGACAGATAAAAGCCGATAACTGTTTTTTCTTCAGCGAGCTTTTCCGATTCGCTCCACATCGGCACGTCAACCAATTTCACCGGCTCGATGGCATCGTCCATCATGTCGAACAAGCCGCCCTGATTGGCATTGGCCGCTTTTTGATCGGCATTGCCCATCGCCAAATCAATGTTGGCCAGCAACATGGCGCGATTGGGGTCTATGCTGTCAAACGCGCCGCCGCGGATTAAGGCTTCGAGCGTGCGGCGGTTCATGTGTTCTTTGCCGACACGCTCGCAGAAGTCAAGCAAGCCGGTAAATTTACCGCCCGCTTCCCGCGCGGCAATAATCGATTCCACCGCCGCTTCACCGGTGCCTTTAATCGCGCCCAAGGCATAGCGGATTTTACGGTCGGGATACGGCGTGAAGCGGTAGTCCGATTCGTTGATGTCGGGCGGCAGGAAGGTCAAACCGTTGGCGCGGCTGTCGTCATAAAAATGCTTGAGCTGGTCGGTATTGTCCAATTCAGACGACATGGTTGCGGCCATAAATTCAGCCGGATAATGCGCTTTGAGCCAAGCGGTTTGATACGAAATCAGCGCGTAGGCGGCGGCGTGCGATTTGTTGAAACCGTAGCCGGCGAATTTTTCCATGTAGTTGAAAATCTGGTCGGATTTTTCGCGCGAAATGCCTTGTTTGGCCGCACCTTCAGCAAAAATCTCGCGGTGTTTGACCATTTCTTCCGGTTTTTTCTTACCCATCGCACGACGCAACAAGTCGGCACCGCCAAGCGAGTAGCCACCGATAATCTGCGCCGCCTGCATCACCTGTTCTTGATACACCATAATGCCGTAGGTCGGCTCGAGAATTTCGGCCAGCATCGGGTGAATGTATTCAAACGGCTCGCCTTTCATGCGCGCGACAAAATCGGGAATGTTGTCCATCGGCCCCGGGCGGTAGAGCGACACGAAGGCAATCAATTCTTCAAACTTGGTCGTGTGCGCCGTTTTCAGCATTTTTTTCATGCCGGTCGATTCAAACTGGAACACGGCGGTCGTGTTGGCATCGCGGAAAATCTGATAGGCGGCTTGGTCGTCCAGCGGAATCGTGCCGACATCGACAATGTCGCCGCTGGTTTTTTTGATGTTGTTTTGCGCCATTTCGATAATGGTCAAGTTGCGCAAGCCCAAGAAGTCAAACTTCACCAAGCCCACGTCTTCCACGTCGCCTTTGTCGTACATCGACACGGGCGACGCTGACTCATCAGCCTGATACACGGGGCTGAAATCGGAAATTTTACCCGGTGCAATCAACACGCCACCCGCGTGCATACCCAAGCCGCGCGTTAAGTCTTCCAGCTTTTTCGCCAGTTCAATCAATTCTTGCGCTTCTTCTGCCGCAATTAGTTCACCGATTTGCGGCTCGGCTTCCATCGCCTTATCCAAGCTCAACGGCTTGTTGGCTTCCAGCGGAATCAGTTTCGACAGGCGGTCGCACAGCATAAACGGCAATTCCAACACCCGCCCCACATCGCGAATCACCGCTTTAGACGACATGGTGCCAAAGGTGACAATCTGGCTCACCGCTTCCGCACCATATTTCGCGCGCACGTATTCAATCACGCGACCACGATTGGCTTGGCAGAAATCGACGTCGAAGTCGGGCATGGATACGCGTTCAGGGTTCAAAAAACGTTCGAACAGCAAGGCATATTTCAGCGGATCAAGGTCGGTAATCTTCAAGGAATACGCCACCAACGAACCCGCACCCGAACCACGACCCGGCCCTACCGGACAGCCGTTGTTTTTCGCCCAGTTGATGAAGTCTTGTACGATCAGGAAATAGCCCGGAAAGCCCATCTGAATGATGATGTTCAACTCAAAATCCAAACGCGCCTGATATTCCGGCATTTTTTCTGCCCGCTCGGCCTCGTCGGGATAAAGCTGCACCATGCGCTCTTGCAAACCTTCGTTGGACAACACGCGCAAATAGTCGTCTAAGGTCATGCCTTCCGGTGTTGGGAAATCGGGCAGGAAGTTTTTACCCAGCGTGATATGCAGGTTGCAGCGTTTGGCGATTTCCACCGTGTTTTCCAACGCTTCGGGCAAATCGGCAAAACGCGCCACCATTTCTTGCGGGTTGATGAAATATTGGCTCGGCGAAAATTCGCGCGGGCGTTTTTTATCGCTCAACACCCAGCCGCCCGCCACGCACACGCGTGCTTCGTGGGCATTAAAGTCATCGCGGCTCATGAATTGGGTCGGGTGCGTGGCCACCACCGGTAAATCAAGTTCTTCCGCCAAGGTTACGCTGCCTGATACGGCAGTTTCCCATTCAGGGCGCTCCGGCAGGCGTTGCAATTCCAGATAAAAAGCATTGGGAAACCACGCCGCATATTTTTGCGCCGCTGCTTTGGCCGCTTCGGGGTGGCCGTTTAACAGGTTCACACCCACTTCACCGTAATGCGCGCCCGATAAGCAAATCAAGCCGCTGTTGTCGCCTTCGGCCAGCCAGCTTTGACGCAATTCGGCATGATCGACATTGCGGTCTTTGCCAACATAGGCGGCAGTCAAAAGTTCGCTCAAACGCAGATAGCCGGCATCGTTGCGGATAATCAGCATCGCACGAAACGGCTTTTCCGGCGCATCAGGGTTTTCAATCCACACATCCGCCCCGCCAATCGGCTTAATGCCCGCACCACGGCAGGCTTTGTAGAATTTCACCAAGCCGAATTGGTTCATCAAATCGCTCACGCCCAGCGCCGGCAAACCGTATTCCGCCGCTTTGGACACCAGCTTTTTAATCCGCACCATACCGTCGGTAATCGAAAATTCGGTATGCAGGCGCAGGGGGATGTAGGTTGGTTGAGTCATAGAAAATCAGGTAAAAAATTCACACTAAAGCGGTATTGTAGCAGGGTTTGAAACATCAAAGGCCGTCTGAAACATATTTTCAGACGGCCTTTGGGTTGAACCGATTATTCTGATTCGGCGCAGTAAAACGAATACAGCAATTCAATCATTTTGCCTACACGTTCATCGGCAATGTAGTAAAGGCGTTCGCGGTGGTTGACTTCGCAGGCGACCAAACCGGCTTCGCGTAACAAGGCCAACTGGCTCGACATCGCAGCTTGTGGCAAACCGGTGATTTGCGCCAGCTCGGTGACGTTGCGGCGTTGCGCGTGCAGGTTGCACAACACGGCCAAGCGGTTGGGATTGGCCAGCAGCTTCAAAAAGTCGGCCGCTTCGGCATATGGAGGATTTTCAAGATTCATGATGTTGCTTAGATAAAAGACATTGCGCCATATTTTATCACAATGCCGGCCGCATCAGCTTGATTTTGCCTGTTGGCGCAAACTTTGGTTCCAGGGCATAAGCATCAGCAAACGCGCCATGCCGCAAAATCCGGTCAAGCCTGCCAACATCAACCCAGCACCGACCATGCCGCACAATAAATACAGCCACGGCGACACCAGCCAGCCGCCCAACGCGCCCAACAACGCCAGCGAGCCTGCACCGATTTGCACTTGGCGCATCAAATCCAACGGCTGGCTGCGGTTGATCACGGTCTCAAACCCGCCTGCCTTCCAGCCCTGTATGCCACGCTCCAAAATATAGGCAGTTTTGCCTTGTGCGGCTTGTTGCAATGCTGCCGCATTTTGTGCCGTGCGCATACCGGATTGACAATGGAACACCAACGTATCGGCGGCTGGCAAACTGTGTGTCGCCAGTTTATCCAACGGCACATTCACCGCACCATCAATATGTTCGCGCGCGTATTCGGCTGCACCGCGTACATCAATCAATGCCGCGCCACTCGCTAATTTTTGCCGCACTTCTTGCACGGAGAGGGTTTGAATGTTCATGACTTTACCTTTTTCAGACGATCAAACAGCCTATTTACGCGGACAAGTATTCACGCCAAGCAACGTGTACAAACCGCAAAATGAGAAGACACCGCTGGCCAACACCAACACGCCCAGCCAACCCCACCAGCCGATGGCGCCGGTAGCCGCTGCGATGATTAAAGCCAAGCCCACAATAATACGGATAGCGCGATCGATACCGCCGACATTGCGTTTCATCTTCCACTCCTTTTATATTAAGTTTTTTAAATGTATTAAAAATATAATATGAAGGACAACGCTTGTCAAGGCCGTCTGAAAAATTTTCAGACGGCCTGTGATACAATAAACACATTCAATTTAGGAACAGCAACATGGAAGCCACCGTCTATCTCGAAGACAACGAATACATCGCCTTATGCGACCTGCTCAAACTGGCCGGATTGGCCGAAAGCGGCGGCCAAGCGAAAGCTTTCATCGCCGAAGGTGCGGTGTTACGCAACGGCGAAGTGGAAACCCGCAAAACCGCCAAAATCCGCGGCGGCGAAGTGATTGAGTTTAACGGTGCGGTATTGGATATTGCCGATGGATACGACCCAGAAGACTAAAGCCGAAGCGCTGTTGGGCGAGCCGCTGCTCGACGAACCCGTACGCCCAGAAAGCTGGGAATGCTGCGGCAGCGATTGCGGCGATGCGTGTATTCAAACCATTTATTGGGACGAAAAAGCACGCTACGATGCGCAGCAGAAAAAGCTGCAAAATTTAGACTTATCAGAAGACAAATAAACCGATTCTTTTTCAGACGGCCTAATCATAGGCCGTCTGAAACTTTCTCTTTTCCCCAATATACACACACCATGATAGACCTTCACTGCCATTCCACCGTTTCAGACGGCCGCTTAACGCCTACCGAAGTGGTGCGCCTTGCCCATGCCAACGGCTGCACGATGCTGTCGTTGACTGATCACGACCACACCGGCGGTTTGATTGAAGCGCGTGCCGAAGCAAATGCGTTGGGGCTGCGTTTTATCAACGGCGTAGAAGTATCGGTGACATGGCGCGGCCGCACGATTCACATTGTCGGCTTGGATTTTGATAAGCAAAATACAACGCTGCAAAACTTATTGGCTACTGTACGTCAAGGCCGTCTGAACCGTTTGCAGGCGATTGCCGATAAATTGGCAAAAAAAGGCATACACGGCGCGTTTGATGGCGCGATGGCCTTAGTAACCAATCCGGAAATGGCCAGCCGCACCCACATTGCCGAGTTTCTGATTAACGAAGGCCATGTGCGCAACAAGCAGCAGGCGTTCAGCAAATATTTGGGCGACGGTAAACCATGTTCGGTGAAGCATGAATGGGCGGACTTGGACGAATGCGTGGCCGCCATCAACGGCGCAGGCGGTATGGCGGTGATTGCGCATCCGATGCGCTACGATTTGTCGGCCACGGCCAAGCGCAATTTGTTTGACGAATTCAAATCGCTCGGCGGCGCAGGCATGGAAGTACACAGCGGCAATTGCAATAAAAACGACCGCTTGAACTACGCGCTATTGGCCGAACGCCACGGTTTACTCGCCAGCTCAGGCAGCGACTTTCACCGCCTGAACGATTTCTCCGGCGGCATACTCGGCGCTTGTCCCGAATTGCCGGAAAACTGTCGGCCGGTTTGGCAGCATTTTAAAGCCCAAGCCGTCTGAAATCAGCAAATACAAAAAAGGCCGTCTGAAAGCATTCCCTTTCAGACGGCCTTTGATTTTTTTATTTAAAACACCGCTTGCAAAATCAGATAACACACCACCGACAATGCAGCCGCAGCCGGTAAGGTAATTACCCAAGCCAAGCCGATTGGTTTCATCAACGCCCAGTTGGCGTTGCGGTTCACTAAGCCAATGCCCAATACCGCGCCAACCAAAATATGCGTACTCGATACCGGCAAACCCATCAATGAAGCGGCCATCACCACTGAAGCGGCCGACAATTCTGCCGTAAAACCTGATGCCGGATGCATGGCAGCCAAGCTGGTGCCGACGGTTTTAATTACTTCTTTACCGACAAACCATAAGCCGACAATCAAGGCGATACCAAACGTCAGCATCGCAATCGGCGGCACCGGGTTTTGCGCGTTGATGTCGCCGGTGCGCAATACATCCATAATCGCGGCAAACGGACCGATGGCATTGGCAATGTCGTTGGCACCATGACTGAAGGCAAAGCCACAAGCGGTAAAGACCTGCATCCAAGAAAACATTTGAAAAGTCGATTTGCCCAAGTCTTTGCGTTTCAGGCTTTTGGCAAACACAAATGTTGCCATCCAAATCGCCGCACCGATCATGAAGATGGTCAGAAAGCTGTTGACATTACTCATACCCAATTGCAGATTTTTCAAACCTTTAAAAATCAGCATCGCCGATATGATCATACCGCCGACCGAAGCAATCAACGGTACCCATGAATGCAGCGCTTTATACGAATCGACGCTGTTTTTGCGGTTGTCGATTTCATACAGGCCGCGGTAATAATCGGATTGCAATTCGGCCGGATCAAATTCAGGCTCGTTGTAAATTTCTGCATCGCGGGAAATTTTGGTGGCGTAGTCCACTTTACCCGCTTCGTCTAAGGTTTCAAAAAACAGGCGGTATTGCTCTTTGTAGGCTTTCTTTTCCTGCTTAATCGCTTTGAGTGTTTTGTCTGCCCAAGCATTGTAATCCAACACATATTTTTTGATTTGCGAGAATACCACATAAGAAACCAAACCGCCCAATACCGGCGAGAGTACCCAAGAAATGGCGATTTCGCCCAGTTTGCCCCATTTAATCAAGGCACCGGCATCAACATGCGACATAAACGCCAAACACAGCGAACTGCCGACAATACCGCCGATAATCGCATGGGTAGTTGATACCGGCAGGCCTTTGCGCGAAGCAAACAATAGCCACAATGCTGCTGCCAACAAGGCCGACATCATGATGTAGACAAACTGCATAGGCTCGAGGCTCATCGCGCCCAAATCGACAATGCCTTTTCGGATGGTGTCGGTCACTTGGCCGCCGGCAATCACCGCACCGCTGACTTCAAACACCGCCGCAATAATCAAGGCTTGCGGAATAGTTAACGTACCGGAACCGACACTGGTACCAAACGAATTGGCAATGTCATTACCACCGACGTTAAACGCCATAAACACGCCAAACACGGTCGCCAAAAGAAACAGCGCGGTATGGTTGTGGTGGGTGTAACCCAAACCCCAATAAATAAAATAGCCGACCATGCCCACAAGCATAGCGGCAAATAAGGCATTAATCAGCTTTAAGTTCGCACTCGGTTGAGCCTGACCCATGGATGGATTCCTTTAAAACAGTTGAAGCGAGCCTGTTAAGTATTACAGTATGGTTACAATATTGTAACATAATCTTGCATTGTAACCGTTTTGCCGAAATTGTTGCAGATTTATTTCCGTTTATCGGCTAAATTTCCATTCAGCCAGCCAACTTGGTCAAATCGCGTTAAAATAGCCGTTTTTCCCATAGAATTCTCATGAGTAGCCAATACTATATCGGCATCATGTCCGGCACCAGCATGGACGGTGCGGATGCCGTTTTAATCCGCATGCAGGGCGCCAACTGGCAAGCCGCCGTCGATCACAGCTTTACCCCTTTTTCAGACGGCTTGAGACAAGAATTATTGGCGCTGCAAAATACCGGCAGCAACGAGTTACACCGCAGCTTTATGCTCTCGCAAACCCTAAGCCGCCTGTATGCCGACACCGTCAACCAGCTCTTGCGCCAACAAAATCTCACACCTGAAGACATCACCGCCATCGGCTGCCACGGCCAAACCGTGCGCCACGCACCGGAAAACGGTTACAGCGTGCAATTGGCTAATTTGCCACTCTTGGCCGAGTTGACCGGCATTTTTACCATTGGTGATTTCCGCAGCCGTGATTTGGCTGCCGGCGGACAAGGCGCACCATTGGTGCCTGCCTTTCATCATGCGCTGTTTTACCATGAAGAAGAAACCCGTGTGGTGCTGAACATCGGCGGCATTTCCAATATCAGCGTTTTACCGCCCGATGCACCGGCATTCGGCTTCGATACCGGCCCCGGCAATATGCTGATGGACGCATGGATGCAACACATCTGGCAGCTTCCTTACGACCGCAACGGCGAAAAAGCCGCACAAGGTAAACTGTTGCCCGAATTGCTCACTGCCCTGCTCGACCATCCTTATTTTGCCCAGCCTTACCCGAAAAGCACCGGTCGTGAATTGTTTTCACTGGAATGGTTACGAGGCCGTCTGAAAGGCGGCGAGCAGCCGGAAGACGTATTGCAAACCCTGCTCCAATACACTGCCTGCACCATTTTCACCGCCATCCGCCAAGCAGCGCCTGATGTCGGCAACATTTACGTTTGCGGCGGCGGCGTACAAAACCAAGCCTTGATGGATGCTTTGGAAACCTTAACCCGCCGTAAAAATATTGCCCTACACAGCACCGCCAAGCTGAATCTCGATCCGCAATGGGTTGAAGCGGCTGCCTTCGGTTGGCTGGCGGCTTGCTGGATCAACCGCATGCCGAGCAATCCACACCACGCAACCGGCGCACATAAGCCTTGTATTCTGGGGGCAGGCCATTACGCCTGACTTGGTTGGCAAGATGTTTTTATTTGAAACCTTTGCAAAAAAAACCGCTCAAATTAATCAAACAATTTGAGCGGTTTACGTTTGTAACGTGAAACCAAGCACCTTGATTGCACATATCAATCACATATAAAAAAGCCCTTGTTTGAACAAGGGCTTTTATTTCTACAAGCAACTTAAATTATTTCAATTTAGTTTCTTTGTAGATAACGTGTTTACGGGCTACTGGGTCAAATTTTTTGATTTCCAGTTTGCCAGGCATAGTGCGTTTGTTTTTGGTAGTGGTGTAAAAGTGGCCAGTACCAGCACTAGATTCCAATTTGATTTTATCGCGCATTGCAGTAATCCTTAATTATAAGCGTTCGTTAATTAAGCTTCGCCGCGAGCACGCAAATCAGCCAATACGACATCAATGCCTACTTTATCGATGGTGCGCAATGCAGCGTTAGAAACGCGCAAGCGAACCCAGCGGTTTTCACTTTCTACCCAGAAACGACGTGATTGCAAGTTAGGCAAAAAACGACGTTTGGTTTTGTTGTTGGCGTGTGATACGTTATTGCCAGACATCGGGCGCTTACCGGTCACTTTGCAAACTCGTGCCATGGTTAGTCTCCAAACTTCTAAAATAGTAAAACGCGATTTATACCATGAAAATCAGCGTTTGTTCAAGTCGTTTTCTGAAAAAACGTGATTTACAGGGGATAAAACCGCCTAATTGTTGTGTTCGCGAAACGCTTTGCTTCGCGAAGGGATAAAGATGAATTATAACGGATTTTTAGCTGGCGCGCATCTGTTGGCTACCAAAAATACAATCCAATGCCATCTGAAAAATATAGGGCTTATTCCTGTAAACTACAAAAAAGCCCTACTTATGCAGGGCTTTTGATTATTGCTTTCAGACGGCATTAATCCAATTGCGCCACAGAAACCGGCAAACCGCGCACGGCTGCCAATGTGGTATTGGCGGCTTTTTGCTGCTTGCGGAAGGCGTTCATGTTATTCGGCGTCAGTTTTGGCGTTGGCAAGGCTACGGTAGTCGGGTTCACCGGCTGGCCGTTGACACGTGCTTCATAGTGCAAATGTGGACCGGTTGAGCGGCCGCTGCTGCCGACATAGCCGATAATATCACCGGCGCGCACACTGCCGGTCAATTGTGAAAACGCACTCATGTGGCCGTATAAAGTTTCCACACCGTTGGCATGAACCAGCATCACGGTATGGCCATAGCCACCTTTCCAACCTTTAAAGGTAATCATACCGTCTGCGGCAGCACGAATCGGCGTACCGGTTGGCGCGGCATAGTCGATACCGGTATGCATGCGTACGGTGTGTAAAACCGGATGAACACGGTAGCCGTAAGGTGAAGAAATATGCGTATATTCAACAGGCTGGATATTAAACCCTGCTTTTTGTTGCAAAGATTTGCCATTTTGATCGTAATAACTGCCACTCTCTTCATCACCTTTACCTTGACTATAGTAATAAGCATGGTAGGTTTTGCCGTTTTTCACGATTTCAGCAGCTAAAATATCGCCTACGCCCATTTGTTGGCCACGGAAATACATGCTGTTGTACAACAAGCGGATCACATCGCCTTCTTTTAAGGTTTGCATGTCGACAGTATCAGCAAAAATCTCGCGAAGCTGCAGATAAACGTCGGATGGAATTTCAGCACGCAACATATCGCCTATGGCCGAGCTTCGAATCGCAATCGAGCGCAAAGTCGGCATGGTTTTCATGTCAATTTCTTCATTGGAAGCCTGCCATTTGCCGTTGACCTTTTCCAAAGCCACCAAGTTGCGCTCTAATTCTTCATCAATGAAAAACTGCACATCGGTCACTTGACCGGCGGCATCCACACGGATATTCACCGATTGGTTGGCCTTCAGATTTTTCATGTCGCGCGTGGCATTGTTTTTTGCCATGATGGCTTTGATGTCAGTTTGCGGTACGCCCATACGGGTCAGCACATCTGCCAATGAATCACCTTGTTGCACCACTTCCTGCGCCCAATAGCTTGATTGAACATTACCGGTTTCAATATACACGGTCGGTAATTCTTCCAATACGCGCTCCACTTTAAAATCACCTGCTTTCGGCATAGGCTCGGTCACGGCGTAGGCAGTCATCACTCCGGAAACCGGCAGCAGCATACCCAATAATGACCAACGTACCGGCTTGTTTCGCCAAAAACGGTTGAAAAAAGAATTTTTTGTTTGTTCAGACACTCGTCCAATCCTTCTTAATTTTATCGCAGCTTAAGCCGCATAATTTATTGTTAATGATTTATTTTAGAATCTGATTTATCTTATCTGCCGCCTTCAGACGGCCCGAAACCAACTTGCAACAGATAAGATAAATCAACTTCAGGGCAGGATTATCCGACCCATACAGTAGATTGACACTTGATTTTGCTGAATTTTACGCTTAACAATTGTAACATAAAATCGTTTACCGCGGCTGGACAGCTTACCGAAACCGGCTTAACAAATATATGCCCACACCTCATTGAATCAAGCTCGATATGGCGTAAAATAAGCGTTTTCGCTTAACGCCAGCCTTATGAAACTCACCCTCGCCATTCCCGCACTCAACCGTCACAACGATGAGACACCGCCGCCGCTCAAACTTGACGCATTTAACCAAATCTTGCGATATGGCCGTCTGAACAAAATACCGCAAACGTCGTCTGAATTTTACCGCCATCATCTGTGGCAAGGCAGCTTATTGGTACAGGCGAAACGTATGCTGAATATTCCGGCCGACCAAGCCGCGGCATTCGCCAGCCCGTTGTGGCAGCAAATGGGCATGCACCAAGTCAGCATCATCAGCGGCGAACATTTAAATATTCAAACCAAAGAAGCCGAACAGCTTTGCCAAGGATTAAGCGATTTTTATCGGGAAGACGGTTGGCAGTTTCATCTATTACGACCAGATTTATGGCTCATTACCATGCCGTCTGAAAGCGATTGGCAAGTCGCACCAATCTGGGATATCGGCGGACAAATCGGCGCGACCGACCAAGCCACAGGCCGCGATGCCTTGCAATGGCTCAACAAGCAAACCGAAATACAAATGTGGCTGTACAACCACCCGCTCAACCAGCAACGCAAAAACCAACAAGCTCCTGCAATCAATGGCCTGTGGCTGTGGCAAGACATTCACGGCCGTAGTCCACATGCGGGTTTACTCGCCAGCGACAGCCTTTGGGCGCAGTTCTACCCACACCAGCGCATCGATGAGCCTTATGCTTTTGAGGCCTATTTGAATGCGGCTAACGAATCCGGTTTATTCGCTTCAGACGGCCTGATTTTCTTGGATGATTTGGTCGTTACCGAACAAACCGGTGATGTGTTCGCCTATCAAGAAATTCTGCAAAGCTGGGAAAACCGCTGGTTTGCACCCTTATGGCAAGCCTTGCAATCAGGCCGTCTGAAACAGCTGACGATTGCAACCGATGGCGAAAACGGCGGTGAATTGGTAATAACTTCAACATCCAAATGGGCATTTTGGAAAGCAAAGAAAAGCTTTAATGGCATTTGGTAATCATGTAAAAACAAACAGGCCGTCTGAAACGTTTCAGACGGCCTGTTTGTTAATGAATCAGCAATGATTACATTTGTTGTTGCGCAGCGCGGATGGCGTTTTGATCAGGGTTGATCAACACTTCTACGCGACGGTTTTGTGCACGGCCTTCGGCAGTGGCGTTAGACGCGATTGGTTGGCGTGAACCGTAACCGGCAGTGCTCAAACGTGAACCGCTCACACCGCGTGATTGCAGGTAAGTGGCCACAGATTGTGCGCGGTTGCGAGACAATGGCTCGTTGATGGCGTCAGAACCGGTGTTGTCGGTATGGCCGTTGATGGTCAAAGTGGTGTCTGGGTATTGAACCAAAGTTTGTGCCGCAGCGGCCAAAGCGTTTTGCGCGTTGGTGCTCAAAGCAGCGCTACCGGTTGCGAAGGTTACGTTTTCAGGCATAACCAATTTGATTTGGTTGCCTTGACGCTCTACTTCTACGTTGGTGTTGGCCAAGCTTTCACGCAGTTTTTTCTCTTGGTAATCCATGTAGCCGCCTACACCTGCGCCAACTGCGCCACAAGCTAAGGCTGAATTACGTGCGCCTTTACTGCCGTGGGTCAATGCACCCACAATACCGCACACAGCCGCGCTGCCCAAGCCGTAAACGGCGGTTTTGCTGGCGGTTTGTTCGCCGGTTGTCGCATTGGTCACACAGCCTGCCAAAGCCAAAGGAGCCGCCACAATAGCAAGCGTTAAAGGTTTCAAGAATTTCATGGTTTTCCTTTCGATAAAAAATATGCCTGTCGGCAGGCCGTCTGAAAACAGATTAAGGCTTTCATTCATCTCAAGCCAACTTTTAGACATGGTTATCATAACCAACATTTCAAATGCTTAAAAGCACGTTTAACCCGATCTTACAAAGCTATTCATGCGCTAACGGTTTTTGATTGTTTGCTGCGGATTATTTGCGCCAATGGCAAGATTGGCAACCATCAGGCTTATTTCTTTCCATTTTCACGATGTTTCTGATACCAGCGCAGCAAGATAAATTTCAATCTGACCTTCACATCATAGCCCACTGATCCTGCCCCCAATACAAACAACACCGCCGCCACAGGCAAAGCAAAATGATGACCGATGGCCTGATAGCCTAATGCACCGATTATGCCGCCTAAAGTAAACGTCGCCATCAGACCCGAAAGCAGCCACATTTTCGGCTTATTGACGCGAATATATGGCAGGCGCGGATGATGTTGTTTTGAATAATACATCACCTTGGATAACTCAATGCCCAAGTCGGTGGCCGAACCGGTCATGTGTGTTGAGCGAATCGCCCCGCCCGATAGCAAAGTAATCACCGTATTGTGCATACCCATAATAAAGCAGAGCAAAAACAACGCCAAAGACGGCAAAGCAAACTGCCCAAAGCCGAAATCAAGCTGAAAAGCGGTGGCGCCGAACAGGCCGAAAATCAACAAATAAACCGCTTCCAGCCACATAGAAAAACCATAGCTGCCGCGAAAACGCTTTTGCTGTGTCCACAAAATCACCCAGCTCGAATGCGCCGCGCCCATCACAAAACAAATCACGCTAATCAACGCCACCAGCAATACGCCCCATTCGCGCAGATAAACCATGTCCGCCACCAAAGAAAGCGAACCGGTGACATGCGAGGTGTAGCGGGCAAACGCGAAAAAGCCCCCGGCATTAATCGCACCGGCCAGCAGTGCCATCACATAGCCCAATCGGCGAAACCGCACATCCGAAATATTCTGCTCGCGCAAATACGGCCGATCTGCCTGCCAAAAAGGCGGCGTGTGCAGGCGCTCATGCCGCTTGTTGTGCGTCTTGCTTCTGCGCGGTATCGCTTGATGATGGTCACTCATACTAATCTATTTCCTTGTTTTTCCAGACGCCCTCACGCCCCGAATATTGATTTTGTAAACACAATCATAACAGACCCGTCGCCGCATAAACCAACCCCGCAACAATATTACCGCTTGCTAAAACGCAATAAAATGGCGTACATTAAACCTTACCGACTCAATCAGGGACAACATATGAAAAATATACGCAGCTTATTGATTCTTGGGGCAATTTCCACACTCTCTGCCTGTGCTACCACGCCCGAACAAAAAGCCGAACGTGCCGCCGCACAAAAACGTTACGAACAAAATCTGCAAGCCGCGCTTGCCGCCCAATGCGATAAACACACCGCATTATTAATGCAAAAACAGTTTGAGCAAGCCGAGCAATCTACAACACTTTCCAGTAAAGAGCAGCAGGAATTCCGCTTGAAATACGTTGATAAAGTTGCCGACCCGATGTTCCAAGCCTGCTACAAAATGGCGTGGCAAAACCACATCGCACAAGAAAAATTACGTGAGGCCCGCTATTACCGCGACTATTACGACGATTGGGGCTGGCGCCGACCGTTTTACCATCCGTTTTGGTGGTAATTTGACTTAAACTACTTATTCAGGCCGTCTGAACACATTTACTTTCAGACGGCCTTATCTATGATTCTAAAAAAGGCCGTCTGAATCCCATGCGTTATTTCTTCTGTTTATTATTGTGGCTGTTTGCCACTTCCGCTTCGGCTAAAGGCACGCCCGAAGCCGATACGTTTCTCTATGAAATCAGCAAACCCGGTCGGCCGGTTTCCTATCTGCTCGGCACCATTCACGTCGGCAAACTCAACGCCACCCTACCCGCCGATTACCGCCGCACGCTCAACCGCGTGTCGCAACTGGTCGTCGAAACCAATGAATCAAGCATGAGCGCTGCCGATAACTTGCACATGTTGCGTATGATGGCCGATAAGCGCCCTTTAAAACAAAGCTTGGGCAATGCACGTATGCGCCGATTGCAGAACGTGCTGGCCACCGGCCAAGAGCCTGCCGACTTTTCACCCGATAGCCAAATCAAACCATGGGCGTTTTGGCTGCTGACCCAAAGCACCTTCAATCCCAAGGGCTATTCTTATGAATATGGTATCGACAATTTGTTGATTCAGCGTGCGAAAAATCTCAATAAGCCGGTGATTGCGCTGGAAGGCACGGAGCAACTCAGTTACTTTATCCACCTGCCCGAAGATGCCATCATCCGCTCGTTTGATGCTTTGGAAAAACAACACCAAGCCTTTCTAAACGACATCGTTACCTTAGAAGACGATTACCGCCACCAACGCGCTAAAAAAACATGGGCGGAAATCGCCAATCCCGCGTATCAATTGAGATTCTTGCCGCGCCGAGACCATCCGCTGTGGCACGAATTGATGTACGACACATTACTCACACAGCGCAACCAAGTCTGGCTGCCCAAGCTGATTGAAATCCTGCCGCACAAACCGACCCTGATTGCCGTGGGCGCTGCACATTTGTTTGGCGAACAAGGCTTGATTGTGCGCCTGCGACAAGTCGACTATCAGGTTAAGCCTGTGAAAGTTAAAGTGGCTGTGCATTGATTTTTTTATCGAGGCCGTCTGAAACGTTTCAGACGGCCTCGAAAACATTTCCACCTATCTTTCATATTTTCAACTGAAACAACCCGACACACATATTTATTCCGAAGCATTTATCCCAAGCCCGATTGCGTTTACAATAGCGCCTGATTCAAACACACACCCACCACCATGAATATCCACCTCGGCCGCCATCACCCGCCCGAATGCCCACAAGGCGCAGCAGTGACCATCGGCAACTTCGACGGCGTGCATCTCGGCCACAAACACATTCTGCAAACCCTCAAACAACAAGCCGACAAACTCGGCCTGCCGGTTGTTGTGATAACTTTCGAGCCGCAGCCGAAAGAGTTTTTTGCCAAAAAATTCAACAAACCGCAGCCTTACCGCATTTCCCCTTTGCGCACCAAGCTGGATTTATTGCGCCAAACCGAATGTGTCGACATCGTGTGGGTGTTGCCGTTTACCCAAAGCTTCGCTGATATGCCCGCGCAAGCCTTTATCGACGATTTGCTGCGCGACAAACTCAATACCCGCTACCTGCTTATCGGCGACGATTTTCGCTTCGGTGCCGGACGCGAAGGCGGCTTTGAAATGCTGCAAGCCCAAAGCGGCATGCAAACCGAGCGCACCCCTTCCGTCATCGTTGAAGACATCCGCACCAGCAGCACCGCCGTGCGCCAAGCCCTTTCAGACGGCCGTTTGGCCTACGCGCGCAAATTACTGGGGCACGATTATGTGTTGAGCGGCAAAATCAAACACGGCAAAAAACTCGGCCGCACCATCAACGCACCCACTGCCAACGTGCAACTGCCACCATATCACTACGCGCTAAGCGGCGTGTTTGTGGTCGAAGCCGACGGCAGCTTCGGCACCCGCCGCGGGGTGGCCAGCTTTGGATTCAACCCGACCGTGTCCGACAAAAAAACGCAGAAGCTGGAAGTGCATTTATTTGACTTTCAAGGCGATTTATACGGCCAACGCTTAAACGTACGCTTCTTACACAAACTGCGTGACGAACAAAAATTTAACAACATCGACGCATTAAAAACACAAATTGTAAAAGACATGGAAGCAGCCAAAAATTGGCAGCCGTGAATGCCGCAAAAAAGCAGTTTGAAAACAGAAATGTTTTCAAACTGCTTTTTTAATGATCCAGTACAACCTAATCGAAGAATATCCTAAGGCAGGTTTCACTCCGCCTGACTGCCCGGCTTCAAAAACTCAATCATCGCCTTGTCTACATGAATCCATATACATCACTATATATTCCATCTACCTAGAATAGATACCATTTTTATATTACAATAATCTGCTACGTGGTTCGAAAACCTCCCACATTAAAAAACTAAGGAAACCAAAAAATGTCCCGCAACACCGAAGAATTAAACGGTATTTCCCTATTGGGCAACCAACACACCCAATATCCCACCGAATACGATCCCAATATTCTGGAAGCATTCGATAACAAACACCCCGGCAACGATTATTTCGTCAAATTCATCTGTCCGGAATTTACCAGCCTGTGCCCGATGACCGGCCAGCCTGATTTTGCCACCATTTATATCCGCTATATTCCGCACATCAAAATGGTAGAAAGCAAATCACTGAAACTTTATTTATTCAGCTTCCGTAATCACGGTGATTTTCATGAAGACTGTGTCAACACCATCATGAAAGACCTGATTGCACTGATGGATCCGAAATACATCGAAGTTTATGGCGACTTCACCCCACGCGGCGGCATTGCCATTCATCCTTTTGCTAACTACGGCAAAGCCGACACCGAGTTTGAAAACTTGGCGCGCAAACGCCTGTTTGAACACGACGCACACTAAACCCATTTTAAAAGATCCCATATCCTTTTCAGACGGCCTCATCATTCACACAGGCCGTCTGAAAACCGTTTCCGAAAGAATTTCATGTATCAATTTACCCAAGCCCAACAGAAAAAAGCCCTGTTTTGGCTCGTTTTATTCCATATTCTCATCATCGCTTCCAGCAATTATCTGGTGCAGTTCCCTTTTGAAATTTTTGGCGTGCATTCCACTTGGGGCGCGCTCAGCTTTCCGTTTATCTTTTTAGCCACCGACTTGACTGTACGCATTTTCGGTTCACACTTAGCCCGCCGCATCATTTTTCGCGTAATGTTTCCCGCCCTATTACTCTCTTATGTATTTTCTGTTTTATTCAGCGAAGGCAGTTGGACAGGCTGGGCTTCATTAGCTACGTTTAATACCTTTGTCGGCCGCATTGCGCTCGCCAGCTTTGCCGCCTATGCGCTTGGCCAAATGATGGATATTTTTGTATTCAACCGCTTACGCCGTCTGAAATCATGGTGGGCCGCACCAACTGCCTCAACCGTAATCGGCAATGCTTTAGACACATTGGTTTTCTTTGGCGTGGCTTTCTATGCCAGCAGCGATGCCTTTATGGCGCAGCATTGGCCGGGCATTGCTTTTGTGGATTATTTATTCAAGCTCACCATCTGCACCCTGTTTTTCCTGCCTGCTTACGGTGTGATTCTGAATTTTCTCACCAAGAAACTCACCACCTTACAACCCAATAATGCTGATCGCTCCGCTACACTGGTAACACAAGAATAAAGTTAGGCCGTCTGAACGTTTCAGACGGCCTAACTTTAAAAACAACAATGCCGTCTGAACCTTTTCAGACGGCATTAATATGATTGGCCTCGCCAACAGGAATCGAACCTGTATTTTACGCTTAGGAGGCATACGTTCTATCCGTTGAACTATGGCGAGCGCACTAAACTTTTCCGGCAATAAATGACAATATCCCTGCGGCAATCAGCGGCCCAACAGGGATACCGCCAAAAAAAGCCACGCCGGCGATGGTGCCGATTAACAAGCCGGTTACTAAAATTGGTTGGCTACTCATTAAAGGTACACCGTGTCCGGCAATCCACGCTACAAAGATACCGACAGCAACCGCAGCCAACATTTTAAAATTTAGAAAGGCCGCAAGGTTAGGCAGCTGCACTTTACCCGAAACCAAGGGGCTTAATACACCGATGGTCAGAAAAATAATGCCGACGCTCAAGCCGTATTTCTCCGCAAAGGGAATGTATTTTGCCAAGGCCGTTTGCTGCATCAATAATAAGACAATCGCAGAAATCGTAATCGAATTATTGTTGCTCAACACACCCAGCAAAATCAGTGCCACCAAAAAAAGCGGAATAAAACTGAAATTCATGTTGCGCTCTTTTAAGACACACGCGCCAACGATTCTTCAGCAAGTTGGCGCATGGCTTCGGTAATTTCGCTTTGCGGTAAAACATCCAAACACGCAATCGCTTTTTCAACTGCCTTACGTGCCTCACTTACTGAGTAAGGCAAAGCATCCGAATTGACCACATGATGATGAATTTTCTCAAAATAGCTGCGGTCAGCATTTTCTAAAGCATGGCGCACATCGTTCGCCGCTTGCTCTGAACCATTACGCATCAAATAAATCAGCGGCAAGGTCGGCTTACCTTCGGCCAAATCATCACCAACGTTTTTGCCGATTTCTTCGGTTTCACCCGAATAATCCAACACATCATCAATAATCTGGAACGCCGTGCCGACATACATGCCGTAATCTTTCAACGCCTGCTCTTGCTCCGGCGTGGCTTGACCCAAAATCGCACCGACTTGCGCCGCCGCTTCAAACAGCTTGGCCGTTTTGTATTGAATCACCTGCACATATTCGGCTTCAGTAATATCAGTGTTGCCGATATTCATCAGCTGCATCACTTCGCCTTCGGCGATGATGTTGGTCGCGTCTGCCATCACTTCCAAAATCTTCATGCTGCCCGAGCCGACCATTAATTGAAATGCACGGGTATATAAGAAGTCGCCCACCAACACCGCTGCCGCATTACCAAACAAATTATTGGCAGTTTTGCGGCCACGGCGCAGATCACTCTCGTCCACCACATCGTCATGCAACAGCGTTGAGGTATGGATAAATTCCACCATCGCCGCCAGCGAATACAGTTTCTCATCATCATAACCCACGGCCTTACCCGCCAAAATGGTGATAATCGGGCGCAATCGCTTGCCGCCGGCGCTGATGATGTAGGTACCGATTTGGGAAATCAGCGCCACATCCGACTGAACGGCTTGATTAATCACAACATTGACTTTGGCTAAATCGTCAGGCAGATGACGTTGGAAATAAGGCAGATTTTCGAGCATGACCGGAATTTCTAGAAAATTATTAAAAGAGAGTGTTGCATAAAAATATCATAATCCAGCGCGCGATTATAGCAGCAAAGACCGTTTTACACACCTTTCAGACGGCATTTTCATCACAACAGAAATAAACTTTGACAAAAAAGCAAAATATGCATAAAATTCAATGTTTCGCACATGGGGTGCGAATGATTTAACCATAATTCTCATGGAGTTGAGTATGTACGCGGTCGTAAAAACCGGCGGTAAACAATACAAAGTTACCGTTGGCGAAAAATTGAAAGTAGAACAGATACCAGCCGAACTCGACAGCCAAATCGAACTGAACGAAGTTTTGATGATTGCTGACGGCGAGTCTGTAAAAGTAGGTGCACCTTTTATCGAAGGCGCAAAAGTAACAGCTAAAGTAGTGGCTCACGGTCGTGGCGAAAAAGTCCGCATTTTCAAAATGCGTCGTCGCAAACACTACCAAAAACGCCAAGGCCATCGCCAAAATTTCACCCAAATTGAAATCGTGGCAATCGCCTAATTTAACACAAGCTAAGGAGTATTCAACATGGCAAGTAAAAAAGCAGGCGGTAGCACCCGCAACGGTCGCGACTCAGAAGCCAAACGCCTGGGCGTAAAAGCCTTTGGCAGCGAACTGATTCCGGCAGGCTCTATCATCGTTCGTCAACGCGGCACTAAATTCCACGCCGGCGACAACGTAGGCATGGGCAAAGACCACACTTTGTTCGCTAAAGTTGACGGTTACGTAGAATTCAAAACCAAAGGCGCGTTAAACCGCAAAACTGTAAGCGTTCGTCCTTACACCGGTTCTGAAGAGTAATCCACTCAAATAAAACCGCTTCTTACTCAGAAGCGGTTTTTTCTTATCTTTCATTTCCTTACTCTCCCGTCACGTTAATTTATATTACCCCTCTTTCTTACTTACCTGCACCATTCCCCTATCTTGATAGTCCACACTTGATATACATTAAAGCCCACGTAAAAACTTGCATACTGAATGAATCTTTACTTTATTCTATAAGCAATTTTGCTATAATTTATCAATTCTTCCGGATTACCCATCAACTGCCAAAACACAGTACACTTAAGGCCGTCTGAAAATAATCCACAGCCATTACAATAAAGGATACCTCCATGAGCTTACACAGCGATATTCTTGTCGTCGGCGCAGGCCCGGCCGGCCTCAGCTTTGCCGCAGAACTGGCAGGCAGCGGTTTAAAAGTGACCCTTATCGAACGCAGCCCGCTATCCGTGTTGCAAAATCCGCCATACGATGGCCGAGAAATCGCGCTCACCCACCTTTCCCGTGAAATCATGCAACGCTTAGGCATGTGGGAACGTATTCCGGCAGACGAAATCTACCCATTACGCGATGCCAAAGTATTAAACGGCCAATCCGATTACCAACTGCACTTCCCACAGCCTACCCAAGCACGCGGCGAACCGGCAGACTGCTTAGGCTACTTGGTTTCTAACCACAACATCCGCAAAGCCGCGTATGAAGTGGTCGCCACACTCGACAACGTCACCATTTTAACCGACACCAATGTCAAAGACGTCAAAGTATCCGATCAAGAAGCGCAAGTCATCCTTGAAAACGGCGACATCCTGACCGCGCGCCTGCTTTTGGCCGCCGACAGCCGCTTCTCACAAACCCGCCGCCAATTGGGTATTTCATCTGATATGCACGATTACAGCCGCACCATGTTTGTCGGCCGTATGAAACACACCCTTTCCAACGACCACACCGCCTATGAATGTTTCCACTACGGCCGCACCATTGCCCTGCTGCCATTGGAAGAACACATCACCAACACCGTTATCACCGTAGATGCCGATAAAACCGATTCCATCAAAGCCTTGAGCAATGAAGAATTGGCCGCGATGGTCAAAGCCCAATTAAAAGGCCGCTTGGGCGATATGGAAGTAGTCAGCACATTCCACAACTATCCGCTGGTCGGCATGATTGCCCAACGTTTTTACGGCAAACGCAGCGCCCTCATCGGCGATGCTGCCGTCGGCATGCACCCCGTTACCGCGCACGGTTTCAACTTAGGCTTATCCAGCGCCGATATTTTGGCCAAACTCATTTTAGAAGCCGAACAACGCGGCCAAGACATTGGCTCAAGCGCCCTGCTGGAAAAATACAACAGCAAACACATGTTGCACGCCCACCCGATTTACCACGGCACCAATATGCTGCTGAAACTCTTCACCAACGAAACTGCTCCGGCTAAAATCCTACGCGGCTTGGTGTTGCGCGCCAGCAATAATTTCCCACCAATTAAAAAATTAATTACCAAACAGTTAACCGGTTAAGCATATCACCTATACAAATCCAAATCTTCTTTTCTATAGGCAATATTTTCAGTATCACACAAAAAATTTATTGACACTCGCAACATGAAAAGATATAATTCATTTTTTCCCTGATAGCTCAGTCGGTAGAGCGACGGACTGTTAATCCGCAGGTCCCTGGTTCGAGCCCAGGTCGGGGAGCCAGATATAAAAAAGGCTGCTTATTAAAGCAGCCTTTTTTATATTTATTTGCCGTAAATCATGCAACGTTGCCGGTTCCCTTACGCACCAAGTGAACCGAGTATGCGCAGGGCTCTCTGCTGCCTTATCCTATTTCTGCTTTAAACAACTAACAATACCGATATTTCAACGAATCAGTTCGATTAGCGGCATTGGGCAGGCGCATATTGATCTTGCAATGTAGCTAAATCTGCATCAATTCCGTTATCTTTAGCCACTTCATTACGACTACTGGTACATGCCCAATCCAAAGCACCATGACGCCCTGCTTTCAGCGCACTATTTAACGCTTCACCCTTTCCTTCTTCTACTCCACTACGAATCCAGGGGGTGAGAGTCACTGTATTTTCCTTAGCTGATATGCCCACATTTTCAGCATGGTATTTAATCGTAATTGTACCTGTATCCTCATCAATTAAAATGCTGTCAACATATTTAGAATTAGCTCCTGTGCCGCCTGATTGAGCATTCCATAATTTTGCAGAACGTTTTAAATCTGCCACAGAAAAGCTTTCAGATGCGACTGCCTGCTTAGCCGGCTCAGCCAAACTTAAACCCTCGGTTACTCGAGCTCGAACCACTTGGTTTTGATACATCGGAACAGCAATAACGGTTAAAACGCCAATGACTGCCACAACAATCATTAACTCGACCAAAGTAAACCCTGTCTGTTTAAATTTCATTTCATTCACTCCGATTTAAAATCAATGCATAAGTTATCCACATTACACAGACGATCCTGCTGCTTTAAATAAGCTTTAATATATTAAATTGAATAATCAATGAAATATATAGCACACACACGGGAAATGACTCGCTACTGCTTTCTCCATCAAAATAAACAATGTTGGATTAATTGAAAGCAATCAATATGAATAAACATATTTATGATTTTAACGAAACATTTAATTCAAAATCAAGACCGACTATTCTTAATATAAATCAAACACACCGATGGATTCGACATGGGCGGTTTGCGGAAACATGTTCATCACGCCGGCAGACTTAAAAACATAGCCTTTCTCAATTAAAACAGCAGCATCGCGCGCGAATGTCGCAGGGTTGCACGACACATAAACAATGCGTTTGGGCAGATAAGACGAATGTAGCGATTTGACGACAGCATAAGCACCACTACGCGGCGGATCAAGCAACATCTTATCGAATTGCCCCCATGATGCTACCGTCGCTTCATCTGTTTCAAATAGATCGGCCACCTTAAATTCAAGCTGATCTGCACAGCCATTTGCGATGGCATTTTGTTGCGCACGATTAACCAAATAATCTGCACCTTCAATGCCAACCACACTTACGCCACATTTTGCCATAGGTAAACTGAAGTTGCCCAACCCGCAGAACAAATCGGCAATTCTTTCGCCTGAACGGATATCCAGCAACTGAATGGCGCGATGAATCATCAGTGCATTTAAGTCGGCATTGATTTGCGTAAAGTCACCCGGCCGATAAGGCATAGTCAAATCATATTCAGATAAATCATACGATAAATCAATATGATAAATAGGGTAAAAAGCCTTGGTCGATTCTTTTCCGTATTGCAGCCACAGTTGCCAAGTTTCGTTTTGCTGTTTTAAAGATGCATCAAACCACTCTCTCAATTGGCGCCCTGTTTTTTCAGACGGCCTTTTGAAAAAACACAGATTCAACACAGTTAGTTTTTTACTGCGGTAAAACTCGACAAATTTGATTCCTGCTCCCGAATTCACTAATTTTTGCAGCAACATTTTCACCGAAGGAATCTGCGCCGAAATATGCAGCGGCAACACTTCACAAGAATCAATATCGACCACATCATGGCTGCGCTTGGCCTGAAACCCGAGTTTGACTTTACCCGAAGCATCAATCGTAACGCTCAATCTGGCTCGATCACGGTAATGCCATGGCGTTGCATAAATCGGCGGCAAGATTTGCTCTGGGAACACTTTACCGATACGCACCAATTGCTCTTCCAAAATTCGCTGCTTTAATGCCACCTGCGCATTCGGCTCGATATGCTGCAGCACACAACCTCCACATGTATCGAAATAGCGACACTTTGGTTTAACCCGCTCATCCGATGGCTTTAAGACAGATTCTACTTCCGCTTCATCAAATTGTTTTTTAGATTTGGTTACATGGTAGCTAACGGTTTCAGACGGCATGGCACCTTTGATAAAAACCGTTTTTCCGTCTACTCGCGCCACCCCGCGTCCTTCGTAATCCAAAGAAAAAACGTCCGCCACATTCTTCACATGCTCACCTTTGACCATCTATTCATCATTATTCAAATATTCATCTTAAATAACCGCTTACCGGTTATTACTTACCGAAAAGGCATATTTTCGCACAGTTACCACTATATTAAGGTATGATTTCCCAAAATCATCTTTTAACCCCTTGTTAAAATACAGACAAATACATGAAAAAAATCAGCTTAAGTTTATTTGCACTGACACTGACCACCACCGCATTCGCCAACACACCGCTGCCTGATGTCGCACCGGCAACCGAAGGCCAACACGTTTTCATCAATATTCCGCAACAGCGCCTGTTTTTGTACACCGACGGTAAGCTGACTAAAGCTTACCCTGTTGCCGTCGGCAAAGCCATGACCCAAACCAATTTGGGAGAACACAAAATCGGCGTGAAAGCCTTTAATCCAACATGGCACATTCCCAAATCGATTCAAAAAGAGCGTGGCGACAATGTGAAAACCATTCCGCCAGGTCCGAAAAATCCTTTAGGGCCGGTATTCGTTCGCCTTGGCGACCCGAAATTGGGCTTGGGCATTCACGGCACCAATGCGCCATCCAGCGTACCAGGTGTGCGCAGCCACGGCTGTGTGCGCATGAAATCGCCTGATGCTTTGGAGTTTGCCAAAACCATCTCTACCGGCTCCCCAGCCCACGTGATTTACCAAATGGCGACTTTAAATGAAGATGCCAATAAAAACTTATGGCTCGCCGCTTACCGCGACCCATACAATAAGAAAAATCTCGATACTGCTGCATTGAAAAAGAGCATTGCGGCATGGGCAAAAGCACACGGCAAAAACATCAACACCAAGCGTGTTGAAGCGATTTTGAAAAACCGTACCGGCCAAGCCAACTGTTTAACTTGTGCCAAAGGTGTGAAGCTCAAAGGCCCATTGAAATCTTTGGCTTGGACAGCAGGCTCTTCTGCTTACAGCAAACCAAAAGCCATACCAAAACCGGCTCCGGTTAAAGACGATGTATTGCCTTCAGGCTCTGAAATCGAAATCGATGCCGGTGATGATACTGCAAAACCAGTTATCCCAACGCCGGTAGCACCACAACCAACTCAATCAGTTGCACCGAGCAATGCAGCAGCTTCTGCGGTTAATCCGCCTACTCCGGCATCAAGCTATGTGCCTACGCCGGTTTATCCGACACAGGAAATTCCGGCCGATGCCGAGCCGACCGAATTGCTGTTTTAATATTTAGCTAAACATTTAGGCCGTCTGAAAAAGAAACTTTAGTTTTCGCTTTTTCAGACGGCCTTTTCTTATTTAATATACTGATAAATGATTCTTCCAATAATTAATGGCTGCTCACTCTTTTCAGACGGCCTGCCAAGCCTTAAACTACCCCACTATCGAATTTGCCCTTATTGGAGATACAAATGAACGCTAAAATCAAAGTCGGCATCGTCGGCGCAACGGGTTATACCGGCGTTGAATTATTACGCCTGCTAACCACTCACCCCAATGTTGAAGTCACCGCCGTCACCAGCCGCGGCGAAGCCGGCATTGCGATTGCCGATTACTTCCCAAGCCTGCGTGGCATTTATGATTTGGTTTTCCAAACACCCGACGAAGCCCGCCTTGATCAATGCGATGTGGTCTTTTTCGCGACCCCTAACGGCGTCGCCATGAAAGAAGCCCCGGAATTACTGGCCAAAGGTGTGCGCATTGTCGATTTATCGGCCGACTTCCGCATTCAAGACATTCCGACATGGGAACAATGGTACAGCATGGCACACGCTTGCCCCGATATTGTGCCGCAAGCCGTTTATGGTTTATGTGAAATGAGCCGTGATGCCATTGCCAAAGCCCAAATCGTAGCCAATCCGGGCTGCTACCCGACCTGCGTATCGCTGCCCTTGTTACCATTATTACAACAAGGCCATCTGAAAACCAATATGCCGCTGATTGCCGACTGTAAATCCGGCGTATCCGGCGCCGGCCGCAAAGGCAATGTCGGTTCATTATTGTGCGAAGCCGGCGATAATTTTAAAGCTTACGGCATCGGCGGCCACCGCCACTTACCGGAAATCAAGCAAACCATCAGAAGCCTGCAAGCCGATGTAGCGGAAGGTTTCGTATTCGTGCCACACTTAACCCCAATGATTCGCGGCATGCACGCCACCGTTTATCTGCATTTGGAAGACAACATCAATCCATACGAAATCTTGAGTGAATTCTACCAAGACAGCCCTTTTGTGGATGTGATGAAACCGGGCACCACGCCTGAAACCCGCAGCGTACGCGGTGCCAACATTTGCCGCATCAGTGTACAGCAAGCACCGCAAAGCCAACTTTGGGTCGTGTTGTCGGTGATCGATAATTTGGTTAAAGGCGCTGCCGGACAAGCCGTTCAAAACATGAACATTATGTTTGGCTTTGACGAACGCTTAGGCTTACAAGCCGCACCGTTATTGCCTTAATCTTAAAATGATGTTTTGAAAATAAACTTGAGGCCGTCTGAAATGCTGCATATTTCAGACGGCCTCAAGCTTTACTGCGGGTTTCTACTGCATTTTTTCGATCTTAATCGATTTATTCGTAAACCACACCTGCTACGAATTCCTGCTCGTTGAGACCGCCATATTGCTGCTCCCAATCATGCGATGCTTCAACAATGTCACACTCGCGCGCAAATTTACGCTGCTTGACATTCATGTTTTCCAAAACCAAATGGCTCAATTGCTCACACTCTAATGCAGAGAGCGACATATTAGAAGATTGTGCTTCTGAATAGCTGACAGGAAACGCTACCAAGCCCAAAGCCAAAGCCATTACTGCCAACCAAGTATTTTTACGATAGCCTGTCATTTTGATTCCTTTAATTAAAGTACAAAAATAATCCCATTCTTTCGAAATCAATCAGATTAAGCTTATAAGCCCCTCTCCATACACTATACGCAAGGTATATGACAGAATAAATACAGAGATAAACTCAAAAATACAGCAAGGAACTTTAGTTAATCTTCACTTTCCGACATAATACTAAGAAAAAATAAATGATGCAATACTTTTTCTTAGTTATGCTAATTTTTTTCTTACATTATTATAAAAAATGAAGTAAAATATAAAGCAATTAATCAGTGTGTATCCAAAATCACACTTTCACCTAAGGAATATCATGGATACCTTTAAAGACAGACTGGCCTTTTTATGGAAAGGCGAAGCCAAGCAAGCAAAAATTGCAGCCGATATCGATATGACCATTGCGGGATTTAGCCGCATTTGGAATGAAGGCGGCTTACCAAAATCAGAAACCTTAAAAAAAATCAAACAATTAAAAGGATGCAGTATTGATTGGCTGCTAACCGGTGAAGGCGAACCCTTCCCCGACCAAGCCGCGCCTAACACCACAGCTTACGACACGCTCGGCAATCCGGTGGATGTTGAAGAATTTGTCTTTGTACCGCGTTACGACATTCAAGCCGCTGCGGGACACGGCCAATTGGTGGGCGATGAAAAACCTGTCTTTACCATGGCCTTCCGCCGCTATTGGATTGAAAACTACGTCACCCGCGACACTAAAAATTTATCCGTGATTTCCGTTAAAGGCGATTCGATGGAAGGTGTGCTCAATGATGGTGACTCAATTTTGATTAACCATAGCGAAACCACACCGCGCGACGGGCTGTATGTTTTACGCCTCAATGAAAATCTGTTGGTCAAACGTTTGCAGTTGATGCCCGGTAGCATTGTGAATGTCATTTCTGCCAACGAAGCCTACCCGACCTTTGAAATCGATTTAAACCATCTGGGAGACGACATCGCCATCATCGGGCGTGTGGAATGGTTTGGGCGCAATATCTAATTTTTATACCGGCTATTGAATTTTAAGTCATTGTCCCAACTTGCCTTACTGAGCGGATTGCGCGACAATACACATAACATTCATATAAAAGGAATCACATCATGTCAGATGAAAGCCCTATCCTCTTCACCGATAGCTGCTGCACCAAAGTGGCAGATCTTATCGCGGAAGAAAACAATCCCGAACTCAAACTGCGTGTTTTCGTGAACGGCGGTGGTTGCTCCGGCTTCCAATATGGTTTTACCTTCGATGAAATCAAAAACGACGACGATTTTGAAATCGAAAAAAACGGCCTGACCTTCTTGGTTGACCCAATGAGCTACCAATACTTAGTTGGTGCTGAAATCGACTACACCGAAAGCCTGCACGGTTCTCAATTCGTGATTCGCAACCCAAATGCCGAAACCACTTGCGGTTGCGGTTCATCATTCTCGGTGTAAAGGCCAACTGCCTCCCATAGATTTGGTTGGGCGGTCAGAATCTAATATTTTGACCGATGACAAAGTTTAGCTTTAATCCCGCTAAATATGGCTCAAACAGGCCGTCTGAAATCTTGATTTCCAGACGGCTTTCTATAGAAGCTTTGGCGCAATGCCTGGCAATGATTTATAATTCGCCCATCTTCAGCGCAACCGAATGCCCACCATGAAATGGCTCTCTCGCATTACAACCATCTTCCGCACGCTTTATCTTTACGGACTCTCTGATTTATTTATCAACCATATCCAACAAGATTGGTTGCGCAACATAATCGGCAAGCTGCCGCAATCTGCCGAATATCAAAACCAACCCCTGCCCGTACGTTTACGCTTGGCTTTGGAAAGCCTCGGCCCGATTTTCATCAAATTCGGCCAAGTTTTATCCACCCGCCCCGATTTGATTCCTTACGAATACGCGATTGAACTGGCGAAACTGCAAGACCGTGTCCCACCGTTTGATGCGCAACTGTCACGCCGCCAAATCGAAAAAGCCTTAGGCCAATCAATTGAAAACCTGTATGCCGAGTTTGAAACCGAGCCGGTTGCCAGCGCATCGATTGCCCAAGTGCATAAAGCGCGTTTACATAGTGGCGAAGAAGTAGCGGTGAAGGTGCTGCGCCCGAATATCCTACCGGTTATCGAACAAGATTTGGCACTGATGCGCTTAGGCGCCGGCTGGTTGGAACGCTTATTCGCCGACGGCAAACGCCTGAAACCGCGCGAAGTTGTGGCCGAATTCGACAAATACCTGCATGACGAATTGGATTTGATGCGCGAAGCGGCCAATGCCAGCCAGCTTGGCCGCAATTTCGCCGGCAGCGACATGCTGATTATTCCCAAAGTATTTTACGATTATTGCAGCCGTGATGTGTTGACCATCGAATGGATGGAAGGCACGCCAGTTTCCGACATCGCCGCGCTCAAAGCCAAAGGCATCGACCTGAAAAAACTGGCCGATTATGGCGTGGAAATTTTCTTCACCCAAGTATTCCGCGACGGTTTTTTTCATGCCGATATGCACCCAGGCAATATCTTAGTCGCCGACGACAACCGCTACATCGCACTTGATTTCGGCATTGTCGGCAGCCTGACCGATTACGACAAACGCTATTTAGCGATTAACTTCCTCGCCTTTTTCAACCGCGATTACCACCGCGTTGCCACCGCTCACATCGAATCAGGCTGGGTACCCGCCGATACGCGCGCAGAAGAACTCGAAGCCGCCGTACGCAGCGTGTGTGAACCGATTTTCAACAAGCCGATTTCGCAAATTTCATTCGGCTTGGTGCTGATGCGCTTGTTTGAAGTGAGCCGCCGCTTTAATGTCGAAATCCAACCGCAACTGGTTTTACTGCAAAAAACGCTGCTCAACATCGAAGGCTTAGGCCGCCAACTCGACCCTGATTTGGATTTGTGGGCGACCGCCAAGCCGTTTCTCACCAAATGGATGAACGAGCAAATCGGCCCGAAAGCCTTATTCAACAACCTGAAAAACGAAGCCCCCGACTGGGCGCAAATCCTGCCGAGCCTGCCGCGCAAACTCAATGCGCTGGTCGATGAAAACCGCCAACAGGAAATGCGCGATGCGTACCTGCATTTGATTAAAGTGCAGCAACGGCAAAGCCTGTGGCTCGGTTTGATTGCCATTGCCCTGCTGCTGATTTTGATTTTTAAATAAGTGAAGGCCGTCTGAAAAGCAACACACCTTTTTCAGACGGCCTTGTCATCCAACCTTACAAACGAATTATGCTATAATTGCCCGTTTAAAAATTTTAGCAAATATCAGGAAAAAACATGAGCTTAAAATGCGGCATCGTCGGCCTGCCCAATGTCGGCAAATCCACCCTGTTCAACGCCTTAACTCAATCGGGCATTGAAGCGGCCAACTACCCTTTCTGCACCATCGAACCGAATGTCGGCATTGTCGAAGTACCTGACCCACGCATGGCCGAATTGGCAAAAATCGTCAATCCGCAAAAAATGCAGCCGGCCATTGTGGAATTCGTCGATATCGCAGGTTTGGTAGCCGGTGCCAGCAAAGGCGAAGGCTTGGGCAACCAATTCTTGGCCAACATCCGTGAAACCGATGCCATCGTGAATGTAGTGCGCTGTTTCGATGATGAAAACATTGTCCATGTTGCCGGTAAAGTCGATCCGATTGCCGACATTGAAACCATCGGCACTGAATTGGCTTTGGCCGACTTAGCCAGCGTGGAAAAAGCGATTGTCCGCGAAGAAAAACGCGCTCGCAGTGGCGACAAAGACGCCCAGAAGTTGGTCGATTTGTGCAAAAAATTATTGCCGCACTTAGACGAAGGCAAGCCCGTACGCTCATTCGGCTTGGATGCCGAAGAATTGGCCATGTTGCGCCCATTATTCCTGCTCACGGCTAAACCGGCCATGTACGTCGGCAACGTGGCTGAAGACGGTTTTGAAAACAACCCGCATCTCGACCGCTTAAAAGAATTGGCTGCCAAAGAAAATGCACCGGTTGTGGCCGTATGCGCCGCCATGGAAAGCGAAATTGCCGAATTGGAAGACGATGAAAAAGCCGAATTCCTCGCCGAAATGGGCTTGGAAGAACCGGGCTTGAACCGCCTGATCCGCGCCGGCTACGACCTGCTCGGTCTGCAAACCTATTTCACCGCCGGTGTCAAAGAAGTCCGCGCATGGACGATTCACAAAGGCGACACTGCCCCGCAAGCCGCCGGCGTGATTCATACCGACTTCGAACGCGGCTTCATCCGCGCCCAAGTGATTGCCTATGAAGACTTCGTGGACTTAGGCGGCGAAGCCAAAGCTAAAGAAGCCGGCAAAATGCGCGTCGAAGGCAAGGAATATGTCGTGAAAGACGGCGATGTGATGCATTTCTTGTTTAATGTGTGATTTGATAAATGCTTGCAACATTCAGACGGCCTGAGTCAATAAAGGCCGTCTGAAAACATCATGGAACGAATATGAGCTTATTAAAAGACCTACAAGCGCGTGGTTTGATCGCGCAAACTACCGATATTGAAGCTTTGGAAGCTTTGTTAAACGAACAAAAAATCGCTTTATATTGCGGCTTTGACCCAACCGCCGACAGCTTACACATCGGCCATTTGTTGCCGGTATTGGCATTGCGCCGTTTCCAACAGGCCGGCCATACACCGATTGCGTTGGTCGGCGGCGCAACCGGTATGATTGGCGACCCAAGCTTTAAGGCTGTAGAGCGCAGCTTGAATTCTGCCGACACCGTAGCCGGTTGGGTGGACAGCATCCGCAATCAGTTGAAACCGTTTTTGAGCTTTGAAGGCGACAATGCCGCAGTAATGGCCAATAATGCCGATTGGTTCGGCCAAATGAACTGCTTGGATTTCCTGCGCGACATCGGTAAGCATTTTTCAGTCAATGCAATGTTGGCGAAAGAATCGGTGAAACAGCGTATCGACCGTGATGATGTGGGTATTTCGTTTACCGAATTTGCCTACACGCTGCTGCAAAGTTACGATTTTGCCGAGCTGAACCAACGCCATGGCGCATTGCTGCAAATCGGCGGTTCCGACCAATGGGGCAACATCACCAACGGCATCGACCTCACCCGCCGCCTGCATCAAAACCAAGTATTCGGCTTGACCCTGCCGCTGGTAACCAAATCAGACGGCACCAAATTCGGCAAAACCGAAGGCGGCGCGGTATGGTTGAATGCAAAGAAAACTTCGCCGTATCAGTTCTACCAATTCTGGCTGAAAGTGGCCGATGCCGATGTGTATAAATTCCTGAAATTCTTTACGTTCTTGAGCGTTGAAGAAATTGATGCCATCGAAGCCAAAGACCAAGCCAGCGGCACCAAGCCTGAAGCGCAACGCATCTTGGCTGAAGAAATGACCCGCTTAATTCACGGTGAAGCGGCTTTGGAAGCAGCGCAACGCATTTCCGCAAGTCTGTTTGCCGAAGATCAAAGCAATCTGACCGAAGCCGACTTTGAGCAACTCGCCCTTGACGGCTTGCCTGCATTTGAAGTATCCGGCAGCGTCAATGTGGTAGAGGCCTTGGTAACCAGCGGCTTGGCACAATCAAACAAAGAAGCGCGCGGCTTTGTCAACAGCAAAGCAGTCGTGATTAATGGTGCAGCAGTTACCGAACCAAACAATCCGAACCACGCTGCGGAGAAACCAGACGATGCTTATCTGCTGACCGATGAACACAAGCGTTTCGGTAAATATACTATTCTGCGCCGTGGCAAACGCAACCATGCGTTATTGGTGTGGAAATAAATTATTTTAGCCCATTGTTCCATTGATTAAACGATCATCAGGCTGTCTGAACATCATTTTTCAGACAGCCTGATTAATAAAAATCTACCGGTAAATCAATATACCAATTAATTTACTAGCAGGACAGAAACAATAAAAGCCGATTGAGCAGATTACAAAATGAATTAATTTCATTGTTAAATCTGTTCAATCGGCTTTATTAATTGTGAAATATTAAAGCTAATTTATCTAACTTTATTTCACGATTTCTACCGGACCATGATCATCGCAGTGGTCACCGTGTTGGTGGTGCAGACGGCCGTTGACGATGTAGTCAACATGATCACCGTGTGGCACGGCTTCGTGGCCGCAGCCTTCACCGTGAACGTGGTCGCCACAGTCGTTAACCGGATGACAACCATCCGGGTTGGTATCATTAACGGCTAAGGTGTGTTCGTCATAATGGCCGTCGTGTTCGTGGTGCAGATGACCGTCGTGCAGGTAGTCGATGTGGTCATCGTGCTTGATGGCAGTGTGGCCGCAACCTTGGCCGTGAACGTGGTCGTGTTCGTGATGTGTTTTGCAGGTCATAATGGTTTCCTCCATAAGATGGTCGCCTGTTCAGGCAGAATTAGTATGTGTTTATCTTATTCCCTTCTCGAAATTTAGTCAATAACTTTTTGATTTTAAACAGTTTTGTTATATTATATCAGTTATGGTATAGCATTCTCAGATTGGTGGTACAAGCATTTTTTTCAGACGGCCTTTATAATGCGTGTTCATCATAATATGCTGTCTGAAACGGAAAACGCAATATGTGGGATACTGTAAAACTTTGGCTGCAAGAGATTCCGGTCAGCTATGAAATCATTGAATCGGTGCTGATGATTATCGGCATTTTGGCGGTGCGCTCGCTGCTTTTGAGCGCGCATTTCCGCAGCCATCCGGATTTATCGATTGATGCCAAGCGCCGCGCGTTGGTGGTGAGCCGCAATGTCACGCTGATTTTGGTGTTGCTCGGTTTGGCGATGATTTGGGCGGCGCAAATTCAGACGGTGGCTTTGTCGATGTTTGCGGTGGCGGCGGCAATTGTGGTGGCCACCAAAGAATTAATTATGTGTTTGTCGGGCAGCATCCTGCGCTCGATTACCAAGCAGTATTCGGTAGGCGATTATATTGAAATCAACGGTTTGCGCGGCCGTGTGGTCGATATTAATTTGTTGAACACGTTGATGATGGAAATCGGCCCCAATGCTTTGGTCGGCCAGCTCTCAGGCGACACGATTTCATTCCCCAACAGCCTGCTGCTCAATCATAATGTGCGCCGCGATAATGTGTTGGGGCCTTATGTGATTCACACGGTGCAAATTCCCGTGCCGATTCATTTGGATTCGGATGCGGTGGTGCCGCGTTTGAAAGCGGTGCTGGAGCCGTTGTGTTCGCCTTATATTGCCGATATTTCCAAATATCTAGAAGCGGTGCAGGTGGAAAAGCTGTTTATCACGCCTGCAGCCGAACCGCGCGTCACCCGTGTACCGCATGATGACAAGGTGTACAACATTATTGTGCGTTTTGCCGCGCCGGTGGCGAAGCGTTTGGAAATTCAGCAAACGGTGTTGGACGAATTTTTGCGGGTGCAGCATCAATTATTGCATGCCGATTCATAATCCGCGCTGATGCTTAAGCCACCCTATCGGGTGGTTTGATTTTCTTCAGACGACCTGAGACCTTTACAAAACCCTAGATTTGAGTACAGTTCAAAGTTATAGCAGAACAGAAAGCGCAGATATATCAAGAAGATAGGCAAGCTTTCAAGCAGCGCATAACGAAGAAATGTGCCAAAGATAAGGATTTTGCAAAGGTCTCAGCCTGACTGTTTTCAATGTTAAACTTGAGTTCAACTAAATTGGCTCTATATATTGTTTATCGTTTTTTCGTTCAGGAGGCCTCCAATAACAAGGCCGTCTGAAAACACAAAGGAAAGCCCCATGACCGACAATGTTTTATTATCTCTTGGCGACGAGCCGAAATTCGACCAAATCCAAACCGAACTCATCAAACCGGCCATGCAAACCGCCATCGCCGAAGCGCGCGAACAGATTGCGGCGGTCAAAGCAGAGCCCGACACCACTTGGCGCAACACGGTCGAAGCGCTCACCGACATCACCGAGCGCGTCGGCCGCATTTGGGGCGTGGTGGCGCATTTGAATTCGGTGGTCGATACGCCTGAATTACGCGCGGTGTATAACGAATTGATGCCGGAAGTCACCGTATTTTTTACCGAAATTGGCCAAGATATTGAATTATACGAGCGTTTCAAAGCGATTAAAGCCTCTGCCGAATTCGACCGCCTGACTGAAGCGCAGCAAACCAAGCTGGCGCACGATTTACGTGATTTTGTGTTGAGCGGTGCGGAATTACCGGCCGAACAGCAAGCCGAACTGGCCGCGCTGCAAACCGAAGGCGCGCAATTGTCTGCCCAATTCTCGCAAAACGTCTTGGATTCAACCGACGCGTTTGCGCTGTATTTTGACGATGCTGCGCCGCTGGCCGGTATTCCGGAAGATGCACAGGCGATGTTTGCCGCCGCAGCCGAAGCGGAAGGCAAAAGCGGCTACAAAGTCGGCCTGCAAATGCCGCATTATCTGGCCGTGATGCAATACGCCGACAACCGCGAACTGCGCGAACAAATCTACCGCGCCTACGTCACCCGCGCCAGCGAATTGAGCAACGACGGCAAATTCGACAACACCGCCAACATCAACCGCACCTTGGAAATCGCTTTGCAAACCGCCAAGCTGCTTGGTTTTGCCAACTATGCCGAATTGTCGCTGGCCACCAAAATGGCCGACACACCGGCGCAAGTCACCGATTTTCTGCGCGATTTGGCCAAACGTGCCAAACCGTTTGCTGAAAAAGACTTGGCCGAAGTGCGTGCCTTTGCCGCCGAAGAATTGGGTTTGGCCGACCCGCAGCCATGGGATTTGACCTATGCAGGCGAGAAATTGCGTCAAGCCAAATATGCCTTCAGCGAAACCGAAGTGAAAAAATATTTTCCGGTCAGCAAAGTGCTGCACGGCCTGTTTGCCCAAATCAACCGCTTATACGGCGTGAATTTCATCGAAAAACGCGTGCCGGTTTGGCATCCTGACGTGCGCTATTTTGAATTGGAAAACGGCGGCGCGATTATCGGCGGCGTGTACATGGATTTGTACGCCCGCGAAGGCAAGCGTGGCGGTGCGTGGATGAACGACTACAAAGGCCGCCGCCGCTTTATGGATGGCGACCGCGCCGGTCAAATCCAAACCCCGACCGCGTATTTAGTGTGCAATTTCACCCCGCCGGTGGGCGGCAAAGAACCGCGCTTGAGCCACGATGAAATCCTGACCCTGTTCCACGAAACCGGCCACGGCCTGCATCATTTGTTGAGCCAAGTGGAAGAACTCGGCGTGAGCGGCATCAACGGCGTGGAATGGGATGCGGTCGAGCTGCCGAGCCAGTTTATGGAAAATTTCGTGTGGGAATACGATGTCTTAGCGGAAATGTCTGCCCACGAAGACAACGGCGCTGCCCTGCCGCGCGAATTATTCGACAAAATGGTCGCCGCCAAAAACTTCCAACGCGGCCTGTTTATGGTGCGCCAAATGGAATTCGCCCTGTTTGACATGCTGATTCACAGCGAAACCGATGCAGGCCGTCTGAACAACTGGGCGCAAGTGCTGGATAATGTGCGCGAAGAAGTCGCCGTGATTCGTCCGCCGCAATACAACCGCTTCGCCTTGAGCTTCGGCCACATCTTCGCCGGCGGCTACTCGGCCGGCTATTACAGCTACGCATGGGCGGAAGTATTGAGCGCGGATGCCTACGCCGCCTTTGAAGAAAGCGATGATTTGCGCGCCACCGGCAAACGCTTCTGGCGCGAAATTCTGGCCGTCGGCGGCTCGCGGCCGGCTGCCGAATCGTTTAAAGCCTTCCGCGGCCGCAAACCGCAAATCGATGCCTTGCTGCGCCACAGCGGCTTTGATGTCGATGCGGCTTGATTGAAGGTTGATTAAGTGTTAATTAAGTGGTGATAAAGGCCGTCTGAAACCGTATGTTCAGACGGCCTTTTTCCACCAGCTACCCACTTTTACGGCATAATACGCCTTAACTTTACGCTTAAAAACTACGCACACCATGAGCCTACACCCACCTTCCCCAACGCTTTACCGCAACGCCACTTACCTGATGATGGCGGCCAGCTTATGGGGCATTTTGTATTTCCGTTTGCTGCCGCTGCTTTTTGCGGTGATTCTGACCTATGTGTTCATCACCAAAACCAACGGCATCATTTTGTGGTTGCGTCGCCGATTGCTGTCGCGCAATACGCTGCTCGACCGCTCGTTAAGCGTGCAAAACATCAACCTGCTCTCGACCACGCTGACCATCGGCATTGTGTCGCTGATTTTGTTTTTACTGTCGATGGGCATTTATCATTTGATACACGGCGGCAATGTGTCGGTGATGCTGGATAAGCTGGCGGCGATTTTAGCCGACACCAAAAGCAGCCATGATTTGCCCGAGTTTGTGTTGAATCTGCTGCCTGATAATTTGGAGCAAATCAAGCAATACGGCATTAAGCTAATCGAAGAATACAGCGCGGCGCTGACCCGCATCAGCACCAACAGCATTGCTTCTTTCGTGCATATTTTGCTGGGCATCATCATCGGTGTGATGTTGAGCTACCACCGTTTGCGTATGCGCCGCCAACGCCGCAGTATGCCGGCATTTAAGCGGGAAATGGTGCAGCGCATTGTCAATTTCGAGCTGAGTTTTGAACGCGTGTTTATCGCGCAGGCAAAAATTTCCTTGGTCGATACCTTCCTCACTGGTCTGTATCTTTACCTGATTCTGCCGCTTTTCGGCATCGAGCTGCCGTTTCGGGTAACGGTGTTGATTATTGCCTTTATCGTCGGCCTGATTCCGGTGGCGGGCAACCTGATTTCCAACACCATCATCATCATTTTGAGCTTGGGCATTTCGCTGTATGTCGCCATCGCTTCATTGGTGTTTTTGGTAGTGATTCACAAATTGGAATATTTTTTAAACGCCAAAATCATCGGCTCGGAAATCGAAGCCAGCGCGTGGGAATTGCTGGTGGCGATGATTGTGTTTGAACGCATATTCGGCGTCGGCGGCATTGTGGTCGCGCCGGTTTATTATGCGTATGTGAAAAACGAAATGAAGTGGCAGAAGCTGATTTAAGCTCATACTAAAGGCCGTCTGAAAATTATTTCAGACGGCGTTTTTATTTCCATTCCCACCACTTTACGGCATAATAGCCGCTTTACAAATATTAATACTTTCAGACGGCCTACCCCTTTGCTATGCCGTCTGAAACCTCATTCCAGAAAGTTAATTATGTCTCCCAAACAACCGTCGCTCTTGGGCGGCGCGATGATTATTGCCGGTACGATTATCGGTGCCGGCATGTTTGCCAACCCCACCGCCACCTCGGGCATTTGGTTCACCGGCGCGCTGCTGGTGCTGCTCTATACATGGTTTTCCATGCTCTCCAGCGGCCTGATGATTTTGGAAGTAAACACGCATTACCCGCATGGTGCAAGTTTCGATACCATGGTGAAAGACTTGCTCGGCAAGGGCTGGAATGTGGTAAACGGCTTGGCGGTGGCGTTTGTGCTGTATCTCTTAACCTATGCCTATATTTTTGTCGGCGGCGATTTGACCGCGCAAGGTTTGGGCAGCCTGACTGGCAGCGAAGTGGCCTTGCCGGTCGGCCAATTGGTGTTTTTCGGCGTATTGGCGTTTTGCGTGTGGGCTTCCACCCGCTTGGTTGACCGCCTCACCACCATCTTAATCGGCGGCATGGTCATCGCCTTTATCTGGGCAACCGGCGGCCTGATTTCTACGGTGAAACTGCCGGTGTTGTTCGACACGCAAGCCGCGCCGCACACCAGCTATTGGATTTATGTGGCGGCCGCGTTACCGGTGTGTTTGGCCTCGTTCGGCTTTCACGGCAATGTGTCCAGCCTGCTGAAATACTTCAATGGCGATGCGCCCAAAGTTGCCAAAGCCTTAAAAATCGGCACGCTGATTGCCTTGGCGATTTATGTGTTGTGGCAATTGGCGATTCAAGGCAACCTGCCGCGCAACGAGTTCGCCCCCGTGATTGCCGCGGAAGGCCAAGTATCGGTATTAATTGAAATTTTATCCAAATTTGTACCCACCGGCAGCATGGGTAAAGTGTTGTCGTTCTTCGCCTACATGGCGATTGCCAGCTCATTTTTGGGCGTGACTTTGGGCTTGTTCGACTACATCGCCGACATTTTCAAATGGAAAGAATCCGCCGCCGACCGCAGCAAAACCGCCGCCGTGACCTTCCTGCCGCCGCTGGTTTGCTGTTTGCTGTTCCCCACCGGCTTTGTGACCGCCATCGGCTACGTCGGCTTGGCCGCAACCGTGTGGACGGCATTAATCCCCGCCATGCTGCTCTACAAATCACGCCAAAAATTCGGCCTCGGCAAAGGCTACCGCATCAGCGGCGGCGTGTGGCTGATGGTGTGGGTATTCGCCTTCGGCCTCATCAATATTGCCGCGCAAATTTTAAGCCAAATGGGCGTTGTGCCTGTGTTTAAAGGCTAAAAAATATCAGGCCGTCTGAAATGTTATCTCCTATCATTCAATGTTGTTCACTTTAAACATAAAACCTGAGTTCCTCAGAACTCAGGTTTTTTTATATCGTGTTCCATCTTTTTTCAGACGGCCTCAACAACCTTCACGAAGTTAAAACGTCATGTTCAACCCAAACACAAAATTGCGGCCGATTTGCGGCACGTACGGTAAAAATGAAGTATGGGTGTAGATTTTCTTGTTCAACACATTATTGGCATCGGCGTAAATGCGGTATTTCATCGAGCCGACTTTGTTGCGGTAGGCAATGCCTAAATTCAACAGATGATAGCCCTTAGTTTTACGCTCCACCAAATCCGGCCGCTCGTCGCTGAATGACTCAAAAAACGACACTTTGTTTTGCGTAAACACGCGTGTGTAGTCGATTTTGGTTTGCCATCGTTCGTTCCAATTACTGTTGATGCGTAAGCCAATGCGGGCAGGCGGTACGCGCGGTGCATTGCGGTCGGCTTTTTTATGCACTTCATCGACACTGCCCATGGTGTCGTAGCGGATGTAATCAGGCAGATTCACCAGTTTGCCGCGCACATAATCGCCCCACAGGGTGATTTGGTGTTTGTCGTTCGGGCGGTAGCTCACGCTGCCTTCCAAACCATGAAAACGGGCTTGCGATTGGGCATAGCGGTATGTGGCCAAGGTGCCGTATTGGAAAATGGTTTGTTTGTAAATATAGTTTTCAAAGCGATTGTGGTAGGCGCTGATGTTGTAATCCCATTTATCAGACACATGACGCAGACCGATTTCAACATTATCTGATTGCTCTTTATCCAAATCTTTTTTGCCGTATTCAAACGAATTGGTGGCCAAGTGTTCGCCGGTATAGTAAAGCTCCATCGGGCTGGGATGACGCTCGTTGTGCGAATACATCAGCGACAGGGTGTAATCGGGATGAAAATCCCAATTCATAGAAGCGGCATAGGAATTGGCGCGTTTGTTGTATATTTCCGGCGCAGGGGCATATACGGTCGGCTTAGGCCGCCAGCACAGCCAGCTGGTTTTTGGGTCGCAACCGCGTTGGATAATCAATTTTTCGCGCTCGTATTCAATCGGGATTTCCTGTTTCTCGGTACGGCCGCCAAATTCAAGCGTTAAATCTTTCCAACGCCATTGGCCGGTCGCAAACAGGCCGAATTGCTTGTTGGTGTTTTCTACCAGCATCCAGTTTTCTTTCAATTCGCCCGATAGGATTTTGGAATGGTGGGCGCTGCTTTTATTGCGCTGCCATTGTGCGCCCCACACGCCGGTAAAGCCGTGGTATGGTTTGTGATGCACTTCGATTCTGCTGCCAAAACCTTTGTTTTTGAAAATATTGTTGGCTCGGCCGTAATTATCGGCGGTGCCGTGTGAATCGTAGGGATTCAAATCGATGTCTTTGCCGGCATCTTTTTCGTCATGGTAGTAATCAGTGTGCGACAAACGCAGACTGATTTTGGCTACGCTAGGCAATGGCTCTTTCCATTCGCCGTGCAAATCGGCGCGGCGGGTGTTCATGTCTACCCACGGCCCCGGTTTGGTATGGTCGAATTTAGGGCCTAATTCTTCATATTCATTAGCTGGCTTGGTGAAGTCTTCAGGCGCATTGTGGTAATGCGGGCCGACATCTTCTTCGCTGTGCAAATGCGGATAATAGGCCAGATATTCTTTGCCTTCGCGGATAACGTGGGCTTTGGTGTTGTCGTGTTCGTGGTTGTGCGCCGGCAAGCCGTAGCGGTCACGGCGGTAGCTATAGGACGCACCGATGTGGCCTTTTTCGCCGATAAACGACATACCGATGGTGCCGACACGCGATTTATTGTGGGTATCGGGCATATAATCCAAGCGGGTATCTTTGTTCACATTCAAAAAAGGCACATCATAATTATCGGCATGGCGGCTCAAACCTTCGGCTCGCACGGCAATATGCTGCCCCAAGCCCACAGTTACCCCTGCCGTAGCCACTTTTTCACTACCTGCCTGTGGTGTCCAACGCAAAGCCGCTTCCCCTTCATAGCCCTTTTCCGGCATAGCTGTCGGAATGCGCTTATCGGTAATGTTTACCACACCGGCTGGCGAAGCGTTGGCATACAGCAAAGTCGGCGCACCACGCACCACTTCCACTTGTTCGGCCAACAAAGTATCCGCCGCCACCGCATGATCGGGTGACAGTGTCGACATATCCACAATATCCAAATTGTTTTGCAACAGCTTCACACGCACGCCCTCTTGTCCGCGGATAATCGGCGCGCTCGCCCCTGTGCCGAAAGGATTGGTATGGATACCGGTTTCTTGCGCCAAAGCATTACCCAATGTGGCCGAACGTTCTTTAAACACTTCGCCCTTAATCAGCTTATCACTCGGTTTGCGTCCTTGAGCAAACGGCGCACTGTGCATCGTTTGGCGTTTTCCTTTCACTTCTACCGTTTGCAACTCGGCAGTGTGCGCCGATTCATCAACCACTTCTGCCCATACAGTCTGCATAGCAAATAAAGACAATACGGCCGCAGCCGCAGGCTTCACTGTAAACATTTCGTTATCCCTTGTTAAAAATATGAAATGTTATAACGTAACATACTGGTATGCAATAGTCATGTTTCCTCAGCTTCCCAACTATCTGAACCTATTTATCTTCAATCAACGGAAAAATCTTAAATATCAATATTGCTGACCATCAACACCATGAAATCATTCGATTTCAAATAAGTTCTGATTTTTCAGACGGCCTCAACAAATCTTCCCTATGCCGTCTGAAAACACGGATAATAGCCATCCTTTAGATAATTTTATCCAGCACACCATGCCCCAAACTTTCCACACCGTTATCATTGGCGCCGGCGCGGCCGGTATGTTGGCTGCGGCACGTATCGGTCAAGCAGGACACTGCGTTGCACTGATTGATCATGCCGCCAAAATCGGTGAAAAAATCCGCATTTCCGGCGGTGGCCGCTGCAATTTCACCAACCGCCACCTCAACGGCCACGACGGCTCAGCCTATTATGTGTCGCAGCAGCCGCGCTTTGTGCGTCATGCCTTGGCGCAGTTTCATGCCGCCGATTTTATTGCTTTGGTGGAAAAACACGGCATTGCCTATCATGAAAAACATAAAGGCCAACTTTTTTGCGACGGCAGTGCGCAGGAAATCATCGCCATGCTGCAGAGCGAGTGCGAACAAGGCAAAGTAGCGTGGCATACGGCTTGCACGGTCGAAAACGTCAACCTACTTCAGACGACCTCTGCCAATGATTTACCACGCTTCCAACTCCACACCAGCCACGGCGAATTTCAGGCACACAATCTGATTGTGGCCACCGGCGGCTTGGCGGTACCTGCAATTGGCGCATCGCCGTTTGGCTATGAACTGGCCAAACAATTCGGCCACAGCATCGTGCCACCCGAAGCAGCCTTGGTGCCGCTACGTTTTGAGCATTGGGCGGAACACGGCTACGACCAGCTTTCCGGCATTGCCCTGCCGGTACGCATCAGCGTGGGCAGCGGCAAGACGCGTGTGTCGTTTGATGAAGATTTATTGTTTCGCCACAAAGGCTTGAGCGGCCCGGCGATTTTGCAGATTTCCAGCTATTGGCATAGTGGCCAAACCATCGCCATTGATTTGGTGCCCGACACCGACCTTGCCGCGGCATTGTGCGAAGGCAAAAACGGCCAAAAAATTCAGCTCAAGACCGCCTTAAAATCACTCTGCCCGACCTTGCCCGAACGTTTGCTGGAGACATGGCTTGGCCGCGCCGAATTTGCGCCTTATGCGACGCACAAATGGGCGGATGTGCCCAATGCCGTTTTAACCCGACTCGGCCAAAGCCTGAACCAATGGACACTTCTGCCCAGCGGTTCAGATGGCCACAAAAAAGCCGAAGCCACGCGCGGCGGTGTGAATGTAAAAGAAATCGACCCGAAAACCATGCAAAGCAAATTGCAGCCGGGCTTGTATTTCATCGGTGAAGTGATGGACATCACCGGCTGGCTCGGCGGCTATAATTTCCAATGGGCATGGTCATCGGCTGTGTGCGCGGCAGAAGCGCTTTGCCGCGAATCGGCGTAAACGCTAAGCTCATTCAGAAGGTCTGAACTTGCAGATTGGCGATGTAAAGTACAGCAGATTACTGATAAAATAGGCCGTCTGAAACCTTATTCAGACGGCCTCAATACACGAAAGCCCAACATGTACGATCACTTTCAATTCCACATCGAAGAAGACTACCCTGCCGATTTATCGCCCGACCATGCCGCCACCCACATGGGCATGTATTTCCAATGGGCGGCCGGTCAGGGGCTGGTGAATCCGGTGTGGCAGACTGCGCCTGAAACCGCCGCCGATTTCGCTGCCATGTTAGACGGCACATTCAGCGGTGCGGCATTTGTGCGCAACCATTTGGGCAGCGTGCTCACGCCCGAAGATTTTACCGAGCAGGGTCAACGCTTTACCGATTTCTATTACGACGATGAAGACGAAGGCTACGGCGCGTTTATGGAAGACTACATCACCACGCTCGATACGCCGCAACTACCGAGCTTTTACCATGTCGCCGACACACCGCAAAACTATGCCCTGCTCGCGCCCGTTTTTCAGGCGGCCTTTGAGCGTTGGAAACATTCTTTAAAATAATCGACACGGCCATGTTGCAACAGGCCGTCTGAAAGGCACACTATGCCCACCCACAACAAACTTATCATTCTCGACCGCGACGGAGTGATTAACCAAGACCGCGACGACTTCGTCAAATCCGTTGACGAATGGATTCCGATTGACGGCAGCATGGACGCCATCGCCTTTCTCACCGAAGCGGGCTACACCGTCGCCGTCGCCACCAATCAATCGGGCATCGGCCGCAAATATTTCACCCTGCAAGATCTTACCGAAATGCACGCCAAAATGCACCGCTTGGCACTACAAGCCGGCGGCGTAATTGACGGCATTTGGTTCTGCCCACACTTGGCCGACGATAACTGCAACTGCCGCAAACCCAAGCCCGGCATGATTCAAGATATTTTAGACCGCTTCCAAGCCCAAGCCGCAGATACTTGGCTGGTCGGCGACAGCTTACGCGATTTACAGGCCATTGATGCCGTGGGCGGTAAATCGGCTTTGGTATTGACCGGCAAAGGCAAAAAAACCTTGCAGGAAAAAGAAGAAGAATTGCCGGAAAACACGCAAATCTTCGACAATCTGCTGGCTTTTGCGCAATACATCATGCAAGAAGAATTAAAACCAGACGAAGCTTAAGTCTGAAAGCCACATTTAAAGAACCTAATTATGCTGTTGATTAAAAACCTGATTTACTGGCTGATTTTATCGGTCAGCCTAATTGTATTGTTCCCCTTTATGCTGTTGGCCGTGCCTTTTCCCGGCGGCGCACACAAAATGGCACAAGTTTGGGTATCGATTTTAAATTGGTCGCTGAAAAACATCATCGGCCTGCAATACCGCTTAATCGGTGCTGAAAATATTCCGTCCGAGCCGTCGATTATTTGTTCCAAGCACCAAAGCGGCTGGGAAACCTTGGCTTTGCAGGAAATTTTTCCGCCGCAGGTTTATGTCGCCAAACGCGAGCTGTTTAAAATTCCGTTTTTCGGCTGGGGCTTAAAACTGGTGAAAACCATCGGCATCGACCGCAGCAACCGCCGCGAAGCCAACGACCAATTGATAAAGCAAGGCCTAGCGCGCAAAAACGAAGGCTATTGGATTTCCATCTTCCCCGAAGGCACGCGCCTGCCGCCCGGCACGCACGGCAAATACAAGCTCGGCGGCGCACGCATGGCGAAAATGTTTGAGATGAACATCGTACCTGTTGCGCTCAACAGCGGCGAATTTTGGCCGAAAGATTCGTTTATGAAATATCCGGGCGAAATCACCGTCGTTATCGGCAAACCAATTGCGCACGACAGCGGCAGCGAAGCTGAATTGATGGCCGAATGCGAAAACTGGATTGAAGCGCGCCAAGCCGAAATCACCGGCCAAGGCCCGTTTGCGCCGAAAAAGGCCGTCTGAAGCATGCCGCGCTTCGCCCACACGCTTTCAGACGGCCTTGAAATCGTCATTGATTTGAAACGCAGCGCCAAGAAAAATTTAATCCTGCGCCCCATCGACGACCAAACGGTCAGCATCAATATTCCGCCGTTTCTCAGCGCCGCGCGTTTGCAACAATGGCTGCGAGAAAACGAAGCTTTGTTGCGTCAAACCTTAGCCAGAACACCTGTCCGCCCGCTGGCCAACCCTTCGGAAAAACCGGCATGGATTTGGTATCAAGGCGTTCAGACGGCCTTAACCGATGCACCGCAAGCCACCATCGCCTTGAGGCCGTCTGAAATTTACCTGCCTGAAAAAAGCTGGCCGCAACAGCAAACCCATTTACGCCGTTTCCTGCATGAACGCGCCGCCGAATATTTGTTGCCGCGTTTGGCTGCCCACGCCGCTACTATGAATATGCACCCTGCCGCCACCGCCTTGAGCAACGCCAAAACCTTTTGGGGCGTATGCCGCCACCGCACCGGCATCCGTTTGAATTGGCGGCTGATTGGTGCGCCGGAATTTGTCGCCGATTATGTGTGCGTGCACGAACTCTGCCACCTGCCCCATCCTGACCACAGCGCCAAATTTTGGGCATTGGTCAACCATCATACGCCGCACACTGCCGCCGCCAAAGCATGGCTGAAAGCGCATGGACAAGAATTGTTTGTGTTGGGCTGAATCATACGGTACATTAGCTTGAGACACTTCGCAAACTCCCCATCTTTGGCACATTTCTTCGTTATGCGCTGCTCTAACTTCGAACTGCACTCAAATCTGGGGCTTTGCAAAGATCTCAACTTTATCTTTCAGACAACCTCAATGTCCGAGTAGACTGTCTGATTCTCTAAAGAAAGGATGAATATGCGTTTTCCTACCAAACTTGCCGCCTTGTCTTTAGGTATCCTTGCCGCAACCGCCCAAGCTGCCGAGCCGCAAAACGAACCGCAAACCGTGGCCAAAGTCAATATTCCACGCTACATGGGCACATGGTACGAACAAGTCCGCCTGCCTATGCGTTTTCAAGACGATTGTGTATCGGATGTCAAAGCCCAATACCGTTTGACCGACAAGCAAGTGGTGAAAATCACCAATTCTTGCCACAAAAAAGACGGCAGCATGATGAGCGCCAATGCGGAAGTAAAAAAAGTGGATGAGAGCGGCAGCAAATTGCGTATTTCATTCTTACCCAAAGCCGTCAACTGGGTGCCGATTGCCCGATCGTCTTACTGGATTTTGCGCTTAGACGACAATTACCAAACCGCTTTGGTCGGCACACCAAACCGCAAATATATGTGGGTATTGTCACGCTCACCGAAGCTGGATGAAGCCACTTTGCAAAGCTACATCGAAACCGCCAAACAACAAGGCTACGATGTTTCCAAACTGGTACGCAGCGTTCAATAAAGATTGTTCATTATAAAAAAGCCGTCTGAACATTCAGACGGCCTTTGTTTGACTGCATATTATTTGTTGTCAGGATGAGATTCCATCGGGCTAGACAACGGCAATTCAGGCATGGTACGTGCTTTTTCAGGTACAGAGCCGGATAAGGTGTGCAAGAATGCAACGATGTTGTCCACATCTTCTTGCGGCAACTCTTTACCCAATTGCGCCTGCCCCATGATTTGTACCGCTTTATCCAATTCCCACACGCTGCCGTTATGGAAGTAAGGATAAGTTTTGGCTACGTTACGCAAGCCCGGTACGCGGAAGAAGTATTGGTCGGCTTCATTTTTGGTCACGTCAGCACGGCCTTTGTCTTGGTTCGGGTCTTCAATGAATTTCCAGTAAGGACCTTGTACCAAACCGAATTTTTGGAATGAGTTACCACCTAAGTTTACGCCGGTGTGACAGGCAATACAGCCGTTATCCATAAACGAGCGTACGCCTTTGCGTTCTTGTTCGTTCAGGGCATTGATGTTGCCTTTCAGGTATTCGTCCCATTTTGTCGGCGTCAGCAAAGTACGCTCAAACGCGGCAATCGCAGTGGTGATGTTTTTGAAGCTGATGGCGCCGTCTTGAGGGAAGGCTGTTTTAAATGCTTCTTGGTATTCCGGAATATTCACGATTTTGGCCACAACCGCTTCTTCGCTGTCGTTTGCCATTTCCACCGGATTCAGCAACGGACCGCCCGCTTGCTCTTCCACGTCAGCCGCGCGACCGTCCCAGAATTGCATGTCTAAGGTTGCCGCGTTCAACACGGTCGGTGAGTTACGGCCACCAAAGCTGCCTTTGTGACCTTGGCTGGTCGGCATATTGTCGACACCGGCAGAAGCCAAGTTGTGACAAGAGTTACAGCTTACAGTATTGCCTTTCGACAAACGTGGCTCATACCACAATGATTGGCCAAGCTCCACTTGCTCAGGCGTGAAAGGACGCAGCTTTTGCATTTCTTCAGGAGTCGGCAGTGGTTTGAAAATGCCTTGCGCACGTTGCAGCAAATCTTTGTCTTCTTGCGACGCACCGCTGTTGTCATAAGCTGCTTGAGAAGCCGGTGCCGCAGCAGGCTCAGAAGCCGCCGGCGCGATGGCTGGTGCAGAAGCAGCAGGCGCAGCTGCTTGCTCGGCCGGTTTGTCGCCACAGGCAGCCAATGCCGCCAACACTGCCAGAGAAAGGGTGATTTTGCCGAAAGTTTGGTATTTCATGGCGTATTCCTTTATATATAAAAAGGGAAGATACTGCTCACCTGAAGCAGCCGAACCCTATGGTTAGGTTTGATAAAAATCCTACATTTGTTTACTGCTGTTTGTTATTGCTTTGGTTAATTTATGTATAGAGTATAATCAGACTCGGCTAACGGCTTTTTGCGATAAATCAATTTTGATACCGCTATAGTCAAACCCTATATACCAGATAGCTGAAATTTTATTTTCTTATTCATTTCTAAGAATTGCCCGTATTTAAGCGCAAATCACATCGTATTACTTGCACCCGATGGCCGATTGTTTTAAAGTTAGGCGCAAATCTTATTAGGAAGATTTCTATGAAAATTACTGTTATGGGTGCAGGCTCTTGGGGCACTGCACTGGCTGTTCACTTTGCCCAACACGACAACGAAGTCGCTCTGTGGGCGCGTAATGCCCAACACATCGAAACCTTGCAAAACGACCGTGAAAACAAACACGCGCTACCGGGTTTCCCATTCCCCGAAAGCCTGACCGCACACGTTGATTTGGCCGATGCCTTAAAAGGCTCCGAATTGGTGCTGATTGTGACCTCTGTTGCCGGCTTGCGCAGCAGCGCAGAATTATTAAAAGCCAACGGTGCCGCCGATATTCCGGTTCTAGCCGCATGCAAAGGCTTTGAGCAAGACACAGGTTTATTAACCTTCCAAGTCTTGAAAGAAGTCTTACCGGAAAATAAAACCCTCGGCGTGTTGTCCGGCCCAAGCTTTGCACAAGAGCTGGCGCAACAATTGCCTTGTGCCGTGGTATTGGCTTCCGAAAACAAAGCATGGATTGAATCGCTGGTTGAACAATTAAACAACAACGTGATGCGCTTATACGGCAGCACCGATGTGATTGGTGTGGCCGTCGGCGGCGCAGTGAAAAACGTGATGGCCATTGCGACCGGCCTTTCAGACGGCCTCGAATACGGCCTGAATGCCCGCGCCGCTTTAGTAACCCGTGGTTTGGCCGAAATTACCCGTTTGGCCGTTGCCATGGGCGCGCAGCCGAAAACCATGATGGGCTTGGCCGGCATCGGCGACTTGATTCTGACCTGTACCGGTGCCCTTTCACGCAACCGCCGCGTTGGTTTGGGCTTAGCAGAGGGCAAAGAGCTGCACCAAGTACTCAAAGAAATCGGCCACGTTTCCGAAGGCGTGAGCACCATCGAAGAAGTGTTCAACACCGCCTGCAAATACCAAATCGACATGCCGATTACGCAAACCCTGCTGCAACTGATTCGTCAGGAAATGACGCCACAGCAAGTGGTTGAACGTTTGATGGAACGCAGTGCACGTTTCGAATAACACCAAACTTGGAGGCCGTCTGAAACCCTATTTTTCAGACGGCCTTTCATTGACAGCTGCCGAGCATATCACTATGCTTACTGTTACGACCTTTCTTATGAATGATTCCCCATGAACCAAGCCCTTGACCAACTGGAAATCAACGTTTACCAGCTCACCCAAAAGTTTGAAACGCTGATTGGCGAAAACCGCCGTTTACACGAAGAAATCAACCGTCTCAAACTTGAGCAAGAGCAACAAAAACGCGAACACGAAACCGCCGTTGACGAATTAAGCGAAGCCTTGCTGGTACAAGTAGGCAAATTGAAAGAAGATTTGCAGACCAAAATCGACAGCCTCACCGCCGAAAAAGATCAATATCGCAGCGCTTTAGAACAAAGCGCCGAAGAAGTGCGCCGTCTGCTCGCTCGCCTACCGAAAGAAGAATCTTCACATTAAGGACAACACATGAGCATCGAACAAGTCAATCTCGACATCATGAATGTCAACCTGACCATCAACACACCAAGCGAAGAAAAAGACACCCTGATTCAAGCGGTTGAAATGCTGAATAAAAAAAGCGAAGCCATTAAAGAAAACGGCCGCATCGTCGGCACCGACAAAATCGTGGTCATGGCCGCTTTAAATGTTGTACACGATTTATTAAAAGTCAGCCTCAAAGATGATTTGGCAATCGGCGAATTTCAGCGTAAAATAACAGACATGAACGACGCTTGCCAAAAAGCATTGTCCCGCTTAGAGCAAAATTGATTTTCTTTTCCCTGCAGTGTACGCGAAGGCATATATTCCTTTGAACCAATAAGTTCGCTTCAGGTTGCCGGGAGCAGTAGTGGGCGCGATCGTCTTTTATAGATGAACCCGAAACTACCCGAGGTGACCGCCTTGTCAGACAAGGTTCAAGCGGATTCAGCCGAAACGGCATGTGCGGGGATTCCCATATAAAGCCATACCCTCGCGGTATGGCTTTTTCACTCTCACCCAATCGCGTAAAAACAACAAATTTCCATCGAAAAAACTTTTATTGCCGTTTTATTAAAACAATTACTTTCAGACGGCCTCAATACGATTGACAAAAGCCAGTAGCGACTTTAAAATCCATAACTTTCTATATCTATCTGGATTTCCACTATGAAAACCTTTTCAGCGAAACCGCATGAGGTGAAGCGCGAATGGTTCGTCATCGACGCTCAAGACAAAGTTTTGGGTCGCGTTGCTGCCGAAGTCGCACACCGTCTGCGTGGCAAACACAAACCTGAATACACCCCTCACGTTGACACTGGTGACTACATCATCGTCATCAATGCAGACAAATTGCGCGTGACCGGTGCTAAATTTGAAGACAAAAAATACTACCGTCACTCAGGTTTCCCTGGCGGTATTTATGAGCGTTCATTCCGTCAAATGCAAGAGCAATTCCCAGGCCGTGCTTTGGAACAAGCCGTAAAAGGCATGTTGCCAAAAGGTCCTTTGGGTTACGCCATGATCAAAAAACTGAAAGTGTATGCCGGCGAAGAGCACGGCCATGCTGCACAACAACCTAAAGTTTTAGAATTGAAATAAGGACACGACATGAACGGTAAATACTACTACGGCACAGGCCGCCGCAAAAGTTCAGTGGCTCGTGTATTCCTGACCAAAGGTAACGGTCAAATCACCGTTAACGGTCGCCCTGTTGACGAATTTTTCGCCCGCGAAACCAGCCGCATGGTTGTTCGCCAGCCATTGGTTCTGACTGAAAACGCAGAATCATTCGACATTAAAGTTAATGTTATCGGCGGTGGCGAAACTGGCCAATCTGGTGCCATCCGTCACGGCATCACCCGCGCCCTGATCGACTTTGATGCTGCTTTGAAACCTGCTCTGTCTGCTGCCGGCTTCGTAACCCGCGATGCCCGTGAAGTGGAACGTAAAAAACCAGGTTTGCGCAAAGCACGTCGCGCAAAACAATTCTCAAAACGTTAATTCGTTTACAGATATTATCCAAAAAAGCCCGCAATTATTGCCGGGCTTTTTTATTACCTTTGCTACCCGTTACTGATTTTTTCAGACAGATCCCTCCCATTAACTCCCCTTTCATCTAAAGTTCGATGATTCAATCTTGTAAAATATCTTAATTTTTGAAAAGATATGCAATAAAAAAAGACTTCAACCCGCCGTCTCGGTATGATGAAACCATCCGTACTACACACCAAAACAGGCGGCAAGAGTATATTAATGATGAAAGGAATATTATGGGCTGGTTAGGCACAATTATCGTAGGTTTTATCGTTGGCGTATTGGCTAAATTTTTACATCCGGGTAACGATAAAATGGGTTTCATCATGACCACGCTTTTGGGTATTGCCGGTGCAGCATTGGCCGGCGTAGTCGGTGAATCTTTGGGCTGGTACCAAGTTGGTGAGGGCGCAGGTTGGATTGCTTCCACCATCTTTGCGGTGATTATTTTGGCTGTGTACACGCGCATCGTGAAAAAATAACGATTCACTGATTCCAAAGACAAAACAGGCCGCACATGGCCTGTTTTTCTTGCAATGAAACTTCTTACTATGTCACGCACACTACTCTCTTACCTCAAATCTTTTCTACAAGCCGCGCTGATTTTTGCGCTGATTTCTATTGCTATTGACTGGTGGCGCAAGCCCAACCAGCCTGTTGCTTTTGCCGAACAGAATCTAATTACCCTCAATCAAAACCACACTTCGCTGAAGCAACTTAGCCAAGACCGTGTCGCAATTGTGTATTTCTGGGGAACCTGGTGCGGGGTCTGCAAATGAGAAACTTCACCAAAACCATATTCCGGTCATCAGCATTGCCTTAAAATCAGGTGACGATACAGCATTACAACAATATCTCAACCAGAATCAATTATCTTTCCCAACCGTCAACGATTCAGACGGCCTGATTGCCCAACAATGGGACATCAATGTCACACCCACCATTGTTTTCGTAAAGAACGGCCAAATGCTTCATGCTACTACCGGCATCAGCAGCTATTGGGGCTTGCGCCTGCGCATGCTGATTAGCAATCTGATGTATTAATATTTGCACCTAAGAAATCTAATTATTTTAAACATAAAATCGACTTGTCAAAATTAAACGGTATTATGTGTCAATCATCGTTATTTTTAAAATAAACAAACTATCTTAACATTAATACTTAATGATTCTATTGAGATTATTTCTAAAATATACTAATATAGGCTTAGAGGATAGCTCAAAAATCTTATCATTATTATCATCAAAACAAATTAATACCGTATTCAATCAAAGCTCAAGCAGCATGCCATTTGTTTCAATCTGAATTTGTACAACGGCATCCCATAACCTTAGGCGTAAGCCCTTATTATCCTGCCACGCTTCCATGATTTGAACCATAGTTACAACGGAGAACTTCTCATGCCCAACCAATCTAAACATGCATCAATTAATATTGCCCTGATTCAAGCGCGAGAAGCCTTGATGACGCAATTTCGCCCAATTTTGAACCAAGCCAATGTGACCGACCAACAGTGGCGTATTATCCGCCTATTGGCCGAAAATGGCACTTTAGATTTCCAAGATTTGGCCAACAAAGCCTGCATCTTACGCCCTAGCCTGACCGGCATTCTGACCCGCTTGGAAAAGGCCGGCTTGGCCGTACGCCTAAAACCTTCCAACGACCAGCGCCGCGTGTATCTGAAGCTGACCCAAGAAGGTGAAAAGCTTTATCAGTCCATTGGCGCACAAGTGGACGACCGCTACGATGCCATTGAGGCTATTTACACCAAAGAAAAATTGGACGCACTGCAAAAATTGCTGGCTGAATTGTCTGAAATCGAGCAAGCTTTAAAATAAAAAGTTATCACAGAATGACTGATTCCACACACACACTTAAGCAACCGTTTCGTGATGCTATGGCTTCTGCAGCAGCAGGCGTGCATGTCATTACGACAGACGGTGCCGCTGGGCGTTACGGCATTACCATGACCGCCGTAACATCTGTAACCGACGAGCCACCTACCATTATGCTGTGCATCAATCGTGAAGCGGCGATTATCCCGATTTTGCTGCAAAACCGTGATTTATGTATCAACACGCTTTCAGACGGCCAGCAGGACATTGCCGAACACTTCGCCGGCATGACCAACCTCTCACCGGAAGAGCGCTTTGAATACCATATCTGGCATCGCGGCCAAACCGGTCAACTTGAAGTAGAAGGCGCTTTAGCTCATCTGCACGGCCAAATTATCGAGCAGCATGAAATCGGTACGCACTATATTTTTTATGTCCGTCTCAATGAAATCAAAGTGGCCGACACCACCTCGCCTGCTTTATTGTATTTCCGCAGACAATTCAAATCATTGGCATAGCAAAAGGCCGTCTGAACAACAAAGTTCAGACGGCTTTAATTTGTATTTCAATACTATTTGTAATCGTAAATCATTAAAGGGCCATATAGCTGTTTAAAATATAAATAAGACAAGGCGGTAGCGGCGGCTGTATAGGCTTCATACATAAGGGTACTGGCAACCTAAGCTTGTCGAAGCATACTATCGGCTATACAATTTCAACTATTTGACAAAATTTTTGGATACACACATGAAAGCAATGATTCTGGCTGCCGGCCGTGGCGAGCGCATGCGCCCCCTGACCGACATCTGCCCCAAACCACTGTTAAAAGTTGGCAAAGAGCCACTTATCGGCTGGCATTTACGCCGTCTGAAACAAGCCGGAATCACAGAAATTGTCATCAACTACGCATGGCTGGGCGAGCAAATCGAACAAGCTTTAGGCAACGGCGCACAATACGGCATCAATATCACCTACTCACCCGAGCTATCTGGAGGACTGGAAACTGCCGGCGGCATTGCTACTGCTTTGCCTTTATTGGGCAATGAACCCTTTTTGGTCATCAACGGCGATGTTTTAACCGACATTGATTTTCAAGCAGCCGCTTCTGTGGCGCAAACCTTAACGCAAAAACAGCAATTGGCGCACTTATGGCTGGTTAACAATCCGGCGCACAACCTAAAAGGTGACTTTGGCCTACTTTCAGACGGCCTGCTTGCCGCCGACCCACATAACGGCCAAGGATTAACCTTTAGCGGTATGGGCGTTTATCACCCCAATTTGTTTCAGCACACCCCTGCCCATCAAGCCGCCAAATTGGCACCGCTTTTACGATCAGCAATGGATAAGCAACAAATCAGCGGCCAAAAGCATGACGGGCTTTGGCTGGATGTCGGCACCATCGAACGACTGGAAGAAGCCAATCGCCTGGCTGAAAATTGGGCGTAAATCCTGTTTTATCCGATAAACTCAGTATTAACGACATCAGTATAAACGACAACAGATGAAGGCCGTCTGAAATACAACCTTCAGACGGCTTGAGACCTTTGTAAAACTCCTGTGTTTGGCACATTTGTTCGTTAAGCTTGCCTATTTTAATAATACATCTGCGCTTTCTACACTGCTCCAACTTCGAGCGTACTCAAATCTAGGGGTTTGCAAAGGTCTCGGGTTTTATTTCAATGATTCCAAACAAAAAGCCTGCTATTTAAGCAGGCTTTTTGATGATTCATCTCATCAATTATCAGAAGAATTTTGACGGCGCAAAATAGCCGGAATTTCAAAATCATCCAAAACCGATTGATTACCGAAGTCGGCAGCAGTCAGATTCATACCACGCGTACCGCGACCTGAACGTACCAAACCATCAACATTGTGTGGTTGTTGGATTTGCTCTTCCCGATTGCCTAAAGCCTGCTGTACACGTGATGAAGTACGCACAGGCGCAACTTGCTGGCCATGCTCTTGCAAACCGGTAGCGATAATGGTCACACGAATTGCATCTTCGCTCATGTTTTCATCTTCAGCGGTACCAAACTTACATTCGGCATCCGGGTGAGCGTTGCTGTTCACCACTTTCATGATTTCGCCGTATTCAGACATTTTCAGGCAACCTGGTGCAGTGGTCACATTCACCAATACACCGCGCGCACCATCCAAGGTTACGCCATCCAACAATGGGCTGGAAATTGCTTGTTCGGTCGCCAAACGTGCGCGGTCGATACCTTGGGCAAAGCCCGAACCCATCATGGCCATACCTTTAATGCCCATCACGTTTTTCACGTCGGCAAAGTCAACATTGATGAAACCAGGGTTGGTTACCACTTCAGAAATACCGGCAACGGCGTTGCGCAATACATCATCAGCCGCACGGAATGCTTCACGCATGGTGGCATCTTCACCCAAGACGGTGAATAATTTGTCATTCGGGATCACGATCAGAGAATCCACTTGGCTCTTCAATTGCTCCAAGCCGTTTTGGGCGATATGACCGCGTTTGTTACCTTCAAAATTGCTCGGACGAGTGACCACGGCAACAGTCAGAATACCCATTTCTTTAGCGATTTCTGCCACGACAGGTGCCGCACCGGTACCGGTACCACCACCCATACCAGTGGTAATGAACAACATATTGGCGCCACGAATGGCATCTTCGATGGCTTCACGCTCTTCTTGAGCAGCCGCACGTCCAATTTCAGGATTGGCACCCGCACCCAAACCACGGGTCAGATTTGTGCCCAATTGAATACGTTTGGCCGCATTGTTTTTACCCAATGATTGGGCATCTGTATTGGCACTGATGAATTCCACACCTTGAATGGTGTTTTCAATCATGTTGTTGATGGCATTGCAGCCACCGCCACCCAAACCAATCACTTTAATGACTGCAGGGCTTGCGGCTGATTCCGCTACGTCGTAAACAAATTCCATTCAATACTCCTCCGCGCCCTGCTGTGAGGACGGTTAAAAATAAATTCTCACTGTATATTATATAAGAAGTATCCGATCACTTGCAAAATACTTCTGCCATGAACCATATCTGTCCGTTTTCCTCAGCGCTTTTTAAACAAAAAACATACAGTCTGCTTTCAGACAGCCTAAACAATGATACCAACCGAATAGGCCGTCTGAACATCTACCATAACAAATTAGCAACTTTAACGGATTAAAAATTATCTTTTAAGAATTTTTGGAAGCGCGCCCACAAGCTGAGTTTTTCACCGCTATCACCGCCAACATGTACCGCGCCGGTTACCGGGCTACCGTCTTCTTCGCCGCGTGCTACTTGTAATAAGCCGATGGCAGTCGCATAGCGCGGATTACGGATACGCTCTGATACGCCTCCCATTTCTTGCGGTACACCGATACGCGCCGGCAGATTGAAGATTTCTTCTGTTAACTCGACAATACCGGTCAACATAGATGCACCACCGGTCAACACGATACCGGAAGTCAACACTTCTTCAGGGAAGCCTGAGCGGCGCAACTCGTTCAACGTCAATTCCAAGATTTCTTCCACACGCGGGCCAATCACACTAGCCAATACACGACGTGAAATTTGGCGCGGCAAACGGTCACCCACGCTTGGTACTTCAACCATTTCGTCCAAGCCTTCCATAGTCGGAATGGCAACACCGTAATGGATTTTGATGTATTCGGCGGCGCTGTGCGGCGTGCGCAAAGCTTGTGCCAAATCTTTGGTAATCAAGTCACCCGCTACAGGAATCACGGCGGTATGACGGATGGCACCGTTGGTATAAACCGCGATGTCGGTTGTACCGCCACCGATGTCGATCACACACACGCCCAAATCTTTTTCATCTTCAGTCAATACGGCTTGGCCGCTGGCCAACGGTTGCAGCATAATTTGCTCCATCTGCAAATCACAACGCTGAATGCATTTTTGAATATTTTGCAAAGCAGTATTGGCACCGGTAATGATGTGCACCCGCGTATCCAAACGCACGCCGCTCATGCCAATTGGCTCTTTTACCCCCGGCTGGTTATCGATGATGTATTCCTGCACCACGGTATGCAAAATATTGTGGTCAGGCGGGATGTTGATGGCTTTGGCGGTTTCGATGGCGCGGTCGATGTCAGCCTGTGTTACTTCGCCGTCTTTGATTTTCACTACACCTTGCGAATTCAGGCTGCGAATGTGGTTGCCGGCAATACCCGTGGTAACACGGGAGATTTTGGTATCCGCCATTAATTCGGCTTCATTTACTGCTTGTTTGATGGCTTGTGCAGTCGCATCGATGTTGGTCACCATACCGGCTTTCAAGCCGCGTGATGGTGCTTGACCCAAACCGACAATGTGGATTTCATTGTCTTCTTGCACTTCCCCGATGAGTGCAATCACTTTTGACGTGCCGATGTCCAATGCACTGATGTATTTGCCTTGTTCCATAAATTCCCATTCATTTCGCTAATGTTGTATTTTTACTGAGCCTGGTTATTCAGACGGCCCATCCAAAGGTTGTTTGTATCGCACCGAAAAGCCGTCTTTATAACGCATATCGACATATAATAAACGGTCACGGTGTTTTTGCAGCAGGCTTGGCCAAATTTCGGCGAAAAACTGCAAGCGTTTGATTTCATGCTCGCGCCCTAAGCGCACGGTAATGCCGTTGTCCAACACCACCGACCAAGCCGAACGTGGCGTGTAGATCAGCTCTTTCACTTTTAAACCACGTGCTTCAAGAACACCGGTAAATTCATTGTAGTGTCTGACCATGTCTTTACCTGTGCCGGGCTGTCCTTCGAAAACCGGCAAATCCTGCTCCAACGTGGCTTGAAATACATTGCCTTTGGTATCAACCAAACCCGATTTTTTCCATTGGGCGATGGCTATGCGCTCAGTCAGATGGATTTCAACTGTATCCGGCAAACGGCGGCGCACCAAAGCCGAATCCACCCAAGGCAATTGTTGAAAAGCCTCTTGCGTGGCATTCATATCAGCACGAAAAATATTGCCGACCAAGTGTTTTTGCGCAATGGTTTGCAGCTCTTTGCCATCAATATGGGTCAGCTTGCCTTCAATAGCAACCTGCTTGATGGGAAAGTGGTCCGAATGATACATCCATGCCACACCTGTGCCGATGAGTAGCAACGCCACCAACACACACAACCATCTTGTTAACCGCCCCAAGGCGCCGGCATCATCCCACATGAGCAGTTTTCAAAATTTCAAGACATAAATCGGCAAAATCCAAGCCGGTTTGTGCGGCGGATTTCGGTACTAAACTATGACTGGTCATACCCGGCAAGGTATTGATTTCCAAAAGATACAGTTTACCATCGGTATCTTTCAGAAAGTCAACGCGCACACAACCTTCCGCACCAATCGCCTGCGCACCGCGCACTGCCAGCTCGCGCATCAAGGCTTCATCGCTCTCGCTCAAATCAGACGGGCATTGGTAAACGGTATCATCACGCTGGTATTTGGCTTCCCAATCGTAAAACTCGGTTTGCGGAGTAATGTGAATGCTCGGCAAACCACGGTTGCACAATACCGGACAAGAATACTCACCGCCGCCAATGAAACGTTCGGCGATAATCTCACCCTGTAAATGCTTTAATTCTTCGTAAACCGCTTTCAGACGGCCTGCTTCTTTCACTTTTACCACGCCGACACTGCTGCCCTCTGCCGCCGGTTTGACAAACATCGGCAAACCTAAGGTTTTTTCAACCGCATCGAAATCGCTGTCGTCACGCAAAACAGCAAATTCCGGCACAGGCAAGCCCAAAGCCTGCCAAATCAGTTTGCAACGGTATTTATCCATACCGATGGCCGAAGCGGCCACACCGCTACCAGTGTAAGGCATGTTCATCAATTCCAACGCGCCTTGAATCGCGCCATCTTCGCCGTAAGTGCCGTGTAAGATATTGAAGGCCGTCTGAAAACCTTGGGTTTTCAATTCGCCTAACGGGGTTTCTTTCGGGTCGAACGCATGCGCATCAACACCTTTACTTTTCAGAGCCGCCAAAATCGCGGCGCCGCTGTCTAAGGAAACGTCGCGCTCGGTTGAAAAACCGCCCATCAACACGGCCACTTTGCCAAAATTCTGCATACTGCTTGTCTTTCTAATCTTTCAGACGGCCAAACTTATTCAGACGGCCTTTCCCATTATTATTGTTTGCTCGCATCCAACATGGCTTGCGGTACTTTATTGATGCTACCAGCCCCCATGGTCAATACCACATCGCCATCTTGCAGCACATTCAGCAACATTTCCGGCAATTCGGCTACGTTTTCGCAGTAAATCGGCTCCAGTTTGCCCAATACGCGAATGGCGCGCGCCAACGCACGCGAATCGGCGGCGGCAATCGGTTCTTCACCGGCGGCATACACTTCGGTCAACACTAGCGAATCAACGGTATTCAATACCTTGGTGAAATCTTCAAACAAATCGCGGGTACGCGTGTAGCGGTGTGGTTGGAATGCCAACACCAAACGCTTATCCGGATACGCACCACGCGCGGCGGCCACAGTGGCGGCCATTTCCACCGGATGGTGGCCGTAATCGTCAACCAACAGCGCTTTACCGCCTTTTGGCAAGGCCACTTCACCATATTTTTGGAAACGGCGGCCAACACCGGCAAAGCCGAGCAAGCCTTGTTGGATGGCTTCAACCGAAGCGCCCACTTCTAAGGCCACACCGATGGCGGCCAAAGCGTTCAATACATTATGGCGACCCGGCATATTCAACACCACTTCAAACGGCGCTTGCTCGTGGCCTTTCATGTTGACATGCACGGTAAATTTCATTTGCGCACCAACGTTTTCAATATCGGTGGCGTAAATATCCGCAGTATCGTCCAAGCCATAAGTGGCAAACGGTTTGCTCACTTTTGGCACAATCGCACGCACGTATTCGCTGTCGATACACAAAAATGCTTTACCGTAAAACGGCATGCGGTGAATAAAATCGATGAAGGCCTGATGCAGCTTTTCCACGCTGTGGCCGTATGTATCCATGTGATCTTCATCGATGTTGGTCACCACCGACATAATCGGCGTCAAATGCAGAAAAGACGCATCCGATTCATCGGCTTCGGCCACGATGTATTCGCCCTGACCCAAACGGGCATTCGAACCGGCGGCAGTAAGTTTGCCACCAATCACAAAAGTGGGATCCAACCCGGCGGCCGCCAAAATCGAAGCGGTCAGGCTGGTAGTAGTAGTTTTACCGTGGGTACCGGCAATAGCGATGCCGTCACGGAAACGCATCAGTTCCGCCAGCATCAGTGCGCGCGGAATCACGGGAATATGTTGCTCATTGGCCGCCACCACTTCAGGATTATCGGATTTTACGGCGGTAGAGGTCACCACCACATCGGCGCCATTCACGTGTTCGGCGGTATGTCCGGGGTACACTTGAATACCCAAGGCCGATAAGTGCTCGGTGGTGGCGTTTTTCGACTGGTCGGAACCGGAAACCTTAAAACCCAAATTGTGCAACACTTCAGCAATGCCGCACATGCCGACGCCGCCGATGCCGACAAAGTGAATATTGGTTACTCGATTTTTCATCATGATTTCTGTCCCGAAGTCAATTTTTACGTAAAAGCGTTATTCTAAAGGGCTGCTGCGTTATGCGCCATTGTTTTATTGTAAAGGCTAATTAACATAGCATGTCAGGCCGTCTGAAACTGCCCTACTCTTTTCAGACGGCCTATTTTAAAAGGCTCAACCCACCACATCAATCGCAGCTTGTGCCACATCATCTGCGCTGTGCGGCAAGGCCAATGTGCGTGCTTGTTCTGCCCATTGCAAACATTGTTCGCGCGTTAAACCGCTCAACACTTCGGCCAATTTTTCCGGCGTTAACTGCGTCTGGGGCAACAGCAAACCAGCTTGCGCGCGCACCATAAAACGGGCATTGGCGGTTTGATGGTCATCCACCGCGTGTGGATACGGCACCAACAACGCACCAACACCGGCAGCTGTCAATTCAGCAATCGTCAGCGCACCGGCGCGGCAAATCACCAAATCGGCATCGCGATACGCCGATACCATGTCGGTAATAAATTCCACACACTCGGCTTCCACGCCCAAGGCATCGTAATCGGCCTGCAGACTACCCAATTTGTTGCGGCCGGATTGATGATACATTTGCGGGCGCTCATGTTCAGGCAATAACGCCAACGCTTTCGGTAAGGTTTGGTTCAGAATATCCGCCCCCAAGCTACCGCCCATCACCAATACTTTCAGACGGCCTGTTCTACCGGCAAAGCGTTCGGCCGGAGCCAGCAAATTGGCAATATCCGCACGCACAGGGTTGCCGACCAAACCATTTTCGTGTTCAAACGCTTTCGGGAAGGCATACAGCACCCGTTTTGCCCAGCGCGACAATTGGCGGTTAGACAAACCGGCCACGGCATTTTGCTCGTGAATCACAATCGGCACGCCGCACAATTTGGCTGCCACACCGCCCGGAAAAGTCACAAAACCACCAAAACCAATCACGCAGGCCACGCGGTGTTTTTTGATGATGCGCTGCGCCGCGCGAACGGTTTTAAACAGCGTAAACGGCAGCATCAGCTTGCGTTTCAAACCATTGCCGCGCACACCTTTAATCGCCAAGGTTTCCAATAAAATATCGTATTGCGGCACGATACGCGTTTCCATCGCGCCTTCGCTACCCAGCCAAATCACATGATGGCCGCGCGCACGCAAGGAGTCGGCCACAGCCAATGCCGGAAAAATATGGCCGCCGGTACCGCCGGCCATCAACATAAATGTCTTACCGCCCATTTATTCTATCCTTCTATCTGATAACCGCGCATTTTTTGGCGGTTTTCATAATCAATCCGCAACAACAATGTCATGCAGATTAACATAATCACCACAGCCGAACCACCGTACGACATCAACGGCAAGGGTAAGCCCTTGGTTGGTAGAATACCGATGTTTACACCGATATTAAAGAAACTCTGAATCCAAATCCAAATGCCGATACCGTTGGCTACATAGGCGCTGAAAATCAAATCCAAATCCCGCGCCTGCTTGCCGATGGAAAAAGCTCGCACCGCCAGCCAGCCATAACAAAACACCAGCACACACATGCCCAAAAAGCCGAATTCTTCGCCAATCACGGCGAAAATAAAGTCGGTATGCGCTTCAGGCAGGTAAAAGCGTTTTTCCAAACTCGCCCCCAAGCCCACACCTAACCATTCGCCGCGTGCAATCGCCATCAAGGAATGGGTCAACTGATAGCCCTTGCCCAATGGATCTGCCCATGGATCAAGAAAACCAGCAAATCGTGCCATGCGGTAAGGTGCGGCCACAATCAAGCCGCCCATACCGATCAACACCATCACCAACATCATGACAAAATATTTCCATGGGAAATCAGCCAAATACAGCATTCCCATAATGATGCCGATAATCACCGCAAACGAGCCGAAATCGGGTTGTGCCATAATCAAAATCAGGCCGACCACCAACAGCGAGCCCGGTTTGATGATTTTTTTCACACTCTGCAACACTTCCGCTTTGCGTGTAAACAAACTGGCTAAATACAGAATCACAGCCAATTTAAACATTTCGGTCGGCTGCAGGTTAATCGGACCGATGTGAATCCAGCGCGTCGCACCGTTAATCTCACGCCCCACGCCCAATACCACAACCAACAATATCCCGCACAAGGCGAAATACCACGGCATAAACTTTTTCCAAGACGTCATTTTGAAAAGAGAAATAATGCCGCACACAACCACACCCAAAATGATAAAAATTGCCTGCTTATACAAAAAAGAATACTGATTACCGCCTTCAGCGGCCGCATACGCAATCGAAGCCGAATAAATCATCAGCAGACTGAATGACGTCATCAGAATAATCATCCACAACAACGAAACATCGATTTTTTGACCGCTGCGTACAATAGGCCTGTCTAAGAATCGGGATACATGACGGGATATATAATTAGAAAGTTTAGTTAGGACATTCATGTTAAAAAAGCATTGCAGCTTGAGTAAAGTGTTCAGACGGCCTGACATATTCAGGCCGTCTGAACAGAGATTATACTTATGAATTAAATGATTATTTCAGTGGTGCGTTCAGACGGCCTACAAAGCCTGAAACGCTTCGATAAACACTTCCGCCCGATGCGCATAGCCGGTGAACATATCAAAGCTGGCACAAGCCGGACTCAACAACACCACATCGCCCGCTTCGGCGTGGATATAGGCCGTCTGAACCGCTTCTGGCAAAGTAGCGCAATCGGTCATCGCCACGCCGCAACCGGCCAAATCACGGCGAATCAGCGGTGCGTCTTCTCCAATCAGCAACACCCTTTTGGCCTTGCCTGCCAATACATTTTTCAGAGGCGAGAAATCTTGGCCTTTACCCACACCGCCTAAAATCACCCACAGCGGATTTTGCAAACCAGCAATTGCGGCAGCGGTAGCACCGACATTGGTACCTTTGCTGTCGTCGATAAAAATCACGCCGTTTTTCTCACCGATTTTTTCCACGCGGTGCGGCAAACCTTGGAAGGTTTTGACGTGTTCCAACAAAGCTTCGCGCGGCAAACCAATGGCTTCGCATAAGGCCACCGCAGCCAGCACATTGGCCGCATTGTGCAGACCTTGCAGCGGAATATCGGCTGTGGCCAGCAAATTATCGCTACCGTGTTTCAGACGGCCTGTTTCGCGTTCCAGCCAATAATCGGCCGTATGTTCAATCGAAAACCATTTTACTTCGCGCTCGGCCCGCTTCATGGCGCGGCAGAATACATCGTCCGCATTCAATACCTGCACGCCTTCGCCACGGAAAATTTTGTCTTTGGCATGGGCGTAATCAAGCAAATCATCGTAGCGGTCGAGATGGTCTTCGGAAATATTCAACACCGTCGCCGCACTTGGGCGCAGGCTTTCAGTGTTTTCCAATTGGAAGCTGGACAATTCCAACACCCACACATCGGCTTTTTTGCCTTCACGCTGCAACTCGGCTTCTAAAACCGGCGTACCGATGTTGCCCGCAATCACGGTATCCAAGCCGCATTTGATACACAAATAGCCAACCAAACTGGTGACGGTAGTTTTGCCGTTGCTGCCTGTGATGGCAATCACTTTATCGCCGCGCTCGTTCAACACACCGGCCAATATTTCAATGTCGCCCAACACGCGGCCGCCATTGGCTTTAAATTCGGCAATATCCGGCTGGCGCTCGCTAATGCCCGGGCTGATGGCCAGCGTATCGAAACCGTCTGCCAACGCATCTTTCAGACGGCCTGTGTAAAACTTCAAGCCGTCAAACATTTTACCGATTTGCGCCACGCGCTCAGGCTTGAGTGCCGCATCGTAAGCCGCCACTTCGGCACCGGCTTGGCGCAGAAATGCAATCATCGAAATACCCGAGCCGCCCAAACCTGCGACCAATACTTTTTTATTTTGCCAATTCATTTTGTGTTCGATTCAATAGGTTTTATTGTGGATATTCAGGCCGTCTGAAAAAATCCGTTTACATCATAACGCGGCAGCATTTCCTGCAACGCCACCAGTCTGTCTTCAGGGCTGCTGGCACCGGGCGGCATCGGCGGCACAATACCGTCTTCATGTTGATTGCGCATCCAATCGGCCATGGCATAGATTTGCAGCAGCAAAGGTTCGGCCAGCTTTTTGTCGACTTCTAATTCACTCAAGGCTTGGGCAAAACAGGCCACCCATTCGTCGCGCACTTGGCTTTTTACGGCAAACGGCATGTGGCGCGCACGAAGTTGCGGATGGCCGTATTTTTGTTCAAACAAAGGCGGTCCACCGAGCCAGCCACTGAAAAATTCGTAGAGTTTGTCGCGAATCAAGGTCATATCGTCGCCATGCATTTCGCGCAAGGCTTGATATTTTGGCTCGAGTTCCATTAAGTCGTAAAAACGGTCAGTCAAGGCACGCACACCTTGCTCACCGCCCAATGCGTGATACATAGCTGCTCCAAAGCCGTCTGAACGATAAAGCATTCAGACGGCCTGTTTCATTAGCGGATTTTCAAGGTGCTCAAACCAATCAGCACCAACACAATGGTGATAATCCAAAAGCGCACCACCACTTGCGTTTCTTTCCAGCCTTTTTGTTCGTAATGATGGTGAATCGGCGCCATCAGGAAAATGCGTTTTTTGGTGCGTTTATACCAGCCGACCTGCAACATCACCGAAATCGCTTCCACCACAAACAAACCGCCCATGATGAACAACACGATTTCCTGACGCACAATCACCGCCACCGTACCCAAAGCCGCACCCAAAGCCAATGCGCCCACGTCGCCCATAAAAACTTGCGCCGGATACGCGTTAAACCACAAAAAGCCCAAACACGCCCCACACATCGCCGCGCAGAATATCACCACTTCATTGGCGCCGGCCACATAAGGCAATTGCAGATAGCGGGCAAATTCGGTGTGGCCGCTGGCATAGGCAAAAATAGCCAAGCCGCCGGCTACCAACACCACCGGAAACGCGGCCAAACCGTCCAAACCGTCGGTCAGGTTCACCGCATTAGATGTGCCGACAATCACCAGATAAGTCAGCACCACGAAGCCGATGCCACCCAAAGGATAAGCAATTTGCTTGAAAAACGGTACAATAAATTCGGTGCTAGAAGGCAGCTCGGCCGCGTAAAACAGGAAAATACCGGCCAGCAAAGCCACAGACGATTGCCACACCATTTTGAATTTGGCCGATACGCCGTTTGGGTCTTTATAAACCACTTTGCGCCAGTCATCATAAAATCCCAGCGCGCCGGTTGACAGCAACACCGCCAGCAAAATCCAGATATACGGATTGCCCCAATTGCCCCACAACAAAGTCGATACGGTAATCGCGGTCAAAATCAGCGAGCCGCCCATGGTCGGCGTGCCGTTTTTCACCAAGTGGGTTTGCGGACCATCGGTACGCACCGCTTGGCCGACTTTCAACGCCGTCAGCTTGCGAATTGTCCACGGACCGAGCAGCAGTGAAAACACCAGCGCGGTCAATGCCGCCATCACCGCACGGAATGTGGTGTATTGGAAAACGTTCAGCGCAGTAAACCAATCGCTGAAATGGGCAAGCCATAAAAACATTCAAACTTCCTTTTTTACTTTTTGGTCAGCAAGGCAACACCGCTGCCCTGCCGCGTTAAATGATGATGACAGGCCGTCTGAAAAACCAATCGGTTCAGACGGCATTCAATAATTTCAGACGGCCTCTGCATTGATCAATGCTTCAACCACTTCTTCCATTTTCATAAAGCGCGAACCCTTCACCAGCACATGCGCATTTTGCGGCAAATCATGGCTCATCACTTGAATCAGCGGGTCTTTGGCCGCAAACCACAAACCATCGGCGCCAAATGTTTCCGCTGCTTCCACGCTGTCGTCGCCGACAAAATAGGCAAACTCAATGCCTTTGTCACGCGCATAGACACCGACTTCGGCGTGCATGGCGGCGGCTTCGTCTTCGCCCAACTCGCCCATATCGCCCATCACAAACACGCGTGGGGCAGGCAGGGCGGCCAATACGTCCAGCGCGGCTTTCATGCTGTCGGGATTGGCGTTGTAGGTGTCGTCAATCAGAGTCGCGCCTTTAATGCCTTGTTTGATTTGCAGGCGGCCTTTGATGTTGCTGAAATGCTTGAGGCCGTCTGAAATCTGTTGCAGGCTCAAACCTGCTGCATGTGCCAAAGCGGCTGCCGCACAAGCATTGCTGACATTGTGCTTACCCGGCACCGGCAACACCACCGCCGCACACTCGTCGCCACATACCAAATCAAATTCGCAAGATAGTGGTTTCAACACGATATTTTCGGCATGCACATCGCCGCTTTGCGCACCAAAAGTTTGCGTTTTCAGACGGCCTGTGGCGGCTTTGAAGGTGTCAATATTGGCATCTTCACACGGAATCAATGCGAGGCCGTCTGAAGCCAAACCTTCATAAATTTCGCTTTTGGCTTTGGCAATGTCGCCCACGCCGTCAAAACCGCAACCGACGTGCGCGCGCAAGGCATTGTTCACCAGCGCCACATCGGGCTGGGCGATGCGGGTCAACTGCGACAATTCGCCGAAATGGTTCATGCCCATTTCAATCACGGCATAGCGGTGTTGTTCATTTAATTTCAACAAGGTCAGCGGCAAGCCGATGTGGTTGTTGAAATTGCCCTCTGTGGCCAACACAGCTTCATCACCGAACTGATGGCGCAAGACACCGGCCAGCATTTCTTTTACTGTGGTTTTGCCGCTTGAGCCGGTCACGCCGAACACAAACGGATCCACGTTATCGCGCCACGCTTTGGCCAACGTTTGCAAGGCTGCCAAGGTATCTTCTACCTTCAACGAACCTTCCAGCCACGCACAATCTTCACGCGACACCACCACTGCTGCCGCGCCGCGTTCCAACACATCACAGACAAAATCATGTGCGTCGAAATGTTCACCTGCTAGCGCAAAAAACACATCGCCGATTTGAATATCGCGGCTGTCGGTCACAATACGCTGCACCGGCTGATTTTCAGACGGCATGGGCAGGTTGAGGGCTTGGCAGATGAAGTGTAAATCTAAAGGTTTCATGGTTTCTTTGGCTGGTTTGTTTTTTTCAGACGGCCTATCAAAAGCTGAGGCCGTCTGAAAAGATGGCTGTGTACGCCAATAATTAGGCGGCGCATTTTTTAGGGCGGATAATTTTACCTACTTATTCTGATTAATCAAGGGATAAGGATTCACCGCACCGCTTGGCAGATAAACGCCGTAATGCAAATGCGGCCGCGTGCCTTTGACATTGCCCGTGTCGCCAACATAACCGATGGTTTGTCCGGCTTTCACGCGCTGGTTGAGTTTGATGTTGGCAAATTTATTCAAGTGGGCATAATAATGCCATGCGCCGGGGCCTTGAATACCGATGACTTTGCCGCCAAGTTTGTTGTTGCCGATTTTGGTCACCACGCCGTTGGTGGTGCTGCGGATTTTGGTGTTTTTCTTGGCGAAAATATCCACACCTTCATGCCGGCGGCCGTGACTGCGGGCAACCTGCCATGTATCGCTGAAACGATGACCTTTAACCGGATTCATCAGGCTGCCGGCAGCTGGTGGCGTTTGCGCGCGCAAATGGGCGATTTCGGCATTGGGGTGCGGCAATTTTCCGCTACTGCAACCAAACAATAAAACGAAGGTGACTCCGATTAAAAAAGCGCGGTGAAGTGTGTGGGGCATGAATCTTCTTTCTTGTTCAGACGGCCTGCTTCATCAAGGCCGTCTGAAATCAACCTTGTACTTTTTCTGCTTTCAAAATCACCTGATATTGCTCCATGGCCGAGCGGAAGGCTTCATCGGCCGCTTCTACTTGGTCGGTTTGGAACGCATTTTCGGCACGGCGGAAATGTTCTTCACCCAGCGCCCATAGGTCAGGGTGTTTTTTGGCATATTTTTTGGCATAGGTGCGGTTGTTCATCACCAAATGGCGCAAACCGTATAAGGTGTATTGCGGATTGACGCTGTGGCTGGTTTTATTGAATTTAAACACTTCGCCGCTACTATTTTCTGCTTGGGCAGCCGGTTTCTCCACTGCTTTTTCGCCGCAGGCAGTCAATGCCAATATGGCAGCCATACACAGGCCGATGGTGTATTTCATGGTGTCGTCTTTCTTTATTAACGCTCGTCCAACGCGGCTTTGGCAATTTCAAAGTCGGAAAAATGATGCTTCACACCCTGCATGTCTTGGTAGGTTTCGTGGCCTTTTCCGGCAATTAAAATGATGTCGTTTGCCGCGGCATGGGCAACCGCGTATTCAATTGCCGCTTTGCGGTCGGCTTCGACTTTTTCAGGTTGGCGCACCGCAGGCAGAATATCGTTGATGATGTCTTGCGGATGCTCCATGCGTGGATTATCGCTGGTCACGACCACTTTATCCGCTCCGGCCACTGCCGCCGCGCCCATCAACGGGCGTTTACCGCGATCGCGATTGCCGCCGCAGCCAAACACACACCACAGCGCGGCATCGTTTGGTTTGATTTCCTGCAAGGTGGCCAAGGCTTTTTCCAACGCATCAGGCGTGTGCGCGTAATCGACCACCACCAAAGGTTTGCCGCTATTCATGATGCAATCCATGCGGCCGGTAGCCGGTCTGACTTGCGCCAAAACCTGCAATACTTTATCCAGCGGATAACCATTGGCACACAGCAAGCCGACACATGATGCCAAATTCTGCGCATTGAATCGGCCCAGCAAGCCGCTGTTGCATTCGCCTTTGCCCCATGGCGTATCAAACACCACAGTCATGCCGTCTGAAGATGCTTGAAACTCAACAATGCGGATATCAGCATCGGCATGAAAACCATAGCCATACACCGCCAATTCAGGCTTATCTTGTTTCAGACGGCCTATTAAAGCGGCACCGTATTCATCATCGACATTAATCACGGCGTGCTTCAAGCCCTGCCAGTAAAACAGACGAGCCTTAATGTCGCCGTACGCTTCCATGGTGCCGTGATAATCGAGATGATCACGCGTGAGATTGGTGAAAATGGCCGTCTGAAACGGCACGCCGTTAACACGGAATTGGTCTAAACCGTGGCTCGACACTTCCATCGCTGCCACAGTAGCACCTTGTTGTTTGAATTTATGCAGCAAGGTTTGCACGGTGACCGGATCAGGGGTGGTGTGGCTGGTTTCTTCCAGTTTGCCCCAAAAACCGTTGCCGACTGTACCGATAATGGCGCACGGTTCACCCAATAAATCAGCGGCTTGCGCCAGCCATTGGGTGATGGAGGTTTTGCCGTTGGTGCCGGTCACGCCCCATACTTTGAGGCCGTCTGAAACATTGCCGTACACTTCGGCGGCCAGCATACCGGCGCGGTGTTTCAAATCTTTAATGCCTTGATTAGGCACATTCCATTCTGGATTCCAAGCAAAGCGGCCGTCATCATCCCAAAACACAAATGCTGCACCGTTGGCAATCGCTGCCGGAATATAGCTGCGGCCATCGGTATATTCGCCTTGACAGGCAACAAAAATATCACCAGCCTTGATTTGGCGGCTGTCTGAATGCAACAAACGCTCTGCTGCGTTTTCACACAGCAGAGCAGGTAAGTCGGTTTCAGCCAATGGAATTAACTCGCTGAACATAATATTCTCTTTACTGCTTAAAAATTAAGAGGAGGCTTTTTCTTTCGGTTTCAATGCACTCAGCGGTTTGGTTGGTGAGACACCCAAAATATTCAAACTACCACCCATTATTTCCTTAAATACCGGGCCTGCCACCACACCGCCGTAGTAACCGTTTTTGGTCGGCTCATCCACCGTCACTGCTACAATCACGCGCGGATTTTTAGCTGGAGCAAAACCGATAAAGGTGGCAACGTGTTTGTTGTCAACATAGCGACCGCCAACCAATTTACGCGCCGTACCGGTTTTGGCACCAACATCGAAACCATCAACCGCACCGGCTGTACCGGTACCGCCTTCTTCTGTTACCGATACCATCATTTCACGTACTTTACGTGCGGTCTCGGCTTTAATAACCCGCTTACCTTTAGGAGCCACGACTTGTTTTTCAAAACTTACCGGTAACAAAACACCATCATTCGTCAAGGTCGTATAAGCACGCGCCAACTGCAGCAGGCTTAATTGCAGACCATAACCGAAAGACATGGTCGCCTGCTCAATCGGCTGCCATTTACGCCAGCTGCGTAACAAACCGGCAGTCTCCCCCGGAAAGCCCGAATGCATGCGCACACCTACACCCAATTCATGATAAAAATCATACATTTCTTTGGGTTTAAACATCGCCGATAATTTACTGGTACCGACGTTAGACGATTTTTGCATAATACCGCGTACATCCAATTTCGGATAAACATGGGTATCACGTACAGACGAACTGCCAATTTTATATGGCATGGTATTAAAAACCTCATCGGCAGTGACTTTCCCCGCATCCAACGCTTTGGCAATAGTAAACGGCTTCATGGTTGATCCCGGCTCGATCATGTCGGTTACTGCCCGGTTGCGCCGCTGCTCACTGCTGGCCTTACCTGGAATATTCGGATCATAAGCCGGGCTGTTTACCAAAGCCAAAATCTCACCGGTTTGCGCATCCAACACCACCGCTGTACCGGCTTTGGCTCGGTGGTAATCCACAGCTTTATTCAATTCTTCGTAAGCTAAGGTTTGAATACGCTGATCCAGTGATAACACCATGTCCTGACCATTTTTCGGCTCACTGTTACGTGGTGAATCCAAGCTGTCAACAATATTGCCTTTATTATCGCGCAATACGACTTTGGCACCGGCCTCACCACGCAAGCTGTCTTCACGTGACAGTTCCAAGCCTTCTTGGCCTTTGCCATCAATATTGGTAAAACCGATGACATGCGCAAACAAATTGCCCATCGGATAATGGCGTTTCAATTCTTTTTGGAAACCCAAACCTTTAATGCCCAAAGTGGTAATGGTGTCTGCCGTTTCTTGGCTTAATTGGCGCTTCAAATAAACGAAATCACGGTCTTTGCGGTTTAAGCGCTCATGAATGGTTTCAACCGGCATATCCAAAATAGCCGACAATTGTGCCATTTGACTGGCATTGGGCATTTCATCAATACTTGAAGGCATCGCATACAAAGATTCAGTCGGCGCACTCAACGCCAAGGTTGCACCGTTGCGATCGGTAATCATACCGCGCGATGCAGGCAAGGTCAGGGTGCGCACAAACCGTTGATCTCCCTGATTCTTTAGAAATTCATGCTGCGTGGTCTGCAAATAAAAACCGCGGCCCAACAAACCGACAAATGCCGCGACAATCAGCACCAAAACCACACAAATCCGCACATCACTGGTGATGGGTTTCTTGGTTTTAACCGGCTTTTGAATCATCTGCGGCTTATATTCATTCTTAATTAACATCGTAAACTTCTCGTTGTGAATACCTGCGCGGCATGGCCGCATGGACGTTTTCTCTCGTTTTATTCTTAAAATGCAGGAGTTTATTATTTACGACGCTCAACCATTACGGTATTGCGCGATGTCGGCGGCTGCAGGTTCTGCTTTTCCGCAGCCACTTTAATCAGTTTATGATTAGCCAAACGCGCCTGCTCCAGCTTCAAGCGGGCGTAATCTTGATCCAGTTTGATTTGCTGCTTTTGCGCCTTATCTAAAGCGATAAAGTGTAAGCGCGATTGGTTTTGCACAGTGACCACCATCACACCTGTCGCAAAAACAGCCACTAATAATAATGCGTTTAATTTATTCATTTCACTTCAACCGACCGCCTGACTTTCAGATGGCCTGACAAACCGTATAGAGATTATTGGGCAGTAAAGCTGCCTGCCGTGCGTTCCGCCACCCGCAATACTGCGCTTCTGGCACGGGGATTGGCTGAGGTTTCCGCCTCGCTGGGTTTGATGGCTTTCCCCACCAACACCAAAGGCGGTTGCGGCAAATCAGATTCTTTTACTGCCGCCCAGCGTGGCAACGGTTCATGTTGTGAATGCTTTTTCATAAACTGCTTCACAATACGGTCTTCCAAGGAATGAAATGCAATCACTGCCAATCGACCGCCTTCGTTCAGACGGCCTACCACTTGCGGCAAGACGGCTTCTACTTCTTCGAGCTCACGGTTAATAAAGATGCGAACTGCTTGGAAGGTGCGCGTTGCTGGGTCTTGTCCGCGCTCACGAGTACGGACGTTTTGTGCCACGAGCTGCGCCAGCTTGCGGGTTGTATCAATGGGCGCTTCTTCGCGCGTTGCAACAATGGCGCGCGCAATCTGGCGACTAAACCGCTCTTCACCATAATTTTTTATCACCTCATGTAATTCTTGCTCACTCGCCACGGCCAACCATTCTGCTGCCGACATGCCGCGAGTCGGATCCATACGCATGTCTAAAGGCGCATCGAAACGAAAGCTGAAACCGCGTTCGCCCTCATCAATCTGCGGCGATGAGATACCTAAATCAAACAAGGCACCATCAATCTTTGCTATGCCCAATTGATTCAAGGCCGTCTGAAAAGTGGCAAAGCCGTCATGCACCACGCTGACCCGTTTATCCTGCTCGGCCAATTGATTGGCTACTGCAATCGCTTGCGGGTCTTTATCAAACACCACTAAGCGCCCTGCCGCACCCAGCTTCGATAAAATCAGACGGGAATGCCCTCCCCTACCGAATGTGCCGTCAACGTAAACGCCGTCTTCACGGATATTCAAACCATCCACTGCCTCATTTAGCAGCACGGTAATATGTTGATAATCTTCAGCTTTACTCACAGTTGCAAATCCGTTTGACTCAATTGGAAGGCCAACTCATCAGGATCGATATCCAAAGCCTGATTCATCTCTTCTTCCCAATGTTGGCGACCCCACAGCTCCAAACGGTTGGCGCGGCCTACTAAGGTAACTTCTTTGTCGAAATCGACACGCTTGCGCAAATTGGCAGAAATCAGAATACGGCCAGAGCCGTCCCATTCCAGCGTTTCCGCATTGTGCAACAGTAAATTCTGATAACGCTGCAAAGTGGGATTACCTGCCACTTTCATGCTCAACAATTGCGCCGAAACACGCGCCCACTCAGCTTCAGGATAAAGCAGCAGCTTTTGGCGCGAATCCAGTGTCACCACCAGCGAAGGAGTGTATTGGCGCGACAAAAGGTCACGGAATTTAGCCGGAATGGCCAACCGCCCTTTGCTGTCTATGCTCAATTCATGAGAACCGCCAAACACGTTTCTACCCTCTAGCTTGGTTAATCAAAATCTGGGGACATCTGACACTTTCGCCCACTTTACCCCACCAGCCTACACTATAAGAAATTTTCATACTTCGGTCAAATCAACACCAGACCAAAAATAGAGCCGCATTACAGAAAAAACTTATTAAAATACAATGATATAAATATAAAGCAGCATAGCCCCCAATCCGTTCCGCATACGCATAAGCCATAAAAAAATACAATATATTGTGTTTAAAATATAAAACAAACACAAAATATTGTATTTACAGCCGCTGTTTCGAGACTTATTCATTCACGCTATAATGTCGCAGCAAATTCTAAATTTTTACATTATCTAACAGTCATGAAGCCACATATTCCCCAGCCATCTGACGAAGCCCGCCAGTCGAGCCAGCAACTTTGCCAACACATCCACCAAGAAATTATTGCCCATGACAACTGGCTGCCATTCTCCCGCTTCATGGAACTTGCGCTTTATCACCCCGAATTTGGCTACTACACCGGCGGCAGCCATAAAATCGGCGCTTCCGGCGATTTCATCACCGCCCCGACACTTTCCCCTTTATTCGCTTACACATTAGCGCGCCAACTCAACACCCTTTTACCGCAAACCGCCGGCAATATTTACGAATTCGGCGCAGGCACAGGCCGATTGGCCGCAGATTTGCTAAACCATCTTTCAGACGGCCTAAAAAACTACTACATCATTGAATTATCAGCCGAATTGGCACAACGCCAACGCACTTGGCTAAACCAGCAGCTAAGCCCTGAATTAAGCAAAAAAGTCATCCATCTTTCTACTTTACCCGACACCCTCGACGGCATCATTTTAGGCAATGAAGTGCTCGATGCCATGCCAATTGAGCGCGTGCATTACCAAGCAGGCGAATTTCATCAAGTTGGTGTCAGCATAGAAAACCAGCAATTCATACAAACCGCCAAACCTTTACTATCCCCAACATTAATGCAAGCCGCAAAAGCCTACCTCCCCCCTATCGAAGGTTACACCAGTGAATTGCACCCCGCCCAATATGCGTTTATCGCCACGCTTTCGCAAAAATTAGCACGCGGTGCAATGATTTGGATTGATTACGGCTTTGATGCGCAACAGTATTACCACACGCAGCGCAACGACGGCACATTTATCGGCCATTACCGCCACCACACCATTCACGACCCGTTTTTCCATATCGGCCTGACCGACCTGACCGCGCACGTCAATTTTACCGACATCGCCCAAGCCGCCACCGATGCCGGGCTGGATTTTATCGGCTACACCACGCAAGCGAATTTTCTGCTCAATCTGGGCATCACCGACCTACTGGCCGCAACCGGTGATGTCGATTCTGCGGCCTATTTGCGCGAAGCGGCAGCAGTACAAAAATTACTCAACCAACACGAAATGGGCGAGCTGTTCAAAGTCATTGCCTTTGGCAAGCACATTGATGTCGATTGGCAAGGCTTTCAATTTGGCGACATCAGCCATAAGTTATGAGCAAGTTTGTAGGCCGTCTGAACATTTGAACTGCACCCCAAAAGTTGGACACTTTCCCCCAACTTTAAAAAGGTGCAGTTTTCTTATGTCCAAATATACACTAGACTTCAAATACCGAGCCGTACTCCATTACCATCAAGTGCACAGCCAACAGCGTACCGCAGACCATTTCAACGTCTCACGCACACACCTGCGCCGTTGGATTGCCGCCTACCGTCAAGGCGGTATAGCCGCACTTCAGCACCCACAGGCTACGCTTATGAAGACTACGCAGACCAAACGCAACAATCCCTTTATCGTCGACAAACCCGACCATGAAAAAACTCAGGCAGAGCTGATTGAAGAGTTACGCTACATGAGGGCGGAGATCGACTACCTAAAGCACATGAAAGCCCTCAACGAAAAGAACGCCACCAAAGTTGCGAAACCGTTCAAACGCTGAGGGCGAAGCACCTGCTGAAATACTTGTTGCACAGTGCCGGCATACCCAAAAGCAGTTTCTACTACCACATCGGTAAATCCGATCCCGATATGGAAGCCAAAGCGGCGGTGAGTGAAGTTTATCACCAACACAAAGGTCGCTACGGCCAACGGCGGATTGGAGCTGTATTATCGTGGAATAAAAAGAAAGTGCAGCGTATTATGGGATTATTGGGTTTGAAAGCCAAAGTGCGCAACAAAAAATCCTATCGTCCGCAAGTTATAGGAGAGACGTCGAAAAACATCCTTAAGCGTGCATTCACTGCTGATAAAGCGGGAGATAAATGGTTGACCGATGTGACCGAGTTTAAATGCACCGACGGCAAACTGTACTTATCGCCGATATTGGATGTATTCAATCGTGAGATTGTGGCTTATGAGCTCAGTAGAAAGCCGGACAGCAAGATGGTCATGCAGATGCTGGATAAGGCATTCGGCCGTCTGAAAGGGCAGACCCCGCTGCTGCATTCTGACCAAGGTGTGCTTTACCGAACTCAGGCTTATCGGGAAAAGCTGGCGGAGAAAGGCATTGTGCAGAGCATGTCGCGCAAAGGGAATTGCTGGGACAATGCACCGATGGAGAGTTTCTTCGGGACATTAAAAGTGGAAAGCTTCTATCAGGAAGGTGTGTTATCGGTGGCAGAGTTGACCAAAGTGATAGATGATTACATACGTTACTACAATTATGAACGTATTAGTTTGAATTTAAAAAAGCTGAGTCCTGTGGCTTACAGGACCCAGCTTGAACAGGCTGTTTGAGAAAGATTTTTAATTTGTCCAAGAATTGGGGGACAGTTCAATTTTTCAGACGGCCTACAAAGCTGATTTCAGATATTTGACAGATTTTTTTACCATTTAAAATCAATCAACAAGAAAATTTTTAGCAATTAACCCTTGCCAATGATTCAAAAAAACATATAATAGCGACTTCACGAAACGGCGAATTAGCTCAGTCGGTTAGAGCAGAGGAATCATAATCCTTGTGTCCGGGGTTCGAATCCCTGATTCGCCACCATATTTAAACGAGTTGAAATCTGATTTCAACTCGTTTTCCCAAGGGGGTATAGCTCAGTTGGTAGAGCGCTTGCATGGCATGCAAGAGGTCAGCGGTTCGATCCCGCTTACCTCCACCAGATTTAAAAAAGCTCTTGCTTCATGCAAGAGCTTTTTTATTGACTATCAAATGGCTAACCGACAATACTATCAATAACTGCGCCCAACATATTGCCTTCCCTTCACATCATAAAGGCCGTCTGAAACATTCAGACGGCCTCATTACTTAACGCTTCGGCAATTCCACCACAACCGTATTCGCCAAATAATCCTGCAGGGTGCGGCGGTCGCTTTTCACTTTAAACAACATCACCACACACGCCACATAAGCCGCAAGCTGAATAAAGTTACTCAATAAATCAAACATATCGGGATTACCGGTAATCGATTGGGCGATATAGGCAATAATTCCTGCGGCCAAGCCCAATAAGAAGTAATAAGCTACTTCGCGCATAAACACCGTACCGAAAAAGCCGGGATTGGTACCATCGGTTTTCAACACCCGAATACCCAGCATTTTTTTGCCCAATGATTGACCGTCTTTACTCATAAAATAAATCTGCGCCACACCATAAATCACCAACACGGCAATGCCGATCATTACCCAAGTCATGTTGATTTCAGGCAGAGTGAATTCTTTTGACGCACTGGCACGTTGCAGATAACCACTCTCTCCGGTCAACACCGAAATAATCAACGGAATATAAGCAGCAATATTCAACATACTATTGATGATGACCGCCCCTATCCGCTTCATCGGCGGCGCCAAATCCACTTCAATTTGCGGCTCCATCATTTCAGACGGCATCGAATTCATATCATTCATACGTTCACCTTTTGATGAGATTCACACACGCATATTTGCGCATTTGCAAAAAAATTCAATAAAAACCTTTACATTTTTTTCAGACGGCGTTAAAACACTTACTTTACTCATTTCAGAATTTTGTTAACAATTTTCCCTCAAGGAGCACAGAATGAAAGTAGGTTTCGTTGGTTGGCGCGGCATGGTCGGCTCAGTATTGATGCAACGCATGAAAGAAGAAAACGATTTCGCCCACATTCCTGAAGCGTATTTCTTCACCACATCCAACGCCGGCGGCACCGCCCCTGATTTCGGCCAAGCAGCCAAAACCCTGCTGGATGCCAATGATGTGGCCGAATTGGCCAAAATGGACATTATCGTCACCTGCCAAGGCGGCGATTATACCAAAGCGGTTTTCCAACCACTTCGCGACAGCGGCTGGAACGGCTACTGGGTCGATGCAGCCTCTTCTTTGCGCATGGCCGATGACGCTATTATCGTCTTAGACCCAGTTAACCGCAACGTTATTGACGACGGCTTGAAAAACGGCGTGAAAAACTACGTCGGCGGCAACTGCACCGTATCCCTGATGCTGATGGCATTGGGCGGCTTGTTCCAAAACGATTTGGTCGAATGGGCCACCAGCATGACCTATCAAGCCGCATCCGGTGCCGGTGCGAAAAACATGCGCGAACTGATTGAAGGCATGGGCGCCATCAAAGCACAAGTGGCCGATGAATTGGCCGATCCTTCCAGCGCTATTTTGGACATTGACCGCAAAGTTTCCGACTTCCTGCGCAGCGAAGACTATCCAAAAGCCAATTTCGGCGTGCCTTTGGCCGGCAGCCTGATCCCTTGGATTGATGCCGACTTAGGCAACGGCCAATCCAAAGAAGAATGGAAAGGCGGCGTGGAAACCAACAAGATTTTGGGCACTGAGCAACCAATCGTGATTGACGGTTTGTGCGTGCGCATCGGCTCAATGCGTTGTCACAGCCAAGCCATCACGCTGAAGCTGAAAAAAGATTTGCCGGTTGACGAAATCGAACGCATTTTGGCCGAAGCCAATGATTGGGTGAAAGTGGTGCCAAATGAAAAAGAAGCCAGCATGAACGGCCTGACTCCCGCTGCGGTAACCGGCACGCTAACCGTACCTGTCGGCCGTATCCGCAAGCTGGGTATGGGCGGCGAATACATCAGCGCGTTTACTGTTGGCGACCAATTGCTGTGGGGCGCAGCCGAACCATTGCGCCGCGTATTGCGTATTATTTTGGGCAATCTGTAAGCTAACAAACAAAAAGAGCAACGATTCAAGACGTTGCTCTTTTTATGATTCAAAGGCCGTCTGAAAATATTCAGACGGCCTTTTTGTTTTTTTAGGAAAGCTTATTTCACCAGCTTCAAACCTTTTTTCGGTTTAAATTCTGTTTCCGCTTCAGCAGCAGGCTTCTGCTCGGCTGCTTTATTGACTGAATCAGGCGCATAAGGTTCGACTTCAAAGCCCATACCTTCGCCACTTTCTCTGCCAAAAATGCTGACAATATGTCCCACCGGAATCCAAATATCGTGCGCCACACCACCGAAACGGGCTGAGAAATTAACCCATTCGTTATCAATATTCAAATTATGGCTGGCAGTTTGGCCGATGTTTAACACAATCTCGTTTTCGCGCACATACTGCATCGGCACGCGCGTATGCTCGTTTACCCACGCGACGATATGCGGTGTTTGGTTGTTATCCAAACACCATTCATATAAGGCACGGATTAAATAAGGTTTGGTACTGGCAGTCATCTGCCCTCCTAGACGATTAACGGCGCATGGCTTTTTCAGCCGGCGTCAAAGCTTCGATAAAGGCTTCGCGTTGGAAAATACGCTCAGCGTATTTCAACAATGGCGCAGCGGTTTTGCCCAATTTGATGTCGTAATAATCCAAGCGCCACAACAATGGCGACAAGGCAACATCAATCATCGAAAATTCATCACCTAAGATGTATTTGTTTTTCGAGAATGCCGGCGCCAACAAGGTCAAACCGTTGCCAATCGCTTCACGCGCTTTGGCTTGCTCTTTATTGGTTGATTCAGCGTTTTCCAAAACCTGTACCAAGCTGAACAATTCTTTTTCCATGCGGTGTAAAACCAAACGGCCGCGACCACGCATCACCGGATCACCCGGCATCAATTGCGGATGCGGGAAACGCTCGTCAATGTATTCGTTGATGATGTTTGATTCATACAAAATCAAATCGCGCTCGACCAATACCGGCACTTGGTTATACGGATTCATCACCGCCAAATCTTCCGGCTTGTTAAAAATATCCACGTCTTTGATTTCAAAATCCATGCCTTTTTCGTACAACACGAAACGGCAGCGCTGACTAAACGGGCAAGTAATGCCTGAATATAAAGTCATCATAGCGTTTGGCTCCTAATTGCGTACCGCCTTTCAGACGGCCTATATATAAAGTTAATGGCTTGATTATATACGATTGCGTGATTTAAAGCTAGAAAATCGAGTTAATGCTTTATTTTTATTGATTATTTTTCAAAATTTCTATTCAGCAAATACAAAAAAGCAAGCCCGAAGGCTTGCTTTTTACTTTACTTCTTAGTGAACGTCTTTCCAGAATTCTTTCTTCAGGAAGTACGCCAATGGCAACATCACTGCCAACAAGAAAATCATCACGATGTAGCCGGTACGGTGGCGTTGCAATTGCGCCGGCTCACCCATGTAGACCATGAAATTCACCAAGTCGCGGGCATAATCGTCATACTCTTTCTCGATGACTTTACCGTTTGGCAAGCGGCGGGAATGCAAACCGGTTGACTCCCAGTAGAGTTTCGGCTCTTTCACTCCATGCTCGTTTTCAACCCAAATCGGTTGGCCTTTGTCGTCCAACTCAACCGCTTTCACGCCTTGTTGCTCCCACAAAGGATGAGGCATGCCGACTTTGTCGAATACGGTGTTGTTCCAGCCGTTAGGACGGGTCGGATCTTTGTAGAAGCCGCGCATGTAGGCATACAGGTAATCTGCGCCACGCGAGCGGGCAATCAGCGTCAAATCCGGTGGCGCGGCGCCAAACCATTTTTCACCATCTTTCGGATGCATGGCTGACAACATTACATCACCCACGTTATCGGTCGTGAACATCAGGTTTTTCTTGATTTCATCATCAGTCAAACCGATGTCTTTCAAACGGTTGAAACGCATGCCGGTCGCTGAGTGACAAGACAAGCAATAGTTGGTAAAAATCTGCGCACCGCGTTGCAAGCTCACTTGGTCACGCAAGTCGATGTCAACTTTTTCGTAAACCGCATGATCGCCGGCAGCCATCGCTGCACTCATCGGTACTGCCAACAATAAGGCAGCAAACCAGTTTTTAAGTGTTTGTTTCATTTTCGCTGCCCTCATTAGATATTCACTGCAAACAGATACGAGCCAATCAAGGTAATCGCTACGTAAACGAAGAACATAACTTTCTGTTTGGTCGTGCTCATGGTTACACGTTCCGGAACCGGTTTGTCTTTATCCAGTTTGGTGTAGAACGGCATACCCAAGAAGAAGGCGAAATAAACAACCGACAAGATACGCGCTACTAAAGTACGGGTATCGGTCGCTACCAATGCACCCAAAATACCCAAGCCGATGAACGAAATCACAAACAATACCACGGCAATCTTAAACAGCGGACCACGGTAGCGGATAGATTTCACTTCACCTTTATCCAGCCAAGGCAACAGGGCAATCAATACCACAGCAGCACCCATCGCAATCACACCCCAAACTTGCGTACCCAAGAATGAAGGTACGGCACGCAAAATCGCGTAGAACGGTGTGAAATACCATACCGGTGCAATGTGAGCCGGAGTTTTCAGCGGGTTGGCTGCGTCAAAGTTTGGTTTTTCCAGGAAGTAACCGCCGCCTTCAGGTGCGAAGAACATCACGGCACAGAATACAATCAGGAATACCACCACACCTAAGATGTCTTTCACGGTGTAGTAAGGATGGAAAGGAATACCGTCTAAAGGTACGCCGTTTTCATCTTTCAGCTTCTTGATTTCCACGCCGTCAGGGTTGTTAGAACCCACTTCGTGCAAGGCAATCACGTGCGCCACAACCAGACCGATCAATACCAATGGTACGGCAATCACGTGCAAGGCGAAGAAGCGGTTCAAGGTTACGTCAGATACGTTAAAGTCACCACGAATCCAAGTAGACAAGTCTGGACCGATTACCGGAATGGCGGCAAACAGGTTAATAATTACCTGCGCACCCCAGAACGACATCTGCCCCCAAGGCAACAGGTAACCCATAAAGGCTTCTGCCATCAAGGCCAAGAAAATCAGCGAGCCGAATACCCAAACCAATTCGCGTGGTTTTTTGTACGAACCGTACACCAAGCCGCGGAACATATGCAGGTAAACGACGATAAAGAAGAATGATGCGCCGGTAGAGTGCATGTAGCGGATAATCCAGCCACCAGATACGTCGCGCATAATATATTCTACCGCGGTAAAGGCCGCAGGCAGATGGTAGGCATTCAAGTTGCCGTCTGGTTTGTAGTTCATGGTCAGGAAAATGCCGCTGACGATTTGAATCACCAGCACCAGCAAGGCCAACGAACCGAAGTAATACCAGAAGTTGAAGTTTTTAGGAGCATAATACTGAGCCAAGTGCTCATTCCACATTTTAGTCAGCGGAAAACGAGCATCTACCCAGCCTAACAATGCTTTTGCTTTGTCATTGGTTTGGTTTGCCATAGTTTCAGTTCCTTATTATTAGTCTTCGCCTACCAAGACGGTTGTATCGCTCAAATATTTATAAGGCGGTACCACCAAGTTGGTCGGTGCAGGAACACCTTTGTACACACGGCCTGCAATATCGAATTTCGAACCGTGGCAAGGGCAGAAGAAACCGCCTTTCCAATCTGCGCCCAAATCAGCCGGCGCAATATCAGGGCGATAGGTCGGAGAGCAACCCAAGTGGGTACAAATACCGATGGCAACCAAAATATTCGGTTTGATCGAACGGGTTGCATTTTTCGCGTATTCAGGCTGTTGTTCCGCATCTGAATTCGGGTCAGCCATTTGACCATCCAACGTTTTCAGATCGTTCAACTGCTGCTCTGTGCGATTAACAATCCAAATTGGTTTGCCCTGCCATTCGGCAGTCATCATTTGGCCAGCTTCGATTTTGCTGACATCTACTTCGATGGCAGCACCAGCGGCTTTGGCTTTTTCCGAAGGGAAAAAACTTGCCACGAAAGGCGTTACCACACCTAAGGCAGCCACACCGCCTGCGCCGCAGGTTGCGAGCGTCAGGAAACGGCGGCGGCCGTTATTGATTTCTTGATTATCCATTATTCAGTCGTCCTAAGAATTTTGGGAATACCGAGCCATTAAACAGTGTAATTCTACCTAGTTTGTTGTAATACTCAAAGCATTATTTAAAATAAGGTAAAGATTTTGTGATATTTCTCAATGTTTAGGCCGGATTTTGTTCGTCAAAGCGACATATTTCGACATTAAAGACATCGGCGATTGCCTTGCCCAGCGCCTGTACGCCGTAACGTTCGGTAGCATGATGGCCGGCGCTGATAAACGCCACACCACATTCGTTGGCCAAATGGTATTGCGCTTCGGATATTTCACCGGTCACATACGCATCCACCCCTTCGTCAATGGCCGTCTGAAAAAAGCCTTGCGCCCCGCCGGTACACCACGCAATACGTTTGATTTCGCGATTCATGTCGCCCACAATCACCGGCTGGCGCTGCAATTTGTCAGCCATACTGTCTGAAAGCTGCTGTAAGGTTTTCGGTTTATTCAAATGGCCTATATTTAATAGGTTTTGATCACCGCATTGGTAATCCAATTCCCAACCCAATAAAGCCGCCAATTGCGCATTGTTGCCCCACTCCGGATGCGCATCCAAAGGCAGGTGGTAGCCGACCATATTGATTTGGTGTTGCAATAATGTTTCGATACGCTCTTTTTTCCAGCCGGTGATGGTCAATGGCTCGCTTTTCCAAAACATACCGTGATGCACCAGCAACATATCCGCACCTTGTTCGACAGCAAAATCAATGGCTGCTTTACTGGCGGTTACCGATGTCGCGATTTTGTTGACTGTTTCGCGCCCTTCTACCTGCAAACCGTTGGGCGCATAGTCTTTAAACATATTCACTTGCAAATTTTCTCGGCACCAATCCAATATTTCCTGACGTGTCGCCATATTGTCTTCCTTTGCTCACATTCTTCTAAAGTAGCGCATTTTATCTGAAAATCCCCTGCGCTTTTCAATCATTACACTTGAATAACCGTTCTCATTCACGCACCTGATTATTAATCGTTTGCACATCAACATGAATTATTTTAATATTCATACTTCACAAACACAGGCCGTCTGAACGGAAACACCCATGGATTCGATTATTGAACTGCGACACTTAAAAACCCTGCTGGCATTGGAAGAAACCGGCAGCGTTTCCTTGGCGGCCAAACGCGTTTTCCTGACACAATCTGCTCTGTCGCACCAAATCCGCGCTTTGGAAAACTATTACGATACGCCTTTGTTTGAACGCAAATCCACCCCCTTGCGCTTTACACCAGCCGGCGAACGCTTGCTGCAACTGGCGCGTGATCTGATGCCGCAAGTCGCCACTGCCGAGCGCGATTTGGCGCAGATTATTGAAGGAGAAGCGGGTGAATTGCGCGTGGCGGTGGAATGCCATACCTGTTTCGACTGGCTGATGCCAGCAATGGGGGAATTTCGTCCGTTGTGGCCGCAAGTGGAATTAGATATTGTTTCCGGCTTCCACGTCGATCCAGTCGGCTTGTTGCTGCAACACCGTGCCGATGTGGCGATTGTTTCCGAAGCCGAGCCGCAACCGGGCATTACTTATTTCCCACTGTTTTCTTATGAAATGGTCGGTATTTGTGCCAAAGATCACCCATTGGCGCATAAAAATATTTGGGAAGCGGAAGACTTTACTGATGAAACGCTGATTACCTATCCCGTTCCCGACGATATGTTGGATTTGGTGAAAAAAGTATTGAAACCAAAAGGCGTGAACCCGCCGCGCCGCCACAGTGAACTCACCATCGCCATTATCCAATTGGTCGCCAGCCGCCGTGGTATTGCCACCCTGCCTTATTGGACAGTGATGCCGTATTTGGAAAAAGGCTACGTTACCTCGTGCAAAATCACTTCAGACGGCCTGCGCAGCGAACTTTACGCCGCCATGCGCACAGAAGACGTGAACAAAAGCTATATTGATAATTTCTGCCAAATCGTACGCGACCGCAGCTTTGCCGATTTATCGGGCTTGAGCGTATTGGAAATGAAATAATTTGATGTTTCATTAACAAGGCCGTCTGAAAGTTATTCTTTCAGACGGCCTTGTTATTGTGTTCATTCCTTTTATAACAATCTACCTTATTCATCAAACAGTCATTTTTTTGAAATAAAATCTCAGGCCGTCTGAACGATTCAGACGGCCTTTGATGTAAAGAATAGTAAACCGCCCCAAAAAAGTGTAGAATACGCCCCGTTTATCACTCTTGTCTCACGCAGACTGACCCGTCATGGACCTTCCCAGTAGTTTATTGACCGAAGACACCATCCGCAACGCCCCTCACTAATCCCGCCGAATGCTCTACCGCACGGCGGGCGGAGCATTTATGAGCCACGAACCAGAACACAAAATCCACGAAGCCGCTGATGCCGGTGAAAGCGATGTTGAGCGCATTGCCGCCGATTTCGACCACATCCACGCGCTGTGTGAAATTCTCGAACCTGCCTTCCCGCAAATCGAAGCCAGCACGCCGATTGAAGATGAAGCCCTGCGCCTCAAGTTCACCGAGCTGACCGTCTTATTGAGCGAATTGCACCCTGCCGACGTCGCCGACGTACTCGAATCGCTGCCACAGCGCGAACGTAACATCGTTTGGCTGTTGGTGGCGCCGGAAGACGACGGCGAAGTCTTGCTGGAAGTGTCCGATTCCGTCCGCGAAACGCTGATTGAATCGATGGACAAAGACGAGCTGCTCGCCGCCATCGATGACTTAGACGCCGACGAATTGGCCGAACTGGCCGATGATCTGCCGCACCAAGTGGTTTACGAAGCGCTGCAAACGCGTGACGAAGAAGAGCGCGCGCAGGTTCAGGCGGCCATGTCGTATGAAGACGACCAAGTCGGCGCAATTATGGACTTCGAACTGGTCAGCATCCGTGCCGACGTGGCCTGTGAAGTGGTGTTGCGTTATCTGCGCCGTTTTGAAAGCCTGCCCGACCATACCGACAAAATTTTCGTGGTCGATGAAAACGATATTCTCAAAGGCGTGTTGACCATCCGCAGCCTGCTGGTGGCCGACCCCGAAGAATTGGTAGAAAACGTGATGGCCACCGATGTGGTGCGCTTCCGACCTGACGACAATGTCGAAGAAGCCGCGCAAGCGTTTGAGCGCTATGACTTGGTAACCGCGCCGGTTATCGATGAAAACAAAAAACTCATCGGCCGTATCACTATTGACGAAATCGTCGACGTGATCCGTGAAGAATCCGAAGCAGACATGTTAAACATGGCCGGTTTGCAGGAAGAAGAAGACTTGTTTGCGCCGATTTTGGATTCGGTAAAAAACCGCTGGATGTGGCTTGCCATCAACCTGTGCACCGCCTTTCTTGCCAGCCGCGTAATCGGCGCGTTTGAAGGCAGCATCGAAAAAATCGTCGCTTTAGCCGCTTTAATGCCGATTGTGGCCGGTATCGGCGGCAACTCGGGCAACCAAACCATTACCATGATTGTGCGTGCAATGGCGGTCGGTCAGATTACCGGCATTCAAGCGAGCAAACTGCTGAAAAAAGAAGTCGGCGTGGCCTTGGTCAACGGCGTGTTGTGGGGCAGCGTGATGGGGCTAGTTGCATGGATGCTGTATGGAAACTTAGGCATAGGTTTGGTGATGGTCGCCGCCATGACCTTAAACCTGCTGTTGGCCGCTACCGTGGGTGTGTTGATTCCGGTGGTGCTCGATAAAGCCGGACGCGACCCGGCATTGGGCAGCTCGGTGCTGATTACCGCCGTCACCGACTCGGGCGGCTTCCTGATTTTCTTAGGTTTGGCGACGATTTTCCTGCTTTAATATCCATATCGAGGCCGTCTGAACAATGTTCCAGACGGCCTGAGACCTTTGTAAAACTCATTCAAATATCAGAACACACATAACCTCCGTCATTCCCGCGCAGGCGGGAATCCATTTATGAGAACGGAAACCTATTGAATAAAAAAGTTTCTTAGACGATAAGATGGATTCCCGCCTGCGCGGGAATGACGGCGGTTTTGGCTTTTATTGGCATGTCTGGTTTTTTGCAAAGATCTCTACTTTTTGCCCGCTTTTTACTAAATAAAATCTTACAAGACTAAATAAAAATAATGTTTTATAATTTGATAAATAATATTTTTCTTAGTTTTGACTATGGATTACGATAAAATCAACCGCAAACTGGCGATTTTGGCGGACGCAGCCAAATATGATGTATCCTGCTCGTCCAGCGGCGGCTCACGCAAAAACGACGGCGGCTTGGGCAACTCTTCCCGCGCGGGCATTTGCCACAGCTTCACTGAAGACGGCCGCTGCGTGTCGCTGCTCAAAATCCTACTCACCAACCATTGCATCTACGATTGCGCCTATTGCGTGTCGCGCCGCAGCAATGATGTGCCGCGCGCTGCATTTACGGTGGAAGAAGTGGTCGATTTGACCATGAGTTTTTACCGACGCAACTACATCGAAGGACTGTTTCTCAGCTCGGGCATTTTCAAAAACGCTGACTACACCATGGAACGCTTGGTGCGTATCGCCAAAAAGCTGCGCACCGAACACCGCTTCAACGGCTATATCCACCTCAAAGCCATTCCCAAAGCCTCGGATGAAATCCTGCAGGAAGCCGGACGCTACGCCGACCGCTTGAGCATCAACATGGAAATCCCGACCGTTTCAGGCTTGGAGCGACTCGCGCCCGAGAAAAAACACACCGACATCACCCAGCCCATGCTGTTTGTCAAAAACGAAATCGCCGCCACCGCCGACAGCCGCAAAACCATCAAATCCACACCAAAATTCGCGCCGGCCGGACAAAGCACGCAGCTTATTATCGGCGCCAGCGGTGAAAACGACCGCCAAATTATTCACGCCGCCGGACGCTTTTATCAAAACTACGGCCTCAAGCGCGTGTATTACTCGGGCTATGTGCCGGTTCTGGAAGACAGCCGCCTGCCGCCCTTATCGGCGCAAGTGCCGCTGCGGCGCGAAAACCGTCTGTATCAGGCCGATTGGTTGATGCGGTTTTACGGTTTTGCCGACCACGAAATACTCGACCGCGAGCAGCCTTTTCTCGATTTGGATTTCGACCCCAAACTGGCTTGGGCGCTGCGCCATCGTGCCTATTTCCCCGTGGCCTTGCAACACGCGCCTCTGGAAATGATTCTGCGCGTGCCCGGCATCGGCGTGAAATCGGCCAAACGCATCGTGCAAGCGCGCCGCTTCCGTATGTTGACGTGGGCTCAGTTGGTGAAAATGGGCATCGCCCTCAACCGCGCGCGCTATTTCATCACCCTGCCCGAACCCAACCGCTACGCCGCCTTAATCGACAGCCCGAATTTACGCAGCCTGCTGTTGCAGCAGACCCGCTCGAAATTCATGCAAAGCGATGCGGTACAGGGCGATTTGTTCGGCTAAACATAACAGGCCGTCTGAAAGCCATGCACTGCTTTACCATGACTTTTCAGACGGCCTCTTTAGTGTAAAACAATCATGACCACACCCGACCAATACACACTCATCTACGATGGCAGCTTCGACGGCCTGCTCAGCGCGGTGTTTACCGTGTATGCCGGCAAATACCCGCCCGATTGCGTGCACATCACCGCTGACCCCAACGATGCCGATTTGTTCGGCCACACCGTCTCCGTGACCAGCAACCCCGACCATGCCGCACGCGTGCTTGAGCGTTTGCAGCGGCAATTGGGCAGACGCGGCATCCAAACGCTGCTTTACGGTTTCCTTATCAACGATAAAGACATGCCCGACACCTTCCTGCGCATTGTCCGCTTAGCCTTGGCGCAACCCGACCGCCCGAATATTCTCAGCGACTACGGCCACCCCGACGTGATGCAGTGGGCGCAATGGGTAAAAACCGTCGGCCGCGAAAAGCACCATATGGAAGCATTTGTGCGCTTTGAAGAATATCATGTGCAGGGCGAAGCCGAGCCGATTTACATCGCCCGCATCGAGTCGCAGTTTGATATTCTGCCGCTGATTACGCGTTTTTTCCGCAACCGCTACGCCGACCAGCAATGGCTGATTTTCGATGTCGGCCGCAGTTACGGCGTGTATTTCGACAAAACCGCCGTGCATCAAATCCGTGATTTGGATACTTCCGGCGAACACGCCGCCGCCCCATCCGAGCGCGAGCAGCATTATCAAAAGCTGTGGCAACGTTATTTCAAAAGCGCCACCATCACGTCGCGCATCAACCTGCGCCAACACCGGCAAATGATGCCGCAGCGCTATTGGCGTTACCTGACGGAAAAGCGGCCGATGTTGCCATGAAAAAATGCCGTCTGAAAACGATGATTTCGTTTTCAGACGGCATTTTCATTAAACTGCTAAACCCAAACCCTTACAGGTAAAATTTCTCAATCACTTTCAAATTATCATCCAATTTATACACCAGCGGTTGGCCGGTCGGGATTTCCAAAGCCATGATGTCGTCGTCGGAAATGCCTTCGATGTGTTTGGCCAAGGCGCGCAATGAATTGCCGTGTGCCGCCACCAATACGCGTTTGCCGCTCAAAATGGCCGGTGCGATTTGATCTTCCCAGAATGGCAATACGCGCTCCAGCGTCACTTTCAAGTTTTCACCGTCCGGCACGACATCGGCAGGCAGATGGGCGTAACGGCGGTCGTTATGCGCAGAAAATTCGTCGTCTTTATCCAACAATGGCGGCAAGGTGTCGTAGCTGCGGCGCCAGATGTGTACTTGCTCGTCACCGTATTTTTCGGCGGTTTGTTTTTTGTCCAAGCCTTGCAGTTGGCCGTAGTGGCGCTCGTTCAAACGCCAAGTTTTGATTTGTGGAACAAACAGTTGGTCGCTTTCTTCCAACACGATGTTGCAGGTTTTGATGGCGCGGGTCAGCACAGAAGTGAAGGCGATGTCGAATTCATAGCCTTTTTCTTTCAGCTTTTGACCGGCAGCGGCAGCTTCAGCCAAACCCTGCTCGCTCAATTTTACGTCGCGCCAGCCTGTGAACAGGTTTTTCGCATTCCATTCGCTTTGTCCGTGACGGATAAATACCAATTCCATTGTTATTGCTCCATTTGTTTAGGGGGATTTTGAAAGGTTTATTTATAACATAATTTGCACCTGTTTTGCGGATTTGTGTGCAAACATCACGGCCTCCCCTGCCTAATTCATTATTCCCGCATTGTTCAGCCGGCCTTAACAAACCCATTAAAATCTAATAAAGGCCGCTTGACCTATGTTTTCTTAGCCTATTTTAATCAAGCTTCCAGTCAAATGTTAATAAAGTGAAAAGGCAGTCTGAAGCGCTTTCAGACTGCCTTTTTCAGGTTTATACTAAAATTTCTAATCCACAAAGGAGAATCAGCATGGACAAATCAGCCAAACCTTTTGAAACCGAAGAAAACGGCGTAGGCAAATGCCCGGATTGCTCTGTTGAAGTCGGTACTGTGTTCGACAACAACGATTGCAGCTTTGAAATCGTCCAAATCTACGAAACCGAACAGCTCGCCCGTGAAGCAGAAGGCTATTACACCGAACTGGCCCGCTCGGTAGAAAGCGAAGCTTGCGAAATCATCAGCGACATCGGCGGCGTGGAAGAAGGCTTCAAACTGATGATGACCTTCAACTTCTGCTGCGAAAGTGAAAAAGTCATTTTTCAACTGAAGCAACGCTAACGCTAAATTAGATATTTCAAAGCCGACGAAACACATCCTCCTGTTTTGCCGGCTTTAATTTAAAGCTCACCAACACAATTTCATGATAAAAAGAGGCCGTCTGAATTTCAGACGGCCTTAAGTCTTGATGAAAAATGTCATAGGACACGGTTATTCCTCAAGAGGAATAGGAGAGAATAAAACAACGATCAGGTTACAGGCGCCGGGTTGAATACCGACAGCGCATTATGCAAGCCCCATTGGTCAGACCATGTCTGCTTGCGGCCGCTGGCAATATCGAGAATGTAATGGAAAATTTCCCAACCAGTCTCTTCAATAGTAGATTCACCAGTAGCAATGCGGCCGGCATTAATATCCATCAAATCAAACCAGCGGTCGGCCAAATCGGTGCGAGTAGCAACTTTAATCACCGGCACGGCGGCCAAGCCATAAGGCGTTCCGCGGCCGGTAGTGAACACCTGCACGGTAATGCCCGAAGCCAGTTGCTGTGTGCCGCAGACAAAATCGCTGGCAGGCGTGGCGGCGAAAATCAGGCCTTTTTTGGTCGGGCGCTGTCCTGGCGACAACACTTCAACAATCGCCGATTGGCCGGATTTGGCAATCGAGCCTAAAGCTTTTTCGACCACGTTGGCCAAACCGCCTTTTTTGTTGCCCGGCGACGGATTCGCGCTGCGGTCGGTTTGTCCAGCATTCAAATAATCGTCGTACCACTTCATTTCTTCGAGCAGTCGGCGGCCGACATGCTCATCTGCCGCACGCGGTGTCAGCAGGTGGATGGCATCGCGCACTTCAGTTACTTCGGAGAACATCACCGTCGCGCCGCAACGCACCAGCAAATCGGAAGCATAACCCACCGCAGGATTGGCGGTGACACCGGAAAACGCATCGCTGCCGCCGCACTGCATGCCGACTACCAAATCGGAAGCCGGACAGGTTTCGCGTTGGCGGGAGTTGAGTTTCTGCAAATGTTTTTCTGCCGTGGCCATAATCGAATCGACCATGGCTTTGAAGCCGACAAACTGCTCGTCTTGCAAACTGGTGACACTGGTGCTGTCGCCGTCAACTTTAATCGGAATCGTACCGTCAGCTTGCTCCAACAGGCGGCTCGGTTGCAGCTTTTCACAGCCCAGACCGATGACCATGATTTCGCCGCCAAAATTCGGATTCAGCGCAATATTGTGAATCGTACGGATCGGCACCACCGCCGCAGGCGCATTAATTGCCACGCCACAACCGTATAGATGGTTCAAACCAACCACACCATCCACATTCGGGTATTTCGGCAGTAAATACTGCTCAATCAGCTTCACCACATAATCGACCACACCGGCCACGCAATGCACGCTGGTGGTAATGCCGAGCAAATTTTTGGTGCCGACGCTGCCGTCTTTATTGCGGTAGCCTTCAAACGTGTACCCTTCCAGCGGCTCTAATTTCGGCGCAGGACGGGTTGCCAGCGGCAAAGTTTCCAAAGGCGGCGCTTTGGGCAGCACCACTTTCGATTCATCAATCCACGCGCCGCGCGGCAAATCTTCCACCGCATAGCCGATGATTTCGCCGTAGCGTATGATTTCGCCGTTTTTCGGAATATCGACCAAAGCCGCTTTATGCCCTTGCGGCACATGTTCAACCAAGGTGAGGCCGTCTGAAAACTGCGTGCCTGCCGGCAAGCCGTTGCTGTTGACGATAATGGCGACATTGTCATCGGGATGGACTTTGATGAATAACGGTTTTTGTTCGGTGGTAGTCATGGTTGTATCCCGTTATGGTTTAGTATTTCATGTTATCTTAAATCAGGGACACCACAAAAATCATTATGCAGATACACAATAAATCAAGCTGATTTTATTGAAATTTATGGGAAGTTTTACAGGTTTGGCACAATACAAAGGCCGTCTGAACGTCTCAGACGGCCTGTTATCTTATCAAGCAAAAATTACAGCTTTCCGGCCAAATGTTTGGCAACGCGCCAACCGAACACCATGCCCGGGCCAATGGTGGTGCCGGGGCCGGGGTAAGTGCCTTTAAAGATGGATGCCAAATCATTGCCGCAGGCGTACAAACCCTTGATGGCGTGGCCGTTTTCATGCAGCACTTGGCCGACGGTGTTGCATTCCAAACCCAAGCTGCCTGCCAAATCGGCAGGTTTGACCATCAGCGCATACACCGCACCTTGCGTCACAAACGGACGCATACACGGATTGGGTTGGACATTGGCATCGCCGTTGAAGCGATTCATTTTGCTGCTGCCGCGTCCGAAATCGCTGTCTTCGCCCCTAGCAGCCAATTCGTTGTAACGCGCTACGGTTGCCTGTAAGGTTGCCGGATCAATGCCCAGCTGCACGGCCAAATCATGCAGGTTGGCGGCTTTTTTCAGATAACCGCGTTTCAAATATTGCTGCAAGGATTTTCCGCCCGGCATGATGAAGCCCAAGCCATATTTATTGACAAACGCATCATCGACAATCAGATAAGCCGGCAACACCGCGCTGCCCTGCTCTTGGCTACGGCGGATTTGTGCGCTGGAAAAGTCATGGTAGGAATCGCTTTCGTTGACAAAGCGTTTGCCGTCGGGCAGTACCGCCAGCAAGCCTGGTTTGGCGCGGTCGAGAATGATGTGCGGCCACATGGCTTGGTAGCCGTCGTCAAGCCGGTGATAAGACGTCGGGAACCACAAAGCCGGAGCGGTTTGGTTGCCCAAAGCTGCGCCGATGGCGGCACCTGCTTGAATGCCGTCGCCGGTGTTGCTTTCAGGCGCATAAGAGTCGGGCGTGCCTTTCGGGAAAAACTGCTCGCGCAACGCTGCGTTGTGGCCGACACCGCCGGTCGCCAACACCACGCCTTTGCGCGCGCGGATTTCGGTTTCTACGCCATCGCGTTTCACCACCGCACCGACCACTTTATCGTCTTCCACCAATAAGCGTACCAGCGGCGATTCAAACCATACCGGCACTTGGTGTTTGACCAAGCTGTAATACAGACGGCCGACCAGCGCATTGCCCATCACCAAACGCGTGCCGCGCTTGTATTTCAGACGGTCTTTGAAATACGGCAACACCACTTTCATCGTGGTTTTGAAATTGTCTGCGCTTTTGAACGGATTAAGCAGCGCATCCAATTCGCTGCGGTTGACCATCATGCCGCCCAAGCCCATAAATTCACGGCGCGGCGGGCGAACACGGTCGAAATCTTTGCCCAACACCGCCGCTTCAAACGGCACCGGCGCCAGCGCACGGCCACCATACGCTTCGCCCGGCAAGTTGCCGATGTAGTCGGGGTGCGCGGTTGCCGCCACGAATTTCACATCGGTGTGTTCATCCAATTCACGAATCATTTCCGGACCGGATAACAAAAATGCTTCGCGCAGTTCATCGCCGCCGCGACCGGCACAGACATGGCTTAAAAACGTGCGCGCATCATCCACTTTATCCGGCACACCGGCCTGGTCGCTCAAATGCGTGCCCGGCACCCATGTCGTGCCGCCGGAAGTGGCGGTAATGCCGCCCACATACGGCGCTTTTTCGCACAATACCACATCCAAACCTTCGCGCTTGGCAGTCAGCGCAGCAGTCATACCGGCCACACCACCGCCGATCACCAATACATCTACTTGTTTTGTCATGCCTATTCTCCGATTCGGGCTTCAGACGGCCTAATTTAAAAGGCCGTCTGAAATTATTTCGCCAGCAAAAAATCCACCATCAAATCGCGCACGCTTTCAAACATATCCATACCGGTGGACGTTTGGCAGCCGACTTGTTGCGCGTGGGCAATCCATGCCGTTAATGCCGGCGTGGTGACCACATCACCGACAAACATGTCCGCCGTCAGCTTATCGCCGTCAAACGGCAGCGGATCGCCTTCGCGCATGCCCATCGGCGTGGCGTTGACCACAATATCGAAGCCGCTCGGGTCGGTGGTTCCGGCATAGACTTTGCCCAAGCCCAAGCTGTTTAAACGCTCAATCAAACCATCTCGGCGGGCAATATCCATTTCCACAATCGCCAGTTCGCTGACACCTGCCGTCAAAATCGCATGGGCAATGGCGGTACCCGCGCCGCCCGCACCGGCCAAAATCGCTTTTTTACCCTGCAATTGTGCGCCGTTGCGCTGCAAAGCTTCCACTTGCGCCTGACCGTCGAACATATCGCCGACCCATTTGTGACCTTCACGGCGCACACAGTTGGTAGTGTGTAAGAAACGCGCCGCGTCGGACAATTCGTCGCACAAATCGGCAAACGCGATTTTGTGCGGCACGGTAATCATCAGGCCATCGACATTCTGCATGGCTTTCACCGCATTGAAAAACGTGGCCAGCTGATCGGGCGCGACATGTGCAGGCACGCACACCGCATTTAAACCTTTGTTTTGAAATGCTTCGGTGACCAAACTCGGTGATTTCACCTGCGCAATCGGGTCGCCGATTACATAATAAATCCGCGTTGAGCCGTTTAATTGAATATCCATGGCGCTGTCCTTTATTGAAAATGTAGTTTGATGTAATTAAGAAAAGTCTAGCGCAGTTTTTAGGGGCAAACCAGTTCATATCCTGCATAAGAGACATCACAAAACCGTAATCACTGAGCGGCAAAATAGAATCAGGCCGTCTGAAAACAGTTATGCTTTCAGACGGCCTTTGCAAACTTCAGCAAGAAACACCGTTTTGCTTTACAATACGGCGCTTGAATTTCACTCTTATCTTAGCCGCACCATGAACGAGCAAACCCCTGTTTCCCCTATCCAATCCGACCATCTGATTCTCGGCCAATATGCCGAACGCGCGTATTTGGAATATGCCATGAGCGTGGTCAAAGGTCGCGCGCTGCCGGAAGTTTCAGACGGCCAGAAGCCGGTGCAGCGCCGCATTCTTTATGCCATGCGCGACATGGGTTTGACCGCAGGGGCGAAACCGGTGAAATCGGCGCGTGTGGTCGGTGAGATTTTGGGTAAATACCACCCACACGGCGACAGTTCGGCGTATGAAGCGATGGTGCGCATGGCACAGGATTTCACGCTGCGTTATCCGTTGATTGACGGCATCGGCAACTTCGGCTCGCGCGACGGCGATGGTGCGGCGGCCATGCGTTACACCGAAGCGCGTTTGACGCCGATTGCGGAATTATTGTTAAGCGAAATCAATCAAGGCACGGTCGATTTCACTCCCAACTACGATGGCGCGTTTGACGAACCCATCCACCTGCCCGCCCGATTGCCGATGGTGTTGCTCAACGGTGCCAGCGGTATTGCCGTGGGCATGGCGACTGAAATTCCGTCGCACAACCTTACCGAAGTCACCAAAGCGGCGATTGCCCTATTGAAGAAGCCTTCGCTGGAAACCGCCGATTTGATGGATTACATCCCCGCGCCCGACTTTGCCGGCGGCGGCCAAATCATCACCCCTGCTGCCGATTTGCAGCAGATTTACGAAAGCGGCAAAGGCAGCGTGCGCGTGCGTGCGCGTTATGAAATCGAAAAAATGGCGCGCGGCCAATGGCGGGCGATTGTGACTGAATTGCCGCCCAATGCCAACGCTGCCAAAATTCTTGCCGAAATCGAAGAGCAAACCAATCCGAAGCCGAAAGCCGGCAAGAAACAGCTCAACCAAGACCAGCTCAACACCAAAAAACTGATGTTGGATTTGATTGAGAAAGTACGCGACGAATCCGACGGCGAGCATCCCGTGCGCTTGGTGTTTGAGCCGAAATCCAGCCGCATCGAGCCGGATGCGTTTATGAACACGCTGATGGCGCAAACTTCTTTGGAAGGCAATGTATCGGTCAATTTGGTGATGATGGGCTTGGACAACCGCCCTGCACAAAAAAACCTGAAAACCATCTTGCAGGAATGGCTGGATTTCCGTGTCATCACGGTGACACGCCGTCTGCAATTCCGCCTGGCCCAAGTAGAAAAACGCCTACACATCCTCGAAGGCCGTCTGAAAGTTTTCTTAAGCATTGACGAAGTAATTCGGGTGATTCGCGAATCGGACGAACCGAAAGCCGATTTGATGGCGGCGTTTGATTTGAGCGAAATCCAAGCGGAAGACATTCTCGAAATCCGCCTGCGCCAACTTGCGCGCTTGGAAGGCTTCAAGCTGGAAAAAGAGCTGGCCGAACTGCGCGAAGAAGAAGGCCGTCTGAACCTGCTGCTCGGCGATGAAAACGAAAAGAAAAAGCTCATCATCAAAGAGATGCAAGCCGATATGAAACAATTCGGCGACGAGCGCCGCACTTTGGTCGAAGAAGCCGGCCGCGCCACGCTGACGCAAACCACCGCCGATGAGCCGGTGACGCTGATTTTGTCGAAAAAAGGCTGGATACGCAGCCGCGTCGGCCACAATTTGGATTTGGCGCAAACCACGTTCAAAGAAGGCGACGGTTTGAAGCAAACCTTGGAAAGCCGCACCGTGTGGCCGGTGGTGGTGCTCGATTCGCAAGGCCGCACCTACACTTTGGATGCCTCGGAAATCCCGGGTGGCCGTGGTGACGGTGTACCGGTGGCATCTTTAGTTGACGTGCAAAACGGCGCCGAAGTGGTCGCCATGCTCACCGGTTTGCCGGATCAGCATTATCTGTTGAGCAACAGCGGTGGCTATGGCTTTATCGCCAAGCTCGGCGACATGGTCGGCCGCGTGAAAGCGGGCAAAGTGGTGATGAGCGTGGAAGCGGGCGAAACGGTGTTGCTGCCGGTATCGGTGTATGCTTCATCGCTGATCAATCCGGATTGCAAAGTAGTGGCCGTAGCCGAATATCCAAGCTCTTTATGGAAAGAAAGCAAAGCCTTGGCCTTTACGCTCAGCGAACTCAAAGTCATGGCCAAAGGCCGTGGCTTGCAGCTCATCAGCTTGGGCGAGAAAGAACGATTGGCACACATCGCCGTCGTTTCCACACCGGAAATCCACGCCGAAAGCGAAGGCAAGCGTGGGGCGACCCATAAAGAACGCATCCAACTTGCCGACATCAGCGGTAAGCGTGGCAAAAAAGGCAAACCTCTGCCACTTTCAGGCCGTCTGAAACACTTTATATAACAAACATTAGAACGCAATATTCTAAAAATTTTATTCCACCGCCCAAATGATTACCGTCTGTCTCAATACAGAGGGAATTAGGGTGTGTCGGTTGAATTTTGCCGTGACTGATCTCATCCAAAAAATTTGTCTGAATACATGACCTGCATTTACCTTGCCGAATCCGCCCAAACTTCCGCCAACGAGCTGGCACACACATTCGACCTGACCATTGCCTGCCAACTGCCCGACAGCGGCGAATACCTCTACGCCGATTCAGATGGCATCAGCCTGTGCCGCGCCGGAGAAAAAGGCCGCGTGCAAGTCGATTTTGTTGGTGGTGCCGCCCAATACCGCCGCACCAAAGGCGGTGGCGAACTCATCGCAAAAGCCGTCAACCACACCAACAAGCCCACCATCTGGGACGGCACTGGCGGCTTGGGGCGCGACAGCTTTGTGTTAGCTTCATTGGGCTTAACCGTACAGACCTTTGAACAACACCCCGCCGTTGCCTGCCTACTACACGACGGCCTCAACCGCGCCTTACAACACCCCGACACCGCAGAAATTGCCCGACGCATCACGCTGCATTTCGGCGATACAGCCACACTGATGCCGCAATTAGCGCAACAAATCGGCCGCCCCGATGTGGTGTATCTCGACCCGATGTATCCCGAGCGGCAAAAATCCGCAGCCGTTAAAAAAGAAATGGCCTACTTCCATGGCTTGGTCGGCACGGCGCAAGACGAAGCTGCCCTGCTCAACACCGCCCGTACCATCGCCAAAAAACGCGTGGTGGTTAAACGCCCACGCTTAGGCGAGTTTCTCAACGGCGAAAAACCGGCTTATCAATATTCAGGCAAAAGCACGCGTTTTGATGCGTATGTGCCAAATTCTCCGACTCAAGAATAGTCATTAACAAAAAACAGGCCGTCTGAAATTCAGACGGCCTGAGACCTTTTCAAAACTGATGAATCATTAATAAAAATCCAAACCGCCGTCATTCCCGCGTAGGCGGGAATCCATCTCAGACTTTAAGAAACCTATTTTATTTAATAGTTTGTTATGCTCGAAAATGGATTCCCGCCTACGCGGGAATGACGGCGGTTTTATGTGTACTGTTTTTTGAAGGCGTTTTGCAAAAGTCTCTGCCTGTTTTTTATTCCTCGCTCGGAATCTGATTCAATTTTTTCAACAACTTTTCCGACTTTTCCGGATCATCATTGCGCAGCAACTTGGCAATCGGATACTCGAGCTGATTGGTATCACTTTTCAGAATAATATCCTTTACCGACAACAAGTTATTTGTATTCATCGAAAAACGGCGCAAGCCCATGCCGAGCAGCACGCGGGTGAAAGCGGTGTCGCCGGCCATTTCACCGCACACGGAAACACTTTTTTCCATGCGGTTGGCGGTGCGGATGACGTGCTGAATCATTTTCAACACCGCCGGATGGCTCGGCTGGTAAAGGTGGCTGACGGCATCATCACCCCGATCGACCGACAACACATATTGAATCAAGTCGTTGGTGCCGATGGAGATGAAATCGACCATTTTCAAAATGCTGCCGACAGTCATCGCAGCCGACGGGATTTCAATCATACAACCGATACCCACTTCGCCGAACGCTTCACCGCGCTCGGTCAATTGTTTCTGCGCAGTTTCCAAGTGAATCAGACATTGGCGCACTTCGGATAGCGAGGTCACCATCGGCCACATTATGCGCACGGGGCCGTGTTGGGCGGCGCGTAAGATGGCGCGCATTTGTGTGCGGAACATCACCGGCTCAGCCAAACACAAGCGGATGCCGGTTAAGCCCAATGCGGGATTCAGGCTGCCGTTGGGCGTGGCGTTTTGTCCGAACCAGCGCGGATTTTTGTCCACACCCAAATCGACGGTGCGGATGGTTAAACTTTTACCTTTGAGCTTTTTCACAATCCCGCTGTACACTTCGTATTGCTCGTCTTCAGACGGCATATTTTCGCGGTTGAGATAGAGAAATTCGCTGCGGAACAAGCCCACGCCGTCGGCACCGATGTTGTGTAAGGCTTTGATGTCTTCAGCGGATTCAATATTGGCGAGCAATTCGATGTTGATGCCATCGGCGGTGGTGGCGGCGGTTTTCTTGAGTTTGTTCAACTCGCGCTTGTGGCTGCGGTATTCGCGTTCCAAGCGGCGGTATTCGGCCAGCACCACATCATCGGGGTTAATCAGCAAAATGCCGTTGATGCCGTCGACAATGACGATTTCGTTTTCGGTAATCAGCTTACGAGCGTTGTGCAGGCCAATCACCGACGGAATATCTAAGCTGCGGCCTAAAATGGCGGTGTGGCTGGTTGGGCCGCCGGCATCGGTGACAAACGCGGTGATGTGTTGCTCTTTAAACAACACGGTATCCGCCGGCGACAAATCATGCGCAATCAGAATGGTGTCTTCAAACGGATTATTGGCCAAATTCAATTCGTTGCTCTGGCCGACCAAATGATTGTGAATGCGCTGCACCACTTGCAGCATATCCTGCTTGCGCTCGCGCAGGTAGGCATCTTCGATTTCGTCAAACTGGGCGGCGAGTTTGTCGCTTTGCTGTTTCAACGCCCATTCGGCATTGATGTTTTGCGCGCGCAACAAATCAACCGGCTCGCGTGAAAGCGTCACATCGGTGAGCAACATCAAATGCAGCGAGATAAACGCGCCCAATTCAGTCGGAGCATTTTCGGGAATGGCGTTGCGCAGCTGTTCCAATTCTTTGCGCGTGGCTTTCACCGCCGCATCAAAACGCGCTACTTCAGCATCGATGTTTTCCGGCTCAATATCATATTGCGGCACTTCGGTACTGCCGCGTGACACCAAGTGCGCGTGGCCGATGGCGATGCCCTTGCCCGCCGCCACGCCGTGTAGCACGATACTCATGTCATTCGCCTTCGCCGAAGTAATCGTTAATCAACTCAATCAGGGCTTGCATAGCGGCAGCTTCATCGCTGCCGTCAACTTCGATTTCAATCACGCTGCCTTTGGCGGCGGCCAGCATCATTAAGCCCATGATGCTTTTACCGTTAACGCGACTGCCGTTTTTGCTGACCCAAACTTCGCTTTGAAAGCGTGAGGCGGTTTGGGTGAATTTGCTCGACGCGCGCGCGTGTAAGCCCAGTTTGTTGATGATTTCGATTTCTTGCTTGAGCATGGCTTTTCCTGTTTTTGTTTTTTATCTATACGCTTTCAGACGGCCTCAATCCATAGGCCGTCTGAAAAAATCTATTGATGCAGCGGGTCTGATGAATTCGTTTCAGACGGCCTCTGCCGCTTTTTTGCACATCAAATCATCCGGCGTGGCCGTAATCGCAAAAATACCGCGAATCGCCGCTTCTTTCACGGTTTCGGTAAACGCGGTCAGGTCGGTAGCGGCCGGTGCGTATTGCACGGCTTTAATCATCATCGGCGCATTCAGGCCGGTGAGAATCGCCGATTTGCCTTCACGTACCATGCGGCGGGCGGCGTTACACGGAGTAGCGCCGAAAATATCGGTCATAATCAATACGCCGTCACAATCTTCCGGAAATTCCTGAATCATGGAAATGGCACGGTTAATCACGTCGTCTTGGTCTTCGTTCGGCTCTGCGCCCAAAATATGCACGTTTTCAGGGCTGCCTTCGGGGAAAAAATGATGTGTCAGACCACGGTAGGCTTCGCCTATGGTTTCGTGGGTAATGATAAGTAAGCCAATCATTTGCGTTCCTGAAATAAGGTTTTTTTATGGTGTCGAGATGGTTGCGAAAAATAGATAAACAAGACCGTCTGAACGTGTTTACAGTCGTTTTACCGCTTTTTTTTTCAGACGGCCTATTTATTAATCCTGCTTCAAAGCATAAATTTCGCCCAAATTGCGCCAGCAACCGGCCGCATCCATGCCGTAGCCGAACACATAGCGGTTGGGCACATCCAAACCGACGTAATCGCCTTGGGTCGGCTTTTCTTTGTCGATGAGTTTATTGGCAAACACCGCCGCACGACAACTTGCCGCACCCATTTCCAACAGCTTTTCCTGAATCGCGTGCATGGTGTGGCCTTCGTCGAGAATGTCGTCCAACACCACCACATGGCGGCCGCGGATTTGCTCGGCATCAGGCATGCGTTTCCAATTGAAATTGCCGCCCTGCAATTTGTCGCCGTAGCGCGAAACGTGCACATAATCAAAGTCGAGCGGAAAGCGCAGCAGTGGCAGCAATTGACCGGTAAACACCACCGCTCCGCCCATCACAGGCAGCAGCAGCGGATATTTGTCGCCCAAATCACGGGTGATGTCGTCGGCCACTTTCTGTAGCGCGGCTTGGCATTCTTCTTGGCTGAACAACAATTCGGCGTTGTCGAGCATAGCTTGGGTTTGATGGCGTTTGGTTTCGAGATCCATTTGTCTGTACCGCTGAAAATCTAAAATTCAATTATAACAGCACGGTTACTAACGGCGGCTAAAATATCGCAATGTGCCATCACAATCAGGCCGAGACCTTTTCCCTAACCCTTTGCGCTATAATATGCCCCTTTCCTTTTTCAGACGGCCCATCCGCCATGACGCAGCATTCCGACCCGTTCCAACATTTTGAAAACCTCGATTCCCCTGCCACGCAAAGCTTCGCCAATGAAGCACACCACGAAACCCAAGCGCGTTTTATGGCAAGCGATGCCACGCGCGCGCTTTCAGACGGCATTTTGGCGCAAATGCAGGACACGCGCCAAATTCCGTTTTGCCAAGAGCATCGTGCGCGCATGTACCATTTTCATCAAGACACGGAATACCCGAAAGGCGTGTACCGCGTATGCACCGCCGCGACCTACCGCTCGGGCTATCCTGAATGGAAAATCCTGTTTTCGGTGGCCGATTTCGATGAGATTTTGGGCGATGATGTGTACCTCGGTGGCGTGTCTCACTTGGTGGAAAAACCGAATCTAGCCTTGCTGACCTTGAGCCGCGCCGGTGGCGATGTCGCCTATACTTTGGAAATGGATTTGGCTACAGGCTCGCTGGTGGACGGCGGTTTTCACTTTCCGGCGGGCAAAAACCACATTTCATGGCGCGATGAACACAGCGTGTGGGTCTGCCCCGCGTGGGACGAGCGTCAGCTCACGCAAGCGGGCTATCCGCGTGAAGTGTGGCTGGTCGAGCGCGGGCAGAGTTTTGAAGAAAGCACGCCGGTGTTCCAAATCGGGCACGACGGCATGATGGTCAACGCTTGGCGTTATCTCGACCCGCAAGGTTCGCCGATTGATTTAATCGAAGCCTCGCAAGGATTTTACACCAAAACCTATTTACAGGTTTCCGCGCAAGGTGAAGCCAAGCCTTTGAATCTGCCGGAAGATTGCGATGTGGTTGGCTATTTGTCCGGCCATTTGCTGCTGACCCTGCGCAAAGACTGGCACCGTGCCAACCAAAGTTACCCGAGCGGCAGCCTGTTGGCAGTGAAATTAAACAAAGGCGAACTCGGCGCGGCGCAATTATTGTTCGCACCCAATGACACGCAAGCTTTGGAAAGCGTGGAAACGACCAAGCGTTTTGTGGTAGCCAGCACCTTAGAAAACGTACAAGGCCGTCTGAAAGCATGGCGTTTTGCCGATGGCGCATGGCAGGAAGTCGAATTGCCGCGTCTGCCGATGGGCGCATTGGAAATGACCGACCAGCCGTGGGGCGGCGATGTAGTGTATTTGGCCGCCAGCGATTTCACCACGCCGCTGACCTTGTATGCACTGGATTTAAATGTGATGGAACTCACCGTCATGCGCCGCCAGCCGCAGCAATTTGCCGCCGACGGTATTGAAGTGCAGCAGTTTTGGACAAGCTCGGCAGACGGCACGCAGATTCCTTATTACCATGTCGGCAAACATGTTTCAGACGGCCTCAAGCCGCATACGCCGACTTTGGTGTATGTGTACGGCGGTTTTGGCGTACCCGAATTGCCGCATTATTTGGGCAGCATCGGCAAATATTGGCTCGAACAAGGCCATGCGTTTGTGTTAGCCAACGTGCGCGGCGGCGGCGAATTTGGCCCGCATTGGCACCAAGCCGCACAAGGTTTGCACAAACACAAAAGCACCGACGACTTACTCGCCATCGTTGACGATTTAAGCCGCCGCGGTTTGACTTCACCCGAACACATCGCCCTGCAAGGCGGCAGCAACGGTGGCTTGGTAGTGGCTTCTGCTTTTGTGCGCCAGCCGGAAAGTTTCGGCGCAATGGTGTGCGAAATGCCGCTGACCGACATGCTGCGCTATCCTTTGTTATCGGCCGGGTCAAGCTGGACCGACGAATACGGCAACACGCAAAAATACGACATCTGCCACGAATACTGGCTGCAGCATTCACCCTACCACAACATTTCAGACGGCCACCGCTATCCGCCGGCATTAATCACCACCAGCTTGAGCGACGACCGCGTCCATCCTGCCCATGCGCTGAAGTTTTACGCCAAACTGCGCAACCACAGCCCGCAATCGTGGCTGTATTGTCCCGACAACGGTGGCCACACCGGCAACGGCACGCAACAGGATTCCGCCGACGAATTAGCCTGTATCCTGACGTTTTTAAACAGTTTTTTAGTAAACAAGGCCGTCTGAACGGTAAAATCAGTATTCAGACGGTCTACAAGCGGCGTTTCCATACAAAATTTACCCGCTTAACTCCTTGATCACAAACAAAAACAAAATGCTGCTTGTAGGATAAAAACAGCCTATGATAATATGCAGCGTAATGAAAACTTTCCCTGAAAATGCAGAAGTGCATTTTTAGATGGAAAACTCTAAACGAATTCGGTAAAATACCTCCGATTTATTTTTTCAAACCCGCCGCAAGGCATATAAGGAACGACTGACATGTCAAATATCGAACAACAAGTTAAAAAAATTGTTGCTGAACAACTGGGCGTGAATGAAGCCGAAGTGAAAAACGAATCATCTTTCCAAGACGATTTGGGCGCAGACTCATTAGACACCGTTGAATTGGTAATGGCTTTGGAAGAAGCTTTCGGTTGCGAAATCCCTGACGAAGAAGCCGAAAAAATCACCACCGTACAATTGGCTATCGACTACATCACTGCCCACAACGGCTAATCTGTAGTCTCTCCAACACATCGGCCTCTGCTGCGATTCCGCATACAGGGGCTTTTACCTTATTAGATATGCTTAAAATTAGAGAAAAATTCTAATTTTTCAGACGGCCTCACGGGCATTTTGCCTTGCCGCCCACCAATCCCGATTAACGACAGCGAGATTATCATGAGTCAACGAAGAGTAGTCATCACAGGCCTCGGCCAAGTATCACCGGTCGGCAACGACGTCGCCACCGCATGGAGCAACCTGCTCGCAGGCAAAAGCGGCATCGGCATGATTACCCGCTTTGACGCTTCCGAAATCAACAGCCAAATCGCCGGCGAAGTGCGCGATTTCGACATCGGCGAATACATCAGCGCTAAAGAAGCTCGCCGCATGGATGCCTTTATCCACTACGGTTTGGCCGCTGCCTTGCAAGCTATTCAAGACGCTGGCCTGGACGATACCCCTGATTTGGACAAAGACCGTGTTGGCGTGAATATCGGTTCGGGCATCGGCGGTATGCCGAGCATCGAAGCTACCGGCATTGCTGTGCAAGAAGGTGGCGCGCGCAAAATCAATCCGTTCTTTATTCCGGGGTCTCTGATTAACTTGATTGCCGGCCATGTGACCATTTTGAAAGGCTACCGCGGTCCTTCATACGGCATGGTATCGGCGTGTACCACCGGTGCACATTCTATCGGCGATGCTGCGCGTTTGATTAAATACGGCGATGCCGACGTGATGGTGGCCGGCGGTGCAGAAGGTTCCATCAATTTATTGAGTGTCGGCGGCTTTGCAGCCATGAAGGCTTTGTCAACCCGCAACGACGACCCTACCGCCGCTTCCCGCCCGTGGGACAAAGGCCGTGACGGTTTTGTGATTGCTGAAGGTGCCGGTATTTTGGTATTGGAAGAATTGGAACATGCCAAAAAACGCGGTGCCAAAATCTACGCTGAAATCGTCGGCTTCGGCATGAGCTCCGATGCCTATCACATTACCGCACCAAACGAAGAAGGCCCTGCCTTGGCCGTGACCCGTGCCTTGAAAGATGCCGGCTTGAACCCGACTGATGTAAATTACGTCAACGCACACGGCACATCAACCCCATTGGGCGATGCCAACGAAACCAAAGCATTGAAACTGGCTTTGGGTGAGCACGCTAAAAATGTAGTGGTAAACTCCACCAAATCCATGACCGGCCACTTGCTGGGCGCGGCCGGCGGTGTGGAGGCCGTGTACAGCATCATGGCGATTCATGATCAAAAATCGCCACCGACCATCAACTTGGAAGACCAAGACATCGAAGCAGGCTGCGATTTGGACTATTGTGCCAACGAAGCGCGCGACCTGAACATCAATGTTGCCATTTCCAACTCTTTCGGTTTCGGCGGTACCAACGGTACGCTGGTATTCAAAAAGTTTGAAGGCTGATTCATTTCATTAAAAAAGCCGTCTGAACCAATATTGTTCAGACGGCTTTTTTGTATGGTTAACACCCAAAGTTTACCCCCTAATAAATATAAGCACCAATCAATCCGCTTTATGCCGCTGGTTCTGATACTCACCCCAAGCCAAAACCTCTTCCACGCTAGATAATTCTTCCCCCATGCCATCGGTAAACGCGCGCCAATCCGACAAGTATTTATCCTGCAACAACGAAATCACCGGAATCCCCTGCCCAATGGCTTGCGCATATTCCTCAATCAAACCGCTGTTTTCACTTTCGGCATGGCCAAATTTGTTAAACACCAAAATATCCGGCGGTGTTTGCAAAGCTTCGCGGATAACTTCTGAGGATGCCGCCAAGCCACGCGGATCAAGCAGGCAAGCATCGATGGTGCAGCCTTGATCATACATGATGGTATATACCCTGCTATCTGTTAAAGACTGCACACGTTTGCGCAATTTTTGGCCGTTCTCATCCAACGGATTCAACAAGCCCGCTACCTTTAAGCCTTGCTGCTGCCAATACTTTACCGCCTGCCACAAGGCCTGTAATTCATCGCTTCCCTCACCTTGATACATCAACACGGCAATCGGTTTCATGGTTTTCATCTCCGGTTATCAACGGATAAAAGCTTATGCCAACTCTGCGAGTGTGGCAAGCTTTTCTCGAGACAACCTGAGACCTTTGCAAAACCCCAGATTTGAGTGCAGTTCGAAGTGAGCGCAGCACAGAAAGCGCAGATATATCAATTAGATAGGCAAGCTTTCGAGCAGCGCATAACGAAGAAATGCGCCAAAAATGGAGATTTTGCAAAGGCCTCAACCTGAATACTCTTTATAATATTCAGTACCCCCATTCTTCTATCCCAAAATAAAAAAAGGATGTCGGTTTCCCAACATCCTTTTCAGACGGCCTATTCGCTTAAATCACTTCTAAAGTGAAATAATGGCGCAATTTTTCATACACGTTGTCGGTCACATTGATGCAACCATTGGTCATCACACGATCAGCCACCAATGGCGAAGCGATGCGTTCCATGCGACGCTCAGAAGGTTTACCCAACCAAACGCGATGCAAGGCAAACAAGAAATCGCGCTCTTCTTTAAAACCGATTACCTCACCACCATAGCCCGATTTTTTCGTGGCCATGATGGTCATCGGGAACGTACCCTTAGGCGTGGTTTTACCGATGAGCACGGGATGACATTGTTTATCATCGGCAAAGCACAATTCAGCTTTGGCAGTATCCACAATGACTTTCTTGCGCTTCATGTAATCACTGACGGCATCGGCGCTGGCAAACGTGTTCAAGCCCAATAATAAGGCCGTAGTTAACCAAAATTTTTTCAAATTCTATCCCATTACTGACGGATGCGTTGCGGCGTAGTTACCACTTCGCGGATAATCACTTGCGGCTCTGCTTTAGGGGCAGGCGGCGGACAGGCGGCATCTTCAGGGAATACAGGATTCCAGTGGAAGCTGCGTGCAAATTTGTTTTTATCGTAGATAACTTTATATTGGCAAGTCGTAATGCCTTCTACACCTGAAGTGTTATCAGGATCCACGCCCACACCTGGGGTATAGAAGTGGAACAGGTAATCCCATTCGCGCACGCCAACCATACCTTCATCGTAATGCGGACGGCCCAAGATTTTATAGATATCATCTTTAGTCAAACCTGGACGCATTTGATCCAATTCATCCCAAGTCGGGAACGTACCGCGATCATTATTGAAAGTCAATGAATACGGCTTAGGAAACACCGGATTATCGGTTGTTCCTTCCGGAGTGATGTTGCTCTTAGTGGCACAAGCTGCCAATAAACCGACTGCCAGTAATGACAAACCGATTTTAGTGATTTGATTTTTTTTCATAATAGATCCTTCTGAGATATTTTAAAAAGCTGCTGGTTATCACACACCTTGGTTGATTTTGGAAAGCAGTTTGATGTAATTCATCCCTAATCACATGTCACTCACCAAACCACTCATTCATTTTGTAATTTTATAAATAAACTTCGTCATTATAAATATAACACAGAATGAATCCTTCTTTTATTGTATCCGACCCAAAGCTGATGAACAGATCATCAATATACAAGGTAAGAAATTGATTTATTTAATATATCCATCTTGTTTCATATATACCTCATAAATTTAATTTTTTACAATAAAGCAACATAATTATTTGTCTCTCTTAATCATATGCAAAACCCATTGAAACTGAGTTTCAATGGGTTTTTCAGCCATCAGCGATTAAATTAACCTTCAACTTTCACTTCAACACGACGGCCTTCTTGCTCATTGCCGACTGCACCTGTGGTGTTTTCAGGCTTGCGCAATTCAATATTAGCTGAGTCGACACCTTGAGATTCAAGGAATACTTGAACAGCTTGAGCACGCTGTTTAGACAGTTCTTCATTGGCTGCAGCATCACCCGTGCTGTCTGCAAAACCGCTAATAACCAATTTTTTGCCTTCTTTACCGGCAGCGATTACATCGGCTACGATAGCATCAGCACCTTCAGCAATGTCGTTTTTACCGGTCGCAAAGTAGAATTTGGCTACGCCATCTTCCACTAATACACGAGCCGCTGAATCTGCTTCTTGAACCACAGGATCAGTTGCCGAAGCCACAGCAGGTGTTGCGTCAGAAGCTACAGGCGCCGCCACTTCAGAGGCAACCATCGGCTCAGCTACTTCAACCGAAGCAGACGCTTCTTCTACTGGAACGGCTACATCAGAAGCAGCAGGGGCGCTGGCTTCAACTGGTGCAGGTGCCGGAGCAGGTTCTTGTTTGTTGCCACAGCTCTTGAAGGCAAACAATGCCGCCAACGCAGCCAAACCCAAGACAATCCATTTACCTGCGCCGCCTTTTTTGGCTGCTACAGGTGCTGCCGCAGCTGCAGAGGCATTCGCGGTAGAAGCTGTTGCCGCTGCGCCAGTTGCACCCAAACCGCTAATCACATTAGTCAGGCCGCCGAACAAACCGCTCAAGCTGCCAATACCCAATGCCGATAACATGTTCGGGCTCAATACGCGTGCCAACCAGCCTTGTTGTTGACCCAATAAGCCCAACAATTGACCGTCGCTCAAATTGTCGCTTTGTGCTTTACCGCGCAAAACAGACAATACCAAAGGCAATGCCAATGCCAGCAAAGAACCTGAATATGCTTTAGAAATACCGCTTTCTGCTGCAATTTGGTCGGCTACATTTGGCGCATTACCACCCAACAAGTTAGGCAACAATTGTTTGCCCAAATCAATCAGGCTGCCTGCACCATTGCCGGTAGCAACATCGGCAACAGCAGTATTCAGACGCGCACCACCGGCACCGGTGATCAAATCCAACAAACCTGAAGCGTTGGCAGTATTGCCGCTCACATGTTTCACCAAGCCGGCTATAATCGCAGGTACCGCCAAACCAGCTGCTTGCGTACTGTTTTCAGCAGATTCGCCATTGGCTGTTAAGAACTGGGTCAACACATTACCCACCTGACTTTGCAACAAGTTACCTAAATCTAAAGACATATCTATTTCCTTCCTTTATGTTTTGCTGTGGACGTTCCGCCTGTTTTTACGAATAAACTTGCGAATTAATAACCATACTACATGAGGCACTATTATTTACAACAGCGAATTTCATTAAATTAATGAGTTTTTACAGAGTACATCATAAAACATACTAAAGTTAGAATTAAAGGAACGGATTATGTTGTTTTTCATGTGAAATAGTCGTTAATCTGCCGTGCCCGGGGATAACTTGCGTTTCAGGTGGCAATACCAAAAGCTTACTATGGATATGATTGATTAAATCTTCATGATTACCTCTCGGGAAGTCTGTGCGACCGATTGTCTCGTAAAATAACACATCACCCGCAATCAGCAGATTTTCCGCAGCACAATAAAACACCACATGCCCCGGCGTATGACCGGGAATATGCAATACCGTAAATTCGTATCGGCCAACCGTCAGTATCTCGCCCTCATTCAGCCAACGGGTCGGCACTACCGCAGGCGAAACCGGAAAACCGAATTGCGCCGTGGTTTGAGGTAAAGACTGCAGCAGGAAATCATCTTTCTTATGCGGTCCAATCACCGGCACAGGGCATTTCTTCACAAACTCATCTACTCCGCCCGCATGATCCAAATGCCCGTGCGTAAGCCAGATTTCTTTTACCGTCAGCTTGTTTTCTGCAACCTGCTGCAACAAAAACGGCACGTCGCCCCCCACATCCGTCAAAACCGCTTCATGCGTTTCATCATCCCACAACAACGAGCAATTTTGACGAAATGGCGTAACCGCCATAATTTCAACCTGTAAAGCCATGATTTAATTCCTTTTTAGTTATCTCACATTTTCAGATGACCTATTAATACAATACAATATAGTTTCTAAAGAATGGTAATTAAAGAAAATAAGAGAAGTAAAACCCATGAAACTCATCATACCTATTTTCACCATGCTTTTCATCTCAAGCCGGTTACTTGCTGCCGATTTACTGCTGGCACAAGAATACAAAAACCAAAATATTCAAGGCTGGGCGATGAGCGAAAAACTCGACGGCGTGCGCGCCTATTGGAACGGCAAACAACTCATCAGCCGTCAAGGCTACGCATTCACCCCCCCTGCCGGTTATACCCGCCACTTTCCCCCCTACCCTCTGGATGGCGAACTATTCAGCAAACGCGGTCAATTTGAACAGATTTCCGCTGCCGTGCGTTCAGCTTCAGGCAATTGGCAAAACATCAAATTGCATGTATTTGATGTCCCTCAGGCCAACGGCAATCTTTATCAGCGGCTTGATGTCGCCCAACAATGGCTACAACTGCACCCCACTGCGCCCATTGCCGTGATTGAACAAATCCCTGTAGAAAATGCCCAAGAGGCTCAAGATTTTCTCAAGCAAATTGAAGTCCAAGGAGGCGAAGGCGTGATGCTGCGCAATCCCGAACAAAGCTACACAGGAGGACGCAGCAGCCAACTTTTAAAACTCAAAAGCCAGCACGATGCCGAATGCATCATCACCCGTCATTACGAAGGCAAAGGCAAAAATCAAGGCCGGCTCGGAGCCATCGGCTGCCGCAATCAATACGGTGAATTTCGCATCGGCAGCGGATTCAAAGATGCCGAACGCGACAACCCACCACCCATCGGCGCAACCATTACCTACCGCTATCGCGGTTTTACACAAAAAGGCACACCGCGCTTTGCCACGTTTGTGCGCATTCGTGATGATCAGTTGAAGTAAATAAAAGGCCGTCTGAAAGATGACTGATTATTGATAAACAAGTTTTCAGACGGCCTATTGGCTATTATTATCTAGACGTAAAAAAACCGCCTGAATTTCAGACGGTTTTTCTTTTGATGGTGCCGACATCGAGACCCTAACCATTATATTGAGTACTACCCTACACTCTTTTAAATTGACAAAAAACTTTATTATTTTATATACTTATATAATATTCAGTATAATAAGATATAGTTTTGGTAATAGTCAAGCACACTAAAAAGGTACATCCAAGGTACAGAAACTCAGCGTAACTAGATGGAGGTTTCCAAATGCCAGTTATCACAAATAGAACAGCAAGCAGTATTAAAGCAAAAGGTAAATCCATACCACATGGAGGAGTAAGGGGGCTAAGTCTAATCCCTAGTAAAGTTAAAAATGGGGAGGGTAGCTGGGTATTTACCTTTTATTGCCCAATTGAGGGAAACAGACAACGCTATACACTAGGCAGCTTCCCTCTTATGAGTATTAAAGAAGCAAGTGATGAGGGAAATTCTGCAAGGCGGTTAGTTGAACAAGGTAAAAACCCTAAGCTTGAAGCAAAAAAGAAGCAATCTTTAGCGAAGGTAAATGCTAAGACAACATTAGAAGCGATAGCCCGTGAGTATTGGTCTGAGCAAAACAAATTAGGCGTATGGAAAAATCAGTCAGAGATACAGAAAAAAATACGGAGAATGGAAATTTATATTTTCCCTAGGATTGGTAGTCGGCCTATTTCTGAAATAAATGCTTATGAGATAATTCAAGTCTTAAAAATGCCATTGAACCCAAAGAAAATAGGTAAACGGATTGAGATAACCCTAAGTGAGAGCAAAGGCGTTTATTATGATTCACCTGAGGCTGGCAGAAAAATTATAGAATTTTTATCACAGGTTTTTGAGTATGCAGAGGCTTTAGGGTTGCGTGAGAGCAACCCGATGAAGGCCGTCAGGCGTGGGCTAGGTAAAGTTGTAGATAGGCGGGCGAGTGAAGAGAAGCACTATCCAAGCATGAAAGTGGGAAATGTAACAGGCTTTATAAAGAAACTTGTAGAAGGTAGGGATATAACAAAGCTGACAGATGGAACCAAAATGTTAATTATACAAATGCTGCTAGCAGCCCGCACAGGTGCTATTAGGTCGATGAAATGGGAGGACGTAAACCTAGAGCAAGCGGTGTGGACTTTGAGAGCACACAGTGATTTGGGGAAAATTACCCATAGTGTAAGGTATCCCCTACCAAAACAAGTAATGCAGATTTTAGAAAGAATTAAGGCTGAAAAAGACAGCTTAGGGATAAGTTCTAAAGGACTGGTCTTTCAAAATAGAAGTACAAAGAAAATGTACAGTGAAAATATCATCACAGGAGTGCTTCGCAGCTTTTCCTATAAGTTTGGTTCAGCAGCATTAGAAAGTGATATTACTGGCCGGCTGGCCGTTGCGCATGGGTTTAGGACAACCTTTAAAGCTTGGTGTGTACAGAATGGGAAGCCGCGTGAACTTAGTGAGATACAGTTAACCCATGTGCAGTTTATGAGCGCAGTAGAACGAGCCTATGACAGAGACGATAGATTAGAAGAACGTCGTTTATTGGTACAAGAATGGGCAGATTATTGCTTCAGAGAGGTGATGGATGATCAAGGGAAGGATTATGCAGCAAATGGAAGATATAGTTGATATTCAGGAACCTCAATTTAGTGAAAGCGATAGATTCCTTATACTGGCTGAACAGGCAGATAACCTGTTACCTGATGTGCTAGCACAGTTGCAGGTTTGTTCAAACCTAAGTATGCACAACTTAAATAGTCGCCTAGAAAGTGCCAGCTATTGGTTGATGAGCCAGGACCAGCCTGAACTAATCTTAGCAGGCTGTGTATTGGCCAAGGAATTAGGTAAAGTTACAGGCAAACGGGGAGTTACGAGATTTGCGGAATACCTTGCCACGCAAGTTAAAGACTATAAGGTTGAAGGCATTCCATTACCAGCAGATGAACAAGACTATATTTTAACCTATAGCAAGGTATTTTTAAGGCTACTAAACGGAGACTCATTGGCAGGCTGCACGTTGGGAGAGTTGGGTTACAGTGCAAGTAAGAAAAGCAGGTTATGTAGTAAACTGAAAATAGAAACGGAAGATGCTAACCTTTACTTCAATTGGAGCTTTGCAGTAGGTACCGATTTGAACAGATATGCTGGGAGAAACTTAGTGTCTAAGTATTTGACACCAGCAGGGGCACAGGGGTTGTATGAGAAGTGGCTATCAGACAATAACAGCTACAAAAAAATACAGGAGAAACACCCAAATAGGTTGGGTTGGTTATTTTTTCAGGCGTTTGAGTGCGCGGCATTCAACCACAGGAGGAGGTGTTTTTTGAATATTTGTGAAATTAATTCCCAATAAAATCAACGATATTTATGCGGTTGCTATTTTTTAAAATTAGCAACCGCATTTTTTTTCGCTGGGTGAGACGATAAATTACCAAACAAGGGGCATATGTGTTGCCTTGTAATTAAGGAGATTTAAATGTTTACGATTAAAGAAGATTGGTTCTACACAGTGGATGAGATTGCTGCAGCTTTACGTGTACACCCTAAAACTATCTGGTCTCGGGTAAAACGTGGAGCCATGCCACCGCTTCATGGAATTGGCCGTAAAAAGGGCTACTCAGGAGATGTGTTGCTTAAATTGATTCAAGGAAAGAGTGATTAAGACGAGACTAGGTGTAAGTATTCCGCAGAAGTGCTTCAAAAATATAGCTGATAGAGTTCAGACGAAGAGTAAGGGCTTTTCGAGAGAATAAGCCCCGAGAAGCGGTATATTTTTGAAGAGTTAAATAAGGGTGAGGCTAATATTTCCTTACGAGATAAAAAATAGAAGCGCGCCAAGTGAAATGTAAAACACCCTCATTGTGTGAGGGGTTTTACTAAATGGAAGGATTAAACAAATGAGTTTTCAGAAAGATTCTAACAGATTTAAACTTGCAAATCTAGCAGGGCTTAACCATTGGGGTTTTAGCCATGGAACAGGCACAGAAGGTAAGGTTTATAAAATTTTAAAAAATGGGTATCTATATTCACCTGCTATCAAGTATGAAAAGTTAATTGATGGAACCTATAAAAACTGGTCTGAAATGATGGTTGATGGCAGTCACCGCCTGGAAGAAGCGCTGGAATTAACCCGCAAAACAGGTTCCCTGGTTTATAGGTGTGATTTATTGGCTAACTTTTCTGAAGTACCACCTGAAGTTGTTTGCCTGGACTTTGATGATTGCAATGCCCAATTGCCTAAGGAGTGGTCATTTTTACTGGAAATGGCAGCTGTAGAAGTCAGCAGTAGCGGTAAAGGGCTACACGCATTTTTTAAAATCCCGACAGAAATGAGCAGTAAGTTCAAGGGTGATTATATCAAGCACAGGGAGTTTGGTTTTAAGCTGCAATCTAAGGCAGATAATAGCGATGGAGTGGGCATTGATTGCTTTGTAGGGGGGGTAAACCGTGTTGTAAAGGTTACCGGGGATGCCTTAAATGATTGGCAGACTATGGTTGAATTACCTGAGTTAAAAGGCCAAAATCTGGAGTTTTTAGACAAATGTTTTAAGGCTAAAGGCTTCTATCAGATTCAAGAGCCTGATGAAGCTAAATATAATGGCAAGGTTTCAGGATATATGAATCAGGCTGTAGGAATTGAGGCACAAGCCATTGAATCTATGGGCGCTGGTGTTGAGAATAGTTCAGAGGTTATCAGATTGATGCGCCAGCACAATTACTTTTTGGGTGTCAACGGCGGCTTGGTTCAGTTGTTAGACGGGAATGCAGAATTTATCAATACACACTTTGGTGATTGGTCTGCAGCAGATGCAGCAGCCTGTTTAGAGGCTTCTTACTACACCCGCAAAGCTGAAGTTATTGCTGAAGCTATTAGTGGAACCAAGCTGGCTGCAAGAGGAGCTGGATACACTGGAAAGAATCCCACAAAATGGAGTAGAGAGGATTATATAAAGAGAACGGTAGATTATGCCTTACAGGCGAGAATTAAGAAGGGGAATACTTATCAAGCTGCACAGGAGGTGAAGGAGAGAAATAGGGCTGAGGGGCAATCCCGCTTAGAAGAATGGCCTGAGGAATTGAGGAAAGAATTAGAGTTAGATAATAATTTACGCCCTAAAGCAACCTTAATGAATGCAGTAAGATTCTTAACTTTACACCACGATTTCAAGGGGGTAATTGGTTGGAACGATTTAAGTAACCGCACTGAAGTAAAACGTGTGCCGCATTGGTCTAAGGGACGAGCCCTATGCCAAGGTACCTTAAACCGTGATGGCATGGGGGCGATTCTAACACGTTTGTGCTTTTTAGGGTGCAACATAACCCGACAGACTTTAGAATCGGCTTTATCTACAGTAGCAGAGCAACAAGTATTTAACCCTTTGGCGGATAAATTAAACGCACTTAAATGGGACGGTACTCCAAGACTTGAAAAGGCCGCCAGCACATACCTTAACCTTGACAAAGGTTACAGCAAAAGGGAACGTGAAATTGTGAATATGATGTTTAAACTGTCACTTATTGCAGCAGTACGCAGGGGGATGAGTTCGCCGAATGAGCAAATTAAGTCAGATACCATGCTTATCTTATTGGGAGGACCAGGTGTGAGAAAAAGCACGGCAGTTAAGATTTTAGGGGAAGCATGTGGGGGGGAGTTTTACACAGATAGCTTGCCTTCACTTAATGAGGATACTAGAGAATTCCAACGAGCTATTAGGGGGTTATGGTTCGCAGAGGTAGCGGAAATGGCTTCACTGCTTCAAGGTAGAGGAGGAACAGAGGTTGTAAAACACGTACTCAGTGCGAGTGAAGACAGGTTCCGTGAGAATTATAACGAGCACAATAGTTCTCATAGAAGAACTTGTAGTTTTATAGGCACTTTTAACCCTAACGGTTTGGGTTTTATTAGAGATTATGCGTTATGCCGCCGCTTTTGGCCGATTAAAGTAGGAGGAACGATTGATACAGAAGGCTTACTGAGCATTAGAGAACAACTGTTTGCAGAGGCCGTGTATTTAGCAAAAGAAGGTGTAGAACATTATTTTTCTAAACCTGAGGATATAGAAGTACAAGAAAAGTTAGTTTCTGAATTTTACCGAGCAAATGTGTTAGTAGATGATGTTGAAAAGTATCTCTCAAGCCGCGGGCAACATGGTTATGTTTTTAGTACAAAAGATGTCTATGACCATTTTACTATGAGTGGAGAAAATAAACTCTTAAACCTTACAGGGAAACGAAGCTATGCACAGGTTGAGTATTTCATTTGTGATGCATTGCAACAACTTGGTTACGAGAGTTTTACAGAGACAACAGGGACTGGAATTTTAAAACGGTCTAAAACGTTATGGAGGCGTGTTGATACCTGTAGCTTTTCGGAGATGATAAGAGACTTGAAAAAGGCAACCTAAGTCTCTTCCCCTTCTATCAGAGGGAGGGCAAGCCCTAACTATCAAAATTTATATTTGCAAAAAGTAGAGAAAAACTGTGCTAGCTTTTTAAGGGGGGGGGGGGGGGGATATAGCCCCCCCCCCTATATAATCATTTATTTTTTTGAGGATTTCAATATATGCCGAAACCGATTAGCAATAGAGTAGAAGAAGCACTCAAATTGATGGGACTAGAAGAAAGAACAGAGGGGAATACAACGCTAAAACCTCTTGTGGAGGATAAAGAACAAAAGTTTAAAGAACGTTTAACTAGCATAATCCAAGAGTTGCAAGCCCAATCACAAAAGGAAGTTGTAGAGCGGGCACAGAGGGTAATTGACCTTGTTACCGCAGGGGCAGCTGCAGAGGTTGGACTAGAACAGGCAGCCGCTTTACAGGCACTTACCTATGAATTTAGCTTAAATACCCTCAAGGCCGCTATAGAGAAGCCATATTCAGGACAACAGGAGCGGTTTTGCAGACTTGTTAACCTACATACTAAGTTATCACTTCAGCTGAAACAATCTGCAGCGTGGTCTTACCGTGAAAAAAACTTTGTAGGTAAAGCAAGCGGCCTAGGTCGTAACGATTCCCGCGTGAGTGACCGTATTCTAAGAAGGGGAACCAGCACAGCAGAAGGTTGTTTTGATGAATCCTTGTAAACTTTAAGACCTTAAAAAGCTATCTGAAACTTCAGATAGCTTTTCTTTCAGAAAAACTCAAAATTTTTTGAGAGATACCTATAAGGCGCAAGGCAAACAGGCACCAACAAAAGTGTGTACGTCAAGACGAGTGTTAATTATCTTAGTACAAATACCCTGTGAATTATGGCAGAGGGTACACCACACCAGCTGGTGTGTGTTAGAACAAACCTCACCTATGATAGGTAAAGCAAAGGAATGACCTACAGAAACTGTATAAATTTATACATTAAAAAACAAATAGTTATTTTGCTATTAATAGTTATATTTAAGCACACATGATTTTGATAAGTGGGATAATAGCTTCCTGATTTACTGAATAACGAGGTGTTAAAATGGAATACAAAGATTATGTTACGCTTGACCGTTTCATTGTGGAATGGGCATTAGAGGCTTTTAATGTATTAGCAGACGAAGTTAGCGAGATTGAATATTTGGTAGAAGCTGCAAAAGCCCTTACAAGAGAGCCTTCAGTAGTTACACTTCTAGAGCGTTCACAAGATAAAATAGAAAGGGCTTTTGATGAAATGCCTTACGACGCAATCATATCTTTAGAGTCTCAACTTTTATATAAGAATAAGGGAGAAAATTTGAGTAGCTAGATAAGAAGAATGGCTAGGTTAATCTAGCTATGAATTTATGCAAAAGGTACAGATATGGTACATACCTTTTAAAAAAAGAAAACCGTAAGCCTCATAAATCAATGGCTTACGGTTCTTTTGATGGTGCCGACATCGAGACTTGAACTCGAACGATCTAGGATCACTACCCCCTCAAGATAGCGTGTCTACCAATTCCACCATGTCGGCCGGTAACTTTTACTTTTTGATTTACTGCTGCGCGGATGAGGCCGGAGTAGGGGCAGCAGGTGTGGTATTTGTATTGCTTGGTGCAGGTGCAGTTTGCGCCGGTTGGCTTTGCTGCACGGTACTGAAGTCTAAACCGTGGCGTGTGGTGTTGGAATGGATATACACCATCGCCATGCAGGTGGCGAAAAACACAGTGGCTGCAATAGCAGTTGAGCGTGTCAGGAAGTTGGCATTGCCGCCCGAACCGAATACACCTTGTGCACTACCGCTACCTGAGCCGAAAGTGGCGCCGGCATCCGCACCTTTGCCGTGTTGGAGCAATACCAACACAATCACGGCCAATGCGGAAATGATGTTCACAATCCAAATAACGGTTTTAAAGGCTTCCATAATTCTCTACGATGCTTGCGCGGCGTCGATGATGGCGGTAAACGAGTCATAAGACAAGGATGCGCCGCCGACTAATGCGCCGTCTACATGTGGCACGGCGAAAATGTCTGCTGCGTTTTCAGCTTTCACGCTTCCGCCGTAAAGAATGCGGATTTTAACATCGTCGCCACACAAAGACAAGATTTGTTTGTGGATAAACGCATGCATGTCGGCGATTTGCTCGACGGTAGCCACTTTGCCGGTGCCGATTGCCCAAACCGGCTCGTAGGCGACAGCGATGTTTTTGGTGTCTAAGCCTTGCAACACGGATAATTGATGCGCAATCACTTCCTGCTCTTGGCCGGCTTCGCGCTCTTCCAAGCTTTCGCCGGCACATAATAATGGAATCAGGCCGACGTTTAATACGTTTTCCATTTTACGGCGTTGGATTTCGTTTTTCTCACCGAAATACAAGCTGCGCTCGGAGTGGCCGATTAATACGATGTCGGTGCCGATGTCGGCCAACATTTCGGCAGATACTTCGCCGGTGTACGCGCCGTTATTCGGGAAGCGGCTCACGTCTTGGGCGCAGGTTAATATGCGGTTGTTCAACACAATCTGCATGGCGTTGTGCAGCTGCAACAGATACACGGTCGGTGCGGCCAAGCCGATTAATACGCGCTCGGCGGTCGGCATGATGCGGAAGCGGTGCATGAGTGCGTTGTTGTTTTGCAGGCGGCCGTTCATTTTCCAGTTGCCGATGACCCATTTTTGATCCCACATACCGATTTCGTGTTGCATGTTGCTTGCTCCGTCAGATTAAATCACTGTAACGAAGTGTAGTTCATATCGACATGATTAGCAATATTTCTTGTTCAGACGGCCTTATTTCCTGCCGAATAGCCAATTGGTCTATAATTCGTTTTTATTTTTTCAGACGGCCTTTTTTCATGCATTCACTTCATCTTTCCCACACCGACAAAACCGCGCGTTATCAAGAATTGCTGCCGCAGATTGAGAGCGTGATCAGCGGTGAAACCAATCTGATTGCCAACTTGGCCAATACTGCCGCTATCTTAAAAGAAGCATTCGGCTGGTTTTGGGTTGGTTTTTATTTGGTGGAACAAGAACGCCAAGAATTGGTGTTGGCACCATTCCAAGGCCCGTTGGCCTGCACGCGGATTCCTTACGGGCGCGGCGTGTGCGGACAAGCTTGGGCACGCGGCGAAACCATCGTGGTCGAAGACGTAAACCAACACCCCGACCACATCGCCTGCTCATCCTTATCACAATCGGAAATTGTGGTGCCGCTGTTTGATTCAGACGGCCGCTGCTATGGCGTGCTTGATGTGGATGACGACAAGCTGGCGCAGTTTGACGACACCGATGCCCGCTATTTAAATGCATTAGCCGACATACTCAGCCGCCACGCAATGAAATAGGCCGTCTGAAATATGGCAAGGCGGCCGATTCGATTCTATAATAATGGCTCTTTCCCGATAACACCCGCCACGGAGCACAATCATGGACTTTGACAAAGCGCGTTTCAATATGGTCGAACAACAAATCCGCCCTTGGGACGTGTTGGATTTTAATGTGCTCGATGCCCTGATGGAGATTCCGCGCGAACGTTTCGTTGCCAAAAATCAGCAAGGTTTGGCGTATTCCGACACCGAATTGCCGCTGCCCAACGGCCACAAAATGCTGGAGCCCAAAGTTGTGGCACGCTTGGCGCAAGGTTTGAAATTAAGCAAGCAAGACAAAGTGTTAGAAATCGGTACCGGCTCGGGCTATGCCACTGCATTGCTGGCAGAATTGGCCGGCGAAGTGGTTTCAGACGACCTCGATATTGAGCAGCAAAACCGTGCCAAAGCCATCTTAGACGATTTAGGCTATCAAAACATTTATTACGCACAAAACGACGGCCTAGCCGAACACACCGAAGGCGCGCCATTTGATGCGATTTACGTTGGCGGCGGTGTGTATGACGTGCCGGAAACCTTAAAAGCGCAATTGAAAGACGGCGGCCGCATGGTAGTTGTGGTCGGCAACAAACCGGTGCAACGCGCCCTGCTCGTTACCCGCAACGGCAATGAATTCAGCCAAAGCGTGTTGTTCGATACCCTCATCGCCCACCTCAACGATAAAACCAATCAACCTTTTGGCGACTTTGATTTTTAAAGATTGCCACCATATTAAATCCAAGAGCTTGCCGAATGATTGATATCGGCTCCGCTCCAAGAAAGGCCGTCTGAAACATTTCCTTTCAGACGGCCTGTTTTACTCTTAAAAAACAAAGGCCGAATAATGATGATTCCGCAACTTTCCGTGATTGAATTCAAAAAATGGCAAGATGAAGGCCGTGAATTTCATTTGCTCGACGTGCGCACCGATGACGAAGTCGAAATCTGCGCCCTGCCCAACGCCATTCATATCCCGATGAACCTAATACCGTTGCGCCACAACGAATTGCCCGACGACGGCCTGCCGATTGTGGTGTATTGCCACCACGGCATCCGCAGCCTGCACACCGCGCTTTATTTGGCCGACATGGGCTTTGAGCCATTGTATAACCTGCAAGGCGGCATAGATGAATGGGCGTTGCAAGTAGATGAGAATGTCGCTCGTTATTAAAAACTTAAAGCGAAAAAGGTTATTTTGTTTTGCCATTTTGCCAAACACACGATAAGATTAAGCCCATAATTTTAAAGATAAAATTTTATCTAAACACGACCAAATAACTAAATCGAAATAACTAGAAATCCATCATGCTGACCGACCCATTCGGCCGTACCGTCGACTACTTACGGATATCCGTGACCGACCGCTGCGACCTGCGCTGCACTTATTGTCTGCCCAAAGGCTTCAAAGGTTTTTCCATTCCCAAAGAATGGCTGACCATTGAAGAACTCGGCCGCGTGGCCGCCGCGTTCGCCCGCCTCGGCACCAAACGCTTCCGCCTGACCGGCGGCGAACCCCTGTTGCGCAAAGGTTTGGCTGATTTGGCCGCCGAAATCAACCGCCAGCCCGGTGTGGAAGACATTTCACTCACCACCAACGGCACCCAGCTCGACAAACACGCCCACGCCCTACGCCAAGCCGGTGTGCGCCGCTTAAACATCAGCCTTGACAGCCTGCGCCGCGACTGCGTGACCAGCATCACCGGCAGCGACTGTCTGCCGCAAGTGCTTGATGGCATCAAAGCTGCCAAAGAAGCCGGCTTCGAGCGCATCAAAATCAACATGGTGCCGCTCAAAGGCGTTAACGACATGGATTTGGACGAAATGGTCGCCTTCTGCATGGAACACGGCTTTATCCTGAATCTTATCGAAGCCATGCCGATGGGCACCACCGGCCAAGCCCACGCCAAAGTCAGCTTGCAACCGGTATTGGAAGAATTGCGCCAAAAGTTCGACTTAAGCCCGTTTGAAGGCAAAATCGGCGGCGGCCCCGCGCGCTACTGGCAAAGCGAAAACAACGGCTTCACCCTCGGCCTGATTACCCCGATGAGCCAACACTTCTGCGCCACCTGCAACCGCGTGCGTCTCTCAGCCACCGGCAACATCCACCTCTGCCTCGGCCAAGAAGACAAAGCGCCATTACGCGACCTGCTGCGCGACAACTGCACCGATGCCGAGCTCGACCAAGCCATCCGCGATGCGATTGCGATGAAACCGGAAAAGCACGAATTTGTGGAAAATCCGAAGAAAATTATTCGAGTGATGGCGTTGACTGGGGGTTAAGCGCTGACCTGTTTAGATTGATAAAAGGCCGTCTGAAAATCTATTTTTCAGACGGCCTTTTATCATTTTCCGCTCATCAATCAAACAAATCGCCCAATTTATCTAAAAACGATTTCTTGCGCGGGGTTTGGCTGCGGTCGAGTCCGGTAGAAATGCTTTCAAATTCTTCCAGCAATTCTTTTTGGCGGTCGGTCAGGTTTACAGGGGTTTCTACCACCACATGGCAATATAAATCACCGGTAGCGCTGGAACGCAGTGATTTGATGCCTTTGCCTTTCACACGCATGCGGCGGCCGTTTTGGGTTTCTTTCGGGATATTGAGTTTCACCTTGCCATCCAAAGTCGGCACTTCCACATCACCGCCCAAAGCGGCCACGGCGAAGCTGATTGGCAGTTCGCAATGCAGATCCAAGCCGTTGCGCTCGAAGATTTTGTGTTCTTTAACATGCACGTTGACGTACAAATCGCCGGCCGGTGCGCCGTGTTGACCCGGTTCGCCTTCGCCGCTCAAGCGGATGCGTTGGCCGTCGTCGATGCCTGCCGGAATGTTGACTTCAACGGTTTTGCTGGTTTTGGTACGGCCTTCGCCACGACATTTCACGCAAGGATCTTTGATTTCTTTGCCGGTGCCGTGACAGGTCGGACAGGTTTGCTGCATTTGGAAAATGGCTTGGCGGATGTGTACCGTGCCCGAGCCATGACAAGTCGAACAGGTGCTGGCCGATGTACCCGGTTTGGCACCGCTGCCATGACACACATCGCATTCTTCATAAGTCGGAATATTGATGCGCTTTTTCAAACCTTTGGCGGCTTCTTCCAAGGTGATTTCTACGCCAACCTGCAAATCCGCACCTTGATAATTCGGCTGACGGCCGCCACCTGCGGCACCGCCAAACATTTGGCTGAAAATATCGCTGAAGTCAAAGCCTTGTGCACCGCCAAAGCCACCGCCGAATCCGCCGCCAAAACCACCTGCGCCGCCGCCCATGCCTTGCTCGAAAGCGGCATGGCCGTATTGGTCGTACATGGTGCGTTTTTCTTTATCGGAAAGGGTGTCGTAGGCTTTTTGGATTTCTTTAAATTTCTCTTCCGCTTCTTTATTGTCGGGATTGCGGTCGGGATGGTATTTCATCGCCAATTTACGGTAGGCTTTTTTGATGTCGTCTTCGCTCGCGCTGCGGGCAACGCCGAGGGTTTCGTAAAAGTCTTGATTGCTCATGTTCGTAGTGGAATAGATTAGGTGTTAAAACTGGTGTGCAGATATGGGCAGTGATGGGAATCTCAAGGGGAAAAAGCGAAATAAAAGGCCGTCTGAATATTTTTTGATGGGGATGGTTTCAGATTAGGGCAAAGATTTGCCTGTTCACCGTCTAAAGGCCCTTACATTCGCCTAACAAGTGCAATTTCCAATAACAGAAAAGGCCAGTATGCGGTAGTATACTGCCTTTCCTGACAAGAAAGATTGCAATATGGCCTACACACAACTGACCTCACACCAAAGATACTACATTTCCAGACATTACCGCAACCTACCCCTAAACCAAATCGCACAGAACATCGGTTGTCATCCCGCCACCGTCAGTCGGGAAATCAGACGGCATTCCGTCAACGGAACCTACTGTTACCGAAAAGCACAACAGCAAAGCGAAGTTAAAAAGAAAAACAAAAAGCCAACCAAACTGACTACTGCCGTCAAACAGACTGTTAACAAACTGATTACCCAAAAATACAGCCCCGAACAAGTCTGCGGCTACCTGCTGAAACATCAACACATCAAACTGCACCACAGCACCCTTTACCGCTATCTCGCCAAAGACCGTCAAAACGGCGGCGACCTGTACACCCATCTGCGTATCGTTTCCAAACCCTACCGCAGAAAATACGGCAGCGGTGCATGGACAAAAGGCAGCGTACCGGACAGAACCGACATTGAACACAGACCTGCCATTGTTGATCAAAAAGAGCGGGTTGGCGATTTCGAGATGGACACTATTGTCGGTAAAGACCAAAAAAGCGGACTGGTGGTTGCTGTTGGGACTGGTGGTTGCTGTTGAAAGAAAAACCAAATTTGTCGTTATCCGCAAAATCAGCAATTTCAAAGCAGAAGATGTAGCCCGGGTAGTGATTCGGGCATTGAAGCCGTTTAAAGATATCATTCAAACGATTACTTTGGATAACGGTAAAGAGTTTTACCGGCATAAAACCTTTGCCAAAGCCCTGGGTGCGGAAACTTACTTCTGCCGTCCATACCATTCTTGGGAAAAAGGCTTGGTGGAAAATACCAACGGGCTGATCAGACAATACTTCCCCAAAGGGACGGATTTTAGGAAACTGGGTGCTAAAAAGATTAAAGCGGTTGAGGAGGCCCTTAACCGCCGACCGAGAAAGACATTGGACTATGAGACACCGGGTGATCTGTTTTCAGCAGCCCTTGCCAATGGCATTTGAGCGTTGCACTTGAAATGCGAATGTAAGGCCGTCTGAAAAACAGCAATATTTTTTCAGACGGCCTGTTTATTATATCTATTCCCTATGCAAACAAGTTCCGCAAATTGCCGACAATCTGCCAGTAAACTGCTATAATCCCATGCTAATTTTTCACTTTTTTTCAGCGTAAAGCAGACGAATCATGCAAGAACAATACCAACCGTCCGCCATCGAACCGGCGGCGCAAGCAAAATGGGACGAAGCCCGTATTTTCAATGTATCGGAAGATACGTCCAAACCGAAATACTACTGCCTGTCGATGTTCCCCTATCCGAGCGGCAAGCTGCACATGGGCCATGTGCGCAACTACACCATCGGCGACGTATTGAGCCGTTTCAAATTGCTCAATGGTTTCAACGTGATGCAGCCGATGGGTTGGGACGCGTTCGGCATGCCGGCGGAAAATGCGGCGATGAAAAACAACGTCGCCCCTGCCGCGTGGACGTATGACAACATCGAATACATGAAAACCCAGCTCAAAAGTTTGGGTTTTGCCATCGACTGGGATCGCGAACTGGCTACCTGCACGCCGGAATACTACCGCTGGGAGCAATGGCTGTTTACCAAATTGTTTGAAAAAGGCATTGTTTACCGTAAAAACGGCACGGTCAACTGGGATCCGGTCGATCAAACCGTATTGGCCAACGAGCAAGTAATTGATGGTCGCGGCTGGCGTTCGGGCGCGGTGATTGAGAAACGCGAAATCCCGATGTATTACTTCAAAATCACCGATTACGCCGAAGAACTGCTGGCCGATTTGGACAAACTCGACCACTGGCCGGAACAAGTCAAAACCATGCAGCGCAACTGGATCGGCAAATCACGCGGCATGACCGTGCGCTTCCCGGTGGCCGACAACAGCAAACAAGGTTTGGAAGGCGATTACGCCGATTATCTGCAAGTGTACACCACCCGCCCAGACACCTTGATGGGTGCGACTTATGTGGCTGTGGCCGCCGAACATCCGCTGGCTACCGCCGCCGCTGCCGATGTGCCGCAACTGCAAGAATTCATTGCCGAATGCAAAGCCGGTTCGGTTGCCGAAGCCGACATGGCAACCATGGAAAAACGCGGCATGCCGACCGGCCGTTACGTCATCAACCCGCTCAACGGCGAAGAATTGGAAGTATGGATTGCCAACTATGTGTTGTGGGGCTATGGCGACGGCGCGGTAATGGCCGTACCTGCGCATGACGAACGCGATTTTGAGTTTGCCAACAAATACAGCCTGCCGATTAAACAAGTCATCGCTGTCGGCGACAATGCATTCGACGATACGACATGGCAAGAATGGTATGCCGACAAAGAAAACGGCGTATTGGTCAACAGCGGCGAATTCGACGGCTTAGACTTTCAGACGGCCTTCGACAAAATCGGCGAGAAACTGCAAAGCCTGCAACTGGGCGAACCGAAAACCCAATACCGCCTGCGCGACTGGGGCATTTCACGCCAACGCTACTGGGGCTGCCCGATTCCGATTGTGCATTGCGAAAGCTGCGGCGATGTGCCGGTGCCGGCCGACCAATTGCCGGTCGTGCTGCCGGAAAACGTCGTGCCCGACGGCATGGGTTCGCCTTTGGCCAAAATGCCCGAATTCTACGAAACCACCTGCCCGCATTGCGGCGGCGCGGCCAAACGCGAAACCGACACCATGGATACCTTCATGGAATCGAGCTGGTATTTCTTCCGCTATATGTCGCCGCAGTTTTCAGAAGGCATGGTCAGCACCGAAGCTGCACAATACTGGGGCGCGGTTGACCAATACATCGGCGGCATCGAACACGCCATTTTGCACCTTTTATACGCGCGTTTCTTCACCAAACTGATGCGCGACGAAGGCTTGGTGAACGTTGACGAACCGTTCGAGCGCTTGCTGACCCAAGGCATGGTCGTGTGCGAAACCTATTTCCGCGAAGGCGCCAGCGGCAGCAAAGAGTGGATTAATCCGGCCGATGTCGAAGTGCAAACCGATGAAAAAGGCCGCCCTGTTTCGGCGACACTTAAATCTGACGGCCTGCCGGTTAAAATCGCCGGCGTGGAAAAAATGTCGAAATCGAAAAACAACGGCGTTGACCCGCAAGCCCTGATTGAAGCCTACGGCGCCGACACCGCCCGCTTGTTTATGATGTTTGCCGCCCCGCCGGAGCAATCTTTGGAATGGAGCGACAGCGGCGTGGAAGGCGCACACCGCTTCTTGCGCCGCCTGTGGCGCACCGTGTTCGACTTCCGCAAACAAGGCGATGCCGTGGCTGCATTCTCGGGCAATCAAGAAAACTTGAGCAAAGAGCTGAAAGAATTGCGCCACAAGCTGCACAGCACCATCGCCAAAGTCAGCGACGATTACGGCCGCCGTCAGCAGTTCAACACCGCCATCGCCGCCGTGATGGAATTGCTCAACCAGTTTGACAAAACCGACACCGGCAGCGAGCAAGGCCGCACCGTGGCGCAAGAAGTGCTCGAAGCCGTCGTGCGCCTGTTGTGGCCGATTGTGCCGCATATCTGCGAAAGCTTGTGGGCCGAGCTCAACAACACCCAACTGTGGGATGCCGCTTGGCCGCAAGTCGATGAAGCCGCTTTGGTGAAATCGGAAATCGAGATTATGGTTCAGGTCAACGGCAAGCTGCGCGGCAAAATCACCGTGGCCGCCGATGCCTCGAAAGAGCAAATCGAAGCCGCCGCACTCACCAGCGAAGGCGCGGTGAAATTCATGGACGGCAAAGCACCGAAAAAAGTGATTGTGGTGCCGGGTCGTTTGGTGAATATCGTCGTGTAAACATCGTGGGGTAAAACCCGAATCCAAGAAGGCCGTCTGAACGATTTCAGACGGCCTTTTCGCTTGATATCCGCTATAATCAATCTTTTTTCAGACGGCCTTTTGCCCCGACTTTCCAACCATGAACATCACCCAAATCCTCGCTCAAGAACTTTCCGCCACCGCCGCCCAAATCACCGCCACCGTCGCCATGCTTGACGAAGGCGCGACTGTGCCGTTTATCGCGCGTTACCGCAAAGAAGCCACCGGCGGCTTGGACGACACGCAATTGCGCACGCTGGCCGAGCGTCTGCAATACCTGCGCGAACTCGAAGCGCGCAAAGAAACCGTGTTAAAAAGCATTGAAGAACAGGGCAAACTTTCAGACGGCCTGCGTGAGCAAATCAAAGCCTGCGACAACAAAACTGCGCTGGAAGATTTATACCTGCCCTACAAACCGAAACGCCGCACCAAAGCGCAAATCGCCCGCGAGCAAGGTTTGCAGCCGTTAGCCGATGTATTGCTGAATGAGCAGCCGCAAGACGCGGAAGCCGCCGCCGCGCCGTTTGTCAAAGGCGGCATCGCCGACACCAAAGCCGCACTCGACGGCGCACGCGCAATTTTGATGGAGCAATTCGCCGAAGATGCCGAACTCATCGGCCGTTTGCGTGAGAAATTGTGGAACGAAGCCGAAATCCACGCGCAAGTGATGGACGGCAAAGAAAACGAAGGCGAAAAATTCAAAGATTATTTCGACCACCGCGAAGCCGTGCGCACCATGCCGAGCCACCGCGCACTGGCCGTTTTGCGCGGCCGCAACGAAGGCGTGTTGTCCATCGCATTGAAATACCAACCCGATGACACGCCGATTACCCAAGCCTCTGAATACGAAACATTAATCGCCCAACATTTCCACGTTTCAGACGGCCACAAATGGCTGCGCGACACCGTGCGCCTGACATGGCGCGCCAAAATCTTCCTGTCGCTCGAATTGGAAGCCTTAGGCCGTCTGAAAGAAAATGCCGACAGCGATGCGATTACCGTGTTCGCCCGCAACCTCAAAGACTTGCTGCTCGCCGCCCCCGCCGGCCGTCTGACCACGCTCGGTCTCGATCCCGGCTACCGCAACGGCGTGAAATGCGCGGTAGTGAGCGACACGGGCAAGCTGCTGGATACCGTGATTGTGTATTTGCACCAAGAAAACAATATGTTGGCCACGCTTGCCGGTTTGATTAAAAAACACAGCGTGAAGCTGATTGCCATCGGCAACGGCACTGCCAGCCGCGAAACCGACAAACTGGCAGGCGAATTGGTAAAAGGCATGCCGGAAATGGGTTTGCATAAAATCGTCGTCTCCGAAGCCGGTGCGTCCATCTATTCCGCCAGCGAATTGGCCGCGCGCGAATTCCCCGAATTGGATGTGAGCCTGCGTGGCGCCGTCTCCATCGCCCGCCGCCTGCAAGACCCGCTGGCCGAATTGGTGAAAATCGACCCGAAATCCATCGGCGTCGGCCAATACCAGCACGACGTGAACCAAAGCCAACTGGCCAAATCGCTCGATGCCGTGGTGGAAGACTGCGTGAACGCCGTGGGCGTGGACGTGAACACCGCCTCCGCCCCGCTGCTCGCCCGCATTTCCGGCCTGAATCAAACCCTTGCGCAAAACATCGTCGCCTACCGCGACGAACACGGCGCGTTCGACAGCCGCAAAAAACTCTTAAAAGTGCCGCGCTTGGGCGAAAAAACCTTCGAGCAAGCCGCCGGCTTTTTGCGCATCAACGGCGGCAAAGAACCGCTCGATGCCAGCGCCGTGCACCCCGAAGCCTATCCGATTGTCACCAAAATGCTCGATGATTTGCACATCAAAGCCGGCGATTTAATCGGCAACCGCGAACAAATCAAACACATCAAACCCGCCGCCTACACCACCGAACAATTCGGCCTGCCGACCGTGTTGGACATTCTCACCGAACTCGAAAAACCCGGCCGCGACCCGCGCGGCGAGTTTCAGACGGCCTTATTTGCCGAAGGCGTAAACGAAATCAAAGACCTGCAAATCGGCATGATTTTAGAAGGCGTGGTGAGCAACGTCGCCAACTTCGGTGCATTCGTCGACATCGGCGTACACCAAGACGGCCTCGTCCACATCTCCGCCCTTGCCAACAAATACGTCAGCGACCCGCGCGAAGTGGTGAAAGCAGGCGATGTGGTCAAAGTGAAAGTGCTGGAAGTGGACGAAAAACGCAAACGCATCGCGCTCACCATGCGATTGGATGATGATGGCGGCGCAAGCAATAAACGCAGCGACAGGCCATCTGAAAACCATTCGGGCAACGGTAAGGCGCGTTCAAACAGCAACTCACGCAATCCGCGTGAAAAAGCAGTGGGCAATACTGCAATGGCGGATGCGTTTGCTAAGTTGAAGAAATAATATAAAAATATAAGGTTAAACATGACGTGTAAAAAAATCCCGTTTTTTTTAGCATATTGCTAAAATATAGCAAAAAAACGGGATTTTTTTACAACGTCTACCTTATCAACGGCTTAATCATGTATTCCATTCACTCATTTCCACCTCATACTGATTTCGAAACTGTGGCTGTCTTAAAAAAACTGGCAGCGGCACACCGTCATCTAGCCGAATTTAAAGGAATCTGCCGCAGCATTCCGAATCAAGGTATTCTCATCAATACCTTAGTTTTACAAGAAGCAAAAGACAGCTCTGAAATTGAAAACATCATTACTACACACGATGAATTGTTTCGAGCTGAACTTTCGCCAAGCACAAACCCGGCAGCGAAAGAAGTGCAGAATTACGCTGCTGCACTGCATTGTGGTTTCGCCTTGGTAAACAAACACGGCATGCTCACCAACAACCATATTTTACAGATTCAGGAAACCTTGGAGAAAAACCGGGCAGGTTTCCGCAAACAATCCGGAACCATGCTGAAAAACGACCAAACCGGTCAAGTCGTCTACACTCCGCCGCAACATCACGACGAAGTCATCAGCCTGATGCGCGGCTTAGAAGACTTCATTAACGGCAGCCAGCCGGATAGCGATCCGCTGATTCGTATGGCACTGATCCACCATCAATTTGAAAGCATTCATCCGTTTTACGACGGCAACGGCAGAACCGGGCGCATCATCAATGTACTGTATTTGGTTTTAAACGGTTTGCTGGATATTCCCGTGCTGTATCTCAGCCGTTATTTGGTACAAAACAAAAGCGAATACTACCGTCTGCTGCAAAGTGTGCGTGATACAGGTGAGTGGGAAGCGTGGATTCTTTATATGCTGGAAGCCGTTGAGCAAACCGCCAAAGACGGCATCAACACGGTGCAACATATCAGCCAAGCCATGATGGACTACAAGCACAGAATCAGAAGCAGTTTCAGCTTTTACAGCCAAGACCTCATCAACCACTTATTCGTCCATCCCTATGCCAAAATCGAGTTTCTCATGCAGACGTTGAAAATTTCACGCCCCAGCGCGGCTAAGTATTTGGATGAACTCACGCAAAGCGGCTTTCTGCACAAACAGAAAATAGGCAGAAGCAATTATTATATAAACGTTGCACTCATGGCGGTATTACTGCCTGAATGACACACTTGCGGACGTAAAACTGAAAAAGTAATTTTGAAAAAATTGCCTGAACGAGACAAATAAATTTCAGACGACCTCACCCTTTAACTAATTCACCCACATTAATTAACGAGCAAAGCAATGGCTAAACCCCAATCTATCGAACCCAATATTACCGACCTTGCCAATAGCTGGCTAAAATCATACAAACTGGATTACAAACTTGAACAAGAGCATCTCAATACCGAAATTGATAAAGCCTTGCCGAGTATTTTTCTAAAAATGGCGGCGTAGGCGCTAATCGTCCCGATGCCAAATTGCTATTGCGCAGCCAAAAAAGCGGACAAGATTATCCTGTTTTGATCGAATACAAAGGTTATGCCAACAAATTGGTCAAATTGGATTCAGACGGCAATGTAGAAAACCGCAATTCCAAAAACGAGCCCATTTTCAAAAATATCAATGGTTATGCCGTGAATGGCGCAGTGCATTACGCCAATGCGATTTTGCATCATACTGCCTACACCGACATCATCGCCATTGGTGTAACAGGGCATCGTGATGAAAATACAGGTCAAATCCACACTCAAATTGGTGTCTATCACGTTGCCAAAAGCAATTTGGGTGCAGGTCAAAAAATCGGTGAATATACCGATTTGTCCTTTCTTGCACCTGAACATTTCAAAGATTTTATCGAGAAAGTGAAAACACTTTCACTTACCCCTGAAGAGCTGGATAAAATCAAGGCAAAACGAGAACAGGAAATTGATGTCAGCCTCAAACAGCTCAATAACGATATTTATCAAAATGAAAAAGGATTAGGCGAAAATGACCGCGTATATCTGGTGGCAGCGTCCATTATTGCCACCATTGGTATTGCAGGAAAAGTGGCACCGTTGGAGAAAGCAGATTTAAAATCATCCACCGAGAAAGACAATACTGACGGTGATATTTTAATCAGAAAAATCAAAGCTTTTTTGAGTGAGAAAAACCTGCCGGAAACCAAAAAAGACCTGATTGTCCGCACTTTATCCAACACGCTTTTAACCGACAACATCAATAAAGTGAAAGATGGGGAAAGCCAGCTTAAGCGCGTATTCGGTAAAATCGTTGATGATTTGGGGATTTACTACAAAATCGGATTAACCACTGATTTTACGGGTAAATTATTCAACGAAATGTATTCATGGCTGGGCTTCACCCAAGACAAACTCAACGATGTGGTGCTGACCCCCGCTTACGTTGCCACCTTGCTTGCCAAACTTGCACGCGTCAACAAAGACAGCTATGTGTGGGACTTCGCCACAGGTTCGGCAGGTCTGTTGGTTCCTGCCATGAATGAAATGCTGATTGATGCAAAAAACACCATCACATCACCCGAGGCCCTCCGTCTGAAAGAAGCTCAAATCAAAGCCGAAAAACTGCTTGGCCTGGAACTCTTGTCCAGCGTTTACATGCTGGCGATTTTGAACATGATTTTGATGGGTGATGGCAGTGCCAACATTTTAAACAAAGATTCCCTATCGGATTTTGACGGTAAATATGGTTTTGGTAAAACCGATGAAGCGTTCCCTGCGGATGCGTTTATCCTCAACCCGCCGTACTCCGCCAATGGCAACGGCATGGTGTTTGTGGAAAAAGCTTTGTGCATGATGCGAAAAGGTTACGCTGCCATCATCATTCAAAATTCCGCAGGTTCAGGCAGGGCAAAAGACATCAACCGCCGTATTTTGCAGAAAAATACCCTGATTGCCAGCATTAAAATGCCGATTGATTTGTTTATCGGCAAATCCAGCGTGCAAACCCACATTTACGTATTCAAAGTTGGTGAAAAACACGAAGCAGACGAAACCGTGAAATTCATTGATTTTTCCAATGACGGCTACACCCGCACCAACCGCAAAAAAGCCAGCAACAACCTGAAAGATACCGACAACGCGCGCGGGCGTTATGAAGAATTGGTGAAATTGGTGCGTTTCGGCAAAAACCAACTTAACATTTTCACCGAAAACGAGTACTACGAAGGCAATATTGACCCACAAAGTGGTGCAGATTGGAACCAATCCGCACCGATTGATACACGCCCAACCCTTGCCGATTTCAAAAAAACCGTTTCCGATTATTTGGCATGGGAAGTGTCGCAACTGCTCAAAAGGCAGTCTGAAAACGCTGAACATGCGGACGAATCCCTAAAAAAGTAGATGCCCGCTTAACCGAAATGTTGGCAACGGTTGAGCGGGGGGAGTTTAGATTGGGGGATTTATTTACAATCAATCCTACAAAATATTATCGTTTATCTAATGATGAAATTATATCTATAAAGGGAACAGTTCCATTGATTTCAAATTCCACCATAAATAATGGTGTGATGGGATTATCACATTTATCCGCAAATAATAAAGGGAACAGCATTACTTGTTCAGATACAACAGCAGGTGCAGAAACCATGTTTTATCAGGATAAAGATTTTATTGGCTATTCCCATATTCAACATTTTATCCCTAAATTGGAACGGTTTAATCGTGCGATTGCTTTTTTTGTGATTTCAGGTAGTCGTATTGCAACTAATCAACAATATAGTTATGGCGTTAAATTTAATCGTGCCGCAATGCGGAAAACTACAATTCAGCTTCCCATCAAAAATGGTCAATTAGACCTTGACTTTATGGAAAATTTCGTAGCCGAACTGGAAGCCTATCTTTCAGCCGCAGGACTGAAAGACTATGCCTTAACGGAGGCGGAACAAGCGGCATTGTTGGATTTGGAACAAGGTAAAGTTCCATTTAAACAATTTAAAGTTACCGATTTATTTCATGTTAAGAATACATTTAACATTTTATCTCGTGATATTTAGCCCAATAGCGGCTCTACACCATATGTGTGTGCCAGTCGTGAAAATAATACAGTCAGTACCTATATTTCTTATGACGAAAAAGTTAAAAATACGGGAAATTGTATTTTTATTGGCGGAAAAACTTTTGTTGTAACTTATCAGCCAAATGATTTTTTCTCTAATGATAGTCATAATCTGGCTTTGTATTTTAAGGGCGAATTTCCTTTATCTAAATTGCAAAACTTTTTTATGATTTCATGTTTGGAAAAAAGTTTAGGTAAAAAAATATTCTTGGGGAGACAGTATTAGTAATAAAAAAATTCAGGCTGATTATTTTATGCTACCTGAAAAAGACGGCAACCCTGATTATGAATACATGCAAACCTTGCTTGCTGCTGTGCAAAAAATCGTGATTAAAGATGTGGTGCAATATGCCGACCGCAAAATTGCCGCCACCAAAACAGTTATTCAAAAAACATCATGATTAAGTATTCAGACTGCTTGGTATTTCAGGCAGTCTGAAATGCTTTTCGCAAGGAAAATGAATATCGAAAAAAGATTTAATCCTCTGCACCACTTCAGACGGCCTTACGGATTATTAAAGAGCAGCAAGGTGCGGATGATATGACACAATTATTGTCTGATGAAAAATCAAACAGCAAATTTGTTTGGAGTCGTCTGAACATTGAAACATCGCTTGCTTGGATACGAAATTGAACACCGCTGATACCGAAACCCACCCCTTACCCCCATTTACTCCGCCCAATACCAAGCTGCTGATGCTCGGTTCTTTCCCACCACCACGTGCGCGTTGGAAAATGGATTTTTATTATCCAAATTTTCAAAACGATATGTGGCGGATTTTCGGCTTGGTGTTTTTTGAGGATGCGGATTACTTTATCGATGCGGCTACAGACGGAAAGCGGTTTAAAGAGGCGTTTATTCGTTCGTTTCTGGAAAGCAAGGGAATTGCGGTTTACGATACGGCATATCGGGTGCGGCGTTTGCAGGGCAATGCTTCGGATAAGTTTTTACAGGTAGTCGAGCCGGTAGATTTGGCGGCTTTACTGGAAAAGATGCCTTTGTGCGATACCATCATGACCACAGGCGAATTGGCGACGGATACTTTGTTGTCTTTGATGCCGTCTGAAACACCAAAGCCGAAAATCGGGGCGCATGTGGAAACGTGTTTTGCACAACGGGCGCTGCGGTTGTATCGTCTGCCTTCGTCTTCGCGGGCGTATCCGTTGGCGTTGGAAAAGAAAGCAGCGGCTTATCGGGCGTTTTTTGCGGAACTGGGTTTGCTGTCAGACTGAGCAGCAATCATGTTGAGTAAAGAAAAGGCCGTCTGAAACAATATTGTTTCAGACGGCCTTTTGATTTTAATCGGTTTTATAAACGCTCTTCACTCATGCGCCCATTGCTGCCGAATGTGGATAAGGCTTCTAGTCCACGCACATCGTTTGATTGCAAGGCGTAATGGTGCAGGTTGACTTGACTGAAATCGCGGCGGATTTGCTGCAAGATGTCTTGCTGCCGCTGGTAGCGTTGCTGCCAGAAATCATTATCGGCTTGGGATTGCGGCATGATTTGGTTGACGATGATGTGGCTGCACGGCAGCTTGAAATGATGCAGTTGCGCCAATGCGCGGCGGGTTTCGGCCAATGGCAGCATTTCGGGAGTCATCACCAAAATGATGGACGTATAAGCAGGGTCGGCGAGCAACTGGCCGGCATCGGCAAACAATTGGCGACGCTTTTCCAAGGTTTCGAGGGCTTTGTCCCAGCGTTGGTTGCGCGATTCGCTCAGCAAGGTGTTTTCCCGCTGAGTTTTCTGCCAAAAAGGTAAAGCAGCATCGCGCAGTTTTTGCTGCCGCCCTTGTTGTGACAACAAAGCATCCGTCCACGCGGCCATCATTTGCGGCAATTCAAGCAGACGCAGGGTGTGGCCGGTAGGCGCGGTATCGAACACAACGTGTTCATAGCCCATGATTTTGTGATGGGTGATGTATTTGCACAAGGCTTCGAGAATGGCGGCTTCTTCCGCGCCGGGCGAGCTTTTGGCGGCTTCGATATGCTGGCGCATTTTCTCAACCAGCTCGGGCTTGGTGTAGCCCGCCAACAATTCGCTGACTTGGGCGTAATGTTTGTCGGCAATTTGGTGTGGGTTGAGTTCCAGAGCGGCCAAATTGTCGGTCAATGGGCGGATGGTACCCGAGAGCGTGTATTGCAGCACATCGCCTAAGCTGTGCGCCGGATCAGTAGAAACCAGCAGCACTTTTTTGCCGCTTTCCGCCAAGCGTGTGGCCAATGCAGCGGCATGGGTGGTTTTGCCAACCCCACCTTTGCCGCCGACAAATAAAAGCGGCGTTGCCGCCGCTTGTTGCAATAATGTATCCATTAACAGCATCCGAATCGATCTAAAGGTGAATGCGGCATGCCCATACGCAAGTGCCAATCGTGGAATTCTTCCAGCAGTAGGGGCTGCAGCTCGAGCGTGTAAAACGTCATCGGATTGGGAATGCCGAGGCTTTCTGCGAAGATCATCAGCATAAACAAATCCTGTTCGTCACGATACGCCCGAGTGAGCGTTTGCCGGTAAGGTGCATGATAAAACTCTTGCAACCCTTCGGCAAACGCCTGCCATTTTTCATGCCAGCCCATTATACGCCTTTGCGTTTAGGCCATTCGCGTTTGAGCACGGAAACGCACTCCAGCGACACCAAAATCGAGCAAATCAGAATCACCACATCCAATACAACCAGCAGCCAGTTGGATTGATCGTAGAAGGTTTTCAGCTGCAATACCAAGGCCAAAATACTCATAATCAGCAAGAAGACCATCGGAATCAGCGTAAACCACACTTTGCGGCCGGCTTTCATCAATACCACAGTTACCACTAGCAAGGTCAAACCTGCCATCAATTGGTTAGTGGTACCGAACAACGGCCAAATCAGCATACCGCCGTCGCCTTTCAAACCACCCGCACCGAACGACAACAGCGCACAAGTGCCGACAGCCAATAATGTCGCTACCCAGCCTTTGCGGAAAGATTGGATTTGGTAAATGTCGCCCCACTCTTGGAAAATATAACGCTGCAAACGAACACCTGTATCCATGGTGGTACCGGCAAACAATGCCGCCATTACGGTCAGCATGGTAGCCGACAATTCAGGCGACAAGCCGATGCCTTCGTGCATAATCGCGGCACCACCATCGATAAACGCACCGATACCGCCCGCGCCGAATTTGGTGTACACCGCTTCCCAGTCACCCAAAGTGGCGAAACCGGCAGTGGCGGCCAAAATCGCAGCCAAAGCCAACATGCCTTCACCCATTGCGCCAAAGTAGCCGACAAAGCGCACATCCGGTTCACGGTTGATTTGTTTGGAAGTAGTACCGCTCGATACCAAACCGTGGAAGCCTGAAATCGCGCCACACGCAATGGTCACAAACAGAAGCGGCATGATTGGCGGGGTACCGGCCGGTACGTTTTCATTCACGGCAGGCGCCACGACATCTGGGCTTACCAAGAAAATCGCGGCATACATCACAAACAAGCCGACAAACAATTGCAGGCCGTTGATGTAGTCACGCGGTTGCAACAGCATCCATACCGGCAGCAACGAGGCAATCGCTGCGTAAACAAACAGGAAAATAATCCATACCGCATTGGCCGGCAAACCGAACATGGTTTCCGGCAACACAATCGGGAACATCGGGCCTAAGTAAATCAAGGTGTACAAAGCCACCACACCGATAATCGATACCCACAACAGGTTCATTTTAAAGCGGTAGATACATTGTCCGATCACAAACGCCACCACCAATGCGCCCCATACCGGCAACACAGAAGAAGGCGTTTTAATCATCATGCCCGCAATCACTACGGCAAACACTGCGTTCACCATCAGCAACAGCAGGAAAATCACAATCATAAACAGGCTGCGGGTACGCGCGTTTACGGCCGAGCCGGCAATGGTGCCGATGGATTGGCCTTTATTGCGCACACTTGCCCATACCGCTGCCATATCATGCACACCGGCCATAAAAATGGTGCCCAACACCACCCACACAAACGCCGGCAACCAGCCCCAAAACACGGCAATCGCAGGGCCTACAATCGGCGCCGCACCGGCTACCGATGTAAAATGGTGACCCCATAATACATATTTATTGGTCGGCACATAATCCACGCCATCATTTACTTCATGCGCCGGCGTGACAAAACTGTCATCCAATTTGAAGATTTTTTGTGAAATAAATTTTGAATAGAAGAAATAACCGCAAGCCATTAAGGCCAAGCCTATGATCAAGAGAAAAGATGCACTCATACGTTGCTCCTTATTGATTTTGTAATTGTATGTAACCCAATGACTATATATCACAAACCTTAATGCCCTGCATACATAAATTTACCTAATCATGCTTATTTTGGGATGGTTTTAGGCATATCTGAAACACTTTGCCCTTACCTTTCGGAAGCCCTATTCGTCCTTACTTCAACACTGCCGTATTAAACCCTGATTGTATTGAAAATAATTTCACCCGACCGAAATGCCCGCCCGTTGAGTGTAAATATGCGATGAAATCAAGCTTTGTTCTTTGACAAAATTTAACAGCTCCCCTAATATCGTCAATTATTCTTCATAAACCCCTTTTTTTATAGAGAGAAACTATTATGGAATGGGAATTTAACAGTTACTACACCCTGATTGCGGCAACCTTGGTGCTACTCTTGGGCAAATTTTTGGTGAAGAAAATCCGCATTCTGCGTGATTTCAATATCCCTGAGCCGGTTGCCGGCGGCTTGATTGCTGCTTTGGTGCTGTTTGTTTTGCACCAAATGTATGGTGTCAGCTTTAAATTTGAGAAACCCCTGCAAGATGCCTTCATGCTGATTTTCTTTGCGTCTATCGGCCTGAGTGCAGACTTCTCACGCTTAAAAGCGGGTGGTTTGCCACTGGTGATTTTCACGGTGGTCGTAGGTTTGTTTATTGTTGTGCAAAACGCTGTAGGCGTTGGCTTGGCGACTGTATTGGGCTTGGATCCGCTGATTGGCTTGATGACCGGTTCGGTAACTTTAACCGGTGGCCACGGTACTGCAGGTGCATGGGGCCCGACTTTTGAGAAAGAATATGGTGTCATGGGCGCGACTACCTTGGGTATGGCCGCTGCCACATTCGGCTTGGTGTTCGGTGGTTTGATTGGTGGTCCGGTTGCGCGCCGTCTGATTAACCGTCAAGGCCGCAAACCAATTTCTGCTGAAGAAATCTCAAACGAAAACACCAACGACAACAATGATGACATCTTTGAAAAAGCACACCGCCAACGCCTGATTACCGCAGACAATGCAGTGGAAACTTTGGCCATGTTCGCCGCGTGTTTGGCATTTGCTGAAATCATGGACAGCTACGACAAGCAATACCTGATTGATTTGCCGAAATTCGTATGGTGTTTGTTCTTCGGTGTGATTCTGCGTAACGTCTTGACCGGCGCATTCAAAGTCAACATGTTCGACCGCGCGATTGATGTATTCGGTAATGCTTCACTGTCCTTATTCTTGGCCATGGCGCTGCTGAATTTGAAACTGTGGGAATTGACCGGCATGGCAGGCCCGGTGGCGATTATTTTGGCCGTTCAAGTGGTGGTGATGATTCTGTATGCAACCTTCGTCACTTATGTGGTGATGGGGCGTGACTACGATGCGGCGGTATTATCTGCCGGCCACTGCGGCTTCGGTATGGGTGCAACCCCGACTGCAGTTGCCAATATGCAATCGATTACCCAAACCTTCGGCTCTTCGCACAAAGCATTCTTGATTGTGCCGATGGTGGGCGCATTCTTCGTCGATATTGTCAACGTGATTATTTTGTCGGGCTTCTTAAACTTCCTCAAATAATCAGTTAATCAACGAAAAAGCACTTGTAACATCTTACTTGTTACAAGTGCTTTTGTTATTATGCCGTCTGAAACATCAAAAATGCGTATGGCTGCCTTTAGCTAATCCGGTCCATACCCGTTAAGGAGAATATTATGTATCGAAAACTGCTGGCTTTAACGCTTGCCACCGGTTTATTGGCCGCTTGCGGCGACAAGCCCAACAAGCAGGACACCACCACTGAATTGGCCTGTACCGACCCTGCCGTGGTGCAAAACATCCGCAACAATATTCAAGACATCATCAAACAAGAAGCGCGCGCATTTGCTCGCAACGACAGCCGCCAATTTGTCGATGCCGATAAAATCATTGCCGCCGGCTCCCTGCTCGACATCAGCTTAGAAGATGCCCAAACCATACGCGAAGGCAACAAAACCCTGTGTAGCGCCGGTTTACGCATCATCATACCAACCGATATTGCTAACAGCGCCGCCGCCAACAGCCCGTTGATTTACGGCAGCACGAGCGTAGGCGAAATCATCGAACAAAAAATCATGGGCAGCCATCTCAGCTACTCAGGCAATAGTTTCACCACCCCCATCCGCTACATACCAAGCCAAACCGATGGCGTAAGTCTGGAAGACAATGTTGTGACGGCAACCGCTCAGACCTTATCTGCCGCCCTGCTGCCCTACGGCGTCAAAAGCATTGTGATGATTGACGGCCAAGCAGTCAGCAAAGAAGAAGCCATCCGCCTGAGCACAACCCAAACTTTCGACGAACCGCCGGAAGCCGACCCTGAAGATATTTTGGAAAATAATGCCGCCAGCCAATACGATGGCATCCCACAAGATTTAATCGGCTTGGATTCACACACCGAAATCATCAGCCCGACGACCGACGCGCCTGCTCAAGGCTCATCATTCTCCATAGATGATTTAGAAACCGCACGCGCACAAAACCGCCAAGCTGAAGCCGAAATCAACAGCCTTTGGAACAGCATGGAACGCGGGGTACAAAAAGGCATTCTGGATGAGCAGCGCAGCTGGATTCAAAGCAAATCACAAAACTGCCTGCGCGCTGCCGCACCAGCCGATAATCCGGCACAAGCCGAGTATCTGCAACTGCAATGCGACACCCGTATGACCCGCGAGCGCACCCAATACCTGCGCGGCTTTACTATTCACTAAATCCTAAAATCAACACAGGGCTTCTCTTTTCAGAAGCCCTGTCTTTAAACTATCCGACAAAATTGAAGGCCGTCTGAAATTTCAGACGGCCTTCGAATCACATGGCTTCATAGCGAAGCATTATAATACTGATAAGCTTCATCCATATTGTCAAATTGATATAACTTCCCGGCTTCCAACACCATGGCATTATCGCAATATTGCTTCATCGCGCTATGGCTGTGTGACACCAAAATAATCGAACGGTCTTTACGCTTTTCAAATAACTCATATTTACATTTAGCTGCAAAACGCGAATCACCCACCGCAATCACTTCATCAATCAGGTAGCAATCAAACTCCACCGCCAATGACAAGGCAAAAGCCAAACGCGCTTTCATACCCGAAGAATAACGTTTCACCGGCTCATACAAATATTGCCCCAGCTCCGAAAATTCTTCCGTAAATGCCTTCACATAATCGATATCGACATTATAAATCCGGCAGATAAACCGCAGATTATCCATCCCGGTCAAGCTGCCTTGAAACGCACCGGAAAACGCTAGCGGCCAAGAAATGCTCATGGTGCGCTTGATCTCACCCGAGGTAGGCGGCTCGACACCACTAATCAAACGGATCAAAGTCGACTTACCGGCACCATTACGCCCCAAAATCCCCACCTTCTCACCCTTTTGCAGCGAAAAGTTGATATCGTCCAACACCGTCCGCATACCGCCGCGCATTTGATACTGCTTGGAAACATGTTCAACCGAAATCATTGCGGCTCGACTCCTTTACTGAATTTACTGACCATCGCCAAGCCAAACAACAACAACACCAGATTGCACAATACGATATACCAAGGATGTTCATAGGTAATCACATCGCTGCCAAAATATCCGGCACGGAACATTTCTGTGCCATGTACCATCGGAATCATTAATGCATATTCTTGTACCTTGGGCGGCAAATTATGCACAAAAAAGAACGCGCCAGATAAAGGCATCATTACAAAAGTCAATGTGCTCCAAATCTTGCCAAACGGCTCGAAATTAAAGGCAATCGAACAAATCACCAAGCCCAAACCAATGGCAAAAAAAGCCATTAAAAGCCAAGCCATCAGCATATAAAACATATCTGACGGCATTTCAATCCAACCAATCGCGATCAATACCGCCATAATCGCAATTTGCGCAATGGTGGCCCCGGCAATTTCCAAAATCATGCGCGCCAAAATAGTATCGAGCACCCGCACATTGCGATGATAAAGCAAACTGGCATTGGAAGAAATCGCTCCGATGGCCCGACTCGACGCATTGCGCCACATCATCATCATCGGATAGCCGGTAATGGCAAATGCCACAATATTTAAGGTCGAATATTGATCTGCCCGAAAAAATTTCCACATCAAGACGATAAAGAATGTCATCAACAACGGCTCAACAAACAGCCATAAAAAGCCGATATTATTACGGCCGTAACGGGTAATAATTTCCCGCATCAACAGCGCGCCGATTACCCGCCTTTGAATGGCCAAAGATTCCCAAAATGATGTTTTATGCAAGGCTTTCATCAGTTTTTATGCTCACGAATGCTGGCAGTTAACAGACTCAAAATGCCATAGACCATCAAACCGATAATCAGAGTTGCCACAATGTTGTATAAGCGCTTAGGCTCATATGCCAAATCCGGCAGGCTCGGTTGCGAGATCACTTCCAAATACAGCTGCTGGCGGTCTGCTTCAACCTTGGCACTTTCCAAAGAAGTCATAGCGGCTGCCAACTGCTGCTCCGCCAATTGATTTTCCAAATATACACGCTGATACTCGGCAGCCTGGTTAGACAAAGAAGCATGCCCGCCCCCCGAAATAGCACGTAACTGCTGGTCAATTTCTTTGCGTAAACTCTGCTCACGCGCCTGCAAACCCGGAATCTGCGGATTCTCCGGTGTGACTGCTTTTACCTGATCAAGCTGGGTTTGAATCACAATCAATTCATCTTGCAGCTTAGAAACCAACCCCATTTGTACTTCCGATTGCGCTTTCAAATCAAAAACGCCATTGGCAATACGGTAATCAGTCAGATTCTGAGAGGCTTCCTTTACCCGCTCTGCCGCCGTTTTCACTACTTCTTCCGCATAGCGCACCGTATCAGCACGTGCACGATCGTTCAGCTGGTTAATCAATGCTTCACCTTGCTTTAACAAAGCCTCATTGATTTTCTTAGATTCCAGCGCATCAAAGGAAGTTACATTCAACGTGGAAATACCCGAAACCGTATCAAAATTGATCATCACCTGATTTTTATAGTATTGATAAAAGGCCTCTTCCTCGCCACGGAACCCAAACCCATTAAAGCGGCTGAACGCATCACCTTTGGTTTCATAAAACTCACGTACCGGCAAGATTTTACGCAGCTCATCCAAAGACGAGCGCGAACGCATATACTCCCCAACCGTGTAAATATCATCTTGCGCACGGCCAAAACCTGTGCCCTGCAAAATGGCACCCAGGCTATTGAGAGAAGATTGGCTTTTAGGCGAGCGCACCACAAAGCTCGATTGCGACGTAAAACGATCGGAAGCGAAGAAGCCGAAATACACCAACGAAATTGCCGTAGGAATAATCACCGTCACCCAAAATAAAGGGCTTAGCTTTTTAATCCAACTTTTCTTTTTCGGCTTTTTACTCTCGGCTTTGGTTTCAGTGGCAACTGCCACAGGAAGTTGCTCAGACATCTTACTTACCTACATTAATTAGTTAAATTATTGATACTGTTCACACCACTGGTGACCGGAGAGAACACAAACGACAAGAATTTCTGCACTTCAGCCAACGGCGCATTCGACACATACAATACATCTTTATTCTTGATAGGAAAGCGCTGCATAGAAAATAACGAATGCGCATCAGCCATATTCACACGATATACTGTCGGGATTTCCGCTTCACTGCCATAGCCTTGCGCAATCCATTTATCCTGACGCTCTGCCGGCAATTCCACCAATGGCGTATAACGGAACACAAACACCCCACGCGCATCGGAGCGGCGGTCTTGCAAACCGCCCATACGACCAATGGCTTCAGAAAGTGATAAGCCTTTGGCTGAAAAACCGATTTCCTGTGTTCGACCCACCGCACCCATAGACGTAAAAGTGTAGGGATTGGTAATCATCGTCACCACATCACCACGGCGCAACAAAATATTTTGCCGCGGATTGGCCACCAAATCTTCCAAAGCCACCGTGCGCACCACATTGCCACGTGTTAGCTGCACATTGGTATCCTGCACATTTGCTGTCGAACCACCTACCGCAGCCACCGCATCCAACACACGCTCACCCGCGGCGGTTAAAGGCATACGCACACTATTGCCTGCACGAATCACCGACACATTTGCCGCATTATTTTGCACCAAACGCACCATCACTTGCGGCTGATTGGCCATTTTCTTCAGACGGCCTTTGATAATTTCCTGAACCTGACCCGGCGTTTTACCGACCACCGAAATATCGCCAACAAATGGCACAGAAACCGTACCACGCGCCGTGACCAACTGCTCCGGCAGCTTGGTCTGCTGCGCACTGCCCGAACCCATCGACGAAATACCACCGCCAAACAATACCGCCGGCGGCGCTTCCCAAATCATAATATCCAATACATCACCAACGTTCAGCGTACCGGCCGAAGCATAGCCGTCACCAAACTGAGTGAATGACTGACTCACCTGAGCCTTATACAACGATTGTGCCACCTCATGATTGACATCAATCAACTCCACTTCAGGAATTTGAGTTTCAGACTGTTGGCCTAACGAGACAACTTTTTTTGCACTTGGGCCGGAGGAAGGTAATGCCCCGCACCCAACCAAAAGCATCCCAGTCATCAAAGCCAAAAAAGGCTTTCCAAACAGTTTATTCATATTCCCAGCCTTTAAAATAAAAAAACTTAACCATTATACTAAATTAAATATGCTCTATTTAAAAAAACCAGCATATATCAAAATACAACCGATTGTATTTTTTCTAAAAACTTCTGCCAAGTGAAGTTATTTAAAACAAAATCCGCCCCTGCCTTGGCCATTTCCAAATCTCTTTCAGACGGCCCGTATTTCAAACGCTCAAACAAAGCGACTGCCTCATCTTCATTATTTACGATATGGCAATAATCTTTAAACAATTTATCCATAGCCATTCCAGGTGTAGAAACCAAAATCCCACCGCAGGCCAAGATTTCCACCACCCGCCGTGAAAACATTGTGGGCGAATCTTCAATCGTGTTTACATTCAGCGACACGGCAAAGCGGCGGTAGATATCGGCGGTTTGGGCATAATCTAAAGCCGGCATGATTTTCAGGCCAAATTCCTGCTCAGGATAACGATAGTTATCTGATTTTCTGTCTGAATTACGGTCGAAAACCGTAACCGGCAAACCCGCCTTCAAAGCCGCAGAAAACAACATTTCTTGGCGCTCGCGACGCTTATCGTGGATATGCTTACTAAAACTGCCGACAAAATTCGCCTCCAATTGCCGGAAGTTAAACCCCTGATAGTTATGAATACGGGGCTGGACGGGAAACATCGCCACATCAACCGTAGTTGAGGCTGGCACAACCGCCCGATACCGCTCCACACAATTTTCATCCACAGTAAAAATATGGTCAAAATGCTTGGCAGAATTAATAAAGCGGTCGAAATGAACCGAATCTTCTTTATTCCAAAAAACCGTCGGAATGCCTTTTGACTTTGCTTTTTCTACCAATTTAATCAGTTTTTGATTATTACGCTCAGGATAATCAGGATAGGCAGCGATTTGAAATTTCCATCTATCCCGATAACCATTCCAAGCCGATTCTACAAATAAAATCGGCTTGTTTGCTTTACGCAACCACCACCAAGACTCTTGAAGATCAATATTCTCCAAGAGTAGAGATTGCCTAGTTAAATTATCACTAATTAAATACAAACTAATTTCATTTAATATCATATAGCTTTGTCATTTATTTGAAGTAGCTCTATTGCTTTTAGCATCATTTCTTCCGTTTCCGGCACATGCCCTCCCTCCTGCTGATAAACCCAAGCAATATTTTGCTTAGCATAAAACAAACCCTCCTTTTCCTTCAAATGTTCGCCTCCTACAGCATGCCAGAACGGCTTAAAGTGAACTTCATAATGATGGGCATCCAAAATGTTTTGCAGCAGTAAAATTCGAGATTGAGTTACATCTCTCCAATGAAATGACATATCTACACGCGATGTAAAACGATAATGAACTTCCCTAAAATCAAGATCATTAAAGCAGTATTTTCTTATTAAATCAACTTGATGATAGGCCTCATACGCCAAAGCATGAGTCTGCGGATTGATAGCGATGGCTGCAGATTCATTCACTTCCTTAGACAAATAAAGCGCAGCAAATCCTCCAGCGGAAGACCCATAAAATATGACATTGCGACTAGGAATTTTATTAAATTTTACAAAATCTAAAATAAAATCAGCAAGTTCCTTAGAAGCGTTTTTTTCAGCTGTACCAATAAACCAACCTAAATTTAAATCTTCATTAATTTCTAAAGTGGGGTCTGCAACACACATTACATTACCAGGAAATAAATTTTTAAAAGCCCATGTCCATCTATTAAAAACAGGTAATGAATTTTTAGATCTATTGGTTGCAGCCGAGAGTATAACAAATAATGTGTTAGAATGTGTTTTACTTGGTATATATAAACAAGGAAACTTCCAATTATCCGTTTTTAAATTATATGCAGAATGTTTTTCCGTAATATCACCTACTTGGTTTTGAGATATTTCTAATGGGTTAGCAAAAATAGGGTGCGACTTTACCGTTTGAATATCGTCACCATTTTTAGCAAAGCCTACAATTCGATAATACCCAGGTATTCCCTCAGTATCAAAAGAATAAATATTATTATTTTGATACCATTCGACATGAATTTTTTGCTCATTACGATAGACATAGAAAGCAAATAGAAACTCACCTTTTATAATGGCTTCAGTTATAATTTCTGATGTTAAGATATGATTGTTTGTCGAAACAACTATTTTCATATCAGTTCTTTCTCTTCATAGTTGCAGAACATCACCAAGATAACACTTAAGCGATACCGAAATTGAGTTAGATTGAAACTTTACGAGTCGTACATCTTTTGGATTTGATCTAAAATTTCACAACAGTATTTCTTGTCTCTCTCTTCAACACATGATAATTTATGAAGATACCAATCTTTATAAAACAAAGGAAATTTATTATCCCGATAATGCTCAAAAACCCCAAGTCTTTTCAGCTTCTCCACTTGATATTTTTCCAATATTAGAGATTTCTCAAAAAAATTCTTATCAACAATATTGGTTACAGAACTTTTTCTTTCGGCATAGTAGTTAATATATGCTGATGATGAAAATAACCCACCATTAGCACTTGCCATAATCTCATGGCCAAATAAGGTATCTTGACCTACCGCTCTTTCTACAAAGTGAATTTCGTTTTCAATGATAAGCGACTTTCTACAGATAAATGCCTGAGTTGAAATAATTGGATAATTTTTGTGAGTTATGAAATGCTTTGTATCTGCGATATAAGATACTTGCTTATCCGTATGATAGGCATTACGAGTCACACCTTTCTCGGTAATTTTATTTTGATAGCCTGTGATAAAGTCGGCTTTAATATTTTTTGCCGTTTGCTCTCTAAAAATATTGAGCAAGGTGCTATAGCCATTCATCGAAATTTCATTATCAGGGTCAAGATAAGTAATAAATTGGCTTTTTGCCAATTCAAGTCCTTTATTACGAGCTCTTGACGCACTACCGCTTCCGCCTTGCGGATATTTGTACACAACAATATTATGGTATTGATAACTTAACTCATCAATAATTGATAAAGTTTCATGATTCGAACCATCATCAATCAAAATAATTTCAAATTTTTCAAAATTTGCATCTAGCTTCAAACTTGCCAAACATCTATCGCGCAAAAACACACCATTATTATATACTGGGATAATGATTGAAAGTTCAGGCATATCCAATGGTTGCTTTTGAGGAATAAAAGCATCAAGATTAAATGGCTCGACAGCAAATCCAAGATGGCTATTTACCTGCAAAGATCGAGGACTAAAGGCTGATGCCTTAATTAAGCTTTTATCAATAATACAATTTTCGTCAGTATAATCAAAAACCTTGCCTGAAATATTTAAATCATCATTAATTACAGCAGATTTTGTAACAAAATCTACATCAACATACTTAAAGCCATTTATTAGATCTTGCAGATAATGTATGTCGTATTGATTTCTAGAAGAAATGCAGCATACATAATCAATTGCCTGATGTTGGTTTAATTCATCAACCTGAACAACTTCATAATTTGTATATGTTTGTGGCGGCAAGGCTGCTTGATCATCAAGCTTAATAACCAATACTTTTGGTTGCTCTATACAAATATTAAATCCACACTTTTGCAGCATCTTGACTGATTGGTCAAATACACTTTTATCTAGTAGAACTGTACGCAAAGTATTAACACGGGCTCGCAATTCTTCAAATTGAATCTCTTCGGAATTTTTAAAGATCGGAGATAAATTCTCTTTTTGAGTAATAATCTTGATATTTGGAAATTGATTACTAACTGAAAGTGCATAGTTTGATAGAATGAGGGCTCCTTGAGCTTGCAGTTCATACACTCTCATAGCACACATCGTCATACTATCCTTAATGGAATTAAAATTTGCATTATATCGAAATAGTTTATGAACTTTTTGCAAAAGCTTGTGCTGAATTGCTGGAATTACGCTATCTTGAAACTCTGCTGGAAATTTCAGCTTATCATCGGTTAAGTGTGAATTACGATCAGCAATGATTAATTCTCCGCTAGATGACTGTATAGATGAAAACATTGTATGCATATCCTGACAGCGCTCCGCATAACGCTGAGGATATGATCCGGCAAAAAAGACACCATCAATTACATTGCGATACAGACCAATGGGATTATTGATGGCAGGATTAAATCCATACTCCAGATAATCTACATTTTGATTACCACAATCCCTCTGGTAATCTTGAATTTTTTCGATCGCACTTGTGAATATATAATCAAATTTCTTAGCTATTGGTAAAAAATTCTCATAGTTGCTCGGATCTTCTATGGTTTGAAAGACTGTCTTAATGCCTTGTTGATTACATAAACGAATAATGTCATTAAATGCACACATAGGCTTTTCACGATACTTGATTCCTCTCCAATCATCGCCCTGCATACCAGACCAGCACGAAACATATAGAAATAAATCAATTTTGTTTTTGTCAAAAACTGTCTTATAATTATCTGGATTTACATAATAAAGGTTTTCAAAAGCGCCATTGTAATAGTTAAACATAAATTCATCTGTCACAATAGCCACATTTAATGGAATTTTCTTATAAAAAGCACTGCCATTAGAATCTGGAATCTTTGAAGCTAAATCTTCTAACTTATCGACACTTATTTTTTCTTTTACTTTTGTTTGGCTTTTTACACCCAAAGAAGAATTAAGATAATTTTTACGATGAATTAATAACTCTCCCATGCGAACTGGTTGTATTTTCTTTGGCTTAGTGGCATTCTGTGATATTTTTTGACGATGTTTAGCTCTAGCTTCTAATAGATTTGGGATGAAATATAAAATGCCTTTCAATGTCTTAAGCTTAATTATTGCTTGGCCAAGCCAATATGACAATGTGGTTGATTGATTCTTAAGCTCAATAATTTCGGTATTATATTCAGATGCCAGATGATTATATCTATCAGCAAGCCCTAGAAGTTTTTGTTCCAAATGAACAATATAAGCATTTTGCTCTTCCAACAAGCCATTAAGTCGTTGAACCTCTTTCTTTGCCCTATAAGCTGAATCATTGAATTTTTTTACGTCAGCTTCTAAGATTAAGATCTTATCCTCTAGCTCTTTTGAATTAAATGCAGGTTTTAACTTACTCATCACATCCTCTTATCGTATTCAATTTTTACAAATTCTGAAAAGAAACTCACCAACTAACTAATTCCAAATACCCTTTGTATCCAGAACCAATCCTTTAACATCAATCAGTTGCGCACCCTTAAATTCTTTATGATCCACTAAAATAACCACTACATCTGCCTGATTTAGCACATCGTCAAGCTGAACGAGCTTAATACCTTTGTCAGCTAGTTTTGTTGGCAATTCATCTACATTTGGCTCTACCGCCAAGATTTGATTTGGATATTTCTCTGCCAGTTTTTCAGTGATTTTTAGCGCTGGGCTTTCACGCAAATCATCAATATCTGGCTTAAAAGCCAACCCTAAACACGCAATTTTGACATCAGCCACAGTTTTAGTAGGATTTTTTTGCAATACTTGAATAACCGCTTCATCAACTTTGCCAATCACCCATTCAGGCTTACCATCATTGACCAAACGAGCGGTATGAATCAGTTTCGCCAAATCAGGAGTCTTGTTAACAATAAACCATGGATCAACCGCAATGCAATGCCCCCCTACACCGCAACCTGGTTGCAGGATGTTGACACGAGGGTGGCGGTTGGCGAGTGAAATCAATTCCCACACGTTGATATCCAGTTTGTCGCAAATAATGGAAAGTTCGTTGGCAAAGGCGATGTTTACGTCGCGGAAAGAGTTTTCGGTTAGTTTGCACATTTCGGCTGTGCGGGCATTGGTAATAATACAGTCGCCTTTTACAAAAGTTTTATACAGGGCTACGGCTTGTTCCGAGCATTTCGAGGTCATGCCGCCTATGATACGGTCGTTTTCAATCAATTCGCGCATTACTTGGCCGGGGAGCACGCGCTCGGGGCAGTGGGCGATCCGGATATCGGAATCTTCGCCTTTTTGTTGGGGAAAGCTTAAGTCGGGACGTTCTGCGGCCAGCCAGGCAGACATTTGTTCGGTGGCGCCAACGGGCGAGGTGGATTCTAAAATCACTAAGTCGCCTTTTTTCAAAACCGGAGCAATGGCTTTGCTGGCTGCTTCGATGTAGCTTAAGTCGGGTTCGTAATCGTTGCCTTTAAACGGGGTGGGAACGGCGATTAAAAATGCTTCGGCAGGCTCGGGGGTTAAAGTGGCTTTGAGTGTGCCATTGGTAACGCACTGGTGCACGGCGGTATCCAAGTCGGGTTCGACAATGTGGATTTTCCCCTGATTGATGGTGTCGACGGCGTGTTGGTTGACATCTACGCCGATAACTTTCACGCCGTGGCCGGCAAAAGCAGCGGCGGTGGGCAGGCCGATATAGCCTAAGCCGATAACTGAAATTGTTTTATTTTTGTACATAATCATTCCTATAAATAAAAATTTAATTTGATTTAAAAACCTTAAGAATTTTTTCTACTGATGTTCCATCGCCGTAGGGGTTATGAGCCTCTGACATCACCTGATACTGAAGCTTATCTCTTAAAAGTGTATTGACCTCTTGAACGATTTTTTCATAATTAGTCCCAACCAATTTGACTGTACCAGCTTGTACTGCCTCAGGCCGTTCTGTAGTATCTCTCATAACCAAAACAGGTTTTCCTAGTGAAGGTGCTTCTTCTTGAATACCACCAGAATCGGTCAAAATTAGATATGACTTTTTCATTAAATATGTAAATGAGAAATAATCTAAAGGCTCAATCAAATGAACATTAGCTTTATTTGCCAATAATCTTTGTACAGGCTCTCTTACATTTGGGTTTAGGTGAACTGGATAAACAAAACGTACTCTTGGATTATCATCTGATAATTTTGCGATGGCCTTACAAATATTCTCGAAACCTTGGCCAAAGTTCTCTCTTCGGTGACCGGTTATGAGTACTACTTTATCATCTGATAAAAATTCAAAATCTGATTGTAATTTTTCATATAACTGTTTATCTTGTTCAATTTTTTCAGAAGCTAGAAATAAAGCATCAATTACTGTATTGCCTGTTACATAAATTTTATCAATAGAAACACTTTCTTTAATTAGATTTTCTTGCGTACTCTGAGTTGGGGTGAAATGATATTTAGCTAATGCACCTGTTAATTTACGATTACCTTCTTCCGGCCATGGCGAGTAAATATTCCCCGTTCTCAAACCTGCTTCAATATGAGCAATATCGATTTGATTGTAATATGCAGCTAAAGAGCTAGCTAGGGTAGTCGCCGTATCACCATGTACAAAAATTACGGTAGGCTTATAGTCCTCAATTACAGGCTGTATCTTTTGTAGGATAGTCGCTGTAATATCTGATAAAGTTTGCCCACTGCTCATAATATCTAAATCATAATCAGGCTTTATCTCAAAGAGCTTCAATACTTGATCAAGCATTTGCCGATGTTGTGCGGTAACACAAACTTTAAAATCAAAATTGAGCTTTTTGAGCCCGTCAACAAGCGGCGCCATCTTGATGGCTTCTGGACGTGTTCCAAATACAACTAAGAATTTTTGTGTGGCATTCATAGCTTTCCGTTATCCAATGGTTATTTTTGAATTCTTAAAGTCGTTTAGTATATAATAACTTAGCAAACATTTTAAATTAATTTATTTTTTTTTACAAATGGTTGTGGGAACTTTGTCTGTTTTTTATTAGTTTATGCTTTAAACATCCTTATACATCACCTTCCATATTAAAACTATAGTTAATTTAATCTTATTTACATTCCCTGTGTTATATAACAAATAAGACAATATCATAAAGTGAAATTAAGATTTCGAGAGGTACCCTATTTTTTATTTAATAGATTTGATAGAATTAAATACTTAATTGCATATTAATTTACACATCTAAAAAATTATTAAGATTATTTTTTTATTTATAAGATAATCAAAGCCGAAGTTAATTAATCATATATTTTACTTTCCGGCCTTTATGTTAATTATTTTTCAAAAATCAATTTAATATTCAATATATAAAATCCTAAACTATGAATATTCTCGTTACCGGTGGCACCGGTTTTATTGGTTCGCATACTGTCATTTCTTTGCTGAAAAGCGGCCATCAGGTGGTGATTTTAGATAACCTGTGCAATTCCAGCATCAATATCCTGCCACGCTTGAAAACGATTACCGGCCAAGAGATTCCGTTTTATCAAGGTGATATCCGCGATCGTGAAATTTTGCGCCGTATTTTTGCGGAAAACCGCATTGATTCGGTAATTCATTTTGCCGGCTTAAAAGCGGTAGGCGAAAGTGTGGCCGAGCCGATGAAGTATTATGATAATAATGTTTCGGGCAGCTTGGTGTTGGCAGAAGAAATGGCGCGCGCGGGCGTGTTTAGTATTGTGTTCAGCTCTTCAGCGACGGTTTATGGCGACCCGGGCAAAGTACCTTATACTGAAGACATGCCGCCGGGCGATACCACCAGCCCTTACGGCACATCGAAATCGATGGTAGAACGTATTCTCACCGATATTCAAAAAGCCGACCCGCGCTGGAGCGTGATTTTGTTGCGTTATTTCAATCCAATTGGCGCGCACGAAAGTGGCTTGATTGGTGAACAGCCAAACGGCATTCCAAATAATCTGTTGCCTTATATCTGCCAAGTGGCTGCAGGCAAGCTACCGCAATTGGCGGTATTCGGCGATGACTATCCTACCCCTGATGGCACGGGTATGCGCGACTATATTCATGTGATGGACTTGGCGGAAGGCCATGTCGCCGCTATGCAGGCAAAAAGCAATGTAGCAGGCACACATTTGTTGAACTTAGGTTCCGGCCGCGCTTCTTCAGTATTGGAAATCATCCGCGCATTTGAAGCGGCTGCGGGTTTAACCATTCCATTTGAAATCAAACCGCGCCGCGCCGGTGATTTGGCGTGCTTCTATGCCGACCCTTCTTATACGAAGGCGCAAATCGGCTGGCAAACGCAGCGTGATTTAACCCAAATGATGGAAGATTCATGGCGCTGGGTAAGTAATCATCCGAATGGTTATGATGATTAAGTCATGAAATTGAGAGACCGTCTGAAGTTTCAGACGGCCTTTGTTTGCGATTTATAGTAAAATTTACCTTATCATTTTGGCGATTAATATTCATCATGAAAAAAATCCTTGTCACCGGCGGTGCCGGTTTTATCGGTTCGGCGGTTGTACGCCATATCATCAACGATACGCAAGATGCGGTGGTGAATGTGGATAAGCTCACGTATGCGGGCAATTTGGAATCGCTGGAATCTTTGGCCAATCATCCGCGCTATGCGTTTGAGCAAGTCGATATTTGCGACCGCGCGGCACTGGATCGTGTGTTTGCCGAACACCAGCCGGATGCGGTGATGCACTTGGCAGCAGAAAGCCATGTTGACCGCAGTATTGATGGCCCAGCGGCATTTATTGAAACCAATATTGTCGGTACTTACACGCTTTTGGAAGCGGCGCGCGCGTATTGGCATGATATGCCGTCTGAAAAAAAAGCGGCTTTCCGTTTCCATCATATTTCGACTGATGAAGTGTATGGCGATTTGCACGGCACGGATGATTTGTTTACCGAAACCACGCCTTACGCCCCTTCCAGTCCTTATTCGGCTTCCAAAGCCTCCAGCGACCATTTGGTGCGCGCATGGCTGCGTACTTACGGCCTGCCGACCATTGTAACCAATTGTTCCAACAACTACGGCCCTTATCATTTTCCTGAAAAACTGATTCCACTGATGATTCTGAATGCGCTTGATGGCAAACCGCTGCCGGTGTATGGCGACGGTATGCAGATTCGTGATTGGTTGTTTGTCGAAGATCATGCGCGTGCGCTGTATCAAGTGGTCACAGAAGGCGAAATCGGCGAAACTTACAACATTGGTGGCCACAATGAAAAAGCCAACATTGAAGTGATGCGCACCATTTGCGCCCTGTTGGAAGAATTGGTGCCAAACAAACCGCAAGGCGTGGCGCGTTATGAAGATTTGATTACCTATGTCAAAGACCGCCCCGGCCATGATGTGCGCTATGCGATTGATGCCGCAAAAATCGGCCGTGAGTTGGGTTGGCAGCCGCAAGAAACTTTTGAAAGCGGCATCCGCAAAACAGTGGAATGGTATTTAAACAATCAAACTTGGTGGTCGCGCGTGTTAGACGGCAGCTATAATCGTGAGCGTTTGGGCAGTTAAACAATAAGAATATGTTCAGGCGGCATGAAGGCCGTCTGAACACCAACTACACAAGGAAAACAAGCTTATGAAAGGCATTATTCTCGCAGGCGGCAGCGGCACACGCCTTTACCCGATTACCCGCGGCGTATCAAAGCAATTACTGCCGGTGTACAACAAACCGATGATTTATTACCCCTTATCGGTGTTGATGTTGGCCGGCATCCGCGATGTGCTGGTGATTACCACGCCGGAAGATAACGATGCTTTCCGCCGCTTACTGGGTGATGGCAGCGATTTCGGTATTCAAATTTCCTACGCCATCCAACCCAGCCCCGATGGTTTGGCGCAAGCCTTTTTAATTGGTGAAGAATTTATCGGCGATGATTCGGTGTGTTTGGTGTTGGGCGACAATATTTTCTATGGCCAGCATTTCAGCCAATCCCTGAAAGAAGCCGCCGCTTCCGTGGAAACCAAAGGTGCTACCGTATTCGGCTATCAAGTGAAAGATCCCGAGCGTTTCGGTGTGATTGAGTTTGATGAGAATTTCAAAGCCCTGTCAATCGAAGAAAAACCGAAACAACCTAAATCCGATTGGGCGGTAACCGGTCTCTATTTCTACGATAATCGCGTGGTCGAGTTTGCCAAACAAGTGAAGCCGTCTGAACGCGGCGAATTGGAAATCACCACCTTGAATCAAATGTATTTGGACGATGGCTCACTCAATGTCCAACTGCTCGGCCGTGGTTTTGCTTGGCTCGATACCGGCACCCACGCCAGCCTATTGGAAGCGGCTTCGTTTGTCGAAACCATTGAAAACATTCAAAATCTACAAGTGGCCTGTTTGGAAGAAATCGCTTGGCGCAATGGCTGGCTGAGCAGCGATGAAGTCAGAGCATTAGCGAAGCCGATGTGTAAAAACGAATATGGCCAATATTTATTGCGCTTGGTTGGAAAAGATTAAAAGGTGCTTTTACCAATTTTGAGGCCGTCTGAAACGCTTTTTAGGAAATCATGATGAATATCATCGACACCCGTATTCCCGATGTCAAATTGCTCGAACCCAAAGTCTTCGGTGACGAGCGTGGTTTTTTTATGGAAACCTTCCGCGATGAATGGTTCCGCCAAAATGTGGCCGAACGCACTTTTGTGCAGGAAAACCACAGTAAATCCAGCCAAGGCGTGTTACGCGGTTTACATTATCAAACCGAAAATACACAAGGCAAGCTGGTGCGTGTGGTATCAGGTGAAGTCTTTGATGTCGCCGTGGATATGCGCCGCGATAGCCCTACTTTCGGCCATTGGGTCGGCGAGATTTTATCGGCAGACAACAAACGCCAATTATGGGTACCGGAAGGGTTTGCCCACGGCTTTTACGTGTTGAGCGATGAAGCGGAATTTGTCTACAAATGCACCGACTATTACAACCCGAATGCGGAACATTCCCTGATTTGGAATGATGCCACTGTGGGAATCAATTGGCCTTTATCGGGCGAACCAAGCCTATCGACCAAAGATTTGGCAGGTAAGATGCTTGCTGAAGCGGCCACATTTTAATTTTCACTTTTAGGTCATCGTGGGTAATTTGTAGCAAGATGACCTAATTTTTACCAGCTAGCCTACTTAACTAAATTTCTACTATATTTAAATAGTCAGAAAATTTACACAAAATCTGTTAATAAGATATTATATTGTCAGTAATATTTTTTCCTATTTATTGTGATTCCTGCCTACATTCCTCTTCGCTCTTTCGGTATACGTAAAATTCCGAATATTACGCAATTTCTACCGGAATATTCACTTAGCAAAACCGTATTCAACGCCCAAACCATCATTGGCTGGGGCTTACGCCCGACCACCCACCAAGCACGTGCTTTTGCACAATCACATGGCTTGCCGTTTGTCGCATTGGAAGACGGCTTTTTGCGCTCACTGGGCTTAGGCGTGGCCGGTTATCCACCGTTTGCACTGGTTTACGACGATATCGGCATCTATTACGACACAACTCGCCCATCGCGTTTGGAGCAGTTAGTTTTAGCCGCCGATATGCCGTCTGAAATGCTTAACCAAGCACAGCAGGCAATCGATTTGATTTTGACGCACCGTTTGTCTAAATATAACCATGCGCCAGATTTTTCAGACGGCCTCGTACAAGACAGTAAAAACATTGTTTTGGTAATTGATCAAACTTTCGGCGATATGGCGATTCAATATGGCGGCGCAGATGAAGCCACATTCCGCCAAATGTTTCAGACGGCCTTAGCCGAAAATCCCGATGCGGAAATTTGGGTTAAAACCCACCCCGATGTATTGAGCGGCAAGAAGCAAGGTTATCTCACCGATTTGGCACAGCAGCCGCGTGTGCGTTTATTGGCTGAAGACATTAATCCGATTTCGCTGCTGCAAGCTGTAGACAAAGTGTATTGCGTGACCTCGCAAATGGGTTTTGAAGCCTTATTGTGCGGCAAGCCTTTGATAACGTTTGGTTTGCCGTGGTATGCCGGCTGGGGGGTAAGTGACGACCGTCATCCTGATATTGCAAAGCTGGTGGATGAAGGCCGCCGTGCGCCACGTTCGCTATTGCAGCTGTTTGCCGCGGCTTACCTGCAATACAGCCGCTACCTGAATCCGAATACGGGCAAGGCCGGTACGCTGTTTGATGTGATTGACTATCTAGCCGCCGCCCGCCGCTTGAATGAAAAGCTGCGTGGCGAGTTGTATTGTGTGGGCATATCGCTGTGGAAACAGGCGGTGATGAAGCCGTTTTTCAATGTGCCTTCATGCCGTCTGAAATTTGTGAAATCGGTTAAAAAGCTGAAAAACATTGATTTTGCCGCCGATGCGCGTGTGCTGGCTTGGGGCAACGGCAAGCAGGCCGTGATTGATTTTGCCCAAAGCCGTGGCTTACCGCTATTGAGAATGGAAGACGGCTTTATCCGTTCGGTGGGTTTGGGGTCGAACTTAGTGCCGGCATTGTCTTTGGTCACCGACGACATGGGAATTTATTTCAACGCTGAAACGCCGTCACGCTTGGAATATATCCTGCAAAATCAAGCTTTCAGTGAACAGGATTTTCAGACGGCCTCCATGCTGCAACAGGCACTAACCGAGCACCACATCAGCAAATACAATGTCGGTAATCAGGTGTTTACCCCGCCCAACACCAGCCAAACCGTGATTCTGGTGCCGGGTCAGGTGGAAGACGATGCCTCCATCCGACATGGTTCGCCTGAAATTTACCGCAATCTGGATTTGCTCCGCACCGTACGCGAGAGCAACCCTAAAGCCTATATTATTTACAAACCGCATCCCGATGTGGTCAGCGGCAACCGAGTCGGCCACATCAGCGCGGAAGACATGGCACGCCACGCCGATCAAACCGCCCCCGAAGCCGATATTCTCACCTGCCTGCAATACGCCGATGAAGTACACACCATGACCTCGCTCACCGGCTTTGAAGCCTTGTTGCGTGGCAAAAAAGTGGTGTGTTACGGGCTGCCGTTTTACGCCGGCTGGGGCTTGACCGAAGACCGTTTACCCATTGCACGCCGTACACGCCGTTTGAAACTGTGGGAGCTTATCGCCGGTACCTTAATTTACTATCCGGGCTATGTCCACCCGGATACCCGTCGTATGATTGATGCCGCTACCGCCATCGATGTATTGAAAACGCAAAAAGCATTGCAAAAAAACAACAGCCGACTACATAAAAGCTGGTTAAGCAAGCAAATCGGTAAAATCAAACAATTATATCGATCTTTAGTCGGGTAAATGCCAACAGCGGCCACAGGCTATGCCATGTTGTTAACAACGGCGTGCTTTACCTGGCTGCTGATGCATCGTATCCTTATCAATCGGCTGCATAGCCATAAACAAAATGGAAACCTTACAACAACTCAACATTCCATTTTTATCCAGTTTCTATGTGTACACGACCCTAATGAACCATTTATTTAAAAGCTATCTTCATGAACTAGTAGCAACTGCCGAACGCATTTTGCTGCTGCAGGGGCCTGTCGGGGCTTTTTTTCAGCATTTTGCAGCGTGGCTGACAGATACCCATGGAAAAACTGTTCACAAATTCAACTTTAATGCCGGTGATGAATACTTCTACCCCGAGACCATCGCGCATACTCATGCCTACCTGGGAAACTATCACGATTTCCCAGCTTATCTTGAAACTTACATCAAAGAATACCGCATTCAGGCTGTGGTCTGCTTCGGTGATACCCGCCCTTATCACCTGCAGGCACGTCAGGTAAGCGAACAATACGGTGTGAATTTTTGGGCTTTTGAAGAAGGCTATTTCCGTCCTTTCTTTATTACCTTAGAAAAATCAGGCGTCAATGCTTTTTCTCCGCTGCCACGTACTGCCGGCTTTTTTAATGCGCAATTTCCTCTATTGGCCACCCAGGAATATCAAGATCCTGCCCCTGTACCCGGTGGCTTTAAGCCCATGGCACAAAATGCGGCCCGATACTATATTGAAGCCAACCGCCGACGTAAAAAATACCCATACTATATACACCATCGCGCCTTCAATTTGGACCATTACGCCAAGTTATGGTCATTATCCACATTTAAACGGCTGTGCTACTGGATTGAAGATGCCAACTTTGCCAAACAAATCGAGGCAGGGAGATTCGGTAAGTTTTTTGTGGTGCCGCTACAGGTCTTCAACGACAGTCAGGTGCGTATCCATTGCGACTTTTCAACGGTGCGCAGCTTTTTATTGCATGTTCTTACTTCATTTTCCATGCATGCGCCTGATGATGTGACGCTGATCATCAAGCATCATCCGATGGATCGCGGCTTTATTGATTATGGCCGGGTGATTAAGTGTTTTATCAAAAAGCATCCCCGATTGAAAGGGCGGATTGTTTATGTCCATGATGTGCCGTTACCGGTTTTTTTGCGCCACGGCATCGGCATGGTGACCATAAACAGCACCAGCGGTTTATCCGCCTTGATTCACAATATGCCGGTTAAGGTATTGGGCAGGGCACACTACGACATCGACGGCATGACTTATCAAGGCAAATTGGCTGATTTTTGGAAAAACCCGACACCACCGGATAGCAGCTTATTTCATGCATACCGCATGTTTCACATCAACATGACCCAAATCAACGGCAGCTTTTACAGCCGCGTTAATTTTCCGGACATCTGACACCCGCCGAACCGATGCCACGTAACCAAGGCCGTCTGAACAATCATCTTTCAGACGGCCTGTTTTATTAAAACCCTACACTTACTTAATGCACACTGTAATGCTGGTTAAGCCTTCAACTTTCGCGCGAATGGTATCGCCTTTCACCACCGCGCCCACACCTTCGGGCGTACCGGTGAAAATCAAATCGCCCGGTTGCAGGGTAAACAATTCCGATAATTTGGCAATCGTTTCCGCCACGCTCCATGTCAGGTGATTGATGTTGCTGCTTTGCTTGGTTTCACCGTTGACGCTCAATTCAATCGCCGCATCAGATAGCATACCTGTTTCGCTGATGCGGTGCAATTCACCAATCGGCGCCGAAAAATCAAACGCTTTACCGATTTCCCACGGGCGGCCGATTTCACGCATTTGCGCCTGCAAGTCGCGACGGGTCATGTCCAAGCCGACGGCGTAGCCGAAAATATGGCTTTCCGCATCTTCTGCACGGATATTTTGGCCGCCCTTGCCGATGGCCACCACCAGTTCCACTTCGTAATGATAGTTTGATGTCAAACTCGGATACGGCAAATCCACGATTTCATTGGCCGCCACCGGCACGATGGATTGGCAGTCGTTCGGTTTGCAAAAGAAAAACGGCGGCTCGCGGTCGGGATCAGAACCCATCTCGCGCGCATGATCGGCATAATTGCGGCCGACGCAATACACGCGGCGCACGGAATATTGGTCGCTGCTGCCGGCCACCGGCAAAGCGGCCGTCTGAACCGGCTCGAAAACGTATGACATGATTTCTCCTTTGTTTTTCATCAAGACAATTTGGCCGACAGTTTAGCAGATTCGTTTAAGCTGATGTGTGTTTTTGCTTAAGCGTGGATTCATCAGGCCACAACCTTTGAAAACCTCAGGTTTGGATACAAGAAGCTTGACCATTATCAGCTTACAAACTGTTTCAGACGGCCTAAGCCATTTTTTCAGGTAAAATACCGCCATTGTTTCCACTATTGAGAAAGCCTGCCCATGTATGCCCTTGCCCGATCTGTTCTGTTTAAAATCAATCCCGAAACCACCCACAATATGACCATCAAAGGTCTGCAAATCTGCAGCAAACTCGGTCTGATGCCGATGGCCGACAACCACGGCAAAGCCACCAAACTGATGGGGCTGCATCTGCCCAATCCGGTCGGCTTGGCGGCAGGTTTAGACAAAAACGGCGAATGCATCGATGCCTTCGGCGCACTCGGTTTCGGCTTTCTTGAAGTCGGCACCGTTACCCCCAAACCACAACCCGGCAACCCACAACCGCGCCTGTTCCGTGTACCTGAACATCAAGGCATCATCAACCGCATGGGCTTCAACAACCACGGCATCGATACCATGATTCGCAACATCGAAGCCAGCAGCTACAAAGGCATTTTGGGCATCAACATCGGTAAGAACGCCGTGACCCCGATTGAACATGCCGCCGATGATTACCTGATTTGTTTGGAAAAAGCCTACGCCCATGCCGATTACATCGCCATTAATATTTCTTCGCCCAACACTAAAAACCTGCGTGCGCTGCAAGGCGGCGACGAATTGAGCGCCTTGCTGGAAACCTTGAAAAACAAACAGGCGCACTTACACGCGGCACACGGTAAATACGTGCCGCTGGCGGTGAAAATCGCCCCTGATTTGGACGAAGCGCAAATCGAAGACATCGCCCACGTGGTCAAAAGCATACAAATGGACGGCCTCATCGCCACCAACACCACCATCGACAAATCGTCATTAGGCAACCACGTCTTAGCGCAAGAACAAGGCGGCTTGAGCGGCTTGCCGGTGCGCGAAAAAAGCAACCAAGTGCTGAAATTATTGGCCGAACACATCGACGGCGCATTGCCGATTATCGGTGTCGGCGGCATTATGGAAGGCCGCGACGCCGCCGAAAAAATCCGCTTAGGCGCGACCGCCGTGCAAGTATACAGTGGCTTAATCTACCAAGGCCCTGCGCTGGTGAAAGATTGCGTGGCCGCGATTCGTTAAACGTAATCATCAATAAACAAAGGCCGTCTGAACATTTCAGACGGCCTTTGTTTATTTCAAACCAATCATTAAGCGTATGCTTGCAATTCTGGGTTGATTTCAGATTGTGCCAAGTTGTTGGCATAGTTGCACAAGGTCGCCAAAGCCACGCCCATCACCACTTCAACCGCTTGCTGCTGGTTGTAACCGGCATCGAAGAAAGCTTGCAATTCGGCATCGGCTACCGCGCCTTTTTTCGCCATCACGGCTTGGGTAAACGCTGCCAATGCAGACAATTTCTCATCGTCAAATGCACCCGCATCCAAAGCGCGCGCGGCTTGGATAGATTGCTCAGACATCAGCTTTTTCAAGGTCGCCAATTTGGTGTGGCCGGCCACGCAGAAGCCGCATTCGTTGGTTTTGGCAGCGATGATTTGCACCACTTCCACTTCACCGGCGGTCAGACTGTTGGCGGCATTCATCTTGCCGACTTCTTGATAAAACGCCAAGGCTTCAGGAGCATTCGACAAAACGCCGATTAAATTCGGGATAAAGCCGTTGTTTTTCAAAACCGCTTCCATGCGTGGTTTCGCAGCTTCAGGAACGGTATCCAAATTGTGTACAGTCAAACGTGCCATGATGATTTCCTTTATCAATCAAATAAAAATAAACAAGCCATGCTAGCCGATTCGTGCGGATAGTAAAAGCACTAAAAGTTATTTGCTTAAAACCAAAAGCTATATTAACAGCAGATATATGATTTTATTCAAAATTAAATTACTATCATCACATTAGCTTATTTATTAATACACCATCTGACACTATTTCCCAACATTGCATAAATTTATGGCGGTTATTTCATATACCTGCCAAACCACAGCCGCAATATATAAAGAACGCTGTCTTTTCCTTTATAATGTACTTTATTCTCTTAGATTTCAGACGGCCTGTTTCATCACGCGCCGTTGTTGCAAAGGCTTTACCATGTCATCAAACCAAACCCTGCTGTTAGTCGACGGCTCATCTTACCTCTACCGCGCCTACCACGCGATGGCGCCGCTTACCGCACCTGACGGCACGCCCACCGGCGCGGTGTATGGCGTGTTGAACATGTTGCGCCGACTGCGTGCCGACCATGTGCACGATTATTGCGCAGTAGTGTTTGATGCCAAAGGCAAAAATTTCCGCCACGATATGTTTGCCGACTACAAAGCCACCCGCCCGCCTATGCCCGATGATTTGCGCCCGCAAGCGGAAATACTGCCGGAACTGGTGCGGCTGATGGGCTGGCCGGTGTTGGTGATTCCGGGCGTGGAAGCCGATGACGTGATTGGCACGCTGGCGCAACAAGGCGGCAAGGCGGGCATGAACGTGATTGTGTCCACCGGCGACAAAGACATGGCGCAATTGGTCAACGAACAAGTCACTTTAGTCAACACCATGAGCGGCGAAACGCTCGACAGCGAAGGCGTGGCCGCCAAATTCGGCGTGCGCCCTGACCAAATCCGCGATTATCTGGCCCTGATGGGCGATAAAGTGGACAACGTACCGGGCGTGGAAAAATGCGGCCCGAAAACCGCCGTCAAATGGCTGGAGCAATACGGCTCACTCGAAGGCGTGATGGCCAACGCAGCTGAAATCAAAGGCAAAGTCGGCGAAAACCTGCAAGCCGCCCTGCCGCGCCTGCCTTTGTCGTATGAATTGGTGACGATTAAAACCGATGTGGATTTGCACGGCGAGCTTTCAGACGGCCTCGACAGCCTGCGCCGCCAAACCCCGAAATGGTCGCAATTGGCAGTCGAATTCAAGCGCCTCAACTTCCGCACTTGGCTCAAAGAAGCGGAAGAGCGTCTGCGCGAAACGGCTCAAGGCGATGATTTGTTTGGCAATCTCGACATCGGCGAACAAGCCGCGTTGGCCGCTGAAATGCCGTCTGAACACATCATCACCCAAGCCGAAAAACCGGCCAAGCTGGATTACCAAGCCATCACCACCGAAGCGCAGTTTGCCGACTTATTAAGCAAACTCACCGCCGCACACACCATCGGCCTCGACACCGAAACCACCTCACTCGATGCCATGAACGCGCAATTGGTCGGCATCAGCATCGCCTTTGCCGCCGGCGAAGCGGTGTATATTCCGGTCGGCCACACACCGGCCGCCGCACCCGACCAATTGCCTTTGAAAGACGTATTAGGCCGTCTGAAACCTTTTTTAGAAAGCGAAACGCTGCACAAAATCGGCCAAAACCTGAAATACGACCAACACGTGTTCGCCAATTACGACATCGCGCTTCAAGGCATCAGCGGCGATGCCATGCTCGCTTCTTATATTGTGGAAAGCCATTTGGGACACGGCTTGGATGAGCTGGCCGAGCGTTGGCTGGGCTTGGAAACCGTGACCTACGAATCCTTGTGCGGCAAGGGTGCGAAAGCGATTTCGTTTGCCGATGTCGCCTTAGAACAAGCCACCGAATACGCCTGCCAAGATGCCGATTTCGCTCTGCGCATCGAAAACCATTTGGTCAAACAAATGGACAACAAGCAGCGCGATATTTATCAAAACATGGAATTGCCCGTGGCGCAGGTGTTGTTTGAAATGGAGCGCACCGGCGTGCAAATCGACAAAGCCGAATTGGCCGCCCAAAGCCACGAGCTCGGCCGCCGCTTGCTCGAATTGGAACAGCAAGCCTATGAAGCCGCCGGTCAGCCGTTTAACCTCAATTCTCCAAAACAGCTGCAAGAAATCTTGTTTGGCAAAATGGGGATTCCGACCAAAGGCCTGAAAAAAACCGCGTCCGGCGGCGTATCGACCAACGAAGCCGTGTTAGAACAACTGGCCGCTGATTTTCCATTACCGAAAATCATCTTGGAAAACCGTGGTTTAGCCAAGCTCAAATCCACCTACACCGACAAGCTGCCGGAAATGGTCAACCCGCGCACCGGCCGCGTACACACCACCTACGCCCAAGCCGTCGCCATCACCGGCCGCCTGGCGAGCAACAACCCCAACCTGCAAAACATCCCCATCCGCACCGAAGAAGGCCGCAAAGTGCGCCGTGCCTTCAATGCACCGGCCGGCAGCGTGATTGTGTCTGCCGACTACTCACAAATCGAATTGCGGATTATGGCACATTTGAGCGGCGACAAAACCCTGCTCGAAGCCTTCCAAAACGGCGAAGACGTACACCGCCGCACCGCCGCCGAAGTGTTCGGCGTTGCCCCTGAAAACGTCAGCGCCGACCAACGTCGCTACGCCAAAACCATCAACTTCGGCCTGATTTACGGCATGGGTCAATACGGGCTTGCCAAATCACTCGGCATCGATGCCGTGTCGGCGAAAAACTTTATCGACCGCTACTTCGCCCGCTATCCGGGCGTGGCCGATTACATGCAGCGCACCAAAGAACAAGCCGCGCAGCAAGGCTATGTCGAAACCCAATTCGGCCGCCGCCTCTACCTGCCCGATATCCACAGCAAAAACGGCAACGCCCGCGCCGGTGCCGAACGCGCCGCCATCAACGCCCCTATGCAGGGCACCGCCTCCGACCTCATCAAGCGCGCCATGAAAGACGTGCGCCAATGGCTGCTTTCAGACGGCCTGCAAAGCAAACTGATTATGCAGGTGCATGACGAATTGGTACTGGAAGTAGTGGAATCGGAATTGGATTTAGTCAAACAGAAACTGCCCGAGATTATGGCCGATGTCGCCAAAGGTGAATTGAATGTGCCACTGGTAGCTGAAGTGGGCGTGGGGGAAAATTGGGATGAGGCACATTAACGCCGATTCTGACCCTTCCCATACAACTTTCCATTCACACAAAAAGCCGGTATGTGCATACATGCCGGCTTTTTCTAAGCACAATATCACCTCAGCAAAGCCGATTCATACCGCCTCCTAGTCTGCAAACAACACTTCCCTGTCCCCATGATAATAGTCGCCATTAATTAAAATCTGACACGCCACGCTTGTGCCGGTTGGGCTGTTGCCGACCTTCACGGTGATGTGTGTGCCGTTGATTTCAAAATCTTTGCGATAGCCCAGTATGCGTTTTAGCGGTAACCAAAAACTTTTCTTCAGATAATGCACTTGCTGTCCGTTGATGAGGATTTCTTCCACCGTCGAACCCAACAGATTCCATGAGTTGTGTACCACAATTTCAATGTCTGCATAAACCGTTTGCCAGCTTTTGTGAAACATATACTCCTCCCACAAATTTGGAATACACTGATCATAACACAATGAATCAAAAGGCCGTCTGAAACCCAATCAGGTTTCAGACGGCCTTGAACATCACTTCAGCGCAGATTAATCGTGACCGATTTCAACGTGCTGCTGTTGGTAGCGCACATTAGGCGACAAGATGATTTTATCGTCAACTTTGCCGATGGCTTTTTCGTCTTTGCCCGGATAATCCAAGCTGTGCAGGAAATGGCGGATACAGTTCAAACGCGCGCGTTTTTTATCGTCAGAGCGGATAATTGTCCATGGCGCATCACCAGTGTGGGTGTGGAAGAACATGGCGTCTTTGGCTTCGGTGTAGTCGTCCCAACGGTCGAGTGATTGGATGTCCACCGGTGAGAGTTTCCAGTGTTTCAGTGGGTCATCGCGGCGGGAAATGAAGCGGCGCAATTGTTCTTCGCGGCTCACGGAGAACCAAAACTTAAACAAATGGATCCCACTGGCCACCAGCATGCGCTCGAATTCAGGCGCTTGGCGCATAAACAGCAGATATTCGTTTGGCTCGCAAAAGCCCATCACCCGCTCGACACCGGCGCGGTTGTACCATGAGCGGTCGAAAAAAACAATTTCACCGGCAGTCGGCAGGTTGGTGATGTAACGCTGGAAATACCATTGGCCGCGTTCGGTGGTAGTTGGTTTTTCCAAAGCCACCACACGTGCGCCACGCGGATTTAAGTGTTCCATAAAGCGTTTGATGGTGCCGCCCTTACCTGCGGCATCACGGCCTTCAAACAGGCAGACAATGCGCTGGCCGGATTCTTTGACCCAGCTTTGCACTTTCAGTAATTCGATTTGCAGCTTTTTCTTTTCACGCTCATACACGGCACGGCGCATGCGCTGGCGGTAAGGATAGCTTTCAGGCAAAGGGGCAGAATTGGAGTCTTCCGAAGTCACTTGGCCTTCGTATTCCAATACGGATTTTTCAAATACTTCTAATTGTGTTTCTGCCGCATCGGCTTTCACTGCTTCATAAGGTTGCAATTGTGTTTCTGTCATCTCAACTCCTGTCATAGAAAAGGTTTTTTAGTGGTATGATTTCCTTCTATGTTTATTTTACCGCGTCCTACCCTGCCGGACTACACCATCTTACAAATTTATAGCGACAGACGTTTGTGCGCTGTTTCATGTAAACTTAATGTCTAATCAATTTACTTATCTGTTGTCATCATGCCTTTTTTCGCACTTCTCGACGACGCCGTTTCCGGTCGGGCAAAATTCTATCAAAATCATCAACAAAGCCATTTTTTATCCGCGCAGCAGCTCGATACGCTGGATGATATTTTGCAGCAAGGTTGGCAAAAAGGCTGGTTTGCGCTGTTGGGCGCAGACTACGCTTTCGGCTTGCCATTGTTGAACCTGCCTGCCGAACACAGCGGCTGCTTGGCCGTGCATTGGTTCGCCAGCTGCGAAGCGGTAGATGCGCCGACATGGCTCGACAAGCATTCAGACGGCCTATTCTGCGGTATCAGCACGCCGCAAAACAATGTTTCTAAAACTGATTATCTGCACGCCATCAGCGAGATTCACGAAGCCATCCGCCGCGGCGACACTTATCAAATCAACTACACCACCCGCCTGCATTTCGATACCTACGGCAACCCGATTGATTTATACCGCTGCTTGCGCCAGCCTGTGCCTTATGCCGCCTTGTGCCACCTGCCCGATTCAGACGGCCTCGATACGTGGACTTTGTGTTTCTCACCCGAGCTGTTTCTCAACATCGCTTCAGACGGCCTCATCACTACCGAACCGATGAAAGGCACGGCGCCGATTTTAAACGACTGCCACGATGCACAACGCGCCGCCGAGTTACGCAACGACCCGAAAAACCGCGCCGAAAACATCATGATTGTCGATTTATTGCGCAACGATTTGGGCAAAATCGCACAAACCGGCTCCGTGTGTGTACCGGAGCCGTTCAAGGTATCGCAGTTTGGCAGCGTGTGGCAGATGACCAGCGCGATTGAAGCACAAGCGCAGCCGCACACCCGCGCCGCCGATATTTTCCGCGCTGCCTTTCCCTGCGGCTCGATTACCGGCGCGCCCAAACGCATGAGCATGAGCCTCATCAATCAGCTTGAAACCACGCCGCGCAGCTTATACACCGGCAGCATCGGTTTTCTCAATCCTTGCGACAGCGGCTTGGGCTTTGCAGGCGTGTTGAACGTAGTCATCCGCACACTGATACTCAGGCCGTCTGAAAACCAAACATCCGCCGCTGATTTTCACGCCGAATACGGTGTCGGTTCAGGCATTGTTATCGACAGCCAAGCCGAAGCGGAATGGGCAGAATGCGGCTGGAAAGCGCGTTTTCTCACCGATTTGCGGCCGGATTTCGGCATTTTTGAAACGCTGCGGGTCGAGCAAAACCAATGCGCTTTATTGGCACGGCATTTAGGCCGTCTGAACGCATCGGCGCAAGCCTTGAATCTGCCTTTGAATACGGATTTTGCCGCACAAATCCATGATTATCTGGCGCAGATGCCGTCTGAAACACAGCGTTTGAAAATCGCGCTGCTGCCTGAAAACAAGGGCGAACTGGTGTTTACACATGCGCCATTGGCCGAACTGGCAGGCAGACAATCAGTCATCATCAGCGATGAGATTCTGCCGAATCGCGATGCCCTGCGCCGCTTCAAGACCACCCACCGCGAACGTTTCGACCACGCATGGCAACATGCCGCAAACCAAGGCGCATTTGATGCGCTGCTCTTTAATTCAGACGGCCTGTTGCTCGAAGGCGGCCGCAGCAATGTGTTTGTCAAAATTGATGGCGAGTGGCACACCCCTGCTTTGGATTTATCTATTCTCAACGGCGTGATGCGACAGGAAGTCTTGGACAATCCGCAACAGTATCTGTACACGGACAAGGTGCTTGAGTGCCACATCACACGCGATATGCTGCAAGGCGCTGAAAGGATTTGTTTGAGCAATGCTTTGCGCGGTTTGTTTGACGTGGATTTAACATAACACAAGGCCGTCTGAAATATTTCAGACGGCCTTGCTCTTAACGGCTTTTAATTACGCCGCATTATTTTCTACACCGGCAGGCTTGTTGGTGGTTTTAATCAACAAGGTCAGGAAGGCGGCAATCGCCAAGAATACGCCGGCAAAAGTCATGGCGTTGGCCGGATTCGAGCCTAAGAAGGTGTCGTAAATCCAACCGAAAGTCACGGTTTCGATCAGCATTGGAATCACGATCATCATGTTCACAATACCCATGTACACGCCGTAACGCTCTTTCGGAATCGCATGCACCACAATCATAAACGGCACACCCATCATCGACGCCCAACCAATACCGAAACCGATCATCGGTGCGAACATCAAGTATTTATTACCAATATGCGGAATCGCCAGCAACGCCAAGGCAGCCAATATCACGGCAAACGCATGCACATATTTGGCGGCGTATTTTTTCGCCATCCACATCAGGCCGAAAGCGGAAATGAAGGTCACGATGTTGTAGAAACCGTTGACCAAACCGGTCCATGCCACGGCTTGTTCGTAAGCGGCCTTGTCGGCAGAAGTCGAGTTCCACACCGATTGCACGATACTGTGTGAAATGTATTGCCAGTAGATAAACAGCGCATACCATTGGAACAGGTACACCAAAGCCAATTGCCACAAAGCAAACGGCATTTCTTTAATCGCAATGAAGATTTCGGCGATGGCAGATTGCTCTTTTTTTGCACGCAGGGCAGCCATTTCTTCGGCAGAAGGCTCGTGTTCAGGCGTAGACAACACGGTCACCAGCACCGAGCCAATCGAACACACGGCACCGATATAGAACGAACCGAATACCCAGTAAGGAATGCCGGCTTCAGAAGTCTGCTGCAACCAGCCGATTTGCTGGAAAATATACAGCGACACGTTGGCCAAGGTAATACCCAAACCGGTAAACACAGATTGCATCAAGAAACCGCTGGCTTGTTGGTGCTCCGGCACGGTATCGGCGATGAAGGCGCGGAATGGTTCCATGGCGGTATTATTGGAAATGTCCAACAGCCACAACAGCAACACAGCCACCCACAACGCGGTCACGTGCGGATAAATAAACAGACACAAGCTGCAACCGATTGCGCCAATCAAGAAATACGGACGACGGCGACCCAAGCCCGGAATCCAGGTGCGGTCAGACAAAGCACCGATAATCGGCTGCACCAGCAAGCCGGTAATCGGACCGGCCATGTTCAGAATCGGCAATTGACCCGGGTCGGCATTCAGGAAACTGAAAATCGGGTTAATCGCGGTTTGCTGCAAACCAAAGCTATATTGAATACCGAAGAAACCGAAGTTCATCAGCATAATCTGGCGAAGGGTCATCGCCACTTGTGGGGATATCTTCATTGGGAGTTTACTCCTGACTAATTAATATACTGAAACAAAAAGTTTTCTCAGAAAGCAGCTGTTGGCTGAGCACTGCTTTTTTATTCTACTGCCCGCTCACTCGGGTCTGATTCGTATGCTTCCCACGAATTCTGTTTCAGACGGCCTATTTCCCCTGCCGCCTATTGATCTTCAATATTTATTTCAAAGTCGTCACCGACTGGCGCCAAATAGTTTCCCCGACTACTTTCAACATTTGGCCGCTTTGTCTCGCTTCTTCGGCAAACAGCATATCCGCCGCCAGCGCACCCATGCGCAAATACGGCAGCTCGGTGCTGGTTAAAGGCGGGAATAAGGTTTCGGCAATCGCGCTGTGGTTGTCGTAGCCGGCCACCGAAATTTCTTCCGGCACCCGCAAACCGCGCGTGCGCAAAATGCCGTACACCCTGACCGCCATTTCGTCATTGCCGCAGCAAATCACGGTAGGCGGCTGCGGCAACGCCAATAATTTCACAATCGCCGCCACCAAAGGCGCGCTGTCGTAATCAAAATCGGCATAGCCGGTCTGCACCAAATCGGCATCAAACGCGATACCGGCATCGGCCAAAGCACGGCTGTAGCCAGCTACACGCAAAGGTGTGGCTTCAATGCCCGGTTGCAAGGTCACATACGCAATACGGCTGTGGCCATGGCGGATGATTTGGCGCACCAAATCATATTGTCCTTGTTCATCATCAGGTAAAACCGACGGCGTGCCGATTTTATCGAAGCAATTCACCAACACAATCGGGCAGGCATGGCTGACATCGGGCAGCACCACTTCCTGATGATATTGCGCCACATACAAAATGCCTTCGGCGCGGTGTTCCATAAAGGTACGGATTAAAGGTTCGATGTCGGCTCGGTTGTCGATGTCGGCAATCATCAAGGTTTTGCCTTGTGCCCGTATGCCTTGCTGAATGCCTTTCATCAAAAACACATCGGGCAAACCATGAATGCGGTTGGCTTCACCCACCCGCGAAATCGCACCGGTAATCAACCCCACAATCCCCGAACGGCTGGAGCGCATCACTCTGGCCGCTGATGACGGGATGTAACCCAAGGCCGCAATGGCCGTTTCCACTTTGGCACGCGTTTTTTCGCTGACCGGCGCATCACCGTTAATCACCCGGCTGACCGTCTTCGGCGATACCCCCGCCCGAGCGGCAACATCGTAAATTGTAGCCATCTTACGACTTCCGAACCTGAGTTATTTCAATAATATTACGCAGAATAGCACAGCAGACATCGGTGTCATAACACTCTTTAACAAAACTTTGACTGGAATCAAGCAAAAACACTATTTTTATGCATGTTGTTTCAATATTTTTGCTTTTTAAAAGACTAAGTTACCCGCCTTTTAAAATTTTGTTACACTACATACCACTACACGCGCACAATCATTGCGTTTTAAAAGGGCTTTCGCCTAATTTCATTAAAATGAATCCGATTATCACAATTTTGCAACAATCCCCGCCTATGATTTGTTAACATAGTATAATTTTATTTTCAGACGACAATTCAATGAACTAAATAAATCACTTTAAGCTGCTTGATTGAAGTTTGAGTGGATTTGTCCCCGCCGTTATTCAACCGAAGGATAAAATATGACGTTCTCCGAAGCATGGCAACAGCTTGCCGAGCATCAACAGGCCACCGCCGACATACACATGCGCGACCAATTTGCCGAAGATGTGCAGCGTTTTGACAACATGCACGAAACCTTACACGGCTTGTTATTCGATTACAGCAAAAACCGTATTAACGACGAAACGCTTGTTCTTTTATGTCAACTGGCTGAAGCAGCCAAGCTGCCCGAAGCCATGCAGGCCATGCAACGCGGCGACAAAATCAACACCAGCGAACAACGCGCCGCCCTTCACACCGCTTTAAGGTCGTCTGAAAACGCCGCGCCGATTATGGTTGCCGGTGAAAACATCATTCCCAAGCTCCATCACGAACTTGACCGCGCCTTGGCCTTTGCCGAGAGCATCATCAGCGGCAACCACACCGGCATCACCGGCAAACGCATCACCGATTTCGTCCACATTGGTATCGGCGGCTCCGATTTGGGTCCGCAAATGTGCGCGCAATCGCTGTATGACTACCGCAAAAACGTGCGCGTGCATTTCATCAGCAATTCCGACGATGCCGACATCGCGCAAAAGCTGGAACAACTCAATCCCGAAACCACCGTCTTCAGCATCGCCAGCAAATCCTTCGGTACCCCCGAAACCCTGCTCAACGCTCATGCCGCGCGCCAATGGTATAAAGCCGCCGGCTTACCGGAATCGGGCATTGCGCGCCATTTCTGCGCCATTTCCAGCGATGTCGCCGCCGCTGAAAACTTCGGCATTCCTGCAGAACGCGTGTTTGCCATGTTCGACTGGGTCGGCGGCCGCTATTCCGTGTGGTCAACCATCGGCCTACCCTTGATGGTGGCCGTGGGCGAAACGCGTTTCCGCGAATTTTTAAGCGGCGCCCATGCCATGGACGAGCATTTCTTCAACACGCCGCTGCGCCACAATATTCCCGTATTGATGGCCTTGCTGCATGTTTGGTACAACAATTTTTACGGTTCAGACGGCCACACCGCCGTACCGTACAGCCACAACATGCGCCGATTCCCTGCATGGCTCAACCAATTGGACATGGAAAGCTGCGGCAAAAGCCGCACCATTGACGGTGAAAAAGTCGGCCACAAAACCGGCGGCATCGTGTTCGGCGAAGAAGGCGTCAACTGCCAACACGCCTATTTCCAACTGCTACACCAAGGCACGCGCCTGATTCCGGTTGATTTCATCGTGCCGATGACCACGCCGCACCAAGTCGGCCGCCAACACCGCTTCACCGTTGCCAATGCCTTTGCCCAAGCCGAAGCGCTGATGAAAGGCAAAACACTGGAAGAAGCCCGCGCCGAATTGGCTAATCTGCCTGAAGCCGAACGCGAAGCACTCGCGCCGCACAAAGAATTCCCCGGCAATCGCCCGAGCAACAGCTTCCTGATTGACCGCTTGACCCCGTTTAACTTAGGCATGCTGATGGCCGCTTACGAACACCGTACCTTTGCCGAAGGCGTGATTTGGGGAATCAACCCGTTCGACCAATGGGGCGTGGAATACGGCAAAGTGCTGGCAAAAAACATCGAGCCTGAATTGAAGCAAAACGATGATTTGGCGCACGACAGTTCGACGAATGGTTTGATTCGTTTTTACCGCAAGTGCCAACAAAGCTAATTTTTTGAGCCCTTTGTAAAACTCCATAGCCAACAACAACCAAAACTGCCGTCATTCCCGCGTAGGCGGGAATCCATCTGAGCATTTAAGAAACTTTTTTATTCAATAGGTTGCTTTACTCAAAAATGGATTCCCGCCTACGCGGGAATGACGGCACCTATGTGTGTTCTGGTATTCAAATTAATTGGCAAAGCTCTCTTTTTGTTTAAGCACAAAACATACAAAAAGGCCGTCTGAAAGAAAATCTTTCAGACGGCCTTTTCATTAATGTGTCAAATCAACGCTGATTACACACCGCGCAACAATTCGTTCACGCTGGTTTTGGCGCGGGTTTGCGCGTCCACTTTTTTCACAATCACGGCACAATACAGGCTGTGGCTGCCGTCGGCAGAAGGCATGCTGCCTGATACCACTACTGAGCCGGCAGGTACGCGGCCTTGGTAGATTTCGCCGGTTTCGCGATCCAAGATTTTGGTTGATTGGCCGATGAACACGCCCATAGAAATCACGCTGCCTTCTTCTACAATCACGCCTTCCACGATTTCAGAGCGCGCACCGATAAAGCAGTTGTCTTCAATGATGGTTGGATTGGCTTGCAACGGCTCCAATACGCCGCCAATGCCCACGCCGCCTGACAAGTGCACGTTTTTACCGATTTGTGCACAAGAGCCAACAGTCGCCCAAGTGTCCACCATCGCGCCTTCATCAACATACGCACCGATGTTTACATATGATGGCATCAACACCACGTTTTTGCCCACGAAGCTGCCACGACGTGCTACGGCACCCGGCACCGCGCGGAAACCGGCAGCTTGGAATTCTTCTTCAGACCAATCGGCAAATTTGGTCGGCACTTTGTCGAAATATTTGTTCACACCGTCGTTCAACACTTCGTTGTCTTGGATGCGGAAAGACAGCAACACGGCTTTTTTCGCCCATTCGTTGACTTTCCATTTGCCCACGCTCTCGCGCTCGGCCACGCGCAATTCGCCTGAATCCAATTGGCGCAGGGTTTCCAATACGGCTTCTTTGACTTCTGGGGTCACGCTGGTCGGGGTGATGTTGGCGCGGTTTTCAAACGCGGTTTCGATGATGTTTTGCAATGACATGTTGATTCCTTGTTAAGTGGGGGTTGAGGCCGTCTGAACGCATGGCATGGTTTCAGACGGCCTGTTGCAATGTTCTAACGCATTATTTTGCCATGTAAACGCGCTTTCGTCAGCTATTAGCGTGATTAGGCCGTCTGAAAAGTTTTAGCGTTCTCATCATTCAAAGCGTCGTCCGTACCACTTCGAACCGATGGGCTGCGCCAACGGCATGGCGTTTAAGCGGTGTAAGGCCGTTTGAAAATCATGAAAATCCATTTGCTCCGAACCGAAGCGCGCTAAATGGGCGGTGTCTTGCTGGCAGTCAATCAATGCAATGCCGCACTCCGCCAAATACGGCACGGCGCAGGCAAAGGCGATTTTGGATGCATCGGGCGCGAGAGCAAACATGGATTCGCCGTAAAACACGCGCCCGATTTGCACGCCGTAAAAGCCGCCCGCCAGTTTCAGACGGCCTTGTTCGTCGGGATACCAACATTCAAACGAATGCGCGTGACCAATGTCGTGCAAACGCGCATAGGCCGTCTGAAACTCGGGCGCAATCCATGTGCCGCTTTGCTCCGGTCGCGACACGGCGGCGCAATTATTTATTACGGCGGCAAAATCTTGATTCACGCTCACCACATAAGGCTTGTTACGCAAGGTTTTGACTAAGGATTTGCCGATGTGGATTTTTTCGGGAAACAACACGGTGCGCGGCGCGGTGGCAAACCAGTAAAACAGCCCGTTTTCGGAAAACCACGGGAAAATGCCGCTGCGATAGGCCGACAGCAAACGTCCTTCGTCCAAATCCGCGCTCACGCCGACCAAGCCGTCACAATGCGCCAGTGCGTAATCGGGATTGGGAAAGCGGTAATCTTGTGGGGGGAGAAAGGGAATGTTCATTTTGCTTAGGCTGAGACCTTTGCAAAATCCCCATCTTTGGAACATTTCTTCGTTATGCGCTGCTCGAAAGCTTGCCTATCTTTTTGATATGTCTGCGCTTTCTGTGCTGCTCTAACTTCAAACTGTACTCAAACCTGGGGTTTTGCAAAGGTCTCAGGTTTAAAAAATTTCAGACGGCCTCACATCATCATGAGGCCGTCTGAATATCGATATGACGATTAGCGTTTGTTTTTGGCTTGGCAATCCGCGCAGATACCATACATATACAACGCATGGTCAACAATGCGGTAGCCGTTTTCTTCGGCAATTTTGTCTTGCAGGGCTTCGATTTCTGCATTATGGAATTCGGTGACCACACCACATTTCACGCAGACGATGTGGTCGTGGTGGTCGCCTTTGTCCAATTCATAAACTGCTTTACCGGTTTCAAAATGGTGGCGCTGCAAAATGCCCGCTTGCTCAAATTGGGTCAACACGCGGTAAATTGTGGCCACACCAATTTCAATGCCTTCATCCAGCAAAATGCGGTACACGTCTTCGGCACTCAAATGCTCTTCGGCATGCGTTTCAAACAAGTCTAAGATTTTCAAGCGCGGACCGGTTACTTTCAAACCGCTGTCTTTCAATTGCGCAATATTGCTGAAATTTTCCATAGTATTCAATACCCCTGTGGTCTAATAACCGTTATAATACGCACTTTTAGGCCACTTGCCCACTATGAGATTATAAAGGTTTTCAATAAACTATCTTCATTATCTCAATACGATATGGGGGCAATCTTCCTAAATTTCCACTCTGAAGATGATTATCGTTTGCTTTTTAAACTTATTCAAGCGATGATGGCATTTTCTTTATTCCGATTTCGATAGAAAGGTACACCGTGAATAAAACCTTATGTCTGGCCTTGGCCGCCCTGCTGGGTTTGGCAGCTTGTTCTGCCGAGCGCGTATCCCTTTTCCCTTCTTACAAATTACAAGTCGTACAAGGCAACGAATTGGATCCGCGTGCCGTTGTATCTTTGCAACCGGGCATGAGCCGCGACCAAGTGCAGCTGCTGTTGGGCACGCCTTTGTTGCAAGATGCTTTCCATGCCGACCGCTGGGACTACACCTTCAACACCAGCCGCAACGGCGTGATTAAAGACCAATCCAACCTGACCTTGCATTTTCAAAACAATGCCTTGGTGAAAGCGGAAGGCAACGCCATCCAAAAATCCATCGAAGCCTTGCAGGCGGAGCAAAAAGCCGAAGCTGCCGCCTCAGCCGCACAATAATTTTAAGGAACATTCATGACTGCATTAAAAGTGGCCATCGCCGGCGTGAACGGCCGCATGGGCAAAGTATTGGTTGAAGCGGTAAACAACCACCCTGATACCGTGTTATCCGGCGCCATCGAGCATTCCGCTTCCGAAGCCTTGGGCTTGGATGCCGGCTTTGCTTTGGGCTTAAAAACCGGTGTCACCATCACCGACGACGTAGATGCCGTGTTGGCGCAAAGCGATGTATTAATCGACTTCACACGCCCTGAACCAACCTTGAAACACCTGCAAAAATGTGTGGAACAAGGTGTCAACATCATCATCGGCACCACCGGTTTTGACGATGCAGGCAAAGCAGCGATTAAAGCGGCCGGTGACAAAATCGGCGTGGTATTCGCCGCCAACTTCAGCGTGGGCGTAAACCTGACTTTCCATATTCTCGACACCGTTGCGCGCGTGTTGAACGAAGGCTACGACATCGAAATCATCGAAGGCCACCATCGCCACAAAGTCGATGCCCCAAGCGGTACGGCCTTGCGCATGGGGGAAGTGATTGCCGATGCGCTCGGCCGCGACCTGAAAGAATGTGCCGTGTATGGCCGTGAAGGCCACACCGGCCCGCGCGACCCATCAACCATCGGCTTTGCCACCGTGCGCGCAGGCGACATTGTCGGTGACCACACCGCCTTGTTCGCCACCGACGGTGAGCGTGTGGAAATCACCCACAAAGCCAGCAGTCGCATGACCTTCGCCGCCGGTGCCGTACGCGCCGCCGTGTGGGCAAACAACCAAAAAGGTTTGTTCGACATGCAAGACGTATTGGGCTTGCGCAACTGATTGCCACATCTTTCGAGGCCGTCTGAAACGCGAATCAAGGTTTCAGACGGCCTTTTAGTATGGATTGGCTGCTCATGAGGTTTTGCAAAGACCTCAATTAAAACAAATCTTTGCATTCAGACGGCCTGCAATATGGCTGCTTTTGTTACAATACCGCCTTAATTAAATCGTTAGAATCCCGTCATGACTTCATCTCAAAACAGCACGCTCAAGCAGATTTTCTCGCGTCGCATGCTGATCTGTATTTTCACCGGTTTCACCTCCGGCCTGCCGCTGTATTTTCTCATCAACCTGATTCCGGCATGGCTGCGTAGCGAACACATCGATTTGAAAACCATCGGTCTGTTTGCCTTAATCGGTTTGCCGTTTACTTGGAAATTTATTTGGTCGCCGGTGATGGATGCCGTGCGCCTGCCGTTTCTAGGCCGCCGCCGCGGCTGGATGCTGGTAACGCAAATCGGTTTGCTGGCCACCTTGATGGCCTATGCCTTTTTGAATCCGCATCAGCACATGGCGATTATCATGGGCTTGTCGGTAGTGGTGGCGTTTTTCTCGGCCAGTCAGGATATTGTGTTGGACGCATTCCGTCGCGAAATCCTGCCCGACAGCGAATTGGGTTTGGGCAATGCCATTCACGTCAACGCCTACCGCATCGCCGCGCTGATTCCCGGCTCACTCAGCCTGATTTTGGCCGACATGATGCCGTGGCACAATGTGTTCATCATCACCGCGCTGTTTATGATTCCGGGCTTGTTGATGACGCTGTTTTTAGCACGCGAACCGGAATTACCGCCAAGTGCGCCGCGCACCTTCAAACAAACCGTGGTCGAACCTTTCAGCGAATTTTTTACGCGTAAAGGCGTGCAACAGGCGCTGCTGGTATTGGCGTTTATTTTCCTTTATAAACTCGGCGACAGCATGGCCACCGCCTTGGCCACGCCGTTTTATCTCGACATGGGCTACAGCAAAACCGACATCGGCATCATCGCCAAAAATGCCGGCCTGTGGCCTGCAGTGATTTTCGGCATCATCGGCGGCATTTGGATGCTGAAGCTGGGCATCAACAAAGCCCTGTGGCTGTTTGGCTTGGTGCAGATTGTGACGATTTTGGGCTTTGTGTGGCTGGCCGGATTCGGTAAATTTGAAGTGGTCACCGCCACCGAACGCATCATGTTGGCCGGTGTGATTGGCGCCGAAGCCGTCGGCGTGGGCTTGGGCACGGCCGCATTCGTGGCCTACATGGCGCGCGAAACCAACCCTGCGTTTACCGCCACACAATTGGCACTGTTCACCAGCTTGGCCGCCGTGCCACGCACGTTTATCAACGCCACCACCGGCTATCTCATCGAATGGCTGGGCTATGTGAATTTCTTCTGGCTATGTTTCTTCTTGGCCGTACCGGGTATGCTGCTGCTGTTTAAAGTTGCGCCTTGGAATGGAGAACAAGTGAAAGAATCGACTGTTTCCGAATCATGATATGGAAAGGCCGTCTGAATATTCAGACGGCCTTTATTTGATGGATTCAATGTTGTTTTTTATGGCGGTGGGTTGACACCCACCCTACGGTTGGAAAGCTTTTTTGATTAAACCACAGTTTAGCCTTGCTAAGCTGCCAAGCATTTTAAAACCCCCAGCAATCTATCCCCTCTCCCGCCCAGCGAGGGAGGGTTAGGGAAGGGCTCCTCTGATGTCAGGCCATTTTGACTTCAAGAAATCCGCCTTGCTCATACCGATGCAAACGCTTAATCGGTTTTACCATTTTTATCCGGCGGCGCATTCAGCGCGGCCGACTCCATATCTTGCGGCTTGGCTTCAGGCGTTTGGTTTTCTACGGCCACATTTGCCGCATTTCCTTCCGTTGCTTTTTCCACTTCAATCTGAACTGCTTCACTCGGCACCACGTCACGCTGCTTGGCTTCTGCCTTTTCCTGCTCGGCTTTATGCTGTTCGGCATATTCTTCCTGCACGCGCTGACGGAAGCGCATACCGGCCAAGTGATAAAACGGTCTTGGTGAGAATTGGCGTGACACTTGCGATGCGAAAATGCACACAATCAGCATCCAAAACAATAAATTCTGGCCGCCGGTCATTTCCATCACCACCACGCTGGAAGTAATCGGCGATTGGGTCGCGCCGGCCAAGAATCCGGCCATACACAGCAACACCACCACATTGATGCCACTTTCCAATTGGCCGATGGCAGCAATATGTTCGCCTAACATCGCACCGATGGTCAGCGACGGCGTGAAAATACCGCCCGGAATGCCCGCCCAATAAGAAAACACCGTCGCCAGCCATTTCGCCACTGCCACACCCGCCGGCGCGTCATACATTCTGCGCAATGCGCCCGAAGCTTCGTGATAGCCGGTGCCGTAGGTTTGGCCTTGATACAGCGTGCCCAAAGCCGCCAGCAGCAAGCCCATGATGGCGGCCAGCATCAGCGGATGGCGGCGAATCCAGCCGCGGATTTTTTCAGGTGCATACGATGCCGCACCTTTATACAGCATACGTGCGAACAGGCCGCCGGTGACGCCACACAACAGACCTACCGCCAATACCCACGTCAGCATATTGTCCAATTCGCTGCCGTGAAAGCCGGAAAAGTGCGGGTTGTTACCCTGAATGGCGACTTGAATAAAACCCGCCGCCAATACGCCGAGCAGAATTTGCCGTTCCCAGCGCAAAATCACGCCGCGACCCAGCTCTTCAATCGCAAAAATCACCCCTGCCAAAGGGGCGTTAAACGCCGCCGCCAAACCGCCGGCCGCACCGGCAGCCATCAAATCGTTTTCCTGCATGCCTTTAAAGGCAAGATTGTGTTTCTTACACCACGACCCCCACGCCGTCATCACCGCCGCACCAACCTGCACCGACGGTCCTTCACGACCGATGGACGCACCGGCCAGCATGCCGAGAAAAGTCAGCGGGATTTTCAGCAAGGTTTGCCCGAGCGAAATCAGCCGCGTTTTTTGCGCACCGTGCGGCAGGCTCAACGACGCCAGCACCTGCGGAATGCCGCTGCCGACGGTATAAGGCGCGTAACGGCGTGTCAGCCATACAATCAGCGGCAGCCCCAGCGGCAAAGCCACCCACGCAAACCACGTGTATTCCTGCACCAAATGCGCATTCAGTTCCAGCGCGTATTCGGCCATGTGTGCAAACAGCAGCGCCGTCAGCGCCACCAGCGCGGAGCCGACCAACAGGAAGACGAATGACATGGTTTTGCGGGAGAGCCGCTCGGTTTGTTTGAGTTTGTGGGCGATTCGATAGCCAAGGGATTTCTTTTTCGGCATGATTTCGGCAATTTTTGTGGGGTTGAAAACAGCATTACGTTGAGAAATAAAAGTATAGCAAGGATTATTGTCAACAGGGTTTCAGACGGCCTTTTCATTCAAAATAATGCTTTAGGCCGTCTGAAAATATCCACAGCGATATTTTTTCAGACGGACTGAGACCTTTGTAAACTCCCCATCTTTGGCACATTTCTTCGTTATGCGCTGCTCGAAAGCTTAGCCTTTTCATGATATGTCTGCGCTTTCTGCGCTGCTATAACTTCGAACTGTACTCAAATCTGGGGTTTTACAAAGGTCTCAGCTTGTTGTTCAGACGACATAAAAAATCATATCGCGTAAAAATCTTGCTATTAGTCTGAATTATTACTATAATTCCGCCAAATTAGTCACTTTTCAGACCAAATCATGAACCTTATCGACGACATCGGCCGCCTGATGGCGCACTCGACCCAGCTTTACGAGCAATGGGCAAAACAATACGGCTTAAGCTACAACACGCTCGCGGTGTTATACGGCGTGGTGTGTTATCCCGACTGCACGCAAAAAACCATTTGCACGCATTGGAACCTGCCCAAGCAAACCGTCTTTTCCGCCTGCCGCCAATTGGCCGAACAAGGCTGGTTAAGTTTTTCGCCCGATCCCAACGACAAACGTGGCAAAACGCTGCACCTAACCGAACTGGGTCAAACCGCCGCTCTGCCCGTTATCGAAAAATTGCAACATATCGAGCAAGGCATCATCCAAGACTTTGGTGCCACACAAGCCGAAAATTTTATTCAAGAACTGCAACGCTTTACCCAAATCGTTGCCCGACACACACAGGAGCAATAAACATGGCATGGATTTATCTGATTAGCGCAGGTTTGATGGAAATCGGCTGGCCGCTGGGTTTGAAACTCGCCCAACACTCCGGCTGGCGTTGGCAAGGCATTGCCTTGGCGGTAATTTTTATGGGTGTGAGCGGCTTTTTACTGTTTCTGGCGCAAAAATCCATTCCGTTAGGCACGGCCTATGCGGTGTGGACCGGTATCGGCGCAGTCGGTGCATTTGTTGTCGGCGTGATATTTTTCGGCGACCCCGCTTCATTCGGCCGCTGGCTCGGTGCCGCGCTGATTATCTCGGGTGTGATTGTGATGAAACTCACGTCTTGAATTTTAATATTTTGAATCATAAAACAAGGCCGTCTGAAATTTCAGACGGCCTTGTTAATTCACACCAGCCTTACGAACGGTAATCCGCATTAATCGTCACATAATCATGCGAGAAGTCACAGGTGTACACGGTGGTTTTGGCTTGGCCGCGGTTGAGGCTCACGCGCACGGTGATTTCGTCTTGGTTCATCACGGCTTGACCTTGCTCTTCGGTATAACTTTCGGCGCGACCACCTTGTTCGGCCACCAAAACATCGCCGAGCCACATTTTGATTTTGTCGGTGTCCAAATCTTCGATACCGGCGTAACCAATGGCGGCAAGCAGACGGCCGAGATTCGGGTCGCTGGCGAAGAAGGCAGTTTTCACCAATGGCGAATGAGCAATGGCATAGGCCACTTTGCGTGCTTCATCGCGATTAGCTGCGTTGTCCACTTCGATGGTGATGAATTTGGTTGCGCCTTCACCGTCGCGCACAATGGCTTGCGCCAGTTGCAAAGCCAAGCCGCTGAGCAGGGCTTTGAGCTGGTCGTAACGCGGGTCGGCGGTATTGTCGATTTGGCTTTGGCCGTTTTTGGCAGTGGCGATGATGACAAAGCTGTCGTTGGTGCTGGTGTCGCCGTCAACGGTGATGGCATTGAAGGACATATCGGCGATTTCTTTGGTCATCAGTTGTAAAATCGGTTGCGACACGTTGGCATCGCAGACGATAAAGCCAAGCATGGTAGCCATATTGGGGTGAATCATGCCGCTGCCTTTGGCGATGCCAGTGGCGCGCACGGTGTGGTTTTCGCCGACTTTCCCTTCGCGGCTGGCGGCTTTGGGGATGGTGTCGGTGGTCATGATGGCACGGGCGGCTTCGCTCCAATGCACCGGTTTCACGCGCGGCAGGGCTTCGATGATTTTATCAGCAGGCAGCGGTTCCAAAATCACGCCGGTGGAAAACGGCAGTACTTGGGTGGTTTTGCAGCCGATTTGGCGGGCAACGGCAGCACAAATTTCCACCGCATCGGCACGGCCTTGCCCACCGGTACCGGCATTGGCGTTGCCGGTGTTGATGACCAGTGCACGCACGCCGTCGTCGTCAAATAAATGTGATTTGGCGATGTACACCGGCGCGGCACAGAAACGGTTTTGCGTGAACACAGCACCGACAGAATTTTTACCGGTCAACACCATCAGCGTCAAATCATCATGATTCGGCTTTTTCACACCGGCCTGACCGACAAATACCTGCACGCCGTCGATGTGCAACAATTCGTCTTCGTGTCGTTCGGAAAGATTCACTGCCATTTTCTTGCTCCTTGTAGGAAATATTTTAAAATCGTTCATCAATGGCGCAATATGTCCGTCTGCACCTATTATTTTTTCAGACGGCCTATTTCAAAGGCCGTCTGAACCATCATCTATTGCATTCAAATGCCCAAAAAAGGCAGCAATACCGGTACGAGCAATGCAGTCAACACGCCATTGAGCGTCAAGCCCAAGCCGGCATAGGCGGCCATGCGACGGCTGTGTTCCATCGACACGGCAATACCCATCGCGTGCGAAGCAGTACCCAGCGACATGCCGACTGAAGAGGGTTTGTGCACCGTGCCGACATGCAGCATTTTGTAACCAACCATCTGCCCGAACAAACCGGCAATAATCACAGTAGCTGCGGTAATCGCCGGAATGCCGCCGATAGACTTGGTAATTTCAATCGCAATCGGGTTGGTCACCGATTTGGCCGCCAGTGACAAAGCCACTTCCCTACCCGCACCAAACCATTTGGCCAAATACATACCAGTGACAATACCGGTCACACTGCCTGCTAATTGAGACAACAGAATCGGCATCCACTGGTTGCGGATTTTTTCCCAGTTTAAATACAGCGGCACCGCCAACACCACCACCGCAGGTTTCAGCCAAAAATCGATATATTGCGCGGCATCGTGGTAGGTATCATAATCAATTCGGAACAATTTGAGATACGCAATAATAAATACGGTGCTGATTAATACCGGATTACACAATACATTGCCGGTGCGCACGCGGATGATATTGGCCAAGCCGAACACTGCCAGCGTCAGAAACAGCAATAAGCTCGGCGTATGGAAGATTTCCATTACATCCACCTCCGCGCCCATTCGTGCACTTTACCCGTTACCAGCAGCACACACAGCGTACTCAATACCGTAGCGGTTAGAATTGGAAACCAGTCGTCGGCAATCAAATCCAAATAGCTGATAATCGCGACGCACGGTGGCACGAGAAATAAGGTCAGGTTTGCCATCAAGGTATCTGAAAGCTGCTTGATCCATGACACCTTGACCCAGCCCAGTTTCAACAAGCCGAATAAAACGCCCATACCGACAATACTGCCCGGCAGCTTGATGTCGAAAAACAATACCACGCCCTCACCCACGGCCAGACAGCCTAAAATAATGAGTAGCGCACCGATAATGTTCATGATAATCCTTTTATCCGCCTACCTGATGTTCAGGCGGTCTTTGAAAGAAAGTTAAGAAGACGAATTTACTGGCAACCAGGCGATTGAAGATACCGTTACTAAGGCAATAATCATAGCGCGAGCAGGGCCGTCTGAAAAGGGAGTCACGACGTTTGACGGTATTTTTACCGCTTTTGTATCTACTTTTGTACGTGACATTTTGTACGTGACAGATATCCGGCTGCCTGAAACACAAAACGGCATTCTGCGCGAATGCCGTGAATTAACCTGCCATAGAATCAGCGGTAGGGGTTTTCCAGCCCTTCTATGAGGGTTTTGAGGTAATCGCGCAACTGCGCTTCGCCGCACCCCATCAACAGCGCATCTTCAAATGCATCTTGCGCCATTTGATAAAGCTCGCTCATGTTCTCTTTCATCACCTTCACTTTTTCGGTGCATGACACAATCTGACCGTCGTCGCCGTACCATTTCGGCATTTCAGGCATACTCATACTGCGGTGTTTCCTTCGTTTAATTTAAAAAGCGTGATGGATCGTTTTTTTTCACACGGCGGCCGAAAGCGTATTTTGAATTCCAATATTTATTACTCAGGCTGGTGATTTCAATATTTTTACCCGTTCGAGGCGCGTGGATAAAGCGATTGTTGCCGATATATAGGCCAACGTGGGAAATGCGCCCACGTCCCATGGTGCGGAAAAACACCATATCGCCCGGCTGTAACTCACTGCGGTTGACGTGCGTACCCATCTTGGCTTGCTCGGCAGAAGTGCGGGGCAGGTTCAGACCCAGGGTGCGGCGGAATATATGCTGCATAAATCCGCTGCAGTCAAAGCCGGTGCGCGCAGAAGTGCCGCCGTAGCGGTAAGCCACGCCAAGCAGACCCATGGCACTTTTAATTAATTCGTCAGCACTGCCTGATGATTGTTCGACTATCGGCGGATTCGCCCGTGCAGGCATAAGCGGGGTAGCCGTATTACTGCCGGCATCCTGATTAAACAGATTAATAACCTGCTGCCGGCTGTTCAGCATATTTTCCAAATCATCGGCATGCGCTATGCCTATCGTAGAAAACAGCATACAGGCCGAAGCCAATAGCGCCGTCAGTTTTGCGAAACGGTTCATTCTTTACTTCCAAGTGTTCAGACGGCCTCTTTAACCTGATTGATGCTTTGCCTGAAAAATAATGAACACGCAGCAAAAAATAACGCAAGCTCAAAAAGCTTGCAGTCATGTGCAGCAGGAAGTCGGTATTTCTCAGATAAAGCGAATGACATCAACAAGCCCTATATGCTGTCTGTTTTATTATGTTATGCTGTATCTTAAATGTTATCTGTTTGATTGTATTAAAAAATCGCACGCTTGGCAAAAAAGTAACGGTTATATTGCGTTAATGCCTTGTTTATAAATAAATTTTACAAAGCCGAAAAATGATGATTCCCACCCTGCTGGCGATGCGCGATCTTTCGCGTATGCGCGAAATTATTGCCATTCTGACCAAACATGGTTTGGGCAGCTTTGTACAGCGCATTAAGCTCGCGCATCAGAGCGACCGCCAAAAAGCCGATCCCGACAGCCATTACTTAAGCACCCCGCGCCGGTTCCGCATGGCGTTTGAAGAACTCGGCCCAACGTTTATCAAGCTCGGCCAAGTATTATCGACGCGTGTGGATATTTTCAGCGTGGAATGGATTGAAGAATTTGAGCGTCTGCAAAGTAATGTGGCGCCGATACCGGTCACCAATATCCATAAACTCATTGAAGCGCAACTGGGGCAGCCGGTCAAAGAGATATTCAAGTCGATCCAGCCACACCCCATCGGCAGCGCATCGATTGCCCAAGTGCATCAGGCAGTGTTGCTTAACGGCGAAACAGTGGCGGTGAAAATCAAACGCCCTGATATTGATCCTGTGATTCAGGCCGACTTGCGCATTCTCAACCATATTGCCAGCCTAATTGAATCGGAAATTCCCGAAATGCGCCGCTACCACCCGGTGCAGATGGTACAGTATTTTGCCCGCAGCTTGGCCAAAGAAACGGATTTATCGGTGGAATTGCGCTATATGCAGCGTTTCGGCAAAACCTTCGAGCAACATGAATCGGTACATGTGCCGAAAGTTTACCCCGAATTATCCAACCGCCTGATTTTGGTGCAGGAACACATCAGCGACACTTTACTGAAAAACATCGACCTCGATACCCTCGAGCCGGAAGTGCGCAGCCGCTTGGCCACGCAAATCACCGATACCTTGTTTACCATGATACTGCAACAAGGTTTCTTCCATGCCGACCCGCATCCGGGCAATATCTTCATCAATTCAGACGGCCACATTACCTTTATCGATTTCGGCTTGGTCGGCCACTTGAGCAGCACGCGCCGCCGTGAAATCATCGATTTGATTAACGCACTCGCCCACAAAGACCAATTCACCATGCAATATGTGTTGAGCAACTGGGCAGAAGGCGATTTGCCCGATGAAAACCTGCTCGGCGCCGATGTGTTGGAAATGCTACTCAACTACGAACACACGCCGGTGCGCGATTTGCGCATCAGCCAAGTCATCAACGACATCACCCAAATCATGCGCCGCCACGGCCTGACCCTACCGGGTGACTTGGTGATGCTGTTTAAAACGCTGATTACGCTCGAAGGCGTAGTCAAACGGCTCGACGGCCAAATCGAACTGCTCGAGCGCGCCAAACCCATCGTCACCAGTGCTTTTAAAGAACGCGCCTCCCCCGAGCATCTCTTGCGCAAAAGCAAAATGCATATGCAAACCCTGCTGCAAGCCGCTGATGATTTGCCGCAAAACCTGTTCCGTCTGAGCCGCCGCCTGCAAAAAGGCCAAATGGGTGTGACGCTCGATTTCAAACGCTTCGATCAACTCAGCCAACAAATCGACCGCGCCACTAACCGCCTGACCATGGGCATTGTTACCGCCGCGCTGATTATCGGTTCGTCCATCGTCATGAGCATAGACACCGGCCCTGAATTTATCGGCTTCTTCGGCTACCTGCTTGCCTTTGCCAACAGCTTGTGGATTATGTGGTCGATTTGGCGCTCGGGAAAGCATTAACACGACTATTTATAATGGAGGCCGTCTGAACCTATTTTGCATTCGGACGGCCTTGATTTATCCACAAGCGCAACCATATAGCGGTTAATTGCTTATCCAAACAGAGAAACATTATGACCACACAAAATCTTGCTGCCGCTTACCCTGCCGACACCCGCACGCGTTTTATCTTCGATGATATGCCGGTGCGCGGTTTGCATGTCCGCCTGGAAAATGTTTGGCAACACATCGTGAAACAAAAACACTACCCTGCCGCCATCCGCCGTGCATTGGGCGAATTGCTGGCTGCCGGTGCATTGCTGTCGAGCAATTTGAAAATCGACGGCACGCTGATTGTGCAGGTGCAAGGTCAAGGCCGTCTGAAAATGTTGGTGGTGGAAGCGACTTCCGAGCAAACCGTGCGCGCAACTGCCCGTTGGGATGAACATGCCGACATCGCCGATGATGAAAGCCTGACCGATTTATTGGGCGACAGCAGCGTATTTGTGCTGACCCTGCAGCCGAAAGATGCCGAGCCATGGCAAGGCGTGGTGCCGTTGGAGGGCAACAGCATCGCGCAAATGTTGATGAACTACATGACACGTTCCGAGCAACTCGACACGCATATCGTGCTGGCTGCTTCCGACACCGGCGTCGGCGGTTTGCTGGTGCAACGCCTTCCGGAAGAAGAAATCGATGCCGAAGCATGGAACCACGTCAGCACCTTGGCACAAACCGTGACCGCCGACGAATTGACCGATTTGGATGCGCAACATGTGTTGTACCGCCTGTTCCACGAAACACCGCCACGCGTATTTGAGCCGGAAAACATCGAATTTGCCTGCACCTGCTCACGCGGTAAAGTCAGTGATATGTTGTTGATGCTGGGCGGCGAAGAAGTCGGCGGCGTGGTTGCCGAACAAGGCAGCATTGCGGTGGATTGCGATTTCTGCCATGAAAAATATGTGTTTGATGAAACCGATGTCAACGCTTTATTCGGTGCCAATGTGGTGTCGGCCGTTCGTGAAGAAGCGCAACGGATTCAGTAACCTGAACTAAAAAATGCCGTCTGAAAACGATTTCAGACGGCATTTTTCATCACTTTAAACCGATGATTATTTATTGTTCAAAGAATCACGGATTTCGCGCAACAACAATACTTCTTCAGATGGCTCGGCCGGTGCTTCTTCAACAGGGGCTTCTTCGGCACGTTTCATAGAATTTAATACTTTTACCACACAGAAAATCGCAGCCGCGATAATCAGGAAGCTGATGATGGTATTGATAAACAGGCCGATGTTTAAAGTGACTGCACCGGCCGCTTTTGCTGCTTCCAGTGTGGCATAACCGGCTTCACCTGCAGGCGGTATACCTTCCTTCAAAGTGATGAACAGGTTGGAAAAATCCACGCCACCAATCAAAATACCAATAGGCGGCATAATCACGTCGTCAACCAATGACTTTACGATACCGCTGAACGCTGTGCCGACAACCATACCGACTGCCAAGTCGATCACGTTGCCGCGCATAATAAACTCTTTAAACTCTGATGCAATAGACATTACTTAAACTCCTGAAAACTGTGTGAATCAATCTCTGATTTAAAATCGAAGGCAGGCATGATAACGCTTTATTTGTTAATATTTATTTATTAAGATTAAATTTTGTATATACCCTATAAACAGCACAAATAATATATCATTTTTATCAAACAAAGGCCGTCTGAAACCAAGATGTAACTTTTTCACACCACTTTTCAGACGGCTTTTTGAATCACTACTGATTAAATTCTTACTCTTCTACGCTCAAAGCATTGATGCTGTAGCCACCGTCAACATAAGTGATTTCGCCGGTGATGCCTGAAGCCAAGTCCGACAGCAAGAATGCGGCGGCGTTGCCCACTTCTTCGATGGTCACGTTGCGACCCAGCGGATTTTGTGAGGCCACATGGCTCAACAATTTACTGAAATCGGCAATACCAGAAGCAGCCAAGGTTTTGATTGGGCCGGCAGAAATACCGTTACAACGGATGCCTTCGCGGCCAACGGCAGAAGCAGTAAAGCGGATAGCAGCTTCCAAGCTGGCTTTGGCCAAACCCATGACGTTGTAGTTCGGAATCGCGCGCACGGCACCCAAGTAGCTCAGCGCCACGATGGCAGAATTGCGGCCTTTCATCATCGGACGGGCAGCTTTAGCCAAGGCCGGCAGGCTGTAGGCAGAGGTTTCGTGCGCGGTATTGAAGGCTTCGCGGCTGATGCTGTCGAGGAAATCACCGTTCAAGGCTTCTTTTGGTGCAAAAGCAATCGCGTGTACCAAGCCGTCTAAGCCGTCCCAGCTTTTGCCCAAATCGGCGAACACTTGTTCTACTTCAGCATCGTTGTTGACATCGCAACGGAACACCAAATCAGAGCCCAATTCGGCGGCCATTTTGCGCACGCGCTCTTCTAATTTATCCACAACATAAGTAAACGCCAATTCTGCGCCTTGGTCGTGACATGCTTTGGCGATGCCGTAAGCAATCGAACGCTCGGAAATCATACCGGTAATCAGAATTTTTTTACCTTGCAAAAAACCCATTTTTTATCCTTTAAAGTGTGGTGTTGCACTGTGAATCGCTTTCACCCAATGGAAAAGCGAAGATGTTAAACGAAGCATTATAGCAAAAAGCCGTTGTTTTGGAATAAAAACAATACACTGCCGTTCAGACGGCCTAAGTATGCCGCTGCATTTGCGCCAGTGTTTTTGGATTGGCGGCAAACCAAGCCAGCAGGCATTCAATTGCCATCAGACCGGTCAACACACCCATCGATGCCGACCACGAACCGAACACATCATACAACACGCCCATGCCTAAAGGTCCGGCCACCGCAATCAAATACCCCACCGCCTGCGCCATGCCCGACAAAGAAGCGGCTTGCTGCGGCGAATCCGTGCGCAGGGCAAACAGCATCAACGCGGCAGAAAACACGGCTGAGGCACCAAATCCGGTGCACACCACCCACAGCCACATATTGGCTTGATTACCTAACCAAATGCCTGCAATGCCGACGGTTAAAATCAACGCCGCAGCCAAAATGACTTGCTGCGTTTTATATGTTTTGCCCAACAAGGCAGTAATCGACAAAGCTCCGGCCAACGAAGCCACTTGCAACAGCGAACTGTATCCGCCCGCCGCCAAAGCAGTCATGCCCTTCTCAACCAACACCGACGGCAGAAAGCTCACCACCGAATAAAACATCAGCGACTGAATACCCATAAACGCGCTGATGCACCATGCCGTTGGCGAGCGCCACACATTCAGGCCGTCTGAACGCTGCGGTGGCGTCTCTACCGCATTGGCGCGCAGATTTTTGCGTGCCACACACCACACCACCAAGGCAAAAGCAGCAAACAGCCACCACACGCCCAGCGACCAGCGCCAATTCTGCCATTGCGCCAGTGGCACCGCCCATGCCGCCGCCAAAGTGGCCGACACCGACATCGCCGCCGATAGCGTCCCCACCACCAAACCCACCCGCGTAGGCAGATTGCGTTTGGCCAAAGCCGGCAGCAGCACATTGCCCATTGCAATCGCCGCAGACAAAATAATCGTGCCCCACACTAGCAGCGTAGCGGAAGGATATGCTGAGCGCAGCGCAATGCCCGCCATCATCAGCACGATGGAACCGATCAACACGTTTTCCATGCCGAAACGCTTTGCCAACTGTGCAGCCAAAGGTGAGAACAGGGCAAATGCCAGCAAGGGCAAGGCGGCGACCATGCCCATAAACGAACCGGATACGCCAAGTTCATCACGGATAAAACCGACCACCGGCCCCAAGGCCACTAAAGGCGCGCGCAAATTGACGGCCAAAACGACCACGGCAAACAATAAAAAGCCGAGTGATAAAGCGGCAGATCGGCGCGTTTGAGATGTTTTCATCGGGTTACTCTTATTGCGTTCAGACGGCCTATTATCACTATCAGGCCGTCTGAAAAAATTGCAAAACATTGGCAATAGAAATCTTTTCAAGCATTGTAAAGGAATTTACCGGCCGACACGAACCGCCGTTTTACCTACCTATTTAGGCGGTCTGAACGCGTCAAATTCAGACGGCCTGTCATCAAACATTCACACAGCTTGAGTATGCTTGCCCGTTGCCGTTTAGCGCCCATTCAAACTCAACCGGCCACGGTTACACCGCCCTAAAAACGCGCTATACTGATATTCGATAAATGACTTTATTTTAACAAGATACCTATGCCCAAATAGGGGAAAAATTATGCCTGATCAAAACCGAATTCTCTGCCGCGAGCTGAGCCTGCTCGAATTCAACCGCCGCGTGTTGGCACAAGCACAAGACCCAAGCGTGCCGCTGTTGGAACGTTTGCGTTTTCTGTGCATCGTGTCGTCTAACTTAGATGAATTTTTTGAAGTGCGCGTCGCTTCGTTGAAACGCGACCAAAAGCTCCGTCCGCATATTGTGCTCGACAACGGCAAAACGCCGTCTGAAACGCTTGAAGATGTTTCCGTGCAGGCACATGCCTTGATTGAAGAACAATACGCGCTGTTTAATGAAGTGTTGCAACCGGAACTGGCCAAACAAGGCATTCATTTCTACCGCCGCCACACGTGGACGCCCGAGCAGCAAAAATGGATTAACGAATATTTCGACAACGAATTGATGCCGATTTTGACCCCCATCGGCCTTGATCCGTCGCATCCCTTCCCGCGCGTGTTGAACAAATCCCTTAACTTTGCCGTAGAATTGGAAGGCACCGATGCCTTCGGCCGCCCGTCCAGCATGGCGATTGTGCAAGCGCCGCGCATTTTGCCGCGCGTGGTGAAAATGCCGTCTGAAATTTGCGATGGCAATGAAGGTTTCGTGTTCCTGTCGTCTATTTTGCACGCGCATGTGCATAAGCTGTTTTTAGGCATGGAAGTCAAAGGCTGCCACCAATTCCGCCTAACACGCGACAGCGATTTGACCGTTGACGACGATGATTTAGAAAACCTGCGCACCGCCATTCAGAGCGAATTACGCGACCGCGAGTACGGCGACGGCGTGCGCTTGGAAGTGGCCGATACCTGTCCGCAACATATCTGCCAGTTCCTGCTCAACCAATTCAAATTGAAACCATCCGAAGTATATCAGGTAAAGGGACCAGTCAATCTGGTGCGTTTGAATGCCGTGCCTGATTTAGTTGACCGCCCCGATTTGAAATTTGCCCCACCGGCAACGGTAGGCCGTCTGAAAAAATTGGGCAAAAACGGCTCTGTTTTGGACTTAGCCAGGCAAGGTCCGATATTACTGCACCATCCTTACCAGTCGTTTGACCCAGTGGTTCAAATGATTCGCGAGGCGGCCAGCGATCCTGATGTGTTGGCCGTCAAGATGACGATTTACCGCACCGGCAGCAATTCTGAATTGGTTAAAGCGCTGATGCGTGCCGCGTTGGCAGGCAAACAAGTGACTGTAGTGGTCGAACTGATGGCGCGCTTCGACGAAGCCAACAACGTCAGCTGGGCACAGCAATTGGAAAATGTCGGTGCACACGTGGTGTACGGTGTATTCGGTTACAAAGTGCACGCCAAAATGGCCTTGGTGATCCGCCGCGAAGAAGGCCGTCTGAAAAGCTATGCGCACTTGGGCACGGGCAACTATCACCAAGGCACATCGCGCATCTACACCGACTTTGGTTTGATTACCGATGATGCCGCCATTACCGCCGATGTAAACACCTTATTCATGGAAATCACCGGCTTGGGCAAACCAGGCCGCCTGAACAAGCTCTATCAAAGCCCATTTACGCTGCATCCGATGATTATTAACCGTATTCAGCAAGAAACAGAAAATGCTCGCGCCGGTAAACCGGCCAAAATCATCGCCAAGATGAATTCTTTGATTGAGCCAAGCGTGATCGAAGCCTTGTATGCCGCCAGTGCCGCCGGTGTGCAAATCGACCTGATTGTGCGTGGCATGTGTACCCTGCGCCCCGGCGTGAAAGGCTTGTCGGACAACATCCGTGTGCGTTCCATCATCGGCCGCCAGCTCGAACACTCGCGCATTTTCTACTTCTACAACAGCGGTAAAGAAGACACCTATATTTCCAGCGCCGACTGGATGGGACGCAACTTCTTCCGCCGCATCGAAGTGGCCACGCCGATTCTTGACCCCACGCTGAAAACGCGTGTAATTCGCGAAGGTTTGACCATGGCATTGGAAGACAATACCAAAGCATGGGAAATGCAGCCTGATGGCTCGTATATCCGCGTTCAAGCTGCAGAAGGCGAAGCATTGGTGAATCTGCAAGAAGATTTGTGGGCGATGTACAGCCAATAATTTGCTGTTTATTGTCACTTGATAACCAGATAACAGGCCGTCTGAACCTATTGTTTTCAGACGGCCTGTTACCTTTGCAAATACCCATCTTTGGTACATTTTCTCATTATGTGTCATTCGAAAACTTGTCTCTCTTCATGATGGAGCCTGTACATGCTGTGCTGCACTCATTTCCAACCACATTCAAATCCGAGGTTTTGAAAAGAGTTTCTGACTGTCCTAATTCTTTCTTGCACCAAACCATACAACCCCTATTCCTAAATTCTTCCTTACCCAATCCGACACCAAATTACATACAAAGATGCATGCTGCTGCGCGATTACCACCCGCCGAAATCCGCCAATGCCTTATCTTTTCACGCGTTTTAACAAATTATTAAAGCACTTAAGGCCGTCTGAAATTGCCCTAAAGCAGTATAGGCATTAAAATACAGGTAATTAAAATACATCCAACCCGCTTTCTTTATGAACCCAACGCCCTTTATCGAAATGAAAGACGTGGCTTTTGCCTATGGCGACCGCCCGATTCTGAGCAACATCAATTTCACGATTGAGCAAGGGGCGTTTGCGGCCGTGATGGGTGGCTCGGGCAGCGGCAAAACCACGCTAATGCGCTTAATTACCGGCCAGATTCATCCGCAACAGGGGCAGGTATTGATTGAAGGCCGCGATTTGGCCAAATTTTCCGCCGCCGAATTACACGAACACCGCCGCCGCATGGGGGTTTTGTTCCAACACGGCGCGCTGTTTACCGATTTGACCGTGTTCGACAACGTGGCATTTCCCATGCGCGAATTAACCAAGCTGCCTGAAGCGGTGATTCGCGATTTGGTGTTGCTGAAACTCAATGCCGTCGGTTTGCGCGGCGTGGAAAAATTGATGCCGTCTGAACTTTCCGGCGGCATGGCGCGGCGTGTGGCCTTGGCGCGCACCATCGCGCTTGACCCTGAAATCATGCTGTATGACGAGCCGTTTACCGGTCTCGACCCGATTTCGCTGGGCGTGATTGCCCATTTAATCAGCCGCGCCAATACCGCGCTGCGTTCGACCAGCGTGATGGTGACGCACGATATTGAAAAATCTCTGCAAATCGTCGATCAAGTGATTTTTTTGGCACACGGCGAAATCATGTTCAGCGGCTCGCCTGCCGAAATGCGCGAACTCGATTCGCCGTGGGTGCAGCAGTTTGTCGGCGGCTTGGCCGATGGGCCGGTGGCTTACCGTTATCCGGCGCAAACGACTTTACAGCAGGATTTATTGGGCGGTTAAGAATACGCATTCATACGGCCTGATGCATGATGAAGGCCGTATGAAACATAAGGAGACGCCAATGCCTTCTACCCCATATAAAATTCGCTCGGGCACCACAGCCGTAGCCATCAACGATGCCGCTGCCAAACTCGGCCTGAACTTGGCCTCCCCATGGAAACGCTTGGGCGCGGTGTTGATTAACCAATTTTTTGCAACGGTGTGTTTTATCGTGATGGTGGCCGTATTCAGCCTGACCGACCAATACACGCTCAATACGGATGCCTTTTTGTTTATCAACTTGGGCACTTTTTTACTGTTGCTGCTGTTTTATCTCGGTGTGCAGCTTCATTTTATCCGCCGCCACGGCCAAACTGTCGGCAAGCGGCTGATGAAGATTCGGCCAGTATTGGAAGCAACAGGCGAGCGGCTGACCACGGCGCAATATGTGTTCAAACGCGAACTATTGATTTACGCCATCAACAGCTTAGTCGGCCTGCCCATATTGATTAATGCTTTTTTGGTGCTTTCGCGCGGCTACAACCGTCGTTCGCTGGAAGACATGTTGGCCAAAACCATTGTGGTGGATGCACCCGACCATTAAACCTTTTTCCGGTTTCAGACGGCCTAATAAATAGGCCGTCTGAAAGATAACTGTTTTAAAAATATGAATTTTATCCAATCCGTCGGCTCAAAAACCTTGGGCTTTATCCAATCTCTCGGCAGCGTGACCCTGTTTCTGCTGCAAATTCTGGCGAAATCGGCCACGGCGTTTACCCGCCCGCGTCTGAGTATCCGTCAGATTTATTTTGCCGGCGTGATGTCGGTCTTGATTATTGCCGTTTCGGGCTTATTTGTCGGCATGGTACTCGGTTTGCAAGGCTACACCCAATTGGCAAAATTCAAAGCTGCTGATGTATTGGGCTATATGGTGGCCGCTTCCCTGTTGCGTGAATTGGGGCCGGTATTGGCGGCGATTTTGTTTGCCAGCAGCGCAGGTGGTGCCATGACCAGCGAAATCGGTCTGATGAAAACCACCGAACAGCTTGAAGCTATGAATGTGATGGCGGTCGATCCCGTTGCCCGCGTGGTGGCACCGCGCTTTTGGGCGGGCGTGTTTTCCATGCCGCTTTTGGCTTCGATTTTCAACGTGGCCGGCATTTTCGGCGGCTATCTGGTCGGCGTACAGTGGCTGGGCTTGGACAGCGGCATTTTCTGGTCGCAAATGCAAAGCAACATGACCATCAGCTACGATGTCATCAACGGCCTGATTAAATCAGTGGCTTTCGGTATCGCCGTGACGCTGATTGCCGTGCACCAAGGTTTTCACTGCGTGCAGACTTCCGAAGGGATTTTACGCGCCAGCACACGCACGGTGGTGTCTTCCGCCCTGACTATTTTGGCAATTGATTTTGTTTTAACCGCATGGATGTTTACTGAGTAACGACAATGAAAAAAAGTATTTTAGAATTTTGGGTCGGTTTGTTTGTTTTGTTAGGCGTAGTGGCCGTCGGTTTTTTGGCCTTCCGCGTAGCAGGCGGCTCCGGCATGGGCAGTGCGCAGCAAACCTACACCGTGTATGCCGATTTCAGCGACATCGGCGGTTTGAAATCGAATGCGCCGGTTAAATCCGCAGGCGTATTGGTCGGCCGCGTGTCCGCTATTACGCTCGACCCGAAAAGCTATCAAGCACGTGTGACCCTGAATCTCGACAAACAATACGAATTCAGCACAGACGTTTCCGCCCAAATCCTCACTTCCGGCCTGTTGGGTGAACAATACATCGGCCTGATGCAAGGCGGCGATATGGACAATCTGGCCGAAGGCGACACCATCAGCGTCACCAGCTCGGCCATGGTATTGGAAAACTTAATCGGTAAATTCATGACCAGCTTTGCCGAAAAACAATCTGGCGACTCTGATGCAGCCACTTCGGCCAACGCAGATTCTGCCCCATAAACACAACAATATTTTTAATTTAGGAATACACAAATCATGAAAAAATCAGCATTCTTCAGCGCCTTGAGCATTGGTTTATTGAGCATCAGCTTAGCGGCTGCCGCGCCTGCCGATGCCGTGAACCAAATCCGCCAAAACGCGACTCAGGTTCTGACCATCTTGAAAAGCGGCGATGCCAACACCGCCCGCCGCAAAGCCGAAGCCTACGCCATGCCTTATTTCGATTTCCAACGCATGACTGCTCTGGCCGTGGGCAACCCTTGGCGCACCGCCACTGATGCGCAAAAACAGGCTTTGACCAAAGAATTCCAAACCCTGTTGATCCGCACCTACTCCGGCACCATGATGAAATTCAAAAATGCCAAAGTGAATGTGAAAGACAATCCGGTGGTTGCCCGCAACGGTAAAGAAATCACCGTGCGCGCTGAAGTGAGCGCCGCCGGCGAAAAACCGGTCAACATGGATTTCACCACCTACCAAAGCGGCAACCGCTACCGCGTGTACAACGTGGCCGTTGAAGGCGCGAGCTTGGTCACCGTGTACCGCAACCAATTCGGCGAAACCGTTAAAGCCAAAGGCATCGACGGCCTGATTGCCGACTTAAAAGCCAAAAACAGCGGCAAATAATCCTTAAGCGCACGGCTTTAGCCGTGCCTTTTTACGCCAAACTGCATAGACTCAAAACCTCATGAATTCAGAACTTCGCGACAACGTGCTGTATCTCAGCGGCGACATCACCGTCAAAACCGTCACCGATTCAGCCTACCGCCAATTCGAACAGCAATGCCGTCTGAACGAAACCAACGCGCTTGATTTAAGCCATGTCAGCCGCGCCGATTCCGCCTGCGTATCGCTGCTGCTGACCGCATTGCGTTTAAAAAACAAAGCCGTCGAACTGCGCCACATTCCCGAATCGGTGCGTGCGCTGGCTGATTTGTATGAAATTAAAGACTGGGTGACCCCATGAAAAAAACTGCTGCTTCCCTGCTGCTCATCGGCTTATTCGCCGCCCAACCGGCTTTTGCCGAACGCAATCCGGCCGACCCTTACGAGCCTTACAATCGCGCCGTCTCCAAGTTTAACGACAAAGCCGACCAATACGTCATGACACCCGTTGCCCGCGGCTACCGCAAAGTCACGCCACAGCCCGTGCGCACCGGCGTGAGCAATTTCTTCAACAACTTGCGTGACGTGGTCAGCTTCGGCAGCAACGTATTGCGTCTCGACATCAAACGCGCCAGCGAAGATTTGGTGCGTGTCGGCCTGAATACCACCTTCGGCTTGGGCGGTTTGATTGACGTGGCAGGCGCAGGCGGCGTGCCGAACAATAAAAATTCCTTGGGCGACACCATGGCTTCATGGGGCTGGAAAAACAGCAATTACTTTGTCGTGCCGCTGCTTGGCCCTTCTACCGTGCGCGACACCTTGGGTAATGCCGTCACCACCGTTTATCCGGTGAAAAATGCCGTGTTTGAAACCAGCGCCGGCCGCTGGAGCACCACTGCACTCAACGCCGTCAACACCCGCGAAAATCTGCTTGATTTGACCGACAGCTTGGAAGGTGCCGCCATCGACAAATACAGTTACACCCGCGATTTATACATGCGCGTGCGCAATCAGCAAACCGGCGGCCAAGCCGTGCAAAATGCCGACGAAGATATCGACATCGATGATTTGGTCGACAGCGGCAGCACCACACAAAACGCGCCTATCGAAGCAGCCGAACTCGACACCGCCGCTCCGACAGACGACTGGGAAAATCTCCAGCCGGCCGACAGCGGCATGATCCGCTTGGATTAATTTGTCGTAAAGTTTACAGACCGAGACCTTTGCAAAACCCCAAATTTGAGTACAGTTCAAAGTTGTAGCAGCACAGAAAGCGCAGACATATCACAAAGATAGGCAAGCTTTCGAGCAGCACACAACGAAGAAATGTGCCAAAGATAGGGATTTTGCAAAGGTCTCGGGCCGTTTGAAACCTATATTGCGTTCAGACGGCCTCAATACTTTATAAACCCCGATGTGAGTGTCATTCAACATCACACCGCGCATAACAAAAAATGTGCCGAGAGCTTTGCATGACACCACCTTTGGGCTATTATTCCATTACGGTCAGCGCCAAAAGACCGGGTCAACCGCTCTACTCAACAAAAGGAAACCACCATGTACGAAGTCAACCGCAGCGTCTTTTTACTCGTGCCGCTCGATCCATTTTGGAACTGGCTGCAATCTCTGCCCGGCAACCATCTGGCCGATTTGACTTTGGAAGATTTACAGGCCGATGCCAATGCCTATCTCGTGCGCCCGTGCGAAACTTCTGATGAAGTGTGGGACGAAATCGAATCGCGCTTTGAAGACATTTTTGCCGCCGAACTGGCCGACTGGTGCGAAGACGAAAGCGAATGGCCGGATTTGCACGCCGATATTTTCAACGAATGGTTTGATATCCAGCTCTCCACCGTCATCACCGACTTGGAAGCCGAACCGTTGGCGCGTGAAGCGTTTCAACCCTTGAATTTGAATTAATTTCCTTGATAGGCCGTCTGAAAACACATAGCCTGCATCGCCCTATTTTCAGACGACCTCATAAACCCATGAACATCCGCGTCCGCAATTACCACATCGACAGCTACGGCCACGTCAACCACGCGCGCTATCTTGAGTTTCTCGAAGAAGCGCGCTGGACGTTTTTCGACCAACGCGGTTTACTATCGCTGCTGGACAACGTGCATTTGGTTGTCGCCCGTATCGACATCCGCTACCGCCGCCCCACTGTTGACGGCAACGAATTGCGCGTACACAGCCACATCAAAGAATTAACCGCGCGCCACCTGCTGCTGACGCAAACCATCGAATTGGTACACAGCGGCAAAAACGCCATTGAAGCCGACATCACGCTGATGCCCGTCGATGCCGCCAGCGGCCACAGCATCCGCTTTCCCGACAAACTGTTAACCTCACTCGAATCCTTTATCGCATGAAAAAACTGATTACCCTCGCCGCCGTGGCCATTGTCGGCGCATTGCTGGCCTTTATCCTGATTCCCGACAACAAATCCGCACCGCCATTCAGCCTGACCGATTTGCAAGGCCAAACGGTTAACAACGCCAGCCTGCAAGGTAAGGTGACCTTTATCAATTTCTGGTTCCCGTCCTGCCCCGGCTGCGTGAGCGAAATGCCGAAAGTCATCAAAATGGCCAACGATTATCAGGGCAAAGATTTCCAAGTGTTGGGCATTGCCGAGCCGATTGACCCGATTGAGAGCGTGCATCAATACGTCAAAGAATACGGTCTGCCGTTTACCGTGATGTACGACAACGACGGTATCGTCGGCAAAGCCTTCGGCACGCAGGTTTACCCCACTTCCGTGCTCATCAACAAAAAAGGCGAAATCCTGAAAACCTTCGTTGGCGAACCGGATTTCAACAAGCTTTATCAAGAAATTGATCAAGAATTGGCGAAGTAATTCATGATGTTAAAAGGCCGTCTGGAACCCAAAGTTTCAGACGGCCTTTCCTTCAATCCATCAGCGATTAGGCTTTTTCTTCAAAACGCTTCGCCGCTTCGTCCCAATTCACCACATTCCAAAATGCTTTGATGTAGTCCGGACGGCGGTTTTGGTATTGCAGGTAGTAGGCGTGTTCCCACACGTCCAAACCGATAATCGGGTAGCCTTTGCAGCCGGCCACGTCTTCACCCATCAGCGGCGAATCTTGGTTGGCGGTTGACACCACTTTCAAGCGGTCGCCGTCCAACACCAGCCATGCCCAGCCCGAACCGAAACGGCTGGCGGCAGCTTTTTCAAATTCGGCTTTGAATTCATCTACCGAACCGAAATCGCGCTCGATGGTTTCTTTCAGACGGCCTTGTAAGGTTGTGCCGGTTTTTAGATTTTTCCAAAAGAAAGAGTGGTTGGCATGGCCGCCGGCATTGTTGCGCAACACGGTTTGCTTATCGGTCGGCAATTCTTTCAAGCGTGCAATCAGCTCTTCTGCCGGCAAGTCGGCAAACTCGGGCAGCGATTCCAACGCCGCATTGGCATTGTTGACATAAGCCTGATGGTGCTTGGTGTGGTGGATGTTCATCGTCATTTCATCGAAATGCGGCTCCAAGGCATCGTAGGCGTAACCCAGTTCCGGTAAAGTATAAGCCATGTGCGTTCCTTTCTGTGTGCAGTTGTGTGCGGTTAATTAAACAATATTGATATTAATTTCTATTTACAAAATATGCAAGCCCAACCGCACGCTGAAGATAAGCACACAAGCCCTTGACTTATCCTTTATAATAACTCTCAACCCATTATTTTTTCAGACGGCCTGCTTTTTTATTTCAACCATCTCACCATAGGCCGTCTGAAACACCAAACAACTTTTAAAAATATTGAGAACCGAATGAAATTTATTGATGAAGCAAAAATCGAAGTGGTCGCCGGTAAAGGCGGCAACGGCGCAGCCAGTTTCCGCCGTGAAAAATTCGTGCCGCGCGGCGGCCCCGATGGCGGCGACGGCGGCAAAGGCGGCAGCGTGTGGGCGGAAGCCGATGAAAACTTAAACACCTTAGTCGAATACCGTTTTGTGAAGCGCTACCAAGCCAAAAATGGCGAAAAAGGCCACGGTGCCGACCGCTACGGCGCAGGCGCGGACGACATTACCCTGCACATGCCCGTCGGCACGCTGATTCGCGACATCGATACCGACGAAATCGTCGCCGATCTCACCCACCACGGCCAGCGCGTTTGTTTGGCACGGGGCGGCAAAGGCGGTTTGGGCAACATCCATTTCAAATCATCGGTCAACCGCGCACCGAAGCAAGCCACACCGGGCGAAGAAGGCGAAGCGCGTTCGCTGCAATTGGAATTGAAAGTGTTGGCCGATGTTGGACTGCTCGGTATGCCGAATGCCGGCAAATCTACGCTAATTTCCGCTGTGTCCGCTGCCCGCCCGAAAGTGGCCGATTACCCGTTCACCACCTTACACCCCAACTTGGGCGTGGTGCGCATGGACGAAAACAACAGCTTCGTCATGGCCGACATTCCCGGCCTGATTGAAGGCGCGGCAGAAGGCGCCGGCTTGGGTCACCGCTTTCTGAAACACCTCTCGCGTACCGGCCTGTTACTGCACGTGGTCGATTTGGCACCGTTTGACGAAACCGTCAACCCCGCCGAAGAAGCCTTGGCCATCATCAACGAATTGCGCAAATACGACGAAGAACTCCACGCCAAACCGCGCTGGCTGGTGCTGAACAAATTCGACATGCTCGATGACGAAGAAGCCGAACGCCGCACCGCCGAATTCCTCGAACAAATCGGCTGGGATTATCCTGCACCCGACGACCGCTTCGAATTCGACATGACCACCCCGCGCCTGTTTAAAATCAGCGCACTGGCACACCAAGGCACGCAAGATTTGGTGCGCCAAATCAGCATGTATCTGAACGAGAAAAAACGTTTGGACGCAGAAAAAGCCGCCGCAGAAAAAGCAGCGGCCGCTCTGGAGATTGCCGAGAATCAGCCGAAAACCGATACCAGCGTGTTTAAGGCAGAGTGATAAAGTTTCAGACGGCCTTTCAATCATTAAGGCCGTCTGAATATTTCCGTCTGAATATGTAGTGGGTGTGAACCCACCATTCTCAGGTACATAAATCCAAATGGTGGGCTCACACCCACCCTACGCGTTAAAAGTCTTTCGCAAAATTTACTTCTTTATATTCAATAGAAACCCCCATGCTAACCATCTACAACACCCTAACCCGTCAAAAAGAACCCTTCACCCCCATCGACCCAGCCAATGTGCGCATGTACGTTTGCGGCATGACCGTGTACGACTATTGCCACCTCGGCCATGCGCGTGTGATGGTAGTGTTTGACATGATTGCACGCTGGCTGCGTGAACGTGATTATCCGCTCACGTATGTGCGCAACATCACCGATATTGACGACAAAATCATTGTGCGCGCGGCGGAAAACGGCGAGACCATCGGCGAGTTGACGGCGCGTTTTATTGAAGCGATGAACGAAGACGCGGCGGCTTTGGGCGTGTTGCGTCCGGATGTCGAGCCGAAAGCCACGGAAAATATTCCACAGATGATCGCGATGATTGAACGCTTAATTGCCAAGGGCAAGGCGTATGCGGCGGAGAATGGCGATGTGTATTACGCCGTGCGCGAGTTTGCTGCTTACGGCCAGCTTTCGGGCAAATCGCTGGATGATTTGCGCGCGGGCGAACGCGTGGAAGTGGATGGTTTCAAACGCGACCCGTTGGATTTTGTGCTGTGGAAAGCGGCCAAAGCGGGCGAACCGGCTTGGGAAAGCCCGTGGGGGCAAGGCCGTCCGGGTTGGCATATCGAATGCTCGGCGATGAGTGAAAATCTCTTTGGCGACACGTTCGACATTCACGGCGGCGGCGCGGATTTGCAGTTCCCACACCATGAAAACGAAATCGCCCAAAGCGTTGGTGCCCACGGCCATTCGTGCGGTCACAACCACGGCGGCAAATCGATTGAAAGCCATGTGAAATATTGGCTGCACAATGGTTTTATCCGTGTTGACGGCGAAAAAATGTCGAAATCGCTGGGCAATTTCTTCACCATCCGCGATGTGTTGAAAGCATACGATGCCGAAGTGGTGCGCTTCTTTATTTTACGCGCACATTACCGCAGCCCGCTGAATTATTCCGATGCCCATTTGGACGATGCCAAAGGCTCGTTGACGCGTTTGTACACCGCGCTGAAAAACACCACGCCGTCTGAAAGCTTTGATGCAGACAACGATTATGTGCGCCGCTTCCAAGCTGCGATGGACGACGATTTCGACACCGTGCAGGCCATGGCGGTGTTGTTTGAGCTGGCGAATGAAGTCAACAAAACGCAAAACGCCGACCTCGCTGCCTGCCTGAAACATTTGGGCGGCACCATCGGCCTGTTGCAACGCGACCCAACTGAGTTTTTACAAGGCGGCAGCGTTTCAGACGGCCTGTCTAACGAAGAAATCGAAGCGCTGATCGAAGCCCGCAAACAGGCGCGCGCCGATAAGAATTGGGCGGAATCCGACCGTATCCGTGATGTATTGGCAGCAGAAAACATTATTCTGGAAGACAAATCCGGCGTGACCACTTGGCGCCGTGGCTAAAACCTGACAAGACCTGATTCAATCGGTTGAATAAGCTTCGTTTGGTCTGATATTTTTCAGGCTAAACGGAGCTTTTTTTCATGATGTTTTGCCAAATCTTCTGCCGAAATCATCAAAATATTAATATTTTGTGACCGGTAAACCATTAATGACATCGATGTCTTTATCTCATCGATATAAATCAATTACAAACAACAACATAATAAATCTACCCCATTCCCGTTAAATGCTTCAGCAGCAGCCCAAATCACACCAGCGCGGCCATCGTTAAAATCATTAATTTTTATCTTAACAATATTTAAAATATCCTAATCACTTGCTCATTTTCTAGCACGAAATTTTTATTTCCCTTTGAATTATATGGATTTAATGGTCTTAAAATTTTTAATCTCTTCTTAACAAAACTTGATGATTCTTTTAATTTCGCAAAGATTGTCAACAAAGAAGCCGCAACAAGATAACGCTGCCGAGCTTTTACCTCAATGTAAGGAGAGACTACATGTTCCGCAAATCCACTACCGCTGCAATCAGCTTGGCCGCTTTGGCTGCTTTGGCCTTGGGCGGCTGTAACAAAGACACTGCCGAAGCGGGTGAACCAAAAAAACCTGAATGTATCGCACCGGCCAAACCGGGCGGCGGTTTTGACTTGGCCTGTAAGCTGGCACAAACCGGCTTGAAAGACACCGACCAACTGAAAAAACCAATGCGTGTAACCTATATGCCGGGCGGTGTGGGCGCGGTGGCCTACAATAAAATCGTGGCCAACGATCCGGCCAACGGCGATGCGATTGTGGCCTTCTCGACAGGTTCGTTGTTGAACTTGGCGCAAGGCAAATTCGGTCAATACACCGAAAACGACGTGCGCTGGTTGGCGGCTATCGGCACCGACTACGGCATGGTAGCGGTAAATACCGAATCGCCTTTGCAAAATTTGAACGATTTGGCCGAAGCACTGAAAAAAGATCCTAAATCCATCAGCTTCGGTGCGGGTGGTAGCGTGGGTGGCCAAGACTGGCTGCAAACCGCGATGGTGGCCAAAGCTGCCGGCGTGAACCCGAAAGACATGACTTACGTGGCCTTGGAAGGCGGCGGTGAAGCGGTGACTGCGGTATTGAGCAACCACATCAACGTGGTGAGCGCCGGTATCGCCGAGATGGGTCCGCACATTGAATCAGGCAAAATCCGCGTGTTGGCGGTGTTCTCGCCGAACCGTTTGGAAGGCAAGCTGAAAGACATCCCAACTGCCAAAGAACAAGGCTTCGATGTGGAATGGCCGGTGATTCGCGGCTACTACATGGGGCCGAAAGTGTCTGACGAATCGTTCAACTGGTGGAAAAACCACTTCGATGCGATGCTGAAAGAACCGAAATTCGCCGACATCCGCGCCGGCCGCGATTTGTTGCCGTTTGAATTGACCGGAGAAGAATTGCAGCAATACGTGGTGAAAACCACCGAAGAAATGCGTGTATTGTCTAAAGAATTTGATTTGAATACTAAATAATCTGCTTTGCTTTCAGACGGCCTCTTGGTTTAGTCAGGCCGTCTGAAAAAGTATTGGCTTATTTTGTGCATCAAACCTCAATTCTTGGATAAATGTTCAGCATAACGATAAGATTGGCCTATCTAGAAGGTCGTCTGAAATGCCTGCTGAACCATAAGATAAATGCTTCACGGAGATATTATGAATCTCGAACGCTGTTTTTCCGGTTTGCTGCTCGCGGCGGCCGTGTTCCTGCTGTATCTGGCATGGGGCTACACCGCGCCGATCAGCTACGATCCACTGGGTCCGCGCCCTTATTCGGTGCTGATTCTGTCACTCTTGGCCGTACCCTGTCTGTTTTTAGCCATTCGCCGCAACAGCGAAGTCATCGACTTGGGCTACACCCCGAATATGCTGAAAAAACTCGGCATTTGCTTGGTGGCTTTGTTGCTGTACGCCGTTTTATTTGAATTGCTCGGCTTTCCGCTGGCCACCGCGCTGATGGCGTTCACCGTCGGCACATTATTCGGCGGCAGCTTCAAGGCTTGTGCAATTTCGGGCATTGCGCTGGGGGCTGGCTTCTATCTGCTGTTTGACCGCTTGCTGGGTGTTCCGCTGCCGGTCGGCTTTTTCGGTTAAGGACGGAACATGGATACTTTAAACTTTTTGATGAGCGGTTTTGCCGTGGCCTTAGAGCCGCAAAACCTGCTGCTCGCTTTAATCGGCGCATTTTTGGGCACCATCGTCGGCATGTTGCCGGGCTTGGGGCCGATTAACGGCGTGGCGATTTTGCTGCCGTTTGCCTACGCACTGGGTTTGCCGCCTGAATCGGCTTTGATTTTGTTGGCAGCCGTGTATTTGGGCTGTGAATACGGCGGCCGTATTTCGGCGATTTTGATTAATGTGCCGGGAGATGCGGCGGCGATTATGTCCACGCTCGACGGCTATCCCCTAGCCAAGCAGGGTAAGGCCGGTATTGCCTTGTCGCTCTCTGCCGTCAGCTCGTTTACCGGCAGCATCATCGCCACTTTGGGCGTGGTGTTGTTTGCGCCGCTGTTGGCCAACTGGGCGATTGCGTTTGGTCCTGCCGAATATTTTGTGCTGATGGTGTTTGCCATTACCTGCTTGAGCGGCTTGGTGGGCGATCAACCGATTAAAACTGCCGTAGCCGCCTTAATCGGTTTGGCCTTGGCTACCGTAGGCGTGGATGCCGTAACCGGCGTGTACCGCTTCACGTTTGACTCGGTCAATCTTTCAGACGGCATTCAGTTCACCACCATCGTGATCGGTTTCTTCAGCGTCAGCGAAATCCTGATTATGCTGGAACACACCGAACGCGGCCAAAAAGCGTTGGAACAAGGCAAACGCGCCCTGTTTAACGTGAAAGAATTCCTGTTTGCCTTCGGCACCATGGTACGCAGCGGCGTGGTTGGTTTCGTGGTCAGCATTTTACCGGGCGCGGGCGCCACCATTGCCAGCGCGATGACTTACACCAACGAGAAAAAACTCGCCGGCGCATCGGGCAAATTCGGTGAGGGCGACTTGCGCGGCGTAGCTGCACCTGAAGCGGCCAACAATGCTTCGGCTTGCGGTTCGTTCATTCCGATGCTGACCTTGGGTGTACCCGGCTCCGGCACCACCGCCGTAATGATGGGTGCGTTGACTTTGTACAACATCACGCTGGGCCCGCAGCTCTTCAGCGAACAGCCTGATATTGTATGGGGCTTGATTGCGTCGCTGTTTATCGGTAACGTGATTTTGCTGTTGCTCAACATTCCGTTGGTCGGCTTCTTCGCCAAGCTGTTGAACATCCCTAACTACATCCTGATTCCGGCCATCGCCACCGTGAGCTTCGTCGGCGTGTACGCAATTCACAGCACCACGTTTGACTTGGTATTGATGGTGGGCTTGGGCGTATTGGGCTACTTCCTGCGCAAACTCAATTTCCCATTGTCTGCGCTGATTTTGGGCTATGTATTGGGCGAACTAATGGAATCCAGCCTGCGCCGCGCATTGTCGATTTCGCAAGGCGATTTGGGTGTGTTGTTCCACGGTCTGATTACCAAAGTATTGTGGGCATTGGCCTTGTTGATGGTGTTGCTGCCGGTTTTCCGCTGGCTGCGCCGCCGCAAACACACTGCCTAACGCATGACAACAGCCGCCTGAATCCAGCGCGGCTGTTTTCTTGGTATCATGACAACACTCAGGCCGTCTGAAAACTTTCAGACGGCCTATAAACCATAACGATTTTCCCACGCAAACCATGAACCGTTTTCTTCCCTACCTGCCCGGATTTGCCGCCGCACTGACAGGCGCGTTGTTGGCCAATCTGCTCAACCTACCGATTCCGTGGCTGCTCGGCTCTCTGCTTGCTTGCGCTACTTTATCTATCGGTGGTGTCAACATCCGCGCCCTACCCTCCGGCCGCAAAATCGGCTTGTGCATCATCGGTATGTCGTTGGGGCTGTATTTCACGCCGCAGATGGTCGGCATGATTGGCACCAATGCGCTGTGGCTGGGCGCGGGCATGTTGTTCGCTTTAATCTTAAGCCTGTGCGGCACGCTGCTGCTGCACCGTTTTGCCGGTGTCGATTTCAAAACCGCGTGGTTTGCCGCAGCGGTCGGCGGCGCGAGTGAAATGGCGACTTTGGCCGAACAACACGGCGCGCGCGTGGATAAAGTGGTGGCCGCCCACTCGCTGCGTGTGTTGATGGTAGTGACCATTGTGCCGTTTTTCTACCGCTTTATGGATTATCACGGCTTGGATACGTCCATCATCGACAAAGGCGGCGTGCATTACGGCGGCTTGGTGCTGCTGATTGCCTGTTGTGTCGGCATGGGCTGGCTGTTTCAAAAGCGCGGCTGGGCAAATCCGTGGACATTCGGCCCTTTGGCGGCAGCGGTGTTGCTGACCGTCTGCGGTGTGCATTTGTCGGCCATGCCGAAAGAATTATCATGGGCAGGCCAACTCTTAATCGGCTGGTCACTCGGCACCAAATTCCGCCCTGATTTTTTCCGTGCCGCACCGCGATTGTTGTCGGTTACCGCCGTTTTGGTGTGCATTAGTCTGTTGCTGACTGCCGGCGTCTCCCAACTGTTGGCCGCGTGGTCGGATATTCCGCTGCCCACTTTAGGGCTGGGACTCGCGCCCGGCGGCGTGGCGGAAATGACCATTACTGCCAAAGTGTTGCAACTGGGTGTACCGCTGGTGACGGCATTTCATGTGTTGCGTATGCTGGTGGTGGTCGGTTTGGCCGGTTGGTTGTATGGCGTGCTGGATCGGCGTTTTGGCGTGGGGGCGCGATAAACCTGTTATTTTCTCCAACAGGCCGTCTGAAATTTTTTCAGACGGCCTGTTGGCTTGTTGACAGAATCCGTTATAATCAAATCAGTATATTGAATCCAATATACGCATTCACAAAGATTAAGGAGAAACTGATGAAGACATTACTGACTGCCGTTTTATTGAGTATGACCGCTGCCGCCTATGCCGCGCCGGCGGATATTGTGGTGCCGATGTCGCTGCTGGACGCAAAAAACGGCGATAAAGTGGCGGGTGAAGTGCGCATCAGCCAAAGCAAATACGGTGCGGCGTTCACCCCAAAAATCGAAGGTTTGGCGCAAGGCATTTACGGCTTCCACGTGCATGAAAACCCAAGCTGTGCGGCTCAAGAGAAAGACGGTAAGCTAGTAGAAGGTTTGGCAGCCGGCGGCCACTGGGATCCTAAGAAAACCGGCGCACACAAAGGCCCTTGGGACGACAGCGGCCACTTGGGCGATTTGCCTGCCTTAGCGGTGGATGCTAACGGCCATATCCAACCAGTGGTGGCACCGCGCATTAAGAAAATCAACTCGCTCAAAGGCCGCTCGCTGATGATTCACGCCGGTGGCGATAACTACAGCGACCACCCTGCTGCATTGGGTGGCGGCGGCGCACGCAAATACTGCGGCGTGGTTGCCAAGTAAGTTTAAGAGATAATAAAGGCTGTCTGAAATATTAGTTTTCAGACGGCCTTTTGTATTGTCGTTGAATTTAATCCAATAAATTTTTCTTCACCACCGCCGGATTACCGGCAGCCAAAGAATACGGTGGTACGCTCTTGGTCACCACGGCACCGGCACCGATAATCGAACCTTTGCCGATGGTCACACCACCCATAATGATGGCGCGGCGGCCAATCCACACATCGTCTTCAATCACAATCGGATTGGTGTCGGTGTAGCCGGAAAACTGTTTGGTTGCTTTATCGAATTTGTGGCTGTTGGAATAAAACAGGCATTCCGGCCCCATCATCACATTGTTGCCGATGGTCAAGCCGTAGCAGATTTCGCAATCCACTCCAATGCCCGAATGATCGCCGACTACCGTGTCCCGCAACACATACGCACCTTTTTCGATGTTGACATTACTGCCCAAATACGGCGAAATTTGGCGGGCAAGAGTCACGCGGATTTTTTTGGCCAATTTACCAAACAGCTTGCTGTACGATGCCGGCAGCCATTTGCCGAGTGTTCTCAACAATACTAAAAACAGCTTTGCTTTCATTTTATTTTTCTCACACAAAATCATTCATTCAAATTACAGTCATTCCAACACACAATACCACACAAATTTTGCCTGCTATTCGAGAATATTGGCACTGTCCTGTTGCAAAACCCACCCAATGCCGCAATATCTGCTTGACGAAACAGCAAAAAATAGCAATAATCGCACCCTTGTCTTGAAGCATAGGTAAAACCCCTATGCCCGCTTAATCGAAAGGAAACAACATGCAACAAGGTATTCACCCTAACTACCACGAAATCACCGTGACCTGCTCTTGCGGCAGCAAATTCGTGACCAAATCTGCGATGGAAAAAGACAGCTTCAACATCGAGGTTTGCTCTTTGTGCCACCCATTCTACACCGGCCAACAAAAAATCGTTGACACCACCGGTCGCGTGGACAAATTCAACAACAAATTCGGCAACTTGTTCAAACGCTAATTGCCCGATGGAAAAAAGACTGCTTTGGCAGTCTTTTTTTTGTGTTCAGACGGCCTCATGTACAAAAAGGCCGTCTGAAAGAAAACATAGCCAAAACCGTTCCACTCAAGCATTCCCCGATTTGGCCGTAATTTGTTACACTAGCGCATCTTTGAGATTTTTGAAACCGCCGCATCATGCTGACCTACACGCCACCGGATTCCCGCAAACCTGCTAAAACCCACGAAAAACCTTGGCTCTTGCTGCTGATGGTGTTCGCTTGGTTGTGGCCGGGTGTGTTTTCGCATGATTTGTGGAACCCAGACGAATCAGGTTTGTTCACCGCCACCGAAACCCTGCTCAACGGCACGGCTTCGCCACTGGTGGCGCATGTATTCGAGCAGCAGAATTTCCATATTTCGCCGGTGTATTTATGGGTAGCCGGCGCCTTTCAAGCGCTGCTCTCGCCTTGGGCAGCCGATGCGTATGCCGCCACGCGCTTTGCTAGCGTGTTTTTTACCGCCATCGGTTTACTGTTGTGCGGTTTTGCCGGTTTTAATTTTTTAGGCCGCCATCACGGCCGCAGCGTGGTGCTGATTTTAATCGGCAGCATCGGTTTATTGCAGATGGCGCACTTTATCAGCGACATATCGGCCGTGTTTGCCGCGCTGGGCATGGTGTTGTGTGGTTTTTCGTTGGCACACAAGCGCGTGATTGTCGGCGCGCTGCTATTGGGTGGCGGCTGGGCGCTGTTGTCGCTGACAGCCGGTTTCTTATTGCCATTGGCCTTAATCGTCATGGCCTTTGCCTTAGTGCTGCATCCGCAATGGCAGTTCAAGCGCTATTACCTGACCCTCATCGGTGCCTTTGCATTCGCCCTGCCGCTGATGGTGGTGTATCCGCTGTTGCTGCTGTATTTGCAGCCGCAATGGTTTGGAACATGGCGTGATACTTATCTGTTCGGCACCTACGGCGGATTGGTTGATTTTCAGACTGCCTTTAACCTGCCTTATTATCTGAAAAATCTGCTCTGGTTTGCCCTGCCCGCGTGGCCGTTGGCAGTGTGGACGTTCAGCCGAACCAAGATGAACGCGCAAGGCTGGAGCGGTTTGTGTTTGGCATGGTTGATTTTGGCAACCGCGCTGTTAGCCTTCAATCCGCAACGTTTCCAAGACCATTTGATTTGGCTGATGCCGCCATTGGCCTTGCTTGGCGCGGCACAACTCGACGGTTTGCGTCGTGGCGCGGCGGCGTTTATCAACTGGTTCGGCATCATGGCTTTCGGCTTGCTGGCCGCTTTTATGTGGGTCGGTTTTGCCGCCATGAATTACGGCTGGCCGGCAAAACTGGCCGAACGCGCAGCATATTTCAGCCCGTATTACCTGCCGGAAATCAGCCCGTTTCCAATGGCGGTAGCGGCCTTGTTCACTCCTTTGTGGCTGTGGGCAATTACCCGCAAACACATCCGAGGCCGCCAAGCCGTAACCAACTGGGCAGCTGGTGTAACATTAACGTGGGCTTTGCTGATGACCTTATGGCTGCCGTGGCTGGATGCCGCCAAGAGTTATGCGCCGGTAGTCAAACAAATGGAATTATCGCTTTATCCTGAATTACGTCATCAATTCAGCGAAGGTCATGAGTGCATCAGCGTAGATAAACAAGACCACCGCAGCCGCATCGCTTGGGCGCAATACAGCGATTGGGATTTACAACCCGATAATCCAAGCTGCCGCTACCGCTTGGTACAACAGCCGCAAGATACCGCGACACCGCAAGGCTGGACGAAACTTTGGCAGGGCGCGCGCCCACGCAATAAAGTAGAAGGCTTTGCCTTATTGCGCCGAGAAAGCTAAAAACCATTTCAAGGCCGAGACCTTTGCAAAACTTCAGATTTGAGTACAGTTCGAAGTGAGAGCAGCGCAGAAAGCGAAGACATATCACAAAGATAGACAAGCTTTCGAGCAGCGCATAACGAAGAAATGTGTCAAAGATGAAGATTTTGCAAAGGTTTCGGGCCGTCTGAAATTCTGTTTCAGATGGCCTTTAATCCAACTGAAAAACAGCGTACAATCACACGTTTATTTTAAATTTCATTAATTTTTCAGACAGCCTCACGCATAAGTAAACCCCAAACACACACCTTCATTCAATCAGGCCGTCTGAAACCTCAATCTACTATGTCCAACATGATTTACCCCAAAACTTACGACGTCATCGTCGTCGGCGGAGGCCACGCCGGTACGGAAGCCGCGCTTGCTGCCGCACGCATGGGCGCGCAAACGCTCCTGCTCACCCACAATATCGAAACGCTCGGCCAAATGTCGTGCAACCCGTCTATCGGCGGCATCGGCAAAGGCCATTTGGTGCGCGAAGTCGATGCGCTCGGCGGCGCGATGGCCTTGGCGACCGATATGTCCGGCATTCAATTCCGCCGCTTGAATGCCTCCAAAGGCGCTGCTGTGCGTGCCACCCGCGCACAGGCCGACCGCATTTTGTACAAAGCCGCCATCCGCGAAATGCTGGAAAACCAAGAAAACTTGGATTTGTTCCAACAAGCGGTGGAAGACATCACGCTCGACGGCGAACGTGCCAGCGGCGTGGTGACCGCCATGGGCGTGGAATTCAAAGCACGCGCGGTGGTGTTGACGGCGGGTACGTTTCTGGCCGGTAAAATCCACATCGGTTTGGAAAACTATGCCGGCGGCCGTGCAGGCGATCCTGCTGCACAAGGTTTGTCAGGCCGTCTGAAAGAATTGAATCTGCCGCAAGGCCGTCTGAAAACCGGCACGCCGCCGCGCATCGACGGGCGCACGATTGATTTTTCCCAACTCACCGAGCAGCCGGGCGATACGCCTGTGCCGGTGATGTCGGTACGCGGTTCGGCTGATTTGCACCCGCGCCAAGTGTCGTGCTGGATTACCCACACCAACCTTGAAACCCACGACATCATTCGCTCCGGCTTCGGCCGCAGCCCGATGTTTACCGGAAAAATCGAAGGTGTGGGTCCACGTTACTGCCCGTCTATCGAAGACAAAATCAACCGCTTTGCCGACAAAGACAGCCACCAGATTTTCTTAGAGCCCGAAGGCCTGACCACGCACGAATACTACCCCAACGGCATTTCCACCAGTCTGCCTTTCGACATCCAGCTCGCCCTCGTGCGCTCGATGAAAGGCTTGGAAAACGCCCACATCCTGCGCCCCGGTTACGCCATCGAATACGACTACTTCGACCCGCGCAACCTCAAAGCCAGCTTGGAAACCAAAACCATCGCCGGACTCTTCTTCGCCGGCCAAATCAACGGCACCACCGGCTATGAAGAAGCGGCGGCGCAAGGTTTGCTGGCCGGTGCCAACGCCGTGCAATATGTGCGCGAACAAGATCCGCTGCTATTGCGCCGCGAACAAGCCTACTTGGGCGTATTGGTCGACGATTTGATTACCAAAGGCGTGAACGAGCCTTACCGCATGTTCACCAGCCGCGCCGAATACCGCCTGCAGCTTCGCGAAGACAACGCCGATATGCGCCTCACCGAAGACGGCCACAAAATCGGCTTGGTTACCGAAGCACAATGGCGCGCTTTCAACGAAAAACGCGATGCCATCGAGCAGGAAATCCAACGCCTGAAAACCACTTGGTACACGCCTCAAAAGCTGGCCGAAAGCGAACAAATCCGCGTGTTCGGCCAAAAACTCTCACGCGAAGCCAACCTGCACGACTTGCTGCGCCGCCCGAATGTCGATTACGCTGCGCTGATGACGCTGGAAGGCGCCACGCCGTCTGAAACGTTAAACAACGATGTGGTGGAACAAGTCGAAATCCAAGTGAAATACCAAGGCTACATCGACCGCCAAAACGAAGAACTCGACAGCCGCCGCGACATTGAAACGCTGAAGCTGCCAAACGACATCGATTACAGCAAAGTTAAAGGCTTATCGGCAGAAGTACAGCAAAAGCTCAACGCCCATCGCCCTGAAACGCTGGGACAGGCCGGCCGCATTTCCGGTGTGACCCCCGCTGCAGTGGCTTTGCTGATGGTGCATTTGAAACGCGGTTTTAAAGACGCGAAATAAGGCTTTACCTTGGATAAAGGCCGTCTGAAAACAAGTATTTGCTTTTCAGACGGCCTTAGGCTTTGCCGGAAATCGGGTGAACTCATCCCTGATGAACAAACCATGCCCACCCTACCGGCCTTTCAGACGGCCTCAAGTATTCATTCAAATTAACAACAGGAAACACGCATGACCACACTTTCTTCATCCGCTCCCACTTGGCAGCAACAATGGCTCGGCAACGCCCGCGGCGATGTGCTGTCGGGCTTGTTGGTGGCGCTGGCTTTGATTCCCGAAGCCATTGCTTTTTCGATTATTGCCGGTGTCGATCCGCAAATCGGCCTGTATGCTTCTTTTTGTATTGCGGTGGTCATCAGCTTTGCCGGTGGCCGTCCGGCGATGATTTCGGCGGCTACGGGCGCGATGGCCTTGGTGTTGGCCGGTTTGGTGAAGGAACACGGTTTGCAGTATATGCTGGCCGCGACTTTGCTCACCGGTGTAATTCAAATCATTGCCGGCTGGCTCAAGCTCGGCTCGCTGATGCGCTTTGTGGCGCGGGCGGTGGTGGTCGGCTTTGTCAACGCGCTGGCGATTTTAATTTTCATGGCGCAATTACCCGAACTACAAAACACTACTTGGCACACCTACGCGCTGGTAGCGGCCGGTTTGGCAGTGATTTATCTGTTTCCGCGCATTCCGACGCTGGGCAAAATCATTCCGTCGCCGCTGGTAACCATTGTCGGCCTGACCATTTTAACTGTGTGGCTCGGCATTGATGTGCGCACCGTCGGCGACATGGGGCAGCTGCCCGACACGCTGCCGGTTTTCCTGTTGCCTGATGTGCCACTCAATTTAGATACCCTATTGATTATCCTGCCTTATTCCTTGAGTTTGGCGGCGGTAGGCTTACTCGAATCGCTGATGACGGCGACGATTGTCGATGAAATGACCGAAACCGAAAGCGACAAAAACCGCGAGTGCAAAGGCCAAGGCGTAGCAAACATTGTGAGCGGTTTGTTCGGTGGCATGGCCGGTTGCGCGATGATCGGTCAATCTGTAATTAACGTCAAATCCGGCGGCCGCACGCGCTTATCCACGCTGCTGGCGGGCATTTACCTGCTGATTATGGTGGTGTTTTTGAGCGATATCCTGAAGGTGATTCCGATGCCGGCGCTGGTGGCGGTGATGATTATGGTGTCGATCGGCACGTTCAACTGGCAGTCGGTCAAAGAATTGAAAACCCACCCGATTGGCTTCAATGTGGTGATGTTGGCGACTGTCGGCATTGTGGTGTACAGCCACAATCTGGCTTTGGGCGTATTTGCCGGCGTGCTGCTCTCGGCGCTGTTTTTCGCCAACAAAATCGGCCGCTACATGAGCATACGCGAATCCGGAGAAGGCCAAGCCTTGCGTTATGACGTGGTCGGACAGGTGTTTTTCGCCTCATCCGACGATTTTAACGCCGCTTTCGATTTCAGCCGCAACGATGTCAAAAACGTCACCATCGACCTGACCCACGCCCACTTCTGGGACGTGACCGCCGTGTCTGCCTTGGATAAAGTGGTGTTGCGTTACCGCAAAGCCGGTGCAGAAGTGGAAGTCATCGGCTTGAATGAAGCCAGCCGCACGCTGGTCGACCGTTTCGGCACACACGACAAATCGGAAGCGACCGACATTATCGGCCATTAAGTGTAAAGGCCGATAAGTGCGCTTGATAACTGCACTCATCGGCCTAATAATATGACTAACTTGATTTTTAACACCCATAAAGAGACCCAACCATGAGCGAACAAGATTTTGATTTGGACAACTTAGACGATTTACTCGGCGACTTCGACGGTGTAGCAGTTGAAGGCGGCGTGGACGCAGAAAGCGAAGACGACAACTGCGTCGGCGGCGCGTGTAAAATTTAAGCGGCAAATACAAAAGGCCGTCTGAAAAAGATTTTTCAGACGGCCTTTTGTATTGTAAACAGCTTTTACCCAGCCAATTCTTCAGACGGCCTATCTGCCACTTTCTCCGCCGTAACCTGCGTATTCTGCAGGCTCAAAATTTCCAAAGCGCCGCGGCCGATTCGGCGGGCATAGTTGATGTCGTTCAACAGCGAAGACGTTTGCCAGCCGTTCAACTCTTCATTTTTCAGCTTCACCATCACGCGGCCGCGGAAGGTTTCCAGCGTTTCAGTATGCACGTTTAATTGCTGCATCAAGTCATTGCGTTCCACTCCTGCTTCCATACCACCGATGCGGCGGAATAAGCGCAAGGTTTTGAATACATGGCGGCGCAGGCGCAGATAATCGCGTTCGGCGGCCGAGCCTCCGGCAGTCAAGTACTGCTGCATGTTTTTCTGTAAGTGCTTGCTTTCTTTAACCATCTCAACCATCTGCCAAGCAGCGGCGAATGCATGGTTAAGTTGCTCCTGCTGTTCCTCTTCTTCCAAATCCATCTTGCCGGCAAAGTCCAAAATCGCGCTGTAAAGCGGTTTGATTTGTCGTTCGTAAACTTGTGTGGCATCCAATTCGAGCGGTGCCGGCGGCGTGGGCAGGGTTTTGCCTTCATCAGAATCATCGCTGTAAAACGCCTCATTGGGTACATAAATCGCGTGACACATCGCTTCAATACTGGCGCGCCCCAAATGGTAAACTTCTTTTTCAATTGCCACCAAAGCCGTATCGTCGGCGCGCAGCAGGTTTTCATGCAGATAACGCGGCGCCAACACAGCTTGGTTTTCCGGCAACAACACGTCTTCCGCTGCTTTATCCGGCAGCCAACGTTGCAACAGCGCCGCAAAACGGCCTTGTAATTTCCAGAACACGGCAATGCCGAGCAGGTTAAATAAGGTGTGGAACATCGCCAATTGCAGCAGCGGACTCATGCCCCACCATTCGCCCGGCAACAATACCAAGCGCGTGAGTGGCCACCACAGCAGTAAAGACAACGCCGCCGTCACCAAATTAAACACCACATGCGCCAAGGCCAAGCGCTGGCCGTTGCGGTCGCTGCCGAGCATGCCGACCAAAGCCGTGGTGGCACTACTGCCGACGTTGGAACCCACCGCAATGGCAAACGCCTGCATCAGGCTGACTTGTCCGCCCGCCAAAGCCGCCAACGTTAAAATCAGCGTGGCGTGTGATGATTGCAACACCACCGTCAGCAACAAACCGACCACAAAGAAAATCAGCGGCTCGGCCATGCCACCGACTTGGCTTTTACCGAAATCCATGCCCGCACCAAAGGCTTGGAAACCTTCTTTAATTGCGTCCACTCCTAGAAAAATCAGCGCAATACCGATTAACACGCGGCCGATGGCTTTGGTCTTGCTGTTGAAAAAACCAATCACGATGCCGAACACCAGCATCGGAATCGCCGCCGGACTCAAACTCACGCTTTGCCCTGCCAAAGCCAACAGCCAAATACCGCTGGTCGAACCCAAATTGGTGCCCAAAATAATCGCGATACCGCCCGCCAACTGAATCATGCCGGTGCTTAAAAACGCAATCGTCAGCAGCGACACCAAGGTGCTCGATTGCAGCACAAAGGTTGCACCCATGCCGAATAGCGCGCCTTTCAGCGGCGTGGCTGTGGATTTTTCCATCCATTTGGCCAGTTTACCGCCGGCAACATTGTGCAAACCTTCTTCAATGCACTGCATACCTAGCAGAAACAAGGCCAAACCGTAGCAAAGCTGCATCCACGACGGGCTATACAGAAAACTCGCGGCCAAACCCAACACCAGCAAGGCGACCAAAACATATTGTGTTGCTTTTTTCTTCATCCATTGGCTCCGAATTATTGTTATTTTTCTGAAACATACCATTTTTACAAAAAGATGACAATCAACAAAGGCCATCCTGAAACGCTTCAGACAGCCTTTGGATATCTTAATCGAGTAAAGCCTAAGTTTTGCATATCCTGTGTGCAATCTAACAAGCAGCAGGTTTAAAGTACAGCCTGACATCATCCGATTAATCTTTAGGACGCTCAACATGATGACGCAAACTGTCAAACGCTTCGTCGGCATAGGCGTAATCGGCATCACTGCCACCGTTGGCCTGAGTGGCTGTGTGGTTTCAGACGACCCCGCCGTGAATGCTATTGCCACCACCGCCACCGTCGGCACAGTCGCTTCTTTGCTGTATTACAGCCTTGACGACGGCTACTATTATGACAACCACTACAACCGCATGCCGCGCTCGTATCGTCCGGCCTACAATACTCACGTTCGCCGCATCGACAGCATGAGCGACTACCGCCGCCGCTATCCGCTCGAAGCACGCATGCATCAGCAAAACCGTGTATTGTCCGACCGTGTTTACCGCCAGCGTGAGCAAAACCGTATGCTGGAAAACCGCTTGGAGCGACAACGTGTACACAACCGCCAATTGCAACACCAGCTCGACCGCCAACGCGTGCAAAACCGCCACATGCAACACCAGCTCGACCGCCAACGCGTTCAAAACCGCCACATGCAACAGCGTGTCGAAGATTCGCGCAACCGCAGCATTTTGACGCGCGACCGCATGGAACAACAGCGCCGCAGCCAGCAAGTGCGTGAACATGTCCATCAGCAACGCACAGCCAATCAGCAACAGCGCATTTACCGCAGCAACGAATCGCGCTTGCTGAATCGACAATCGAATACGCAAAACCGCCAAATGCCGGTGCGTTCGCCACGTTCCAACAGCTTGCGCGCACCGTGGGAACAATACGGCTCGTAATTCAACCGCTTATTCCCTCACAGGCGAAATGCAGCGCCGATACTTTCATGTATCCACGCCTGCTTTTCGCCTGTTTTTTTGTGCCGAATATGTTCAGACGGCCTCATTTTCCGTTACCATATCGTCTGGGCGGATGACCCGCCATGATTAACTCGGAAACCGCCATGAACCACACCCAGCAACTGCAAAACGGCCTCGCCGAAATGGGCTTGAACCTGACTGAAGCCCAACAACACAAGCTCATCGAATACGTCGAGCTGCTCAAAAAATGGAACAAAACCTACAACCTCACCGCCCTGCGCGATGAATCGCTGATGATCAGCCACCACCTGCTCGACAGCTTAACCCTGCTGCCTTATATCGAAGGTGCGCAAACCATGCTCGATGTCGGCTCCGGCGGCGGCCAGCCCGGCATCCTAACTGCCATCTGTCGCCCCGATTTGCAGATTACCCTACTCGATGCCAACACCAAAAAAACCTCGTTTTTGCAGCAAGCCGTGATTGAACTGGGCTTGAGTAATGTGCGCGTGGTCAGCGGCCGCGTTGAAGCGGTGCAAGATTTTCAAGCCGATGTGATTACCAGCCGCGCCTTTGCCGAACTGGCCGATTTTGTGAACTGGACGGCGCAGCTGCTGAAAGACGGCGGCTACTGGGCGGCCATGAAAGGCGTGTTCCCGCAAGAAGAAATTGACCGTCTGCCGGATTTTGTGACCGTGGAAAAAGTGGAAGAAATGCATGTGCCGCAACTGAATGCCGAACGGCACATGGTGATTATGCGCAAGAAATAAATGCCGCACACAGGCCGTCTGAAAATCTATCATTTTCAGACGGCCTTGTGATACCCATTTGCCGCAAATAACGGTACAATTCCAGCCATCATACTCTTAACTATCGGCAAAGCACATGAGCGCAAAAATCATCGCCATCGCCAACCAAAAAGGCGGCGTCGGAAAAACCACCACCACCGTCAATCTGGCCGCCTCCTTGGCCAAGCGGGGCCAACGCGTTTTGGTGATCGACCTTGACCCGCAAGGCAACGCCACCACCGGCAGCGGCATCGACAAAGCCAGCTTGGAACAAGGCGTATATCAAGTGGTGTTGGGCGATGCCGACATTCAGACGGCCGTGGTGAAAAGCGAAAGCGGCGGCTATGATGTATTGGGTGCCAACCGCGCTTTGGCCGGTGCCGAAATCGAATTGGTGCAGGAAATCGCCCGCGAGCTGCGCCTGAAAAACGCCTTGCAGGTGGTAGAAAACGACTATGATTTTGTGCTGATTGATTGTCCGCCATCGCTCACCCTGCTCACGCTCAATGGCTTGGTGGCGGCCAATGGTGTGATTGTGCCGATGTTGTGCGAATACTACGCGCTGGAAGGTATTTCCGATTTGATTGCCACCGTGCGCAAAATCCGCCAGGCCATCAATCCGCAGCTCGACATCACCGGCATCGTACGCACCATGTACGACAGCCGCAGCCGCTTGGTAGTCGAAGTGAGCGAACAATTACAGCAGCATTTTGGCGAATTGGTGTTTGAGACCACCATTCCGCGCAACATTCGTTTGGCCGAAGCCCCAAGCCACGGCATGCCGGTGCTGGCTTACGATGCTGCGGCCAAAGGCGCACAGGCTTATTTGGCGCTGGCCGATGAATTGCTGGCGCGTGTGAAGGCATAAGCATTTGCCTGTAAATTGAACATATTTTAATTTTATTATATGATAAGGCCGTCTGAAGCTATGTTTTTCAGACGGCCTGTTGTTTTATCGTCGTCTGAAAGCCAAACGAGAAAAGGAATCCGCATGAGCAGCCCTTGGGATCAACGCTATCTTGGCGCAGAGTATGTATTCGGTACCGAACCGAACGAATTTATCCGCCGCATCCGTCCATATTTGCCATCATCAGGTAAGGCTCTGGATTTAGCCACTGGCGAAGGCCGCAATGCCGTGTTTCTGGCTGAATGCGGATTAGACACCGAAGGCGTGGATTTATCCACCGTCGGCCTTGAAAAAGCCGCCAAACTCGCTGCCGAACGCGGCGTAGACATCAGTTTACGCCAAGCCGATTTGCTGGACTTGGATTTGGCACCGCAAAGCCATGATGTGATTACCAGCGTATTCTGCCATTTTACCGAACCCGACCGTAGCTGCTTTTCGCAGCGCATCATCACCGCGCTGAAACCCAACGGCTTGTTTGCCGGCGTGTTTTACCATCCCAACCAAATTGCCAACGGCACCGGCGGCCCGTCCGACCCCGCCATGCTCGGCACATTGGAAGAAATGCAGGCCGCGCTCGATGGTTTAGAATGGCTGATTGCCGAACACCGCGACCACGAATTAAACGAAGGCAACCGTCATGTCGGCATGAGTTCAGTGGTGTATTTATTGGGCAAAAAGGCCGTCTGAAAACCGTGGGGCATTTTTGCAGTATCGCCATATAGCTGATAAAAACCAAGCCGTCTGAAACTTCTGTTTTCAGACGGCCTTGTTTTTACCAATTTTCTATTCAAATAACCTTCCCTGCGCCAACAATGCCCTTACCGGCGCAAAATCTTCGCGATGCTCCGGCAATACGCCGAATTGTTGCAAAGCGGCCAAATGTTGCGCCGTACCGTAGCCTTTGTGTTTGTCGAAACTATATTGCGGATAGCGTTCGGCCAACGCATACATTTCGGCATCACGTGCGGTTTTCGCCAACACCGAAGCGGCCGAAATCGCCATGATTTTGCTGTCACCCTTTACCACCGCTTCCGCATCGATGCCCAAATCTTTCGGCACGCGGTTGCCGTCTATCCACACTTTTTCCGGCCGCACCGCCAAGCCCTGCACCGCCCGTTTCATCGCCAACATGGTCGCGTGCAGAATATTAAGCTCATGAATCTCGCGCGGATTGGCGCTCGCCACATACCACGCCACGGCCTGCGCTTTAATCATTGCCGCCAACTCATCGCGCCGCTTTTCACTGAGTTTTTTCGAGTCGGTTAATTTGGGCAAATCATAATGCTCAGGCAAAATCACCGCCGCGGCAAATACGCTGCCGACCAACGGGCCGCGCCCGGCTTCATCGACACCGGCTGATAACAATAAGGTCATGGCATACTTTCTGTTTCAGTGCTCATCACCGAAAACTTGTGCAATCTGGAAAAGCGATATTGTAACCAATACATAGGCTGAGATCTTTGCAAAACCTCATAAATCACCAGTAAAACCCAAAAGACCGTCATTCCCGCGCAGGCGGGAATCCATTTAAAAATCTAAGGAACCTATTTTATTCAATAGTTTTCCATGCTCGAAAATGGATTCCCGCCTGCGCGGGAATGACGTCGGTTTGATGTGCACCGGCTTTTGAAAGAGTTTTACAAAAGTCTCAAGCCGTATGAAATATTTTCAGACGGCCTATGGGTTAAAGCGGTTTGTCTTGATTCTGTTTGTCCACTTCAAGCGCCTCCGAATCAGTTGACTCAAGCGACGGCTCGGCAGCCGGTTGTTCTGCCTGAACCTGATTCGCTGATTCCGCTTCCATCATATCCGCATTATCGGCAGGCTCGTTTTCAGACGGCATATCGATATTGTCCAAATTATCCACATGCGCCTGCGCCACTACTTCATCGAAATCATCGTCTTCTTCATTGTTGCGCGGATCCAAATCCGCCGCCATCGCGCCGGTGTTGCCCGATACGTTCACAAACACGCTGCGCTCTTCTTCCGGCACCACATTCTGTTTCCATGCAAATATTGCCAAACCGCCCGCTGCCAAGACATACAGCGCGTAAAAGCCCAAGTGCGGTGCATAATCCATCACCACACCGATTAACAACGGTGCAGTCAGTGAACCCAATCCATAGCAAAACAGCAGGCTGCGGCTCACTTCTACTGTGTTCATATTGTTCGGCAATTGGTCATTCGCCCGCGCAATGCTTAAGGCATACAAACCAAATAAACCACAACCGAACACAAACGCCACCGCGTTATGCAGCATAGGCGTGGCCAACTGCATCGCCATCGCTACCAAACCAGTTAAGGCCGCCACGCAAGCCAAAGCCGAACAGCCCAAAATCGCATTGCGGCGGCCGAATTTGTCCGACAAGCGAGCCAGCGGCAACTGCACCACAAAACCGCCCACCATCGCCGATGTTAAAAATGCAGAAATCTGTTGCAAACTAAATGCCTGCTGCAACAAAAACACCGAAGCCATGGTAAACAACCCGTTCACCAACACACCCGCCAAAAATGCAGTCACAAAAGCTAATGGTGCAATCGCCAACACGCGTGGCACATTAATCTTCTGACGCGGCGGCACCTGCGGTGCTTTCATCTTGGTCAGCGACACCGGCAACATCGCCGTCATCACCAGCAGCGTGCCCAGCACAAACACGTTGTCGCTCGACAAATTAAAGCTCAACAGCAAAATACCCAGCGTAAACGCAAAGTAATACACCAAATTATAAACTGCTAACACCCGCGCCCGCTTTTCCTGCGCACTCTGCTCGGCAAACCAACTTTCCGCAATCATCAGCATACTGAAATAGCAAAAACCCAACACCACACGCAACACGCCCCACGCAGTCAGATTTTCCGTCATCAAGTGCGTGAGTGAGGCCATTGCGAACACCGCTCCAAACACACTAAAGCTGCGGATATGCCCCACCCCCGACACAATCCGATGCCCCGCCACCGCACTCAACGAAGCGCCGGCAAAAAATGCCGCATTCAGCGCACCAATGACAATATTATTCACTCCCATTTCTGCCAGCTTCACACCCGCCGAGTTCAAAAACAAGCCAAAACCGGCAAACAGAAAAAACACCGATGCAAACAACGAATAAAAGCGGTTGGACAAAGCGGCAGACATAGAAACTTCCTTTGATGTGTGATTGAGATTGGGCGTGATTATTTTATAAGACGAATATGCGCATTTAAACATAGAAATGCAGGAAAATACAAAAATGCCGCCCCAGATTGGCCGGAGCGGCAAAAGTTATGCCTTTGATATTACACCCTTTGCGCCCATTCTTTCAATAGGCGCTTCACCGATACGGGATACGGTGTTTTCAATTCTTGCGCAAACAGCGACACACGCAATTCTTCAATCATCCATTGAAACGCAGCGATTTCAGACGGCACAGGCAAGCCCTGTTTGATCAGGGTATCAACTTTATCCTCCCACATTTGCTCTAAGTCTTGAATCTCGGCTTCGCGCGTTTGATCGCGGGCGGGATTGCTGCTGTATTTGTCCATGCGCAAGGTCATGGCTTTGAGATAAATCGGCAGACGTGGCCATTGCTGCCATGGGGTGCGGCTGGCGAAGCCTCCGGCCAGCAAGACATTGGCACGTTCGCGCAGCAAGTGGCTCAAGGGGTGTTTGCCCAGTTTGCCATTGAGTTCGGCATAAGCGGCGGCCACTTCCTGCAGGTAGCGGCTGACGGCTTCTTTAACGGCAGGTAGGCGGCTGCGGGCGCGTTTGATTTGTTCTTTAAACGCTTTTTCATCGCGCGGCAAGTCGTCGTCGCCGATAAAGGCACGATCGCATACGGCTTGAGTCAGGTCTTCGCGCAAGGTATCTGCATTGATGTGGCGCAGCAGCATGGCGGCTTGGGTGAAGCCTGGTAAGCCTTTATTCAGGTCTTTCACATGCTCTTTTAATTGCAGCTTCATCAATTCAATCACGCCTTGGCGATGCGCTTGTTCAGCGGCTTCGGCGGTGTCGAACAGGCGCAGGGCGATGTTGCCGTTTTTCTCTTTTTGCAAACCGAGATAACCGGTGAGCTGCTGCTTGCCGCGGGCAAATTTGATGGATTCGGGCAGCTTGCCGATGTCCCACGTTTTGACATCGTCGCGCTCGAATTCTTGGGTATTGTCGCGGAACGTCACCGCCGCCGCTTGGCCGAGTTGCTGTTGCAATTCGTGCAGTTTGCGGCCGCTGGCCAACTCTTGGCCGCCGTCATCCACCACGCGCAGGTTGAAATAATTGAAATCCGGCAGCGCGTGCAACGCCCATTCGTCCAGATTGATTTGCTCGAGAATGCGCATATCGCCGGCGGTTTTGGCAATAAAGTGGGCAAGCTGCGGAATAATCGGCTCGCTGCGGTTTGGTTCGCTTTCTAAAAACTTGGTGACAAACTCCGGCACCGGCACGCACACGCGGCGGATTTGTTTCGGCAAGGCTTTAATCAAAAGTTGCAATTTTTCGCGCAACATACCCGGCACCAGCCACTCCAACTCGGCCGCATTGAGTCGGTTGAGCACAGTCAGTGGCACGGTCATGGTCACGCCGTCAAGCGGATGGTTTGGCTCGAAGCGGTAGGCCAGCTTGAATTTGCCGTCGGCGGTTTTCCAGAATTTGGGGAACTGCTCTTCGGTAATGTGTGCCGCGGCGTGTTGCATCAAGTCATCGCGACTGAGAAACAGCAGCTTCGGCTCAGCAGCTTCAGCGGCTTTGAGCCATGCTTGGAAGGTGCGGATGTCGGCCAGCGGTTTAGGTTTTTCCAATTTTGTCGGTCGGATACGAGTATCCGACTTTTTAGGTTCTCCGGCATTTTTGTCGGATACGAGTATCCGACCTACTTCTTTTTCAGACGGCACATACATTGCAGGCAAACGCTGGTTGTAAAACTCAAACAACACTTCATCATCCACCAACACATCCTGCTTGCGCGATTTGTGTTCCAACTCGGTCACTTCGCGTATCAGTTTTTTGTTGTGAATGAAAAAATCCGCCTTCAAATCGGTTTCCTGCGCCACCAATGCGCCGCGAATAAAAATCTCACGTGCTTCTTCGGGGGCGACTTTGCCATAGGCAATCGGGCGGCGTGGCAAGACGGTCAGGCCATACAAGGTTACGCGCTCGCTAGCCACGACTTCGCCGCGCTTTTGCTCCCAATGCGGCTCGAAATAATGGTAACGTACCAAATGCGGTGCTTCCTGTTCAATCCATTCCGGCTTGATTTCGGCCACATCGCGCGCATACAGACGTGTGGTTTCGGTCAGCTCGGCAGCCATCACCCATTTCGGTTTGCTTTTGAACAAAGCCGAAGCGGGGAACAGATGAAAATGGCTGCCGCGCGCGCCGGTATAATCGTGGCCATCAGGCGATTTCATGCCGACATTGGCAATCAGGCCGGAGAGCAAGGCGCGGTGGATTTGCTCGTAGCCGGCTTCTTTTTGCGCACGGATTTTGGCGCGATGGTCTTTTTTATCCAATTGTTTTTGTTTGAATTGTGCCGATAAATCTTGGTCTGCTTTGTGTTCAGACGGCCTTAAATGCGTTTGCGCCGGAGGCCGTCTGAACGCCCGTTCTTTATCGGTTAAACCCATTTCGATGGCGATTTCGGCCAGTTGCTTGTGCAACTCGCGCCACTCGCGCATACGCAGGTGCGACAGAAAATATTGGCGGCACCATTGCACCAACTGCTTGTTGGATAAGCCTTTGTCGCGCTCGCGCTGGAAGCTGTCCCAAATATTCAGATACGCCAAAAAATCGGATTGCTTGTCGGTAAAACGCTCGTGCGCCTTGGCCGCCGCATCACGCGCTTCCAATGGGCGCTCGCGCGGGTCTTGAATCGACAAAGCCGACACAATCACCAGCATTTCCTGCACGCAATCGTGTTTTTTTGCTGCCAACAACATACGGCTGATTTTCGGGTCGATGGGCAGCCGTGCCATTTGTTCGCCGAGTTTGCTCAGCTCGTTTTGCTCATTAACAGCACCTAGCTCCAGCAACACTTGAAAACCATCGTTGATATAACGCTGATCCGGCGCTTCAAGAAATGGAAACGCGGCCACATCGCCCAGTTTCAATGCGGCCATGCGCAAAATCACCGCCGCCAGATTGCTGCGGATGATTTCGGGGTCGGTAAACGCGGGGCGTTGGTTGAAATCTTCTTCTGAATACAGGCGCACAGCGACACCAGCCGATACACGGCCGCATCGGCCGGAGCGTTGGCGTGCTGCCGCTTGCGAGATTTTTTCTACATGCAGTTGCTCGACTTTAGCACGCGCGGAATAGCGTTTCACCCGCGCCAAACCGGTATCGATGACATATTTGATGCCCGGTACAGTAAGCGAAGTTTCGGCCACATTGGTTGCCAACACAATGCGGCGCTTGCTGCCCGACGGGTGAAAAATTTTGTGCTGCTCAGTATTGGACAAGCGCGCAAACAGCGGCAGGATTTCGTCATTGCGGCGCAAAGGTGATTTACGCAAAGCTTGAGCAGCCTCGCGGATTTCACGTTCGCCCGGCAGAAACACCAAAATATCGCCTTCGCCATAACGCGCCAATTCATCGGCGGCATCGACAATGGCATCGGTCAGCTCGATTTCGGCTTCATCTTCATCGGCTTGGTGCAGCGGGCGATACAAGATTTCCACAGGAAAAGTACGGCCGCTCACTTCCAGCACCGGTGCACCATTGAAATGCTGGGAAAAACGCTCGGCATCAATCGTAGCCGACGTGATGATGACTTTCAAATCAGGGCGGCGCGGCAACAGTTGTTTCAGGTAGCCGAGCAGGAAATCAATATTCAGGCTGCGCTCGTGCGCTTCGTCGATGATGATGGTGTCGTAGGCGGTGAGAAAGCGGTCGTTTTGCGTTTCGGCCAGCAAAATACCATCAGTCATCAGCTTCACATAGGCATCGCGCGAAGTGTTGTCGTTGAAACGCACTTTGTAGCCGACGGTTTCGCCAATCGGGCTACCCAATTCTTCGGCAATGCGCTCCGCCACCGAACGCGCAGCCAAACGGCGCGGCTGGGTATGGCCGATTAAGCCTGCCGTGCCGCGGCCGAGCTCCAAACAAATTTTCGGCAACTGCGTGGTTTTACCCGAACCGGTTTCGCCGCAGATGATGGTGACCTGATGGTTTTGAATCGCGGCTTTGATGTCGTCCAAACGCTCATGCACCGGCAGATTGCCCGCATATTCAGGCTTAGGCAGCTTGGCTTGGCGCTTGAGAAAACGCTGGTGCGATTGTTGGTATTTTTGTTGCACCGCCTCTTTACCGCCAAAACGCTTGGGATTGTTCAAGGCTTGGCGCAGGAAATGGCGGTCTTTAGAAAGGGTTTGAGACAAATCAGGTTGAAACGTAGCTTGAGACATGTAGCGTTCGGCTTATATCATAGAAAAATAAAGCCCAATTATAGCAAAAGGCCGTCTGAAAAAGCAGAAAAGCGCCAATAAACCAAGCGATTTGCTTCAGCTTTTCAGACGGCCTGTTTAGAGAAAAATTACACCTGCCAATATAGCTTAGAATATTTTTTCGCAAAAACGCTTGACACCTACGCCCTATTCTCGTATAGTTACACCTTCAGACGCGGGATGGAGCAGCATGGTAGCTCGTCGGGCTCATAACCCGAAGGTCGTAGGTTCGAATCCTGCTCCCGCAACCAAACTTTAAAAATCCCTTAGTGAAAACTAAGGGATTTTTTGTCGTCTATATCAAACTGATTGCCTTCTTGGAAACACCAGCAAAAGGCCGTCTGAAAATCTGGAATATAGATTTTCAGACGGCCTTTTATAACATCATTAAAACTAATCAGAATTTATGATGCAATGCGATTTGCGCGCCGCCGTGTTCGACTTTACCTGTGGTGGTCGCGTTTAAACGGGTTTTATCCCCCATCACCAGATAACCGGCTTGGCCACGAATCGATGTGCGTTTGCTCATATGGTAATCGCCGCCAATCACGACTTGGTCGTATTTATCCACCAAAATATCTTTGCTGTTGACGCCTTTTGCCGCCCAGCCATGCGCGTAAACCAATTGCGGCTGCCAGTTGCCTGCGCGGTAAGTTAAGGCGATGGCGGCATCGGTCACTTTCACGGCTTCGGTTTTATCGGCAAACAAACCTTGGCCGTCGAATGTTTTTTGGTCGCCGGTCAACAAGCTTAAGTATTTATTGCCGCTTTCGTTGCCTTTGGCATGTTGCACACCGGCGCCGATTTCCAAATTACCCAAATACAAGCCGCCGTCGATGCGGGCGATGTAGCCGTCTTTCAACTTGCCGTTTCCGTCGGCATAGTTGTTTTTCTTATGGCTGTAGGCCGCTTTGGCAAAGGCTTTGTTGCTCTTGTATTTCAAACCAAACATTAACTCATCTTTCGCGGCTTCTTGGTGGGCGTAACGGTCGCCCGGATTTTTGTTGTCACGCGGCGCGTATTGCACGATGCCTTGGAAGCCGTTAAACACCGGCGTATCGTAGCGTGCGGATACCACACGTTTGCCTTCACGGTTGTAGCTGCTCAAGCCCAAGGCGCTGCCGCGGTTGAAAATCCATTTATCCAAATCAACCATTTCATTGTATTGGTTACTCAGATAACCGGCGCGGATTTTACCAAAATCGCCTTCCAAGCCGATAAACGAATCGCGCGTACCCCAGCCGTCGTATTGGCTGACAGTCGAAACGCGTTGCTCCATCTGCCAAATCAATTTGGTGTCTTCACTCAGCTTCTCGCTGCCTTTGAAACCGATGCGGGATAAGTGGTCGTTGATGGTGGTACTGGTACCTTTTTCGGTCACGCCGTTGCTGCCTTTGATTTTGACGCTTTCAACAGAGATGCTGTTGCGGATTTCGCCGTATAAGGTGACATCGGCAGCGGCATGGCCGGCCAAACCCAGCAAAGCAATGGTGATGATAGTTTTTTTCATGGTGGCTCCTCTTAATTCATTTTTTATTTTGTTTATCCAAGGCTTGGATAATCATGGATTATATAAAGCTAATTGATAAAATGAAACCTATTTTTACCAATTAAAATCATATAGATAAAAATTAAAGGGCAATTTGAACAGCTTTTTTAATACGCCAAAACCGATCGCCCTATCAAATTTCAAATGATTATAAATGAATTTCAAGCATAGAAAACTACCATAAATAATGAAATTTTTAACACTCAACAGCGAACCTAATTCATCAACATAGAAATCAAATCCAATCCCATTCAACCAGTTTTGCTTTAGATATTCAGATGGCCTTTAAAGTGATTAAAAATCATCATGCTACAAATATCCCACACGAGCATTATCTTATTTTCATCGTCATGATACACGGCACTACGCATACAAAAAGGCCGTCTGAAACAGCTTGATATTCTGTTTCAGACGGCCTTTTGTGTGGTTTTTAAGCGATTAGTCGTCTACACGGAAAGAATCGTGGCAAGATTTACAGCTTTGGCCCACATCGCCAAACGGTTTTTTCACCGCATCCAAGTTGCCTTCGGCAGCAGCCGTTTTCAAAGCAGCAGCAGCCGCGATGAATTTGTCAGCCTCTTGCTTAAATTGATCAGGCTTGCTCCACACTTCAGGTTTGGCACCGGATTCTTCTTTCGCACTCTCTTCGGTGTAGTGCACCCAAGGTTTATCGGCATTTTCCGCCAAAGTATCGGCAGCCGCTTGGAATGCCGCAGCATCGTAAGCGGTTTCGCCCTTAATCATTTTGCCCATGGTGCCGGCAGATTCTTTAAAGACATCCATCAGGCGCTCGCGCTCTTCAACCGCCGCTTTAGCGCTGCCCGCAGGGGCTTCCGAAGTCGCGGCAGGTGCTGGTGCTGATTCAGCAGGTTTGGTTTCGTTTTGGCCGCCGCACGCGCTCAACAGCAATGCCGCCAGCGTGCCCATTGTCAATAAGGTTTTATTCATGATTGTGTTCCTTTTGGGTTTTATTTATTTGCTTTGTAATGGAAATGTATCAGAAATATTTTCAAAATCAAGCGATTGATATAGTTTTATATTTGTTAACACAATCTTCCAAATCAAAAGGCCGTCTGAAATACAGACAGCCTGTGCTTTTGGCGCAAAAAATCAGCCTTTATTCACGATGATAAGGATGATTATTTAAGATGGAAACGGCGCGGTAAAGCTGCTCGGTCAGCAATACGCGCACCATGCCGTGAGGCATGGTCAGGCTGGATAGGCGCATCATCAGGCGGGCTTGCTGTTTGAGATGGTCGGTCATGCCGTCGGCGCCGCCAATCACAAAGCAGACATGTTCACCGTTTTGCTGCCATGTTTTAAGGTGTTCCGCTAATTCAACCGAAGTCGGCGCTTTGCCGCGCTCATCCAATACCACCAGAAACGCGCCCTGCGGAATGGCTTCAAGTATGCGTTTTTCTTCCGCGGCCATTCCCTGCGCGGCATTGACGCCGGCGCCGCGTTTCTCGGGTTTGATTTCTTTTAAGGTGTAATTCACTTCACGGCCAAAGCGTTTGGCGTATTCATTCACGGCTTCATCGACCCATTTGGGCATTTTGGTGCCGACAGCTAAAACGGTAATGTTCATATTAGGTATTTATCTATAAGAAACACAGGCCGTCTGAACATTTCAGACGGCCTGATTCACCATAAAATCGGGTTAAGACTTAATCGGCCGCATGCCAAGGTTTTTGCATACCGGCTTCAAAAGCAGGTTTTTCACCGCCCCACAGGGTGTCGATGTCGTAATAATCGCGCACGGCCGGCAGCATAACGTGTACCACCAAATCACCGGCATCGACCAATGTCCACTCGCCGGTATCGCCCTCTTGGCTCAAAATTTCGAAGCCGGCTTCTTTCAAATCAACCGCCACATTGTTGGCCAAGGCTTTGACTTGGCGGGTGCTGTCGCCGGTCGCCACAATCATGCGGGCAAACAGCGAGGTTTTTTCTTGGGTTTCCAACACGGAAATGTCTTTGGCTTTCACGTCTTCCAACGCGTTTACTGCGATTTCGACCATTTTTTGCAAGTCGAGTAATTCTTGTTCGTTCATTTTATTCCTAAGTTACGTTTTTCAGACGGCATTATAGCTTATCTGGCTGAATTTAAGCTATTTTTTGCAGTATTTTATCAAGGAATCTATTCAGACGGCCTATGGGCTGAATCATGATATTTCTGATTAGCGGTATAAACCGTGTTGCTGGATATAACGCGCGACTGATGATGGAATGAGGCCATCTGAAAGGCTTTGATTTTCCAAGGCGGCGCGAATTTGCGTGGAACTGATGTTGTACAAAGGCACCTGCAAAATACGCACGCTGCCGTTTTGCAAAGCTTCACCCAACCATGCGTGCAGTTCGCGCGGTGTTTGGTTCAAGCTGTCGCCTTCGCGCATAGCTACGGCAATGTTGACTTGCTGCACCAAGGTTTGCCATTTTTTCCAAGTATGCAGTTTCATCAAACTGTCGCTGCCCAATAACCACCAAAGTTTCGCTGCCGGAAATTGCTGGCGGAAAATCTGTACGGTATCGAAGGTATAAGTCGCCCCTTCACGCACCATATCGCAATCACTAAGCGCAAAACGCGGCTCTTCGGCAATGGCCAATTCTGTCATGATGAAACGGTGTTTGGCCGGCGTTTGCGTATTTTGTGGTTTGTGGTAAGGATCGCCTGCAGGTAAAAAAATGACGGTATCCAAGCCAACCTCATCGGCAAATGCTTGCGCGATGTGCAGATGGCCGTTGTGAATGGGATCAAACGTGCCACCGAAAAGTCCGATATTTTTCATGTGCTACCAAATGAAATCAAGTTAAAAGTATGCGGCCGATGATTGAACAGGCCGTCTGAAAGGTTCCCTCAATATTAACATGGTTTGCAGCATTGCCGCGTATCGACATAGACTGCAACCGGGAATGTAACAGTTGCAAATCGGGATAAACGCGTTACAATCTGAAACACAAATGATAATAAGGTGAAACAATATGTCTGCAGTTCCTCAATTGGTTCATGTTTTAGATAAGACAATCCAAGATAAATTGTGGCAATGGGCGCAAGTGAATTATGGTTTACATGGCTCATGGCAGACTTTATGGCTGAACGGTTTAGCCTTAGGCCGTCTGAATGCGCAATGGCAAGCGCAAATTGAAAAAGATTGGCAAGGCGAATGGGAAATGCGTTCAGACGGCCTGCACTTGCGTGCAGATAGTTGGCTGAGCTTGGGTGATGCACTTCAACACATGGCGCATGACTGGAAGCAACTGGGCATATTGCATGGCTGGCGTGATGAGCGTTTTGATGTTTGCCATCACGATAATGTTTTGTTCCCGCTCGAACGTGCCGCATTCCGCCCATTAGGTTTGATGAGCAAAGCAGTGCATTTAAATGGTTTCACCTTTCAAGACGGCGAATGGCAACTATGGATTGGCCGCAGAAGTGAACATAAAGCGGTCGATCCGAACAAACTGGATAACTTGGTCGGCGGCGGGGTATCCTGTGGTGAAGACATTACAGTAACCATGCTGCGTGAAAGTGAAGAAGAAGCAGGCTTATCGCCGCATCATTTACAACATCTCAGACTGCAGAATCAGTTACACAGCCTACGCCCTGTTTCTCGCGGTTTGCATAATGAAACTCTCTATATCTTCGACGCCGTATTAGCCAGCGATGTTATCCCTGAGAATCAAGACGGTGAAGTGGTCGGATTTGAATTGATGAAGATTAATGAGATTATAGAAGCGATGCTGAGCGATGTGATGATGAGCGATGCGCAACTGGTGATTTTAGATGCGTTTGAGCGCCATGGTTTGCTTGACCCGCAACATGATTTATCAAAATGGCTTAAATCAATTAAAACCAGTGGGTAATAGCAGTATTACATACCAGAACTAGAGCGAGATTTTTTGTCAGTTCTATATCTCTGGCACATATTGTGGCATGCGATATTTGAAAACTTGCCTACCAACGATGCTAAAAGCGAGATGCGCTTAGGCCGTCTAAAAAATATTGCAAAGTAGATTCAAGTTTTAAATAGGCCAAAAACAGTATTTCAAAAGAAAAACACCATCTATTTCACAATAGATGGTGTTTTCAATTTTGTTCGATTATTCAGCTGTTTCAGCTGCTTTATCAACTAACTCTACCAACGCCAAAGGCGCATTGTCACCTTTACGGAAACCGTATTTCAGTACACGAACATAGCCGCCATTACGAGCAGCGAAACGTGGACCCAATTCGTCAAACAATTTAACCACTACATCGCGATCGCGAGTACGGTCAAATGCCAAACGACGGTTTGCCAAAGAAGGTTTTTTACCCAAAGTAATCAAGGGCTCTACCACGCGGCGCAATTCTTTTGCTTTAGGCAAAGTGGTCACGATAGTTTCGTGAGTCAACAAAGAATTTGCCATATTGCGCAGCATCGCAGCACGGTGGCTGCTGGTACGGTTTAATTTTCGGTTACCATTACGATGACGCATGTCATTATCCTTTAATCTTCAAACTTACGGCTTTTCTAAGCCTACAGGCGGCCAAGCTTCTAATTTTGAACCTAATGTTAGACCTTTAGAGGCCAACACCTCTTTGATTTCATTCAAAGATTTACGACCCAAATTCGGAGTTTTGAGAAGCTCGGTTTCAGTACGTTGAATCAAATCGCCAATATAATAAATATCTTCAGCTTTCAGACAATTAGCTGAACGTACAGTTAATTCCAAATCATCTACCGGGCGCAGCAAGATAGGATCGATTGGAGGAGCTTTTTCTTCAACCTCTTCAACCGGCGTACCTTGCAAGTCAGCAAAGATAGACATTTGGTCAATTAAAATACGTGCGGCACTGCGTACGGCTTCTTCCGGATCAATAGAACCATCAGTTTCGATATCCAAAACCAATTTATCCAAGTCGGTACGTTGCTCTACGCGTGCAGGTTCAACTTCAAAGCTAACACGGCTGATGGGCGAAAAACTCGCATCCAACTGAATCGCACCAATCTGTTTGTTTTCATCACGAACAACGCGACGACCTGAAACAGATTGATAACCACGGCCTTGCTCAACTTTGATTTCCATTTCTACTTGACCATTATTAGACAAGTGGCAAATCACGTGCTCTGGGTTCAAAATTTCCACATCGTGTGGCAATTCGATGTCCCCGGCCACAATTGCACCGGCACCTGATTTTTTCAAAGTCAACTGAACTTGGCTACGACCGTGCAACTTAAATACGATACCTTTGATGTTCAACAAAATGTCTACGACATCTTCTTGAACACCATCAACGGTAGAATATTCATGCAACACACCGGTAATAGCCACTTCAGTCGGTGCAAAACCATTCATGGATGACAGTAAGATACGACGCAAAGCATTACCTAAAGTGTGACCAAAACCACGTTCAAACGGCTGCATTGAAACTTTTGCACGTGTAGTAGACAAAGTATCTACATCAATTTGACGAGGTTTCAAAAATTCGGTTGTGCTATTTTGCATTTAACTGTCCCTCACTGAGCTAGCATTATTTAGAGTAAAACTCTACCACCAGCTGTTCATTAATATCGCCAGTCAATTCTGAGCGATCCGGCATATTTTTGAATATGCCTTCCAATTTATCTGCATCAACTGAAACCCAGCTAGGCAAACCAATTTGAGTTGCCAAGCTCAAAGCTTCTTGGATACGTACTTGTTTTTTAGCTTTCTCGCGGATAGCTACAACATCACCGGCTTTAACTTGGAAAGAAGGGATATTCACAACTTGTCCGTTAACGGTAATCGCTTTGTGAGAAACCAATTGACGGGCTTCTGCACGGGTAGAGCCGAAGCCCATGCGATATACAACGTTGTCTAAACGAGATTCCAGCAATTGCAGCAACAATTCACCAGTAGAACCTTTACGGCGTGAAGCTTCTGCAAAATAACGACGGAATTGACGTTCTAATACGCCGTAGATACGACGGATTTTTTGTTTTTCACGCAATTGCAGACCATAGTCTGACAAACGTGGTTTTTTAGCACCGTGTTGACCTGGCGCAGAATCCATTTTGCATTTTGACTCTAAAGAGCGACGTGCACTCTTCAAAAACAGATCTGTACCTTCACGGCGTGCTAATTTACATTTAGGGCCAATATAACGTGCCATGTTTCAAATCACTCCAATATTAAATACGACGTTTTTTAGGTGGACGGCAACCGTTATGAGGCAACGGGGTAACGTCAGTAATGCTGGTAATCTTGAAACCAAGAGCGTTGAGCGCACGTACAGAAGATTCGCGACCTGGACCCGGGCCTTTAATGCGAACTTCTAAATTTTTAACGCCATACTCTTGGGCAACTTTACCAGCTGCTTCTGCAGCTACTTGAGCTGCAAATGGTGTACTTTTACGTGAACCTTTAAAACCAGCGCCGCCAGAGGTAGCCCAAGACAATGCATTGCCTTGACGGTCAGTGATTGTAATGATGGTATTGTTAAAAGATGCATGAACATGCACAATACCTTCGCTTACGGTTTTACGTACTTTTTTACGTACACGCGAAGCTGTGTTTGCTTTAGCCATTAATCAATTTCCTTAAAAATTATTTCTTACCGGCAATCGCTTTGCGCGGACCTTTACGGGTACGTGCATTTGTGCGAGTGCGTTGACCGCGACAAGGTAAGCCACGACGATGACGGAAGCCGCGATAGCAACCCATATCCATCAATCGTTTGATGCTCATCGTTACTTCACGGCGCAAGTCACCTTCAACTTCATATTTAGCAACTTGCTCACGCAAAGCGTCCAATTGAGCCTCGTCCAAATCTTTTGCTTTTACGGTAGGCGCAATATTTGCAGCCTCGCAAATCAATTTAGCACGAGTCGCACCAATACCGTAAATAGCTTGCAAGCCAATAACGATATGGGCATTATTAGGGATATTTACCCCTGCAATACGAGCCATATTTTTTTCCTTTTAGGGCAAAGTGTGTCACTATACCACAAAATCAAATTAAGAGAAATAAACTCTTAACCTTGACGTTGTTTGTGACGTGGATCAGTACAAATCACACGAACTACGCGATTACGACGAATAATTTTGCAGTTACGGCAAATTTTCTTTACAGAAGGTTGTACACGCATTTTTTTTCCTTTATACAGTCTATCTTGCTCTGAATACGATACGAGCACGGGTTAAATCATAAGGCGTTAACTCAACGGTTACTTTATCACCCGGAGAAATTCGAATGTAGTGCATACGCATTTTTCCAGAAATATGACCTAAAACCACATGGTCGTTCTCGAGTTTAACTTTGAATGTTGCATTCGGCAAAGTTTCAAGAATTTCGCCTTGCATTTGTATGGTATCTTCTTTAGCCATAGTCTTACTTACGTGATAATGATTTCATATCGGGACGATTCATTAGGCTTTCATATTGCTGGGTCATACGATAGGAATTAATTTGCGTACTAAAATCCATCGTTACCACAACCAAAATTAATAGCGAAGTACCGCCCAAATAGAAAGGTACATTTAATGCAGTCGTTAAGAATTCAGGAATCAAACAGATGATGGTAATGTATAAAGCACCAAAAAGCGTTAAATGCAATACTACCTTCTCTAAGTATCTAGAGGTTTGATCACCTGGGCGAATACCTGGTACAAAAGCCCCACTCTTTTTCAAATTCTCCGCCATTTCTTTCGGACTGAATACCAATGCCGTATAAAAATAACAGAAGAAAATAATCGTTGCTGCAAATATCAGAATATAAAGCGGTTGGCCATGTTGGAGCATGGCGGCAACTTTGTGCAACATACTGTCTGTATTATTTGAACCAAACCAACTTAATAAGGTAGAAGGGAATAAAATAATACTGGAAGCAAAAATTGGCGGAATAACCCCAGCCATATTTAATTTGAAAGGCATATGCGTATTTTGACCTTGTCCAACATGACCAAATTGTCTTTTGGCATAATGAACAGGAATTTTACGTTGCGCACTTTCAAAGTAAACCACAATATAAATCAGCAGTAGTGCACCGATTACAATAGACACCGCCATCAACATACTCATCGCACCTTGACTGGTTAATGTCCAGAGCTGGAGAATTCCTGCCGGAATACCGGCGGCAATACCCGCAGTAATAATCAATGAAATACCGTTGCCGATACCTCTTTCAGTAATTTGCTCACCCAACCACATTAAGAACATGGTACCGGTAACCAAACATACTACTGTTGAGATATAAAATTCTAACTGATTTGCAACGACAATACCTTGTTGAAAAACGAAGGTTGCTACACCAAAACTTTGCAGAATAGCCAGCAACACAGTGCCATACCGCGTGTATTTCGTAATGATTTTACGCCCAGCCTCACCTTCTTTTTTCAACGCTTTCAAGGAAGGAAGTATTTCAGAAGCAAGCTGCACAATAATCGAAGCCGAAATATACGGCATAATACCGATTGCAAATATACTAAAGCGCTCTAACGAACCTCCTGAGAACATATTTAACATTCCCAGAATACCGTTTCCAGCGCTTTCGTATAACTTAGCTAATGCAACAGCATCTACACCCGGCACTGGAATATGAGCACCAATACGGAAAACGACCAATGCCCCGATTAAGAACAATAGACGCTTTTTCAAGTCTCCAAATTTAGATAAACCTGAGGAAGATTGTTGACTAGCCACTGTAATTTAAGCCTTATTCTTCAACTTTACCACCAGCAGCTTCAATTGCTGCTCGTGCGCCTTTAGTTGCTTTAATGCCTTTTAAAGTCACTGCTTTTGAAACTTCACCAGAAGCAATTACTTTTACATTAGTAGCATTTGCAGGAATCAGACCTGCTTGTTTCAATACCAACAAGTCAATTTCTGATACCGCAACCAAAGCCAACTCACTTAAACGTACTTCTGCATTTGCTGAAGCAGTCAAAGATTTAAAGCCGCGCTTAGGCAAACGACGTTGCAAAGGCATTTGACCGCCTTCAAAGCCTACTTTATGAAAGCCACCAGAACGGCTTTTTTGGCCTTTATGGCCACGACCACCGGTTTTACCTAAACCACTACCAATACCGCGACCAACGCGGCGTGCTGAATGGGTTGCACCTTCAGCTGGCTGGATAGTATTTAAAAACATATTAAGACTCCACTTTCAACAAGTAGCTGATTTTATTAATCATACCACGGTTTTCAGGGGTATCCAAAACCTCAACGGTATGCTCACGACGACGCAAGCCTAAGCCACGCGCACAAGCACGATGAGATTCAATAGTACCAATCAAACTTTTAACCAAAGTAACTTTGATTTTTTTCTGCTCAGTCATGACCAGCTCCTAAAATATCTTCTACTGTCAAACCACGTTTAGCAGCAATATCAGCAGGAGTGTACAATTTTGATAAGCCGTCTAATGTAGCGCGTACAATGTTGTAAGGGTTGGTAGAACCATGTACTTTAGCAGAGATGTTATGAATGCCCATTGCATCAAATACTAAACGCATTGGACCACCGGCTTTTACACCACTACCTTCTTTTGCAGGTTGCATAAATACACGGGTAGCACCATGACGACCAATTACTTCATGATGAATGGTACCATTTTTCAAAGGTACTTTAATCATAGAGCGACGAGCTTGATCCATTGCTTTTTGAACGGCTACAGGCACTTCTTTAGATTTGCCTTTACCCATACCGATGCGGCCATCGCCATCACCTACTACAGTCAGCGCAGAGAAAGCCATAATGCGGCCACCCTTAACGACTTTTGTTACACGGTTTACGGCAACCATTTTTTCGATTAAGCCGTCACCGCGTTCTTCAATTTCATGTTTTGCCATCTGAAAGTCTCCAAATATTAGAAGCTTAAACCATTTTCACGAGCAGCTTCAGCTAATGCTTTTACACGGCCGTGATATTGGAAACCAGAACGGTCAAAAGCAACTTTTTCTACACCTGCTGCTTTTGCTTTTTCTGCAATACGTTTGCCAATCAATGCAGCTGCTTCAACATTGCTGCCTGATTTTAAGCTACTACGTACTTCAGATTCCAAGGTAGAGGCTTGAGCCAATACTTTATCACCTTCAGCACTAATTACTTGAGCATAAATATGATTATTGGTGCGGAACACGCATAATCTTACCATTTTCAAGTCCGCGATACGGGCACGGGTTTTGCGTGCACGACGGAGTCGGGTTGCATGTTTATTCATTAGTGAACCTCAATTATTTTTTCTTGGCTTCTTTCATCACCACTACTTCACCTACATAACGTACACCTTTACCTTTGTAAGGCTCAGGAGAACGGAATGCGCGAATTTCAGCAGCAACTTGACCAACAGTCTGTTTATCCGCACCAGTCAGAACGATTTCAGTTTGACTAGGAGTTTGAACAGAAACACCTTCAGGCATTTCGTAAACGATTGGATGAGAAAAACCCAAAGACAAATTCAAAGTTTTGCCTTGAGCTTGAGCACGATAACCCACACCAATTAATTGAAGTTTTTTCTCAAAACCTTCAGAAACACCTTTAACCATGTTGTTAACCAAAGCGCGAGCAGTACCAGACATTGCATTTGCCTGTTTGGTATTGTTTGCTGCAGCAAAAGTTAACACACCGTCTTCTAATTTAATTTCAACATCAGAATTTAAAGGAAATGACAATTCACCATTTTTACCTTTAACAACCAATGCGTCTGTTCCAAATTTTACTTCTACACCAGCAGGAACAGTCACTGGATTTTTAGCTACGCGTGACATTTATAATTCTCCACTAGGCAACGATGCACAACAACTCACCACCCACACCCTCAGAGCGTGCTTTACGATCAGTCATTACACCTTTAGAAGTACTTACGATAGCAACACCCAAGCCATTCATGACACTTGGAATCTCACTAGAAGCTTTATAAATACGCAAACCAGGACGTGAAACACGTTTAATTTGCTCAATAACAGGGCGACCTGCATAGTATTTCAGTTGAATTTCCAATACTGGTTTTGCATCAGCAGAAACTGCAAAGTCCTCGATATAACCTTCTTCTTTCAAAACCTTTGCAATTGCGCATTTTAATTTTGAAGAAGGCATGGCAACTGCTACTTTATTAGCACGTTGCGCATTGCGGATACGAGTCAACATATCGGAAATAGGATCATGCATACTCATTATTAATACTCCTATTACCAGCTAGCTTTTACAACACCCGGAATTTCGCCACGCATAGCGATTTCACGGATTTTAATACGACCCAAACCGAATTTACGGAAAGTGCCACGAGGACGACCTGTCAGTGCACAACGGCGACGTTGGCGTACAGGTGCTGCATTGCGCGGAATTGCTTGGAATTTCAAACGAGCCTCAAAACGCTCTTCATCAGTAGCATTTGAATCATTGATAACAGCAAAAATTTCTTCACGCTTAGCTGCATATTTTTTCGCTAAAGCTTGACGTTTCAGCTCGCGATTAATAAGTGCTTTCTTAGCCATGTTTAACCTTTGAACGGAAATTTAAATAAAGATAACAAAGCTTTCGCTTCTTCATCAGTTTTGGCGGTAGTCGTAATGGTGATATTCAAACCACGCAAAGCATCAATTTTATCGTATTCAATTTCCGGGAAAATGATTTGCTCACGTACACCCATATTGTAATTGCCGCGACCGTCAAAAGACTTGCCATTCACACCACGGAAGTCACGTACACGAGGCAATGCGATAGTAACCAAACGATCTAAGAATTCAAACATTTGATCGCGACGCAAAGTCACTTTACAACCTACAGGGTAGTTATCACGAATTTTAAAGCCTGCAATAGACTTACGTGCAACAGTTACTACCGGTTTTTGACCAGCAATTTTTTCTAAATCTGATACAGCGTGCTCCATTACTTTTTTATCAGCAACAGCTTCACCAACACCCATATTCAAGGTAATTTTCTCAATACGAGGAACTTCCATAATGGATTTGTAACCGAACTGTTTTACCAACTCAGGCACTACCGTATCTTTATAATACTCTCTCAAACGAGCCATGATATCTCCTTATGCTCCGATGATAGAGCCATTAGATTTAAAGAAACGAACGCGCTTAACTTTACCTTCGCTCTCAATCAATTTAATACCAACACGATCAGCTTTATTGGTTTCAGGATTTAAAATCGCAACATTTGAAATTGCCAGAGGCATTTCTTTAGCAATAATGCCACCTTCAACACCACGCATAGGGTTTGGTTTTTGATGGCGCTTAACTACGTTTACACCTTCAACAACAATTTTATCACCCAAGATGCGAGCTACTTGACCTTGTTTACCTTTATCTTTACCAGCAATAACGACTACTTTATCGCCTTTAATAATTTTGTTCATCGCTTCTTTTCCTTATAAAACTTCAGGTGCCAATGAAACAATTTTCATGAAACGTTCAGTACGCAATTCACGAGTAACTGGACCAAAAATACGGGTACCTAGAGGCTCAAGCTTATTATTCAACAATACAGCTGCATTGTTATCAAACTTAATCAACGCGCCATCCGGACGACGAACACCTTTAGCAGTACGAACAACCACTGCATTGTATACATCACCTTTTTTAACACGGCCACGAGGTGCAGCGTCTTTAACTGCAACTTTAATAATATCGCCAACCGAAGCATAGCGACGCTTAGATCCGCCCAATACTTTGATGCACATAACGCGACGCGCACCAGAGTTATCAGCCACATCTAAGATGGTCTGCATTTGAATCATGTTATTACCTTTAAATTAACCAACTTAATTTACCTTTTTCATCTGACTCATAACTTAGTGTTAAGTTACTATCACATGAAACCTTCTCGGTTCTAGTAAACCAGTCTTGGATCCCGACGGGAAGAAACTTTCAGAAGAAACTGAAAGATAAGAAACGAAGTTTACACGCAAATTAAATTTGCTGCAAGACTTCGTTTCTTATAAGTGCATTACTGTATCAAAAATTAAACAGTACGCGCCTTCTCAACCAGCTCTTTAACAACCCAAGATTTGGTTTTTGACAATGGACGAGATTCCGCGATTACCACGATGTCGCCAATGCCAAACTCATTGTTTTCATCATGAGCATGAACCTTGGAAGACAAACGAATAATCTTACCGTACAAAGGATGTTTCACTTTACGTTCAACCAATACGGTTACGGTTTTATCCATTTTGTCGCTTACCACTTTGCCTTGCAAAGTACGAACATTTTTTTCTACGCTCATTACTTAGCACCTTTTTCAGTTAAAATGGTTTTAATACGAGCAATATCGCGACGCACACGTTTTAATTCACTTGGTTTACCCAACTGACCAGTGGCATTTTGCATACGCAAACCAAATTGTGCTTTCAACAAGTCAAGCAAATCAGCATTCAATTGCTCAACAGATTTGTCTTTCAATTCATTTGCTTTCATTATTGACCTACCTGTCTTACTACAAAGGTTGTAGGAATAGGCAATTTTGCCGCAGCCAATTCAAAAGCTTCACGAGCTAATGCTTCTGGTACGCCATCCATTTCATACAAAACTTTGCCTGGTTTGATTTCAGCAACGTAATATTCAACATTACCTTTACCGCCACCCATACGAACTTGAATAGGTTTTTCAGTAATCGGTTTGTCAGGGAATACACGAATCCAAATACGACCGCCACGTTTAATGTGACGAGTCATCGTACGACGTGCAGCTTCGATTTGACGAGCAGTTAAACGGCCACGACCTACTGCTTTCAAACCAAATTCGCCGAAACTTACTTTGTTACCGCGCGTAGCGATACCGGTGTTACGGCCTTTGTGCTGTTTACGGTATTTCAGTCTAGTTGGCTGCAGCATGACGACCACCTGCCTTTCTTTGTTTCTTCTCTTGCTCAGGTTTTGCGGCAGCTTTATCGTTGCCTTCAGTGTAAACCCAAACTTTCAGACCTAACACGCCATAAGTAGTGTTGGCTTCACTAGTCGCATAATCAACGTTTGCACGCAAAGTATGCAAAGGCACACGGCCTTCACGGTACCATTCGCTACGTGCAATGTCTGCACCGTTCAGACGGCCAGAAGTCATAATTTTGATGCCTTTAGCACCAGCACGCATTGCGTTTTGCATAGAACGTTTCATTGCACGGCGGAATTGAACACGTTTTTCCAATTGCTGAGCAATACTGTCTGCAATGATTTGTGCGTCCAATTCAGGTTTGCGGATTTCTTCGATATTCACGTGAACAGGCACACCCATCAAGGCTTGCAGATCACGTTTCAAGATTTCGATGTCTTCACCTTTTTTACCGATTACCACACCTGGACGAGCCGAGTGAATGGTAATACGTGCAGATTTAGCAGGACGCTCAATAACCACGCGACCCACAGAGGCATTTGCCAAACGGGCACGCAGGTAATTACGAACATCGATATCTTGTTTCAGTACAGTCGCAAACTCGTTGCTTTTAGCAAACCATTTTGAAGACCAGTCTTTAGTTACCGCCAGGCGAAAGCCTGTAGGGTTAATCTTTTGTCCCATAGCTTTTCCTTAGTTGCCCACTGTCACATTAATATGACAAGTTTGTTTTTCAATGCGGTTACCGCGACCTTTTGCACGAGCTTGGAAACGTTTCAAGCTTGGGCCTTTGTCAACGAAGATAGTTACCACTTTCAGCTCATCAATATCCGCACCATTATTGTGTTCGGCATTCGCAATCGCTGATTCCAAAACTTTTTTAATCAACTCCGCACCTTTTTTAGGGCTAAAAGTCAAGATATTCAAAGCTTGGGCAACGTCTTTACCACGGATCAAATCAGCTACCAAGCGAGCTTTTTGAGCTGAAATACGGGCATTTTTATGTTGTGCATTTACTCTCATGATTCACCTTATTTCTTTTTAGCCTTTTTATCAGCCAAATGGCCTTTAAAGGTACGGGTCAATGAGAACTCACCTAATTTGTGACCGACCATGTTATCGCTGATGAATACAGGCACGTGGGTACGGCCATTGTGTACAGCAATAGTCAAACCAATAAAATCAGGCAAAATGGTAGAACGGCGCGACCAAGTTTTAATTGGGCGCTTGTCATTGCTTGCACGAGCAGCATCTACTTTTTTCAGCAAATGCAGGTCTACATATGGGCCTTTTTTCAATGAACGAGCCATATTAATTAACCTTTATTTGAGTAACGACGACGAACAATCATATTATCCGTGCGTTTGTTATTACGAGTACGGTAACCCTTGGCAGGAGTACCCCATGGGCTAACTGGTTCGCGCGCTTCACCAGTACGGCCTTCACCACCACCATGAGGGTGATCAACAGGGTTCATCACAACACCACGGACAGTAGGACGGATACCGCGCCAACGATTGGCACCGGCTTTACCGATTTTTTTCAGGCTTTGCTCTTCGTTACCCACTTCGCCGATGGTAGCACGGCAGTCAACGTGGATCTTACGTACTTCACCTGAACGCAAACGTACTTGCGCGTATACACCTTCTTTTGCCAACAATACGGCAGAAGCACCGGCAGAACGTGCAATTTGCGCGCCTTTACCCGGTTTCATTTCGATGCAGTGAATAGTGGTACCAACAGGGATGTTGCGAATTGGCAAAGTATTACCAACTTTAATCGCAGCTTCCGCACCAGAAACCAATACTGCACCCGCTTGAATGCCGCGCGGAGCAATGATGTAACGACGCTCACCGTCTGCATAGCACAACAAAGCGATAAAAGCAGTACGGTTAGGATCGTACTCAATACGCTCTACTTTTGCAGGGATACCGTCTTTATTACGTTTAAAGTCAACTACACGGTAGTGTTGTTTATGGCCGCCACCTTTATGACGGGTGGTGATGTGACCATTGTGGTTACGACCGGCAGTAGAATGTTTCTTTTCCAACAAAGGTGCATAAGGTGCACCTTTGTGTAAGCCTTCTGCAACTACGCGAACCATGCCGCGACGGCCTGCAGAAGTTGGCTTCATTTTAACGATTGCCATTTTCTATATTCCTTATTCTGCAGCTGCAGCAGCGGCTTCCAAATTCAACTCTTGACCAGCAGCCAAGCTTACGTAAGCTTTTTTAACATCGCTGCGACGGCCCAAAGTACGACCAAAACGTTTAGTTTTACCTTTAATGGTAACAGTAGTCACAGAAGCAACTTCCACACCAAACAGCAATTCAACAGCTGCCTTGATTTCAGGTTTAGTTGCATTTGCCAATACTTTAAACGTCATTTGATTACGTTTTTCAGCCAATACGTTGCTTTTTTCAGAAACGATAGGTGCCAAAATCACTTGAGTCAAACGTTGTTGATTCATACCCATTGCTCCTCTAATTGTGCAACCGCATCTTTAGTCATGATTACTTTTTTGTAACGCAACAAGCTGTAAGGATCAACTTGCTGAGTTTCCAAAACCAGTACATTTGGTAAGTTGCGTGAAGCCAAGTAAACATTCTCATCCAACTGTTTGGTTACAAACAGCACTTGCTCCAAACCCAAATTTTTCACTTGTTCAGCGAACTCTTTGGTTTTAGGCGTATTTGCATTCAATGCATCGATCGCAAACAAACGATCGTCACGCGCCAATTGAGACAAAATAGTCGCCATACCGGCACGGTACATTTTACGGTTCACTTTTTGAGTGAAGTTTTCGTCAGGTTTGTTCGGGAATGCACGACCACCTTTACGCCACAATGGAGATGAAGTCATACCTGAACGGGCACGACCGGTATCTTTTTGGCGCCATGGTTTTTTGGTTGAATGTTTTACTTCAGCACGGGTCTTTTGCGCACGGTTGCCTGAGCGGGCATTTGCCAAAAACGCATTTACAAGCTGATGCACCAATGCTTCATTGTATTCGCGAGCAAACAAAGCGTCAGAAACAGCCAAGCTGCCTGAAACCTGTCCTTTAGCGTCAATAACTTTTAATTCCATTACGCACCTACTTTCACGCTTGGACGTACCACGACATCACTGTTAACCGAACCAGGAACCGCACCTTTAACCAACAGCAATTGGCGCTCAGCGTCTACACGCACAACTTCCAATTTTTGAACGGTTGATTTGGTATTACCGTATTGACCGGCCATGCGTTTACCTTTGAATACGCGACCAGGGTCTTGAGCCATACCGATAGAACCAGGAACACGGTGTGAACGAGAGTTACCGTGAGAGGTACGTTGAGAATCAAAGTTATGGCGTTTGATGGTACCAGAGAAACCTTTACCTTTAGAGGTGCCGGTTACATCAACCAATTGACCTACTTCAAACATTGCAACAGTGATTTCGTCACCGGCTTTTAATTCAGCCAGCTTTTCTTCAGTCAAAGCAAATTCAATCAAACCGTGACCAGCTTCAACACCTGCTTTTGCAAAGTGACCGGCTTCAGTTTTGTTGACACGATTCGCTTTTTTCTGACCAAAGGTAACTTGTACGGCAGTGTAGCCGTCAGTATCTTTGGATTTTACTTGTGTAACGCGGTTAGCAGACATATCCAAAACGGTTACCGGAACAGAAACACCCTGTTCGTTAAACACGCGGGTCATACCAACTTTGCGTCCAACCAGACCTAAAGTCATGATTATTTTCCTTTTAGTAAAGGGACAAGCTACGATTGGCTTGTCTTCGGACAAAGATAAAAAACTTGGTACAGATGTACCAAGTCCGTTATTATAAACTGCTTTTCCAAAAAATATCAATAAAAACTTAGCGTTTTCATCAAAAAGGCCGTCTGAAAATTACGACAACTCCCTTTCAGACGGCATTATTGCATAACCACATATAGAATAAAACCGAATGGTTTTACCCATTCGGTTTTCAAAGCAATGATTATTGAACTTTGATTTCTACATCAACACCGGCTGGCAAGTCCAGCTTCATCAGCGCATCAGTAGTTTTGTCAGTCCAGTCCACGATGTCCATCAGACGCAAGTGGGTGCGGATTTCCAATTGCTCACGTGAAGTTTTGTTCACGTGAGGAGAGCGCAAGATATTGAAACGCTCGATTTTGGTTGGCAAAGGAATCGGACCTTTTACCACAGCACCAGTGCGTTTAGCAGTTTCAACGATTTCTTGGGCAGAACGGTCGATCAAGCTGTAATCATAAGCTTTCAAACGGATACGGATTTTTTGGTTTGCCATTTATCAATATCCTTTATTAAGCAATAACAGAAGAAACAACACCGGCACCTACGGTACGGCCACCTTCACGAATCGCAAAACGCAAACCTTCTTCCATCGCGATTGGCGCAATCAGCTCAACAGTGATGGCTACGTTTTCGCCCGGCATTACCATTTCTACACCTTCTTCCAAAGTTACCGCACCGGTAACGTCAGTCGTACGGAAGTAGAATTGTGGACGGTAGTTAGCGAAGAATGGAGTATGACGACCACCTTCTTCTTTGCTCAATACGTATACTTCTGCTTTGAATTTGGTGTGCGGAGTGATTGAGCCTGGTTTAGCCAATACTTGACCACGTTCAACTTCTTCACGTTTGGTACCACGCAACAATACACCTACGTTGTCACCTGCTTGACCTTCGTCCAGCAATTTGCGGAACATTTCCACACCGGTACAAGTGGTTTTTGCAGTGTCTTTCAGACCAACGATTTCGATCTCGTCACCTACGTGGATGATACCGCGCTCTACGCGACCGGTTACTACAGTACCACGACCAGAGATTGAGAATACGTCTTCGATTGGCAACAGGAATGGTTTGTCAACGGCACGTTCCGGAGTTGGGATGTAGCTGTCCAATGCGTCAGCCAATTCAAAGATTTTGGCTTCGTAAGCAGCGTCGCCTTCCAGAGCTTTCAATGCAGAACCTTGGATGATTGGGCAGTCGTCGCCTGGGAAGTCGTAGCTTGACAACAAGTCACGGATTTCCATTTCAACCAATTCCAACAATTCTTCGTCGTCAACCATGTCGCATTTATTCATGAACACCAAGATGTATGGTACGCCTACTTGGCGACCCAACAAGATGTGCTCACGAGTTTGTGGCATAGGACCGTCAGCAGCAGATACAACCAAAATCGCGCCGTCCATTTGTGCCGCACCGGTAATCATGTTTTTCACATAGTCGGCGTGGCCTGGGCAGTCTACGTGTGCGTAGTGACGGGTTTCAGTTTCGTATTCTACGTGAGAAGTGTTAATGGTAATACCGCGGGCTTTTTCTTCCGGCGCGTTGTCGATTTGGTCGTAAGCTTTAGCAGCACCACCGAATTTTTTAGACAAAATCGTAGTCAATGCAGCAGTCAGAGTGGTTTTACCATGGTCAACGTGACCGATGGTGCCAACGTTTACGTGCGGTTTGCTACGTTCAAATTTTTCCTTAGCCATGAGCTAATTCCTTTACATATAAAGATCGATTAAAGAACAATGGCCGTCTGAAAAATATTCAGAGTTTCAGACGGCCTATTTGCAAAGACTGATTAATTAGCCTTTGCGGGCTTCAGTTACAGCAGCGGCAACATTCGATGGCGCTTCAGCGTATTTTTTAAATTCCATCGAGTAAGTTGCACGGCCTTGAGTGGCAGAACGCAAGTCGGTAGAGTAGCCGAACATTTCAGCCAATGGTACTTCAGCGCGTACTTTCTTACCGCCGATACCATCATCATCCATGCCCAATACGATACCGCGACGACGGTTCAAGTCGCCCATTACGTCACCCATGTACTCTTCAGGCGTTTCAACTTCAACGGCCATGATTGGCTCCAACAATGCTGGAGAAGCGCGACGCATACCTTCTTTAAAGGCTTGAGAAGCAGCCAATTCAAACGCCAATTGAGATGAGTCGACATCATGCGAAGAACCGAATACCAAACGCACACGGACATCTACTACAGGGAAGCCTGCTACCACACCGTTAGGCAAGGTATCACGAATACCTTTATCAACTGAAGGGATGAATTCGCGAGGAATCACACCACCTTTAATTTCGTCGATAAATTCGTAGCCTTCACCACCTGGCTCCATAGGCTCCAATTTAATCACAACGTGACCATATTGACCTTTACCACCAGACTGTTTAGCGTGTTTGTATTCAGATTCCACTTCTTTGCGGATGGTTTCACGGTAAGCTACTTGAGGCGCACCGATGTTGGCATCCACGCTGAATTCACGTTTCATACGGTCAACAATAATTTCCAAGTGCAGCTCACCCATACCGGAAATAATGGTTTGACCTGATTCTTCATCTGTACGAACGCGGAATGAAGGGTCTTCCTTAGCCAAACGGTTCAAAGCAATACCCATTTTCTCTTGGTCAGCTTTGGTTTTTGGCTCAACGGCAACGTGAATCACCGGCTCAGGGAACTCCATGCGCTCCAAGATAATTGGCGCGTTTTCAGCACACAAGGTTTCACCTGTGGTCACGTCTTTCAAACCGATAGCAGCAGCGATGTCACCGGCACGTACTTCTTCGATTTCAGTACGGTCAGCAGCAGTCATTTGTACCAAACGACCAATACGCTCACGTGTACCTTTAACAGAGTTCAATACGGTGTCACCAGACTTAACCACACCAGAATAAACACGGATAAAGGTCAAGTTACCTACGTATTTATCATTCAGCATTTTGAATGCCAAAGCAGAGAATGGTGCTTCATCATTTGCTTCACGTTGGTCAGCAGCTTCGCTAGATGGGTTCACACCTTGTACTGGCGGAATGTCGGTAGGTGCAGGCAGCAATTCAACTACGGCATCCAACATACGTTGAACACCTTTGTTTTTAAATGCAGAACCGCACAACATCGGTTGGATTTCACCGGCCAAAGTACGTTGACGCAACGCACCAACGATTTCTTCTTCAGTCAGGTCTTCACCACCCAAGTATTTGTCCATCAATTCTTCGCTGGCTTCTGCTGCGGCTTCAATCATGTTTTGACGCCATTCTTCAGCAGTATCTACCAAGTCAGCAGGGATATCACCGTATTCGAAAGTAACGCCTTTGTCTGCTTCATTCCACAGAATGGCTTTCATTTTCAACAGGTCAACCACGCCTTCGAAGTTGTCTTCCGCACCAACCGGAATCACGATTGGTACTGGATTGGCACGCAAACGAGTTTTCATTTGCTCAACAACACGGAAGAAGTTGGCACCTTGACGGTCCATTTTGTTTACAAATGCCAAACGTGGCACTTTGTATTTGTTAGCTTGACGCCATACGGTTTCAGACTGAGGCTGTACACCACCTACCGCACAGTAAACCATTACCGCGCCGTCCAATACACGCATAGAACGCTCTACCTCTACGGTAAAGTCAACGTGTCCTGGGGTGTCAATGATATTGAAACGGTGTTCTTTGAACTGTTTCGCCATACCTGACCAGTATGAAGTCACGGCAGCAGAAGTAATGGTAATACCACGCTCTTGTTCTTGTTCCATGTAGTCGGTGGTTGCCGCACCGTCATGCACTTCACCCAGTTTGTGTGTCAAACCGGTGTAGAACAAAATACGTTCGGTTGTGGTGGTTTTACCCGCGTCAATATGGGCAGAAATACCGATATTGCGGTACAGGCTGATTGGGGTCTTACGAGCCATTTGATTAGCCTTTCTAAATTAGAAACGGAAGTGAGAGAATGCTTTGTTCGCTTCGGCCATACGGTGTACTTCTTCACGTTTTTTCAACGCGCCGCCGCGACCTTCAGAAGCATCAATCAATTCACCTGCCAAACGCAGATCCATTGATTTCTCACCACGCTTACGGGCCGCATCGCGAACCCAGCGCATTGCCAAAGCCAAGCGGCGTGAAGGACGAACTTCAACAGGAACTTGGTAGTTGGCACCACCTACACGACGGCTTTTCACTTCTACGATAGGCTTGGCGTTAGCAATGGCTTCGTTAAATACTTCGATTGCTGTTTTGCCGGTTTTTTTCTCGATTTGCTCCAAAGCACCGTAAACGATACGCTCTGCAACCGATTTTTTACCGTCAATCATCAATACGTTCATGAATTTAGTCAGCTCAACGCTGCCGAATTTTGGATCTGGCAGTACGTCGCGCTTCGGGACTTCTCTACGTCGTGGCATTTTAATTTCCTTAATATTCTATTCAGTTGGGTTGATTCCCATGAATACCCAAAGGAGTATTCACTTACTCGGCCGTTGTTCAGCTTAGGCGGCCGACGTGCCTATTTAGTCCCGCTTATTATTTAGGACGCTTAGCACCGTATTTAGAACGGGCTTGTTTACGGTCTTTAACACCTGCAGTATCCAAAGAACCGCGTACGGTGTGGTAGCGTACACCCGGCAAGTCTTTTACACGACCGCCACGGATCAATACCACGCTGTGCTCTTGCAAGTTGTGGCCTTCACCGCCGATGTATGAAATCACTTCAAAACCGTTGGTCAGACGAACTTTACATACTTTACGCAATGCAGAGTTCGGTTTTTTAGGAGTGGTAGTGTATACACGGGTGCACACGCCGCGTTTTTGCGGGCAAGCTTCCAGTGCAGGCACTTTGTTTACGTACACAGGCTTTTGACGGCCTTTGCGTACCAATTGGTTAATAGTTGGCATATTTTCTCGTCCTGTTGAGTTAAATACTTGCCGACACCATGCCGACAAGAGCGAAATTATATTTTTTTTGCAAGCACTTAGTCAAGTATTTATCTGATAAAGTTTTTTTAATTGTCGCATCCTTATCTTTGCAACAGAAATTCACCATCCTATTTTAATATCAAGGCCGTCTGAAAATTGCCTAAAACTTATCCTTAATATATTGCAAGCTGCATTTTATCGACGTAATGCAATAAGATTGATGATACTGGTTACATATGACACAAATACGAAAAAGGCCGTCTGAAAACAAGTTTAGCAAACTTGTTTTCAGACGGCCTAACCATCTATCGATGATTTATTTCAACTTACTCTGCTGAATCTTCAACCTGCAGTTGCTCGACTTCTTCGCCGTGGTTTTGCTGACGACGGCTGCGGTGGTAGGTCAAACCGGTACCGGCAGGAATCAGACGTCCAACGATGACGTTTTCTTTCAAACCGCGCAGTTCGTCTTGTTTGCCCATAATCGCTGCTTCGGTCAAAACGCGGGTGGTCTCTTGGAAGGAAGCCGCTGAGATGAAGCTGTCGGTCGACAACGATGCTTTGGTGATACCCAGCAACACGTTTTCGTAACGCGCCGGCTCTTTACCTTCGGCAATCATTTTCTCGTTTTCCAACATCACATCGCCACGCTCGACTTGCTCGCCGGTAATGAAGCTGGTTTCGCCCGAGTCGGCAATATTTACGCGGCGCAGCATTTGACGGATGATGACTTCGATGTGTTTATCGGAAATCTTCACACCTTGCAGGCGGTAAACTTCTTGCACTTCTTGAACAATGTAGCGTGCCAATGCTTCGATACCTTGCAGACGCAGAATATCATGCGGATCAACAGCACCGTCAACGATGGTCTCACCGCGGTTCACCACTTGGCCGTCATGCACCAAGATTTGTTTCTCTTTGGAAATCAAGGTTTCGTAAGCCACACCGTCAACATCGGTGATGATCAAACGTTGTTTACCCTTGGTTTCTTTACCGAAGGAAACGGTACCGGTGATTTCAGCCAGCATACCGGCATCTTTCGGGATACGCGCTTCAAACAATTCGGCCACACGCGGCAGACCACCGGTAATGTCGCGGGTTTTGGACGACGCTTGCGGAATACGCGCCAATACGTCACCTTTACCGATTTCTTGGCCTTCACGCACGGTAATTACCGCGCCTACCGGGAAGGCCATCGATACCGGCGTTGAGGTACCCGGAATGCAGATTTCCAAACCGTTCTCGTCCAACAGTTTCACGGTTGGGCGCAACAATTTAGAGGTACCGGCAGAACGGCGTTTGCCGTCAATTACAACCAAGGTAGACAAACCGGTTACATCGTCGGTCTGTTTGGCAACGGTTACGCCTTCTTCCACGTTTTCGAATTTCACCAAACCGGCATGTTCGGTAATCATCGGACGGGTATGCGGATCCCATGTTGCCAAGGTTTGGCCGGCTTTAATGGCTTCACCGTCTTGCACCAGCAAAATGGCACCGTAAGGCACTTTATGACGTTCGCGCTCGCGGCCGATATCGTCGTGAATCACCACTTCGCAAGAACGGCCAATCACCACCAATTCGCCTTTGTTGTTGGCAACATAACGCATTTGACTGCTGAAACGTGCAGTACCGTTAGATTTGGCTTCCACTTGGCTGGCAGCAGCTGCTCGGGAAGCGGCACCACCAATGTGGAAGGTACGCATGGTCAGCTGGGTACCCGGTTCACCGATCGATTGGGCGGCAATCACACCGACCGCTTCACCAGCATTCACCAGTTTACCACGCGCCAAGTCACGGCCGTAACATTGGGCACACAAACCGTGGCGGGTTTTACAGGTAATCGGGGTGCGTACTTTCACTTCATCGACACCGGATTGGTCAATCATGTCAACCAGTTTTTCGTTCAATAAAGTACCGGCTTCTACCAAGGTTTCGCCTGTGGATGGGTCAACCACATCAGAAGCAGTCACACGGCCCAAAATACGGTCGCGCAAGGCTTCAATCACGTCACCACCTTGTACCACGGCTTTCATGACAAAACCGTCAGTTGTGCCGCAATCGTCTTCTACTACCACCAAGTCTTGGGTTACGTCTACCAAACGGCGGGTCAGGTAACCGGAGTTTGCGGTTTTCAATGCGGTATCGGCCAGACCTTTACGCGCACCGTGGGTCGCAATAAAGTATTGCAATACGGTCAGGCCTTCGCGGAAGTTAGACGTAATCGGCGTTTCGATAATCGAGCCGTCCGGTTTGGCCATCAAACCACGCATGCCGGAAAGCTGTTTGATCTGTGCTGCCGAACCACGGGCACCGGAGTCGGCCATCATGTAGATAGAGTTGAACGACTCTTGATCCACTTCGTTGCCTTCGCGGTCGATGACTTTTTGGGTAGACAGGTTGTCCATCATCGCTTTGGCAATGCGGTCACCGGCACGACCCCAAATATCGACTACTTTGTTGTAACGTTCACCGTTGGTTACCAAACCTTGACGGTATTGGTCTTCGATTTCCTTCACTTCGGCTTGCGCTTCAGCCAACAATACGGCTTTTTCTTTCGGAATTTCCATATCGTCAACGGCAATCGAGATACCGCCCTTGGCTGCATAAGCAAAACCGGTATACATCAGATGGTCGGCGAAAATAACGGTGTCACGCAGACCACACAAGCGGAATGATGCGTTAATCAGCTTAGAAATTTCTTTCTTTTTCAGCGCTTTATTGATGTATTCAAACGGCAGACCTTTAGGCAGAATTTCGCTCAACAAGGCACGGCCTACGGTGGTTTCGTAGCGGTTAACTACCGGCTCCAATTCACCGTTTTCATTTTTCACCCATTCACGCAGGCGCACGGTGATTTTGGTACCCAGTTCTACTTGCTTGGTATGGTAAGCACGATGTACTTCTTTCACATCGGCAAACAAGCTGCCTTCGCCTTTGGCATTGATACGGTCACGGGTCATGTAGTACAGGCCCAATACGATATCTTGAGACGGCACGATAATCGGTTCGCCGTTGGCCGGAGACAATACGTTGTTCGAAGCCAGCATCAAAGTGCGCGCTTCCATTTGCGCTTCCAAGCTCAATGGTACGTGAACCGCCATTTGGTCACCGTCAAAGTCGGCGTTAAATGCGGCACACACCAATGGGTGCAACTGGATCGCTTTGCCTTCAATCAGAATCGGCTCAAACGCTTGAATACCCAAACGGTGCAGCGTCGGCGCACGGTTCAACATGATTGGGTGTTCGCGGATGACTTCTTCCAAGATGTCCCATACTTCCGGTACTTCTTGCTCAACCAATTTTTTGGCGGCTTTAACGGTGGTTGCCAAGCCTTGTTTTTCCAGCTTGTGGAAAATGAACGGTTTGAACAGCTCCAAAGCCATTTTTTTCGGCAGACCGCATTGGTGCAGACGCAGGTAAGGACCCACGGTAATCACCGAACGACCTGAATAGTCCACACGTTTACCCAACAGATTTTGACGGAAGCGACCGCCCTTACCTTTAATCATGTCGGCCAATGATTTCAATGGACGCTTGTTCGCACCGGTCATGGCTTTACCGCGACGGCCGTTATCCAACAGGCTGTCGACTGCTTCTTGCAGCATACGTTTTTCGTTGCGCACGATGATGTCCGGTGCGCTCAACTCCAACAAACGTTTCAGACGGTTGTTACGGTTAATCACGCGACGGTACAAATCGTTCAAATCAGAAGTAGCAAAACGGCCGCCATCCAAAGGCACCAACGGACGCAAATCAGGCGGCAATACCGGCAGCACGTCCATAATCATCCACTCAAGTTTCATACCTGAGCGGTGGAACGCTTCCAATACTTTCAAACGTTTGGCGATTTTTTTGATTTTGGTGTCGGAACCGGTTGATTCCAATTCTTGACGTAATACTTCGATTTCACCGGCTACATCCAATGAACGCAACAATTCGCGGATACCTTCGGCACCCATTTTGGCATCGAAATCGTCGCCGTATTCGTCCAATTTGTTATAGTAATCGTCTTCGGTCAGCAATTGACGGCGTTGCAGCGGGGTCATGCCCGGATCGGTCACCACAAATGCTTCAAAGTACAATACGCGTTCGATGTCACGCAGGGTCATGTCCAATACCATGCCCAAGCGAGACGGCAGCGATTTCAAAAACCAGATGTGGGCAACCGGCGCGGCCAATTCGATGTGGCCCATGCGTTCGCGGCGCACTTTAGACAAAGTCACTTCCACGCCACATTTTTCACAGGTTACGCCTTTAAATTTCAAGCGTTTGTATTTACCGCACAAACATTCGTAGTCTTTTACCGGGCCGAAAATTTTGGCACAGAACAAACCGTCGCGCTCTGGTTTAAAAGTACGGTAGTTGATGGTTTCCGGCTTTTTCACTTCACCGTAAGACCAAGAGCGGATGGTATCCGGAGAGGCAATGCCGATTTTGATGGCATCAAACTCTTCTTCCATGCCCGCTGTTTGTAACGGATTAAATAAGTTCAACAAATTCATTTTTGCTCCTTGAAGGAAGTATTTTTACCGCTTGGCGGATCAGGATTCGGATGGAATGACACAGCTTTTCAGACGGCCTTTAAACATTTTTGTGATGTCCGTTTAAAGCGCTGTGTTCTTTCAGACGGCCTATTGATATCAGAGACCGTCTGAAAGCGTTGTTTAGTAACGTTCCAAATCGATATCCAAGCCCAATGAGCGAATCTCTTTAACCAATACGTTGAAGGATTCAGGCATACCGGCGTCGATTTTGTGCTCGCCTTTAACAATGTTTTCATACATTTTGGTACGACCTGTCACGTCATCGGACTTCACGGTCAACATTTCTTGCAGGGTGTAAGCGGCACCGTAAGCTTCCAGCGCCCAAACCTCCATCTCACCGAAACGTTGGCCACCGAACTGTGCTTTACCGCCCAGAGGTTGTTGGGTCACCAAGCTGTAAGGACCGGTCGAACGGGCATGCATTTTCTCATCAACCAAGTGGTGCAGTTTCAAGTAGTGCATCACGCCTACGGTTACGCGGCGGTCGAAAGGTTCACCTGAACGGCCATCGTAAAGGGTAATTTGGGTTTTGGTGTCGTTAAAGCCCAATTTTTCTACTTCAGGATCATCGCTTGGATAAGCCAAGTTCAGCATGTCGCGGATTTCAGATTCTTTCGCACCGTCGAATACCGGAGACGCGAAAGAAGCACCTTTACGCAGGTTAGAGGCCAATTCGATGATTTCATCATCGCTCAAGCTGTCGAGATCTTCTTGTTTGCCGCTGTTGTTGTACAGCTTATTCAAGAATTCACGCAATTCGCTGGCTTTGCGCTGTTCTTTGAGCATACGGTCGATGCGTTCACCGATACCTTTTGCCGCCCAGCCCAAGTGCACTTCCAAAATCTGACCGATGTTCATACGCGATGGTACACCCAGTGGGTTCAACACGATGTCAACCGGACGACCGTCTGCCATGTAAGGCATGTCTTCCACCGGCAGAATACGCGATACCACACCTTTGTTACCGTGGCGGCCGGCCATTTTGTCACCGGCTTGCAGACGGCGTTTGATGGCGATGAATACTTTCACCATTTTTTGTACGCCCGGCTGCAATTCGTCGCCTTGGGTCAGCTTTTTCTTCTTCACTTCATACAACTCATCCGCTTCTTCGCGTTTTTGTTGCAGGCTCAGCTTAATCAGCTCTAATTGTTTGGCCAAATCTTCATCAGCCAAACGGATGTCGAACCAATCGTGTTTGCTGGCGGCAGAAGCCAAGTATTCAGCGGTAATTTCGCTGCCTTTGGCCAACTTCATCGGACCACCGTTGGCTTTTTGACCAACAATCATGCGCTCGATACGGTCAAAAGCATCGTTATCAAAAATACGCAGCTGATCGCTTAAGTCTTGACGATAGCGTTTCAGCTCAGAATCAATAATCGATTGGGCACGTTTGTCGCGTTGGATGCCTTCGCGGGTAAACACTTGCACGTCAATCACGGTACCACTCATACCGGTCGGCATACGCAATGAAGTGTCTTTTACGTCAGACGCTTTTTCACCGAAAATCGCACGCAACAGTTTTTCTTCAGGCGTCAATTGGGTTTCGCCTTTAGGGGTTACTTTACCCACCAATACGTCACCAGCTTCCACTTCAGCACCGATGTACACGATACCGGAATCGTCCAAACGGTTTTGCATACGCTCAGACAAGTTCGGAATATCGCGGGTAATGTCTTCGGCACCCAGCTTAGTATCACGCGCCACAACGTTCAATTCTTCAATGTGAATCGAAGTGTAGCGGTCATCGGCAGCCACTTTTTCAGACAGCAAAATCGAGTCTTCGTAGTTGTAACCGTTCCAAGGCATGAAGGCGATGGTCATGTTTTGACCCAGCGCCAATTCGCCCAAGTCAGTCGAAGCACCGTCGGCTACCAAGTCGCCACGTTGCAACACATCGCCTGCTTTCACAGCCGGACGTTGGTTGATGTTGGTCGATTGGTTAGAGCGGGTAAATTTCACCAGATTGTAGATGTCCACACCCACTTCACCGGCAGTCGCTTCATCATCGTGTACGCGAATCACCACGCGGTTGGCATCAACATATTCCACCACGCCGCCACGACGGGCAACAATCGCTGTTGCAGAGTCAACGGCTACTGAGCGTTCGATACCGGTACCGACCATTGGTTTTTCAGGGCGCAGACAAGGCACGGCTTGACGTTGCATGTTGGCACCCATCAAGGCACGGTTCGCGTCATCGTGTTCCAAGAATGGAATCAGGGAAGCTGCTACCGATACCACTTGGCCGGTTGCCACGTCCATGTATTGAACGCGGTCAGGCGTGGCCATAATGGTTTCGCCTTTTTCACGACAGGTCACCAAATCACCGGTCAGGTTGCCTTCGGCATCCAATTCGGCATTGGCCTGTGCAATCACATAACGGCCTTCTTCGATGGCAGACAAATAATCGATTTCAGTGGTTACTTTACCGTCAATCACACGGCGGTATGGTGTTTCCAAGAAACCATAATCATTGGTACGCGCATAAACAGACAGCGAGTTAATCAAACCAATGTTCGGACCTTCAGGCGTTTCAATCGGACATACGCGACCATAGTGAGTCGGGTGTACGTCACGCACCTCAAAGCCGGCACGTTCACGGGTCAAACCGCCCGGGCCCAAGGCAGAAACACGACGTTTGTGTGTCACTTCAGACAGTGGGTTGGTTTGATCCATAAATTGGCTCAATTGGCTTGAACCGAAGAATTCTTTAATGGCAGCAGAAACCGGTTTGGCGTTGATCAAATCATGCGGCATCAGGTTTTCAGATTCTGCTTGGTTTAAACGCTCTTTCACTGCGCGCTCAACACGAGCCAAGCCACTGCGGAATTGGTTTTCAGTCAACTCACCAACCGAACGCACGCGACGGTTACCCAAGTGGTCGATATCGTCCACTTCGCCGTGACCGTTACGCAATTCAACCAAAGTGGCAATCGAAGCAACAATGTCTTCAATGCTCAGTACATAGCCACCTTTTTCGGCTGCACCGGCAAAGGTTTCATTCAACAAACGACCATACCAAGAACCTTGTTGTGCTTCAGACAATTTTTGCTCGTAAGTGCGGGTATTGAATTTCATACGGCCTACACGAGACAAGTCATAGCTGTCTTCACTGAAGAACAAGCGGTTGAAGAGCATTTCAACAGCTTCTTCGGTAGGCGGTTCACCCGGACGCATCATGCGGTAAATCGCTACGCGAGCAGCTTGCTGGTCGGCCGTTTCATCCGTACGCAAGGTGCTGGAAATGTAACCGCCTTGATCCAATTCATTGATGTACAAAGTAGTGACTTGCTCGATACCGTGGATATCCAGTTTTGCCAACAATTCTTCAGTGATTTCATCATTGGCCACAGCCAATACCTCACCAGTGTCCGGCACGATCAAATCAGCAGCCAAGACTTTGCCCAATAAGGTTTCAGGATCAACGTCCAAACGGGTCAAGCCGGCATTGGCAATATCACGGATATTTTTAGCAGTGATGCGTTTGCCTTTGGTTACCAAAACGTTACCTTCGGCATCCACGATGTCGGTTTTGGCGGTTTCACCTTTCAGACGGCCTGGAATCAATTCAGTTTGCACACCGCCTTTTGACAAGAAGAAGGTTTCTTTGTCGTAGAAAGTGTCCAAAATCTGTTCATTGTTGTAACCCAAGGCTTTCAACAAAATGGTCACCGGCATTTTACGGCGACGGTCGATACGGAAATACAGTTGATCTTTTGGATCAAACTCAAAATCCAACCATGAGCCACGGTAAGGAATAATGCGGGCAGAAAACAATAATTTACCCGAAGAGTGCGTCTTACCGCGGTCATGTTCAAAGAACACACCCGGAGAACGGTGCAACTGAGAAACGATCACACGCTCGGTACCATTGATGACAAAAGAGCCACTCGGTGTCATCAATGGGATTTCACCCATGTACACTTCGTTTTCGCGTACTTCTTTCACAGTCGGTTTAGAAGCTTCTTTATCCAAAATCACCAAGCGGATGCGTGCACGCAAAGGCGCAGCGTAAGTAATACCACGCAATTGACATTCAGGAATATCAAACAGCGGATCACCTAAGGTGTAATGGACAAATTCCAGACGTGCATAGCCATTGTGGCTAACGATTGGAAAAATAGAATTGAATGCTGCTTGCAGACCATCATCGGTACGTTGGTCGAAAGCATTTTCTAATTGCAGAAATTTTGCATAAGAATCAATTTGAGTTGCCAATAAAAAGGGAACTTCCAATACGTTCTCTCGTTTGGCAAAACTCTTACGGATACGTTTTTTCTCGGTAAACGAATAGTTCATATACACTCCGAAGGGTGGCTTTGAATAGAAATGCCGTCTGAAACTTTAAAACGACAATTTTGTGATGTTATTTACATTTATTTATATTTATTTCAAGATATAAATGCAAATAAATGTAAATAATTATTTTCTGTATACTTAAAACGCAAAATAAGGCTGGCAGATATCTGCCAGCCTTTACTGAAAGTATCAAATAATGATTATTTGATTTCGACTTTAGCGCCGGCTTCTTCCAGTTGTTTTTGGATGTCTTCAGCTTCAGCTTTAGAAACACCTTCTTTCAGTGTTTTAGGCGCGCCGTCAACGATGTCTTTAGCTTCTTTCAAGCCCAGACCAGTCAATGCACGAACCACTTTAATTACGCCAACTTTTTGATCACCGGCAGAAGCCAAAACAACGTCAAATTCAGTTTTTTCTTCAGCAGCAGCGGCACCAGCACCAGCAGGACCGGCAACGGCAACAGCAGCAGCAGAAACGCCAAATTTTTCTTCAAAAGCTTTAACCAAGTCGTTCAATTCCATAACGGTTAAAGAACCAACGGCTTCCAAAATGTCTTCTTTAGTAATAGCCATGCTATTTAAACTCCAAATATTGTATTAAAAATTAATTGTCAAATGAAACAAAATCGATTAAGCGGCTTCTTCGCCAGCTTTTTTCTCAGCCAATGCAGCCAAACCGCGTGCAAAGCCGGCAACAGGTGCCTGCATAACGTACAACAGTTTAGACAACAATTCTTCACGGCTAGGAATAGAAGCCAACTCACTTACCTGAGCAGCATCCATTACATCACCGTTATAAGAACCGGCTTTAATAACAATTTTGTCATCTTTTTTCGCGAATTGATGCAGCACTTTTGCAGCAGCTACAGCATCTTCAGAAGCAGCGTAAACCAGCGGACCTACCATGTGATCTGCCAAACCTGCAAATGAAGTGCCTTCTACTGCACGACGAGCCAAAGTATTTTTCAGAACGCGCAAGTATACGCCTTCTTTACGTGCATTTGCACGCAGCTCGGTCATGCTGGCAACACTGATACCGCGATATTCTGCAACCACCAGAGTTTGAGCGTTAGCAATTGCTGCGCTAATCTCTTCAACGGCTACTTTCTTGGTTTCAATATTGAGACTCAAGGTCTACCTCCCACTGTTTATCAACAGAATACTTTCTCAGTATTCCACCAGCGCGGTAACCTAAAAAGACATCTTACAAGCTTTCTTGCAATTTGTTTCAGGACTACCGTCTGCGTAGGGCAATAACGATTAAATCTTACGATCCCTACGGTCTTGGACATCTACTTAATATTTTAAGCAGCCCAAATCCAGACAGCCTTACAAAGGCCGTCTGAAAATTCTTAGTTGTTTACGCTAGAAGTATCTACGCGAACACCTAAACCCATTGTGCTTGAAACGGCAACTTTACGTAAGTATTGGCCTTTTGCAGCAGCAGGTTTTGCTTTAACGATAGCGTCCAGCAATGCATCAAAGTTTTCTTTCAAATCGGCTTCAGCAAATGAAGCGCGACCGATAGTGGCATGCACGATACCTGCTTTATCAGTACGGTATTGTACTTGACCGGCTTTAGCGTTTTTCACCGCTTCAGCAACATTAGGGGTCACAGTACCTACTTTAGGGTTAGGCATCAAACCACGTGGACCCAAGATAGTACCCAACTGACCGACAATACGCATTGCATCTGGAGAAGCAATCACAACGTCAAAGTTCAAGTTACCACCTTTGATCTCAGCAGCCAAGTCGTCGAAACCAACCACATCAGCACCCGCTTCTTTAGCGGCATCAGCATTCGCACCTTGCGCAAATACAGCAACACGAGTGGTTTTACCGGTACCTTTAGGCAATACAACTGAGCCACGAATCACTTGGTCAGATTTACGTGGATCTACACCCAAGTTGAATGACACGTCAACTGATTCATCAAATTTAGCAGTTGCGGCATTTTTTACCAAAGCAATTGCTTCATCGATTGCATATAATTTGTTCGCCTCAACAGAAGAGCGTAAAGCTTTCAAGCGTTTAGAAACTTTAGCCATTATACACCCTCCACATCCAAGCCCATTGAACGGGCTGAACCAGCAATAGTATGTACCGCAGCATCCAAATCAGAAGCTGTTAAATCAGGCTCTTTGGTTTTCGCGATTTCTTCCAATTGAGCACGAGTTACTTTACCCACTTTATTGGTTAATGGGTTGGCACTACCTTTTTGCAGACCAGCAGCTTTTTTCAACAAGATAGAAGCTGGAGGTGTTTTCATCACAAATGTGAATGACTTATCTGCAAATGCAGTGATTACAACAGGAATCGGCAAACCAGGCTCCATACCTTGGGTTGCAGCATTAAATGCTTTACAGAATTCCATAATGTTCAAACCACGCTGACCCAATGCCGGACCAACTGGAGGAGATGGGTTGGCTTTACCTGCACCAATTTGCAGTTTAATGTAACCTACAATTTTCTTTGCCACTTAAGGACTCCTAAAAGACGGGTATAACGCGGAACCATTCCGCTTCCCAAAACGAATTTTCGATTATAAAACTTAATGCATTTTAATTCAAGACATTAATTCAATTAAATCTTTTCAACCTGACCAAATTCCAATTCAACAGGCGTTTCACGGCCAAAAATTTGCACAGAAACACGCAGCTTATTGCGCTCGTAATTAACCTCATCCACCACGCCATTGAAGTCAGCAAAGGGACCGTCATTAACACGAACCGACTGACCCACTTCAAATTCAACTTTTGGTTTTGGTTTTTCAACACCACTGCGAACCTGTTGCATAATTACATCAGCTTCACGTTGAGAAATAGGCAATGGACGGTTAGCAGTACCGCCGATAAAGCCAGAGACACGCGGAGTACTTTTTACCAAATGCCATGATTCATCGGTCATTTCCATTTCCACCAAGACATAGCCAGGGTAAAACTTACGCTCGCTGATGGTACGGCGGCCATTTTTAATATCGACCACCTCTTCGACCGGAACCAACACTTGGCCGAAATACTCTTCCATACCTTCGCGCGCAATGCGCTCTTTCAATGTTTTTTGGACATTTTTTTCAAAGCCGGAATAAGCCTGCACAACATACCAACGTTTTGACATTTTTATCCCCTCTTCAATAACAAATCAAAAAATAACCATGAAACCGCTGTATCGACTGCATAAATAAACGCAGCCAAAATTGCTACAAAAATTACCACGAATACAGTCATTTTGACCGCGTCATCACGAGCCGGCCAAACTACTTTCTTAAATTCAATCCATGAATTTCGAAAATAAGCGAACCCTTCGCGCTGCGGTGTGGCATGCGCATTGTTGTCTGATTTGACAACCTGCCCCACTTTCTCCGCTTTATCTTCAGGCATACGATCAGCCATTTTGAACTCACTTTCCATAGCATTGATACAGCATATGCAGCATATATCTATATACTGCTCACAATCATGCGATGGTTAAACAAATCAATAGAAATAAAATAGCAAAAAAATTAACCGGCACCAAGGCCGGTTAATTTTTTATTTGGCAGGCCAGGAGGGTCTCGAACCCCCAACCCTCGGTTTTGGAGACCGATACTCTACCAATTGAGCTACTGGCCTTCTAAAACTTAAGCAATAACAGAAGAAACAACACCGGCACCTACGGTACGGCCACCTTCACGAATCGCAAAACGCAAACCTTCTTCCATCGCGATTGGCGCAATCAGCTCAACAGTGATGGCTACGTTTTCGCCCGGCATTACCATTTCTACACCTTCTTCCAAAGTTACCGCACCGGTAACGTCAGTCGTACGGAAGTAGAATTGTGGACGGTAGTTAGCGAAGAATGGAGTATGACGACCACCTTCTTCTTTGCTCAATACGTATACTTCTGCTTTGAATTTGGTGTGCGGAGTGATTGAGCCTGGTTTAGCCAATACTTGACCACGTTCAACTTCTTCACGTTTGGTACCACGCAACAATACACCTACGTTGTCACCTGCTTGACCTTCGTCCAGCAATTTGCGGAACATTTCCACACCGGTACAAGTGGTTTTTGCAGTGTCTTTCAGACCAACGATTTCGATCTCGTCACCTACGTGGATGATACCGCGCTCTACGCGACCGGTTACTACAGTACCACGACCAGAGATTGAGAATACGTCTTCGATTGGCAACAGGAATGGTTTGTCAACGGCACGTTCCGGAGTTGGGATGTAGCTGTCCAATGCGTCAGCCAATTCAAAGATTTTGGCTTCGTAAGCAGCGTCGCCTTCCAGAGCTTTCAATGCAGAACCTTGGATGATTGGGCAGTCGTCGCCTGGGAAGTCGTAGCTTGACAACAAGTCACGGATTTCCATTTCAACCAATTCCAACAATTCTTCGTCGTCAACCATGTCGCATTTATTCATGAACACCAAGATGTATGGTACGCCTACTTGGCGACCCAACAAGATGTGCTCACGAGTTTGTGGCATAGGACCGTCAGCAGCAGATACAACCAAAATCGCGCCGTCCATTTGTGCCGCACCGGTAATCATGTTTTTCACATAGTCGGCGTGGCCTGGGCAGTCTACGTGTGCGTAGTGACGGGTTTCAGTTTCGTATTCTACGTGAGAAGTGTTAATGGTAATACCGCGGGCTTTTTCTTCCGGCGCGTTGTCGATTTGGTCGTAAGCTTTAGCAGCACCACCGAATTTTTTAGACAAAATCGTAGTCAATGCAGCAGTCAGAGTGGTTTTACCATGGTCAACGTGACCGATGGTGCCAACGTTTACGTGCGGTTTGCTACGTTCAAATTTTTCCTTAGCCATGGCAATAAATCCTATTCTAAGTGTTCAATTAAAAATACGGGTAATAAATGAGATGGTGCCCATGGGCAGATTTGAACTGCCGGCCTCTCCCTTACCAAGGGAGTGCTCTACCCCTGAGCTACATGGGCTAAATTGTCTATTGGAGCGGGTGAAGGGAATCGAACCCTCACCGTAAGCTTGGAAGGCTTCTGCTCTACCATTGAGCTACACCCGCATACAGTTACTTTGCTCCAAGTAAGAATTTTTGGTGGAGGGAGAAGGATTCGAACCTTCGAAGCTCACGCAACAGATTTACAGTCTGCCCCCTTTGACCGCTCGGGAATCCCTCCAAAAGAGAACGCTAGTTTATTTATTTCTCTTTATCAAGTCAAGCAATATTTTTGATGTTTTTTTAAAAAAAATCGCAACAACCTGATTATATAAAAAATTTACTTAAACTGAATAATTCTTTCATACTTTGCCATCAGCTCATCATGCGTTTCCGGATGTTCCTCATCAATCAAAATACAGTCCACCGGACATACTTGCTGACATTGCGGCTCATCATAGTGACCGACACATTGTGTACACAAGCTCGGATTGATTTCGTAAATTTCCTCACCTTGGGAAATGGCGTCATTCGGGCACTCAGGCTCACATACGTCACAGTTAATGCACTCATCTGTAATAAAGAGCGACATTTTCGTTTCCTTTTTTATTAAATTTCAAAACCGATGGGCGCGGATTATAGCATAATCTATTCAAAAAAGCGCATGTTCAAAGAATGTTTACACCCTGGTAATGATTCTCAAATCCTATACTATTCAGCCACTTGCACATAATGCAGCAATTGGAAGCGGCTCATACCTGCCTTGCCTTCGCGATACTCTTCTAACCATTCCGGCTTGGACGGCAATACCCCTGCTTCGATATAAACCATTGCATTGTTTGTCAAACGGCCTTGCAGCAAAGCAAATAAATCATCCCACTGCTGCCATGCAAACGGTGGATCCAAAAAAATCACGTCAAACTGTCCACTTTGATTTTTCAGAAAACTCAGGCCGTCTGAAAAAATGGTTTCCACTTGCGCTAAGCCTAATTCACGCGCGTTGTGCTGCAGAGATTGCAACGTTTGGCGGTGATTATCCACCAGCACCACACGCTTGGCATGACGTGAAGCGGCCTCCAACCCCAGCGCACCACTGCCACTGAACAAATCCAATACTGTTTTACCGGTTAAGTCCTGCCCCAGCCAATTAAACAGCTTCTCACGCACCATATCGGGCGTGGGACGCAAACCTTCTGCCGACGCAAAAGCCAGCTTACGGCCGCGGCATTGTCCGCCGATAATACGCACTTGGTTAGTGTGTTTCTGATTGTGTTTTGTCTTTGCCATAAAAACCATAGATTGAGGCCGTCTGAATATTTCAGACGGCCTGATTAAACCGTAAATCTTATTATACAACAACTTGATAGATAAAAGGCCGTCTGAAACTGTATTTCACATTTTCAGACGGCCTCCTCATTTAAACCAACCTTACTCTTCGTCAGCTTTGCTACCCTTAGGCACAGGCGGCTCGATTTGCTCTTTCCAGCCGCATTCTTTTTGCGGACAAACCTTTTCCACGCCCCAGCGTTTGGTGGTTTTAATGGTCAAGACCGGCCATTGGCATTGCGGGCAGGTTTCGGCTACCGGTGGATTCCAAGTAGCGTAGTTACAGTCGGGATAGGTGCTGCAGCTGTAAAACAGTTTGCCGTAGCGTGATTTGCGCTCGACCAGATGGCCTTTTTTACATTGCGGACATTCGACGCCGGTGTCTTTCGGTTTTTCCAACGGTTCGATGTGTTTGCACTTCGGATAGTTGGCGCAACCGATAAACTTGCTGCCGGTGCGGCTGTATTTATACACCAATCCGCCGCCGCATTTCGGGCATTCGCGGCCGTCCAGCTCGGCTTGTTCGGCGGCTTCTTTGGCTTGGCGCTCGGCAGCTTCTTCAGCGGTTTCGTTCACGTTGCGAGTGTAACCGCATTCGGGATAACCGGCGCAGGCCACAAAGCGACCATTGCGGCCGAATTTGATTTGCAGCTTGTGATTGCCGCATTTCGGGCAAGTTTCGTCCAATTCTTCGGTGGTGAATTTGGCGCGTTCGATGCCTTCTTTTTCTTCAACCTGCTTACTGAAGCCTTTCCAAAACGAATTCATCACCGGCACCCAGCGGCGTTTGCCGTTGGCGATTTCGTCAAGCTGGTCTTCGAGCTTGGCGGTAAAGTGATAATCGACGTATTGGGCAAAATGTTCGGTCAGGAATTTGTTGACGATGTCGCCGGTATCGGTCGGCATAAAGCGTTTTTGTTCCAACGTCACGTATTCGCGGTCTTTCAGCGTGGAAATAATGCTGGCATAAGTCGACGGGCGGCCGATGCCAAATTCTTCCAAGGCTTTCACCAAGGTTGCTTCGTTGAAGCGTGGCGGCGGGGTGGTGAAATGCTGTTCACCGTAGAGATTATCCACCGGCAATTTGTCGCCTTCGACCATTTCCGGCAGCTTTTTGTTTTCTTCGCTCTCGTCGTCGGTGCTTTCTTCGTACACGCTCAAGAAACCGGCAAAGGTTTGCACTTGACCGGTTACACGGAACACGCCTTTGCCAACGCTGATGTCAACAGTAGTTTGGTCAAATTTGGCCGGCGACATCTGGCAGGCAACGGTGCGCTGCCAAATCATTTGGTAAAGCTTGAATTGGTCGGCCGTCAGAAACGGTTTCACGCTTTCAGGCGTGCGGTAAACAGAAGTCGGGCGAATCGCTTCGTGCGCTTCTTGAGCGTTTTTCGACTTGGTTTTGTATTGTTTGGCAGACGATGGCAGATATTCTTTGCCGATTTTGTTTTCTATATAGTGGCGGATTTCGACCACGGCTTCATCGGCCAAATTCAGGCTGTCGGTACGCATATAGGTAATCAAACCAATCGCGCCTTGGCCGACATCGATACCTTCGTAAAGCTGCTGGGCAGTTCGCATGGTGCGGTCGGTGGTCATACCGAGTTTGCGCACGGCATCTTGCTGCATGGTCGACGTGGTAAACGGCGCGGCCGGATTGCGGCTGCGTTTTTTCTTTTCCACGCCACTGACTACGGCTTCTTTGCCGGTGAGCTCGTTCAACACATCGGCTTGGGCGGCTTCATTCGGCAGCGCGAATTGGTCGAGTTTCTCGCCATTGTATTGCGCCAATTTGGCAGTAAATTTGCTACGGCCTTTGTGGCTATCGAGATGCACCGTCCAATACTCTTGCGCTTCAAATGCGCGGATTTCGTTTTCGCGCTCGCAAATCAAACGCAAAGCAGGGCTTTGTACGCGGCCGGCACTCAAGCCACGGCGGATTTTTTTCCACAGCAGCGGCGATAAGTTGAAGCCGACCAAGTAATCCAAGGCACGGCGCGCTTGTTGGGCATCGACCAAGTTGATTTCCAATTCGCGCGGATGGGCGATGGCATCGAGCACCGCGTTTTTGGTGATTTCGTGAAACACCACGCGCTGCGGTTTGATGTTTTTCAGACCGCGTTTGGATTTGAGGATTTCCTGCAAGTGCCACGAAATGGCTTCGCCTTCCCTATCCGGGTCAGTCGCCAGATAGATGTTTTCGGCTTCTTTGGCTTCGGCCACAATGGCATCAACGTGTTTGGCATTGCGCGAAACCAATTGGTATTTCATGGCGAAGTCGTTTTCCGGATCAACCGCGCCGTTTTTCGGCACGAGATCGCGCACATGGCCGTATGAAGCCAAAATTTCATAATCCCCGCCCAGATATTTTTTTAAGGTTTTGGCCTTAGACGGAGATTCGACGATTACAAGGTTTTTAGCCATCGTTACTCTCTTTTGTTATTGTAAATTTCAGACGGCCTTTTTTATCAAGGCCGTCTGAAAAAATTAATGCATCACAGCGTTGCCGTTTAAAGCCGCCATCAAATCATCGCCGATCAACACCGGCAATTCGCTCTTGTGCGCCCACAACACCAGCAAGGTCAGCACTTTGGCAATATCAACAGTGATTTCATCTGCCGGAATGTGCATCAGCGCATGCACCACGATTTCACGCTGCTCGTACGTAATCGCGCGCTCGGCAATCAGGTAATGCAGCAAACCCATCACCTCTTGCGGCAATACATCGGCTTCTTCCACGCTGTACACGCGCAAGGCCGTGCCGTCGATCGGCTCGATGGCGAATTCGGAACTGTTGAGCAACACTTCCATCATCATCAGGGTATTGCCGATTTCCATCGCATCAAAACCGGCATCTTCGAGCAGTTGCCCCAAATCTTCCGGCGGCGGACAGGCATCAAAATCCTGAAAATGTTCGATTAAAAAAGCAATGACTTCGGCCATGCGTGTTCCTTAAATGTTATGTTTTAATCCGTTGGTAGCGTCCGCCGGCCAGCGGGGCAATCACGCCGTCCAGCTCATATTCCAGCAATTGGGCATATACATCAGCCGCCGGCCAATTCAGCAACTCGGCCAAGGTATCGGGATGAATGGCATCGTAACCCATGGCGTTTAATAACGTGTTGTCTGCCGTGTTTTGGGTTTCAGACGGCCTGATATCGGTTTCAACAAGCGGTTTGGCGCTTGTCTCGGGCTTGGCTTTCGGCTCGACGGCCAGTGTGTTTTGCGGACGCTTATATATAGAATATGATGGTAATGGGGTGTTTTGCAATAGCTGCGGACATTCTTGTACGATATCTTCCAAGCTTTCCACCAGTTTGGCGCCCTCTTTAATCAGCTTGTGACAGCCTTTGCTATGCGGATTATCAATCGAACCGGGAACGGCCATCACTTCACGCCCCATCTCGGCAGCGAGCTTGGCGGTAATCAGCGAACCCGACTCTACCGCCGCTTCCACCACCAAAGTCAAACGCGATAAAGCAGCAATCAGGCGGTTGCGGCGCGGAAAATTACCGGCATATGGCCGCGTGTCTAATGGAAACTCGCTGATAATCAGCCCACGCTCGGCAATTTCGTAGGCAAGCTGTTTATTCGATGGCGGATAAATACGGTCTATGCCTGTGCCCCATACGGCGATGGTACCGCCGTCTGAAAGCAGCGCGCCTTGATGGGCGGCGGTATCGATGCCGGCCGCCATACCCGAAACCACCGGAATGCCTTGTTCACTCAAAGCCATGCCGAAATCGCGGGCAATGCGCATCGCCTGCGGGGTAGCATGGCGACTGCCGACAATCGCGGCGGAAGGCTTGTGCAACAAATCGCTATTGCCGCGCAAAAATAACAACGGCGGCGGCGTGATGCCTTCGGTCAGCATATCGGGGAAATCATCGTCCTGCAACAGCAGCAAGCGGCAATGCTCCTGCTGCGCCCAGTTTAACGCGGCTTCGGCAGCGGCTTTGGCAGCATCGCGTTTATCAGCTTGTTGCCACGCAGCCACGGCTTGTTTATGCCGCACCAGTTTCGCGATGATTTCAGACGGCGCGGCCAATGCCGCTTCTGCGCTGCCGAAATGCTGCAGCAAAAGCAAAAAACTTTCCGCACCGATGTAAGGCGTCAGCGCGAGTTGTACCCATGCAAAGCGTTCGTTATCGTTCATGCCCGTACCCTTTTTCAGATGGCCTCAATATCATGTTGAACACCATCAAAATAATCATTACAGTCATATTTTTAATGCCCGTGATTATACAGGCATTAAACGGGCCGCAAACAGACAAAGGCCGTCTGAAGTGTTTTTGACGTTCAGACGGCCTTAAACGGTTGGATGATCAGTCTTCGGTTTTATCGCTGTTGCGGCGGGAAACGCTGATACCGAGCTGCTTCAATTTACGGTATAAATGCGTGCGCTCCAAACCGACTTTTTGCGCCACACGGCTCATGTTTTGGCCTTCTTGCGCAATATGGTATTCAAAATAGCGACGTTCCAGTTCTTCGCGCAATTCACGCAACGGCATATTGAAATTAAAACCGCCGACCATTTCCGACGAGGCAGACGATATATGCTGTCCTAAAGCTGCCGCTGCCGCTTGTTCCTGCACTTCTTCGCCATCGGCTTCTAAAGCCAAGTTTTTCACCACGGTGCGCAGTTGCTCAAAGTTGCCCGGCCATTCGTATTGGCGCAACACGGTCAGCGCGCCGTTACTGAATTTGGCCAGCGGAATTTTTTGCGTCTCGGCCAATTCAATCAAAATTTGGTTAACCAAGAAAACAATGTCATCCGGCTGGCTGCGCAAAGTCGGCACACCGACAATGATTTTGGATAATAAGCCCGGCAATTTGTTGTCTGCCGTGGCCGATTCGGCCAACTCTTCTGCCGATCGGCTGCTGGCTGCCACGATGCGCACATTGTAGCGGTCAGCCTTGCCCAATAAGAACACAATACCGTTTTGAATGTTTTTGCTGTATTGGGCAATATCACCGACATACAGGATACCGCCATTGGCTTTTTGCAGCAGCTCCAACGGGGTATCGACAATATGTTCAACTTTAATCGGTTCTACCCAAGGCATGCCATGCTTATGAAAATAGCGTGCCACCCATTCAAATGGTGAACCGGCTTCACCGGTCAGTAATACCGGCCCACTCTGTTTGGAAGCCAACTCTAATTTTTGATTCAATTCCTGAATCACCGGACTGTTGCCCAAACGGTCTAAAGACAAACCGGCTGCCGCCTGCATCTCGCCGTGCTTGAGGGCACGGTCAACGGTAGCAAGCAATTTTTGCAGAGCAATCGGTTTTTCCAAGAAGTCCAATGCGCCGATTTTGGTCGCCTCCACAGCAGTATCAATGCTGGCATGACCGCTCATCATCACCACCGGCATATTGAGTTGGCCGTTTTTGGCCCACTCTTTCAGCAAGGTAATCCCGTCGCAATCGGGCATCCAAATATCCAGCAAAACCATAGCCGGGCGGGTTTGGTGGCGCAATTGACGTGCTTCTTCAGCATTTTCCGCCAAAGTCACGGTATAACCTTCGTCTTGGAGGATTTCCGATAGTAAATCTCGGATACCCACCTCGTCATCTACAATTAAAATATCACTGCTGCGCATAAGTTTCTACCTGTTGGGGTAACGCTATTTTGACACATGCACCGCCGTCGGTCTGATTGCTCAAGCTGATACGGCCGCCGTGCTCTTCAATAATTTTCTTCACCACAGGCAAACCCAGCCCTGTACCTGTCGGTTTATCAGTTACATAAGGCTCAAAAGCATTATGCAACATTTCTTTGCTGAAGCTTTTGCCGTTGTTGCAAACGGTCAAGGTAACCTGCCCATCATCACTCAAAGCGGTTTCAATGTCTATCTGCGGGTTTGGGTCACTTTCTGCTGCTTCAGCCGCATTTTTAAATATATTGTGCAACACCTGCCGCATGGCGGTGGTATCCGCATGGATGAATAACCCTATATTACTGAATTTAGCAGTAAATGTACACGCGCTGCCCTCGTACAGCACCAATACTTCTTCTACTAAAGTATTCAAATTATGCTTTTCCAGACTCAACGACGGCGCGCGGGCGTAATTGCGGAATGCTTCCACCATTTCTTTCAGCGCGGCCACCTGCTTGACAATGGTATCGGTTGAGCGGGTCAAAATCTGGGCGTGTTGCTCATCCAATTTATCATGCAATTTCCATGCCAATCTTTCGGCAGACAACTGAATCGGCGTCAGTGGATTGCGGATTTCGTGTGCCAACCGTTTGGCCACTTCACCCCACGCCGCTTCTTTTTGTGCGCGCATGAGCAGGGTCACATCGTCAATCACCATCACCAAACCGCTGTCGTTGTCTTCCGGCAAAAGCGTGGCCTTGCCGAGCAGAATCCGCGCATCGTCGGGCGCGGCATATTCCACCTGTACCGGTTTATTGGCATCAAACGTGGCTTCAATTGCGGCAAACACATCTGCCAGCAAAGTCTGCTGTGGCGACTGTCCGCGCCAGTCGTGCCAATTACTGCCCCACAACGGCACCAGCGACACACCTAAAATGTGTTCGGCGGATTTATTGAAGGTTTTCAGACGGCCTTCTGCATCCAAAGTAATCACACCGGTAGTCAGGCTTTCCAACACGCATTCCAAATAATGGCGAGCGGCTTCTTGCTGCAAGCGGCTGCGTTCGTCTACATCTTTGGCAATCGCCAATTGCTGGGTCATGTGGTTGAACAAATGCGTCAAGCGGCCGAATTCGTCGTTACGGTACACCGGGCGCTGCTGGCTGAAATCACCCTGCGCTACTGCCCGTGCGCCTTCTGCCAGCGACAAAATCGGCTCGACAAAGCGACGGGCAAAATACAAAGCCATTACCAAAGCCAAGAAAATCGCCAGCAATGCCGCTACTAATAAAGTCACCAGAAAGAAGGTTTGCAAGCCTTGCTTGGCATAACTTAATTCAGCATATTTTGCACGCGCCGACTCAATCAGGGTCGCATCCTGCGCCACATTTTGCGGAATCGGCTGGCGGAAGAAAAAGGCATATTCCTGATTATTGTAGTTACCAATCGACAGCCAACCTTGCGCATACAACACATTGCCGATGTTTTCCAAGCTGCGCAGCGAACCGGCCTGCTGCAATTGCTCTTGGCCGGCCTTATCAATTTTCGGCTGGTTCAGGTTTTGCGGATTGATGATTTTTTCAAAACGGTCTTGGCTTAAGTTATACAAGGCTAATTGGGTGAAATCGTTGGCATTCGAAGCGGCAGCCAGCGCGTTGCCCAAATCATTGTCTAACGATGAGGCGCTGATCAAATCAATCTGAATCGGTGTGGCATTGCTGACAGCATTATCCACTGCCAAATCCAAGGCCGATTTGCTCAAGTTTAAGCTGCGCTCCAGTGCTTGTTCGGTGTCATTACCGAACCAAGAATTAATCGTGCCGTTAATAAATTGGGCAGAAATGCCGAACAAAAACACGCTCGGCAATACCGCCACCAAGGTAAACATACCCGACAGTCGGCGGGCGATTTGCGAGCCGAACACGCCGTTTTTGCTGTCGCGCATGAGCAGCAGCACATAGCGCACCAACACCACTGACAATACCAGCATCAGCAGGCCGCACAAGACGATAATCCACCAGAAATAATCGGCAATCCGGCTACTGCTGCCGGTGGCAACCGTCAATCCGTAGAGCAGCGCCACGGCCAATAAAACGGCGATGAAAAGAAAGCGGCGCATAATTTATTCCCGCGTAACCGTCAAGCTTTTCCAGCCCGAATCCAGGCTCCAGCTTCGTGATGTCAGGGCATTGATTTGGAAAGGCTTCGGTAGCTTGGATGTGGACAATTGCAAACGGATTTGCGCTTTGATGTCTTTCGGCTCGCTATTGCGTAACGTGCCTTTACTCAACACTTTCCAGTTGGCAATCGCACCCACCGCACGCAAGGCAGCATTCAAGGTATCGTATTCGGTAGAAAACGTGCCTACCGTGACGCGGTAGCGGTTGGTCAACGGATGGAACGATAATTTATAGTTGACCGTATTGCCGTCGTTTAAAAGATGTTCCAAGCGGAAACGGTAGGCCGCAATCGTCGGCTCCGACAATTGGTAAGACAAAGAAAAATTCAGCGGCACGCCCTGCTGCAAAGCTTGTTTGAGCTGGTCGGGCAACTCGGTTTTGAAACGGCTGCTGACCGACAATTGGCCGTTATCCATCAAGCCGGCCTCGGCACGGGTCGCACTGATGCCTTCCGCCGCCGCGTGCAACGACGCAGCCAGCAGAATCGGCAGCAGCATGAGTTTACTGCTTTTGAATAAGCGCGTAATAAAAGCCATCTTGGTGTTTGTTCGGTAAAAGCACATGCGATTCCAGCAAGCGGGCATCGGCATGGCGGTTAAGGAATTTTTGCAGCTGCTGATCGTTTTCTTCGACAAAAATCGAACACGTCGCCAACAGCATCCTGCCGTTTTTTGTCAGAGTTTGCCATAAAGCATCCAACAAGGCTTCCTGTTGGCGGGCGGTTTTCAGCGCATCATTGGGGCGGCGCAACCATTTGATGTCGGGATTGCGGCGCGCCACACCCGAAGCGGTACACGGCACATCGGCCAATACCGCGTCAAACTGTTTGCCATCATACCATGCAGCCAAATCCTGCGCATCGGCGCAATGCAAAGTGGCCGTCTGAAAGCCTAAGCGGTCGATATTGCTTTGTACGCGCGACAAACGCGTCGCATCAATATCCAAAGCAGTCACATGACAATCGGCCAATTCCAGCAAATGCCCTGTTTTCCCACCCGGTGCAGCACAAGCATCGAGAATACGTTCACCATTTTGCGGATTGAGCAAATACGCCGCTTTTTGCGCACCAAAGTCCTGCACCGACACCAGGCCGTCTGAAAAACCGGGCAAACGACTTACCGGCACGGCTTCGGTCAAGGTCACCGCATATTCATCCAAAGCCTTCGCTTCAATGCCTTCCGCAGCCAATTTTTGCAGATAATCCTCCGCATTACCGTGGCGGCGGTTGACACGCAAAGTCATCGGCGGATGCGATTGCAGCGCGGCGGTGATGTTGTGCCAATATTTCGGATAATGGTTTTGCAGATACGCCACCCACCATTGCGGCAGATTGTGTTTGGCCGTGTCGTCGTATTTGCACGCTGCCACCAGCTTTTCGCGCTCACGCAGAAAACGGCGCAAAATCGCATTGGCAAACGAGCGATACTGGCCGCGGCCGATTTTGGCAATGCTCTCCACCGCTTCATTCACCACCGCATGCGGCGCATTGCGCGTGTAATGCAGTTGGTACAAAGCTGCCAACAGCAGGCTTTCCAGCTGCACATTATCAATCGGCTTATTCAGCATTTTGCCGAGCATAAATTTCAGACTGCCCAGATAACGCTGGCAACCGTAAGCAATGTCTTGCAGCGCACCACTTTCCTGCGCACTCAATTCAGGGTTGGCCGCACGAATGGCCGCCAATACGTCTTGCAGGTTCTGCCCCTGCGCCACCGCCGCAATACTATCGGCGGCCAGCTTTTGTGCCAATGCCATACTCATGGGAACACTTTCATAATTGGTTTACTTTTCTTTTTTCAGACGGCCTTGATGATTTGAGGCCGTCTGAAACAAATTCATTGATTATCTTGTTAAACAAATATTTATATTTCGCTCAACGACACACGTTGATTACCCTGTTCATCAAAATTGGCATCATCCAACCACCGCTCGAAACGCGCTTTACTCTGCGGCCATTCGCTGTCTATCATCGAAAACCAAGCCGTATCACGGCTGCGGCCTTTATATACCGCAGCCTGTCGGAAAATGCCTTCAAATTGGAAACCCAAACGCAATGCCGCCTTACGCGACGGCTCATTTAAGGCATCACATTTCCATTCATAACGGCGGTATTGCAGCGTTTCAAACACATATTTTGCCAACAGATACTGCGCTTCCGTGGCGATCCGCGTGCGCTTTAATTTATCAGAATATACCACCCAGCCCACTTCAATCGCACGGTTGGCCGTATCAATCCGCATCAGGCTCAATGAGCCCACCGCCCGATTGCTTGCCGTATCAATGATGGCGAAAAAATACGGATCGGCCGAAGCTTCATAACCCGCCATCAAATCATCAAACTCAGCATGGTCGGCTACCGGAAAAATCGGCAAATACGTCCAATTGCGCATCGGGCTGTGTTCGGCAGCATACACTTCATAAAAATCCGTACCGTGTTTGGCAGCAGAAAGCTTTTCCAAACGGCAAAACTTTCCTGACAACAGCGTTACTTCAGGATAACTGCCGGCGGTGTAATCGGGCAAGGATTTACCGATGGGTTGGTTAAATTCATTGATGGGCATAAGGTATCTTTCTTTTTTAGATTTTTTCAGACGGCCTTGATGATTGAAGGCTGTCTGAATGTCTTGCCTAAGGATTGCCACACGACTTACAAAACCGTCCCCGCTTCAATCGTGCGCCCTGCGGCAAAAGCCTGAATGCTCATGCGTTTGCTGCCGGCAGGTTGCAACTCGGTAATCTTCAACGCATGTTCGCCGCAGGCAACAATCAGGCCGTCTGAACCGCAGGCTAACACTTCGCCTGCTTTGCCGCTTTGGTTCGCGGTTTCGGCTGCCCAAATTTTCATCGGCTTGCCGTCCCATTCCACCCATGCAGCCGGCACGGGATTAAAGGCACGGATTTTGCGGGCAACCACATCGGCGGGTTCCTGCCAGTTGATTTTGGCTTCTTCTTTGGTGAGTTTTTGCGCGTAGGTCACGCCCTCTTCATGCTGCGGCATGCTATTCAGACGGCCTTCTGCCTGTAAGCGTTGCAAATCGGCAACAATCGCATCAGCACCTATCGCCATCAGCGCATCGTGCACTTCATTGGCGGTATCGGTCGGGGCGATGGTGTAGCGGTGTTCGCTGACGACGTTACCGGTATCCAAGCCGATGTCCATCTGCATGATGCACACGCCGGTTTCAGCATCGCCGGTTTCAATGGCACGCTGAATCGGGGCAGCACCACGCCAACGCGGCAACAGCGAGGCATGAATATTCAGGCAACCGTGGCGCGGCGTGTCGAGCACATCTTGCGGCAGAATCAGGCCGTAGGCGGCCACGACCATCACATCGGCGTCCACGTCTTTGAGCATTTGCAAGGCTTCGGCGTTGTTGCGCAGTTTTTCCGGCTGTTCCACGCGTAAACCCAATTCCAGCGCGGCCTGCTTCACCGGTGATGCGTGCAACTGCATGCCGCGGCCTTTGGGGCGGTCGGGCTGGGTCAACACCAGCGGAATGTCGAAACCGGCGGCAGCAATGGCTTTGAGTGCGGCGGCGGCAAAATCGGGCGTACCGGCAAAAATCACTTTCATGGTTTTCTTTCTTCAAGGGTTTCAGACGGCCTTTGAACAGATAGATTTGGCTAGTATTTCAGGCCGTCTGAACGTTTAATCTGATGATTTGACGCATATTATAGCAGCCAAATAAAGCATGCCGTCTGAAAACGGGAAATGTTTTCAGACGGCATGTTGAGATTGAATCCTGATTACAGGTTGTGTTTTTGGCGTTTTTTCAGCTTGGTTTTAATGCGGTTTTGCTTCAGCTGCGACAAATGTTCGACAAACACTTTACCCATCAGGTGGTCGAGTTCATGCTGAATGCAAATCGCCAGCAGGCCGTCGGCTTCAAGGGTAAATTTTTCGCCTTTTTCGTCCAACGCTTCCACTTTAACCCGTTCGGCGCGGGTGACGGTGTCGTAAATGCCCGGCACCGACAGGCAGCCTTCTTCGTAAGTGGTTTCGCCGTCTTTTTCAATGATCACGGGATTGATGAACACGCGCGGTTCGCTTTTGTCTTCGGTTAAATCGATTACCACCACGCGCTCGTGCACGTCCACCTGTGTAGCAGCCAAGCCGATGCCGCGCGATTCATACATGGTTTCAAACATGTCTTTAACTAATGTTTGGATGCGTTCGTCCACTTCGCCCACCGGCTGGGCGACAGTATGCAGGCGTTCGTCTGGATATTGGAGGATGTTTAACAGTGCCATTTTTCTTCTCAATCGGAAACAGTAAAATTTATGTCTGACTTTAATACACTTTATCGGGGACAGCATCATTATTTTAGAATGACGTAATATGCAAAGATAAAAATAGCCTTTATATTGTTAAATCTATTTATCTTATCGCCCAATAAATATCAATAGGCAAATTCTAACACAGTAGCCTGTGTCACGCCCATTGTTATTTTTCACGCCACGATTGACGTGTTCTTGATTCAGTTAAATTGATGACAAATCGCATGATTTTCAAGAGGAACGGTTATGCAAAAACATATTATAACCCTGCTTTGCATGGCAGGCGTGGCAATTTCTGCCCAAGTTCATGCCTCTGCACTGAACGTTCGCTCGGATGCACCACAACGCTACGTCGTCAAGCCGGGCGACACGTTATGGGGCATTTCAGGCAAATATCTCTACAGCCCGTGGCAATGGAACCGCCTTTGGGGCGCCAACCGCAGCGAAATCCGCAATCCGCATTTGATTTATCCGGGTCAGGTGTTGGTGTTGCGCTACGTCAACGGCCAACCGCGCTTGGGTTTTGAAGGCTCAAGCATGGGTTCAGACGGCATTCCGACCATCAAACTCAGCCCGCGCATCCGCGAAATCTCCGGCTACGGCATTCCGACCGTAAACGTGAATTTCTACCGCTTGTTTATGCAGCATCCGCAAATTATCTCGCGCCAAGAAACCGCCGATGCACCACGCCTGATTTCCGGTCCTGATAACCGCCTGCTCTACACCCAAGGCAATCGCGTGTATGGCTACGGCAACATCGAACCCGGCCGCTACCTGACCTACCGCATCAATAAAAACATCACCGACCCTGATACCCGTAAATTCTTGGGTCAGGAAGTAGTGTTCAGCGGCATCGTCAGCACCCTGCCTTATACCGACACCGCATTGGCAAACCGCACCCGCGATTCGGAATCAACATTAAAAAGCAACGAATACTACACCCAAGTGCACAAAATGATGAAACTGCGCACCCAAGCCGCGCAGCCGCTGGTGGTAGAAGAAGCCGTATCCGAAATCCGCAAAGACGATTTCCTGCTGAAAATACCTGGAGGCCTCGACAGCTTCAACATGATGCCGCACGCACCGGCCCGGTCGATTCAAGCCAAAATCGTGTCGATTTTTGAAGGCGTCGGCGAAGCCGGTCAATTCCAAACCATCACGCTCGACAAAGGCGAATTGGACGGTTTGGACAAAGGCACTGTAGTCAGCCTTTACAAACGCGGCCACCAAGTGAAAGTTAATTACGACAACAACCTGCTGCCAAAACCAAAATCACGCGATACGGTTGAAATTGTGTCGATTCCGGCCGAAGAAGTCGGCTTGGCCATGGTTTATCGCACCAGCGCAAACCTGTCTTCCGCCATAATTTTGGAAAGCCTGACCAACATCAGCATCGGCGACACCGCTTCCGCGCCGGGCCGTGATTTGGACAACATGGCCGATGAAAAAACCATGGAGCCGATTGAAGTGCCAAATAAGCAGAAAATCGAAATCAATGTCACGCAATAATTTGCACGGATGAATAAAAACAACAAGGCCGTCTGAAAGCATATGCTTTCAGACGGCCTTTTCTTATGGCTTAATTTAATGCACCTTAAACGGTAAAAACGACAAATCCATAATATACGCTTTTGGATTCGACCAATCGACTTTCACAGTGACGGTATCCGGCAGATACGGTTCCGGATCGGTGGTCATTGGCGGACTGACAAATTGCTGCATTTTGCCGTTGTAGGGGTTGGGTGCCAATGCAATGATTTCGTATTTATCCCCCTGACTGTTACGCATGCCACTGTTCCAATGCCGCACTTCCTGCACTGCCGCCTGAATTTCTACACCTTGCGCTTGGGCTTGCTGGCCGCCTTGGTATTTCGGCCACAACACAAAATAAATCAGCGCACCGAACACCAGCGCCATGATGCCGGTAATCGGGTTGGGGGCGACCACAGTAATGACCACTAAGGCAATCGTCACCGTCACCGCGATGATAATCGTCGTCAGACTTAACATTCAACTCTCCTAAAAATGATTCAGACGGCCTGAGACTTGTGTCACAGCTCTCAGGCTGTCTGAAAACAAACTTGTTATCCAACCACCAGCTTAAATCATTTCTTTGTTAACTTGGCCGGATAATCGGTTAAATCAATACAATAATTTTTTGCGCGGTTTTTCTTCCGTGAAGCCACTGTTGAGCAGGCTTAAATCCAAAACGGTTTCGGAAGAGCAGGCATCGCCGAAGGTGTTTTCACACGTTACCGTCACGCGCACCACACCGCTGAATTCTTGGTTGGGCAAATCAGTGACCAACATACGGCTGTCGGCAAAAATACCGCCATAGGTTTCACCCGAAGCCAAGTGGTCGATGCCTTCCGCTACGGCCGGAAGCTGCGCCATCGCTTGGGTAACGGCTTGACTGCACGGCTGGTCGGGCATGGCTTCGATATGTACTTTCACCTTTTCCGCCATGCCTTTGCCGTAATTGCGCACGGCCAATACCAGCATTTCCGGCCTGTCCTCCACACGATGAATCGCAGCATGCAACACCGGATGCACGCTTTCTTTTTGAATCAGACTTTCACGATACAGTATTTCACGGCGCTGGTTGGCACGCACGGAAACCACTGCATAAATCAGCCAAATCAAAGCCACTGCGGCAATGGCGATCAAGGTCAGCGGCAGATTGGCCAAATAATCTTGCGGATTAAACCATAAGCAGGCCGCAAAAAATCCGGCAAAAAAAATCAAAACATATAAAACCGGCGCGAAACGGCGTTGAAAAGATGAATTCATGGTTTTCCCGTGTGTGATTAAAAGGCCGTCTGAACCATTCAGACGGCCTTTATTCTAACAGACTATCTGTTTATGATTTAAGCATTTATGCCATGCGGTCAGTTTTTTAGAATAATTGCGAAGTATGGCAAAAAACACTTTCTTTAGGCTTCGGCCACCGATTCGCGCGAGAAGGTTTTTTCGCAATAATGGCATTTCAAACGTGTTTGACCATTGTGGGTGCGCACGTAAAAACGGCTTTTCACCGGCTCACCATGGCTGGCGCAATTGGTGTTCGGACAACAGAACACTTCACTGATTTCAGACGGCATGGTTAAGTGGCGTTTCGACACCACCTGAAAATCTTCAATCACATTCACCACCGCTTCAGGCGCGAACAAAGCCAAGCGGTTGGCGGCGGTATCATCCAGCCACACGCCGGTGATTTTGATGATGTCTTTGCTGCCCTGCGTTTTGCTCGGTAGATTGAAGCCCACCGTCACCGCGCTGCCGTAATGCAGCAATTTAAATTGGCGCAAAATCGCCAAGCCTTTGCCGGCGGGAATGTGGTCGATCACCGTGCCGTTTTGAATCGCTTCGACGCTGTATTGTTTCTTTTCCATTTCGCGCTCCTTACACTTCTTCGTTCAACACCAGCGACAAAATCGCCATGCGGGCATACACGCCGTTGGTCGCCTGTTCAAAATAATAGGCATGCGGCGTGGCATCGACATTCGGATGGATTTCATCGACACGCGGCAAAGGATGCAGCACGCGCAAATTGGGTTTGGCGTTGGTCAGCATCGAGGCATCCAAATTGAATTTGCCTTGGATTTTGGCAAATTCCTGCTCGTCGAAACGCTCACGCTGCACGCGGGTCATGTAAAGAATATCCGCCCACTCGACCGCTTCTTCCAAAGTGGCAAAGAACTGATGCGTGCAGCCGGCTTCGTCCAATTCTTCGGTGATGTATTCCGGCATGGCCAAGCTCGGCGGTGACACAAACGCAAATTCACAGCCCCAACGCTTCAAAGCTTGGCACAAAGAATGCACGGTACGGCCGTATTTCAAATCACCGCACATGGCCACTTTCAAGCCGTTCAGACGGCCTTGTGTTTCAAAAATCGTCACCAAATCAAGTAAAGTTTGGCTTGGGTGTTGGTTGGTGCCATCGCCCGCATTAATCACCGGCACAGCGGAAAACTCGGCCAACACACGCGCTGCACCGTCTTTCGGATGGCGCTGGATAATCGCATCGGTGTAGCTGGAAATAATGCGTGCCGTGTCCGCCAGTGTTTCGCCTTTTTTCGCGCTGGTATTGGCGCCGTCGGCAAAACCAATAACCTTGCCGCCCAAACGTTGCACGGCGGTTTCAAACGACAAACGCGTGCGCGTGGACGGCTCGAAAAAGCACGACCCAATTAATTTGCCTTCCAGCAAATCGCTGCGCGGCTCGGCTTTGAGTTTCAAGGCGGTATTGAGCAGCAATTCCAGCTGCGGCGTGGTCAAATCGGCGATGGAAATGACGTTTTGACGATAAAGCGGATTGGGCATGGGGTTTCCTTTTTCCAATGTCAAGATGGCGCGGCACACGGTAATGAGCGGCTGAAATGTCCATAAAAAAACCCGCCGTGCGGGAAAATGGAAACAATCAGGCCGCCGCGAAAGCAGCAATCGCAAAGCAGTCAACTGAAAGCTGTGTGTTCATGGTGTGCCGTTACATGCAGATGGTTCAGACGGCCTTATTATCGCATATCCCCAGCCTGTGTGCACAGATTCGCCGTGGGTTTTCAAGATGTTTTTTCAGACGGCCTGATTCACATCAAGCAGGCCGTCTGAAACATTTCTTTAACGGGCATCAGCCGTTTTCTTCTATAACCACTTTTTACGTTTCCCCAAGGAAAAACGATGCGTTTCCGTTTTCTGCTGCCATTGGCACTCGCCCTGACCCTCACCGCCTGCTCGCAAGAAGCGGCCAAATCCTACACCGACAACGAAGAATTTTACACCGGCTTTCGTGAAGGTTTTATCGAAAGCAGCACCCAATCCTGCTTGGCTTCTTCCGGCGGCGACACAGCCGAAATCAAAGCCTTGTGCGAATGCGCCAGCCTGAAGCTGGCCGATTCGATTACGCGCGAAGAAATGAAAGACGCGTCTATCGGCACACCGCTGCCGAATATCGAAGCCCGCACACAAGCTGCGGTGAATGCGTGTCGAGAACAGAAACCTGCTCAATAATATAAAAGGCCGTCTGAATTTCAGACGGCCTTTCTCAATTATTCAACACGTTCACCGTGAATGGTCAAATCCAAGCCTTCGCGTTCGGTGTCTCTATCGACACGCAAGCCGCCGCAGATTTTGCCGACGATTTTTAAAATCACCCAGCTCATCACGCCGCTATACACAATGGTGGTCAAAGCATCTTTGGTTTGAATCCACACTTGCGAACCAATCGTCGCATCGCCGCCGAAGATTTGGTTGTCGAACACCAAGCCGGTTAAGATTGCGCCAACAATGCCGCCAAAACCGTGAATACCAAAGGCATCAAGCGAATCGTCATAACCCAGCTTGCGCTTAATCACTGCCACGGCCACATAACATGCTACTGCCGTCACCACCCCGATAATGATCGCACCACCGGTCGCCACAAAGCCTGCTGCCGGAGTAATGCCGACCAAACCAGCTACCGCGCCTGAAGCCAAGCCCAGCGCCGAAGGTTTGTGTCCGGCCAGTTTTTCACAAATCAGCCAAGTGATGGCACCGAATGCGGTCGAAATTTGTGTCACCGCCATCGCCATGCCTGCCGAAGCATTGGCTGCCACCGCCGAACCGGCATTGAAACCAAACCAGCCAAACCACAACATCGCCGCGCCGATTAAGGTCAAAGCCATATTGTGCGGCGGCATAGCTTCGCGGCCATAGCCCACGCGTTTGCCCAACACCAACGCTGCTACCAAGCCGGCCACACCGGCATTGATGTGCACCACTGTGCCGCCCGCGTAATCAAACACGCCGCCTTCACTCATAAAGCCGCCGCCCCATACCCAATGCGCTGTCGGTACATACACCAGCAGAAACCATATGCCGGAAAACAGCATCATCGCCGAATATTTCATGCGCTCGGCAAATGCGCCGGTGATAATGGCGGTGGAAATGATGGCAAACGTCATTTGGAAAAACATAAACACCGTTTCCGGAATCGAGCCTGCATTTGGCGATACGGTCACCATCTCTTTGGCCATGTCCATGCTCATGCCGTTGAGAAACAACCGATCAAAGCCGCCGGTAAAGGCATTGCCCGGCGTAAACGCCAACGAATAACCGGCCACCACCCACAATACGCTGATTAAAGCCGCGATGGAAAAACTGTGCATCATGGTAGAGAGCAGGTTTTTCTTGCGCACCATGCCGCCGTAAAACAAAGCCAAGCCGGGCAGCGTCATAAACAGCACCAAAGCCGCCGCCGTCATCACCCAAGCCGTGTCACCCGAATCGATGGCGCTGAACGGTTGCCACCAATCCAAATTGTTTGCCATCGCACCTGCGGGTAAAAAGCCCGCCATCCATGCCGATTTTTTCATGTTCTCTGTCCTTTTCTTCTTCTCAATGATTTGCTGCATGCCGTCTGAACAATGTTTGCGGTTTCAGACGGCCTCGTTACCGGTTTCACCTGTACGGATACGGATGACTTGCTCGACCGCTTCGACAAAAATCTTGCCGTCACCGACTTTACCCGTACGCGCTGTTTCCAAAATCATGTCGACGATTTGACCAACCCGTTCGTCTTCCGCCACGATTTCCACTTTTACCTTGGGCATGAAATCCACCGCATATTCTGCCCCACGATACACTTCGGTATGCCCTTTTTGGCGGCCGAAGCCTTTCACCTCACTGACCGTCATGCCGTGTACACCGATGTTGCTGAGCGCTTCACGCATATCGTCCAATTTAAAAGGTTTGATCATTGCCGTAATTTTTTTCATCTCGCCTCCAAGATTGTCAACAATTTAACGTAATTAAACATTACACCCATTTAACCTAAGATGCAATATATTGTTGACAATTTTACAAATAAAATTATCCCCTCGCCCGTAAAGTATAAGTTAAGAATTTGTTTTTATTTAAAATAAAAATAATAACAAGAAACGGGCTGCTAAAAAATAAAGAAAATTATGAAATTTATATGAAAAATAAAGCCATACTATGGTTTAAATTCCTTGATTTTTTTCTGCTCGCCGTCTGAAGTTTGATCCCACACAACCAAATCTTATTGATTTTGTAAAAATTTTTTACCGCAATGTTTTGAAGAAAAGCCGCTTAGTCAGTTATAATTCGTGAAGAACCAATCTTTCAGGAAGACACCATGTTAGTTTGCAATCCTTACGAAGTTGTCATTCATGGCACCACCAGCTCCGGCCGCGTTTTCCGCCCGAGCGACTGGTCGGAACGTTTGTGCGGTATTCTGTCTTCGTTCGACAAAGACAACCGCTTGTCTTACTCGAAATGGGTACGGCCGATTTTGGTGGATAAAGTACGCTGCGTGGCGGTGGATAAAGAACTGGAAACCATCAATCCGCCGATGTTCCGCTTTCTGATGGATTTCGCTTCCGATAACGATTTACGCATCATTGACTGCAAAGCCTTACTGGAAGAACAAGCCGCGCAAAACAACCCTGATGAAAAAGTGATGCTGGCGCAGGCGATTGAAGAGAAACACGCCGCCGAATCCCAACGTGAAGCTACCACTACCGACAACAGCGTGTTGCGCGAAATCATGCCGGATGAAACGGCCACTGCCTTTGCTGCCTTAAGCATGTTGCGCGCCAACCTGACCGACATCAACCGCTTTGTCGAACAAGTTAATCAGCAACAACGCCCAGCCGGTTACCGCCTGTTCGGTATTTTTGAAGAAGGCAAACACAATGCCGTGGCCGTGGTCGGTTTCCATGAAACCTACAATCTGGCCAGTGGCCATCATATTCACATCGACGACATCGTTACCATGCCGCAAAGCCGCCGCAAAGGTTATGCCTCACGCCTGTTGGATGAAGTGCGCAAAATCGGCGGCGAAGTAGGTGCGACCAAAATTCACTTGAATGTTCATGTCAGCCAAGACCGCGTGAATGCGCACCGCCTGTATTTCAAAAACGGTTTTGAAATCAGCGCTTATCATTTCCGCAGCGATACCAAATAAACACAGAGGCCGTCTGAAACGTTTCAGACGGCCTTTTTAGAAATATCAATTTGAATTATAAAGGAAAAATATGAAAACCTTTTTTACTATCGGCTTGGTTTTACTGCTCTCCGCTTGCGCCGGCGGTTTATCGGGTAACGGCAGCTCGGAAATGTATGGCGAAATCAAAACAGGCGTGGAAACTACACACACACGCATCGGCAATTAATCTTTTGCGTGTTTCCAGCAGATTTGAAATGAGATAACGATAAAACAAGCCGTCTGAAAAGAATTTTTCCTTTTCAGACGGCTTGTTTGTATTACCAGCACAATTAGTTTATTCCAATCTTAGCGGAATTTATAGCTGTATTGCACACCCAAAATATTGGCGTAATTGTTGAATTTCGCCGTTGCCGCGCCTTTGCTGTCGACATTGTCACCAGTTGACGCTGCTGCATTAAAACTGGTGTCATTGATGTGGATATGGCTGTAGGCCACGTCGAAGACATGGTTTTTGCGGTATTGGTATTTGGCACCCACCGAATACCAAATGCGGTTGCCGTCAGGCAAGGTATTCAAGCGGCTTTCGGCACCGCGTACCGGGCTTTGGTCGAAGGCAATGCCGGCACGCAGTTGCAACGGCTCGCTGTATTGGTATGAACCGCCGATGGCCACTTTGTAGGTATTGCGCCAGTTTGGGGTGATGATGGTGCGGTCGGATTTGTTGTCGTCGCCAATATTTTTGGTATTTTCAAAGACTAATTCGGCTTTATTGAAACGGCTGTGGCGCGTCCAAGTGATATCGCCAAACAGGTTCAGCTTATCGGTGGCTTTATACATGCCGTGTACCGACAAAGATTCAGGCGTCACGATTTTAACCAAGGCTTTTTCATGTGGCACATAGCCACGGCCCTCCAATGGCTTACCGGCATTGAGTGAAGTCGGCTGGCCAATAACCGCACCATAAAGCGATTGACCGTCCAATACAGGATTTGGCGTACTGACAGCCGCTCCATCAGCATACCAATCAGCCGTACCTTTAAGCGTATGGCTAACTTTCGAACGGTAATTCACACCGACACGAGTACGGTCATTCACATCCCACATCCACGCCAATTGGTAGCCAAAGCCCCAGTCTTTGCCTTTTACTTCAGCATGGCCATCGGCGTGGCCGGTAGCATCGAATCCTGCTTTCTCACTCACCCCTCCACTGGCATCCCAGTCAGCATATTTACGCAATTCCGCAGTCGAATATTGAGCAATCGCACCGACACCAATCGAATGTTGCGGATGGAATTGATACGCCACGACCGGCTCAACGGCAATGGTGGTCAAACCCAATTGGTTTAAATGATGGCGCAAAACCGAATCTTTACTGTATTCGGTTGACGAGCCAAACGGCACATACATACCGACGCCGACGGTGACATCATCATTCACTTTATAAGCGCCGTAAACATGCGGGGCAATCACAATATCGTCGGTGATTTTGCCACCGGTTTCACCGTTCACGTTACCGCCATTGCGGTAAGTTGCTTCGGCATCACTGTATTTGATATGTGGCGCCACGGCATTGATGGCTGCAGTAATTTCGTGGTTTTCCAGCTTCGTCAAACCGGCCGGATTGTAGAAAATGGTGGAGGCATCAGCCGCTTCGGCAGCGGCGGCATTGGCCGTGCTTTGTGCGGTTACCGATTGGGTACCGAAATGATAGCCGGAAGCTTGGGCGGCGGTGGCTGCAAACGCCAGGGCCACGCCCAAACTGATTTTTTTCAAAGACTTTTCCATAATTCGTATCGTATCGTAAAACATAAAAAAGGCCGTCTGAAACGACCGTGTACTTCAATTAGTGTAGCTGCTCGATTTTATAATAGCTTGTGCGCGAATAATAGTTTTTTCTACATTTTGTCTATCTTTCGGTTACATTGTGCTACTTTTATGCAAAACACAAAAAAAGCAGGCTGAAACAGCCTGCTTTCTGACACAAAATTATTTCACCTGCAACACTTCCAACATATTGGTCGAGCCGGATTCACGCATTTTTGAACCACTGGTGATAATGTATTGATCACCAGATTTCAAAATATTGTGCTCGATTAGGGTAGCTTCCACTTCATTCAGGGCGGTGTTGTGGTCGGTACTGGTTGCCAAAATCATCGGGCGCACACCACGATACATGGCCATGCGGCGCTGTGCTGAAATGCTTGGAGTTAAAGCGAAAATCGGCAATTGGATATTGTGGCGGCTGATTTCAAAAGCAGTTGAGCCACTTTCAGTCAAGGCCACAATCGCTTTGGCATGCACAGCGCGTGCCACGCTGACCGCACCGGCTGCAATCGCCAAGTTGGTGCTAACCGCTTCTTTATCTTCAATCACTTCCGATACACCGTTCAACGAATCCTGCTCTTTTTCTGCCGCAGTACAAATCATCGCCATTTGGGTCACTGTTTCAAACGGATACGCACCTACTGCAGTTTCTGCCGAACACATCACGGCATCGGTACCATCCAATACGGCATTGGCCACATCGCTTACTTCGGCGCGAGTCGGTACTGGATTGGTGATCATACTTTCCATCATTTGGGTTGCGGTAATGCTGAAACGGCGCAATTCACGCGCACGTCGAATCATGCGTTTTTGCAGCGCAGGCACCGCCGCATGACCAACCTCTACCGCCAAATCACCACGCGCCACCATGATGCCATCTGAAGCGAGAATAATTTCATCCAAGTTTTCAATCGCTTCTACACGTTCGATTTTCGATACCAAGCCCGGGCGCACGGCATTGCTGCCCTGCATTTCTTCTTCTACTTTGGCACGGGCAAGATGCAAATCTTCAGCGGACTTAACAAAGCTGATGGCCAAATAATCGCAACCGATGGCAATGGCGGTCTTCAAATCACGGAAATCTTTTTCAGTTAACGCACCGGCTGACAAACCACCACCCGGCTTATTGATGCCTTTGTTACTTTTCAAAACATGGCTATTGGCTACAGTTGTAATAATTTTACTTCCTTCAACCGAGTCAACGGTTAAAGTTAACAATCCATCATCCAACCATAATACATCCCCCGGCTTCACATCATTCGGTAAATCACGGTAATCCAAGCCCACTGCTTCACGCGTACCTTCTTCTTCCAGCGCAGCATCCAAAACCAGTTTTTCACCCTGATTCAACTGAATGCTGCCACCGGCAATTTTACCTACACGGATTTTAGGCCCTTGCAAGTCGGCTAAAATCGCAATTTCTTGTCCGGAACGTTTGGCTGCCTCACGCACAATACGCGCATTTTCTTGATGAAATTCTGCGGTGCCATGGCTGAAATTAAAACGAACGACATTCAAGCCACCCACACGAATCATGTCTTCAAGCAATTGAACATCATTGCTACCGGGGCCCAAGGTGGCCACAATTTTGGTATTGTGGCTGATACGGGTTAAATCTCGTTGTACGGTATTCATTGACATCCTTTCTGGTAAGCCTACTGTTATTAAGAAACAAATTGTAACCTGAAACTCTTTTATTTTGGTATAAAATTACAGAATTTGTGATTCAAACCAAATTTTGCTTATCTTTTTTCGATCCGATCACGATAAAGCAAAATCTGTCACCGTTTGAAATATGTGATTTTGATTACATCATACATAAACTATTATAGTTTGCCATCTAATACATATTTTTTACATGGGCAAATAGCCAAATTTATATGTAATAATGTATTATATTTTTGTAATTTATACATTAATTTTTCATCCATAATGAACCGCCTATTTACTTCTCTTCCTATTTGGATTGTTTTGGCAGACATGATTTACGGCTTAGGCTTAAATATTCTTCAAAGTATGACTCGCCAATCCAATCAAACACCAACTGATACCGTTACACCCGATATTGCCTTCAGCAGTCTACAGGTTATCTCAAATGGTGGGATGATTCTCATCATTGGCTTTGGCTTAATCGTTTTACTGCAACTCAACCGAGCTGTATTACAAAAAGAAATCTTACCCATCGGCATTTTCAAGACATTAGGCCTGATTGCTGTCTTGGCCTTTAGCCTTCCTGCAGTATGGGAATGGTTATGGGCAATTACATTGTTTTTATCCGGCCAGAATGTATTTAATCTTAACAATATCCGTTATCTAATCAGCGCATTGTGCTTACCCGCCATTGCTTTACTTTGCCTATACCGTTTATTTGGCTGGTATCAATTACATAAAACTTTACCAGCGCCAACCGGCTCAACCCCATCATAAACTGCCCAACTTTAAAATGGGGCCTCCATTCCTTCAGAATATTGGAAACAAGCATAAATATGTATCCCAAAACCTGAGCGCACGATTTGCCATCCCGGCAGCGGCTAAATATAATGCACACTTTAACCGTTCAAAAAAGGAGCAACCGGCGTGAATACTTTGAAAAAAATCCTCTTTACCGCACTGGCTACTCTGGCCGCCTCGATATCGGCTGCAGCCGTCAATATCAATACGGCCTCCGAAAGCGAACTGACCGCCCTGCCGGGCATCGGCCCAGCCAAAGCCAAAGCGATTGCGGAGTACCGCAAACAGCACGGCAGCTTTAAAACGGTGGATGAGTTGAAAAACGTCAAAGGCATTGGCGAGGGAATCTTCTCGAAGCTGAAGAATGAGGCTACTGTCACTGCGCCGGCCAAGAAGGCTGCCCGGCCTGCTGTGGAAAAATAAGGGTCGTGCTGTATCTAGCAGGTTGTGAGGCCGTCTGAAACCTGTCAGTGGGTTTAGGCGGCTTTTTGTTTTGGATAACAAATTAAATGAGGCATTATGAGACGATAAATCATCTATCTAAGTAAGATATTTGGGGTTATTTTAAACGTAAAGAAGCCTCTGACAAGGGTCAGAGGCTTCGAATGGGTGTTTGGCAGTGACCTACTTTCACATGGAAGAACCACACTATCATCGGCGCTGAGTCGTTTCACGGTCCTGTTCGGGATGGGAAGGCGTGGGACCAACTCGCTATGGCCGCCAAACTTAAACTGTACAAATCGGTAAGCCGTTATGCAGTCTCCTGCACTTATTTATTCTTTAATCAACTGTTGGTGATGACTGAATCATCAGTAAGCTTTTATCTTTGAAGTTCTTCAAATGATAGAGTCAAGCCTCACGAGCAATTAGTATCGGTTAGCTTCACACATTACTGCGCTTCCACACCCGACCTATCAACGTCCTGGTCTCGAACGACTCTTTAGGAGGATTAAATCCTCAGGGAAGTCTCATCTTCAGGCGAGTTTCGCGCTTAGATGCTTTCAGCGCTTATCTCTTCCGAACTTAGCTACCCGGCTATGCCACTGGCGTGACAACCGGTACACCAGAGGTTCGTCCACTCCGGTCCTCTCGTACTAGGAGCAGCCCCCGTCAAACTTCCAACGCCCACTGCAGATAGGGACCAAACTGTCTCACGACGTTTTAAACCCAGCTCACGTACCACTTTAAATGGCGAACAGCCATACCCTTGGGACCGACTACAGCCCCAGGATGTGATGAGCCGACATCGAGGTGCCAAACTCCGCCGTCGATATGAACTCTTGGGCGGAATCAGCCTGTTATCCCCGGAGTACCTTTTATCCGTTGAGCGATGGCCCTTCCATTCAGAACCACCGGATCACTATGTCCTGCTTTCGCACCTGCTCGACTTGTCGGTCTCGCAGTTAAGCTACCTTTTGCCATTGCACTATCAGTCCGATTTCCGACCGGACCTAGGTAACCTTCGAACTCCTCCGTTACTCTTTGGGAGGAGACCGCCCCAGTCAAACTGCCTACCATGCACGGTCCCCGACCCGGATTACGGGTCTGGGTTAGAACCTCAAAGTCACCAGGGTGGTATTTCAAGGACGGCTCCACAGAAACTGGCGTCTCTGCTTCTAAGCCTCCCACCTATCCTACACAAGTGACTTCAAAGTCCAATGCAAAGCTACAGTAAAGGTTCACGGGGTCTTTCCGTCTAGCAGCGGGTAGATTGCATCTTCACAACCACTTCAACTTCGCTGAGTCTCAGGAGGAGACAGTGTGGCCATCGTTACGCCATTCGTGCGGGTCGGAACTTACCCGACAAGGAATTTCGCTACCTTAGGACCGTTATAGTTACGGCCGCCGTTTACTGGGGCTTCGATCCGATGCTTGCACATCTTCAATTAACCTTCCAGCACCGGGCAGGCGTCACACCCTATACGTCCACTTTCGTGTTAGCAGAGTGCTGTGTTTTTAATAAACAGTCGCAGCCACCTATTCTCTGCGACCCTCCAATGCTTACAGAGCTAGTCTTTCACATCGAAGGGCATACCTTCTCCCGAAGTTACGGTATCAATTTGCCGAGTTCCTTCTCCTGAGTTCTCTCAAGCGCCTTAGAATTCTCATCCTGCCCACCTGTGTCGGTTTGCGGTACGGTTCTGATTCAACTGAAGCTTAGTGGCTTTTCCTGGAAGCGTGGTATCGGTTACTTCAGCACCTTGGTGCCTCGTCATCACTTCTCGGTGTTAAGAAGACCCGGATTTGCCTAAGTCTTCCACCTACCGGCTTAAACAAACTATTCCAACAGTTTGCTAACCTAACCTTCTCCGTCCCCACATCGCATTGAATCAAAGTACAGGAATATTAACCTGTTTCCCATCGACTACGCATTTCTGCCTCGCCTTAGGGGCCGACTCACCCTACGCCGATGAACGTTGCGTAGGAAACCTTGGGCTTTCGGCGAGCGGGCTTTTCACCCGCTTTATCGCTACTCATGTCAACATTCGCACTTCTGATACCTCCAGCACACTTCTCAATGCACCTTCTTCGGCCTACAGAACGCTCCCCTACCATACGTGTAAACACGTATCCGCAGCTTCGGTTATAGATTTGAGCCCCGTTACATCTTCCGCGCAGGACGACTCGACCAGTGAGCTATTACGCTTTCTTTAAATGATGGCTGCTTCTAAGCCAACATCCTGGCTGTCTGGGCCTTCCCACTTCGTTTACCACTTAATCTATCATTTGGGACCTTAGCTGGCGGTCTGGGTTGTTTCCCTCTTGACAACGGACGTTAGCACCCGCTGTCTGTCTCCCGAGGAGCAACTTGATGGTATTCTTAGTTTGCCATGGGTTGGTAAGTTGCAATAACCCCCTAGCCATAACAGTGCTTTACCCCCATCAGTCTCATTCTCGAGGCACTACCTAAATAGTTTTCGGGGAGAACCAGCTATCTCCGAGTTTGTTTAGCCTTTCACCCCTATCCACAGCTCATCCCCGCATTTTGCAACATGCGTGGGTTCGGACCTCCAGTGCGTGTTACCGCACCTTCATCCTGGCCATGGATAGATCACTCGGTTTCGGGTCTACGCCCAGCAACTAGTCGCCCTATTAAGACTCGGTTTCCCTACGCCTCCCCTATTCGGTTAAGCTCGCTACTGAACGTAAGTCGTTGACCCATTATACAAAAGGTACGCAGTCACGGAACATGTCCGCTCCCACTGTTTGTATGCATCAGGTTTCAGGTTCTATTTCACTCCCCTCCCGGGGTTCTTTTCGCCTTTCCCTCACGGTACTGGTTCACTATCGGTCGATGATGAGTATTTAGCCTTGGAGGATGGTCCCCCCATATTCAGACAGGATTTCACGTGTCCCGCCCTACTTGTCGTACGCTTAGTACCATTGATCAGATTTCGAATACGGGACTATCACCCACTATGGTCAAGCTTCCCAGCTTGTTCTTCTATCTCAACAATTATCACGTACAGGCTCCTCCGCGTTCGCTCGCCACTACTTGCGGAATCTCGGTTGATTTCTTTTCCTCCGGGTACTTAGATGGTTCAGTTCTCCGGGTTCGCTTCTCTAAGCCTATGTATTCAGCTTAGGATACTGCACAAAATGCAGTGGGTTTCCCCATTCGGATATCGCGGGATCAAAGCTTTATTGCCAGCTCCCCCACGCTTTTCGCAGGCTTACACGTCCTTCGTCGCCTATCATCGCCAAGGCATCCACCTGATGCACTTATTCACTTGACTCTATCATTTCAAGAACCTCTTTGACTTAATCCGCACTACCGTTGACAAGTAGTGGAACTAGATGTTTTTACTTTGATAAAGCTTACTGCTTTGTTGTGTCTTAACCCTGCCTTTTGTGTTTCAGGGTTAAGTCGATACAATCATCACCCAAATTCTGTGATTTACTTCTTTACAACAATCAGCCATTTGCAAATAGCTGATTGTCAAAGTAAATCAACATTGTCTTTGTTTGTTGATTTCGGCTTTCCAATTTGTTAAAGATCGATGCTTTTCAATATTGCTATTGACTTCGCAAATCAAAATGAGCTGGCCATTATATCAGCCTTCTTTTTTCTGTCAAGCTTTTATTGGTCAAACAAAAAAATCAGCGCTATGCGCTTTTTTGTTCTTCCTGCCAACTGACTTTGATTTGGGAAGTGCGTGGTGGAGGCAAACGGGATCGAACCGATGACCCCCTGCTTGCAAAGCAGGTGCTCTACCAACTGAGCTATGCCCCCAGTATGAGTTATGGTGGGTCTGGGAGGACTTGAACCTCCGACCCCACGCTTATCAAGCGTGTGCTCTAACCAGCTGAGCTACAAACCCAAGGTCGTTATTTTGAAATCGTTTAAGTTCAGTTTTTAACCGTTCTTTTTTTTGATCTCTCAATATCTTTTGCATCTTCTACAGTTTACCGATAAGTGTGAATGCGAGAAGCCTCTTCTTTTCTCTAGAAAGGAGGTGATCCAGCCGCAGGTTCCCCTACGGCTACCTTGTTACGACTTCACCCCAGTCATGAAGCATACCGTGGTAAACGGGCTCCTTACGGTTACCCTATCTACTTCTGGTATCCCCCACTCCCATGGTGTGACGGGCGGTGTGTACAAGACCCGGGAACGTATTCACCGCAGTATGCTGACCTGCGATTACTAGCGATTCCGACTTCATGCACTCGAGTTGCAGAGTGCAATCCGGACTACGATCGGTTTTGTGAGATTGGCTCCACCTCGCGGCTTGGCTACCCTCTGTACCGACCATTGTATGACGTGTGAAGCCCTGGTCATAAGGGCCATGAGGACTTGACGTCATCCCCACCTTCCTCCGGCTTGTCACCGGCAGTCTCATTAGAGTGCCCAACTGAATGATGGCAACTAATGACAAGGGTTGCGCTCGTTGCGGGACTTAACCCAACATCTCACGACACGAGCTGACGACAGCCATGCAGCACCTGTGTTACGGCTCCCGAAGGCACTCCTCCGTCTCTGGAGGATTCCGTACATGTCAAGACCAGGTAAGGTTCTTCGCGTTGCATCGAATTAATCCACATCATCCACCGCTTGTGCGGGTCCCCGTCAATTCCTTTGAGTTTTAATCTTGCGACCGTACTCCCCAGGCGGTCAATTTCACGCGTTAGCTACGCTACTAAGCAATCAAGTTGCCCAACAGCTAATTGACATCGTTTAGGGCGTGGACTACCAGGGTATCTAATCCTGTTTGCTACCCACGCTTTCGAGCATGAACGTCAGTGTTATCCCAGGGGGCTGCCTTCGCCATCGGTATTCCTCCACATCTCTACGCATTTCACTGCTACACGTGGAATTCTACCCCCCTCTGACACACTCTAGCTAGCCAGTTCAAAACGCAGTTCCCAGGTTGAGCCCGGGGATTTCACATCTTGCTTAACTAACCGTCTGCGCTCGCTTTACGCCCAGTAATTCCGATTAACGCTCGCACCCTACGTATTACCGCGGCTGCTGGCACGTAGTTAGCCGGTGCTTATTCTTCAGGTACCGTCATCACACAGTGATATTAGCACTATGCTTTTCTTCCCTGACAAAAGTACTTTACAACCCGAAGGCCTTCTTCATACACGCGGCATGGCTGGATCAGGCTTGCGCCCATTGTCCAAAATTCCCCACTGCTGCCTCCCGTAGGAGTCTGGGCCGTGTCTCAGTCCCAGTGTGGCGGATCATCCTCTCAGACCCGCTACTGATCGTCGCCTTGGTAGGCCTTTACCCCACCAACTAGCTAATCAGATATCGGCCGCTCAAATAGCGCTAGGCCCGAAGGTCCCCAGCTTTCCTCCTCAGAGAATATGCGGTATTAGCTAATCTTTCGATTAGTTATCCCCCACTACTCGGTACGTTCCGATATATTACTCACCCGTTCGCCACTCGCCACCCAAGAAGCAAGCTTCTCTGTGCTGCCGTCCGACTTGCATGTGTAAAGCATGCCGCCAGCGTTCAATCTGAGCCAGGATCAAACTCTTATGTTTAATCTCTAACTTATTTAACTTCTGGTCTGCTTCAAAGAAACTGACAAAGTATAGATATTTCTACATCTTGTCTGTTTTTGTCGCAGTGTGAGGCTTGTCGCACTCACACTTATCGGTAATCTGTTTGTTAAAGAACAAGAACCGAATTATACATCACTCAAACTGCTTGTCAACTCTTTTTTTCAAATTTCATCGAAAAATTAAATCAACCGTGCTATAATTATCAGTTCGTTTCGCTACTGCGTCAGCAGCGAAGAACCGAACTATACCCCTCTCCCCCAAAACCGTCAACTCCCACAAACAAATAATTTCTACAAAAATCAACAAATCGCTGTTTTACAATCAAATTTAATTTCAACCAAATCACGTAAACCTCTAAACCTTCTTGAAACACTGTATCAAATTCAATCCAAATATAAACCATTTACCCAAAGCAAAGGCCGTCTGAAATCTTCAGACGGCCTTTCTAAAATACATATATACGTTAGACGACTTAATCGGCGAATTGTTTTTTCATTCGCTCGCGACGCTCTTGCGCTTCAACAGATAATGTTGCGGTCGGACGTGCCAGCAAACGTTTCAAACCGATCGGCTCACCGGTGTCGGTACAGAAGCCATAATCTCCTTCATCTATATTGCGGATGGTGGCTTGTACTTTTGCCAGCAATTTACGCTCACGGTCACGTGTGCGTAACTCTAAAGCATACTCTTCTTCTTGTGTTGCACGGTCGGCAGGATCGGGAGCTGATTCGTGTTCTTGCAGATGGCTGGTGGTGACTGTTGCATTTTTAATCAACTCATCTTGCATATTAACGAGCAGCTCTCGGAAGAATGCCAATTGGTCGGCATTCATGTAATCGTCTTCCGGGCCGTCCCAGTTTATAATGTCTTGTTCTGTCAGCTTTGCCATAATAATTTCTTTCTCTAAAAATCGGAAACTGCTGTTTCTGCTCACAACCGCTTATTTTTTATTCATTTTTGAAAGGTTGCGCTTTCAAAAATGCCGTATCATAACATGTTTTTTTCGGTTCGTTACGTTCGGTTATCTGCTTTGCACTTTTTTGCACTCAAACAAATATTTTGAATCAGTAGGACTTTGTTCTATTTTCGTTTGGATGAGCCTTTTATTAACGCAGCAACCATAAATTTACACTACTGACCAATTTGGGTAAGAAATCTATCAATAAAGACCACAAGATCAATGCTATTACACCGCCGGAAAAATCATAGCGTCCGATGCGTAAGAATGCAAACGGGCGCGACATTGGTTCGAAAATACGCTGCAATGATGCGACCAACAATGAATATGGATTAATGAAACTGAGCAGCATACGGATAATCAGACCCAAGAGTAAAACATAAATCACGGCTTTCAGCATGCTGATTAGTGAAAAAATAAAATTTGCCGCCACAATTTTACTGCTCATGCTGCCAGGCAATGCTACCCACGTCATCACCATATAAACAATGTAATACACCAACAACCCGGCCAACAGGCAGGCCGTATCCCAACGGCCGGCAGCAGGTGCGACTTTGTGTAAGGGCTTAACCAGCCAATCGGTGGTTTGACGGCAAAAGGCGGCCAGCGGATGATTGGCATCCAATTTCGCCCAATGCAACAGGCACCGCGCTACCATCACAATCACCAAACCATCGGCCAGTAATAACAATAAATCGGCTTTCATGTTTTCAGACGGCCTCGAATTGTTGTGAAATTTCTTGCGAACGGGCTACACAGGCTTCTACCCCTTCTACTATTGATTCGGTGACACCACGCTTATCAAACACTTTGTAGGCTTCCATGGTGGTGCCGCCTTTCGACATCACACTTCGGCGCAAATCTTCAAACGATGCGCCGCTTTGTTCGGCCAATTCAACTGCGCCTTTGAATGTCGCCAAGGTCAGGCTACGGGCTTGTTCGGCATCGAACCCTTGTGCCAGTGCGGCTTGTTGTAAAGCATTCAGCAGATAAAACACATAGCCGCTGCCACTGCCGCTGATGCCGGTGATGGCGTGCATTTGCGCTTCGTCAGCGAGCCATGCGGTTTGACCAACGGCGCGCATGATGGCATCGGCGGTTTGCTTGTCTGCGTCACTCGCTTCTTCAGCCGCGTACATACCGGTAATCCCTAAACCGATTTGGCTGGGCACATTGGGCATGGTGCGAACAATACGGCGGTTGCCTTGCAGATAACGGCTTAAGGTTTCGATGCTCAAACCGGCTGCGACCGACAGCACCAATGCGCCGTTGGTTTGCACATATTCACACGCAGCCTGCATGTCTTGCGGCTTAACCGCCAACACCAGCACATCGTTTGCAGACAATGGCGGCAGTTTCTCCGATACGCTAACACCCAATTCCTTAGCCAAACGTTCGCGCTTTTCTGCGCCGCGGTTGGCGATATGCACCTGATACCCGCCCTGCTTCACCAAACCGCCGGCAATTGCCGCCGCCATATGGCCGCCGCCTAAGAAAAATACATTCATGTTGCTTGCCTTTCGTTATTCTATATACATGTTGTGGCCGTCTGAAAATAAATGATTGGTTTTCAGACGGCCTCATGCTTTTATTTACTGTAATCACGCTGGCCGAAAATCGCGCTGCCGATGCGTACATGGGTTGCCCCGCATTCTACCGCAATCCGCATATCGCCCGACATGCCCATCGACAATACGTCTGCCTTCACACCTGCTGCGTTCAAATCCGCCAATAATTGCTGCATGGTCGCAAACTGCTGGCGCAATTCGTCATCGCTGCTGTCGGCCTTGGCCACACACATCAAACCACGCACTTCAATATTCGGCAGCTTCGCCACGTCCACCGCCAAGGCCACCGCTTCTTCGGGCGGCACACCGTGTTTGGCTTCTTCGGCGGCGATGTTCACTTCAATACACACTTGCAGCGGCGGCATTTCAGACGGCCTTTGATTGCTGATGCGCTGCGCGATTTTCAGACGGCCTACCGTGTGCAGCCAATGCGCACGCTCGGCAACGTATTTGGTTTTGTTGGATTGCACATCGCCAATGATGTGCCACACGATGTCTGACAAATCGGCGAGCGTTTGCGTTTTGTCATACCATTCCTGAATGTAGTTTTCGCCAAAATTGCGCTGCCCGGCGGCATATACTTCGCGGATGTCTTCAGCCGGAAAGGTTTTACTCACGGCCACCAACTGCACCGATTCTTTCAGACGGCCTACTGCTTCGGCAGCTTCGGCAATGTCGGTTAAAACGGCTTGATAATGTTGTTGCAATCCTGACATGTTGCTTTCCTTTATCCGGCTTTTTATCGCCTTTTTGCAAAATATACTTTGGTTGAACGATATTTCTTTGAACGATATGATGTATTGGACACCGCACAATTGACTATTTTAAACCAATAAGGCCGTATTATGCAGATTACAGACTTACTGGCATTCAGCGTAAAGAATAAAGCATCTGACCTTCACTTAAGTTCGGCAATGGCTCCAATGATCCGCCTTCACGGCGACATCCGACGCATCAACTTACCGGAAATGGATGCCGAAGAAGTCGGCACCATGGTCACTTCGGTCATGAACGACCACCAGCGCAAACTGTATCAGCAGGATTTAGAAGTCGATTTTTCGTTTGAATTACCTAATGTCGCGCGTTTCCGTGTGAACGCATTCACCACCGAGCGCGGCCCTGCGGCGGTGTTCCGTACCATTCCCAGCAGCGTATTGACCTTAGAAGAATTGCGCGCGCCGCGTATTTTCCAAAAAATCGCCGATAACCCGCGCGGCTTGGTGTTGGTGGCCGGCCCGACCGGTTCAGGTAAATCGACCACTTTGGCGGCGATGATCAACTACATCAACGAAACCCAACCGGCGCACATTCTGACCATCGAAGACCCAATTGAGTTTGTGCATCAAAGCAAAAAAGCCCTGATTAACCAGCGCGAATTACACCAACACACCCACAGCTTCCACAACGCGCTGCGCTCTGCCCTGCGTGAAGACCCGGATGTGATTCTGATTGGTGAGATGCGCGACCCTGAAACCATCAGCTTGGCCTTGACCGCCGCCGAAACCGGTCACTTAGTATTTGGCACATTGCACACCACCGGCGCGGCCAAAACCATCGACCGTATTGTCGACGTATTCCCTGCAGGCGAAAAAGAAATGGTGCGCTCTATGCTTTCCGAATCGCTGCGTGCCGTGATTTCGCAAACCCTTTTGAAAACCCGCGACGGCAACGGCCGTGTGGCAGCGCATGAAATCCTGATTTCCACCCCTGCCGTGCGCAACCTGATTCGTGAAAACAAAATCGCGCAAATCCAATCGGCGCTGCAAACCGGCCAATCACACGGCATGCAAACCCTCGACCAAGCGCTGCAAAACCTGCTGCGCCAAGGCACCATCAGCCACGAAGCCGCTCGCAGCAAAGCGCAAAACAGCGACACAATGATTCTTTAATTTATGGTTTCAGACGGCCTTTTTATCTCAAGGCCGTCTGAAAAGACAATGGACAAACCATGAGCGACAATAATCCTTTACACGACCTGCTTTCCGAAATGGTGCAGGCGTATTCGCAAAAAAACCAAGCCCCGCATATCCCAACGCCGGCTGAGATCGGCACGCATCTGCATCCCCTGCTCGACCGCATGTGTGTCGAAGCCGAAAACCGCAAAGCATCGGATATTTTCATCAGCGCCGGTTTCCCGCCATCAATGAAAGTGAGCGGCGTGTTGACCCCTGTGCCGCACAAAGCCTTAACCGGCGAAGAAACCGCGCAAATCGTCGAATCCACCATGAACCCCGAGCAGTTGGAAACTTTCAACCGCGAATGGGAGCTCAACTATTCCGTGCAATCGCGCAGCAACACACGTTACCGTGTCAATGCCTATCACGAGCAAGGCCGCGTCGGCTTGGTGTTGCGCCGCATCAACCAAGAAATCCCTGAAATGGAAGTATTGGGTTTGCCGGAAAAAACCAAAGATTTGGCGCTCGCCCCGCGCGGTTTGCTGATTTTGGCGGGTCCGACCGGCTCGGGTAAATCGACCACCATGGCCTCGATGCTCAACTACCGCAACAACAAAATCCCCGGCCACGTTGTGACCATCGAAGACCCGATTGAGTTTATCTACAAACCACGCCGCTGCATTTTCACCCAGCGCGAAATCGGCATCGACACGCCAGATTGGAAAACCGCCATCCCAAACGCCATGCGCCAAGCGCCTGACGTGGTGTGTATCGGTGAGGTACGCAGCGCGGAGAGCATGGAATACGCCATGCAGTTGGCGCAAACCGGCCACTTGTGTGTGTTCACCATTCACGCCAACAGCGCATCGCAAACCATCGAGCGCATCATCAACTTCTATCCGGAAGAACGTCAAAAACAAGTATTAATGGACTTGGCCTTAAACCTGACCGGCATCATCGGCCAGCGTTTGGCGATTAAGAAAAACCGCACCCAGCGCACCGCCGCCATCGATTTGCTGCTGAACACCCCTGCCATGCAGGATTTGATTTTCAAAGGCGAACTGATGGAAATCCGCGGCCTGATGGATCGCGCTTCCGGCGACGGCATGCAGACTTTCGATCAGCATTTGTTCAATCTCTACACCCAAGGCCACATCGAATACGACGAAGCCTTGCGCCAAGCCGATTCGGCCAACGATTTGCGTTTGCGCATTCAATTGCACGAAGAAGGCAACGAGCCGGAACGCTTGTTCGACCGCATCAGCGATTTGAATTTGATGTAAGCAACAGGCCGTCTGAAAGATTCAATCACTTTCAGACGGCCTGAAACCTTAATTGTTTCCTATTTGTTAACGCTGCGTTTCTTCTAGTGAATTTATTCTAAAACCGATTTTGTCTACAATAACGCTTTCAAACACACACCTTTCAGTTGAACAACACAAGTCCTACTTGTTTGTTTTACCCTCCCGGCCATGCTCGGGATTTTTTTTGCCCGCCGTTTCGGTGCGGTCTGCCGATTCCTGCTAAAATTCTGTTTATTTCACCTTATGCCCGCATCCTCATGAGAACCCCGCCGCTCAAGCCGTTGATTATGACGTCGTTGCCCGTGTTTATCAGCGTGCTCATTGCCGCCACCAGCGTTTGGTATATCGACATGCCCGCGCTGACGATGCCGTTTGTATTGGGCATCATTGCCGGCGGCTTGGTCGATTTGGACAACCGCTTAACAGGCCGTCTGAAAAATATCGTGATTACGGTGATATTGTTCACCATCGCCTCTTTATCCGCGCAACTCACGCTCGGCACGGGCTGGCCGTTTATCGCCGCCATGACCGCGATGACGTTTTTCTTCACGCTGTTGGGCGCGGTCGGCCAACGCTACCGCACCTTTGCGTTCGGCTCGCTGGCGGTGGCGACTTACACCTCGCTGACCTACACGCCGGAAACTTTTTGGCTGACCAATCCGCTGATGATTCTGTTGGGCACGGTGTTATACAGCACCTGCACGCTGGTTTTCCAGATGATGTTCCCGCATCGTCCGGTGCAGGAGCGCGTGGCCGATGCTTATGAAAGCTTGGGCGATTATTTCGATGCCAAGGCCGACTTTTTCGACCCCGACGAAGCCGCGTGGTTGGGCAACCGCCAAATCGATTTGGCCATGCGCAACACCGGCGTGATTGCTGCCTTCAACCAATGCCGCGCCGCGCTGTTTTACCGCATGCGCGGCCAACACCGCCACCCGCGCACCGCCCGTATGCTGCGCTATTACTTCACCGCGCAAGACATTCATGAGCGCATCAGCTCGGCGCACGTCGATTACCGCGAGCTGGCCGACAAGCTGAAAAACACCGATCTGATTTTCCGTATCCACCGCCTGTTGGAAATGCAGGGGCAAGCCTGCCGCAATGTGGGCGGTGCCTTGCGCAGCGGCAAAGACTACCATTACAGCAAACGCTTAGGCCGTGCAATGGAAGGCTGCCGCCAATCCTTGCAATGGTTTTCAGACGGCCACCCCGACAGCCACGAAGTACACAATATCCGCCAGCTGCTCAACAATTTAAGCAGCGTCGACCACCAATTCAAGCAATTAGAAAACAATGATAATCTGGCCGCGCTCGAAGGCGAATCCGACGTGACCCGCATCGCCGCCGTGGAAAGCCACAATGGTTTAAAACATGTTTGGCAAAGCGTGAAAAGCCAATTAAATTTGGAATCCACCGTGTTCCGCCATGCCGTGCGCCTGTCGCTGGTGGTGGCGATGGCCTGCGGCGTGGTTGAAATCCTCAATCTCAATCTGGGCTACTGGATTTTGCTGACCGCGCTGTTTGTGTGCCAACCCAACTATTCCGCCACCAAAAACCGCGTATACCACCGCATCGCCGGCACAATTTTGGGCGTAGTAGTCGGCTCGTTGGTACCGTATTTCACGCCATCGGTGGAAACCAAGCTGTGGATTGTCATCGCCTGTACCACCCTGTTTTTCATGAGCCGCAGCTATAAATACAGCTTCTCGACCTTTTTCATCACCATCCAAGCCTTAACCAGCTTTTCCTTGGCCGGACTCGATGTGTACGCCGCCATGCCGTGGCGGATTATCGACACCATCATCGGCTCAGTGATGGCGTGGGCGGCGGTGTCGTATCTGTGGCCGGACTGGCGCTACCTCACGCTCGACCGCACAGCCGCACTGGCTGTCTCCGGCAACGGTGCGTATCTGGATAAAATTCTCGAGCAACTGCAACACGGCGGCAGCGACGATGTCAGCTACCGCACCGTACGCCGCCAAGCCCACGAACGCATCACCGCCTTGAGCAGCACCTTGTCCGACATGAGTAGCGAACCGGACAAATACGACGACCAACTTTCAGACGGCTTCAATCTGTTAAAAACCAATTACGCGCTGACCGGCTACATTTCCGCACTCGGTGCCTATCGCAACGAAATGGCGCAGGAAACCGACCCAGCCTTTACCGCTGCGTTCTACCAAACCGCCCGCCAAATCGCCACGCTGTTGAAACACATGCCGCAGCAAACCGCCGCCGACTTTCAGACGGCCTTAACCCAGCTGCTGCACGATTTAGAAGCCTTGCGCAACCTCACCGCCGACCGCCAAAGCCATATCTTGTGGCAACAACTGAGCCTGATTGCCCGCCAACTGCAACCCTGTTACCAGGCCTTGCATCATCAAACTGATACGGCTGAAGCGGAACCATCTTCGGCCATCGCTGCGTCTTAAAAGCAAAGGCCGTCTGAAAAGTTCAACCTTTCAGACGGCCTTTATGTATCCAAACCACCTTCATGCCGACCACGCATAGCGTTTCTGCTAAAATACGCCTTTAACAACCATCATCAGAAAACCACATACTCATGCACGCCATCGATATCCGCCATGCTGTCAAAACCTATGCCAACGGTTTCACCGCCCTGAACGACGTTTCTTTTACGGTCGAACAAGGCGAGTTTTTTGCGCTGTTGGGGCCGAACGGTGCGGGCAAAACCACGCTGATTTCTGCCATGGCCGGACTCAACCGCCTGACTTCGGGCAGCATCAGCGTGATGGGCTACGATGTGGTCAAAGGGCCGCAAGGCGCGCGCATGAGCTTGGGCGTGGTGCCGCAAGAATTGGTGTTTGATGCATTTTTCACCGTGCGTGAAGCGCTGCGTTTTCAATCGGGCTATTTCGGCATCCGCAACAATGATGCGTGGATAGACGAAATCATCGACAGCCTTGGTTTGAGCGATAAAGCCAACACCATCACCCGCAACCTTTCCGGCGGCATGAAGCGGCGCGTGATGGTGGCGCAAGCCTTAGTGCATCGTCCGCCGGTAATCGTGCTGGACGAGCCAACTGCCGGTGTCGATGTTGAGCTGCGCCAAAGCCTGTGGACATTCATCGAGAGCCTCAACCGCCAAGGCCACACCATCATTCTGACCACGCATTATCTGGAAGAGGCGCAAAACCTGTGCAACCGCATCGCCATGATGAAGCAGGGGCGCTTGGTGGCTTTGGATTCGACCGAGCATTTATTGCATGCCGAACAAGGCGTGCGTGTGGCACTGCAATTGTCCGCACCGCTGCCCACTGCTTTATCGCCATGGTTGACGGGTGAACAAGACGGCAATCTTTTGCTGAAATTAGACGATTACAACCGCCTCGGTGAAGTGTTGGCCACATTGAAAAGTGCGGGCATTGAAGTGTTGCACATGGCGCTGCCGGAAACGGATTTGGAAGATGTGTTTGTGAAGCTGACACGTTGAGCTTGTCTGCGCATAATAGAGATACATTATTGAAATTAAACGCATGTGACCGATACCAACACTTAAATATCGTCATGCTTCCTTCTATTCAACCCAAAGAGTACGTTTATGCAGAAAATTACCTTGATTGCTGCCTACGCCGATGCGCGCTGCATCGGCATCAACAACACCATGCCATGGCATTTGCCGGAAGATTTTGCCTTTTTCAAACACTACACCAGCGGCAAACCGGTAGTGATGGGGCGCAAAACATGGGAATCCTTGCCGAAAAAACCTTTGCCCGATCGCCACAATATCGTCATCAGCCACCAAGCTGATTATGCGGCCTGCGGGGCGGAAGTGGTCAGCAGTTTGGGCGACGCATTAGCCTTATGTGCCGATGCACCTGAAATCATCATCATGGGCGGCGCACAGATTTATGCCCAAGCCCTGCCGCTGGCCACGGATTTGCGCTTGACCGAAGTGGCTTTGCAGGTCGAAGGCGGTGATGCGTTTTTCCCTGAATTTTCCGCCGATGAATGGCAGGAAACCGCCCGCGAATCACACACCAGCGCCAAAGGCATAGATTATGCGTTTGTGCATTATCAACGCCGATAGCCCATTTACCCTATAAAAAAATGCCGTCTGAAATCGATTTCAGACGGCATTTTTTTATGTTTTGCTGAAACACACAAAGCCAAGTGTACGATAAAGATACATACGCGAATGTAAATGTATTTTCTAGAATGATTTATCTAACTTTGCGCTTTCTGCCGTGATGATATATTTTCCAGCAAACCCAATTGATTAAGAAACCGGCTTGTTTTTCAGCGGACTAAGTCAAATGGTTGCATCCTGAAAAACAATAACGTTTTCAATATAATTTAAAAATCTGCCGCAATTACAAACGTTAAACCACTGCCAAAAAGCGTAATCCGAAAGCAAAGCCACTTGCAGCCCGTCTGAAACATCACGATACTGACCCCATCGAAAGCAACAGGCAACCGCCGCCGCTTTCCCCTTTTTCTTTGCTTGAAGGAGCAACTATCATGAAAAAAACCTTATTGACCACTTTGATTTTGACCGCTGCTGCTGCAGCTACTGCCGCACCATTCAACACCTACAATACCGGCACCTTTACCGGTACTGCCGTTGAAATCGGTGCAGGCGCGACCAAAAGCGATGTGAAAAACAGCAGCTTGGATGAAGAATACAAAGCCGATATGGCGATTCGCGGTAACCACAACGTGCAATTTGGCAACAGCAACTGGATTGGCGGCGCTGAAGTAGCCGTGAAACCATTGCACCGTACCGTGGGCAGCAGCGCAGCCGGTGACGTGAAACAAAAAGTCGATGCCAGCGTGTCTTATGTTCAAGGCTACCGCTTGACCGATGACGTGATGGCTTACGGTAAAGTCGGCTACCACTACGGTAAATTCGAAGGTCCTTACGACACCAAGAAAAACATGAACGGCGTAGGCTACGGCGTGGGCGTGAAATATGCAGCGACCCCGAATATCGAAGTCGGCGCAGAGTGGGAACAAACCCGCTTTAAGAAAGACGATACAAAAATCAACAACAACGGTGTGATGGCCACTGCCGCTTACCGCTTCCGTTAATCTTCATGTTTAAATCCGTTTAAATACAGTAGCTTAAAAGGCCGTCTGAAATGATTCAGACGGCCTTTTCTTTGATACAAAACACCTGTTTTAAACCTTCACATCAACCCATTAACAAGCAATCATTCTAAAGGCCGTCATTCCCGCCTGCGCGGGAATGACGGTTGTCCTATGTGTGCTGGACGATAAAGAATTTTACAAAGCTCTTGATATTAATAATATTGGCGATACGATTGCGCCGCTTTCAGCCAACCAAAATCCTGCTGCATGGCACGCGTGCGCATGGCTGCCCACACAGTCGGTTCCGACCACGCATACAGCGCGGCGTTGAACGCATTCGTCAGCCCATGCACATCAGGTGCGTCGAACACAAAACCGGTGGCCGCATCGCTTTCGCCAAAGCCCACCACGGTATCGGCCAAGCCGCCAGTGCGGCGCACCAAAGGCAAGGTACCGTATTTCAGGCCATAAAGCTGGGTCAGACCGCAGGGTTCGAAACGGCTCGGCACCAAAATCACATCGCCGCCGCCAATCAAACGGTGCGCCAAGCTTTCATCGTAGCCGATGTGTACGCCCACACGCTCGGGATAGCGTTGCGCCAACTCGCTAAACGCCTGCTCCAAGGCCGGCGCGCCGCTGCCCAACAAGGCAAACTGCATAGATGCATCTTCAGCCAGTTTCACATATAAGGCTTCCAACAGAAAATCCGCACCCTTTTGCTCGGTCAAGCGAGACACCATCACACTCAACATGGCATCGGCATCGTTTTTCAAGCCGAAATGCTGCTGCAAGGCGGCTTTATTGGCGGCCTTGCCTTCGACCACATTGTCTAGGCCGTATGAAACAGGCAAAGTCGAATCATTGGCCGGATGCCAGATGCTTTCGTCCACACCGTTGAGAATGCCGCTCAATCGACCTTGATCGCGCCGTTGCTGCAACAAGCCTTCCATGCCGTAAGCGGATACGGTGATTTCCTGCGCATAAGTCGAGCTGACGGTGGTGATGTGGTCGGCGTAATACAAACCGGCTTTGAGAAACGAAATTTGGCCGTTAAATTCCAAACCCTCGGGCTGATACATTTCCCACGGCAGCCACAAATCCGCCATGTGGCGCGCGTCAAACAAGCCTTGGTAGGCGATGTTGTGGATGGTGAACACGGTTTTCACCTGCCATGCCCCCCATGCTTTCAAATAGGCTGCCGCCAAACCGGCCTGCCAGTCGTGCGCGTGCAGCACATCCACTTCACTCCAAAACGGATCGGCACCGCACGCCACCGCTGCTGCTGCCCAACCGAGCAAGCCGAAACGCACGACATTATCGGGATAATCACGGTAATCGCCGTCGTGATAAGGATTGCCGTCACGGTCGTACAAATGCGGCGCATCAATCAGATAAAGCCCCAAGCCCTGATACTCGGCAAAACGAATCACCGCATAGCCACCCGGGCCGTCGCAACGGAATACTTCAGATGTAAACGGAAGCTGCTCGCGGATGCGGCGGTAATAAGGCAGAATTACGCGCACGTTGTCGCCGTTTTGCTGCTGCGCAAACGGCAGCGCGCCCAACACATCGGCCAGTCCGCCGGTTTTCAGTAAAGGATAAAGCTCGGAAGCTGCATGCAGGATATTCATAATATTCCTAAATCGATGATAGAAGTTCAGACGGCATAGTTGAGGCCGTCTGAAATATTACTTAAATGCCCATACCATCGGCAAATTTATTCAAGGCTTTGGTGCGTTTTTCCAACATATCCGGTGTCACCAACACCACGCTGCCGCCGGAACTCACACGGAAAAACTCGGCATCTTTACCCGGGTTGACACCGATTTGCATACCATCCGGAATCTCACAGGCGCGCTCGATGATGCAATTGCGGATGATGCAATTCTTGCCGATTTTCACCTGCGGCAGAATCACCGATTGCTCAATCACTGAGCCTTCGTTGACAGTCACGCGTTCAAACAATACCGACGAGCTGATTTCGGCATCGGTAATCAAGCAGCCGCCGCTGATCATCGAATTGTCGATGGTGCGTTCGTGTTGATGCTTATAGAAAAATTTGCTCGGCATCGATTGCGACGGCAAACCGCGTATCGGCCATGAGCGGTCAAACAAATTCAGCTGCGAATATTCCGCCACCAAATCCATGTGTGCACCCCAATAGCTGTCGAGCGTGCCGACATCGCGCCAGTAAATGCTGCCCTCGGCGTTGCGCCCCATGCATGAGCGCTCAAACGGGTGCGCATACAATACGCCGTCTTGCAGCGCTTTCGGGATAATGTCTTTGCCGAAGTCGTGGCTGGTATGATCGAGCTTGACTTCGCGCTCCAGCGTTTCGTAAAGGTAATCGGCATCAAACACATAAATGCCCATCGAAGCCAGCGACGAATCCGGTTTCTCGCGCATGGCCGGCGGATTTTCCGGTTTTTCCACAAACGCCTGCACTTTCAAATGCTCGTCCACCGCCATCACGCCGAATTCTTTGGCTTCGCTGCGTTTGACTTCAATCGAACCGATGGTGCATTTGGCGCCGCGCGAAATGTGGTCGCGGATCATCTGCATATAGTCCATCTTATAAATATGATCACCGGCCAAAATCAACACGTATTTCGGTTTGTAATGCTCTTTCATCAAAGCAACGTTTTGCCACACCGCATCGGCAGTGCCGCGATACCACATGTTTTCATCTACCTGTTGGCGTGCAGGCAGCATATCGACGAAGTAACCGCGCTCACGCGGCATAAACGACCATGCGTGCTGCAAATGGCGCAGCAGAGAATGGGCTTCGTATTGGGTAATCACGCCGATTTTAAACAGATTGGAATTGAAGCAGTTGGAAAGCGTAAAGTCGATGATGCGCCAATTGCCGCCGAAATAGACGGCTGGCTTGGCACGGCGGTCGGTCATTTCGCGCAAACGCGAGCCGCGGCCACCCGCCAAAATCAATACCAGCGTGTCATCAGCGATGGCTGCGGCAGTTAAAGGGCGCTCGAGACTATAGGCTTGTGGGGAAAATTCTTGTGCCATGATGGTTGTTTCTCCTGTGATTGAATCGGGTTATCAAATGGTAAATTTCTCTTGTATTGCGATTGTTTGCCGATGAACATAAGCGCATCGGCTGAAACGGCTTGTATTTATTATGGACGGCGACTGCTTCAGTTTTGTTACAACAAAAAGCGGCAGCGGGTCGGAATGTCATCAAATGATAATAATCCAAAACCCAAGCCGCCGCCTGTACAAAACGCAAATAAAATCTGATATTTATGTTAAATTAAGTAAAATAGGAAGTTTATATTAAAGCCTTATATCTAGGTACATAGCCGATAAGTTTACGCAGTTTTCACATCATTAGCCGCCGGTTGCGACACGATATGCACATCGCGCTGCGGGAACGGAATGTTGATTTTCACTTCGCGCAGGTTTTCTACCACCTGCTCATATAAATCGCATTGGAATCCCCACCAATCGGCTTCGGTTGTCCATGCCCACAAGGTAATTTCAATGGCGTTGTCCCCCAAATTGGTCACCTGCACCGTGGCCGGTTTATCGGTTTGAATACATTTTGGATGCTCGGTCGCCGCACGCAACACCGCCGCTTTGGCCGCTTTCAAATCACAGGCATAATCCACGCCCACCAACACTTGCGCACGCCATTGCGGCAACGAAGATTTATTGGTGATGCTATTACTCATCACCACGCTGTTGGGCAAAATCACTTCTTCATTGGCATAAGTGCGCAACGAAGTCTGCACCATTTTAATTTCGCGCACATAGCCTTCAAAGCCGTTGACTTTAATATAGTCGCCCACTTTAAACGGACGGAACAAAATAATCAGCGCACCGGCAGCAAAGTTCGACAATTGATCTTTCAACGACAAGGCAATCGCCAAGCCTGCACCGCCGACCAAGGCTGTAACCGATGTGGTCGGCACACCCAGTTTGCCCAGCGCGGCGATGATTACCATAATCAACAAACCTATGTTGGCGACGTTGCCCAAAAAGCTGACCAAGGTCAAATCGACTTTGGCGCGAGTCAGCGCGGCTTTCATCAGCTTCACGATATAGGTCGTCAACCAGCGGCCGACCACAAAAATTGCCGCCGCTGCCAGCAGGTTTAAGCCGAAATCCATGCCGTTTTCAGCCAAACGTTCCCAGCTTTTCAGACTGAAAAGCTGCTCAAAAGTGAAATTATCAAAATTCATTGTTTATCCTTGTTTGAATCAGTTTTTAGGTTTCAGACGGTCTAACGGCGCAACTTCCAACCCGAATGCAACACCGCCAACACCAGCGCCCCCAATGCCGCCACCACTGTGCCGACCACCGCCAACGACAGCCACGGCGATGTATCGCTCACACCGAAAAAGCCGTAGCGGAAGCCGTCAATCATGTAAAACACCGGATTGAAATGGCTGACCGTGCGCCAAAATTCGGGCAGGCTGTTGATGGAATAAAACACGCCCGACAAAAACGTCAGCGGCATGATGAGAAAATTTTGGAACATGGCCAATTGGTCGAACTTTTCCGCCACAATGCCCGCCATCAGGCCGAGTATCGCCATCATGGCCGAGCCCAGCAGCCCGAACACCACAATCCAGCCCAAATGATGCGGCATGGGCAAACCAAATGGCGCCGTCACCGCCACCACGCCCAAGCCGACCAGCAAACCGCGCACCACCGCCGCGCCGACATAGGCGCTGAAAAAGGAAAAGGTGGACAAAGGCGGCAGCAGAATAAACACCAAATTGCCCGACAAACGCGATTGAATCAGGCTGCTCGATGCGTTGGCAAACGCATTTTGCGCCATGCTCATCATCGCCAAACCGGGAATCAAAAACGCGTTATACGCCACATCGGGTAAGGCTTCGACATGGCGGCCGATGGCGTGTGAGAAAATCAATTGGTACAGCAGTGCGGTGAGCATGGGCGCGCCTAAGGTTTGCAGGCCGACTTTCCAAAAGCGCAGGATTTCTTTTTTGAATAAGGTATAAAAACCGATCATGTTGTGTGTTCGTGTGTAGATATAAAGTGGAAGGCCGTCTGAAAATGAAGGGCTTCAGACGGCCTGTTTGTTATCGGCAGTATTTTAACATATTAAACATCACCGCTTAAATGATTGTTTCATTTTGTTTTATGTCATGCTGTTGGCCAAATGCTTGCCCGAGCGCGCACAAACTGCCATCATCTTGTTTTTTCCACCGCGAGCCCGCCATGAATACGCCTGTTTGGCTTTTCGATCTCGACAACACCTTACACAACGCCGATGCCGGCATTTTTCTGCTCATCAACCACGCCATGACCGATTATCTAGCAGGCCGTCTGAATCTTTCCCACGACGAAGCGTCCGCCATCCGCGAAGACTATTGGCACCGCTACGGCGCGACTTTGGCCGGATTGCAAATCCACCATCCCGAAATCGACATCACCGAATTTCTGGCCGAAAGCCACCCCATGCCACAGATTTTAGAAAAATTAACACCTGTCGAACGAACTCAAACGCTGTTAGGCCGTCTGAAAGGGCGCAAAGCGGTGTTTTCCAATGGGCCGTCGTTTTATGTGCAGGCCATTATCGAAAACTTAGGCATCCGCCTGTATTTCGACCTGCTGGCCGGTACCGACGATTTCGGTTTTCTCTATAAGCCCAACCGTCAAGCCTATTTCATCGTCTGTCAACTACTTGAAACAACAACGCAAAATTGTATTATGGTAGATGATAACGCGGATAACCTTTACTCCGCCAAACAACTGGGTATGCGCACCGCATGGTTTGGCCGCAAAGCCCACGAATTGCCCTTTGTCGATTGCGCCGCACACGACATGTCCGCACTGGAAAACTGGGCGGCGCAACAAGGCTGGCTTGAGGCCGTCTGAAGTGTGTAAAAACCTATGATTCCTTATATAAATTCATTACAATAAACAGATATTCTCAACAAGGAAAAAGACATGCGTTACCTAGCAATGATTTTGGCGTTGACCACAGTGGCCGGCTGCACATGGGAAACCTACCAAAAAGCCGACGGCAGCACCGCCCTGCGCCAAAAATACGAAAAAGGCACCCGCGTTTACTATCAAGATGGTTCTTATTCACGCAACATGAATTACAACCAATACCGCCCCGAACAACGCGCCGTGAAGCCTGAAATGCAACAACATCAAGATGTTCACCGCACCAAATGGGGCAGCCAAACCAGCGAAGCCGATTCTGCCGCCGCCGAATAATTCTTATGCCGTCTGAACATTAATTCATCGTTTCAGACGGCCTTCCACATTCAATCGTTCACCCCGAATGGAAAAACAACAATGAGCCAAACACCTTTACATATCGTGATTCTTGCTGCGGGCAAAGGCACCCGTATGTATTCCAAAATGCCGAAAGTGCTGCACGAAGTCGGCGGCAAGCCGATGGTTGCCCGCGTGATTGACGTCGCCGCTACGCTGAATCCGCAAAACATTTGCGTGGTCATCGGCCACGGCAAAGAGCAGGTTTTGGAAAAAGTGAAACGCGATGTGGTGTGGGTGGAGCAAACCGAGCAGCTCGGCACCGGTCACGCTGTGAAAATGGCCTTGCCGCACTTACCGGCAGAAGGCCGCACTTTGGTGTTGTATGGCGATGTGCCGCTGACCGACACCGCCACTTTGGAAGCGCTTTTGGCTGCAGCCGGTGACGAAGTCGGCCTGCTGACCGATGTGTTAGACAACCCGACCGGCTACGGCCGCATCATCCGCGAAGGCGAAAAAGTGGTGGCGATTGTGGAAGAAAAAGATGCCGATGCCGCGCAAAAAGCCGTCAAAGAAACCAATACCGGCATTTTGGTATTACCTAATGCCAAGCTCGAAGGCTGGCTCAACAGCTTGTCCAGCAACAACGCACAAGGCGAATATTACCTGACCGATCTGATTGCCTTGGCCAATTCAGACGGCATCGCCGTGCATCCGGTGCAAGTGCGCGCCTCGCATTTGGCTGCCGGTGTGAACAACAAAGTGCAACTGGCCGAATTGGAACGCATTTTCCAAACCGAGCAAGCGCAAGAGTTGCTCAAAGCCGGCGTCACCCTGCGCGACCCTGCCCGCTTTGACTTACGAGGCCGTCTGAAACATGGTCAAGACGTGGTGATTGATGTCAACGTGGTGATTGAAGGCGATGTGGAAATCGGCGACAACGTAGAAATAGGCGCCAACTGCGTGATTAAAAACGCCAAAATCGCCGCCAACACCAAAATTGCTGCCTTCTCTTCATTGGAAGATTGTGAAGTCGGCGAAAACAACGTCATCGGCCCATACGCGCGTTTGCGCCCGCAAGCCAAATTGGCCAACGATGTGCACATCGGCAACTTCGTCGAAGTGAAAAATTCCACCATCGGAGAAGGCACCAAAGCCAATCACCTGACCTACATCGGTGATGCCGAAGTCGGCCGCAAAACCAATTTCGGCGCGGGCACCATCATCGCCAACTACGACGGCGTGAACAAACACAAATCTGTCATCGGTGACGAAGTGCGCTTGGGTTCCAACAGTGTGGTGATTGCACCGGTAACCTTGGGCAACAAAGTGACCACCGGCGCCGGCAGCGCGATTAACAAAAACGTCGCCGATGGCCAACTCGCCATCGCCCGCGCCCGCCAAACCATTATTGAAGGTTGGGTGCGTCCGGAAAAAGGCGATAAAAAATAAATGCTCTTTTAGGTTTCAGACGGCCTGAGACCTTTGTAAAACTTCAGATTTGAGTACAGTTCCGAAGTAAGTAAACACAGAAAGCGCAGACATATCACTTAGATAGGCAAGCTTTCGAGCAGCGCATAACGAAGAAATGTGCCAAAGATGAAGATTTTGCAAAGGTCTCAACTTAACGATTAGAGGCCGTCTGAAACCCTGCTGCTCGGTTATTCATTATCATGAAGGGATGTATGAAATTCCATATCGGTTCCATCATTATTTTGATTTGTGGCCTGTGCGCCCTGATTCCCGGCCTGATGGTTTTGGTCAGCATGGGCGGATGGGTGCATGAAGTGCTCGACCAGCCTATCGGCGGCATCGCTTTGTTCGCCATCGGCTTGTGCGGCGTATTGGCAGCGGTGTTCCCTTTACTGGTGAAATTCCTAACCCAGCGCGAACACGACAACCGCCCTGAAAAATAACCGGTCAGCAAGCAAGGAAACAGGCATGAACATCCGTACATTACTCGCGCTCTCAACTGCCGCCTTATTGTGGCAATCGGCATCCGCTGCGACCATCACCGAAACATACGATGATCCCGAACGCGGCCAAGTGGTGCGCACCACCACAACCGTAGACGAGCCGGGCTTCAAAAGCCACACAATCACCGAAAAATCGTCATCGGTGCAGCAACTCACGCCGCAACAGCAGGCCGAGTTTGCCGAAGCCATGACCCAATGGACCAACGGCGTGCTGCAAAACGGTTTGCACTCCAGCCAACTTTTAAGTGAGCTGGCTAAAATCAACGGCGTGCCGTTTGACGATGAGGCGTTTCAAAAGCAAGCCGATGAAGCGGCGGCGTTTTTGAAATCAGGTGAAGGTCAGGTAGTGATGAAAAAGAATCTCGGTGCGATGATGAAAATGCTGCCGCAACTGGAAGCCGCAGCACAACACATGATGCAGCAAATGGAGCAGCACAATCGCGCTTTACAGCAACAACTCGACAGCTTGTTTCAGGAATAAACAGGCCGAGACCATTTCCCACGGCCTGCCCAAAGCAGGCCAAACCGCCATGCCGTTAAAGCTCAAACGCGACCCTGAAGCAATGCTCAACATACTTGCTTCATCGCCCGTGATACGGTGTGGTTTTATTTAAACTCTTGATACTAAGGAACTTATATGTGCGGTATCGTCGGCGCACTGCGCGCCAATCATAATGTAGTCGATTTTTTAACTGACGGCCTGAAACGCTTGGAATATCGTGGTTACGATTCTTCAGGCATTGCCGTTCACACCGGCGAACGAATCCGCCGCGTGCGTCGCGTTGGCCGCGTACAATTAATGGAAGATGCGGCTAAAGAAAAAGGTATCCATGGCCATTTGGGCATTGGCCACACCCGTTGGGCAACCCACGGCGGCGTGACCGAGCCAAACGCGCATCCCCATATTTCCGGCGGCATGATTGCCGTGGTACACAACGGCATCATCGAAAACTTCGAAGCCGAACGCGAACGCCTGCAAGGCTTGGGTTATGTGTTTGAATCGCAAACCGACACGGAAGTGATTGCCCACAGCGTGAATCACGAATACAGCCAAAACGGCGGCAACTTATATGAAGCGGTTAAAGCGGCGACCCAAAATTTCCACGGCGCTTACGCCATCGCAGTGATTTCGCAAGAAAACGACAAAGAAATGGTTGTGGCACGCATGGGCTGCCCATTGTTGGTGGCCTTTGGCGACCAAGAAACCTTCATCGCATCCGACGTATCGGCTGTGATTGCCTTCACCCGTAAAATCTCTTACTTGGAAGACGGCGACATCGCCCTGCTCAACGCCGACGGTATCGTGAAATTAATCGACAAAACCGGCGCACCGGCCGACCGCCAAGTGAAAGTATCCGAATTGTCGCTGGCTTCTTTAGAGTTGGGTCCATACAGCCACTTCATGCAAAAAGAAATCCACGAGCAACCACGCGCGATTGCCGACACGGCTGAAGTATTCTTAGATGGCGGTTTCGATCCAGACAACTTCGGCGAAAAAGCACACGAAGTATTTGCCGACATCCACAGCATCAAAATCTTGGCCTGCGGTACCTCTTACTATTCCGCACTGACCGCCAAATACTGGCTGGAAAGCATCGCCAAAATGCCGACCGACGTAGAAATCGCCAGCGAATACCGCTACCGCGATGTGATTGCTGATCCGAAACAATTGGTCATCACCATTTCCCAATCCGGTGAAACACTCGACACCATGGAAGCGCTGAAATACGCACAATCTTTGGGTCAACACCACAGCTTGTCGATTTGTAACGTGATGGAATCTGCCTTGCCGCGCGAAAGCGAATTGGTGCTCTACACCCGCGCCGGTGCCGAAATCGGTGTGGCTTCGACCAAAGCCTTCACCACCCAATTGGTGGTCTTGTTCGGCTTGGCCGTGACCTTGGGCAAACTGCGCGGCCATGTAACCGAAGAACAAGCGCAAGCTTATGTGGAAGAATTGCGCCAATTGCCGGGCAGCATCCAACACGTTTTGAACCTCGAACCACAAATCGCTGCTTGGGCGCAAAAATTCGCCAAAAAAGACAGCGCCTTGTTCTTAGGCCGTGGCATTCACTACCCGATTGCCCTCGAAGGCGCGTTGAAGCTGAAAGAAATTACCTACATCCACGCCGAAGCCTATCCTGCCGGCGAATTGAAACACGGCCCGTTGGCATTGGTGGATGAAAACATGCCGGTAGTGGTGATTGCGCCAAACGACACCTTGTTGGACAAA